>NZ_CM173217.1:1612500-2172500 GCF_057738225.1 Stutzerimonas sp. CXK-1 | reverse complement strand
GATGTAACGGGGCTCAAACCATGCACCGAAGCTACGGGTTCAACGTAAGTTGAGCGGTAGAGGAGCGTTCTGTAAGCCTGTGAAGGTGAGTTGAGAAGCTTGCTGGAGGTATCAGAAGTGCGAATGCTGACATGAGTAACGACAATGCGAGTGAAAAACTCGCACGCCGAAAGACCAAGGGTTCCTGCGCAACGTTAATCGACGCAGGGTGAGTCGGTCCCTAAGGCGAGGCTGAAAAGCGTAGTCGATGGGAAACGGGTTAATATTCCCGTACTTCTGGTTACTGCGATGGGGGGACGGAGAAGGCTAGGCCAGCTTGGCGTTGGTTGTCCAAGTTTAAGGCGGTAGACAGGGATCTTAGGTAAATCCGGGATCTCAATGTCGAGAGCTGATGACGAGCTTTCTTTTAGAAAGCGAAGTGGTTGATGCCATGCTTCCAGGAAAAGCCTCTAAGCTTCAGGTAATCAGGAACCGTACCCCAAACCGACACAGGTGGTCGGGTAGAGAATACCAAGGCGCTTGAGAGAACTCGGGTGAAGGAACTAGGCAAAATGGCACCGTAACTTCGGGAGAAGGTGCGCCGGTGAGAGTGAATGACTTGCTCAGTAAGCTCATGCCGGTCGAAGATACCAGGCCGCTGCGACTGTTTATTAAAAACACAGCACTCTGCAAACACGAAAGTGGACGTATAGGGTGTGACGCCTGCCCGGTGCCGGAAGGTTAATTGATGGGGTTAGCGCAAGCGAAGCTCTTGATCGAAGCCCCGGTAAACGGCGGCCGTAACTATAACGGTCCTAAGGTAGCGAAATTCCTTGTCGGGTAAGTTCCGACCTGCACGAATGGCGTAACGATGGCGGCGCTGTCTCCACCCGAGACTCAGTGAAATTGAAATCGCTGTGAAGATGCAGTGTATCCGCGGCTAGACGGAAAGACCCCGTGAACCTTTACTGTAGCTTTGCACTGGACTTTGAGCCTGCTTGTGTAGGATAGGTGGGAGGCTTTGAAGCGTGGACGCCAGTTCGCGTGGAGCCATCCTTGAAATACCACCCTGGCATGCTTGAGGTTCTAACTCTGGTCCGTCATCCGGATCGAGGACAGTGTATGGTGGGCAGTTTGACTGGGGCGGTCTCCTCCTAAAGAGTAACGGAGGAGTACGAAGGTGCGCTCAGACCGGTCGGAAATCGGTCGCAGAGTATAAAGGCAAAAGCGCGCTTGACTGCGAGACAGACACGTCGAGCAGGTACGAAAGTAGGTCTTAGTGATCCGGTGGTTCTGTATGGAAGGGCCATCGCTCAACGGATAAAAGGTACTCCGGGGATAACAGGCTGATACCGCCCAAGAGTTCATATCGACGGCGGTGTTTGGCACCTCGATGTCGGCTCATCACATCCTGGGGCTGAAGCCGGTCCCAAGGGTATGGCTGTTCGCCATTTAAAGTGGTACGCGAGCTGGGTTTAGAACGTCGTGAGACAGTTCGGTCCCTATCTGCCGTGGACGTTTGAGATTTGAGAGGGGCTGCTCCTAGTACGAGAGGACCGGAGTGGACGAACCTCTGGTGTTCCGGTTGTCACGCCAGTGGCACTGCCGGGTAGCTATGTTCGGAAGAGATAACCGCTGAAAGCATCTAAGCGGGAAACTTGCCTCAAGATGAGATCTCACTGGAGCCTCGAGCTCCCTGAAGGGCCGTCGAAGACTACGACGTTGATAGGCAGGGTGTGTAAGCGTTGTGAGGCGTTGAGCTAACCTGTACTAATTGCCCGTGAGGCTTGACCATATAACACCCAAACAATCTGACGATTGTGGGTCGGTCGAAGCCGACAACAGCCGAAAATTCGAATTGAACTGCAAAGCCAGACATCACATACCCAATTCGCTGTAGCGACTCAACACCGATACAGCAACCGAATTGCTTGACGACCATAGAGCGTTGGAACCACCTGATCCCATCCCGAACTCAGCAGTGAAACGACGCATCGCCGATGGTAGTGTGGGGCTTCCCCATGTGAGAGTAGGTCATCGTCAAGCACCTATACCAAACCCCCGACCCGCACTCGCTGGTCGGGGGTTTGTCTTTGCGCAACGGGAAATCAAAGCGCTCCAGGTCTTCCCCTGCTCACGGGTTGCTCACTGCTGACTATCTCTCCGCCCAGGGCAGCACGCTTATTCCACATCCGTGCGGCTGTGATTCGGCTTTTGGATCATCGGCCCGCTAGGGCCGACAAGCGATAACACGCGGTGTTGCGTCTGGAAATACTCGTGTCGATTAGTCCCCTCGATATTCACAGCCGCTAGTACATGTTTCGTGAATCCGAATCCGCGATAGTTCAGGTAATACTGGTTTGAGCTCTTCCCAGATCCACTTTGCAAGATTCTCACTGGTCGGGTTTTCCAAACCAGGAATGTCGTTGAGATAGTTATGGTCCAGAAGATCATAAATGGGGCGAAATAGGGCCTTAAGCTCGCCGAAATCACGAATCCATCCTGTCTTCGGGTCGACGTCTCCGGAAATATATATCGCCACCCTAAACGAGTGGCCGTGGAGCCTTCCGCATTTATGTCCTTCAGGGACGAAGGGGAGGCGATGCGCTGATTCGAAAGTGAACTCTTTGAAAATTTCCACGGTTAAGGCTCTGCTTTGGGTCCGCCACGATTCTACCTCTTTGCACGCATGCCAATCGAATCCCGTCGCGCGGAAAGCCGGCGCTTTGACAAAGCGAGCAAGTTGAAGCAGAGTGCCACGTTTTTTCGTGTGCACTACAGAGGTGAAATATGAATGCGGTAGTTGCAGCCGTCGCCGTAATGCTTTTGCTTAGCCTGGCAAGGGTGCATGTCGTGGTAGCCCTGATTAGCGGCGCAGTCGTAGGTGGCTTGCTCGGCGGCATTGGTATCGAAGGAACACTGGCTGCCTTCAACAAAGGCCTGGGTGGTGGAGCGACTGTAGCCCTCTCATATGCGCTGCTCGGTGCCTTCGCGGTGGCGATAGCAAAGAGCGGACTTGCGCATGCCTTGGCTGACAAGGCACTGGCTATGGTCGGTAAGCAGGGATCGGGCTCGGAAGGGCACATAAAGTGGGTGCTCGTCGTCCTGCTCCTTGGTGTCGCAGTTTCTTCGCAGAATATCTTGCCGATTCATATCGCTTTTATCCCGCTTCTGGTTCCTCCATTGCTGTACGTGATGTCGAAGTTGCGTATCGATCGCCGTCTGATCGCCTGCGTTCTGGCCTTCGGCTTGATTACCCCCTACATGTTTCTACCGGTTGGCTTTGGCAATATCTTTCTCAACGAGATCTTGCTGGCAAACGTGGCGAAAAGCGGTGCGGACATTTCGAACGTAAAGGTTACGCATGCGATGGCCTTGCCCGCTCTAGGAATGGTCACCGGCTTGCTGATTGCGTTCTTCAGCTATCGAAAGCCACGGACTTATGAGCTAGGGCGTGTGGAGGCCGTGACTCAAGCCAAAACCGAGTATTCGCCGCTAGCGCTGATGGTTGCCTTGGTGGCGATTGCAGCTGCGTTCGTTATCCAGCTTTGGTTGGACTCGATGATCATGGGCGCGTTGGTAGGTTTCCTTATCTTCTCGACGTCCGGGGTAGTGCGTTGGCGCGAAGCGGATGGCCTGTTCACCGAAGGCATGAAGATGATGGCGATGATCGGTTTCATCATGATCGCTGCGGCGGGCTTCGCCGAAGTGATGCGGGAAACCGGAGACGTGAAAGCCCTTGTCGATGCGTCCGTGGAGTGGATCGGAAACAGCAAGGCGGTAGGCGCACTGTTGATGTTGCTCGTCGGGCTGCTTGTCACCATGGGCATCGGCTCGTCATTTTCGACAGTGCCGATCATCGCGGCCATCTTCGTTCCGCTTGGGCTTCAGCTCGGGTTCAGCCCGCTGGCAATCGTCAGCCTTGTTGGTACGGCGGGTGCGCTGGGTGATGGTGGTTCGCCGGCGTCGGACTCTACTCTCGGTCCTACGGCTGGGCTGAATGCCGACGGCCAGCACAATCACATCTGGGACACGGTCGTACCCACGTTCTTGCATTACAACCTGCCGCTGCTTGGGTTCGGTTGGATTGCTGCGATGACCCTGTAAGTTCGGGCCGATAGCTGCCAACTCTGTTCAATCAGAGCACTCCTGACCGTGGCCGCGGACTAAGGAGAACAGTCAGCTATCGGATCGGCCATGCAGAACAATACGCTCGAACGCAAAGTCTTCTTGGGACTTCTGCTCTTCGTCACGCTCGCCTTCGGCTGGATACTGCTGCCGTTCTACGGTGCAGGATTCTGGGCCGCCATCCTGGCGATCATCTTCGCCCCCTTGCAAAAACGACTCGCCGCCCATTTCGGTGAGCGGCGCAACGTAGCGGCACTGCTTACGCTAACCGTATGCCTGCTGGTTGCGGTCCTGCCTGTGATTCTTATCGCCGCGATGCTCGTGCAAGAGGGTGCAACCCTCTACCAGCAGATTGAATCGGGCGATCTGGATGTACGCGCTTTGCTGAACCAGTTTCGTGAGCTATTGCCTGCTGTTGCGCAGCAGCAGCTGGATCGACTCGGATGGGGCGACGCTGGAAGTCTTCGTGAACGCTTGGCCAGCGGTGCCCTGGAGGCAAGTCGATACTTGGCCACTAAAGCCTTCAGTTTCGGCCAAGGGACTTTTCAGTTCCTGATCGGCTTTTTCGTCATGCTCTATCTGCTGTTTTTTTTCATTCGTGACGGCAGGGAGCTGGTCCACAAGGTTCGTCAGGCGATGCCTCTGAGTGATGGGCAGAAGCGTCGACTGTTCAGCAAGTTCACTCGAGTCGTCCGCGCAACCGTCAAGGGCAACGTTATCGTCGCGTTGACACAAGGGGCGCTGGGTGGCGTGATCTTTGCCATCTTCGGTATTTCCGGCGCTTTGCTTTGGGCTGTGCTCATGGCATTCCTGTCACTTCTGCCGGCGGTTGGGGCTGGGCTGATCTGGGGGCCGGTGGCCATTTATTTCTTCATGAGCGGTTCGGTCTGGCAGGGGATCGTATTGATGCTTTATGGCGTACTGGTGATCGGGCTGGTGGACAACATCCTGCGGCCAATCCTGGTGGGCAAGGACACCAAGATGCCCGACTACATAGTGCTCATATCAACGCTTGGCGGACTTTCATTGTTCGGGCTCAACGGCTTCGTGATCGGCCCGTTGGTCGCAGCGTTGTTCATTTCTGCCTGGGGCTTGTTCACGGCGGGAGAGGATCCTTCCTAGGCAACAGACAAAAAGAAACCCCGGCAGTCGCCGGGGTTTCTTTTGTCGCTCACCCCCTTGCAGGGGGCGCCAGCTCTTAGTGGAACTGGTTCATGGTGTTGTCTTTACCGCTTGCCTTCAGAGCTGCTTCGCCAGCGAAGTACTCTTTGTGGTTGTCGCCGATGTCGGAGCCAGCCATGTTCTGGTGCTTGACGCAGGCGATACCCTGACGCAGCTCCTGACGCTGCACGCCCTTCACGTAGGCCAGCATGCCTTCTTCGGCGAAGTAGCCCTTGGCCAGGTTGTCGGTGGACAGCGCGGCGGTGTGGTAGGTCGGCAGGGTGATCAGGTGGTGGAAGATGCCGGCGTGAGCGGAGCCGTCCTTCTGGAAGGTACGGATCTTCTCATCAGCGATCTGAGCCAGTTCGGTCTCGTCGTACTCGACGCTCATCAGCTTGGCGCGGTCGTAGGCGGACACGTCCTTGCCTTCGGCAACCATGGCATCGAACACCTGCTGACGGAAGTTCAGGGTCCAGTTGAAGGACGGGCTGTTGTTGTAAACCAGCTTGGCGTTCGGAATGACTTCGCGGATGCGGTCAACCATGCCCTTGATCTGGCCAACGTGCGGCTTCTCGGTCTCGATCCACAGCAGGTCAGCGCCGTTCTGCAGGGAGGTGATGCAGTCCAGGACGCAACGGTCTTCGCCAGTGCCCTTGCGGAACTGGAACAGACCGGAAGCGAGGCGCTTCGGCTTCAGCAGCTTGCCGTTGGCCTTGATGACCACGTCGCCGTTGGCGATGTCGGCAGCGGAGTCGATGTAGTCGCCGTCCAGGAAGCTGTTGTACAGGTCGCCCAGGTCGCCCGGCTCGTTGGTCACGGCGATCTGCTTGGTCAGGCCGGCACCCAGGGAGTCGGTACGGGCAACGATCACGCCATCGTCAACGCCCAGCTCGAGGAAGGCGTAGCGAACAGCGTTGATCTTGGCGAGGAAGTCGGCGTGCGGAACGGTAACCTTGCCGTCCTGGTGGCCGCACTGCTTCTCGTCGGAAACCTGGTTTTCGATCTGGATGCAGCAAGCACCGGCTTCGATCATCTGCTTGGCCAGCAGGTAGGTGGCTTCGGCGTTACCGAAACCGGCGTCGATGTCGGCGATGATCGGTACTACGTGGGTTTCGTAGTTGTCGATCTGGTTCTGGATTTCCTGCTCCTTGGCCTTGTCGCCAGCTTCGCGAGCGGCGTCCAGCGCGGTGAACAGCAGGTCCAGTTCGCGGGCGTCAGCCTGGCGCAGGAAGGTGTACAGCTCGCCGATCAGACCGGAAACGGCGGTCTTCTCGTGCATGGACTGGTCCGGCAGCGGGCCGAACTCGGAGCGCAGGGCAGCAACCATCCAGCCGGACAGGTACAGGTAGCGCTTGTTGGTGGTCTTCAGGTGCTTCTTGATCGAAATCAGCTTCTGCTGACCGATGAAGCCGTGCCAGCAGCCCAGGGACTGGGTGTACAGGGAAGAGTCGGCGTCGTACTCGGCCATGTCCTTGCGCATGATGGCCGCGGTGTACTTGGCGATGTCCAAACCGGTCTTGAAGCGGTTCTGGGCGCGCATACGAGCTACGGATTCCGGGTTGATGGCGCTCCAGCTGCTGCCGAACTTCTCTTTCAGGGCGGCAACGGCCTTGATGTCGTCTTGATATGCGGACATGGTCAATCCTTTCAGGTGATTCGAGTTTGGTTGAACACTGACTATTCCCACCGAAACCTACGTGCTATCGCTGATCAGTGCGGGCAACACGCGGCAGATTGTCGATTTTCGACTGGCAGGAGCGAACCGGAGGAGGGGATTCGGACAGCGGCAACCTGATCGGCGTACCTGGCCCACAGCCGGCGTGGCTGCCGTGGGGCAATGGGCGACACATGACCTGGTTGATACGTCTAGCGCTTCCCCGTCCCTCGGGACGACTCGTTCCAGTCGCAACCTCGTCAGTCCGCCTTGTGGGCAGTGCAGTCACGGAACGGCTCGGCTGGTTGGCTTGAGCACGCTCCGGAGACCCTTTACCAGGGCCCCTGGTTAGCGGGAGCGGGCCAATGATGCGCCGGTGCCAGAGGTCCGTCAATGCCTTTTGTAGTGTTTTTTTCTCGTCACTACATGATTTATCCGAAGGTCTAGGTCGGCTCCTCTAAGGTAGCTGCTCGACCTTCAGCCTGACGCTTACATCCTGTGCGCCCTGGGTCGAATAGCGGCGGACGAGCCCGTGACCTTGCCCGCTTTCGCTTTCGCTGACACCGCCTATGGTGAGCCATTCGCCCAATCGCCCGGTGACGCGAGTATCGGCTGCCTGGGTGTGGATGACGCCCGGACGATAATCATCGGCGCGGTCGTTCGAGCTGCTGAGGGTCACTTGAACTTGCTCGCCGGTTACGTTTGCCGTCACGTAGAAGCCGCGGAGCACGTCCCGGTACTCGGTCTGCCGATACATTTGTCCATAGCCATCGGTGCCCGATGTCGTCAACGGTACGGTCTGTCCAACCTGAATCAGCGCCGGATACCCTTCGGTGACCTGGAGCTGCTGTACGCCGCCGTTTCGACTATGGGTGCTGCGGCGGATGATGCGCACCTGATTGCCGCTCGCGTGGCCCTCCCCGGTCGACAGTTCGACATCGCCACTTCGTATGCTGCCATCGATCGAGTATCCGCTTTGCGAAGACGTGCCTTGGTCCTGTGTATCGACAGTGATCAGCAGCCGCTTCGGCGCGGTATCAAGCTGGGCTACGACCGCTCGCAGTTCCTTGATCACGGGCTCAGGGGCATTGATGACCAGCTGGTTGCCGTAGGCGCTGACACGACCCTGATCGGCAACCACCGAGCGCGCTATGTCCAGCATCTCCTCCGCTTGGCGGTAGTTCAGCGGTATGACCTCGGTGGCGGCTGACAGCGGCAGGGCCACGCTGAATAGCAGCATGGCGACAATGGCTTTGAAGCTCATATGCGAAAGCTCCGTAGGTTCGGATCGGTAACGCTGAGTTCCCAGGCACGGTCAAACAGCGCTCTTTGTTGGCGGGCCTTGCCTGGTGCGTGATAACTGACACGTGCTTCCGGCCGGTCCGCCTGTGTCCGTACGATTAGCGCATTATCGTCGGCGATTACGAACTCGCAATTGTCGCAATCGCTGGCCGAAGCGAGACGGCGAATGCGAAGATTGCTGGTGAGTCTATGGCTTAGGTCAAGCAATCGGTGACCGGTGCGCAAGGCGCGCGTCGGGTCGGCGACAATCACCGCAAGCCCGTTTCGCGGATGGCTCAGCAGCAGTCTGACGCAGGCCTCAACAAAGTCGGCGTCTCCGTACAGCCAGGGATCCAGTGCCTGGCTATAGATAAACAGTGACCGGCGTGCTTGTTGCGCGAGCGCTAGCGTGTGCTCGCGCAACTGGGTGGCCGTAGTGAGAAGCGTCGTCTCCGCAGACGGAGAGGGTGTATCGCCTTCGGCAACGCTTCGCGTGGACGCGTATGAAGGTTCCGGGTTGCATAACGCGAAGCGGCCTGGCGAAACGAATTCGACGGCCGGCAGCTCGGCCACCGAAGCCGCTTGACCAGGCCTGCGCTCAGTCACGCCTGGCTATCGCTGCGGCGCAGCATGTCGACGTGGGGGATGCCGGCCTCCAGGAACTCATCGCTGACGACCTGAAAGCCGAGGCGCTCGTAGAAGCGAGTCGCATGGACTTGCGCGGTCAGCTTTTGCTCAACCAGGCCACGCCGCTCGGCTTCTCCGATCACAGCCTGCATCAAGGCATTGCCGACGTTAAGCCCGCGCCAATCACGCAAGACCGCGACGCGCCCGATCTGGCCATCTGCGAGCAATCGGGCCGTGCCAATCGGATAGCCGCCTTCGGTCGCCAGAAAGTGAATGGCCTCTGCATCATCCGTATCCCACTCTTGCTCAGGTGGAACGGCCTGCTCGGCGATGAAGACCGCTTCTCGAATGCGGCGCAGATCGGCGTTGTCTTTTTGCCAATCGGCGATTCGCACTTGGACATCATTCATCGGCGAACTCCAGACTTCCTTGTTTTACCAATTCCCAGAGAAGGGCGCGCGCGTCTTCGTTATCGACCCAGGGCGAAAGATTATCAACATGCAGGGCATCAGCCGAACAGACAAGTCGCAATAGGTCGCGCAGACCTCCTGGCAGCAGCCGACTCTGACCGCTGGCAAACAACAGCAGGCCGATATCCACTTCGCTCCAGGCAAGCCTGGCCGATGGATTGCGAACCAGTACGGCGCCGTCACGAATGGCCGAGAGGAAGTCGGCAAGAGCGAGTTCGGCACCTTCGACGCGCTCAGGATAGCGGGGCTCGGTCATGAACTGGCCGAACCAGGTGAGCAAAAGACGCTCGTCCCCCATGTGTTCGGCAAGCAGCCCCTTCAGCCGCTCAAGCGCATCACGCTGGATTTCGAAGGGATCTTGCACTGGCTGAAGATCGGCATCGCCATAGCGCTCTTCGTCCGGCAGGAATTGCGCGAGGAAGTCGGTGAAATGCGTCAGCACTTCTGCGGCGCTCGGGGCACGGAACCCTACCGAATAGGTCATGCAGGCGTCCTCGGCAGTACCGAAGTGCGCCAGGCGCGGCGGCAGATAGAGCATGTCGCCAGGCTCGAGTACCCACTCGTCGGTACCCTGGAAGTCGGCAAGAATGCGCAGGTCATCGTGCGGCAGGAGCGGGCTGTCGCTGTCGCACATCTGACCGATGCGCCAGCGGCGCTTGCCGTGCGCCTGCAGCAGGAACACATCGTAGTTGTCGTAATGCGGACCTACGCCGCCCCCAGGCGCTGCATAGCTGATCATGACGTCGTCGATCCGCCAGTTCGGCAGGAAACGAAAATGCTCCAGCAGATCGGCCACGTCGGGAACCAGCTGATCGACCGCCTGGACCAGCAGCGTCCAGTCTTTTTCGGGCAGTTGCTGGTAGGTGTCTTCGCTGAACGGGCCGCGGCGCAGTTCCCAAGGGCGGTCGCCACGTTCGATCACCAGGCGCGATTCGACCTCTTCCTCGAGGGACAGTCCGGCGAGCTCGTCTGGCGAGATTGGGCTTTGGAACCCCGGAATCGCCTGTCGAATCAGTAGCGGCTTCTTTTGCCAGTAATCGCGCAGGAACTGTCGTGCGCTGATACCGCCCAAGACTTGAAGTGGAATATCAGAAGTCATGCGTAAGACCTTGCCCCGAATAAGGGGCTGCAAATAAAAACGCCCGGCGCAGCCGGGCGTCCGTAAAGTAGATCGCTCAAATGCGCTTGGCCTGCGCCGTCGCGTTACCCACGTAGGTCGCCGGCGTCAGCTTGCGCAGTTCGGCCTTGGCCGACTCAGGAATGGCCAGGCCATCGATGAAAGTCTGGAGCGCTTCGGGCGTGATGCCTTTGCCGCGGGTCAGGTCCTTGAGCTTTTCGTAGGCGTTTTCCACTGCGTAACGGCGCATCACGGTTTGTACCGGTTCGGCCAATACTTCCCAGCAGGCATCCAGGTCGTCGGCCAGGCGCGGCGCATTGAGCTCGAGCTTGCCGATGCCCTTGAGGCTGGCTTCGTAGGCGATGACGCTATGGGCAAAACCGACGCCCAGGTTGCGTAGTACCGTAGAGTCGGTCAGGTCGCGCTGCCAACGAGAGATCGGCAGCTTGCTGGCCAGATGCTGGAACAAGGCGTTAGCGATGCCCAGGTTGCCCTCGGAGTTCTCGAAGTCGATCGGGTTGACCTTGTGCGGCATGGTCGAAGAGCCAATCTCGCCGGCGACGGTCTTCTGCTTGAAGTAGCCGAGCGAGATGTAGCCCCAGACGTCACGGTCGAAATCGATGAGGATGGTGTTGAAACGGGCGATGGCGTCGAACAGCTCGGCGATATAGTCGTGTGGCTCGATCTGCGTCGTATAGGGGTTCCAGGACAGCCCCAGATCGCTCTCGATGAACTCACGAGCATTGGCTTCCCAATCCACGTCAGGATAAGCCGACAGATGCGCATTGTAGTTGCCCACCGCGCCATTGATCTTACCGAGCAGCGGCACCGCTTCGACCTGAGCGATCTGACGCTCCAGTCGATACACCACATTCGCCAGCTCCTTGCCCATCGTCGTGGGAGAGGCGGGCTGGCCGTGGGTACGTGACAGCATCGGTACGTCGGCAAACTGAATGGCCAGCGCGCGGATGGCTTCGGCGACCTGACGCATCAGCGGCAGCAGTACGGTGTCGCGGCCTTCACGCAGCATCAGGGCGTGCGAGAGATTGTTGATGTCCTCGCTGGTACAGGCGAAGTGAATGAATTCATTGACCCGAGCAAGCTCCGGGAGGCGCTTGGCTTGCTCTTTGAGCAGGTATTCCACCGCCTTGACGTCGTGATTGGTCGTGCGCTCGAACTCCTTGACGCGCTCGGCGTGCTCGAGCTGAAAATCCTCCGCCAGCTGGTCGAGCAGCGCGTTTGCTTCGGCCGAGAACGGTGCGACCTCGGGAACGCCCGGATGGGCGGCCAGGCGCTGGAGCCAGCGAACCTCAACCTGAACGCGATAGCGTATCAGGCCGAACTCGCTGAAGATCGGGCGCAGGGCGCTGGTTTTGCCGGCGTAGCGGCCATCGACGGGGGACACCGCCGTGAGCGAAGAAAGCTGCATAAGGGCGTTCTCGACAGGTGAGGCACGAAAAGAGGGCGCAGATTATACACGAAAGCGCCAACCGGGCCGGCGCTCGCGTGCGTTGGCGTACGGTCAGGTGCGCAGCCTTGGGTAGAGCGCATTGAGCAGCTTGCGCCGGCTGAATATCAGTTGCCAGCGATGCCCACCCAACTGGCGCCAGAGCCGTGCGGAGCGGATCCCCGCCAGCAGCAGGGCGCGAATCTTGGCGGCGTTATCCGATTGCTGCAGGTGCCGCATGTCGCCCTGGACCTGAATGCGTTGCCGGAATGTACTGAGCGTGTCCTGATAGAGCGAGGCAAACGAAGCGACGACGTTCGGATGATCGATGCCGAAGTGCCCCACCTGGGCCTCGATCTGGTCGAGACGGCTGGCTATCACTTCCAGCATGTCGCCGCGTTTGTCCAGCTGGCGCTCCAGCCCGATCATCGCCAGGGCGTAGCGCAACGGCTCACGCTGAAGTGCACTGGACTCGCGCTCCAGTGCACCGACCAAGGCGCGATAGCCATCGCGCAGGTTCAAATCATCGCCGCCATAGATTTCGACGGTCGATTGCGGTGAGCGGATCAGGAGGCTTCGCAGCAGGCACGCTACCGGAGCCGGCGCGGACTGTCCGGTTCGGGCAATACGGTCAACCTGTGCCGCGGCTTCGAAGACTGCCCCGAGTGCGATCAACTGCTCGTCCAGGCGTGTCATGGGCGAGCGCCCTCGAACCAGGCTTCGGCGTGCTCGATGACGCCGCCACCGAGGCAGATATCACCGTCGTAGAAGACCACCGACTGACCGGGCGTCACGGCGCGTTGAGGGGTGTCGAACACCACGCGATAACCGTCGGCGGCAGGCTCTAGCGTGCAGGGCTGGTCATCCTGGCGATAACGCACTTTCGCGGCCAGGCGCAGCGGGCGCACCACCTCGATCGGGTTGACCCAATAGATTTCCGAGACCGACAGCGCGCGCGCGAACAGGCGAGGGTTGTTGTTGCCCTGGCCGACGATGAGCGTGTTGCGGGCGAGATCCTTTTCCACTACGTACCAAGGCTCATCGCCGGCGTCCTTCAGTCCGCCGATGCCGAGCCCCTGACGCTGCCCGATCGTGTGGTACATCAAGCCATGATGTCGGCCGATGACCTTGCCCTCGGTTGTCTCGATGTCACCGGGCTGGGCCGGCAGATACTGCTTGAGGAAATCGCTGAAACGACGTTCGCCGATAAAGCAGATGCCCGTCGAGTCCTTCTTTCGGGCGGTCGCCAGATCATGGCGCTCGGCGATCGCGCGTACTTCGGGCTTCTCCAGTTCGCCCACCGGAAACAGCGACTTGGCGAGTTGCTCGCCAGCGACGGCGTGCAGGAAATAGCTCTGATCCTTGTTCGGATCCAGCCCCTTGAGAAGCTCGCTGCGGCCTTCGGTATCTCTTCTGCGGACATAGTGACCGGTGGCAATCAGGTCGGCACCCAGCATCAGGGCGTAATCGAGAAAGGCCTTGAACTTGATCTCCCGGTTGCAAAGGATGTCGGGGTTAGGTGTCCGCCCTGCCTTGTACTCGGCGAGGAAATGCTCGAACACGTTATCCCAGTACTCGGCCGCAAAATTGGCCGTATGCAGCTTGATGCCAAGCCGATCGCAGACCGCCTGAGCGTCTGCCAGGTCCTCCTTGGCGGTGCAGTATTCGGTGCCGTCATCCTCCTCCCAGTTCTTCATGAACAGCCCTTCGACTCGATAGCCTTGCTCGAGTAACAGGAGGGCTGACACGGAGGAGTCGACGCCGCCGGACATGCCGACGATAACGCGTGGTTTTTCGGGATTGACGGGTGTCGAGCTGGGCATAGGGATTCGCGGAGTATCCGAAAAGAGCGGGATTCTAACAGGGCGCCGGAGATGACACGAAACGGTCGTCAGTCACGCACGACCGCCAGATCGTGGAGCGGCCCGGACAGGTAGTCGTCGACGCAACGCAGGACCAGTTCGCTGCGCCAGCGTTGGGGCTGGCCAGCCAGCTCATCGCGGGTTAGCCAGAGCGCCCGAACGATGCCATCATCCAGAGCGCGTTGGGGGTCGTGATCCAGGGGGCTGGCGGCAAAACAGACGCGCTGATAGGTGACGCCATTGCTTGGTGCGGTGTACAGATATATGCCGACAACCCCCGTCAACTCGACTTGCCATGCGGTTTCCTCGAGGGTTTCGCGTATAGCTGCCTGGCGTAGGGTTTCATTCGCTTCCAGATGCCCGGCGGGCTGGTTGAGAACTGCGCGACCTGCCTTGATCTCCTCAACGAAAAGAAACGCGCCTTGATGTTCGACGATGGTGGCGACGGTGATGTGCGGTTGCCAGGTCATATGAGCGTCCGAGCGAAAGAATTCAGGATGATACCAAGCCGGCGTTCGTACAAAAAAAGAAGCCCCGGCGCGAGGCCGGGGCTTCTTCAGCTGCGTTACGAACGTCGACTGCGTTACGCCAGTGCAGCCAGGGCGGCGTTGAAGGTTTCGCTCGGGCGCATCACCTTGCTGGTCAGCTCAGGGTTCGAGCGGTAGTACCCGCCGATATCCGCTGGCTTGCCCTGCACGGCGGTGAGCTCGGAGACGATCTTCTCCTCGTTTTCGGTCAGCGCCTTGGCCAACGGAGCGAAGTGGGCGGCGAGCGCCGGATCTTCGGTCTGGGCAGCCAGCTCCTGCGCCCAGTACAGCGCAAGGTAGAAGTGGCTGCCGCGGTTGTCCAGGCCACCAATTCGGCGTGCAGGCGACTTGTTGTTATCGAGCAGTTTGCCGGTAGCGGCATCGAGGGTCTTGCCGAGTAGCTTGGCCTTCGGATTGTCGGACTTGATGCCCAGCTCCTCCAGCGACACGGCCAGTGCCAGGAACTCACCCAGCGAATCCCAGCGCAGATAGTTTTCCTCGATCAACTGCTGGACATGCTTCGGTGCGGAGCCGCCAGCGCCGGTTTCGTACATGCCGCCACCCGCCATCAGCGGAACGATCGACAGCATCTTGGCCGAGGTGCCAAGCTCCATGATCGGGAACAGGTCGGTCAGGTAGTCACGCAGGACGTTGCCCGTCACCGAAATGGTGTCCTTGCCGCGGATCATGCGCTCCATGGAGAAACGAATAGCTTCGTTGTAGCCCATGATGCGAATGTCCAGACCACTCAGATCATGGTCCTTCAGGTAGGTTTCGACCTTCTTTTGCAGCTCGCAGTCGTGGGCGCGCTCGGGATCGAGCCAGAATACCGCCGGAGTATCGGACTGGCGGGCACGGGTGACGGCCAGCTTCACCCAGTCACGGATCGGAGCGTCTTTGGTCTGGCAGGCGCGCCAGATGTCGCCTTTCTCGACTTCATGCTGCATCAGCACGGTGCCGTCGGCCAGCACAACGCGCATGGTGCCGTCTGCAGTCATCTCGAAGGTCTTATCATGCGAACCGTACTCTTCGGCCTTCTGAGCCATGAGGCCGACGTTCGGTACGCTGCCCATGGTGGTCGGATCGAAGGCGCCATTGGTCTTGCAGAAGTTGATCATCTCTTGGTAGATGCGAGCGTAGGTGCTCTCCGGCATCACCGCCTTAGTGTCCTTCTGCTTGCCATCCTTGCCCCACATCTGGCCGGAGTTGCGGATCATCGCCGGCATCGAGGCGTCGACGATCACGTCGCTGGGGATGTGCAGGTTGGTGATGCCCTTGACCGAGTCGACCATCGCCATTTCCGGACGGTGGGCGTAGACCTCGTGAATGTCGTGCAGGATTTCTTCCTGCTGCGACGCCGGCAGGGTCTTGATCTTGTCGTAGACGCTGGAGAGGCCGTTGTTGGGGTTGACGCCAATCTCTTCGAACAGTTTGCCCCACTTGTCGAACACGTCCTTGTAATAGACGGTCACGGCGTGGCCGAAGACGATCGGGTGGGAGATCTTCATCATGGTCGCCTTGACGTGCAGGGACCACATCACGCCGGTTTCCTTGCAGTCCTGCAGCGTGTCTTCAAAGAACGAGCGCAGCTTCTTGCAGCTCATGAACATGCTGTCGAGCACTTCGCCTTCCTGCAGAGCCAGCTGCTTCTTCAGCTCTACCTGGCCATCCTTGCCGACAAATTCGATGCGCACGTCGCCAGCCTTGTCCATGGTGATGGACTGCTCGCTGGAGAAGAAGTCACCGCCGCGCATGTAGTCGGCGTGGGACTGGGAGGCCTTGCTCCACTTGCCCATCGAGTGCGGGTGCTTGCGGGCATAGGCCTTGACGGCAGCCGGTGCGCGGCGGTCGGAGTTACCTTCGCGCAGAACGGGGTTGACGGCACTGCCGAGGACCTTGCTGTAGCGGGCGCGGACTTCTTTTTCAGCCTCGCTGTGCGGCTCATCGGGAAAATCCGGAACGTTGTAACCCTGGGCCTTGAGTTCGGCGATGGCGGCCTTGAGCTGGGGTACGGAAGCGCTGATGTTCGGCAGCTTGATGATGTTGGCGTCCGGCGACTGGGTCATTTCGGCCAGCTTGGCCAGGTCGTCCTCAATACGCTTGTCGGCATCGAGTTGATCGGCGAACGCGGCGAGGATACGGCCGGCAAGAGAGATATCGCGAGTCTCGACCGAGATGTCGGCAGAAGCGGCGAAGGTTTCGACTATGGGAAGCAGCGAGTAGGTGGCGAGGGCGGGGGCTTCGTCGGTGAAGGTATAGGTAATCTTCGAAGGCATTTGGCGTTGACTCTCTCTCTTTGCTGAGCGTGCACAGAACCACGATGCGCGCGGGTAGGCGCTCCTGCACTCGTAGAGCCGGATATCGGGGTTCGCCGCGGTGATGTGAATGCACCCAAAGGACGAGCATCGAATGAGGTAATCACTCGGCGGGTCCAGATAGACGATTTGTCCGGTTAGGGATGGCTCGCCTGTATGACTCGGCAGTCATCGCCCGAGTATATCACTGCGGCTTGCTGTCCAAGAATGCTTTGCCGAATACGACGAACGAACTGTAGTTTCGCCCCTGTCGGTAGGCTACTCTCGGGGGTGAGTGCAACTGCTGTTTTTAACCAGAGAAACGGAGTCCAGCATGGGATACCAAAAGATCCAGGTGCCTGCCCACGGTGACAAAATCACCGTGAACGCCGACCACACCTTGAACGTGCCCAATAACCCGATCATTCCCTATATCGAAGGGGACGGTATTGGGATCGACATCACGCCGGTGATGATCAAGGTGGTCGACGCTGCGGTGGAAAAAGCCTACGGCGGTCAGCGCAAGATCGCCTGGATGGAAGTCTACGCGGGCGAGAAAGCTACTCAGGTCTATGACCCCGATACCTGGCTGCCGAAAGAGACGCTCGAGGTTGTCCGTGATTATGTGGTATCCATCAAGGGGCCGCTTACCACTCCGGTTGGCGGCGGCATTCGGTCGCTGAACGTTGCGCTTCGCCAGGAGCTCGACCTTTATGTGTGCCAGCGTCCGGTTCGCTGGTTTACCGGCGTGCCCAGCCCGGTCAAGAAGCCGGGTGACGTGGATATGGTGATCTTTCGGGAGAACTCCGAGGACATCTACGCCGGTGTTGAATGGAAGGCGGGCACTCCCGAAGCAGAGAAAGTCATCAAGTTCCTGACCGAAGAAATGGGCGTCAAGAAGATTCGTTTTACCGAGAACTGCGGTATTGGCATCAAGCCGGTTTCTCAGGAGGGCACCAAGCGCCTGGTGCGCAAGGCGCTGCAATACGCGGTTGATAACGACCGTAGCTCTGTGACCATCGTGCACAAGGGCAACATCATGAAGTTCACCGAAGGTGCCTTCAAAGAGTGGGGCTATGAGGTGGCACGCGACGAGTTCGGAGCGGAGCTGCTAGATGGCGGGCCCTGGATGAAATTCAAGAACCCAAACACCGGTAAGGAAATCGTCGTTAAGGACGCCATCGCCGATGCGATGCTGCAGCAAATTCTGTTGCGCCCCGCCGAGTACGACGTTATCGCGACCTTGAACCTCAACGGCGACTATCTCTCTGATGCCTTGGCTGCGGAGGTCGGCGGTATCGGAATCGCGCCGGGTGCGAACCTTTCGGACACCGTCGCGATGTTCGAGGCAACGCACGGGACGGCTCCCAAGTATGCGGGGCAAGACAAGGTCAACCCTGGATCGCTGATCCTTTCGGCTGAGATGATGCTGCGCCACATGGGCTGGGTCGAGGCCGCGGAGCTCGTTATCAAGGGTGTCGAGGGCGCCATTGCTGCCAAGACCGTGACCTACGATTTCGAGCGACTGATGGAGGGGGCGACCCTGCTGTCCTGCTCGGCTTTCGGCGACGCTGCCGTATCGCACATGTGAAGCAAAAAGGCCGATCGCAGATCGGCCTTTTCTTTCCGAGCGACTGGGCTGCCAGGCATTACCTATCGCCTAGCAGCTCATGCAGCCTTTCGCGGGTGTGGTAGGCACTAAGCGGGAGCCTTGATGTTTCCTTTCTCGGCAACCTGGGTCTGGGTAGTGGCGGAAGCCTCCACCGTCGCCTGCGGCCTGATCTCAACGGCGTGCAGCCCCTTGGGCCCTTGCAGAATGTTGAACATGACTGCTTGCCCGGCTTTCAGTGTCCGATAGCCTTCCATCTGGATCGCTGAATAATGGGCGAACAGGTCCTCATCGCCGCCGTCTGCTACGATGAATCCATAGCCCTTGGCGTTGTTGAACCACTTGACCTTACCGCTTAGCATGCTGTTGTCCCTCTGCAAAGGAGTCCGTCACCGGAGTAACATCCGTTTCATTCCGCGCTCGATGGGCGTGCTGCCAATGTTGCGCTCGTATACCCGTAGCAGGCATAGACTGTTTGTATCACTGTTTTTCGGTTAGTCAAGGCAGCTCGTCTGCCGGCTGCGAAGCTTTCATCCATTCGGCCTAGTGC
The DNA here is from genome assembly GCF_057738225.1 of Stutzerimonas sp. CXK-1. Lineage (NCBI taxonomy): Bacteria > Pseudomonadati > Pseudomonadota > Gammaproteobacteria > Pseudomonadales > Pseudomonadaceae > Stutzerimonas > Stutzerimonas sp. CXK-1. Next base: position 2,153,794 of record NZ_CM173217.1, on the reverse strand, counting down.
CGATTCTCAGAACGTACTCATGCGTGCATTTGCTCATATTCGACTAACATTCAACCAGGATCGGGCGCCCGAGGATGACCAGCATCACAAGGGTTCCGGACTGGCCGTTGAAGAGGCCAAGCCGGCGCTGAAGGCACCCTCGATGTATAAAGTTGTCATGTTCAATGATGACTACACACCGATGGACTTCGTAGTCGAGGTGTTGCAGTCGATCTTCAACCACAACCGCGAACTGGCCACCAAGATCATGTTGGCAGTGCATACCGAGGGTCACGCTGTATGCGGGGTCTATACCCGTGACGTGGCTGAAACCAAAGCGATGCAAGTCAATCAATATGCAAGGGAATGCCAGCACCCGCTGCTTTGTGAGATCGAGAAGGACGGTTAACTCCGACTGCTGGGGTAAGAGGTGAAGCTATGTTGAACCGTGAACTCGAAGTCACCCTGAATCTGGCTTTCAAAGAGGCACGTGCCAAGCGCCATGAATTCATGACGGTTGAGCACCTCCTGTTGGCCCTGCTGGACAATGAAGCGGCCGCCACCGTACTGCGGGCTTGTGGCGCTAGCCTTGATAAGTTGAGACACGATCTACAGGAGTTCATCGACTCCACCACGCCGTTGATTCCCCAGCACGATGAAGAGCGCGAAACGCAGCCGACGCTGGGTTTTCAGCGCGTTCTTCAGCGTGCGGTGTTTCACGTACAGAGCTCTGGCAAACGGGAGGTAACTGGCGCCAACGTGCTGGTTGCCATCTTCAGCGAGCAGGAAAGCCAGGCGGTGTTCTTGCTCAAGCAGCAGAACGTCGCGCGTATCGATGTCGTCAATTACATTGCGCACGGTATCTCCAAGGTCCCGGGAAGTGGCGCCAGCCCCGATTCCGAGTCGGAGATGCAGGATGACGAGAGCGGAGATACCGCTGCCGGTAAGAATCCGCTCGATGCCTATGCCAGCAATTTGAACGAGCAAGCTCGCCAGGGTCGTATCGATCCCTTGGTCGGCCGCGAACACGAGGTTGAGCGTGTCGCGCAGATCCTGGCGCGTCGGCGCAAGAACAACCCGCTGCTGGTGGGCGAAGCCGGTGTGGGCAAGACCGCCATCGCTGAGGGCTTGGCCAAGCGGATCGTGGATGGGCAGGTACCTGATCTGCTGCGCGACAGCGTCGTCTATTCGTTGGATCTCGGTGCCTTGCTGGCGGGAACCAAGTACCGCGGGGATTTCGAGAAGCGCTTCAAGGCACTGCTCGGGGAGTTGCGCAAGCGTCCGCAGGCGATCCTGTTCATCGACGAGATCCACACGATCATTGGTGCGGGGGCAGCATCCGGTGGTGTCATGGACGCCTCCAACCTGCTCAAGCCGCTCTTGTCCTCAGGTGAGATTCGCTGCATCGGTTCGACCACCTTCCAGGAGTTCCGCGGAATCTTCGAAAAAGATCGCGCACTGGCTCGCCGTTTTCAGAAGGTCGACGTATCCGAGCCTTCGGTTGAGGACACGGTCGGCATCCTTCGAGGGCTGAAGGGCCGTTTCGAGCAGCACCACAACATCGAGTACAGCGATGAGGCGCTGCGCGCGGCTGCCGAGCTGGCGTCACGCTATATCAACGACCGTCACATGCCGGACAAGGCAATCGATGTGGTCGACGAGGCGGGTGCGTTTCAGCGGCTGCAGCCGGAAGAGGCTCGGGTCAAGCGCATTGGCGTCGAGCAGATCGAGGACATCGTGGCGAAGATCGCCCGCATCCCGCCGAAGCATGTTTCGAGCTCCGACAAGGAGCTGCTGCGCAATCTCGAGCGTGATCTAAAGCTCACGGTATTCGGCCAGGACGATGCGATCGATTCGCTGGCGACCGCGATCAAGCTTTCGCGCGCGGGCCTTAAGGCGCCAGACAAACCGGTCGGCTCGTTCCTCTTTGCCGGGCCCACCGGGGTGGGCAAGACCGAGGCCGCACGGCAGCTCGCTCGAGCCTTGGGAGTCGAACTGATCCGCTTTGACATGTCCGAATACATGGAGCGACACACGGTGTCGCGCTTGATCGGCGCGCCGCCTGGCTATGTCGGCTTCGACCAGGGTGGCTTGCTCACCGAGGCGATCACCAAGCAGCCTCATTGCGTACTGTTGCTTGACGAGATAGAGAAGGCGCACCCGGAGGTATTCAACCTGCTCCTGCAGGTCATGGACCACGGCACGCTAACTGACAACAACGGCCGCAAGGCTGACTTCCGCAACGTAATCATCATCATGACGACCAATGCCGGGGCGGAGACGGCTGCGCGAGCGTCCATCGGCTTCACGCTGCAAGATCATGCCTCTGATGCAATGGAGGTGATCAAGAAGAGCTTCACGCCGGAGTTCCGCAACCGGCTTGACACGATCATTCAGTTCGGCCGACTCAGCCACGAAGTCATCAAGAGCATCGTGGACAAGTTCCTTATCGAGCTCCAGGCGCAGCTGGAGGACAAGCACGTCACGCTCGAGGTGTCGGATGCAGCAAGGGGTTGGCTGGCCGAACATGGTTACGATGCCAGAATGGGTGCCCGGCCGATGGCGCGTCTGATCCAGGACAAGATCAAGCGCCCGCTGGCCGAAGAGATTTTGTTTGGCGAGCTGGCCGATCATGGTGGGGTCGTGCGGGTCGATATACGGGACGACGAACTCTTCTTCGAGTTCGAGACGACCGCTGAGCTGGTGTAGTGGAGGAGGGCGGCGCAACGTCGCCTTCACCGGCCCCAAAACAAAAATGCCCGGTTTGAACCGGGCGTTTTTCTCGCGCTCGATTAGCGTGCGCGGTAGGTGATGCGCCCCTTGCTCAGGTCGTAAGGGGTGAGTTCTACACGAACCTTGTCACCAGTAAGAATGCGGATGTAGTTCTTGCGCATCTTGCCGGAAATATGCGCAGTAACGACGTGCCCGTTCTCCAACTCCACGCGGAACATGGTGTTGGGCAGGGTGTCGACGACAGTACCTTCCATTTCGAAGCTGTCTTCTTTCGACATTCAGCAAAGCCCTCGATATCAATGAACGCCGACTGATACGTCGGCAAAAACGGCAAGTATTGTGCCTGAATTCCCCTGATGCGCCAAGCCGTCAGCTCAGTGTTATCCAGCGCTGGCTGACCAGCAGTTCGATGGGGCGGTACTCGGTCTTGTAATTCATCTTGCGGCAGTTCTTGATCCAATAGCCCAGGTAAACGGCCTTCAGTCCCAGTCGCGCCGCTTCGGCGACCTGCCAGAGAATGGCGTAGCGCCCGAGGCTTCGGCGCTCTTCGTTGGGGTCGTAGAAGGTGTAGACCGCCGAAAGGCCGTTCGGCAGCACATCGGTGACTGCCACCGCCAGTAGCCGGCCGTCGAGTCGAAATTCGTAAAACCGACTGAATGGCAGGTCGCGCACGAGGAAGGTGTTGAACTGCTCGCGGCTCGGTGGATACATGTCGCCATCAGCGTGCCGCTTCTCGATGTAGGTCGCGTACAGCGAGTAGTACTCCTCGGTGAAGCCCGCGCGCACCGCTTGGACTTTCAAGTCGGCGTTACGTTTGATAATGCGTTTTTGCTGGCGGCTGGGTAACAGCGCGTTGGCGGGAATGCGGGCAGGAATGCAGGCAGAGCATCGTTGGCAGTGAGGTCGATAGAGGTGGTCTCCGCTGCGACGAAAGCCCATCTCGGAAAGCTCGGCATATACCTGCACATCCATCGGCTGGCTGGGGTCGAGAAACAGCGTCGTGGCCTGTTCGTCGGGCAGATAGCTGCACGGATGGGGCTGGGTTGCGTAGAACTTGAGGCGGGCCAGTGAAGTCATGGTCAACTCTCACGAAACTTGCGTTCAGTGTAGGTCAGCTTGCCTTGCTCGACTACGCACGCCAATTCGTTTCGCCAGGTCGTTGCAGATGCTGAGCGAGCAGCCGTTTGAACTCGCTGCGAGGAATCGGGCGGGCGCCGAAACTGGCTAGATGGTGCGTATGCATCTGGCAGTCAATCATTTCGAATCCCCAGTCGCGCAGTCGTTCCACCAGTTGCACGAAACCAACCTTGGAGGCGTCCGTCTCCCGGCTGAACATCGACTCGCCAAAGAATAGGCGCCCCATTGCCAGACCGTATAAGCCGCCTACCAGGACACCCTGTCGCCACACCTCTACTGAGTGCGCAATACCCCGCTCATGCAGGCGGATATACGCGTGCTGCATAGCAGGCGTGATCCAGGTTCCTTCGGCATAGCTGCGGGGCTCGGCGCAGCCTTGGATGACCTCGGCGAACGCCTGGTCGAAGGTAACCCGCAGCTCGCCTTGGCGGATGCGCTTGCGCAGGCTTCGCGATACGTGTAGTTCGCCCGGGAACAACACGGTCCGTGGATCGGGAGACCACCAGAGTATGGGCTGACCCTCCTGGTACCAGGGGAAGCAGCCGTGCCGGTAGGCCGCGACCAGGCGCTCGGCGCTCAGATCGCCGCCGGCTGCCAGCAGCCCGTTCGGCTCACGTAGCGCCTGTTCAAGCGGAGGAAAGCCGAGATCATCGCGTTGCAGCCAGGTCAGCATAGGCCGTGCCGTCAGGAGGGGAGGCGGGCCAGGCCCGCCTTCGCGTCAGTTGTCGAGAAACTTCTCTGCATCCAGCGCAGCCATGCAGCCGGCACCGGCCGAGGTGATGGCCTGGCGATAGACGTGATCGGCAACGTCGCCGGCTGCAAAAACGCCTGCGATGCTGGTGGCGGTGGCGTCACCCTCACTGCCGCCTTTGATGGAGAGGTAGCCGTCTCGCATCGCCAGCTGGCCAGCAAAGAGATCGGTGTTGGGCTTGTGGCCGATGGCGATGAACACGCCTGCCAGGTCCAGGCGTGCCTCTTCGCCAGTCAGGGTGTGCTTTAAGCGCACGCCGGTCACGCCGCTGTCGTCGCCCAGCACCTCTTCGAGCGTATGGTTCCAATGCAGGCGGATGTTGCCGTTGGCAGCCTTTTCCATGATCTTGTCTTGCAGGATTTTTTCCGAGCGCAGCTTGTCGCGGCGATGGATCAGGTGCACTTCCTTGGCGATGTTTGACAGGTAGAGCGCTTCCTCGACCGCAGTGTTGCCTCCGCCCACGACAGCCACCACCTGGTTGCGATAGAAGAAGCCGTCACAGGTGGCGCACGCTGAAACCCCGCGGCCCGCGAACGCCTCTTCCGACGGCAGCCCCAGATACTGTGCCGATGCGCCGGTTGCGATGATCAGGGCGTCGCAGGTGTAGGTGCCGCTGTCACCCTTGAGTGTGAAGGGGCGCTGCTGCAGTTCTGCGGTATGGATGTGATCGAAGAGGATCTGGGTATCGAAGCGCTCGGCGTGCTTTTGCATGCGCTCCATCAGCGCGGGGCCGGTAAGACCTTCGACGTCGCCGGGCCAGTTGTCGACTTCGGTTGTAGTGGTCAACTGGCCGCCAGGCTGGATTCCGGTGATCACGAGCGGCTTGAGGTTGGCGCGTGCAGCATACACCGCGGCGGTATAACCGGCCGGGCCGGAGCCAAGGATGATCAGACGCGAATGCTTGACTTCACTCATAAAAAGCCCTCATAAGCCTTTGTTGCCAAATAGAAAAGCGTGCTCCAGTCGAGCCGCGCGGTGAAAAGTGGCGTTTATGCTACACCGAAGTCGAGGCGAATTGCCCGGGCAGCGGAACCGACATGCGATCAGGCCGACAAACCCGTACAATGCCCGGCTTACGGCTGTTACCGGTTCATCGAGCGCGCTGAAAGCGCAGGAAAAGAAGCGTTTTGAAGAACTCCTCTCCCTCTGCGACGGTCTCGTCGTGGCGACAGCAACTCCATTACCGCCTCAAGGAAGGCGCCTTGATTGCCCTGGGTGTGCTGTGCGCATACCTGTGGATGGCGCTGCTCACCTACGAGCCCTCCGACCCCGGGTGGACGCATACCAGTAATGTCCAGCAGGTACAGAACGCTGCCGGGCGTGCTGGTGCCTGGTTCGCCGACGTGCTGTTCATGGCGCTCGGTTATTTCGCCTACCTGTTTCCCTTGTTGCTGGCGATCAAGACCTGGCAGGTTTTCCGCGCACGTCATCAAGCCTGGCGTTGGAACGGTTGGCTATTCTCGTGGCGCCTGATCGGCCTGGTGTTCCTGGTCTTGTCGGGTTCGGCCTTGGCCTACATCCATTTCAATGCCGCCGAGGTCCTGCCGGCTTCGGCGGGCGGCGCACTTGGCGAGAGCCTGGGCCAGCTCGCGGTCAACTCGCTCAATGTGCAAGGCAGCACGCTGGGGCTGCTTGCGCTGTTTCTCTTCGGGCTGACAGTGTTCACCGATCTGTCCTGGTTCAAGGTGATGGACCTGACCGGCAAGATCACGCTCGATCTGCTGGAGTTGATCCAGAGCGGCTTCAGCCGGTGGTGGTCGGCACGCAGCGAGCGCAAGCAGCTGGTGGCTCAACTGCGCCAGGTCGACGAGCTGGTCAATGAGGTCGCGGCGCCTGTGGTGCGCGACCGGAAGGAGCAGGCGAAGGTCAAGGAACGTCTGCTGGAGCGCGAAGAATCGCTTGTTCGTCACATGAGCGAGCGTGAGAAGCGCCCGGCGCCGGTCATCGAGGCACCGGTTGCGCCGAAGGCACCCGAGCCGAGCAAGCGGGTCATGAAGGAAAAGCAGGCGACGCTGTTTGTCGACCCGCTGATCGAGGGGAGTCTGCCCCCCATTTCACTGCTCGACGTCGCCGAAAAGCAGCAGAAGCAGTACTCGCCCGAGTCGCTCGAAGCGATGTCGCGCCTGCTCGAAATCAAGCTCAAGGAATTTGGCGTCGAGGTGACCGTCGAGTCGGTCCATCCCGGCCCGGTGATCACGCGTTTCGAGATCCAGCCTGCTCCGGGGGTAAAGGTCAGTCGCATCTCCAATCTGGCCAAGGACCTGGCTCGCTCGCTGGCGGTGATCAGCGTGCGAGTGGTCGAAGTGATACCGGGCAAGACCACCGTCGGTATCGAGATCCCCAACGAGGATCGCCAGATCGTGCGCTTCTCCGAGGTGCTGTCGTCGACTCAGTACGACGATGCGAAATCGCCGGTGACGCTCGCCCTCGGGCACGATATCGGTGGCAAGCCGGTGATTGCCGATCTGGCCAAGATGCCGCACCTGCTGGTCGCCGGCACCACGGGTTCGGGTAAGTCGGTCGGTGTCAACGCGATGATCCTGTCGATCCTGTTCAAATCCACGCCAGAAGAGGCGCGGATGATCATGATCGATCCCAAGATGCTCGAGCTCTCCATCTACGAAGGCATTCCACACCTGCTGTGCCCTGTTGTCACCGACATGAAAGAGGCTGCCAATGCCTTGCGCTGGAGCGTCGCGGAGATGGAGCGGCGCTACAAGCTGATGGCTGCGATGGGGGTGCGCAACCTTGCGGGCTTCAACCGCAAGGTCAAGGAGGCCGAGGAGGCGGGTGCCCCGCTGCACGACCCGCTCTACAAGCGCGAGTCGATGGATGACGAACCGCCGTACCTGAAAGCGTTGCCTACCATCGTGGTGGTCGTCGACGAGTTCGCCGACATGATGATGATCGTCGGCAAAAAGGTCGAAGAGCTCATCGCGCGGATCGCGCAGAAGGCCAGGGCCGCCGGCATTCACTTGATTCTCGCGACGCAGCGGCCGTCGGTGGATGTGATTACCGGCCTGATCAAGGCAAACATTCCAACCCGCATGGCGTTCCAGGTGTCCAGCAAGATCGATTCGCGCACGATCCTCGATCAAGGTGGCGCCGAACAATTGCTCGGCCATGGGGACATGCTCTATCTCCCGCCGGGAACCGGCCTGCCGATCCGCGTACACGGCGCTTTCGTCTCCGATGATGAAGTCCATCGCGTGGTCGAGGCCTGGAAGGCGCGTGGCGCCCCGGACTACATCGAAGACATCCTTGCGGGTGTCGAGGATTCCGGCAGCGGCTTCGACGCCGGTGGCAGCGGTGGCGAAGGCGGCGAGGGCAGCGAAGAGGATCCGCTGTACGACGAAGCGGTACGCTTCGTTACCGAGAGCCGACGAGCTTCCATTTCCGCGGTGCAGCGCAAGCTGAAGATCGGCTACAACCGTGCCGCGCGTATGATCGAAGCCATGGAAATAGCCGGCGTCGTCACCTCGATGAACACCAATGGTTCGCGCGAAGTCATCGCGCCACCGCCCATTCGCGACTGAGTCGTAGCGAGGCTTTTCATGCAGCTGATTCGCCTGTTTTCCCTGTTCGCCCTGTTGCTCGTGCTGGCCCCCGTGCAGGCCGACGAGAACGCCTCTACCAAGCGCCTGACAAGCCTGCTCAGCCAGGCCGACACGCTGACCGGACGATTCTCTCAGCTGTCGCTCGATGCCAGCGGCACCCAGCTGCAGGAAACCTCGGGGGAGCTTGCGCTAAAGCGCCCGGGGCAGTTCCGCTGGCATACCGATGAGCCGATGGAGCAGCTGCTGGTTTCCAATGGCGAAAAGGTCTGGCTCTACGATCCTGATCTGCAGCAGGTCACCATCCAGCAGCTGGACCAGCGGCTGACGCATACCCCGGCGTTGTTGCTGTCGGGTGACGTTTCGACGATCAGCGAAAACTTCGAGGTCTCACACAAGGAAGTGGGCGACGTCATCGATTTCACGCTTCGGCCCAAGGCGCGCGACACCCTGTTCGACAGCCTGCGGCTGTCCTTTCGCGGCGGCGTCATCAACGACATGCAACTGATCGACAGCGTCGGTCAGCGGACCAACATCCTGTTCATGGGCGTGAAGATGAACGAGCCGTTGAAGTCGGGGCTGTTCCAGTTCGAGATCCCTGAGGGGGCAGATGTCATCTCCGAGTAATGGTCGGCCACGCGACGGCCAGGCGATCAAGGTAAAGCACTGAATGGACCTGTTCAGTCGGGAGCCCGTTGCCCAACCGCTGGCGGCTCGCCTGCGTCCGGCAAGCCTGGACGAGTACGTCGGGCAGGCGCATCTGCTTGCCCGCGGCCGACCACTGCGCGAAGCGCTGGAACAGGGCGCGTTGCATTCGATGATCTTCTGGGGGCCTCCCGGGGTCGGTAAGACCACCCTGGCACGGCTCCTGGCCAAGGTGTCGGATGCGCACTTCGAGACGGTCTCGGCGGTGCTTGCCGGCGTAAAGGAGATTCGCCAGGCGGTCGAGATCGCCAAGCAGCAGGCGGCCCAGTATGGACGGCGGACCATCCTGTTCGTCGATGAAGTCCATCGCTTCAACAAGTCCCAGCAGGATGCTTTCCTGCCCTACGTCGAGGACGGCACGCTGATCTTCATCGGCGCGACTACGGAAAACCCGTCGTTCGAGTTGAACAATGCACTGCTGTCCCGAGCGCGCGTGTATGTCCTCAAGAGTCTTGATGAAAGCGCATTGCGCAATCTGGTCGCACGCGCGCTGAGCGAATCCAAGGGGCTTGGGGAGCTGCGTTTGCAACTGCCGGAAGCCAGCTTCCAGATCCTGCTCGCGGCGGCCGATGGCGATGGTCGGCGTCTGCTAAACCTGTTGGAAAACGCTTCGGACCTCGCCGAGCCTGGTGGCAGCATCGAACCGGAGCTGCTGCAGAACTTGCTGGGTGATAGTCGACGTCGTTTCGATAAGGGTGGCGAAGCCTTCTACGACCAGATTTCGGCATTGCACAAGTCCGTGCGCGGTTCCAACCCGGACGCAGCCCTGTACTGGTTCGCGCGAATGCTCGATGGCGGGTGCGACCCGCTTTACATAGCCCGCCGCGTGGTGCGAATGGCCAGCGAGGAAATCGGCAATGCCGACCCCAGAGCGCTGGCGCTGTGCCTCGATGCCTGGGATGTGCAGGAGCGCCTTGGCAGCCCCGAGGGTGAGTTGGCGGTCGCGCAAGCGATCGTCTACCTGGCCTGTGCGCCGAAGAGCAATGCCGTCTACACGGCCTTCAAGGCAGCGATGCGCGATGCGGCAGAGCACGGTTCGCAGGAAGTGCCGCTGCACCTGCGCAACGCCCCGACTCGACTGATGAAAGAGCTCGGCTATGGCATGGAGTACCGCTATGCCCACGATGAGCCTGATGCCTACGCCGCTGGCGAAGACTATTTTCCGGAAGCGCTGGAGCCGCGCCGCTATTACCACCCAGTGCCGCGCGGCCTGGAGAGCAAGATTCGCGACAAGCTCGAGCACCTGGCACAGCTGGACAGTGCCAGCCCGATCCAGCGGAGGAAGCGTTGATGCGCATGCTGCTGGCCGTCGCGCTGGGTGGAATCGTCGGCACGCTGATGCGTTTCGGCATATCGCTATGGGTGTCCAACCAATGGCCGCGGCATTTCTACTTTGCCACCCTGACCGTCAATCTGGCTGGCTGCCTGATCATCGGCTTCCTCTACGCGCATTTTCTGACGCGCCCAGAGGTATCGCCGGAGCTGCGCGGGGCGCTGATCATCGGCTTTCTCGGTTCGCTGACGACCTTTTCCAGTTTTTCGCTGGATAGTTTGCGGCTCCTGGAAAGCGGCCAGGTGCTGACCGCGCTGTTGTATACGAGTGGCAGCGTCGTCGGCGGATTGCTGGCGGCATGGGCCGGCCTGGCGCTCGCCAGGTTATGAATGACGTGCGATCGCCAGTAAACTGCGCAACCCCTTTGCAACCCTTTCAGTCAGACGAGACCAACCATGCTTGATTCCAAACTGGTACGCACCCAGCTGCGCGAAGTCGCGCAGCGCTTGGCGACCCGAGGCTACAAGTTGGACGTCGAGCGCATCGAGGCGCTCGAAGCCCAGCGCAAGGTGGTGCAAACCCGTACCGAACAGTTGCAGGCCGAGCGCAATGCGCGCTCCAAGTCCATCGGGCAGGCCAAGCAGCGCGGCGAGGACATCGCCCCCTTGCTCGCCGACGTGGATCGCATGGGTACCGAGCTTGATTCCGGCAAGCAGGAGCTTGACCGTATCCAGAGCGAGCTGGACCAGCTGATGCTGAGCATTCCGAACCTGCCGCATGAATCCGTGCCGGTCGGAGACGACGAGGAGGGCAATGTCGAGGTGCGTCGCTGGGGTACGCCGCCGACGTTCGATTTCCAGGTACGCGACCATGTCGCGCTCGGCGAACAGCACGGCTGGCTCGATTTCGAAACGGCCGCCAAACTGTCCGGTGCACGTTTTGCGCTGATGCGCGGGCCTATCGCCCGGCTGCACCGTGCGCTGGCGCAGTTCATGCTCGATCTGCATACCCGTGAGCACGGCTATGAGGAAACCTACACGCCTTACCTCGTTCAGGCTCCGGCGTTGCAGGGCACCGGCCAGCTGCCGAAGTTCGAGGAAGACCTGTTCAAGATCAGCCGCGAGGGCGAAGCGGATTTCTACCTCATCCCCACAGCCGAGGTGTCGCTGACCAACATCGTCGCGGGCGAGATCCTCGATGCCAAGCAGCTGCCGCTCAAGCTCACGGCGCATACGCCATGCTTCCGCAGCGAGGCCGGTGCATCCGGTCGCGACACCCGGGGCATGATTCGTCAGCACCAGTTCGACAAGGTCGAGATGGTTCAGATCGTCGAGCCGGCGAAGTCCTTCGAGGCGTTGGAAGAACTGACCGGCCACGCCGAGCGTGTACTGCAGTTGCTGGAGTTGCCTTATCGCGTGCTCGCGCTGTGCACCGGCGACATGGGCTTTGGTGCGACCAAGACCTACGACCTGGAAGTCTGGGTGCCGAGCCAGGACAAGTACCGCGAGATTTCCTCGTGTTCGAACTGTGGTGACTTCCAGGCGCGTCGCATGCAGGCGCGCTATCGCAACCCGGAGAGCGGCAAGCCCGAGCTCGTCCATACGCTCAACGGTTCGGGCCTGGCGGTGGGCCGTACACTGGTCGCGGTGCTGGAGAACTACCAGCAGGCCGACGGCGCGATCCGCGTGCCGGACGTGCTCAAGCCCTATATGGGCGGTCTCGAGACGATCGGTTGACCGGGCCCGGGCGAGCGTGCCGAGGCCGGCCACTGAATGTGGTAGTCCGGAGGGCCAGGCCTCATCGCACGGCAGCCGCCGCGCGCTTACTTGATGCTCGACAAGGGCACGCGCAGCGGCAGCCGCTGTGATGGATACCCCAACTGCCAGGATTCGCTCATGGATTACCTTCCGCTGTTTCACGATCTAAAGGGCCGGCTGGTGCTCGTCGTCGGCGGCGGCGAGGTCGCCTTGCGCAAGGCGCGACTGCTGGCCGATGCAGGCGCCTGCCTGCGCGTGGTAGCGCCGAGCATCGATCAATCGCTGGTTGCGCTTGTCGCAGACAGCGGCGGTGAAAGCCGGGCGCGTAACTACACGGTCGATGATCTGCACGGCTGCGTGCTAGCGATTGCCGCTACCGATAGCGAGCCTACCAATGCACAGGTATCCGCCGATGCCCGTACGATCGGGATCCCCGTGAACGTGGTGGATGCGCCGGAACTGTGCAGTGTGATCTTTCCGGCCATCGTCGACCGCTCGCCGCTGATGATCGCGGTATCCAGCGGCGGCGACGCGCCCGTACTGGCGCGGTTGATGCGTGCCCGCATCGAGACGTGGATACCTGCTGCCTACGGCCAGCTCGCGGGCCTGGCGCGGCGCTATCGGGCGAGGGTCAAGGCGCGCTTCGCCAACGTCCAGCAGCGCCGCATCTTCTGGGAAGAAGTGTTTCAGGGGCCGATCGCTGAACAGGCGCTGAGCGGGCGACAGGCGCAAGCCGAGCAGTTGCTGGAGGAAAAGCTCGCGGGCGCCAGGGAACAGCTGCTGGGTGAGGTTTATCTCGTCGGTGCTGGGCCCGGTGATCCGGATCTGTTGACGTTCCGTGCCTTGCGCCTGATGCAGCAGGCCGATGTCGTGTTGTATGACCGCCTGGTTGCCCCGGCCATCCTCGAACTGTGCCGGCGCGATGCCGACCGGATCTACGTGGGCAAGCAGCGGGCCAATCACGCGCTGCCTCAGGAGCAGATCAACCAGCAACTGGTCGCTCTGGCGAAACAGGGCAAGCGCGTGTTGCGGCTCAAAGGGGGGGATCCGTTCATCTTCGGGCGTGGCGGTGAAGAAATCGAAGAACTCGCAGCCAATGGGGTGCCATTCCAAGTGGTGCCGGGAATCACCGCAGCCAGTGGTTGCGCCGCATACGCCGGCATTCCATTGACCCATCGGGATCATGCGCAATCGGTACGCTTCGTCACCGGTCACCTGAAGGACGGTAGCTGCGACCTGCCCTGGGCGGAGCTGGCCGCGCCGGCGCAGACGCTGGTTTTCTATATGGGGCTGGTCGGACTGCCGGTGATTTGCGAGCAGCTCATCGCACACGGCCGCGCCGCCTCGACACCGGCGGCACTGGTGCAGCAGGGCACCACGCGCAATCAACGCGTTTTCGCCGCAACGCTGGCCGATTTGCCCGGACGGGTGGCCACCGAACAGGTGCAGGCTCCGACGCTGCTGATCGTGGGGGAAGTCGTCCAGTTGCGCGAAAAGCTCGCCTGGTTCGAGGGCGCTGCGCAGACTGAATAGCGGTAGCTCGGAAATACAAAAGCCCCGGTAGAACCGGGGCTTTTGCTATGCAGATGGCGGAGGCGGTGAGATTCGAACTCACGGAAGAGTTTCCCCTTCGGCGGTTTTCAAGACCGCTGCCTTCAACCACTCGGCCACACCTCCGCATGAAGCGGGCGCCATAGTACCGGATCGAAACAGACTGTCAAACTCTGAGCGCAGAGTTCTGCCTCGCCTCTGTTATAGTCCGGGCAAATTCTCTTCGATCATCGTCAGGAGCGTCGCCATGCGAGAACACGAATACGCGCTTAGCCACGCAGAAGTGGAGCAGCGCGAAGTCAGCAAAGTGCTGCGTAACACCTACGGCCTGCTGGCCATGACCCTGGCTTTCAGCGGCCTGGTTGCCTATCTGGCCATGCAGGCCAATGCCGCGTATCCCAACATCTTCGTGGTGCTGATCGGCTTCTATGGCTTGTTCTTTCTCACCGTGAAGCTACGCAACTCGGCCTGGGGGCTGGTCAGTACCTTCGCCTTGACCGGTTTTATGGGCTATACGCTGGGCCCGGTCCTCAACCTGTATCTCGGACTGGCCAACGGTGGCGAGCTGGTGACGTCCGCGCTATCCATGACTGCCTTGGTGTTCTTCGGGCTGTCGGCCTACGTGCTGATAACGCGCAAGGACATGAGCTTCCTGAGCGGCTTCATCACCGCAGGCTTCTTCGTGCTGCTGGGAGCGATGCTGGTTGGCTTCTTCTTCCAGATCAGCGGTCTGCAACTTGCCATCAGCGCCGGCTTCGTGCTGTTTTCCTCGGCCTGCATCCTGTTCCAGACCAGCGCCATCATCCACGGTGGCGAGCGCAACTACATCATGGCCACGATTGGCCTGTTCGTTTCGCTCTACAACCTGTTCATCAGCCTGCTGCAGCTGCTGGGCATTGCGGGCGACGACTGACGGTTCGTGCTATCGAATCAGCCCGCTTCGGCGGGCTTTTTCATTTGTGTGCCTGGCGTATCATTGCAGCCCTGCATAACGATGGATGCGTCATGAAATTCGCAATCGCACTGTTTTCCCCGCCTCATTCGCCGGCCGCGCGCCGTGCCCTGCGGTTTGCCGAGGCGACGCTGGCAGGCGGGCATGAAATCGTGCGGCTGTTCTTCTACCAGGACGGCGTGCATAGCGCATCGGCCAACGTCGTGTTCGCCCAGGACGAGCTCGACGTGGCGGCGGCCTGGAGCCGTTTCGTCACGGACAATCAGCTCGACGGGGTGGTCTGCATTGCGGCCGGCTTGCGCCGCGGTGTGCTGGATGAGCAGGAGGCCGCACGCTACCGGCGTCCGGCTGCGAACCTGAGCGCGGGATGGACGCTGTCCGGCCTCGGCCAGCTCCATGAGGCCGCGCAAGAGGCCGACCGTCTGGTCTGCTTTGGAGGCAATTGATGACGCGTTCGATGTTGATCATCAGCCGGCAGGGCCCCTGGAACGGCCCATCGGCGCGCGAGGCGCTGGACATCGCGCTCGCAGGCGGCGCCTTCGAGCTGCCGCTGGGCTTGCTGTTTCTCGACGACGGCGTGTTCCAACTCGCCGCGGCACAGCAACCGGCCGCCATCGAGCAGAAGAACCTCTCGGCCAACCTTCAGGCCCTGCCGATGTTCGGCGTCGATACCCTCTATGCCTGCGCCCGCAGCCTTGACGAACGTGGCCTCGACGCCGGGTCGCTGGCGCTGCCCGTGGACGTGCTCGGCGAAGACGAGCTGCGCGCGCTTCTCAACCGTTTCGACCATGTGATTACGCTCTGATGGCCAATCTGCACCTGCTGTCCCACTCACCCTTCGATGATGGCCGCTTCGCCAGCTGCCTTCGCCTGCTGGAGCGCTCCGATGCCGTGCTGCTCAGTGGCGACGCGGTTTATGCCCTGCAGCCGGGCAGTGCGCCCCAAGAGGCGCTGGTCGGCCTCGACCCGAGCATTCATGTCTTCGCCCTGGCCGAAGACCATGCGGCGCGCGGCGCGATACCGCTCGCCATGCGTGTTCAGTTGGTCGACTACCCTGAGTTCGTTGAACTCTGCGGTCGCTATGACCGGGTCAATAGCTGGTTATGAGTGACTTGAGCGTACAGGGCCGCGCCATTGCGCTGGACGCCGATGGCTACCTGGTCGACTTGAGCGACTGGAACGAGGCCGTCGCAGAGGCGCTCGCCGAGCGTGAAGGCCTCGCGCTGGAGGAGGCCCACTGGGAAATCCTGCATTTGTTGCGGCGCTTCTACGACCGCTATCAGCTTTCACCCGCGAACCGCCCGCTGGTCAAGTACGTGGCCACCGAACTCGGGCCGCAGAAGGGCAACAGCCTGCATCTGAACCGCCTGTTCAAGGGCACTCCCGCCAAACTGGCCGCGAAGCTCGCGGGCCTGCCGAAGCCGACCAATTGCCTATGACCTCTCCTGTAGAACATCCCTTCGCCGAATTCGTACGCATCCTGGGCAAGGGCAAACGCGGTGCGCGTGGCTTGACGCGCGACGAAGCCCGTGTGGCCATGGGCATGTTGCTCGACGGCGAGGTGGAAGATGTCCAGCTCGGCGCCTTTCTGATGTTGCTCAGGCACAAGGAAGAAAGCGCCGAAGAGCTTGCGGGTTTCACCGAGGCGGTAAGGGCACGCCTGCCGAGCCCGGCCGTCCGCGTCGATCTGGATTGGCCAAGCTATGCCGGCAAGAAGCGCCATCTGCCGTGGTATCTGTTGGCGGCGCGCTGTCTGGCAGGCAATGGCGTGCGCATCCTGTTGCATGGCGGTGGCACGCATACCGCCGGGCGACTGTACACCGAGCAGCTGCTCGATCTGCTGGGAATCGGTCGCTGCGAGAACTGGACGCAGGTACAGGAGACGCTCGATCGGGACAGCCTCGCTTTCATCCCGCTTGGGGCCTGGATGCCCGTCCTGCAGCGCATGATCGATCTGCGCAACGTGCTCGGCTTGCGTTCGCCGATCCATTCGCTGGCGCGCATCCTCAACCCGCTCGAGGCGCGATGCGGGCTGCAGAGCATCTTTCACCCTGGCTATCAGGAGATCCATCGCCAAGCCAGTCGACTGCTCGGCGACACCGCCATCGTGGTCAAGGGCGAGGGCGGCGAGGTGGAGATCAACCCGGACAGCGCTGCGGTGCTCTACGGAACGGCCAATGGCGAAGCCTGGGACGAACCATGGCCGGCGCTTTCCGCGCAGCGTCACGTCAAGCCGGCCGAACTCGATCCGGCGCACCTGCTGGCGGTGTGGCGCGGCGAGCCTGATGCCTATGGCGAGCTCGCCACGACGGCCACCATGGCACTGGCGCTTCGCGGGCTCGGTGCCAGCCGCGACGAGGCCTTCGAACAGGCGCGAGCGTACTGGCAACAGCGTGACCGATCGATCTGATCGATCATAGGCTTCCGCGAATCCGGCCGATCGGCTGAACCATCGCCCCTAGACTGTTTTCCGAAGACAAACGACGGGAGGCAGCATGGGATTACTGATCGACGGGCGCTGGCACGACCGCTGGTACGAGAGCCGAGACGGGCGCTTCGAGCGGGAGCAGGCGAAACGGCGAAGCTGGGTGACGCCCGAGGGCAGGCCGGGCGACGATGGGCGTGGCGGTTTCAAGGCCGAGCCCGGGCGCTACCATCTCTACGTATCGCTGGCCTGTCCCTGGGCGCACCGGACGCTGATCGCACGTGAACTGAAATCGCTGCAGGGGCTGATCGACGTCTCGGTGGTGGGCTGGCTGATGCTGGAAAACGGCTGGACCTTCGAGCCTGCCAGCGGTTCGACCGGCGACCGGCTGGACGGCCTCGAATACCTCTATCAGCGCTATCTGCTCGATGACCCACGCTACAGCGGGCGGGTCACGGTACCGGTACTCTGGGATCGCGAGCGCCGCTGCATCGTCAACAACGAGTCGGCCGAGATTCTGCGTATCTTCAACAGCGCCTTCGATCATCTGACCGGCTCGCAGGTCGATCTCTATCCGGAGCCGCTGCGGGGCGAAATCGACGCGCTCAACGCGCGCGTCTATGCGGCGGTGAACAACGGCGTCTATCGCGCAGGCTTCGCCACCACCGAGGATGCCTACGAAGAGGCCTTCGACGCACTTTTCCAAGAGTTGGACTGGCTGGAACGGCGTCTCGCCCGGCAACGTTACCTGGCGGGCCAATACCTGACCGAGGCCGATATTCGCCTGTTCACCTCACTGATCCGCTTCGATGCCGTCTACTTCGGTCACTTCAAGTGCAACTGGCGACGCATCGAAGATTACCCGGCCCTGTCCAGCTGGCTGCGCGAGGTATACCAGTGGCCCGGGATCGCCGCGACGGTCGATTTCCAGCACATCAAAGGGCATTACTACGGTAGCCATCGGCAGATCAACGGCAACGGGCTCGTGCCGAAGGGGCCATGGCTGGATCTGGATCGCCCGCATGATCGCGAGGCCTTGGCGGGCAAGGGGCTCTGGCTCCGCCAGGAGCGCCGCTAGAGCGGCTCGCGCTGTAAGAAACTGACAGATTTCCGCTGCCAACTCCCTTCTAGAATGAAGGTAGATCAAGGCGACGCGTGGTTGGGAAGGGCCACGCGTCGCGAATGACGCCTACATCACAACAAGAAGGACGGACGGGACTGGCACAGCCCTCCTCATAGGGGACACGGATGTCTGCAGGAAGCCGCTATGAAGAGCCATCATCTGAGAGTCCACAAGGGCGCCGGGCGTGCCGAGTTCCGCCCGGAGCAGAACCTGCTGCTCATTCAAGATGCCAGCGGGAACGAAGAGAGCCTGACGATCAGTTACACCGATAGCCGCGCCCTGGAGCTGCTGCTGTCGATTCCCGGGCAGATCCGCAGCCGAGAAGAAATACTGCGCTACGCCTGGGAACACCGGATCGTCAGTACCGGCAGCCTGAACCAGTGCATCTTCAACCTGCGCAACCTGATTGGCGACGAGAAGCTGCACGAGATCATCCAGACGGTCCCCCGCCGCGGATACCGCTGGAACCCCGATTTCGCCCTCACCGAGCCCAGCGCGCCAGCGACGCCGCTGCCGGCTGAGCCACCGTTGCTCACGACGCCAACCTGCGAAGCCGATGCGGATGCCGATGCCGTTGTCCGGCCAACCGTGAGCGCGGGACAGGGGGCGGGGCTGCTCTGGGTCTGGAATGCCTCGCTCGGCCTGGTGCTGCTCATGTTCTGGCTGTGGCAGCAATACGACTACGCCAACTACACGCCCAGCCTGCTCGCCGGCCCGGTGGCGCTGGATACCCGGGAGCATCTCGGTTATCGGTTCAACATCGTGCGCAACGGCAATCCGGTCGATGAATTGCTGGAAGCTATCGTGGCGCCGGCGTTCGCCGAAGCGAGCGCCGACTACTGGGTCGTGCCGCGCAGCAACGACTTCAGCCTGTCCTGCGTGCCAGCCAGCGGCACTGCGGTCAACGCGATCATTCCGAAGGGCCGTGGCCTCGCTCCGGCCGTGTCGGCATTTCTCCGGCGGTGTTCGGCATGAACGCCGGCAAGCGGCTAGCCGTCGGCCTGTTGGGGCTGCAGCTGGCTTTGCTGCTGGTAAGCGTCGCGCTCGCCCTGTCGTTGCGGCTACCGGGCGGAGAGAGTGGCCGCTACCTGTCCGAGCTCATGGCGTTCTCCAAGAGTGGCGAGCCGCGCGCACGGCTGTTCCGAGAGTGGCGCAAGACCGGCCCGCGCCTGTTCGATGCCTGCCTGGACGAAAGCGGCCAGCCGATCGATACCGTCTCCGGTGCCTTGAAGGTGCGCACCGAGCGCTACATCAGCTACGAAGTCGTCGCGGTCACGCACACCGCGGCCGCGAACCGGTGCTCCTACATGGCCAGCGGCTACTCCGAGGGCTTCGGCCTGTATGAAGGGGAGGTCGTGCAGCTACGCCTGCTCGCGGCGCCGGAAAACCATCTCTGCCTGTACCACTACGAGGGCGATCTGGTGCGCTGCTACAGCAGACGCTAGCCAGAGCGCCGGCTGCCGGACGCCACGATCCGACTATACGAACCATAACGGGCCAAGCGCCCTATACAAAGGAAGCGACAACATGGGTTATCTGACACTTTCCCGCCGTCCGGGCGAAAAACTGCGCCTGACGGTTGCGCCCGGCGCCAACCTCGACGACCTCGTCAGGCATCTGACCACCGATGGTGTGACTATCATGTGTGGCGAGGTGAGCGGTGGCCGGGTCCGTCTTGCCATTCACGCGCCAGCAGAGCTCAAGGTGCTACGTGCCGAACTGGTGGAAGACACATCGACTGAAGTCTGACGGGCTTGCAGGTCACGTTCCGCCCGTTCGCGACTGAACGCCACACCCTGGCTTGGGCACGGCGGCAGGCCCACAGCTATCCTGCCAGTAAGACCCCTGGCCCGAGCGAGGAGCGCTGCCATGAAAATCGAACGCTTCGAGGATCTCATCGACTGGACGCGCGACGCCCATGCGCAACTGGCCCGCTGCATGAGCGCCGGGGCCAGCAAGCAGGCGGAGACGCGCGCGAAGTGGCTGCTGCTCTACCTGGCGGATCACGAAAAGGTCCTGTCGGAAACCATCTCCAAGATCGAAGCGCACGCCGATGGCAAGGCGCTGCACACCTGGATTTACGACTACCTCGTGCGCGAACCCATGCACCTCGGCCAGAAGTGCAAGGCCTATCACCAGATGACGGTCGAAGAGATCTGTGCCGACGTGTTCGAAATGCACAACCGGATTCTCGACCTCTACCGTTCGCTGGCTAGACGCGCGGAGATCGACACGGCCCGTGAGCTGGCCCGCGAGCTGCTCGAACTGGAGCAGCATGAGACGATGCGATTGGCGCAGCAGGTCAATCGCATCCACGAGATGTAACGACGGCTGCCGGCCCCGCCCATCAAGCTCATTTGTTGTCAAAACAACGGGTTCCTCCGACGCGCCCCGTGAACGTCCTGCTTTGCTGAAAGAAACGGACTCACCGCCGATGTCTGGCGGCTCGGAGGGCGCATGGGGATCAGCCAGAATCTTGATCGGCTCGTCGCGTTACATCGCAGCAGGCTGCGGAGCCACGGCGAAACCGAGTTTTTCCGCCAGCAGATCGTCGACCGGCATTTACGACTGCACGGCAGCCATTACTTCAGTTGCTTCGGCAGGTTGGATCAGGCGCTCGCGCCAGACGACCGCCGCGCGATTCTCTGCGCCGAACTGCTCGAGCGCATTCGCCTGATTCCCGCGGCGGCCCGACGCCTGGCATTGCGCGGCGGGCGACCCTGGCCGCTGCGCTGCGTTGTCACGATTGATGAGTCGCTCCTGCTCGAGCATTCGCTGATGGACGATATGGCCTGGACTGCGGCCGAGCTCAAGCCATTCGGCCTGCAGCTGGTGCTGGAACTGAGTGGACGGCTCGAGGCAAGCGGATTGGCCGCTGCCCCGCGAGCCAGCCGGGTGATCTTCGGGCAGCTGTATGGCCTGCTCGATCACGGCGTCGAGCTGATGGCTCGGCTCGCTGCGCAGCAGGGCAGCTTGAGCGCACACGTATTGGCGCTAGGGCTGTGCCGCTATGTAAAGGTCGATCTGCGCCAATGCTGCGTTGAGGCTGCGGCTGGGCAGGGCGAGGTGCTGGACAGGACGCACGAGGCCATGACCGCACTGCTCGAGCGCTACGACGTCTGCTTCATGGCCGACCGGATCGAGTGCCACGCCGACCACCAGCTGGCCCTGCGGCTACCGTTCCACTTGCTCAGCGGTGACTACTATTCGCCGCCTGAGCCCATCTGAATCGTCTGGTACCCAGAGGGCAACCGTAAGGTTCTGTCAGCAATTGCCGCGGCCACCGCCTTAATATCGTGACCGGCGTCACGACACGAATCTGGCGTGCGGGGCGTCAGGCCAAGCCGCGTTGCCGGAAGCGCACCGGCGGTAAGGAGAGGCGATGAACCGCAGGCAGTACGAACGTGCGATCCGTGACATGGTCTGGCTGCCGGTCTTCGACCGGCGCCTGCGACCGATAGGCTACGAAACATCAATGCAGGCCGATTCCGGCCCCACTTGCGCCGCCGCCCAGCATGGCAGGCCGGCCGAGTTGGCTGCGCAGTTTCTATTTCGCCTGCGGCTGCATGCCTTGACCCGTCCTCATGCGGACGGAGGGCCGCAACCCCAGCTGTACCTCAACCTGAGCAAGGCGGTGCTTGGCGAACCCGAAGTGGTAGGGCTGCTGTTCGAGGCAGCCCTGGATCTCCGAGCGTGCGGTTACCGACTCAACGTGGTGGCCACCGCTGCGCCCTACGCAGCGCACGGCGGAGCGCAGCGCTACATCGATGCGCTGATTCGCCTACAACAGGCGAACATCGCCGTCGTCCTGGCCGACCCTGATCTGAGCGGTGTGCCTCCCGAACTCGAACTCGGCCTCTGCCGCGCGGTAAAGCTGAGCATGGCGCATCTGGAGGTCGGGGCAGGCTTTCGCTCGGCATTTCTGCTGAGCCGCTACGAGACCTTGCGTTCCTTGTTGTACGCCATTGTCGAGCGCCATCGGGCCGAGCTCTGGGCCTCGAATGTCGCCACCGCCTGGCAGCAACGAGTGGTCAGCGGCTTGCCTTTTGCCTTGGGCCAGGGCGCCTACTGGGCTGGATCAGGCACCGAGGCGTACCAGGCGGCCGGCTGATCGGCCCACAGCGAAGCCGCTACCCTGGAAAAACCATACGACCAAAGCGACGCGGCGGTGGCCGACTGGCTGCCGGTCGTCACGGCATAATGCGTGGGTCTGGAACGTTGACGGCAATCCCGCGAGGCATGCTTGAACATTCTGCTGGTCGAAGACAGCGCTGAACTGCGCGAAGAAATCTCCGCGTTTCTCAGCCGACGCGGCTGGTCGGTGCTGTGCGCCGGCTCGCTGCAGGAGTTCGAGGCGCTCATGGATCAGGCCGGGCTGGCCATCATCGACATCATGCTGCCCGACGGCAGTGGCTTCGACGCCATCACCCGCTTGCGGCAATCGTCACCCGGCGCCGGCATCATTGCGTTGTCGGCGCGCGGGAGTTCTGACTACGTGGTGCAGGGATTGCACGATGGCGCCGATCACTATCTGGTCAAGCCGGTGAAACTGATCGAACTCGAAGCGGTGATCGTCTCGCTCAGCCGCCGGGTGCCCACCTCGTGGACCTTGCAATCCGGTGCGCGCCAGCTGATTTCGCCGCGCGGCCTGGCACTGCAGCTCAGCCGCAACGAGTTCACCCTCGTGCAGCTACTCGCCGAGCGGCCGGGCGTCCCGGTTTCTCGCCGCGCCATCGTCCAGGCCTATGGCGAGCAGTGGCTGAGCTACGACCAGCGACGCATGGATACGCTGATCAGCCGCCTGCGCAAGCGCTGCCGCGATACGCTGAATGACGACCTGCCGCTGAAGACCGAACACGGCGAGGGCTACAGTTTCACCGCGCCGATCGTTGTGGCGTAGGGCGCATGCGGCAGTGTGAGCGTGACCTGGCAGCCTTCGCCCGGTGCGCTGGCGATGGCAACGCTGCCACTCTGCATCTGCATCATCCGCCTGGCCAGCGACAGGCCTAGCCCGGTACCGCTCTTGTCGCCTGCGGAGCGGCCACGGTAGTTGGGCTCGAACACATGCGGCAGGTCTTCGGCGGCGATGCCCGGGCCGTCGTCGGTGACCTGCAGGCTGACGCCCTCATCGCCGACCCGGCCACTGAGGGTGATCCTGGTCCCGGCCGGCGTGTACTTGACGGCATTGTCGGTGATCGTCCGCAGTATCAGCAGCATCAGTTCGCTGTCGCAGCGCAAGCTTGGCGGCAGGTGGGATTCATCGACACGGATGATGTGCTTCTCGCCGAGCAGTCGTGCGGAGCTGGCGGCATCATGCAGCAACGGCGCGGTAGCCGTTTCGCGCAGGTGCGCCACGTTGCGCAGAAAGCCGAAATGACGCTCGTCGAGCGAGCTGCTGAGCAGCCGGGTCATACGCTCGGTTGCCCGCAGGATCTTGCGGTATCGCTCGAGGGTGGCGGGATCACCTTCATGGTCGAGCTCGAGGTTCTGCGCGGTGGCGTCGATAACGGCCAGCGGAGTACGCAGTTCGTGGGACACGGTGGCGAGGAAGTGCCGTTGCTCCTCCTTGGCGTGCCGCTCGAGCGAAAGCGCAGCCTGCACCTGGGCAACCGTGGCTTCCAGCGCGCGGGTACGCTCGGCAACCTGGCTTTCGAGGTGTTGCTCGTTGCGCTGTGCCAGCGCCAGTGCCTCGGCCTGGGCGGCCTCCTTTTCCCGACGCAGGTTCTCGTGGCTGCGACTGACCGCCGAGCTCATCACCAGCGCGTAGGCGGCCATGGCGAAATATAGGGCGTTGTCGATCAGCAGCCCGGGCTCGAACCAGCCGAGGTTGCGCCCGATCCGCAGTGCCAGGGTCAGCAGGAACAGCGCCTGCACCGCCGCCAACACCCGCGCTCGCTTGAGACCGCTGAGCCCGAGCCAGAAGGCGATCTGGCACAACGCGAATGCGCACAGAAATATCCAGCCCTGATAGATCAGTCGCCATAACGACCAGGGAATCAGCAGGTTCATCGAGGCGAGCAGCGCCGCCAGCAACATCGCCACCAGGCCCCAGCGTGCCAGGCTGGCCAACAGCCGCATCCGCAACAGGCTCAGGTACTGGACCTGGAAGATCGCACCGAGCACCGGCGCCCAGATCCAGGCGAGGGTACTCGGCAGATCCTTTGGCCCAGCCAGCGCACCGAGCAGGTAGTACGGCAGGTAGCCTTCTGCCCCGAGCATGGTGATCAGGTTGGCCAGGGTGAACAGGCTGAACAGCCCGAAGGTCGTGTCTCGGCTGGCGAAATACAGCCAGAGGTTGCTGACGATCAGCAGGACGAAGGTTGCGAAGATCAGCCCATGCAGCAGTTGCAGGCGGATGATCGAGCTGATGAAGCGCTCGGGCGGCCAGAGCACCATCGCGAAACTGATCGGATTGTGGCTCTTGATGCGCAGGTAGAGGGTGGTGCTCCCTTCGGCCGGGAGCTCGAGACGAAACAGCGGATTGCGAAAGTGGATGTCCTGCGCCTCGCTGTTGCGGTGGTCGCCGGCGACGGCCTGGCGAAAGCTGCCATCCGCTCGGCGCTGATACAGCACCACCTCGTCCAGCGTGGAGGACTGCAGGTCCAGCCACCAGATCGGGATGTCGGCGGCGGGCCTGTCGAGCTGCAGGCGCAGCCAGACGGCGCCGCTACGATAGCCAAGCCCGGGGTTGCCTTGCTGCGTCATGAAGCGAGCCGCCATGCCGGGGCGTTCCAGATCTTCCACGCTCAGGCGCTCATCCGGGTCGACGAGCAGCGCCCAGCGGCCACCCAGCGCAACCGGCTCGGTACCCGTTTCATGCCAGCTGGCCTGCGCCAGCCCATGCGCCAGCAACAGGAGCCACAACCACCAGCTCGGAACGACGCGCTTCAATTCTCAGCTCCGATAGTCAAGGTGCCACTATAGCGGCGGCCCGGGTGGCTGCCTATTGGCGGCCTGTCTCGTATCGCTTGGCGCAGGCATACTGGCGGGCTGTGCAACAGTGCGAAGGCAAGCAATCGAGTGGAGCTCACCGGCTACGCAGGACTTTTTCTGGCCGCCTTTGGCGCCGCCACGTTGCTGCCACTGGGCTCGGAAGCGCTGCTTGCGGGGCTGCTCGCCGCGGGCGGCCACTCGACCTGGGCACTGATCGCGTTCGCCAGCCTCGGCAATGTCCTGGGTTCGCTGGTGAACTGGCTGCTGGGCCGCTATCTGGAGCATTTTCGCCACCGCCGCTGGTTTCCGTTCAGCGAACGACAGCTGGACCAGGCGCAGCGCCATTACCATCGCTATGGTCGTTGGACGCTGCTGCTCAGCTGGGCGCCGCTGATCGGCGATCCACTGACGCTGGTGGCCGGGGTGATGCGCGAACCCTGGTGGAGCTTTCTGCTGATCGTCGGGCTGGCCAAGACCCTGCGTTACCTGGTCGTTGCCGGCCTGACGCTGGGCTGGCTATGACTGGCGATGCCTGGCACGGTGGACCATCATGGTGCGCTGTCACGGTCGCTTCAGCCCAGGATGAACCCGTTGCCTGAATCACTCGCCCTTCACGACAGCGCCTCGACCACCGAGCGCGACAGCATTTCCGTGCGCCTGGTCCAGCAGGCTCTGCTCGCCTTTACCGACGTCGACAGGTCGCCTGCGCAACTGCTCGAGTCGCTTGGCCTGTCGTCGGCGTGTCTGGCCGAGCCGGACGGACGCGTGAGCGTGGACTATTACCGGCGCATGTGGCTGGGCCTGGCCGAGCGCTTCGACGACGAGTTCTTTGGCATGGACGCACGGCGCCTGCGTTCGGGCAGTTTCGTCTTTATCAGTCGCTGCTGCATCGCCCAGCCGACGCTGGAAGCGGCGCTGCGCCAGATGCTGCGCTTCTATGGCCTCACGCTCGAGCGCTTTCGCGGGCGCCTGGTGCGCCGCCACAGCCTGGCGGAAATCGTGCTGGAAGAGGGCGCTTGCACGCCCGGTCGCGCCTTTGCCTACTTCACCTTCTGGATGCTCGTGCACGGGTTGGCCTGCTGGCTCGTCGGCCGGCGGATACCCTTGCTGGCGGTGGAGTCGCGCTGCGCCGAGCCGGACTACACCGACGACTATCGGGTGATGTTCTCCGAGAACCTGCGTTTCTCGCAGGTCTCGACCCGCATCATCTTCGCCGCCGAGGTGCTCGACCTGCCGATACGGCGCAGCGAAGAGGAGCTGCGCGCATTTCTTCAGGACGCACCGGCCAATATCCTGGTTCGCTATCGTGACAGCAGCAGCCTGGCCAGCCGCATCAAGCAACTGCTGCGTGAACGGCCTGCCGACCGCTGGCCGGACAGCCAGACGCTCGCCGGTGAACTGTGCATGTCCCCGGCCACGCTGCGTCGCCGGCTGGCCGAGGCCGGACAGCCGTACCAGGGCATCAAGGATGCCGTACGCCGCGAGCTGGCGACGCGCTGGCTGGCCGATGCGGCCCTGAGCTACGCGGAAATCGCCGAGCGCCTCGGCTTCGCCGACGTCAGCTCGTTCTACAAGGCCTTTCGCAAGTGGTCGGGCACCAACCCCGGGCATTACCGCACGTTGATCCTGGGCACCGCCGACGAGTGAGCGGCTGATAGCCAGCGGCCATTGGCCAAAACGCTCAGTACGCTTGAGTGCATCGACCATTGCTGGCGGCGCGCATGGCGACCGAACATGGCTCCGGCTTCGATCCGAAGAACAACAACAGCGGGAGAACGCCATGCAGATTCGAGACAGCGTCTTTCTGATCACCGGCGGTGGTTCAGGTCTGGGCGCCGCCGCCGTACGCGAGCTGGCACAAGCCGGGGCGAAGGTGGTGGTGGTCGATCTCGACGAGGCCGCCGGCAGTGCCTGCGTCGAGCCCCTCGGCGCCGGTGCGATTGCCGTCCAGGCCGACATCCGTGACGAAGCGGCTGCCCGCCGCGCCGTGGCCCAGGCCCGCGAGCGCTTCGGTGCGCTACACGGGCTGGTCAACTGTGCGGGTGTCGCCGGCGGCGAGAAAATCCTCGGTCGTCAGGGGCCGCATGGGCTGGACAGCTTTGGCCGCATCGTCGGCATCAACCTGATCGGTACATTCAACATGCTGCGTCTGGCCGCCGAAGCGATGGCCGACAACCCGCCGAATGCCGAGGGCGAGCGCGGAGTGATCGTCAACACGGCGTCCATTGCCGCCTTCGACGGGCAGATCGGCCAGGCCGCCTATGCCGCCTCCAAGGGTGGCGTGGCCAGCATGACGCTACCGGCGGCGCGTGAACTGGCGCGCTTCGGTATCCGCGTGATGACCGTGGCGCCCGGCGTGTTCGAGACGCCGATGATGGCCGGCATGAGCCAGGAAATCCGTGATTCGCTGGCCGCCGGCGTACCGTTCCCGCCGCGCCTGGGCCGCCCGGCCGAATACGCCGCGTTGGTACGGCATATCTTCGAGAACCCCATGCTCAACGGCGAGGTGATCCGCCTCGACGGTGCGTTGCGCATGGCCGCCAAGTGAAGGAAGCAAGCATGAAACAGGATCCGATCGTCATCGTCAGTTGCGCCCGCACGCCCATGGGCGGCTTCCAGGGCGACCTCAAGAGCCTGACGGCGCCACAATTGGGCGCTGCTGCCATCCGCGCCGCCGTCGAGCGTGCCGGCCTGCCGCCGGAGAACGTCCAGGACGTGCTGATGGGTTGCGTACTGCCGGCCGGGCAGGGCCAGGCACCGGCACGCCAGGCCGCTCTAGGCGCCGGCCTGACCCGCGCCACGACCTGTACCACGGTCAACAAGATGTGCGGCTCGGGCATGCAGACCGCCATCCTCGCCCACGACCAGCTGCTGGCCGGCAGCAGCGACATCGTTGTCGCCGGCGGCATGGAGAGCATGACCAACGCCCCCTATCTGCTGGAGAAGGCCCGAGCCGGCTACCGCATGGGGCACGGCCGGGTGCTCGACCACATGTTCCTCGACGGCCTGGAAGACTCGTTCGACAAGGGCCGGCTGATGGGCAGCTTCGCCGAGGAGTGCGCCGATGCCTTTGGCTTCACCCGTGAGCAGCAGGACGCCTACGCCATCGAATCGCTACGCCGGGCGCAGGCCGCCATTGCCAGCGGCGCGTTCGCCGACGAAATCGTCGCGCTGGACGTGACCGATGGCAAACAGCAGCGCCAGGTGCGCGATGACGAGCAGCCGCCCAAGGCGTCGCTGGACAAGATCCCGCAGCTGCGCCCGGCGTTTCGTGAAGGCGGCACGGTGACCGCGGCCAACTCCAGCTCGATTTCCGACGGCGCCGCCGCGCTGGTGATGATGCGCCGGTCCGAAGCCGAACGCTGGGGCCTGCAGGCGCAGGCGGTTATCCACGGCCACGCGGCCTATGCCGATGCCCCCAGCCGCTTCACCACCGCGCCCATCGGGGCAATCGGCAAGCTCATGGAACGCACCGGCTGGCGCTTGGCCGACGTCGACCTCATCGAGATCAACGAAGCCTTTGCCGTGGTGCCGATGGCGGCGATGCGCGAGCTGGACATCGATCACGCGCGGCTCAACGTCAATGGCGGCGCCTGTGCTCTGGGTCACCCGGTTGGCGCTTCCGGCGCGCGCATTCTCGCGACGCTCATCCATGCGCTACGCGCACGTCAATTGCGCCGCGGCGTGGCAGCCATCTGCATCGGTGGCGGCGAAGCGACGGCGATGGCCATCGAACTGATCTGAGGAGGCGGCCGATGCTACCGAACGAGGATCAACAAGCCATCGCCGCGATGGCGCGGCAGTTCGCCCGCGAGCGGCTCAAGCCCTTCGCCGAGGCCTGGGACCGCGAGCACCGCTACCCGGCCGAGGCGATCGCCGAGATGGCCGGGCTCGGCTTCTTCGGCATGCTGGTACCCGAACAGTGGGGCGGCAGCGATACCGGCTACGTGGCCTATGCCATGGCCCTGGAGGAGATTGCCGCTGGCGACGGCGCCTGCTCGACCATCATGAGCGTGCACAACTCGGTCGGCTGCGTGCCGATCCTGGCATTCGGCAACGAGCAGCAGAAGCGTGACTTCCTCGTGCCCCTGGCGCGCGGCGAGCAGATCGGTGCCTTCGCCCTGACCGAGCCGCAGGCCGGTTCGGATGCCAGCAGCCTGCGCACGCGAGCGGTGCGTGATGGCGACAGCTACGTGCTCAATGGTGCCAAGCAGTTCATCACCTCCGGTCGCCACGCCGGGACGGTGATCGTATTTGCGGTCACCGATCCACAGGCCGGCAAGCGGGGTATCAGTGCCTTCATCGTGCCGACCGACACGCCCGGCTACGAGGTGGTGCGCGTCGAGGAAAAGCTCGGCCAGCATGCCTCGGACACCTGCCAGCTGGCCTTCAACGACCTGCGTGTGCCGATCGCCAACCGCCTCGGCGAGGAGGGCGAGGGGTACCGCATCGCGCTGGCCAACCTCGAGGGCGGCCGTATCGGTATCGCCGCGCAGGCGGTAGGCATGGCGCAGGCGGCGTTCGAGGCGGCGCGCGACTATGCCGGTGAGCGCGAGGCATTCGGCAAGCCGATCCTCGAGCACCAGGCGGTGGCGTTTCGCCTGGCCGACATGGCCACGCAGATCGCCGTTGCGCGGCAGATGGTGCGGCACGCCGCGGCACTGCGCGAAGCCGGCAAGCCGGCGCTGGTGGAAGCCTCGATGGCCAAGCTGTTCGCCTCGGAAATGGCCGAGAAGGTCTGCTCGGCCGCGATCCAGACCCTTGGTGGCTATGGTTACCTGCGCGACTTCCCGGTCGAGCGCATCTACCGCGACGTCCGGGTCTGCCAGATCTACGAGGGCACCAGCGATATCCAGCGGCTGGTGATCGCGCGCAACCTGCAGGAGTTGAAGTAAAACCTCACGCGGCTTGAGCTTTAAGCCATAGCGCGTTGATTGATAAGCCTTTTTTGCCGTGCCAATTGGTTGGCCGGAGTGCTCCGGTCGCCACTCTAAAACAAAAACAAGATGAGGTCGGAAACATGCGAACAGGACTGATGCAGCAAGCCCCGTTGTCCATCACCTCCATCCTCACCCATGCCGCCGCCGCCCACGGCGACCGCGAGATCGTCTCGCGTCAGCTCGACGGCCCACTGTGGCGCTACGACTATGCCGGCCTTGCCGAGCGTGCCGCGCGAGCCGCCAGCATGCTGCGCAGCCTTGGCATCGCGCCGGGGGACGCGGTCTCGTCGCTGGCCTGGAACACTCATCGCCATTACGAACTGTTCTTCGCCGTGCCGGGCATCGGCGCCGTACTGCATACCGCCAACCCGCGGCTGTCCGACGACCAGATCGTCTACACCATCAACCATGCCGGCAGCCAGGTGTTGCTGTTCGACCAGAGCTTCATTCCCTGCGTCGAACGTTTGCGCGATCGGCTGCCGAACATTCGCCATTTCGTCATGCTCGCCGAGGAGGCCGCCCTGGCCGAAGCCGGCGCCGGGGTGCAGGCCTACGAGGCGCTGATCGCCAACGAGGCGCCGGTCGTCTGGCCGCAGTTCGATGAGAATGCCGGCGCCATTCTCTGTTACACCTCCGGTACTACCGGCGACCCCAAGGGCGTGCTCTACAGCCATCGCTCGGTCGTCTTGCACGCGATGGCGGCGGGGTTGTCCGGCGCGTTCGGGCTTTCCGCCTTCGATTGCGTGATGCCCTGTTCCTCGCTCTACCACGGCACCGCCTGGGGGCTGCCGTTTGCTGCGGCGATCAACGGCTGCAAATTCGTCCTGCCGTGCGACAAGATGGACGGCGCGAGCCTGCAGGCGTTGATCAAGGGCGAGGGGGTAACCCTTTCCGGCGGCGTACCGACGATCTGGACCATGTACCTCGACCACCTGGAACGCACCGGCGAGGATGCCGGCAGCCTGGCGCGCCTGGTCATCGGCGGCTCGGCCGTGCCGCGCATGATGGCCGAGACCTTCCAGCGCAAGTACCGCGTCGCCGTCTGCCAACTCTGGGGCATGACCGAGACCAGCCCGCTGGGCGTGGTGGCAACGCCAACGCCGAAGCTCATGGAGCGTGGCCATGCGGCGACCAACGACACCATCTGGAGCCGTCAGGGCCGGCTGCAGTTCGGCATCGAGCTGAGAATCGTCGACGACCAGGGCCGCGAGCTGCCACGCGACGGGCAGAGCTCGGGCAAGCTGTTGGTGCGCGGGCCCTGGACGGTCGAGCGCTACTACCGCAGCGATAGAAGTGCACTGGATGCCGAGGGCTGGTTCGACACCGGCGACATCGCCACCCTCGACGCCGATGGTTTCCTGCGCATCACCGACCGCAGCAAGGACGTGATCAAGTCCGGCGGGGAATGGGTCAGCTCCATCGACATCGAGAACGTCGCGGCCGCCTGTCCCGGTGTAAAGGTGGCCGCCGTCGTCGGCGTGTTCCACCCCAAGTGGGAGGAGCGCCCGCTGCTGGTGATCGAGCCGCACGCCGACGCCGAGGTCAGCGCCGACCAGGTGCTGGCCCATCTGGAGCCGAACCTCGTCAAGTGGTGGATACCTGATGCGGTGGTGTTCGACCGGGTGCCGCTCACGGCCACCGGCAAGATCGACAAGAAGGTGCTACGCGAGCGCTACCGCAACCACCTCGTCGAGAATCAGCGCAACGCGGCGAGCTTCTGAGCCGCCCGCCGCCTGGCTGCTGGTCGGGCGGCGGCGTTCCGCCATGAAGAGCCTAGCTCTGGAGGTCGTGTGAGCGACACGCAGGAATCAGGCCCTGGCCCGCTTGCCGGGCTGCGCGTGCTGGAGTTCGCCGGCATCGGCCCGGGGCCGCACTGCGCCATGCTGCTGGCCGATCTGGGGGCCGATGTCATTCGCGTTCAGCGTGAGGGCGGAACGGGCTGGTCGAACCCGGTGGTGGACCGCGGCCGGCGCGTCGTAACGCTCGATATCCGCAGTGCAGCCGGGCGCGAGCGCTGCCTGAACCTCGCTGACCAGGCGGATTTACTGATCGAGGGCTTTCGTCCCGGGGTGATGGAACGCCTGGGGCTCGGGCCCGAACCGCTCCTGCAGCGTAACGCCAGGCTGATCTACGGACGCATGACCGGCTGGGGGCAAAGCGGGCCACTGGCCGGTGCGGCGGGCCACGACATCAATTACATCGCGCTGACCGGCGCGCTGGCGGCGATTCGCGGCGCCGAGGGAACCGCGATCCCGCCGCTGAATCTGGTCGGTGATTTTGGCGGAGGCTCGATGTTCCTGGCCGTCGGTATCCTCGCCGCGCTGTTCGAGCGTGAGCGATCAGGCAAGGGCCAGGTCGTCGATGCGGCCATCGTCGATGGCGTCTCGTCGTTGATGAGTTTCTTCTCGGGCCTTCTGGCCACTGGCCGGCTGTCGATGGAGCGTGCGGCCAACCCGCTGGCCGGCGCGGCACCCAACTACCGCTGCTATCGCTGCGCCGACGGCCGCGAAATCGCCATCGGCGCGCTGGAGCCCAAATTCTGGGATCTATTGTGCGAGCGTATCGATGCGCCGGAATCGCTGCGCCGTGTCGGCCGCGATCCCGCCGCGTGGGCCGAGCAGGGCGCCGAACTTCAGGCGCTGTTCGCCAGCCGCAGCCGTGATCAGTGGTGTGCGCTGCTGGAGGGGACCGATGCCTGCTTTGCACCGGTGCTCGAATTGCACGAGGCGCCGGAGCACCCGCACCTCAAGGCACGCGGCGTCTATCGCAACCAGGAGGGTGGCCTGCAGGTGGCGCCGGCACCACGCTTCTCACGCACGCCTGGTCAAGCCCGGGTTTCGGTCGAGCTGTCGGCGAGCGAGATCGACTGGCACCCGCGGGTAACCACCTCGCGGTAGGCTTGCCGAGTGTTACCGCGGCCGGCCGGGCGTAACGCCTGCTGGGCAGGGCGGTAACGAAATTCCCGTTCCGGCGGCCTTTGAAAATTTCATCCGTTTCATAAGTCATTGATATAAAAGGCTTTCGTAAAGTTGGCACGACTGATGCTCTATTACTGGCACAACAAAAACAAAAAACCAGAAGCACCCATAACAAGAACAAAACGAAGCGGCTCCTGAATAACAAGAACAACAGGATGGGGACGTAGCAAACTGATTCTTTTGGAGAGGAGTTGCCCAGAGGTTTCTCTCGACCGGAGCGAGAACAACAAAACTGCCATGCAAGGCAGCACCAGAACCGGTTGGCCCGCGAGGGCAGGCAGCATCAGCGACCAAAATAATCCGTTTGTTCCTCGGTTCCATTTGGAACCATGGGCCCTGAGGCCCGGCCGGGCTGCAAACAAGAACAACAAGCCCGTCAGCAGAAGAAGAACAAAGCACGATCCCTTCAAGGGGAAGCCTCACGGCTTCCCCTTTTGCTTTTCTGCGGTCTGCCATTTTGGTGTGCGCGCACCGGGTTGCCGACAAGGCCGGCCACGCTCCCGGCTGCGCGGCCCGTGGGCACGGAGCAGTCTTGTCGGCGTCATCGCTTGGCTCGGGATTGGCGGAGCAGTGGCGTTGCGCCGCATCTCGCGCACGCGTGTACGCGCGTGGAAAAAGCCCCGTGGTCGCTTTCCACCCTACGGCGCGGAGCGGGATCCGGCAGCGATAGGGATGGCCACTCTCACGAGTTCAGCGCGGGGTGCAACAGGGGGCGATGGTGGAAAAGGATCCCGTAGCGCCAGCCGGCGCCGATCCGTAGGGTGGGCAGCGGTGCAGCCTTGCCCACCGCAGGCCCTGCCGGCCAAACCATTGTTCCGTTCCCCTACCGCCCACGCGCTCGAGTAGCAGGCGCGTTATGCGCACCCCTCACTTCGGTGCGGCGCGCTTCCTGCCCTTGGCACCCGTTGCCTTCGTGGAGGTACCCGGCTTGCCGTAGCGCGGGCGCTTGCCGCCCTTGCGCCTGGCGGGCGTGCCGATGGCGGGGCCGCTGATGCTCAGCTGCAGCCCTGCGCAGCGTTCCACCAGCTTGCTCATCCAGGCGGACTGCTTTGCAACGAATTCGTCCAGCGGCATTTCACCGGCCTGGACCATGTCCAGTGCCTGCTCCCAGATCGCTGTGGTGCCGGGATCGGCGATCGGCCGGGGCACGGCGTCGATCAGGCTGAACGCGGCAGGTGTAGCCGCCAGAGCCTTGCCTTGGCGGGTCAGATAGCCGCGCTCGAGCAGGCCCTGAATGATCCCGGCGCGCGTCGCTTCGGTGCCGATGCCGGTCGTGTCCTTGAGTTTCTGCTTGAGGCGCGGATCTTCGACCAGGCGGGCGACGTTCTTCATCGCCTGGATCAGGTCGCCCTCGGTGTAAGGCTTGGGCGGCTGGGTGAACTGATCCTTGAGGGCTACCGCGGGCACGTTGCAGGTCTGCCCGCGGACGAGCCTCGGCAGCACCTGGGCAGTAGGCGCCGGGCGCGGGCCGGACGCGGCCAACGCCTCAGGCAGCGCGCGTTTCCAGCCCGGCTCGATCACCTGCTTGCCTACCGCCCGCAGCGCGTGGCCGGCGCAGTCCAGCTCGGCCTGGGTCCGGTCGTACTCGTGCGGCGGCAGGAACTGCGCCAGGTAGCGTGCGCGGATCAACGTATAGACGGCACGCTGCTTGCCGCTCAGGCGGGCCAGGGCCCCGGCCGCTGCGGTGGGAATGATGCCGTGGTGCGCGCCTACCTTGGTATCGTTCCAGGCGCGCGACTTGCGGCTGGGCAGCAGGTGCGGGCGCAAGGCGGCGAGCACCGGGTCCGCCTGTTCCAGTGCGGCAAGGATGGTGGGCGCTTCGCCATGCTGGCTGAGTGGCAGATAGCCACAGTCGCTGCGTGGATAGGTAATGAGCTTGTACGTTTCGTAAAGCGCCTGGGCGATATCGAGGGTTTCCTGCGCGCCCAGCCCGAGCTTCTTCGAACAAACCGATTGCAGCGTGCCCAGGTCGAAGGGCAGCGGTGCGGCCTCGCGCTGGCGTTCGGTCTTGATCTCCCTGACCTGTGCCAGAGCCGCCAAGCGCATGGCTTCGGCAGCCTCTGCGGCGAGCGCCTGGTTCAGACAGCGGCCCTGATCGTCGCAGTCTGCTTCGGGTGCGATCCAGTCGGCCTTGAAGGTTTCGCCGTCGGCTTGCAGCGTCGCCTCGATTCCCCAGAACGGCATCGGCACGAACGCGGCGATGGCGCGGTCACGATCGACCACCAGGCGCAGCGTGGGCGTTTGCACACGGCCAACCGTGAGCACGCCCTGGTAGCCGCTGCGGCGGCCGAGCAGGGTGAACAGCCGGCTCATGTTCATGCCGATCAGCCAGTCGGCGCGCGAGCGTCCCAACGCGGCCTGATACAGGTTGAAGGTTTCGGCGCCGGGCTTCAGTGCGGCCAATGCCTTGCGGATCGAGGCTTCATCGAGCGCCGACAGCCACAGACGCTGAATCGGCCCGCGGTAGCGGCAGTGCTCGACCAGCTCACGGGCAATCATTTCGCCTTCGCGGTCGGCATCGGTGGCGATCACCAGTTCGGCACATTCGCCGAGCAGGCGCTTCACCGCCTTGTACTGGCTTGCCGTCTTGCCCTTGATCTGCAGCTTCCAGCGCTGCGGCACGATTGGCAGGTCGGCCAGTGCCCAGCGTTTGTAGCGGCCGTCATAGGCGTCCGGCGGCGCCGTTTCGAGCAAGTGGCCGATGCACCAGGTCACGGTGACGTCACTACCGATCCAACAGCCCTCACCGCGGCGCCGCGCGCCGAGCACCTGGGCGATGTCCTTGGCCTGGGAGGGCTTTTCGCAGAGAAACAGACGCATGCTTGGCGGGCCGCAGGGATGACTGGCACAGCATGGCGGGCCCGTCGTGATCAGGCAATGTTTTTATGTATGGATATACAGCTTTTGCAGGGGCCGTTACCCGCCGACGAAAGCCTGGGGCGCAGAAGTCGCGTCGTCGGCTGGACCGGAACGGCTTGGGGTTCACGCAGTCAGCTATAAGGACCGAAAACACACGAGGTGACCACCATGAACCGCCTGTACGACAAGAACGCACCGCAAAACGTCCACGGCTGGGAGCGTACCGCTTCGGTAGCCGGCGGTGTGATGCTGCTGGCCAAGGGCCTGCGCCGCGGCGGCCTGTTCGGCCTGGTGGAGCTGGCCCTGGGTGGCATGGCGCTGGCTCGCGGCGTAACCGGGCGTTGCGAGGCCAAGCGCATGTTGACCGAGCATGAGGCCTGTGGCGCTCGGCATGACCACAAGGGCCATTTTCCGCCGGAGCGCTACGCCCACATGCCGCTGGATTCGGAAGTGCACAGCCCGGATTTCCAGGACCCCGACGTGCAAATCCCCGACGCTACGCCGATGGGCCACGAGTCGCGCCGCGGCCCGGCGGTGTAACTACAGCGAATAGCTGGCCAGCTCGCGGGCGATCAGCAGGCGCTGGATCTCGCTGGAGCCCTCGTAGATCTGCGTGATGCGGGCGTCGCGGTAGTAGCGCTCGACCGGGTAGTCCTCCAGGTAGCCGTAGCCGCCATGGATCTGGATCGCCTGCGAGCAGACCTTCTCGGCCATCTCCGAAGCAAACAGCTTGGCCTGTGAGGCTTCGGAGAGGCAGGGCAGCCCCGCCGACTTGAGCCGCGCTGCATGCAGAATGAGCAGGCGCGCGGCGTTGAGCTGTGTCTGCATGTCGGCGAGCAGATTGGCGATGCTCTGGTGCTCGGCGATCGGCTTGCCGAACTGTACCCGGTCACGGGCATAGCGCAGGGCTGCTTCGAACGCCGCGCGGGCGATACCCAGTGCCTGCGCGCCGATGCCGATACGCCCGCCCTCGAGGTTCGACAGGGCGATGGCCAGGCCCTTGCCGCGCTCGCCCAGCAGGTTCGCTTCGGGCACCCGGCAGTCGGTCAGCGCCAGGGCACAGGTGTCGGAGGCACGAATACCCATCTTGTGCTCGCTGCGTTCGACCACGAAGCCGGGCGTGTCGGTCGGCACCAGGAAGGCCGAAAGGCCCTTCTTGCCAAGGTCCGGATCGGTCACCGCGAACACGATCGCCAGCTTCGCGCGCTTGGCGTTGCTGCAGAACTGCTTGGCGCCGTTGAGCACCCAGTGGCTGTCCACCCGTTCGGCGCGGGTGCGCAGGTTGTGCGCTTCGGAGCCGGCCTGGGGTTCGGTCAGGGCAAAGCAGCCGATAGCGCGCCCGCTGGCCAGCTCGGCGAGCCACTCGTCCTTTTGCGCCTGGGAACCGTACTTGAGTACCGGGCCGCAACCCACGGAATTGTGGATGCTCATCAACGCGCCCACGGCACCATCGCCGGCGGAGATTTCCTCCACCGCCAGCGCATAGGCGACGTAGTCGACGTAGCTGCCGCCCCATTGTTCCGGGACGACCATGCCCAACAGGCCGAGCTCGCCCATCTGGGCGACCAGTGCGTCGTCGATCCAGCCGGCCTTTTCCCACGCCTGGGCGTGGGGAGCGATCTCGCGACGGGCGAAGTCGCGGGCCATGTCGCGGATCATGCGCTGGTCTTCGGTGAGTTCGAGGTCGTTCATCGCATGGTTCTCTTTATCGTTGTTCAGGCCGGGGCGGGCGGTCGATAACCGCCGCCCGCCGGCGTCAGGCCGTGGCGGTTCGCCGCGAGCGGGTGGCCGGCTTGAAGTCGGCGAAGAAGCTCTGAACCTGCTCGGCGGTGACTTCGGACAGTTGCGGCGGGTTCCAGCGTGGGCTCTTGTCCTTGTCGATGATCAGCGCGCGCACGCCTTCCATGATGTCGCCGCGGGCGAACCATTGCCGATCCAGATGCAGCTCCAGCGCAAAGCAGTCGGCCAGCGCCAGTTCGCGGCCGCGCCTGAGCATGGCGAGGGTGACGCTCATGGCCAGCGGCGAGCGGCTGTCGAGCACCTTGACGGTCTCCCGTGCCCAGTCCTCGAACTCGGGCCGCCGCTCGGCGGCCAGCGATGCGCGAATCGCCTGAACGTCGGCGTGCGCGAAGTGCTCGTCGATCGCCTGGCGCACCGCCTTGAGCTCGGAGCCCGGCAGATCTCGGGTGGCCAGCGACCCGACCAGGGTCTGGAGCGCTTCGCGGGGATGCACTGACCAGCTCATGCGGTCCAGGCAGCGGTCGAGTTCGGCGATCTGCTCATGGCTGATGCACCAGTCGGCCAGCCCCGTGTAGAGCGCATCGGCCGCGCGAATCGGCAGGCCGGTCACACCCATGTAGGTGCCCAGCTCGCCGGGCAGACGCGAGAGGAAATAGCTGCCGCCGACGTCAGGGAAGTAGCCGATGCCGACCTCGGGCATGCCCATGCGCGCACGCTCGCTGATCACCCGCAGCGCCGCACCCTGGACCAGGCCCATGCCGCCACCGAGAACGAAGCCGTCCATCAGCGCCAGCAGGGGCTTGGGATAGGCATGGATGTACTGATCGAGCGCATATTCCTCCTCGAAAAAGGTCTCGTGCTCGGTATCGCCACGCTTGAAGCTGTCGTACAGCGAGCGGATGTCACCGCCGGCGCAGAACGCCTTCTCGCCGTTGGCGCGCAGCACGACGGCGTGAATCGACGGGTCGGCGGCCCAGGCGCGCAACTGCTCATCGAGCAGGCGCACCATCTCCAGATTGACGGCGTTGAGCCCGGCGGGGCGGTTCAGCGTGAGGTGGCCGACGTGGTTGCGTACGGCTGCCAGCACGGGGCGTTCGGCTTCACTCATGGGGAGAATCCTTGCGGTACTGATTGATGATCGCGGAAAAATCCAGCGCGCCGTGCCCCCCGGCGCTGAAGGCCTGGTACAGCTGCTGCGCGACCGCGCCGAGCACGACCGGCTGGCGCGCCAGGCGTGCGGCCTCGGTGGCCAGGCCCAGGTCCTTGAGCATCAGGTCGGTGCCGAAGCCGCCGCTGTAGCCGCGCGAAGCGGGCGCGTTGTCCAGCACGCCGGGAAAGGGGTTGTAGGTGTCCGAACTCCAGCAGCGGCCGCTGGAGGTATTGATGACGCCGGCCAGGGTCTTGGCGTCCATGCCCAGCGCGACGCCCAGTGCCATCGCCTCGGCGACGCCGATCATGGAGATGCCCAACAGCATGTTGTTGGCGACCTTGGCCACCTGGCCGTTGCCGGTATCGCCGCAATGGATGATGTTCTTGCCCATCGCCTCGAGGATCGGCCGTGCGCGCTCGAAGTGCTCACGGCTGCCACCGACCATGAACGTCAGGGTGCCTGCTGCGGCGCCGCCCGTGCCACCGGAGACCGGTGCATCGAGCATCGGGTTGCCGTGCTGTGCGGCCACGGCGGCGACGTCACGCGCGCTGTGCGGGTCGATGGTCGAGCTGTCGATCAGCAATACGCCGGGGCGCACGTTCTGGATCAGCCCGTCGTCGCCCAAATAGACGCTGCGCACATGGGGCGCGGCGGGCAGCATGGTGATGATGACATCGGCGTTGCCGCGCGCGATGGCGGTCGGCGACTCGGCCGGCAGTGCGCCGGCTTGCACCAGCGCCTCCATCACCTGGGTATTCAGATCGAACACGCTGAGCGTGTAGCCAGCCTTGAGCAGGTTGCGCGCCATTGGCGCGCCCATGTTGCCTAATCCAATGAATCCGATATGCATGGCTCGTTCCTTTTGCAGCCCATCCGAAAGCTACCGCGCCAGGCGCTGCGACGTTGAAATCCCCTCGAAAGCTCATTCACGACTTGTAAACTCCGCTTCCTCGGGCGATTTCGCCTGGCATAGCCGTCGCTCGCGACGCTTTCGAACGGCCGGTTGAATGTGGCTCAGCGGTTCTTGAAGTCCGGCTTGCGCTTTTCGGCGAACGCCGCCATGCCTTCCTTCTGGTCGGCCGTGGCGAACACCGCATGGAATACGCGACGCTCGAAGCGAATACCTTCGGCCAGCGTGGTCTCGAAGGCGCGGTTGACGCTTTCCTTGACCATCATGGTGGCCGGCAGCGATTTCTCGGCGATCACCCGGGCGGCCTTCAGGGTTTCCTCCAGCAGGCTGTCCTGCGGGAAGATCCGCGCCACCAGGCCGGCGCGCTCGGCTTCTTCGGCGTCCATCTGACGCCCGGTCAGGCACAGGTCCATGGCCTTGGCCTTGCCCACGGCGCGGGTCAGTCGTTGAGTGCCGCCGATGCCCGGCAGCACGCCGAGGTTGATCTCCGGCTGGCCGAAGCGGGCGTTGTCGGCGGCGAAGATCATGTCGCACAAGAGCGCCAGCTCGCAGCCGCCACCCAGTGCATAGCCGGCCACCGCGGCGATCAGCGGTTTGCGCCGGTTGGCGATGCGATCGGCTTCGGCGAAGAAATCGTCGAGGTAGATCTGCGGGTAGCTGAGCTCGGCCATTTCCTTGATGTCGGCACCGGCGGCGAAGGCCTTGGCCGAGCCGGTCAGCACGATGCAGCCGACCTCAGGATTGGCTTCGAGCTGGCCGAGCGCGCTGTTCAGCTCTCTGATCAGCTGGCTGTTCAGGGCATTGAGTGCCTGCGGGCGGTTCAGGGTGATCAGCGCAACGCGGTCCTGGATGTCGACGAGCAGGGTTTCGAATGTCATGGGGCTTCCTTCGGGCCGGCCCGCTGGCCGGCCCCGTGTGGGTTACTTGAGGTTGATGGTGGTGTTGACCGTGGAGCCGACCGCCTCTTCGTCGAACCAGCGTTCGGTGACGGTCTTGGTCTGGGTGTAGAACTGCACCACCTGCTTGCCGTAGGGGCCGAGGTCGCCGAGCTTCGACGCACGCGAGCCGGTAAAGGAGAACATCGGCACCGGCACCGGAATCGGTACGTTGATGCCCACCTGACCGACGTCGATCTCTTCCTGGAAGTGCCGCGCCGCGGCGCCCGAACGGGTGAAGATGGCGGTGCCGTTGCCGTTGGGGTTGGCATTGATCAGCTCGATGGCTTCGTCCATGGTCGCCGCGCCCATCACGCAGAGCACCGGGCCGAAGATTTCCTCGCGGTAGATGCTCATCTCGGCCTTCACGCCGGAGAAGATCGTTGGCGCGACGAAGTTGCCTTTCTCGTAGCCGCTCACCTGCGGGTTGCGACCGTCGAGCTCAAGGGTTGCGCCTTCGGCAACGCCACGTTCGATCAGCCCGCTGACACGATCCAGCGCCGCGCAGGACACCAGCGGGCCGAGGTCGGCACCCGGCTCGGTGCCGGCGCTGAGTTTCAGCGACTTGGCCTTGGCTACCAGGTCGGGAATCCACTGCTGCGCCTCGCCGACCAGCACCACCACCGACAGCGCCATGCAGCGCTGGCCGGCCGCGCCGAAGGCCGCTCCGGCGATGGCGTTGAGGCTCTGCTCCTTGTGCGCATCGGGCAGCACGATGGCGTGGTTCTTCGCGCCCATCATGCATTGCACGCGCTTGCCCGCCTGGGAGGCGCGGTTGTAGACGTGGGTGCCGACCCGGGTCGAGCCGACGAAGGAGACGGCCTTGATGTCCGGATGGTCGCAAATCGCATTCACCACCTCCGGCCCACCGTGCACCACGTTGAGCACGCCCGGCGGCACGCCGGCTTCCAGCGCCAGTTCGCACAGCCGCATGGTGACCATCGGGTCCTGTTCGGAGGGCTTGAGCACGAAGGTGTTACCGGTGGCGATGGCCATGGGGAACATCCACAGCGGAATCATTGCCGGGAAGTTGAACGGGGTGATGCCGGCACAGACGCCCAGCGGCTGCAGCAGGGTGTAGGTATCCACCCCGCTGGCGACGTTGTTGGCCAGCTCGCCGAGCTGCAGGTTACCGATTCCGGCGGCATGCTCGACCACTTCCAGGCCTCGGAACACGTCGCCTTCGGCGTCGGCCAGGGTCTTGCCCTGCTCGGCGGTGAGCATTGCCGCCAGCTCTTTCATGTGCTCGCGGATCAGCTGCTGGTACTTGAGGAAGATGCGCGCACGGGCACCGATCGGTGTCTTGCGCCAGGTCTTGAAGGCCGTCTTGGCGCTGGCCACGGCGCGATCGACTTCCTCGGCGGTGGCGAAGGGAACCTGCGCGAGGATTTCCTGCGTGGCCGGGTTGATCACGTCGCGCCACTGCTTGCTGTTGGACTCGATGAGCTGACCGTCGATGAGCAGTTTGACGGTGGGGATGCTGCCGGTCATGGGACCTCCGCGTGGTCTGTTGTTGTTCTTGTTGCCCGCCGAACCGCGGCGAGGGTGCTGACTTGATCCTAGCTGCGAAAATTCTCATTACAATGCGGCTGGTTGCAGAGTCGCTCTGCAAAAATGCACAGCCGGAGGGCCGGATGGACTGGGACAACCTGCGTTACTTCCTCGAGGTCGCGCGCGCCGGGCGGCTGACATCCGCGGCGCGGCGCTTGAACGTGGACCACACCACGGTATCGCGCAGGCTGCAGGCGCTGGAAAAAAGCATGGGCATGCAACTGTTCGTGCGCGAGCCCGGCGGCTATCGGCTCACCGAGGCAGGGCGCAACCTGCTGCCACGGGTCGAGGCGATGGAAAGTGCCAGCGTCGCCATCCAGCAGTCGCTACCTGATCTGGATCACGGCCTCTCCGGCCAGGTGCGTATCGGCGCGACCGAGGGTTATGGCTCGGTGATGCTTGCCGGGCAGCTGGCCGGGCTGGGCCGGCGCCACCCGCATCTGAACATCGACCTGCTGGCGCTACCGCGCGCGGTGCAGCTGTCACGCCACGAGGCGGATATCGTCATCACGCTTGAACGCCCCGAGCGCGGGCCATTCATCATCACCCGGCTGACCGATTACCTGCTGCGCCTGTACGCGGCACCGAGCTACCTCGACGAGCACGCGCCGATCACCGCGCGCGACGACCTGCAGCGCCACCGCTTCGTCAGCTATGTCGATGACCTGCTGTTTTCCCGCGAGTTGCTGTTTCTCGACGGGTTGGTCGACAGCCGCACCGTAGCGCTGCGCAGTACCAGCGTCCTGGCGCAGCAAGAGGCGGTTGCCGCCGGCGCCGGTATCGCCATCCTGCCGGCCTTCACCGCTGACGCCGACCCGCGCCTGCAGGTGCTGCTGCCCGAGCAGGTCAGCTTCACCCGAACCTTCTGGATGCTAATGCCGATCGAATTCAAGGACGTGGCCCGCATGCGCACCACCTGGGACTTCCTCAAGGAGATGGCGCAGACGCACCAGGCCCGTCTGCTCGGCCAGGCCGCCGGCGCCTACAACCCGAGCAGCACCAGCGCGTAGCCCGCCACGCCAAGCACGAAGGCGCTGAAGCGGCTCTCCCGCTCGGCCGGCAGTTCCTCCTTGAGCACGTTGAGGATGACGCCGCCGGCGAGCAGCGCGATCCAGGCGGAAATCGCCAGATCGGATATCTCGATCACCAAGCCCAGCGCCCAGCCCAGCAGCAGCGCCCCGGCCAGCAGCCAGCGGCCCTTGCGGTCGTAGCGTTGCCGATGGTCGGCCTGCAGGCCGAAGTCGTTGACCACGAAATGCATCGCCATCGCCAGCGTGAACCAGG
Organism: Stutzerimonas sp. CXK-1; assembly: GCF_057738225.1. Lineage (NCBI taxonomy): Bacteria > Pseudomonadati > Pseudomonadota > Gammaproteobacteria > Pseudomonadales > Pseudomonadaceae > Stutzerimonas > Stutzerimonas sp. CXK-1. Next base: position 2,110,574 of record NZ_CM173217.1, on the reverse strand, counting down.
CCAGGCTGCCGAGGCCGGGCTCCTCGCGGTGCAGCAGCAGGTAGCCGGTGAGCATGTTGTAGGCGGCAAAACTGCTGATATGTATCCAGAACACACCGGCACTCGGCGGGCCGCCGGTGGCCATCCGGCGACGGTGCTCCTTGGCCAGGCGTTCGACGCCGTAGAAACCGACCAGCCCGGCGAGTGCCAGCAGGTACGCGTGGCCCTCGAAGAAGGCGAGCACGCCGCGGGTGCGCTCATCCATCAGGCGCTGCCCCTTGGCGATCTCCGGCAGCAGATGAAGGAACACGTACGACACCGCGACGCCACCGGCGAACGACAGCCAGCGGCTGCGCGGCGTACGGTCAAGGAAGCGCAGCCTGACGCCGAGCAGATGAACCGAGGCAAGCATCAATGCGGCAAGAAAGTTGGCGAGTAAGGTTGCAGACATGGCTCGAATGCGTCGGCCCACCACGCGGGCGTGGGCCGAATCGATGAATGTCTTCCTTTGAAGTCGCTGCCGTCGATACGTTCAGGCGGCGCATGTCCGGTGCTAGCGAGCGGTCGCGGCCTCCGCCATCTGCAGGCGCGGCGTGCACCGGGTGTGTGCGCCATTGGCGAGGTAGGGCGCCAGGATCGGCGCCATGCCCTTGAGCACCTGCACCGGCAGCGCCGAGGTGAAGCGGAAGCTGTCTGCTGCCCGGCCAGGCACGTAGGCCGTGAGGGTGCCGAAGTGATCGGGGCCCAGGTAGAACACGAAGGTCGCGGTGCGGTTCATCGCCAGCGAGCTGATCAGCCGGCCACCGGCGCCGACCGTGTCGATGCGGTTGTCGCCGGTACCGGTCTTGCCGCCGACCGGCAGCGTGCTGCCATCCTCGCGCACAAAGGTGCCCTGCAGGCGCCGCGCCGTTCCTCCCTCGACCACCAGCGCCAGGGCTTCGCGCAGGGTAGCGGCGACTTCGCTGGGCAGCACGCGCTCGCCGGCGCCACCGGCCAGGCGCAGGCGGGTTTCGTAGGGCGTCTGCGCAGCGAAGTCCAGGCTGTCGATCCGCACGCTCGGCAGCCGCACGCCATCGTTGAGGATGATACCCATCAGCTCGGCCAGTGCAGCCGGACGGTCACCCGAGCTGCCCAGCGCGGTGGCCAGGGAGGGCACCAGGCTGCCGAAGGGGTAGCCCAGACGCTGCCAGCGGCGATGGATGTCGGTGAAGGCTTCGACTTCGAGCATGATGCGGATGCGGCTGTCGCGAGCGCTCTTGTGCCGGCTGCGGAACAGCCAACCGTAGACCTCCTGGCGTTCGGCGCGGCTGGCGGCAACCACCTCGGACAGGCTCGCCTCCGGGTGTGCCGTCAGGTAGCCGAGCAGCCAGAGATCGAGCGGGTGCGTGCGGGCGATGTAGGCCTGGTCCGGCAGGCTGAACTGGCCGGGGCCATAGCGGGTATAGAGCTCGTCGAGCTTCTTCTCGCTGAGCCTGGCCTCCGGCAGCCGGTTGGCCAGGAAGGCCGAAAAGGTCGTGCGGTCGGCGTCGGGCATGAGGTAGCGGTGCACCGCCGCGAGGCGTACCGGCGTGGGTCGCATGCCCTGCAGAAAGGTCTCGATGCGCTCGCGCTCGCTCTGCCCGCGGTACTTGCGCCAGAACCGCTGGAGGAACACCGAGCCTTCGCGGTCGGCGAAGCGCGTCAGGTATTCCAGCCGGCGCGGGTCCTTGTCGTTCTTCAGCAGTTCGGCGCTGTTGATCTCTTCGTAGGTGCTGAAATTCACCAGGTCGCGCATCAGCCGCACGAAGGGCAGGTTGATCGATTCGCGCAGGGCCTCGCGTACCGTCGGGATGCGGTGGTCGTCTTCCCGACGGAAGTTGTTGAAGTGGTGCAGACCGGCGCCGGTAAAGAAGCGCTCGGCCGGGCTCGCCGAATAGCGCCGCTCCATCGCCGCATCGAGCATCCTCGCCAGGCTACGGTCGCTGGTCTGCGCCAGGTAGGCGACGGCCCAACGACCGAGCGTGGTGCGAGCCTGCGTCGCGCGCAGTTCGGCGCTGCTCAGGCTGGCGTAACGCGCGTGCAGCTCGGCGATCACCTCGAGATAGGTGGTCAGCACGCGCAGCTTGGCAGTGGAGCCCAGCTCCAGCTTGCTGCCCTCGTTGATGTCGAACGGCTGATTGGTGTTGTCGGTCTGCACGCGCACGCGGAAGCCCCCTCCGGCACGCTCGAACAAGGTGAAGCTGTAGCGGACGTCGGCGGTTTTCTCCGGCGAGAGCATGCGATCGCCAAACAACCCGACCTGCTCGGCGAAGGCCGGATCGGCCAGTTTCAGCAGGTAGTCGCTGATCTGCTCCTGCAGCGCCCCCTGCAACGGCGTGGTCGCCGTGAGGTCGAGCCGATCCAGGTCATAGAGCGGCAGGTTCAGCAGACCGGCCAGGCGCGTGCGCGCCACGCTGATGCCCTTGCTGGCTTCCACCGGGCGGATCGCCGGTTCACGGTCCAGATCACGAAAGCTCACCTGCTGGCGCAGCGCCGTGTCGCGCAAGGCGGTATCGATCACGCCGCCCCCGGCGAGCAGGCGCAGATGGCTGTCGGTCAGGGCAGCCAGCTCCTCCCGGCCGGCGCCGAGATAGTAGGAAGGCCGGCGCTGGGCGATCAGCAGCGAGAGTACCTGGCGCAGCGCGAGCCCGCGCGCCGCGTCATCCTCCGCCTGGCTCGAGGCGAGCAGACGATTGACCTCGTCGAAATCGGCGCCGAACCAGACACGCAGGCCATCGGCAATGCCATGGATTTCGCCATGCCCCGGTGCCGCCGACAGCGGCACACTGTTGAGGTAGTCACGCAGGATGCGCTGGCGCGCCGCCAGTGTCAGCGGGCCGTCCAGGTAGGCGCGCACGCTGGCCGAGACCATCTGCCGCAGCTTTTCCTGCGGGTCGCCGGTGCGGCCCTCGGGCGAATGGCGATATTTCTCGACCTGGGTGGCGAGGGTGGAACCGCCGGCGGCCTGTCCGGGCAGGCCGAGGCGGCTCTCCAGCTGGCTCAGCGCGGCCTTGGCGAAACGCGGCCAATCGACGGCGGGGTTGGCATGTGGCCGCTGCAGATCGAGCAGACCGCGGTCTTCGATGAACAGCAGGCTGAGCGAGACAAGCGGGGGAATGTCTTCGAAGCGGGCGTAGAACTGGTGCGGGTAGCGGTTGGCGTACAAGGGCTCGCCGCGACAGTCGTGGATCGTCAGGCCAACCTGCGATCGCTCGGCATAGGGCACGAAGAAGCCATGGTCGGCGTAGCTCAGCAGGGCGGGCGAAAAGCGCGCCTGGGCCTGGACCTCGTAGCCGCGCTCGGTCAGCCGGGAGATGTGATCGGGCAGGGCGACGTAGCCGAGGCGGCGGTCGAACGGTCCTTCTTCGGGGAATCGAATGGCGTCGCTCGGCCCCGGCTCGAGGGCATAGGTCAGCGTCGCGGCGTAACGGCTGAGCCAGCGGGCCTGGATCTTCGAGGTCTGCATCTCGTGCCAACCGGCGTAAGCAAACGCCACGAGCAGAAACAGCCCGAGCGACCAGCCGAGCCGCCGTGCAGTCCGCCGGCGGCGCCTGCGCCGTTTGTCCGAATCTGAAGAGGGCTCAGGAGCGCGTGTCGAACGCCCTTCCGCCGAAGTGGAGGACCGCCATACTGCGCCCATTTCACCGTGCCTGGCTGTCTGTGAATCTAACGACAAGCCTAGCCGTTCGGCGGCGCGGCGTTTGTACCGCTAGACGAACGGAACGGCGCAGGCGATTGGCCAGCGGAGCAGGGCAGAGGCGCTTGGTGACTCAGTGCGAGCGGGCGATCAGCTCGGCAGCGGCAGGCCGGGTCGACTTGTCTTCCGGGACTTCGATGTTCCAGTCGCCGATCTCGTACCAGTCCTCGCCCAGCATTTCGGCTGGGTGCATCGTGCGGCTCGCGCCATTGCCGCAGCCCAGCGAATCGGCCGGGCAGTAACGGTCACAGCCCCAGCAGATGCGCTCCGGGTGCGGTGGGTTGAGCGGGAACTTCTTGGCCATGACGGGCGGCCTCCGGCGGGATCCGAGGGGGAGCTTCAGGCTACGCGTCACGCCCCCGGACAGACTTGATCACGCTCAAGTCCAGAGGCCGTTTCGGCCCTCTCGTCGGGTGGCGGAACGACGTCACTGACAAATATCAAGCGCTCGTCGAGGGCCTGAAACTTTCTCTCACACTTCCCTGTCACTTTCTGGGTCGGTGGTGACTGCACGGTTCAGGCCCCGATACGGGCTGAGCCCCGTTGCGGAATTGGTCCAGGCTCCCTTGGAGCTGGTGTCGGTCACATGGAAACCCGGGGGAGTCAGGAAGATGCTCTTCAATTCTGCAGTGTTCATCGGCGTGTTCCTGCCGATCGTGCTTCTCGGCTTCATTCTCCTGGCCGGCAGCGGACGGCAGCGTGCGGCGGCGGTGTGGCTGGTGCTCGCCTCGCTGGTGTTCTACGGCTGGTGGAACCCGCTGTACGTGCCCTTGCTGGGCGCAAGCCTGGTCTTCAACTACCTGCTCGGCGGCTTTCTGGTACGCCGGCCGTCGCGTGCGGTGCTGGTGTTCGGTGTGGCGGCCAACGTACTGCTGCTCGGCTATTTCAAGTACACCGGCTTTCTCTTCGGCACGCTGGATTCGGTGTTCGAATTTAGCTGGCAGATCGAGGACATCCTCCTGCCGCTGGCCATTTCCTTCTTCACCTTCCAGCAGATCGCCTACCTGGTCGACGCACACGATGGCGAGGTGCAGGAGCATGACTTCGTCAACTACTGCCTGTTCATCACCTTCTTCCCGCAACTGATCGCCGGCCCCATCACCCACCACGGCGAGATGCTCGAGCAGTTCAACAATCGCACCACCTTCCGCCCGCGGGTCGATTTCATCGCGCTGGGCGCCACGGTGTTTCTGCTCGGGCTGTTCAAGAAGGTGGCGATCGCCGATACGCTCGGGCAAAAGGCGACTCCTATCTTCGAGGTGGCGGCCAGCGGCGCGATTCCATCGTTCTACGATGCCTGGACCGGGGCGCTGACCTACACGCTGCAGATCTACTTCGACTTTTCCGGCTACAGCGACATGGCCATCGGCCTGGCGATGCTGTTCGGCGTGCGCCTGCCGATGAATTTCAACAGCCCGTTCAAGGCACGCAACGTCATCGAATACTGGTCGCGCTGGCACATGACGCTGACGCGCTTCCTGACCGCCTATATCTACAACCCCATCGTGCTGCGAGTGACGCGCGCGCGCATGGCCGCCGGCAAGCCACAGCCGCGGCGGGGCAAGATGACCCTCGGCACCTTTCTCGCACTGGTCGCCTACCCGACGGTGTTCACCATGTTCGTCTCCGGCGTCTGGCATGGCGCAGGCTGGCAATTCGTGGTGTTCGGCCTGCTGCACGGCTTTTACCTGGTGGTCGCGCATGGCTGGCGCGCCTACAAGGTGCGCCAGGGCTGGAAGGTCGATAGCGACAACCCGCTGCATCAGGTCGTTGCGGTGCTGTTGACCTTTGGCTGCGTGGTGGTCGCCATGGTGTTCTTCCGCTCGGCAGATGTGCCGGCCGCGCTCGCCGTGCTCAGCGGCATGCTCGGGCTCAGCCCGGAAACCACCCGAATGGACCGCTCGGACTTCGCCATGATCGGCGCGCTGCTGCTGTTCGTCTGGAGCATGCCGAACGTCGAGCAGTGGATGGGCCACTTCCGCACGGCGCTGAACTTCCGCGCCGAGGGCCACTGGCTCGAACGCCTGGTGCCGGCTGCCTGGTGGCGCCCGGCACCGGCCATTGGCGTAGCGGTCGGGGTGCTCGGCTTCTTCGGCCTGGCGATCGCCTTTTCGGTTGCGCCGACCGAGTTTCTCTACTTCCAGTTCTGACGACTGGCTTCAGCCACCCCTACAGGAGCTCGCATGGAACAGCTGCTCTGGTTACCGCCGCACGCCGATATGGGCGCTGCGATCAGCCAAGCCAAACAGGAAACCGACCCCCTCGCGCGGTTGCAGCAGGCCGCGCGGCTGGCCGGCTACCGCCGCGATTTCACCCAGACGGCCAAGCTCGACCGGCTCGCCGCCGCGGGCCTGCAGGGGCCGGCGCCACAGGGCTTCACGCCGCTGCGCATCGCCTTGCTGTCGTCGCACACCGTCGATCACCTGCTGCCGGCGATTCGCGTGGCCGGGCTGCAGCGGCGGCTGGCGCTTTCCCTGTTCGTCACACCCTATGGCCTCTACCGGCAGGCGCTGCTGCTCGACGACCCGCAACTGGCCGAATTCGCGCCCCAGCTGGTGGTGCTGGCGCTGGATGCGCGCGATGCGCCGCTGCAACTGCCGCTGACCAGCGGCCGCGAGGAGGTCGACGCGGCGATCGCCGCGCGGGTTGACGAGCTGCGCGGCCTGTGGCGCCGGGCGCGTGAACGCTTCGCCGCGCAGGTGGTGCAGCAGACGCTGGTACCGGTCGATCCGCCGCTGTTCGGCTCGTTCGAGGCGCAGGTCCCCGCCGCGCCCTTTGCCCTGGTGCAGCGGCTGAACGAGGCGATTCGCATGGCCGCGCGGGAAGAGGGCGTGCTGCTGCTCGATCTGGCCTGGCACGCGGCCGACGGCAGCTACGGCAACGGCCTGGCCGACCCGGCGCGCTGGCATCAGGCCAAGCAGCTGGTCAGCCCGGAAATGGCGCCGCTGTATGGCGACCATCTGGCGCGGGTGGCTGCGGCCAGCGTCGGGCTTTCGCGCAAATGCCTGGTGCTCGACCTGGACAACACCTTGTGGGGCGGCGTGATCGGCGATGACGGCCTGGAGGGCATCAAGCTCGGCGCCGGCAGCCCGAGCGGCGAAGCCTATGTCGCGTTTCAGCGCTACGCGGCGTTGCTCGCCCAGCGCGGGGTGATTCTTGCCGTGTGCAGCAAGAACGATGCGCACGTCGCCGAAGCCGCCTTCGAGCACGTGGAAATGGCGCTCCGACGCCGCGACATCGCGGCCTTCGTCGCCAACTGGGAAGACAAGGCCGGCAACCTCAGACGCATCGCCGCAATGCTCGACATCGGTCTGGACAGCCTGGTCTTCGTCGACGACAACCCCGCCGAGCGCGACATCGTGCGCCGCGAGTTGCCCGAAGTGGCGGTGCCGGAGCTGCCCGACGATGTCGCCGACTACCCGGCGCGGATTGCCGCGGCCGGCTATTTCGAGGCGGTGTCGTTCACCGCGGACGATTCGGCGCGGGCGCAGAGTTACGCCGCCAACGCCGAACGCAAGCAGGCGCTGAACCAGGCCACCGACATGCAGGGTTACCTGCGCGGCCTGGAAATGGTCCTCACCGCCACACCCATCGGTTCGGCCGAGCTGGCGCGCGCGACTCAGCTGGTGAACAAGACCAACCAGTTCAACCTCACCACCCGGCGCTACGGCGAAGCCGAAGTGCAGCGCCTGGCCGAAGATCCGGCGGCGGTAACGCTGGCGATCCGCCTGCGCGACAAGTTCGGCGACAACGGCCTGATCAGCGTCGTGCTGGCCGCTCCGCACGAGGCGCTGGCCGCTGACGAGCTGTTGATCGACAGCTGGCTGATGAGCTGCCGGGTACTCGGCCGGCAGGTCGAGGAGGCCGTGCTGCAGGTGCTCGCCGAGGCCGCGCGCGCGCGTGGCTACGCGGCGCTGGTCGGTGAATACCTGCCCACCGAACGCAACGGCATGGTCGCCGAACACTACCCGCGGCTCGGCTTCGAGTCGCATCCCCACCCACTCGGTACCGGCGATGACGCCACCTTCTGGCGCCTTTCGCTGGCCGAGTCGATTCAACCCCGCCATTTCATCGAGGTGCAGGCATGAACGAAAAGGACATTCTCAACGCGCTTACCGAGGTGTTTCGCGACGTGTTCGATGACGACGACATCGTGCTCACACCCGACACCACGGCAAACGACATCGACGGCTGGGACAGCCAGACGCATGTGCTGCTGATCGTAGCCGCCGAGCAGCGCTTCGGCGTCAAGTTCCGCACCGCCGAGCTCGAGTCACTGAAAAACGTGGGCCACTTCGCCGAACTGATCCGCGCCAAGCTCGACAGGGGGTAAATCATGGCAAGCGCCGCCGAGGTTCCCAAGGGAAAGGGGGTCGCACAACCGGCGCAGGGCGCCGCATCGGGCATACCGGCCAGCTACCTGGGAGCGCTGATTGCCGGCGCGCTTGGCGCGCTGGGCGGTTTTGCGCTGCTGCTGGCGCTGCTGAACAACACCGGCAACCTGCCGCCACCGGCGTTTTCCAACAGCCTGTGCGTGGACGAGAAGTTGAGCTTTCTGCGTGAGCGCCCGGTTTATGCACCCGATCTGCTGGTAGTCGGTTCGTCGGTCGCCTGGCGCCACGTCGACAGCAGCGTGTTCAAGGCCCAGTCGCTGGCAACACAGCCGCTGAATGCGGGTTTCTGCGGCCTGCACGCGAACCAGAGCGCATACGTCGCCAACTGGCTGCTCGACCGCGAGCCGACCATTCGCCAGGTCGTGATGGTGGTCGATCCGATCGATTTCGCAGGCTGCTGGCGCGTACCGGATGCGGTCTTCAATCGGCAGGACGCCGATGCCTACGTCTACGGCCAAGTCTCGCCTTGGGCCTATTACCTGCGTTACTTCGACCCGCGCTCGCTGCTGCGCAATTCGCTGACGGTCAAGGACCAGCGCGCCAACCTGATCGAGTGGGACCCGCTGGTGTTCAGTCGTTTCGGCGATGGGCCGCTCGAGCCGCAGGGTGACCGCGGGCTGTTCTACGGCAAGCCCGAGGCGCTGGATGCGGGCTGCTTCAAGGCGCTCGCCGGGCTGGCCGGGCGGCTAGAGAGCGAAGGGCGCAAGCTGCTGGTCGTCTCCACTCCGCTGCACCCGGACTGGAAATCCACCTATGACCCGGACGGCAGCTTCGTTCGTGGCTTCGACAGGCGCCTGGAGCAGGCACTGGCGGGTACCGACGGGCGCTACTGGAACGCCGACCGTGAATGGTCGGCACCAGAAGATGGCTTCGTCGATGCGATCCACCTGCGCTGGAGCGCCGCCCAGCAGTTCTCGCTGGCTCTGGCCTCGCAGCTGCAAGTGGACGACCGCGACAAGGTCGCGGGCAACTGAGCAACGTTGCGCCGGCCGACATGGCGGGCGAATCGACCGGCTGGGCGACGGAGCGCCGCCCAGCCGAAAGGAAAAGCCGTACCATAGCCGGCCCCTTCGTCTCGGCTTGTTTGTGTGTTCATGTTGTCGACCGTCAGACGCTACAAGGCACTGGTTTCCGGTGCGCTTTCCCGCTGTTTTCCCCGCACCACGGCTTACCTGAAAAGCGAGGACGATGCGCTGTTCCGCCGCTGGCCCAAGGCTGCCGAAACGGGGGCGGGCAAGCGCGAGGCCACCGCCAAGCCGGGCGCGCCGCGCCGCAAAGGCAAGAAGGCGACAGCCGAGAAAAAGGCCGCAGCCGACAAACCTGGCGGTGGACGCGGCGCACGCCGTAGCGCAGGCATCTACCCGAGCCGGGCGCTGGAGGTCGCGCCTGGCCAGGTAGCGGCGATGCGCGAACGTGCCGCGCAGGCGGTGCAGGCCGGGGTCATCTGCGCGCCGTCGGATGAGCAGTGGCGCATGATTCTCTGCGACAGCCCGCTGACGCGGATCTTCGCCGGCGCCGGCTCGGGCAAGTCGACCACGCTGGTGCTGCGGGTGGTGTTCATGCTCAGCCACCTGCAGGTGCCCGTCGAGCGCCTCACGGTGATTTCCTTTACCAATGCCTCCTGCGCGCAACTGCGCGAGCAGCTGATCCGCGTGTTGGCGTTCTGGGGGGTGCCCTTTGATGAGGCGCAGGCGCGCCAGTGCGTGCGGACCTTTCATTCGGCCATGGCGCAGCTCGCCCGCGAGGTACTGGGCGAGCCGAGCTGGTTCGAGCAGATGGATGAGCGCGCACCGGGCGAGCCGGACAACCCGCTGGCCTCGGCGCGCCTGCGCAGCGCGCAGCAGCGCTTGCTGAAGCAGGTCTACCAGCGGCTCTACCGGGATGACGCGACCTTTCGCGAGCAGGTAGGGCGCTTGCTCGGGCAGGCACCCGTGGATGCCAAGGCGCCGATGGACACTTTGCGCCTGGCCGGGGAGTACCAGGCCAAGCCGTTGTTCGAGGCCTTGCACGCCCAGCTGGAGTTCTGCGAGAGCATCGCGCTGGATTTCGCCACCCTCGATACGCAGCGCTTGCCAGGCACACCCCGTGAGCAGGACTTCGTAGCGGCACTGGCGCGCTTTCGCGAGGCCTTCTACGCCACGCTCGAGAGCAAGGGCCTGACGACCTTCAACCGGGCCTTCGCGGCACTGACCGAGCGCCTGGCGCAAGGCACGGTCGCGGCGGCGCCGCTGCAGCGCTTTCAGCACCTGTTGATCGACGAGTTCCAGGATATTTCGCCGCAGATCGTGCGCTGGCTGCAGGCCTTGCATCGGGCTTTGGCGGGCAGCGAGGCGGTCAGCCTGATGGCGATCGGCGATGACTGGCAGTCAATCTATGGCTGGCGCGGCAGTTCGCCGGAGCTGTTCATCGACTTCGATCGCCACTTCCCGCGCAAGGGCTCGGCCAAGAGCACGGTGCTCAAGCTGGAAACCAACTATCGCTCCATCGAACCGGTGATACGCGACGCCGAGGCGCTGCTTGACGAGGTGCGGCTCAAGCAGGCCAAACGCAGCCGCGCCGGCCGTTCGATGCAGCCGGGCGACCACGGGGTGAAGCTGGTGATCGGCTTCGACAGTCGTCGGCAGTTGCCCGCGCTGATCGAGGAGATCCGGCGGCAATGCACGCATGTGGCATCGCGCACCGGCGCCGACCGCACCGCGGTGTTGTTGCTCAGCCGGCGCAACGAGCCGTTGCAGGCGATCCAGGGGCAGCTGCAGGCGGGCCTCCCGGTCAAGGCCATGACCATCCACCGGGCCAAGGGGCTGCAGGCCGAGGTCGCCATCATCGTCGACGATTGCCTACCGAGCGAACCGCACCCACTGCGCAATGCGCTGTACGCCGCCAGCGGATTCTTCGGCAACAGTTATGACGAGGCGATGGCCGACGAGGGCCTGCGCCTGGCCTATGTCGCCGTGACTCGCGGCGTCAGCCGGGTGCTCTGGTACACCGGCCGCGTGCAGGGCGCCACGCGCATCTTGCAGCAGCGCCAGGTTCGTACGTAAAGCGCCTTCAGCGACCGAACGCCTCCTCGAACAACTGCGGCAGAACTTCGCCCGCCGAACCGCCGAGCGCGTACTCGCGCTCGCTGTGGGTGACGTTCGGTTGCGGGTTGACGTGGATCACGGTGGCGCCGGCGCGCCAGGCGCGCTCGGGCATTTCCGCCGCGGGGTAGACCACGCCGGAGGTGCCGACGGAGATCAGCACGTCGCAATGCCGCGCAGCGGCAAAGGCATCGTCCAGCGCGCCGCCCGGCATGCTCTCGCCAAACCAGACCACGCCCGGGCGCAGCTTGCCATCGCAGTATTCGCAGCGCGGCGGCGGAAGGCGACGGCCTTCCTGCGGCTCGTCCGGCGGCGGCAAGGGCTTGCTCGGCTGCCGGCTGCAGACCACGCAGCGCGGATGATGCAGGCTGCCGTGCAGGTGAATGACATCGCTGCTGCCGGCGCGCTCGTGCAGGTCGTCGACGTTCTGGGTAACCAGGGTCAGGCGCGGCACCTGCTGGACCAGCGCGGCAATCGTGCGGTGCGCAGCGTTGGGCTGTGCCTTCAGCACCTGCATGCGTCGCCATTCGTACCAGCCCCAGACCAGGGCAGGATCCTGCTCGTAGGCTTCGGGGGTGGCCAGTGTGGCGGCATCGAAACGCTGCCAGAGGCCGGTCAGCGAATCTCGGAAAGTAGGAATACCGCTTTCGGCGGAAACGCCCGCCCCGGTGAAGACCACCAGATGGCGCGCATTGCGCAGCGCGGTGAGTTGTGCAGACGGGATCAAGGTGAACTCCTGTGCGTTGTCCTAACGCCTGTGCCAGAGCTTACCGAGCAAAAAAAAGCAGCCTAGTCGACTAAAGGCTGCGACCGATGACCGCCGCCTATCGGTGGGTACCGCAACGACGCGGCTGGTCCGGTTTCGGCTGCGCGGCCAGGCCAGGAATCAGGGGCTGCACGAGGGCTTCGCAGAGGCCCGGTAGCAGCAGCTGGTGCTCCGGTGCCAGCATCAGGCCATGCGACGAAAGTTCGAGCACGGTCTCGCGCTGCAACTGCCGCAGCAACGGCCATGTGGCTGCGAACCATCGCTGCGCCTGGGCGCCGAAGCGTGCGTCCAGCGCCTGCAGATCGAGCCGCCCCTGGCAGATCAGGCCCTGGCAGATCGCCCGGCGCAAGCCGTCGATATGGGCGGCGTGCAGGCCGCGCCAGACCGGCAGCAGATCCTGCTGCAGCGCCTCGCGGTAGCGTGCCGGCTGCTGCAGGCACTGCACGTAGCAGTCGCCCAGGCGGCTGATGGCGCCGACGCCGAGGGACAGATGGTCGGTACCTTCCGGTGTCGTGCTGTAGCCCGCCACGTCGTGGCGCAGGCTCTCGTTCTCCTGCGCCAGCGCGAGCTCGTCATGCGGCAGCACGAAGCAGCCCAGCCCGAGCAGGCGATAGCCGGCCGCGGTCAGCTGCTCCACGCCGTGGCGATGCATGTCCCGGGCGGCGCTGCGTGAAGCCAGGCCCAGGCGGGGCGAGGGCAGGCGCCCGGCGATGCTCAGTGAGCGGTAGTCGAACAGGCTGACGCGATCGGGCTGGAGTTCGATGATCGAGGCCAGCTTACGCGCGAAGCTGGTGCCGGTCTGCCAGGAGCGGCCGTAGCCCAGGTCGACGTTGATTGCCTCGAACTGCAGGGCGCGTGCGGCTTCGAGCAGGCCGCGGATGCGCGCGGCGCTGCGGAAATACTCGACCGAGCCGCCGTCACCGGCATGCATGTCAGGCACACCGACGCTCAGCTGGCTGAAGCCAAGCGAGCGCAGCATGCCCACCAGCGGCCAGTCGGCATGCGCCAGTTCCACCTCGGCCAGGCAGACGGCGTGCTCGGAGAAGTGGAAACAGTCGCGCAGATGCGCAAGCAGTTCGGGCAGCGCACCGAGGCCAAGGCGCCCGGGGCGCAACCTGAGCTGCACCACGGGTTGCCGCGGGCCAAGATGGCAGGCGATCTGCCGGGTTTGCTGCACGACGCCGGCGAGGTCATCGACCTCGATCGACAGCGCCAGCGGGCGCTGAGCACGACGACTGTCACGCAGCGCGCGGAACAGATCCAGTGGGGAGAGGCGGTCGCGCAGATCGCCGGGGCCGGGATACCAGCAGGTCGCCTGGCGCGTCTGCCCGTATCGCTGCATCAAGCTGTCGTTCCACCTGGCACGGCCAAGCATGGGAGCCTCCGGACGGCGCTTAGGGGGTGCTGCTATCTGTACACGGATTGGGCGAAGCGGTGTTGACCGGCGACAAGCCTGCGGTCATGGAAGAGAGGAGTGTGACGCGGTTGGGAAAGGAGGGCAGCGGAGCCTGCCCCCCTGCAAGACCTCACTTGTGGCTCAGTACCCACTCGGCGAGGATCTTGGCTTCTTCTTCGGTTACAGCGTTCGGCGGCATGGGAACAGGACCCCAGACACCCTGGCTGCCGTTCTTGATCTTGCCGGCGAGCATCTCGACGGCGCCGTCCTGGCCAGCGTACTTGGCAGCGACCTCTTTGTAAGCAGGGCCGACCAGCTTGCTGTCGATCGCGTGGCAGGCCACGCATGCCTTGCTCTTGTACAGGCTCTCTCCGTCCTGGGCCAGCGCCGGTTGCAGGGCAAGCGCGCCGCCAAGGGCCAACAGCGAAATCACGGTTTTCTTCATGGTGTTTTCCTTGCTTCTTGTTAGGTCCCGCCACGACCAGGGCCGCGATGAGACGACCGATTCGTCAGTCTGACGACTGCAAAATCATGGGACATTCTCTATCAGGCTTCAGCTCAATTCCAATGAATAGCTCGCCAGGTTGATAGCAACTTCCTTGATTGAATTTCGTGATGCCCGAGGCGAGGTTCAGCGTACCAGCACCCAGCCCAGGGCGGTTGCCAGGATCAACGAGAGGCCCTGCCAGAATCGCAGCGGATTGCGCTCGAGCAACGGCGGGCGGCTGCGCGCCAGTAGTGCCGGGCCCGGTTCGCGTAGCTGGGTGACAAATTCCGACAGCGCCTCGAAACGGCGCGCGGGCTCCGGGTGCAAGGCCTTGGCCAGCACCTCATCCAGCCAGGCCGGCAGCTCGCTGTGCGCATCGCGCACCGAGCGATAGCGGAGCTTGAGCTGGGCCGCGCGACTGCGGGCTCTGGCGACCTCGCTGCCATAGGGCAACCGCCCGCTGAGCAGCTGGTAGGCGATCACCGCCAGCGAAAACTGATCCGAACGCGGCGACCCCGGCTCGCCGAGCAGGTATTCCGGAGCGGTATAGGCGGCGGTGCCAGGCACCTGCTCAGCATGAGTGCCATTGATCTCCTCGAGCCCGGCGACGTGCGTCGAGCCAAAGTCGATGATCTTTACCGTGCCGTTACGGTCGATCATCAGGTTTTGCGGGCGCACGTCCTGGTGCAGCATGTCCAGGCGGTGGAAGGCCTGCAGACCGCGGGCGATCTGCTCGACGATGCTGCGCACCGCCTCCAGATCCGGCTGCGGATGATCGATCATCCATTGCCAGAGCGTGCAGCCTTCGATGAAGTCGGTCACGGTGAACAGGTGCCGACGCGGGTGCGCAGGCAGGCGGCCGCGCGCCACATGCGGGTTATCGATGCGCCTGGCGATCCATTCCTCGGCCATGAAGCGCTCCAGATAGGCGCTGTCCTGGCGCTTTTCGAGCGACGGGATCTTCAGCGCGACCTGTTCGCCAGAGGCTTCGTCCTGCGCAAGGAAGACATGGCTGCGACTGCTGGTATGCAGCGCGCGGACGATGCGGTAGCCGTCGAGCGACATGCCGGCTTCCAGCATCGGCGGCAGAACGAGATCGGCAAGCTGCAACGGCAGTTCTTCGGCACCGTACGCGGGCAGGCGCTCGATGCGCACCAGTTGAGCGGTGAGGTTGTCGTCGCTGCCGGCGGCCAGCGCCTGCTCCACGAGCACCGCTGCGGCGCGCTGCAGGTCCTCGGCGTGCGCGGTGATGAAGCCCACCATCGCCGCGTCGCTCAAGTGCTCGTGAACGCCATCGGTGGTCAGCAGGAACAGGTCGCCTTCGGCCAGCGGCACGGCCTGGTAGTCGATTTCCAGATGTGCCTCGATGCCCAGGGCGCGGCCGAGGTAGCAGGTCTGTGCGCTGAGCTGCACGCGATGATCGCGGGTCAGTTGTTCCAGCGTGCCGCCGCGCAGGCGGTAGATCCGCGCATCGCCGACGTGGAACAGATGCGCGGTGGTGGACTTGAGCACCACCGCGCTGAAGGTGCACACGTAGCCACGGTCGCGCTCGTAACGATGGATGCTTTGCCGGGTTTGCGCGTGCAGCCAGGAATTGATGGCGACCAGCACCCGGCCGGCTGACTTCTTCACCGACCAGGCGTCGGACGTGCAGTAGTAGTCGGCGAGAAAACTGGCGACGCTGGTTTCCGCGGCGACGTGGCTCACCGCGCTGCTGCTGATGCCATCGGCGATGGCGAGCGCAATGCCCTTGGTCGAACGCTGCGGCTCGTCCGGTATCAGGGCACCGTGGAAATCCTGGTTGGTTGGCTTGCGACCCCGGTCCGAATGCTGGCCGAGGCTGATGGAGAGTCGTGGGTTCATGGCGTTCGCCAGACGGCCCGGCAGCGCGACGCCTGCCGGGCCGTCTGTTGGATGCTCAACCGAACGAGCGCTTGGCGGCGGTGCGCACGTGGGTGGCGTAGAGGGTCAGCCCGGTGAAGGCCAGGCCGCCGACGAGGTTACCGAGCGCCGTGGGGATCTCGTTCCAGATCATGTAGTCCATGACCGAAAAGTCGCCGCCCATGATCATCGCCGAGGGGAACAGGAACATGTTCACCACCGAGTGCTCGAAGCCCATGTAGAAGAACAGCATGATCGGCATCCACATGGCGATGACCTTGCCGCTGACGTTGGTGGAAATCATCGCGCCGACCACGCCCATCGAGACCATCCAGTTGCACAGCATCCCACGCAGGAAAATGGTCAGCCAGCCGGCCAGCCCGTACTCGGCATAGCCCAGGGTGCGCGCCTCGCCGATGTGCGAGATTTTCTCGCCGATCGGCCCCGGCTCGGTGGAAAAGCCCATGGTGAAGACGAACGCCATCATGAAGGCCACGGTAAGCGCGCCGGCGAAGTTGCCGACGAACACCAGTCCCCAGTTGCGCAGGATGCCCTGCACCGTGACGCCCGGGCGGCGGTCGAGCAGGGCCAGCGGGGTCAGCATGAACACGCCGGTAAGCAGGTCGAAGCCCATCAGATAGAGCATGACGAAGCCCACCGGGAAGAGCATCGCGCCGACCAGCGGCTGGCCGGTCTGCACGGTGATGGTCACGGCGAACACCGCGGCGAGGGCCAGGATGGCGCCGGCCATGAAGCCGCGGATCAGGGTGTCGCGGGTGGACATGAAGACTTTCGATTCACCGGCGTCCACCATCTTGGTGGCGAACTCGGAGGGGATGATGTAGGACATGGCGCTCTCTCTGTGTGGGCGGTGATGGCTTGGCTGGCGGTCTCTTGTTCGGGTGCGGCGGTCAGTTCACGGCGATCTGCACGGTGTCGCCGGCCAGCCGCACCGGCCAGACCTTGAGCTGCTGCTCGGGGTATTCCAGGCAGCGGCCATCGGCCAGGCGGAAGTGCTGCTTGTAGAGCGGCGAGGCGATCACCAGCTCACCGCGGATCTGCCCGAGCAGGCCGCGGCCGATGACGTTGGCGCCGGACTTGGGGTCCTTGTTGGCGATGGCGAAGAGCTGCTCGCCGGCCTCGCCGTCGGGCAGGTGGAACAGCGCCACCTGCTGGCCGTCGACCCAGGCGACCACGCCGGAGTTGGCCACCAGGTCCTGGCGGGCGCACAGGTTTTGCCACTGCGCAGGAGCGGCGGAACGTGCGGTCTGGGAACGGGCTGCATTGGTCGGGGTCATGTCAAACCTCCTCGGCGACGGGAATCAGGTGAAGTTCGGCGGCGCGGGCCGGGCGACGCTGGCCACGCTCCTTGACGAAGTGGATGTCCGGGTCTGGGCGCGCGTCGTTGACGAAGGTGCGGAAGCGCTTGAGCTTTTCCGGGTCGCTGATGGCGTTGGCCCACTCGCATTCGTAGGTGTCGACGACGTGCTGCATCTGGCTTTCCAGCTCGGCGGCGAGGCCCAGGCTGTCGTCGATGATCACGGCCTTGAGGTAGTCCAGCCCGCCCTCGAGCGACTCGCGCCAGACCGAGGTGCGCTGCAGCTTGTCGGCGGTGCGCACGTAGAACATCAGGAAGCGGTCGATGTACTTGATCAGGGTGGCGTCATCGAGGTCGGTGGCGAACAGCTCGGCATGCCGCGGGCGCATGCCGCCATTGCCGGCCACGTAGAGGTTCCAGCCCTTGTCGGTGGCGATCACGCCGACGTCCTTGCTCTGCGCCTCGGCGCATTCGCGGGTGCAGCCGGAGACGGCGAACTTGATCTTGTGCGGCGAGCGCAGGCCCTTGTAGCGGTTCTCCAGGTGCAGGGCCATGCCGACGCTGTCCTGCACGCCATAGCGGCACCAGGTGCTGCCGACGCAGGATTTCACCGTGCGCAGGCTCTTGCCGTAGGCGTGGCCGGTCTCGAAACCGGCGGCGATCAGCTCGCCCCAGATGTCCGGCAGCTGGTGCAGCTGGGCGCCGAACAGGTCGATCCGCTGGCCGCCGGTGATCTTGGTGTAGAGGTCGTATTTCTTCGCGACCTGGCCGATGGCGATCAGCCCCTCGGGCGTGATCTCGCCGCCCGGAATGCGCGGCACCACCGAGTAGGTGCCGTTCTTCTGCATGTTCGCCATGAAGGTGTCGTTGGTGTCCTGCAGCGGGATCAGCGCCGGATCGGTGATCGGCTGGTTCCAGCAGGAGGCGAGGATCGAGCCCACCGCCGGCTTGCAGATGTCGCAGCCGACATGCCCGCGGCCGTGCTTGGCCAGCAGTTCCTCGAAACGCCGGATGCCCTCGACGCGGACGATCCCGTACAGCTCCTGGCGGGTGTAGGCGAAGTGCTCGCACAGGCTCTTGTCGACCTCGACGCCCCGCGCCGCCAGCTCATGCTCGAACACCTGCTTGAGCAGCGCCGAGCAGCCGCCGCAGCCGGTACCGGCCTTGGTCGCGGCCTTCAGCTCGCCGAGGTCGGTGACCCCGGCGTCGACCTGGCAGCACACCGCGCCCTTGCTGACGTTGTGGCACGAACAGATGGTGGCGCTGTCCGGCAGGGCGTCGGCACCGAGCGCCGGTGCGCCTTCGCCTGCCGGAAGGATCAGGCTCGACGGTTCGGCCGGCAGCTTGATGCCGTTCTGCGCGTATTGCAGCAGGGTGTCGTAGTAGCTGTTGTCGCCGACCAGCACGGCGCCGATCACCGTCTTGCCGTCCGGTGAGACCACCAGCCGGCGGTAGCTGGCGCTGGCCTCGTCGATGAAGCGGTAGCTCTTGCTGCCGGGCGTGGCGCCGTGGGCATCGCCGATGGAGCCGACGTCGACACCGAGCAGCTTCAGCTTGGTCGACATGTCGGCGCCGGTGAAGGGCGTATGCGCCTCGCCGGCCAGCTGTGCGGCGACGGTGCGGGCCATGGTGTAGCCGGGCGCGACCAGGCCGAACACGCTGCCGTTCCAGGCGGCGCATTCACCGATGGCGAAGATGGCCCGGTCCGAGGTGCGGCAGTCGTTGTCCACCACCACGCCGCCGCGGGCCCCGACTTCCAGCCCGCAGGCGCGACCAAGCGCGTCCTGCGGGCGGATGCCGGCGGAAAAGATGATCAGGTCGGTCTCGAGGAAGTCGCCGTCCTGGAAGTTCATGCGGTAGGCGTATTCCTCGCCGACGATGATGTCCTGGGTGGCGCGCGACAGGTGCACGCCCACGCCCAGCGCCTCGATGCGTGCCTTGAGCGCGGCGCCGCCGGCATCGTCGAGCTGCACCGGCATCAGCCGCGGGGCGAACTCGACCACGTGCGCTTCCAGGCCGAGGGACTTGAGCGCATTGGCCGCTTCCAGGCCGAGCAGGCCGCCGCCGACCACCACGCCGCGGCGGGCGCTGGCTGCGGCGGCACGAATTGCATCGAGGTCTTCGAGCGTGCGGTAGACCAGCCGGGCATTGCCTTCGGCGCCGGTAATAGGCGGTACGAAGGGGTAGGAGCCGGTGGCGAGAATCAGCTTGTCGTAAGGCTGGCGGCCGACGCTGGTAAGCACTTCGCGGCGCTCGCGATCGATCTCCAGCACCTGCACGCCGAGGTGCGCCTGCACGCCGTGGCTGGTGTAGTAGTCGGCCTCGCACATGGCCAGCGACTCGGCATCGCGGCCGCCGAAGTATTCGGACAGGTGCACGCGGTCGTAGGCGCGCTGGCGCTCCTCGCCGTAGACATGCACCTGGTAGCGTCCCAGCGCGCCGCGCTCGACCAGTTGCTCGACGCAGTGGTGGCCGACCATGCCGTTGCCGACGATGATCAGGGTTTCTCGCTTGATCGGGGTGACGATCGAATTCACAGCCTTTTCCTCCGCCTGGCCTTGCCGGGCCGCAAAGCAAAAAGGCGCCTGGAGCCGTTGCCGGCCCCAGGCGCCTTTGCCTGGTATTCGTAGGTTTCTTGTGTCGATTCGCCCGAGCCCCGTTGCCCGGATCGCACTGTCCCGTCGCCTAGGGGCGCGGTGGTCGACGCTGACCACCCGGGACTGCCACTCGCATCGGGAGCGGCCTGTGCCTAGGGATTAGCAGGTTGCGTGCCAGATTCCGAAAAGCGCTGGCGAAGGCTGGAAAGGCGCGGCACAGAGCCGTTGCCGGGTCACCTGAGCGCTGTCGCTACAGCCCCGGCCGGGCCGACACGGCCTGTGCGCATGAACCACGAGAGTGCGCCACGGCCGTGCGACTCCCCATTCGGGGGCGCGATCAGCTCAGTTGGAACCGCGAGCCGATCGCCCCCAGGCGGCTGGAAAGGATGTGCAGCTGGCCGGCCTGTTCATCCAGCCGACCGGCATCGTCGGCGTTGCGCTCGGCGACATGCTGGACGTTGCGCAGGTGGCTGGCGACGTCCGCACAAACTGCGCTCTGCTCATGCGTGGCCGCAGCGATCAGCTCGTTCATCCGCGAGATGGCCTCGATCTCGCCACCGATGGCCTCCAGCAACGCGCGCGTGGTCTGGCTGCCGTCGACGCAGCGTTGCACGCTCTGCCGGCTTTCCTGCATCGCCTGGCTGGCCTGCTGGCTCTGCAGTTGCAGGCGGCCGATGACGCCCTGGATTTCGTCGGTCGACTCGGCAGTCCGACGTGCGAGGCTGCGCACCTCGTCGGCCACCACCGCGAAGCCTCGCCCTTGGTCGCCGGCGCGCGCCGCTTCGATAGCGGCGTTGAGCGCCAGCAGGTTGGTTTGCGCAGCGATGGCACTGATGACGTCGAGCACGCGACCGATCTCCGCAACTTCGGCGACCAGGCTTTGCACCCGCTGATCGGTCCCTTCGATGTGCTCGGCGAGCCGGCCGATCTCGCTCAGCGCCGTGCCTACCGACGCACGGCTTTCAGTGGCGCGGCGGGTGGCATCCGCGGCCGCCTTGGCGGCGTGATCGGCATGCTCGGCAACGTCATCGATGGCCAGGCTCATCTGCTGCATGGCCTCGGTCATCTGCGCGGCCTCGGCCAGCTGGCCGGTCGCGCCGCTGCGCAGGGTGGCGGTGGCCTCGCGCAACTGTCCGGCAGAGGCGCCTACCTGGCCCGCGTCGGCAAGCGCCGAATGCAGCAACTGCCCAAGCTGGACGAGCAGACCATTGAAGCGTTCGGCGATCAGGCCGCGCCCGCGGTGACGCACGCTCAGATCGAAGCGCTGCGCATCGCGTGTGATGCCGGCGACAGTCGCCATCAGGGCATCGCCCTCGGCGGCATCACGTGCGGCGCGCAGTGCCAGGTAGACGAGAATGGCGCTCTCGACCACGACATACACCGCGTGCAGAGCGATCACGCCCCAGCTGCCGGCTGGTACCAGATAAACCGGCGTGCCCTGCTGCTGCAGGGCGAAGAACGCCAGATGATGCACGGCGATGGTGGTCGCCGCGACGACGATGGGCAGCCAGTCCCGGTAATAAACGAGAAAGGCCAGCAGCACGAAGATGCCGAAGTGCATTTCAAGCAGGCCGTGCGCCAGGTTGATGTGCAGCGCCGACATCACCATGAACGCGGCCGCGACGGTGCAGCGCAGCAGGCGCCCGCCGGGAATCAATGCCTGCAGGGCGCTGACGCTGACCGCGGTGAGCCCACCAATGAGCAGCGCCTGGGCCCAGCCACCATTGAACGCTGCCAGCCCCAGGGCATAGGCGAACAGCAGCCAGAGTACGCCGAGCATGATGCGGTCGGCCTGGCGGAAATGGGCATGCAGGTCGTTCGCTTTCATGCCGGCTCCGGGTGCTTGATGCGGCCACGCTGGGCCGGGTGCGCGCCGCCGGCGCGCAATCCCAGCACGTCCGGGTGCGCCGCGGGCTTGGCCAGCAGCAGCTGGGCGGTGCCGATGGCCCGCTCGAGGAAGCCGCCCTCGCAGTAGCACAGGTAGAACTCCCAGAGCCGATAGAACTGCTCGTCGTAGCCCAGCTGCTCAAGCTCCTGTCGCGCCTGGCGAAGGTTGTCGTGCCACAGGCGCAGGGTGCGCGCATAGTGCTCGCCGAAATCCTCCATGTGCACCAGGTTCATGTCGGTTTCGCGCGTGGCGAGGTCGACCATCTTCTGCACGGAGGGCAGGGCGCCGCCGGGGAAGATGTAACGCTGGATGAAATCGACGCTGCGCCGAGCGCGTTCGTAGCGCTGGTCGCGGATGGTGATCGCCTGCAGCAGCATCAGCCCATCGGGTTTGAGCAGGCACGCGCACTGGCGGAAGTACTGCGGCAGGAAGCGGTGCCCGACTGCCTCGATCATCTCGATGGACACCAGCTTGTCGAACTGGCCTTCGAGGTCGCGATAGTCCTCGAGCAGGAGGGTGATGCGATCCTGCAGGCCCTGCTCCTCGATGCGCCGCTGGGTGTAGGCGTACTGCTCGCGCGACAGCGTGGTGGTGGTGACCCGGCAGCCGTAATGCACCGCGGCGTAGAGCGCCATGCTGCCCCAGCCGGTGCCGATCTCCAGCAGATGGTCCTCGGGCCCGAGCTCCAGCTTGCGGCAGATGCGCTCGAGCTTGTTCAGCTGAGCCTGCTCGAGGCTGTCTTCGACGCTTTCGAACATCGCCGCCGAATACATCATGGTGCGGTCGAGCATGCGCTCGAACAGGTCGTTGCCCAGGTCGTAGTGCGCAGCGATGTTGCGCCGTGAGCCGCTGCGGGTGTTGCGGTTGAACCAGTGCAGCGCGCGCACCACCGGCTGGCCGAACAACGCCAGGCCACGCTCGATGCCGTCCAGCACCTCGAGGTTGGCGACGAACAGGCGCACCACGGCCGTCACGTCGTGGCTGGTCCAGTAACCCAGCACATAGGCTTCG
Source organism: Stutzerimonas sp. CXK-1 (assembly GCF_057738225.1). Taxonomy (NCBI): domain Bacteria; kingdom Pseudomonadati; phylum Pseudomonadota; class Gammaproteobacteria; order Pseudomonadales; family Pseudomonadaceae; genus Stutzerimonas; species Stutzerimonas sp. CXK-1. The sequence continues at coordinate 2,088,062 of NZ_CM173217.1, read as the reverse complement.
CCAGCGCCGATCGAGCCGTTGCTGGCGACCAGCCCCCAGAGGTTGGCGTCCTGCACGCGGATCTCGGCCTGCAGGGCGTGCCCGCGCTCGCCGAAGTGCAGTCGCTGGCCGCCGTCGACCAGGGTCAGCCCGCCGTGGCGCAGGCGCTTCAGGTGGCCGATGACGATACGCCGCAGCAGGCTGCTGGCCAGGCCGCTGGCGGCCATCGGTTTGGCTTTGACAGACAGGCTAGAGCTTTTCATCGCGGGGCTCCCTGGGTTGCGAGGTGGCGACGCCGTAGTGGCCAATGGCGGCGGTGTGGTCGAACAGCGGGACACGTTTGACGAGCAGGCGCAGGGCCTGCCAGTAGATGCCGAGCAGGGTCTTGCCAGTCATCCAGGGGAAGGCCAGCAGGTGGCGGTGCAGGGCGGTGCGGTCGAGCACCTGGCGTTCGAGGGTGAGCGTGGCGTCGAACAAGCGGGTCTCGCCCTGCCAATCCTCCATGTGCACGGCCAGCTGCGGGCCGGGAATGGTGAAACGCATGCGGTATTCCAGCTCGCGCGGCAGGAATGGCGAGACGTGGAAGGTCTTGGCCACGCTGCAGCGCAGCTTGCCGACCTGATTGGCCGGCAGAACGTAGTGATACCGCTCGCGCCAGGGGGTGTTGCTCACTTCGCAGAGCACGGCGCGCAGTTGCTCGTCGGCATCGAAGCAATAGAAGAAGCTCACCGGGTTGAACGAAAGCCCCAAGCTGCGCGGCTGTGTCAGCACACGTATGGGCCCGTCGATCCGCTTGCCGAGCGCCTCGGCCACGCGCTGGCGCACCGCATCGGCCAGGCCGGTGCCGTTGCGGGTGAACTCGGGCAGGTAGTCGGCCTCGCGGAAGCAGAACGCCGCCAGCCGCCCGGCCAGGGGCGACAGCTCGGTCAGCGCCTGTTGTTCGGCCAGGTCCAGGTAGAGCAGGCCGATGCGATAGCGAAACGCATGGGCCCGGGGAGCGAAGCGCCGATGCCGGACCCAGCCGGAATAGAGCGCGCTGTGCGCCAGCGCAGTGCTCACAGCTGCTCTCCGAAGGCTTCGGCGACGCGCAGCGCGCTGACCACGCCATCTTCATGGAAGCCGTTGGCCCAGTAGGCACCGCAGAAGTAGCTGTGTTGCTGGCCTTGCAGTTCCTCCACACGCTCCTGCGCGGCAATCGCGGCCAGGCTGTATTGCGGGTGGGCATAAGTGAAACGGGCGAGGATGCGTCGCGGGTCGATCGCCTGGGTCTGGTTGAGGCTGACGCAGAAGGTCTCCGGCGCCTCGATGCCCTGCAGGATGTTCATGTTGTAAGTCACCGCCGCCGGCTGCTGCGGCGGGCCGCCCAGGCGGTAGTTCCAACTGGCCCAGGCGAGCCGGCGGCTGGGCAACAGACGGGTGTCGGTATGCAGGACGACATCGTTATCGGCGTAGCCGATGGCGCCGAGCACCGTCTGTTCCGCTTCGCTCGGGCGCTCCAGCAGGCGCAGTGCCTGATCGCTGTGGCAGGCGAACACCACCTTGTCGAAGCGCTCCACGCCAAGGGCGCTGTGCAGCGTGACACCTTCGGCGTCGCGGCGTACCTCGTAGACCGGGCAACTGCGGCGGATGCGCTCGGCGAAGCCGCGGGTCAGCGGTTCGACATAGGCGCTGGAGCCGCCCTCGACCACATACCATTGCGGCCGGTGGTTCACCGACAGCAGGCCGTGGTTGCGGAAGAAACGGACGAAGAACTCCAGCGGAAAGCCCAGCATGTCCTTGAGCGACATGGACCAGATCGCCGCGCCCATCGGCACGATGTAGTGGTCGATGAAGCGCTGCCCGTAGCGCCCGATGGCCAGGTACTCGCCCAGCGTCACGTGCGGGCCGATCCGGCCATTGGCCAGGTTGTCCTGGGCTTCGCGGTTGAAGCGCAGCAGGTCCTGCAGCATGCCCCAGAAGGCCGGCGAGAACAGGTTGCGCCGCTGTGCGAACAGCGTGTTGAGGTTGTGCCCGTTGTATTCCGTGCCGCTCGCCGGGTCGCATACCGAAAAGCTCATCTCGGTCGGCTTGTAGGCCACGCCGAGCTGGTCGAGCAGGCGGATGAAGTTCGGGTAGGTCCAGTCGTTGAACACGATGAAACCGGTATCGATCCGGTAGTGGCGGCCGTCGAACTCGACCGGAACGGTGTGGGTATGCCCGCCGATCCAGCTCTCGGCCTCGAACACGGTCACGTCGTGCCGACGGGCGAGCAGGTAGGCGCAGGCCAGGCCGGAAATACCGCTGCCGATGATGGCGATTTTCATGGTCTGTCTATCCGTGAGAGTCAGGCCGCGCCAGCCGGCGGCCAATGGCGAACTGCAGCCTGGCGGGCAGCCAGGAAAGCAGGCGCAAACCGGCGATGAAGGGCGCCGGAAACGCGATCTCCAACGGCCGCTGTTCGAGCCGCTCGAGAATGTGTTGCGCGGCGCGTTCGACCGGCCAGCGCATGGGCATGGGAAAGTCGTTGCGACGGGTCAGCGGGGTGTCGACAAAGCCGGGGCTGACCAGCGTGACGGCGACGCCCTGCGCCGCCAGATCCAGCCGCAGCGCCTGCAGGAGGTAGCGCAAGCCTGCCTTGGAGGCGCCGTAGGCCTCGGCGCGCGGCAACGGCAGCCAGGTCACCGAGCTGCCGACACCCACCAGATGAGGCCGGTCGCCGCGCAGCAGCAGAGGCAATGCCGCCTCGATGCAGTAGGCCGGGGCGATCAGGTTGCTGCGCACCACCCGTTCGACCAGGGCGGCATCGAAGCGGCCCGCCTCGATGTACTCGCAAGTCCCGGCATTGAGGATGGCCTGGTCGAGCGCGCCCCATTGCACGCCGATGACCTCGGCCATGCCCGCCACCGCAGCGGCGTCGGTCAGGTCGCCGGGCAACACCAGCGCCTGCAACGGATAGCGCTCGGCCAGTGCCTGCAGCGGCTCCGCGCGCCGCGCACTCAGCGCGACGCGGTGCCCGGCGGCCAGCAGGCGCGCAGCCAGTGCCTGGCCGATGCCACTGCTGGCGCCGGTCAGCCAGATGCGCCTGGGCGCGCTCACGCCAGCCTCCGGCGCAGCCAGCGAATGGCACCGCCCATCAGCGGGACGTGCTGGTAGAGCAGGGCGCCGGCATCGAAGTAGTCGCGGTGCCGCTCGACCTTGCCGTCGAGGTTCCAGCGCAGCAGGCTGCAACCTTCCAGGCTGATCGGCTTGCCGCCCTTGAGCCGCGGGTGTTCGTAGGTCATCAGCCAGCGCAGGTAGCCCTGACCGTCGCGCACCTGATCGAAGGCAAAGAACTCGAATTCCAGCGCCTGGACGTTGGCGTACAGCTGCGTGAAGTAGCGCTCGAGTTCATCCAGCCCCCAGACCTCGTGCAGCGGGTCACTGAAGTGCACGCTGTCGCTGTACAGCTCGCCGAGGCGGTGAAGATTGCTGGCATCGAGGCCGGAGAAACCCTCGGCGAAGCGTTCGAGAAAGGCGCTCATGTGGTCACCTCCAGGTTGCGAAAGGCGTCCAGCGCCCGGGCCCGGCTCATGCCCAGATCGACGATCGGCGGCGGGTAGCCAGCGGGCAGGAACAGCGCGCCGGCGCTGCTCGGGTCGTGGATCTGGCGGTCGCTCAAGGCGTCGAGCTCCGGCAGCCACTGGCGCAGGAAGCGGCCTTCGGGGTCGAAGCGGCGCGACTGGCTGTGCGGATTGAACAGGCGGAAGTAGGGCACCGAATCGGTGCCGGTCGAGGCGCTCCACTGCCAGCCGCCATTGTTGGCCGCCAGGTCGCCGTCGATGAGGTGGCGCATGAACCAGCGCTCGCCTTCGCGCCAGTCGATCAGCAGGTTCTTGCTGAGAAACATCGCGGCGACCATGCGCAGGCGGTTGTGCATCCAGCCGGTAGCCAGCAGCTGGCGCATCGCGGCATCGACGATCGGGTAGCCGGTACGGCCCTGCTGCCAGGCCGCCAGCTCGTCCGGGGCATGGCGCCAGGGCAGCGCCTCGGTGTCGCGGCGAAACGCACGGCCCATGCTGACGCGCGGAAAGCCCACCAGGATGTGCTTGTAGAACTCGCGCCAGAGCAGCTCGTTGATCCACACCACGGCGCCCGGGTTGCCGCTGTCGAGCTCGCCGTGATTGCGGCTCAGCACCGCATGCAGGCACTGGCGAACCGAGATCACGCCGGCTGCCAAATAGGCCGACAACTGGCTGGTACCGTCCCGGGCCGGCAGATCGCGTAGCCAGTCGTAGTAGCGCAGACGTTCGTCGGCGAAGTCGTCCAGGCGCTTGCGCGCGTGGTGCTCGCCGGCCGGCCAGAGCGCGCGCAACGCCTCACTCGGCGTGTCGAAACCGCTCACGCTCGTCGGCACCGGATCGGCCGCGACGCCGAGCGGCGCCTGCGCAGCCGGCAACGGTACGCAGGGCGGCAACGCCGGGGCCAGGCGCGCCAGCGCCGCCTTGCGGAACTGGCTGAAGACCTTGAAGTAGCCACCGGACTGGGTCAGCAGCGTCCCGGGCGTGAACAGGAGCTGGTCGAGGTGATGACGCCAGGTCACGCCGATACCCTGCAGCGCCTGGGCCACGGCCTCGTCGCGGCGCCGCTCGTTGACCCCGTACTCGTCGTTGACCCGCACGCAGTCGATGTGGTGTTCACGGCAGAAGCCGGTCAACACCGCCGGCAGGGCTTGCCAGTCGGCCGCCTGGCGAATCAGCAGCGGCACGTTGAGCCGGCCGAGCTCGGCGGAAAGCTCGGCGAGGTTGCGCAGCCAGAAATCCACCTTGCAGGGCGCGTCGTCATGGGCCTGCCACTGCGCGGGCGTGATGACGTACAGCGCCAACGTCGGGCCGGCCTCCATCGCGGCGGCCAGGGCGGTGTTGTCGTGCGCACGCAGATCGCTGCGCAACCAGATCAGTTGGGTCATGCCCGATCCTCCTCTGACGGGTCCAGCAGGTCGGCCTCGGCCAGCTGCGCCAGTACCTGCAGCGGCCCCTCGGCCAGCCGCACGGGCGCCTCTTCCAGCGCAGCGCGGTGAATGAGGCTGGCCGGGCCGACGAGCACCAGCGGCGCGGCGCCCTCGCGGGCCAGCCGCGGCAACTGGCGCTGCAGACAGGCCTTGTCCAGGCTCTGGTCGGTATGCAGGAGCAGGGCGGTGGGGTTCAGCCGTTCGAGTGCGAGGGCCAGCTCGGCGAAGGGCACCGCACGCTCGATCAGTTCGACCGGCGCCACTGCCGACACCAGCCAGGCGGTCAACCAGAGACCGGGGTCGACCGGGCGCTCGGCCAGGCTGGCGATCAACATGGCCGGCCCGGACTGCTGGCGATTGCTGTGATACAGGCGCATGGCGATCTTGTTGCGCAACCAGCTCTCGAACATCACGCGCTCGAGTGCGGCGCCGAATTGGCCCTGCCAGCGTTGCGTCAGCTCGTCGAGCAGGGGCAGCAGCAGGTGCTGGCAAAGCGTGCGCGGCGGGTAGATGGTCAGCGCGCGGTTGAAGGTGTCGTCGAGCTGGCGCTCGTTCAGGCGCTCGAGGGCGGCGAGCATCTGCTCACGCAGCTCGCTCCAGGGATTGTGTTGCGCATGCTCGACCGGCTGGCGCGCGTCCAGCAGGTGCTTGATCTGGCCGACGGCCACACCGCGGTTGAGCCAGGCAAGAATCTCGCGGATACGTGCCACGTGCTCGTCGTTGTAGAGCCGATGCCCCTTGCCGGTACGCAGGGGCACGATGAGCCCGTAGCGCCGTTCCCAGGCACGCAGGGTCACCGGGTTGACGCCGGTCAGCCGCGCCACCTCACGAATCGGCAACCAGCCTGGCTGTGACGCCTGCGGCTCTGGATGGAGGTCGTTCATGGTCAGATTCCGTTACGCAGGCTGAGGGTTTCCGGATGTGGCTGCAGATAGGCCTGCCGGGCGATGTAGCGGTGCGGGTGGCGGCGGAAGTGGTGCTTGAGCAGGGTCAACGGCACCACCAGCGGGACGATCCCGTCGCGGTACTGGTCGATCAGCCGGCGCATTTCCCGCCGGTCCTCGGCGTTGAGGACGTGCTTGAGGTAGCCGCTCAGGTGCTGCAGCACGTTGCTGTGCGTACCGCGCGTGGCGGTCTTCTTCAGCGCCTGCATCAGGCGGCTGAAGTAGTCCGCGGCGAAGGCCTCGATCGGCTGCCGACCGGCTTCGGAAACCAGCCGCCCCAACACCTTGTATTGCAGCGGGTTGTTGGCCATCAGCTGGTACTTGTAGCGGGCGTGAAAGTCGACGATGGCACGGGCACTGATGCCTTCGGCCAGCAGCGCCTGCCATTCGGCATAGGCGCAGACGCGGGTGAGGAAGTTTTCGCGCAGAACCGGGTCGTTCAGGCGGCCATCTTCTTCCACTGGCAGATCGGGGCGTGCCTGCATGAGGTGCGAGGCAAAGATGCCGCTACCGCCGCCGGGCAGGCTGTAGCCATTGGCACCATAGACCTTGACGCGCTCCATGCCGCAGGAGGGCGACTTCTGCATGAGGATGAAGCCACTGATGTCGGTGAGCTCCGACGCGACCTGCCGCGCGTAGCGGGCCAGGGCGTCGGTCACGTCCAGTTCGGGACGACGGCTGCCGACCGCGCGCGGTGCCTGCGGGTCGCCGACCAGGCGGATCGCTTCGCGCGGTACACCCAGTCCGATGGCCATTTCCGGGCAGACCGGGACGAGCTGGAAATGTTGTGCAAGCGTTTCGCTGCACAGCCGCGACTCTTTGTGGCCGCCGTTGAAGCGTACCGGCTGGCCGACCAGGCAGGCGCTGATACCGATCTTGATGGCGGGGTGAGACATGGCGACCTCCAACTTTACTTGTACAGCTGTTGCTTCTTGTACAACATGGGGCCATCATAAGCCTGCAGTTGTACAAGTCAACAGGGATGTACAAGATTGTGTGAGAGGTCAGTGCCAGCCGATTCTCCAGCGCTGCTCGTCGCGCAGCTCGCGCCAGTCGATCCACTCACTGCGCTGGCTGTAAACGGCCTGCAGCTCTACGCGCTGTAGTGTTCCGGCTTCATCGTGCTCGAGATCGGTCATGAGAAAGTGCTTTTCGCGCCGCACGGCCTGGCGGGCGGTCCATTTCGATAGGCGTAGCTTGGCGGGATTGAAGCGATTCACGGGGCAGTACCGGCTATACAGACCCAAATAGTTGTACAGGCCTATGCTTGCTGAGTACAGAGCGAGCAGGCACCAACAGAGGAGGCGGGACCATGCATATTCTGCTGACCGGTGGTACCGGGCTGATCGGCCGGGCGCTGTGCCGCCACTGGCTCGAACAGGGGCATCAGCTCACCGTCTGGAGTCGCAGACCGGGCCAGGTGACAGGTCTCTGCGGCCGGCAGGTTCGCGGCATCGGCAAGCTCGATGAAATCACTCACGAGCCGCTGGATGCGGTGATCAACCTCGCCGGTGCACCTATTGCCGACCGCCCATGGACCAAGGCCCGTCGACGCCTGCTCTGGGACAGTCGCATTCACCTCACCGAGCGTCTGGTGGACTGGCTGGCCGAACGCGACGAGCGCCCGGCGGTGCTCATCTCCGGCTCGGCCGTCGGCTGGTATGGCAATGGTGGCGAACACCTGCTCGACGAGGACAGCAGGCCGGTGACGGGCGACTTCGCCAGCCAGCTGTGCGGCGCCTGGGAGGAGGCGGCCTGCGAGGCCGAGCAGCTTGGCATCCGCGTCGTACGCGTGCGAACCGGGCTGGTACTGGCCGAAGACGGCGGTTTTCTCAAGCGCCTGCTGCCGCTGTTCCGCCTGGGCCTCGGCGGGCCGACCGGCAATGGTCGGCAGTGGATGCCATGGATCCACCTGCAGGACCAGATCGGCCTGATTGATTTTCTTCTCTGCCAGCCGCAGGCCAGTGGCCCGTACAATGCGTGCGCGCCGCAGCCGGTGCGCAACGCCGAGTTCGCCCGCGCGCTCGGCCGCACGCTGCACCGGCCGGCGCTGCTGCCGGTGCCGGGCTTCGCGTTGAAGCTGGCGCTGGGCGAGATGGCCGATCTCCTGCTCGGTGGGCAGCACGCGCAGCCCAGGCGATTGGAGGCGGAGGGTTATCGCTTCCGTTTCCGCGAGCTTGATTCGGCGTTGACCGATCTTCTGGCCCGCCCAGGCGGGCAGAAACTGCGGCATGTGTGAAAATGGCGCGCCGCGCGGAGGCGGCGCACTCGATTGGCAGTCAGGAAATTCGTATGACAGAGCAGGCGTTGTTGTTGGTCAACCTGGGTTCGCCCGCGTCGACGCAGGTGGCGGATGTGCGCCGTTATCTCAACCAGTTCCTCATGGACCCTTACGTGGTGGACCTGCCGTGGCCGCTACGGCGCCTGCTGGTTTCGCTGATCCTGGTCAAGCGCCCGGAGCAGTCGGCACACGCCTACGCCTCGATCTGGTGGCCGGAGGGTTCTCCGCTGGTGGTATTGAGCCGGCGCCTGCAGGAGGCGATCCGCCCGTACTGGCCACAGGGGCCGGTCGAACTGGCCATGCGCTACGGTGAGCCCTCGATCGAAAAGACGCTGGTCCGCCTGGCCGGCCAGAGCATCAGCCAGGTCACCTTCGCACCGCTTTACCCGCAGTACGCCGACAGCACCACGACAACCGCCATCGAGGAAGCGCGGCGAGTCATTCGCCAGCATGGCCTGAAGCTGCAGCTGTCGATCCTGCAACCGTTCTACGATCAGCCCGAATACCTCGATGCCCTGGTTGCCAGCGCACGCGAGTACCTGGACGGCGGCTTCGATCACCTGCTGCTGAGCTTTCACGGGCTGCCCGAGCGCCACTTGCACAAGAGCGACCCCTCCGGCAGCCATTGCCTCAAGGGCGCCGACTGCTGCCAGCGTGCCGAGGGCGAGGTGCTCGCACACTGTTATCGCGCGCAGTGCCTGCGTACCGCCGAGGCCTTCGCCGCCGGTGCGGGCCTGGCTGCCGATCGCTGGTCGGTCTCGTTCCAGTCGCGGCTCGGTCGTGCGAAGTGGATCGAGCCCTATACCGAGGCGCGCATCGACGAGCTGGCCGCGCAGGGCGTCAAGAAGCTGCTGGTGATGTGCCCGGCGTTTGTCGCCGACTGCATCGAGACGCTCGAGGAGATCGGCGATCGCGCCCGCGAACAGTTCATCGAAGCCGGCGGCCAGGAACTGGTTCTGGTGCCCTGCCTGAACACCCATGAGGCCTGGGTGCAGGCGCTCGCCACGCTGTGCCGGCGCGCGCCGCAAGCGCTCTGAACCCGCACGGGGCGCCTCGGCCTGGCGCCCCGCACATGCGGCGCGGTTCCGGCTAGCCCGAGCGGCTCGCGACCGGGTCGTCCAGGCAGGCCAGGCTCAGGGCGTTCTTGCCATTCATCTTGGCGTTGTACATGCAGTGGTCGGCGCGGCTGATGAGCTCATCCACGCCCGGTTCGTCGCCCCGGAACAGCGCGACGCCGATGCTGGCGCTGCTGCTCAGCTCGCGTTCGCCGATGCAGTAGGGCGCGGCCAGGCTTTCCAGCAGCTTTTCCCCGATGCGGCTGGCCTGGCCGATGGCTTCCTCCGGCTCCTGGCCGAGATCCTCGAGGATCACCACGAACTCGTCGCCACCCAAGCGGGCGACGGTATCGCTCTGGCGCACGGCCTTCTGCAACCGCTCGGCGACCAGGCGCAGGAACTGATCGCCGGCCTTGTGGCCACAGGCGTCGTTGATCATCTTGAAGTTGTCCAGGTCGATGAACATCACCGCACCGCAATGCCGGCTGCGTTCGCTGGCATCCAGGGCATGCTGCAGCCGGTCGAGGAATAGCCTGCGGTTCGGCAGGTTGGTGAGCGGGTCATAGAACGCCAGTTGATGGATGCGCTCCTCGGCCAGCTTGCGCTGGGTGATGTCCATGACCGTGGCGATGTAGTGCGTGACCTTGCCGTTGTCGTCGCGCACCGCGGTAATGGTTTGCCACTCGGGAAACACCTCGCCGTTGCGGCGGCGGTTCCAGATTTCGCCTTCCCAGGAGCCAGTGGTCTTGATCTGGTGCCAGAGCGCGGCATAGAAGGCTTCGTCATGGCTACCGGAGGAAAGCATCTTCGCCGGCTGGCCGATCAGTTCCTCGGCGCTATAGCCCGTGATGAATGTGAAGGCCCGATTGACGCGGATGATGTAGGCCTGCGGGTCGGTGATGAACATGCCTTGCTGCGATTCGAAGGCGATGGCGGCGATGCGCCGCTCCTGTTCGGCAAGGTCGCGTTCGGTGATGTCGCGGCTGCACCAGACCACCGCACGCCGTTCGTCCTCGGTGGTTTCCAGACGCTGTGCGCGGCCCTCGAAGGTGCGCAGGCCGTCGAGCGTCTGCAGCGAGTAACGGATGCGCTGCGGGGTGTTGCGCTCGAGGGTCAGGCGAATGAAGGCAAGAAAGCGATCGGCATCCTCGGGATCGAAGACTTCGTGCAGCAGGCGCCCGACGAGCCGGTGGGGCTCCTGATAGAGCAACAGGCTGTCGGCCGTCAGGACTTCCAGATAGCGCCCGTCCTCGTCGAGCACCATCAGCAGGTCGGGCATCGCCCGCGTGATCGCCCTCAGCCGCGCTTCGCTGCGTTGCAGCGCCTGCTCGGTGCGGGCGCGCTCGGCAAGGTCGTTGAGCAGCAGCCCGAGCACCGCGGTAGCCAGCGGCAGGGTCAGCAGAATGGGTAGCGCAACGGTCTTCACCGCGATCAGGCCGAGCCCCGAGGGCAGCAACGCCTGCACGGCAACCACCGGCAGATGAATGATGAACCCGGCTGCCAGCAAGGGCAGAAAACGCAGCGGCAGATGTCCGCGTTCGTGAGCCAGACGCAGCACCAGGCCCAGGAGTATCGGGATGAAGATGCTCAGTAGACCGACATAGGTACCCACACCACCGAGCCAGACCCGGTAGCTGGCCGCCAGCACGCCGGCGATCGCAGCCGTCAGCGGCCCGCCGAACAGCGCAGCGATGCCGAGCACGACGCTGCGTGCATCGAAGATCAGGCCCGATTGCAGGGTGAAGGGCACAAGCATGCCGATGATGCACGCGGCCCCGAAGCACAGCCCCATGACCAGCTGAAGCAACCGAGGCTGGCGATGCGCCAAGTGTCGCAGGCTGAAGGTGAATAACCAGCAAATGGCCAGCAGGAGCAGGGCATTGACTACCAGCGATTGCAGCATCGCTCATGCCTCGATTGTCGTACGCGATAGTAGCCTATTAATAGCAGCATACCGGCGGCGGTATAGCCAGCGGAAAATAGGCCCTGTCGCGCTGAAACGGGGGTACCGAGGCGTCAGTTCCTCAGCGCTTGCAGCTCGGCGCGCAGCCGGGCGTTTTCGGCCTCCAGCTCGCGCACGCGCTGCAGCGCCTCGACTTCGGCACTGACGTTTTTCTGGATACCGATGAAGTAGGTGAGCTGGTCGGCCTCGTTGAACACCGGGGTGATCGAGAGCTCGTTCCAGAACGGGGTGCCATCGCGCCGGTAGTTGCGGATCACCTCCCGGCACGGGCGGTGGTTGCGTACCGCTTCGCGGATGGCGTTGAGCCCCGGCTGATTGCGGTCGTCCCCCTGCAGGAAGCGGCAGTCCTGGTAAAGGATCTCGTCCACCGTGTACCCGGTCAGGCGCTCGAAGGCCGGGTTGGCATAGATCAGGATGTTGTCTTCGCCTTCCTGCTCGGCAACCACGATGCCGTCGTTGGAGGCTTCCACTACCAGTTGCAGCAGCTTGGCGTTGATCATGTCAGGCAAGTCCGGTTGGCATTCTTGTCGCGGCATTCTAGTCGATTGTCGCCGGGCTGTAGCGGTCCAGCCCGGCGTGCCGGACACCGATTTGTAACGGAGCGCGCTCACTCGGCCTTGCGGAAGAACAGTGTGACCTGGCCAAGCTCGACGCCGAACTTGGTCATGAACGATCGGTTGGCCATGGTTTTGGCATCGATCAGGTACATCCAGTCGTCGAAGTTCACCCGGTACACCGAGCCATCGACCGGCAGTTCGAGCACGTAACGCCAGCGCAGTGCGTTACCGGCGACTTCGCCAACGGCTTCGCCGACCACGTCCCCCGCAGTGCCGCGCCAGCGATTCGGGCCGTCGGGGCGCAGCGTCCAGACGCGCCGCTGGGTAGTGCCGTCGCTGTAGCTGAAGTGCTCGTCGAGAATCAGCCGGTCACCCTCGAGCGAGCCGTCGATGCGCACATGGAAGCGCTTGACCACTTCGCCGGAGCGCTTCTGGAACATGCCCCAGGCATCGACGCGCCCGGCGAAATACTCGCGCAGGTCCAGGCGCGGTTCCTCGTTGCGGTAATCGCCGACCTCGACATTGGTGCAGCTGGCCAACAAGGCGCAGAGCAGAATCATCAGTTTCTTCATGCGAAGCTTCCTCCACGAGCGAGGCGCGAAAGCGCCGTGGCCGCCAGCAACTTCAATGCACAGGGCACGCCGGCGTAGACAAAGGCGAGCCGCCAGTCGGCGGGCTCGCCCGGGGTGTAGCCCAGCAGGGCCAGTAGCGGCAGGCCGAGCCCGGCGAAGGCGAGCGCGAGCTTGGCGAGCAGGCTCCAGATGCCGAAGTAGGCGGCCGTCGCGCCGCGTTCCTCGGGCGGGATGAGGTCGGCAAGCAGCGCGGGCGGCAATGCCAGATCCGCCCCGAGGGCGAGGCCGCTGAGCAGGCAGATCAGCGCATAGGCGATTGCCGCACCCGGCTCGAGAAAGATCGCCCAGATGAACGCGGCGCAGGCGGTGAACATGCCCAGTCGCCAGCAGCGGACCTTGCCGAAATGGTTGGCCAGCGCCGTCCAGAGTGGCAGGCCGAGCGCCCCGGAGACGAAGTAGAGCGCCAGAAACCAGCCGGCCTGGGCCTGCAGCTGGAGGAAGTCGGCAATGAAGAACAGCGCCAGCGTCGCAGGTATCGCGACGGCCACCGCGTTGGTCAGGAAAACCGCCGCCAGCTGGCGGAACGGCCGGTTGCGCAAGGGCTGGCGCCAGTCGTCCTGTTCCCGCCGCGGCTCCCGGTGTGCGACGGGCGCGCCGCGCAGCGTCAACGCCGTCGCGGGCAATAGGAGTGCGGCAAAGGCCACTGCGAAGACCAGCAGGGCCGTCGGCATGCCCAGCCGCTGCGCGAGCAGCGTGGGCAGCAGGCTGGCGAACACCACGCCGACCAGCCCGGCGCCCTCGCGCCAGGCGGCCACGCGGGTACGGCTCACGGGGTGATCGGTAATCCTCGCGCCCCACGCCAGATAGGTGATGTTCACCAGGCTGTGCAGGCTGTAGGTCAGCACCAGCATCGCTGCGAGCCAGAGCGCGAGGTCTGTATCTCTCCAGGTCGGCGGCGCGAGCAGCCCGAGCATCGCCAACGCCAGCAGCGGTGCGGCGAGTGCGAGGATGCGCGGCCAGCCACGCTCGCTGCTGCGGTCGATCAGCCGACCCAGCCAGGGGTCCTGAAACGTATCGACCAACCGGGCCAGGAACAGCACCAGGCCGGTGATGCCCAGGCCCAGGCCGAGCTCGGCTGCATAGAAGTTGGGCACCAATACGTAGATCGGCAGCATCGCCATGGCCAGGGGCAAGCCGAGGCTGGCGTAGCAGGCCAGCGGCATGCGTTTCATTGAAGGCCCAACAATTGTTGGCGCAGCTCCGGGTCGCGTGTGCGCGGGTCGAGCCAGATGGCGAAGAAGGCTTCGGCGAACTCGGGGTCGCGGATCTCGTGCTGCAGCTGGTCGCCAACGTAGAAGCGGCAACCCACGCCAGGCAGAAAGACACCGGTGATGCGCTGGCCCGGCAGCACATCGACGAATGCCTGGCGCATCTCACGCGCCCAGCGTGCCAGGCGATCCTGTGCGAGGTCGGTGCCCGCCAGGCGGGTGATTTCCTCGAGACTGGTCTGCACCAGTGAGTCGCGGCTGATGCGCCGATGGTAGGTCAGCTCGAGGGCGAAGGGCGCCGGCGCCTGACCTAGCGGTGCGGCGCTCCACAGTCTGGCGCTATAGATGCGTAGTCCGAAGAAGCGCAGTTCGCCTTGCCCCTGCAGGCGAGCCTGCGGCAGATCCTGGCGCCAGCTGGCCTGCACCGTGCCGCTGAGCAGGCAGAGCAGGCAGAGCAGGGCGGCGAACAGGATCAGGGCGCGCATGGCGGGCTCAGCGCTGTGCGGCGAGCGTCACCGACACCGAGTCGGCAAAACGCAAGGCGTGCGGTTTGTCGACCTCGACCTCGGCATAGCGAACCGCCGGGTGGTCCATCACCAGGTCGAGCAGCTCCTGGGTCAGGCGCTCGAGCAAGGCGAAGCGATTGTCCTCCACATGCCGAATGACCGCCTTGGTGATGGTCCGGTAGTTCAACGCCTGGTCGATGTCGTTCTCGCGCACCGCGGTCGCGGCCGGGTAGTGCAGCGTCAGGTTGACGATGACGTCCTGGCGGTTGCGAATCTCGTCCTCGTTGATGCCGATATACGTCCGCAGCCGCAGGTCCTTCACGCGGATCCGCGCGAGGCCGTTTTCCAGACGGCTCATGCCCGGTCCCGCCCGATCAGCTGCATGAACTCCATGCGGGTGTTGCAGGAGCTGCGGAAGGCGCCCAGCATCACCGAAGTGTTCATCACCGAGTTCTGCTTCTCGACCCCGCGCATCATCATGCACATGTGTCGCGCCTCGATGACCACCGCCACGCCGGCCGCACTGGTGACTTCCTGAATCGCCTCGGCGATCTGCCGCGTGAGATTTTCCTGGATCTGCAGGCGGCGCGCGTACATGTCGACGATGCGCGCGACCTTTGATAGGCCCAGCACCCGCCCGGTCGGAATGTAGGCGACGTGCGCGCGGCCGATGAAGGGCAGCAGGTGATGTTCGCAGAGCGAATAGAGCTCGATGTCCTTGACGATCACCATCTCGTCGTTGTCGGAGGCGAACAGCGCTCCGTTGACGACTTCCTCCAGGCTTTTCGTATAGCCGTTGCACAGGTAGCGCATGGCTTTCGCGGCACGCAGCGGCGTGTCGCGCAGGCCCTCACGCTCGGGGTCTTCGCCCAGCCCTTGGAGGATGTCGCGGTATTGAGAAGAGAGCGTGTCCATGATGCGGTCCAGGTGTGGTCGGTACGCTTGAAAACCTATACGACAAAATATGAATGTACAAGTTATTTGAGTATCTCTCGGTTTGTTGTACAGTTTTCCCGGCGCGCAGAGCTCCCGAGACGGCACCGCTAGGGCTCTAGGCGTGTACAAATCCATGATTTCTGTACAGGTATCGAAGTGGCTATTTCGACGATGACACGCAATGATCTGCGCCGCGCGATGCGTCAGGGGCGGGTACTAGAGGTCGAGCTGCGGAGCCTGCAATGCTGCGGCTACAACGCCTGGGTCATCGAGCATCGCGGGACTCGTTCGGCATTCGCCGACGACCGAGGCCAGACGCTCTGGCGCGATCAGGCAAGCCTGAAGCGGGCGCTGCGTGGCTGTGGCGTGCAGGAGGTCTATTGGCGGCAACCGGTCAGCCATGACGAGATCATCGGCCGGCCCACACCGCTCGGCGCCGACGAGGGGCTGCGCGTGCCCTTGAACGACTGAGCGGGCGGGCCATGCCGGCGGTGGATGCGCGTAGTTCCGACTTGCCGGAATGGCTGCGCTACAATGCCGGCACTTTTCAGCGCACGAGCCGCCCATGACCGAGACCACCGGCGGGACCACCGCAGCAGCCAACCCTTCGGCACCAGCCGAGCTGTTCCCCATCCGTGAGGTGGCCCGGCTGACCGGCGTCAACCCCGTCACCCTGCGGGCCTGGGAGCGGCGCTACGGGCTGATCCAGCCGACCCGCACCGAAAGCGGGCACCGCCTCTATTCCATGGCGGATGTCGAAGCGGTGCGCAGCATCCTGGCGTGGACCGAGCGCGGTGTGGCGGTGAGCAAGGTCGGCAGCCTGCTCGCGCGCAGCAATGCGGGGCCGGCTTCCGAAGCCCCCACACCTGCCGAGGTCTGCAGCGGCGACTGGGCCGAATGGCAGCTGCAGCTGCGCAACGCCGTCGCCGAGTTCGACGAGGCTCGCCTCGACCAGCTCTACGGCCAGATCTTTTCGACCTACCCGTTGGCCATCGTCTATCAGGACGTACTTCTGCCGGTATGGCAGGAGTTGATGCTGCGTCAGGACGAGTTCGGCCGTACCAGCGAATGGCTGTTCCTGGATGCCTTTCTTCGCGCTCGCGTCCTGCAGCGCTTGCAACTGGGGCGGCTTCCGGGGCGCGAGCGGGTGCTGGTGGCCGCGGTGGCAGGCCAGTGTCGCGAGCTGGAACTGCTGATTGCCGGGCTCTTGCTCGGTAACGACAGCCTGGCCGTCAGCGTGTTGCCATTCGGCCAGCCGATGGACGAGCTGGCGCTGGTCTGCGACAAGGTACAGCCGCAGGCGCTGGTGCTGTTCTCCAACTTGCCGCCTGGCGAGCCGCAGGTACGGCAGTTCGGCAAGGTCGCGCTCGCGGTCAATTGCCCGGTGGCGCTGGCCGGCGAAGCAGCCGAGCACGGCCGCGATGCGCTGCGCGGGACCTCGATCGCCTGTCTTGGCAGCACCGCGTCGCTGATGCAGCGGCGGCTGATGCAATTCCTGGCGGGCCAGCTCGACACCTGAGCTGGCCTCGTTCCGAAGCAGGGTTGCCCCGCGCCGGCTGCCGGGCGATGCTCGCCGACCGACCACTCGAGCCTGTTGCATGAACGCTTTCGATCCCAGCGCCGCCCCCGAATCATTCGTCACCGCCAGCGGGCTCAAGGTCGGCCTGCTCGCGCTGCCGCCCGGCAGTCAGGCGGCGGCCCTGGTACGGGTGGCCGGTGGTGCGCACGATGCGCCGACGCGTTATCCGGGCCTGGCACATTTTCTCGAGCACCTGCTGTTTCTCGGCAGCGAGGCCTATGCCGTCGACGACAGTCTGATGGCCTTTGTCCAGGGCTGCGGCGGCCAGCTCAACGCTTCGACGCGCGACCGCCACACCGACTTCTTTTTCCAGGTTCGCCAGGATGATTTCGAGCAGGCACTCAGACGCCTGCTCGACATGCTGGCGCGGCCACTGCTCGATCGCGCGGCACAAGCACGGGAACGGGAGGTCCTACAGGCCGAGTTCCTGGCCCGCGGGCGCGACACCGAGACACTCTGCGATGCAGCGCTCGGTACGGCACTCGCCGATCCGCATCCGTTTGGCGGCTTCCATGCCGGCAACCGCGAAACCCTGCCGGTGGAGTCGGCTGATTTCCAGGCAGCGCTCACCGACTACCATCGCCGGTTCTACAACAGCGGCGCGCTCGAGTTGCTGGTGGCGACCGCCTTGCCGCGCCGCGACCTCGAGCAGTTGCTGCAGGCACCGCAGTGCCACGTGCCTTCCGCCTCCGCCGAGAGCACGGCGCCACGCCTGCCGAGGCTCGCCTTTCGGTCCGACTGGAGCCGCCGCCTGCAGGTCGCGCATGAGCCCTCCAGGCTGCTGCTGGCCTACGCGCTCGACGAGGTCAGAAGCAGCCTCGATGGCGCATTGGATTACCTGGCCTGCGCGTTGACCAGCGAGGCGGACGGCAGCCTGATCGCCGCATTGCGCGCACGCCGGTGGTGCGAAGGGCTGGCCATGCGCGTGCCGTACCTGCACAGAGGCCAATCGGTGGTGGTGCTCGATCTGCGTCTGACCGAACAAGGTCACGCCCAGCGGCCGGGCGTGGTTGCCCTGGTCTCGAGCTGGTTGGCGTTCTTTGCGCGCCACGGGGCAGCCGCGGCGGCCTGGGACGAGTACCAGCGCGTGCGCCAGCGCAGCCTGGTTGGAATGGAGCCACTGCTGCGCCTGCGTTACTGGATCGAAGCGGGTTCGCGCATGCGGTCGCCGGAACAGCTGCAGCCCGCGCTCGGTGAGCTATTGGCGCGCATGGTCGGCACCGGGCCGACACTGCTGACCTGTGACGAGCGGCCGTGCCCGGCAGCCGGTGGAGAGGGCTTCGTGCTGCGCCTGGCGGACGAACCGCTGCCAGCCGCGACGACTCTGCCTGTGGTGGACTGGCAACTGCCGAAGGCCAACCCCTGGCTGCGCGACCCGGCACCGAACACCGCCCAGCCGCCGCTACCGACGGCACTGCGCTGGCTTGGACGCGATGGCAGCGATGCCTACGGACAAGGCGCGCTCTACCTTTCGTGGCAGTTCGCCACGGCGCCGTCGATCGGTCTGGCACTGGCGGTGGAGGCTGCCTTGCGCGAGTGCCGCTGGGCCGCGCGCCAGGCGGGTGTCGAAATACTGTTCGAGGACCTCGGCACGGCCTGGAGCCTGGGCCTGGTCGGCTTCGCTCCGGCGCTACCCCTGATCGCCGCCGACCTACTGCCGCGGCTCGAATCGCTGGGACCGGCATCGCTGTCGGAGGCACAGGCAAGAGCGGCGCGAGCCTGTGAGCTGAATGGTCAGGAACTGCTGGTACGTCAGCTGTGGAATCGGCTGCCGCGCCTGCTCGGAATCGCCGATCTGGCGACCCAGCCGGGCGCATGTGACCCCGGCAGCCTCGACGCCGCCTGGAACGAGGCGCGCTGGCAGGCCCTGGCGTTCGGGCTGGGCAGCGGGCAACAGGCGGCGCTGGCCACGGCGCTCGCCGCGGCGCCCGGTCGCTCGGCCGAGCGGCCAAACGCGCCTGTGCCAGTACTGCGCGCCCGCCACTGGTGGTCGTTCGGCCAGCCGGGCGAAGAAGCTGCCGTTGTGCTGTTCTGTCCGCTTCCAACCCGTGACGTGGCCACCGAGGCAGCCTGGCGGACGCTGGCGCAGACGATGGAAGCGCCGTTCTTTCGCCGCCTGCGCAGCGAGCTTCAGCTGGGGTACGCGGTACTCTGCGGCTTCCGGCAGTTCGGCACGCAGGCCGGCATGTTGTTCGTGGTGCAGTCGCCAAAAGCTTCGGCAGCGGAAATTCTCGGGCACATCGAGGCGTTCCTGGCGCAGTTTGCGGCGGAGCTGCCTGGCCTGGCTCGCACGAGATCGCCCGTTGAGGGCGGGGCGGTGTCGTCGATACTCCTGCGCCGCCGCGCCGAGCAAACCTGGCAGGCCTGTCTGGCGGGGCTGGACCCGGACCACCCGCAGCAGGTGATCGAGGCGATGGCCCGAGTCGACCGGGCCGAACTCGCCAGGCAGCTGCAGCTTCTACGTACCAGCCAGGCTCGCTGGCAGGTCGTCAGCAACGCCGCTTCGCTGTTCTGAACCCTGGCTGACGCGCCAAATCCACCTCTCGGCAGCGTCGCCGTCATCTTCGGGTGAGCGGCGGCAAGCCGCTGCCTGCGGCCTCTGCAGCGGAGTACTAGGCCCTTGGGTGTAATACCGGCCCGCGTCAGCGGAACGAACCGGCGCGGTGCTTTTCGCGCGCTCCGGGCTCCCCATCCAAAGTACTAGCCATTCGCCGCCATCGCAGCGTATGGGGACGCCCAGACCGTTTCGATAATCGCCTCCGACACGACCCCTACGTCGTCCATAAGCGGAGAGCGCCATGCACAACAACAAAAAAACCACTAGAACACTGCTGCCGCTGGCCCTGGCCAGTGCCGTCGCCATGTCGATCAGCCAGACTGCCCTGGCCGAGATCGTGCTGTACGAAAAGAACGACATGACCTTTTCGACCGACGGCTACTTCAACACCTTCTACGTCAACAGTGATGTGGACCGCGATGGCGAGCAGTTCGATCGCAAGCAGTCGCGGGTGAAGATGGGCTTCCTGCCTAACTACATCGGTTTCAATTTCAGCAAGCAGGTCGACGACATCAAGCTGGGCGGTCGTTCCTCCTTCTGGGTGACCATCAACGACAGCGAAACCAACGGCACTGCGACCGACATCGACGTTCGTCAGTTCTACGGCACCGCGTCGAACGAGCAGTGGGGTGAAGTGCTGTTCGGTAAGGACTTCGGCCTGTTCGCCCGCTCCAACATCCTGCTCGACGAAATGCTCACCGGCTACGGCCAGGTCAGCGACACCCTCGGGCTGGTCGACGGTGGCGGCGTGTCCTTCGGCAACATCGGCACCGGCTACCCGTACCCGTTCCCGACCTCGCAGATCACCTACCGCTCGCCGGTAATGGATGGCCTGCGCATCGCGGTCGGTATCATGGACCCGGTCGATACCACCGAAGACACCAGCTCGACGCTGGACAAGGCGTACCAGGAAGCGCCGCGCTTCGAAACCGAAGTCACCTACCAGTTCGATGTCGGCGGCACCCAGTTCTACACCTGGATCAACGGCATGCAGCAGAGTTCGGACAACACCGACAGCAGCATCGAAGAAGTCGACTCCAAGGGCATAGGCTACGGCGTGCAGGCCAAGATGGGCAATCTGTCCCTGACCGCCTCGGGCTTCCAGGCCGAAGGCATCAACCCGTTCTTCACCAACAACGCTGGCGAAGCGCTGCTGCGCGAAATCGACAGCGACGGCTACCTGCTGCAGGGCTCCTATCGTTTCGGCAAGAACCGCGTGGCGCTGTCCTACGGCAAGACCAAGGATGACGGCAACGGTCTGGGTTCGGCAGCCGACTACGAAACCCGTGGCATCGCGCTGTTCCACGACGTCAACGACAACCTGAAGCTGGTCGCCGAACTGAACCAGTTCGAGATCGCCGGTCGTGACGATTCGACCCTCGACGAAGACACCCGCACCTTCGCCGTCGGTGCTGCGCTGAGCTTCTGATCCGCCACGGCGGCGGGGCGCGGAGGGACAACGAGCCGTAGGCCGCTCCCTCCGTTGCCTGCAGTGGCCGGCCGCGAAGCGACGTGCCACGCCCCGACCTCCAGCCAAAGGCCGACCCGCAAGGGCCGGCCTTTCGCATTTCTGCCCGCCGCTATTAGCGGCATAGCTGACGAGGCAAAGCGTCGCGCTGCTACCTACGCAGGCCTGTACCGGTACTCAAGTAGCATTTGCGCCTTGCAAACCCTGCCCAAGAATGTGGACATTCAGAGCTGTGCGGGAGCGCGGAAGTGGCAGAACAGCAGAACGAGGTGGTCCGTACTGCCATGTCCGAGTCGCGCTCGGCCGAAACCGTGGCGCAGGATCTGGCGCGTCAGCTCATGCATCCGCACCTGGGCTTCGTGCTGTTCTTCTGTTCGGCCGAATACGACCTCGAGGCGCTGGGCGATGCGCTGGAACAGTATTTCGGCGGCGTGCGCCTGGTCGGTTGCACCTCGGCCGGTGAAATCACTGCACAGGGCTACAGCCGCAGCTGCGTCTCGGCCATCGGTTTCGACCACCGCAACTTCTCGATCGCCTGCGAGCTGATCGACGAAATGGACCGCTTTGGCCTGGTCGACGCGCAGCAACTGGTCGAGCGCCTGGGCGCCGACTGCCGGAGCAATTCGCTCGCGCCAATCAAGGACCACAGCTTCGCCCTGACCCTGCTCGACGGCCTGTCCAGCCGCGAGGAGGTCGTGCTCGCCGCACTCAGCGCCGCGTTCGGCAGCATCCCGCACTTTGGCGGCTCGGCCGGCGACGACAACCATCTGACCCGCACCCACGTCTATTACAACGGCCGCTTCCATGCCGGAGCCGCGATTGTCGTGCTGGTCAATACCTGGCTCGATTTCGAGGTTTTCACCACCCACCACATCCTGCCGCGCAGCGAAAAGCTCGTCGTGACCGAGGCTGACAGCCAGGCGCGCCGGGTATACGAACTCAACGCGGAGCCGGCCGCCAAGGAATATGCACGCCTGATCGGCGTTCCTGTGGAACAGCTGGATCACCGCCTGTTCGCCGCGCACCCACTGGCCGTGCGCATCAACGAGCATTACTACGTGCGCGCGATCCAGAAGGTCAACGACGACCTCAGCCTGACGTTCTACTGTGCGGTGGAAAACGGCATCGTGCTCACCGCCATGGAGCCCGGCCCGCTATTGCCGAACCTGACCGCACTGTTCGAGCGCCTGGAGCAGCGCCTGGGCGCGCCGCTGCTGACCATCGGCTGCGACTGCTTCCTGCGTCGCCTGGAGGTCGAGGAGCGCGGGCTTGGCGAAGCGGCCTCGGAGCTTCTGCGCCGGCAGCAGGTGATTGGCTTCAACACCTACGGCGAGCAGTACAACGGCATGCACATCAACCAGACCTTCACCGGCGTCGCCATTGGCCGCCCAGGAGGACGATGTGTCCGTTGATCCGCTGGCCCGGTTGGCCGAGCTCGAACGCGAAAACCAGAAACTGCGTCGCATCAACGCCGCCCTGATCGAGCGCGTCGAGAGCAGCGGCCCGGGGCGCGATGCGTCCTATGCAGCCTTCCAGCATTCGGTGGAGCTGGCCGAGCAGGTCCGCGAGCGCACTGATGCGCTGAACCAGGCCATGGCCGAGCTCAAGGCCAGCAACCGTCTGCTCAGCGACGCGCGCCTGCGCGCCGAGACAGCGCATCAGCATCTGATCGATGCCATCGAGAGCATTTCCGACGCCTTCGTGCTGTTCGACCGCGATCAGCGCATCGTGCTGTTCAATCGCCGCTTCAAGTCGCTGTGGAGCCGTACCCGCGCGCGCATCAATGCCGGAACGCGCCTGGCCGAAGTGCGCCGGCTGGCCGAAAGCACCGGGCTGATCGTCGAAGAACACCGCGGCAAGGGTGACGAGCCGACCGTGTACCGCCTCAACAACGGACGCTGGGTGCAGGTCAGCGAGCGGCCGACCCAGGAAGGCGGCCTGGTGGTGCTCTATACCGACATCACCGAGGTCAAGGTCAGTGAAACCATGCGCCGCGAGCAGGCGCTGGCGCAGAAGTCGCGCCTGCTGCAGCGAGCCGTCGACAGCCTGTCGCAGGGCGTGGCGATGGTCAGCGCCGAGGGTGCACTGGAGCTGTGGAACCACCGTTTCCTCGAGCTTTGCGGCCTGGCGCCGATCGAAGCGCATCGACCGTTCGACGAGGTCATGGTCGACAGCGAACTGAGCCTGCTGACGCCCAACACGCTCGACAGCGCCGGGCAGCCGGTGAGGGTGCTGGAGCAGCGTCTGTTCGATGGGCGCGTGCTGGAAATTCGTACCCACGAGCTGCCCACCGGCGGTTTCGTCAATACCTTCACCGACATCACCGAGCGCTATCGGCATGCCGAAGCCCTGCGCCAGAGCGAGCGCTGGATTCGTCTGATCACCGACCACGTACCTGCACTGATCGCCTATGTGTCTTCGGACCTGACCTACGAATTCACCAACAAGGTTTATGAGGAGTGGTATCGCTGGCCGAGCGACGGCATGCTCGGCCAGAGCCTGCGTGAGGTGCACAGTGGCGAACATTGGCGGCAGCTGGAGCCCTATATCGACCGGGCGCTGTCCGGTGAAAGCGTCAGCTTCGAGATGGCAGAGCGCAACCACAACGGCCAGCAGCGCTACATGCTGCGCTCCTACGTGCCCAATCGCCTGGCCAACGGCGAGGTGGCGGGCATCTTCGTGCTGATCCAGGACATCACCGATCGCCGGCGCACCGCCGAGGCGCTGCACCAGGCCTACCAGAACCTCGAACAGCGGGTGCGCGAGCGCACCGCCGAGCTGACCAGCCTGAATGATCAGCTGCTGCGCGAGATCGACGAGCGCAGCAGCGTCGAGGCACGCCTGCGCGAGGCCAAGCGCGAGGCCGAGCTGGCCAACCTGTCGAAAACCAAGTTTCTTGCCGCGGTCAGCCATGACCTGCTGCAGCCGCTCAACGCCGCGCGGCTGTTTACCAGCGCGTTGCTCGAACAGCCGACGCCACAGGCCAACGGCGGGCTGGTGCGCAACATCAGCAATTCGCTGGAAGACGTCGAGAACCTGCTCGGCACCCTGGTGGATATCTCCAAGCTCGACGCCGGGGTGATCAAACCGGACATCGCGCCGTTCGCCGTCAGCGAACTGCTCGAAAACCTTGCCATGGAGTTCCGCCAGATCGCCGGCGCCGAGCGCCTGGTGCTGGACTTCATTCCGTGCTCAGCGCTGGTGCGTAGCGACATCCAGCTCCTGGCGCGGATTCTGCGCAATCTGCTGACCAATGCCATCCGCTATACGCCGGAGGGCAGGGTGCTGCTGGGCTGCCGGCGGCGTCGCCAGAGCCTGTCGATCGAAGTCTGGGACACGGGTGTCGGCATCGCGAGCGACAAGCTCGAGGAGATCTTCCAGGAATTCAAGCGCGGCGAGGGCGTGCGGCCCAATCAGGACCGTGGCCTGGGACTCGGGCTGGCGATCGTCGACAAGATCGCGCGCATGCTCGGGCATCGCATCCAGGTCAGCTCGCAGCCAGGGCGTGGTTCGAAGTTCTCGATCGAAGTACCACTGGCCAAACGCGCGCCCAAGGCTCGCCCGGAGCCGGGCACCGCGGAACTCGCGCTCGAGCGCCTGCACGGCGCGCGGGTCTGGGTGCTGGACAACGACACGGCGATCTGTGCTGGCATGCGCACCCTGCTCGAAGGCTGGGGCTGCGTGGTGACCACGGCGCTCTCGGAGGAGGACCTGGCGCGCCAGGTCGATAACTTCCATGCCGAGGCCGACCTGATGATCGCCGACTACCACCTGGACAACGGGCACACCGGCATCGACGTCGTCACCACGGTGAACGACCGCCGTGCCAGCCCGTTACCGGCGTTGATGATCACCGCCAACTACAGCAACGACCTGAAACAGCAAGTGCGCGAACTCGGCTACATGCTGATGCACAAGCCGGTACGGCCGATGAAGTTGAAGACCGCGATGTGCCACCTGCTCGAGCACGGTCAGGCTCCCGCCTGATGCAACGCTCCCTGGCGGCGGCATAAAAAAACCGCTGCCAGGGGCAGCGGTTGGGGAAATCTGGCGGCCGGCGGCTTGTTTAGCGGCGCAGGTAGCTGGAGAAGTCGATATCGCTGGCCGAGAGAATGGCCTGTACGCGGTTATGCACGTTCAGCTTGCGCAGGATGGCCGAGACATGGGCCTTGACCGTGGTCTCGGCGATGTCGAGGTTGTAGGCGATCTGCTTGTTCGATTCGCCCTTGGTCATGCGTTCGAGCACCAGTAGCTGCTTGCGCGTGAGTGCTTGCAGCAGCTCCGGCGGAATCGACGGCTCGCTGTGATGGTGGCGAGTGGTGGGCTTCTGGCTGCGGATGATGTCCGAGGGCAGATAGACGTTGCCATTGAGGATCTGCTCGATGGCTTCGGTCATCTGTGCGCGCGGGGACGACTTGGTGATGAAGCCCACGGCGCCGTAGGTGATGGCCTGGAGGACGATCTGCTTGTCCTGCTCGGCCGAGACGATCACCACCGGAATGGTAGGGGCCTCGTTGCGCAGGTTGATCAGCCCGTTGAGGCCGTGCATGCCCGGCATGTTCAGGTCCAGCAGTACCAGATCGAGATCGTCGTGTTCCTGGGTCAGTGCCAGGGCGCTGTCCAGATCGGCGGTTTCGAGAATTTCGCTGTCGGGAAAGCCATCGCGGATGACGTTGTGGATCGCCTCACGAAACAGCGGGTGATCATCGGCTATGAGAATCTTGTACAAGGCTGGGCACCTCTTGTTGTGATTATGGTGAGCTTATCGGGCGGCGCTGGCAGTCGCCTCCAGCGGCACGGGTCGCGCCGGTTGCAGTGGCAGGCCTGCCTGCTCCCAGGCGTCCACGCCATCCCGATACCAGTAGATGTCCGTGTAACCCAGCCGGTGTGCGCGCATCGACGCATTCCAGCTCAGCCAGCAGTCGGATCGGCAGTAGAACACCAGCGCCCGGTCTTTATCGCCGCCGGTGGCCTGCCGCAGATTGCGCGTGAAGTAGCTTGCCCATTCCGGCGCCAGATTGCCATCACCGGTGTTCGGCAACCAGATGCTGCCCGGCAGGTTGGCATGCGGCTCGCTGTCGATGAACTGGCCGGCCAGCCACTGGCGACGGTAAACGTCGACGAGCACGGGTCTGGGGTCCTGCTCGAGCAGCGCCTTGAGCTGCTCGGTCGACAGGGTACGCGCGCCTTCGGCCGTATCGGGCGTGGGGCTGCGGTACTGGTCCTGCCGATAGCCTTCGGCGGAGAACAGCGCAGCATCCGCAGCTCCGGTGCCGGCAGCCGCAGCGAACAGGGGAAGCGCCATCAGCAGGCCGGTGAGCATCCGCATTCTCATGGTTCTGGTCCCATCCTTTCGTTGAGCGATTACAGAACAATGGGCGCCCCGTGCAAATCCTACGTTGGACAGCCGAAGCGGTACGAAAGTAGTAATTCAGGCAGCGCGACGCAGCGCCGCGTGCTGCGGATTGAAGCTCAGCACCGCCAGCAGGCTGAACAACAGGGTCAGCCCCAGGCAGACAGCCAGCGCCAGTGCGTTGAATTGCTCGTAGAGCGCGAAACGCACGAGTTCGACGGCGTGACTGAAAGGATTCACGGCGCAGATCCAGTACAGCCATTCGCTGGCTTCGCGCATCTTCCACAGCGGATAGAGCGCGGAGGAGAGGAAGAACATCGGGAAGATCACGAAATTCATCACCCCGGCGAAGTTTTCCAGCTGCCGGATGCCATTGGACAGCAGCAGGCCCAGCGCGCTGAGCAGCAGCGCCACCAGCAGCAGCGCCGGCAGTGCGACGAGCAGGCCGGACGCCGGTGGCTGCACGCCATAGAGCCAGGCGATGGCAAAGAACGCATAGACCTGCAGCAGCGAGATCAAGGCCGTGGCCAGCAGCTTGCTCGCCAGCAGAAACGCACGGGGCAGGGGGCTGGTCAGCAGCACGCGCATGCTGCCCATCTCGCGGTCGTAGACCATCGATAGCGAACCCTGCATGCCGTTGAACAGCAGGATCATGCAGGCCAGCCCGGGGACGATGTAGGTCTCGTAGGTGATATAGGTGTCGTACGGCTCGATGATGGCGATGCCCAGCGCCGCACGGAATCCGGCGGCAAACACCAGCAGCCAGAGCAGCGGGCGTACCAGGGCGCTGAGAAAGCGCGAACGCTGTTGAACGAAACGCAGCCATTCGCGGGCCACGATGCCGCGCAGACATTCCCAATAGGCATTCATGAGCGCACCTGCGAAGCAGTGGCGTCACGCGACGCCGTATCCCTGGGCCCGCCCGCCGTGCCGACCGGGCGCGCACGGCTTGTGGAGGCGACGCCTTCGCCGGTCAACCGCGAGAAGCTGGCGGCCAGATCCTCCTCATCGTCGACCAGGCTGGCAGCCGGGCCCTGCGCCACCAGCCGGCCCTGCTTGAGAACCAGTAGATGATCGTCGGCCAGCACCTCGTCGAGCAGGTGAGTGGTCCACAGCACGCTCATGCCATCGTCGCGGCAGAGTTGGCGAACATGATCGTTGAGCCCCTGGCGGCTGGCCGGGTCCAGCCCGGCGCTGGCTTCGTCGAGCAGCAGCACGCTGGGCTCATGAAGCAGGGCGCGGGCGATTTCCACCCGCCGGCGATGGCCACCGTTGAGCTCGCGCACCTTGCTACGGCGGCGCTCGGTGAGGGTCTGCCGCTCGAGTTCCATGTCGATGCGCAAGCGCGCCCTGGCGCTGGACAAGCCATGCAGGGCGGCGTGGTAGCGCAGGTTCTGTTCCACGGTCAGGTCCAGGTCCAGCGTGCTCTGCTGGAACACCACGCCCATGCGTTGCAGGGCCTGGCGCGGCTGGCTCTTGAGGCTGTAGCCCTCGACGCGAATTTCGCCCTGTTGCAGGTCGTACAAGCGGGTGAGCAGGGCGATGAGCGTGGACTTTCCCGCCCCGTTGGGCCCGAGCAGGGCGGTGAAGCGGCCGCGCTCGGTCACGAAGCCGACGTTATCCAGCGCGCGGCGGGCCCCGTAGTTGAACCCGATGCCCTCGACTTCCAGCGCGTTCATGGCTTGACCACCACGCCCCACGGATACCGGCCGACCTTGATCGACTTGGTCACCTTCAGCGAAGGCACGTCGATCACCGAAACGTCGCCGCTGACGCCGTTGGTGGTCAGCAGCATGCGCTCGTCCGGGGTGAAAGCCATGTGCCAGACGCGGCGCCCGACCAGCAGGTAGTCGAGCACTTCGAAGGTCTTCGCGTCGACGACCGCGACATGGTTGGCAGGCCCCAGCGCGACGAAGGCGTACTTGCCGTCGGAGGTCAGCTTGACCCCAACCGGTTGCACCTTGTCCGGGTGCACGCCCTTGATCTGGAAGTGGAGCGTCTTGAGGATCTGCCGGCTGTCGACATCGACCACGCTGACGGTGCCGCCGATCTCGGCCGAGGCCCAGAGCTGCTTGCTGTCGCGGGTGAACTCGACGTGCCGAGGCCGCTGGTCGACCAGGGTGTTGTCGACCAGCTGGTTGGTGGCGGTATCGATCCAGTGCAGCATGTTGGTGGTTTCGCTGGTGTTGACCGCCCACTTGCCGTCCGGGCTGACCGCCATGCCCTCCGGTTCGACGCCGACGTCGATCTGCGCGAGCACCTCTTCCTTGTCGACATCCACAACGGTGACCAGCGCATCGTCCTCGTTGGAGATGTACAGCCATTTGTTGTTCGGGTGCAGGGCGAACTGCTCCGGGTCCGCCCCCGAAGGCAGTTGCTTGATGATCTGCCGGGTCGCCAGGTCCAGGACCTGGACGGTGTCGGAATCGCTCGCGCAGACGTAGAGCAGCTTGTTGTCGTGCGACAGCGTCAGCCCGCGCGGGCGCATGCCGACGTCGATGGTCTCGATCGTCTCCATGCGATCGAGATCGATCACGCTGATGTTGTCGTCCTTTTCGTTGGACACATAGGCCGTGGCGGCATGCGCCGATCCGATCAGGGCACAGCCCAGGGCGCAGAGAACGGCAGCGGCGAGCGGGTGGCGAGGCATGTGGTGGTCCTTGTTGTTGTTTGTCTGGTCGTTAGGGTCTGACGGCGGCACCGGCATCGCCGGCACGCGATCCCTGGTCAAGCTCGGCGAGGTACTGCAGGGCTTCTTCCTGGCCACCTTCGGCGGCACGGCGAAGCCAATGGCGCGCCTGTGCCAGATCAGGCGCGACGCCACGCCCCTCGGCGAGCGCCACGCCCCAGTGATAGCGCGCCAGGCTGACGTAGCTCGCGTCGTCCGGCTGGGCCGCTGCCTGTTTGAGCAGCTCGGCGGACTTGCCAAGGTCGACCGGCACGCCGCTGCCGCTTTCGTACATCTGCGCCAGCGAAATCAGTGAATAGACATCGTTCCAGCGTGCCACGCAGTCTTCGAAGATCGCCCGGGCCGCATCGAAGTTGCCGGTCTTGGCGGTGACGTAGCCATACAGGCACTTGATGCGCTTGGGGCTGTCCAGGTAGGCCTCGTAGCCGAGCTCGTCCGCCACGACGCTGCCTTGGAACGCGAACAGGCCCGCCAGCGCGGCAAGCTGGGCAGGGCCTCTCACAAGCCCACCTCGCTCAGCCGACAGCGGCTTTCCGGCGCGTCCAGGCCCAGCGTATCCAGCTCGCTGGTCGGGTGCAGAAAGCCCTCCTGCGGGGAGGTGGAAACCAGCGCGCGCGGGTGCACCAGCGGGATGGGTTGGCGCAGCTGGCCGTCCCAGGGGCGAAAGCTCAGCTTGCGCCCCTTGAAGCCGTCGAGCGGCAGCTGATCGGTAAGCGATAGCGCGCGCAGCTCTGTCACGTCGGTGGTTCTGAGACGGGTGACCGCAGCCGCAAGGCTGCGCACCGCGATCCAGGCGGCAAAGTCGCGGTCGTTCATCCAGCGCCCCGCATGCGCCTCGAAGCGATTCTGCAGCTGTGCCGCGCCATAGGTCTCGACGGTCTTGTGCCAGCCGGTCGGCGTCAGGCCCTGGGTACCGGCCACCGGGCGCGGATACCAGGTCTGGTAGGGCACGTACTCGCCGAAGTCGCCACGTTCGTCGGCCACCAGCACCACGTCGTACTCGGCGGTCTGGGTGAACAACGGCATTTCCGCCTGCGCCGTGCGGCGCTGATCGTTATCGAACGTCCAGGGCTTCTCGGCGACGATGCGATGGCCGAAACGCTTGGCCGCACGCTTGAGCGCCGCGGCGTAGGCCTGATCCTCTGGCGTGCTGCCGACGATCAGCAGCCAGCGGTTCCAGCGCCGTGCGGCGAGAAACTGGCCGAGCGCATCGGCCAGCATGTTGCGGCTGGGCAAGGTATGCAGCACGTTCGGCAGGCAGGCCTGACGCAGTGCATCGTCGGCGCTGCCGGCATTCATCAGCAGCGCGTCGGGAAAGGCCTCGGCGAGCTGGCGCAATTCCTGCGCCGGCGCGTTGACCACCATCAGGCGCAAGCCGGCCTCGTACAGGCGGCGGGCGCCGGCGAGCAGCGCCTCGGGGTCTTCTGCACTGACCGCTTCCAGGCTGTAACTGTGCTTGAGAAAGCGCCCGGTGGTGTTGCTGTCGGTGATCGCCAGCTCGGCGCCGCGCAGGCCGGCGTCCGCAGGTTCGGGGATGACGTTGGAAAGCAGCGGCCCGGGATCGGGCCGATAGCCCAGATAGCCGATGCGCACCTCCAGCGGTGCGGGCGCCGGGGGAGGGGCGGCCTGCACGGAAGTCAGCACGCCGCCGAGCGCCATCAGTGAAAACAGGGTGCGGATCGCGAGCGGTCGCATGGGCAACTCCTCAGGGGTTGCGGCCAGCATAGGAACCGACTCGGGGTGGGGAAATATGCAGAAAGTACCAGTCGCTGTGTACCAAGGTCGTAGAAATGCAACGCTGCATGGCGGCCTCCGCAGAGGCCGCCCGTGGGCCTAGCCCAGGCGTTTGACGGTGAAGCGGCCGACCTGAACGATCATCTGCTGCGCCTGCTGGGTAAGCTCTTGCGCCGTCTGGCTGGTCTGCTCGGAATTGCTGCTGTTGTGATGCACGACCTCGTCGATCTGACCGATGGCGAGGCTGACCTGCTCAATGCCTGACGCCTGCTGGCTGGATGCCGAGGCGATCTCATCGACCAGTTGCGACACCTGCGCGGCGCCCTGGACGATCGCTTCGAGCGCTTGCGCGGTCTCGTCGGTCAGCTCCATGCCCTTGATGGTGCGCGCATTGGATTCCTCGATCAGACGCGTCGAGCGCTGTGCGGCCTCGGCACTGCGCCCGGCGAGCTGGCGAACCTCGTCGGCCACCACGGCGAAGCCGCGGCCGTGCTCGCCGGCACGCGCCGCTTCGATGGCCGCATTCAGCGCCAGCAGGTTGGTCTGCGTCGCGATCTCCTCGATCGCCCGGATGATGTTGGTGATGTCCTGGCCGGACTGGTTGATCTCCTGCATCGCGGCCTTGAGCGTCGCCATCAGCTCGTTGCCGCCGCGAGCGGCCTGTTCGGCGCTGCGCGACAGCCCGTTGGCCTCGCTGGCATAGCCGGAGGTCTGGCGGATCTGCGTCGCCATCTGGCTGATGGTGGCGCTGATCTCGGTCACCGCCGAGGCGGACTCGGTCGCCCCGCCGGCCAGCTCCTGGCTGAGGTGGGTCACCTGGCCAGCCTTGTCGTTGATCAGCTGCGAGCTGAGCTGCACCTGCGACACCAGCCCGTTGAGGTTCTCGACCATGCGCCGCAAGGCCAGGCCCAGTTGATCGCGCTCGGATGCCAGGCGCACGTCGACCGCCAGGTCGCCCTGGGAAATCCGCTCGGCTACGGCTACCTGCTCCTGCAGGCTGTCGGCCATGCGATCGAGGCTGAGCGACAACTGGCCAACCTCGTCCGCCGAGCGATGGCCCAGCCGCTGGGACAGATCGCCCTGTTGAATGGCTCGTGCCAGGTTGGCCGCCTTGCGAATGGGCAGTGCCACCGAACGCGAGGAGAACCACAGCGCCACCACGGCAAGCAGGGAGATAAGGACGCCTACGCCGATTTGCTGCAGCACGCTGCGCTCGCTTTGTGCGCTCATCTCGCGCTCCAGCTCGGCGGCCTGGGCCAGCACGATGTCCTTGTCGATGCGCAGCATCATCGACCAGGGCTTGCCGGTACGCCCCAGCTCGATGGGCGCGAACACCGTTACCATGCCGTCGTCGTCGAGCCGCGCAAGCTCTTCACCGCCCTGGATGGAGCCCAGCAGCGCCTGCCAGTCCGGAAGAATCTTCTGGAAATGCTGACCGATGAGTTCCGGCTTGCGGCTCTCGGCCACGATCAGCCCCTGGTCGCTGATGATCGCCACTTCGCCCTGGCCGTCGAACAGCTTGCCCGAGACTTCCTCGCTGACCTTCTGCACGAAATCAAGGTTGTAGTCGGTGCCCGCCACGCCGAGGAAGCGACCGTCGACCACGATCGGCACCGACAGGGTTGCCAGCCACACCTGTTTGCCCTGGACGATGTAGGGCAGGGGGGCGAGCACGCTCTCGCGCTGGGTTTCCTTCGGCCCGATGTACCAGCCGCCCTTGAGTACCCCGTTGGGGTGTTTGTCCAGGGTGTCGTACTCGACCAGTGGCTGGACCGCGATGGTGCCATCGGCTGCGCGCGTCCAGTACGGGGTGAAACGCCCGGTCTGGAGGTTGTTGCCGTTCTGCCCGTCCTGGAACAGCAGGTCCTGGCCATCGATGGCGTCCGGCTCCCAGCAGGCGTAGGTGCCGTTGAAGTTCGGGTAGCGCTTGAGCACGTTCAGCAGAACGGCGTTGACCTCATCGCGGCCCATCTGCAGGCCGCCACTGGCGGCACCGCTCATCTTCGCGACGGCAAAGGTGGTTGCCATGCCGCGTGCGGCCTCCAGCGCCTCGGTGAACTCCGAGCGGATCTCGCCGGCGTACTTGCCGCCCAGGTGCTGCAGGGTTTGCAGCGCATCGTCCTGAGCCTGCTGGCTGACGCGGCCGGAGACCAGCCGTTGCGTCGAGCTGGCAAGAAACACGCTGTAGCCGATGAGTATGCCCGCCGTCACCAGCAGGCACAGCCCGCCGATGAGCGCGATTCGGTGTTGTATGGATCGCAGGGGGATCATGCTTGGCACTCCTGAAAATACTAAGGAAAACTCAAGGGCCTGCTGCAAGCGCTGGAGCAGGGCGGCCGGGGCCGACTGATGTCCAATTGGCATCACGAATACAGGGATATTGCGGCGGCAGAGCTGGGAAATGGATCGCTACCTTGGTGTCGCTACCTTGGTAGCGCTGCCGAGGGACTGGCCGCGCAAGACGGCCCGCTGCAAGCCTGGTGCGAGGGCCGATGCAGCCTTGCCAGCCCGGGTTTTCGGGCGCTGCGAGGTTGCCGCGCGGTCCTTGCGTGCGGCCCGTAGGTGCCCGCCAATGCCGGTTGGCGTCGGCACCATCGCTACCAAGGTAGGAGGAAGACGCAGGCGCCGCGCCTTAGGATGGCGAGACCGATAACAATAACGAGGCCGTCCCATGCCCACTTGCAAAGCGCTGCTGCTCAACGCCCTGTTCATCGCCAGCCTGATCGGCTTCGATCAATGTCATGCCGCCGGCGACCTGACGCGCCGCACCCAGGCCCTGCCGGATCTCAAGTTCGGCTCCGAAGAAAGCGACTACGCGGTCTCGCAGAAGGAATACCAGCTGGAAACCGGCGTCGCCTACCAGCTCAAGGTGATCTCCGACGGTCAGAAGGAGTGCGCTTTCCAGGCCCCGGAATTCGCGCATTCGATCTTTCTGCGCAAGGTCGAGGCCGGCGGCGTCGAGATCAAGGCGATGACCCTTACCGAACTGGAATTCGAGGACGCCGGCGAAGCGGAGATCTTCTTCCTGCCGATCAAGCCCGGCAGCTACCCCTTCTATTGCAAGGGCCTGCAGAACAAGGGCATGGAAGGGCGTTTCGTAGTCAAGTGAGGGCGGCGCGATGAATGCCCTTGGTCGCACCTACCTGCTGGTGGCGCTGTTCTTCGCGGCGGTGACACTCGTGTGCATGAGCGTCCTGCTGCGCCAGGCCGCGCACGACGTGCAACGCGAAATGGATGCCGCGCAACAGGTCGTCGACTACCTCGCGCTCAGCCTGCGCGGCCACCCGCAGGCCCTGGCCAGCGGCCTGCAGGACAGCCTCCGGCACATCCGGGTCGAGCGCATCGCGGCCGGGGCAGAGCCGGTAGCCACAGCCGAAGGGCAGCATCGCCGCTGGTTGAGCCAGTGGCTGTATCCCCAGGTGATGCCAGCGAAAACCGTGCAGTTCGAAGATGGCCAGCAGATCCGCCTGACCGTCAACCCGGACGACGAGGTCGAGGAAGTCTGGGACTCGTTGTTGCAGTTGCTGGCGCTGTTCGGCCTGGCCCTGGCGCTGAGCCTGCTGACCATTCGCTGGGCCGTCGGCCATGCACTGGGCGTGCTGGAAGACCTGCTCGGCGGGCTGCTGCGCATATCGCGCGGGCAGCTGGCCACACGCCTGGTGGCACGACGTCTGCCGGAGGCCCAGCGGCTGGCCGGGCAGTTCAACCAGATGGCCGGCGCGCTGGAAGCGGCCGAAGCCGACAACCTGCGGCTCAACCGTACCCTGATGGAGCTGCAGGAGCGCGAACGCACACGCCTGGCGCAGGTGATGCACGACGATCTCGGCCAGTATGTCGCCGGCATCCGTGCTCGCGCCTGCCTGCTCCGTGTCCAGGCGGACCGCCCCGAAGCCGTGCGCGAGACCGCCGCGCACCTTGAGCAGCACAGCCTCGACCTGCAGAACGGCTTTCGCGGGCTGGTCCGCGACCTGTATCCGGTCATGCTCGAGCATCTCAGCCTGGAGCAGGCCATCGCCCAGCTTGCCGAGCAGTGGCAGGCCTCGCAGGGCATCGCATGCCGGTTTCGCCTGCGCGGCACGATGCCCTCGCTGGACATGGACGACAAGCTGCACCTCTACCGGCTGGCCCAGGAGGCGCTGACCAATGTCGCGCGGCATGCGCAGGCCAGCCAGGTCAGCCTGCAGCTGCGTGGCGGCACTCGCGGCCTGAGCCTGCTGGTCGCCGACAACGGCCACGGCCAGCCGCCCGGGGGCACCGGCGTCGGCCTGCGCTCGATGCGCGAGCGCGCCCGCTGTCTCGGCGCCCGGCTGCGCTTGCGGCATTGCCCGGGGCGCGGCTGGACGCTCTATCTCAACCTGCCCTGCACAGGAGCGACAACATGAACATTCTGCTGGTCGACGATCACGCAGTGGTCCGTCAGGGCTACGCCAGCCTGCTGACCGCCTTGCTGCCTGAAGTGGTGGTAACCGAAGCCGCGAGCGGCGAGCAGGCCCTGCAGAGCGTGCAGGACGAGGTGCCCAGCCTGGTAATTCTTGACCTCGGGCTGCCGGGCATCAGCGGGTTGGAAACCTGCCGGCGCCTGCGCCAGCGCCTGCCGCTGCTGCCCGTGCTGATCTTCAGCATGCACGATGAGCAGGCTCTCGTTCGGCAGGCCCTCGATGCCGGCGCATCCGGCTACCTGACCAAGCGTTGCGCACCGGACGTGCTGGTCGAGGCGGTGCGCAAGGTGCTGGCCGGGCAGCCGTTCATCGAACAGCCATTGGCCGTCGAGCTGGCCTGCCAGCGCGCGTCGAGTTCGGCCAGCCAGGGGCGGCTGGCGGACATGACGCCGCGCGAGATGGAAGTGTTCATCATGCTCGCGCGCGGCATCAGCACCCGTGAGATCGCCCAGCGTCTGTGCATCAGCAGCAAGACCGTGTCCAACCACATGGCATTGCTCAAGAACAAGCTCGAGGTAAGCTCCCAGGCCGAGCTGGTACACCTGGCCATCGACCAGGGCCTGTTGCGGGTCGGCGAACGCATGCTCTGCGAAGCCTGACCACCAGCCGCTTCAACTCCGTCGACGGGCAGGTGGCAGGCCACCTGCCGACCGCCGCGTCCCGTTACCGCCCCGCGCCCGGCAGCCTTCGGCCGCCTGGCGTGCCTCCGAATTCACCCATTCCCGCCGGCCGGCAAACAGCGCCGCACGGCCGTGCCGCTGCTGCCTGGATGTGCCCGAAAGGCGGCGTAGACCTAGTGCGCAGGTCGTACGACCAATCTCCGCGGCGCCGGGAAGTTTTCCCGCACGAACCGGGAAATCTTCCCTGTCGGCGCAGCCAGGCTCCTTCTGATAATCGCCCTGGCAGGTTGCCAGCACGGCCTGCCCAAACCGACGTAGGGAGCCGCCCGCCGGCTCGTTCGGCCTCGATCCGCCTGACAAGAACAAGGAACTACCCGATGCAATCTCAGTTCAGTAGTCGCCGGCTGCCCCGGCGCACGCTGCTTTCCCTGGCCATCGCCGGCCTGTTGCCCGGCCTGGCTCACGCCGACGAGCCACTCGAACTGGAGGCTGCGGAGGTCGTCGCCACGACCCCACTGCCGGGCATCGACCTGCCGAAGGACCAGGTGCCTGCCAATGTGCAGACACTCGATGAGCGGCAGCTCGATCGATTGGGAGGGCAATCGCTGGCCGAAAAGCTGCAGCGCGGCCTGCCGAGCGTGAATCTCAACGAAACCCAGGGCAATCCCTACCAGGCGGACCTCAACTACCGCGGCTTCTCCGCCTCTCCGCTGTTGGGCACGCCGCAGGGCATGTCGGTGTTTCTCGACGGCGTGCGGATCAACGAAGCCTTCGGTGACGTGGTGCACTGGGACCTGATACCCAATACCGCGCTCGCCAGCGCCACGCTCGTGCCCGGTTCGAACCCGCTTTACGGGCTCAACACCCTGGGCGGGGCGCTGGCCTTGCAAACCAAGCGCGGCGATACCCATCCGGGCGGCTCGGCCGAGGTGTACGGCGGCTCCTTCGGGCGCTACGGCGCGGCGGTCGAGCAGGGCGGCAGCCACGAGAATTTCTCCTGGTACCTGGCGGCCGAAGGCATGGACGAAGATGGCTGGCGTGACCATTCGCCCTCCGAAGTGCGGCAGCTGTTCGGCAAGTTCGCCTGGACCAGCGACAGCACCGACGTGGCGCTGACATTGGCGCATGCCGACAACGACCTGATCGGCAACGGCCTGCTGCCTGAAAGCCTGCATGATCGGGACGACGACGCGATCTTTACCTATCCCGACCAGACCGAGAACAGGAGCCACCTGATGGCACTCTCGGCCAGCCACTGGCTGAGCGAGCGCGATCGGCTATCGGGCACCCTTTACCTGCGTCGCACCCGCACGCAGACGCTCAATGGCGACGGCAACGACGAATACGAGGATGAATACGAGGAGTGGGCCGACGACGGCTTTATCGGCGAAGGCCCGGAAAGCGGCGTGCTGAACCGCACCCAGACCACGCAGCGCGCCTACGGGCTGGCGCTGCAATGGACGCACTACGCCGGCGCCCACCAGTTTGCCTTCGGCCTGACGCATGACAACACCCGCGCCAGCTTCCAGCAAAGCGAGCAGGGCGGCGAGCTGACCGACGAGCGCGGCATCCTTGCCAGCGAGGACGAAGAGCAGGTCAACAGCCTGCTGGGCCGCACCCGCACCTCGAGCCTCTATGCGACCGACACCTGGTCGCTGACCGAGCGCCTGCAGCTGACCGGCTCGCTGCGCTACAACCGCACGCGCGTGGTCAACTCCGACCGCATGGGTGACGACCTCGACGGCGACTTCACCTACCACAAACTCAACCCGGCCCTGGGCTTTGCTTGGCAGCTGCAGCCGGCGCTGACGCTGTATGGCGGCTTTTCGCAGGGCAACCGTGCGCCGACGCCGATCGAACTCGGCTGCGCCGACCCCGAAAATCCCTGCAGCCTGCCCAACGCCATGGCCGCCGACCCCTTCCTCGAACAGGTCGTCACGCGCACGCTGGAGCTCGGCCTGCGCGGCGAGCTGGCCGGCGGCACGCGCTGGAATCTCGGGGCTTTCCGCAGCATCAACCATGACGACCTGCTGTTCGTCGGCACCGGCGGCAGCCAGGGCTACTTCACCAACTTCGGCCGCACGCAGCGCCAGGGCATCGAGTTCGGCCTGGCCGGCACGCAGGGGCCGGTGGACTGGCGGGTCGACTACACCTGGCTGCATGCGACCTTCCGCTCTTCGGCCTGCATTCTTGCCGAGAACAACAGCACCGAAGGCGAGGGCGGCTGCCCGGACGACGAAATCCGCATCGCCAGCGGCGACTACCTGCCAGGGTTGCCCCGACACAACCTCAAGCTCGGCCTGGACTGGAACCTGAACGACCGGTTGCGGCTGGGCACCACCGTGCTGGCCTACTCGGATCAGTACGTGCGCGGCAACGAGAACAACCGTCACCGGCCCAACGACGAATTCGAAGGCAGCGGAAAGCTGGCGGGCTATGCGGTGGTCAATCTCACCGCCGATTACCGGTTCGCACCGGGCTGGACGCTGTTCGGTCGAGTCGACAACCTGTTCGACAAGCGCTACGCGACATCCGGCGCGCTCGCGGAGAACCCCTTCGTCGGCGCCGGCAACGCCTTCGCCAGCGACCCGGACGAATGGCGCCATGAGCAGTTCATCGCCCCGGGGGCGCCGCGTGCCGGCTGGCTGGGCGTGCGCTATGCCTGGGACGCGCTGTAACGCGAGCGCACGGCCAGGCAGGTTGTCTGGCCGTGCGGGCAACGTGCGCCGCTAGCGATTGTCGCTGTTCAGCTGGCTGGCGAACTGACCGACCGCGCTCACCACCCGCTGCGCACCGTCCTGGATTTCGACGATCACCGCGCCGGCCTGATTGGCGAATTCCAGGCCCTGCTCGGCCTGGCTGCGGCTGGCCGACATGCTGTGCACGGCGGCTTGCGCCAGGTCCTGGTTCTTTTGCACCACCCCGACGATTTCCTCGGCCGCCTTGCTGGTTCGCGCGGCGAGCTGGCGTACCTCGTCGGCCACCACAGCGAAGCCACGCCCCTGGTCACCGGCACGCGCGGCCTCGATGGCGGCGTTGAGCGCGAGCAGGTTGGTCTGGTCGGCAATGCCGCTGATGGTCTTGAGGATCGCGCTGATCAGCTGCGACTGCTTGTCCAGCGCCTCGATGCCATCGGACGCGTCCTGCATCTGCTGGGCGATCTGATGCATGACCTCGACGGTCTGCTGCACCACCTGCGCACCACGCTGGGCGCTGAGGTCGGTCTGCTGCGACGTGCTGTAGGCGATCGTCGCCGCCTCGGCCACCGCCATCTCGCGCTGGACCTGCTCGGTAATCACCGTGGCGAACTTGATCACCTTGTACAGCTTGCCGTAGGCGTCGTGCACCGGATTGTAGGAAGCCTCCAGCCATACCGGACGGCCAAGGGCATCGATGCGCTTGAAGCGGGCCGCCACGAAATCGCCGCGGTTGAGGCGCTCCCAGAAGGCGCGGTACTCGGCCGACTCGGCTTCCTCTCGTTCGCAGAACATTCGGTGGTGCTTGCCCTGGATCTGCTCCAGGCGATAGCCCATGCCGTCGAGGAAGCGCTGGTTGGCGGTCAGCACGTGGCCGCTCAGGTCGAACTCGATCACCGCGGTCGAACGCTGCAGGGCGTTGATCACGCTCTCGGCCTCGCGCGAGGACTCGATGGTGCGGGTCAGGTTGTTGGCGCAGAGCGTGATGTGCAGCAGCGCGCCATCGGCCGCCTTGATCGGCTGCCAGATCGAGCGCAGCCAGGCCTCCTTGCCATCGGCACGCAACAGGCGGTAGGCGCCGGACAAATGCTCGCCCTGGCGTATCGCGGTCTGCAGCCTGGAATAGTTGGCTTCGCTGCGAAACTGCGCGGAAAACAGGCCGTCGAGCGGCCGGCCGAGCAACTCGTCGCGGCGGTAGCCCATTTCGGCGAGAAAGGTTTCGTTCGCGTGCTGGATGCGTCCTTGCGGGTCCACTTCGAGGACCATCATCTCGCGGTACAGCGAGTCCTTGATCTGTCGGCTGATCGAGGCTTCCTCGCGAAGCGCCGACAGCTCCCGCTTGAGTTGGTTGTTGAACATTCTTGGCATCCAGTGAAGGGAGGGACCTACCGCCCACTGTGTAATTCGGCCGCGCTACGGCGAACTGGAGAGACCCCGGACGACAATTTGCTCTATCGGCCCGATAGGCTGTCGCAATGACATCACCGCTCCGGCGTACGGGCGAGCGCGAGGAGCCTTTGCTGCACCTCGTCCTCCAGCGCCACGAATATCTGCAGCGCGCCATAGGCGTCGTCGGCGGCATAACGCTGCTGCGCCTCGCTCAGTTGCAGGCTTGCCCAGTTGGACGTCGACAGCCGCCGCGACTTGGCGATTGCCTCCTGACGCAGGGCTGCCAGCGCACCGCGCAAGCCGACCTGGCCCTTGCGCCCCTCGTAGTGCAACACGCTGCCCAGGTCGATACCGGCGCGCAAGGCGATGCCCAACCGGCCCTGCAGACGGCTGCGGTCGGACTTCAGGCCAAAGCCAAGCTTCACCAGGCGCGGGTTCTCCAGTACGGCCCTGGCGACCGGCAGGCATTCAGCAATGGCGACCCGCAGCAGGTAGGCGCGCTGCGGGGTTGCGAACTGGATCAGGTGGGGGCCGTCCGAATGCTCACCGACGCGAAACGTGGGTTTGGACTCGGTATCGAAGCCAATCGGACCTGGCCAGGCGAGCAGCTCACGCAGTGCCGCTTCGCAGCTCGCCGCACTGTCAGGCATGAAGATCCGCTCCGGCGGCATGCCGGCGAACGGCGCCAGTTCGGCGGCTTCGCCAGGAGGCTTGAGGCGAACAATCGGCAGATTGGCCATCGGTTACAGCTCGAGGCCGAGAAAGGCGGTGCCCGGCACCGGATTGACGCTCACCGGTTCAGCAGCGACGAAGCCGAGCGAATGATAGAGCTGGCGTGCCGCGGTGAACTCCGGCAACACATCGAGGCAGATGCGCTGGTAGCCAGCCCGACGCGCTTCGGCAAGGATGCGCTCGACCAACTGCCGGCCGAGCGCCTGGCCACGCGCCTGCGGACGCACATAGACGCGCTTCATCTCGCAGGTGGTGTCGTCGACCCGGCGCAGGGCGGCGCAGCCCACCACCTCGCGGCCGACGCGAGCCAGCAGCAGGCAGCCCGCCGGTGCCGCATAGGCGCCGGGCAGTTCGGCGAACTCGCGTGTATATCCTTGATAGTCGAGGCTGACGCTCGGACTGCGAACGTACTCGGTGAAGATTGCCAGAACCGCATCGCGGTCCTCGGGAAACCTTGCCGCGGTGATATCGGGCATTGACCTGCCTCGCTCCGGCTGTCGGCGCCGGGTGGCGCCGCTCATCGGGCAACCCTAGCGGCAGATGTGGACCGAGTCCATGCCGGCGCGCTCAGCGCTCCCAGCCGATCGGGCAGTCACGACAGCCTTCCATGTTGGTGCCCTGGAAGGTGGCGTAATGGCGGCGCGCGCCCCTGAGGTTGGCGTCGGCCAGGTTGGCATCGTTGAACTTGGCCTCCTGCAGGTTGGCATCGCTGAGGTCCGCGCCCTTGAGGTCGGCCTTGCTCAGCCAGGCCATCTCCAGGTCTGCCGCGATCAGGCGACTGTCGTGCAGCTTTGCACCGCTCAGGCGGGCGAACTCCAGAAAGGCGCCGGTCAGGTCGGCCTGGCGGAACTGCGCGGCCTGGCCGAACAGGCCCCAACCGCGTATGGCGACCAGCCGCGCCTCGCTGAAGTCGGCCAGGCGCAGATTGGCCTGTTGCAGGCTGGCACGGGTGAGGTTGGCGCCTTTGAGCCTGGCTTTTTCCAGATTGGCCAGATCGAGATTGGCATGGCGCAGGTCGGCACCGCTGAGGTCTGCGCCGGCGAGGTTGATCCGGCGCAGATCCTGGTTGGCGAGGTTCGCGCCGCGCAGGTCGGCATTCGGACACTGGCTGTCCGGCTCGATGACGCAGCCGTTGATGACCAGGCGCGCGTCGTCTTCGGCCAGCGCATGGGCGCTGCCCAGCAGGACCAGGGGCAACAGCAGGGCGTTGATTGTCTTCATGGGGATGGCTCCGGCAGTTCCGGTCGCACCGGGCGACCCGGGAAGGCCTGGCGAAACACCGCCTCGCCCTTCGGCGAGAGCGCCAACTCGGGACCGAAGGGCGGGCGGTGTTCGCCGGCCGGGTAGGGCGGCGAGGGCCGTGCCTGCTCGGCACGGCCTGGCCGGTCAGCGTTGCGCGGTCTTCTTGTCCCATTCAGGCAGTTTGAACACCCAGAACGAGCCGCCCTGGGCGACCGGCTTGGTCAACACCGCCATGTCGCCGCCCCACAGCGGCACGGCGCCGCCGTAGCCGGCCGTTACGCCGATGTACTGTTCGCCGTCCATCTCCCAGGTGATCGGCGGGGCGATGATCCCGGTGCCGACGTTGAATTTCCAAAGCTCCTTGCCGGTCTTGGCGTCGAAGGCCTTGAAGAAACCGTCGCCGGTGCCGGTGAACACCAGGCCGCCCTTGGTGGCCAGCACGCCGGCCCACAGCGGCAGTTTTTCCTTGTGCTCCCAGGCCACCTTGCCGGTGGTCGGGTTCATCGCCCGCAGGATCCCCACGTGGTCGTCGTACATCCGCTTGATGCGGAAGCCCTGGCCAAGGTAGGCCGAACCCTTCTTGTAGCTGACCTCTTCGGTCCAGTAGTCCTCCTTCCAGTGGTTGGCCGGAACATAGAACAACCCGGTGTCCTGGCTGTAGGCCATGGGGTTCCAGTTCTTGCCGCCGAGGAACGGCGGCGAGACTTCCACCGACTTGCCATGCTTCTCGCCGGGCTCGGGCAGCGGCGGGCGCTGGTTCTCGTTCTCCACCGGGCGACCGGTCTTCAGGTCGATGTGACTTGCCCAGGTGATGTTGTCGACGAAGGGGAAGGCGTTCTGCAGCTTGCCGGAGGTGCGATCGACGACATAGAAGAAACCGTTGCGGTCGGCATGGGCCGTGGCTTTCACCGTCTTGCCGTTCTTGTCCTTGTAGTCGAACAGCACCAGTTCGTTGTTGCCGGAGAAGTCCCAGGCGTCGTTCGGCGTGTGCTGGTAGAACCATTTGACCTCGCCGGTGCTCGGGTCGACGCCGACCTGACCGGAGGTGTAAAGGCTGTCGTAGTCCTTCGGATCGCCACCGTCGGCAGTGCGCGCCCAGCCATTCCAGGGAGCCGGGTTGCCGGCGCCGACAATGATGGTGTTGGTCTGCGGATCGAAACTGGCGCTCTGCCAGGGAGCGCCGCCCCCGTGGCTCCAGGCTTCCTTCTTGCCGGTCGGGTGGTTGGGATCATCCGGCCAGGAGGGCGCCTTGACGTCGCCGGTCGGCGTGCTCTCCTTGCCGTTGAGACGCCCCATGTGCCCTTCGACGAAGGGGCGCATCCAGACTTCCTCGCCCGTGTCCGGGTCGCGCGCAAACAGCTGGCCGACCACGCCGAACTCGTCGCCCGAGCTGCCGTGAATCAACAGCACCTTGCCGGTCTTCTGGTCTTTGACGATGGTCGGCGCGCCGGTCATGGTGTAGCCGGCGCCGTGATCGGCAAATTTCTTCTTCCACACCACCTTGCCGGTGTCCTTGTTCAGCGCGACCACCGCGGCGTCCAGCGTGCCGAAGAAGATCTTGTCGCCATAGATTGCGGCGCCGCGGTTGACCACGTCGCAGCACGGGCGGATGTCGTCGGGCAGGCGATGGGTGTAGTTCCACAGCCGCTTGCCGGTTTTCGCGTCGATGGCGAAGACCCGCGAATAGGAGCCGGTGACGTAGATGACGCCGTCGTGGACGATGGCCTGCGACTCCTGGCCGCGCTGCTTCTCGTCACCGAAGGAGTAGGACCAGGCCGGTGTCAGCTTGAAGACGTTCTCGGTATTGACTTGCGCCAACGGACTGTAGCGTTGTGCGCTGGTCCCCATGCCGTATTGCAGCACGTCGCGGGTGGTGAGGTGGTCGTTGGCGATGTCTTCCCAGCTGACGGTCTTGGCCTGCACGGCGCCGGCCAGCGCCAGGCTGCCGGCCAGGGCGAGGCAATGCACGGCGAGGGCGAGGGGGCGTTTGCTGCCGGGG
Source organism: Stutzerimonas sp. CXK-1 (assembly GCF_057738225.1). Taxonomy (NCBI): domain Bacteria; kingdom Pseudomonadati; phylum Pseudomonadota; class Gammaproteobacteria; order Pseudomonadales; family Pseudomonadaceae; genus Stutzerimonas; species Stutzerimonas sp. CXK-1. Next base: position 2,044,538 of record NZ_CM173217.1, on the reverse strand, counting down.
TGCGATCTTGTTGTCATGGTTGCGTTTCCCTTGTCTAGTCGAACGAGGCCGCCGTCTGGTGGCCTGGCGCTTCGAATAGTGGGAGCGCGCCCTGCGCGTCGAAACGGAAAAACGCCCGGCGATCCCGGGATGCGTTCCCGAACCCCTGTGATTTCGCCTTGCTACTACAGGCGCTCACCCGCAGGTCGCAGGCGCTACTACCAAGGGAGTAGGGCATGGCATCCAAAGCAGGATTCTGCCGGGACGCCGCCGGTTTCAAGATGCCTGCCATGCGCTCCGTTCAGGAGCAGCCTTGCTCAGATTCAACGAACCAAGGGTGGTAGTCCATGAACAAGAACAATCTTCTGCGTGCTCTGCTGGCTGCAGGCTTCATCGGCGTATCGGGCCTCGCTCTGGCCCACGGCGACGTCACGCCGCAGCCTGTGGAAACCAAGGGACTGCCCGATCTGGGCGAAGAGTGGGCCGATGAGAACCCCTTCCGCGCGCCCAGCGAATACCATGACCGCGCCGTGGAAATCGGCTCGTCGGCGTACAACCAGAACTGCGCCCGCTGCCACGGCCTGGAAGCCATTTCCGGCGGCATCGCACCGGACCTGCGCGACCTGGAAGCGAACATGGACGGCGACGAGTGGTTCAAGGAGCGCGTGATCAACGGCGCGGTGCGTGACGGTGCGGTGTACATGCCGCGCATGGCCGACACCCTCAGCCAGGAAGCGCTGTGGGCCATCCGTACCTATATCGAAAGCGAAGCGGCCAAGCGGTGATCGCCATGCACCGGTTCCTGTTGCTGGTCTGGCTGATTCTGTCTTGCGCGATGATGCCGGCGCAGGCCGCGCAGGTCCGGTCGTACGACGATATCGTCGAATCTGGCGTGCTGAAGGTGGCGGTGTACGACAACTTCCCGCCTTACAGCTACAGGGCCGACGGCAAGCCTCGCGGTGTGGATGTCGATCTCGCCGCCAAGCTTGCCGAGGGCCTGGGTCTGAAGCTCGAGCTGCTCTGGGTGACCCCCGGCGAAACGCTCGATGACGACCTGCGCAACTTCATCTGGAAGGGGCATTACCTGCGCCGCGACGTGCTCGCCGACGTGATGCTGCGCGTACCCTACGACCGCGAGTTCTCCCTGCGGCGCAACGACGTCGGCGAGCTGGTCAACGAGCTGGTCGCCATGTTCGGCCCCTACCAACGTGAACGTTGGCAGATGGCCTATGACGACCGGCGGATGGATGACGTGCCGAGCGTCGCGGTGTTCCAGTACCACCCCATCGGGGTCGAGGTCGAGAGCGTGCCCTCGTTCTACATGACCTCGGTCTTCAACGGCCGGATGGCTGCCAATACCCATCATTACCCCACGCCGCGATTGGCCTTCGACGCGATGGTCAAGGGCGAGGTCGATGCCACCATGGCCATGCGCGGGGAAATCGATTGGTTGGTCGCCCAGGCCGCCGACAGCCACCTCAAGCTGGCCGAGAACGCCTATCCCAACATGGGCCGTCAGGCCTGGGATCTGGGCATGGCGGTACATGAATCCAACCGCCAGCTGGCCTACGCTCTGGAAGAGATACTCGAGCCGCTGGTCAACGACGGCGGTATGGAGCAGATCTACGCGGCCTACGGCATGCGCTACGAAAAACCCGAGCTGTACCAGCAAGGGCAGGGCGAGGTGGTCAATCGCTGAGTGCCGGTCGGGCGTCAAAAGGAGGCTGGAGATGCCGATGCGAACGCTGATGCTGACACTGCTGCTGTTGGGGCCGGCCTATCTGCAGGCCGGCGAGCCCGACCCCCTGCAATCGGTGATGTGGGAACACCACCATCGCAACCTGCTCAAGGGCGAACCCTACGTATTCGATGAGCGCGTGCGGGTGCAGCTGCCTCCCTTCGCCGAGGATGCGCGCCAGGTGCCGGTGCTGATCGACGCCCGCGAACTGAGCGAGGACGTGGTGCGCATCGAAGCCTGGGCCGATCTCAACCCGATCCCACGAATCTTCACCTTCGAGCCGGGCGAAAAGGCCTTGCCGCTGGTGGCGATCCGCATCCGCGTCGAGCAGGCGACCCCCGTGCGCGCCGCCGTGCTGACCCGCGACGGCGTCTGGCACATGGGCGGCGCCAAGGTCGATGCCGCTGGCGGCGGTTGCACGGCGCCCAGTGTGGTACGTGCACAACCAGGCTGGGAGGATCACCTGGGCGAGGTATTGGGCGGTCGCTTCCCGCGCGGCGACGCGAGCCGGCTGCGCATGCAGATCTCGCATCCGATGGACAATGGCCTGGTCGGCGGCATCCCCGAGTTCTTTCTGAATCAGGCGGTGCTGCGCGGCGCCGACGGCCAGCCGCTGGCCACCCTTGAACTGTATCCGGCGGTCGCCGAGAACCCGACCATCAGCCTCGAGCTCAAGACCGACGAGCCGGCGCAGCTCTGGTTGCGCGACAACAACGGCAACGAGTTCGAAGCCGCGCTCTGACGGGCGCGCACCTCAATCTTCCTACCGTTCCCCGCTTCGGGAGGCCCCATGCGCCTGATTCTTCTTGCCGTCGCGCTATGCCTCGGCGTTTCGGCCCATGCCGAACTTCGCTATCGACTCGAACCCCGCCAGATCGCCGAAGGCACCTGGCTGTTCGAGGGCAGTACGGAAAACTTCGAAAAGTCCAACGGCGCCAATATCGTCAACACCGCCTTCATCGTGACCGCCGAGGGCGTCGTGGTGATCGACACCGGGCCCTCGCGCCGCTATGGCGAAGAGATGCGCGAAGCCATCTCGCGGGTGACCGACAAGCCGGTGGTCAAGGTACTGCTGACCCACCATCACCCTGATCATGTCCTGGGCAACCAAGCCTTTGCCGATGTGCCCATCGCGGCGCTGGAGGGCACCACCGAACTGCTACGTGAGCAGGGCGATGCCATGGCCGAGAACATGTACCGCATGGTCGGCGACTGGATGCGCGGCACCGAGGTGGTGCTGCCGAGCGAAACCCTTACCCCCGGCGAGCTTCAGGTTGGCGACCACCGCCTGCAGTTGCTGGCCCTGCGCGGGCATACCGGCGCCGACCTGGCGGTATTCGATGAAACGACCGGCGTGTTGCTGGCTGGCGACATCGTCTTCTATCAGCGTGCCCTGACCACGCCGAACAGCCCGGGGCTGGATGTCTGGCTGGCCGACCTGAACACGCTGCAGGCGCTGCCCTTTAAACTGCTCGTGCCCGGCCACGGCCCGGTGAGCGACAACGCCCAGCCATTCGAACAGATGCGCGACTACCTGGGCTGGCTCGACGAGCTGATGAGAACGAGCGCCGAGCAGGGCGCCGAGATGGGAGAGGTGACCCAGGCGCCCATTCCGCCACGTTTCGCCGGCATCAGCCTGACCCGCTATGAGCTGATCCGCAGCGCCACGCACCTGTATCCGAAATACGAAGCGCAGGCGCTGAGCCGCGTCGACCAGTAGCTCAGGCGCGGCGCATCGACCAGTAGCTGCGCTTGAACAGGTCACGTTCGCCGAGCACCACGACGCCCACGGCAAAGGCGACCAGCACCAGGGAGATGTACAGGCACAGCTGCAGCAGCCCGTCCGGCTGGGGCGCATAGCGTAGCGCCAGCCCCAGTGCTCCGGCGGTCGCCAGCCAGCGCAGCAGCAAGGTCGCGCCCAGTGCACGCGGCACGGCGCGGTAGACGTACAAGCCCATCAGCAAGGCCTGCAATACCGCACCGCTGGCAAAGGCCGTCGCCAGCCCCTGGGCCCCGTGGCTGCGGTAGAGGATGGCGTCGAGCCCGATGGTCACGGCCGAGGCGATCAGCGTGATGACCAGGAACAACCGGGCCTGATTCTGTGCCAGCAACGCGCGCCCCCAGAGCAGCGCCAGGCCGAGCGCCGGCAGCCCGGCGGCATAGATGACCACCAGCGCGGCGGTCGCCTCGGTCTGCGCGGCGCCGAACTGGCCGCGCTCCAGAAGCACCGCCACCACCGCTTCGGGGAACGAGCAGAGCACCACGCTGGCCGGCACCAGAAACAGCAGGGTCGCCAACAGGCCCTTGCGAATCACCGCGGCGTGGCCGGCGTGGTCCTTGTCGTTCCAGCTGGAGGAAAACTGCGGGAAGAGCACCGACAGCACCGACATCGCATAGAGCGTCAGGGGAATGGTGACGATGCGGAAGGCGAACGACAGCATGGTGATGCTGCCTTCATCGAGAAACGAGGCGAACACCCGCTCGGCGAGGATGCATGCTTGCTGCGCACCGGCGGCGAGCAGCACCGGCGCGAAGGCCAGGCCGAATTCGCCGCCGCGGCCCTTTTCGACGGCCATCGCCTCGCCGCGCAGGTAGTGGATGCGCCGATGCTGCAGCACGATCAGCGCCAGCTGCGGCAGCAACATGCCGAGGAAGATCACCAGCCCGCTCGGCTCGAACAGCAAGATGCCGACGATGGCGCCGGCATTGAGCAGCACGGTGCGAGTCATCGGCATGATGAACACCTGGTCCATGTTCAGCAGCGCGCCCTGGCAGTAGAGCGTCGCCTGCACCGCAATCAGCAGGGCACCGAAGCAGAACACCAGTTGCCCGGCCTCGACCTGGGCGGGCGTCCAGCCAGGGGCGAGGGCGGTCAGTATCGGATAGCTGGCGAGCACGATCAGCCCGCTCGAGGCGATCCCCAGCAGCATCACGCGCCAGTAGAGCCAGCGGCTGACTGCCTCGAACAGGCCTTCCGACTGGCTGCGCAGCTTCTGCAGGTAAGGAATCATGGTGTCGCGCAGGGCCAGCCCGAGAAAGTTCTCGAAGAACAGGGGCAGCACCAGCGCGACAAAGATGAGGTCGGCCTGCCAGCTCAGGCCGAAGGCCCTGGCGATGAACAGGTCGCGAAGAAAACCGAGAAGAAAGCTGGCGACGGTAAGCGCCAGTATGACCAGTGATGCGTTCATTCCTTGATCCTGTGACAGGCCGTACTACGGGCCCAACTGGTATTTCGGCACGCTGGCGGCGCGATCGGACGACGCGCCACCAAGGGCAGGCGCTAGATAGACTGGCAGGCGCGGCCATGGTTCCGGCCGCAAGGCGCCCGGCCGACAACTTTCGATACTGTAAAAATGCCGTAAATCCGCTTTGCGAGAGCGCTGCGACTGCTTAAGGTTCAGGCTCCTTTCGCTGCGAACATCATCATGCCCGTCGTCCCCGCTTCCTCGTCTCCCCGTTTCCGCTGGTTGCTGCTCGCCGTCGCGGTGCTGGCCGCCGTGTCGCTGCTCTGGTGGCTCTGGCCCGACAGCAACGCCGAGCAGGCCCAGCGACCCGGTGGCCGGCCAGGCTTCGGCGCCTTCGGTGGCCCCGTGCCGGTACGCGTCACGCCGGTGCGCCAGGGTGATTTCGAGGTGTACTACAAGGCGCTGGGCACGGTTACGCCGCTCAATACCGTGAACGTGCGCAGCCGGGTGGCGGGCGAGCTGGTCGAGGTGCACTTCGAGGAGGGCCAGCGGGTCAAGGCGGGCGACCTGCTCGCGGTGATCGACCCGCGGCCTTATCGCGTGGCGCTGCAACAGGCCGAAGGCACGCTGCGGCAGAACCAGGCGCAGCTGAAAAATGCCCAGCTCGACCTGCAGCGCTACCAGGGCCTGTATGCCGAGGACAGCATCGCCAAGCAGACCCTCGATACCCAGGCAGCGCTGGTCAGCCAGTACCAGGGCACCCTGGCGGCCAACCAGGCGGCCGTGAACGAAGCCAAGCTCAACCTCGAATTCACCCAGATCCGCGCGCCGATCGGCGGGCGCCTGGGCTTGCGCCAGCTCGACCTCGGCAACCTGGTCGCGGCGAACGACACCATGCCGCTGGTAGTAATCACCCAGACCCAGCCGATGGCAGTCACCTTCACGCTGCCGGAAACCGATCTGCCGCCGGTGCTGACCCGCTTCCGCCAGGGCGAAGCCCTTGGCGTGCAGGCCTGGGATCGCGGCGAGCGCACCCTGTTCGGCGAGGGCGTGCTGGAGAGCATCGACAACCAGATCGACGTCACCACCGGCACCCTCAAGCTCAAGGCGCGCTTCGATAACGAGGCCGAGCTGCTGCTGCCCAACCAGTTCGTCAACGTGCGCCTGCGCGTGGAAACGCTCAAGGACGTGACGCTGATCCCCTCGGCTGCGCTGCAGTTCGGCTCGCGCGGCAACTTCGCCTATGTGGTCAACGCGGATAGCAAGGTCGAGCTGCGCAACGTCGAAGTCGGCCCGAGCAACGGCGAGCTGACGGTGATCACCGCAGGCCTGAAGCCCGACGAACGCGTCGTCATGGAAGGGACCGATCGGCTGCGTGACGGCAGCGAGGTCGAGGTCGTTGACCCGGCCACCATGGCGCGCGAGGCGGCCGACCAGCCGAAGGTCGGCGTCGAGGAAAAAGGGGAGCGCCCGGTTCGATGAACGTCTCGCGGCTGTTCATCCTGCGGCCGGTGGCGACGACCCTGACCATGGTCGCCATCCTCCTGGCCGGCCTGATCGCCTACAAGCTGCTGCCGGTGGCGGCGCTGCCGCAGGTCGATTACCCGACGATCCGCGTCATGACGCTCTATCCGGGCGCCAGCCCCGAAGTGATGACCAGCGCAGTCACGGCACCACTCGAGCGCCAGTTCGGGCAGATGCCGGGACTGACGCAGCTGTCTTCGAGCAGCTCCGGCGGCGCCTCGGTCATCACCCTGAGGTTCTCCCTGGATGTGGAGCTGGACGTGGCCGAGCAGGAGGTGCAGGCGGCGATCAATGCGGCAAACAACCTGCTCCCAAACGACCTGCCGGCGCCGCCCGTGTACAACAAGGTCAACCCGGCCGACACGCCGGTGATCACCCTGGCGATAACCTCCAGGACGCTGCCGCTGCCGCAACTGCACGACCTGGTCGATACGCGCATGGCGCAGAAGCTCGCGCAGATCAACGGCGTGGGGATGGTCAGCATCGCCGGCGGTCAGCGCCCGGCCGTGCGCATTCGCACCAATCCCGAGGCGCTGGCCGCCTATGGGTTGTCCCTGGCCGATGTGCGGCAGCTGATCAATCAGGCGAACGTCAACCAGCCCAAGGGCAACTTCGATGGCCCGACCCGCGTCTCGATGCTTGACGCCAACGATCAGCTCAAGTCGCCCGAGGAATACGCCGAGCTGATCCTGACCTACCAGAACGGCGCGGCGCTGCGCCTGAAGGACATCGCCAGCATCGTCGATGGTGCGGAGAACGAGCGCCTGGCCGCCTGGGCCAACCGTAGTCAGGCGGTGCTGCTGAATATCCAGCGCCAGCCGGGCGCCAACGTCATCGAAGTGGTCGAGCGCATCCAGGCACTGCTGCCGGAAGTCACCGCGAGCATGCCGGCGGGCCTGGACGTCACCATCCTCACCGACCGCACGCAGACCATCCGCGCCGCGGTCACCGACGTGCAGCACGAGCTGATCCTGGCGACCATCCTGGTGGTCGCGGTGACCTTTGTCTTCCTGAAGAAGCTTTCGGCCACGGTGATTCCCTCGATCGCGGTGCCGCTGTCGCTGGTCGGCACCTTTGCGGTGATGTACCTCTGCGGCTTCTCGCTGAACAATCTGACGCTCATGGCGCTGACCATCGCCACCGGCTTCGTCGTCGACGACGCCATCGTCATGCTGGAGAACATCGCCCGCCACGTGGAGGAGGGCGAGACACCGCTCAACGCGGCGCTCAAGGGCGCCAAGCAGATCGGCTTCACGCTGATCTCGCTGACCCTGTCGCTGATCGCCGTGCTGATTCCGCTGCTGTTCATGCAGGACGTGGTCGGACGCCTGTTCCGCGAGTTCGCAATCACCCTGGCCGTCGCCATTCTCTTGTCGCTGGTGGTCTCGCTGACACTGACGCCGATGATGTGCGCCAGGCTGCTCAAACCGCACAAGGCCAACGAGCACGGGCCGGATTGGGTCGAGCGGCTGATCGGCGGTTACGCGCGCTGGCTGGGCTGGGTGCTCGGCCACCAGACGCTGACGCTGCTGATCGCGCTGGCCACGCTGGCGCTGACCGTGGTGCTGTACCTGATGGTGCCCAAGGGCTTCTTCCCGGTGCAGGACACCGGCGTGATCCAGGGGATCAGCGAGGCGCCGCAATCGGTTTCGTTCCGCGAAATGAGCGAGCGCCAGCAGCGCCTGGCCGAGGTACTGCTGGCCGACCCGGACGTGGTCAGCCTGTCGTCCTACATCGGTGTCGACGGCGACAACGTCACGCTCAACAGCGGGCGCCTGCTGATCAACCTCAAGCCGCACGCCGAGCGCAGCGCCACGGCCAGCGAGATCATCGACCGTCTGCGTCCCGAGCTGGCGCGCATTCCGGGCATCGAGCTGTACCTGCAGCCGGTGCAGGACCTGTCGATCGAAGATCGTGTCAGCCGCACGCAGTTCCAGTTCAGCCTCGAGTCGCCCGACAGCGCGTTGCTCAACGAGTGGACGCCGCGCCTGGTCGAAGCGCTGCGCCAGCGGGCGGAACTGACCGACGTGGCCACCGATCTGCAAAGCGATGGCCTGCAGGTCTACCTGGACATCGACCGCGACGCCGCCGCGCGCCTGGGCATCGAGGTCTCGGCCATCACTGACGCGCTGTATGACGCCTTTGGCCAACGACAGATCTCGACCATCTTCACCCAGGCCAGCCAGTATCGCGTGGTGCTGGAAGTTGGGGCCGGCTCGCGGCTCGGCCCGCAGGCGCTCGAGCAACTGTTCGTCAAGAGCGGGGAGGGCGATCCGGTGCGGCTGTCGAGCCTGGCGCGGATCGAACAACGCTCGGCGCCCCTGTTGATCAATCACATCGGCCAGTTCCCGGCGGCGACGGTGTCGTTCAACCTCGCCGAAGGCATGTCGCTTGGCCACGCGGTCGAGGTGATCGAGCAGGTCGAACAGGAGATCGGCCTGCCGGCCGGTATCCAGACGCACTTCCAGGGTGCCGCCGAAGCCTTCCGCGCGTCGCTGTCGAGCACGCTGCTGCTGATTCTCGCCGCCGTGGTGACCATGTACATCGTGCTTGGCGTGCTCTACGAGAGCTACATCCACCCGATCACCATTCTTTCCACGCTGCCCTCGGCCGCCGTGGGCGCGCTGCTCGCCCTGCTGCTGACCGGCAACGATCTGGGGCTGATCGCGATCATCGGCATCATTTTGCTGATCGGCATCGTCAAGAAGAACGCGATCATGATGATCGACTTCGCCCTGGAGGCAGAACGTCACCAGGGCATGACGCCGGAGCAGGCGATCTACCGCGCCGCGCTGCTGCGTTTCCGGCCGATCCTGATGACCACCCTGGCGGCACTGTTCGGCGCCATTCCGCTGATGCTCGCCACCGGCTCCGGCGCCGAGCTACGCCAGCCGCTGGGCCTGGTGCTGGTCGGCGGCCTGTTGATGAGCCAGTTGCTGACGCTGTTCACCACGCCAGTGATCTACCTGTTCTTCGACCGCCTGGGCCAGCGCTGGCGGCGCCAGGCCGAACCGGCCGAGGCCGGCGCATGACTCGCGAGAGCCTGGACGAGGGCGGGCGATGAATCTTTCGGCGCCGTTCATCGCCCGCCCGGTAGCGACCATGCTGCTGAGCCTGGCGATCCTCCTGCTCGGTGGGGTGAGCTTCACCTTGCTACCGGTCTCGCCGCTGCCGAATATGGATTTCCCGGTGATCACGGTGCAGGCCAGCCTGCCCGGCGCCAGCCCGGAGATCATGGCGTCCAGCGTCGCAACGCCACTGGAGCGCTCGCTCGGCAGCATCGCCGGGGTCAGCCAGATGACCAGCCGCAGCAGCCAGGGCTCGACGCGGATCATCATCCAGTTCGACCTGAGCCGCGACATCAACGGTGCCGCCCGCGACGTGCAGGCGGCGATCAACGCCGCGCGCAACCTCCTGCCGAGCGGCATGCGCAGCATGCCCACCTACCGCAAGATCAACCCGTCGCAGGCGCCGATCATGGTGCTTTCGCTAACCTCCGAGGTGCTCGACAAGGGCCAGCTCTACGACATCGGCTCGACCATCCTCGCGCAGAAGCTGTCGCAGGTGCCCGGAGTTGGCGAGGTCCAGGTCGGCGGCAGCTCGCTGCCGGCCGTGCGCGTCGAGCTGCAGCCGCAGCAGCTCGAGCAGTACGGCGTGTCGCTCGACGAAGTGCGCCAGACCATCGCCAACGCCAACGTGCGGCGGCCCAAGGGCATGGTCGAGGATGACCACCGTCACTGGCAGGTGGCGGCCAACGACCAGCTGCACGAGGCCGCCGACTACACCCCGTTGATCATCCGCTATCAGGACGGCGCGGCACTGCGCCTGGGCGACGTGGCGCGCGTCAAGGATTCGGTCGAGGACCGCTACAACAGCGGTTTCTTCAACAACGAGCCGGCGGTGTTGCTGATCGTCAATCGCCAGGCCGGCGCCAACATCATCGAAACCATCGAGGGCATCCGCGCCGAACTGCCGGCGCTGCAGGCGATACTGCCGGGCAGCGTCGCGCTGGACGTGGCGATGGACCGCTCGCCGGTGATCCGCGCGACCCTGCACGAGGCCGAACGCACGCTGCTGATCGCCGTGGCACTGGTGATCCTGCTGGTGTTCCTGTTCCTCGGCAAACTGCGCACCGCGATGATTCCGGCCCTGGCGGTACCGGTGTCGCTGGTCGGCACCTTCGCCGTGATGTACCTGGCCGGCTTCTCGCTCAACACGCTGTCGCTGATGGCGCTGATCCTCGCCGCCGGCCTGGTGGTCGACGATGCCATCGTGGTGCTGGAGAACATCGCCCGGCACATCGACGACGGCGTGCCGCCGCTGCGCGCGGCCTACATCGGCACCCGCGAGGTGGGTTTCACGCTCTTGTCGATGAACGTCTCGCTGGTCGTGGTGTTCGTGTCGATCCTGTTCATGGGCGGGCTGGTGGAGCGGCTGTTCCGTGAGTTCAGCCTGACCCTGGCGGCGGCCATTCTGGTCTCGCTGCTGGTCTCGCTGACGCTCACGCCGATGCTCTGCGCCCGTTGGCTCAAGCGCCACGACCCACAGCACGACAGCCGCCTGCATGTCTGGAGCCACCGGCTGCACGAGCGGCTGGTCGGTTGGTACGACCGTTCCCTGGCCTGGGCGCTGCGCCACCGGCGGATCACCCTGCTCAGCCTGTTGGCGACCGTCGCGCTGAATGTTGTGCTCTACGTCCAGGTGCCGAAAACCTTTCTGCCGCAGCAGGACACCGGCCAGCTGACCGGCTTCATCCGCGGCGATGACGGCCTGTCGTTCCAGGTCATGCAGCCGAAAATGGAGGTGTTCCGCAAGGCGGTGCTGGCCGACCCGGCGGTGGAAAGCGTGGCCGGTTTCATCGGCGGGCAGGGCGGCATCAACAATGCCTTCATGATCGTGCGGCTCAAGCCGCTGGCCGAGCGGCACCTCTCGGCGCAGGAGGTGATCGAGCGCATCCGCCGCAACCAGCCAAAGGTGCCGGGCGGGCGCATGTTCCTCATGGCTGACCAGGATCTGCAGTTCGGCGGCGGGCGGCAGAGCAGCTCGGCGTACTCCTACTCGCTGCTGGCCGGCGACCTCGACGATCTGCGCACCTGGACGCCACGTGTCATCGCCGCGCTCAAGGCCTTGCCCGAGCTGACCAGCATCGACGCCAACGACGGCGAGGGCGCGCAGCAGATCACCCTGGTCGTGGACCGTGATGCGGCCAAGCGGCTGGGCATCGACATGAGCACCGTGACCACGCTGCTGAACAACGCCTTCAGCCAGCGACAGATCTCGACCATCTACGAGGCGCTGAACCAGTACCGCGTGGTGATGGAGCTCGACCCGGCCTATGCGCAGCACCCCGAGGTGCTCGACCAGGTCCATGTGATCACCGATGACGGCCAGCGCGTGCCCCTGTCGGCCTTCGCACGCTACGAGCGCAGCCTGGAAGAAGACCGCGTGCAGCACGACGGCCAGTTCGCCGCGGAGAATATCGACTTCGACCTCGCACCGGGCGTCAGCCTCGACCAGGCGACGCTGGCGATCGAACGCGCGGTGGCGGCCATCGGCCTGCCGAGCGAGGTGCAGGGGCGGCTGGGCGGCACCGGCGACGTGTTCAAGGCGGCGCAGGAAAGCCAGCCACTGATGATTCTCGGTGCACTGCTGCTGGTCTACATCGTGCTCGGCGTGCTCTACGAGAGTTACATCCACCCTCTGACGATCCTCTCGACACTGCCTTCGGCGGGCGTCGGCGCGCTGCTGGCGATCATTCTCACCGGCGAGCAGTTCAGCCTGATCTCGCTGCTCGGCCTGTTCCTGCTGATCGGCGTGGTGAAGAAGAACGCCATCCTGATGATCGATCTGGCCCTGCAGTTCGAGCGCAACGACGGCCTGGCACCGGCTGACTCGATCCACCGCGCCTGCCTGCTGCGCTTCCGGCCGATCCTGATGACCACCCTGGCCGCCATCCTCGGCGCCGTGCCGCTGCTGGTCGGCGGTAGCGAAGGCGCCGAAATGCGTCAGCCACTGGGCCTGGCGATCATCGGCGGCCTGGTGCTCAGCCAGATCCTCACGCTCTACACCACGCCGGTGGTCTACCTCTACCTCGACCGTCTGCGCCATCGCTTCAACCACTGGCGTGGAGTGCGTACCGACGCCGCCCTGGACAATCCGCTATGACCGTTTCCGCTCGACGTTTCCACCTGCGCCCACTGGCCATGCTCACCCTGGGACTGCTGCTGGGTGGCTGCACCCTTGGCCCCGACTACCAGCGGCCGGAGCTCGCGCTCGGCAGCGCGTTCAAGCAGGCCGAAGGCTGGAAGAGCGCCGCACCGGGCGATCTGCTCGCGCGCGGCCCCTGGTGGTCGCTCTATGGCGATGCCGAGCTCGATGCGCTGGTCGCTCGGCTCGAGTTGTCCAACCAGAACCTCGCCGCCGCCGAAGCGCAGTACCGCCAGGCCCGCGCCCTCGTGCGCAGCGCCCGTTCGCAGCTGTTCCCCAGCGTATCCGGCAGTGCATCGGCTACCCGCAGCGGGCAGGGTAGCGGGTCGCAGGGCACGACTGGCGCGAGCGGGATCAGCGAGAGCTACCAGCTGGGGCTGGATGCGGCCTGGGAGGTCGACCTGTGGGGGCGGCTGCGACGCAACCTCGAAGCCAGCCGTGCCGACATGCAGGCCAGCGCGGCCGATCTGGCCGCCCTGCGCCTGAGCCTGCAGGCCGAGCTGGTGCAGACCTACCTGCAGCTGCGGGTGATGGATGCCCAGCAGCGCCTGCTCGATCAGACGGTAGATGCCTACGCGCGCTCGCTGCGCCTGACGGAGAACCAGTACCGCGCCGGCATCGTGCCTAAGTCGGACGTGGCGCAGGCACGCACCCAGCTCAAGCAGACCCAGGCGCAGGCCATCGACCTGCAATGGCAACGTGCACAGTTCGAGCATGCCATTGCCGTGCTCGTCGGCGTGCCGCCCAGCGAACTCGACCTGGCGCGGCGCGAGGGCATTCCGCAGCTGCCGCAGTTGCCGGTGGCGCTGCCCTCGCAGCTGCTCGAACGCCGCCCGGACGTGGCCGCGGCCGAACGCAACGTGATGGCCGCCAACGCCGAGATCGGGATAGCCAAGACCGCCTGGTTTCCGGACCTGACGCTCTCGGCTTCCGGAGGTTACCGCAACAGTGCCTGGAGCAACCTGGTGGAGGTGCCCAACCGCTTCTGGTCGCTTGGCCCGCAGTTGGCGGTCACGCTGCTGGATTTCGGCGCGCGGCGCGCCGAAGTCGAACGCGCCGAAGCCGCCTACGACCAGACCGTGGCGAGCTATCGACAGACCGTGCTCGACGGCTTGCGCGAAGTGGAGGATGCGCTGGTGCAGCTGCGCGTGCTGGATGAGGAGGTTGGGGTACAGCGCGAGGCGCTGGAGTCGGCGCAGGAATCACTGCGCCTGATCGAAAACCAGTACCGCGCCGGAATGGTCGACTTCCTCAGCGTGGCGACCGTGCAGACCACCGCACTGAACAACGAGCGGACCCATCTGGGCCTGCTAGGGGATCGCCTGCTGGCCAGCGTTCAGCTGATCGCCGCGCTCGGCGGGGGCTGGGACAGCAGCCGGCTGGAGGACCCGGCGCTGACGACGGGCTCCAGCCAGGGGCAGACGCGGTAAGGCGGCTGCCGACCGCTCAGCGGCTCCTGCGGTTGACGTGTTCGGCGGCCTTGATGATGTCGGCGCCGATCACCGGCTCGAACTGCTGCCAGACCGGGCGCATCTTCTCGCGCCAGGCCTGCCGCTCTTCGTCGCTCAGGGCGATGATCTGACTGGTGCCGGCCTGACGGATGCGCTCGCGGTCGGCCTGGTTCAGCTGCTCGGCCTCCTGATTCACCATGTAGGTGACTTCGTCGATGATCGCTTCCAGCTCGAAACGCACCTTGTGCGGCATGCTCATCCAGAAACGGGTGTTGGTCACCAGCATGTAGTCCAGCACGCCATGGTTGGTCTCGGTGATGTAGGGCTGCACCTGATGCATGTTCTTGCTGTAGATGTTCGACCAGGGGTTTTCCGCGCCCTGTACGGTGCCGGCTTTCAGCGCGCTGTAGACCTGCGCGAAGGGCAGTTTCTGGCTGTTCGCGCCGACCGCGTTGAACTGGGCCTGGAGCACGGCCGATGGCTGGATGCGGAAGCTCAGGCCGGCGGCATCGGCCGGTCGATGCAGCGGGCGGGTGGCCGAGAGCTGCTTCATGCCGTTGTGCCAGTAGGCCAGGCCAGTGATGTTGTGCGTTTCCATCGAGCGCAGCAGCTGGCGCCCCTTGGCGCGCTTCTGGAAGCGATTGACCGCATCGAGATCGTCGAACAGAAAGGGCAGGTCGAACACCTGGACCTGCTTGGTGTACTGCTCGAACTTGGCCAGCGACGGTGCCAGCAGCTGCACCTTGTCCTCACGCAACGCCTCGAGCTCATCCGCGTCGCCGTAAAGCGAGGAGTTCGGATAGACCTCGACGGTCACCTGGCCCGGCAGGCGCTCTTCGGCCAATCGCTTGAACAGCAGCGCCCCCTTGCCCTTGGGCGTGTCTTCGGCGACCACGTGGGAAAACTTGATGACGATGGGCTCCGCCTGGGCAAACGCGCTGGCAACGGCCAGCACGAGCCCGGCAAGGGTAATGATCGGCTTCATGAAAGACTCTTTTCTTCTGGTTGGTTGGCAGCGCATCGCGCGGACCAGGGCCTGCGGACGCTTTCGGACTTTCAACCGCTTCTTATGCCAAAGACGGATGACAACCGAAAGCGCCCGGGACCACCAACCGGAAGGGACCTGCACCAGATCACAGTTTGGCCGGCGCGGGGCTCAGCTCTGCCAGCCGCCCCCCAGCGCCTTGTACAGCGCGACGATGCCGCGGTAGACCTCGACCTCCGCCTGCGCCTGGGCGTCTTCGGCAGCCAGGCGCTCGCGCTCGGCGTCGAGCAGCACGAGAAAATCCTCGCTGCCCTCGCGATAGCGGATGCGCGCCTGCTCGGCTGCGGCACGGCTGGCTTCGGACTGGCGCAGCTGTGCCAGCAGGCGCTGCTGCGCATGGCCGTAGTCGCTGAAGGCGTTCTGCGACTCCTCCAGTGCCAGCAGCACCTGCTGCTCGTAGGCCGCCAGAGCCCCCTCGGCCTCGGCCTCGGCGCCGCGCAGGCGGGCGCGTACGCTGCCCAGGTCAAACGCCGCCCAGCTGATGCCCGGAGCCACGCTCCACGCCTCGGCTGCGCTGGAACCGAGCTGCGAGCCGCGCCCGGCGATGAAACCGAGAAATCCGGACAGGCTTACCCGCGGAAACAGGTCCGCCGTGGCCACGCCGACATTGGCGGTCGCCGCCGCCAGTTGCCGTTCGGCGGCACGGATGTCCGGCCGGCGGCGCAACAGTTCGCCCGGATCGCCGATCGGCAAGGCCTTGGCGATCGCCGGCAGCTCGCGTGGCGAGAGGTCGACACTGAGCCCGTCGGCGCGCTGGCCAAGCAGCGTGGCGATGCGATTGCGCGCACGCGCCTGCTGGGCCTGCAACTGCGGCAGCGTCGCCTCGGTCGCGGCCAGGCGCGCATCGGCGCGCAGCACGTCGAGGTCGCTGCCCAGGCCGCCGTCGCGCAGCTGTACCGTCAGCTCGCGCGAGCGGCGCTGGTTGTCCAGGTTGGCGCGGGCGATGCGCTCGCGTAGCTGGGCGCCGCGCAGCTGGCCGTAGGCATCGACCAGCTCGGCGATCAGGCTGACCTGCAACTGCTGCAGGTCGGCCTCGGCCGCCTCGGCCTGCGCCTCGCTGGCCTCCAGACGGCGCTGGATGCGGCCAAACAGGTCCAGCTCCCAGGCCATGTCCAGCCCCAGGTCGTAGCGTTCGATGTCAACCCGCCGATCACCAAAACCCGGCTGCTGCGCCTTGCCGATTTCGGCACCCGCGCCTGCCGTGACCGTCGGGAAACGGTCATTGGCCGCGTCGTCACGGATCGCCCGGGCGCTGCCCAGGCGGGCGAAGGCGATGCGTAGCTCGCGGTTCTCCGCCAGCGCATGGGCCACCAGGCGGTCCAGGGTGGGGTCCTCGAACTGCTGCCACCAGGCGCCCTCGAAGCGCTCACGGTCGAAGCCGGCCGCGGCAGCCCGCTCGATGCGCGCCGGTTCCGGCTGCGGCGCGCGGTAATCGGGGCCGACCGCGCAGGCGCTCAGCGCCAGAGTGAGCAGGGAAAGGGCGAAGAACTTCATGCGCGGGCCTCCTTGAATACCGCCTTGCGCGCTTCACGCTTCTCGACGAAGGCGCGAATCACCAGATAGAACACCGGGGTCAGCAGCAGGCCGAAGAACGTCACCCCGAGCATGCCGCTGAACACCGCGACCCCCATGGCATGGCGCATCTCGGCACCGGCTCCGCTGGAAAGCACCAGCGGCACCACGCCCATGATGAAGGCGAAGCTGGTCATCAGGATCGGCCGCAGACGGAGGCGGCAGGCTTCCAGGGTGGCGGCAAGCCGGTCCATGCCTTCTTCCTGCTTGTCCTTGGCGAACTCGACGATCAGGATCGCGTTCTTGCACGCCAGGCCCACCAGCACGATCAGGCCGATCTGGGTGAAGACGTTGTTGTCGCTGCCAGCCAGGATCACCCCGGTGATGGCCGAGAGCAGCGTCATCGGCACGATCAGGATCACCGCCAGCGGCAGGCTCCAGCTCTCGTACTGCGCGGCCAGCACCAGGAAGGCCAGAAGCACGCAGAGCGGGAAGACGAACACTGCGGTGTTGCCGGCGAGGATCTGCTGGTAGGTCAGCTCGGTCCATTCGTAGGTCATGCCGTTGGGCAGCTCGGCCTGAAGCAGGCGCTCCATGGCGGCCTCGGCTTGCCCTGAGCTGTAGCCCGGTGCGGCGGCGCCGTTGATCTCCGCGGTGAGGAAGCCGTTGTAGTGCATCACCCGGTCCGGGCCGGCGCTGTCAGTGACGCTGACGAAGGTCGACAGCGGGACCATCTCGCCGCGGTTGTTGCGCACTTTCAGCTGGCCGATCTGCTCGGGCGCCAGGCGGAACTTCTGGTCGGCCTGGACGTTGACCTGATAGGTGCGGCCGAAGCGGTTGAAGTCGTTGGCATACAAAGAGCCGAGGTAGACCTGCATGGTGTCGAAGATGTCATCGATGGCCACGCCGTGGGTCTTGGCCTTCTCGCGGTCGATATCGGCGTCCACCTGCGGCACATTGACCTGATAGCTGGTGAACAGGCCGGCCAGCTCCGGATAGTCGGCGCTCTTGGCGATGACGTTCTGCACCTGCTTGTACAGCTCCTCATAGCCGAGGTTGCCGCGATCCTGCACCTGCACGCGGAAGCCGCCGATGGTGCCCAGGCCCTGCACAGGTGGCGGCGGGAAGATGGCGATGAAGGCATCCTGGATCTGCGCGAACTGGCCGTTCAGATCTGCCGCGATGGCGTTGGCCGAGAGCGACGGGTCCTTGCGCTCATCGAAGGGCTTGAGCGGGGTGAAGACGATGCCGCTGTTCGGGCTGTTGGTGAAACCGTTGATCGACAGCCCCGGGAAGGCCACGGTGTTCTCCACGCCCGGATGCTTGCCGGCGATTTCCGACATGCGCTTGATCACGTCCTCAGTGCGGTCCAGGGTGGCGGCGTCCGGCAACTGGGCGAAGGCGACCAGATACTGCTTGTCCTGCTGCGGAACGAAGCCGGTCGGGGTACTGGCAAAGCCCATGTAGCCCAGGCCGACCAGGCCGACGTAGACCAGCAGTGCCACGGCGCTGCCGCGCAGGATGCGCCGCACCACGCCGACGTAGCCATGGCTGGCGCGGTCGAACACGCGGTTGAACGGGCGGAACAGCCAGCCGCCGAGCAGCCGGTCGAGCAGCCGTGAGAATCCGTCCTTCGGCGCATCGTGGGCCTTGAGCAGGGTCGCAGCCAGCGCCGGCGACAGGGTCAGCGAGTTGAACGCCGAGATCACCGTCGAAATCGCGATGGTCAGTGCGAACTGCTGATAGAACTGCCCGGTAAGGCCGGAAATGAACGCAGTCGGGATGAACACCGCGCAGAGCACCAGGGCGGTGGCGATGATCGGCCCGGTGACTTCCTTCATGGCCTGACGGGTCGCCTCTACCGGCGACTTGCCGAGGCCGATGTTGCGCTCGACGTTCTCCACCACGACGATGGCGTCATCCACCACGATGCCGATGGCCAGCACCAGGCCGAACAGCGACAGCGCGTTGAGCGAGAAACCGAGCAGGTGCATCACCGCGAAGGTGCCGATCAGCGACACCGGCACCGCGGCCAGCGGAATGATCGAGGCGCGCCAGGTCTGCAGGAACAGGATCACCACCAGCACCACCAGCACGATGGCCTCGAGCAGGGTGTGCACCACCGCCTCGATGGAGCCGCGCACGAAGATGGTTGGGTCGTAGACGATCTCGTAGTCCACGCCCTGGGGGAAGCTCTGCTTGAGCTCGGCCATGCGCTCGCGCACCAGGTCCGAGATGGCGATGGCATTGGAGCCCGGCCGCTGGAAGATCGGGATGGCCACCGCCGGCTGGTTGTTCAGCAACGAGCGCAGGGCGTACTGGCTGGAACCCAGTTCGATGCGGGCGATGTCCTTCAGGCGGGTGATCTCGCCGTCCTCGCCGGCGCGCACGATGATGTTCTCGAACTCCTCCTCGTCCACCAGGCGGCCCTGGGTGTTGATCGACAGCTGGAAGTCGGTGGCGCCCGGTGCCGGCGGGGCGCCCAGGGCGCCGGCGGCGACCTGACGGTTCTGCTCGCGGATGGCGTTGACCACGTCGGTGGCGGTGAGGTTGCGCTGGGCGACCTTGTTCGGGTCGAGCCAGACGCGCAGGGAATAGTTGCCGAGGCCGAACAGCTGCACGTCGCCCACACCGTCCAGCCGCGCCAGCTCGTCCTTGACGTTGAGCGCGGCGTAGTTGGACAGGTAGAGCATGTCGTAGCGGTTATCCGGTGAGGTCAGGTGCACCACCATGGTCAGGTCGGGGGAGGCCTTGTCTACGGTCACGCCGAGGCGCTGCACCTCGGTGGGCAGGGTCGGCATGGTGCGCGTCACGCGGTTCTGCACCTGCACCTGGGCGTTGTCCAGGTCGGTGCCGAGGGCGAAGGTGATGGTCAGCGTCAGCTTGCCGTCGGCGGTCGCCTGGGACGACATGTAGAGCATGCCCTCGACGCCGGTGATGGCCTGTTCCAGCGGCGAGGCAACGGTTTCGCCGATCACCTTGGGGTTGGCGCCAGGGAAGTTGGCCCGTACCACCACGGTGGGTGGAACGACTTCAGGGTATTCGCTGATCGGCAGCTGGAACAGCGAGATGGCGCCGCCGATGAGGATCACCAACGACAGCACGGCGGCGAAAATCGGCCGCTTGATAAAGAATTGCGAGAAATTCATGGCGCACTCCGGGGGAGGGCGCGGCGGGCGCGCCCTGGCGGATCGATCGGATGGGCGCGGCTGGCGCGCCGGAGTTCAGGACTGCTGTCGGACGGTCAGCTGCTCGGGCGCTGGGCCAGGGTGCGCTCGTCGACCTGCGGCTTCATCGCCTCGCTGATCGCACGGTTCTGCTGCTTCAGCGACGCCAGCGTCTCGGCGTCGGCCATCGGCACCGACTCGGGCTGCACCGGGCTACCCGGGCGTACGCGCTGCAGGCCGTTGACCACGATGCGCTCGCCCTTGGCCAGGCCATCGCGCACGATGCGCAGCCCTTCGAGCTTGGGCCCGAGCTCGACCGGCCGGTAGGCGACGGTGCCGTCCTCGGCCAGCACCAGGACAAACTTCTTGCCCAGGTCAGTGCCCACCGCCACGTCCTTGATCAGCACGGCCTCGTAGGTCGGGCTGCCGACCAGCTTCAGCCGTGCATACAGGCCGGGGGTGAAGCTGCCGTCGCGGTTATCGAACACGGCGCGGCCGCGAATGGTGCCGGTACGCGGGTCGACCTGGTTGTCCATGAAATCCATGTGGCCCAGATGCGGGTGGCCGTCCTCGTCCGAGAGGCCGAGATAGACCGGGGTCGCCTCGCCACGGTCGCCCTGGCGCGCCAACTCGCGGTACTTCAGGTACAGACGTTCGTCCGCTTCGAAGTAGGCGTAGACCTTGTCGGTGGAGACCAGCGTGGTCAGAAGGGCCTCGCCGGCGTTGACCAGGTTGCCGGCCGTGATCAGTGCGCGGCCGGCACGGCCGTCGATGGGCGCCGTCACGCGGGTGAAGGAGAGGTCCAGCTGGGCCTTGTCCAGCTGCGCCTGGATCGCCGCGACCGCGGATTTCGCTTCGCTGGCGGCGCTGACTCGGGCATCGGCCAGTTCGGCGGAAATCGCGTTCTTCTGCCGCAGGCGCTCGCCACGCTCGGCTTCGGCGGCGGTGCGCTGCTGGGTGGCGCGGGCCTGTTGCAGCTGCGCCTGCAGACGCTTGACCTCGGCCTGGAACGGGCGTGGATCGATCTGGAACAGGAGGTCGCCTTTTTTCACCAGCGCACCTTCCTCGAAGGCCACCTTGTCGATGAAGCCCGAAACGCGCGGGCGGATCTCCACCGACTCCGGCGCCTCCAGGCGCCCGGTGACCTCGTCCCACTCGGTCACCTGCTGCTCGATGACTTCGGCCACGCTGACCGCAGGCGGCGGCGTACCCGACTGGGTGGCCTCCGGTGCCTTGCCGCAGGCGGCGGTGATCAGCACCGTCAGGGCAATAAGGGAAAAACGCAAGGCGTTGAGCGAACGTTCCATGCTTGACTCCGCAAGTCGGTTTTTTCGATGGCGGAAGTCTGCGCGGTCAGGTTCTCAGGCAGAAATCGAACGAGCCGAAGGTGAATATCACTGGCGATGATGTTTGCGCATCGATCATCAGCAGCAGGCAATAACGGTAGGGGAGGAAAACGACCGCCAGGTCTTTTTCACCGAATCGCGGCGTGGATCGGCTGCGTCGGCTGGCAGCCGGTGCTGCGTTAGCAATCGGCAATGACGTCGAGAAAGGCGTGACGGCGTGCAGGGGCGGGGAGACGCGTGGAAAAGGCTGCGCCGTTTTCCACCCTACAGGCTGTCCGGGTCGCCGACGAACATCTGGATGCGCGAGCGCAGCCAGCGTTCGGCCGGGTCGTTGTCCTGGGCGCCGCGCCAGGCCATCGACAGTTCGAAGTCCTGGCTGGTCTCGAACGGCAGCGGCTCGGCGCGCAGGCCACCATGGGCCACCAGCGCGGCGGCGGCGTAATCCGGCACCGTGGCAACGATGTCGGTCCCGGCCAGCAGGTTGGACAGGCCATTGAACTGCGGCACCGCCAGCACCACCTTGCGCTGGCAGCCGTGCAGCGCCAGTTCCTCGTCGATGTAGCCATTGAGGTCGCCGGCGAAGGACACCATGGCGTGCGGCCTGGCGCAGTAGTCTTCCAGGCTGAGGCGCCCGGGAATGCTGTCGGCGCGCAGCAGCATCGGTTTGGGCCGGCGCAGCACCTTGCGTTTGGCATTGGCCGGCAGTTCCTCGGTGTAGCAGACGCCCACGGAAATCTCGCCGGAGCCCAGCAGGCCGGGCATCAACAGATAATTGGCGCGGCGCACCACCAGCACCACACCAGGCGCCTCGGCGCGCAGGCGGCGCAGCAGCGGCGGGAGCAGGGCGAACTCGACCTCATCGGTAAGCCCGATGCGAAACACCTGGGTACTGGTCGCCGGGTCGAAAGACGAAGCGCGACTGACCGCCGTCGAGATCGAGTCCAGCGCCGGCGACAACAGCTGGGCGATCTCCTGGGCGCGGGCGGTCGGCTCCATGCTGCGCCCGGTGCGCACGAACAGCGGGTCGTCGAACAGGGTGCGCAGGCGAGCCAGCGCCGCGCTGATCGCCGGCTGGCCAAGGAACAGCTTTTCCGCTGCGCGCGTCACGCTGCGCTCGTGCATCAGCGTTTCGAAGACGATCAGCAGGTTGAGGTCGACGCGGCGAAGATCGTTGCGGTTCATGCCTGGTCACTTCGGTCCTTGAGCCGTGCAGCGTAGAGCGGCTCGGCGAGAGAGGCGAGCATTCTAGTAGCCGGGGCGGCAAGCGGGTCAATGACAAATCGCGCTTTCGAAGTGGCGCCACCGGCGTTACATACAGCGCCCCATCATTTCGGCGCATGGCGACTATCGATGCGAATCCGGGTGCCTCGCTGGAGTTGTGCCCGCACTGACGATAGAGTCCACAGGCACAGTAGTAGTAAGACGAGGGTCGCGATGTCCCGCATCATCCGTTTCCACCAGTTCGGTCCGGCCGAAGTTCTGCGTTACGAAGAACGGCCCGTGCCCGTGGCAGGGCCGGGGGAAGTGCTGATCGGCGTGCGCGCCATCGGTGTCAGCTGGAACGACGTGCTCTGGCGCCAGGATCTGGCGCCGCGCCACGCGCGCTTGCCGGCGGGGCTCGGCAGCGAGGTCGCCGGCGAGGTGCTCGCTGTGGGCGAGGGCGTCGAGGGCTTTGTCGTCGGCGATCGGGTGGCCGGCTTTCCCGCGCATGATCTCAATCAGTACCCGCTCTATGCCGAGCATGCGCTGCTGCCGCAGCAGGCGCTGGTGCACTACCCGGACATGCTCGAGGCCAGCGAGGCAGCGATCCACTACACGCCGATGCTGGTCAGCTACTTCGCGCTGGTCGAGCTGGCGCAACTGGAGCCCGGCCAGCATGTGCTGATCAACCAGGCCGCGCATTGCACCGGCCCGGCTGCCGTACAGCTGGCCAGGGCGCTGGGCGGCCGTGTGATCGCCACCTGTGACACCAGCGAGGACCGTGACTACCTGCGTGAACTGGGTGCCGAGACGGTGATCGTCACCGAGGAAGAAGACCTGGTCGGCCGCCTGCAGAAGGTGACCGAAGGCCGCGGTGTCGAGGTGGTCCTGGACGCCTGTGGCGGCTCGCAGATGAAGCTGCTGGGCGACGTCATGGCACCGCTGGGAAAGTTGATCCTGTACGGCATGAACGGCGGCAACGAAACCGCGCTGCCGGTCTGCGCGGCGTTCAAGAAGAACTTCAAGTTCTTTCTCCACTGCCTGTGCGACTTCACCGGCCAGCCGGAGCTGGGTATCGAGCAGAACCGCGAGGCCGTCGAGCGCGCCCTGCAGCACATCAACCAGCTGACTGCCGATCGGCTGATCAAGCCGCAGGTCGACCGGCGTTTTGCCTTTGAACAGGCGGTCGAAGCGCACCGTTACGTTGAAAGCGGCGAGCCGCGCGGCCGCGTGGTGCTCATGCTCGGCTAGAACGCCACGCCAGCCACCTCTCATCGCCGGGCAGAAACTTTTGCCAGGCGCCCTCAGTCCTCCGAACACAGGTTCCAACCCGTTGACGGAGGATTTTTGCATGGCTGACAACCAGACCCTGCCACCCCAGCAGCAACCCGAACCCGGCCAGGAAAGCCAGATGCACCCACGCCCGGAGTTCCGCGGCGAGGACTACAAGGCGGCCGGCAAGCTGGCGGGCAAGGTTGCCATTGTCACGGGCGGGGACAGCGGCATCGGACGCTCGGTGGCGGTGCTGTTCGCCCGCGAAGGCGCCGATGTGGCCATCCTCTACTTCGACCAGCATCAGGATGCCGAGCAAACCCGCAAGGTCGTCGAGGAGCAGGGTAGGCGCTGCCTGACGTTCGCCGGGGATGTCGCCGACCCCGCCGTGTGTCGCAAGGTCGTGGACGAGACGATCGCCACCCTCGGCCAGCTCGACATCCTGGTCAACAACGCGGCCGAGCAGCATCCACGCGAGCGCTTCGAGGACATTCCGCCGGAGCAGTGGGAGCGCACCTTTCGAACGAACGTCTTTGGCATGTTCCAGATGACCCAGACCGCGCTGCCGCAGCTGAAGGAGGGCGCGTCGATCATCAACACCACTTCGGTGACCGCCTACAAGGGCAACCCGATGCTGATCGACTACTCCTCGACCAAGGGCGCCATCGTCGGTTTCACCCGCGCGCTGGCCATGCACCTGGCCGAGCGCGGCATCCGGGTCAACGGAGTCGCGCCAGGGCCGATCTGGACGCCGCTGATTCCGTCGACCTTCGATGCGGACAAGGTCGCCGAATTCGGCTCCAACGTACCGATGAAGCGCCCCGGGCAGCCGGAGGAAGTGGCGCCGGCCTATGTCTACCTGGCCAGCAGCGATTCGTCCTACGTCAGCGGCCAGGTACTGCACGTCAACGGCGGTACGGTGGTCAACGGCTGAGCAGGCGTGCGCCGGGCCCAAGGCCCGGCCCGCAAGAGAGGAGAGCGGCTATGCCACGCACGATCTGGAAAGGCGCGGTCAGTTTCGGTCTGGTGCACATTCCCGTGGCGCTGGTACCGGCTACTACGCGTTCGGGCATCGACTTCGACTGGCTGGACAAACGCAGCATGGACCGCGTCGGCTACAAGCGCATCAACAAGACCACCGGCGAGGACATCGACAGCGAGAACATCGTCAAGGGCGTGGAGTACGAGAAGGGACACTACGTCGTCATCAGCGACGAGGAGATCAAGGCCGCGCACCCCAAGGCTACGCAGACGCTCGACATCATCGCGTTCGTCGACGCCAGCGACATCTCCTTTCTGTACATCGACACGCCGTATTACCTGACGCCCGAGCGGCGCGGCGAAAAGGTCTACGCGCTGCTGCGCGAGACCCTCGAGCAGACCGGCAAGGTCGGCATCGCCAATGTGGTGCTGCGCAACAAGCAGCATCTGGCGGTAGTCATGCCGCTGGGCAAGGCGCTGGTGATGAACACCCTGCGCTGGGCCGAAGAGGTGCGCGGCGTCGAGTATCTGGAACTCAAGGACGAGGCCCTCGACCCCGACCTGGCCGAACGCGAGCTGGACATGGCCAAGCGGCTGGTCGAGGACATGACCGAGAAGTGGAAACCGGAGCAGTACAAGGACACCTTCCAGGACCAGATCATGGACCTGGTCGAGAAAAAGGCGCGCGAGGGCAAACTCGAAGCCGTCGGCGGGCCGGAGGAGGCTGTCGACCAACGCAGCGCGGACGTCATCGACCTCACCGAGCTGCTCAAGCGCAGCCTGGCGGCCAAGCCTGGCAAGCGCGCCGCGAGCGAAGACGACGAGCCGGAAGCCGCCGCGAGCACTCGCAAGCCGGCGTCCAAATCCAAGCCGGCCGCCAAATCGAGCACGCGAACGCGCAAAGCTGCGTCTGATGAGCCGCGCAAGGGGTCGTCGCGCAAGAAGGCCGGCTGATCCGGTTACGGAGGTGCCATGGCGGCACAGGGCAAAGGGCGCGCGCGCCCGCTGGTTGGCGGGGTAGGGATCAGCAACCCGCAGCGGGTCATCGACCCGGCCAGCGGCACCACCAAGCTGGCGCTCGCCGAGTACTACCTGCAGGTGGCCGACTGGCTGATGCCACAGCTGGCGGGGCGGCCGCTCTCCATCGTGCGAGCTCCTGAAGGGCTTGCCGGCGAGAGCTTTTTCCAGCGTCACCGTGGACGCCTGAAGATGCCGCACATGCGGGCCCTGCCCAAGAAGCTGGACCCCGAGCACGCGCGCCTGATCCAGGCTGACGAGATCACCGCCGTGATCGAGGCGGTGCAGATGGGCACCCTCGAGTTCCATACCTGGAATGCCCACAGCGATCGCATCGAGCGGCCGGACCGGGTGATCTTCGACCTCGACCCTGATCCCGCGCTGCCCTGGGCGCGCATGGTCGAAGCGACCGAACTGACCCTGGCACTGCTGGACGAACTCGGCCTTAAGGCCTTTCTCAAGACCAGCGGCGGGCGCGGCATGCATGTCGTGGTGCCGCTGGATCGGTATTCCGACTGGGATTGCGCGCGCACCTTCGCCCAGGGCGTGACCCAGCGCCTCGGCCGCGAGCAGCCCGCGCGCATCGCCTGCAAGATGGGCGCGCAGAACCGGGTCGGGCGCATCTTCGTCGACTACCTGCGCAACCAGCGGGGTGCCAGCACCGTGGCGGCGTACTCGGTGCGTGCCCGGCCGGGCCTTGGCGTGTCCCTGCCGGTAAGCCTGGACGAAGTGCAGCGACTCGAAGGCGCCGATCAGTGGCGGCTGGACAACGTGCGCGCGTACCTCGCCGAGCGCGAAGACCCCTGGGCCGCGTATGCGCACACGCGCCAGCGGCTGACCTGCAGGCTGCTCGAGCAGCTGCGCGACGCCAGCTGAGCGACCCGGCGCGCCAGGCGGTCGCGCCGCCTGTCATACCGCTGGAACCCTGAATGCAGACGCAAAGTCGACTCCTCAGATAGCCAGAGAACAACGAGGAGAACGCCATGGCAGTCCGAGTTTCCCGACGCCAGTTCCTGAAGTTCGGCGCAGCCGGGCTGGGTGCGTCGAGCATGGCCATGATGGGCTTTGCGCCGGACGAAGCGGTCGCTTCCGTGCGGCATTTCAAGCTCAGCGGGGCGCGCGCCACGCGCAACATCTGCACTTACTGCTCGGTCGGCTGCGGCATGCTGCTGTACTCACGAGGCGATGGCGCGATCAACGTGCGCGACGAGATCTACCACGTCGAGGGCGACCCGGACCATCCGGTCAGCCGCGGCTCGCTGTGCCCGCGCGGCGCCGGCGTGCTCGACTTCATCCACAGCGACTCGCGGGTGCGCTACCCGCAGGTACGCGAACCCGGCTCGAACGAGTGGAAGCGCATCTCCTGGGACGAGGCGCTTGGCCGCATCGCACGGCTGATGAAGGACGACCGCGACCGCAATTTCGAGACCCACGACGAGGAGGGCAGGCTGGTCAACCGCTGGATGACCACCTCGATGGTCGCGGCTTCGGCCTGCACCAACGAGACGGCCTACCTCACGCAGAAGATCACCCGGGCGCTGGGCATCCTGAAACTCGACAACCAGGCGCGCGTCTGACACGGACCGACGGTGGCAGGTCTTGCCCCTTCATTCGGTCGCGGTGCCATGACCAATTCCTGGGTCGACATCCGCAATGCCAACATCGTGCTGTCCATGGGCGGCAATTCGGCCGAGGCGCATCCGGTGGGCTTCCGCTGGGTCATGCACGCCAAGGAGCGCAGCGATGCGATCCTGATTTCCATCGACCCGCGCTACAACCGCACCACGGCGGTAGCGGACTACCACACCTGGATTCGCACCGGGACCGATATCGTCTTTCTCGGCGGGCTGATCAGTTACCTGATCGAGCAGGACCGCTACGCGCATGAATACGTGCGCAGCTATACCGATGCCGCGCACCTGGTGAAGGAAGGCTTCGGCTTCGAGGATGGCCTGTTCACCGGCTACGACGAAGTGCGCCATCAGTACGACAAGTCGAGCTGGAACTTCGACCTGGACGAGCAGGGTTTCGTCCGCCGCGATGAAACGCTGCAGCACCCACGCTGCGTGTTCCAGCTGATGCGCCGGCACTACAGCCGCTACAGCGTGGAAATGGTCGAGAAGGTCTGCGGCATCCCGCAGAAGACCGTTCTGCAGATCTGGGATCTGATCGCCGGGAGCGCCGCGCCGGACAAGACCATGACCATTCTCTACGCGCTCGGCTGGACACAGCATTCGGTGGGCTCGCAGATCATTCGCACCGGCGCCATGGTCCAGCTGCTGCTGGGCAACATGGGCATGCCTGGCGGCGGGGTCAATGCGCTACGCGGACACTCCAACATCCAGGGGCTGACCGACATCGGCCTGCTGTCGAACCTCCTGCCCGGCTACATGGTGCTGCCCAACGCCAAGGCGCAGCGCTATGAGGACTACATCCAGCAGCGCGTGCGCGAGCCCTTGCTGCCGAACCAGGTGTCCTACTGGAAGTACTACGAGCGCTTCTTCGTCAGCATGATGAAGGCCTTCTACGGCGACGCCGCCAGGGCGGAGAACAACTGGTGCTACGACTGGCTGCCAAAGCTGTCCGAACCGCTCTATGACGTGCTCTACGCCGTCAACGACATGACCAACGGCAAGATGACCGGGGCCTTCTGCCAGGGCTTCAACATCCTCGCCGCGTTCCCGAACAAGGCGAAGGTGCTCGACGGGCTGTCCAAGCTCAAGTGGCTGGTGGTGATGGACCCGCTGGCCAACGAGACCGGCGAGTTCTGGAAGAACCACGGCGACTTCAATGACGTCGACCCGGCGCAAATCCAGACCGAGGTGTTCCGCCTGCCGACCACCTGCTTCGCCGAGGATGACGGCTCGATCACCAACAGTTCGCGCTGGCTGCAGTGGCACCACCGTGCCGCGCCGCCACCCGGCCTGGCGATGACCGACACCGGTATCCTCGCCGGCGTCTTCCGCCGCCTGCAGCAGCTCTATCGGGAGGAGGGCGGCGCCTTCCCCGAGCCGATCCTGAACCTCACCTGGAACTACAGCGACGAAGCGCATCCCTCGGCGGCCGAGCTGGCGCAGGAATACAACGGCCGCGCGCTGGCGGATGTCGAGGACCAGGGCCGCTTGGTCCGTCGCAAGGGCGAGCTGCTCAACGACTTCGGCGAGCTGCGCGCCGATGGCAGCACCTCGTGCGGCTGCTGGATCTACTCCGGCGCCTGGACCGAGCAGGGCAACATGATGGACCGGCGCGACAATTCCGACCCGTACGATATCGGCGTGACGCTCGGCTGGGCCTGGGCCTGGCCGCTCAACCGGCGAATCCTCTACAACCGCGCCTCGGCGCGCCCCGACGGTACGCCCTGGGACCCGGCGCGGCGGCTGGTGTGGTGGAACGGCGAACGCTGGGTCGGCGCCGATGTGCCGGACTATCCGGTCACGGCGGCGCCCGAGCAGGGCGTCAAGCCGTTCATCCTCACCGAAAGCGGCACGGGGCATTTCTTCTCCAGCGAATGGCTGGGCGAAGGGCCATTCCCCGAGCACTACGAGCCGCTGGAGTCGCCCATCGACAACAACCCGCTGAGCCCGAACAACCCGCTGGCCTATCACAACCCGGTGGCGCGGGTGTTCGCCGAGGACCGCGACAGCTTTGGCAGCAATCGCGACTTCCCCTACGCGGCGACCACCTACCGGCTGACCGAGCACTTCCACTACTGGACGACGCACGTGCTGCTCAACTCGATCGTCCAGCCGGAGAAGTTCGTCGAGATCGGCGCGCAGCTGGCCGAGGAACTCGGCATCGCCGCCGGCGACAAGGTCCGGGTGCGCTCCAAGCGCGGCTACATCGATGCGGTGGCGGTGGTGACCAAGCGTCTGCGCCCGCTGACGATCGACGGGCGCACCGTGCACCAGGTCGGCATCCCCATTCACTGGGGTTTTACCGGCGTGGCGAAAAAGGCGCACCTGACCAACACCCTGACGCCCTTCGTCGGCGACGGGAACACCCAGACCCCTGAGTTCAAGTCGTTCCTGGTGAACGTCGAGAAGATTTGAGAGGAGGCGACGGATGCAAGGTAGCCAGATCAACCTGCAGAACATCATCGCCCGCTCGGCGACCACGACGCCTTCGCCGCATCTGCGCGAAGGTGGCGTGGAAAAGGTCACCAAGCTCATCGACGTGTCGGTGTGCATCGGCTGCAAGGCCTGCCAGGTCGCCTGCATGGAATGGAACGACCTGCGCGACGAGGTCGGCGAATGCGACGGCACCTACAACGCGCCGCAGGACCTGACCCCTTCGTCGTTCGAGGTGATGCGCTTTTCCGAGTACGAGAACGAGGCCGGCGACCTCGAGTGGCTGATCCGCAAGGACAATTGCATGCACTGCGCCGAGCCGGGCTGCCTGAAGGCCTGCCCGTCGCCGGGGGCGATCGTGCAGTACGCCAACGGCATCGTCGACTTCAACCAGGAGAACTGCATCGGCTGCGGCTACTGCGTGGCCGGTTGTCCGTTCAACATTCCGCGCATTTCGAAAAAGGACAACCGCGCCTACAAGTGCACGCTCTGCTCGGACCGTGTCTACCACGGGCTGGAACCGGCCTGCGTGAAGAGCTGCCCGACCTCGGCGATCATGTTCGGCACCAAGGACCAGATGCTGGACTACGGCGCCCACCGGGTCGAGAAGCTCAAGCAGCGCGGCTTCGACAATGCCGGCATCTACGACCCCGCCGGGGTCGGCGGCACCCATGTGGTCTACGTGTTGCACCATGCGGACAAACCGGAGATCTACAGCGGCCTGCCGAAAGACCCGCACATCAGCCCCATGGTCGAGGTCTGGAAGGGCATCACCAAGCCGGTGATGTCGGCCGTGCTCGGCGTTTCGGTGCTCGCCGGCTTCTTCCATTACATGACCAAGGGACCGAAGGAAGAGCCCGAGGACGATCCCGATGCAGAGCAGGCGGCGGCTGAGCGCGAGCGTGACCGCCGCGACGAGGAGCGGCGCCCATGAGCCATTCCAACGCACGCAAGGGCATCCTGCGTTATGGACCCTGGTCGCGGGCCAATCACTGGATCATCGCGATCAGCTTCGTACTGCTCACGCTCAGCGGCCTGGCGCTGTTCTACCCGGCGTTCTTCTGGCTGACCGCGCTGTTTGGCGGGCCGCAGGCCACGCGCATCGTTCACCCCTTCATCGGGGTGTTCATGTGCCTGTTCTTCGTGATCCAGGCGGTGCGCTTCTTCAAGGCCAATCTGTTTCGCCGCCATGACGTGCAGTGGGCGCGGCAGATCGGCGACGTGCTGAACAATCGCGATGACCGCCTGCCGCCGGTGGGGCAGAACAACGCCGGGCAGAAGCTCGTGTACTGGATATTCCTGCTCTGCGTGCCCGCGCTGCTGGTGACCGGAATCATCATCTGGCAGCCGTACTTCGCCATGGCCATGCCAC
Source organism: Stutzerimonas sp. CXK-1 (assembly GCF_057738225.1). Taxonomy (NCBI): domain Bacteria; kingdom Pseudomonadati; phylum Pseudomonadota; class Gammaproteobacteria; order Pseudomonadales; family Pseudomonadaceae; genus Stutzerimonas; species Stutzerimonas sp. CXK-1. The sequence goes on along the minus strand of NZ_CM173217.1, from coordinate 2,013,475 downwards.
GCAACCTGTTGCGCTTCGCGGCGATGCTGCATGCCCTGGTCGCCTTTGTCGCCATCGTCACGCTGATCATCCACGTGTACTCGGCGATCTGGGTCAAGGGCTCGATTCGCGCGATGACCCGGGGGCGCGTGAGCCATGCCTGGGCCCGCCATCACCATTCGCTGTGGTACGAAGAAGTGATGCGCGGCGAGTGCCACGGCGACGGTAGCGCGCTGCCGGGGCACGAACCTGACGACGAGAACACCAGGAGACGCCACACATGAGGCAGAAGGGAAGCCACGATTTTGGTAGCGCACCATCGCTGATCATGGAGCCACCGGAGGTCGTCCTGCCGGATGGCGAGGTCTTCGCACGACGCGCGGCGCGGCTGCGAGATCTGGTCATCCGCGTGCCGGCGCTCGACGAGTACCTGTCGTTCATGGCCCGCGTCGTCCAGGCCCAGCACCTGGCGCTGAGCGAGCGCAAGCTGGCCTGGCAGCCCCCCGCGGATGCCTTTGACGCCGCACTCGAACACGGCCTGCCACCGCTGGGCCACACAGCGCTGCGTCGCGATCTGGACTGGCGCGCCGACCTTCAGGCCATTCTCGAGAGCCTTGACCTGCATGCCGGGCAACGGCAGCGACCATTGTTGCAGCAGCTGCGACAGCTCCCCGAGCCGACATTGGAAGCGCTCGCCGAGCAGGCGCTGGACGGTCGGGCCGCCGAGCCGGCGTTGCGCGGCCTGCAGCCCCTGGTTGCGGCGGCGCTGCAGGTCAGCTGGGTACGGCTTGCTGTCAACCTGCCCAGGCCACCGGCGCGGCTCTTCGGCGAGGCCCGCACGCTCTGCCCATGCTGCGGGGCGGAGGCGGTGGTCAGCGTGGTGCACAACGAACAGCACCGTAGCGGCGTGCGCTACCTGCACTGTGGGTTGTGCTCGAGCCAGTGGCACCTGGAACGGCTGCGCTGCAGCCTGTGTGGCGAAGGCGCAAAGCTGCGCTATCTGACTCTCGACGATGAGCACGGCAAGCCTTACCTGCCGGTCCAGGCCGAGGCCTGCGGGGACTGTCACGGCTATCGCAAGCTGATCGCCCGCGACCAGGACGGGCATGCCGAGCCGCTGGCCGATGACCTCGCCAGCCTGGCGCTGGACCTGGCGCTGGGGGAGGGTGGGGAGTATGCGCGCGGCGGGCTCAATCCGTTGTTGGTAATGGGCGACTGAACCGCAGAACCGGCTGCCCGTCCCGCCGCCACGCGCGATGGCTGGCTCAGCTTGCCAGGGAGGCGCTGTCGGCCGGCCAGTTCTGCAGGCGCCGGGGCCGATACTGCAGCTGCTGGTGGAGCGCGTCCAGGTCCAGCAGATGCACCTCGCGACCGGTACATTCGAGTAGCCCGAGTTGCCGGTAGCGGGTGAACAGACGGCTGATCGTCTCGGTCGTCAGGCCGAGGTAATTGCCGATCTCCGCACGGGTCATCGGGAGGTTGAGGTAGGCAGGGGAGAGCCCGCGCCGGCTCTGGCGTGCCGACATTTCGAGCAGAAATGCGAGCAGCCGCGGCCCGGCGGTCTCACGGTTGCTGCCCAGGTGCTCCTTTTCGCCCTGCAGCTCCCGGCTCAGCGAGCGCAGCAAGGTCATGCGCAGGTGCGCATCGGTCCCGGCCAGCAGTTCGAGCTGCGGCAGCGGAATCAGGCAGACGACGGAGGTTTCCAGGGCCACTGCATGGCTGGGGAAGTACCGATCGCTGAGCGCATCCAGGCCCAGCAACTGGCCGGGCATGACGAAGCCGGTGATCAGCTCGCTGCCATCGGCGCCGAACAGGTAGGTCTTGAACGCACCGGATCGCACCGCATAGATCTGCTGCATCGGCTCGCCGGCATGGTAGAGGTGTTCGTTTCTCAACAAGCGGCGGTTGTGCTTGATGATGCCTTCCAGCGCCAGCATGGCCGCATCCTGCAGGCCGCTTGGCAGACAGCTCCTGCGCAGTGCGCAGTTGTGACACTTGTTGAGGTTCACCGGCTGGCTTCGCGCAGCGGTATCGGTGTTCTGCATGTCTAGCTCCTTGGGAGTCTTTGCATAGCGACTCACCGATAAATCTAGAGCAGAAATCGCACCGCGCCATGATCAGAGTGCTGAAAAGCAGAAGGCCCGCGGTGATCGCGGGCCTAGTGGGGGGAGTATCAGTTCGGCAGGCGGAAGGTGATGAAGCTCGCACGGCCCTGACGCAGTACGCGCATCGACACCGAGCGATTCTTTGGCAGGTCCGCCACAACCTTGCTGAAGGTCTTCACCGAGTTGATCGCCTGGTTGTTCAGGTGCGTGATGACGTCACCTGGACGCAGGCCGATCATCGCCGCCGGACCGTTCTGCAGCTCGCGGATGATCACCCCGGACTCGATCTCCAGGCCCTGCTTCTGCTCAGCCGACAGCTCGGCCACGGTCACACCCAGGCGGTTGCTGCTGGCTGCCGCGCCGCTGCCGTCCTCGATGCCCGCCAGGCTCTCGTCATCGGGCATGGCGCCGACCTTGATCTCCAGCTTCTTGCGCTCACCGTTGCGCACTACCTGGAAGGTCGCCTCGGTTCCCGGCTTGAGCGCACCGACCAGATGCGGCAGGTCGGCCGACATGATGATCGGCTTGCCGTCCATGCTGACGATGACGTCACCGACCTGCAGGCCACCCTTGGCAGCCGGGCTGCCGTCCATGACCTGAGCGACGAGGGCGCCGGCCGGACGCTCGAGGCCGAAGGAGTCGGCGAGGTCCTTGTTCACTTCCTGGATCGATACACCCAGCCAGCCACGGCTGACCTTGCCGCTGGTGCGCAGCTGGTTGGCCACATCCATGGCGACGTCAATCGGGATGGCGAATGACAGCCCCATGAAGCCGCCCGAACGGGTGAAGATCTGCGAGTTGATGCCGACGACTTCACCCTCGAGGTTGAACAGCGGCCCACCGGAGTTGCCGGGGTTGATCGCCACGTCGGTCTGGATGAAGGGCACATAGCTCTCGCCGGGCAGGCTGCGGCCGGTGGCGCTGACGACACCCGCGGTCACCGTGTGGTCGAAACCGAAGGGCGAGCCGATCGCCACCACCCATTCGCCGGCCTTGAGGTCGTCGGACTTACCAACCTTGACCGTCGGCAGGTCGTCGGCATCGATCTTCAGCAGCGCCACGTCGGTACGCGGGTCGGCACCGACCAGCTTGGCTTCGAGCTCGCTGCGATCGGGCAGGCGCACCATGATCTCGTCGGCGTCGGCCACCACGTGGTTGTTGGTCAGCACATAACCGTCATCGGAAATGATGAAACCCGAGCCGAGCGACTGCGCCTCGCGCGGCTGGTCCTGTCCCGGCGGAAAGCCGCGGCGGAAGAACTCGCGGAACGGCGGCGGAATGTCTTCCAGGTCAGGCATCTGCATGGCAGGCCCGCGAGCCGGCCGGGTCTGCTTGGTGCTGATATTGACGACCGCAGGCGACGCCTGTTCGACCAGCGGCGTGAAGTCTGGCAACTGGGCATGAGCGGCGAATGCCTGGCCGAGCAGGACAATGCCGGCGGTGATTCCCAGCAGTTTCTTTTGAAGGCACATGGGCTTCGTGTTCTCCCTTGTGAAGCATGGATGGCGGGCGTGTCTGTTCGACAGCGAGCCAACGTGGATTGCATGGCGACGACACACAATCTACGCCAGCGAAGGTCAAATTCGTGTGATGCGGATGTAAAGGGAAAGTAAGCATCGCACCAGACGTGGCGCGGCATAGCGCCCGAACACAGAGGATAGGCCAATCGGGCCAGAGAAAGGGAGATGGGCTTTGGTGGCGGTTGCCATGCGCAGCGACAGCCAAGCGAATACGTGATTTAACATAATATAGATTATGCGAAGTCAGACATCCGGAGGTCAGGCCGAGTCATCCGGCTTTCGTCCTGCCAGCATCTCCGGCACCTCGGCCGTGCCGTGAAATCCACCGCATGGCCGAGACGATCGCCATCGATATTCGCTTACGCCACTGCGCGCTGCTGTGCCTGCCGGCCACGGATCTGCAGCGCCAGCACCCAGATGATCAATGGCAGCACGCCCAGATTGACCGCACTCCAGCCGACGCTGGCGATCAGCGCCCCCGAGGCGAATGACATGGCCGTCGCTGCGCCGCCGTTGAGCAGTTCCATCAGGCCCTGTGCGCTGGCGCGCTCGCTCGCGTCGTGACCGCTGCCGAGCAAGGTCGTCCCGGCGACCAGCATCAGATTCCAGGCCACCCCCAGCAGACAGCTGCTCAACAGAAAGGCGCCGTGTTCGTTGCCACTCAGGGCAACCAGCGCACTGGCCGCCATGGTCACGGCGCCGATTACCGCGACCCGACGCCCGCCCAGGCGGTCGATCAGCGGCCCGGCGACGAAAGCCGGCAGGAACATGCCCAGCACGTGCCAACGAATCACCTCGGCACTGGCCTCGACGCTCATGCCGTGGCCATGCATCGCCAGCGGTGTTGCGTTCATCACCAGGATCATCAGGCCATGACCCACCGCGGTGGTCACGATGGCGGCACGCACGGCTGGTCGCTTGAGCAGTTCCCGGTAGCCTGGTGCGGCGCCCGTCGCGCTTGGTGCCTGGCCTCGGCTCGGCTCGGCAAGCCCGGCCAGCACCAGCAGGCCCAACACGGCGAGCATCGCCAACAACAGGTAGCTGGCCACGAACGGCGTCGCCAGTACGCCCTGGCTGAAGCCAGCGAGCCCCGGCGCGCACAGCGCCGCCAGCACCCCGCCACTGATCACCCAGGCCGTAGCACGGCCCCGAAACGCCTCGGGCACCGCCTCGACGGCGGCGAAGCGATAGAACATGGCCGACGCCTGGTAGATACCGAACACCAACATGCTCAGGCAGAACAGAATGAAGCTGCTCAGCTGCAAGGCCAGCGCCGCAGCCAAGCCGGCGCCAACACCGGCGAGCGAGCCCAGCATGAAGCCGAGCCGACGCCCGCGACGCTGCATCAGCCGCGCCAGGGGCTGGACGCTCGCCAGGTAACCCAGCGCCATCAGGCCCAGCGGCAAGGTGGCCAACGCTGCCGTTCCGGCCAGCTCAAGGCCGGCCACGGCGTTCAGAATGACGCCCATGATCGCGCAGGACCAGTACAGCGCCTGAGCCAGGAACAACCGCGCCAAGGGCGCCTTCTCGAATGACACACGCATTGCAGAGCCTCGCTTTATGAGGCGCGAACGAAGCCTTCGGCCAGCCGGGGCAGCCGATGGGTTCATCGCGCGGGAAGTGTCAGCCGAATCGTTCGGCCAGTTCGCTCGGGCTTACCGAAAGCCGTTTCTGGAAGGTTCGCCGCAGGTTTTCCGGGTGGCCGAAGCCGGTCAGGCGTGCGGTCGTCGCCACCGACGCCTGGCCATCGAGCAACAGATTGCGCGCCGCCTCGAGGCGAACCTGCTCGACATAGCGGCCAGGGCCCAAGCCGACTTCCTGCTTGAACAGCCGACAGAGCGTGCGTGGCGTCATGTGCGCCTGGAACGCCAGCGCCTCGATCGACAGGTCGTCGGCAAGGTGCGCCGGAATCCACTCCAGCAGCCGCGCCAGCCGCTGCACGCGGCCGGCCGATGGCGTCAGCAACGGGCTGAACTGCGCCTGGCCACCGGGCCTGCGCAGGAACATCACCAGGCGCTGGGCGACTGCCAGGGCCAAGGGTCGCCCGAGATCGGCCTCGACCAGGGCCAGGGCCAGGTCGATGCCCGCGGTGACGCCCGCTGAGGTGAACAGATGGCTGGCCTGCGCATCCTCGGGATCGAAGGTATGCAATCGGTCGCCCTGTACCTCCACGTCGGCAAAGCGCTGCAGGCTCGGCACATCGGCCCAGTGCGTGGTCGCCCGGTGCCCTTGCAGCAAGCCGGCCTCGGCCAGCAGCAACGCGCCGGAACACACCGAGCCAAGCCGGCGCACCTCGCCTTCGGCCCGACGCAGCCAGGCGAGCAGCGCCGGGTTCTGTCGCTGCATGTCCACGCCCTGCCCACCCGGGACCAGCAGCGTATCCAGCTCGGCAGGCGCCAGGTCGTGCCAGCAGGCATCGACGCCCAGGCGTATGCCGCAGGAGCTCGCCACCGGCTCAAGCGATTCGCCCAGCAGCAGCGGCTGATAGACGGCCGCCCTGCCCTGGCGCTGCAGTTCGACGTTGGCTGAGGCGAACACCTGTACCGGGCCGGTCACGTCCAGGCTCATGACGTCGGGAAAGACCAGGCAGGAAATCTTGCGTTGGATGCTCATCGGCGGGGCTCCAGGCGATTCAGCCTGCAGTCTGCGCGCGGGTGGCGGCGGCAGCAATGACAAGCACCCCACAGATCTTGCCAGCGCGTATTCAGCCCGTCGTGCCCAGGAATGCCGCGCGGAATGCGCTGGGTGTGACACCTGCCTGTTTGCGAAAGAAACGGCTGAAATAGGCGGCGTCGGCAAAGCCGAGATCACGGGCGATCTGCTGCACGTCGAGATCGGTGTAGGCCAGCTGACGCTGCGCCTCGCGCGCCAGCCGCTCGTTGACGATCGCCAGCGGCGCTTCGCCGGTCTCTTCGCGGCAGGCACGGCCGAGGGTCACCGCGGTAACGCCAAGCGCTTCGCAGTAGCGGCCGAGCGTCCAGTGCCGACGGAACTGGGCGTCGACCAACTCGCGGAACTGCGCGACCAGTGCGGCGCGCCGGCCGCTCGGGCGCCGGGGTGGCGCCGCCGGTTCGGCCAGGTCGGCGATCTTCGCCAGCAGCGTTACCAGCAGAGCCTGCCCCGCCGCCAGTTCGACGCCCTCCCCGGCGCTCACTTCGCGCTCGAGCAGTTCGAACAGCGGCCAGATAGGCTCCTGGCCATCCGCCGGCCACGGCAGGGTCAGCACGCGCGGTTGCCCGAGCAAGGCGAGCAGGCGCGGCGAAAGGATGCGTGCGATCGACTCGAGCGGCCGCTGCGCCGCGGTAATCACCGGCCCGTCGGTGTCGGCCGAATAGCTGAAGGCATGCACCGTCCGCTGTGGCAGCAGGATCACGCAGGGGGCCCTGAACGACAGCCGGCTGTTTTCCAGCGACACCTCGCCCTCGCCGCGGCGGATGTAGATCAGCTGCAGCAGGCTGTCATGCCAGTGCGGCGAAATTTCGCGCAGATCGCTGGCCCGCCCCTGGTTGATCCATTCCAGGTGCAGCAGGTCCTGCCAGGTCGGCAGTGCGGCCTCGCCATAGAGCGCGTAATTGGGAATGCGTTTTTTCATCGTAGGCCCGGCTGGCGGTGAATCTTTTCGATTCGTCCTGATGCTTGATCAATTTGTCCTGTCGACTTGGCGTTAAATGTAACCACTTGTGTGTGCCCGTGTCGCCTCGTCACTCCCTCCGGCGGCACCTTCGACAGAACAGAATCCCATGACTATGCCGACCTGGCGCGAATGGCTGTTTTCAGCCAAGGCGCTGCTTGCGGCGTTGCTGGCGCTCTACATCGCGCTGGCCATACCGCTGGACAACCCCTACTGGGCGATGGCCTCCGTATATGTGGTCTCGCACCCGCTTTCCGGCGCGACGCGCTCGAAGGCGCTGTACCGTGCGCTAGGCACCCTGCTTGGCGCAGCGGCCTCGGTGGCGATCATTCCGACCTTTGCTCAGCAGCCGCTGATGATGAGCCTGGCGATGTCCGCCTGGATCGGCGCCCTGCTCTTTCTCTCGCTGCTCGACCGCACGCCGCGCAGCTACATCTTCATGCTGGCCGCCTACACGGTGCCGCTGATCAGCCTCAGCGAGGTCAACCATCCCGCTACCCTGTTCGACGTGGCCCTGGCGCGCTCCGAGGAAATCCTGCTCGGCATCGTCTGCGCCAGCCTGGTCAACGCGGTGGTCTTTCCCAGTCGCATAGCCCCCATCCTTGGCGCGCGGATGGACCGGCTGCTCGCCGACGGCCGCGAAGTGGCCGCCCGCCTGCTCGCGTCCAAGGCACTCGATGCCGCCGACCAGGCCACGCTCAACCGCCTGCTGGTGGATGTGATGGGGCTCGATGGCATGATCGTGCAGCTGAGTTACGACAGCAGCAGCCACCTGCCGGCCCGCCATGCACGCGACTTTCGCGCCCGCATGGCCATGCTGATTCCACAGCTGGTCTCGCTGGGCGACGCGTTGCAGGCGATGCGACGGGAGCTCCCGCAACCCTTGCCGGAACTGGCGGAGTACCTGCAGCAGGTGGCGCTCTGGATCGACGGCTCGGCTTTGCAGGTCAGCGGCCGTCAGCTGCAGGAGCGCAGCCGGCAGCTGGAGGTCTGGCTGGCCGACGAGCACCCGCGCCAGGCCTTGGCGATCGAAAGTGCACTGCGCCAGCTGCGCGCCCTGATCGACCTCTGGCAGGACAGCATCGACCTGCGCCAGAGCTTTGCCGAAGGCCACCCCGAGCGTTCGCCCGTGCTGCATTACCGTGTCGAGCAACTGGTCGGCGGCCCGCGCTACTACGATCACGGCCTGCTCGCCTTCAGCGCGGCCTCGGTTGCACTCGGCGTGTTCCTGCTCTGCGTGCTGTGGTTTCTGTCCGGCTGGGAGCACGGCTACGCCGCGGTATTCATCGCGGCCGTGGCCAGCTGCTTCTTTGCCGGCCAGGACAACCCGGCGCCGTTCATCCGCTCGTTTCTGGTCGCCACGCTGATCTCCACGCTCGCCGCGGCGACCTATCTGTTCGCGCTGATGCCCAACGTGCAGGACTTCGGCAGCCTGGCCGCGCTCTTCGCCGTACCGCTGCTGTTGCTCGGCACGCTGGCCGGCCGCCCGCAATATGCCGGCACGGTGGTGCTGCTGGCGGTGCAGACGATCTCGACCATTACCATCCAGGACAGCTACCGGGCCGACTTCCCGCTGTTCGCCGACATGGCGCTGTCCACCGCCAGCGGCGTGGTTTTCGCGCTGATCTGGGTGCGTCTGACTCGCCCGTTCGGCATGCTCTGGGCCGTGCAGCGCCTGGCCCGCGAAGGCTGGGCCAGCCTTGCCGAGCTGACCGAAGGCCGCCGCCATGATTTCACCCAGGTGGTGTCGCGGGTGATCGACCGCGTCAGCCAGCTGCTGCCTCGCATCGCCCAGCTGGATGACGGTGGCCAGGCCTTTGGCGACGCGATCCAGGAGCTGCGCATCTGCTTCCGCCTGCTGGAGTTGCAGCAGGCCCGCCCGCACACCGAAGGCGCGCTCGAGGCGCTGTTCGGCCAGTTGGGCGACCATTTCCAGGCCTGCGCCAGGGCCCGGCGGCAGCTGCCGTTGCCGGCGGGGCTGGCCCTGACCCTCGACCGCACACTCGACGGCCTGCAGCAGCAGCCGATGCGCAGCGCCCGCCAGGCCGCTCGCGCCCTGCACGGCCTGCGCCTGGCGCTGCAGGCACCGAATCACCCCGGCGGCAATGCCCTGCCGCTGACCGCGGGAGCCAGCGCATGACCGGTCACCTGGATCTCTATGGCGTCTACGTGCCGCTGCTGCTGGTCGCGATGCTGGCGACCTATGCGCTCAACAGCCTGCTCACGGCCGGTCTCCGGCGCCTGGGCTTCTACCGCTGGGTCTGGCACCCGCCTCTGTTCAACCTGGCGCTCTACCTCGTTCTCCTGGGCGGCCTGTTCAACCTGATACCACGGAGCTGACATGAAGAAATGGTTATCCGGCGCCGGCTCGGTGCTGCTCACCCTCACGCTGGTCGCCGCAGCGGGATTGGTCTGCGTTCACCTGTGGGACTACTACATGGAGTCGCCCTGGACCCGCGACGGCCACGTGCATGCCGACATCGTTCAGGTCGCCCCGGACGTTTCCGGCCTGGTGACGACGCTCAAGGTGCGCGACAACCAGAGGGTGAGCCGTGGCCAGGTGCTGTTCGTCATCGACCGCGCCCGCTTCGAGCTGGCGGTCGCCGAAGCCGAGGCCGCCGTGCTCGAACGTCGTGCCCAGCTCGAGCAGGCGCAGCGCGAAGCCCGGCGCAACCGCGTGCTCAAGGACCTGATCGCCGCCGAAACGCTGGAAATCGGCGACACCCAGGTCAAGCGTGCCGAGGCCGCGCTGGCGACCGCCGAGGCAACCCTTGGCGTGGCGCGGCTGGATCTGGAGCGGACAACGGTGCGCAGCCCCGTGGACGGCTATCTCAGCGACCAGACGATGCGCGTCGGCGACTATGTGAAAACCGGCGTTCCCGTGCTCTCGATCGTCGACACCGCCTCGCTGCGGGTCGAAGGCTACTTCGAGGAAACCAAGCTGCACGCGATCGAGATCGGCCAGCCGGTGGACATCCGCATCATGGGCGAGTCGCAGCACCTGCGCGGGCACGTGCAGAGCATCGCCGCCGGCATCGAGGACCGTGATCGTGCGCGTGGCAATTCGCTGCTGCCGAACATCGACCCGAGCTTCAACTGGGTGCGGCTCGCCCAGCGCATTCCGGTGCGTGTGGTGCTCGAGGAGGGTCAGCAGAGCGACATACGCCTGGTGGTCGGGCGGACCGCGACACTGTCGGTATTGCCCTGGCCGTCGGGCGCCGGCCAGGCAGAGGTCGCCGCGCAATGAGCGGCGCCGCGCAGAGGTTGCGCCACGGCGCGCTCGCGGTGACCGTCGGCATGCTCGCGGCGTGCGCAGCCGTAGGCCCCGACTACCGCGTACCGGATCAGGCGGTGATCAAGCGCGACAGCGCCGGCGCTGCGTTCGACCTGGCGGCCAATCCGAAGACCGTCGTCGCGCCGCTGCCGGCGGACTGGTGGAAGCTCTACGACGATCCGCTGCTCGACCGGCTGGTCGGCCAGGCGCTGCAGCAGAACACCGATGTGCGCCTGGCCTATCACAACCTGCGCCAGGCCTTCGAGAGCTACCAGATGGCCCACCATGCGCAGGAAGTGGAGATCGACGGCGAGGCGTCCGCGGCACGCGGCCAGCTGTCGAGCGAGGCCCTGGCGCTGCAGGAAAAACTGCCGGTGATGAACCTCGCCGACGTCGGCCTGGCGGTGAGCTACCAGCTCGACCTGTTCGGCAAGCTCCGGCGCGCCGCCGAATCCGCCGCAGCGACGGCCGAAGCCGGGCAGGCCGCGCTCGATGCCGCGCGCATCACCGTTGTCGCCCAGGTGGTGCGCAGCTACATGGACGCTTGCCATGCCAGCCACGAGTTGGCCATCGCCGCCGATTCGCTGGACATCCAGACCCGCCAGTTCGAGGTCGCCCGGCGCCTGCTCGAAGGCGGCCGCGGAACGCAGGTAGACGTCTCGCGCGCGAGCGCCCAGGTCGAAGCACTGCGTGCCGAGCTGCCGCCGCTCGAAACGAAGAAGGCGGCGGCCCTCTACCGGCTCGCCGCTCTCCTCGGCCGCACACCCGGCGAATTGCCGACCGCCGTCGCCGCCTGCAGCCAGGCGCCGCAGCCGGGCCAGCCGATTCCGGTCGGCGACGGCGCCGCGCTGCTCAAACGGCGTCCGGATGTGCGGGCGGCCGAGCGCCAGCTGGCTGCGGCGACCGCCGATATCGGCGTGGCCACGGCGATGATGTACCCGGAGATCAGCCTCGGCGGCGACGCTGGCTTCACCGGCATGCTCGAGCATATCGGTGACCCGATCACCCGGCGCTGGACCTTTGGCCCACGCATCGCCTGGCACATCCCTACGCGCGTCGACCGCGCCCGCGTGCGTGCCATGCAGGCCGGCGCCGATGCCGCGCTGGCCCGCTTCGACGGCGTGGTGCTCGAAGCGCTGCGCGAAACCCAGACACTGCTCGCCCGCTACGCCAACGACCTGCAGCGCAACCAGGCGCTGCGCGACTCGCGGGACGCCGCGCGCGACGCGGCCCGCTACAACCGGCGGCTGTATCAGGAGGGCCGCCTGGACTATCTGGCCAGCCTCGACAGCGAGCGCACGCTGGCCGCCACCGAAACCGCGCTAGCACGCTCGGACACCGAGCTGTCGGAGGATCAGGTCGCGCTGTTCCTCGCCCTGGGCGGCGGCTGGCAGAACAGCGAACCCGGCCCGGCACCCGCGGTCAGCCACTGAGAGCGCGCGCCGAGCGTCAGCGTTTACGTCAGAGGTAACAATCGATGGACCTGATGCACGCCATGCGGACCTTCGTCCGGGTCGTCGATGCCGGCTCGTTCACCGCCGCCGCCGAGCAGTGCGGCATGTCGACCGCACAGGTGTCGCGGCTGGTCTCGGAGCTGGAAAACCATCTGCAGGCCAGGCTGCTGCACCGCACCACACGGCGCCTGGCCCTGAGCGAAGCCGGCTCGCGCTATGTCGAGCGCTGCCGGCAGATCCTCGCCCAGCTCGAGCAGGCCGAGCTGGAGGCCGGCTGTGCGCGCATCGAGCCACGCGGCCGCTTGCGCGTGCACTCGATCACCGGGCTCGGCATCCAGCTGCTGGCACCGCTGGCCGGCCGCTATGCCGAGCGATACCCGGAGGTGGAGCTCGACCTGACGCTGTCCCAGCATCGCCCCGACCTGCTGCAGGACGGGCTCGACGTGGTCATCACCCTGCGCCATGAGCTGCAGGACTCCGAGCTGATCGCGCAACGCCTGGGCGACGTGGTGCAGGTGCTGTGCGCCGCGCCCGCCTACCTGGCCAGGTACGGCGTACCCCGCGAGCCGAGCGAGCTCGCCGCGCATCGCTGCCTGCGCCTGGCCGACCCGTCGCTGGGCGACGCCTGGCATTTTCTCGGCACGGACGGCGAGCGGGTGTTCGAGCCTGGCGAGCGCTTCAAGGTCAATGTCGCCGAAGCCATGGTCAACGCGGCGCAGACCGGCATGGGCATCTGCCAGCTGCCTGATTACGTGGCCGCGCCCGCTCTGCAACGCGGCGGCCTGGTTCGCCTGCTGCCCGAGCACCGCCTGCAGGCAAAGGCGATCTACGCGCTGTACCCGTCACGGCGCTTTCTCGATGCGAAGATCAAGACCTGGGTCGACTTCCTCCGCCAGGCGTTGCCCGAGGCGATGCAGGCCTACCACAGTGTGCTCGAAGACCGGGCGTACTGGGCCGATTGTTACCTCCCACGCAACGGTGCTTGAACCGGCGCGCGGTTTTTCCGCACCCCGCCGGGCCCTAAGCTATCCGGCATGACAGGCAGCGGCCGTACCGTCACGCTGCCCCGTTCCATGAATCGCTCCTTTGGTGAACGGCACGTCATCCTGGCTGCCCGCGCGGCAGCCTTTTTTAATTCCATGCCGGGTGAGCGGCTTCGCCTATCCGGCGTTCGAGGAGATCGATATGAAATGGCTTGCACACGTGGCGATCATCACCCTGTTCACCACCCCCGCCTGGGCGCAGGAACCTGCCCGGCAAGCCCCGCCGGCGGACATCGCCAAGGTGGTTTCCATCGAGGTGCCGGCCGGCGGCTGCGCGGTGGTCGAAGCGAAGATGACCTACCTCGATTCGCAGGGGCAGCCACACAGCGTCACCTACCTGCGCCAGGGCAGCGACTGCTTCGACCATTGAGCGAGGCGGCCAACCCGAGCCACCTCGCCGGCCACCGGACCTAGCGCTGGGTCACCGTCGCGCTGTTGCCCGTGCCGTTCTGCACGATGGTCGCGCTCGGCGGCTGCAGGGCGAACCCGGTCACCTGGTTCAGCACCGCAACGTTGGCATCGCCGGTCTGGGTGATCGACGCGGTGCCGTAGGCCGCTTCCTGCACCACGTCGATTTCATTGGTCGAGCCGTTCTGTGCGATGTCCAGCGTCGGCCCATCGTAGCCCTGCTCGACATTCACACGGTTGTCGTTGCCAACCGAACTGCCGCGGACCGTGCCGCTGCGCGTGCTCTGCTGCACGACCAGGGCGTTGCCGACACCGTCCTGGCTGAAGGCAACCGTACTGAACCCCGACCATTGCTCGACACGGGCAGCATTCGCTTCGCCGCGCTGATCGAGCCGCACCTCGCCGGTGTAGTAACGCCCGCCGACCTGGCTCACCGCTGCCTGGTTCTGCGTGCCGTCCTGGTTGATGTAGACCGAACCGCCGTAGGCCGGCGTTTCCTGATAGACGGCGATGCGGTTGGCATCGCCCAGTTGGCGGAGCGTCGCCGAGCCACCGCCGTTCTGCGTGACCTCGATGAGGTTATCGTCGCCCTGTGAGGACGCGTCCAGCGAGTTCACGTAGTAGAACTGATCGACGCGCTGCACGTTGCGAGCGCCCTCCTGGTACAGCACTGCTCCCGAGCCGTTGCCGCCGGTCTGCGTCAGTTCGACGACATTCGCGCTACCCACCTGCTCGACCGCGGCGCTGTGCACGTAATCCAGGTTGGCCTGGTAGATGCTGGCCTGGTTCAGGTCGCCGGTCTGGATGATCTGCGCCTGGTTCTCGACACCGAACTGGTTGGTCGTCGCCTCGTTGCCGTTGCCGGTCTGCACCACCCGTGAGCGGTTCAGTACGCCGTCCTGGGTCTGGCTCGCCGAATTACCCGTGCCGCCTCCCTGCTCGAGAATGATTTCGTTGTCGGTGCCGGTCTGGTCCACCGCGACCTGAGCCAGCGCCAGGCTTGGCAAGGCGCCAAGAAGAAGGCAGATATACAGCGGTTTGTGTGGAAACATGCAGAGCACTCCTTTGATTCTCTTTTTGGGCCGACGTCATGCTGGCCTTGGCCTGGCGCTCCGCTCGCCGAAACAGCTCCGTGAACCGGCCGATTGTTCGCTGCGCTTGGCCGGCTTGTGTATCGCCCTCGCGGTGCAGGCAGCCCCCCATCCGGACGGATGGCGGCTTAATCCTTCATGCCGAGTCGCTCCCGCATCTCGGCGCTGATCTGCTGCTCGCTGTTCCAGAACCCTTCCCAGGGGTCTTCGCGCCCCAGTTCTTCCAGCCGCGGCAGTAGATTGCGCACCGTCCAGACGTTGGCGCCGCGCAGTTCCGGCAGTTCCTCGCGCGCGATGGGCACCGACACCGGCAAGCCTTCACGCGCGCGAACGGAAAATGCCGCGACCGTGCTCGCACCCTGGCTGTTGCGCAGGTAGTCGATGAAGATCTTGCCGATCCGGTTCTTCGGTCCGCTGACGGCAGAGAAATGCTGCGGCAGCAGCTTGGCCAGGTAGCGCGCCACGGCCTGGCTGAAGGCCTTGACCTCCGCCCAGCCATGCACCGGGCGCAAGGGCACCAGAATGTGCATGCCCTTGCCGCCACTGGTCTTCAGATAGGACTCCAGGCCGATCTCGTCGAGCAGCGTCTGGGTCAGCTGGGTCGCTTCGAGCATGCGCTTCCACGGCAGTGCCGGGTCCGGGTCGAGGTCGAGGACGAAGCGGTCCGGGTGGTCCAGCGCCGGCGCCTTGGCATTCCAGGTATGCAATTCGACCGTGCCCATCTGCGCGGCGCCGACCAGCGCCTTGGCACCCTCGATCACCAGCAGCGGCGCATGTTCGGGGTACAGCGATGGATCGAGCTGGGTGATGTGCGGAATGCTCAGCTTGTCGGCGTGCTTCTGGAAGAACAGCTCGCCGTCGATGCCTTCCGGCGCGCGCACCAGTGCCAGCGGCCTCCGTTGCAGGTGCGGCAGCGCCCAGGGCGCCACTTCGGCGTAGAAGCGCGCGAGTTCGAGCTTGGTCGCGCCGATCGCCGGGTCGATGACCCGCTCCGGGTTGCTGATGCGCACGCGCGTGGCTGCCAGCGCATCGCTGGTGCCCTGCCGGGCGGGCGCCGTGCGGGCGACCTCACGGGTGATCGCCTTGGCCGGCTTGTCCGAGCGCAGCCCATGGAACACCGAATGCCGCACCACGCCCTGGCGCGTCATCTCGGCGTAGGCCACTTCGCACATCAGCTGCGGTTCGAGCCAGTGCGCCCCGCGCACATCCGCGGCCGGCGGCGCCTTGGCCAGCGGCGAGCGTTCGGTTTCCAGCGGCCGCATCTTGGCGTGCAGGCTTTTCAGCGTCGCCTGATTGAAGCCGGTGCCGACCTTGCCGGCGTACTGCAGCTTGCCGTCATCGTCATGCAGACCCAGCAGCAGCGCCCCGAAACCGCTGCGCGCGCCCTTGGGTTCGGTATAACCGACGATGATGAATTCCTGCCGATTCTTGCACTTGATCTTCACCCAGCTGTTGCTGCGGCGGGACACGTAGCAGCTCCCCGCACGCTTGCCGATCAACCCTTCCAGACGCATCTGGCAGGCGCTCTCGAGAATGCTCTCGGGTTGCTCGCTGAAGTCGGCGGAAAACCGCAGCAGCTCGCTGTCGCTGCCCTCGAGCAACCGGGCCAGCAGCGCTCGGCGCTCTTCGACCGGCACCTGGCGCAGGTCGTGGCCTTCCAGATAGGGCGCATCGAACAGGTAGTAGAGGATGCTGCCGCTGCGCCCGGCCTCGAACGCGTTCTGCAGCGCCTGGAAGTCGGGTGCGCCCTCCTCGCCCAGCACCACCACCTCGCCGTCCAGCCAGGCCGAATCCAGCCCGAGCCCGGCCAGCGCTTCGGCCTGCCGCGGCATCTTCGCCGTCCAGTCGTGGCCATTACGGGTGAACAGCTGCACCCGCTCGCCCTCGATACGCGCCAAGAGGCGGTAGCCGTCGAACTTGATCTCGTAGCGCCAGTCACCCTCGGGTACCGATTCGACGAGCGTCGCCAGCTGCGGCTTGAAACTCGCCGGCAGTTCGGCGGGCACGGCGCCCTCAGGCAGCGCTGGCGCGGCCGCCTTGCTCTTGCGCCGGCCTGCCCCCTTGCTGGTGGGCGCCGCCGCAGGCTTGGCCGCACCGCGGCGACGGGGAATCAGCGTGCGCTCGCTGAGCACGCTATCAGGCTGCTCGGCGACGATGTCGTACTCGCTTTGCGGCCTTGCCTGCTCGTCGTTGGACTTGATCAGGAACCACTGCTCCTTGTCGCCCTGCATGTGCGTGCGCACCAGATTCCACACGCCGGCGAGCTTTTCGCCCTGCAGTTCGAACTTGAGCTTGCCCTTGCGATAGGCCTCGGCGGCGTCGCCCTGTGGAATCCAGATACCGCGATCCCAGACGATCACCTCCCCGGCGCCATAGTGCCCGTCCGGGATGCGCCCCTCGAAGTTGGCGTAATCCAGCGGATGGTCTTCGACGTGCACCGCCAGCCGCCGGACCTTGGGGTCCAGGCTCGGCCCCTTGGGAATCGCCCAGCTCTTTAGCGTGCCGTCCAGTTCCAGGCGGAAGTCGTAGTGCAGGCGCGTCGCGTCATGCTTCTGCACGCAGAACTGCAGCGCCCGCGCCTTGGCACGCCCGGTGCGACGCGGCGTTCCGCTGGGCTCGGGGGTCGCGGCGAAGTCACGCCTGCGGTTGTATTCTTCCAGTGGCATCTTGCACCTCGGCGACGATCATTCGACGGAACCGGACGAGGTCGACTCGTCATGCGGGCCGCCCTGGTCGTCATGACGTGTCGAGCGCTCCGAGGCCTCGGCGTCCGCGCCGGCGCCGCTGCGCACCGGCTTGCCGTCCTCGGTGACGACTCGCCCCTGGTCGTCGCGATGGGTTTCCACATCCTGCTGCGGCGTCGGATTGCCCATCGGGCTCGGGCGCGAGCCCTGGTCATCGCGCGGCGTGCCGGCCGGCCATTGGGCCGCGGCGGGAAGCGCCACCAGTGCGGTGAGCGCAAACGTCAGAACGACGCGATTCATGCAACCTCCCCAGCGCGACCGTTACGCGGCTGTCATCTTTGACTGGTATCGGTTGTGACAGCGGATCCGCGTTGCGCTCGAAGGCCAACTGACCAATGGTCGCCGCGTGAGGCGCCGGAATACGGCCACTCGGCGATCCGGGCGAATGCTGTGACAAAGTTGGCGATTTACATCTGTCACGAGGGTGCTAGGGTTCATCTTCGTGGTCCGCCCTCAACGATGCGCTGTCAGTCCTGCGCATGGCCCAGTCACCTCCCAGCAAAAGGAGGCCCCATGAGCACTCGGCTACCTCTGCTCAAGATCGAAGCGATCCTGCATGACCACCTGCAGCCCTACCGCTGCGAATGCCAGCCGCAATCGGACAGCTCGATGACCGTGCGCCTCTACGGCGACCAGGCCGATCGCGAGGAGCTGACCGTGCTCGGCATCCGCTACGACCAGTGCCGCGATGCGGCCAACCTGGTGCGCCTGGCCCAGGAGCTGCGCATCGAGCTCTACGCCACGCGCAGCGAACTGCCGGCCGAGCCCGCGGCGCTCGACTGAGCGTCAGCGGCGCAGCGATGCCCCGCGCGGCCCCGAGCGGCGCAGGAATCTGGCGAACAGGTCGTGCCCATAACTGTGGCTGCGCGTGCTCCGGCGATGACCGAGCCGCTGCCAGGCGCGTTCG
Organism: Stutzerimonas sp. CXK-1; assembly: GCF_057738225.1. NCBI lineage: Bacteria > Pseudomonadati > Pseudomonadota > Gammaproteobacteria > Pseudomonadales > Pseudomonadaceae > Stutzerimonas > Stutzerimonas sp. CXK-1. The sequence goes on along the minus strand of NZ_CM173217.1, from coordinate 1,995,319 downwards.
TGCAAGTAGAAAACGAAGGTATTGACGACCGGCTCGATCAGTGCGGCCGCGCCGCTGATGGCGAAGTTGCCGGTCAATGCGTAGACCACCACGAACGCGGTCATAAAGTGCAGGATCGCGAAGGTGAAGGTCTTGAGCAGGGGTCGTTGTTTCATGAAGGTCCGCCACGCCCGCCGCCCCTACCCGGGGGCGGCGACGTTCACAGTGAGCCGGCCTCGGCTGCGGTTCCCTGCGGCCGGCAGATGATCAGCGCTTGGCTTCGACGTCCGGCGTCGCGGCGCGGGTCAGGTAGGCCTGGGTCAGCTGCGGCAGGTGCTGGCGCAGCCATTCGGCCATGGCGACTTCCTCCTCGAGGATGCGCTCGCAGACCTGCTGGGTCTCGGTGTCGCCCACGGCCTGGGCCGCAGCAATGAGAATGGTGTATGAGGCGATCTCCAGGTTCTCGAACACGTAACCCATCTGCGCGCCCTTGACGATCTCGTCATTGACCATCATGCCGCCCATGGCCTGCCCCATCGCCATCATCTTGCCGCCCATGTCCTTGAAGCCGGAGTACGACTTGTCGTAGCGACGCAGGCAGCCTTCGATCAGCTTGGCCTGGTTCTGGGTCTCGACGATGTGCTGTTCGATCCGCGCCTTGAGGTCGGGGTAGTTCTCGATCCGGCTCGCCTGCTTGTTGAGCATGGTTTCGGCCTGGGCCTCCATCGCATGCGCATCGCGCAGCCATTCGATCAGTCGCTCCACTCGTACATCGTTGCCGGTCTGGGCGCTTTGCATGGTGTCGTCTCCTATGCTTGAAAGCTCGAAGGGCAGGTTCGCCCACCTGTCAGGTGTGAGGGCTGACCGGCAAGGCAAGTTCCAGCCACCCGACTGGCTGCACCCTGGTGGCTGCGCCTGAACTTTGCCGGCCCGGTCCAGTCACTGGGCACACGTGCATGCAACGGGGGTTTCCCATCGAACTGCCGGCTTTCTTCCTGCAATGGGAGAACTACATCACCCAACCCGGGCTGCGCACCCTGGTCATGGCGCTCAGCGTGCTGCTGGTGTTCGCCCTCTTCGGGCGGCTGCTGACCGCCGTCACGTTGCGCCTGGCGCGTGGCTTTCTGCTGACCCGGGAACTGGCCGTACATCTGGAGCATCCGGTGCGCGTCCTGCTTCCGCTGCTCGGCCTGCAGGGCGTCTGGCATGCCGCACTGGACGAGCTGCCCCTGATCGCCTTCGCCCGCCACCTCACCAGCCTGCTGATCATCGCCTGCGTCACCTGGCTGGGGCTGCGCGTGCTGCGCAGCCTGCGGCAGGTCATCGTGATCAGCAATCCGGTGGACGTCGCCGACAACCTGCGCGCCCGGCAGATCCAGACGCAGTCGCGCGTACTGCTGCGCACTTTGAGCCTGTTCATCGTGCTGATCGGCGCCGCGGCGATGCTGATGACCTTTCCCTCGGCGCGCCAGTTCGGCACCAGCCTGCTGGCGTCCGCCGGCCTGGCCGGCCTTGCGGTGGGCTTTGCCGCGCGCCCGGTACTGGCGAACCTGATCGCCGGGCTGCAGATCGCCATTACCCAGCCCATCCGCCTGGACGACGTCGTCATCGTCGAGAACGAGTGGGGCCGCATCGAAGAGATCACCGGCACCTACGTGGTGGTGCGCATCTGGGACGACCGCCGGCTGGTGGTGCCGCTGCAGTACTTCATCGAGCAGCCGTTCCAGAACTGGACGCGGCGCAGCTCCAACCTGATCGGCTCGGTGTTCATCTGGGTCGACTACTCGCTGCCGCTCGAACCCGTGCGCGAGGAACTGCGCCGGCTGTGCAAGGAGGTGCCGGAGCTGTGGGACGGCCGGGTCTGCGTGCTGCAGATCACCGACACCAGCGAAAAGGCCATCCAGCTGCGCGTGCTGGTCAGCTCACCGGACTCCTCGCGCAACTGGGACCTGCGCTGCCACATCCGCGAGAACCTGCTGGGCTTCATCCAGCGCCAATACCCGCATGCCCTGCCACAGCTGCGCGCCGACCTGGCGGTGGCGCGGCGGCACCCGACCGACAAGGAGCCGCCGAGCACGCTCGAGCCCGAGCGCCAGCCGCCGGTCTGAGCGACTGCGCCTCAGGGCTGCTCGGCGAGCTTGCGCTCCAGCTGCGCGAGGCGCTCGGGAATCTGCATCAGCCCGTGGCGTGCGGCCTGCTTGCGAATCTCCACCCGGTCACCGTCGAAGCGCACCGTCTCGCTGACCACCACCTGGCGTTCACCGCGCATCAGCGCCCAGGCATAGCACTGGGTGCCGCCCTCGTCCTCCTGGGCATCGTCGGCGACACCGGTGTTGGCCACCGCGATCATGGCGCCGCTGGCATTGAGCGCCCCGACGGCCATCTCCGTCGCGACTTCCTCGCTGGTCAGGCCGAACTGCTCGATCGTTTCGAAGCTCACGCCCAGCAGCCGGTTCTTGGCTTTGGGTGAATACACCACGAAACCGCTGTCCAGCACCTGCCCGCACCCGGGCAGGTCGCCGAGCAGCGACGCCATCAGGCCGCAGGTACAGGATTCGGCGGTGGAGAGAGTCAGCTCCCTGCGCTGCAGGAGCCGGAGTACGTCTTCGATGTTCTGCATGGTGCGGCCCTATATGCCAAATCGTTATCCAACGCGGTTTCGAATCGGTTTGTCCCTGGCGAGTTCCTGTCCTTTACTTTTCCAAATGAGCCAGAACTTATGCCGGGCCGCCCGGTCTGGTTCTTCTAGCGGGGCCGGAGAAGCCCAGCTGTCCCCAGGCGTTCTGCCTGTGGGCGCGATAACAATCCATTTCCTGCGTGTTCATGGTCGCGCCGTCACCAGACGGTCGCACGGGAAAAATATGCTCGCTCGGAACGCCTATTCCGACGCGTTGGGGAGATCGTGATGAGTATCGCTGTGAACGCCGGGCCGGTCCGCCAGAACCTGAGTCATCCAGTGCAGCCAGGCGTCAGCCGGCCGGCCCTGCGGCTCGGAAGCTCCCAGGACAGCAAGAAGCAGATTCTTTTCGTCACCTCGGAATTGACCGACCTGATCAAGACGGGCGGGCTGGCAGACGTATCCGCCGCCCTGCCCCGCGCGCTCTGTGCCAGGCACGACGTGCGCGTACTGATTCCGGGTTATCGCAAGGTGATCGAGTCGGGCCATCCGATTCTGACCGTGGGCAGCCTGGCCCCGCATGCCGGCATTCCCGGCTGCCAGCTCGGGCGCATGGACATGCCCGATGGGCTGATCATCTATGTCCTGCTCTGCCCCGAACTCTACGACCGCGACGGTTCGCCCTACGGCTCGCCGGAGGGCGACGACTGGCCGGACAACCCGCTGCGCTTCGCCCGCCTGGGCCTGGCCGCCGCGGAGCTGGCCGCGGGTAATGCCTCGATCCGCTGGGTGCCCGACCTGGTGCATGCCCATGACTGGCCAGCCGGGCTGGCCCCGGCCTACATGCACTGGCGCGGCTTGCGCACGCCGAGCGTGTTCACCATTCACAACCTCGCCTACCAGGGCAACATCGACATGGGGCTGCGCCGCGAGCTGGGCATTCCCCACGAAGCCTGCGGCCTCGATCGCATGGAGTTCTACGGCAAGCTTTCGCTGCTCAAGGCCGGCATCGCCTACGCCCAGCGCGTGACCACGGTGAGCCCGACCTACGCCGAGGAAATCACCACGCCCGAGTTCGGCTGCGGCATGGACGGCTTCCTGCGCATGAAAGCGCGCCAGGGGCTGCTCAGCGGCCTGCTCAACGGCATCGACGAAAGCTGGGAGCCACAGCGCGACCCGCAGCTGGTCGAGCGCTTCGGCGCGCGCGACTGGGACGGCAAGCAGGCCAATGCGGCCTACGTGCGCCACCTGTTCGGGCTCGACCAGGACGACAGCCCGCTGTTCGCCGTGGTTTCGCGCCTGGTTCAGCAAAAGGGCATCGACCTGACCCTGGGTGTGGCGCAGACCATCGTCGAAGGCGGTGGCCAGATCGCTGTGCTCGGCCAGGGCGACCACGGCATCGAGCAGGAGATTCGTGCGCTTGCCGCCCGCTACCCCGGCCGCGTGGCCGCCCGCATCGGCTTCGACGAAACCGAGGCACGGCGCCTGTTCGCCGGCAGCGACTTCCTCCTCATGCCGTCGCGCTACGAGCCCTGCGGGCTGAGCCAGATGTACGCCCAGCGCTACGCATCGCTGCCGATCGCGCGACGCACGGGCGGCCTGGCCGACTCGATCGATGATGGCATCAGTGGCTTTCTCTTCAATCAGCCCAGCGTCGACAGCTATCGGCAGGCGGTCGAACGCGCGCTGGACGTCCATCGCCGGCAGGACCTGCTCAGTGCCATGCGTTGTCGCGCGATGAACGCAGGATTTTTCTGGCGTCACGCGATCGAACCCTATGACCGGCTTTACCAGCAGCTGCTGGCCGAGTCGCGCGAGGTTCTCCTACACCCTGCCTGAGGTCATCAATGCCGAACCAGCGTGCTCATACCCGGCGACATGGAGCGCTGCCGATCGATGCCAACAGGACTCTTTTCAGACTCTGGGCTCCGGACGCCAACAGCGTCCACCTGGCCATCGCAGGCGGCGAGACACTGCCGATGCAGGCCGAAGATGACGGCTGGTACTGCCTCGAAGCACCCTACGGTGCCGGCACGCTATACCGCTTCTGGATCGACGAGGAGCTGCATGTTCCCGACCCGGCCTCGCGGGCCCAGGCCGGCGACGTGCACGACCCGAGCCTCGTCGTCGCCAACGAAGACCACCTGTGGAAACACAACGACTGGCAGGGCCGCCCCTGGCACGAGACGGTGCTCTACGAACTGCACGTGGGCACGCTCGGCGGCTATGCCGCGGTCGAGCGGCAACTCGCCGACCTGGCGGCGCTCGGGGTGACGGCCATCGAGCTGATGCCTCTGGCCGAATTTCCGGGCGATCGCAACTGGGGCTACGACGGCGTTCTGCCCTATGCGCCGGAGGCGTCCTACGGCACGCCGGCCGAACTCAAGCACCTGATCGACACCGCACATGGGCTGGGGCTGATGGTATTCCTCGACGTGGTCTACAACCACTTCGGCCCGGACGGCAATTACCTCGGCCGCTACGCCAAGCACTTCTTCCGCCACGATCAGCAGACGCCGTGGGGCGACGCCATCGACTTTCGCCGCCCCGAGGTGCGCGAGTTCTTCATCGACAACGCGCTGATGTGGCTCAACGACTACCGCTTCGATGGGCTGCGCCTGGACGCCGTCCACGCGATTCCGGATCGCAGCTTCCTGCTCGAACTGGCCGAACGGGTCCGCCGCGAGACGGCGCCCGGCCGCCATGTGCACCTGGTGCTGGAGAACGAAGACAACCGCGCCAGCCTGCTCGGCCAGGGCTACGACGCGCAGTGGAACGATGACGGCCACAACGTGATGCACGTGCTGCTGACCGGCGAGCGTCAGGGCTATTACGCCGAGTACGCCAGCGAGCCGACCGCCAAGCTGGCACGCTGCCTCGGCGAGGGCTTCATCTACCAGGGGCAGAACAACCGGCGCGGCGAGTCACGCGGCGAGCCCAGCGCGCATCTCTGCCCGACCGCGTTCGTCCTGTTCCTGCAGAACCACGACCAGACCGGCAACCGCGCCTTCGGCGAACGTTTGGTGAGCCTGGCCGAGGCCGATGCCCTGCGCGCGGCGACCGCGGTGCTGCTGCTCTCGCCGATGATTCCGCTGCTGTTCATGGGCGAGGAATGGGGCGCGCGCCAGCCGTTCCTGTTCTTTACCAGCCACCACGGCGAACTGGCCGATGCCGTGCGCGAAGGTCGCCGCGGCGAATTCGCCGAGTTCGCCGAGTTCGCTGACGAAGCGACCCGCGCACGCATCCCCGACCCCAACGACGTGGCCACCTTTGAAGCCTCGCGGCCGGATTTCGGCGCACGTCAGGAACCGGGGCACCGCGAATGGCTGGCGCTGTACGCGCAGCTGCTGCAAATCCGCCACCGCGAAATCGTCCCGCGGCTGCCAGGGTCCGCCTTTGCCGGCGCGCAAGTGCTTGGCGACGGGGCCGTGCTGGCGCGCTGGCAGCTGGGCGACGGCAGCCGGCTGCGCATCGCCGTCAACCTGGGGCGCGACGCGGTCACGCTCGAACCGGCCGGCGAAGCCGCGCAGCTACTGTTCGCCAGTACCGGGGAGGCTGCCGGCGAGCGCTTGCCGCCCCACTCCACCCTGGTTCACCTGGAGGGCGCGCAATGAGCGAGCATTCCCTTCACCACCTGGCCGAAGCGGCCGGGCTGTCGATCGACTGGATCGACGCCGACGGCCATCATCAGCGCGTCGCCCCCGAAATCCTGCGCGCCGTGCTGGCCGGCCTCGGCCTGCCGGCCGAAGGCGACGAGCAGATCGAAGCGAGCCTGCGCACGCTCGACGAGCAGGCGCGCCAGACCATTCCGGCCCTGCTGACCGGCGACCAGCATCGGCCACTCGAGCTGGGCGCCTGGTTCACTGCCGGCACGCCCTATCGGCTGGAGCTGGAGGATGGCCAGACACTGACCGGCACGCTTGACGAACACGCGCGCCTGCCGGGCATTGCCGAGCCCGGCTACCACCGGCTGCTGGCTGGCGAGGCCAGCCTGACGCTGGCCATCGCACCGCCGGCCTGCCCGAGCGTGACCGAACGTGCCGGCGGCCCGTGCTGGGGCGTCACCGTGCAGCTCTACAGCCTGCGCCGCCCGGGTGACGGCGGCTTGGGCGACACCCAGGCGCTGGAGGCGCTGGCGCGCAACGCCGCCGCGCATGGCGCCGATGCGCTGGGCATCAGCCCGGTACACGCGATGTTCAGCGAGCATGTCGACCATTACAGCCCCTACTCGCCGTCCAGCCGGCTGTTCTTCAACGTGCTGCACAGCGCGCCGGGCAGCATTCTCGGTGAGCGCGCGCTGCGCCAGGCGATCGAGCGGTGCGGCCTGGAGGCCGAGCTGCTGCGCCTGGAGGAACTCGAACTGGTCGACTGGCCGGGCGTCGGCCGGGCGAGGCAATGTCTGCTGCGCACCCTCTACGAGGACTTCCGAACCGGCGGCAACGCGCTGGAGGCCGACTTCGACAGTTTTCGCGCCGCCGGTGGCGAGGCCCTCGAGGATCACTGCCGGTTCGAGGCGCTGCATAGCGCGATGACCGACGCCGACGGCCATCCGCAGCACTGGCGCCGCTGGCCCGAGGCCTACCGCAACCCCCGCAGTGTTGAAGTGCAGCAGTTCGCCGAACAGCATGCCGACGAGGTGCGCTTCCACGCCTTCGCCCAGTGGTTGATGGCACGTGGCCTGGAGCGCGCCCAGGTCGCCGCGACGGGCGCCGGCATGCGCATCGGCCTGATCAGCGACCTGGCCGTCGGCGCCGATGGCAGCGGCAGCCAGGCCTGGAGCCGCCAGGACGAAGTCCTCGACACGCTGAGCATCGGTGCTCCGCCCGACGTGCTCAACCGCGCCGGGCAGAATTGGGGGCTCGCGGCCTTTTCGCCGACCGGGCTCAAGCGCACCGGCTACCGCGCCTTCATCGAAATGCTGCGGGCCAACCTGGCGCACGCCGGCGGCATGCGCATCGATCATGTGATGGGCCTCAAGCGCCTCTGGGTCATGCCGGCCGGTGCCGACCCGCGGCACGGCGCCTACCTCAACTATCCGTTCGAAGACATGCTGCGCCTGCTCAGCCTAGAGGCCTGGCGGCACCAGGCGGTGATCCTTGGCGAGGACCTCGGCACCATTCCCGATGGCCTGCGCGACACGCTCGCCGCACGCAACATCCTCGGCATGCGCGTACTGCTGTTCGAGCGCGACCACCAGTTGCGCTTCTTCCCGGCGGCGCACTGGTCGAGCCAGGCGCTGGCGACCACCACCACGCACGACATGCCCACCATGCATGGCTGGTGGCAGGCGCACGATATCGACTGGCGGATCCGTGTCGGGCAGTTCGACGAGAGTGCGCGCGAGGCGCAGCTGCGCGAGCGCGAGCAGGAACGCGCCAACCTCAACCGGACGCTGCGCGAAGACGCCGGCCTGCCCGGTGAAGAGCTGCTCAGCCCCGACCAGGCGGTCGATGCCGCGGTCTGCTTTCTCGGCCACACCCCGGCGCCGCTGGTGTTGGTGCCGGTCGAGGACGCGCTTGGCCTGGCCGAGCAGACCAACATGCCCGGCGTAGTCGAGAAGCATCCCAACTGGCGGCGCCGCTACCCCGGCGACAGCGCCACGCTGCTCGATGCCGAGGCCAGCAACCACCGTCTCGAATGCCTGCGCCAGGCCCGCCAGCAGTCCCGTGGGAGTCATGCCTAGATGAAAGAACTGAGCGCCACCCTGCGGTTGCAGTTTCACCGCGATTTCACCCTCGACGACGCGGCCGAGCTGGTCGATTACTTCGCCGCGCTGGGCATCTCCCACCTGTACGCCTCGCCCTTGCTGACCGCGCGCCCGGGCTCGATGCACGGCTACGACGTCATCGACCCGACCCGCATCAATCCCGAGCTTGGCGGCGAGCAGGCCCTGCAGCGTCTGGTGGCAAAGCTGCGCGAGAACGGCATGGGGCTGATCCTGGATATCGTTTCCAACCACATGGCAGTCGGTGGCGACGGCAACCCCTGGTGGCTCGACGTCCTCGAATGGGGCCGCCGCAGCCCCTACGCGCAATTCTTCGACATCGAGTGGAACTCGCCGGACCCGTTGCTCGAGGGCCAGCTATTGGTGCCGTTTCTCGGTAGCGACTATGGCGAGGCGCTGCAGCAGGGCACCGTCACCCTGCAGCTGGACGTGGAAAACGGCGCGCTTTATGCCAAGCATTACGATCATCGGTTCCCGATCACGCCGCCAAGCTACGGCGAGGTCTTGCGCCTGACCGAGCACCCGGCGCTGCGTACCCTTGGCGGTCACTTCGACGCCCTGAAAACCGAGCCGGCCCCTTATGTCACCGCCCGGCAGCTGCGCAGCGAACTTGCCCAGCTGCTCGAGGACGGCGAGGCCCGCCGCCAGCTGGAAGCCGCGCTGCAGCATTACGACGGCACCACGGCAGAAGGCTTCAGGCGCCTGCATGCCCTGCTCGAACGCCAGCACTATCGCCTGGCCAGCTGGCGCACCGCGGCCGACGACATCAACTGGCGACGCTTCTTCGATATCAATGAGCTCGGCGGCCTGCGGGTCGAGCGACCCGTGGTATTCGAACAGACCCATGAAAAGATCTTCCAGCTCATCGGCGATGGCCTGGTCGACGGTCTGCGCATCGACCACATCGATGGCCTGGCCAACCCGCGCGGCTACTGCCGGCGCCTGCGTCGTCGCGTCGATCGCCTGAGCGCCGCCCGGCGGAGCGGCGCCGCGCCGGCCGAACAAGGCGTCCATTTGCCCATCTACGTGGAAAAGATCCTCGCCGCCGGGGAGCGCCTGCACGATGACTGGGGCGTGGATGGCACCACCGGCTACGAGTTCATGAACCAGGTGTCGCTGCTGCAGCACGACCCGGCGGGGCGCGAGCCGCTCTGTGCCCTGTGGAGCGAGACCAGCGGCCGCCCGGCCGACTTCATGGAGGAGGTCCGCCAGGCCCGTCAGCTGGTGCTGACCGGCCCGCTGGCAGGCGATTTCGAAACCGTTGCGCAGACGCTGCTGGCGATCGCCCGCGGGGATGTGATGACGCGCGACATCACCCTCGGCGCGATTCGCCGGGCGCTGCTCGAGCTGATCGTGCACTTCCCGGTGTATCGCACCTACATCGCCGCCCCCGGCCGCCGGCCCGCCGACGAGCCGTTCTTCCAGCAAGCGCTGGCCGGCGCGCGCACCACGCTCAACGAAGCCGACTGGCCGTTGCTCGATCACCTGGCACGCTGGCTCGGCGGCGAGCACCTGCGCAACGTGCCTCCGGGCCCGCTGCGTCGCCTGCGCCGCTACGCCTGCGCGCGCTTTCAGCAGCTCACCTCGCCGGCAGCGGCCAAGGCCGTGGAAGATACCGCCTGCTACCGCTCCGGGGTGTTGCTGTCACGTAACGACGTGGGCTTCGACCCGCAGCGCTTCAGCGCATCGGCCGAGGAATTTCACGCCGAATGCCTGCAGCGCGCCGAACACTTTCCACGCAACCTGCTGACCACGGCGACCCACGACCACAAGCGTGGCGAAGATACCCGCGCCCGCATGGCCGTGCTCAGCGAACGCGCCCCTTGGTTCGCCGAAAGGCTGCGGCGCTGGCGTGAGCTGGCCAGCGAGCAGGTCAGCCAGCTGGATGAGGGTGCCGCGCCGTCGCCGGCCGATGAAATGATGCTCTACCAGACGCTGCTGGGCTCCTGGCCGCTGACGCTGCGAAGCGATGACGCGGCCCGCATGCAGCTGTACTGCGAGCGCATCCTGCAATGGCAGGAAAAGGCCCTGCGCGAAGCCAAGCTGCGCACCACCTGGGCCGCGCCGAACGGCGCCTACGAGACGGCCTGCCGTGACTATGTGCAGTGGCTGCTGCAAAGCGAGCAAGGCCGCGCGGTACGCGACGAGGTCGCCGCGGCGGCATTGGAGCTGGCTCCGGCCGGTGCGCTGAACAGCCTGGCGCAAACCCTGCTGCGCATGACCACCCCGGGCATTCCGGACCTCTACCAGGGCGCCGACTACTGGGATTTCAGCCTGGTCGACCCGGACAACCGCCGGCCGGTGGACTTCGCTGCACGGCGTGCGGCGTTCGCCCCCGACGAGCCCGCCGACGCGCTGCTGCAAAGCTGGCACGACGGTCGCATCAAGCAATGGCTGATCGGGCGGACGCTGGGCCTGCGCCTCAGCGCGCCGCGGCTGTTCAGCGAGGGGCGCTACCTGCCCCTGGAAGTCCGGGGCGCACAGGCCGGTCGCATCCTCGCCTTCGCCCGCGAGCATGAGGGGCAATGGCTGATCGTGATCGTGCCGCGCCTGGCCGCTGCACTGATCGGGGCCGAGCAGCTGCCACAGATTGCCGCCGAGCGCTGGGAGGACACGCAGGTCCTGCTGCCCGAGGCGCTGGACGGTCATCAATGGGAGCGACTTTTTTGCGCGACGACAGTCAGATCGGAACGAGCCAGCCTGAGCGTGGCGCAAGTGCTGGACTGTCTGTCCGTGGCGGTACTGCACAACGTGAGTTCACCAGGAGAATCCAAACAATGACTTCAGAAGAGCAACGCATCCGCGAGTTCGCCTACCAGATCTGGCAATCGGAGGGCTGCCCGCACGGGCAGGACGAGCGCCACTGGGAAATGGCGCGCAAACTGGTCGAGGCCGAGCGCACGCCCGCCGGTGCCGTCGCCAAGCCCGCCACCAGCCGCACGCGCAAACCAGCCGCTGCCAAGCCGGCCGAGCCCGGCGCCAGCGCCAGCGCCAGCAAGCCGCGCGCAACGCGCAGCACCAAGGCCACCGCAGCCGCACCGAAAGGCGACACCGACGCACAGGCCGGTGCACCGGAAAAGATCAAGAAGCCACGCGCCACTCGCGGCAAGGCCCAGAGCTGACGCCTGATACCCCGCGCCACCGCCGTCCCACCAGACAGGCCGCTGGATGAGTCTGCCTATGGAGTTCTCATGAGCAAGAAAAAGCCGCACGCGCCTCACGTCATGACCCCTTCGCGTATCCGCGAGGGGCTGCCCTTCCCGCTGGGCGCCACCTGGGACGGCCTTGGCGTCAACTTCGCCATCTTCTCGGCGCACGCGACAAAGGTCGAGCTGTGCCTGTTCGACGACAAGGGCGAGACCGAGATCGAGCGCATCGAGCTGCCCGAGTACACCGACGAGATCTGGCACGGCTACCTGCCCGACGCGCACCCGGGGCAGATCTACGGCTATCGCGTCTACGGCCCCTACGAGCCGGACGCCGGCCATCGTTTCAACCCTAACAAGCTGCTGATCGACCCCTATGCCAAACAGCTGGTGGGCGAGCTGCGCTGGTCCGAAGCCCTGTTCGGCTACACCATCGGCCACAAGGACGCCGACCTCAGCTTCGACGAGCGCGACAGCGCGCCCTTCGTACCCAAGTCCAAGATCATCGATCCGGCCTTCACCTGGGGCCGCGACCACCCCGTGCAAGTGCCCTGGGACAAGACGATCATCTACGAGACCCATGTGCGCGGTTACACCATGCGCCATCCGGCCGTTCCCGAGGACCTGCGCGGCACCTTTGCCGGGTTCAAGACCCCGGAGGTGATCGATTACATCCGCAAGCTCGGCGTCTCGTCGATCGAGTTCCTGCCGATCCACGGTTTCGTCCAGGACCAGCACCTGCTGGAAAAGGGCATGACCAACTATTGGGGCTACAACAGCATCGCCTTCTTCGCCCCGCATCCCAAATACCTGGCCAGCGGCAAGATCTCCGAGTTCAAGGAAATGGTCGCGCACCTGCACAACGCCGACCTCGAGGTGATTCTCGACGTGGTCTACAACCACACGGCCGAAGGCAACGAGCTGGGGCCGACCCTGTCGATGCGCGGCATCGACAACGCCACCTATTACCGGCTGATGCCGGACGACAAGCGCTACTACATCAACGATTCGGGCACCGGCAACACGCTGGACATGAGCCACCCCTGCGTGCTGCAGATGGTCACCGACTCGCTGCGCTACTGGGCCACCGAGATGCACGTCGACGGTTTCCGCTTCGACCTGGCGACCATTCTCGGGCGCGAGCACGACGGCTTCGACGAGCGTCACAGCTTTCTCGTCGCCTGCCGCCAGGACCCGGTGCTGGCCAAGACCAAGCTGATCGCCGAGCCTTGGGATTGTGGGCCCGGCGGCTATCAGGTCGGCGGTTTCCCGCCCGGCTGGGCGGAGTGGAACGACCAGTTCCGCGATACGGTGCGTGCTTTCTGGAAGGGTGACGATGGCCAGCTGGCCGATTTCGCCAGCCGCCTGACCGGCTCCGGCCACCTGTTCAACCAGCGCGGGCGCCGGCCGTTCAGCTCGGTGAATTTCGTCACCGCCCACGACGGCTTCACGCTCAAGGACCTGGTGTCCTACAACCACAAGCACAACGAAGACAACGACGAGGACAACCGCGACGGCAGCGACAACAACCTGTCGTGGAACCACGGTGTCGAGGGGCCAAGCGACGATCCCGAGATCATCACGCTGCGTTACCGGCAGATGCGCAACCTGCTGGCCACCCTGCTGTTCTCCCAGGGCACGCCGATGATCGTGGCTGGTGACGAGTTCGCCCGCACCCAGCACGGCAACAACAACGCCTATTGCCAGGACAGCGAGATCGGCTGGGTGAACTGGGACATCAGCGAGGACAGTTACGGCCTGCTCGGCTTTGCCCGCAAGCTGATCCGCCTGCGCCAGCGCTTCCCGATGTTGCGTCGCGGCCGTTTCCTGGTCGGCGCCTACAACGAGGAACTGGGGGTCAAGGATGTCACCTGGCTTGCGCCCAACGCCGAGGAAATGACCATCGAGCAGTGGGAGGACGCGCACAACCGCTGCATGGGCATGTTGCTCGACGGCCGCGCCCAGCCCACCGGAATCCGCCGGGCCGGCTCGGACGCCACGCTGCTGCTGATCGTCAACGCACACCATGACCTGGTGAACTTCACGCTGCCGGACGTCCCGCAGGGCATCTATTGGAATCGCCTGATCGACACCAACAATCCGACCGCACGCCCCGAACGCTTCGATTTCGGCGACGAGTACGCCGTCACCGGCCGCTCGCTGCTGCTGCTCGAGCTGTACAAGGTTCCCGAGGAGGCCTGAGCCCTGCCCCGCCGACCGCTGCGTGGCTGCTCGGTCGGCAGGCACGCCGCGAACGCGATGGAGCAGTGAACCCTGTCGCATTCCGGCAGTCCGAAACCGCGCGGCAATCGATAACGACAAGCGGATTCGTCCTGCCAGCCGCGGGCGGGCTGTCTTTTCCGTGACGGATCACAGGCCATGCAAACCACCCGAATTCTTCTTTTCCCGCTCCTGCTCGTGCTGGGCACCCTCGCGGCGCCAGCGAGCGCCTCGGCTGCCGAGGCAGCCAGGCCTATCGAAGTCTCCAAGACCCGCCCGGCCACCGTGCGCCTGCTGATCAACCGGGCCGGCTCCGGCAAGGCCATGGACGTGCGCAACGAACTGGACGTACCGATCGAGGCGACCCTGCGCCTGAGCCGGTTGGTGAACGTCGCCGGGGTGCGCGGCGGCGTGATCCGCAAGCAGGTCCCGCCGCGCAGCCAGCTGCGCATCGCGACGCTGAGCAAGCGGCAGTCGGGCTACCCGCTGATGTACCGGCACAGCTTCAGCTATGGCCTGATCTTTTCGCCCGACCCGGCTCGGCGCCTGGGCAACGCGGCAGTCGGCGGGCATGCCTACGCCCTGCCCTGGCGCGGCGGCCCGTTCCGCATCTCCCAGGGCGCGGGCGGCGACTACAGCCACAACACGCCCAAGGGCCGCTACGCCGTGGATGTTGCCATGCCGGTCGGCACGCCGATCGTCGCGGCGCGCGCCGGAACGGTGCTCAAGGCCCGCGACGGCCAGGGCGGCCGCTTTCCCGATCCGGCCGGCAACTACGTGCGCATCCTGCACGATGACGGTACCCACAGCGCCTACCTGCACCTGCAACGCGGCTCGGTAGTGGTGCGCAGCGGAGCGCGCGTGGACAAGGGCGAGCTGCTCGGCAAGTCGGGCAACACCGGGCGCAGCACCGGGCCGCACCTGCACTTCGTGGTGCAGAAGAAGATCGGCGCGGGCCTGGTGTCCATCCCCTTTCGCTTCGCCCAGCCGGTCGAGTCACTGTCCAACGTCGCGCTCAACGGCGACTGAGCGAGGCCTCAGAACATCCGCTGCAGGATGTCGTCACGCTTGACCAGCCTGTGGTAGAGCGCGGCGCCGATATGCCCGACGAGCAGCAGCAACAGCAGCCAGGCCAGCGGCGAATGCAGGCTGCCAAGCGCCGCCATCCAGGCGATCTCGTCGCCCTTGGCCGCCAGCGGCATGCCGAATACCTCCAGACCGTAGCCGTTGCCCAGCATGTACAGCACGCCGGTGACCGGCAGCGCGAGCATGGCGAGGTAAAGCGCCAGGTGCCCGGCCTTGACCAGCCAGGCCGTGGCCGGGTCGTGGCGAGGCCGGCTCGGTAGCTGCGACAGCGCCCAGCCGGTTCGCAGCACGGCGAGCAGCAACAGCAGCGCGCCAATGGACAGGTGCCAGGGCACCAGCGTCTTCCCGACCCAATGCTCGCCCTCGGCGATGCGGTCGAAGAACTTGAGCAGTTGCCAGAGGATGAGCAGCCCCATGGCCCCGTGCAGCACGCGGCTGACCAGGCCGTAACGCTTGGCCGAATCCAGGATCATGCCGTCGCCCTCCCACTTTCCCCGGGCTGCCAGACGATCGTCAGCGCCTCGCCGCTGGCCATTCGCTCGAGGTGATCGGTCACGACCTGCTGCAGGCGTGCCAGCGCCGCGGCATCGGCGGCCTGCAGCTGCGCCTCGAGCCTTTCGCCTGCGTCACGCAAACGGCATTCGCCAATCGGCAACTCGATACGGCCAAGCGCGTCGTCCAGCTCGACCGGAAACTTGTGCCCCCAGTGCTTGCACAGCCGGTTGATCAGTCGGCCGGGGTTCGCACAGGCGATGTGGGCAAAGGACAGGTGCATAGAGAAATCCTCCGTCTCAGAAAAGGGGGTCAGCCGAACCGATACGCCGACAACGCGGTTTCCATGACGCGATCGCTGAAGACGCGCCGCCCGCGGCTCTCACCTGCGGCCCCGGCCGCAACCAGCAGCGGAATCAGGTGTTCCTCGGCGCGCGGCGGATGGCACAGCCGCGCCTCGGGTACCTGCTGCCAGTCGCGCAAGCGCGCGTCGCGCTCGTCGGCAGGTGCCTCGACGGTTTCCGTCAGCCAGGCGTCGAAGCGCTCCGAGATCGGCCCGAAGCGCGGGTCGCCGTAACCCCGCATGTTGTGAAAGCTCATGCCGCTGCCGACGATCAGCACATCCTGCTCGCGCAGCGCGGCCAGCGCCCGACCGGCGGCCAGGTGCGCCGCGGGCGAGAGATCCTGGCGCAGCGACAGCTGCACTACCGTGATCTGCGCCTGGGGGAACATCAGCTTCAGCGGAATGAACACGCCGTGGTCGAAGCCGCGCTCGTGGTCGATCGCGCAAGGCAGCGCGGCGTCGCTCAACAGGCTGGCGAGCCGAGCCGCCAGGGCCGGCTCGCCGGGTGCGGGATAGCGCAGCGCGTAGGTATGCGCGGGAAAACCGTAGTAGTCGTAGATCAGGTCCGGCTGGCGGGCGCCCGTCACCTGGAATTCGGGCGCCAGCCAATGGCCGGAGATCAACACGATGGCTTCAGGCGTGCGCGGCAGTGTCGCGGCAATGCCGCGAAGGAAATCGGCCATCGCCGTCCAGGCATCGGCCGGGCTCCACTCCATGAAGAAGCATGGCCCGGCGCCGTGCGGGACAAACAACGTGGGCATCAGTGTTGGGCGTTGAATGGTCATGAACTGGCCCCGGTGGGTTTGACGCGAGGCAGTATGAGCGCCATCTTTCAGCAGCAGAACAGGGCAATCCAGCGCAACAGTTCCTACCCAGAGGAGTAAATCACATGCTCGACCGTATCACCGGTATGCGCGTCTTCGTCCGTACCGCCAGTGCCGGCAGCCTGTCCGCGGCGGCGCGACACCTGGGCATGTCGCCGGCGATGGCAACCAAGCACGTCGATGCGCTGGAAGCACGCCTGGGCGT
The DNA here is from genome assembly GCF_057738225.1 of Stutzerimonas sp. CXK-1. Lineage (NCBI taxonomy): Bacteria > Pseudomonadati > Pseudomonadota > Gammaproteobacteria > Pseudomonadales > Pseudomonadaceae > Stutzerimonas > Stutzerimonas sp. CXK-1. Next base: position 1,978,682 of record NZ_CM173217.1, on the reverse strand, counting down.
CAAACTGTTCCATCGCAGCACCCGGCGCCTGACACTCACCGAGGCCGGCAACGACTACCTCGAGGCCTGCCAGCGGATTCTTCCGGAAATCGAGGAAACCGAGGCCCGCATCGCCTCCCGACGGGTCGAAGCCACAGGCCTGCTGCGCATGAATGTGCCGCTGACTTTTGGCGCACGGCACATCGCGCCGCTGTTGCCGACCTTCAGCGAACGCCACCCGGCGGTGGCGGTGGAGCTCGGGCTCACCGACAGCCAGGTCGACCTGATCGACGGCGGTTGGGACATGGCCGTGCGCATCGGCCGCCTGGGCGACAGCCCCTTGCAGGCACGCCGGCTGGCCGACTGCCCGTTGCTGGTGTGCGCCGCACCGGCCTACCTCGATCGCCATGGCGTGCCGCGCAAGGTCGCCGACCTGACCCGCCACAACTGCCTGGGTTACACGCTCTCGCAAGCCGGCCACCAGCACTGGCTGTTCGGCCAGGAGGGCGATGTGCGCGTCACCGTGCAGGGTAACCTCGTCGCCAACAACGGTCCGGCGCTGGTCGCCGCGGCCGTCGGCGGCCAGGGCGTGATCTATCAGCCGCAGTTCATCGTCGCCGCCGCCTTGCGCCGGGGCGAGCTGGTCGCCCTGCAGCTGGACCAGCCCACGCAGGCGTTGGGCGGCATTCACGCGGTCTACCCGCCCGACCGGCGGCCACCGGCGAAGGTGCGCGTGATGATCGACTACCTCGTCGACGCGTTCGCCGGGCCTGCACCCTGGGATCTCCAGGGCCGCTGAAAGGCGCGATGGCATTTCCGCCTCGCCGCGCTCGGCGCCCTGGAGCCGAAGCGCCATGCCGTCCGCTGTGCGCCCCCTGCGCCCAGAAAAAGATGAACCGCCAAGGCCGACACCAGTCGGAAGAATAAGTGGGGCGCTTTGCCAGACGCGAAACGGACATCGGCGAGCAAGGCCTTGACGCTGGAGCCCCTGCCAATTCCGGACTTCTCGGCTGAGCTAGCGGGCGGTACGGCCTGCATCCGCAAGAGGGTGCGCGAAGCTGGGCACGCTCCTGACACTTCATTCCGGCTGCGGCGCGCAGGACCAGTTCGCAGCCCGACCCGGAGACGCCATGAAAGCTGTTGTCTATCACGATGTCGGGGATATCCGACTGGAAGATGTACCCGAACCACGTATCGAGGCACCGACCGACGCCATCGTGCGCATCACGGCCTCGGCCATCTGCGGCACCGACCTGCACTTCGTGCGGGGCACCTTCAGCGGCATGCAGCCGGGCACCATTCTCGGGCACGAGGGTGTCGGCATCGTCGAGGAACTGGGCGAAGACGTGCGCAACCTGAAGGTCGGCGACCGCGTGGTGATCCCCTCCACCATCGCCTGCGGCAACTGTGCCTATTGCCGGGCCGGCTATTTCGCCCAGTGCGACGTCGCCAACCCGAACGGCAAGTCGGCCGGCACCGCATTCTACGGCGGGCCTTCGGCGACCGGCCCGTTCCACGGGCTACAGGCGGAAAAGGCGCGAATCCCCTTCGCCAACATCGGGCTGGTCAAGCTGCCACCGGAGATCAGCGACGACCAGGCGATTCTGCTGTCGGACATCTTTCCCACCGGCTATTTCGGCGCGGAAATGGCCGAGATCGAGAGTGGCGACACCGTCGCCGTGCTCGGTTGCGGGCCGGTCGGGCAGTTCGCCATCGCCAGCGCCAAGCTGCTCGGTGCCGGCCGGGTATTCGCCATCGACCAGTATGAGGACCGCCTGCGCGCCGCACGCAGCCAGGGCGCCGAGACGATCGACTTCAACCGCGAAGATCCGGTCGAAACGCTCAAGCGCCTGACCGGCGGCATCGGCGTCGACCGTGTCATCGATGCGGTAGGTATCGACGCCGAACACGGCTGCTGCGGCCATCCGGAACGACATACGCCGCGTCAGGGCCAGTGGCAGCCCGGCGATGCGCCGTCGCAGGCGCTGGAATGGGCCGTGCAGTGCCTGGCCAAGGCCGGCACCTTGTCGATCATCGGCGTCTACCCGCCGGATGCGATGACCTTTCCCATCGGCATGGCGATGAATCGCAACCTGACGATCAACATGGGCAACTGCCACCACCGCAAGTACATACCGCGGTTGATCGAGATGGTACTTGCACGGCGCATCGACCCGGCCAAGATTCTCACCCAGGTCAAACCGATGAACGACGCGATCGCCGCCTTCGAAGCCTTCGACCGCCGCGAGAGCGGCTGGATCAAGGTCGAGCTGCAACCGCAGCGCCAGGACAGCAGCGGCAGCGAAGAACAGGTCATGGACAAGGCGGTCGCCGATACCTTTCCGGCAAGCGACCCGACCAGCATGCAGGAGCCGCGGTAATCCGGCCGAGGACGGGCGATGGCAGCGATTCACATCGGCATATCCGGTTGGCGCTACGCGCCGTGGCGCGGCGACTTCTACCCCAAGGGACTGACGCAGAAGAACGAGCTGCGCTTCGCCTCGCGCGCGGTGAACAGCATCGAGATCAACGGCTCGTTCTATGCCCTGCAGCGCCCGGAACGCTACGCCGAGTGGTATGAGCAGACGCCCGACGACTTCGTCTTCAGCGTCAAGGCGCCGCGCTTCATCACCCATGTCAAACGCCTGCGCGATATCGAAGGGCCGCTGGCGAACTTTTTCGCCTCGGGCCTTTTCGCGCTCAAGGACAAGCTCGGCCCGCTGCTCTGGCAGTTTCCGCCGTCGTTTCGCTTCGATCCGGAGCGCTTCGAGGCGTTTCTCGCCAGGCTTCCGCACGACACCGAGGCGGCGCTGGAACTGGCCAAGCACTGCGAACCGCGCATGGAGGGGCGCAGCCTGCTGTCGATCGACCGCAAGCGGCGCCTGCGCCACGCGGTCGAGATCCGCCACGACAGTTTCGTCGATCCGGCCTTCGTCGCCCTGCTGCGCCGCTACGACGTGGCGCTGGTGGTGGCCGATACCGCGGGCAAGTGGCCGTACCGCGAGGACCTCACCAGCGACTTCCTCTATCTGCGCCTGCATGGCGCCGAACAGCTCTATACCAGCGGTTACTCCGACGCTGCGCTGGAGCGCTGGGGCGAGCGCATTCGTGCCTGGACCAATGGCATGCAGCCGGAGGATGCCCAGCTGATCAGCGACGCCGCCCCGCCGCGGCGCAAGGCGCGCGACCTCTACTGTTACTTCGACAACGACGTGAAAGTCCGTGCGCCCTATGACGCGCGCCGACTCTTGCAACTGCTCGGCCTGGACAAGGGCCTCGAGACCACCCCCGGCCAGCTGGAAGAAGGAGCCTTTGAGTGACCTTGCCGAAAGATCACCCCATCGACAGCAAACACCTGGACGCCCACATGGCCAGCGAGGTGAACGCGTTGCGCGTGCTCACCGTGAACACGCACAAGGGCTTCACCTCGTTCAACCGCCGCTTCATCCTGCCTGAGCTGCGCGAGGCGGTGCGCGCCGTCTCGGCCGACGTAGTGTTTCTCCAGGAAGTGCTCGGCACCCATGAAAAACATGCCCTGCGCTTTCACAACTGGCCGCAGACCCCGCAGTACGAATTCCTCGCCGACAGCATCTGGACCGACTTCGCCTACGGGCGCAACGCCGTCTACCCCGATGGCGACCACGGCAACGCGCTGCTCTCGAAGTTTCCGATCATCCGCTACGAGAACCTCGATGTGTCCATCGCCGGCCCCGAGCGCCGCGGCCTGCTACACAGCGTGCTGCAGGTGCCGGGCCACGAACTGCATGCCATCTGCGTGCACCTGGGGCTGCGCGAGTCGCACCGCCAGCGTCAGCTCGAGCTGCTCTGCGACCTGCTCGACTCGCTGCCAGAAGGCGCCCCGGTGGTGGTCGCGGGCGACTTCAACGACTGGCGCCTGCGCGCCACGAAGACGCTCGACCGTTGCGCCGGGCTGCATGAAGTCTTCGCGCTGAACCACGGCCAGCTGGCCAAGACCTTTCCCGCACGCTGGCCAATGCTGCGGCTCGATCGCATCTACGTGCGCAATGCCACCAGCCACCAGCCGCGCATCCTTGGTAACAAACCCTGGACGCACTTGTCCGATCATCTGCCCCTGGCGGTGGAGATACACCTATGAAATTCCACTGGAGAGATGGGAATCGTCTTCAGTTGCTGGAAAACGGCGAAGAGTTCTTTCCTGCCGTTTTCGAAAGCATTGCCAATGCGAAAAAGGAAGTGCTGCTGGAAACCTTCATCCTGTTCGAGGACAAGGTCGGCCTCGAGCTGCAGCAGGCACTGATTGCCGCGGCCGAACGCGGCGCGAGCGTCGATGTGACGGTGGACGGCTTTGGCTCGGCCGACCTGTCACCCGGTTTCATCGAGCAGATGACCCGCGTCGGCGTGCGGATCCACATGTTCGACCCCGGCAAGCGCCTGCTCGGCAAGCGCCTGAACGTGTTCCGGCGCCTGCATCGCAAGATCGTCGTGGTCGACGCGGAAGTCGCCTTCATCGGCGGCATCAACTTCTCCGCCGACCATCTCGGCGACTTCGGCCCGGAAGCCAAACAGGACTACGCCATGCGCGTCGAGGGCCCGGTGGTTCACGACATCCATCGTTTCTCGCTGCGCACCATCGCGCCGGTCCAGCCGCGCCGCTGGTGGCAGCGCCGTGCGCGCGAACAGGCCAACAGCTATGTCGGCGCCAGCCGTGGCGAGGCCCGTGCGCTGCTGGTCACGCGCGACAACGACGAGCACAAGGACGACATCGAGGAACACTATCTGCAGGCGATTCGTGATGCCCGCTCAAGGCTGTTGATCGCCAACGCCTATTTCTTTCCGGGCTATCGCGTGCTGCGCGAGATCCGCAACGCGGCGCGGCGCGGCGTGCGTGTGCGGCTGATCCTGCAGGGCGAACCGGACATGCCGATCGCCAAGTTCGGCGCGCGCATGCTCTACAACTACCTGATGCGCGACGGCGTCGAGGTCCATGAATACTGTCGGCGCCCGTTGCACGGCAAGGTCGCCCTGGCTGACTACGAATGGTCCACGGTCGGCTCGAGCAACCTCGACCCGCTGAGCCTGTCGCTGAATCTCGAGGCGAACCTGATCATTCGTGACCATGCCTTCAATCGCCACCTGCACGAACGCCTCGATCACCTGTTGCAGGTCGACTGCCGCCGCATTCCGCTCGAGCGCATCGTGCGCGGCTACTGGTGGCGCGCGCCGCTGGCGTTCGTGATCTTCCACTTCCTGCGGCATTTCCCCGAACTGGTCGGCCTGCTGCCGGCACACAAGCCCAAGCTGCAGACGCTCCAGGCGCAGACGTCAAGCGCCGAGCCCGCCACCTCCCCTCCGCTTCAGCGAGACCAGCGATGACCGCAACGCCCAACGAAGAACATTCGCAGAGCACATGGCGCCGCCGCTGGCCGCTGGTGAAGAAGGTCCTCACCTACGCCTTCTTCCTGCTGGTCACCGTGTTGCTGGTCAGCCTGGCCCGCAAGCTCGACTGGGGTGAGGTATGGCACACCTTGCGCAATTACAACGCGCAGACGCTGCTGCTCGCCGGCGTCGCGGCCGCCGGCAGCTACGTCGTCTACTGCTTCTTCGACGTGCTCGGCAAGCGCTATACCGGCCACGACATTCCGGTGCGCCAGGTGTTGCCGATCACCTTTGTCTGCTACGCCTTCAACCTGAACCTCAGCGCCTGGGTCGGCGGCATCGCGTTGCGTTATCGCCTCTACTCGCGGCTCGGCCTGCGCCCATCGCAGATCACCCGGGTCTTCACCCTGAGTCTGCTGACCAACTGGCTGGGCTATATGTGGCTGGCGGGGTTGATCTTCGTGCTCGGTGGCATCACGCCGCCCTCGGGCTGGGAGATCGGCATGGGCGCATTGCGCGTGCTCGGCGCCGCCCTGTTGCTCGCCTGCCTCGTGTACCTCGGCCTGTGCGGCTACTCCAAGCGCCGCGAATGGAGCATTCGCGGCCACGACATCCGCCTGCCGTCGTTGCGCATGGCCTTGGTGCAGATGGTGCTGGGCGCGGTGAACTGGGGGCTGATGGCGCTGGTGGTGTACTTCATGCTCTCGCAGAAGGTGGCCTACCCCGAAGTCCTCGGCATCCTGATGATCAGCAGCATCGCCGGGGTCATTACGCACATTCCGGCCGGGCTGGGGGTGATCGAAGCCGTGTTCGTCGCGATGCTGGCCGACGAGATGAGTCGCGGCGCCATCGTCGCCGGCCTGATCGGCTACCGGGTCATCTACTTTCTGATTCCGCTGCTGCTGGCCACCGCCGTCTATGTGGCTCTGGAAGCCGGTGCCAAACGCCTGCGCGGCCGCAACCAGGGTGCCCAGACGGACGACGGCAGCGCAGCCGGTACTTCGGGTGCCGGCCAGCGCTGAATGAAAAAAGCCGGCTCGAGGCCGGCTTTCTTCACTTGCTAAGCGATCAACGCTTGGCGACGGTCGCGTCCTTCGGCAGCTTGAAGGTCCAGACCATGCCACCCTGGTTCAGGTCCTTGATGCGCTTGGCCACTTCGCCACCCCACAGCGGGACCGCACCACCCCAGCCGGACAGCACCGAGACGTACTGCTCGCCGTCCATTTCCCAGGTGACCGGGGAACCGACGATGCCCGAGCCGGTGTTGAACTCGTAGACCTTCTTGCCGGTCTTGGCATCGAACGCCATCAGGTAGCCTTCCGGGTTGCCGGTGAAGACCAGGTTGCCCTTGGTCGCCAGCACACCGCCCCACAGCGGCGCGTAGTTCTTGTAGCGCCACACTTCCTTGCCGGTCTTCGGATCGATCGCGCGCAGTACGCCGATGTATTCCTCGTTCAGCGGGTGGATGGTGAAGCCGGCACCCAGGTAGGCCGCGCCCTTCTTGTAGGCGACGCCTTCGTTCCAGATGTCCATGCCCCACTCGTTGGACGGCACGTAGAACAGCCCGGTGTCCTGGCTGTACGCCATCGGCATCCAGTTCTTGCCGCCGAGGAACGACGGTGCGACGAATACCGACTTGCCCTTGTCAGCCTCGCCCGGGTTGCCCGGACGGTTTTCTTCGACGTAGAGCGGGCGGCCGTTCTTGTCCAGGCCCTTGGCCCAGGTGATCTTGTCGACGAACGGGAAGCCACGGATGAACTTGCCGTTGGTGCGGTCGAGCACGTAGAAGAAGCCGTTACGGTCAGCCGTACCGGCTGCCTTGATGGTCTTGCCGCCGTCCTTGTAGTCGAAGGAGATCAGCTCGTTGACGCCGTCGAAGTCCCAGCCGTCGTGCGGCGTGGTCTGGAAGTGCCACTTGATCGAGCCATCTTCGGGGTTGAGCGCCAGACGCGAGGACGAGAACAGGTTGTCGCCCGGGCGCAGGTGCGAGTTCCACGGCGACGGGTTACCGGTACCGAACAGCAGCGAATCGGTGTCCGGATCGTAGTAGCCGCCCAGCCAGGTGGCTGCACCACCGGTCTTCCACAGGTCGCCCGGCCAGGACTTGCCGGCTTCGCCGCCGGAGATGCCGGCTTCGACCTTCTTGCCGTCCTTGTAGACGTAGCCCATGTGGCCTTCCACGGTCGGACGGGTCCACAGCAGCTCGCCATTCTTCGGGTTGTAGGCTTCGATCTTGCCCACCACACCGAACTCGCCACCGGAGACGCCGGTGATCAGCTTGCCCTTGACGATCAGCGGAGCGGCGGTGATCGAGTAGCCAGCCTTGTAGTCGGCGACGGTCTTCTTCCAGACGACCTTGCCGGTGTCCTTGTTCAGTGCGACCAGCTTGGCGTCGAGGGTGCCGAAGATCACCAGATCGTCGTACAGCGCGACACCGCGGTTGATCACGTCACAGCACGGCATGATGCCGTCGGGCAGGCGCGCGTCGTACTGCCACAGTTCCTTGCCGGTGCGCGCATCGATGGCGTAGACCCGCGAATAGGAACCGGTGACGTACATCACCCCGTCCTTGATCATCGGCTGGGATTCCTGGCCGCGCTGCTTCTCGCCGCCCAGGGAGAAGGCCCAGGCAGGGCGGAGCTGGCTGACGTTCTGGGTGTTCAGTGCATCGAGGCTGCTGTAACGCTGGCCCTGCAGGCCCAGGCCGTTGGTGACGATGTCGCCCGGGGTCTTGGTGTCGTTGAGGATGTCCTGATCGGTAACTGCCCAGGCCGACAGGCTGGACAGTGCCATTGCGGCAGACAGTGCAGTCAGGGCAAGGGGCTTGCGAAGACCGGTGTGCTTCATTGCGGCTACCTCTGCGGGTTCATTGTTGTCGCCGGGAAATTCTCCCGGTCTGGTCGAAATTCTTGGTTCGACCCGTCTTGCCAACAATTGCCCGCAGTACCGATTTAACTAGTCCCTTGGTAGCAATACCCGCCTGCCAGGCCCGAAAATCGGGGTCTGCAGGGCGGGCGATGACACCGGGCCAGCACGGAAGTCGCAGGGTTTTGGCCTGATAAGAGTATTTCGCTGGCCAGGCCTGGCTCTTACAACGGACGGCCCCGCTCATAAGGAAACGAGCCATGCTCCGTCACGTTCTGATCGTGCTGCTGTTGTTCACCCATTCGGCCTGGCTGCTGGCCGCCGAACCGATCCGCCTCGGCCTGAACTACCCCAAGACCGGCAACTACAAGGCCGAAGGCCTCGAACTGCGCCGCGGTGCCTTGCTCGCCGTAGACCAGATCAATAGCCAAGGCGGCCTGTTGGGCCGGCCGCTGGAGCTGATGAGCCTCAATTCCGCCGCGCGTGCGGAAAAGGCACGGGCCAATGTCGAACGCTTCGCCAGCGAAGGTGTGAGGATGGTGTTCGGCGGGGCCAACAGCGAGGAAGCGATCGCCGCCGGCAAGCGCGCGCGCGAACTCGGCCTGCCCTTCTTCCCCACGCTCGCCTATGCCAACGAGATCACTGGCCGGGATGGCCACCGCTACCTGTTTCGCGAGTCGAACAGCGCCTGGATGAGCGCCAAGGTACTGGGCCAGTACCTGAGCTGGCACATGCCCAACCGCCGCTATTACTACATCAGCCTGGACGACGCCTGGGGCAACAGCATGGAGCAGGCCCTGCGCGAGGCGACCCGCAGCCGCGACCGCGCCCGTCACGGCTACACCCGGATCGCCGCCCACGGTGCTCGCCGCGACGACTATCTCGGCGCGCTGCAAAAGGCCGCCGCCAGCGACGCCGATACGCTGGTCATCGTGCTTCTGGGCCAGGACCTGGTGCAGACCATGCGCCTGGCGCATGACCTGCAGCTCGGCCGGCGCATGCAGATCATCGTGCCCAACCTGACCCAGAGCATCGTCGAGCAGGCCGGCCCCCTGGTCATGGAGCACGTGATCGGCACGGAAGCCTGGACCTGGCAGGTCCCGGCGCTGGAAAAAAGCACCGAAGGCCAGGCCTTCGTCGAACGCTACATCGAAGCGCACCAGGCCTATCCTGGCAGCACGGCGGCTTCGGCCTACTCGATCGTCAGGCAATGGGCGGCCGCGGTGCAGCGCGCCGGATCGCTCGACGGCGAAGCAGTGATCGCGGCGCTGGAGAACCACCATTACGAGCTGCTCAAGGGTGAGCAGTATTGGCGCGACTTCGACCACCAGAACGTGCAGAGCATCTACGCGGTGCGCGTGAGGCCGCGTAGCGAAATCATGCAGGACCGCTTCAAGCAGGACTATTTCACGATCATTCACCGCATGGACGGCGAAGAAGCCGCGCCGGATCTCGACGATTGGCAGCAGGAGCGCGGCGATGACCTCACCCTGCAGTAAATCCCGATTCGACGCAGACACCGTTGGCGCTGAATAGCAAAAGCCCCGGTCGAACCGGGGCTTTTGCCTTGTCACGCCATGCGTGGCGCGCGATGCCCAGCTACCTGTCCGTCAGCCGCCGAGCGCAACCAGGCCCAGCGGGCTGGCCGCCTGTGCATCCCAGCCCTCGCCACTGCTACCGGCGCCGGAGCCGAACAGCGCCTGGCGCTGCTGCAGCACGATATCCAGCGCACGGCTTGGCAGGATGTCGACGTCGTCGAAGGTGATCAACTGGCCCGGCTCGACGGCGCGCTTGAGCGCGGTCTTGCGCAGCAGGCCGATCGGTACGTAGTCCGGCTGATCGGCAAGCCGGACGGCCTCGCCGCGGAACTGGAAGCCGCCGATACCGCGCTCGATCAGCTCACCCGGCCGCATTGCGCGCTTGGCGATCGCGGCGACGCCGAGGGTCGGCGTGGTCGAGTTGTTCAGCAGCACGCCACCGCCATTGAGCACGCGACGTACAGTCTTGCCAACCTCCAGCGAGCAGAGGTGGAACGGCCGGACCAACGTATAGAACGGGCCGCGGCCGAGCTTGAAGTATTCGATCGCGGGCGCCTGCTCGGTATCGTGGCGACAGACAAGGAACACGCCGCCGGCGGGATAGCCGGACGGTACGACGTAGTCGACGATCGGCTGGCCAAGGCGTTCAGCCATCATCCCGAGCAGGCTGGCGCTGTCGTCCAGATTGGTCGAAGCCAAGCCCTCCAGCCCCTGGCGGGTGATGGTCGCGCCGAGACCGTTGCCGACGATCACCTGCTCGATCTGCACCTTGGTGCCGTCGGTGAACGAAGTGGTCTGATCGACGCTGATGCCTTGCCGGGCCGCCCAGTAGGCCATGTCTTCCGGAGACGGGTCGTGGTTCAGGTAGCCCTTCATGTTGCCGTACACCACCGGCTCGAAGCCCATTTGCAGGGCGTCTTCATGCAGTGCCGCAAGCGAGCCCGGCTGGTCGCCTTCCGCCTCGGTGAGCAGACCACGCCCGGCCAGGTAGGAACCGGTGGTCACCTGCAGTTCGGCATTGACCGTCACCACCGGCAAGCCGGCCTCGAAGGCTCGCTCGATGACCGCTGTGCCATGGAACACGTCGCCGCTGCATTCGACGATCAGGTCGCTGTGGTCGATCAGGTCGTCGACGGAATTGGTGAGGGCGTGAGGAAGAGGGAAATCGGTAAGGGAGCCGAGTGGCCGACGCGTGAGCACGCGACTGATCTCCATGTCCTGATAGTGCTGCTTGATCAGCCGCACGAAGCCATGAGCGATCATGCCGGTCCCGGACACACCGATTCTTTTAACGCTGGGGTTAGACATAAAGTGAATCCATTCTTGGGCATCGGCTTTATGACCGCGGCAGTGCGAAAAAAATTCGGCAGCTGGCAAATTAATTGCCAAGTGACATCGCGGTCGTGAGGCCAGCCCGAAGTGCGGGGCCAGCAGCGTTGAAACTAGTGGCCTTTGGGCACTCGCGCTAATTGAAGGGCGCGAGGTTCGACGAACGGTGTGTCCATTTCTCGTCGTCAAAAACGAAACGGCGCCAAGAGGCGCCGTTCGCTGGTTTGCATCGCCGCTCGATCAGCTCAGCGAAGCGATCGCCGCGTCGTAGTTCGGCTCGGAACCGATCTCGCTGACCAGCTCGCTGTGCAGCACCTTGTCCTGCTCATCGAGCACTACCACGGCACGGGCAGCGATTCCTGCCAGCGGGCCGTTGGCGATCGCCACGCCGTAGTCGACCAGGAATTCGCTGCCGCGCATGGTCGACAGGTTGACCACGTTATCCAGCCCTTCGGCCCCGCAGAAACGCTTCTGGGCGAACGGCAGGTCGGCGGAGATACACAGCACCACGGTGTTCTGCAATGAGCTGGCCTGGCTGTTGAACTTGCGCACCGAAGTGGCGCAGGTCGGTGTATCGACGCTCGGGAAGATGTTCAGCACCTTGCGCTTGCCGGCATAGGCCGACAGCTCGATGTCTGCCAGGTCGCCATTGACCAGGCGGAAAGGCTTGGCCTGCTGGCCGGGCTGCGGGAAGTCGCCGACCACCTGGATCGGGTTGCCGCGCAGGGTAACTTCACTCATGGGAACTCCTTATGTGCATGCAGGGCTTGCGAGAGGCCGCGGGCGTATCGCCCACGGCCTTGTTTGTCTTCAGCGATTGGCGCTGTCGGCAAAGTATTCACGGGTCAGTTTGACCACCACCGGGCTGAGCAGCAGCAGCGAGATCAGGTTGGGGATCGCCATCAGGCCGTTCAAGGTATCCGCCAGCAGCCAGGCGAAATCCAGCTGGGCGATGGCGCCGAACGGTACGGCAAGTACCCAGATCACGCGGAACGGCAGGATGGCCTTGGTGCCGACCAGAAACTCCCAGCACTTCTCGCCGAAATAACTCCAGCCAAGGATGGTGGTAAAGGCGAAGACCACCAGGGCGATGGTCAGGATGATCCCGCCGATGCCCGGCATGGCTGCCTCGAAGGCTGCGGCGGACAGCGCCGAGCCACTTTCACCGCTGGTCCACACGCCGGTGCAGATGATCGCCAGACCGGTCATCGAGCAGACGATGATGGTGTCGATGAAAGTCCCGAGCATGCCGATCATCCCCGAGCGAACCGAGCTGGTGGTGGTGCCGGCGGCCTGGGCGATACCGGCGGTCCCCAGCCCCGCCTCGTTGGAGAAGATGCCGCGGGCGACACCGAAGCGGATCGCTGCCATCACGGCTGCGCCGGCGAAGCCGCCGGTCGCGGCGATCGGCGTGAAGGCATGGGTGAAGATCAGGTCGAAGGCAGCGGGAATGGCCTCGGCATTGACCACCAGCACGACGATCGCCGCGATGATGTAGGCCAGGCACATGAACGGCACGAGGGACGCGGCGACCACCCCGATGCGGCGGATACCGCCGAGGATCACCAGGCCGACGATGACCATGGTCAGCACGCCGGTCAGCCACAGCGGGATTGCGAAGGTGGTTTCCAGGGCATGGGCCATGCTGTTGACCTGCACCATGTTGCCGATGCCGAAGCCGGCGAGCCCGCCGAAGATCGCGAACGCCCCGCCGAGCCAGGCCCAGCGCGAACCCAGGCCATTCTTGATGGCATACATGGGGCCGCCGACATGCTCGCCGCGATCGTCCTTCTCGCGGTAATGCACGGCCAGCACGACCTCGCAGTATTTGGTGGCCATGCCGACCAGCGCGGTGCACCACATCCAGAACAGCGCCCCTGGGCCGCCGAGGAAGATGGCGGTGGCCACACCGGCGATGTTGCCGGTCCCCACGGTTGCCGCCAGCGAGGTCATCAGGGCCTGGAACGGGCTGATCTCACCGGTTTCGTCATCACCTTTGGCACGGCCGCGCCACATCAGCGCAAAACCGGTCCCGATGCGGGCGAGCGGCATGAACTTGAGCATGAACATCAGGAAAAGACCGGTACCGAGAATCAGCACCAGCATTGGCGGGCCCCAGACGAGGCCGTTGACGCTATTGACGAGGTTTTGCAGCAATTCCATTCGTGGCACCTGTTCTTCTTGGGCGAGGTTCGCTCGCGTGTTATGGGCCCGTATCTCCATACGAGACCTTGGAACGGTTCACTGCGGGGTAACGCAGCCCCTTTCCGCGGCCCGGGTGATGACGGTTCGTGTCTGCGCTGCGGGATGACCGCAACGACGGCTGCACCTTGCAAGACACGTGCTAGACGCCCGGGCGGGATCTCCACACAGGCGTGTCGCCGGATGCTACCACCGCTTTTCCCGGCTGGCGTCGGCGATTTACGCCACTTATGCCGAACTACTGCCTGGCCTTCGACGGTCGCTACGCACCAGCGCCCTGACGGGCTCGTTCAGCGTAGCCAATCCTCACGACGTTGCAGCGGGCTCAGAAATCGCGGCGGTAGAACAGGTCCAGCGAGCTGGCCAGCCCGCTCGCGGCCTCGAGGAACAGACGCTTGGTCAATCGATAGCGCAGGCCGATGGTATTCGACGGCTCGAACACGCCGACGCCGTAGCGCAGGGTCAGCCGGTCGGTCAGCTGGCCGCTGGCGACGACGCTGGTCTGAGTGCCACTGCCCTCGGTGTCCAGTTGGAAGTCCTCGATGCCCAGGCGGCTGGCCAGGCCGCTGGTGAGCGACGAGCTGCCGGCCAGGCCGAGGCCGATCGCCGCGCGCGCGAGCAGGTTGTTGTCACCGCTGTCGCTACCCAGGGGCCGACCGAGGATCAGGTAGGAAAGCGCCTGCTCCTGACTCATCGCCGGCTCGGCGAAGACGTCGACGCGCGGTTGCTGGGCACTGCCGGTGATACGCAGCCCGGCGACCACGTCGTGCGCTTCGACGCGGCGGATCGCTTCGATGTCCAGGTACGGCTGCGATAGCGGCCCGGTGAACAGCAGGCGCGCACGGCGAATGGTCAGGCGCTGCCCATAGGCGCGGTAGCGGCCATTGTTGAGCTGCAGTTCACCCCGCGTATCGAGGTCATCGCCGATGTGCAGATAGCCCGCGAGGTCGGCGGTGAGGCCGAATCCGGAAAAGCGCAGACGCTCCTGGCCGACTTCGACGTCGACGTCCATTCGCACCTGCACCGGCGTCGCAGGCTGCTCGGCTTCTTCGCCGACGATCACTGCATCGTTGGACACGGTCACGGTCGAGGGCGGCAGATCGCGCACCGTGATTTCACCGCGCGGCACCTTCACCTGACCGCGGATCATCAGCTCCGAATTCTCCAGCGTGATTTTCAGGTCCGGCGCTGCCTCGAGCTCGGCGTAGGGTTCGACTACGATCGGTAAGCGCTGCCCGCGTACGTTCAGCGCGAGATCAGGCTGCCCTTGCCAGCCGAACGTGCCGTCCAGCTGCCCCTGCCCGCTCTCGCCGCTGCGCCAGCTGCCATCGAAACGCATGCGCTGGCCGTCGATGGCCAGATCCAGCTGCAGATCCTCGAAGCTGGTCGGCAACGCGCTACCGGATAGCTCACCGCCCCGCAGGCTCAGGCGGCCGCTGACCTCGGGCTCACGGAGGCTGCCATGCAGCCGCCCACTGCCCTGCAAACGCCCCTCGATGCGCTCGACCATTGGCAGAAACGGTCGCGCCGCCGCGAGGCTGAGGCCGTCGAGGCGGAACTGGCCGTCGAGCGGCTTGGCTTCGCCACGCGGATCGATGCGGGCCTCGACGGTCAGCTCGCCCAGTTCGCCGCCATCGAAGCGCAGTTCGCTGTCGATGCGCTGGGGCAACAGGCGGCTGTTCAATGCCAGCGCCTGGTAGGGGAAATCGTGCCAGGTGTCGGCTTCGCGCATGCGCAGCACGCCGCTGCCCGCGTCGATGCGCAACGTGCCGTTGGGCCCGCTGGCTGGCAGGTCCAGGCTCAGGTCGGCATTCAGCTCGCCCTGCCAGGCGAAGTCGTCCGGGAACAGCTCGGCCAGGCTGCCCATCTGGAAGTCGCGCAAGCGATAGCGCAGCCGCGGCTCGGGCATCAGGCGCTGGTCGCTGCCACACAGGCTGGCCTCGCCCGATACCCAGCAATGCGCAGCCAGCTCGACGCTCCCGTCAGCGGTGCGCCGGATGCCGGTGGGGTTGCGCAAGCGCCAGCGCTGACCGCTGGCCTCGAGCACGGCCGAAGTCAGGCGCCCCTGCCAGGCCTCGCCCTCCAAAGCGCCGCGCAGCGCCAGGTCCAGATCCAGCAGGGGCCCCTGCACGCGCAGGCTCGCGTTGTGCTGCTCGCGCGTGCCGCCTGCCTCGAGCGTCACTTCACCGAGCGCGGTATCGCCGGCGGCAGCGCCGTTGGCCGTCAGGCCAAGCGATGCCCGCTCGCCGTTCTGCAGGCGCCCGTCCAGGCGCAACTGACGCAGCCGGTAGTCCTCATAGCCAATCTGCTCGGCGTCCAGCCGCAACTCGCCAGCCGGCCGCTCTGCGGTGCCGGCCAGTTGCAGCCGCCCCCGGGCCTGTCCACTCAAACCCGGCCATAGCTGCGCCAGGCGCCGCAGCTCGAGTTGCAACTGCCCGTCGAGCCGCTCGCCCCAGCCTCCTCCACCCTCGACACGGTTGTCCCCCAGCTGCAGCAGCAGGTCCTCCAGCATCCAGCGCTCGCCGGCACCGGAAAGCCGTGCGCGCAAAGTGGCCGGCTGCTGCCGCAGGCGCCCTTGCAAGTCGAGCGCAGCACTCGCCTCCAGGCGCTCGTCCTGCCAGGCCCCCGCGCTCTTGAGGCTGCCGCCGAGCTGGCCTGGCAACTCGGCTACCCAGTAGGCGGGGTCGAGTGCGCGTAGCTGCAGATCGGTCTTCCATCCGATGCCCTGGGCAAAGCCGACACTCAGGCTGCCGGTCGCCTCGCCCTGCCCCGCGCGCAGCTCCAGCTGCGGCAGATGGATCTGCTCCAGATCGCCGCTGACCGGGCTCGCGAGCGTAAAGGGCCCGGCCGGGCCGCTCAGCGCGGAGTCGAAATGGCCCAGGTAGCTGCCGTCGTCGTACTGCAGTTCGCCGGTGAACCTGTGCAACGTGACCGGCGGCGCCTCTGTCGGGTAGAGCCGCTGCCAGGGGAACTCGTGCCAGTCGATCCTGGCTTCGCCGCGCAGCGCCTCGCTCCACTGTGCATTGCCCTGCAGGCTGAACCGCTGCTCGTCACCGGCGTCCAGCACCAGCTCCTGGAGCGTTGCGGCACTGCGGTCGGCCCGCCCGGCGAGCCGGAACTGCACCGGCTTGCCGTCGCCGGCGAGCTGGCCGTCGCCCTGCACCCGATAACCCGCCTGCAAATCGCCCTTGGCGCTGAGCTCGGCACGTTCCAGACGCAGGTTCGCAGGCAAGTCGTCACTCGCGCTGAAGTCGCTGACCACCAGCTTCACGTCGGCCGGCAGTGCATCGTCGAGTGGCTGCAGCGTGCCGGTCAGCCGCCCCTGCAGATAGCCATGGCTGAGTACCGCCAGCCTGAGCTGCTGCTGCAACGCGCCCTCGGCGTTCAGTTCGAGCGTCCAGGGTGACCCTTCGATCAGCTTCAGCGCCGCCTCGCCCTGCAGGCTCAACGGCCAGTCACCGGCGGGCTGCAGCTGGCCGGACAGCTCTGCCGACAGGTCGTCGCGCTTTACCGACAGTTGCTCGATCACCAG
Source organism: Stutzerimonas sp. CXK-1 (assembly GCF_057738225.1). Taxonomy (NCBI): domain Bacteria; kingdom Pseudomonadati; phylum Pseudomonadota; class Gammaproteobacteria; order Pseudomonadales; family Pseudomonadaceae; genus Stutzerimonas; species Stutzerimonas sp. CXK-1. The sequence goes on along the minus strand of NZ_CM173217.1, from coordinate 1,961,879 downwards.
CTCGTCGCTGCGCCAGTCAGCACTCAGACGCGCCTGTTGCAACTGCTCCACGCCGTCGAGACGCACCCGCCCGATCTCGATCAGGCCGACGCGCAGGCCCAGTGGCAACGACAGATCCGGCAGGCTGAATGGCTCGCTCGGCTCGGTCTGCGGCGAGGGCGCAAAACTCGCCTCGATGTCCCCGGTGACCAGCTCGTTGATGCACAGCGTCAGGCGCAGCAGGCAGCTCGGAGACCAGTCCAGCCGAGGCGCCTCGATCTGCACGTGATCGGCGCCTCCCTGCCAGCGCAGGCGCTCGGCCCGCCAGCGGCCGGCGAGCCGACCCTCGAAGCCTTCCACCGTCAGCCCCGGAACCCAGCCCAGCAGGCGCCGGCTGCCGCTCTCGCTACCGAGCAAGTAGCCAGCCGCAGCCACCAGGCCGAACACCAGCACCAACAGGACCGCCGCCACCCACTTGGCCGCACGCTTCAAAGCTCGGGCCCCATCGAGAAGTGCAGGCGCACACCCTGGTCGCCGTCGAGCGGGTGCGCGAGGTCGACGCGAATCGGGCCGACCGGCGATACCCAGCGCACGCCCACGCCGACGCTCTGCTTGAGCGTCGGCAGCTCCAGATCATTGAAGGCATTGCCCTGATCGGCGAACGCTGCGATACGCCAGCGCTCGGTGAGCGAAAACTGGTACTCCACGCTCGCGGCGAACTGGTAGCGGCCGCCGATGCGGTCGCCGTCGGAGTTGGTCGGTGACAGGCTCTGGTAGTCGTAGCCGCGCACGCTCTGGTCGCCGCCGGCGAAGTAGCGCAACGAGGGTGGCACGTTGACGTATTCGTCGGTCCAATTGCCGCCGAGCTGCACGCGACCGAGAAAGCGATGCCGCCGACCGAGCGTGGTCAACCCGCGGGCCTGGGCGTTGGCATGTACGAGGTTGGCGTCCGAGAGCACGCCGTCCTTCGCTGCGGCAATCTCGAACTGCAGCCGGTAGCCTTCGCTGGGGTCGATGCGGTTGTCGCTTCGCAGGTAGCTGTAGGCAATGCCGGGCAGCAGCAAGGTGCTCAGCCCCGAATCGTCGCCCAGCCGGTACTCCTCACGCTGCCACTTGAGCGAGACCACGCGCAGCCAGCCGCTGTCCAGCTGACTGTGCCATTCAGGGCCAAGCCGCAGCAGGCGGCTGAGGCTGTCGGTGTCGGCCAGCTCCTCATATTGGTAACCGGCGACGTAGCGCAGCTTGTCGGTCAGCGGCGGGTCGAGCGGCACGTCGTAGTACAAGCCGACGTTCTGCCGCGGCGCCGACAGCTCGGCTTCGGCGCCATAGCTGTGTCCCTGGGGATTGACCCAGTGCCGGGTCCAGTCGAAGCGCAGGCGCGGCCCGACGTCGGTGGAAAATCCCACGCCAAGCCCGAGCGTGCGCGGCTCGCGCGTGGCCAGCATGACGTCAACCGGAATGCGCCGTTCGACAGCGGCGGTCGGGTTGGCATCGACACGCGTGCCGTCGAAGTAACCGCTCGATTGCAAGGCCCGATTGAGCTCGGCGATCAGCGCCGAGTCGTAGGGCGTACCCGGCTCGAACGGGACCATGCGCGCGAGCAGGTCGTCATCGAACGGGGCGTCGCCCTGAAACTGAACCCGCCCCAGCCGATAGCGCTCACCGCTGTCGTACACCAGCTCCACGTCGGCCACCCCCAGCTGCGGGTCGATGCGCAGGCTCTGCTGGGTGAAACGACCGTCGAAATAGCCGTAGCGCGAGGCCTGGGTGAGAAAACGCTCCTTGGCCTCTTCATAACGCCCGTGGTTGAGCACATCACCGGGGCGCAGCAACTGGTCGGGAGTGTGGAACGCTGGCAGCCCGGTCGCCGGGCCCTGCAGCCGAACCTGCACGTCGCGCAAGCGCACCGGCTCGCCCGGTGCGACGCGCACGATCAGACGTGGCTCGTCGCCATCGGCCACTTCGATATCGATGTCGGCGCGATAGAAGCCGAGCGCCTGCAGGGCCTTGGTCGCCTGCTCGCGGGCGACGCGGCTGTAACGCAGCAGCTCGCGCGCGTTGCGTTCGCCCAGATCGCCGATGTAATTCTCGACGTTGCGCCGAACATCACCGTTGGCCGGCTCGACACGCACCTGCAGCTCGGCGGCGAACAACGGCGAAGCAAACGACAGGATCAGACCGGCAAATACGCCGCGCAGGGTCAGCTTAAGCATGGCGCGGCATGCTAGCACGGCTCTGGCGGGCCCCGGGCAGGGTCGGCGCGGGCAGGCACGGCGGGGTGCGGAAACGGCTGGCAACATCGGGGGCTTCGACGGCGACGGCCCTGGTTCGGACAGGCGAAACGACGCGCAATTCCCCCTCAGCTCGCAGCGGAAACGACATGCTGCGGCGCCGGATGGAAAAACACGTGCTCGACCACCGGCCCGATGGCCACCTGGGCGATTTCCTCGTAGCCCTGACGGGCATAGAAGTTCAGGTAACGGGCGTTGCCGGTGTCGATCACCAGGCCGCTGGAGGTCGCGTCTTCGGCACACCAGTTGTGGACGGCTTCCAGCAGCTGCTCGCCGTAGTGGCGCCCCTGGTAGCGCGGGTGCACGGCGAGCAACGGCAATACGTGGAAGCGCCCCGGCGGCAAGGCGCCAAGCACCACGGCGTGATAGTCGAGGTAGCGGCGGGTGCAGCGCAGCCCGGTGCTGAGCAACATGCGCAGGCGCCAGGCCCAGCTTTCGGTGATCTCCAGGCGCCGCTGCGGCGGTGCGATCAGCGCCACGCCGATCAGACGATCTTCCAGCAGCAGGCCGATCGCCGGCTGGGCCTGGAGGAAATGCTGGTTGACCAACTCGCGCACCGTGGCGCGCACACGCTGGTCGAAACCCGGCCGCTCGGCCTCGAACAGGTAGCCGAACGTCGGCTCATGCCGATAGGCGTGATACAGCAGGGATCGCGCCTCGCTCGCGTAGCTGCTGTCGAGCATGCGCACTTCGGCGACATCGGCCATGGCCACTCTCCTCTTTCGGTCAGCATCGCCCTCAGAGAGGGCACCAAGGACGGCCGGCAACCCCGACTGGCCGGCCTTTCAGCACGATAGCACCGGCGGACGCGAGCCGCCCGGGCTCGCCTGAGCGGCGTGGTCGCCCTAGAATCGCCGTTCGTTTCTGTCGGACAGCTTTTGATGAAAATCGTCTCTTTCAACATCAACGGGCTGCGCGCCCGCCCGCATCAGCTCGCCGCGCTGATCGAAAAGCACCAGCCCGACGTGATCGGCCTGCAGGAAACCAAGGTCTCCGACGAGCAGTTTCCGCAGGCGGAGATCGAGGCCCTGGGTTATCACGTCCACTTCCACGGGCAGAAGGGTCACTACGGTGTCGCCCTGCTCTCGCGCCAGGCGCCGCTGGAGATCCACAAAGGCTTCCCTAACGACGGCGAGGAGTCGCAGAAGCGCTTCATCTGGGGGCGCTTCGCCGATCGCAACGGACAGGCCGTGACCGTGATGAACGGCTATTTCCCGCAAGGCGAAAGCCGCGCGCACCCGGTGAAGTTTCCCGCCAAGACCAAGTTCTACGCCGACCTGCAGGCGCTGCTGGAGGAACGCTTCAGCCCGGAGCATCCGGTAGCGGTGATGGGCGACTTCAATATCTCGCCCGAGGACTGCGACATCGGCATCGGCGAGGTCAACGCCAAGCGTTGGCTGCGCACGGGCAAGTGCAGCTTTCTGCCCGAGGAGCGCGAGTGGCTCTGCCGGCTCAAGGCGTGGGGCCTGACCGACAGCTTCCGTACGCTCAATCCCGAGGTCGCCGACCGCTTCAGCTGGTTCGACTACCGCAGCCGCGGGTTCGAGGACGATCCGCGCCGCGGGCTACGCATCGACCTGATCCTGACCACCGCCGCGCTGCACGCGCGGGTGCACGATGCCGGGGTCGACTACGACATCCGGGCGATGGAAAAGCCGTCCGACCACTGCCCGGTGTGGATCGACTTCAGCTGACCCCAGCCGCCCTGAAAGGCTCGTCGCAGAGCCTTCGCTGTCATCGTTTCGTCACCGTATCGTCTTAATCTCGCGGCCATCTGAGAAAGGAGTCGCGAGATGTCACCCAGTCGATCCGAGCGCGAAATCTGGTCGCGCGTTCTGTCCTTGGTCCTGTTGGGGTCGATCTGCTACGGCCTGCCCTGGCAGGTGTTCGCCGCGCTGCCGGTGCCGGCCGAGGGCGTTGCGGTGCTGCGCATCCAGGGCTCCAACACGGTCGGTGCCAAGCTCGTGCCGATGCTGGTGAGCGGCTTCTTCGAGGCCCAGGGCCTCAAGGACGTGGCAGTCAGCAGCACGGCGGTCGCCAACGAGCAGCGCATCGACGCCAGGGACGACCAGGGGCACCGCCTGCATGCGACGGTCGCCGCGCACGGGACCGGCACCGGCTTCACGGCCCTGGCCGAGGGCCGTACGGACCTGGCAGCCGCGTCACGCCCGATCAAGGCCAGCGAGCGCCAGGCTCTCGCCGGGCTGGGCGACCTCAGCAGCGCCGCCGCCGAACAGGTCATCGCCATCGACGGGCTGGCCATCGTCGTGCATCCGGACAACCCTGTCGGCGCGCTTGGCACGGATGAGGTCGCGCGCCTGTTCGCTGGCGATATCAGCAACTGGAGCGAGCTGGGCGGCATGGACGCCCCGGTGCGCATTCACGCCCGCGACGACCGCTCCGGCACCTATGACACCTTCAAGGAACTGGTCCTGGGCGCCCACGGCAAGGCACTGACCCCGACGGCACGGCGTTATGAATCCAATGACGAACTGGCCGCCGCGGTAACGCGTGATCGCGGCGCCATCGGCTTCGTCGGCCTGGCCTCCATCGGCAAGGCCAAAGCGCTGGGCATCACCGACGGTGATTCGCAGCCGATGGCACCCGAGCTCACGACCGTGGCCACCGAGGACTATCCGCTGTCGCGCCGGTTGTTCTTCTACGCCGCGCCAAACGACCAATCGCCCTGGACCCGGGCCTTCATCGACTTCGTGCACAGCGAGGCCGGCCAGCGCATCGTCGGGCGTTCCGGTTATGTCGCCCAGCGCATCGACGCGGTGCGCAGCCAGCCGCAGGCCGACATGCCCGCCTTTTACCGCCAGCTCGGCGAAGAGGCCCAACGGCTGACGGTCAATTTCCGCTTCGATGAAGGCAGCGCGCAGCTGGACAACAAGGCACTGCGCGACATCGAGCGGGTCGCCGCCTACCTGCATGCGCAGAACAAGGCGATCGGCAGCGCCGCGTTGGTCGGTTTCGGTGACCCGAAGAACGACCCGAGCCGCGCCGCCCTGCTCTCCAAGCTGCGCGCCATGACGGTTCGCCGCGAGCTGATCAAGCACGGCGTCTATGTCAGAGAAATCAATGGCTTGGGAGCCGAACTTCCGGTGGCTTCCAACGAAGGAACCAGCGGCCGGGTGAAGAACCGGCGGGTCGAGATCTGGGTGTATTGAGCGGGAACGGTGCCCGATCGAAAAGGCCGCTAGTGCGGCCTTTTCCTCAACCGGCTGGCAGACTCAATGCCCGCGCAGCAGCTCGCGCGGCACATAGCGTCCAAGTTCGAACTTGCCGATTGCCGCGCGATGCACCTCGTCCGGTCCATCGGCCAGGCGCAGCGTGCGCTGCATCGCATACCAGTGCGCCAGCGGGAAGTCGTCGGAGACGCCCGCACCACCATGGATCTGGATGGCCCGGTCGATCACCTGCAGGGCCACGTTCGGCGCCACGACCTTGATCTGCGCGATCTCGCTGGCCGCGATTTTGTTACCCACGGTATCCATCATGTAGGCCGCGTTGAGGGTCAGCAGCCGCGCCATGTTGATCTCGATACGGCTGTTGGCGATGTGGTCGAGGTTGCCGCCCAGGCGCGCCAGTGGCTTGCCAAAGGCAGTACGGCTTACGGAACGTTCGCAGAGCAGCTTGAGCGCACGCTCGGCCATGCCGATCGAGCGCATGCAGTGGTGAATGCGGCCTGGCCCGAGGCGCCCCTGGGCGATCTCGAAGCCGCGGCCTTCGCCGAGGATGACGTTGTCGTAAGGCACCCGGACGTTTTCCAGCAGCACTTCGGCATGCCCATGGGGCGCGTCGTCGTAGCCGAACACCGGCAGCGGTCGCAGTACTTTCACCCCCGGCGCATCCATCGGCACGAGGATCATCGAGTGCTGGGCATGGCGCGGCGCGTCCGGATTGGTCAGGCCCATGAAGATCATCACCTTGCAGCGCGGATCGCAGGCACCGGAAGTCCACCACTTGCGCCCGTTGATCACCCACTCATCGCCTTCACGCACCGCGCGGGCCTGCATGTTGGTGGCGTCCGAGGAGGCCACACCCGGCTCGGTCATGCCGAATGCCGAGCGGATCTCGCCGCGTAGCAGCGGCTCGAGCCACTGCTTCTTCTGCGCCTCGGAGCCGTAGCGCACCAGCACTTCCATGTTGCCGGTATCCGGCGCCGAGCAGTTGAAGGCCTCCGGGCCCAGCAGCGAGCTGCCCATGATCTCGGCCAGCGGCGCGTATTCGGTGTTGGTCAGCCCCGCGCCGTAATCGGACTCGGGCAGAAACAGGTTCCACAGCCCCTCCGCCCGCGCCTTGTCCTTGAGCTCCTCGACGATGGCCGTCGGCTGCCAGCGATCACCTTCGGCGACTTGCTGATAGAACAGCTTCTCGGATGGATAGACGTGCTCGTCCATGAAGGCTTGCACGCGCTCGCGCAGCGCTTGGACCTTGGGGGAATAGGCGAAATCCATGGGAACTACCTTATGCCGGGTTGTTGTGATGAGAATGCTAGAGGACGCCCCTGGATTTATCGAAGCTATTTTGCCCGTGTATTAACATTCATAACCCATATATGATCGACGCGCCCGTTCATGCCGGAGAGCCACAACAATGAACCTGAACAAGGTCGACCTGAACCTCTTCATCGTCTTCGATGCGATCTACACCGAAGCCAACTTGACCCGCGCCGGGCAGATCGTCGGCATCACCCAGCCGGCGGTGTCCAACGCCCTGGCCCGCCTGCGCGAAACCTTCAATGACCCCCTGTTCGTGCGCACCGCACAAGGCATGGTGCCAACGCCGATGGCGCAGAACATCATCGGCCCGGTGCGCAACGCGCTGCAGCTGTTGCGCGTCTCGGTTCAGGAAAGCCGGACGTTCAGCCCGGCGCAGGCGAACAAGACCTTTCGCATCAGCATGACCGACCTCACCGAGGCGGTCATGCTGCCACCGTTGTTCCAGCGCCTGCGCCGCCTGGCGCCGGGCGTGAAGATCGAGAGCATGCTGGCCAAGCGCCGCGAGACGACCAAGGAACTGGCCGCCGGCCGCCTGGATTTCGCCATGGACGCGCCGCTCAACACCGACCCGCAGGTGCGCCACGTCAAGCTGCTGGAAGATCGCTACATCTGCGCCATGCGCCGCGGCCACCCGCTGGCCAAGGACAAGCTGACGCTCGAGCAGTACCTGTCGCTGTCGCACATCCACATTTCCAGCCGTCGCAGCGGCCTCGGCCTGGTCGACCTGGCACTGGGCAAGATGGGCCTGCAACGCAAGATCGCCCTGCGCTCACAGCATTACCTGATGGCGACCCAGGTGATCGAACAGACCGACATGGTGGTGACCGTGCCGGAACGCTTCGCCCGTCGGCACGATCTGCATCAGGTCGACCTGCCGGTCGACGTCGCACCGCTGGAAACTCACATCTACTGGCACGAGAGTACCGACCAGGACCCGGCCAACCGCTGGATGCGCGAGCAGATGATCGAGATCGCCCAGCAGGTCAGCGCTCAGGAAGCCCAGGCCTGAGGGGGCAGCCGACGTCGTCTGTCCGGCTCAGGCGCTGTCGCGCATGACCACTTCGAAGCCCACGTCGATGCAACGCTCGGCGGGCTGCTGACCGCGCATCAGGCCGAGCAGCATCTGCGCCGCCAGCGTGCCGATCTCGCCACGCGGCGTGCGCACGGTACTCAGCGCCGGGTGCACCCAGGCCGCCGCCGGCAGATCGTTGAAACCGGCAATCGCCAACCGCCCCGGCACTTCGAGCCCCAGCTGATGGGCGCGAAACAGCGCACCGAGGGCCAGGTCGTCGTTGTTGAAGAACACCGCGTCGATCTGCGGATGCTGCGCCAGAAGGCGATCCAGCAACTCCGCGCCAAGGCCGATGGACGACAGCTGCGGCGTCAGTAGCTCCAGGGTCGGCTCATAGCGACCGGCCTGGCGCATGGCCTGGCGATAGCCTTCGGCGCGCTGCAAGGTGCGCGGGTCCAGCTGCGCCGCGGCGAAAGCGACATGACGGTAGCCGCGCGCAAGCAGCGTGCGGGTCATGGCCGCGCCGGCCTGCAATTGCGAGAAGCCCACGCAGTAGTCGTCCGGCCGCTCGCTCAGCTCCATCAGCGTGACCATCGGCGCGGTGTAGCTGGCCAGCACCGCACGGGCGGCGTCGCTGCGTTCGAAGCCGGTGATCAGCAGGCCGGCCGGCTGATGGGCCAGGTAGGCGCGCAGCAGGCGTTCGTCCTCCTCGGGCCGATAGTGGCTGACGCCGATCATCATCTCGTAGCCCGCCGGCATCAGTACCCGCTGAATGGCCTCGACCGTATCGACGAACACTGCGTTGGACAGCGAAGGGATGATCACCGCGACCAGATTGGAGCGTGAGCTGGCCAGGCTGCGCGCCGCCGGATGCGGCACATAGCCGAGCGCCTTGACAGCCTCGTCGACGCGCTCGCGCAGCGCGTCTGACACCCTTTCCGGTTGCGACAAGGCGCGCGACGCGGACATCAACGAGCACCCGGCGCGGCGTGCGACATCGGACAGGGTGACCCGCTCGGCAGAGCGGCGACGGCGTGTGGTCATGCGCGTTCCATGGGTTCAAAGCGGCGGATTCTAGCAGCGGGCGGGGGCCGGTCGCGCCTAGCGCGCGGCCTTTTCCGCCTCGGCGCGGACCTGGTCGAACAGCTCCTGGCCAACGGCGTCGATCACCGTCTGGATCGCCGGCTGCGCCCGTTCGCGCATGCGCCGGATCTGCTCCGGACTGACCTCGTTGACCTGCATGCCGTGCTCTTTCAGCGCCGCCAGTGCCTGGCTGGCCTCGCGCCGCGTGTCCTCGCGCTCGGCGTCACGCGCCTTCTCGGCGGCGGCCATGATGATCCCCTGCTCGGTTTGCGAAAGGCCGTCCCACCAGCGCTTGGACGCGGTGACGATCCAGGGGCTGTAGACGTGATTGGTCACGCTGAGGAACTTCTGCACCTCGTAGAACTTGGACGAGAGGATGGTGTTGTAGGGGTTTTCCTGGCCGTCGACCGCCTCCGTTTCCAACGCGGTGAACAGCTCGGAGAACGGCAGCGGTACTGCATTGGCGCCCATCAGCTTGAAGGTGTCGATGAACACCGGGTTGGGCATCACGCGCAGCTTGATGCCGTCGAAGTCCTCGAGTTTCTCGATCGGCCGGGTGCTGTTGGTCACGTTGCGAAAGCCGTTCTCCCAGTAGACCAGCCCGACCAGGCCCTTCTCCTCGAGCTTGTTCATGATCTGCCGGCCCACCGGGCCATCCAGCACCTGATCGGCCTGGTGTGGATCGCTGAAGAGAAACGGCGTGTCCCACACCGCCATTTCCGGCGTGATGCCGACCAACGTCGCCGTCGAGCCGACCATCATTTCCTGCGCACCACCGATCAGCGCGTTCTGCATCTGGTCGTCCGAGCCCAGGCTGGCCGAACCAAAGGTGCGCACCTTCAGCTTGCCGCCCGAGGCCTTGGCTATTTCCTCGGCAAGCAGCTTGGCCGCCCTGCCCTGGTTGCTGTCTTCGTTGAGGCCGTAGCCGAAGCGGATCATCCGCGGGCGGATGTCGTCGGCCGCCTGTACATGGCCAAGCCCAAGCGTGCTGCCGAGCAGTGCGGCTGTCAGGGTGCCGATGAGGAGTCGTTTCATGAGACGGTACCTTCTTGTTGTTGGCGGTGGGACGGCCCCCCTAGCGCAGCCAGGCCAGGGGCACGGTGACGAGCGAGGGCACGGCGATGAGCAGCCCGACGATCGCCAGGTAGACGAGAAAGAACGGCGTCACGCCGCGCACCAGGGTTTCCATGCGCAACCGGCCGATGCCGCCGACTACGTTGAGCACGGTGCCTACCGGCGGGGTGATCAGCCCGATGGAACCGATCAGCACGAACATCACGCCGAAGTACACCGGGTCGACTCCGGCCTTGGTCGCGATCGGCGCCAGCACCGGACCGAGGATGAGGATGGTCGGAGTCAGGTCCAGGACCATGCCGACGGCGATCATCAGCAGCATGATGGCGACCATCAGCAGCCTGGGGTCCTGCGCCAGCGGGCCGAGCATCGCCGCGATCTCGTCGGGCAGTTGTGCCAGGGTGATCATGTACGCCGACACCGTCGCCGCGGCGCAGAGAAACATCACCGAGGCCGTGGTGCGGCTGGCACGCGTGAGCACCTCGACCAGCCCGGCCCAGGTCAGCTCGCGATACAGCAGGGTCGAGACCGCCAGCGCGTAGACCGCGGCGACCACGGCGGCTTCGGTTGGGGTGAACAGCCCACCGCGCAGGCCGCCGACGATGATCACCGGCAACATCAGCGCCGCCGCACCGTCGACCAGCACGCGCCGGCGTACGGCGCCGCTGGCCTTTTCCTGTTTCGGTTCGTCGATGCGCCGGGCGATCAGCGTCCAGCCGACCACCAGGCCCATGCCCATGATCAGCCCCGGCACCATGCCGGCGAGAAACAGCTGGCTGATCGAGGTGCCGGTCACCACGCCATAGATCACGAACGGCATCGATGGCGGGATGATTGGCGCGATGATCCCGCCCGCCGCCACCAGCCCCGAGGACGAGCTCAGCGGATAGCCGCGCTCGCGCATCATCGGCAGCAGCAGCGTGGCCAGCGCGGCGGTATCGGCCAGGGCTGAGCCGGACATGCTGGCCAGAAGCACCGAGGCGGCAATCGCCACGTAACCCAGGCCACCGCGCTTGTGGCCGAAATAGGCCTGGGCCATGGCGATGATGCGCCGCGAGATGCCGCCGGCGTTCATCAGCTCGCCGGCGAGGATGAAGAACGGCACGGCCAGCAGCGGGAAGCTGTCGGCGCCGGCCTGGAGGTTCTGCGCGAGCAGCTGCACGTCCCAGAAATCCAGGTACCACATCAGCACCGAGCCGGTCAGCAGCAGCGCGAAGGCGATCGGCATGCCGAGCGTCATGAAGCCCAGCAGCGATGAAAGAAAGACGACGACGGTCATGAGAGGTCCTCGGTTGGGCAGTGCCCGTATTGTTCTGAGCGCGGCGTCGCTTCAGTCCGCGGTGACATTCGCAGCGGCAACCGCCGAAGGCTGGTCGCGCCGCCAGACATTCACCAGTTGCAGCAACGCCAGTACCGCCAGCGCGACCATGCTGGCGGCCACCGGCAACATCGCCAGCCCCAGCGGGTAGCCGACCACCGGGCTGTTGATGGTCCAGCCGAACTGCATCTGGTTCCAGCCGCCCCAGGCCGCCAGGCAACTCGCGCCCGCCACCAGCAACCAGCTCAGCGAGTCGACCAGTCGGCGCAGCAGATGCGGGAAGCGATCGCGCAACATGGCGAAGCTCATCAGCTCGCCGCGACGCATGCTCGACGCAACGCCGACGAAAACCAGCCAGACGAACGCCAGCCGCGACAGCTCTTCCGCGCCCGTCCAGCCGGTGCCGAAGGCGTAGCGCAGCACCACGCTGGAAAACACCACGATGACCATGAAGGCCATCAACGCAGCCATCAGCCAATCGGTCAGGCGGTCGAACTGCTGGGCGACCGCGCCGCGGTAGATCGGCTCGTTGGTCAGCGGCGGCGCCGTGGTAGCGCTATCAAACGGGCGCGAAGAAAGATCGACCCGGGTTTCGATCAGCTCATCCAGACCGGCGCCCTGCATCCATTCGACGATCTGGCGCAGAACGACTTCGCGGGGCTGGCTGGCATCCACGGTCAATACGCCGGGTTCGCCCTCCGGTGATTCCAGCGTGGCGAATTGGCTATCGACCAGGGAGATCGGCATGAAATGCCCCGGGCGCGCACCGACGCGCTGCACCGCGGTGTCGTAATCGATGGCCAGATGGGCGAAGCGCAGTCCCGGGACGGCGCTGCGCAAAAGTTCGCGGTAACTGCGCTTGAGCGCCGAGCAGGCCAGCACGAAGCCACTGCCGCTCTCGAGCGTGCGCTGCATCTCGCCGATCAGGGCGTGCAGCCATTGCACGCGGTCAGCGTCGGACAGCGGCGTGCCGGCACGCATGCGCGCGACGTTTTCCGCAGGGTGAAAGTTGTCCGCCTCGATGTGTGGCAGGCCGAGCGCGTCGGCGACGGCGTGGCTGGTATCGGTCTTGCCCGAACCGCTCACGCCCATGACGACCAGGACCGGCAATGCGGTAGCCCGGAAAGGCTGCTTTGAAGGCATGCGGGAAATCCGTTGTTGTTGTGTTTGTCGGGCTGGATGTTAGCGCTACCAGCACCGAACACAGAACTACCGTTCGTCGAGCCTGGCAGGACGCTCCGCAAAGCGCAGCGGCGGCGCAATCGACAACCGCGCCAGGGCGACTACAATCGCGCCCCTCAATGCACGAGGATCGCGACATGCCCAAAGCCATGGCCCGCCATATTCTGGTCAAGACCGAAGCCGAAGCCGCGCAACTGAAAAAGCGCCTGGCCAATGGCGAGGCGTTCGACGTGCTGGCGCGCAAGTATTCGACCTGCCCGTCCGGGAAGAAAGGCGGCGACCTCGGCGAGGTGCGCCCGGGGCAGATGGTGCGCAGCATCGATCAGGTGATCTTCAAAAAGCCGCTGCGCGAGGTGCATGGCCCGGTCAAGAGCCAGTTCGGTTACCACCTGGTGCAGGTGTTCTACCGCGACTGACAGCGGCGGCCCCCGCGAGCCGCCGCTGGCGGCTTCAGGTACCGATCACGCCGCCGTCATTCTTGGTGATGAGCACCGTCGAAGCGCGTGGGCGTGTCTTGCCGTCGCCAGCCGGGAAGCTCAGTTCAGGGTGCTGCACGTTGATCCACATGGCGCGGTAGTCGGGGCTCCAGGTGATGCCGGTGATCTCGCAGCCGCGCGGGCCGACCAGAAAGCGCCGGACCTCGCGGGTGGTCGGGTCGGCGCAGAGCAACTGGTTGGTCCCCATCGCCTGCATGGCCGGCTCGTCGTCACCGTAGTCCGTCTCGATCCACAGGCGCCCGTCGGCGTCGAATGCCAAACCGTCCGGCGAGGAGAAGATATCGCCATCGATGGTGCCGATCAGGTTCGCCGGTAGCGGCTGCCCCGCCTTGTCCCGAGCGCCGGACCGTTCACCGGCCAGCAGGAACAGCTCCCAGGTAAAGGTTGTCGCCGTCGGGTCTCCCGCAGCTTCCTGCCAGCGCAGGATCTGGCCGTGCAGGTTATGCGGCCGGGGGTTGGCCTTGTCGGTCGGCTGCTTGCCGCCCCGCTCGTCGTTGTTGGTCAGGGTCACGTAGACCTCGCGGCTGCGCGGGTGTACGGCGACCCATTCGGGGCGGTCCATCGGCGTCGCTCCAGCCCTGTCGGCTGCGGCCCGGGCATTGAGCAGCACCTGGGCCTGGTCGGCGAAACCATTGGCGGCGGTCAGGCCGTTCTGCCCATGCACCAGCGCCAGCCAGCGGCCGCTGCCATCAGCATCGAAGCGCGCGACGTACAGGGTGCCGCTGTCGAGCAGGCGGCGGTTGGCCTGGTCGGCGCCGGGGACGTAGCGACCGTCGGGTACAAACTTGTAGATATACTCGCCCTTGGTGTCATCGCCGGAGTAGTACGCCATGCGGCCATCCTCGCCAAGCGACAGCACTGCACATTCGCGGCAGTAGCGGCCGAAGGCGGTGCGCTTGACCGGCTTGCTGCGCGGGTCGAACGGATCGACTTCGACGACCCAGCCAAAGCGGTTCGGTTCATGTACATGCCCGCCGTAGGGCTGGGTCGGGTCCGGGGTGGCATCGAAGCGGGGATCGGCGGTTTCCCAACCATAGAGCTTGCTCGGCCCCTGGCCGGCGATTCCATAGCGCTTGTGCGAGACACGCTGCGCCAGATCGTCGGCGTCGCGATTGACGAAGTAGTTGTGCCAGTTCTCCTCGCAAACCAGGTAGGTGCCCCACGGCGTAAAGCCGCTCGAGCAGTTGTTCAACGTTCCCAGGATCTCTTGCCCGCTTGGATCGGAGGCGGTTCTAAGCGCTTCGTGGCCCGCCAGCGGCCCACTCACGGCCATCGGCGTCATGGCCGTGAGGCGCCGGTTGTAGGCAGACGGCATGACGCGCTGCCAACGACCCTCGGCATCCTTCTTCACCTCGATGATGCTGATGCCATGGGCGGCCTGCTCCTTGCGCACCTCATCCAGCGGTCGTTTGCCGTCAACCACCTGCATGCCGTCGGGATGCAGCGGCGGGTTGACGTATTCGTGGTTGATCGCCAGCAGGCCATGGCCGTTGGGGTCGTCGGGAAACGGGAAAAAGTGCATGCCGTCATGATTGTCACCGGCCTGCTTGAGCTGGGCCTGCCAGTCATCGCTGGCATCGGGTTGCCACTGCGGGGCGTCGGCGAGCACCGCATCGCCCCAGGAGAAAAACACCCGCGCGTTATAGCCGGGGGCCACCTCAACCCCGTCGAAGGCAGGGTCGAGCTTCGGCGGGATGCCCTCGAAGCCCAGCAACGACTCGCGCCCGGTCGCGCTGCGACAGGCTGCGAGGCCGCCGCCGAGGAAGGCGATCGCAGTCAGGCCGAGGCCACCCTTGAGCAGGTTGCGCCGACCACGGTCGGCCAGTTGGCCAAGGCTCGGATTGTGGCTGGGGTTGATGGAATCGTCGTCGAGCGCCGCGAGCGCGGCGTGGAAATCCTTGAAGTCCTGTTTCATCGGGGGCTCGTCTGCTCTTTGAGTCGGGCGCATCACTGGATGCGGTAATGAAAGGTGTTTCTGACTTCGGGCACCGCGACGGCACGGCCGTCGATGATGCGCGGGCGATAGCGAAAGCTGCGGGCTGCGGTCAGCGACGGCTGCACGAACAGCGGGTGGCAGTCATCGAGGGCTCGGGGGTGTTCGATCCTGCCCTGCGCGTTGACGGCGTAGGCGACCGTGCAGCTGCCTTCCAGGCCTCGGTCGAGGGCCCGTGCCGGATAGGCCGGCGCCTTCTTTTCGATCGGCAGATACCTCCGGCTGGCCAGCGCTTCGGCGTCCCGCCGCGCACGCTCGGCGGCGGCTGCCTCGGCCTGACGCTCGGCCTCGGCACGCGCTTGGGCCTGGGCCTTGGCGCGGGCCTGCGCTTGCTGGGCGAGCCGCTCTTCGCGCAAGCGTTCCTGCCGCTCGCGCTCGGCCTGTTCGCGGCGTTCGCGTGCCTGCTCGCGCTTGACCCGCTCCGCCTCCAGGCGCTGCTGCTCGGCCCGTTTGAACGCAAGCTCGGCCTGCTCGAGCTGTCGCGCCTGCGGCTCGACCGGGGCCTCCGCGGCTTCGACGACCGGCTCAGCCGGCGGCGGTTCGGCGGCCACAGGCGGTGCGGCTTGCTCCACCGGGGGTGGCAGGCTGACCAACTGGGTTCGCATCACCTCGGGCACGCCGGCCGTTTCCAGCGCCGGCGTCCAGCCATGCAGCAGCACGCCGAGCACGCCGGCATGCAGCGCCAGGGCGACGCCTGCAGCACCGACGCGACCGCGCCAGGCGCCATGCTCCGCGAGGCAGTTCGTAGGCGGCATCACGCTGAGGCTGCTCATGGCGCGGCGGGCTCGGCCGGGGCTTCGGTGATCAGCCCGAGGTTGACCACACCGCCACGCTGCAGCTCGGCGATCCCTGCGACCACACGACCGTAGTCGGCGGCCTGATCGGCGCGGACGTAAACCTGCGTATCGCCGTTCGCCACGATGATGGCCGCCACCTTGTCACGCAGCTCGGCCAGGTCGACCGCGCTGTCGGTCTGGTTCTCGACGTCAAGCGCCGGGCCCAGATTCCAATAGAAGGTGCCGTCGGCCTTCACCGAGAGCGTGAGAATCTGCCGCTCGTTTTCCACCGGCATCGCTTCGGCGGCGACCTTCGGCAGCTCGAGCTTCACGCCCTGCACCAGCATCGGTGCGGTGACCATGAAGATCACCAGCAGCACGAGCATCACATCGATGTAGGGGACAACGTTCATTTCGGCCTTCGGGCCGTGTTTGCGCTGAGGTTTGACCAGCATGACGGCGTCCTCCTCAGGCAGCGGCGGCGACGTTTGGCACCCTGGCGTGCAGACGACGATGCAGCCGCGCCTGTAGCTCGTTGGCAAAGCTGTAATAGGTACCAGCCAGCTGCTGACCGCGGGCGGCGAAACGGTTGTAGGCCATCACCGCAGGTATCGCGGCGAACAGGCCGATCGCAGTGGCGATCAGCGCTTCGGCAATACCCGGCGCCACGGTCGACAGGGTCGCCTGCTGCACCTGCGACAGGCCGAGGAACGAATTCATGATTCCCCAGACGGTGCCGAACAGGCCGATGTAGGGGCTCACCGAACCGATGGTGGCGAGCAACGGCAGGCCGACCTCCAGCCGTGCCTCCTGCTCGGCGATGGCGACATACAGGTTGCGCTCGACGCCTTCGATGACAGCTTCCGGGGCAATGCCAGGTTCGCGCTGCAGTTGGTCGAAGGCCTGGTAGCCGACCTCGAAGATCCCTTGCAGCGGCGCATTCCCGTGCGCGGGTCGCGCCCTTGCATCGCGGTACAGCGGCGCCAGTTCATCGCTGCTTCGAAAACGCTGCAGGAACCCCCGCGAGGCCTGCTCCCAGCGACGCAGGGCCACGCCACGCTGGACGATCAGGTACCAGCTGCAGAGCGAGGCCAGTACCAGCGCGGCCATGACCAGTTGCACCACCAGGCTGGCCTCGCTGACCAGCCCCCAGACCGACATTTGTTCAAGCGAATCGTGCATCTCGTGTACTCCGGCCGTCTCGCGGACGGCGTTCATTGGATGGCATGCGGGTTACGAAATCGTGACGCCGCGGGAAAGGGCTCAGTCGAGCCCCAGCGCATCGGCAACCGCCGACCAGGGCAGGTACTTGTAGTTCTGCGTGCCTTCGGGCATGCGCTTGCGGCCGTCCTGCACCACCAGCATGCCGCGGTTCCAGATGCCGCCGAGGTCTGCCGAGGTGACTTCCAGCCCATCGGTCTCGGACGCGCCGTCGATGCCGCGCTCGGCGTTCAGGCCGATGCGGAAGGCGCCGCGCACGGCGTAGGGCGCCTGGGCATCGAGCACCACGTAGCTGTCGTTGCCCTGACTGGAAATCACCAGGTAGTCGCCGCGCTCGCCGTGGTAGATGGCCAGACCTTCGATGTCGTCGTAGACCGGCCCGCCGACACCGATGACCTGCTCCGGCACCGCCGGCACATCGGCGCGGGCATCGACCACCCAGACCGCGACGTCCTCTTCACCGACGAACAGCCGCTCGCTGCGGTCGTCGGCCACGCAACCCTCGGGCTGGCTGTCCAGCTTGAAGCGCCGCACCAGCTCGCCACGCGGCTGGCCGGAGCGGCCATCGAGGCGGTACTGCAGGAAGGTGCCGTCCTTGTCGTTGGCGATGGCGTAGGTGGTGCCCTGGCGATCCTGGAACATGCACAGGCCATAGATTTCGCTCAGCGGCGTGGCGACCTCGCCGACATCGCGGAGCACCCCGCTCGCCCGGTCGATGGCGAACAGGTGCAGGCTGTTGTGATCGCGATTGCTGGCCACTGCCAGGTCCACGCGCGTGCTGCCAAGGCGAAAGCCGCTGCGCACATCGACGTTGTTCAGCCGGCCGGCGCGCAGGTCCTGCACCTGACGGCCGTCCAGGTCGTACACCACCAGGCCGCCCTTCTTGTCGGTGCCGAGCACGCGGCTCGCAGCCGGATCGCGAGGATGGAGCCAGATCGCCGGATCATCGGCGGCATCACCCAGGCTCGGCACCGGGCCGGTCTCCACCGCGGCCGGCAGGCTGACGATCGGCTCGGGCTGCGACAGCGCGGTCGGTTGCCAGTCCAGACGGGCCGACTGCAGGCCACGTTCGTCCGCCATCAGCAGCTCGACGCCCTCGGCACTGCGGCGGGCGCTGATGCGCTCCGGTTCGTCGAAGCCATCCAGTGCGATGACCTCATCGGCTTGCCAGCCGGCTTTGTTCTGCCGGTACAGATGCAGCACCGAGGCTTCGGGATCGAGCGCCAGCAGTCCGCCCGGCACCAGGCTCATGCCCGCTGCGGCATGGGTCAGGCTGCCGAACGGCTGGCGCAGATCGACCGGCTCACGCTGCAACGGCGCCTCGGCGTCGGCCGGGTAGCGCCAGAAGCCGACGTTCTCCTCGTTGACGTAGAGCTGCCCGGCCCTGTCATCGGCCTGGCAGAAGGCGCTCTGCGGCGGCAGGCTGAGCCCGCGCACCCGCCGTGCCTCACCGAGCAGGCGGCCCTGGCTGCCCACCAGCCATTGCTCGCCGACACCCTCCTCGCCGAGCAGGAACAGGAAGTCGTTGCGCGCGCTGTCGCGGTACAGGCACAGCCCCTCGATGGCGAATGCGGTGCGCGGCAGGTACAGCGGCTGGCTCCAGGCACGCGCGGCATTCAGGCCGATCAGCATCGCCTGCTGGCGCTTGCGCTCGACCGTGGCCAGCAGCAGGCCCTGGCGGTCGACGCGATGGTCCAGTCCTTCGAAGCGCCCGGCGTGGCGCGCCAGGCTGTTACCGGCGGCGTCCAGCAGCTGCAGGCCCTGGTCATCGACCTGCACACGGTCGGCGCCGGCCCAGGGGGTATCGCCGTCTAGCAGCTGGGCGTACTCGAGGCCGGCCAGCAGCGGTTCGCTGATGGTCAGCCGGGCCGACTTCGCCGGCGTATCTGGTTGCGTGGACTGGCAGGCCGCCAATGCGATGCACAGGCCGAGCAGCATGGTTTTGGGTAATGCGTTCATGGTGTATCCATTCAGGCTGCCGCGGGCCGGCGCCCGGCCGTAAAGGGGAACGGCGGGCACCGGAGCGGCATAGGGGTCAGAAGTGGGTCAGGGTCAGGCCGAGCTTGTAGGTCGGGCCGTACTCTTCGTACTGGGCGTTGTAGGCGTGGCGGCCGCTGTAGACGTAGTACGTCTCGTCCGTCAGGTTCAGCGCCTCGAAGGTCAGCTGCAGGCTCGGCGTGATGAAGTAGCCGGCCTTGAAATCGACGAACAGCTGATCGTCGACGTACAGGTCGTGCGCCTCGTCGTCGATACCGGCTACCTCGTACAGGTAGTCCGACTTGTAGTTCGCAGCCAGGCGCAGGTTGAGCCGGTCGTTCTCCCAGCCGAGCATCAGGTTGCCGACCGTGTCGGAGTGGTTCGGCAGGTCGATGCTGCGCTGCATGCCCTGCCCTTCGATGTCCGCGTCGGACTGGCTGAAGGTGGCGTTGGCGCCCAGCAGCAGGCCATTCCACGGCGCCGGCAGCCAGTCGAGCTTCTGCGAGTAGGCCAGCTCCAGGCCGTAGAGCTTCGCGCTGCTGCCATTCTGGAAGCTCAGCGCTTCGTCGAACGCGGCCCACTGGCCGGTGCCGGCCAGATCGGTGTTGTAGATGAAGTTGTCGATGTCCTTGTAGAACAGATAGGCAGACACCACGCCGGCGCGGCCCATGTAGTGCTCGATGCCGAGGTCGTAGTTGATCGACTCCAGCGGCTTCAGATCGGGGTTGCCGAACTCGGCGTCGTCACCGTCGATGACGAAACCGGGCGCCAGCTGACCGAAGGTCGGGCGCACCACGCTGTTGGTCCAGGCGGCGCGGATCATGGTGTCGTCGGTCAGTTGGTAGCGCAGGTGCAGGCCGGGCAACCAGTGGTGGTAGTCATTGCTGCTGGAGATGGACTCGAACTGGCCGTCGCGCAGGCCGGTGCCCTTGGCGCTGAAGCGCGTGCCTTCGTAGCGCAGGCCAGCGATGACGCGCCAGCGGTCGATGTCCACGGTGTTCATCAGGTAGGCGGCGTTGATGTCCTCGTGCATGTCGAAGTCATTGATGCGCGACTCCTCCTCATCGTAGAACTCGCTGGCATCGAGACCGCCAATCGCGCCCTTGATGGCCGAGGCGCTGATGCCCGGGCCAAAGCGGCCGAGCGCGTAGTCGACGTTGCCGCCCTGGAAATCGGCCAGGGTCAGGTCGTCGAAATCGTCGTACTTCCAGACTTCGTTATCGTTGTCCTTGTGCCGGCGGCTGAGCTTGCCGCCGAACTTGGCCTGCGCGGCGTAACCCTGGATGTCGTACTCACGCGCCAGGTCCAGGCGGATGTTCTTCTCGCGGTCGCGGGTGTCGCTTTTCTCCCACTCCACTTCATCCAGCTCGAAGGACGCCGGGTCGTAGAAGGACGAATCGATGGTCAGGCGCGGCTTGCGGCTGCTGGAGAAACCGGCATCGGCGAAATCGCCCTCGAAGGTCGCGCTGGCGATGCCGCCCGGATTGCGCTCGCGCGACTGGCTGTAACCGGCCTGCCCGCTCAGGGTCCACAGGCCCATCATGCGTTCACCGCCGAACACGTAGGACTGCACGGTCTGGGTGTCCTCGCGGGACTTCAGCTCGCGCCAGCCCTCGGCGTCACCGATCTCGCCCGGCAGCTGCGAATCCTCGAAGGCGACACCGGCGGCGTTACGCGTTTCGGTGTCCTTGAAGCGGCTGTACAGCGTGCGCAGGTAGTAGCTGCTGACGTCGTCCGGCCTGTAGTCGAAGTTCAGCCCGAAGCCGGTGCGCTCGCGGGTGATCTCGTAGTCACGCTGCTCGAGTTCCTCCAGCCGCGCGCCGTCGTCGGCGAAGTCCCACTTGCCGCCGGTCTCGACGTTGTCCGAGCCGAAGTCGCGCTCCTGCCAGCTGACGGCCGCGGCGACACCGAAGTTGTCGACGCCATCGCCGAGGCTGAAGCGGTCGCTGATGGCGCCGGAGAATTTCGGGCTGGTCTTGTCGACGTTGTCGTCATAGCTGCCCTCGCCGCTGAGGCTGTAGAACAGCCCGTCATGGTCGAAGGCCGAGAGGCTTTCTACCTCGATGGTGCCGCCCAGGGAGTTGGCATCCATGTCCGGCGTCAGCGTCTTGACCACCGACAGCGACTGCACCAGCTCCGAGGGCAGCACGTCGAGCGCCACGGCACGGCGATCGCTCTCCGGCGATGGGACCAGGGTGCCGTTGATGGTGACGCTGTTCAGGTCCGGCGCGATGCCACGCACGCTGACGAAACGCCCTTCGCCCTGGTCGCGCTCGACCGAGATACCCGGAATGCGCTGCAGCGCCTCGGCGGCATTGTCGTCCGGCAGCTGGCCGATGCCATCTGCATGCACCACGCTTTCGACGCTGTCGGAATTGCGCTGGTCCTTCAGTGCTTCGTCGATGCTGACCGCCTGGCCGATGACTTCGACATGCTCCATGACAAGCGGCTCCTCGGCCCAGGCCGAACCGGCGCTGACGGCCAGGGCCAGCAGGCTGATGCGGAATCCTGCATGGCGGATGCCGCTGCGGTATGTGTTCATGAACGATTCCCCCGAATGGTGTTTGCCGGGTGCATCCCGGAACTGCAGCGGACGGTAGGTGGGGGATATGGCGGTTCTGTGACAGGGGGTTCGGGCAGGGCTTGGAACAGGGAGTTTTGGGGGATATTGGGGGTGGGGTTGAGCTGATATGACCTGTTGTCAGGGGGTGCATAGGCTAGTCAGACGGATAGATAGAGCACTTCATTTTCTGCCTACCCCAAGCAGCTACCTGATGGGTCTCACCTCCTCTGGAAAAACCAATCATCGGTTCTGCCACGCCTCGGCTGCTGCCTGTTCCAGACGCACGACCATCAAGATGACGGAAGAGCGCCAGTCCTTTTTCCGAGTGTTCCGATACTTTTGTTTCGCGCTGCTGCGCGAGTTCCTTTTGGCAATCGCCCCAAAAGGAACCAAAAAGTCTTGCCCCTGCATCCGGCCCCGGCTTCGCCGGGGTTCGTTCTCTCCGCCGTCGCTCCGAGGGTCGCCGTACAAGGGCCATCCATGGCCCTTTACGGCTCTCGCGGCATCCATGCCGCTCGCCCCTCTCCGCGACGACTCCGTTCACCCTCCTGAAGGGGCGATTGGAGTCGCCTGATAGTTTTCAATCGATCAAAAACTACAAACCAAGCCTCTCTATCTGTCAGGCATCTCGGACTAACTCCCCCGTCAGGAGGCCGAGCGTAGGCGTTGCGCAGGGGGACGCGAGGCAGGACGCCGAGCGAGGAGTGAAGGGACAG
Source organism: Stutzerimonas sp. CXK-1 (assembly GCF_057738225.1). Classification (NCBI taxonomy): domain Bacteria; kingdom Pseudomonadati; phylum Pseudomonadota; class Gammaproteobacteria; order Pseudomonadales; family Pseudomonadaceae; genus Stutzerimonas; species Stutzerimonas sp. CXK-1. Next base: position 1,939,692 of record NZ_CM173217.1, on the reverse strand, counting down.
GGACGTCCCTTCGTGAGGGGGCGCCGAGCCCGGCCCCCGGAGCAACGCTGGAGGGAGGGGAGTTTTGCGAAGCAAAACCCGGATGTCGGGGTGGCCTTCTCTTTGGTTACTTTCTCTTGGCCAGGCAAGAGAAAGTGACTCGCCCAGCAGGGCGAAACCTGAATCGCCAGGCAACTCGGCAGTCAGCATCGACTCGATGCCAGCAAGCCCCTCGGCCAGAACTGATCCAAATCCAGCAGGGCAAACCACATACCTACTCTCACCCAGCAAATCAACCAAACCAAAAAAAACCTGAGCCAATTCAACCCCCACCCCATTCATCCAACCGTCACATCCATCTGTTTCCGTGCCCTCACGCACTGGCGCGATCCCTCGCCACGGAGACCCGATGAAATCCCTGCTCAAACTCCACACCCTCACCCTCCTCGGCCTCGCCCTGGCCGCCAACGTCGGCCTGCAGCTGCTGCTCGCCGTCGGCACGGTCAAATCCTGGGGCGAGATCGACTGGATGGACGTCGTCGGCGAAGGCGGTTGCGCAGCCCTCGCCCTCGCCTGGCTGATCATGCTGCTGCACAGCCGCCCGGCCGGCCGGGTGACGCGGCTGCTGGCGCTGGGGCTGGCCTGCATCTGCTTTTCCTGGTGGATGGACCTGCTCGATGAGTTCATCCAGATTCCCGCCGGCATCGCCTGGGACAACTGGCTGGAAACCGCGCCCATGCCGGCTGGTCTGTTGCTGCTGACCTTCGGAATCTACCACCTGAACCAGGAACAGCGCGCCATCAGCCAGCAGATGAGCAAGCGGGAAAAGCACTTCCGCGAGCACCGGTTGTTCGACAAGCTGACCCCGCTGGGCGCGGCCGAGTATCTGCGTCAGCAGGTGCAGCGTGCGCTGTCACAGGCCCGCGAGGATGAGCAGCCGCTGTCGCTCGTCGCTGTCGATCTGGATGATTTTGCCGCGATCAATCAACGCTACGGGCCAGCCGAAGGCGATGCGGTGCTGCAGGCCGTCGCACAGTTGCTACTGCTGAACCTGCGCCGCCACGACCTCCTCTGCCGGCTCGCCGGCGATCGCTTCGTCGCGCTGCTGCCGAACACCGGAGAGCGCCAGGCGCAGACCATCGCCGGTGAGCTCGAAGCGGCGGTCGCCAGCCTTGCGCACCGGACGTCACGTCATGGCGAACGCCTCCATCTGCACGCTACGACCTCAGCGCTCATGGCCGTTGACGAGAATGCGGATGAGCTGCTGCAGGCCCTCAACCTACGCCTGGCGGGGGCCAAGCAGACCCTGCCCCGCTGCGCCTGAGGCCAGGCGATGCCCAGCTACGAATGCGACACCCGCTTTATCGCCGCGCACCATCAGCCAGCGGTGCTCATCGACCTCGCGCTGTCACGCGGACAGGACAGCCACAAGCTGTTGCGGGGCACTGGTCTGTTCTACGAAGACATCACTTGCGGAGGCGCACAAGTCAGCCCGGCACAGTTCTTCACCCTTATTGCCAATGCCCGGCGTCTGCTCGATGCCGACGACAGCAGCTTCCTATTCGGGCAGCGCTTGTTGCCGGGGCACTACGGTGAGGCCAGCCATGCGCTGAGCCATGCCTGCAACCTGCTGCAGGCACTCGAGCGGCTGCAGCGACTGCGCTCGCTGCTAAGTCCACTGCTGACGCCGCGATTGTTGTTCGATGAGCACCAGGCTCATCTTTACTGGCTCGATTGCTGCGGCGCGGGTGAACAGTGGCCATTCCTTGCCGAGGCCGGCGTCACCTCGGTCGTCGCCATGAGCCGGCAGCTAGCCGGCAAGCGCCTGCCCTGGCGCTTCCACTTCGATTTCGCGCAACCACGGCACATCGAACAGTACTGGGTCCATCTTGGTGAAGCGCTGACCTTCGATAGCCAGTTGACGATGATGAGTCTGCCTTATAGCTGCCTGCACGAAGCCTGGCCGCATGCTTCGGCGACCGCCGGGCATGTGGCCGAGCAGAACAGTCTTGCCGGGCTCGCCTGGCGCAGCAGCTTCATTGACGAGCTGTACGACTACCTCCACGTACACATCCGCGAACCGCTCAACCTCGAGCGGGTCGCCCAGGCATTCAGCCTCAGCCCTGCCACGCTCAAGCGAAAGCTGCAGAAGCACGGCACACATTTCCAGGCGGAACTCGACCGTGTGCGCAAGCACGTTGCGCTGTATCTGTACCAGACCCGCGGCTTCACCAACGAAGAAGTTGCCGCCTACCTACGCTTCAACGACACGGCAAACTTCCGACGTTCGTTCAAGCGCTGGACCGGCGTAGTGCCAAGCGGGTTGCGTCAGCTGTTCCAGTAAAGGTGCCGACACGGCACCCCGTCTAACACTAACCTATTGATCAGCCGAACTTTTTTGCTGGTCAGAGGATGAGCAATCCAGCGCGAAGCCGCTGCGCATGGGCGCTGCAGCTCGGCGTAACGCTTCTATGCACCGGGTTGTCCACAGATTCTGTGGATTAATCCGCCTGAGCCCGTCATAGCCTCGGCTGGCACCTGCTGCATAAACGGCGGGCTGAACTCGGGCACGGCAAGTGTTACCATAACGCCCCTTTGCGCCGCAGCAAGCTCCTCGGCGAGCAAAGCCCTGTTGCCACGCAACCACATCCCTCTGCCAGCAGCGCCGCCCTCTGCGCGCAACGCGCACGCCAACGGCCGCCCACGCACCAGCCCTCTTAAACACCGTCATACAGCACGCAGGACAGACCCTTGATTTCTACCGCCAACATCACCATGCAGTTCGGCGCCAAGCCGCTATTCGAGAACGTGTCCGTCAAGTTCGGCAACGGCAATCGCTATGGCCTGATCGGCGCCAACGGTTGCGGCAAGTCGACCTTCATGAAGATTCTTGGCGGCGAACTCGAACCATCGGCCGGCCAAGTCATGCTCGAACCCAATACGCGCCTGGGCAAGCTGCGCCAGGACCAGTTCGCGTATGAAGACTTCTCGGTGATCGACACCGTGATCATGGGGCACGAGGAGCTCTGGCAGGTCAAGGCCGAACGCGACCGCATCTATGCGCTGCCGGAAATGAGCGAAGACGATGGCATGAAGGTCGCTGAACTCGAAGTCCAGTTCGCCGAGTACGACGGCTACACAGCCGAATCGCGCGCTGGCGAACTGCTGCTCGGGCTGGGGATTCCGCTGGACCAGCATTTCGGCCCGATGAGCGCAGTCGCGCCCGGCTGGAAGCTGCGCGTGCTGCTTGCGCAGGCGCTGTTTGCCGATCCCGAGGTGCTGTTGCTCGACGAGCCGACCAACCACCTCGACATCAATACCATCCGCTGGCTGGAAACCGTGCTCACCGCGCGCAACTCCACCATGATCATCATTTCCCACGACCGCCACTTCCTGAACTCGGTCTGCACTCACATGGCCGATCTGGACTATGGCGAGTTGCGCCTGTTCCCGGGCAACTATGACGAGTACATGACGGCAGCCACGCAAGCGCGCGAGCGTCTGCTGGCCGACAATGCGAAGAAGAAGGCGCAGATCGCCGAACTCCAGCAGTTCGTCAGCCGCTTTTCGGCGAACGCGTCCAAGGCCAAACAGGCCACCAGCCGGGCGCGTCAGATCGACAAGATCCAGCTCGACGAAGTCAAGCCGTCCAGCCGCGTGAGCCCGTTCATCCGTTTCGAGCAGCAGAAAAAACTGCACCGCCAGGCGGTCACCCTGGAAGCAGTCGCCCAGGGCTACGACGGCGTACCGCTGTTCAAGAATCTCTCCATGCAGATCGAGGCCGGCGAACGCATCGCGATCATCGGCCCCAACGGCATCGGCAAGACCACCTTGCTGCGAACCCTGGTCGGTGACATGCCGGCCACCAGCGGCGAAGTGAAGTGGGCTGAAAGCGCCGACGTAGGCTACTTCGCCCAAGACCACGCCGAGGACTTCGAGCAGGACATGAGCCTGTTCGACTGGATGTCCCAGTGGACGTCCGGCGGCGAGCAGCTGGTACGCGGCACCCTGGGCCGCATGCTGTTCTCCAACGATGAGATCAAGAAGTCCGTGAAGGTGATTTCCGGTGGCGAGCAAGGGCGGATGCTGTTCGGCAAACTGATCCTCGCCAAACCGAACGTGCTAGTGATGGATGAGCCGACCAACCACCTCGATATGGAATCGATCGAAGCGCTGAACCTGGCCCTGGAGAACTACCCCGGCACGCTTATTTTCGTCAGTCACGACCGCGAGTTCGTTTCCTCGCTGGCCACGCGCATCATCGAACTCTCGGAGAACGGCATTACCGACTTCAGTGGTAGCTATGACGACTACCTGCGCAGCCAGGGTGTGATCATCTAACGGCCGAAACGCAACGGGGGAGTGTTTGCCTGGCTTATGCCAGACGCCCACTCCCCCGCCGGAGCCATCTCCGTTCAGCGAGCAACGGAGATGACGTTGACCAGACCTGGAATCAGAAGCGCTCGATTTCGGCCTCAGCCTGTTCCTTCTTGCGGAACGATTCGAAGTCCTGCTGACCGATACGCGAAGCAAGGAAGCGTCGATAGTTGCGGCGCTCTTCGTCCGACAGGGCCTGCTCGGGCTCATTGACGCCCTTCAGACGCAAGACCACGTAATCTCCATTATCCAGCGACTGGCCCGCAAACGTCGGGCTACCGTCTTCAGCGGGACGCGGCATGCGGAATACGGTCTGCAGCACGGCCGGGGAGATGCCATCCTGCGCACGGGTTGCGGCTTCGTGGGTCTCCCACTTACCGTCGACCTGGCCACCTTCGCGCAGCTTCGCCAACATCGCCTCGCCATTCTGGCGTGCCTGCTCCGCTGCTTTCTGCTTGCGCAGCTGCTCGACGATGCTCTCACGCACCTCATCCAGAGGGCGCTGCTCAGGCTGCATGTGCTGCTTGACTCGCACCACGACGACCGTATCCGGATCCAGTTCGATCAACGCGCTGTTGGCGCCATCGACCAATACCTCGTCGCTGAACGCGGCCTGTAGAACCTGGCGGTTCGCTGCAATGCCCTCACCACCCTCACGACCGAATGCCGGGGTGGTTTCGACCTTCAACCCAAGCTCCTGGGCCGGCTGCGCCAGATCCGACGATTCGAATGCAGAATCCTCGAGCTGTTTGGATGCTTCGACAAAACGCTGTTCGACCTGCTGGGCCTTGAGCTCGCGCATCAGCTGCGGCTTCATGCTTTCCAGCGTCGGCACCTCAGGCGATTGCACGCCGAGCAACTTGATCAGGTGCCAGCCGAACTCGGTCTTCACCGGCTGCGAAACCTCGCCCTCCTGCAGGGCGTAGAGCGCCTCCTCGAACGCCGGATCGTAGACGCCAGGACCCGCGTACCCAAGGTCGCCGCCCTCGCTTGCCGAACCAGGATCCTGCGAGAACTCCTTGGCGAGATCCGCAAACGATTCTCCGGCCTGCAGGCGCTTGGCGACCTCTTCGAGCTTGGCCTTGGCCTGCTCATCGGACAGCTCGCCGGTCTCGATCAAGATATGTGCGGCACGACGCTGCTCCGCCAGGTTGGCGACCTGCTTTTCATAGAGCGCCTGCAAAGCTTTTTCATCGACTTCGACCTGATCGAAGAAGGCATCCTTGCTGAGCTCGACGTACTCGAGGACGACCTGCTCCGGCGAACGGTAACGATCGGAATGCTCTTGGTAATGGGCCTGTATCTCCTCGTCCGTCACCTGGACGGCATCGGTAGCCGCTGGAACAGTCAGCGCATCGAAGTCGCGGGTCTGCATTTCGAGCCGCGCAAAGTTATCGACCTGCTGGTCCGTCACGAAACCGGTGCCCGAAATGCCTGCACGCAGCTGACCGATCAGCATTTCCTGCTCAAGCAACTGGCGGAACTGCAGACGAGAATAGCCCATCTGCTGGATGACCTGGTCAAAGCGCGCCGCATCGAACTTGCCATCGACCTGGAATTCCGGCGTCTGCAGAATGAGCTGGTCAAGCGCCTGCGTGGAGAAGGCGAAATCGGCCTCGCGCGCCGCGTGAAGCAGCAGCATGCGGTCGACGAGCCCGTTCAGTGCTGCTTCACGCAGCAACTTGTCGTCGAGCATGGATGCATCGAAATCACGCCCCAGCTGCTGCGCAAGCTGGTGACGTTGCATGTTGACGGCCTGCTCGAGGTCGTAGCGGGAAATGGGATCACCATTCACCTCGGCAACGTTCTGCTTGTTCCCTGCAGCATTGAAGATCGCGTCGAAACCGGTCAACGCCAGCAGCACAACGATGACGCCGATGATGGTCTTGGCGATCAACCCCTGAGAGTTGTCCCTGATGTTCTGAAGCATGCATCCCCCGAGGAGCAGCCACGTGGTGCCTTACGTGACGTCGGTGATAACCAGATAAACGAAAGGCGCATCCTGGGATGCGCCTTCTCGGAGCTTTGGAGCGGATGACGTTCCCCAAGCCTTGGCGTTACAGGCCAGGCCTGTACGCCTCTCCGCCCCAGTCGAAGCCCAATAGGCCTCGACGGGATCGAAAACGCTTAGTTGACAGCGTCTTTCAGAGCCTTGCCAGCTTTGAAACCCGGGATCTTGGCGGCAGCGATGTTGATCGGCTTGCCAGTCTGCGGGTTGCGGCCAGTACGTGCGGCGCGCTCTTTGACGGCGAAAGTGCCGAAACCGACCAGCACGACAGAGTCACCAGCCTTCAGGGCGCCGGTGACAGACTCGATCACTGCATCCAGCGCGCGGCCAGCAACAGCTTTTGGAATATCAGCAGATGCAGCGATAGCATCGATCAGTTCCGACTTGTTCACTCTAAGTCCCCTTATTTCTGTTGAGTCGTATCTTTAATTTTTGGGTGCAAGCAAAGCTATGCAGGAATGGCTTATGACACCAGGGGCCGGCTCATGAATGGGGCACACGATAGTGTCAATCAGCCGCTCCGCCTAATGCGTGCTGATTCGCTCCTTGGAATCAGACTCGCGCTTGTCTTCCGTTGCAACTATCTCGGGAGCCGCATCGGGCAAGGGCTCCGGCGCGTATTGCAGCGCAATTTGCAGGACCTCGTCAATCCACTTTACCGGTTTAATCTGCAGGTCCTGCTTAATATTTTCAGGAATCTCTTTCAGATCACGTTGATTTTCTTCGGGGATGATGACCGTCTTGATTCCGCCCCTGTGAGCCGCGAGCAATTTCTCCTTCAGCCCACCGATAGCGAGCACCTGACCACGCAAGGTGATCTCTCCGGTCATGGCAACATCGGCACGCACAGGAATCTGCGTCAGTGCAGAAACCAGTGCCGTACACATGCCAATGCCGGCGCTAGGTCCATCCTTCGGCGTGGCCCCTTCGGGCACGTGGATATGGATATCCTGCTTCTCATGGAAGTCCGGCGCGATACCCAGGCTGCGCGCGCGGCTTCGCACTACCGTGAGTGCGGCGGTAATCGACTCGCCCATGACTTCGCCGAGCGAGCCAGTCTTGGTCAGCCGACCCTTGCCAGGGACGACGGCCGCTTCGATGGTCAGCAGCTCGCCACCCACCTGGGTCCAGGCCAGACCAGTAACCTGACCAATCTGATCCTGCTGCTCGGCGAGCCCATAGCGGAACTTGCGCACGCCGAGGAAGTGTTCGAGCGAATCAGGTGTAACCGTCACGTGGAAGCGCTTTTCCGCCGCATGCTCCTTGACCACCTTGCGGCATACCTTCGCCAGCTGACGCTCGAGGCTCCGCACACCGGCCTCGCGTGTGTAGTAGCGAATGACGTCGCGTATGCTCTGCTCCTGGAACGCCAGTTCGCTTTCCTTCAACCCATTCGCCTTGACCTGCTTGGGAACCAGATAGCGAATGGCGATGTTGACCTTCTCGTCTTCCGTATAGCCGGGCAGACGAATGACCTCCATCCGATCAAGAAGCGGCGCAGGGATGTTCATCGAGTTCGCCGTGCAGATGAACATGACGTCCGAAAGGTCGTAGTCGACCTCCAGATAATGGTCGTTGAAATTGTGGTTCTGCTCGGGGTCCAGCACCTCGAGCAGTGCCGAGGCAGGGTCACCGCGCATGTCGCTGGCCATCTTGTCGATTTCATCGAGTAGGAACAGCGGGTTGCGTACGCCGACCTTGGTCATCTTCTGGATAAGACGTCCTGGCATCGAGCCGATATAGGTGCGCCGATGGCCGCGAATCTCGGCCTCGTCACGCACACCACCCAGGGCCATGCGAACGAACTTGCGATTGGTCGAACGAGCGATCGACTCGGCCAGCGAGGTCTTACCCACCCCAGGCGGGCCGACCAGGCACAGGACCGGCCCCTTCAGTTTCTTGACGCGCTTCTGCACAGCGAGATATTCGAGGATGCGATCCTTGACCTCTTCGAGGCCATAATGGTCAGCGTCGAGCACCTGCTCGGCCTTGGCCAGATCGAGACGCACCTTGCTCGCAGCCTTCCAGGGCACATTGACCAACCAGTCGATGTACGTCCGCACCACAGTGGCTTCCGCGGACATTGGCGACATCTGCTTGAGCTTGTTGAGTTCGGCTTGCGCCTTGGCGTAGGCGTCCTTGCTCAGCCCCGCGTTCTCGATGCGCTTTTTCAGGTCATCGATCTCGTTGTGGCCCTCGTCGAGGTCACCGAGCTCCTTCTGGATCGCCTTCATCTGCTCGTTGAGGTAGTACTCGCGCTGGCTACGCTCCATCTGCTTCTTGACGCGCCCGCGGATACGCTTCTCGACTTGCAGCAGGTCTATTTCCGCGTCCAGCAGAGCCAAGACATGCTCTACCCGCGCCGGCAGCTCGGTGACCTCGAGAATTTCCTGCTTCTGCTCGATCTTCAAGGCCATATGGGCGGCCATGGTGTCGACCAGACGCGACGGATCTTCGATTCCGGTCAGCGAGGAAAGCACTTCGGCCGGTACCTTTTTACCCAATTGCACATACTGTTCGAATTGACTGAGCAGGCTGCGGGTGAAGACTTCCGCCTCGCGCTCATCGACTTCCGCCTCTTCAATGAGGCTGACCTTGGCACGGCAGTGTTCCTCAACCTCGAAAAAGCTTTCGATTGCACCGCGCTGCTCGCCCTCGACCAACACCTTTACGGTGCCGTCAGGCAATTTCAGTAACTGCAATACGGTAGCGACCGTACCGACGCGATACAGGGCGTCTTCGGCTGGATCGTCGTCGGCCGGGTTCCGTTGCGCCACGAGCAGGATCTGCTTGTCGCCGGCCATGGCGGACTCCAGAGCCTCGATGGACTTCTCGCGGCCCACGAAAAGCGGAATGACCATATGCGGATAAACCACGACATCGCGCAGGGGCAAGAGGGGCAGTTCGACGATTGTCTTCATAATTCAGCTCTACGACGGCCTTGCGGCGGTAAACGGACGGGCGCACCCATGAAAACTAAGATGGGGGCACGCCCGTTAAAAAACAAGAAGGCAATAAATGCAAAGGGGCCCGAGGGCCCCTTCGCTCTTTACGCCTCAGGCGCAGCCTTGGCAGGCGGCTCGCTGTTCTCGTAGATCAGCAAGGGCTTGGACGTGCCCTCGATCACACTCTCATCGATGACAACCTTGCTGACATCCTTCTGAGACGGAATCTCGTACATGGTATCCAGCAATACGCCCTCGAGAATCGAACGCAAACCACGCGCACCCGTCTTGCGCTCCAAAGCCCGCGCTGCGATGGCCTTGAGCGCGTCCGTGCGGAATTCCAGCTCAACCCCCTCGAGTTCGAACAGCTTGGCATACTGCTTGGTCAGCGCATTCTTCGGCTCGGTGAGAATCTGAATCAGGGCCGGTTCGTCGAGTTCGTCCAGCGTCGCGATCACCGGTAGGCGACCGACGAACTCCGGGATCAGGCCGAACTTGACCAGATCGTCAGGCTCAACTGCACGAAGCGCTTCTCCGACCTTCTTGCCCGGGTCCTTGCTGCGCACCTCGGCACTGAAGCCTATCCCGCCCTGCGTGGAGCGCGCCTGGATGACCTTCTCCAATCCGGCGAAGGCGCCGCCACAGATGAACAGGATGTTGCGCGTGTCCACCTGCAGAAACTCCTGCTGTGGATGCTTGCGCCCTCCTTGCGGAGGAACGGAGGCCACGGTTCCCTCGATCAACTTGAGCAGCGCCTGCTGCACCCCCTCGCCCGACACGTCGCGAGTGATCGAAGGGTTATCCGACTTGCGCGAGATCTTGTCTATCTCATCGATGTAGACAATGCCCATCTGAGCCTTCTCGACATCGTAATCGCACTTCTGCAGCAGCTTCTGAATGATGTTCTCGACGTCCTCGCCCACGTAACCGGCCTCGGTCAGCGTCGTGGCATCGGCGATCGTGAACGGCACGTTGAGCAGGCGTGCCAGCGTCTCCGCGAGCAGGGTCTTGCCCGAACCGGTCGGGCCGATCAGCAAGATGTTGCTCTTGCCCAGTTCGACCTCTTCCTTACGGTCACGCTGGTTGAGCCGCTTGTAGTGGTTGTAGACAGCCACCGCCAGGATCTTCTTGGCACGCTCCTGACCAATGACGTACTGGTCGAGAATGCCGCTGATTTCCTTAGGCGCAGGGAGCTTGTGCGAGCTGCTCTCGGCCTGTGCTTCCTGGACCTCTTCACGAATGATGTCATTGCACAGGTCGACGCACTCGTCGCAGATGAAAACGGAGGGACCGGCAATCAACTTGCGCACTTCATGCTGGCTTTTGCCACAGAAGGAGCAATAAAGCAGTTTGCCGGAATCCTCGCCGTTGCGGGTATCAGTCATTCGATCGATCCAATCGGGAAAGCTTGGAAAAAGAAGATGAAGGCAATCGTGGGCTTTTTCAAGCCCAAGGGAAGGCCGTCGAACCGACGGCCATGCAGATCAGACCGCCAGCTGACGGTGGGTCAGGACCTGATCGATCAGGCCGTACTTCACGGCCTCGTCACCGCTCATGAAATTGTCACGATCGGTGTCACGCGCAATGACGTCGATGGGCTGCCCGGTATGCTGAGCCAGCACTTTGTTCAGCCTCTCGCGGATCGTCAGGATCTCGCGCGCGTGGATTTCGATGTCCGACGCCTGCCCCTGGAATCCGCCCAGTGGCTGGTGAATCATCATGCGCGAGTGAGGCAGGCAGTAACGCTTGCCCGCTGCGCCGCCGGCGAGCAGCAGTGCACCCATGCTGCAGGCCTGACCGATACAGATGGTCGAGACATCAGGCTTGATGAACTGCATGGTGTCGTAGATGGACATGCCTGCTGTCACCGATCCGCCGGGGGAATTGATGTACAGGTGGATGTCCTTCTCCGGGTTTTCCGCCTCGAGAAAAAGCAGCTGAGCGACAATGAGGTTGGCCATGTAGTCCTCGACCTGCCCCACCATGAAAATCACCCGCTCCTTGAGAAGTCGGGAATAGATGTCATAGGCGCGTTCGCCACGAGCGGACTGCTCGATAACCATCGGGACCAGACCACCTGCGGCCTGAACATCCGGAGCCTGCATGAAAGAATTGCGGGACATGTTCCAACGATACTCCCTATGTCATGCCTCAAACACATAAGCCAGCACGAGGCTGGCTTATGTTTGTGCACTCGAGAAAATGGAAGAGATCAGGCGGCTTGCGGGGCTTCCGCAGGCTTGACCGCTTCTTCATAGGACACCGTCTTGTCGGTGACCTTGGCCTGCTGCAGAACAGTATCTACAACTTGCTCTTCGAGCACAACCGAACGCACTTCGTTCAACTGCTCAGCGTTCTTGTAGTACCAGGCCACCACCTGCTCGGGCTCCTGATAGGCCGAGGCCATTTCCTCGATCAGTTCGCGAACGCGATTCTCGTCCGGCTTGAGCTCTTTCTGCTTGACCACTTCAGCCACGATCAGACCCAGCAGCACGCGACGCTTGGCCTGCTCCGCAAAAAGTTCAGCCGGCAGCTGATCGGGCTTGATGTTGCCACCGAACTGCTGGACGGCCTGGACGCGCAGACGATTCACTTCGTTATCGATCAGCGCCTTGGGCACTTCGATCGGATTGTTGGCCACCAGGCCTTCCATCACTTGGTTCTTCACCTTGTTCTTGATGGCCTGGCGCAGCTCACGCTCCATGTTCTTCTTCACTTCGGCACGGAAGCCTTCAAGCCCGCCTTCCTGCACACCGAACTGAGCGAAGAATTCGTCGTTCAGCTCCGGCAACTGAGCAGCCGCCACACTGTTGACCGTCACGGTGAACTCAGCGGTCTTGCCGGCCAGATCGAGGTTCTGGTAATCCTCAGGGAAAGTCGGGTTGATGACGCGCTCTTCACCCGCCTTCGCGCCCACCAGAGCGTCCTCGAAGCCAGGAATCATGCGACCGGAGCCCAGCACCAGCTGAGTCCCTTTGGCGGAGCCGCCTGCGAACGCTTCGCCATCGATCTTGCCCACGAAATCGATATTCACCTGATCGCCGTTCTCGGCAGCGCGGTCAGTCGTTTCGTAACGGGTGTTCTGCTTGCGCAGGATGTCCAGCATATTGTCGACGTCGGCATCGGTGACGTCCGCCTGCAGGCGCTCGACCTCGATCTTGTCCAGACCGGCGACCTCGAACTCCGGAAACACCTCGAAGGTAGCAACATACTCAAGATCCTTGCCCTTCTCGAACACCTTGGGCTCGACGGACGGAGCGCCGGCCGGATTCAGCTTCTCGGCGACGATGGCTTCGTAGAAGGTCGCCTGAATGAGGTCTCCGAGGATTTCCTGACGCGCAGCGGCTTCATAGCGCTGGCGGATGACGCTCATCGGCACCTTGCCGGGACGGAAGCCTGGGATCTTGGCACGACTGGCGGTCTGTTGCAGACGCTTGTTGACTTCGGTCTCGATGCGCTCGACCGGCACGCCAATGGTCATGCGGCGCTCAAGAGCGGAGGTGCTTTCAACAGAAACTTGCATGGATTTTCCTCGTTGCACAGACATAAGCCGGGCGTTCCGGCCCCAGAATGGGCAAGCATTCTAGTGGCTCGATAGACAGAAGTCACCCCGGCAGAATGAGCCGCCCCGAACGCAGCAGCCGCATGCCGCACACGGCTTGGCTGAGCAATCCGGGCGGCCTGGAAGCGGCCGAACAGGCATATCCGTGCGAGCGTAGAGCGGCGGTTGCCCCAAAACGAAACATGAAAAAGCCCCGCCTATCTGGCAGGGCTTCTGCTACACGAAAAGGCCCGCATGGTCAGTCAGCCTTGAGCGGTGCTCCAATCGATGATGCCGAACTGCCAGGTCGCAAGAATCACGATGCCGAAGACGATCCGGTACCAGGCGAATGTGGCATAGCTGTGATTGCCGATGAACTTGAGCAGAGCCCGGACGGCGAGCATCGCGAACACGAACGATGTGACGAAACCGATTGCAAATACGGGCAGATCGGACGGCTGGAACAGATCGCGATACTTGTAGCCGGAATAAACCGCCGCTCCGACCATTGTCGGCATGGCCAGGAAGAACGAGAACTCGGTTGCCGCCTTGCGGGACAGGCCAAATAGCAAGCCTCCGATGATGGTCGAGCCGGAACGGGATGTGCCCGGTACCAGCGCCAGGCACTGCGCGAAACCCACCTTCAATGCCAGCTTCCAGTTCATGTCGTCGACAGTCTCGGCCTGGACGCTGTGGTCGCGTCGCTCAGCCCAGAGCATGATCACCCCACCGATGACCAGTGCCGTGGCGACGGTGATGGGGTTGAACAGGTATTCGTGGATCAGGTCGGCGAATGCGACCCCCAGCACAGCCGCGGGAATGAAGGCCACCAGCAGGTTGAGCGTGAAATTCTGAGCCGGACGTTCCTTGGGCAACCCAACTATCACGCCCAGCACCCTGTCTCGATACTGCCAGACGACCGCGAGAATCGCGGCCAGCTGGATGATGATATTGAAAGCAATCGCCCGCTCGCCGCCAAAACCGATCAGGTCGGCAACGATGATCTGGTGGCCAGTGCTGGAGATTGGAAGAAATTCAGTGATGCCTTCTACGACACCGAGTATCAGCGCTTGTACCGCAAGCCAAAGATCCATCTATTCCCCATCAGCGATGAAGCCCATCGCACTCGAAAACAACAAAAGGAAGGCGCCTAGCGCTTGGCCAGGCCGCTGATCTGACCGACGGCGGACAAGTTAATTCCACCCTCGACTTTAGTGGGGGCTCATTTTTAGCCAGGGGCAGCCGAAAAGCTATTGGGAGTTTGCAAACGGCCTGCTCGAAGAAGCGCCTCCGGATACACCCGATTCCGGAAAGGTCGGCCGTTGCCATTACAAGAAATCGAAAGCTGCACTGGGAGTAACCAAATGAATCTGTTGCGCAAGTACCCCATCAGTAAAAGGCTTTGGCTCATACCCGTCGTCGCGACGCTGATGCTCTTCGTGTTGGGCATGCTCATGATCCAGCAGGTTCGCGAGGACCTCTACAAGGGCAAGCAGGAGATGACCCGAAACGTGGTGGAAACAGCCGCGGGTATCTTCGACCACTACCATCGCCTGGAAACCGGCGGCCAGATGACGACCGAACAGGCACAGCGCGCTGCACTGGAACAGGTCCGTACACTGCGCTACCGCCAGAGCGACTATTTCTGGATCAATGATCTGGGGCCGACCATGATCATGCATCCGATGCAGCCCAAGCTCGACGGGCAGAACCTCTCCGGCATCAAGGACCCGAACGGCAAAGCGTTATTCAACGAAATGGTTGCGGTCGCCAAGCGCAACGGCGCAGGCACCGTTGACTATATGTGGGCCAAACCTGGCGAAGAACAGCCGGTTCCCAAGGTTTCGTATGTCCAATTGTTCAAGCCATGGGGCTGGATCATCGGTTCAGGCATCTACGTTGACGATGTCGAAGCGGAGTTCCGCAACTACCTGACGCGCTTCTCCATCATCGGCCTCGCTATCGCCGCGCTGATGGCTGTGCTGGTGGCCATCCTCATCCGCAGCATCACGGCGCCTCTGCGCAATTCCATGGCAGCAATGGCCAACATCGCCAGTGGCGAAGCGGATCTTACTCATGAGCTGGATGTCTCCGGCAGTGACGAGCTGACCGCCCTTGGCCGGGATTTCAACGCATTCACGCGCAAGTTGCGCAGCGTCATCGGCCAACTGCTCGAAACCGCCGAGTCACTGGCTCAGTCTTCGCGCACGCTGGGCAGCGTGTCCCGCGAGGCCTATGAGCAAAGCCAGCAACAACTGCAGCAGATGGAGCTGGTCGCCACAGCCATCAACGAAGTCACCTATGCAGTGCAGGAAGTAGCCAAGAACGCCGAGCACGCTTCCAACGAAGTCGGCGACGCCGAGGGCCAGGCCGGGCATGGCCAGCAGAATATCGAGACCAGCCTGCAACAGATCGATCAGCTGTCTTCGACCATCGCGCAGGCAGTCGAGGTCATTCAGTCGCTGGCCGACGAAACCAGCAAGATCGGCAGCGTGCTCGACGTCATTGGCTCGATTGCCGATCAGACCAACCTGCTGGCGCTGAACGCAGCCATCGAGGCGGCCCGTGCCGGCGAACAGGGTCGCGGCTTCGCGGTAGTGGCTGACGAGGTGCGCTTGCTGGCGCAGCGGACCCAGCAATCCACGGCTGAGATCCATACCATGATCGAACGCCTGCAAAAGAACTCCGGCGCCGCCGTCAACGTCATCATGGAAAGCAACCGGGCTTCGCAGGCAACCGTCGAGCAGGCCAGCCAGGCCGGTGAAAGCCTTGGACAGATTGCGCAGGCATTGCGCAACATCTCGGGCCTCAACGCCTCGATTGCCAGCGCCACCCTGCAACAGTCGCACGTGGTCGAAGACATCAATCAGAACGTTACCCAGGCCGCCAGCCTGGCGCAGCACAGCACCGACGCTGCCGAGCAATCGAGCGAAGCCGGCAAGCATCTCGGTGAACTTGCCGACCGGCTGAACAACATCCTGCAGCAGTTCAAGATCTGACCCCTTTCGGCTTGGTGCCCCGACGCCAAGCCGCAGCTTCCAGCCTGGGCTCCTTGCTTTGCGGCGCGTTGTCGCATGGCAAGGCGACAGCTGGCGAAGCGCCCGAGCGTCAAATAAACAAATCCCTTTATATTCAGTCGCTTAGACAAAAGAAACAGCGTACTGACGAGGCACCGTCGAACTAAGACTTTTGGCTAATTGAAACGAACGGAGTTTTTTTTGAATTCCGATGTGACTCATGGGTCCTCTGAGCGCATCATTTGGATAAGGCCAACGCCATGGCACCGAAATCACTGGCGGCAACCCAATATCCGCACCGAATTCAGAGAGACCTTGCCCTATGAACGCTACCCTTCGCATCAACGACGCCCTCCTCATTACCGACCGCGCTTTCAAGCCCTTCCAGTGTGTTGCCTGGACCCTGCCCGAAGGCAACGGCGAAGTCAGCATCAGCGTGATCGACCGCCGCGATGCTCGCGTGCTCGGCCGCTGCAAGATGTCCAGCAGCGTCTACAGCAACCCGGCCCAGCTTGAGCAAACCCTGGAACAAACGCGCGAACGCCTGAGCCAGAACGGAGCGCATTTCTCCGAGTGGCATATGCCGGCCTAAAGCGGCAACCGCGTTCAGTGCAGAAAGGCCTGACGGCAACCGCCTCGGGCCTTTTGCTTTGTATGCGCTGGAATCCTTGGTGGGCTCTTGCGGTCTGAACAGAGCGTGCATGCAAACCAGGAGGTTCCGATGAAAGGCGCAGAAGCCTACGTCAACGATCAATGGCAAAGCAGCGGCCTGGCGAACCTGCCGCAAGATTCCGACGCCCTTACCGTCACCCTGAAGTTCATCGTGCCCCGCGCCGCACAAACCACGGGGTTGCTCAACCACATTGCCGAGGTTGCCGAGCGGCATCTGGAAGAAGCCTACCCGGGCCGTAACGTCCGTCACAAACCTGTGGTGGGCTCGGTGGTGGGAGATGGCACCGGCGATGGCATAGAGCTGGAGTTCCAGGTGGCCGCTGTCCGCTAGAGGCGCGCCACACCGAGTGACCCCGTCTCGTGGGAAACGAGACCTCTTGGGCCGATCGCTGAGATGACACCCCTCGAACTGCAGCGCATGCTGCTGGACCAGTTCCCTCCCCTGTTCCTTCTGGAGGTGGCGGTAAGAGCGCTGTTCGCCTTCATAGCGGTATTCGTGTTCCTGAAGGTGAGCGGCCGGCGTGGTATACGCCAGCTATCGGTATTCGAGCTGGTGATCATTCTGACGCTGGGCTCGGCTGCAGGGGACGTGTCGTTTTATGAAGACGTCCCACTGTTGCCCGTCGCGGCGGTGTTCATCACGCTGCTATGCCTCTATCGCCTGACCGTAGCCCTGATGACCAGAAGCCCGCGCTTTGGCGCCTGGCTCGAAGGCAAGCCGCTCACCATCATCCGTGACGGTATCTACGACCTGCGCAACCTCGACAGCCACCAGATATCCGCCGATGAGTTCTTCATGGAGCTGCGCCAGCAAGGGGTCGAGCACCTCGGCCAGGTACGATTGGCGATTCTGGAAACCGATGGCGAAGTCAGCCTGTACTTTCACAGTCCCGAAGAAGTACGCCCAGGCCTTTCGGTGCTCCCGCCCGAGCACAGGCCGACTTACCGACATGTGCCGGCCAGCGACCTCTATGCCTGCACCCACTGCGGTTTTCCCCAGGTAATCGACACCGACCAGGCGATGGCATGCCACCGTTGCGGCAATCCGACCTGGTCCAAGGCACTGGCATCGCAACGAACACGCTGACCGCCGGGGCCGAACCGTAACGCGGAGCTCTGGTCAGCTATAGGGATGGGGCAGCAGCGATTGCCGCCCAGACACGCACCCAACCCGGAGATCGCCCATGCTAGGTGACTATTCCTCGATCAACGACCATCTCGAGACCGCCCGCAAGCACGCCGACCAGGCGGAAACCGAGGGCAAGCCGGCACTGTATCGCGAAGCGATCGACGAGCTCGTCGCGGCGATCCAGCTGCTCATGCGCAACAGCCAGGAACGTGAAGACTAAGGAAGCAACCGGGACGACCTGGGCCAACGTGCATGGACATCCAAACCCCTCCCATCGCTGATGGTGCCAGGCCCGTCTCAATCGACGAAATCGACGACACCGACACACCGCTATGCCCCGACCTGCCGCCCGAACTGCATTATTCGGACGATAGCCAGCCTGGAATTCGGCGAAAGCTGTCGCGAGGCAAGTACATCTATCTCGCCGCTGATGGCAAGCGCATCAGGGACGCTTCCGAGGTCGAGCGAATCAACAAGCTCGCCATTCCACCGGCATATCGGGACGTCTGGATCTGTGCCGACCCCCATGGCCATTTGCAAGCCACCGGCCGGGATGCTCGGGGCCGCAAGCAATACCGCTATCACCCACGCTGGCGAGAAGTTCGCGATCATGGCAAGTACCAGCGGATGCTGCAGTTCGGCCAGGCGCTGCCTGGGCTTCGGGCACGCCTGGAGCGGGACATCGGGCTCCCTGGCCTGCCGCGCGAAAAGGTGATGGCGCTGGTGATACGCCTGCTCGAATCGACGCTGATTCGCGTTGGCAATGCCCGCTACGCCCGCGACAGCCGCTCCTACGGCCTCACAACGCTACGCAACCGCCACGTCAGCATTCGGGGCAGCGCCATACGCTTCAGCTTTCGCGGCAAGAGCGGCATCGAGCACGAGGTCACTCTGCGGGACCGCCGCCTCGCCCGACTGATGCGCCGCTGCATGGAGCTGCCAGGACAGCACCTGTTTCAATACCTGGATGACCAGGGGCAACGGCACACTGTCAGCTCCGGGGACGTCAACGACTATCTCAGACAATCAACCGGCCAGAGCTTCACAGCCAAGGATTACCGCACCTGGGCTGGCAGCGCGCAGGCTCTGGCTCGCCTGCGACGCCAGCCGTGGCAGCCAGAAGCTCAGGCACGCCGAACGCTGGTCGAGGCGATCCGGGAGATCTCATCATTGCTGGGCAACACACCAGCCATCTGCAGGCAGTGCTATGTGCACCCCGAAGTCATCGAGGCTTTTCTGCGCGGCGAATTGGCCGAGCTGCGCGCAGCTCGGCGCCGCAAGTGGCTGAGCGCCGAAGAAGTGGGGCTGATCCATTTCCTGCAGCGCTATGCCAGCTCGGCTTGAGGTGAAGCGGCGGGCCAGGAGCACCACAGCAAGACGCCCCTTCCCGCCGCGGCCGATCAGTAGTAGGCGTTTTCGCGATTGGTGTGATCGGTAACGTCACGAACGCCCTTGAGTTCAGGAATACGCGCCAACAGCGTTTTCTCGATACCCTCTTTCAAGGTCACGTCCGCCTGCCCGCAGCCTTGGCAACCACCACCGAACTGCAGCACCGCGATGCCTTCCTCGACGACATCGATCAACATGACCTGCCCGCCATGACTGGCCAGGCCTGGGTTGATTTCGGTTTGCAGGTAATAGTTGATGCGCTCGTTGAGCGGGCTGTCCTCGTTGACCATCGGCACCTTGGCATTCGGCGCCTTGATCGTCAGCTGGCCGCCCATGCGATCGGTCGCGTAGTCCACCAGGGCATCCTCGAGGAACGGCTCGCTGACGCTGTCGATCCAGGCAGTAAAGCTCTTGAGGCCAATGGCGACATCGTCCGGCTTCTGCTCGCCCGGCTTGCAGTAGGCGATGCAGGTCTCGGCGTACGGCGTGCCCGGCTGGGTGATGAAGACGCGGATGCCGATGCCCGGCGTGTTCTGCTTTTCCAGCAGACCAGCCAGGTAATCGTGTGCAGCTTCGGTAATGGTGATCGCGCTCATGGTGACTCCTCGCAATGATGCCGGCAGTGTACGCCAAGCCAGGGCAGCGATAAAGTCCTAGTAAATTGGTCGGATTAGATCCGGCGCTTCTCCGATCAGAGATTCTCGTAGCGATTCATGTCCAGCACGCCGGCCTCTCGCGGCTCGGTCTCCTGCAGGTACGCGGAGAGATCGTGAAAGTACGTCCAGAATTCAGGATGGCTGCGGCGAACGCCCCAACGCTCGACGACTTGATCGAACTCCGCAGCCGAGCGCACGCGCTCCATGGCCTGGACGAACGCGGACACTTCGCCCGCACGTACGGCGAACATGAAATTCGGGTAGCTGCTCAGGATGCCCGGGTAGACGGTCAGCGTATCCAGCTGTGGTTGATAGCGCAGCTCCTCGCCGAACATGAAGGCGACGTTGCTGTGCGCCCGGTTGCGCAACAGGCTGTAGATCTCTCGGCGCCCATCGGCCAACTGCACGCGAATCAGCGTCGCCTCGGGCAGCTGGCCGATGACCGCCATACCTGCCCCGGGCCGTCCACTCAGGCGGCTGAGCGACTGCTCCGCCGCCGCCAGTTCAGCTGTCAGCCCAGCGCGATGACAATGCCCCGCCTCGCATCGATTGATCGGATCGGGGCGAGCGTTGATCGCCGCATAGCGTGCGAGAAGCTGGTGGGCGAAGTCCTCTCTGGGCTTGGCCGCGGCGATCGTCAGGCCGGTTGCGGTCGCCGTGTCGACACGCGTGTAGGCGAGCTTGAGCTTGAGCTGGCCTCCTTGCTGATACCAATCGTCCAGAATTGCCTGGCGTGCTGGCGCCGGCAGCAAACGGAGAAAGTTCAGCTCTGCACCGTTTCGGATGAGATCGAAATACAGCCGCGTCTGCCCCTGATGCGAAACGTTGCCGAATACATCGAAGTTCACCACCAGCTGATAGTAGGTCCGCTCCAGCAAGGGGTAATCCATCCACCACATCGTCTGGGGTACCGCGCCGATCAGGCCTTTGCGTACCGAAGCGCTATCGTGCTGGCGGAAGATCGACAGCAGCGCGTTGTCGTTGCCCTGCCAGATATCCGTCCACTGAGCCGGATGCGCGGCGTAAGCGTCACGCCGAAGCTCCTCGTAGCGATTGCGCTTGCCGCGGTAGGTATTCCAGAACGCCAGCAGGTCACCCAGTTCGTCGAACTGCCCGGGCATTGCAAGCAAGGGTGTCGTGCGCTCGCGAAAGCTCTCGTCGGTCACATAGAGGTCATGCTCCGGGGCCTGGAAGAACACCCAGAAGTTGTCGCGGATCACATCGGTCGCGATCTGCCCGCGGCATACCGGGCCACGGATAAAGGTGCGCACGAAATACTCGGCGTCATCGAGCATGAACTGGTAGCGCGCACGGACCGGAATCGCTGCGAATGCCAGGAACGGGTTGGCCCGGTGCCCGGCACCATACCCAGGCAGCTGCGCAAGCGCCCAGCTATCGTCGAGAAAAAGCTCGCGAACCCGGGCGAGCTTGCGATCGCTCAGCGCATAGGTGATGTGCGTCTTGTGCACGATCACATCAGTGATAGGCCGCAGCCTGTAGAAGAACTGGGTGCCCGGGTCATCGTTCGGCCGACGGCTGGCAATTACATCGACCGGCGCCCCCGATGGGCTGCGTGAGCGCACCAGCTGATAGAACCGCTTACCCGTCGAGTTTTCGAAGTACAGATGGGCAAGGAAGAGATGTTCGTAAAGCCAGCGCGCCACCAGGCGCTGGCGGTTGTCCCCTCCGTTGAGCAGCGCTTCCCATCGCTCGATCTGCACCCGCTCGGCGGGCTCGACTGGCATGTCGGCGACATCGATCGGCGCGCCCTGCTGCAGCCACCGTCGTAGCGTGCCATATTCACCGTCCGTCAAACCCGTCACGGCGAACGGCATGCCCCCATGCAGGGTCCGCTTGGCGTAGGCATCGAACTCGCCCGGGGTTGGGCAGCTGTTCTCGCGCCGGATGCTGACGTCCATGCCCGGTGGAAGCTTCGCGTTTGGCACCAGCGGCTGGCTGCGACCGAGCTTGAGCATACGCATCATCAGCGCCGCCTGTGCGCCCTGCCCGTCCAGCACCGAGATGAAGTCCTTGCGGCGCCAGCCGGCTTCGTCGTGTGCATCGAAGAACAGCCGTGTCGGCTGCTGCGCTCTGCGTCGAGTTCCGTCGTACACCGGCTGCTTGCTGGCACCGCGCTGTGCACCCTCGGCGCTGCCCAGGTTCAGCTGGCACGGAGAGTCGTAGCAGGCATGGCAGGCCACGCACTTGGCGGTAAAGATCGGCTGAATGTCGCGCTGATAGGAAAGCACTTCGGCATGCGCCACGCCGCTGAGCAGACAGAGGCAAAGCAGCCAGAAACGTAAGGGCATGACAGGCCATCCAGAAAGTGAAGCGGCATTGTAGGCCTCCGCTCGAGCGAGCGGCGAGCCTTCTGAACATGAGCAGGATTCATTCGAAAGACGCAGCGGCTAAAAAAACGTACAGCTTTGCTATGATTTGCGTCCTTTTGTCCAGGCTTTACCCAGGTAGTCCAAATGTCCGACCGCGCCGCCCGCCTTCAGGCCCTCCAGCAAGCCCTCCAGGACCGCATCCTGATCCTCGACGGCGGCATGGGCACCATGATCCAGAGCTACAAGCTGGAAGAGTCCGACTACCGCGGCGAGCGTTTCGCTGACTGGCCGAGCGACGTGAAGGGCAACAACGACCTGTTGCTGCTCTCCCGCCCGGACGTCATCCAGGCCATCGAGAAGGCCTATCTCGATGCCGGCGCCGACATTCTGGAAACCAACACCTTCAATGCCACCCGGGTCTCCCAGGCCGACTACGGCATGGAAGAACTGGTCTACGAGCTGAACGTGGAAGGTGCGCGCCTGGCCCGGGAAGTGGCCGACGCCAAGACCGCCGAGACGCCGGATCGCCCGCGTTTCGTCGCCGGCGTGCTCGGCCCGACCAGCCGCACCTGCTCCATCTCCCCGGACGTCAACAACCCCGGCTACCGCAACGTCACCTTCGACCTGCTGGTGGAGAACTACACCGAGGCCACCCGCGGCCTGATCGAGGGCGGCGCCGACCTGATCCTGATCGAAACGATCTTCGACACGCTGAACGCCAAGGCGGCGATCTTCGCCGTGCAGCAGGTATTCGAGGAAGATGGCGTCGAGCTGCCGATCATGATCTCCGGCACCATCACCGACGCCTCCGGCCGCACGCTGTCCGGCCAGACCACCGAGGCGTTCTGGAACTCGGTGCGTCATGCCAAGCCGATCTCCGTGGGCCTGAACTGCGCCCTGGGCGCCAAGGACCTGCGCCCCTATCTGGAGGAGCTGGCGACCAAGGCCGACACCCATGTGTCCGCCCACCCCAACGCCGGCCTGCCCAACGCCTTCGGTGAGTACGACGAAAGCCCGGCAGAAATGGCCGCGGTGGTCGAGGAGTTCGCCGCGTCGGGCTTTCTCAACATCATCGGCGGCTGCTGCGGTACCACACCGGCGCACATCCAGGCGATTGCCGAAGCGGTGACCAAGTACCCGCCGCGCGTGATTCCGGATATTCCCAAGGCCTGCCGGCTCTCGGGCCTGGAGCCCTTCACCATCGACCGCAGCTCGCTGTTCGTCAACGTCGGCGAGCGCACCAACATCACAGGTTCCGCCAAGTTCGCCCGCCTGATCCGCGAGGAGAACTACACCGAGGCGCTGGAGGTCGCCCTGCAGCAGGTGGAAGCCGGCGCCCAGGTGATCGACATCAACATGGACGAGGGCATGCTGGATTCGAAGGCGGCCATGGTCACCTTCCTCAACCTGATCGCCGGCGAGCCGGACATCTCCCGCGTGCCGATCATGATCGACTCCTCCAAGTGGGAAGTGATCGAGGCGGGCCTCAAGTGCATCCAGGGCAAGGGCATCGTCAACTCCATCTCCATGAAGGAAGGTGTCGAGCAGTTCAAGCACCACGCCCACCTGTGCAAGCGCTACGGCGCCGCCGTGGTGGTGATGGCCTTCGACGAAGCCGGCCAGGCCGATACCGCTGCACGCAAGCGCGAAATCTGCCAGCGCAGCTACGACATCCTGGTCAACGAGGTGGGCTTCCCGCCGGAAGACATCATCTTCGACCCGAACATTTTCGCCATCGCCACCGGCATCGAAGAGCACAACAACTACGCGGTCGACTTCATCGACGCCTGCGCCTACATACGCGACCACCTGCCCTACGCGCTGACCTCGGGCGGCGTGTCCAACGTGTCGTTCTCCTTCCGCGGCAACAACCCGGTGCGCGAAGCGATCCACTCGGTGTTCTTGTTCCATGCGATCAAGGCGGGCCTGACCATGGGCATCGTCAACGCCGGCCAATTGGAGATCTATGACGAGATTCCGAAGGAGCTGCGCGACGCGGTCGAGGACGTCGTGCTCAACCGCAGCGCCGGCGGCACCGAGGCGCTGCTGGAAATCGCCGACAAGTACAAGGGCGATGGCTCGGTCAAGGAAGCCGAGACCGAGGAATGGCGCAATCTGCCGGTGGACAAGCGCCTCGAGCACGCGCTGGTCAAGGGCATCACCGCCTTTATCGTGGAGGACACCGAGGAGTGCCGCCAGCAGTGCGCACGCCCCATCGAGGTGATCGAAGGCCCGCTGATGGCCGGCATGAACGTGGTGGGCGATCTGTTCGGCGCCGGCAAGATGTTCCTGCCCCAGGTGGTCAAGTCCGCCCGCGTGATGAAGCAGGCCGTGGCGCACCTGATCCCCTTCATCGAAGCGGAAAAGGGTGACAAGCCGGAAGCCAAGGGCAAGATCCTCATGGCAACCGTCAAGGGCGACGTGCACGACATCGGCAAGAACATCGTCGGCGTGGTGCTCGGCTGCAACGGCTACGACGTGGTCGACATGGGCGTGATGGTGCCGGCCGAGAAGATCCTGCAGACCGCCATCGCCGAGAAGTGCGACATCATCGGCCTGTCCGGGCTGATCACCCCGTCGCTGGACGAGATGGTCCACGTGGCCAAGGAAATGCAGCGCCAGGGCTTCAGCCTGCCGCTGATGATCGGCGGCGCCACCACCTCCAAGGCGCACACCGCGGTGAAGATCGACCCGCAGTACAGCAACGATGCAGTGGTCTATGTCACCGATGCCTCGCGTGCAGTCGGCGTGGCCACCACTCTGCTGTCGAAGGAACTCAAGCCGGCGTTCGTCGACAAGACCCGCGAAGAGTACGCGATGATCCGCGAGCGCACCGCCAACCGCAGTGCGCGCACCGAACGCCTGAGCTACCTCGATGCCATCGCCAACAAGCCGCCGTTCGACTGGAGCGGCTACGCCCCGGTCAAACCGAGCTTCACCGGCCGCCAGGTGCTGGAAGACATCGATCTGCGGACCCTGGTCGACTACATCGACTGGACGCCTTTCTTCATCGCCTGGGACCTGGCCGGCAAGTACCCGCGCATTCTCGAGGACGAAGTGGTTGGCGAAGCGGCCACCTCGCTGTTCAACGACGCCCAGGCCATGCTGAAAAAGCTGATCGACGAGAAGCTGATCCGCGCCCGTGCCGTGTTCGGCTTCTGGCCGGCCAACCAGGTCCAGGACGACGACCTGGAAGTGTACGGTGACAACGGCGAGAAGCTGGCCACCCTGCACCACCTGCGCCAGCAGACCATCAAGCCGGACGCCAAGCCGAACCTGTCGCTGGCTGACTTCGTCGCTCCGAAGAGCACCGGCATCACCGACTATGTGGGCGGTTTCATCTGCACCGCAGGCATCGGTGCCGAGGAGCTGGCCAAGGCCTATCAGGACAAGGGCGACGACTACAACTCGATCATGGTCAAGGCATTGGCCGACCGCCTCGCCGAGGCCTGTGCCGAATGGCTGCATGAGCAGGTGCGCAAGCACTACTGGGGCTATGCGCCGGATGAGCAGCTGAGCAACGAGGAACTGATCCGCGAGCAGTACAAGGGCATCCGCCCTGCCCCCGGTTACCCGGCCTGCCCGGACCACACCGAGAAGGGCACGCTGTTCCAGCTGCTGGATGCCGACGGCATCAGCCAGGTCACCCTCACCGAGCACTACGCCATGCTGCCCACCGCGGCGGTCAGCGGCTGGTACTTCGCCCATCCCGAGGCGCAGTACTTTGCCGTCGGCAAGATCGACAAGGATCAGGTCGAGAGCTATAGCCAGCGCAAGGGCCAGGAGCAGGCCATCAGCGAGCGCTGGCTGATGCCGAACCTGGGCTACGACGCATGAATGACGCCGTGACCCGCTATCTGCTCGACGAACTCGAACAGACCGACATGCTGGAGATCGACGGGCTGCATGCCTGGTCGTTCTCGCTAAACGAAGCCCTGCTCGACCGCGCCGAGGCGGCAGCCGAAGCCGGCGAGCCATTCGAAAGCGACGAGACGGTGGTCGAAATCGAATGCGTCGATGGCCGGCAGAAACGGCGCTGGGCGTTCAGCTACAACACCGTGATGGAGGCGCAGCCGCAAGCCGACGGCAGCTGGCTGCTCGGCCCGGAGCCGGTGCATCGCCTGCGCTGTCAGGCGGCGTACAGCGCCGAAGGCGATGCCTGAACCTCACCGGCGGCCTGTTTCGACGCAGGCCGCCGGCGCGGGCGAAGCCTTCGGCTGCGCCGGGCTGGTCAGCGGCTGCTCGATGTAGCGAAAGCTCAACCAGGCCGCCAACAGCGACAACCCCAGGCACAGCGGAACACGGGTAAGCGTCGGCAGGTGCCCGGCATAGGCCATGGTCAGCAGCCAGACCGGGATATGGCACAGGTAAAGCGAGAACGAAACGTTGCCGATCGCCTCCAGCGGTCGCGACAGGACGCCGAACACCACGTCCTCCGAGAACGCCACAAGCGTGAAACACAGCGCCAGAATCAGTGCCACCGCCGTCCAGCGGAAAGACTCCAACGGCTCGAGGCTGCTGCCCAGAACCGCGGCGGCTAACACGGCAATCAGCGCGACGAGCGCCTTGCGGCCGGTGCCAAGCGAACGGATCTGCGCCTGCACCTCATCGAACGCGGCAAGCGTCGAGAGCTTCCAGAGCGCCAGCCCGATGAACAGCCCATTGACCCTGAACAGCCACGCCGGCTCGAAGGGGTTGGCGACGCTGAACCACAGGATGATTGCGGCAATCGCCGGCCAGAAGAAGCGCCGCAATGTCAGCAACAGCGGAAAGAACAGGTAGAACTGGACCTCGAGCGCGATGGACCAGAAATAGCCGAAGTCGGACTCGTGCAGGCCGTTGAAGACATTGGCCATGAAGAAAGCGGCGCTCGTAGCAACGCCGATCAGCAGGTCGAACCCGTAAGGGCCAATGCCGCTCCCCTGCTCCACCAGCGCCAACAGCAGCACTGTCGCCGCCCAGAACCAGGTCGGCGCCAGTACACGGCGGATTCGCTTGCAATAGAAGCGGTACACCGCGCGCAGCTCGAAGCCGTCCTGTTTGCGCAGGAAGGTCGCGCCCATCAGAAAGCCCGAGATGATGAAGAACAGATCCACGCCGACGCCGGGCAGGACGTGCTGCATGAGCCTGTCCCAACCTTGTGCCTGCTCGCCGACCAACATCACCGAGCCATGGGCAAACAACACCAGGACGATAGCCAGCCCACGTAGAAACTGAATGTTGCGGTTCTTTGCCTGCGCCTGATGCGGGTGCTGCGGGTTGTCGGCCTCGGTCATGCAGATTCCGTACGTCTTCTCCGGTCGGCGATACATCGCTCGCACGTCGTAGCTGCAGACCGGGCCGCCGGCCGATCGTTCCGCCGTGCAACCGCCTGGCGACCAGCCGCCGGCATCAGCTATCGGCGGCGTCCGGCGAATGAAGCAGCAACAGCACGATAGCCAGCACCACCAGCACGCTTCCCGGCAGCCAGGTCCAGCTGATCCGCGCCGGATGCTGGATGAACAGCACGATCATGGAGACAAAGGGCACCAGATAGCTGTACGCCGTCACTGCGCCAGGCGTCAGCGT
This sequence comes from Stutzerimonas sp. CXK-1, assembly GCF_057738225.1. Taxonomy (NCBI): domain Bacteria; kingdom Pseudomonadati; phylum Pseudomonadota; class Gammaproteobacteria; order Pseudomonadales; family Pseudomonadaceae; genus Stutzerimonas; species Stutzerimonas sp. CXK-1. The sequence goes on along the minus strand of NZ_CM173217.1, from coordinate 1,912,081 downwards.
CGCGGTAGCACGTTGCTGCAGGAAGAAGGTCATGGCGCTGGAGAACAAGCCCAGGTAGATGACCAGGCCAAGGTCGGCCAGGCGCAGGCGCAGCAGCGCCGCCGGGGATTCCCACACCATCCCCATCAGTCCGATCAGCAGCGCGCCGGCGGCCAGGCTCCAGAACGTACGCAACCCGGCCTGCCTCGGCAGCCGGCCATGCGCCAGCCCCCACTTGGTCAGCACCGGATACAGCGCCGACGCCACGCAGCCAAGAAAGAAACCGACCTCGCCCAGGCCGATCCGCATGCCGGTGAAGTCACCGCCGTTCTCCGCCCAGGCCAGCCCTAGCGCGCCCAGCGCACCGAGTGCCAGGATCGCCAGCAGCCGCCCAGCGCGTTGCTCGACAGCGAGTAGGCGGCCCAGGCAGTAGGCCAACAGTGGAACGCTGACGAACAGAGTCGCCATCGACAATGCAGTGATCCGGTGCGCCGCCCAGAACATGGTGCCGAAGAAGCCCGCCAGGCACAGGCCCATCGCGCCATAAAGCGCCAGCGTTCCCGCTGCTGGCCAGGCATCGCTCTGCCGCCAGGCCAGCGGCATCAGCGCGACGGCGGCGACGGTGAAACGCATGGCCGTCAGCAGCAAGGGCGGCAGCCCCTCGCTGAGCAGGCCCACTGCCGGAAACGACAGCCCGACGAAGGCCGCCCACAGCAACATGCCCAGATGCGCGCGCAGCCGCGCGGTGCCCGGGCCGCTCATGCCAGCCCTCCGCCTGTCTGAAGCGAAGCGTTGACCATGCGAAGGGTGCGATGAAAATGGCGAAACAAGCAGAACTCCCCGGACAGCGACCCCGCCTTACTGCGGAGCCTGCCGACGAATGACCCTGATCCGGTACTTGAGGTTCGGTTTGCGCGTCACGCTGATGGCCCGACGGGTCACCGTATCGAGCGTGATGTTCCAGAAGCCGGCACTCGGCACGCGGATGCGCGCGGGAAAGCGGTCGAAGGCACCACCGACATAGCTGTGCCGCCCGCCATTCTTGAATGCACGGAAGTTCTTGTCGTTCATCAGGCGGACGTTGCAAGGCTGGTCGCACTCGATCACGACAAGGTCATCCTCATCGAGGTGTTCGCGCTGGTGGATGAATTTCATGGCGGCCCTATGGTTCCGAGGCAGGGGGCGAGACGATAGCATGATGCCCCCGCCGGATTCGCCGGCCCGCTGCCAGGAGTGCTCCATGACCGCGCCCGTTGACGCCAGCCGCTCGATCGCTCGGACGGCCACGCGCTGCGGCTTCTTCATGGCTGGTTTCGGGCTCGCCGTCTGGGCACCGCTGGTGCCCTACGTTCGCGAGCGGATCGAGATGAGCGATGCACTGTTCGGCGTTCTTCTGCTGTGCATCGGCATCGGCTCGCTCAGCTGGATGCCGTTGTCCGGGCTGCTGGTATCGCGCCTGGGCATACGGCCGGTGGTACTCGGCGCGGTTGCCCTGCTCGGCGTTGCCTTGGTCGGCATGGCGCTCGCCGACTCGGTCTGGCTCATGGCGCTGGCCCTGTTCTGCTTTGGCGGCAGCCTGGGGGTGATCGACGTGGTGTTGAACATCCAGTCGGTGCTGGTCGAAACGGCAGTCGGTCGCCGCATGATGTCGAATTTCCACGGCATGTTCAGCCTGGGCGCCATCGTTGGCGCGCTGGCGATGACGTTGCAACTGAGCATGGGTCTGTCGGCCGAATTCGGCACGCTGAGCATGACCGCCGTGGTGGTGATCGCCAATCTTTCGGTTGCCCGCGGCTTCCTGCCCGACCGCGCGCCAGGTGGCGGCCTCGCCTTCGTGCGCCCGCGCGGCCTGGTGCTGCTGGCCGGCCTGCTCTGCTTCGCCGTGTATCTCGCCGAGGGTGCCGTGCTGGACTGGAGCGCGCTCTATCTCACGGGAGAAAAGAGCCTGGAGGTCTCCCTGGGCGGGCTCGGTTACGCCGCCTATACGCTGATGGTGACGATCGCTCGCTTTGGTGGCGCGCCAGTGATCAACCGTCTGGGCCCGGCACGCGTCATCGCCCTGGGTGGACTGGTAGCTGCCCTGGGCATCGCCCTCACGCTGAGCACCACTAGCTGGCCGTTGGCGCTGCTGGGCTACGGCCTCTGCGGGCTGGGATGTGCCAACGTCGCGCCCGTGCTGATCTCGTCGCTGAGCCGGCAGACCATCATGCCAATGCACACCGCCGTGACGGTCGCCACCACCATTGGCTTCGCCGGCGTGCTCGCAGGCCCCGCCTTGATGGGGGTGGTCGCGCAGCTGTTCTCGCTCGGTGCGGCGTTCTTCATGCTCATGCTCCTGCTGCTTGGCATCATCCCGGCCAGCCGTCGTTTCAGCGACTGAGCGCACCGCCGGCGCTGCCCTTTACGCCCGCGCATCGCTAGAATGCGCGCCCTATGCAGATCCAAGACATTCACCAGCAGTTCGCCGCTGCCGGCGCCAAGCCGCGCCATATCGGGCGCATGACGCGCGCCTGGCTGCTTGGCCGCGATATTTCCATCGGCCGCCGCCAGCAGCAGGCAGAGGACTTTCTGCCGCTCAGCGTGCGCGAGGCGCTGCCAGCGCTCCAGGCGAGCCTGGACGGGCTCGTACGCCTGCGCTCCGAACACCCGGGCGCCGACGGTTCGGCGCGCCTGCTGGTGGAGCTGGGCGACGGGCAGATGGTGGAGAGCGTGCTGTTGCCGCGCGATGGCCTGTGCGTGTCCAGCCAGGTCGGTTGCGCGGTCGGCTGCGTGTTCTGCATGACCGGCAAGAGCGGCCTGCTACGCCAGCTCGGCAGTGCCGAGATCGTTGCCCAGGTCGCCTTGGCGCGGCGCTTCCGCCCGGTGAAGAAAGTCGTGTTCATGGGCATGGGCGAGCCGGCGCACAATCTCGACAACGTGCTCGAAGCCATCGACCTGCTCGGCACCGACGGCGGCATTGGCCACAAGAACCTGGTGTTCTCCACGGTCGGCGACCCGCGGGTGTTCGAACGCCTGCCCGCGCAACGGGTCAAGCCGGCCCTGGCGTTGTCGCTGCATACCACCGACGCCGCGCTGCGCCAGGCATTGCTGCCGCGCGCGCCGCGCATCGACCCGGCCGAGCTGGTCGAACTGGGCGAGCGCTATGCCCGCACCGTCGGCTATCCGATCCAGTACCAATGGACGCTGCTGGCCGGCATCAACGACAGCCAACAGGAAATGGACGCGCTGCTGCACCTGCTGGCCGGCAAGTTCGCCGTGCTCAACCTGATTCCCTACAACAGCCTGGAAGACGACCAGTACCAGCGGCCACAGGGCGAGCGCATCGTACAGATCGTGCGCTACCTGCATAGCCGCGGCGTACTGACCAAGGTGCGCAATTCCGCGGGCCAGGACGTCGATGGCGGTTGCGGGCAGCTGCGTGCCCGGGCCGAACTCGCGCTCGGGCGCCGGCGAGCGGAACGCAGCGTGCCTGGGGCTGTCCCAGCCCGGTAACCGAAGCCGACGGCGGCGCGTATTTCATCCTGGCAAGGAAGCAGGCATGCACAGTCTCGAACAGTTGCGTCGCGGAGAGCTGGCAGGCGCCAGGCGTCTCGATCTCTCGGCAGGATTGACCCATTTTCCCGAAGAAATCTACGCGCTGGCGGACACGCTCGAAGTACTCAACCTGAGCGGCAATCAGCTCGACACCCTGCCGGCCGATCTGTCGCGCCTGCATCGGCTGCGCATCCTGTTCTGCTCGGACAACGGCTTCCGGGAGCTGCCCGAGTGCCTCGGGGATTGCCAAAGGCTGGAAATGGTCGGCTTCAAGGCCAACCGCATCGAGCGGGTCCCGGCGGCCGCGCTACCACCATCGCTGCGCTGGCTGATCCTGACCGACAACCACATCGAGGAGCTGCCGTCAGCGCTAGGGCTACGTGCGAATCTGCAGAAGCTCATGCTCGCCGGTAACCGGCTGAGCGCCTTGCCAGAAGCGCTCGCCGACTGCGATCGCCTGGAGCTGCTGCGCATCGCCGCCAACCGCTTGCCGGCGCTGCCGGACTGGTTGTTGGAACTGCCGAACCTTGCCTGGCTGGCATTCGGCGGCAACCCACCGAGCGATCGCCTCGAACAGCTGGCACAGGCCCATGCCGCTACGCGCGCGATTGAGCCCAAGCATCTTCGCCTTGGCGCCGTGCTGGGCGAGGGGGCGTCGGGCGTGGTCCAACGCGCCGACTGGCATCCGGATGATGGTCCGGGGCGGCCCGTGGCGCTCAAGCGCTTCAAGGGTGCCGTGACCAGCGATGGGCTACCGCGTAGCGAGATGGCCGCCTGCATCGCCGCCGGCCCGCATCCGCACCTGTTACCGGTCATCGCGCCGCTCGCCAGTCCGGCAGAGCCGGCATTGCTGATGGAGCTGCTCGACCCACGCTACGCGGCGCTTGCCGCCCCGCCTTCGTTCGCCAGCTGCACGCGCGACTGTTATGCCGAGGGTCGCGGCTTCACCGCCGCCCAGGTCGTGCGCATCGCCAGTGCGGCTGCCTCGGCGGTGGCCCACCTGCATCGCCGCGGCATCCTGCACGGCGATCTGTACGCCCATAATCTGCTCGTCGACGAGAGCGGTGATTGCCGGCTCAGCGATTTCGGAGCAGCCTCGTTTTTCGATCCCTCCGGTCCGCAAGGCGGCGCACTGCAGCGCCTGGAGGCTCGTGCGTTCGGTCACCTGCTCGATGAATTGCTGCTTCGGCTCGAACCCGACCACGACCTCGCCACCCTTGCCCTTCTGCGCGACCAATGCCTGGCCACGGAGCCTATGCAGCGGCCGGATTTCCAAACGCTCGAAGCGCGGATCGCCGCGCTTCGCCATGACCTGGACGATCACTGATGGAATCACCCCAACCCGGCCGCGATGAGCAGGCGCCCTACCCTTCGCCCTTCGGCGCGGATGCCGTGCGGCAGGACGCATTCACGCAGGGCCTGTTGGAGCGTCTGCCCGAGCACCTGCGCGACTCGTTCAGCGACGAACAGCTCGAAGCCTTGCGCGGCATCTTCGGGACACGATCTTGGGTCCGCCACCGTCTCGACCTGCGCGGCACGCTGAAGCTGTTCGGCAACCACTACTATTTCGCGATCCTCGCCGGGCGCAACAAACGCAACCTGTCGCGCCCCCAGCAAAATCTCTCGCTGGCGGCCAAGGCGGCGCTGATCACGCTCTTCCTCGTGTTCTCGGCAGCTGTCGGCCTGGTGATCCTCTATCTGCTCAAATCCGCGCTGGGCATCGACCTGATTCCCGGCTTCTCCTTTGGTTTGTGGGACTGGTTCAAGGCCAACCTCTAGGCGGCCGTGGCGTCGCTCGCAGCAGCGAGTGCCTTCGCGGTTGATCCGCATCAAACAGCAGCCGCCAACGCAGGCGAAGAATGCAGAGGCTCTGAAGTTCCGAGGGCTTCTGACAGGAGGTTCTGCAATGAACGATGCTGCAAACAAACCCGTGGCAGGTGAAGAGAAAAAGGCCGCCCCACCGGCCACCCACGAACCCTGGCGCCCATTCGAAAGCCTGCGCCGCCAGGTCGACCGGCTGTTTGACGACTTCGATCTGTCCTGGCACCGCCCCTTGGCCAGGACCGGCGTCGAAACCGGGCCATTCTGGCAAAGCGGGCTGGCACGGCTACCGGCCGTCGACGTTGTCGAAAAGGACGACGCCTTCGAGATCAGCGCAGAGTTGCCAGGCATGGATGAGAAGGATGTCGAGGTCAAGCTGAGCGGAAACACGCTCACCATCAAGGGTGAGAAGCGCCAGGAACGCAAGGAGGAAAAGCAGGGCTACTACCTGTCCGAGCGCTCGTACGGCAGCTTTCAGCGCAGCTTCAACGTCCCCGACTCGGTCGAGAAGGACAAGATACAGGCCAGGTTCAACAAGGGCGTGCTGATGCTCAGCATGCCGAAGAAGCCGGGTGCTGCAGACGGTGAGCGGACCATCGCAGTCAGCAAGGATTGACCTGCCCTGGCGGGACGCCCTGCGCCCCGCCTTCCCCGCTCCTGCGCTCTCCAGCGGATCGACTAGACTCCCGGAAAACCGTCATCGCGAGGTTGCCGTGGACGAACAACGAGATCGCCCGCTTACCCTTCGCCAGACCTTGCTCAGCGTCCTGGCTGCAGCACTGGGCGTACAGAGTGGCAAGAACCGGGCACGCGATTTTCAGCATGGCAAACCCAGCCATTTCATCGTGATCGGCCTGATTTTTACCGTCGCCTTCGTGCTCGTGATTCTCGGCGTGGTCAAACTGGTGATCCACCTGGCCGGCGTCTAGCGACGCCTCACTGATGGCTGACCCAGAACACCGCCGTGCCGACCGCCAGAAGGATCAGTATGAAGATGGCTGCAGCATCCGCCAGGCTGTCTTGTTGGTGCGGTCCGATTCGTCTCATCACCCTTTCCTCACGGCTGTTTCGCTTGCGCTTTCCTGCAGTCAAGAACAGCTCGGCAAGCGCGGCAAGGGGCACGCCGGATTTGCTCGACGAACGGGCTTCAGGTTCTAAACATATTCCCAAACATCACTTTTGCGCATAACCGCTTGCTGGTATCTTGCCGCCCCTACCTGAAATGGGTGCGCGCAGCCGTGCCCGCTGGAAGCTGTAGCAGCCTGCACACAGGACACGTCATGTACGTTTACGACCAGTACGACCAACACATCATCGAAGATCGCGTGCGGCAGTTCCGCGATCAGACTCGCCGCTACCTGAGCGGCGAGTTGGGTGGTGAGGAATATCGCCCCCTGCGCCTGCAGAACGGCCTCTATATCCAGCGTTACGCACCCATGCTGCGCATCGCTGTTCCCTACGGTCTGCTGTCGTCCACCCAGTTGCGCAAACTGGCCTACATCGCACGTCACTACGACAAGGGCTATGCGCACATCAGTACGCGGACCAACGTCCAGTTCAACTGGCCGGAGCTCGAGGAAGTCCCGGAGATTCTCGCCGAGCTGGCAACCGTACAGATGCACGCGATCCAGACCAGCGGCAACTGCATCCGCAACACCACCACCGACCAGTTCGCCGGCGTCGCCCGTGACGAGCTGATCGACCCGCGCCCCTGGTGCGAAATCATTCGCCAATGGTCGACCTTCCACCCCGAGTTCGCCTTCCTGCCACGCAAGTTCAAGATTGCGGTCAACGGGGCGGTCAGCGATCGCGCCGCCATCGAAGTGCATGACATCGGCCTGGAAGCGGTGAAAAATGCCGCCGGCGAGCTGGGCTTCCGCGTCTCGGTTGGCGGCGGCTTGGGCCGTACCCCGATCGTCGGCAGTTTCATCAACGAATTCCTGCCCTGGCAGCACCTGCTGACCTATCTCGATGCGATCCTGCGGGTCTACAACCGCTACGGCCGCCGCGACAACAAGTTCAAGGCGCGCATCAAGATTCTGGTCAAGGCGCTGACGCCGGAGGTCTTCGCCGAGCGCGTGGAAGCCGAGTGGGCACATCTGAAGGATGGGCCGGCAACCCTTACCGATGAGGAAGTCCAGCGCGTCAGCCGCTTCTTCGTCGACCCGGCCTACCGCGATCTGGCCGACCAGGACGCGGAACTGGCGCGCCTGGATGCCGAGCATCCCGGCTTCGCCCGCTGGCGCACACGCAACGTGGTTGCGCACAAGAAGCCCGGCTATGCCGCCGTCACCCTGTCGCTGAAGAAGACGGGCGTCGCCCCCGGCGATGTGACCGACAAGCAGCTCGAAGCCATCGCCGACCTGGCCGATCGCTACAGCTTCGGCGAGGTGCGCAACTCCCACGAGCAGAACATGATTCTCGCCGACGTCGAACAGGCGAAGCTGTTCGAGTTGTGGCAGGAACTGCGCGAACTGGGCCTGGCGACGCCGAACATCGGCCTGCTGACCGACATCATCTGCTGCCCGGGCGGCGACTTCTGTTCGCTGGCCAATGCCAAGTCGATTCCAATCGCCGAGGCGATTCAGCGTCGCTTCGACGACCTGGACTACCTGTTCGACATCGGCAACCTGGACCTGAACATCTCCGGTTGCATGAATGCCTGTGGCCATCACCACGTCGGCCACATCGGCATTCTCGGCGTCGACAAGAAGGGCGCGGAGTTCTACCAGGTCTCGCTCGGCGGCAGTTCCGGGCGCGACGCCAGCCTGGGGCAGATTCTCGGTCCGTCCTTTGCCCAGGACGCCATGCCGGACGTGATCGAAAAAATCATCAACGTCTACGTGGAGCAGCGCACCGAAGATGAGCAGTTTATCGACACCTTCCGTCGCATCGGTATCGAGCCTTTCAAGGAGCGCGTCTATGCAGCGAATCATTAAGGGCGACCAGGTCGTCGACGAAACCTGGCATCTGCTGCCCAAGGAACAGACGCTTGACGACCTGTCCAACTGTGACGATATCATCGTGCCGCTGAGCCTCTGGCTGGACCATGCACACGCGCTCAAGGCGCGTGACGGCGGGCTGGGCGTCTGGCTGGATTCGGACGAGCCGGTGGAAGAGATTGCCGAAGACCTGCAGCACTTTCAGGTCATCGCACTGAACTTCCCCAGCTTCACCGACGGGCGTCATTACTCCAGCGCTCGCCTGCTGCGCGAGCGCTACGGTTTCAAGGGCGAGATCCGCGCGATCGGCGATGTACTGCGCGATCAGCTGTTCTACCTGCGCCGCTGCGGTTTCGACGCCTTCGCCATTCGCGCCGACCGTGACCCCTACGACGCCCTTCAGGGCTTGAAGGACTTCTCGGTCGCCTATCAGGCTGCCGCCGACGAGCCCATGCCGTTGTTCCGCCGCCGCCAGGCCTGAGCAGTTCCGCCTGCCCGTTGCGTCCAGGTGGCGGGCTCGCTCAGGGACAGGTCGCGTCTCGCAATGAGGCGCGACATCGAGCGATTCGATTCACGCTTTCCCTCCTCTGCATCCTTTCGGTCGCCTGTCTTTCCGTCGGCCGGCAGGCGCCTTTCCGGCCGTTTTAGCGCAACAGGATGCGCCCACGAATCAGGCGGCTTGATCAATCGCCAACACCGATGCCAATAAACAGTTGCCAGGCTTGGTGGCCTGAGCTTCGCGCATTAGATTACTGAATCATCCAGCGCACCGATCATAAGCAGAAGGGATAAGCATGGCGCTTGCAGACCAGACCACGGCCATTCGGGAAGGTGAAGAACTCCCAGCCGACGTCATCGACCGCTACCTCAAGGCCCATATGGAGGGCCTGGAAGGTACCCCGCGCATCAGTCAGTTCCCCGGCGGGGCGTCGAACCTCACCTACCTGCTGCAGTACGACAATCGCGAGCTGGTGCTGCGCCGCCCGCCGTTCGGCCAGAAAGCCAAATCCGCTCACGACATGGGCCGCGAGTATCGCATCCTCAACCAGCTCAACCAGGGCTTTCCGTATTGCCCGAAAGCCTACGTGCACTGCACTGACGAATCGGTCATCGGCGCAGAGTTCTATGTGATGGAGCGCGTCAAGGGCATCATCCTGCGCTCGGATTTTCCGCCAGAACTCGATCTCGACGAGCGCCAGACGCGCGCACTCTGCGAGAGCTTTATCGACAAGTTCGTCGAGCTGCATAACGTCGACTACCAGGCCTGTGGTCTGGCGGACCTGGGCAAGCCCGAAGGCTATGTCCAGCGCCAGATCAGCGGCTGGACCGATCGCTATGAGCGCGCCCTCACGCCGGACGCGCCTGCCTGGACGGCGGTAAAGGAATGGCTGGCAGACAAGATGCCCGCCGACCATCCAAAGCCGGGCATCGTGCACAACGACTACCGCTTCGATAACGTCATCCTCGACCCCGCGGACCCGATGCAGATCATCGGCGTGCTCGATTGGGAAATGACGACCATCGGCGACCCGCTGATGGATCTCGGAAACACTCTGGCCTACTGGATCCAGGCCGATGACCCGCAACCGATGCAGCTGATGCGTCGCCAGCCGAGTCACCGGCCCGGCATGCACAGCCGTCAGGGCTTCGTCGATTACTACGCCGCACGGGCGGGCATCGAAATTCCCTGCATCGACTTCTATTACACCTACGGTCTGTTCCGCCTCGCCGGCATCGTCCAGCAGATCTATTACCGCTACTACCACGGCCAGACAAAAGACAAGCGCTTCGGGCAGTTCATCCATATGAACCAGCTGCTCGAACTGAAGGCGCAGGAAGTCATCTCTCAATCCAGGCTCTAAACGACACGCAGCGTTCGGCCAGGCCCGCTGCTGCGGCATAACAAGAGGAATCACCCATGTCCAAGACCACCCTGTTCGATCTCGACGGCAAGATCGCCTTCGTTTCCGGCGCGAGCCGCGGTATCGGCGAAGCCATCGCCAAGCTGCTCGCCCAGCAAGGCGCACACGTCATCGTTTCCAGCCGCAAGATCGATGGCTGCCAGGCCGTTGCCGATGCCATCGTCGAGGCCGGCGGCAAGGCCAGTGCGATCGCCTGCCATATCGGCGAGATGGAGCAGATCAGTGCCGTCTTCGCGCAGATTCGCGAGCGCTTCGGCCGCCTGGACATCCTGGTGAACAACGCCGCGACCAACCCGCAGTTCTGCCACATTCTCGACACCGACCTTTCTGCGTTCCAGAAGACCGTTGACGTGAACATTCGCGGTTATTTCTACATGTCGATCGAGGCCGGCAAGCTGATGCGCGAGCACGGCGGTGGCAGCATCATCAATGTCGCGTCGATCAATGGCGTGTCACCTGGTGACTTCCAGGGCATCTACTCGATCACCAAGGGCGCGGTCATCAACATGACCAAGGCATTCGCCAAGGAGTGCGCGCAGTTCGGTATCCGCTGCAACGCACTGCTGCCTGGCCTGACCGACACCAAGTTCGCCTCGGCGTTGGTGAAGAACGACGCGATCCGGGAGATGGCACTCAAACAGATCCCTCTGCGCCGTGTTGCGGAGCCGTCGGAAATGGCCGGCGCGGTGCTCTATCTGGCAAGCGACGCCTCCAGCTACACCACCGGCGTATCGTTAAACGTCGACGGCGGTTATCTGGCCTAAGCGGTAATTGGCTGGCGCTCCGCCTGACGCCAGCCTCCAGCGGGCGGTGCCTGCCCGGCCCCGTCCGCTCCCTCCTCGCACGTCCGATACGTTCTTCACTCCACCCGCCAATCGCTCACGGCCTTGCTTGCAGCCTCGTTCAGAGGCCTCACCAACAGCCCGGTGGGCGCCAGTTCCACGGCAAAGCCAGCGCCATCGGCGATCGGCATGAGGCTGGTCTTCGCGTGTTGCAGCGCCACGAACGGCAGATCGATCTGAACGCGGTCCAGCCACTGTGTCAGCGGTAGATCCAGCGGCTGCGCGACCAGCAACGCTTCGGCAAAGCGCGAGCCAGCCTGCTGTTCGACGGCCAGATAGCGACCCGAAAGGCTCTCCAACCGATAGCCAGGCTCGAGCCCTATGAAATCACCAAGCCCTTCCCAGCGCAGCTGCCGAAGCTCGAGCTGCCAGAGATCGCCCTCGAGCAGAACACTGTATTGCCGGCCAGCGTGGCTGATCCTGGCTTCGTAGCGGCGCCCCTTCTGCTGCGCGAACGAAACCTCGGCCAGCGTTCGGTCAGCCGGTATCGCGTGATACTGGCTCACTTCATAGGCGAGCAGCCCGACAAGCCCGGCAGCAGCGAGAAACAGCAAGCCCAGATTGCCGCGCAGCCAGCCCAACAACCAGTGACCGGCGAACAATAGCCGCAACGCGACGAGAACGATGAGCAGCGCGAGAAAACCGACGACGACAGCCAGCCCGAGATATTGCATGACACTCTCCTTTGCAGCGCGCGATTATCCGCAGCGCGCCAGCTCACGGCCATAGCCGGCCTGGGAAGCTGTTCACGCCTGTGGCAACTGCCTGTTCCGTAATGCCACGCGGCTGCCATGCGCCGGACCTGCGCAATCGTGCGACCGAAGACACTTGCCTCTTACCCCGCCGACCAGAGCTGATTATGCTCGTCCACCTGACTGCCAGCTGCGTGCCCTGATGCTCACTTTTCTCGAACTGCCGCTTGATCCCCTCGCCCTGTCGTTGCTTTGTCTGGTTGCCTTTGCCGCAGGCTTCATCGATGCCATCGCCGGCGGCGGCGGGCTGTTGACCCTGCCAGCGTTGCTGACGGCAGGCCTGCCGCCTCACCTCGTACTGGGTACCAACAAGCTCTGCGCCACTTTTGGCTCAGCGACGGCAAGCTACACCTTCTTTCGCCGCAAGCTGTTCGACCCGTTTGTCTGGCGCCGGGCATTGCTTGGTACCGCTATCGGCGCAGCGTCAGGAGCGATCACCGCCCACCTCATGCCCGCCGACTGGCTCAACCAGATGCTGCCGTTGGTGGTTTTCGCCTGTGCGCTCTACCTGCTGTTCGGCAAACTGCCAGACGCTACACCCGAACAGGCCGCCCGGATTGGCAAGCGCCGGCAGTGGCCACAAGGGCTCGGGCTTGGCTTCTATGACGGCGTGGCGGGGCCTGGAACCGGGGCCTTCTGGACGATCAGCAGCCTGCTGATGTATCCGCTGGATCTGCTGCGGGCGAGTGGCGTGGCGCGCAGCATGAACTTCGTCAGTAACGGCATGGCCCTGGCGGTGTTCATCGTGACCGGGCAAGTCGCGTGGGTGCTGGGCATGGGTATGGGGCTGGCGCTGATGGCCGGAGCCTATCTCGGCGCGCGCACGGCGATCGGGGGCGGCGCCAGGTTCATCCGCCCCGTCTTCATCGTCGTAGTACTGGCGCTGAGCCTGCGCCTAGCCTGGCAGCACTGGCTCGGGGCGGCCTAAGCGGCGCGAGAGGTAGAGCTCGATCAGATAGCGTGCGATCGATTGCGTGGCTGGTAACGGCGGAAGATCGTGAATGGAAAACCAACGCGCATCTTCGATCTCATCGGGCTGAGGAACGATCACGCCGCCCGCGTACTCGGCATGGAAACCCAGCATCAGTGAATGAGGAAAGGGCCAACCCTGGCTGGCCATGTAGCGAGGCGTATGGATCTCGACGCCGACCTCCTCGCGCACCTCGCGGACCACGCATTCCTCGACCGACTCGCCCGGTTCGACATAACCGGCAAGTGTACTGTACACACCCGGTGCAAACCGCGGTGAGCGGGCCAGCAGCACCTCGTCCTCGCGGGTGACCAACACGATCATGCTCGGGGACAGGCGCGGATAATGCTGCACCTCGCACGCCGGGCAATGCATCGCTCGCTCGCCAGGGCGCTGCTCCATGCGCGATCCACAACTGCCGCAGAATCGATGCTGGCTGGCCCACGTGCCGATCTGCGCGGCGAACCCCAGCATGCGAAACAGATCCCGATCCTCGCCATGGAGCATCATCAGTTGCCGCAGCGACTGCCACTGTGCCCCGGGTACCTCGGCCGGAAAATCCAGTTCGAACAGGTAGACCGGCTCGCCTTCGAAATAACCGATTCCCTGCTCGCTCAGCAGCGGCAAGTCGAGTCGACGCAGCCAGTCACGAGGAAACAGCAGGCCATTGTCATCCAGCAGAAACTGCTGCCGGCAGTGCACAAGTGCCGAGCCGGCGGGCGCCAGCGGATCCAGCAAGGCGGCCTGCCAGCGCAGGCTCATCAGGCCGCCACCGGCATGCCGAGCGCGCGAACGCTTTCGCTGGCCAGATCGAGCACATGCGCGCGCGAAGCGTCGCGGCGCAGCACTGCGCCGCCCTCCAGGTAATATTCCAGGCTGGTCAGCGCATCGGCGAGGGTTTCGAGCATCTGCTCCGGCGGCATCTGGGTGGACTCGAGCATCTGTTTCTGAATGAAGTCGGCGCAGGCACCGATCAGGTCGGCGGCACGCTCCTGTTCAAGAAAGCGCAACCCACCACGAACCGCTTGAAGACTGAAGGGAACATTGGCCAGATGCAACTTGTCGCCGTTGGATTCCAGATAAGCGGTGATGGCTCGCTTGGCCAGTGCCAGCCCGGCGCTCGCTTCGTCGATCACCACGATGCAGGCCTCGGTCAACTGATGGCTGGCAAAAGCGTCCGCTTCGGCGCCTGGCGCCACGGCCTGAGGGCGCTCGCGACGCTCGCCCCGTTCGAGGCTGGCCACCATGCTTTCCACGTAGAGCACCGCATCGGCCAGGCGCAGCAGGGCAGCCGCATCCGGGCTCTGCTCGGCGCTCCAGCCAGAGACGATCGAGACCTGTGCGTGCAGGGTGTTCGCCGCCGAGGACAGGCCGACCATACCAAGCGTCTTGGCGAGCTTGCCCAGCAGGTTGTGCAGGTTCCCGTAGGCATCCGCCGGCGCAGTGCCTCGTTCGATGAGGTCGAGCAGGTCCTTCAGGCTGGCCAGCTCCTCGCGAATCGCGGTGGACAACGAGCGCATGACCGCTTGGCCCGGGCCAGCCAGCCGCTGCGACTCGTCTTCCAGCAGATGATCGGTGAACGGCAATGGCGAGAGTGAGAAGACCTCGCGGACCTGCATGGCCAAGGGGCCACTGCTGTCGGCCAGCGCGACGAGGTAGAGCAACTCTTTCAACAGGCTGCGCGGAGCCTCGTAGCCGGGGCTGACGATCGACTGTTTGATCTCCCGATCGAGACGTGCGAAGAGCTGCTTGCGCGAGCGCCTGGGTAGCAGCTGTCCGTCGAGCTGCGATTCGATGGCAGCACCGGCGATCCAGCACAGGCGGCCGCCCAATGCCTGGTCGAGCCGTGCCAGCGCCCGTCCCATCAACTTCAGGCTGGCCGCGCTGTTGTCCTCGCGGAGAAAGCCGAGCAAGCCCACCTGGTACATCTGGCGCAGGCGGCGCAGCTCGGCCGCACCGAGCTGCCTGGCCCCGGGCTGCCAGCTGTCGGGACGAGCATGATCGAGGCGAACGCTGAAGAAGAAGCTCTCCGGCAATAGCGACTGCGTGCCGGCCTGACGTAGCGCATTGATCGCCGGCAGCAACAGCTCAGGAATCTCCTGGCGGCTGGCATCGACGCTTTCGAGGTAGCGTCGCAGCACGTACAGGCCGTTGCTCAGCGCAGCGAGCTGCGCGTCGCGCTCTTCGCCGGCGCCGACAGGAATGTCGGTCGCCAGCTGCAGCACTTCCTGGGCGAGCAGTTCTGCACCTGTCAGCTCGATGAGGTTGAGCGTGCCGCGGACCTGCTTGAGGTTCTCGACCGCCTGCTGCAGCAATCCGCCGTTGTTGCGGTCGATGATGAAGTGCTCGAGGCTCTGCTCGGCCTCCTCCATGGTGGCGAACAGCTCGTCGCGAACCAGGCCCAGGGAAGTGGCTCCAGTAACCATGCCTAGTGCGCCTCCCGCGCAACGTTGTAAAGGCGCATCAATCGGCAAAATCCGGTTTCTGTCGCGCCATGTGTGCCGCCACCGCGACACGCAGATCGGCGGCCTGCAGCATGGCGGCATTCCAGGTGGCGATGTATTCGAGGCCGTCGTCGACGCGATGGTCCCGCATGTAGCGAATCATTTCCTTGGTGCCGCGGATGGCCAGGGGCGACTTCTCGGCAATCTGCCGGGCCAGTTCGTTCACACCTTCCATCAGCGCTTTCGGGTTTTCATAGACCCGGTTGACCAGGCCGATCGCCTGGGCCTCGGCACCATCGAGCGTGCGACCGGTGTAGGCCAGCTCACGCATCATGCCGTCGCCGATGATGCGTGGCAGACGCTGCAGGGTGCCGACGTCGGCAGCCATGCCCATGTCGATCTCCTTGATCGAGAAGCGGGCGTCGGCGCTGCAGTAGCGCATGTCACAAGCAGAAATCAGGTCGATGGCGCCGCCCAGGCAATAGCCCTGGATAGCGGCGATGACCGGCTTGCGGCAGTGGTCCACGGCATTGAAAGAAGCTTGTAGCGACAGGATCTTGCGCCGCAGCTGCTCGGCATTGCGGCCGACGTCCTTGCCGAGCTGGGCGCCGACCTGGGCGAGCAGCTGCAGATCGATGCCGGACGAGAAATGCGGCCCGGCCCCGCTGAGGACGACCACCCGCACCTCGTCGGTGTCATCGACCCAGCGAAATACATCGATGATTTCGGCCCAGAAGTCAGCGTTCATCGCGTTGATCTTCTCGGGGCGGTCGATCACGACCTGAGCGACTTTGTCGGCCAACTCGACACGAAAGGCTTTGTATTCGTTCACGCTATCATCCTCGACAGCCGGCGCAGGAAGCGTCGGCACAATGCCCGCCGACGGCTCGTTAAAGCCGCGCAACTATAACAAGCACCGCCTGCGGGGGTGAATGTGGATGCGGACGTTGTGAAACACGGCACGCAACACCGGCGCTGCGCGCCAAACCGCTCGTAAACCGCTGAGCTCGAAGAGAAAAGCGCCGTCACTGACAGATGCAATCTACCGTGTAGCCGAGCCCATCGGCGGCGCCGTCGTGTTGCAGGCCGTGCACGTCCGCGTCGAAGCCCGGAAAGCGCCTGGCGAATTCGCGGGCGAAGCGAAGGTAGTCCATGATCGAACGCGTCTGCGCACTGAAACGCTCGCCCGGCATGATCAGCGGAATTCCCGGCGGATACGGCACCAGCATGACGGCAGCGATGCGGCCCTCCAGTGCCTCGATTGGGACCGCCTCCACCTCCCCGCGCACCAGCTTCTCGTAGGCCTCCGACGGCGTCATGGCGATCTCCGGCAGGGTCGTGTACATGCGCCGCATGGCCCGCGCCGTAGCGTTGTCCCGATAGCAGGCGTGCAAGGCATCGCACAGGTCGCGCAACCCCATCCCGGCGTAAGCCTCTCGCCCCTGGCTGGCAATCGACGGCAGTGCTTCGCACAGCGGCAGGTTGGCGTCGTAATGACGCTTGAACTCGAGCAGCTCGGTCAGCAGCGTGCTCCATTTACCCTTGGTGATGCCCATCGAAAACAGCACCAGGATCGAATAGAGCCCGGTCTTTTCTACGACCAGCCCCCGTTCCCAGAGGAAGCGGCTGACGACTGCTGCGGGAATGCCGCGCTCGCTCAACGCCCCGGCGGCGGTCAACCCGGGCGTGACCAGCGTGACCTTGATGGGATCGAGCAGGACATAGTCCTCGGCGACATCGCCGAAGCCGTGCCAGTCGGCTTCAGGCTCCAGCAGCCAGTCCCGGCTGTGCAGCTGCTCGGCACCATCGGCGCGCGGCGATTGCCAGATCGTGAACCACCAGTCGCCCGGTGCGATGTGCTGACCGAGGTTCGCCAGCGCGCGGCGAAAGCTCAGTGCCTCATCGAAGGTCTCCTGGATCAGCGAGCGCCCGGCGGGCCCCTCCATCATCGCCGAGGCGACGTCCAGCGACGCCAGAATGCCGTACTGCGGCGAGGTCGAGATATGCATCATGAACGCTTCGTTGAAACGATCCCGGTCGAGCTGGCGGGTGGTGCTATCGAGCACATGGATCATCGACGCCTGGCTGAAGGCGGCGAGCAGCTTGTGCGTGGAATGGGTGGTGAAGATCAGCGGGCCCTGCTCGCGGGTATCCATGCCGTAGCGACCGTCATAGAACTCGTGGAAGGCCGCATAGGCGAACCAGGCTTCGTCGAAATGTAGGCCTTCGACGCTGTCACCCAGCGCTTTCTTGATCAGGTTGGCGTTGTAGCAGAGCCCGTCGTAGGTGGAGTTGGTCACGACAGCCAGCCGAACCTTGGGCTCACGCCCGCGCGTCAGCGGGTTGGCCTCGATCTTGGCGCGAATCGAAGCCTGGCTGAACTCCTCCAGCGGAATCGGCCCGATGATGCCGAGCTCATTGCGTGCCGGCGTCAGATAGAGCGGGATGGCTCCGGTCATGATGATCGAGTGCAGGATCGACTTGTGACAGTTGCGATCGACCAGCACCAGGTCGCCGCGGGTCACCATCGAATGCCAGACAATCTTGTTCGCCGTTGAGGTGCCATTGATCACGAAGAAGGTGTGGTCGGCGCCGAAGTTGCGCGCCGCCCTCGCCTCTGCCGCGGCCAGCGGGCCGGTGTGATCGAGCAGCGAACCGAGTTCCGGCGCCGAGACCGAAAGGTCCGAGCGCAAGGTGTTCTCGCCGAAGAACTGGTGGAAGGCCTGCCCCACCGGGCTCTTGCGGAAAGCCACGCCCCCCCCGTGACCGGGCGTGTGCCAGGAGTAGTTCGATTCGCTGGTGTGCTGGACCAGCGCGCGGAAGAACGGCGGCAGCAGGTCGTTCAGGTAGTTGCGTGCCGCGCGCGCCACCTGGCGTGCCAGAAACGGCACGGTGTCCTCGTACAGATAGAGCAGTCCGCGCAGCTCGTTGAGGTCGGCCATGGCTTCGGCCGGTGCGTTCTCGATGGTCACCTGCTCGCCCAGGGCGAAGATCGGCAGTTGCGGTGCCCGGCGCCTGGCCACACGAATGAGTTCGACCACGTCTTGCAACAACCGCTGATTTTCTCCGGCGCCCTCCGCGGCGACGAGGATGCACGCCAGGCCATGATGTGTAGAGGCGACGATGCGCCCTTCCGCCGAGCTCGCCGTGGGCAGGATGTTGAAGCCATCCTGCTCGAGCTCTGCGGCGATGCCACGGATGCGCTCGCCGGCGACCGTATCGGCCTTGACGTCCCGATGGACGATCAGCACGGGGAAATTCAGTTCTTTGTACATGGGGACTCCAGCTGAACGGTTAGGCTCAGGGTAGAAGCGCCCACGCCAAAACGGTAGGGGCAGACGACCGCCAGCCCGAAGCCTGGCGGGTCAGCCGCCTGCCTTACCCTCACCCAGCAGGTGCGACAACACCGAGCGCATCTTGCCGGCCTTGACCGGCTTGTTCAGCACCGGAACGCCGAAGCCCTGCAAGGCCTGGCGGCACTCGTCGCTGCGGTCGGCGGTGATCATCACGACGGGGATATCGCGGGCGAAACGCTCGCGCAGCGCCTGCGCGACTTCCCAGCCGGTGACCTCGTGATCGAGGTGATAGTCGGCGAGGATGACGGCAGGCGGCTCATCGCCAAGCGCCTCGACCGCCTCCTCCAGGTTGGCCGCGGTGAGCACGCAGCAGCCCCACTGCCCGAGCAGCGCGGCCATGCTCAGCAGAATGCTGGACTCGTTGTCCAGCACGAGCAACCGGCAACCCGGCAGCGGATCGCCAAACGTCGTCGCAGCCGCCGAGGTGCGCTGCTCTCGGACCGGCAGCGGCGCGAGCGGCACGTCGATGCTGAATACCGATCCGCGCCCGGGTTGCGAACGCACCTGCAGCGAATAGTCGAGCATGTTGGCGATCCGATCGACGATCGCCAGGCCAAGCCCCACACCTTTGCGTTCAGCGGCCCGCTGCACGCCCAGCTGGTTGAATTCCTGGAAAATGGCGCCGATCTGGTCGGTGGCGATGCCGCGTCCGGTGTCCCAGACCTCGATACGTACACAGTCGCCACGGCGCCGGGCGCCGAGCAGCACCGTCCCCTGATCGGTATAGCGACAGGCGTTGGACAGGAAGTTGCGCAGGATTCGGCTCAGCAGGCGAAAGTCGCTGTAGACCGCATAAGTCGGCACGAAGCAGCGCAGCTGCAGCTGCTCGGCCTCGGCCACGGACTGGAATTCCGAAGCCAGCGGCAGGAGGATTTCGTCCAGCCGGTAGGCGTCGATGTCCGGTTTGATCGCGCACTGGTCCAGCTTGGAAATGTCCAGCAGGTCGGTGAGCAGGTCTTCGGCGCCTTCCAGCGCCTGATGGGCGCGCTCGACCAGCGTCTGCTCCGGCACCGGCAGCGCCCGCTCGCGCAGCGTGGAGATCAGCAGGCGCGCCGCGTTCAGTGGTTGCAACAGGTCGTGGCTCGCCGCGGCGAGGTACTTGTCCTTGCTGCGATTGGCCGCCTCGGCCACATCCCGCGCCTCGCGCAGCTCACAGGTTCGCTCGGCGACACGCTGCTCGAGTTGCTCGTTGAGCTGTATCAGGCGCAACTGCGCCAGCTTGCGTTCGGTGATGTCGGCGACAAATCCCTCTACCAGTCCGTCCTCGTCGGGCTTGACCAGCAGGTTCATGATCACGTCGATCGCACTGCCGTCGCGACGGCGCAGCCGCGTTTCGTACCCCAGCAGGGCCCGCTCGCTGCTCAGGATCTGGCGAATCGTGCGCAGCTCGGCCTCGCCCCCCAGAAACAGGTGATGCGCCAGATCCGTCAGCCCCCAGAGCGCCTGCTCCGGCGTGTCGTAGCCGAGCATTCGTGCCAGCGCCGGGTTCGCCGCACGAATACCCTCCTGCAGGTTGGCCTGGAAGATGCCATGGACCGCATGCTCGAACAGCCACTTGTAGCGATTGCGCTCGGCCTCGAGCTCCTCGAGGCGCGCCAGCAGTTCCGGATAGTGACTCTTGCGTGCCGAATGACTGCCGAACCCCAGCAACTGCGCCAAAGCGTCGTGCTGGCCGTCAGAGGGCTTCGGCATAAACGACCTCGACGTCGCGCTGAGTCGACGAGCGGGGATTGGTGAGGATGCACGGGTCGCGCATCGCGTGTTGCGAAAGGAACGGAATGTCGCTCAGGTTCACGCCATGCAGCGAAAGGCTCTCGGTGAAGCCCACGGCGCGCTTGAAATCGATCAGATGGCTGACCAGCCGCTCGCGAACCTGCCGCTGGGTCAGGCCGCGGGTATCGATGCCCAGCGTTTCGGCGACGATCTTGAAACGCTCCGGCGCGGCATCGTAGTTGAAGGCGACCACATGCTCGACCAGCACCGCATTGCATAGCCCGTGAGGCAGGTCCAGGTAGCCGCCGAGGCTGTGCGACATGGCATGAACGGCACCGAGGATGGCATTGGAGAACGCCAGGCCGGCTTGCATGCTGCCGAGCATGACCTGCTCGCGCAGCTGGATATCGCCAGGGTTGGCAATCATCCGGATCAGGTTGCCGCCGATCAGGCGCATGGCCTCGAGTGCATGCGGGTCTGTCAGCGGGCCATGGCCGGTCGAGACGAACGCCTCGATCGCATGCACGAGTGCATCGATACCGGTACAGGCCGACAGGAAAGGCGACATGCTCAGGGTGGTTTCCGGGTCGATCAGCGACACATCCGGCACCGCGGCCTTGCTGACGATGGAAAACTTCATCTGCTCCTGTTGATTGGAGATGATGACGAATTGCGAAACATCTGCCGAGGTACCGGCCGTCGTGGGGATCAGGATGATCGGCGGGCTCGGCACGCGCAGCATGTCGACGCCCTCGAACTCGCTGATGTGGCGACCATGTGCGGCGACGATGCCGATGCCCTTGGCGCAATCCATCGGGCTGCCGCCGCCGACCGCGACGATCGCATTGCAGCCCTCGCTGCGATAGAGCTCGGCCCCCAGCATCACCTCTTCGCAACGCGGGTTGGGCGACACCTGGGCGAACAGGCAATGCTCGATGCCAGAACGTTCCAGCGCAGCCTGTACATCATCGACCCAGCCCGCGGCCTGAACGCCCGGATCGGTCACCAGCAGTACCTTGCGAGCGCCGAAGTTGGCTGCACAGGTACCGACACTGTGGCGACATCCTGCGCCAAATACGATTTCCGGGGAGACGAACTTGCGCTGCAGGCTGATATTCGGGCTCATCACTACGGCCTTTTTATTTTTTGTAACAACAACGCAAAGCCTACTGCATTGAGGGGTTAATGCAATGCTCCGAACGGCGAGCGGTCAAGCCAGCAGACGAAGGTAGAAGCGCCACTCCCGCTCCAGCGCATCGGCCAGGTTGGCCGCGTCACGGAATCCGTGCCGCTCGCCGGGATAGCGGCGGTACTCGACCTCGACCCCCTGCGCCTGGAGTGCGGCGACCATGCGCTCGGTCTGCTCGGGTAGTACCACCGCGTCCAGCCCACCCTGAAAGAAAATCACCGGACTGCGGATATCTCCGGCCCGATGCAACGGCGAGCGCGCGCGATAGCGCTCGGGCAGCTGTTCAGGATCGCCGATCAGCCAGTCCAGGTAATCGCCCTCGAACTTGTGTGTCACCCGGCGCAGCACCCGCGGGTCGCTCACCCCGTAAAGGCTGGCGCCGCCACGAAACCGGTGCGATGCCGCCAGCGCCGACAGCGCGGTGTAACCGCCGGCGCTGGAACCGCGGATGAACACCCGCTGCGGATCGACCCGCTGCTGAATGCTCAGCGCCTCGACCAGCGCCAGCGCATCTTCGACATCGGTTATTCCCCAAGACAGGTGCAAGCGCTGGCGGTAGGCGCGTCCAAAGCCGGTGCTGCCACGGTAATTCAGGTCGGCGACGGCAAATCCACGTTGGGTCCAGAACTGGATGCGTGGATCGAATACCGGATAACAGGCGGAGGTAGGCCCGCCATGCACAAAGATCACCAGCGGCGGTCGCGTGCCGCTCGGCGCCGCGCAGCGAGGATTGCGGGGCGCGAAGAAAAAGGCGTAGGCCGTCTCGCCGTTGGCTGTGGCGAAAGCCAACGGCTCCGGCCGGGAAACGTCTTCGTCGGCCAGCGGCGACGCGCCGCCGGCCAGGACCCGCACGGTTCCATCGCGTCGTTCGATGGCCAGAACGGCGGGCAGGCGCGTCGGCGAGCCGGCAATGCAGTAGAAGCGTTCGGCGTCGGCAGCCAGCTGTCGACAGCGGCTGAAGCCTTCGGCCAAGCGGCGCTGGGTGCCGGCGCCATCCGCTTCGAGCAACAGGCCGAACCCTTCGACCTGCCGGGTGAGCAGCAGCTTGCCATGGCCCAGCGGCAGGTAGCTGCGGGTCGCCAGTTGCCAGGGCGCTGGCGCGTGGTCATATGGCGCTTCGATCAGCTGGCGGGCCCCGCGCTCCGTTTCGCGCCATGGCTGCCACCAGCCGGAGTGATCGCTCAGCCAATGGAGTACGCCGTCAGCCGAGAAGCGCGGTTGCTGAACCGACTCGACGCGATTCGCGCCAGCCAGGCAGCGCGGAGCGCACCATCGACCGTCGCTGCGTTGCGCAAGCTGCAACCGGCTCCGGCTCCAGGGTTGATGCGGACGATCCCATTCGACCCAAGCCAGGCGCTGGCCATCCGGGCTGAGGGTCGGTGCCGAATAGAAGTCCGTGTCTTCGGCAACCACCTGTCGCGCCCCGCCAGCGACTGCGATGCTGACCAAGCGGTGCCGCACGACGCCAGCTTCGTGGCTCTCCTCTATCGCAAGAACCGCCTCCGCCAGCGGGTCGTACTGCAGATCGCCGTAGCGCCGCTCGGCGGCAGAGGTCAGCGGCCATGGGGGAGCAGCCGCGTCGTCCACCGGCTGTAACCAGATCTGCTGATCGGCCTCGTTGACGAAGGCCAGCTGGTGCGGCAGCAGGCAGAAGGCACCGCCGCCATACTCGTAGACCCGGCTGCGAACGGAGAAACCGCGCGGCGTCACACAGCGCGCTGCTGCATCGCTGCGCCAATGCCAGAGCGTGCAGCGCGAATCGCTCGGGCAGTAGTCGATCCAGTAGAGCCCGCCGTGCCCTGCGCACAGTTCGGCAAAGTCGCGGCTGGCTTCGGCCGCACGTTGCGCCGTCCAGGCGCTTGGCCAGTCACCGTACGGCAACGTCGCAGCCGGCACCGGCCCTCAGCCCTTGCAGATCAGCTGCGAAGCCTGCGGGTTGCGCCAGGTCAGCCCCTCGAGCGGCTCGGGCGCCTCCTCGGCCTGGCGGCGCGCGGCGAGAATCAGCTCATGCTGGCCCGACTTGCTGCAAACCGGGTCGGCATTGGCGGCGTCGCCGGTGAGCATGAAGGCCTGGCAGCGGCAGCCGCCGAAGTCGCGGGCCTTCTCATCGCAGCTGCGACAGGGCTCGGGCATCCAGTCATCGCCCCGGTAACGGTTGAAGCCAAAGGAGTGGTACCAGATATGCTCGATGCTGTGTTCGCGCACGTTGGGAAACTGCACCGGCAGCTGACGCGCGCTGTGGCACGGCAGCGCAGTACCGTCGGGGGTAATGTCGAGGAACAGGTTACCCCACCCGTTCATGCAGGCCTTAGGACGTTCCTCGTAATAGTCCGGCGTGACGAAGATCAGCTTGCATGGATGCTTTTCGGCAGCCAGCCGCTCACGCCACTCGTTGGTGATCTGCTCGGCGCGCACCAGCTGGGCCTTGCTCGGCAACAACCCGGCGCGGTTCAGTTCCGCCCAGCCGTAGAACTGGCAGGTGGCGAGCTCGACGAAGTCGGCTTCCAGCTCCAGGCACAGGCGGATGATGTTGTCGATGTTGTCGATGTTGTGCCGATGGGTGACGAAATTGAGCACCATCGGATAGCCGTGGCGCTTGACCGCACGAGCCATCTCCAGCTTCTGGGCGAAGGCTTTCTTCGAACCGGCGAGCAGATTGTTCACCTCCTCGTCCGCGGCCTGGAAGCTGATCTGGATATGGTCCAGCCCCGCCTCGGCGAAGCTGGCGATCTTCTCCTCGGTCAGCCCGATGCCGGAGGTGATGAGGTTGGTGTAGTAACCGAGTTCGCGGGCTGCACCGATGAGCTCGACCAGATCCTGGCGGACCAGCGGCTCGCCCCCGGAAAACCCCAGCTGGGCCGCGCCCAGCTCGCGCGCCTGGCGGAACACCTCGATCCACTGCTCGGTGCTGAGCTCTTGCTGATGCGCGGCGAAATCCAGCGGGTTGGAACAGTAGGGGCACTGCAGTGGGCAGCGGTAGGTCAGCTCGGCCAGCAGCCACATCGGCGGGCCGACACTCACGTCAGGCTTAGCGAAACTCGATCCAGAAACGTTCAAGCGCAACCTCCAGAAAGCCCAGAATGTCTTCCTCGATCCCTTCGGCTTCGGGGAACCGGGCCTGCAATTCGGCGACGATGGCGCCTGCGGTACGCGCCCCATCGACCAGTTCGAGCACTGCCGAGGCGCTCTCGTTGAGCTTGATCATGCCCTCGGGGTACAGCAGCACATGACAGCCCTGGGCCGGCTCGAACTGAAAGCGATAGCCGCGGCGCAAGGCCGGAACCTTCAGCAGGATGTCGTCGCTCATCGATTCGTTCTCCGGGGATGCATGACGCACGGCGGCATCTGCATTCCACTACGTCCAGGCCTCGTCATCGCAAGGCGATGCCACGATGCCAGACCCGCTCGCGGGTCACGGTGTGGTACGGCGGGCGGTCCAGCTCATAGGCCATGCTCATGGCATCGAGCATGCTCCAGAGCACGTCGAGCTTGAACTGCAGGATCTCGAGCATGCGCTCCTGCGCCTCGCGGGTGCGATAGTGCTCGAGCGTGATACGCAGGCCGTGCTCGACATCACGCCGCGCTTCCTTGAGCCGCTTGCGGAAATAGTCGTAGCCGGCCGGGTCGATCCAGGGGTAATGCTGTGGCCAGGCATCCAGCCGCGACTGATGGATCGTCGGCGCGAACAGCTCGGTGAGCGAGCTGCTGGCCGCCTCCTGCCAGCTGGCGCGACGGGCGAAATTCACATAGGCATCGACTGCGAAACGGACGCCAGGCAGCACCAGCTCTTCGGACAGCACCTGCTCGCGATCGAGCCCCACGGACTCGGCCAGACGCAGCCAGGCCTCAATCCCACCCTCCTCGCCGGGACGACCGTCGTGATCGATGATTCGCTGGATCCACTCGCGCCGGGTCGCGCGATCCGGGCAGTTGGCCATGATCGCCGCATCCTTCACCGGAATGCACACCTGGTAGTAGAAACGGTTGGCCACCCAGCCCTGGATCTGCTCGCGCGTGGCGCGCCCCTCGTACATCGCACGATGGTACGGATGGTGGATGTGGTAGAAGTCGCCCTTGGCGCGCAGCGCCTGCTCGAATTCGGTGGGGCTCATGGCCGGCAGCGTCATGAAAGCAGTCCTTTTCTGGTTCGTCTGGTGCTACAGCTCGATGTCCATGCCATCGAAGGCGACTTCGATGCCGTGCTCGTCGAGGATCCTGCGCTCGGCCGAATCCTCGTCGAGGATCGGATTGGTGTTGTTGATGTGAATGAGGATCTTGCGCTTGCCCGGCACGCGGTCGAGCACCTCGATCATGCCGCCCGGGCCGCTCTGTGGCAGGTGGCCCATCTCGCTGCCGAGTTTGTCGCCTACCTCGCGCACCTGCATCTCGTCGTCACGCCAGAGCGTACCGTCGACCAGCAGGCAATCGGCGCCGCGCATGGTCTCGCACAGCGCCTCGCTCACCTGGCCGAGCCCCGGCGCATAGAACAGACTCCCGCCGCTGCGGCGATCCTCGATCAGCAGCCCGATGTTGTCACCCGGATGCGGATCGTTGCGGTGCGGTGAATAGGGCGGCGCTGAGCTGCGTAGTGGAATCGGCGAGATCAGCAGATTCGGGCAGCAATCGATGGAGAACTGCCCTTCCAGGCCGATGGGGTTCCAGCGCAGCCCGCCATTCCAGTGCGAAAGCATGTTGAACAGGGGGAAACCGGTGGTCAGGTCCTGATGGACCATCTCGGTACACCACACCTCGTGCGGGCACCCTTCGCGCAGGGTCAGCAGGCCGGTGGTGTGGTCGATCTGACTGTCGAGCAGGATGATCGCGCCGATCGCCGTATCGCGTGGGCGACGCGCCGGTTGCAGCGCGGGAAACGACTCGAGCTGGGCACGAATGTCCGGCGAGGCGTTGCAGAGAATCCAGTTTTGCCCGTCGTCACTGATGGCGATGGACGACTGGGTGCGCGGCTGGGCGCGGAGCGTGCCGTTGCGCACCCCGGAGCAGTTGGCGCAGTTGCAGTTCCACTGAGGGAAGCCGCCTCCAGCGGCAGATCCGAGAATCCGTACGAACATAGGCCAGCTCCCCTTCAAAAAAGCAAAGCCCCGGCTGACCGGGGCGCAGCCAATCAACGATTGGCGAAATACATGGTCACTTCGAAACCAATACGCAGGTCAGTGAAAGCGGGTTTGGTCCACATGGGTCGGTCCTCTTTTTCTGTGCCGGACGATTCCGACAACCTCATTAAGCACCCTGTTCCGCATGAGCAGAATGGTACTTTGGAAGGAGACAACAGCCTGCATTGGTAGTGCTGAAGTCACAGCGCCTGTCGCTGGCGGAACAGCTACCGGCTCACGCACGCAGCGTGGCCGGACGGTCGTTTGCATTGCGCCAGGCCAGCTCGTTGGTCAACGTCGCCATGGGCTGGAGCATCGCCTGCTCGAAGCTCGCCAGCCCGGCACCGGCCTCGATGCGCCTGGGCCAGTCGTGGTTCGCAAGCGCTGCCTTGCCGATGGCCACCAGCGCCACATCATCACGCTCGAGCAAGGCATCAGCCTGCTCGCCGGTGGTGATGCCGCCGTTGCCGATCACCGGTATCGGCACGCAGCGGCTGGCAATGGCTGCCAGGCTCGGGCCTTCGCCGAACGCTGGCTGGGCGGCGTCGTACTCGGTGACGTGCAGATAGTCCAGCCCCGCATCGGCGAGCGTCGCGAAGCGGATCTTCGCCTCCTCGATGCCGCCGTCCCACTTCAATCGGCCGTCGGTCACCATGCCCTGCGATAACCGCATGCCGACCACGAAACGCTCGCCGACCACCTCGCGCACGCGTCGCAGGACGGCAAGCGGCAGCGCCAGCCGGGCCTTGAAGTCACCGCCCCAGCGGTCGTTACGCTGATTGAACTCGACGCTGAGAAACTCATGCAGCAGATAGCCGTTGGCCGCGTGCAGCTCAACCCCATCGAAACCGGCGTCGCGTGCATGCAGTGCAGCCTGGGCAAAGCCTTCTATGGCCTGCTGGATCTCCTCCTCGCTCATTTCGGCAGGCGTGGAGTAAGGCCCTTCACCACCGTAAAAAGCCAACTGCTGGCCCGCGGGCTGCACGGCCGAGGGCCCGACGTGGCGCGCATGGTGGATGTTGCCCTGGGTTTGCGCACCGCCGTGCATGAGCTGCGCGATGAACAGCGCGCCCGCTTCGTGCACCGCCTCGACCACCGGCTTCCAGCTATCACGCTGCGCGGCGGTGGCCAGCCCTGGCTGGTTGAAGTAGCCCTGGCTGTACTCGGTGTCAGTGTAGGTGCCTTCGCTGATCAGCATGGCAAAGCCGCCTTCGGCAAAGGACTGGTAATAGTCGCGCATCAGCTCGTTGGCCTGCCCGTCGGGTTCGGCGCTGACACGGGTCATCGGCGCGAGCACGGCGCGATTGCGCAGCGTCAGGTGCTTGAGTGCGAATGGGTCTGCAAGACGTGGCATATCGGATTCCTGCTGGGGGATATGCCTTTCAGAGACCGCCAAGCGGGCCGAGTTCGCCGTGGGCGATGGCCGGGGACCTGCTGAAAAAAAAGAACGCGGCCGAAGCCGCGTTGCAATAAAGCTGCCGGGTGCATGGGAGGGAGGCCGACGGCAGCCGTGCACCTTGGGTGCTTGCAAATAACCGGCGCGCTGGAGCGAACGCGCCGGGCCGATCAGATCAGAAGAAACCCAGCGGGTTGATGTCGTAGCTGACCAGCAGGTTCTTGGTCTGCTGATAGTGGTCGAGCATCATCTTGTGGGTTTCGCGGCCAACGCCGGACTTCTTGTAGCCACCGAACGCGGCATGCGCCGGGTACAGGTGGTAGCAGTTGGTCCAGACGCGGCCGGCCTTGATGCCACGACCCATGCGATAGGCACGGTTGATGTCGCGGGTCCAGACGCCGGCACCCAGGCCGAACTCGGTATCGTTGGCGATGGCCAGGGCCTCGGCTTCGTCCTTGAAGGTCGTGATGCCGACCACCGGGCCAAAGATCTCTTCCTGGAACACACGCATCTTGTTGTCGCCCTTGATCAGGGTCGGCTGGATGTAATAACCGCTGGCCAGGCCGCCTTCGAGCTTCTCGGCCGCGCCGCCGGTGAGGATCTGCGCGCCTTCCTGTTGGGCGATTTCCATGTACGAGAGAATCTTGTCGAACTGCTGTTCGGACGCCTGGGCGCCGACCATGGTGTCGGTATCCAGCGGGTTGCCGCGCTTGATCGCCTTGATCTTCTTCATCACCACTTCCATGAAGGGCTCGTAGATCGATTCCTGGATCAGCGCGCGCGACGGGCAGGTGCACACTTCGCCCTGGTTGAAGAATGCCAGCACCAGGCCTTCGGCGGCTTTCTCGATGAAGGCCGGCTCGGCATTCATGATGTCGTCGAAGAAGATGTTCGGGCTCTTGCCGCCCAGTTCCACGGTGCTCGGAATGATGTTCTCGGCCGCGCAGCGCATGATGTGCGAGCCCACCGGGGTCGAACCGGTGAAGGCGATCTTGGCGATGCGGGTGCTGGTCGCCAGTGCCTGGCCGGCTTCACGACCGAAGCCCTGGACGATGTTCAGCACGCCCGCCGGCAGCAGATCACCGATGGCCTCGATCAGGACCATGATCGACAGCGGAGTCTGCTCGGCCGGCTTGAGCACGATGCAGTTGCCGGCAGCCAGGGCCGGAGCCAGCTTCCACGCGGCCATCAGCAGCGGGAAGTTCCACGGAATGATCTGGCCGACCACGCCCAGCGGCTCGTGGAAATGGTAGGCAGCGGTGTGCTCGTTGATTTCAGCGGCGCTGCCTTCCTGCGCACGGATGCAGCCGGCGAAGTAGCGGAAGTGGTCGGCAGCCAGCGGCACGTCAGCATTCAGCGTCTCGCGCACGGCCTTGCCGTTGTCCCAGGTTTCGGCGACAGCGAGCTTTTCCAGGTTGGCTTCGATGCGATCGGCAATCTTCAGCAGGATGTTGGCGCGATCCTGAACCGAGGTGCGTCCCCAGGCGTCGGCAGCAGCGTGGGCGGCATCCAGCGCCTTTTCGATGTCTTCGGCACCGGAACGCGGAAACTCGGCGATGACTTCACCGTTTACCGGCGAGGTGTTGACGAAGTACTCACCCTTGACCGGCGGGACAAACTCACCACCGATGTAGTTGCCGTAGCGCGGCTTGAAGGAAATGACGGCGCCTGGCGTACCGGGTTGTGCGTAGATCATGGATGCGGCCTCTCTCTTTCTTTCTGCTTGTGGAGCCTGCGCCAGCGGGCACAGGGCATGGACCGATCTTAGGCAGTGCCATGAAGGCCCAGGTATGCCCCCATGGCAGCGATGGGTTCCTCATTTGGTAGTAGATGCCAAGGTTCGCCGCAGCGGCGCGGCGGCCTCCGAGCGCGGCGAAAACGCGAAAAAAAACCGCTCATGCTAGGCGCCAAACCCGCCCTGTCATTGACCGCAGACAAGCCTGGCAGCGCGCTCGGCAAATAAATCCGAGCCCGCGAAAAACCAGGACCAACAGCCGAAGGAATCGACCCAAAAGTCCTATTAGGGTGAGCAGAGTCCCGGCTTAGTTTCGAAACGCGACACCGCGACACACCCCTGAAACCGCTAGAGGAGAACCGCCATGCAGTGGATCGATCCAGAGTTCTGCGACCTGCGTCTGGGCTTCGAAGTCACCGCGTACGTCTACGTTCGCTGAGCCCACGCCGGCGCGGCGGCGCCACGCCATCGCCGCGCCGGTCAGACGAGGAACTGGCCATGACAACAACAACCCCATCGCCAACCACCCGTTACGAGATTCGCCCGCCTTTCCTGTTTCGCTGGGAGGAATCGCAGCAGGCCCATGTGCTGCTCTACCCCGAGGGCATCGTGAAGCTCAACGCCAGCGGCGGCGAAATCCTCAAGCGCTGCGACGGCAAGACCACGGTGGCTGAGCTGATCGAATCGCTCGCGCACAGCTACAGCGCATCCGACCCGGCGGCCGTAAGGGCCGGCGTCCTGAACTTCCTGGAGGTATCCCATGGCAAAGGCTGGATCAAAGCTAAGGCTTGACGGCAGCGGCAACCCGGTCTGGGTGCTGCTGGAGCTGACCTACCAATGCCCGCTGCAGTGCGTGTTCTGCAGCAACCCACGCAACTTCGCGGACTATCGCCAGGACGAACTGAGCACGGCGGAGTGGATCGACGTGATGGCCCAGGCGCGCGCCATGGGCGCCATGCAGATCGGTTTCTCCGGTGGCGAACCGACCCTGCGCAAGGATCTGGAAACCCTCGTCGCCGAAGCCGATCGCATGGGTTACTACACCAACCTGATCACCTCCGGCATCGGCCTGACCGAAGCCAGGCTGCACGCCCTGAAAGCCGCCGGGCTGCGGCACGTCCAGCTCGGTTTTCAGTCCACCGACCGCAACGTGGCGCGCCAACTGGCCGGAGTCGACGCCTGGGAACGCAAGCTGCGCATGGCCCGACTGATCAAGTCGCTGGACTTTCCCATGGTGCTCAACGTGCCGATCACCCGGCAGAACATTGGCCAGATCCCGCACATCATCGAGCTGGCCGTCGAGTTGGGAATCGAGTACGTCGAGCTGGCCAACGTGCAGTACTACAACTGGGCCCTGCTCAACCGTGACGAACTGATGCCCACGCGCGAGCAGCTGCAGGGCGCCGAAGCCGAGGTGCAGCGAGCACGGCAATGCTATGGCGACCGGCTAACCATCTTCTTCGTCATCCCTGACTATTACGAGGGCCGGCCCAAGGCCTGCATGAACGGCTGGGGTGCGATCCACGTGACCATCGCGCCGAACGGCAACGTGCTGCCCTGCTCCCAGGCCAGCAACTTCAAGGATCTCCAGTTTCCCAACGTACGCCAGCAGCGCCTCGAGCAGATCTGGCATGACTCGTCCGTCTTCAATCTCTACCGTGGCGATGCCTGGATGCCAGAGCCCTGCCGTAGCTGTGACGAAAAGGAAAAGGACTTCGGCGGCTGCCGCTGCCAGGCCCTGCTGCTGACCGGCAATGGCGCCAACACCGATCCGGCGTGCAGCAAGTCCCCCAGGCATCAGCTGATCCAGCAGGCCGTACAGCTCGCCGAGGATGCCACGCGCGCGCCGGGCCAGTTGATCGCAAGGCACGCCAGCCAGGGGGTAGACCTTGAAACTGCCCCATGACTCGTTCGGCGGAACCGTCAGCGTCGGTCTTGCGCTGACGCTCGGCTGCTACCTGCTGTTGAGCTGGGTGATCTAGCGGGCCTGACCCAAGGGGCTGCACGCCGGCACCCGGCGGGCAGCATGCACGAACCACACAGCCCGCAGGCCAGGCGCATCGAATGCGCCGACGGCCCGACCTCGACAGACCAACGCCCTGGAGGCGCCCGATGCAACTGCCACTGCTCGACGTACTGGCCCGGTACGCGCACCTGCTCTTTGCGCTCGTCTGGGTCGGCCACAACTACGCCAACTTCATACAGAACCCGCGCTTCGTTCCGCTGCAGAACGGAATCGACGTCGCCACGCTGAACCGCGACCTGGAAGCGCGGATGAAACGTGAACACGGCATATTCCGCTACGCCTCGCTGGTCGTCTGGGCCTCGGGCATGTTCATGCTCTGGCAGCGCGGCTGGCTACCCGATGCGCTGCTGCTCGAAGGGCCGCTGGCGGTGATCGGCCTCGGCGCCTGGATCGGTACGCTGATGCTGCTCAACCTCTGGCTGGTGCTCTGGCCGCATCAGAAAAAGCTGCTTGGCTTTGTCCCGGCGACGCTCGAAGAGCGGGTTCGTTGCTCGCGGATCACCTTTCTCTCCTCGCGCAGCAACACCATCCTGTCCTTTCCCTTGTTGCTTTCGATGGCGGCCGGCAGTCATGGCCTGCATCTGTTCTGAGCGCGCCGAGCGCTACAACTTCGCCGCCGGGCCGGCGATGTTGCCGACCGAGGTGCGCCTGCAGCTGGCCGATTGGCTCACCCAAGCGCCGGCCTGCGGTGTGCCGCTGCTCGAGCAGCCCTTCACCGGCGCCGGCTTTCGCCAATTGATGGAGGAGACCGAGGGGCTGCTGCGCACGCTACTGGCGATACCGCCCGACTATGAGGTGCTGTTCGCCCAGGGCGGCGCCTCCGCCCAGTTCGGCCTGCTGCCGCTGAATCTCCTGGCCGCCGGGCAATCGGCGGCCTACCTGGTGACCGGCCACTGGTCGCGCAAGGCCTTCATCGAAGCCTGCCGCCACGCGCCGGCGAGGCTGGCCGCGAGCGGCGAGGCCACCGGCTACACCGCCATGCCGCCGAGCCGGGATTGGCAGGTGCCAGCCGATGCGGGCTACTGCCACGTGACCAGCAACGAAACCGGCAGCGGCCTGCAGATGCAGGCTTTTCCCGAGCTGGCGGTGCCGCTGGTAGCCGACATGACCTCGGACCTGCTCACCCGGCCGATCCCGGTCGAGCGCTTTGGCATGATCTACGCCAGCACCCAGAAAAACCTGGGAGTGCCCGGGCTGTGCCTGCTGATCATCCGGCGCGACCTGCTCCATGCCCCACGCGCGGGGCTGCCCAGCGCCTTCAGTTACCAGGTGCTCGCCGAACAGCACAGCCGCTTCAACACTCCGCCCACGCTTGCGCTCTATTGCACCAATCGCATGCTGCACTGGATCGCCGGGCGTGGTGGCGTGACGGCGATGGCGCAACGCTGCCGTGAGCGCAGCCGGCAGCTGTATGACTGCATCGACGCCAGCGGGCTCTACCGCTGCGCCATCCGCCACGAGGATCGCTCAACCGTGAATGTCTGCTTCGAACTGACCGACGACTCGCTCCTGGCGCCGTTCCTGCAGCAGGCCGAACGCAGCGGCCTGCACAACCTGCAAGGTCACAGCGCCCTGGGGGGCGTGCGGGCCAGCCTCTACAACGCCATGCCAGTGGAGGGCGTCGCCCGGCTGGTCTCGTTCATGCGTGCGTTCGAGAAACGCAATGCCTGACCTCTCGATCGACTTCCGACGCCTGGCCCACCGCACACTGTATGGGGCGACCTACCTGGCGGCGCGACTGGCCCCGCTGCCGCAGCGGCACCAGGCCATTCGCGTCATGGGGCTGAGCTTTCCTTCGCCGCTGGGCATCGCCGCCGGCTTCGACAGGCACGGCAAGCTGGGACGTGGCGCTGCCCGGCTGGGGTTCGGCTCCAGCGAACTCGGCACCTTCGACATCGCCAGGTTGCCGCGCTGGCGCACGCAGCCGGGCGATGCCGTACTGGGTGTCAATCTGGGGTTGCCGGTAGCGGCGGACGCCGAGACATTGCGCAACGGAATCACCCGCGCCTGGCAGGCGGCGGACTACCTGATGCTCAACCTGCTGAGTCCACTTAGCGCCGCGCTGCTTGCTGAGCCAGCGCGGCTGCACGAGGTACTCAGAATGCTGCGTCAGCAGATCGATCGACTGCGCGAGCAGAGCGGGCGACACGTCCCGCTGCTGGTCAAGCTGCGCTGTGTGCCGGGCGAGGTGCCGCTCGAGCTGACCGAGCGATTGCGGACCTTAGGCTACGACGGCCTGCTCGCGGCGCATGACCCCGGCCCACCGGCGACCGCCGCGCGCTATCGCCGTTGGCAGCAACCAAGCACGCAGTACGAGGCCTGTGCGCAGGTCGCGGCCCTGAAGGCCATCTGCGGGCCGCAGATGGCGCTGCTTTCCGTCGGCGGCATTCAGACGGCCGCCCATGTGCAGGCTCGTCGGGTCGCCGGAGCTGACCTGGTGCAGCTGCATAGCGCGCTGCTGCACCGCGGCCCATGGATCGCCCGT
Organism: Stutzerimonas sp. CXK-1; assembly: GCF_057738225.1. Classification (NCBI taxonomy): domain Bacteria; kingdom Pseudomonadati; phylum Pseudomonadota; class Gammaproteobacteria; order Pseudomonadales; family Pseudomonadaceae; genus Stutzerimonas; species Stutzerimonas sp. CXK-1. Next base: position 1,877,864 of record NZ_CM173217.1, on the reverse strand, counting down.
TCGTTGCTGCCCGGGGGCGCACCGGCCAGCTAGCCCTCTGGCCGGAAGATCAGCACCCCAAGCGGTGGCAGGGTCAGGTTCAGCGAAACCGCCTGGCCGTGGCTGGGCGTCGCCTCGACGCCCAGGCTGCCACCATTCCCAACATTCGACCCGCCGTAACAGGCGGCATCGCTGTTGAAAATCTCCTGCCAGCGCCCTTCCAGGGGCACGCCGATCCGGTAGTTTTCCCGCACCACCGGGGTGAAATTGCACACCACCAGCAAGGGGTCGCCAGCCGCGCTGCGCCGCAACCAGGCGAACACGCTGTTGGCCCGATCGTCGCCGATCAGCCATTCGAAACCGCGCGGGTCGGCATCCAGTTGGTACAGCGCCGGCTCCTGCCCGTACAGGCGGTTGAGGTCGCGCAGCATCTGCTGGGCGCCGCGGTGGTCCGGCTCGTCCAGCAGGAACCAGTCGAGCTCGCGGTCATGGCTCCACTCGCGCCACTGGCCGAATTCGCAACCCATGAACAGCAGTTTCTTGCCCGGATGCGTCCACATGAACGCGAGATAGGCGCGCAGGTTGGCGAACATCTGCCAACGGTCACCCGGCATCTTGTCGATCAGCGACCCTTTGCCGTGCACCACCTCGTCATGGGAGATCGGCAGCACGAAGTGTTCCGAGTAGGCGTAGACCATCCCGAAGGTCATGCCGTCATGGTGATACTGACGGTGCACCGGGTCTTGCTCGACGTACTTGAGGGTGTCGTGCATCCAGCCCATGTTCCACTTGTACGCAAAGCCCAGGCCGCCTTCGCTGGTCGGTTTGCTGACCCCCGGGAACGCGGTGGACTCCTCGGCAATCACCATCGCGCCGGGCGCCTCGAGGGCGACGACGTCATTGAGGTGACGCAGGAACTCGATGGCCTCGAGGTTCTCCCGTCCGCCGTGGCGGTTGGGAATCCACTCGCCTTCCTTGCGTGAATAGTCGCGGTAGAGCATTGAGGCGACCGCATCCACACGCAGGCCATCGACGTGGAACTCGCGCAGCCAGTGCAACGCCGAGGCCAGCATGAAGCCGTGCACCTCGGTGCGCCCAAGGTTGTAGATGTAGGTGTCCCAGTCCTGATGGAAGCCTTCGAACGGGTGGTCGTACTCGTACAGCGAGGTGCCGTCGAAGTCGCCCAGGCCATGAGCGTCGGTGGGGAAATGCGCCGGCACCCAGTCGAGGATCACGCCGATGCCGGCGTAGTGGCAGGCATCGACGAACGCGGCGAAATCGTGCGCCGAGCCGTAACGGGCGCTCGGCGCGAACTGCGAGAGCGGCTGGTAGCCCCAGGAACCGCCGAACGGGTGCTCCATGATCGGCATCAGCTCGATATGGGTGAAGCCCATCTCGACCACGTAAGGGATCAGCCGCTCGGCCAGCTCGTGCCAGTTGTAGAGCCGCCCGTCATCGCCGCCCTCGCGCCGCCAGGAGCCGGCGTGCACCTCGTAGATGCTCATCGGCTGGTCAACCTTCTGGCGCACCATGCGCTGCTGCAGCCAGCTGTCGTCTCGCCATTCGTAGTCCAGTGGCGAAGCGACCACCGAGGCAGTACCCGGTGGCAGCTCGGTGGCCAGCGCCACCGGATCGGCCTTCAGCGGGAGCACGCCGCCGGGGCCGAGAATCTCGTATTTGTAGCGGTCGCCAGGCCTGAGCCTGGGGATGAAGATCTCCCAGACCCCTGCGGGAATGCGCAGCCGCATCGGATGGCGGCGCCCGTCCCAACCATTGAAATCGCCCACCACCGAGACGCGCCGCGCATTCGGCGCCCAGACCGCGAAGCGTACGCCTTCGACACCGTCGACCGTCATCAGCTGGGCGCCGAACGCCCGCCCCAGATGGCGATGATTACCCTCGGCAAACAGATAGATGTCCATTTCGCCGAGCTGCGGCCCGAAGCTGTACGGGTCCTCCGTGACCTGCTCCCCACCAGCCCAGCGGATGCGCAACAGGTAGGGTTGCGGATTGGCCAGACGAATGAAGAACAATCCCGGCACCTGCCCCTGCTCCATGCTGCCCAGTGCAGTGCCCCCCGAACGGTCGAGCACCTCGACACCGAGTGCGTTCGGCAGGTAGGCACGAATCACCAGCCCATCGCCGTCGGGGTGCGGGCCCAGGATGGAGAACGGATCGCCATGCTCGGCGCGGACCAGCGCGTCGACCTCGGCATCGCTGGGCAGCAGGTTTTCTCCGGGCATGGTCACGGCCGGACGATCACTCATTGGACTCTCCTCTGCAAAGCTGGTGAGCCAGCGCTGCCAGGCCCTGCAAGGGGACCGACAGCCAGGCGGGCCGATTCTCAGCCTCGTAGGCCACTTCGTACGCGGTCTTCTCGAGGGTGAATAGCGTCAGCGTCGCCGTGTCGCCCTCTGCGTCCCGCCAAGCATGGCCGATTCCGGTTACCGCTTCGCAATAGCCGTCGAGGAACGCCTTGCGCGCGCTCGCCGCGTAGTGTTCGGCGATGGTCTGGCGTGCCTGACCGGCTTCGGCCGAGCTGTCGCTGACCTGTGCATTGCGAACGGTCATCGCCGCGGCATATTCGAACGACCGCAGAATACCCGCGACATCCTTGTACGGGCTGTACTTGCCACGGCGCAGCGCCAGCGGCCGGGCCGGCTCGCCCTCGAAGTCGATGAAGTAGGCGTCGCCCTGCACCACCAGCACCTGCCCCAGATGCAGGTCACCATGAACGCGGATCCGCAGCCCGCCGAGCGTGCGCATGGCCAGACGATCGACTTCGCTCAGTAGCGCCTCGCGCTGCCCGAACAGCTTGTCGACCAGCGCGGCGTCCTTGCGCTCGAGCTCGCCCCGACGGCTGTCGAGCAATTCGAACGCTCGGCCGAGCTGCTCGCGCACCGATTCACCGATCTCCCGGGCCTGCGCCTGCTCGGTCGGCTCGGCGGCGAATGCGGCATCATCGGTGTCACTGGCCAGAACCCGGTGCATTTCACCGAGACGCTGGCCGAGCAAACGGTTGAAGACTTCCAGTTCGTCCAGCGCGCTGTACTGGTTCTCGTGCAGCGAAACGCCGCCGGCCAGCTGGTCGCGCACGGCACGGTCGAGCGTGTTGACCGTCCACTCCCAGGCGTCGCCCTGGTTGTCCAGGTAGCGCTGTACCACCATCAGGGCATAGGGGTTGCCCTGCTGATCGACGCGGCTGACCTGGCCGAGCATGGCCGAGATATGCGCGAAGCCGCGCTCGGTGAGGAAGCTGCCCATCTCCAGCTCCGGATGCACGCCCGCGGCCACACGCCGCAGCAGCTTGATCATCACCAGGTTGGAGACGATCACCGAGCTGTTCGACTGCTCGGTGGTCAGGTAACGCACCTCCAGTTCGGCCGGCAGTTCGATCTCGTCGAGCTGGCGCATCGGCACGAAGCGAATCTCGCCGTTTCCGCTGTCGAGCACGAGCTGGTCGCGTAGCCCCTGCACGACCGCGAAGATGAATTTGTCCAGCGTGAAGGCGTCGGTCAGCAGGCCCACCTGAGGCCCGCGGCGAACCCGCGCCATTGCCAACTGCTGCGGCAACGCCGTACCGAACTCGGCCTCGGGCAGGTAGCCGAACGGTAGCTGGTAGACATCGGTGCGTTCGCCGCTCCTGACTTCGATCTCGCTGAGCAGCACCGGCCGCTGCGGATCGCCGAAAGGTACCGCGTAGCAGATGTGCACCGCGTCGATGGCGCTGTCCTTGCTGGCGAACCAGCGCCGCTTCGGCAGATAGGTCGGCAACGAGTCGCTTTCGAGGATCTTGCGGCAGGCGCTGTTCAGGGTGTCCAGGCGCTTGAGCACGAGCGTCTGGAAGTCCGGCATCGTTTCCACCGGCTCCTGATGCCAGCTGGGCATCTGATTGCTGGTCGCCAGCTGGAACCAGTAGAAGCCATACGGCGGCAGAGTGAGCAGATAAGGCAGCTGGCCGATCGGCGGGAAAGCGCTGCCGCCGAGCATTTCGACCGGCACCATGCCGGCGTACTGGGACATTTCCAGCTCGGCGGCCTGCGCCGAACGCGAGACGTTGGCCACGCAGAAGATGATTTCGGTCTGCCCGTCCGGGCCGGTGAACTCGCGCAGGTAGGCGAGGATGCGCCGGTTGTTCGGCGCGAGCATCTTCAGCGTGCCACGCCCGAACGCCTTGAACTGCTTGCGAATGGCGAGCATGCGCCGCGTCCAGTTGAGCAGCGAATGCGGGTCGCGCTGCTGCGCCTCGACGTTGATGGTCTGGTAACCGTAGAGCGGGTCCATGATCGGCGGCAGTACCAGGCTCGGCGGGTCGGCGCGCGAGAAGCCGCCGTTGCGGTCCACCGACCATTGCATGGGCGTACGTACGCCATCACGATCGCCGAGAAAGATGTTGTCGCCCATGCCGATCTCGTCGCCGTAGTAGATCACCGGCGTGCCGGGCATCGACAGCAACAGGCTGTTGAGCAGCTCGATGCGCCGGCGGTCGCGCTCGAGCAGCGGTGCCAGGCGCCGGCGAATGCCAAGGTTGATTCGCGCGCGCTTGTCCGACGCGTAGTAGTTCCAGAGGTAATCGCGTTCCTTGTCGGTCACCATTTCCAGGGTGAGTTCGTCGTGGTTGCGCAGGAAGATCGCCCACTGACAGTTGTCCGGGATGTCCGGCGTCTGGCGCAGGATATCGGTAATCGGGAAGCGGTCTTCCTGAGCGATGGCCATGTACATGCGCGGCATCAGCGGGAAGTGAAAGGCCATGTGGCACTCATCGCCGGGGCCGCCATTCTCCCCCCCGAAGTACAGCTGGGTGTCTTCGGGCCACTGGTTGGCCTCGGCCAGCAGCATGCGGTCGGGGTAGTTGGCGTCGATTTCCGCGCGGATCTGCTTGAGCACCACATGGGTCTCGGGCAGGTTCTCGTTGTTGGTGCCGTCACGCTCGACCAGGTACGGAATCGCATCCAGGCGCAGGCCGTCGATGCCCAGGTCGAGCCAGTAGCGCATGACGCCGAGTACCGCCTTCATCACCTGCGGGTTGTCGAAGTTCAGGTCCGGCTGGTGCGAATAGAAGCGGTGCCAGAAGTACTGCTTGGCCACCGGGTCCCAGGTCCAGTTGGATTTCTCGGTGTCGAGAAAGATGATCCGCGTGCCCTGGTACTTGTCGTCGGTGTCGGACCAGACGTAGAAATTGCGCGCCGCCGAGCCCTTCTTCGCCTTGCGGGCGCGCTGGAACCAGGGGTGCTGATCGGACGTGTGATTGATGACCAGCTCGGTGATCACCCGCAGCCCACGCTTGTGCGCTTCGGTGATGAAGCGCCGCGCGTCGGCCATGCTGCCGTAGTCGGGGTGGACGTTCTTGTATTCGGCAATGTCATAGCCGTCGTCGCGACGCGGCGAGGGATAGAACGGCAGGAGCCAGATGGTGTTGACCCCCAGGTCAGCGATGTAGTCGAGCTTGTCGATCAGCCCGGCGAAGTCGCCGACGCCGTCGTTGTTGGAGTCGAAGAAGGACTTCAGGTGGACCTGGTAGACCACGGCGTCCTTGTACCAGAGCGGGTCCTTGATGAAGGCTGCGGGCTTGCGCGGTTTCGCCATGTTCCGGTTCCTTTTTCGCCGTCACTGCCGTTTCCACCGCGATTTCAGTGGCTATAAACGGTCTTACGTTTGCTTCATATCTAACTGAATAATCTACGTTTTTGCTGTTATCCTAGAATTCACTTCAAGTCTGGATCGACCTGCTCGGCGGTCAGCCGCCAGATCCCGAAGGGCAAATGCCAGGGCTCGATCCGCATCCACTGCGTCTTGCCATACCAGGACCAGCGGTGGCCGTTCATCAGGTCTTCGCCCTGGGTCTGGGCATCGTCGCGCAGGCCCAGTTCCCAGAGCGGCAGCTCGAAATGCGCTTCTTGAGCGTTGTGCGGATCGAGGCTGATCGCCACGAGAATGAAGTTGGAGCGGTCGGCCGTGCGCTTGCCGAAATAGAGGATGTTGTCGTTCCAGCACAGGTAGGGCTGAAAGCCGAGGTGCGTCTGCAGCGCCGGATTCTGGCGGCGGATGCGATTGAGCTGGGCGATCTCGGCGACGATGTTGCCGGGCGCGTGGTAGTCGCGCGGGCGAATCTGGTACTTCTCCGAATCCAGGTACTCCTCCTTGCCGGGAATCGCCGCTGCCTCACACAGCTCGAAGCCTGAATACATGCCCCACAAGCCCGAGCCCATGGTGGCCAGCGCGGCGCGGATGAGAAAACCCGCTCGCCCGGACTCCTGCAGGAAGAACGGATTGATGTCCGGCGTGTTGACGAAGAAATTCGGCCGGTAGCAATCGCGCAACGGCGGCTCGTTCAGCTGGCCGAAATACTCGGCCAACTCGGCCTTGGTGTTGCGCCAGGTGAAATAGGTATAGCTCTGAGAAAAGCCTACCTTGCCCAGCCGCGCCATCATCGCCGGGCGGGTGAAGGCCTCGGACAGAAACATCACATCCGGGTCGCGCTCACGGATATCGGCAATCAGCCATTCCCAGAACGGCAGCGGCTTGGTGTGCGGGTTGTCGACCCGGAACATCTTCACGCCCTGCTCGACCCAGTGCCACACCACATCGCGCAGCGCCAGCCAGAGCCCCGGAAGGGCGTCCTCGGCGTAGAAGTCGACGTTGACGATGTCCTGGTACTTCTTGGGCGGGTTTTCGGCGTATTTGATGGTGCCGTCCGGCCGCCAGGAGAACCAGCCAGGGTGCTCCGTCAGCCAAGGGTGATCTGGCGAGCACTGAATGGCGAAATCAAGCGCGATTTCCAGGCCGTGCTCGGCGGCTGCGCGAACCAGCTCACGGAAGTCCTCGAGCGTTCCCAGCTGCGGGTGGATGGCATCGTGACCGCCCTCCTCGCTGCCTATCGCATAGGGACTGCCGGGGTCGCTGGGGCCCGCCTCGAGGCTGTTGTTCGGCCCCTTGCGGTGCTTGCGCCCGATCGGATGGATCGGCGGGAAATAAAGCACGTCGAACCCCATGTCGCGAATCGATGGCAAGCGCTTGTGCACGTCGCGGAACGTGCCGTGGCGGCTGGGATCGTCGGTTTCCGAACGGGGGAACAGCTCGTACCAACTGGCGAACTGCCCCCTGACTCGCTCGACCTCCAACGGATAGACCGGGCTGCGACTGCAGTGCTCGCGTGGGTCGGCGGCGGCCATCGCCACTGCGGTTTCCTCGGCCAGCAAAACCGACACCCGCTCGTCTTCCAGATGAGCCGTTTCGAGCCTATGCAAGAGATCGCTGAGCGCGGCGCGCACTTCGCCCTGGGCACGTTCCACGGCACGCTGCAGATGGCGCTTGCCCTCCTCCAGTTCGACACTGATCGGCACACCAGCGGCGTGTTTCTTCGACAGCTCATAACGATACGATTCGAAAACGTCCCACCAGGCTTCGATCATGAATTCATGACTGGCGACCTGGGTCGGCGTGAAGTGGCCCTCCCAGCTGTCATTGACCAGCGCCTTGAGCCGCGCACGCCGCCAGCTGCTCTCGCCCTTGATGCGCCAGCACACCGCCGCCGCGAGCTTGTCGTGACCGTCGGCAAAGATCTTGCTCGCCACACTGACCGGCTGGCCAACGATGCCTTTTGCCGCGAAGCGACCGCCGTCGATGACCGGCTCGCTCGACTCGATGGCGATACGTGGCATTCGCATGGCCTCGGTGAGTCGTGGGTGGAGGGAGGCAGAATGCTTGGCATCGGTCATCGAACGGCTCCTGAAGCGCTGGGCGTGACGGAACGACACACCGACCCGCTCGCCTCCTGCCGGCAAACGGATCCGTGATCGATGGAGCGCCCGGCCGACCGGCAATCGTCCGGGCTCTCTATTCCGAGCCGGTCAGGTGGCGAAAGTTCAGCGCGACGCAGAGCGCGCGAGCGCTGCAGGCGACACCCGGCGGCTGCCCCGGGCAGCGTCTAGACTGCGGGAGTTCGCCCAGTTTGAAGGAGACCTTCGGCATGACTCACCCCAAGCCCGATGTACCGCAACCTGACCCGGTGCTGCACGACAAACCGGGCGACATTCCGCAAGTGCCCTGTGCCGACGAGCTGGATGACTACAAGCCCGGAACACCGTACGGCAACCAGAGCGTCAGCGATCCGGACGAGGAGACGCAGCCGGGCTGAACGGCTCATTCGAGGGCTGGAGGCCAGCTGCGGCAGGTCAACGCCAGTGCGCTGAACGCATGCTATGGTTCGCGCTTCGATCTTTTCGGGAGTGTTCTCATGCTGCTTCGCCTTCTGACCGCCGGCGCGCTGAGCGCGGTTTGCCTGGCCGCCTCGGCTGCCGATGAATCCCACGCGCATGCCGGTCATGCCATGCAGGGTTCGATAACCATCACCCAGCCCTGGTCGCGCGCGATGCCGCCCAGCGCTCCGACCGGCGCGGTGTACTTCCAGTTGCAGAACCAGGGGCAGACCGATGATCGCCTGGTCGGTGCCCAGACGCCGCGCGCCGAGCGTGCCGAGTTGCATATGCACAAGCACGAAGGCGATGTGATGCGCATGGTGAAGGTCGATGAGGTCAAGGTTCCCGCCGGCGGCAGCGTCGCGTTCGCGCCGGGCGGCTATCACGTCATGCTGTTCGGCCTGAAACAGCCGCTGGTGGCCGGCGAGCGGTTCCCGGTCACGCTGAAGTTCGAGCATGCCGGGGAGCAGACCGTCGAGGTGCCGATTCAGGAAAACGCGCCGGCCGGCAGCGCTCACAGCCATCACTGAAGGAAGCGAGCGGCCGCCCCGGCAGCGGCCCGCCTCGCCCCCTCGCCTCAGATCGCCGCGGGCGTGCGCATGGTGACGAACTCCTCCGCCGCCGTCGGGTGGATCCCGAGCGTTTCGTCGAACACCCGCTTGGTCGCTCCGGCCTTCAGCGCTACAGCCAGCCCCTGCATGATCTCGCCGGCATCCGGCCCGACCATATGGCAGCCGAGCACACGATCGGTCTGGGCGTCGACCACGAGCTTCATCAGGCTGCGCTCCAGGCTTTGCGTCATGGTCAGTTTCATCGGGCGGAAACGGCTCTCGTAGACAGTGACCTTGTAGCCACGCTCACGCGCCTGCTCTTCGGTCAGGCCAACGGTCGCCATGTTCGGCAAGCTGAATACCGCGGTCGGAATCAACGCGTAATCGACCTTGCGGTATTCCTCCGGCTTGAACAGCCGCCGTGCGACGGCCATGCCTTCGGCCAGGGCGACCGGTGTCAGTTGCACCCGGCCGATGACGTCACCGATGGCCAGCACCGATGGCACCGACGTCCGATATTCCTCGTCGACGGCGATGAAGCCACGCTCGTCGAGTTCGATACCCAGCTCGGCCAGCCCGAGTCCGTCGAGCATCGGCCGCCGGCCGGTCGCATAGAAAATGCAGTCGGCCTCCAGCGTGCGACCGTCCTCCAAGGTCGCCAGCAGGCTGCCATCGGCCAGCTTGTCGATGCGGGCGATGTCCGACTTGAACTGCAGGTCCATTCCCTTCTTGATCAGCTCGTCCTTGATGTGATCGCGTAGCGAACCATCGAAACCGCGCAGGAACAGCTCGCCGCGATAGAGCAGCTTGGTGTCGGCGCCGCAGCCATGGAAGATCGAGGCGAATTCGACCGCGATGTAGCCCCCGCCGACGACCAGCACGCGGCGTGGCAGTCGCTCCAGGTAGAACGCCTCATTGGAGGTGATTGCATGCTCGTGGCCGGGAATCTCGGGGACGAAAGGCCAGCCACCGGTGGCCACCAGGATGTGCTCGGCGCTGTAGCGCTGGCCGGCGACCTCGACGGTATGGGCATCGACCAGGCGCGCATGTGCTTCGAACAGGCTCACGCCACCGTCGACCAGCAGGTTGCGGTAGATGCCGTTGAGGCGCTGGATCTCCTGGTTCTTGTTGGCGATCAGGCTCGACCAGTCGAAGGTGGCGCCGTCGATGGTCCAGCCATAGCCCTGCGCCTGACCGATGTCTTCGGCATAGTGAGCCCCGAACACCAGCAGTTTCTTCGGTACGCAACCGACATTGACGCAGGTGCCGCCCAGATAGCGGCTTTCGGCCACCGCCACCCTGGCACCGTAGCCCGCTGCGAAGCGCGCCGCACGCACGCCACCGGAGCCCGCACCGATGACAAAAAGATCGAAGTCGTAAGCCATGAGTCGTTGTCTCCTTTGAGAACCGAAAGCATACCCTCCATGGAGGTCCCTCGCATGCGCCCCACCCTCACCCATCTGGCCCTGCACGTCGCTGACCTGGACGCCTGCATCGCCTTCTACCAGCGCTTCTGCGGGATGCAGGTATTCCACGAGCGCGCGGGCAAGGGCTCGCGCATCGTCTGGATGGCCGAACCCGGCCGCGAACGCGAGTTCATTTTTGTCATCATGCCCGGCGGCACCGACCGCCAGTTGGCGGCGGACGATTACAGCCATTTCGGCTTTGCCCTGGCCAGCCGGGCGGAAGTGGATGCGATCGCCGACCTGGCCCGCGAAGCCGGCTGTCTGATCTGGGAACCGCGCGACGAGCCCTACCCGGTTGGCTACTACTGCGGCGTGCGCGATCCGGCCGGCCACTACATCGAGTTCAGCTACGGCCAGCCGCTGGGGCCGGGTGCCGAGGCGCTTGCAGCGGTCGGAAAATGAAAAAGGGCCGCCGCCGGCAGCCCTTTATCGATCAAGAAATCGCCAAGGCGATCAGAACTTGCCGGTCTGGTAGAAGTTCTCGTAGCAGAAGTTGGTCGCTTCGATGTAGCCCTCGGCGCTACCGCAGTCGAAACGCTGCCCCTTGAACTTGTAGGCCAGCACGCAGCCGTCCTGGGCCTGTTTCATCAGCGCGTCGGTGATCTGGATCTCGCCGCCCTTGCCCGGCTCGGTCTGCTCGATCAGGTCGAAGATGTCAGGCGTCAGGATGTAGCGGCCGATGATCGCCAGGTTCGACGGCGCGTCTTCCGGCTTGGGTTTTTCGACCATGTGGCTGACGCGGAAAATATCGTCGCGAATCATCTCGCCGGCGATCACACCATACTTGCTGGTTTCTCCGGCGGGACTTCCTGAATCGCCACGATCGAGCAGCGGAACTGGTTGTACAGCTTGACCATCTGCGCCAGCACCGGGTCGCCACCGAGGTTGATGCACAGGTCGTCGGCCAGTACCACGGCGAACGGCTGGTCACCGATCAGCGGGCGCCCGCTGAGAATTGCGTGACCCAGGCCCTTCATCTCGATCTGGCGGGTGTAGGAGAAGGTGCACTCATCGATCAGCTTGCGGATGCCGACCAGGTACTTTTCCTTGTCGGTGTTGCGGATCTGATGTTCCAGCTCATAGCTGATGTCGAAGTGGTCCTCGAGCGAACGCTTGCCGCGCCCGGTGACCATGGCGATCTCCTTGAGGCCGGCGGCCAGGGCTTCTTCGACGCCGTACTGGATCAGCGGCTTGTTGACCACCGGCAGCATTTCCTTGGGCATTGCTTTGGTCGCGGGAAGGAAACGCGTGCCGTAACCGGCTGCGGGGAAAAGGCATTTCTTGATCATGAGAGTCCTTGATAGAAAGGTTCCAGTTGGTGCACTGCCCGCAAAAGCAGCAACTTCGGAAGCCCGCGCAGGCAACCGACGCTGAGGCTACGACCACCGAATCACCCGCCGGTTCGCGCCCCTCCCGCAGGCGCAAGCCGACCGGCTCACCAGGGCGATGCCCGCCGATGCGCCGGCAAAGCTACGTCCCGTCCAGGCGGCTGTAAATGCTGCCGCTCGCGCTTGCGAAAAAATACTGCTCCTTGCTGGAAAACCGCCGCCTCGGCTGACCTGGATCAAGGCAAGCGCGTTTGCGTCGGCCATTGGTCGAAGCCGCCCTTACCTGGCGAGCGGGCTTCAATATCATATCGCCACCATCCAACTTTGGATGGGCGTAAAACCTCCTAAAGATCAGGGACTTTGCGCCGATAGCTTGGGCGAACAAGGCAAGCTCTGTCGCCTGCGCGCCGAATCGTCGAATTACAAGAACAGGTCGAGCGGCCGGATCACACGCCCGCAGCAGTGGACCCAAGGAAAACCATGACCAGTACCTCCGCTTCCCGGCAAATGTCCGTTCAAACCAAGATCAACCTGGCGCTGCTGGCGGTGCTGGTATTGATCATGTCGGCCTCCCTGTTCGTTGCCGCCGACGCCGAAAAGAAACTCGTGCTGCAGGTCGTCGAGCAACAGACCAAGGACGCGGCAGACTCCTATTTCGACAGCATCAACACCATGATGCTGACCGGCACCATGGCCCAGCGCGAAGTCCTGCGTAAGAAGGCGCTGGCGCGCCCAGGCGTGATCGACGCCCGCATCATCCGCGGCGAGCCGGTGATCAAGACCTTTGGCCCCGGCTTCGATCACCAGGCGCCGGTCGATGCGCTGGATCGTGCAGCCTTGACCGGCAAGGCCATCGTCAAGGTCACCAAGCAGGACGACGGGCGCCGCGTGCTGACGGTCATCAACCCGATTCTCGCGCACAGCGACTATCGCGGCACCAACTGCCTGGGCTGCCATCAGGTTCCGGAAGACAGCGTCATGGGCGCCGTACGCATCGCCTACGACCTCGACGCACTCGACCAGCAGGTCAACCGCAACCTGCAGCTGCTCGGTGCCGTACAGCTGGTCCTGCTGCTCGCCGGCGTCGCGGTGATGATCTACACCGTGCGCCGGGTGATCATCAGCCGCATCACCGACATGCGCCACACCATGGAAGCCATGACCTGCGACGAGGACCTCAGCCGCAGCGTGACGGTCGGCGCGCACGACGAAATCGGCGCCATGGCAACGGCCTTCAATCGCATGATCGGCAAATTCCGCGGCAGCCTGGAGGCCGTTGCGGCGGTCACCCAGCAGCTCACCGACGTCTCGGGACGGGTTTCCAACGTGGCCGAGAAAACCCTCGGCGCGGTGATGGAACAGCGCAGCGAGACCGACATGGTCGCCTCGGCGATGAACGAGATGAGCGCCACGGTGCAGGAAGTCGCCCGCAACGCCAGCCAGACCGCCACGGCCTCGACCGGCGCGGACAACGAATCCAAGGCCGGCGTGCGTGTTGCGAGCGAGGCGCTCGATGGCATCGACACGTTGATCCAGGACATCGAGAAGGCGGCCGAAGTGGTGCGTCAGCTCGAAGCCGACAGCGCCAGCATCGACACCGTGGTCGGCGTGATCAAGGGCATCGCCGAACAAACCAACCTGCTCGCCCTCAACGCGGCCATCGAAGCGGCCCGCGCCGGCGAGCAGGGGCGTGGCTTTGCCGTGGTCGCCGACGAGGTGCGCACGCTGGCCTCGCGTACGCAGAAGTCGACCGAAGAAATTCAGCACATGATCGAGCAGCTGCAGCAGGGCGTCGGCAATGCCGTACAGGCGATGGTCGCCGCGCAATCGCGTGCGCGCTCCGGCTCGGACTGCGTGGCTCGCGCCGCGCAAAGCCTTGGCGCGATTGCCGACGAGGTGGGCACGATCAACGAGATGAACACGCAGATCGCCACCGCCGCCGAGCAGCAGAGCGCGGTCGCCGAAGAGATCAACCGCAACATCACCACCATCAGCCGGATCGCCGACACTACCTCGGCCGACGCCACGCAGACCTCGCAGATCAGCGAAGAACTGGTGCAGCTGGCCGCCGAGCTCAAGCGCCTGGTCGGCCAGTTCCGCCTCTGAGCCCAGGCGATTGGCGGCCACCCGGACTGCAGGTGGTCGCCAACTCAGGTCTTCTTGATCTGAAACAGTCGGTCGATGCGGCCGGATCGGTGATAATCCGCGCCTAGACGAACGGCCGGCCTTACGTGCACCGCGCCGCCTTTAAGAAGAGCATTCGAAGGTGAACCGCTTCCATGGACCAGACCCCCACGTTCAACCGCGCGCTGGTTGAAAAGTACGACCGCCCCGGCCCGCGCTACACGTCCTACCCGACCGCCCCGCAGTTTCACCAGGCTTTCGCCGCCGATGATTACCGCAACGCCGCACGCGCCAGCAACGAGGCTAGGCCGCCCAAGCCGCTGTCGGTGTACATCCACATCCCGTTCTGCAAGAGCCTGTGCTACTACTGCGCCTGCAACAAGATCATCACCCACAAGACCGAGCGGGCCGCCGAGTACCTCGACTACCTCAAGCGCGAGATTGCCATGCAGGCGGCCCTGTTCGACCGCTCGCGCAAACTGACCCAGTTGCACCTCGGCGGCGGCACGCCGACCTATCTGAGCAGCGAGCAGCTGGCCGACCTGATGGCCACGCTGCACCAGGCGTTCAACATGGACGACAGCGACGATCACGAGTTTTCCCTCGAGGTCGACCCGCGCACCATCAGCCCGCAGCAGATCCAGGAATTGCGCGCACTCGGCTTCAACCGTCTGAGCTTCGGTGTGCAGGATTTCGACGCCAGAGTGCAAGCGGCGGTCAACCGCATCCAGAGCGAGGAACAGACCCGCGAGCTGGTCGAGGCCGCCCGCGCGGCCAAGTTCAAGTCGGTCAGCGTCGACCTGATCTACGGCCTGCCACTGCAGACGGTGGAGAGCTTCGATACGACCCTGGACAAGATCATCGCGCTGCGCCCGGACCGCATCGCCGCCTACAGCTACGCACACCTGCCTGAGCTGGTGCGCGCGCAGAAGCTCATCCGCCCCGAGGACATGCCGCCGCCCGAGCGCAAGCTCGAGCTGCTCGAGCTGACCATTCGCCGACTGACTGCCGCCGGCTACGTCTATATCGGCATGGACCACTTCTCGCTGCCGGATGACGAGCTGGCCCTGGCGCGCGCCAACGGCACGCTGCAACGCAACTTCCAGGGCTACTCGACCCATGCCGACTGCGACCTCATCGGCCTGGGCATCTCTTCGATCGGCAAGGTCGGCGACAGCTACAGCCAGAACGTCAAGGAGCTTTCGCAGTACTACGCGCGCCTGAACGAGGGCCTGCTGCCGGTGCACCGCGGCTATCAGCTGAGCGAGGATGACCGCATCCGTCGCGACGTGATCGTTGCGCTGATGTGCCATGGACGGATCGACTTCGCGGCGATCGAGGCGAGGCACGGCATCCACTTCACCGAGTACTTCGCCGACTCGCTGGCCAAGCTCGACGAGCATGTCGCCGACGGCCTGGTGCGCATCACCGACCAGGCACTGGAGCTCATGCCGCAGGGTCAGCTGATGATGCGTAACGTGGCGATGGCCTTCGACGCCTACCTCGGCGGCGAACAACGAGGCCGTTTCTCGCGGACCGTATGAGGCCGGGCTACCCCGGTGCTCACGCATCGGGGTAGCGACTGCTCCGCTGATCGACCGGGCATTGCCAAAGCGCCAGAGACCTGTATAAATAGCCAGCCCCATTCAGTCGTCGTTGGGGCCTGGCGTCCCCGGTGTCATGCGCGCATCCCTACCGAATCCGTTCTATTACCTCGACAACTTCCAGCAGGTGCTCGACTGGGTGTTCCAGCGCCACGGTGACCTGCTGGACGAGGCCGAGCGCGCCTTTGTCGCGGCCTTTGCCGACCTGCCGAAAGCTTCACGTGCCCTGCTGGTGCGAATGGTCATGCGCAAGGGCGAGCTGTTTCGCGCCAGCAAGCTCGACTACGCCGAGATCGGCTGCCCACACGCCGCAGCCGATCCGCTGGCCGCGCTCGGCTGGCTCGACACCGCACCCTTGTTGAGCGGCGCACAGCTGTTCGCCTTGCTGAACAAAACAGAGCTCTTGCGCGCCTTCGCCCTGACCGGCATGAGCGGGATGCGCAAAAGCGAGCTGTTCGACCATCTGGGCGAAAGGCTGACAGGCGAGCGCGCCTTGGGCGACTGGTGTCCGGCACTTGGCGATCGGGTCTTCCAGCTATGCATCGGCGACTGGTGCGAGCGCCTGCGACTGATGTTCTTTGGCAATCTACGCCAGGACTGGTCTGAATTCGTGCTCGCCGACCTGGGCATCTATCGCTACGAGCAGGTGGATTTTTCCCCGGCCTTTCGCGCCTTTCACCGCCGCGAGGACATCGATGCCTATCTGCATCTGCATCGCTGTCGCGAGGCATTCGAGCGCGGCGAGCCAGTGGCGGACGTGCTGGAAGCGATTCCGCGGGAGGCGTTCACCAATCCCTGGCTCGAAGCACGGCGCGGCAAGCTGCTGCTGCGCCTCGGCCAGCAACTGGAGCGCCAGGGCGAGCTGGCCGGAGCCTTGCGTGTTCACACCGAAAACCCCAATGCGGGCGCGCGCGAACGCGCCATCCGCGTACTCGAGCGTTGCGATCAGCCCGAGGCGGCACTCGAACTTGCCGAGCGCGCGGCCGCCGCGCCGGAGAGCGAACAGGAGGCGCAGCACCTGCAGCGAATCATTCCCCGACTGCAGCGCTGCCTGGGCCGAGCTCCAGCGCCGCGCCAACGACGCACGACCGTCGAGCGGCTGGATCTCAGGCTGGCCCTGGACGGCATCCGCGTCGAGCAAGCGGTGCGCGACCACTTGAGCCAGCCTCAGGCGCCCGTGCATTACGTGGAGAACGCCCTGCTCGGCTCACTGTTCGGCCTGCTCTGCTGGGACGCCCTGTTCGCCCCCCTACCTGGTGCCTTTTTCCACCCCTTCCACTGGGCGCCAGCGGACCTGGACCGGCCGGACTTCTATCAGCGCCGAGCCGCGCTTTTCCGGCAATGCCTGGCGCGTCTGGACACTGATGCCTATCGAAGCTGGATCTGGCGAACCTATCGCGAGAAGTCCGGCATCCACAGCGCTTTCGTGGCGTGGGGCGTAGTCGGCGAACAGCTGCTGGAGCAGGCGCTGACATGCATCGCGCCGCACCATCTCAAGCTGATCTTCCAGCGCATGCTCACCGATGTGCGGAGCAACCGCTCCGGGCTTCCGGACCTGGTGCAGTTCTGGCCGGCCGAGCGACGCTATCGCATGATCGAGGTCAAGGGGCCCGGGGACCGGCTGCAAGACAACCAGCAGCGCTGGATCGAATACGCCCTGCGGCACGAGCTGCCAATCAGCGTCTGCCACGTGACGCGGGCGGACTGAACGTGGCCTACCGCGTCGCGGTGCGTGCGCTGTGCGAATTCAGCGCCAAGGAGGGCGACCTCGACCTTCGCTTCACGCCTTCGCCAACGGCGCAGGAGGGGATTGCCGGGCATCAGCGCGTGACGTCCCGGCGCGCAGCCGGCTATGAGCGCGAAGTCGCCTTGCAGGGCAGCTACCGGAGCCTGACGGTGCGTGGCCGCGCGGACGGCTATGACCCCAAGCGCAATCGCCTCGAAGAGATAAAGACCTACCGCGGCGATCTGGCGCGGCAACCGGCCAATCATCGTCAGCTGCACTGGGCGCAGGCCAGGGTCTACGGCTGGCTGCTGTGCCAGGCTCGCCAGCTACCGGGCGTCGAGCTGGCGCTCGTCTACTTCGACATACTCACCCAGAAGGAGACCACTCTCAGCGAGTATCACGACGCCGATGCGCTGCGTGAATTCTTCGAAACTCAATGCGAGCGTTTTCTCGCCTGGGCCGAGCAGGAGCTGGAACACCGGCAAACACGCGATCGGCTGCTGGCTGCCCTTGGCTTCCCCTACCCCAGCTTTCGCCAGGGCCAACGGCAACTCGCCGAAGCCGTATACAAGTCTGCCTGTACCGCCACGCCCTTGCTGGCGCAGGCTCCGACCGGCATCGGCAAGACGCTCGGCACGCTGTTTCCGCTGCTCAAGGCAATGCCCGGGCAAGCGCTGGACAAGCTGTACTTCCTGGCGGCGAAAACCTCTGGCCGCGCGCTGGCGCTGGACGCACTCGCTCGTCTGGAAAGCGCTCAGGTACCGACCCTGCGCGTGCTGGAGCTGATCGCCCGGGAGAAAAGCTGCGAACACCCGGACAAAGCCTGCCACGGCGAGTCCTGCCCGTTGGCCAGCGGCTTCTACGACCGGCTCCCGGCGGCGCGGCTGGCGGCGGTTCGCCGCGGCTCGCTGTGCCAGGCGACACTGCGCGAGATTGCCCTGGCGCACCAGGTCTGCCCCTACTACCTCAGCCAGGAGATGGCCCGCTGGGCCGACGTGATCGTCGGTGACTACAACTATTACTTCGACCTCAGCGCCCTGCTCCACGGCCTGATGCAGGACAACGAATGGCGCGTCGGCGTGTTGGTGGACGAAGCGCACAACCTGCTCGAACGCGCTCGCGGCATGTACAGTGCCGAGCTCGACCAGCGCATGTTCAGCGGGCTGGCCGGGCAGGCCCCGGCGCCGCTGGCGAAAGCGTTGCGCAGGGTCGGACGCTGCTGGAACGAGGTCCACCGCGAGCAACTGCACGATTACACCGTACTGCCGGCGTTGCCCGCCAAGCTGCTGGCTGCGCTGCAACAGTTGGTTGGAGAGGCCACCGAACTGCTCGGCGAAAAGCCCGATGCACTGGGCATTGAACTGCGCGAGGCCTGTTTCTCGGCGATGCGCTTCTGCCGCATCGCCGAACTCTTCGGCGATCACTCGCTCATCGACTGCACACTGCTCGTCAAGGGCCAGCGGCGGGCGTCGCGCCTGTGCCTGCGCAATGTCGTTCCCGCCCCCTTCCTCGAACCGCGCATAGCTCAGGCATGCTCGACCGTGCTGTTCTCGGCAACCCTGACACCAAGGCACTTCTACCAGGACACGCTCGGTATCCCCGCCGTGCACGCCTGGCTCGACGTCGAGCCACCGTTCCGCGGCGAGCAACTGGCGGTGCATCTTGCACGCGATGTGTCCACGCGCTTTGCCGACCGCCAGGCCTCGCTCGACCCTATCGTCGAGCGCATGGCACGGCAGTACCGGGAACGACCGGGTAATTATCTGGCGTTTTTCAGCAGCTTCGATTACTTGCAGCAGGTCGCCGATCTGTTCTGCCAACTACACGCCGACATTCCCTGCTGGCTGCAGACCCGGCACATGGACGAGACGGCCCGCAGTGCCTTTCTCGAGCGCTTCACCGAAGACGGCCGCGGCATCGGCTTCGCCGTGCTCGGCGGCGCTTTCGCCGAAGGCATCGACCTGCCCGGCACTCGCCTGATCGGCGCGTTCATCGCCACCCTCGGCCTGCCGCAGGTGAACCCGGTCAACGAGCAGATCAGGGCGCGCATGCAAAAACGCTTCGGCGCCGGCTATGACTACGCCTACTTCTTCCCGGGCATGCAGAAGGTGATCCAGGCGGCCGGCCGAGTGATCCGCACGCCCGAAGATAGCGGCGTGATCCACCTGATCGACGACCGCTTCGCCCAAGCAAGAAGCCTGCGCCTGCTGCCGTCGTGGTGGCTGATCGATTGAGTACGAACGCTGCGACAGCAACCGCGAACAGAGGAAGGCTGCGCATAGGGCAAAACGACGCTCGACGCGCGCCGAGCACAAGGCTCTCAGGCGAAGCATGCGGAATCTTGCAGGGGTATTGGTGCCCGGAGCGGGGGTCGAACCCGCATATCCTTTCGGACGAGGGATTTTAAGTCCCTTGCGTATACCAATTTCGCCATCCGGGCGGGATGCGTGGTGGGCGCAGGACTATAACCAGCCTCCCTCGCAGGCGCAACCGGCGAGGCAGAACGGGTATGGCTTTCGCTTGGCAGTCGGCAGCGCCGGCTTCGGGGCGCTTTTTCGGTAAACGATCGAGCCCTTCTTTTTTGTCCTCAGATACAACATCTGCTATGTTTGCATCCATGGACACACAGGAACGGCACATGTCAGCGATTTTACAACCAGCGACCTTTTCCAAAGACCAGTGCGCGGCCGGTCTTCGGGCCGCGCTGAACGTACTCGAGAAATGGCAGGCCTCCACCGAACAGGCCTGCAGCATCCTGCGCATTTCCCGCAGCACCTATGCAAGGGCCCGGGCGGACAATCGAGACTGGTCGGTCAGTCTCGATCCGGATCAGCTGCAGCGCATCAGCTTCATCCTCAATATCCACGCCGCGTTGCGACTGATCTTCGACAATCCGGACAACGTCTACGGCTTTCCCCGGCTGCCGAACCATAACGAGTTCTTCAATGGGCGCTCTCCACTCGAGGTCATGGCCCAGGGTGACATGATCTCCCTGTATGAGGCATTTAGACGTATCGACAGCCTGCGCGGTGCCCAGTGGTAGCGCCGCACCAGCTGCGGCGCAAAGGCCCTGCGCAGCGGCAAGCCTATCGGCTGGTCAACTCGAAGTTTCCTCCGATCTCGCTTTTCGATGACGTTGCCGACGCGGATGAGTTCGAAACGCTGTTTCAACTACAGGCGCTGACCAACCCTCGGCTGCGTAACGAGATCGGCCAGCTCGAGCTGATTCCGCGCCAGGAGATTCCTTTCGGTATTCCTGGCTGTTCTTATGCGACGGCGCCCTTTACGCACGTCAACCCGGCGGGTTCGCGGTTCAGCGACGGCACCTATGGCGTGCTCTACCTGGCCGATACCATGGAGACGGCCATCGCCGAAGTGCGCTACCACCAGGATCGTTATTGGTCAGCAGTCGATGGGCTGAGCTACGAGCGCTTCGTCTTTCGCGGGCTGTCCTGCCAGTTCGGTGAAGCCGGCATGCTCGATGCCACCGCCCTGCCCGTCAGCGACCCGATCTATGACCCGGACGACTATACCGACGCCCGGCTGCTCGGCCGGCGGGCCAGGCAGGAGGGTTGCCCGGGCCTGTTTTATCACTCGGTGCGCCATCCGGGGCACGCTTGCTGGGCGCTAATGACGCCGCGACCGGTGACAGCCATCATTCAGGCTGCCCACTACGAAATGGTATGGAATGGACGCATTTGCAGCGTGAGTGCGATCAGCGCCATTTGACTACAGGCCGGCAAGCTGCCCGCGCTGGCGCTTGGCCTCTATGGATTCAGTCGTTGCGCATGCGCGGATGGCGCAAAAAGGCCACGCCTGCCGGCAAGGCAGTGGCGACCACGCCCAGGCCCAGTGCGGTAATCGCGGCTTGCAGGCCAAAATGATCAGCCAGCCAGCCCGCGCCTAGCAGTGGCGCGATGCTGCCGACATAGCCGCTGACCAGATAGGTGGAGATCAATCCGGCGCGCTGCGCCGGGCTGGCGATGCGGTTGACCATGCTGATGCCGGCCAGCAGGCACAGGCCGTGGCCAACGGCGGCAGCGAGCACCCCAACGGCGAACAGCGCCACCGACATCGCCTGGAAATTGAATACCAGCAAGGCGTTGCTCAGTACCACGGCGAGCAAACCGAGCGAGCCGCACCAATGCAGGCTCAGGCGGGCGCTGAGCAGCTGGACCGCAGCCGACATCATCAGGATCACTCCGATTGAGCAACCGCTGACAGCAGGGCCATGCCAGGGCAGCATCTTGTCGATGAACAGCGGCGACATCGAGGCGTACAAGCCAAACACACCAAACGCGAAGAACGGGCAGCAACAGGTCAGGACAAAGGCAAAGGTATCGCGACGTTCCGGCCAGGTCAGCCTCGGCGCCAGTGCCTGCCAACGAAACGCTGCGGCAGCACCAGGCTCATTCGTATGCACTTTGAGCAGACCGTAAATAGCCAACACCCCGAGCAGCAGGGTCGGAATGTAGGTCGTGACAAGCGGCTGCGGCAGCCATTGTGCCGTCAGGCCGCCGCTGATCGGCCCGAGCCCGAAGCCAAAGGCGAGGAGAAAGCTGGTCAGCGTGGAAACGTACTGAGGGCTGCGCGTGCGCAAGACCTGCATCAACCCTACCGAGGCACTGGTGACGATGAGGCTCGACGACAGGCCCACAGCGAAGCGAGCGGCGCCAAGTGCGCCCAGATCCCATGACAGCATCGACAGCAGCGTGCCGCCCCAGCCCAGCGCCAGCCCGAAAAGCATGACCGGGCGAAAACCCTGGGAATCGGCCAGGCGCCCCATGAACAGCAGCCCTACCAGCGCGCCGAGCATGTAGACGATATAGAGCAGCGACACCTCACTGGTGCGCAGCGACCACAGCGTCTGATAGAGCGGGTACAAGGGCGAAATCAGTGCGGTCCCCATGACGCCGACGCACATGGCGAAACACACCCAGGGAACCGCAGACCACTTCAATCGCATTGTTTTGCCTACCTGCCATCGATATCCGGCAAGCCAGGCAATGTTGCCTAAGTCAGAACGACTCTTGACCGAATGGACGAGAAACCGCACAGCTTACCGATCACCGGGCACGCCGCCCATAGCCGATGTGCGCAGATATCCGCCCAGCCGCGATCAGGCTTCGCAGGGAAGCCGTTCGTCCTCGGGAATCTCTTCGGTCACGTAGACCAGCCAATGCCCGGGTGCTTCGGCTTCCATCCGCAAACCGAAGTAGAGCGCATCGTGCTCGTCCCAGAACTGCTCGACCTCTTCTCGCGTGGCGCGCGACAGCAGCGTCTGGTCACGCGCCTCGAGAATGATGGAGTAACGCTCAACGGTCATGGCTATTCATCCTGTGCGATGCACTCGCGGGGACTGGCATTATGCCAGCGCCACGCCCCGGCAAATGCCCGCTTATCGGCCGGCTAGAGCCTGGCGACGAACGTCACGCGGCTCTCGCACAACAAAGCCGCTGCGAATGGAGGCGTCCGCATCAGCAGAATCGCCAGCGCCGCCCCGGTCGTCCAGGGTTACGCCAGAGCCAGGCGGAACTCAGCCACTCCGGCCAGGCCACGATCCGGATTGGTAGCGGTCCCGAGCCCGAGGATCATCCCCGGTGAGCCTGGGCCCAGGGCCCGAAAAAGCTGCATCGAGCCGAAGCCGGTAGCCGCCCGTGACAGCCAGCATCTGGCGAATTCGAGGGACTGCGCGATCACCACCCGCTCGCCCCATCGGCGCCATTCACCGGCCAAACAGCACCGGCCCAAGGAACCCGAGGCATGTATGTACGGCCTGAGGCAGAAAGCCTGAGAGGAGCAGCTGCGCATGTCCGATACGACGACTTACCTGGCCATCGCCGGTGCTGTGCTGGTGATCGTCCTCGATCTTCTGGCCATCATCAGCGTATTCAAGAGCGAACGCAGTGTCGGCTCGAAAGCCATATGGGCACTGGGCATCGCCCTGTTTCCGCTGCTCGGCCTATTGTTCTGGCTGATAGTTGGCGTGCGCCGCTTGCGCTGAGGCACTTTAGCGCCAGAAACAAAAAACCCCGCAGATTCATCATCTGCGGGGCTCTTGATATGGAGGCCGATGTCGGAATCGAACCGGCGTACACGGATTTGCAATCCGCTGCATAACCACTCTGCCAACCGGCCTCAAAACGCACACGCCGCATCTAAACTGCGGCGCGCCTTAAACTGGAGCGGGAAACGAGACTCGAACTCGCGACCCCGACCTTGGCAAGGTCGTGCTCTACCAACTGAGCTATTCCCGCGTTGTCGTGTTGACGGGCGCCATTGTAGCGCTCCGCAAAGCCTCGTCAAGCCCTTGATTAAAAAAAGTTTATTTATTCTCGGAGGGGCTCAGATGCGGCCAGGCCGCTACCAGGTAGTTGACCATCGACCAGAGCGTCAACGCCGCGGCGACGATCAACAACGCGTACCCCAGGCCGACCCAGACGGTAAGGGCTGGCGGGTTGGCCAGCAGGATGACGAGCGCCACCATCTGCGCTGCCGTCTTCCATTTTCCAAGGCTGGAAACCGCCACCTGCGCACGGGCGCCGAGTTCGGCCATCCACTCACGCAACGCCGATACGACGATTTCCCGCCCGATGATGATCGCCGCAGGCAGAGTCAGCCACAGGTTCGCATGCTCGCCCACGAGCAACACCAGCGCCACAGCCACCATGAGCTTGTCGGCCACCGGATCGAGAAAGGCGCCGAACGGCGTACTCTGCTGCAGCCGGCGCGCCAAATAACCGTCGAGCCAGTCGGTCAGCGCAGCCACGGTAAATACCGCGCTTGCCGCCAGATAACTCCAGTGAAACGGCAGATAGAACAGCAGTATGAAGAAGGGAATCAGCAGTACACGCAGTACGGTGAGCAGGTTTGGAATATTCATCGGTACCACTGAGCTGCGGAAAAGACGTTGATTCTACTCACTGTGCAACGCAGCATAAATCGACTCGGCGAGCTTTTTGCTGATGCTCGGTGCCTTGGAAATCTCGTCGACACTGGCTCTGCACAATTCCTGCAGACCGCCAAAATGCTTGAGCAGTTCTCGCCGCCGCTTCGGACCGATCCCCGGCACGTCTTCGAGGCTGGAGGTCCGCCGCGCCTTGCCTCGCCGAGCCCGGTGCCCAGTGATCGCGAAGCGATGCGCCTCGTCACGAATCTGCTGGATCAGGTGCAGTGCCGGTGAGTCGCCCGGCAGGGTGAATTCGTGAGCCACATCGTTCAAGTAAAGCGTCTCGAAGCCAGGCTTGCGAGTGACGCCCTTGGCCACGCCGAGCAGGATCCGGTCGGACAGAGAAAGCTCGGCCAATACCTCGCGCGCCATATTGAGCTGGCCCTTGCCGCCATCCACCAGCAGGATATCCGGCCGCTTGCCCTCTCCCTCGGCCACCTTGCGAAAGCGCCGCGACAACGCCTGATGCATCGCCGCATAGTCATCGCCCGCCGTTACGCCTTCGATGTTGAACCGTCGGTAGTCGGACTTGAGCGGCCCCTCCGGGCCGAATACCACGCAGGAGGCCACCGTGGCCTCGCCACTGGAATGGCTGATGTCGAAGCACTCCAGGCGCTGTGGAGGCTCGTCCAGCCCGAGTGCATCGGCCAGCGCCTCGAAGCGTGCCGAAAGGTGCTGACGGTTGGCCAGCCGGGCAGTCAGTGCCTGCTCGGCATTGGTCAGCGCCATCTGCTGCCAGCGCGCTCGCGTTCCTCTGACGCGCTGCACGATGCTCAGCTCGGCGCCACGTAGCTCGGCGATAGCCGCAATGAACGTCGGATAATCCTCATGGGCGGCGTTGACGATCAGCTCGCCTGGCAAATCGCGTTCGGCGGAGCCCAGATAATATTGCTCCAGGAATGCCAGCAACACGTCAGCGACGCTCTCCTCGATCGCCACCTGCGGAAAGAAATTCTTGCTTCCGAGCACTCGCCCGCCCCGCACGCTGATCAGGTGTACGCAAGCCCCGCCGGGGCTGACACTGGCCGCAACGATGTCGACATTGCCGGTGCCGCCCTCGATGTTCTGTTGATCCTGGACACGGCGCAAAATGCCGATCTGGTCGCGAATCTGCGCAGCGCGCTCAAAATCCAGCGCCAGCGCCGCCTGCTCCATGTTGCGCGAAAGCTCCTCGGCCAGCGCATTGCTGCGCCCCTCGAGAAACATCACCGAGTGCCTGACGTCCTCGGCATATTCTTCCGGGGCGACGAGATTCACGCAGGGCGCCTTGCAACGCTTGATCTGGTACTGCAGGCAGGGCCGCGTGCGATTGCGGAAATAGCTGTCTTCGCACTGGCGCACCAGGAATGCCTTCTGCAACAGCCCAAGGCTCTCGCGAATCGCGCCGGCACTGGGATAGGGCCCGAAATAGCGGCCCGGCTCCTTCTTCGCGCCGCGATGAATGCTCAAGCGCGGGTATTTACCTGCAGAAAGAAATACATAGGGATAGGATTTGTCGTCACGCAGCAGGATGTTGTACGGCGGCCGCCACTGCTTGATGAGCGTCTGCTCGAGCAGCAGCGCCTCGGTTTCATTGCCAGTGATGGTCGTCTCGACCTGGGCGATCTTCGCAACCAGCGCAGCCGTCTTGGGCGCCTGGCCGGTCTTGCGGAAATAGCTCGCCAGTCGCTTCTTGAGATTCTTTGCCT
Organism: Stutzerimonas sp. CXK-1; assembly: GCF_057738225.1. NCBI lineage: Bacteria > Pseudomonadati > Pseudomonadota > Gammaproteobacteria > Pseudomonadales > Pseudomonadaceae > Stutzerimonas > Stutzerimonas sp. CXK-1. The sequence continues at coordinate 1,852,251 of NZ_CM173217.1, read as the reverse complement.
TGCCGACATAGAGCAGCTTGCCGTCGGCATCCAGCATTCGATAAACGCCCGGTCGCCCGCTGCAGGCGGCCAGGAAGGCTGAAGCATCGAACCGCTCGGACATCAGTTGACGGTGTCGACCATGCCGTGGCGGACGGCCAGCAGCGCCAGCTCCACATCACTACTGATCGCCAGTTTCTCGAAGATGCGGTAGCGATAGGTGTTCACGGTTTTGGGAGAAAGACAGAGCTTGTCGGAAATGGCCTGGACCTTCTGGCAGTTGGCAATCATCAGCGCGATCTGGATCTCACGCTCGGAGAGCAGGTCGAACGGCGAAGCACTGGTCTGCGGTTGGAACGACTTGAGCGCCAGCTGCTGAGCGATCTGCGGGCTGATGTAGCGCTGGCCGGCGAACACCATGCGAATAGCCCTGACCATCTCGTCAAGCGCTGCGCCCTTGGTCAGATATCCAGCGGCACCCGCCTGCAGCAGACGGGTGGGGAAAGGGTCCTCTTCACAGATGGTGACCGCGATGACCTTCAGGTCCGGATTGCTACGCAGTAGCTTGCGAGTGGCTTCCAGGCCGCCGATGCCAGGCATTTTCAGGTCCATCAGGACCACGTCCGGTTTGAGCTCGCGCGCCCGGCGAATGGCCTCCTCGCCGGAGTCCGCTTGACCGACCACATAGAGGCCATCGATATCGGACAACATACGGGTAATACCAGTACGCACCAGATCGTGGTCGTCGACCACCAGCACTCTAATCAAGCAGAACACCTCGTCAATCAGAACCAAAGCTGGCTGGCTACTGGCTTTTTCGTAGGCCGCGAACTTTAGCAAAAAACATCGGCCGCCACCTGCGCCCTGGCGACGCAAGCACACGCCGCCCGTCCGGGAATTGCGCGGCGCAATAACCACTGCGAGCCGTCAGGCATGGGCGATCTCCTACACAATTGCGCCTGTAGGAAATTCGCTCAACAACCATAGCTCAGCCGACAGACGGCACGAAGCACACGCCGAACAAGACGAGCGGCATTTGTGCCGAACCGGGCGGTGACTTGGTCAACGGTTATGCATCGCAGCACGTGCCAGGCCGTACGGCGGGCAAAGATAGCACAATGCCATGCAGTAGCCGCCTGTTCGAGGAAGCGGGAGTGGTCAGCTCTCGAGCTGGCTCCACAGGGCAGGCGCACCAGCGGCCTTTTCGATTGCCGCAAGGCGTGCCACGTGGGCGGCGAGTTCCTGTTCGCTGGCTGCCAGCACGGTCGTGCGCTGACGATCAGCCGGCAGACGACGGATCGGGCTGGGCTGGGGACGACCGCCGGCATTGTCCGCACCATCCCCAGCCAGGGACAGGTTGGTCTGCCCGCCAGTCATGGTCAGCCAGACGTCGGCAAGAATCTCGGCGTCCAACAAGGCGCCGTGCAGATCGCGGCCGGAGTTATCGACCCCATAGCGCTTGCACAGCGCGTCGAGGCTGTTGCGCTGGCCCGGGTGCCGCTCACGCGCCATCAACAGGGTATCGAGCACCGTGCAGTGGTCGGTGATCTCGGCGCGGTCACGCTGCCCGAGCAAGGCGAACTCGTTGTTGATGAAGCCGATATCGAACGCCGCGTTGTGAATCACCAGCTGCGCGTCGCGGATGAATTCGAAGAACTCGTCGGCGACATCACGGAAGCGCGGCTTGTCAGCGAGAAACTCGTTGGTGATCCCGTGAACCGCCACTGCGCCCTCATCGACCTCGCGATCAGGCTGCAGATAGACATGGAAATGCCGCCCGGTAAGACGCCGGCCGATCACCTCGACGCAGCCGATTTCAATCACACGGTGACCATCGGTCACCGGCATGCCTGTCGTTTCGGTATCCAGAACTACGCTGCGCATCGGTCTCGCTCGTTACACAATGGGTTGTCGTTTGGCCTGAACCACACCACGGTTAGCCAGCAGATCGGCCTGCTCGTTGCCCGGATGGCCTGTATGCCCCCTGACCCACTGCCAGGTCACTTCGTGGCGATTCACCTGCTCATCCAGCAGTTGCCACAGATCGGCATTCTTGACCGGTTGCTTGCTGGCTGTTTTCCAGCCGCGCTTCTTCCAGTTGGGCAGCCAGTCGTTGATACCCTGCATCACATACTGCGAATCGGTGCAAAGATGGACCTTGCAGGGTCGCTTGAGCTCGGCAAGCGCGCGGATCGCCGCCATCAGCTCCATGCGGTTGTTGGTGGTCTGCGCCTCGCCACCCCACAGCTCGCGCTTGACGCCCTTGTAAATCAGCAAGGCGCCCCAGCCACCGGGGCCGGGATTACCCTTGCAGGCACCGTCTGTGTAAATCTCGACCAGGTCGTCACTCATGAAATGCTGTATGTCCAAAGGGTTCGAGGCGTGCGCTCGGCAAGGCTACTCGGCGTTGCGACGGCTGACCTTGGCGACCGGCATCGGCAACAGCTTGCCCATGCGCTCTCGGCGTTGCTGACGCAGCGGCCGCAGCCCGATCATCAGCTTGCGCGCCATCAGCAAGTAGAAGCCGCCGGCCGGGGCCTGCAAGCGATTACCAAGCCGATCGAGACGAGCCAGTCGCGCCTGCCAGTCGCTCGAGGAAAGCGGCGGACAATAGCACCCGAAGCGACGATTCTCCAGCGCGAACCCCAGCAGATTGAGCCAGTCCCCGACCCGCGAAGCGCGAATGCAGCGCGCCTGGCGAAAGCCGTCACGGGCGGTCAGATGGCGGGCGCCCCATAGGCTCCACGGATTCACGCCGAGGATGAGCAGATGGCCCCCCGGCCTCACGCTGCGCGCCGCTTCGCGCAGCAGGCCATGTGGCGAGGTGCAGAAATCCAGCGCGTGCTGCAAGACCACCACATCGGCCGCATGCTCACCGATCGGCCAGGCCTGCTCGTCGCAGTGGATCTCGACCCCGTCCATTGGTGCGCCGAGGCGAACGCAGCGCTTGATCTTCTGCGCCTGCAAGGGCGCTCCGGCGAATGGGCCGCAATGCACCAGATAACTGCCAAAGCAGCGCTGCAGCGCCTCTTCCAGAGCCTGCTGCTCCTGGCGCAACAACTGCTGCCCCGGCGGCGTTTCGAACCACAGCCTGGCGGACTCGGCGATCCGCATCGCCTGATCGGGCGCTTTGGTGCAGCAATGATCGGTCATGGCAAGGCTCCGTATCAGGTTCACGCGGACAGCTTGCGCAAGATGCGGGGCGGCTTCAACTTTCGCCCCGGGCTGCTAGCATGCGCCTTTGTCCACTGTCTGGCGAGCACCCCGAGATGCCCATCATCGAAGCCCTACCCGCCTTCTCCGACAACTATATCTGGCTCCTGCAGGATAGCGCCTCGCGCCGCTGCGCCGCGGTCGATCCCGGCGATGCCGAGCCCGTGCTGCGCTGGCTGGAGCAGCATCCGGACTGGCAACTCAGCGACATCCTGATCACCCATCACCATCACGACCATGTCGGTGGCGTGCTGGCGCTCAAGGAACGCACCGGTGCCCGAGTGCTCGGCCCGGCCCACGAGCAGATTCCCGGGCGAGACATGGCGCTCGATGATGGCGATCAGGTCGCAGTGCTGGGTCGCAATCTGCACATCATCGCCGTGCCCGGTCACACGCTGGGACACATCGCCTACTACGACGCAGACCCCAACCAACCCGTACTGTTCAGTGGCGATACCCTGTTCGCCGCAGGTTGCGGCCGCCTGTTCGAAGGTACGCCAGAGCAGATGTTCCAGTCACTGACGCGACTCGCTGCGTTCCCGCAGCATACGCAGGTGTTCTGCACGCATGAGTACACGCTCAGTAATCTGCGCTTCGCCCGTGCGGTGGAGCCGGACAACCCGGCGATCGAAAAGCGGTTTCAGGATGTTTCCCAACTGAGAGAGGCTGGTCGCTGCAGCCTGCCTTCAACCCTCGCACTGGAGCAGCAGACCAACCCCTTCCTGCGCACGGCGGACACCGCCGTAGCCCGCTCGGCAAGCGTACAGGCGGGCCACGAACTGAAGGAGGAAGTCGCGGTATTCGCGGCCCTGCGAAGCTGGAAAGATCGCTTCTGAGCAGCGTCGACGACATCCCGAAATCGACCCGGCAAACTTGACCCCCCGGGAGGGCATTTCTAGAATCGCCCGAATTTTGTGCCCCGGAAGGCCACGCCCATGCCGCCACAACCCAGGAAACGCTGCGAACCAGACGCCTTGGTGACTACCGGCCGGGCCATTGCACTGGCCCTGTGCATCGCCCTGGCAGGTTGTCAGAGCAATGCCCGGCACGACGCCGAGGACGATATGAGCCTCGGTCGTCAGGTTACCCAGCGTGCCGATCCCATCTGGTTGAGCGATACCGTCCGCCCCGTAGTCCATGAAGACATCTGGGAGCGCATCCGCGACGGTTACCAGCTGCAGGACTACGTCGACGGTAATCCCCGCATCGAACAGCAGCGCCTGCTGTTCGCCAGCCGCCCGGCCAATGTAGAAGTCGCCACCGAACGTGGCAGCCCGTTCATTCATTACATCGTCGAACGCCTCGAAGAGCAGAATATGCCGCTCGAGCTGGCCCTGCTGCCCGTCATCGAGAGTTCGTACGATCCGTTCGCCTATTCGCCCGCGCATGCCGTTGGCTTGTGGCAATTCATCCCTTCGACGGGACGCCATTTCAATCTGCGGCAGACCAACTGGTACGACGGGCGCCGCGACATCACCGCCTCGACCAACGCCGCCCTGCGCTACCTCAATTACCTGCACGGCCTGTTCAACGGCGACTGGCTGCTCGCCCTCGCCGCCTACAACGCCGGGGAAGGCACGGTCAGCCGGGCAATCGAGCGTAATCAGCGGCTGGGCCTGCCGACCGACTACTGGAACCTGCCGCTGCCCAGCGAAACGCGTGACTACGTACCCAAGCTGCTCGCCCTTTCGCAGCTGATCAAGACGCCCGAGTCCTACGGCCTCAGCCTGAGCCCGATCGCCAACGAGCCCTATTTCGAAGTCGTCCCGCTCAAGCAGCGCATGGACCTGGCCCGCGTCGCCAAGCTGGCCGACATCGACGAGGACGAGCTGATCCAGCTCAACCCGGCCTTCACGCGCCGGATCACCCTCGACGGCCCGCCGCAGCTGCTGGTTCCGCTGAGCAAGGCGGAAACGCTGGCGGCAAACCTGGCGCGCATGAAGCCGCAGGATCTGGTGGACTGGCAGCAGTACCGGGTTCGCCCGGGCGATACCCTGAGTGGAGTCGCCGGCCGGCATCAGGTCAGCGTGCGTACGCTCAAGGAAGTGAACCGTCTGCGCAGCAACACGCTTCGTATCGGCCAGACGCTGACCATCCCCAGTGCCAGCGGGTCGACGCCGCGCCTGCTGGACGCCGTGGCCGCCCGCTCCGGCGCGACGACGCCGCGCAGCTACCGCGTCAAGCCTGGCGACAACCTCTGGGATATCGCCAAGAGCCAGGGCGTATCGGTGCGCGACCTGCAGGCATGGAACGGTCTGGCGGGCAGCCAGCTGAAGGTGGGCCAGGCGTTATTCCTAGAGAAAACCGCGGCTGGCACCAAGAGCAAGCCGACCTACTACAAGGTGCGCAGCGGCGATTCGCTGTACGAGATCGCCAGACGCTTCAACGTCAAGATCGCCAGCCTGAAGAACTGGAACCCGCACGGCACAGGCATTCTGCGCCCCGGTCAGTTGCTGACGCTCTATCTTCCCTGAGAAGCGCCGGTCAACCCCGACCGGCCAAAGCGCCCAGGCAGCGCCCGGCCAGCTGGGCGAAACGCTGAAACGCGACGAACTGCTCGTGCTTGAGTGCCCGCCCGGACAGCCGACTGTCGGCGTAGATGACGCCGATTTCCCGGGTGCCCGCCAGTAGCGGCGCAACGAAGAACATTCCGTTGCCGAGCAGTTGGCGAATCGGCTGGGTGACCAGCTCGGCCAGGTTGTAACTGGCCGGCACACCCATCCACAGCGGCTGACGGTGGCGCAGCACATAACTGAAGATATGCGGCAATTCCGGCTGTTCGGCTGGCAGGCTGAAGGATTCGAGCCAGCTCTGCGTACCCTCCCCCACGGCGCACCGTGCACGAAAGCGCGTCTGCTTGTCGGCGAGCACGACCACCATCACGCGCTCCAGGCCCGCTCCCCGGTGCAGCCCCTTTAGCAACGCATCGAGGATCAGCGCGACATCGCTGCCCGCACAGGCCATCTGCCCCAGGTCCTGCATCGCCTGTTGCAGCACCAGCAGATCGGGCTGCAGCAGCGCCGCCTGTCGCTGCATCTGTTGCAAACGAATCTGTTCCGGATCCGTGTTGGGGATCAACCGGCACAACTTGCTCGCACCGAACGTCGAGGCTACCTGCACGGCCTCGTCGGCACTGGCCAGGATCTGCTGCAGCGCGTCTGCTTCGCTGATGCCGGCCAGATCGGCATACTCGGCGGCCAAGGCGGCCATCCGCGGACTCTCCCAGCCGTCGAGCGCCGCCTCGCTGATCCTGACACCCAGCGTCACCGACCGCGCGCGGCTGTCCTGGACCGTTGTCGCCCCCTGGGCCAGCGCCGTCAGTTCACCGAGGCTCCAGCTTTTGACCAGCCCCAGCGTGAGTTGACGGAAGCTGGTGCCAAGCACCTGTTGCACAGCCTCGTCCGCCAGTACACCCGGTACCGCCAGGGCCTCGGCCAATTCATCGGCCTGCGTGCCCCCACAGCCCCAGAATGCAAGCTCTCCGACATGGCACAACAAGGCCGCGATGAAGACCTCTTCCTCGCTTCGCGACATCAGGTAACCGGACAGATTGCGCGCCTGCACGGCCGCATGGAAGGAGCGCGCCAGCAGCTCCAGCAGCTGGTGCCGCGGCGCGCGATCGAGCAGCCCGTCGACCAGGCTGACCGACAGGCTGATCAGACGGACGTTGTCGAAGCCGATCAGCACGATCGCCCGGGAGATCGTCTTGATCACTTCCTGCGAGGGGTTGTAGTAGCTGCTATTGGCCACTCGCAGCACCTTGGAAGTCAGCGCCGCATCGCGCAACAGCACGTCGGCGAGCTGCTGCACCGACGCGTGCTCGGCCTGGGTCAGGCGCTGGAGGTCCGTCACGACCGAGGCAAGCGCCGGCAACTCGGACTGGTTGAGGCGCTCGATCCACGATTGCAGACCCTGGGTATGTACGGGCAAGAAATGCCACCTTGCCGCGATGGCGGCGCAATGAAATCACCCTCAGTTTGCCCGAGGAGCCCGCGCTTTTTCCAGCACGGACAAGCTGTTACTGTACCGACCCGAAAAGCCTGAAAGCACCATGGATCGGGTCCTCCATCTGATGCGATTTCTTTTAGCGATAATCAGCTGCCTGCTGGTCAGCCCGCCGGTCTGGGCGACCATCACGCAGAGCCATGGCTATGCGCAGTTCGGCAATCTCAAGTATCCCTCGAGCTTCACGCACTTCGACTGGGTCAATCCGCGCGCGCCGAAGGGCGGTCGGGTACGCCTGATGGCCTCCGGCACCTTCGACACGCTCAACCCTTACACCTTCAAGGGCACCAGTCCGAGCGCCACCCCCGGTTTCTTCGCCTACGGCATCAGCGAGATGAACGAGCCGCTGATGGTCGGTAGTGGCATCTACGACCCCTCCGGTGACGAACCCACCTCCAGCTACGGCCTGATCGCCGAGTCCGTGGAGTACAGCGATAACTTCAGCTGGGTGGTCTTCAACTTGCGGGACGAGGCACGCTTTCACGACGGCAAGGCAATCACCGCCTATGACGTCGCGTTTTCCTATCGCGTGCTACGCAAGGAAGGCCATCCGCAGTTCCGTACCAACCTCAAGGGCGTCAAACGGGTCGATATTCTCAACCGTCACCGTATTCGCTTCGTCTTCGAGCGCCCCGATCCCCTGCTGATCAGCCGCCTCGGTGAACTCCCGGTGCTGCCGCAGCACTACTGGAAGGGCAAGGATTTCCGCGCCACCACGTTCGAGCCGCCACTGGGCAGCGGCCCCTATCGCATCGCCCAGGTGGTACCCGGCCGTCGCCTGGTATTCGAGCGGGTGAAGAACTGGTGGGGCAAGGACCTGCCGGTTAACCGTGGCAAGTACAACTTCGATCGCGTTGAAGTGGAGTTCTATCGCGACGACATCGTCGCTTTCGAAGCCTTCAAGGTCGGCGAGTTCGACTTTTATATCGAACACCAGGCGAAGAACTGGGCGACGGCTTATGAATTCCCCGCGGTCACGCGCGGCGATGTGATTCGCGCCGAGATCCCGCACCAGATCCCGACTCAGACCCAGGCGCTGTTCATGAATAGCCGCCGCGCGATCTTCAACGATCGCCGTGTCCGCCAGGCCCTGGGGCTGCTGTTCGACTTCGAATGGACCAACCGGGCCCTCTTCTACGGTGCCTACCGGCGTAGCGAAAGCTACTACCCCAACAGCGAGTTCGCCGCCACCGGGCTGCCCGAGGGCGGTGAGTGGCTGGCCCTGTCGGCCTACCGGGACCGACTACCTGCCGAACTGTTCAGCGAGCCGATCGAATTTCCCCGCACCGCCGGCCACGGTATTCCGCGCAAGACGCTGCGCCAGGCACTCGAACTGCTTCGCGATGCGGGCTGGAAGCTCACCGAATCGGGGTTGCGCAACAAGCGCGGCGAGGCACTGCGCTTCGAGATACTGCTGGTCAACCCGCGCCTTGAGCGAATTCTGCAACCTTACGCCCAGAACCTCGCGAGGGTTGGCATCGAGGCGAACCTGCGCACGGTCGACGCATCGCAGTACAAGCAGCGCCTGGATCAATATGACTACGACATGATTCTCACCACGCTGGCGCAGAGCCTGAGCCCGGGTCAGGAGCAGTGGCTGTATTTCCATTCCAGCCAGGTGGACGTCAAAGGCGGCCGCAACTACGCCGGCGTCGCCAATCCAGTGATCGACGATCTGCTGAGCCAGCTGCTGGCCGTCAAGAGCCGGGACGAGCAGATCGCCGTGACGCGCGCGATCGATCGGATCCTGCTGTGGAACCATTACACCATTCCCAACTGGTACATCGGCCATCATCGGCTGGCGTACCGTAACCGCTTCGCCTACAAGACCACGCCGCCCTACACCCTGGGGCTGCGCGCCTGGTGGCTGAAAGGCCTGGAGAAGGCTCAATGAACCGTCCCATGCAACGACTCGCCCAGCAGTTCGCCTTGCTCGGCCTGCTCTGCGCCTGCACGCTGGCAGGCGCCGCGCCCCGTCATGCCCTCACGCTGTACGACGAACCGCCCAAGTACCCGGCGAACTTCAAGCACTTCGAATACGCCAACCCTGACGCCCCCAAGGGCGGCGTCCTGCGGCAGGCCGGTTTCGGCAGCTTCGACTCGCTCAACCCCTTCATCAACAAGGGCGTATCGGCCGAAGACATCGGCCTGATCTATGACACGCTGACCACCAACAGCCTCGACGAACCCTTCACGGTCTATGGGCTGCTCGCCGAGAAGATCGAGCGCGGCCCGAAAAACGACTGGGTGCGTTTCTATCTGCGCCCTGAGGCACGCTTTCACGATGGCCAGCCGGTCACCGCCGAGGACGTCGCCTTTACCTTCGAGACCCTGATCAGCCAGGGCGCACCGCAATACCGGGCCTACTATGCGGACGTCGACAGGGTCGTGGTCGAAGGCAAGCGCCAGGTTCGCTTCGACTTCAAACATGCCGGCAACCGCGAGCTGCCGATGATCCTCGGCCAGCTGCCGGTGCTGCCCAAGCACTGGTGGGCCGAGCGCGACTTCACTTCCGGCAGCCTGGAGCCGCCACTCGGCAGCGGCCCCTATCGCGTCGAGCGAGTCCAGCCAGGCCGCTCGATCAGCTATGCGCGCGTGGAGGACTACTGGGGACGCGACCTCGCCGTGAACCGTGGCTTCTACAACTTCGACCGGCTGGTATTCGACTACTACCGCGACAACACCGTCGCCCTCCAGGCATTCAAGGCCGGACAGTTCGACTACTGGCTGGAAACCAGCGCAAAGAACTGGGCAACCGCCTACGACATTCCCGCCGTGCACGAAGGTCGCCTGATCAAGGAAGAAATTCCGAACTACAACCCCACCGGCATGCAGGGCTTCATCTTCAACATCCGCCGTCCGCTGCTGCAGGACCGGCGGGTCCGCGAAGCGCTGGCATTGCTGTTCGACTTCGAATGGACCAACCGGCAGCTGTTCAACGGCGCCTACTTCCGTACCCACAGCTATTTCGACAACTCGGAGCTCGCCTCCTCCGGTCTGCCCGGCAAGGATGAGCTCGCGGTGCTCGAACCGCTGCGCGGCCAGATTCCCGACGAAGTCTTCGAGAAGCCGTTCGAGCTGCCGGTCACCGACGGCAACGGCATCATCCGCGAGCAGCAGCGACGCGCCTATCAGTTGCTCACCGAGGCCGGCTGGCGTGTCGAGAACGACCGCATGGTCGATGCCCAGGGCAAGCCAGTGAAACTCGAGTTCCTCCTGGTGCAGTCCGAATTCGAGCGGGTCCTGCTGCCCTACAAACGCAACCTGGCCGACCTCGGCATCGAGCTGGAAATTCGCCGGGTAGACGTCTCGCAGTACGTCAACCGCCTGCGCTCGCGCGACTTCGACATGATCGTCAGCGGCTTCGGCCAATCCAACTCGCCGGGCAACGAGCAGCGCGAGTACTGGCATTCGGTCAGCGCCGACAACCCCGGCAGCCGCAACTTCATCGGTCTGAAAGACCCGGCGATCGACACGCTGGTCGAGCAACTGATCGCCGCCGACACGCGCCAGGAGCTGATTACCCATACCCGAGCCCTCGACCGCGTATTGCTCTGGGGGCATTACGTCGTACCCAACTGGCACATCAAGACCTGGCGCGTGGCGTATTGGAGCCACCTGGCACACCCGCAAGTGACGCCACGCCAGGACATCGGCCTGATGACCTGGTGGACGCGCCCCGAGGAACCGGCCCCGGCCACCCCGACGCAGGCACCCGCGGAGTCGGAACGCTGATGCTCGCCTACATCGTTCGACGTCTCCTGCTGATCGTGCCGACGCTGTTCGGCATCCTGCTGATCAACTTCATCATCATCCAGGCAGCGCCTGGCGGGCCGGTCGAGCAGGCGATCGCCAAGCTCGAGGGCTTCGAAGGCGCGACCAGCCGTATCGCCGGCGGTGGCTCGGAAGTCGCCGCCGCCGGCAACAACTACCGCGGCGCGCAAGGCCTGGATCCCGAGCTGATCGCCGAAATCGAGCGGCTCTACGGATTCGACAAGCCACCGGCCGAACGCTTCTGGCTGATGCTCAGCAACTACGCGCGGCTGGATTTCGGCGAGAGCTTCTTCCGAGACGCCAAGGTGACCGAGCTGATTCTCGAAAAGATGCCGGTATCGATCTCGCTGGGGCTGTGGAGCACGCTGATCATGTACCTGGTGTCCATTCCGCTCGGTATCGCCAAGGCCAACCGGCACGGCAGCAGCTTCGATGTCTGGACCAGCTCGGTGATCATCGTCGGCTATGCGATCCCGGCGTTTCTGTTCGCGATTCTGCTGATCGTGCTGTTCGCCGGCGGCAGCTATTGGAACTGGTTCCCGCTGCGCGGCCTGACCTCGGCCAACTTCGACGACCTGACGCTCGGCGGCAAGATCCTCGACTATTTCTGGCATCTCGCGCTGCCAGTCACCGCGCTGGTCATCGGCAACTTCGCCACACTGACGCTGCTGACCAAGAACAGCTTTCTCGACGAGATCAACAAACAGTACGTGATCACCGCGCGCGCCAAGGGCTTGAGCAAGAATCGGGTGCTCTATGGTCACGTCTTCCGCAACGCCATGCTGATCATCATCGCCGGCTTTCCGGCGGCCTTCATTGGCATGTTCTTCACGGGCTCGCTGTTGATCGAAGTGATCTTCTCGCTCGACGGTCTGGGCCTGCTGAGCTTCGAGGCAGCGATCAACCGCGACTACCCGGTGGTGTTCGGCACGCTGTTCCTGTTCACCTTGCTCGGTCTGGTCGTCAAGCTGATCGGCGACCTCACCTACACCCTGGTCGATCCGCGCATCGACTTCGAAAGCCGGGAGGGCTGAAATGAAGCTGTCCCCTCTCAATCAGCGCCGGTTCGAGCTGTTCAAGGCACACAAGCGCGGCTGGTGGTCGCTCTGGCTGTTCGTCGCGCTGTTCACGCTGAGCCTCGGCGCCGAGCTGATCGCCAACGACAAGCCGATCGTGGTGCGCTACGACGGGCAATGGTACTTCCCGGTCTTCAAGCGCTATCCGGAGACCACCTTCGGCGGCGAGTTCCCGCTGCAGGCCAACTACAAGAGCCCCTACATCGAGAAGCTGATCGCCAAGAAAGACGGCTGGATGATCTGGCCGCCGATCCCGTTCGACTATTCGAGCATCAATTACGACCTGCAGGTCCCCGCGCCGGCGCCACCGTCCTGGGATAACTGGCTGGGTACCGATGACCAGGGCCGCGATGTGCTGGCGCGAGTGATCTACGGGTTCCGCATCTCGGTGCTGTTCGCGCTCACGCTCACGTTGATCAGCTCGGTGATCGGCGTCGCTGCCGGGGCATTGCAGGGCTTCTACGGTGGCTGGGTCGACCTGGTCGGGCAACGGGTACTGGAAATCTGGTCCGGGCTGCCGGTGCTCTATCTGCTGATCATCCTGGCCAGCTTCGTGCAACCGAACTTCTGGTGGCTGCTGGGCATCATGCTGCTGTTCTCCTGGATGAGCCTGGTCGACGTGGTGCGTGCGGAGTTCCTGCGCGGCCGCAACCTCGAATATGTGCGGGCGGCGCGGGCGCTGGGCATGCGCAACGGCGCGATCATGTTCCGCCACATCCTGCCCAACGCCATGGTGTCCACCATGACGTTCATGCCGTTCATCCTCACCGGGGCGATCGGCACGCTGACCGCGCTCGACTTTCTCGGCTTCGGGCTGCCACCCGGTGCTCCCTCGCTGGGAGAGCTGGTGGCACAGGGCAAGGCGAACCTGCAGGCGCCCTGGCTCGGCATCAGCGCATTCGTGGTGCTGGCCGTCATGCTGACGCTGCTGGTGTTCATCGGCGAGGCGGCGCGCGATGCCTTCGACCCAAGGAAGTGACATGGCCGAGAATCTGATTGAAATCCGCGACCTCGCGGTCGAATTCAGCCATGGCGAAAGCCGGCAGCGCGTCGTCGAAGGCGTGAGCTTCGACATTCGCAAGGGCGAGACGCTGGCGCTGGTCGGCGAGAGCGGTTCGGGCAAGTCGGTCACGGCGCATTCGATACTGCGCCTGCTGCCCTACCCACTGGCGAGCCACCCGGCCGGGCAGATCCTCTTTCATGGCGAGGACCTGTTGCAGGCTGACGAAAAGCGCATGCGTGCGATCCGCGGCAATCGCATCGCGATGGTCTTCCAGGAGCCGATGACCTCGCTCAACCCCTTGCACACGGTCGGCAAGCAGATCAATGAGGTGCTCAGCATCCACAAGGGCCTGCGTGGCCGTGCCGCCAGTGCACGCACGCTCGAGCTGCTCGAGCTGGTCGGCATTCCCAACGCGCGCGAACGCTTCCGTGCCTATCCCCACGAGCTGTCGGGTGGCCAGCGCCAGCGGGTGATGATCGCCATGGCTCTGGCCAACGAACCGGAGCTGCTCATCGCCGACGAACCCACCACGGCGCTGGACGTAACGGTGCAACTGAAGATTCTCGAGCTGCTGAAGGATCTGCAGGCGCGCCTGGGCATGTCGTTGCTGCTGATCAGCCACGATCTCAACCTGGTTCGCCGCGTCGCGCATCGTGCATGTGTCATGCAGCGCGGTCGCGTCGTCGAACAGGCATCGTGCGAGCAATTGTTCCGCGCGCCGCAGCATCCATACACGCAGGAGCTGCTGGCGGCGGAGCCGAGCGGTGGTCCGGTGGACGTCGAACAGCGCCCGCCATTGCTGGAGGTCAACGACCTGCGGGTCTGGTTCCCGATCAAGAAGGGGGTCATGCGCAGGACGGTGGACCACGTCAAGGCAGTCGATGGCGTCTCGTTCAGTCTGCCCAAGGGACAGACACTCGGCATCGTCGGCGAAAGCGGTTCCGGAAAGTCGACCCTTGGGCTGGCAATCCTGCGTCTGATCGGCAGCCGTGGCGAGATACGCTTCCAGGGGCACGAGCTCAGCAGGCTGTCACAACGGGACGTGCGCCCGCTGCGACGGCAGATGCAGGTGGTTTTCCAGGACCCGTTCGGCAGCCTGAGCCCGCGCATGTCGGTGGGCCAGATCATCGGCGAGGGCCTGCGCATCCACCGGATCGGAACGGCCAAGGAGCAGGAAGCGGCGATCATCGAGGCGCTGGTGGAAGTCGGGCTCGACCCGGACACCCGCCACCGCTACCCGCACGAGTTTTCCGGCGGGCAGCGGCAGCGCATCGCCATTGCGCGCGCGCTGGTATTGAAACCGGCGCTGATTCTGCTGGACGAGCCCACCTCGGCGCTCGACCGAACGGTTCAGCGCCAAGTGGTCGAGCTATTGCGGTCGCTACAACAGAAGTACGACCTGACCTACCTGTTCATCAGCCATGACCTGGCGGTGGTCAGGGCGCTGAGCCACCAGATGATGGTGGTCAAGCAGGGCCAGGTCGTGGAACAGGGGGTGGCAGGCGAAATATTCGCGGCCCCGCAACATCCATATACACAACAGCTGCTGGAGTCGGCCTTTCTGGCCCCGGCAGCCGATGCACAACCAGAAGAGGGAAAAGCACATGGGTTTTCTAACCGGTAAGCGCGTACTGATCGTAGGCGTGGCCAGCAAACTGTCGATCGCCTCCGGCATCGCCGCCGCCATGCACCGCGAAGGTGCCGAGCTGGCCTTCACCTACCAGAACGAGAAGCTCAAGGGCCGCGTCGAAGAGTTCGCCGCCGGCTGGGGCTCGAGCGCCGACCTGTGCTTCCCCTGTGACGTGGCCAACGACGAAGACATCGCGCGGGTCTTCGAGGAGCTGGGCAAGAAGTGGGACGGCCTGGACTGCATCGTCCACTCGGTTGGTTTCGCCCCGGGCGACCAGCTCAACGGTGACTTCACCGAAGTGACCACCCGCGAAGGCTTCAAGATCGCCCACGACATCAGCGCCTACAGCTTCGTCGCCCTGGCCAAGGCCGGTCGCGAAATGATGAAAGGCCGCAACGGCAGCCTGCTGACCCTTTCCTACCTGGGCGCCGAGCGCACCATGCCGAACTACAACGTGATGGGCATGGCCAAGGCTTCGCTGGAAGCCGGCGTACGCTACCTGGCCGGCAGCCTCGGCCCGGAAGGCACCCGCGTGAACTGCATCTCCGCGGGCCCGATCCGCACCCTGGCCGCCTCCGGCATCGCCAGCTTCCGCAAGATGCTGGCCGCCAACGAGAAGCAGACCCCGCTGCGTCGCAACGTGACCATCGAAGAAGTCGGCAACGCCGGCGCCTTCCTCTGCTCGGACCTGGCCTCGGGCATCAGCGGCGAAATTCTCTATGTCGACGGCGGCTTCAACACCACCGCCATGGGCTCGCTGGAAGACTGACGTCAAGCCAGGACAGCACCCAGGAGAACCCCGCCCCGTGCGGGGTTTTTCTCTGCCGGGCGCAACACCCATTCACCGCGCTGCTCACGAGACGCAGCCTGTTCGAGCGCGGTGGTCTATGTCGCGCGACCTGTGCATGCCGGCTGGTCACGCCTGTGCTGGCGTACCGCGGCAGCTGGACATCACGCCCGCAGGCCCGCCTTGCGCAACCCGTCGGCCAGGGTTTCCAGATTCTCCGGGCGCTGGATCGGTAGACCTTCTATGAAGGGCCAGACGATATCCACAGCGTCGGTCGCAACGCCAGTTCGACCGAGCCGGCGCGCTTCGTGGAGTTCCTTCTCAAACCGACACAGGTGCCCTTGCTGACCCCGGTGCGCTGAAGGACCGGCCGGGTTCACGGCGATTGCGCCGGGCATAGCCATGCGTCCAGGGCAATCGTCGGTGCGCCTCTTGGTCATCCGTTCAGCTGGCCGCCAGATAGGCCTCGGTGTCCATGAGCGTGGCATAGGCGAAGCCCAGCGCGGCCATCATCGCCGCATGCACCTGCCTGGCCGGAACCGTGACCCCACCGAACTCCAGATCCAGCGTGGCGCAGGCATCGTGCAACAGGATCACGCCATAACCGAGGTCGGCCGCCGCACGCACCCCTGCATCGATGCACATGTGGCTCATCGCACCTACCACCACCAGCTCCTGCACGCCGCGCTCGTCCAGCAGCTGTTTGAGCGAGGTCTCGCGGAAGGCATTCGGGTAATGCTTGACCACTACCGGCTCGTCGCCCTGCGGAACGACGGCGTCCTGGATCTTCACACCTTCGCTGCCCGGCACGAATATCGGCTTCTCGCCATTGACGAATTCGTGCCGGACATGAATCACCGGAATCCCTCTGGCGCGGGCATCGGCGATCACCTTGGCCGCATTGCCGACGGCCCGTTCGATGCCGCTCAGCGGCAGCTTGCCCGTTGGTAGGTATTCGTTCTGCAGGTCGATTACGACCACCGCACGCTTGCTCATGGCTGGCTCCTTTGACGATGCTGTGCAAGGGAAGGCCATCATCGGCTGTCAGCAGAAGGTTGCTAAGTGGTGCGATCGACATCTTCAGGGGCGCTACCGACAGGCGACGGCGAGCGGGTCATCGAGCTGGGCATCCTGCTCTACCCCGGTGCTCAACTGGCCACCGTCCTCGGCCTGACCGATCTGTTCGGCATCGCGCGTCGCCTCGCCGGCGAGCAGGCTAATCGCAATGCGCCCGTTCTGCGCGTCTCGCACTGGCGACTCGAGAACCCCGGCGACCTGCCGATGCGCGTCGCCGACTCGCATCCACAGGCGCGCGGCCAGCTGCAGGTGCTGATCCTGCCTGCCAGCCTCGAGACGCCGATCTCGGCGGAGGCGGCGGCGCCCTATAGGGCCTGGCTGCGGCAGCAGCATCAGGCCGGCGTCACCCTGGCATCGGTCTGCGCCGGCGCCTTTCTGCTGGGCGAGACCGGCCTGCTGGACGGCCGCACCATCACCACGCACTGGCTCCACGTGGACGGTTTCTCGGCCCGCTTCCCGGACGTTCGCCTGGATGTCGACCAGCTGATCATCGATGCCGACGACATCATCAGTGCCGGCGGCATCATGGCCTGGACCGATCTCGGTTTGCGCCTGGTCGATCGCTATCTGGGCCCGACGATCATGCTCGAGACCGCGCGCGTGCTGTTGATCGACCCGCCCGGCCGGCAGCAGCGCTACTACCGCGGCTTCACTCCGCGGCTGGCACACGGTGATACGGCGGTGCTCGCGGTACAGCACTGGCTGCACGAGACGGGTGGCGGCGATGCCGCACTGGCCGAACTCGCTCAACGCGCCGGCCTGGAACAGCGGACCTTTCTGCGGCGCTTTCGCAAAGCCACCGGCATGACCACTACCGAGTACTGCCAGCGGCTGCGGGTCGGGCGGGCGCGCGAATTGCTGCAGGCTGACCGCCTGTCCATCGAGCGGGTCGCCTGGGAGGTGGGCTACGCCGACCCCGGCGCGTTCAGAAAGGTCTTCACCCGCATCGTCGGCCTCAGCCCGGGCGCCTACCGGCGCCGCTTCGCCACGCTCGCCTAGCGCCAGGCGCGCTGCGCCCGCCCGCCGATCACTGCCGCGCCCTTGGCCCACGGTTGCGCACGGTTGCGTCCGCGTTCTGTCACAGCAGGGGAACAACCGCGAATCGGAGGCCAATGCATGACCCTGGACGAACAACTGGCACTGCTCGAAGAACTCCTGCTGGCGCGCGGCCCCGCAGGCCAGGAGGACGAGGTGCGCCAGATCTGTCGGCGCCAATTGCAGCAATCCTGCCAGGCGGTCTGGCAGGACGAGGCAGCCAACCTCATCGGCCGCATCGAGGCCACTGGCATGCCGCGCGAGCAGGCAGAGCGCCGCACCACCCGGATAATGGCGCACCAGGACGAGATCGCCATGGTGGTCAAACGTATCGATGATGACGGCCGCCTGCGCGTCGTGGCGCTTGGCGGCGCCTACCCGGTGAACTTCGGCATGTGCCCGGTGGACATTCTCGGCGAGCGCGAGGTGGTCCATGGTGCCCTGTCGTTCGGCACCATGCACGGCACCGGCGAGTCCAGCCAGTCGATGCACGTGTTGCAGGGTGACATGCAATGGCACGACGTGCATGTCATCACCCGATATTCGAAAGCCGAACTCGGCGAGCTGGGGGTGCGCGCCGGCACACGGGTGGTGCTCAGCCGCCACTGGCGCCGGCCCTTTACGATACGCGACTGTATCGCCGGGCATTTTCTCGACGACCGCGCACCGCTGGTCGCCGCGCTGGTCGCCGCCCGCCGCCTGGCCGAGCGCGCCCACGAACTGCAAGGCGACGTGCTGATCGTGCTCACGACCAACGAGGAAGAAACCAATTCCGGCGCGCAGTACGCGGCGCGCACCCTGCCCGGCTCGCTGTGCATCGCCCTCGAAGTCGGTCCGATCGCCGCCGAGTACGACACCCGCCTGGCGCTCGATCCCATCGTGCTGACGGGTGACGAGAAAGGCTTCTACTCCAAACAGGTGTCCGATGAGCTGCTCAAGGCCGCCGCGCGCTGCGGTTATTGCCCGCAGCCGGCGCTGATGCCCGGCTTTGCTTCGGATGCGAGCGCCGTGCTCGGCTCGGGCTCCTCGCCTCGCGCCGGCTGCCTGGCCATTCCCACCGAGAACACCCACGGCTACGAAGTCATCATGCAGCAGGGCATGGAGGCTTGCGCGCGCACGCTGGTCGAGTACCTGCTCACCGGGCAGCAGTGAGCGCGGCCGCGGTCGGCAAGCCGCCCGAGGGACCGATGCGCAAAGGCTGACCTGGATCAGCCAGACGCCCCCTGCAACGGCGCTAAATAGAGCGGTAATGGACGGCAGGGAGCAGCGGCAATGCCTCAATCAGCGCAAAAGCTTCGTCTTGGTGCCCTGGTGGCACTGGTGGTCGGCTCGATGATCGGCGGTGGCATCTTTTCCTTGCCACAGAACATGGCGGCGAGCGCCGGTGCCGGCGCCGTCCTGATCGGCTGGGCAATCACCGGCATCGGCATGCTGACCCTCGCCCTGGTGTTCCAGACACTGGCCAACCGCAAGCCCGAACTCGACACCGGCGTCTACGCCTATGCCAAGGCGGGCTTTGGCGACTACATGGGCTTCTCCTCGGCGTGGGGTTACTGGATCAGCGCCTGGATCGGCAACGTCAGCTATCTGGTGCTGCTGTTCAGTACCCTGGGGCTGTTCTTCCCGGCCTTCGGCGAAGGCAATACCGGACTGGCCATCGTCTGCGCTTCGCTGCTCCTGTGGGGCATCCATTTCGTGGTGCTGAGCGGCATTCGCGAAGCGGCCTTCCTCAACCTGGTCACGACCATCGCCAAGGTCGTACCGCTGGTGCTGTTCATCGTCATTGCGGCGCTGGCCTTCAAGGTCGAGGTGTTCACGGCCGATTTCTGGGGTACCGGCAATCTCGAACTTGGCAGCGTGCTGAATCAGGTGCGCGGGATGATGCTGGTCACCGTCTGGGTGTTCATCGGGATCGAGGGGGCCAACATCTACTCGGCACGTGCCGAGCGGCGCCGCGATATCGGCAAGGCGACCGTCATCGGCTTCTATTCGGTGCTGCTGCTTCTGGTACTGGTCAACGTGCTCTCGATGGGGATTCTCAGCCAACCGGAACTGGCGGCGCTGAAGAACCCCTCCATGGCCGGAGTGCTGGAGCATGTGGTTGGGCGCTGGGGCGCGCTGCTGATCAGCGTTGGCCTGGTGATCTCGCTGCTCGGCGGCCTGCTGGCCTGGACATTGCTGTGCGCCGAGATTCTCTTCGCCGGCGCGCGCGACCACACCATGCCGGCCTTTCTGCGCAAGGAGAACGCCAGGCAGGTCCCGAGCAATGCGCTCTGGCTGTCGAACGGGCTGATCCAGCTGATGCTGATCATCACGCTGTTCAACGACGCCACCTACCTCAACCTGCTGTACCTGGCGACGTCGATGATCCTGGTGCCCTACTTCTGGTCCGCGGCCTATGCGGTGCTGGTGAGCTGGCGCGGCGAGACCTACGAGCAGCAACCGGGCGAGCGCCGCAGGGATCTGCTGATCGCGCTGATCGCCCTGCTCTACGCCGCCTGGCTGCTGTACGCCGGCGGCATCCAGTACCTGCTGTTGTCGGCGCTGCTCTACGCCCCCGGCGCGCTGTTCTTCGCCAAGGCCAAACGCGAGCTCGGCGAGCCGATATTCACACTGCCGGAAAAGCTCATCTTCGCCGCCGTGCTGATCGGTGCCCTGATCGCCGCCTACGGCCTCTATGACGGCTTCCTGACCCTTTGACCCGCCCGGCCCCGCCCATTGGCGGGCCGGACCGCGACACAGGAGATACGCGAATGGCTACACCCACTCCCCCGCTCGGCGTGCATTCGGAAGTCGGCAAGCTGCGCCAGGTGCTGGTCTGCTCACCCGGGCTTGCCCATCAACGTCTCACACCATCGAACTGCGACGAGTTGCTGTTCGACGACGTGTTGTGGGTCAGCCAGGCCAAGCGTGACCATTTCGACTTCGTCACCAAGATGCGCGAGCGCGGCGTCGAGGTGCTGGAGATGCACAACCTGCTCACCGAGACGCTGCAAGACACCGAAGCCAAACGCTGGCTGCTCGATCGCAAGCTGACGCCCAACCTCGTGGGCCTTGGCCTGCATCACGAGGTGCGCGCCTGGATGCAAGAGCTGGAGCCACGCCGGCTGGCCGAATACCTGATCGGCGGCGTCTCCGGCGATGACCTGCCGGGGACGCACAGTGGCGAGATCGTGCGGATGTTCCGCGACTACCTGGGCCACTCGAGCTTCATCCTGCCGCCACTGCCGAACACCCTGTTCACCCGCGACACCACCTGCTGGATCTATGGCGGCGTGACGCTGAACCCGATGCACTGGACCGCGCGCCGGCAGGAAACGCTGCTCGCCGCCACCATCTACCGCTTTCATCCGACCTTCGCCAATGCCGACTTCAAGGTCTGGTACGGCGACCCGGAGCTGGACCACGGCCTCGCCACGCTCGAGGGCGGCGACGTGATGCCACTGGGCAACGGCGTGGTGCTGATCGGCATGGGCGAGCGCTCCTCGCGCCAGGCCATCGGCCAGCTGGCGCAATCGCTGTTCCAGCAGGGCGCGGCCGAGCGCGTGATCGTCGCCGGCCTGCCGGTCGGTCGAGCGTCCATGCACCTGGATACGGTGTTCAGCTTCTGCGACCGCGACCTGGTGACCATCTACCCCGAAGCCGTCCAGGCGATCACTTCCTTCAGCTTGCGTCCCGACGAGAGCAAACCCGGCGGTATCGACGTGCGCCGCGAAGAAAAGTGCTTTCTCGACGTGGTCGCCGAAGCCCTTGGCATCCACAAGCTGCGCACCGTGGCAACCGGCGGCGACAGCTACGAAGCCGAACGCGAGCAATGGGACGATGGCAACAACGTGGTCGCGCTCGAGCCCGGCGTGGTGATCGGTTACGACCGCAACACCTACACCAATACCCTGCTGCGCAAGGCCGGCGTCGAGGTCATCACCATCGATGCCAGTGAACTGGGTCGCGGCCGTGGCGGCGGCCACTGCATGACCTGTCCGATCACCCGCGACCCCGTGGACTACTGAGGAGCCGACCCGATGGCGTTCAACCTGCACAACCGGCACCTGCTCAGCCTCACGCACCACAGCGAGCGCGAGCTGCGCTACCTGCTCGATCTCGCGCGCGACCTCAAGCGCGCCAAGTACAGCGGAACCGAGCACCAGCACCTCAAGGGCAAGAACATCGCCCTGATCTTCGAGAAGACCTCGACCCGCACGCGCTGCGCCTTCGAGGTCGCCGCCTACGACCAGGGCGCCAACGTCACCTACATCGACCCGACGTCCTCGCAGATCGGCCACAAGGAGACCATGAAGGACACCGCCCGCGTGCTCGGGCGCATGTACGACGCCATCGAATACCGCGGCTACAGCCAGCAGGTGGTCGAGGAACTCGCGCAGTTCTCCGGCGTGCCGGTGTTCAACGGCCTGACCGACGAGTACCACCCCACGCAGATGCTTGCCGACGTGCTGACCATGCGCGAGCACAGCGACAAGCCGCTGCAGCAGATCCGCTACGCCTACGTTGGCGATGCGCGCAACAACATGGGCAACTCACTGCTGCTGGTCGGCGCCAAGCTGGGCATGGACGTGCGCATCGGTGCGCCCAAGGCGCTCTGGCCGCACGAAGAACACCTGGCCGCCTGTCGCGCGTTCGCCGCGCAGTCCGGTGCGCGGCTGACGCTGACCGAGGACCCGCGCGAAGCCGTCCGCGACGTCGACTTCATTCATACCGATGTCTGGGTATCGATGGGCGAGCCGGTCGAGACCTGGGGCGAACGCATCGCCCTGCTGCTGCCCTATCAAGTCAACGCGGCGCTGATGCAGGCCGCCGGCAATGCGCGGGTGAAGTTCATGCACTGCCTGCCGGCCTTTCACAACGCCGAGACCAAGGTCGGCAAGGAGATCGCCGGGCATCATCCAGAGCTGGCGGGCGGGATCGAAGTGACCGACGAGGTGTTCGAGTCGCCGGCGAGCATCGTCTTCGACCAGGCCGAGAACCGCATGCACACCATCAAGGCGGTGCTGGTCGCCACGCTCGGCGGCATCTGACACGAGGAATGAGCATGCGCATTGTCATCGCCCTGGGCGGCAACGCCCTGCTACGTCGCGGCGAGCCGATGAGCGCCGAGCGCCAGCGCGAGAACGTTCAGCTGGCCTGCAGCCAGATCGCGCAGATCGCGCCCGGCAACCAGTTGGTGATCGCCCATGGCAATGGTCCCCAGGTCGGTCTGCTGGCGCTGCAGGGCGCGGCCTACGGCCCGGACGGCGCCTACCCGCTCGACGTGCTCGGCGCGGAGACCGAAGGCATGATCGGCTACATGATCGAACAGGAGCTCGGCAATCGGCTGCCCGCGGGCACGCCGCTGGCAACCTTGCTGACCCAGGTCGAAGTGGACCCGGCCGATCCCGCGTTCGCCTCACCGAGCAAACCCATCGGCCCGATCTACAGTCGTGAGGACGCCGACCACCTGCAGGCCGAGAAAGGCTGGCAGATGGCCGCCGACGGCGCGCACTTCCGCCGCGTGGTGCCCAGCCCCCGGCCACGACGCATTCACCAGCTGCGGCCGATCCAGTGGCTGCTGGAGCGCGGTTGCGTGGTGATATGCGCCGGTGGCGGCGGCATTCCTACCGTGTGCGATGCCCAGCAGCGTTCGCGTGGCATCGAGGCGGTGATCGACAAGGACCTGTGCTCGGCGCTGTTGGCCGAGGTGCTGGCCGCGGACCTGCTGCTGATCGCCACCGATGTCGATGCCGCCTATACCGGCTGGGGCACCGCGGCGCAGCGGGCCATCGCCCTGGCGCATCCGGACGCGCTCGAGCCACTGCCCTTCGCCGCGGGCTCGATGGGGCCGAAGATCCAGGCGGCTTGCGGCTTCGCTCGGCAGACCGGCAAGGATGCGGTGATCGGCGCTCTGGCCGACATCCAGGCGATCGTCCTCGGCCAGGCCGGCACGCGGGTGAGTAGCAGCGCCGCAGGCATCCGCTATCGCTGAACGCGCGGCGGACGGTCAGCGTGCGGCACCACCTGCCGCCCGGTGGTGCAGCCCCGCCCGGCTCAGCAGGGCACGCCCTGCATCAGGCCAATCGAGTCATTGCCAGAACCATCCGCCTCGATCACCCAGCTGCACACCTGGTTGCGACCACTGCGCTTGGCCCGGTACAGCGCGCGGTCGGCGCGGGCGATCAAGGCATCGATGTGCTGGTCGTCGGCCTGCAGTTGTGTCAGCCCCAGGCTCACCGTGATGGCGATGTCGCCAACCGAGGTCACGATGGGTTCGCCGGCAATGGCCAGGCGAATCTTTTCGGCGACGCAGCGCGCGCCCTCGGCATCGGTATGCGGCAGGACGAGCGCAAACTCCTCGCCGCCCAAACGACCGATGAGGTCGTGAGAGCGCAGCATGCGCATGCAGGTGGCGGTAAAGGCCTTCAGCACCTCATCGCCGATCGGGTGGCCATAGGCGTCGTTGACGTGCTTGAAATGATCGATATCGAGCATCACCAGGCTCAGCGGCTCGCCGTGACGCTGCGCACGATCGACCTCGGCCGCCAGGTCGAGCAGCAATGCCCGGCGGTTGCTGACGCCGGTCAGCATGTCGGTGCTGGCCAGCTGCGACATGACCTGATGCGCGTCCTGCAGTCGCGCCGTGCTCAGGAAGTGGCGACGAGCAAGCACATACAGGAGGACGGCGAGCGCCAGCAACAGC
Source organism: Stutzerimonas sp. CXK-1 (assembly GCF_057738225.1). Taxonomy (NCBI): domain Bacteria; kingdom Pseudomonadati; phylum Pseudomonadota; class Gammaproteobacteria; order Pseudomonadales; family Pseudomonadaceae; genus Stutzerimonas; species Stutzerimonas sp. CXK-1. Next base: position 1,827,984 of record NZ_CM173217.1, on the reverse strand, counting down.
ACCGAGATCAGCGCTGCCGAAGCCAGCAAGAGCTGCTTGCGTGCCTCGAAAGCCACCATGAAGTCATCCGGTGACAACAGCACCACGACCACCACGCCGTCTTCTTTCAGGCGCCGATAGGCGCCCAGCCGATGCTCGCCATCGATGGCGCTGATGCCTTCGTAATAGCCTTGCGGCGGCGACTGCGCCGCGAAATAAGGCCTCGACTCGGGCACCTGGAAACGCCCATAGCGCCCCGGAATAGGCTCGCCCGAGGCTATGGCGCGCAGGCTGCGATCGGTGCCGAGCAGGGCGATCATGCCGTGGGCACCGACGTCGATCTGCTGGTAGTAGTCGCTAAAGAAGCCCGTCGGCACCGAGAGCACCAGCACCCCGGCGAACTGCCCGTCCTTGTGAATGGGCCGGGTGAACTGGATGGTCCATTGCTTGGATACGCGCCCGAGCACCGGCTTGCTGATGTACAGACGGTCCTGCTGGGGATGGTCGCGGTGTACGCGAAAGTGTTCCCGGTCGCTCAGGTCGACCGGTGCCTCGACCTTGGCGAGATTGGAGAACACCAGCCGGCCCTGGGCATCGATCACCGCCATCTGGGTGACGACGCTGCCATACGCCTGCTGCTCTTTGCCAAGCGTCTGCTCGAGCGGTCGCTGATCCAGCAGGTCAGCCCGCATGTCGAGCAGGATCATGTCCATCAGCCGAATCACGCTGCGTACATGCGCCTCGAAGGCGGTCGCGAGGTTCATCGCATCCTTGCGCGCGACGGCCTCGGTCAATACGCGTTCATGGCGGATTTCGCCGATGACAGCGGCCCACATCGGCACCAGTGTCAACAACAGCAACGATAACGCCAGCAGCCCTGCTCGTCCCTTCAAACCCGTACCCCGACATCCGGCGAACCGTACGCTGCGCATTTTAAGCGACGCTCGAGGCGACCAGAGGCGGCAAAGTGCCACATACCCCTACCCGTGCCAGGGATATGCGCCATGCCCCGCGCGGCCGGCGCACCCGAACGCTACACCTTGAACTGGTCCATCAGGGTCTGCTGGTGATTGGCCAGGGTATTGAGCGACTGGCTCACGCGTGCCGACTCGTCGGCCTGCCCGGTAAGCGATTCGGTCACCTCACGAATGCCCTGCACATTGCGATTGATTTCCTCGGCGACGGCGCTCTGCTCTTCGGCCGCGCTGGCGATCTGCAGGGTCATCGAGGTGATCACCGATACCGAGCCGCCGATGCGCTGCAGCGCGCTGACCGCCTGCGCGACGTGCTCGACGTTGTCCTGGGCCTGCTGGTATTCGGCGCTCATGCTCTGCACCACCTCGCGCGTGCCCTGCTGCAGCCCCTCGATGACCACGCGAATGTCCTCGATCGACTCCTGCGTGCGTCGCGCCAGATGGCGCACCTCGTCGGCGACCACGGCGAAGCCACGCCCGTTCTCGCCGGCACGGGCCGCTTCGATCGCCGCGTTGAGCGCCAGCAGGTTGGTCTGTTCGGCGATAGCGCGAATGGTCTCGAGCACAGAGCCGATCTGCTGGCTGCTGCTGGCCAGGCTTTCGACCTGCTGCATCGCGCTGCTCATGTCATGCGCCAGGCGCTCGATGCGCCGCGTGGTTTCGTCGATCACCGCCAGCCCTTCGCGTGACGCCTGGTCGGCCGAGCGCGCGGCCTCCGCCGCTTCGGCCGCGTTCTGCGCCACGCCCTGCGCGGTCGCGCTCATCTCGTTGGAGGCGGTTGCCACCTGCTCGACCTCGCTGAGCTGCGCCTGCATGCCCTGGCTGGTGTGGTTGGCAATTCCGGCCGAGCGATCGGCCGTCGCCCGGGCATCCTGCACCGAGCGTTTGACCTCGGCGACGATCGGCTGGAGCTTGTCGAGAAAGCGGTTGAAGCCCACCGCCAGACGACCCAGCTCGTCACGGCTGGCGTAGTCCAGGCGCCGGGTCAGGTCGCCCTCGCCGCCGGCGATGTCTTCGAGCCGCTCGGCCACCGTGAGGATCGGCCGGGTGATGCTGCGCGCCATCAGGCCGACCAGCAGCAGCCCGACACCGATGGCCAGCACGCCGACCAGGATCGAGTACAGGTTGTCGGTCGCGCGCTGCTGATCCAGCGTCTGCTCCAGGGCCTGCGCCCGCGCCAGCACCACGTCACGCGGTGCCCGGATGACCACACCCCAGGGCTTGGCCGCCGGTATCGGCTGAATCGGCGCCACCACACTCAGCTGCTCGCTTGCAGCCAGCGACGCCGGCGCACCGCTGCCCAGGACCCGACGGATTTCACCGGCCTGTTCCGCATAGGCCTCCTCCAGCGGCTTGCCCAGCCAGGAGGCCGAGCCGCTGTGCCCGGCGATCAGCCCGGTCGGGCTGACGATGCCGATGTCACCGTGGCCGTCATAGAGGTCCCGGTTGACGGCCTCGACCACGCTTTGCAAGGTGGCCAGGCGGATGTCGAGGCCGACCACCCCGATCACCTGATCGCCGTCGCGCAGCGGCAAGGCGATGCTGGTCATCAGGACCGGCCGCCGATCGACCTCATCGAGATACGGGTCCAGCAGGCAGGGCGCCGCGGTTGTCAGCGGGCAGGTATACCAGCTGTTATAGGGCATGCCGCTCGGCCCTGGCGTGGTGTCGGCGAGTTCGTCCTCGGTGGTCATTTCGGACTGGAACTGGCCGTCGGCGATCTGCGACCAGTACATCGAGAAACGCCCCTGCAGGTTGCTCCCGGCCACGTAATCGTCGAGGAACTCGGCATCCTGCCCGTCTAGGCCGTTCGGCTCAAAGGACATGTAAACGCCGAGCAGCTGCGGACGCGCCTTCAGCGCATCGCCCAGCCGCGACGCCAGCGTCACGCGCAGGGTCTGGGCACTGATGTCGCCCTGCCGGAGCTGCTCGCGCAGCATCGCGACCTGCTCGGCAAGGCTGCGGGCATAGGCGTAGTTGTCCATGAACTCGGCACGTATCCCCTGCGCCTGGGCCTGGGCGAGCGCCTGCATGCGTGCGTCGGCCGACGCTTCGAGCATGCTCGCGCTCATGTCGCGGACCACGGCGGCACTCTTCGCCGACTGGTACAGCGAGGCGGAAATGAGCAGCGAGACGATGACCAGCAGGCACAGGCCGGCCAGCGCGGTCAGCTTGAGCTGGATGGAAAGTCGGGACAGCATCGGACACACCCTGATGGCAAAGACACAGCCGGGCTATCGGCGTGCAGCCGCGACTCTGAAGGGCAGCCGTCCGGGAATGCCTCGTTCTGGTGCATCCTTCAGCGTTGCAGCAGCCGGCGCATCCAGTCGAGCAGGACCGTCGGCAGCAGATCGGGCCGGGGCAGCAGCGCATAGCGGGACGCGCCGAACATTCGCGGCAGGTAGGCACCGGCCTGGCGATCGATCGTCAGGCAGAACGGCGAAATCCCCTGCAGCGTGGCCTCCAGCACGGCCTGCCGGCTGTCCTCCACGCCGTACGGCCCCGCGTACTGATCCTCGTCACTGGGTTTGCCGTCGGAGAGCACCAGCAGCAGGCGATGCGCGGCCGGCTGCGCCATGAGCGCCGTGCTGGCATGGCGGATGGCCGCGCCGCAACGGGTGTAGTGCTCCGGCTCCAGTGCGGCGATCCGCAAGGCAACGCTCTGGCTGTATGCCTCGTCGAAACCCTTGAGCTCGCGCACGCTGACCGCATCGCGGCCCTGTCCGGAAAAGGCCTGTACCGCATAGGGTGAGCCCAGCCCCTGCAGGGCGATGCAGAGCAGCAGCAGGGCTTCGCGCTCGACGTCGATGACCCGCCGCCCCTGCGAGACCCAGCTGTCGGTGGAGCCGCTGACATCGATCAAGACGAGGATCGCCAGGTCCCGCTGCTGCGCGTGATTGGACTGGTAGAGCCGGTCGCTCAGCCCCTGCCCGGCCTGCATCGCCGCCGCCGCGTCGACATAGGCATCGACATCCAGCTCGTCGCCCTCGACCTGTGCGCGCAGCCACACCCGGCGCGCGCGCAGCAGTTCGAAGCGCCTGCGGATCCCGGCCAGCAGGCCCCGGTGTGCCTCGAGCGTCTGCACCACCCAGGCCTCGCTGCCGGCTTGCGCCACGCCGGGCCGGACCGTCGCGCCCTGCTCGGCGTAACGGCCGGTTCGATGGTCCCATTCGGGGTAGACGCAGCCCTGCGCACTCGCCAATCCCGGCGGCGCAGCCAGCCGCTGCCCAGGCTCCGGCGGGTCTTCGCTGAGCAGCACCTCGCGCGGCTGCCCCGGTGAGCTGACCAGGCGCGCACGGGGCAACTCGCCGAGCAGCTCGCCATAGAGCTCGGCGTCGGCGCCGTCGTCCCGGTCGATGGGACGCTGCAGCCCCAGCGGGTCCTCGGCGTGCGGATGCGGCTCGTCAAGCTGGATCATCAGCGGGCCCGGCCCATCCGCCTGCCGTTCCTCGTCATGCGCTTGGCGGACCTCGGGGCGCCGCGCCAGGCGGGCGCTGCGCGGCGGCGTGTCGCTCTGCTCGCCGCGCAGCGCTTCGGTCACCGGACCGAGCTCGGGCGTGGGTTCGAGCAGGCAGCCGGTCCAGAAATCCGCGAACAGGGGCTCGTCACCCAGGGCGTCGCCCGGCGCCAGGGGCGGCCAGCCTTCGAGCAGCTGCATGGCGAGCGCCATCGAGTCAGCCGGCGAAGTGGCCGCGGGAAAGCCAGCGGCCTGCCCGGCGAGCAGCGCCCGCACGCGGTGTTCCACCCCTCGCCGCGCCGGGCCGAAAGCAGAGAGCGGCGGCCGGCGCGCCAGGCACTCGGCGCGCAACGCCTGCAGGTCGGCTGCGCAGCCCGGCAGTTCGCGCAGCAGGTCGCACTCGGCGGCATACGCCTCGAACAGCTGATAAAGCGCGCCGGCCAGCGGCGGCAGCGTACGCCAGGCCGCCTGCGCGCTACCGCGGCGAATCCGCATCGCCTGATGCAATGCCATGGCCTTGTAGAGCACCGCTGCCCGCCCTTGGTCGGCTACGCCAAGCCCGCGCGGCAGCCACAACTGGCGCCCGTCCGTAGCCGGTACCGGCTCGCGCCGGCACGGCCGGGGGCTGCGGCCGAAACAGCGCGCCAACCAGGTCGCGCGTGCCGGCGGTTGGGCCACGCGCAACGGTACGGGCTGGCCGAGCACCGCGAGCAGCAGCAGGTCGAGACGCTCGGCAACCGCCTCGAGCGACAGCATGGGCGCCGCGGGCGGCGCAGGCCGATAGCGCTGCCACAGGCGCTGGGCGAAGACCGTCGCATGACGCGCAGCATCGGTGAGGACTTCCTCGGCTTCGGCCATGGCTAGATGAAGGTGCCGTCGACCAGATCGCGCATCGCGTCGACCAGGGTTTCGTCGTCCGACAGCGGCGAAACGATCGCCGCCAGGCAGGCCGCGCGAATCTCGATGCCCTGCGCGCAAAGCGCACCGGCAGCGACCAGCAGCCGGGTGCTCGGCACTTCGCTCAGGCCGCGGTCACGCAGCGCCCGCAGCCGCTGCGCCAGGGCGACCAGCGAACGCGCCGTGGGCGCATCGACCCCGCTTTCGCGCTGGACGATGCAGGCCTCGCGGTCGGCATCCGGAAAGCCCAGGTCCAGCGCCACGAAGCGCTGACGGGTGCTGGGCTTGAGGTCCTTGAGCATGCGCTGGTAGCCGGGGTTGTACGACACCACGAGCTGGAACCCGGGCGGGGCCTGCAGCAGCTCGCCAGTCTTGTCGATCGGCAGCAGGCGACGGTGATCGGTCAGCGCATGCAGCACCACGACGGTGTCCTGCCGCGCCTCGACGACCTCGTCCAGGTAGCAGATGGCGCCTTCGCGCACGGCCCGGGTCAAGGGCCCGTCCTGCCAGGCGGTGCCGTCATGCCGGATCAGGAACCGACCGATCAGGTCGCTGGCCGACAGGTCGTCATGGCAGGCGATGGTCACCAGCGGCCGGCCGAGGCGCCAGGCCATGTGCTCGATGAAACGCGTCTTGCCGCAGCCGGTCGGGCCCTTGAGCATCACCGCCAGTCCACGCGCGTGGCAGCGCTCGAACAGCGCCACTTCGTCGCCCACGGGCAGGTAGAACGGCTCCTCATGGGGGCGCAGCGCGGTCGGTTGCTCCGGCAGGTTCATGCCGAACGCACCGGCGCCGGCGCGGGGGCAGGCTCATCGACCACCAGGCGTGGCGCGTGGCGGAAGAAGTCATAGATGAACAGCGCCACGCCCACGGTGAACAGCGAGGCCGTGGCGATCAGCATGACGAAGTGAATCTGGATCTTGAGCTGCGCATCGAGATAGCCCATGCCCATGATCCGCTCCAGGTAGACCTGCGCGATGCCGGCGGTGGCGAACGACAGCGTCATGCCGAACATCCCGCTGATCTGCAGCCAGAACGCCCAGTAGCCCAGCGTGCTGCCCTGCTCGCGGCGCCCGCCGGTCAGCGACGGCAGCGCATAGCTGATCATCGCCAGCACGATCATCGCGTAGGCGCCATAGAAGGCGGCATGCCCGTGCATGGCGGTGATCAGGGTGCCGTGGGTCCACTTGTTCACGCTCGGCCAGGTATGCGCCAGGCCCAGCAGGCCGGCGCCGAACAGCGAGAACACCGCGCTGCCGATCGTCCAGTGCAGCGCCAGCGTATTCGGGTGGGCGAGCCCGGAACGGCGGATCGCACCGTAGGCATAGGCGGCCATGCCGACCAGCGCCAGCGGCTCGAGCGCGCTGAACAGCCCGCCGATCGGCAGCCAGTAGCTGGGCACGCCGACCCAGTAATAGTGGTGCGCGGTGCCCAGGATCCCGGCGATGAACACCAGCCCGACGATCACGTACAGCCACTTCTCCATCACCTCGCGGTCGGCGCCGGACAGGCGGATCAGCAGGTAGGCCAGAAACCCGCCCATGATCATCATCCACACGCCCTCGACCCACAGGTGGATGGTCCACCAGCGGTAGAAGATCGACACGGTGTAGTTCTCGTAATGCAGCAGCGCCGGCAGGTAAAGCAGCGCCGCGCTGACGAAGCCGATCATCAGCACCGCCTCGGTGGTGGTGAAGCGCCGCGCCTTGCGGATGGTCATGCCGACGTTGTAGAGGAAGATCAGCATGCAGATGACGATGACGATCTTGTGCGGCAGCGGCTGCTCGAGCAGCTTGTTGCCGGTGCCGTAGCGAAACAGGTAGCCGATGATCGCGGTGACGCCCATCAGCGTCCACAGCCCCAACTGGATGTACGCCAGCCGCGTGCTGTGCAGTTCGGTACGCGATTCCTCGGGAATCATCCAGTAGGTCGCGCCCATGAAGCCGGTCAGCACCCAGACGATCAGCAGATTCGTATGGATCACCTTGGTCACGTCGAACGGCAGGATGTATAGCAGCGGGTCCGGGCCGATGTACTTGGTGGCCGAGAGCAGGCCGAACACCAGCTGCAGGCCGAACAGCACCATCGCGACGGCGAAGTACCAATAGGCCACCGATTGGGACTGATAGCGCATCGTAGTCTCCCCTTGATCTGGCTGGGTCGGCCCGCGGCCGCGGCCCTTCGCGGTTACTTGAGGGTTTCGAGAAAGGCCACCAGCTGCCCGACCTGTTCGTCCGACAGGCTCTGCCCGTAGCCGGTGGGCATGAACGACGTGCCGTCGGCCGAATACATCTCGCCGGGCACGATGTGGGCGCTGGGCGACAGGATCGATTCGCGGATGTAGCCGCCGGCGTCCTTGGCCTTGCCGTGGTAGTCCGGCGAGGCCACGGTCTGCGCCGCCCGCGTACCGATCCCGGCAAGCGAAGGCCCGGCCATGTCCGCACCCGGCACGGTGGAATGGCAGGCATTGCAGGCCGGCGTCGCGGTCTTGAACAGCTGCTCGCCGAGCGCCCGCGGGTCGTCACCGGCATCCACCGGCCGCGCCCCGGTCGGCGTCTGGCCGCTGCTGCCGGCAGCCGCAAGCGTCGCGGCGCCTGGCGCGAAGCTGCCGGTGACGAGGATCGGCCGCGGTGGCCAGCCCTGGTTGTCGACCTTGCTGACCCAGTCGAGAAAGGCGATCAGGTCGCTGATCTCGTCTTCGGCCAGGTCCTGCCGCGGCATCAGCCGGCGGTGGGTCTGTTCGTTGTAGAAGCGCGACGGGTCGCGCATGTAGGCCTTCAGATACGGCTCGCCGCGGTGCTGGGTGATTTTCGTCAGATCCGGGGCGTAATAGGCGCCTTCCCCGAACAGGGTGTGGCAGTTGATGCAGTTGTACTTGTGCCACACGTCCATGCCGTGCCGCACTTGCGGCGTGATGTCCTGGGCGTTGGTCAGCTCGGGAAACTGGCGGTGGCTGTCCAGCGTAAGGCCGAGAAACAGAAGCGCGGACAGTCCCGTGGCGGCAACGGCGAATAATCTTGCCTGGCGATTGTTCATGTTCTGCCCCTCAAACGCTGATGCCGGTCCAGTGGATGAGAGTCATGGAGAACGCATAGAGCATGGCACTGGCCATCAACACCAGCACGACAACGCTAATTATCTTCAACGGGCCGTACAACTTCCGAGCCTGCATGACCGTCTCCTCTTGGCTGCAATTACCGCTGGAGCTCGCGGCAGTTATGCAACAGGCGAAGAATGAACATTGCGACGCGAGAACCTGAAACGGAGCCGCCCCTCGCCGCCTGTTGTTACTGCGCAGTCTAGGCAGGCTGCCGGGCCCTGCCAGGCGGCTCCCGACTGCCCGGCCGCGCGATTCAATAACTTTGCAAGTTAAAATCAAAGTTGCTGATCGAGGATTAAGCCGGATGAATAGAAAACTTTGACGACAGTCATGTCTGGCCGATCAAACAAGCGAGACGGAGTTAATTCCGGCCATTGACCGCCCACAAATAAATTGGCGGCCCTGCCAGACGAACGGCAATCGCTGGCGTGGTGCTACAGCACCCGATATTTCAAACAACGCGTTCAACGCACCATCCATCGGAAACACCTCCATCTTGGCTATTCGGTCAGCTTCAGAACCGAACAGCCGCTCTAGCCTGGCGGTCGGTGATAGTGGCGTGACGGTTCTGCGAAACAGGCGAGTCTTCAGCAGTCGATAGTTCGGTAACACTTCTCCGTCGCTCGCCGCGGCCTCACGCCAAGACCTCTTGCATGTTTTGGAGCGATAAAAGAATGAACAAACTTCGGGCAGTCTCGCTTTCCGTCCTCTCCGCTGGCGCGCTGTGCGTCCCCTTGTCGGGCTTCGCCGCGCAAGGCGATCCGCTGCTAAGGCTCGGGGTGCTCGGCGCCTACAACGAAACCCAGTTCGATTCCGATGACGTCGATACGGATGACAAGGCCTACCTCGGTCAGGGCGGCCTGTTTCTCGACTTCGGTAACAAGCTGAGCGGTACGCAAGGCCTGATCTACCAGGCTGGCATCAGCGGCAAGTACGGCGAGAAGAACGATATCGAGGTGAAGGAGGCGCAGGCCGATGTCGACCTGGGCTGGCGCTTCGCGCTGGATGCCCGCAATTACATGGATGTGCTGGTCGGCGCCGGTTACAGCTGGTCGCGCTTCGAGCCCGAGGACAATGACTACGATGCACGCCTGACCAACAAGATGCCGTTCGCCAAGGCGGCGCTGGGCTATAACCACGACTTCGGCCCCTCGCTGATCCGCTTCGAGGCCGGCGCCCGCTATTCGATGGAGGGCGAAGCGAAACTGAAGATCGATGACGTCGGCAGCGACACCGCCGACCTGAAGGACAAGGCACACCCATACGCCGAGCTCACGCTGCTGATGAACCGCGAGGGTCAGCTGCCGCTCACCGCAGGGGTCTACTACACCCGCACCAACTACCAGCTCGAAGGTGGCGACGACCTGTCCGACAGCGCCGAGCTGGAACGCGACGAATATGGCTTCAAGGTCGGCCTGGCTTTCTGATCCGCAACAGTGGCGAGTGCCGGCTTGCCGCACTCGCCCGCTCCGCGAGCGTTCAGGTGTGCGTGTGCTGAGCGGCGCGAAGCGCACAGTGTTGCCCCGCGCGATGTGCAGGCCTACCGGCCGATGGCCAATGCCATGATGCAGCGCTGGGTCAGACCCTGGGCGCGTTCCTGCTCGGCGATTCCTCTCAGCCAGGCAGCGCTCTCGCGCTCCGGTTGGCAGGCGAAACCCAGGCGCTCGTAAAACGGCCGGTTCCAGGGCACGTCGCTAAAGGTGGTCAGCGTTACACGGGCCAGGCGCTGCTCGCGCGCCGCGCAGACGGCGGCAGCGATCAGTTGACGGCCAATGCCCTGCCCCTGCTGCGCCTGCATCACCGAAACCTCCCAGATGTGCAGGCCGTCGCCGCGGCGCTCGGCAACGAGAAAGCCGAGGATGTCGCCTCTCCCGGATGCCGCGACCCAGGCATTGCCACCTTCGATCAGCTCGCCGATACGTTGGACCGGCTGGACGGGGCTGTCGGCGAGCCATTCCAGGCCCGGCACGCTGAGGAACGCCCGGGCCGCCGAACGCTCGACAGCCGGCAGCCTCGGGGCATCAGCCACAACGGCCCGCCTGACGCAGAACAGGTCGTTCGCCAGCGGGGTCGCCGTTTGCTCGTTGGGTTGTGTCACAGAGGGTCTCGCTCAACTGCCGCCTGGCCCATGCTACACGGCGAGAGCCCGGTTACCCACAGACTCGACGGCAGCCAGCAGGCCACAGCCCCGAGCCGTCGCCGCGGGCCGACCGGGCCCAGGCAGCGCGCGGGTTCAGCCGGCCGTCATTCCAGCTCGCCGGGCGTTGCCGAGCGATGTGGCGGGTCTTCGGTCACGGTTTCCTGTTCGGTTCGATGCATGTTCCGGTTGGGTACCGAGTCGTTCTCGGGCATGCCCTTCACCGGCCGGCCATCTTCGGTAACGATCTGCCCTTGCTCGTTCCGGTGAGTTTCGAGCTTCTGCTGCGGTGCAGGATTACCCATCGGGCTCGGGCGCGAGCCGGTGTCCTCGCGAGGGGTGCCTGCCGGCCACTGCGCCGCGGCCTGCTGGGTGGCCGCCAGCAGCACGGCGAGCGAGAGCGTCAGCAAAGATCTGTTCATGGTGCCTCCTCGGCTCTGAGAGCTGTGTATCGACGAATGGGCCCTGTCCTGCCCACGGCGATCAGCCGCTGACCACGCCTTCCGGCTTGCAGACCAGCAGCGCAAGCGGACCGCCGGCGGAATACTTGCCGGGCACGCGCATGACGACTTCCTCGTTCGGGCTGATCGACACGGCCGGCGCCGCGGTCATCGCCGTTTCCTCAGGCAGCGCATGAAACTGGCAGGACGCGATCTCTTCGCTGCGATTGGTCACCTTGATTGCCGGAACGCCGCGAAGATCCACCTTTTCGGACGACGCCGCAGGGACGCCAAGCTCTTCGATCTCCAGGTCGAGGCCGTTCAGGCGGGTGGCCACCAGCGGTTCATCGCCCAACGCCGGGACGGCAAATGCGAGGCTGGCCAGTGCCAACAAGGGTCTTTTCATCCTCGTTCTCCGTTGTGACTTATTAAATGTGAACGGCCTATCGAGGTGGAGTTCGGGGCAACCTGCGCTTGGGGCACTTTTCCGGCCCAGTGGAGCAGGGTCTTCCAGCCCGTTTCGACAGCCGCCAGTGGCCGAAGCGAGTGCGCTGAGCGCTTCGGCCACTGGCCTGCGCAGCCACGGGTGCGGCCAGCGCGAGCCGTATGCGCAATCACCGCGACCTGTGGCGCAACCATACGAGACGCTCTGCACAAAACCGCACATTGCCCGTTCTGTGGCCTCCGTGCTGGTCGCATCAACAGGGCTGCGGCCTGGCGCCCGGCGAGGTACTCCGGTCGCCGGCAAGGCATACCTCTTCCGGCTCTTCAGCGCTTGATTCGCATCATTTGCCGTACGGCCGGCGCTCCTATCGTCTGCCGCGGTTCAGCCATGGCGCTCGCTTGGGCGTCGTGTCGATTGCGTACAGCTAGGAGGCCGCATGATCCGCCAAAAATTGACCCACCTGCTTTTCCTCAGCCTGCTGCTGGGCACTCTGCCCTGCCAGGCCGCCATCAACGACGCCGAAGCCGTCAACCGCGCCGGGCAACAGCGCATGCTCAGCCAGCGCGTCGCCAAGAGCTACCTAATGATCGGCACCGATACCCGCACCGAACAGGCGCTGACGCAGCTCGACCAGAGCGTCGCCAGTGCCGAAGAGAACAGCCTGCTGTTGGCCGACTATGCGCCGAACGCCTCGATCCGCGTGGCGGTGGACGAAGCCTTCGCTACCTGGCAGCAGTTTCGCGAGCTCGCCCTGGGCAAGCCGGACAAGGCCAACTCGCTGGACGTTCTGCGTCTGGCCGAGCGCTTTCTCAGCCAGAGTGAAGGCCTGGTAAAGCGCATCGAGCAGCACAATGGCAGCCAGGCCGCGCATCTGGTCAACCGCAGCGGGCGACTGCGCATGCTGAGCCAGCGCATCGCCATGCTTTACCTGGCGTTGAGCTGGAACCTGCCGGCCCCGGAGCTCAAGCGAGAATTCGTCACCGCCGTTCAGGAATTCGACGAAGGACTGGCCGAGCTGCATGGGGCCAGGCAGAACACAGCCGCGATCACCCAACGGCTCGACCAGATTGACAAGCAGTGGCGCTTTGCCCGGGCCGGCTTCCAACTGGCGGATGAATCACGCTATGTGCCGACCGTCATCGTCACGACCAGCGAATCCCTGCTGCAGAAGCTCGAGGCGCTGACGGCCGACTATGCGAACCTGGCCCAATCCACTCACTGACGCACTGCCCGGTCTGGCGACGATGCCGGGCCCCGGTTGCGCGCATCGGTCGGTGGCAAAGATGCGCGCGCAGCTGGTTGGGTCGCGTACAAGGCACGCGGCGCCGCGCAGAGATGGCGCAGCGATCCGGTGGCAGGTATTCCGACGCGCCTCCGGCACCCTGGGCCAGGCACCTCGAGCTGAACGGCAAGGCCCGGAACGACCGCCCAGGGGCGCTTACATCCTACTGATTTGCAAGCATTTTTTTGCGATCAAAAAATGCGCAATCTAACGGCAGCCCAGGGTACACAGGGCGCGGCGCCGGTTATCCGGGAGATATCAACGGCATTATCCACAGCCTTTGTGGATTAATGCCGTTCCGCCGGTTGCTGCGATCACGACGCGCTCATGCTGGCTGTCGCAACCACCGGGTAAGCCTTCCCCGCACGGAGTCGCTACGGTTACGCGCCGGGGCCAGGCACGAGGTTCCGCGCGATCCACTGCGCTGCCGTTGTCAGCTCGATGCCTTGCGCGGCGTTGAACGTCAGGCGCTTGTCCCATGCCACGCCGCGCCCCTCGGCAAACACCGCGCGATACTTTTTCATCGGGTCGCCAGGGTCGGCGGCCAGATCGCCCTTTAGCTTCGCCACGCTCCATTCCTCGCGCCGGAACTGGCGGTCGAGCCGCGCATCCAGCGCGTCTGCCAGCTGTGCGTAGCTCAGCGTGTCGCCCGCCACAAAGACCACCTCGTTGGCCAGCCTCGGTTGGACGAGCAGCAGCTTCGTTGTCAGCAGGCCGATATCTTCGGGGGTCGTGACGGTAACCCGGGTATCCCAGCTACCCAACGCATGAACGACACCTCGTTCGAGGTCAACGACACCGAACGCCGGCTCGAACAGAAAGCTGGTGAACATTCCCGTTGAAATGATGAGCCACTCGGTCCTGCGCTGCGCTCTGAGCCGATCTCGTACGTCCAGTTGCTCGTCGAACAGGTCCTGCGGGCTGCCCCGGCCGATCGCGTCGTAGTCGACACCGAACTGCCAGGGCAGGTAGCGGCTCACCCCTGCTTCGAGCACGGCCTCGGTGATTCTGAGCTGCACGCCCGGCCCCGCCACGAAGCCCACGCAGCTGATCACGGTATCGAACTGACCGAACAGCACGCTGAGCGAGTCGACCGGGTCCGCCACGACGTCGGCGTACAGCACCTTCACACCCATCCGTTTCAGCTCGCCCAGCAAGGCCTCTCTCGAATGGTCGCTGGAGCCGTGCACTGGCGGGCGGAGCAGTACCGCGAGCTGAAGGGGTGCCTGCTTTGCCGCTGCAGACAGCTCGCGCATGACGTTCATGCCCAGTTCGCCAGCCCCCAGGACGAGGATTTTCTCTGCCGGTCTAGTGTCGTGAGATGTCATGGAATGCCTCCAGGCTTGCCGTTGGTTTTCGGGTGCGGCAATCCTGTCACCCTCGACGGCAGCCTCGTAAGTAGGCACACGAGTGATCCTGGGAGCTTATGGATATCGACGAAATCATCAGGCAGTCGCAAGCCGCCTGCGACGCGCTGAGCGCGGATGACGACGGCCTCAAGCGTGAAGTGCTGAGTCATGCCGGCAATCGCTGGTCACTCGGAATCGTTCATACGCTTGGCGTCGCCGGCCGGCTGCGCCACGCCGAACTGGCCAGGCGCCTGGACGGCGTAACGCAGCGGATGCTGACGCGCAGCCTGCGCCAACTGGAGCGCGACGGCCTGGTCCATCGGCAGGACCATGCCGAAGTCCCGCCCCGGGTCGAATACGAACTCACGGCCCTTGGCCGCGGACTGCTTGCCCAGATGGTGCCGCTATGGACGTGGGTAATCGGGCACGCCGATGAGTTTCGGGCCGCACGACATCGCTACGATGCGCGAAGCCAGGGCCATGCCGAAGGGGCGCGCCTCGACCGAGAGGCCGGAGAACGAGCGTAACGGTCACCGTTGCCGGCCCTCCAGCGGCGACTGCCTGAGCCGGCCCGCAACTCCCGCGCCGCCGGATTGCCGCCTAGGCTGCGCCGGTCACGGCCGCGCGTATGTCAGCGGCCAGCTGGCGCACGCACTCTTCGCGGGTGTCCCACGAGCACATGAAGCGCGCACCACCGACGCCGATGAAGGTATAGAACATCCAGCCGCGGTTTCTCAGCGCTTCCAGCGCCGCGGGGGGAAGGCTGACGAAGACGCCGTTGGCCTGCACCGGAAACATCAGCTCGACGCCTGGCAGTTCCCGGATCAGCTCGGCCAGCAGCTGGGCGCAGCGGTTGGCATGCTCGGCGTATTTCAGCCAGGCACCGTTCTCGAGCAGCCCGACCCAGGGAGCCGACAGAAAGCGCATCTTGGAAGCCAGCTGGCCGGCCTGCTTGCAGCGATACTCGAAATCGACGGCCAGTTCGCGATTGAAGAACAGGATGGCCTCGCCTACTGCCATGCCGTTCTTCGTACCACCGAAACAAAGCACATCGACACCTGCTTTCCAGCTCAGCTCGGCGGGCGACATGCCCAGGTGCGCACAGGCATTGGCGAAGCGCGCGCCGTCCATATGCAGGTGCAGCCCGAGCTCCCTGCAGGTATCGCTGATGGCACGCAGTTGCTCGGGCTGGTAGACGGTACCGACCTCGGTGGCCTGGGTCAGGCTTACCACGCGCGGCTTGGGGTAATGGATATCCTTGCGCTTGAGGGCGATTTCACGGATGGCCGCTGGCGTCAGCCTGCCCTGCTCGGTCCGCGCGACCAGCAGCTTGGAGCCGTTGGAAAAAAATTCCGGCGCGCCGCACTCATCGGTTTCGATGTGTGCAATGTCGCCGCAGATGACGCTGTGGTAGCTCTGGCAGAGCGACGACAAGGCCAGCGAGTTGGCCGCCGTGCCGTTGAAGGCGAAGAACACTTCGCAGTCGGTGTCGAACAGCGCGCGGAAGTGATCGGCGGCGCGGGTGGTCCATTGGTCGTTGCCGTAGGCCTTGTCGTGGCCCTGATTCGCCCTCGCCATGGCCTCCCAGGCTTCGGGGCAGATGCCGGAGTAGTTGTCGCTGGCAAACTGTTGATTGGCAGTGGTCATCACATCCTCTTCGTATGGCACTGCCGGGTGGTGGCTGGCAGCACCTTAGGTTTTAGAGCCCCCGCCTGGCGAGCGCAAACCCGATTGGCGGAGCGGCAGCTGTTTCATGGACAGCACCGATCCGCCTCGGCTTTAGCCGTTCGTCGCCAGCCTGCCTCGCCTGGGGCTCCGGAAGAGGTCGCCGTCAACCCAGCTGGGTGGCCAGCTCCGGCAGGATCTCGAACAGATCCCCGACCAGGCCGTAGTCGGCGACCTGGAAGATCGGCGCTTCCTCGTCCTTGTTGATCGCGACGATCACCTTGGAGTCCTTCATGCCGGCCAGGTGCTGGATGGCACCGCTGATGCCGACGGCGATGTACAGCTGCGGCGCGACGATCTTGCCGGTCTGGCCGACCTGCATGTCGTTCGGCACGAAGCCGGCGTCGACCGCGGCGCGCGAGGCACCGACCGCGGCGCCGAGCTTGTCGGCCAGCGAGTACAGGTGCTTGAAGTTGTCGCCGTTCTGCATGCCGCGGCCGCCGGAAACGACGATCTTGGCTGCGGTCAGCTCCGGGCGGTCGGACTTGGCCAGCTCTTCGCCAACGAAGGCGGACTTGCCGGCGTCACCGCTGCCGGAGACCTGCTCGACGGCCGCCGAGCCGCCCTCGGCGTTCACCGCGTCGAAGCCGGTGGCACGCACGGTGATGACCTTGATCGGGGCGCTGGACTGCACGGTGGCGATGGCATTGCCGGCGTAGATCGGGCGTTTGAAGGTGTCGGCACTTTCAACGGCAATGATCTCGGAGATCTGGTCGACATCCAGCAGCGCGGCCACGCGCGGCAGGAAGTTCTTGCCGTTGGTGGTGGCCGGGGCCAGCACGTGGCTGTAATTTTTCGCCCCACTTTCCCCTACAAGCTGCGCGATCAGCGGCGCGACGTTTTCCGGCAGCTGATTGGCGTAGGCCGCGTCGTCGGCGACCAGCACCTTGGACACGCCCTCGATCTTGGCCGCCGCTTCACCGATGGCGCCGCAGCCGCTGCCGGCGACCAGCACATGGATGTCGCCGCCGATCTTGGTGGCCGCCGCCACGGTGTTCAGGGTTGCAGCCGCCAGGACCGCGTTGTTGTGTTCAGCGATAACCAGGATAGCCATCAGATCACCTTCGCCTCGTTCTTCAGTTTCTCGACCAGTTCAGCCACGGACTTGACCTTGATACCGGCGCTGCGGGCAGCCGGCGCTTCGACCTTGAGGGTCTTCACGGTCGAGGTGGTGGTCACGCCCAGCGCCTCGGGCGTCAGGGTTTCCAGCGGCTTCTTCTTGGCCTTCATGATGTTCGGCAGCGACGCGTAGCGCGGCTCGTTCAGGCGCAGGTCGGTGGTGACGATCGCCGGCAGGTTCAGCGCGATGGTCTGCAGGCCGCCGTCGATCTCGCGGGTGACGTTGACCTTGTCGCCGGCGACTTCCACCTTGGAGGCGAAGGTGCCCTGGGCGTAGCCGGTCAGCGCGCCGAGCATCTGCCCGGTCTGGTTGTTGTCGCTGTCGATCGCCTGCTTGCCGAGGATGATCAGTTGCGGCTGCTCCTTGTCGACCACGGCCTTGAGCAGCTTGGCGATCGCCAGGGAATTGAGTTCATCAGCGGACTCGACCAGCACGGCGCGGTCGGCGCCCAGCGCCAGGGCGGTACGCAGCTGCTCCTGGGCAGCGCTCGGGCCGACGGAGACGACCACGATTTCGCTGGCCACGCCTTTCTCTTTCAGGCGCACGGCTTCTTCCACGGCGATTTCGCAGAAGGGGTTCATCGACATCTTGACGTTGGCCAGGTCAACGCCGGAGTTGTCCGCCTTGACGCGGACCTTGACGTTGTAGTCAACCACTCGTTTGACGGCGACCAGTACTTTCATGTTGAAAACCTCTCGATCTCACGGGAGCGGATGCCCGCCGCCCAGCGGCGGGTAAGGCGAGCACCTGCCGGGTCGGTTCAGAAAAGCTCGTCGACGAGCGCCATGGTGCTGTGGCTACCGGCGAGCACGCTGGCAAGCAGGGCGCCGGTGCGAGGCAGCAGGTGGTCGGTGTAGAAGCCCGCGGTGACCAGCTTGGCCTCGAGAAAGGCGGGATCGCCGCGCCCTGCGGCCAGCGCGGCGGACGCGGCCAGCGCCGAGCGCGCCATGGCCCAGCCCCCGCACAGGTAACCCAACAGCATCATCAGGTTGAAGGCGACGCTGCCGGGCAGCGCGGGATCGCTTGCAGCACCTTCCAGCAGGTACTGGCGCGCTCGCCGTGCAGCTGCCAGCGCCTCGGCCAGCGGCGCCGCCAGCCTGCTGCAGCGCGCATCCTGGCGCAGGTGGCCGAGGGTCGTGTCGATGTCATCGAGCAGCTCGGCCAGCAATGCTCCTTCGTTGGCGAGGGTCTTGCGCCCTACCAGGTCCATCGCCTGGATGCCGTTGGTGCCTTCGTAGATGGGCAGGATGCGCGCATCACGGAAATGCCGCGCAACACCGGTCTCTTCGACATAGCCCATGCCGCCGTGAACCTGCACGGCCAGCGAGGTCACCTCCTGCGCCAGCTCGGTCAGCCAGCCCTTGATGATCGGCGTGTAGAGATCCACGCGGCCCTGGCGGGCACGGTGGCTGGCCGGGTCGGGCGCATGGCGGGCGCGGTCCAGTTCGGCCGCCGCGAGCAGCGCCAGGGCGCGCATGGCCTCGGTCGAGGCCTTCATCTGCATCAGCATGCGGCGCACATCGGGGAAGCGGATGATCGGGTAGCGGCTGCCGTCGCGCTGGGTGCCCTGCAAGCGCTCGCGGGCATAGCTGCGGGCGTCCTGCCAGGCGCGTTCGGAAATCGCCAGGCCCTGCAGCCCCACGGCCTGACGCGCGTGGTTCATCATCGTGAACATGCAGGCCAGCCCGGCGTGCGGCTCGCCGACCAGGTAGCCGATCGCCCCGCCCTGCTCGCCAAAGCTCATGGTGCAGGTCGGGCTGCCGTGGATCCCGAGCTTGTGCTCCAGCGACACGCAGCGCACATCGTTCGGCTCGGCGGCTTCGCCTGCGGCGTTCGGCAGGAACTTGGGCACCAGAAACAGCGAGATACCCTTTACGCCAGCAGGCGCATCCGGCAGGCGAGCAAGCACCAGATGAATCACGTTGGATGTCATCTGGTGGTCGCCCCAGCTGATGAAGATCTTCTGCCCGGTGATGCGGTAGTGCTCGCCTTCGGGAACCGCGCGCGCCTTGACAGCCGCCAGATCGGAGCCGGCATCCGGCTCGGTGAGATTCATCGTGCCGGTCCACTCGCCGCTGACCAGCCTGGGCAGATAGCGCGCCTGCAACGGTGCCGACGCATGATGCGCCAGGGCCTCGATGGCGCCCTGGGTCAGCAGTGGGCAAAGCGCGAACGCCATGTTCGCCGCGTGCCAGACCTCACTGACCGCGGTCCCCAGCACATTCGGTAGCGCCTGCCCGCCAAACGCCTCGGGCGCGGTAAGCGAGCACCAGCCCCCTTCGCTGAACAACCGATAGGCGTCGGCGAAACCGGGCGCCTCCTTGACGCCGTGCTCGGTCAGCCGGACGCCTTCCCGGTCGCCGATCGCGTTCAGCGGCGCCAGCACTTCGGCGCCCAGTTTTCCCGCCTCGGCCAGTACTGCCGCCGCCAGCTCGCTGTTGATATCGCCCAGGCCAAGCTCGGCGCATAGGCGCTCGAAGCCCAGTACTTCATTGAGCACGAACTCGGTGTCGCGGTACGGGTGGACGTAATCGGCCATGTGCGTTTCTCTCGGTGCGTTAGTGGTAGCGCTGGCCGCTGTGCAGCCGCGCGCGGAAGTCGTCGGTGAGTTGGTACAGCCCGCCGTGGTGTGCATGACGCCCGGCGCGGGCAGCGAACTCGGCGAGCCCCAGGTTCTGGATGTAGCGCAGCGCGCCACCGCGAAAGCGCGGGAAGCCGAGGCCGAGCACCAGGCCCATGTCCGCTTCGGCGGCACTGGCGACGATGCCGTCTTCGAGGCAGCGCACGGTTTCCAGGCACAGCGGGATCATTAGCCGGTCGACGATGTCCTGGTCGCTCACCTCGGCGCCCGGCGTACCCAGCAGCGCCCGCGCCTCGGCCGACGGCTCGCGCCGGCGCCGGCCGTGCTCGTCGGTGCCGTAGAGGTAGAAACCGCGGCCGTTCTTCTGGCCCAGGCAGCCGGCCGCGAGCAACTGCTCCATCACCGGCTCGCCGTCATGCCCCATGCGTGCGGGGTAGCCCTCCTGCAGCACCCGGTCGGCATGCACCATCGTGTCCAGCCCGATCACATCGGCGAGATACGCCGGCCCCATGGGCCAGCCAAAGGCTTCCATCACCCGGTCGATACGCTCGAAATCGACACCGTCCTGCAGCAGCCGGTTGAAGCCGTTGAAGTAGGGAAACAGCACCCGATTGACCAGAAAGCCCGGACAGTCGCCGACCACGATGGGCGTCTTGCCCAGCGCCAGGGCGAAGGCCACGGTGCGCGACAGCGTCGCTTCGTCGGTGTGGCGACCGCGGATGACCTCCACCAGCGGCATCATCGGCACCGGGTTGAAGAAGTGCATGCCGCAAAAGCGCTCGGGGTGGCGCAGCCCTTCGGCCAGCCTGTCGATGGAAATGGTCGAGGTGTTGGAGGCCAGCACCGCGGCGTCGGCCACCAGCCCCTCGGCTTCGCCGAGCACCGCGGCCTTGACGTCGGCCCGCTCGACCACTGCCTCCACCAGCAGATCGACTTCGGCGAAGCCCTGCCAGTCCAGCGTCGGGGTGATCCGCTCGAGGATCGCCGCCTTCTGTGCCTCGCTCAGCTTGCCCTTGGCGATCTGCCGGTCGAGCTGGGCAGTGGCGGTGCGCATGCCCAGCTCCAGCGCCTCGGCACGGATGTCCTTCATCAGGATCGGCGTGCCGCTGGCTGCCGCCTGGTAGGCAATGCCGCCGCCCATGATGCCAGCGCCGAGCACTGCGGCGCGGCGAACCGGCGCGGCGCCTTCGGCATGCCGACGGGCCTGCTTGCGCACCGCCTGATCGGCGAGGAACAGCCCGACCAGCGAGGCCGCCTCGGGCCCACGCGCCAGGGCCACGAAGGTCTCGCGTTCGACCTGCAGCGCCTCGGCGAACTGCAGCCCGGCGTGGGCCTGCACCGCGGTGAGAATCGCCTGCGGCGCCGGGTAGCGCGGGTCGAGCGTGTCGCCACGGGCGGCGACGCCGTCCGGCACAGCCACCGGCCGACGCTTGCGTGCGCGCCGGGCCTGCCAGTCGCCGCCCTCGGCAACCTCACCGAGCAACGCCAGCGCCTCTTGGCGCAAGGCTTCCGGGGCCACCACACGGTCGGCGACACCGGCCGTCAACGCCGCCCCGGCCTTCCGCGGCTTGCCCTCGAGCAGCCAGTCCAGCGCATCGGCCACACCGACAAGGCGCGACAGCCGCACCGTGCCGCCGAAGCCGGGGCAAATGCCCAGGGTGACTTCCGGCAGGCCGACTCGCGCATCCTCGGCCAGCACCCGGTAATCGGTAGCCAGCGCCAGCTCCAGGCCGCCACCAAGGGCGAATCCGTTGATCGCGGCAACGCTTGGGTAGGGCAGCGACTCCAGGCGCCCGAGGCTGTCCAGCGCCTGCTCGAGCCAGGCATGCAGCGCGCCCTCCCCGGCCTCGAACAGCGCGGGGAATTCGCTGACGTCCGCACCGACCACGAACGCCGGCTTGGCGCTGCGCACCAGCAGCCCGCGCAGCGCGGTGTGCTCGAGCACCTCCAGCGCCGCGCGCAGATCCGCCAGGGTGGCGCGGTCCAGTTTGTTGACCGACGAGCCGTCGAGATCCAGCACCAGCTCGGCGAAGCCGTCGCCAAGCAATTCCAGGCGCAGCGCCTGCCCTTGGTAAAGAGTCATCAGAGGCGCTCCAGCAATGCGGCGATGCCCTGGCCGCCGCCGATGCACAGGCTGACCACGGCGAAGCGGCCGCCGCTGCGTTGCAGCTCGTGCACGGCCTTGACCATCAGGATCGCCCCGGTGGCGCCGATGGGGTGGCCGAGGGAGATGCCGCTGCCGTTGGGGTTGACCTTTTCCAGCGGCAGGTCGAGCTGCTGCACCACCGCCAGCGCCTGTGCCGCGAACGCCTCGTTGAGCTCGAAGAAATCGATATCGCCGATCTCCAGCCCGTTGCGCGCCAGCAGCTCGCGCACCGCCGGCACCGGGCCGATGCCCATGATCTCGGGTGCCACGCCGGACACCTGGTAGTCCACCAGCCGCGCCATGGCCTGGTGGCCGTTGGCCTCGGCGTACTCGCGGTCCATCAGCAACAGCGCCGCGGCGGCGTCGTTCAGGCCAGACGCGTTGCCCGCGGTAACGGTGCCGCCCTCGCGCTTGAACGCCGGGCGCAGAGCCGCCAGCTCTTCCGGCGTGCAGTCGTGGCGCACGTGCTCATCGGTGTCGAACGACCGCGTGCCTTTGCGGGTTTTCAGCTCCACGGGGACGATCTGCCCGGCGAAGCGCCCCTCGGCGATGGCGCGGGCCGCCCGGCGGTGACTTTCCAGGGCGAGAGCGTCCTGCTGCGCACGGCTGATGCCGTAGCGCTCGGCAACGTTTTCCGCCGTGATTCCCATGTGATAACGGTTGATCGGACAGGTCAGCGCGCCAACCATCAGGTCGAGTGTCTGGCCGTCCCCCATCCGCTGGCCAAAGCGGGCCGCGGGCAGCAGGTAGGGCGCGCGGCTCATGGACTCGGCGCCGCCCGCGATCGCCGCTTGGCAAACGCCGAGTTGCAGCTGCTGCGCCGCACTGATGACCGCTTGCAGGCCGCTGCCACAGAGCCGGTTCACCGACATGGCGACGCAGCGCTCGGTCAGGCCCCCTTCCAGCGCCGCCACCCGCGAGAGATACAGATCGCGCGACTCGGTCGGCAGTACGTTACCGAACACGCAGTGCCCCACGCTCGCCGGGTCCACGCCGTAGCGCTTGACCGATTCGGCAACCAGTTGGGTTGCCAGCTCACTCGACCTGGCGTCTTTGAGGCTGCCGCCGAAATCCCCGATCGCCGTGCGCAAAGCGCCGGTGATCACCACCTCACGTAGTTGCATGGAAGGCTCCCTGCTCAGGTAGAGTTGCCGGATAGCGCGCAGGAAAGGCCTCGAGCCGGCCATTGCACCAGCCGAGCACGTCGCCGCTCGCTTGTTCGTAAATCGCTGCTAGCTTCGCCGCTCACGCAGGCGCCAGCCATAACCAAAGCTGACTAATACTTGACATAAACGGACAATCCGAGAGCCTCACATGTCTTACGAGGGCTACAGCATTTCGGTCCACTTCGCCTGCAGCGCCATCAAGGCGGCGCAGCGCAGTGGGCTCGACGAACAGGCGTTGCTGCAGGAAGCCGGCATCGGCCAGCGCTTGCTCGACAACGCGCAGATGCGCATGACCTCACTGCAGTTCAGCCGGCTGATGCTGGCGCTATGGCGCGTTGGCGACGACGAATTCATGGGCCTTGCGCCCTACCGTAGCCGCCACGGTGTGTTCGCCCTGATGGCCCGCCAGGTCATCGGCTGTCGTCGCCTGGCCTCGGTCTATTACCGAATGGCGCGCTTTTACAATCTGGTCAACGATTCGCTGCGTCTGGAGCTGACCGCCGATGGCGAGCAAACGGCTTTCGTGATGCGCCTGGCCGATCCGGAGCGTGATTCGGAGCATCTCTTGCGGGAAGTGTTCATGCTGCTCTGGCATCGTTTCGCCAGCTGGCTGGTGGGCCAGCGCATCGGATTGCGGGAGGTGCACTTCGACTACCCGCAACCGGCCAACCATGCCGAGTACAGGTTGATGTTTCCCTGCCCGGCACGCTTCTCGATGCCTGATTGCCGCCTGGTACTCGACCCTCAATGCCTGGACATGCCGGTGGTCCAGACGCCCGCCACGCTGCGTGAACACCTGCGGCGGGCGCCGCTGGAATGGTTCACCCGCCCGTCCTACCAGGCCACCTTCACGCGCAGCGTCAGTGACCTGTTCCAACACGATGGCGCGTTCAGGGATCTCGGTATCGAGGCCGCGGCAGAGGCGCTGCATATCACCGAGCGCACGCTGCGGCGGCGTCTTGCCCTCGAAGGTGTCCGCTTCCAGGCGCTCAAGGATGGCCTGCGCCGCGACCTGGCCATCCACTACCTCAGCCAGGCAGGCCTGCCGATCAGTGAAATCGCCCAGCGTCTCGGCTTCTCCGAACCTTCGGCTTTCACCCGTGCCTTTCGCCAGTGGACCGGCGACAGCCCACGCGCCTATCGGGAAGCGGCGCGGGCCTGAACGCCTAGCCGCGCAAGCGCAGCGGATCCACCAGGCGTGCCGCGACGGCCATGCCGACCAGATCGGCCAGGCGCTCGGCCTGCATGCGTTTCATCACCCGGGACCGATAGAGGTCGACGGTCTTGATGCTGATGTCGAGCTGGCGAGCGATTTCCTTGGTGGTGTAGCCCTGCACCAGCGGCAGCAGTACATCGCGCTCTCGCGGGGTCAGGCTATCCAGGCGGGCCTGCAGGCTGACGTGCTCGCCGGTGCCGCCGGCACGTTCCTGACGACTGAGCGCCTGCTGCACGCTATCGAGCAGCAATTGCTCGTTGTAGGGCTTCTCGATGAAATCCACCGCGCCGGCCTTGAAGGCGCGAACCACGATAGGCACATCGGCATGGCCACTGACGAAGATCACGGGCAACTGCAGCCCGCGCGCGCGCATGGCCTCCTGAACCTGCAGACCGCCCATACCCGGCATCCTGACGTCCAACAGCACGCAGGCGTTATCCGCGCCATTGCAGGCTTCGAGAAACTCCCGCCCGCCGGTGAACGGTCTGGCAGACAACCCCACCGACTCCAATAGCCAGACCGTCGAGTCGAGCATGCCCTGGTCGTCGTCGACGATATACACCACCTGCTCGTGAGCATCGCTCATCCGCGTTCCTCTGTTGTTATTGTCTTGATCGGCAGGCGACAGCGCATGCACAGTCCTCCGTTCTCGCCCGGCTGGCCCTGCAACGCGCCGCCAAACCCCTCGATGATGCTGCGGCTCATCGGCAACCCGAGCCCGAGACCGTCCGGCTTGCGGGTGAAGAACGGCGTAAAGGCCTGCTCGAGTTCCTGCTCATCCAACCCACGGCCCTGGTCCGCAACGGCCAGGACCACCTCATCGGCCTGTCGCTCGGCGCGCAATACGATACGCGACGGCTGCCCCGGGTGGGCTTCGCGGTTCGCTTCTATCGCATTGCGCAGGAGGTTGATCAAGACCTGCTCGAGCAGCACGCGGTCGGCATAGACCCGCGGCAGGTCGGCGGCCAGCGCCTGCTCGACGGTCACCTGGGCGGCAGCGGTCTCCCACGCGCAGAGGCGCACCGCGTCGCGCGCGACCTCGGCGACATCGAGCGGCTGCATGCGCCGCTGCCCCTTGCGCAGGAACGCCCGCAAGCGCTTGATCACCTCCGAGGCATGATTGGCGTGCTCGGTAATCCGCTCCAGGCCCTGGGCCACCCGCTCGGCTGCTTGCGGATTTTGCCCCAGGCTCTGCAGGTAGCGCTGGCTGGCGCTGGCGTAGTTGACCACCGCCGCGAGCGGCTGGTTGATCTCATGCGCGATGCCGGATGCCAGCTCGCCGAGGGTGATAAGGCGCCCCGTATGCGCGAGCTCGTCCTGGTGGCGCCGCTGCTGCGCCTCGCGCAGCTCACGCTCGCTCATGTCGCGGGCCACCAGCGAGTAATAACGCTCGCCGCCGGTCGTCCGATGCGCCAGCAGCACGAGGGAAATCGGCACCGAGGCACCGCCGTCCTGCGCGAGCAGACGCGAATCGCAGCTCCAGACGCCCTCGCGCTCGGCGGTCGTGCGGCCGGTTCCGTGCAGCAGCGCCAGTACCTCGGTATCGAACAGCGCATCGAGTGCCGGCATCTGCCCATCCTGCAAACGCAGCGTTCGCCTTGCCGCCGGATTGAGATAGGTCACCCGCCCCTCGGCATCGATGAACAACACCAGGTCAGTGTTTACTTCCACCACCTCGGCCAGCCGCCGGCGGTTCTCTTCGGCCTGCACCCGCGCGGTGATGTCGCGCGACACGCTGACCACCTCGACCACCGCGCCGGTATAGGTCTCGCGGATGGCATGGCTGGCGGTCTCGAACCACAGGTAGTGACCGTCTCGATGGCGCACCCGGTAGGTCATGGTGTGATAGCCGTCCACCTCCAGCGCGTCGCGGCTGCGCGCCGGCAACTGGGCCCGGTCTTCGGGGTGGAACAGGGTTTCCACGAGCTGTCCACGCAGTTGCTCCGGCCAATAGCCGAGCAGCCGCCAGGCCGCTGGCGAGGCGTCGAGAAAGCGTCCATCGGGCGCGTGCCGGGAGATCAGGTCGGTGGTGTTTTCGGTGATCAGCCGATACAGGCGCCGGGCGCGTGCCGCATCCCGCTCGGCCAGGACCTGTGCGGTCGCCTCTCGACAGCGCGCGAGCACCCGGTTCTGCGCGGGATCGGGAACAAAGGTCCAGATCAGGATGCGCTGGTCGTATTCGGCCTCCACCCCTTCGATAGCCCGTTGCTGCGCCAGACAAGCGCCGACCAGCGCGGCGTGATTGACGGGCAGAAAGCGCAGCAGCTCATCCAGAGGGCGATCGGCCAGCAGCGCCAGCAGGGCAGCGTTCAGCTCGACGGGATGCGCGTGCTCGTCCAGCAGCAGGCTCGGTTGCGGATCCAGGCCGAGCAACGGCGACTGACGCGCCAGGCCGCTGGCGCATGCGAGCAGGCTCAGCAACAGCTCGCGTACCCAGCTCAGCGAGCAGGGACCGACATCGCCATCGGTGGCAAGCAACAACAACCCGGGTACGGCTTCATCCAGATCCAGCGCCAGCACGGCGCCCTGAACGATACCTGCCCGGCGCAGGCGGCCGGCAAGCCAGCAGTCCAGCCCACGGACAACGGCGAGGTCGAGCAGGCCCTCGCCGCCGAGCCGCTCATGCAGCAGGCGATCACTGGCCTGCAGCGGATCACCCAGCCCGGGAGGCAGCTGTGCGCCACTGCCCTCATGGGTGTAGATGCCGGCGCCGGCCTGCCAGGTCATGTAGTACGCCTGGCGTACCCCGGCGCAGCCGCGCAGCACCCGGCACAGGGCATCGGCGCGCGCGTCGAGCGCTACCTGTTCACGCTGCAGACGCAGCCAGGTGTGAAGGCGAACGGGAGTTGTGCTCATAAGCAATCCGTCTGAAAGGTTGGTCGGGAGAAACCCCCTGGCCCGCACGGAAATAGATATAGGAGTATTACCATATTCGTCCAGCAATACTTCCATATGCCTTCCGACTGATCTATAAGATTTGCAAGCCGCCCGGGCGAAGCTCCCAGGCGATGCAGAACAAGAGCTAATAATCAGCCAAGTGGTGTCTTGCATGACCATCTACGAACAGGGCCTTGCGCCCGCCGCAGTCAACCATGTTGCCCTCAGCCCGCTCAGCTTCATCGAGCGCACCGCCAGCGTTTATCCCGACTACCCCGCCGTGATCCACGGTTCGATCCGTCGCACCTGGGCCGAAACCTACATGCGCTGCCGGCGCCTGGCCTCTGCGTTGGCCGGGCGTGGTATCGGCAAGGGCGATACCGTCGCGGTGATGCTGCCCAATATCCCCTCGATGCTCGAGGCCCATTTTGCCGTGCCCATGATCGGCGCGGTGCTCAATACGCTCAATGTACGCCTGGATGCCGAAGCCATTGCGTTCATGCTGCAGCATGGCGAGGCCCGGGTATTGATCGCCGACCGCGAGTTCGCCTCGGTCGTGCGCGCGGCCGTCGGGATGCTCGATCACCCGCCGCTCGTGATCGATGTGGACGACCCCGAGTACGGCGAAGGCGAGCCGGTTTCCAGCCTCGACTACGAGGCGCTGCTCGCCGAAGGTGACCCGGCGTTCGCCTGGCAGTGGCCGGAAGACGAGTGGCAGGCGATCAGCCTCAACTACACCTCCGGCACCACCGGCAACCCCAAGGGCGTGGTCTATCACCACCGCGGCGCCTATCTGAACGCGCTGGGCAACCAGATGACCTGGGCGATGGGCAACCATCCGGTGTATCTCTGGACGCTGCCGATGTTCCACTGCAACGGCTGGTGCTACCCCTGGACGATTACCGCGCTGGCCGGCGTCCATGTGTTCCTGCGCCGCGTCGACCCGCAGAAGATTCTCGGGCTGATTCGCGAACATCAGGTCACTCACCTGTGCGGCGCGCCGATCGTGCTCAATGCGCTGGTCAACATGCCCGCTTCGGCCAAAGCCGCCATCGACCACCCCGTGCACGCCATGGTCGCCGGCGCCGCGCCGCCGGCCAAGGTGATCGGCGCAGTCGAGGAAATGGGCATCAAGGTGACGCATGTCTACGGCCTGACCGAAGTCTATGGGCCGGTCACCATCTGCGCCTGGCATGCCGAATGGGACGAACGCCCTCTGGAGGAGCGCGCGGAAATCAAGGCACGCCAGGGCGTGCGCTACCCGACCCTGGAAGGGCTGATGGTGGCCGATCCCAAAACCCTGGAGCCGACCCCGCGCGACGGCCAGACCATCGGCGAGATCTTCATGCGCGGCAACACGGTGATGAAGGGTTATCTGAAGAACCCCAGTGCAACGGCCGAAGCGTTCGAAGGTGGCTGGTTCCATACCGGCGACCTGGCCGTCTGCCACCCGGACGGCTACGTGGAGATCAAGGATCGGCTCAAGGACATCATCATTTCCGGCGGGGAGAACATTTCCACCATCGAACTCGAAGGTGTGCTGTACCGCCATCCTGCCGTGCTGGAAGCTGCCGTGGTGGCTCGACCGGATGAGAAATGGGGCGAAACCCCCTGCGCCTTCATCAACCTCAAGGCCGATCACCAGGCCGTCGACGAAGACGCCATCATCAGTTTCTGCCGCGAGCACCTGGCCTCGTTCAAGGTGCCACGCACCGTCATATTCGGGGCGCTGCCCAAGACCTCGACCGGCAAGATCCAGAAGTACGTCCTGCGCGAACGGGCACGCGACCTGTCGCCACCCCAGGCTGCACCTCTGCGCAATCTGGCCTGACCCCTCTTTTTCTGCCTGGTACTGCCATCCCGTTGCAGGGATGGCGGCTGCCGGCGGCATCCGTTCACAACAACAAGAAGGCGCCACGCGGCGTCAACGGAGGCTCCATGCAACTGTACAAACGTAACGACGGCGACGAACAACCCTGCTGGAAGGCCGGACCGTTCAAGCTTCGCCTGCCTTTCGTGCACTACCGCTGGGAAACCGCGGAGATGCTCCAGGCGCTGATCATGTTCGTGGTCAGCCTGGGCATGATCCCGCTGCTGGAGAAATACCTCGGCCTGCCCTACGACGTGGCGCTGGCCTACGTGGTGGTGTGCGGCATCGGCTTCATGCTGCCGGCGCTGCTCGGCGTGCCGCTGGTGCCGGGCTGGATCACCCCCGGGATCCCGGTTGTGCTGCTGTTTCTCGGCAACTTCGAGCCGGGGCCGGAGGCGATCCGCGCGCTGTTCGCGCTGCAGATCCTGGTCTGCGTCATCTTCTTCCTGCTCGGGGTCACGCGCCTGGGCAGCGTGATGGTGCGCATCGTGCCCAACTCGATGAAGGGCGGGATCATCATCGGCGCCGGCATCGCCGCGCTGATCGGCGAGATCGAGACCGGCGGGCGCCTGGCCAACACGCCCATCTCGCTGGTGCTGGGCAGCCTGATCTGCCTGTACCTGATGTTCTCGGTGTCGTTCCGCGGGCTCACCGAGCGGGTGCCGCTGGCGCGCAAGATCGTCAACTACGGCATGGTCCCGGGGATGATCGTGGCCATCGTCGCCGGCATCGCGGTGGGCGAGTACAGGATGCCGGACGTGCGCTTCGGCATCACCGCGCCGGCTTTCGACCAGCTCTGGCAGTACCTGCCCTTCACCACCGGCTTCCCCGACGCCCAGGTGTTCATGCTGGCGGTGCCCACCGCGGTGATCGCCTACATCATCGCCTTCGGCGACATCATCGTCGGCCAGTCGCTGATGCAGCGCGCCGACGAGCTGCGCACCGACGAGAAGATCGAGATCAACGTCGATCGCATCCACCTGGTGTGCGCCATCCGCAACGCCCTGCATGCCTTCTTCGCGCCCTACCCGGGCCTGGCCGGCCCGCTGTGGACGGCCGTGGCGGCGACCATGGCCGAGCGCTACAAGTACGGCCGCAAGGCGATGGAGTCGATCTACAGCGGCGCCGGCACCTTCTGGATCACCGGCTTTCTCGCGCTGTTCGTGCTGCCGCTGGTGAGCTTCTTCCAGCCGGTACTGCCGATCGCCCTGTCGCTGACGCTGATCCTCACCGGCTACATCTGCCTGATGGTCGGCTTCGAGCAGCTCAACAACAACGCCGAACGCGGTATCGCCGGCACCATGGGTGTGGTGCTGGCGGTGTACGGCGCGGGCTGGGGCCTGGCCGCTGGCGCCGTGCTGTACCTGCTGATCGAGCGCACCCACCTGCTGCGCTTCGCCTCCCCGGGGCTGCGCGCCCAGCGCCCCAGCGAAGCCGAGTGATTTCCGGCCGCCGGCAACGGCGGCCCCTCTCCGAACCTCCCGCCATCGGCATGCACGGCCGATGCGGGCGGCTGCACCCAACAACAAGAAAAAGGACACCGCCATGACGCTCACCCCCCGTCACCTGTTGCTCGCCCTCGCCGCCAGCGGCCTCGCCGGCCCCGCCTGCGCCGCCTTCGTCGAGGACAGCAAGGCCCAGCTGGACCTGACCAACTTCTACTTCAACCGCGACTTCCGCGACCCCGGCGCCGCCCAGTCCAAGGCCGACGAATGGGCCCAGGGCTTCGCGCTGAGGATCGCGTCCGGCTACACCGAGGGGCCGGTCGGCTTCGGCCTGGACGCCCTCGGCCTGCTCGGCGTCAAGCTCGACTCCAGCCCCGACCGCACCGGCACCGGCATCCTCAAGAGCGATCGCGAGGCGCCCTTCCGCGCCCAGGACGAATACGGCGAACTGGGCCTGACCGGCAAGCTGCGGGTGTCCCGGACCACCGTCCACGGCGGCACCCTGCAACCGCTGCTACCGGTGCTGATGCGCAACTACAGCCGCCTGCTGCCGCAGACCTTCCGCGGCGCCTGGCTGAACAGCCGCGAGTGGGACGGGCTGACCCTCGACGCCGGCTGGCTGGGCGCGGTAAACCAGCGCAATTCCTCGGACTACGAGGACATGACCGTCTTCAACGGCGGCGCCCGCAATATCGAGCTTGGCCAGGCCGCCAGCGACCGCTTCCTGTTCGGCGGCGGCAGCTACCAGTGGACGCCGGCGCTGACCACCAGCTACTACGCCGCCGAACTGCAGGACCTCTACCGCGAGCACAACCTGCGCCTGCTGCACGTGCTGCCGCTGGGCGAGCAACAGAGCCTGAAGACCGACCTGCGCTACCTGCGCTCGACCGACGCCGGCAACAGCAACGTCGATGCCCATACCTTCGCGGCGATCCTCAGCTATCGCCTGCGTCACCACACGTTCAGCGCCAGCTACCAGCAACTGGACGGCAACACCGGCTACGCCTACATCGCCGGCTCCGACAACTTCCTGCCGCACCTCTCACAGGTCCAGGACTTCGGCAACGAGGACGAGCGCTCCTGGCAGCTGCGCTATGACTACGACTTTGCCGGCCTCGGCCTGCCTGGGCTGTCTTTCATGACGCGCTACACGAAAGGAAGCAACATCCAACTGCAGAACGACAACGGCAATGAATGGGAGCGCAACACCGACATCGCCTACGTTGCCCAGGACGGCCCCTTCAAGGGGCTGGGCATCAAGCTGCGCAACGCCACGGTACGCTCGGACTTCGGCAGCGATATCGACGAGAACCGGCTCATCCTGAGCTACAGCTTGCAGCTGCGCTAGCCGGCGCCTGGTGCGCTCAGTCGCCGCGCAGAACGGATCTTCGGCCACCGTGGCCGTCGGCAGATCTGCGCGGCGACTTCACCAGGACGGCTTGCGCCCTGTTGGCGCCCTTGGTGCGCCCTCTGCCGTGAGCCTGCGGTACAGACCAGCCAGGTACGAAAAGGCCCATCACTGCGCGACCTTTGTTACATGGCGCGGTAACGAGGTGCTCGTTGCGGACACCTGGGCTCAGTGGGAACACGCTGGGAACGGTCACATCTGCCCTGCACTAGGCAGGGCGGCAGCGCCGGGGCCAGGCGCGCCAGCGCCGCCATGCTAAAGCCCCGGAATACGGAGCTTTCGGCTTACTGCATGGTGCGACGGAGGACTCGAACTGACCGACCAGGCTGCTGAGCTTGCAGGTAGATGTTCTACGTTCCGTCCAACTGGGACCAATCTTGGGACACCAATCTAAACGGTGGAATCCAACGCAAGCTGTCTTTGCCCCTGCTGGCTTGAACGGCAGCCCCAGCGCATCACTCGCCTTCCATGCTTCGCCAGATGTCTGGCCAAAGCGCGCATATCAGCTGCATGCCCGAAGATCGGCTGGGGTTCGGAGCTGACGCCGATGGCGCGGCGACGGAAATTTGAGCAACGGGCGGCCTGGATATAGCCTCGCCCGAACATAAGCCTGCTACTCGGCGTACCGCCCAGCGGAAGCTTGGTAAGCTGGCTGCGTTCCACGGTCATTGGGGTTTTGTGTTTTCACTCAAGCGCAAAGGTGATTTCCGCCTGCAACTGACCCGCACGCTGAAGCAGCCTGGACGGCACAAGATCGAGCTGTATCTGTTCACTCCGCACGAAAGCGACCTTTCGGCATGGACCCTGTCGGAAGAGCAGTTTTTCTTTAAGGCGCTGACGCACAATTTCGGGCTGATGGGCATGCCATCGAAGGACCGCCTCATCAAGGCCGACCATTCCTTCGTCCTGCTCTCTCCGCACTACGAAATCATGTATGGCTCCTGGTTCTTCCAGTACCAGGCTTCGATGGAGCGGCTGCGCCAGCAGATGCTCACGTTCGGGGCTGTGGCAGAGCCCGTCGCACGCGGCCTGCGGCTCAGCCAGAACTTCGCGCAACGTTTGCGCAGGTCCAGCCCGAAGCAGAGCAATCAGCAGCGCTACTTTCGTCAGATGGACGTCTATTTCTCATGGCATGCCGAGCAGTTCCTGCTGGAAAGCATGACCCTCGAGGGCTACGCAACCGTCGATGAAGAACTCAAGCAATCGGTGGCGGAATTCCTGCGCCAGGAACGTCGATACCGCAAGGAGCGCGAGTACCTGAGCGACTTCCACGGAACCCCGACACGGATATGGAACCGCATGGCGCTGTATCACCGGCTGCTGGAGTATCCGGTGATGTTGCGCTCGAAGGTCACAACGCTGGGGGCCGGCACCCACAAGCTGGTCAAGGCGATGTCGACGATGCTGATCATGTCGTTCTTCACGTACTTCCTGTTCAACGCGCGCGGCGCCAGCGAGAAACTCTCGCTCACCCTTCTGCTGGTGATCGCGCTGGTCTATGCCGTTCGCGACCTGCTGCGCGACGACATGATCACGGCCATCACCCGCAGACTGCGCAAAGGCAAGCCGCGCTGGAAGATTCGCTTGCTGATGCCCTACACCCGCAAGGTGCTCGCGCAGCAACGGGTCTGGCTCGACTATCGCAAGCTGCCCGATCTGCCACCGTTGGTTCGAGAACACTCCGGCAAGTGGGCGACCAACGAGGAGCGGCAAATCATCTGCTATCGCGTGCTGACGACCCTGGACAAGGCAGCACTGGAGCACGACGAAATTCGGGAGCGCCTCACCCTGGATTGCGAACAGCTTTGCGCAATGATCCAGGCGAGCCACAACAAGCTGTTTGCCCAGTCCGAAGGCGAGGATTCCGCCAGCGACGACAGCAAAGGTGCAGTCCAGGCCCACCCCATCGAGAAGCAGCACGACTACAACCTGCTGCTGTTGCAGACCAATCCGGGCGAGCACTTTCCATCGGCCCAGCGCTGGCGCCTGAGGCTTGGCACCAACGGCATCGTGCAATGCGAAAGCAAGAAGGCCCACTGGCCTGAACCACCAGAGCTACAACGCTCCGCCTGGTATCGACTGAGCCGCCTGTGGCGATGGGGATGAACGCCATTGCGGGCCTGCCCAGCCTGCCAGTCGGCCACCTTCTCTCATCGAGGCCCGGCGTACGGCGCCTGGCGCCCGACGGCAGGCCAACGTCAGAACCATCGCGATGCCCATCACCAAAGGCTACAGGCAGCTCGTCGACGACGCCCACGCCTGCATTCGCACGCTGAGCCTGGGCTAGGCAAAGACCAGACTGGACGCCCCGCAGACCGTCTTCGTCGACATCCGGGACGTGCGAGCGCTGGAACGCGAGGGCATGTTCCCGAGCGCCCTTCATACCGCGCGGGGGATGCTGGAGTGCTCAGTCGCCCCCGGGAGCCCATACGACAAGGAGATCGTCGGCCCGGCAAGACATTCGTCCTGTACCGCGGCTCTGCCTGGCGCTCCAGCCTGGCGGCGGCAACGCTACAGGACATGGGGCTGAGCCCGGTTTGCCACATTGGCGGCGCTTCAAGGCCTGGAAGGACGCCGGTCTGCCGGTGG
Source organism: Stutzerimonas sp. CXK-1 (assembly GCF_057738225.1). Lineage (NCBI taxonomy): Bacteria > Pseudomonadati > Pseudomonadota > Gammaproteobacteria > Pseudomonadales > Pseudomonadaceae > Stutzerimonas > Stutzerimonas sp. CXK-1. The sequence continues at coordinate 1,793,781 of NZ_CM173217.1, read as the reverse complement.
TGGATAAGCCTCGCCGCGACAAAACCTGACAGACGGGCGCAAGGCGTACGCCCGGCAGGCGAAGTCGCCAGGCTTGAGTATGGTTATGTCGGAGCGAGTCATTCGTGGCACAATGCCACCACTCAGCCGCTCGGTGCAAAGATTGCGCTGTGATGCTGTCGAGCCGTGCTCGGCCACCCTATCAACGCTACCGGACGGAATCGGAATTGAAGTACCACGGAAAGGACCGGCGCCAGTGCACTGCACTTCGTAACCACATCAATGCGCTGCTGGCAGACGGCGCCTCGCTGGTCGGCAGAGACCCGGTGAGGCTGGTTTACAAGGGACAGACACTGACCGTGCAGCACGGATTGTTGCTCAGCGAGCCAACGCCTGACGAATTGGTCGAGGCACTCAACGTGCTTGCCAAAGGCAATGATCGGGCGCGGGCCGCCGCGATCGAAACCTGCCTGAGGCATCTGGACGATGCGCTCGCGCCCTATCCCCCCTTTCGCTATCGAGACGTCGACATGAGCCATCTCTCGGATGACCTTGGGTCGATCTCTCGCTGGTAGCGTCACAGGCGAAGCGCTGACGGGCAGTCGGCCGGATAACCGCGCCGATCGATTTCTTTACCTCCGCTCAATGGCTCCTGCTGCCAAGTGTTCCTGAACTGCGATACTGTCGGCTCGTTGGCTCGCACAGTCGACCACATCTGCTGAGCATTGCGCTTGCCCTGACCTCCTCGACCGATCATGTCGCCCATGAACAGACCCTTGCTGAGCTATCTCGTCAGATACCCATCGGCCGGCCTGCTGTTCGTTCAGCTGCTGGGCATCCTGCTCTACCCGTTCATGGAAAATACGCCGCTCGGACGCGCCGCTTTCGGCGCATTCGGTGTGGTGGTACTGGTTTCGGCGTTGCGGATCGTCAACCGCAGCCCGACGATTCATTCGGTCGCGTTCGTCCTGGCGGCTGCCATCCTCGTGCTCACGGTGGCGACCGAGCTCATGGCCATGCCGGAGCTGCGCCTGTTGTTGGTTACGCTGGAAGCCGCCTTCTACTTCTATGCCGCGGCGGGCCTCATTGGCTACATGATGGAGGATCAGCGCACCACGACAGACGAGCTGTTTGCCGTCGGCGCGACCTTTACATTGCTGGCCTGGGCGTTCGCCTATGCCTATGCAGCATGCCAACTGGCTGCCCCGGGCAGCTTCGTTGCCCAGCTGCGACCCGATGAGCCGAGAACCTGGCTCGAGCTGCTGTTTCTCAGCGTTACCGTGCTCTCCGGCGTCGGGCTCGGCGACATCCTGCCCCTGCGTCCCTTCGCCCGCGCGTTGGTGATGCTCGAGGAAATTGCCGGGCTGATGTACATCGCCCTGGTGGTATCACGAGTGATCGGGCTGACGATTCGCCGTTAGGCGCTAGGCCTTTTCGGCTCGTAGACAACGCACAAGCAAGGCAACCTGAATGACAGCTCAGCGTTTCGTTCGGACCGCCGTTTGCCGATAGCAGCATTTTGTTGCACCCTGCATCGTTTACGTCGGCGTTCGTTCGTGACGACACGACCACCGGAAGCTTTCGATAGCATTCCGGCGCTGTCGAACCTGCGATGCCACCGCAGTGCCGAAGCACTGCGCGAAGCGATTCACCACGCCCTCATTCACTAGGCAGATTCACGTGATAGCACTCGAGCGCTTGGAAAGCGGTATCGATGGTCTCGACGCCATCACCCATGGCGGATTCGTTGCCGGGGCCGCCTATCTGATCCAGGGCCGCCCCGGTTCGGGCAAAACCATTCTTGCCAACCAGGTTGCCTTCCACCATACCGCCCAGGGCGGCAAGGTCATTTTTGCCTCGCTGCTTTCGGAGCCCCACGACCGACTGTTCCAGTATCTGTCGACGCTCAGCTTCTTCGACGCCGCGCAGATAGGCGCCGGCATGCTGTACGTCAGTGCCTTCGATACCCTCGAGAGCGACGGGCTGGACGAGGTGTTGAAGCTGTTGCGCCGCGAGATCTTGCGGCACAAGGCAACGTTGCTGGTACTCGACGGCCTGATGAACGTTCGAAGCCGTTCGGACACGCCGCTGAACACCAAGAAGTTCATCGCCGAATTGCAGGTCCATGCCAGTTTTGCCGGTTGCACGACACTGATGCTCACCAGCGCCGAGATCGACCATGGCAGCCCTGAGTTGACCATGGTCGATGGCGTATTCTCGCTCCAGGAAGAACGGGGCGGCATGCGCTCCTATCGGCGGCTCGGAGTGCACAAGTATCGGGGGTCCGGCTTTGCCGCCGGTGAGCACGATTACGAGATCACCGGCGACGGGATTGCCGTCTATCCGCGCATCGAAGCGCTATTGAGTCAGCCCACGGCGCCGATGGCGCTGGGCGAGCGGCTGGTCTCTACCGGAGTCGCCGGGCTGGACGCTGCGCTGGGCGGCGGAGTGCTCGAACGCAGCGCGACCCTCGTCATCGGCCCGTCTGGCGCCGGCAAGACGACCCTCGGCCTCAACTTCATGACCGGGGCGTCGCCGCAGGAGCGCAGCGCCTTCTTCGGCCTGGTCGAATCGCCCGAGCAACTGCTGAGAAAGTCCGATCAGCTGGACCTCGGCCTTCGAGCCGCGGCCGAGCACGGGTGGCTGGATTTTCATTGGCAGCCGACCACACAGTTCTTACCCGACCAGGTCGCGCTGGCCGTGATCGACCAGGTGCGCGAGAAGCACCTGTCTCGCATCGTGATCGACACCCTGGCCGCGCTCACGCGCCCCTGCGCGCGGCAACGCCGGCAATTGGAGTTCACCAGCGCGCTGGTGAACGAGGTCCGCGCGGTGGGGGCAACAATGGTGGCGACGTGGGAGCTCAGCCACTTTCCGGGGGCCGATCCGACGGCTCCACCCGCCGAACTTTGCAGCCTGTTCGACAATATCGTCCTGCTCGATTTCACCGAGGGGGCGGGCCCCAGCGAACCAACATTGAGGATCATCAAAAGACGCAATGGCGCATACGAGCGGCATATCCATTCCGCACAGATCGGCCGAGGCGGCTACTCGACGAAGCCCACCGGCACACCCACCCCGCAAGACCGCTAGCGGTCGAGAAGGCTTTACTCCATGACAACGGTCCTGGTGGTCGATGATGAATACCTGATTGTCGAGGTCCTGACCCTAGCGCTCGAAGACGCCGGTTTCATGGTGACCCAGGCAAGCAATGGCATGAAGGCACTGGACGCCTTGCATCGTGAGGGGCCATCGCTGGTGGTATGCGATTACATGATGCCGCTAATGAACGGCCTGGAGCTGGCTACCGAAATTCGCAAACGCCCCGAATGGGCGCACCTTCCCATCGTGCTGATGAGCGGTGGCCATGCGGGTCTGGCGTCCCAGGCCCCTGGGCTTTTCGACCACATTCTGCAGAAGCCCTTCAATATCGCCCAATTCGTGGAACTGGTAATCGAGCTGGTCGGCGATCCCCTCGGTTCAGGCTAGCCGGGCGCCGACTCGGACAGCGAGCTGAGCCGGTTCGGCAGCGGGGTTGTCCTTGCCGTAAGACGCTCGCTGACAAGCTACCAGCACTGCGCGCACAGAGCGGAGGCAAGCAGTGCCCTCAACCTGCACCGCCGATAGAAAACGCCTACTCGCCCAACCGATCCGTGCCGGTCGCGGACGGCCCGAGAGGGCACGGTACGGCTGGTGTGCCGGTGTCTGAAGGTTTCTGCCAGCAGCTATTACGCCTGGCAGCATCGCGAGCCAAGCCCACGTGCCCAAGAGAATGCGTGCCTATTCGGGAGATCCACGAGGACAGCCGTGGGGGTGATCTGAGCGCCACGGATGCACGAGGATCTGCCCGACGAGGGCACGAAACCGTCGGCCTGAACCGCGTTGCTCGCCTGATGGCCACCGAGCGAATTCAAGGCTGGCCACGTCGGAAGCGGCGTGACTCCGGAAGAGTTGCCAACGGCCGTCCAGCTGGCGTGAAAAGCCTGCTGGATTGTGATCTCAGCCCCTAGAGCCGGAACGTAAGCGGGGTCACGGATATAACGGAGATCGCCACATGGGAGGGCAAGCTGTTTCTTTGCGTGGTGCTCGATCTGTACAACACGCTGGTGGTCGGTTGGTCGGTGCATCACCGTCAGGATCGGCAGAGGGTGATCCGAGCGGTGGAAATGGCGATCTGGCAACGCCAGGGTGACTGGTCAGTAATCCTGCATTCGGATCGCGGCAGCCGATTCACCAGCACCGACTACTAGCGCTTTCTGAATCGCAACAGGCTGGTCTGCAGCATGAGTGCAGTCGGGCATTGCGGCGGCAACGCAGCCTGTGAAGGCTTCTTCGGTCAGCTGAAACGGGAGCGCGTTGCCCATCAGTCGTATCGAGCCCGAGATGAAGTACGGGCGGATTTATTCGACTACATCGAGCGGTTTCATAACCCACGAATGCGTCGTCGATTCGCCCGCAAGATTTGAGGTTTTCAGCCGTTTTCAAACCGTCCGTGGGAATGGGAAGACCCGGACACACCTAGAACAGCCTGACCCACGCTGGGATGGTAGGTTCTAAGGGAAGCTGAGGGTGAAGAGGCACAAAAAGCCCCTATGACGGGGCTTTCGGAGATTTTCGATTCCTTCTGAAAGGCTTCGAAATCATATGATGGTGCGGACGGAGAGACTCGAACTCTCACACCTTGCGGCGCCAGAACCTAAATCTGGTGTGTCTACCAATTTCACCACGTCCGCATAAACGGGGACTAAAACGAAAACGCCAGGCTATTGCCTGGCGCTTCTGGAATATGGGGTGGACGATGGGAATCGAACCCACGACACCAGGAGCCACAATCCTGTGCTCTACCAACTGAGCTACGCCCACCATATTTCATTGCTTGTGCCAGACACCAAATGGCGCACCCGGCAGGACTCGAACCTGCGACCATCCGCTTAGAAGGCGGATGCTCTATCCAGCTGAGCTACGGGCGCTTTATCTGCAATCTTTGCGGAGCGCAGACTTGAAGCTCCGGCTACCGAGGAGTTCCTCGATGAGCCATCTTACCCAGCAGCAGGCTGTGCTCGACAAGCGGGGCGCATGTTATAGAGCCCCTGTACGCCCGTCAACAGCGCCAGCGAAAAATATTCAGCAAGATAAAGGAGTTACAGGCTCATCCGGCGTCGGCGCCTTTGCCGGCCCGGCAAGCCGTGCGAGAATGCCGCTCCTTTTTAATCCCTTCCCGATGGTTAACCAAGCGTCATGACCGCACAACTGATCGACGGTAAAACGATCGCAGCCACTATCCGCCAAGGTATCGCCAGCCGCGTGGCCGAACGCCGCAACCAGGGGCTGCGCGTCCCCGGGCTGGCGGTGATTCTGGTAGGCACCGATCCGGCATCCCAGGTATATGTCGCGCACAAGCGCAAGGACTGCGAGGAAGTCGGCTTCAAGTCGATTGCCCATGACCTGCCGGCCGACACCCGCCAGGACGAGCTCCTCGCCTTGATCGATCAGCTCAACGATGACGCCGAGATCGACGGTATCCTGGTTCAGCTGCCGCTACCGGCCCACCTGGATGCCTCGCAGCTGCTCGAGCGGATTCGCCCGGACAAGGACGTGGACGGCTTTCATCCCTACAACGTCGGCCGCCTGGCCCAGCGCATGCCACTGCTGCGCCCCTGCACCCCCAAGGGCATCATGGCGCTGCTGGAGAGCACCGGCGTCGATCTGCACGGCCTCGACGCCGTCGTCGTTGGCGCCTCGAACATTGTCGGCCGGCCGATGGCACTGGAACTGCTGCTCGCCGGCTGCACCACGACCGTGACCCATCGCTTCACGCAGAACCTGGAAAGCCATGTCCGCCGTGCCGACCTGGTCGTCGTTGCGGTCGGCAAGCCGGGGCTGGTCAAGGGTGAATGGATCAAGCCCGGCGCCATCGTGATCGACGTGGGCATCAATCGCCTCGCCGATGGTCGCCTGGTCGGCGATGTCGACTTCGCCATTGCTGCCGAGCGCGCCAGCTGGATCACGCCGGTCCCAGGCGGAGTCGGCCCGATGACCCGCGCCTGCTTGCTGGAGAACACGCTGCACGCGGCCGAGAAGCTGCACGCCTGAGTTGCAGCGGAAACGAAAAACGGCACCTGGTGGTGCCGTTTTTCATTCGAGCTCGAACTAGTCGGCCAGACGCCAAGTCGTGCCGCCCTTGCCGTCTTCGAGCACCACGCCCATGGCGCCGAGCTGGTCACGGATGCGGTCGGATTCGGCCCAGTTCTTCTCGGCTCGTGCCGCGAGGCGGGCGGCGATCAGTGCTTCGACCTCGGCGGCATCCACCTTGCCCTCGGCTCCCGCCTGGAGGAAGGCTTCCGGCTCCAGCTGCAGCACGCCGAGCACACCGGCCAACTCCTTGAGACGCGCAGCCAGAGCGGCTGCAGCCTGCAGGTCCGATTCGCGCAGGCGGTTGACCTCACGAACCATATCGAACAGTACCGCACAGGCTTCCGGCGAGTTGAAGTCGTCATCCATCGCCGCGCCGAAGCGCTCGACGAAGGTTTCGCCACCGGCAGGGGTCGCTTCCGGCAGCCCCTTGAGGCCGTTGTAGAAGCGCTCCAGCGCGCCCTTGGCCTCGCGCAGGCTGTCCTCGGAGTAGTTGATCGGGCTGCGGTAGTGACTGGACACCAAGAGGTAGCGCACCACCTCGGGATGGTACTTCTCCAGCACCTCGCGGATGGTGAAGAAGTTGCCCAGGCTCTTGGACATCTTCTCGCCGTCGACGCGCACCGCACCGGCATGCATCCAGGCATTGGCGTAGAGCTTACCGGTGGCCGCCTCGCTCTGCGCGATCTCGTTCTCGTGATGCGGAAACACCAAGTCCGGGCCGCCGCCGTGGATGTCGAAGGTCTCGCCCAGGCAGCAGGTGGACATCACCGAGCACTCGATGTGCCAGCCCGGTCGGCCCGGCCCCCAGGGCGATTCCCAGCTCGGCTCGCCCGGCTTGGCGCCCTTCCACAGCACGAAGTCGAGCGGGTCTTCCTTGGCTTCGTCGACCTCGATGCGTGCACCGATCTTCAGGTCCTCGATCTTGCGGCGCGACAGCTTGCCGTAGCCCGCGAACTTGCCGACCCGGTAGTAGACGTCACCGTTGCCCGGGGCGTAGGCATACCCCTTGTCGATCAGGGTCTGGATCATCGCGTGCATGCCGGCGATGTGGTCGGTGGCGCGCGGCTCGATGTCCGGGCGCAGCACGTTCAGACGCGCCTCGTCCTCGTGCATGGCGGCGATCATCCGGCCGACCAGAGCCTGGAACGACTCGCCGTTCTCGCTGGCGCGCTTGATGATCTTGTCGTCGATGTCGGTAATATTGCGCACGTAGGTCAGCTCATAGCCGCGATGGCGCAGCCAGCGGGCGACCACGTCGAAGGCCACCATCACCCGCGCATGGCCGATGTGGCAGTAGTCGTATACGGTCATGCCGCACACGTACATGCGTACCTTGTTATCGACCAGAGGCGTAAAGACATCCTTGCTCTTGCTAAGGGTGTTGTAGATCGACAGCGCCATGGATCAGGCTCCCCAGGAGTCGCGCAGCGTAACGGTGCGGTTGAACACCGGCGCGCCCGGTTTCGAATCCTTCAGGTCGGCGCAGAAGTAGCCCTCGCGCTCGAACTGGAAGCGCTCTTCCGGGGCGGCATCGGCCAGCGACGGCTCGGCGCGGCAGCCCTTGAGCACCACCAGGGAGTCCGGGTTGATGTTGTCGAGGAAGCTGCCGCCCTCCTCGTCGGTCTTCTCCGGGTTGGCGGCCTTGAACAGGCGGTCGTACAGGCGCACCTCGCACTCGACGCTCTCGGCAGCCGGTACCCAGTGGATCACGCCCTTGACCTTGCGCCCTTCGGGGTTCTTGCCCAGGGTGTTCTCGTCGTAGGAGCAGCGCAGCTCGACGATATTGCCCTGCTCGTCCTTCACCGCCTCGTCGGCGCGGATCACGTAGCTGCCGCGCAGGCGCACCTCGCCACCGGGGATCAGGCGCTTGTAGCCGGCCGGTGGGGTTTCTTCGAAATCGCTGGCGTCGATGTAGAGCTCGCGGGAAAACGGCAGCACTCGCACGCCCATGTCCTGCTTGGGATGGCGCGGCAGCTCGAGCTTCTCGACCTGGCCCTCCGGATAGTTGGTGATCACCACCTTGAGCGGCTTGAGCACGCACATGGCGCGTGCGGCATTGGCATCGAGATCCTCGCGGATGGCGAACTCGAGCATGCCGATGTCGACCACGCCGCCGGCACGGTTGACACCGATCATGTCGCAGAAGGTGCGGATCGACGCGGGGGTATAACCGCGGCGACGGTAGCCGGACAGCGTCGACATGCGCGGGTCGTCCCAGCCGGATACGTGCTTCTCATCGACCAGTTGCTTGAGCTTGCGCTTGCTGGTGATGGTGTAGTTCAGGTTCAGCCGGGCGAATTCGTACTGGCGCGGCTGAGCCGGCACCGGCAGGTTGGCGAGGAACCACTCGTACAGCGGACGGTGATCCTCGAACTCCAGGGTGCAGATCGAGTGGGTGATGCCCTCGATGGCGTCCGACTGCCCGTGGGTGAAGTCGTAGCTGGGGTAGATGCACCACTTGTCGCCGGTCTGGTGGTGATGGGCGTGGCGGATGCGGTAGAGGATAGGATCGCGCAGGTTGATGTTCGGCGATGCCATGTCGATCTTCGCGCGTAGCGACTTGGCGCCGTCCGGGAACTCACCAGCCTTCATGCGGGCGAACAGGTCGAGGTTCTCTTCGACGGAACGGTCGCGGTAGGGGCTGTTCTTGCCAGGCTCGGTGAGACTGCCGCGGTAGGCGCGCATTTGCTCGGCATTGAGATCGCAGACAAAGGCCTTGCCGGCCTGGATCAGATGAATCGCCCATTCATGCAACTGGTCGAAATAATCGGAGGCGTAGCGCTCCTGGCCGGCCCACTTGAAGCCCAGCCATTCGACGTCGGCCTTGATCGCGTCGATATATTCCTGGTCTTCCTTGGCCGGGTTGGTGTCGTCGAAGCGCAAGTTGCACTCGCCGCCGAATTCCTGGGCCAGGCCGAAGTTCAGGCAGATGCTCTTTGCATGGCCGATGTGCAGGTAGCCGTTGGGCTCTGGCGGAAAGCGCGTGATGATCTTGGTGTGCTTGCCGCTGTCCAGATCGGCCTGGACGATGGGACGCAGAAAGTTGGCGGCTTTTTCGACGGTAGGCTTGCTCATGGTGTCCTTGAATGTCTGCAATGCGGCTCAGGGTAGGCCGGCCAAAACAAAGGGCTTATCATAACGGACCCGTCAACCCCCTGACAGAGCAATGCGCCGCGCCTGGTTGACGCCTCTGCCGTTCGCCCGCCTTGCAACCATCGACTACGGAAACTTCCCATGATCAAACTGCAGACCAATTTCGGTGACATCGTCCTCAAGCTCTTCGAGGACAAGGCTCCGGAAACCACGGCCAACTTCAAGGAATACGTCAAGAGCGGCCACTATGACGGCACCGTCTTCCACCGTGTGATCAGCAACTTCATGATCCAGGGCGGCGGCTTCGAGCCCGGCATGAAGCAGAAGGCGACGCGCAAGCCGATCAAGAACGAAGCCAACAACGGCCTTTCCAACAAGACCGGCACCATCGCCATGGCCCGCACCATGGAGCCGCATTCGGCTTCTGCGCAGTTCTTCATCAACGTGAAGGACAACGACTTCCTCGACCACAGCGCACCGACCGTACAGGGCTGGGGCTACGCCGTATTCGGCGAGGTCGTCGAGGGCATGGACGTGGTGGAAAAGATCAAGAACGTACCCACCACCATGAAGTCCGGCCACCAGGACGTACCGGTCGACGACGTAGTGATCGAGAAGGCCGAGATCATCGAGTGATCCTGTTCATCTCCGATCTGCATCTGCAAGAGGAGCGCCCGGATATCACCCGGGCGTTTCTTCATTTCCTCGAGGAACGCGCGCCCGGTGCGCAGGCGCTTTACATACTCGGCGACTTCTTCGAGGTATGGATCGGCGATGATGGCATGAGCGACTTCCAGCGCTCGATTGCCATGGCCTTGGCAAAGCTCGCCCAGAGCGGCACCCAGGTCTATCTGATGCACGGCAACCGTGACTTTCTGCTCGGACGGGCGTTCTGCCGACTGGCCCGCTGCCAGTTGCTCGAGGACCCGACAGTCATCGAGCTGAACGGCCATCGCGTACTGCTCAGCCACGGCGATGCGTTTTGCACCCAGGATCACGCCTACATGCGCATGCGGCGCTGGCTACGCAATCCGCTGAGCCTCATGCTGCTGCGCAATCTGCCGCTGGCAACCCGCCAGAAGCTCGCGCGCAAGTTACGCAACGAAAGCCGCGCTCAGACCCGCCTGAAGGCAGCGGAAATCGTCGATGTCACGCCCGCGGAAGTGCTGCGCGCCATGCGCAGGCATCGGGTCGACACCTTGATCCATGGCCATACGCATCGGCCGGCGGAGCATCTTCTGGAGCTCGACGGCAGGCCGGCGCGGCGAATCGTGCTCGGTGACTGGGATGCTCGCGGCTGGGCGCTGGAGGCCGACCGCAACGGCCTGCGACTGGCCGACTTCGCGCTGACCTGAATCAGGCCGCCTGCGGCACTCCGCTGTGGAAGCGAAACTCGCAGTCGGCACTTTCGACCAACTCACGCTCGCGCTCTCGTACTCTGAGGATCGTCGCATCGATGTCCGCGGCCTCACCGTACTGATATGCGAGTTTGAGGTAATCCTGGAAATGTCGCGCCTCCGACTTCAGCAGCCCGTGATAGAACTTGCCGAGCTCCTCGTCCAGATGCGGAACCAGCCGGGCAAAGCGCTCGCATGAGCGCGCCTCGATGAAAGCGCCGATTACCAGCGTATCGGTCAGCCGAAACGGCTCATGGTTGCGTACCAATTCGCGCAAGCCGGCGGCATAGCGGGAAGAGCTGACGTTGCGCAGCGGGATGCCGCGCCGCCGAAGAATCGCCAGCACCTGCTCGAAATGTCGCAGCTCTTCGCGAGCCAGCCGCGACATCTTGTTTTGCAGGTCCGGCTTGTCGACATAGCGAAACATCAGCTGAAACGCCGTGCCCGCAGCCTTCTTCTCGCAGTTGCCGTGATCGATCAGCATCACGTCCTGGTTGGCGAGCGCAGCAACGACCCAGGCGTCCGGCGTCGAGCAGCCGAGAAATTCGTTCAAATCAGAAAACATGGCGAACTCGTCGTATTCATAGGCGTGATAGGCAGGCGCTGACCATCGCGACGGCCGGCAGCGGCGGGCATTATACGAATGCGTCGCGCGGCGACCAGTGCTGCTTGACATGCGTCAGGAGCCAGGCGCGGCGATCAACTATAGTGAACGCCCAGCACACGGAAACGGAGCCGATCATGCTAGCCATTCGCTGCATCCTCGTGGTAGTCGACCCCAAACTGCCGGAATCGCTTGCCCTGAAGCGCGCCCACCTGATCGCCAGCGTCAGCCAGTCGCGGCTCCACCTGCTGGTCTGCGACGGCAAGCATGACCATAGCGCCCATCTGGAGTCGCTCCGCACGCAACTGGAAGCCGAGGGGCACAACGTTTCCGTGCAACAGGCATGGAATGACAGTCCACACCAGACGATCATCAATGTGCAGCAGGCCGAGGGCTGCGGCCTGGTGATCAAGCAACACGTCCCGGACAACCCTCTCAAGCGGGCCCTGCTCACGCCGGACGACTGGAAACTGCTGCGCTACTGCCCCTGCCCCGTCCTCATGGTGAAGACGGACAAACCCTGGCGCGGCGGCAAAATCCTCGCAGCAGTGGACGTCGGCAACTCCGACGAAGAGCACCGCACGCTGCACGCGACCATCGTCAACCATGGTTACGAAATCGCCGAACTGGCCGATGGCTCGCTGCACGTACTGAGCGCACACCCCTCTCCCATGCTTTCGGCAGCCGATCCGACCTTCCAGTTGAAGGAAACGATCGAAGCGCGCTACCGCGAAGCGTGCAAGCGCTTCCAGACCGAATATGAGATCACCGACGAGCGTCTGCACATCGAGGAAGGGCCCGCCGATGCGCTGATCCCTCGCGTGTGTCATCAACTCAACGCGGTGGTGACCATCATCGGCACGGTCGCGCGGACGGGTTTTTCCGGCGCACTGATGGGTAACACGGCCGAGGTTGTGCTGGATGCCCTGGAAAGCGACGTGCTGGTGCTCAAGCCGGACGAGATCATCGACCATCTGGAGCAAGTTGTCAGACACTGACGCGGGGCCATACCGTCAAACGCGGATATCGGCACCTTCGCTGAGAAATCGCGGTGCGATGTAGCGATCGTAATGCGCCTGCGACAGCAGGAAAAACTCACGATCGATCGCATCGCGCAGGTGCGGCAATGGCCAGTCGCGAAATTCGGGCAGCAGTGCCACACCGTATGCCTCGAGCTGCTGGATCAGCCGGGCGCCGCGAGCTATCAGCTGATAGGCCCAGCAATACTCCGACTGGTCGGCGACAAAACGGATGCCTCTCGCCTCGAGCTGCGCTCTTAGCCGCTGTGCGTCGAACACCTCGAGCTTGGCTGCCATGACCTGGGCCAGCAGTGCCTCCAGCCGACGCCAGACGGCACGCTTCTCCTCGGAGCCGTACGCGTTCCAGTTGACCACTTCGTGGTGGAACCGCTTGCAACCGCGACAGACCAGATCGCCGTAGACGGTCGAGCAAAGCCCGACGCAAGGAGTTTTGATTCGCTGATCCGACATAGAAGACAGGCACGCTGAAACCGGCCGGCATCTTAGACTTTTGTCCTAACGAGGTCACCTGCCAAGGTCTTGGCAGGAGGCCCGAAATACAGCGCAATCCGCATCATCGCTGGGCTGGAGCAGCGCGACAAAAAAACCACTGGCATTCTCGCAGAACGCCGCGCCACGGGCTTTCGACTTAACTTTGCCGGCCCGTTCCTTTAGAATCCCTCCGCCGTTTTAGGCGCCATAGTCCACAAGAAGCTGTTTTCAAAGCGTCACGAGCACAGTTCATGCGGCCGCTGGGCCGGATGCGCAGACCCCCCCTCCTGCCGTCCGGCTCGCCAAGCACGTAAAACTTTGAAAACAGCTTCCGGATGCGCGTCCCGAGACACCCAAGGGACCAATGATGAGGGTAAAAACTGTGCTTGAAGCCTATCGCAAACACGTAGAAGAGCGTGCCGCCCAGGGCGTCGTGCCCCAGCCGCTGAATGCCGAGCAAACCGCTGGCCTGGTCGAGCTGCTGAAGAACCCGCCCGCCGGCGAAGAAGATTTCCTGGTCGACCTGATCACCAACCGCGTCCCCGCTGGCGTTGACGAAGCCGCCTACGTCAAGGCCGGCTTCCTGACCGCTGTCGCCAAGGGCGAAGCCAGCTCCCCGCTGATCTCCAAGCAGCGCGCCGTCGAACTGCTCGGCACCATGCAGGGCGGCTACAACATCGCCACGCTGGTCGAGCTGCTAGACAACGCAGAACTCGCCAATACCGCTGCAGAGCAGCTCAAGCACACGCTGCTGATGTTCGACGCGTTCCACGATGTGGCCGAGCGCGCCAAGAGCGGTAACGAAGCCGCCAAGGCCGTCATGCAATCCTGGGCCGAAGGCGAGTGGTTCCTGGCCAAGCCGGCCGTTCCGGAAAAAGTCACCCTGACCGTGTTCAAGGTTCCGGGCGAAACCAATACCGATGACCTGTCCCCCGCTCCGGACGCCTGGTCGCGCCCCGATATCCCGCTGCACGCCCTGGCGATGCTGAAGATGGCCCGCGACGGCATCGAGCCGGTCCAGCCAGGCGTCGTCGGCCCGCTGAAGCAGATCGAAGAAGTCAAGGCCAAGGGTTTCCCGGTTGCCTACGTCGGTGACGTGGTCGGTACCGGCTCTTCCCGGAAGTCCGCTACCAACTCGGTGCTGTGGTTCTTCGGCGACGACATCCCCTATGTACCGAACAAGCGTGCCGGTGGTTTCTGCTTCGGCACCAAGATCGCCCCGATCTTCTACAACACCATGGAAGACGCCGGCGCCCTGCCGATCGAGTTCGACTGCACCAACCTGGCCATGGGCGATGTCATCGACGTTTACCCGCTCAAGGGCGAAGTGCGCCGCCACGACAATGACGAGCTGGTCACCACTTTCCAGCTGAAGACCGACGTCCTGCTGGACGAAGTCCGCGCTGGCGGCCGTATCCCACTGATCATCGGCCGTGGCCTGACCGAGAAAGCCCGCGCTGAACTCGGCCTGGCACCCTCGACCCTGTTCAAGAAGCCAGTCGCTCCGGCTGACAGCGGCAAGGGCTTCTCCCTTGCCCAGAAGATGGTCGGTCGCGCCTGCGGCCTGCCGGAAGGCCAAGGCGTACGTCCGGGCACTTACTGCGAGCCGAAGATGACCACCGTCGGCTCCCAGGACACCACGGGCCCGATGACCCGCGACGAGCTGAAGGACCTGGCTTGCCTGGGCTTCTCCGCCGACCTGGTGATGCAGTCCTTCTGCCACACCGCGGCCTATCCGAAGCCGATCGACGTCAACACCCACCACACCCTGCCCGATTTCATCATGAACCGCAGCGGCGTATCCCTGCGTCCGGGCGACGGCATCATCCACAGCTGGCTGAACCGCATGCTGCTGCCGGATACCGTGGGTACCGGTGGTGACTCGCACACCCGCTTCCCGATCGGCATCTCCTTCCCGGCTGGCTCGGGCCTGGTAGCCTTCGCCGCTGCCACTGGGGTCATGCCGCTGGACATGCCGGAATCCGTGCTGGTGCGTTTCAAGGGCCAGATGCAGCCGGGTATCACTCTGCGTGACCTGGTCCATGCCATCCCCTACTACGCCATCCAGCAGGGGCTGCTGACCGTTGAGAAGAAGGGCAAGAAGAACATCTTCTCCGGCCGCATTCTCGAGATCGAAGGCCTGAACAACCTGACCGTCGAGCAGGCATTCGAGTTGTCCGACGCCTCCGCCGAGCGCTCCGCCGCTGGCTGCACCATCAAACTGCCGGAAGAGTCGATCGCCGAGTACCTGCGCTCGAACATCACCATGCTGCGCTGGATGATCAGCGAAGGCTATGGCGACGCACGCACCCTGGAGCGCCGCGCTCAGGCCATGGAAGCCTGGCTGGCCAAGCCGGAGCTGCTGTCCGCCGACGCCGACGCCGAGTATGCCGCGGTAATCGAAATCGACCTGGCCGAAGTCAAGGAGCCGATCCTCTGCGCGCCGAACGATCCGGACGACGCACGCCTGCTGTCGACTGTTGCTGGCGACAAGATCGATGAAGTGTTCATCGGCTCGTGCATGACCAACATCGGCCACTTCCGCGCTGCCGGTAAGCTGCTGGACAAGGTCAAGGGCGGCATTCCGACTCGCCTGTGGCTGGCTCCGCCGACCAAGATGGACCAGCATCAGCTCGTCGAGGAAGGCTATTACGGCATCTACGGCAAGGCCGGCGCACGCATGGAAATGCCGGGCTGCTCGCTGTGCATGGGTAACCAGGCCCGCGTACAGACCGGTGCAACCGTTGTGTCGACTTCGACTCGTAACTTCCCGAACCGCCTGGGCGACGCGACCAACGTCTACCTGGCTTCGGCCGAGCTGGCGGCTGTCGCGTCGATCATCGGTAAGCTGCCGACCGTCGAGGAGTACATGGAGTACGCGAAGAATATCGACAGCATGGCTGCCGACATCTATCGCTACCTGTCCTTCGACCAGATCGCCGAGTTCCGCGAAGCTGCAGAGAAGGCGAAGATCGCCGTTGTAGAAGTCTGAGGTAATTGCCCTGCACTAGCAGGGCGATCCACCTGAGTGATAAGCCCTGCGTAGGAAATCCTGCCGCAGGGCTTTTTTTCGTCTATCGACAGCGCCGACAGCGGCCGCGCGCCGCGAAAACCAAATGGCAGATTGCAGATACGAAAATGCCCGTATCCGAGGATACGGGCATTGTTCTGGGCTGCTGCCTGGCAGGGAGCCAGGCGCTAGCGAGGGTCAGTCCTTACTGGACCTGGGCCTCGACTTCAGCCTCGACGCGACGGTTGATCTGACGGCCTTCCTCGGTGGAGTTGTCGGCAACCGGACGGGACTCGCCGTAACCGACGGAATCTACACGATTGCCTTCCACGCCGTACTGGTTGACCAGCACTTCACGCACCGCCTGAGCACGACGCTCGGACAGACGCTGGTTGTACTGATCAGTACCGACCGAGTCGGTGTGACCTTCAACAGTGGTGGAAGTCTGCGGATACTGCTGCATGAAATCGGCGAGGTTCTTGATGTCGGCGTAGCTTTCTTCACGCACGCGCGACTTGTCGAAATCAAACTTCACGTCCAGCTCGACGCGCACCACTTCCGGCTCGGGTTCCGGCTCGGTATCTACGATCGGGGCCGGAGCCGGCTCCGGCGTCGGCTCCACGGCCGCTACCTGTTGACGCGCACCACCACCGAAGTTCAGGCCGACACCCACACCAGCCATCCACTCGCTGTCGCCGGCATCGATATTGTGCATACCGTCGACGCTTGCCTTGGCGAACAAATTCTCGGTGAAGTAGTACTTCAGGCCGGCACCGACGTTGGCGAAGGTGCTGTGGTCACGACCGCTGCGAGCGGCCTGGCCGATGCTCTGGTGAGCCATGCCAGCCGACACGTAGGGACGCAGACCTACGCCCGGCTGACCGAAGTGATAGGTGGCATCGAGCGAAGTCAGGTTGCCCTTGATGTCCTTGTGGCTACCGTTGACCGGCTCATCGGAGGTCAGGTCGTGATATTCGCCATAGGACAGCCCCAGCGAAACGTCATCGGTGAGGAAGTAACTAACGCCCGCACCGTACAGCTCGCCCTCGTCCTCGAAGTCGCGCGAGCTGTCGGAGAAATAGTGCTTGCCAAAACCTTCCACTTCGACCGCGCCCTGACCCTGGGCAAGCGCATTGAAAGAGGTGGCGGCTACGATCGAGCCAATGACTACGCCCAAGGTGTTTTTCAATTTCATCCGTAAATCCCCATCTGGTGGTTAGCGTCAGAACAATCTAAGGAGACCGGCTGTCATATACCCAAGCTGTTCGCTAGTGAATAAGACAGCAAAAAAAGGCTAAGTTTCGGGAGAGTCTGAAAAATTCTGCCGCAACTTATCCAATGCGCGCTTATAGCGCATCTTCGTTGCGCTCAGCCCCATATGCATGATGTCGGCGATTTCCTGGAACTCGAGTTCGGCAACGAAGCGCAGAACCAGGATTTCGCGATCTATGGGATTGACGTGGACAAGCCATCGATCGAGGCCGCCCTTTTCCTCGAGTTTGGGCGCCTTTTCCTCAGACGCCTCCTCGATCGGGTCAAGACTGAGCGCATCGAGCAAGCGCCGCTTGCGTCGTTCCTTACGGTATTGGGTAATACACTCGTTGTAAGTGATGCTATAAAGCCATGTCTTGAATTTCGATTTACCTTCGAAAGTCTTCAGCCCATAAAGCACTTTGAGCATCACTTCCTGACAGACGTCGTCGGCATCTCGATCATTTCCCAGATAACGCGCGCAGACATTGAACAGCGTCCGCTGATACCGGCGCATCAACTCTTCGTACGCGCGCGTTATATGAAACAGCTCAACGCGCGCGCGCTCGACCAACTCTTCATCGGTGAGCTCGCGCGGGTTATAGCGTGTGGCTGTCGTATGGGTTTTAGTCAAGACACTTCGAGCCGGCAGTCCGCCAGGGTCGCCAATCGGGTGCAGGAAAATGGCGACATATTCTACCAGAGAACCGTGTCAGCGACTGCCTACTCGCTGCTCCAGCAAGGTTCGATTGGGAATCGAGGCCAGCTCGCCATCATCGAGCAAGACCAGCGTCTTGACCGTACCGATCTCTTCGATTTCGCCCTCCAGTTCGGCAAGGCGGATCCGCTGCCCCACCTCGTAAAGCTCACGAACATAGATGCCAGCGAGTATCTGCCCCACCAGCTCGCGGCTGCCCAGGCCGAGCGCTAGCGCAACCGCCAGCCCCACGGTGATCAAGACGATAGCGATGACGTAGTTGAGCAGCTCGGTCTTGACCTCCAGCTGACCGATCGCGACGGAGATGCCGATGATGATCACCAACCCCTGTGCGATTCGAGCCAGACCATGCGCGTAGTCCAGGCCGACCCCTTCAGCAGCCCCTCGAACCAGACCGCTGACCAGCTGCGCGAGGAGCATGCCGACCAGAAGAATCAGCGCTGCGCCCAACACCTTGGGCACATAGAGCGCCAGAACGTCGAGTGTTGCAGAGACCCGCTCCAGGCCGAGTGATTCGGCAGCCGAGACGAGGAAGATGAGCAGCACGAACCAGTAGACGATCTTGCCGACCAGCGTCGAGACCGGCACGCGGATGCCGGCGCGCCCCAGCAGCTTGGTCAGGCCCGTACCGGCCATAAGGCGGTCAAGGCCTATCTTCGCCAGCACCTTGGAAAGCAGGGTATCGAGCAGCTTGGCGACCACGAAACCCAGCAGCACGACCACCAGGGCGCCAAACAGGCGTGGAATGAAGGCCGCGACCGAGCCCCAAAGGGAGCTCATGGCAGACAGCAGGCTTTGAGTCCAGGGATCGAATTCCATGATCAGTCGACCTTATCGAAAGAAGAACTGGGAGAACGCCGGCGGGTCACAGGCGCGACATTACCCGAGCCGCTGTTGATCGCGATCATCAGGGCTTGCAGGCAGTGGCCCAGCAGGCTGAAGAGATCCCCTGCGCCAACCTGCCGATTGGCGGTCTTGAGTACCCGGCCAAGACTGGCGTTCTCATCGTGAGCAGAAGATTGGTTGAGCAGGTCGCGCAGCGACTCTTCGAAGGGATCGCGCATGAACACCTCGCAGGATATGTCGGCTAGACGGCTGGCCTGCCACTTTGGTCACATTTACAGCCAGCGCAACCGCCGGAATACCCACCACTGGAACACGGCGATAAGGGCGATCACCCCGCAGGCGAAGGCGAACCCATAGGGATTCTCGGCTCCCGGCAGCCCCCCAACGTTGATGCCCAACAAGCCTGTCAGAAAGCTCATCGGCAAAAAGAAGCCGGTAATGATACCCAAAAGGTACATGGTCCGGTTCATTCGTTCGCTGAGGCGTCGCTGCTCGGCCTCGAGTACCAGGTTGACTCGCTCTCGCACCAGATCGAGTTCCTCGAGATAGCGCACCAGCCGGTTGCTCAGCTCGTTCCAGTAATCGGCATCGTCTTCGACGAACCAGCTCAGCCGGTTGCGCGCCAACTGTGCGTAGATTTCCCGCTGCGGCAGCAGAAAGCGCCGCAGCCCCGCCGCGCGACGGCGCAGCGAGAGCATGCTGTCATGCTCCGGTCGGTAACGCTCATCGAGTTCGAGCCGCTCTTCCTCGACGTCGACCAGTTCGGCGAACTCCTCGACCAGCCCATCGACGTGATCGGTCATCGCATCGGCGAGATAGACCAGCACCTCCGACGCGGTGCGTGGCCCGTGCCCTTCATCCAGCAGGCGAATCACCGCTTCGGTCGAGCGCAGCGGACGCAGACGCAGTGAAATGACCCGCTGCCGGTCGGCAAATATTCGCAGCGAGATCATGTCCTCGGGCGCTGCGTCGGGATTGAGGTTGACGCCACGCAAGAAGAGCAGCATCTGCTCGCCCGCCAGCGGCAGCAGTCGCGGCCGCGTGTTCTCCTCGAGCAGCACGTCACAGGCGAACTCGTTCAGCCCGCTGCGTTCGCGCAACCAGCGCTGCGCCTGCGGATGACTTCGATCCCAGTGCAGCCAGAGGCTTTCGCCCTCGGCCAAAGGCTCCGCAAGCTGGGAAAAGCCAATCGAGCGCGCGCCGCCACAACCATCGAGTACGAAAGCGTGCACCAAGCCTTGTGAATCGTCCTGCACCACCCGAGTTGCCCCCTAGATACAAAAAGCCCGGCGAAGCCGGGCCGATATCATGAACTGCCCGTCGCTCACTCGGGCATTTTCAGCGCTTCGGGCGAAACGATGATGCCGTTGTTATCGGCGTAGACATATTCGCCGGGGCGGAAAGTGACGCCGCAGAAGGTCACAGGCACGTTGAGGTCGCCGATGCCACGC
Organism: Stutzerimonas sp. CXK-1; assembly: GCF_057738225.1. Taxonomy (NCBI): domain Bacteria; kingdom Pseudomonadati; phylum Pseudomonadota; class Gammaproteobacteria; order Pseudomonadales; family Pseudomonadaceae; genus Stutzerimonas; species Stutzerimonas sp. CXK-1. The sequence goes on along the minus strand of NZ_CM173217.1, from coordinate 1,773,786 downwards.
TTGTCGGTCTTCATCGGATGGCTGGCCAGCGCTTGCACGCCGAGCTCGGTCTGCGCCAGCACGTCGACGTCGCGTACACAGCCGTAGATCACCAGGCCCTCCCAGCCGTTGCGGGCAGCCTTCTCGGCGAGCATGTCGCCTAGCAAGGCACGACGCAGCGAGCCACCGCCATCGACAACCAGCACCTTGCCAGTGCCGTCTACCTCGACCTGCTCCTTGACCAGCGAGTTGTCCTCGAAGCACTTGATGGTGACGATCTGGCCGCCGAACGAATCACGGCCGCCGAAGTTGCTGAAGATCGGCTCGACGACCTGGACGAGCTCCGGATAGGCATCGCATAGATCAGGGGTGACGTATTGCATGAAAAGCTCCTTTTGCGGGTAAAGCCCATGTCGGCTCGGGTACGGCTGGGGCCGTCACGCCTGCCGTACTCCACTCGCCCAGATAAAAAACAGGGCGGAAAAACCGCCCTGATGGATCACGCTCAGATATTGCCTTCGGCGAGGAAGAACCAGGTGTCGAGCACCGAATCCGGATTCAGCGAGACGCTTTCGATCCCCTGCTCCATCAGCCATTTGGCCAGGTCCGGATGATCGGATGGGCCCTGGCCGCAGATGCCGATGTACTTGCCGGCCTTGTTGCATGCCTGGATGGCGTTGGCCAGGAGCTTCTTGACGGCCGGATTACGCTCGTCGAACAAGTGCGCAATGATTCCCGAGTCACGATCCAGGCCAAGGGTCAGCTGGGTCATGTCGTTCGAGCCGATGGAGAAGCCGTCGAAATACTCGAGGAACTCGTCGGCCAGCAATGCGTTGGACGGCAGTTCGCACATCATGATCACGCGCAGGCCATTTTCGCCGCGCTTGAGGCCGTACTGAGCGAGCAGATCGACGACCTGGGAAGCCTCACCGAGGGTGCGCACGAAGGGCACCATCAGTTCGACGTTGGTCAGGCCCATCACGTCGCGGACCTTCTTCATCGCCCGGCACTCGAGCTCGAAGCAGTCGCGGAAGGAATCGCTGATGTAACGCGAAGCTCCGCGGAAACCGAGCATCGGGTTCTCTTCCTCGGGCTCGTAGAGCTTGCCACCGATCAGGTTGGCGTACTCGTTGGACTTGAAGTCCGACAGGCGCACGATGACCTTCTTCGGCCAGAACGCCGCGGCCAGGGTGCTGACGCCCTCGACCAGCTTCTCGACATAGAAGTCGACCGGATCGCCATAGCCGGCGATGCGCTTCTCGACGCTGTTCTTCACATCGGCCGGCAGGCCGTCGAAGTTCAGCAGGGCCTTGGGGTGCACGCCGATCATGCGGTTGATGATGAATTCCAGGCGCGCCAGGCCAACACCCTCGTTGGGCAGGTGCGCGAAGTCGAAGGCACGGTCCGGGTTACCGACGTTCATCATGATCTTGAACGGCAGATCCGGCATGGCGTCGATGGAGTTCTGGCGGATGTCGAAGCCCAGCTCGCCGTCGAAGATCAGGCCGGTGTCGCCCTCGGCGCAGGAAACGGTCACGCGCTGGCCGTCTTGCAGCAGCTCGGTGGCATTACCGCAGCCGACGACAGCCGGGATCCCCAGCTCACGAGCGATGATCGCTGCGTGGCAGGTACGTCCGCCGCGGTTGGTGACGATTGCGCTGGCGCGCTTCATCACCGGTTCCCAGTCCGGGTCGGTCATGTCGGAGACCAGCACGTCGCCCGGCTGGACCTTGTCCATCTCGCTGACATCGTGAATGACCTTCACCGGGCCGGCGCCGATGCGCTGACCGATGGCACGGCCTTCGACCAGTACGGTGCCCTTCTCCTTCAGCAGGTAACGTTCCATGACGTTGGCGCTGCTGCGGCTCTTCACGGTTTCCGGACGCGCCTGGACGATGTACAGCTTGCCGTCGTCACCGTCCTTGGCCCACTCGATGTCCATCGGGCGACCGTAGTGCTTTTCGATGATCATTGCCTGCTTGGCGAGGTTGGTGACCTCCTCGTCGGTCAGGCAGAAACGCGCGCGGTCGGCGGCGTCGACCTCGACGGTCTTGACCGATTTGCCGGCCTTGGCTTCATCGCCATAGACCATCTTGATCGCCTTGCTGCCGAGGTTGCGACGCAGGATCGCCGGACGACCGGCTTCCAGGGTCTGCTTGTGCACGTAGAACTCGTCCGGGTTGACGGCGCCCTGTACCACGGTCTCACCCAGGCCGTAGGCGCCGGTGACGAACACCACGTCACGGAAGCCCGATTCGGTGTCCAGCGTGAACATCACGCCGGCAGTGCCGGTTTCCGAACGCACCATGCGCTGCACGCCGGCGGACAACGCGACGAGCTTGTGGTCGAAGCCCTGGTGCACGCGGTAGGCGATGGCGCGGTCGTTGAACAGCGAGGCGAAGACTTCCTTTGCCGCGCGAATAACGTTGTCGACGCCACGGATGTTGAGGAACGTCTCCTGCTGGCCGGCAAAGGAGGCGTCCGGCAGGTCTTCGGCGGTGGCGGACGACCGCACGGCAACCGCCATGTTGTCATTGCCGTTGGCCATTTCGGCGAAGGCCTTGCGGATGTCCGCATCGAGCTGAGCGGGGAATTCAGCGTCCATGACCCACTGGCGGATCTGTGCACCGGCCTTGGCCAGTGCGTTTACGTCGTCGACGTCCAGCGAATCGAGCACTTCGTGGATACGGTCGTTCAGGCCGCTCTGCTCGAGAAAGTCACGATAGGCCTGGGCAGTGGTGGCGAAACCGCCCGGTACGCTGACCCCGGCACCGGCGAGGTTGCTGATCATCTCGCCCAGGGAGGCGTTCTTGCCCCCTACCCGCTCAACATCGTGATTGCCGAGCTTATCGAGGGAAACTACGTACTCTACCAAGGTGATCTCTCCACTTTGTGTTGAAAACCCAACCGGAACCACTCCGTGTGGCGGTGGCCTGGCCCTGCGAAATAAGTGACAATGCCCGCCAATCCAGCCCGCCAAAACGGGCCAATCATACAGCTGAGAACCGTTCCTGACTAAGGCCCTAGGTACATGAAACGAACCGCTTTCTTCATTTCCGACGGTACCGGTATCACAGCCGAAACGCTTGGCCAGAGTCTGTTGGCGCAGTTCGAGAACATCAGCTTCACCAAACTCACGCGCCCGTACATCGATACCGCGGAAAAAGCGCGGGCAATGGTACAGCAAATCAATAATGCAGCGGAAAAGGACGGCGCTCGGCCGATCATTTTCGACACGCTGGTCAACCAGGAAATCCGCGACATTCTGGCCGAATCCAATGGCTTCATGATCGACATTTTCTCGTCGTTCCTCGCTCCACTCGAGCACGAACTCATGTCGCGCTCGTCCTATTCGGTTGGCAAGTCCCACTCCATCAGTCACAACACCAACTACATGGAGCGCATCGAGGCGGTCAACTTCGCGCTCGACAACGATGACGGCGCCCGCACCCGCTACTACGACAAGGCCGACCTCATCCTGGTCGGTGTATCGCGCTGCGGCAAAACGCCTACCTGCCTGTACATGGCGATGCAGTATGGCATCCGCGCGGCCAACTACCCGCTGACCGAAGAAGACATGGAACGTCTTCAGTTGCCGACCGCGCTCAAGCAGTACAAGGACAAACTGTTCGGCCTGACCATCGACCCCGACCGCCTCGCCGCGATCCGCAACGAACGCAAGCCCAACAGCCGCTACGCCAGCTTCGCCCAGTGCGAGTTCGAGGTCCGCGAAGTCGAGAACCTGTTCCGCCGCGAGAACATCGCCTACATCAACTCCACACATTTCTCGGTCGAGGAAATCTCGGCAAAGATCCTGGTCGAGAAAGGCGTGGAGCGTCGCCTCAAATAATTGCCGCTTCGCTAGACAACAAAAAGTCCGCTTCGTGCGGACTTTTTGTTGTCTGACCCGGGGGGCGCGATCAGAAACTATCGCCCGGTACGCGCACGGCCCCTTCCATCAGGATGCGCGCACTACGGCTCATGATCGCCTTGGTCACGGTCCACTCACCGTTTACCTGTTTCGCCTCTGCACCGACCCGCAGCGTTCCCGACGGATGTCCGAAGCGCACCGACTCGCGCTCACCGCCGCCCGCGGCCAGGTTGACCAGCGTCCCGGGAACCGCCGCCGCGGTGCCGATCGCCACCGCGCAAGTCCCCATCATCGCGTGGTGCAGTTTGCCCATCGACAGCGCGCGTACGAGCAGGTCAACCTCGCCCGCCTCGATGGTCTTGCCGCTTGAAGCGCGATAGCTCTTGGGCGGCGAGACAAAGGCGACCTTCGGCGTGTGCTGGCGGGTCAGCGCTTCTTCGGCCGTCTTGATCAGCCCCATGCGCAACGCACCTGCCACACGAATCTGCTCGAAGCGCGCGAGCTGCGCCGGATCGCCATTGATGTCTTCACGCAGCTCGGTGCCCTGGTAGCCGATATCCTCGGCGTTGACGAACACCGTGGGAATGCCAGCAGTGATCATGGTTGCCTTGAAGGTGCCGATACCGGGCACTTCCAGTTCGTCGACCAGGTTGCCGGTGGGGAACATCGAGCCGCCCTCTTCGCCATCGTCCGACGGGTCGAGAAACTCCAGCACGATTTCGGCAGACGGAAAGGTCACGCCATCGAGTTCGAAGTCGCCGGTTTCCTGAACCTGGCCGTCAGTGATCGGCACGTGGGCAATGATGGTCTTGCCGATATTGGCCTGCCAGATGCGCACCACGCAGGTTCCGTTGTCGGGGATGCGCGCTGGGTCGACCAGCCCGGCGTGAATGGCGAAGGCTCCGGCTGCAGTGGACAGGTTGCCGCAATTGCCGCTCCAGTCGACGAACGGCTTGTCGATCGAAACCTGGCCGTAGAGGTATTCGACGTCATGTTCCGGTCGCTCGCTCTTGGACAGGATCACGCACTTGGAGGTCGACGAAGTGGCGCCACCCATGCCGTCGATCTGTGCGCCGTAGGGATCGGGGCTGCCGATCACTCGCATGAACAACCGGTCGCGGGCTTCACCCGGCACCTGACAGCGCTCGGGCAGATCGTGCAGGCGGAAGAACACGCCCTTACTGGTACCGCCACGCATGTAGGTGGCCGGAATCTTGGTCTGGGCTACGTGAGCCATGGGAACTTGCTCCTCATGAAGCCGCGCCGCCAGGGCGACACGGCAAGGAATGCGAATACCGACGCTCCGCCTGCCTCAGGCGGGCAGAGCGTCGATCGGGCTCAGGCCTGGCCGAGGAAGTCCTTGGCGAAGCGCTGCAGCACGCCGCCAGCCTGGTAAACGCTGACCTCGGCAGCGGTGTCGAGACGGCAGGTCACCGGCACGCGGGCTACCTCGCAATTCGTGCGATGGATGACCAAGGTCAAATCGCAGCGCGGCGACAGATCGCCCTCGATGTCGTAGGTCTCGGTACCGTCGAGGCCCAGCGTCAGGCGCGTAGTGCCCGGCTTGAACTCCACCGGCAGCACGCCCATACCGATCAGATTGGTACGGTGAATGCGCTCGAAGCCTTCGGCGACGATCACCTCCACGCCGGCCAGACGCACCCCCTTGGCCGCCCAGTCACGCGAGCTGCCCTGCCCATAATCGGCCCCGGCGACGATGATCAGGTTCTGCTTGCGATTCATGTAGGTTTCGATGGCTTCCCACATGCGCATCACCTGGCCTTCCGGCTCGATGCGCGCCAGCGAGCCCTGGATCACTTCGCCCGCCTCGTCGCGGCACATTTCATTGAGCAGCTTCGGGTTGGCGAACGTGGCACGTTGAGCGGTCAGGTGGTCGCCGCGGTGAGTGGCGTAGGAGTTGAAATCCTCCTCGGGCAGGCCCATCTTCGCCAGATACTCGCCCGCCGCCGAGTCCGGCAGGATCGCGTTGGATGGCGACAGGTGATCGGTGGTGATGTTGTCGCCCAGCACGGCCAGCGGGCGCATGCCCTTGAGCGTACGCTCGCCGGCCAGAGCACCTTCCCAGTACGGCGGTCGGCGAATGTAGGTGGACATCGGGCGCCAGTCGTACAGCGGGCTCTTGGCTTCCTCGACCGCGCCCAGATCGAACATCGGAATGTAGATCTGCTTGAACTGCTCCGGCTTCACGCTGGAGGCCACGATAGCGTCGATCTCCTCGTCGGACGGCCACAGGTCCTTGAGGGTGATCGGGTTGCCGTTGCGGTCGGTGCCCAGCACGTCCTGCTCGATATCGAAACGCACGGTGCCAGCGATGGCATAGGCGACCACCAGCGGCGGCGAGGCCAGGAAGGCCTGCTTGGCATACGGATGGATGCGGCCGTCGAAGTTGCGGTTGCCGGACAGCACCGCCGTGGCATACAGGTCACGGTCGATGATTTCCTGCTGGATCTTCGGATCCAGCGCGCCGGACATGCCGTTGCAGGTGGTGCAGGCGTAGGCGACGATGCCGAACCCGAGCTTTTCCAGCTCGGTCAGCAGGCCGGCTTCCTCCAGGTACAACTTGGCGACCTTGGAGCCCGGCGCAAACGACGTCTTGACCCAGGGTTTGCGTGCCAGCCCCAGCTCGTTGGCCTTCTTCGCCAGCAGGCCGGCGGCGACCACGTTGCGCGGGTTCGAGGTATTGGTGCAGCTGGTAATCGCGGCGATGATCACCGCGCCGTCCGGCAGCAGGCCCTCGGCCTCTTCGGCACGGGCAGCGGCCAGCTTGGCTTCGTCGGCGATGCCCCGCTCGTGCAGGGCAGAGGTCGGCAGGCGGCGGTGCGGGTTCGACGGGCCGGCCATGTTACGCACGACCGACGACAGATCGAATTCGAGCACACGCTCGTATTCGGCCGTCTCCAGCGCCGAAGCCCACAGCCCGGTCTGCTTGGTATACTGCTCGACCAGCGCCACCTGTTCCGGCTCGCGGCCGGTCAGCTTGAGGTAGTCGATGGTCTGGCCGTCGATGTAGAACATCGCCGCGGTGGCACCGTATTCGGGGCACATGTTGGAAATGGTCGCGCGATCGCCGATCGACAGGCTGTCAGCGCCTTCGCCGAAGAACTCGACGTAGGCACCCACCACGCGTTCCTTGCGCAGGAACTCGGTCAGGGCGAGCACGATGTCGGTGGCGGTGATACCGGGCTGACGCTTGCCGGTGAGCTTGACGCCGACGATATCAGGCAGGCGCATCATCGACGGATGACCGAGCATCACGGTTTCGGCTTCCAGACCGCCGACGCCAACGGCAATCACGCCCAGCGCATCCACGTGCGGGGTGTGGGAGTCGGTACCGACGCAGGTATCCGGGAATGCGACGCCGCCTCGCGCCTGGATCACCGGCGACATCTTCTCCAGGTTGATCTGGTGCATGATCCCGTTGCCGGCGGGAATCACGTCAACGTTCTTGAACGCGGTCTTGGTCCACTCGATGAAGTGGAAGCGATCTTCGTTGCGGCGATCCTCGATGGCGCGGTTCTTGGCGAACGCGTCCGGGTCGAAGCCCGCGGCTTCCACGGCCAGCGAGTGGTCGACGATCAGCTGGGTCGGTACTACCGGATTGACCTTGGACGGATCACCGCCCTGTTCGGCGATCGCATCGCGCAGGCCGGCCAGATCGACCAGTGCGGTCTGGCCAAGAATGTCGTGACAGACCACGCGCGCCGGATACCAGGGAAAGTCCAGGTCGCGCTTGCGCTCGATGATCTGCTTGAGCGAGTCGGTCAGCATGGCCGGATCGCAACGGCGCACCAGTTGCTCGGCCAGGACGCGCGAGGTGTAGGGCAAGGTGTCGTAGGCGCCGGGCTGGATATCCTCGACCGCCGCGCGGACATCGAAGTAATCCAGCTGGGTGCCGGGCAGGGATTTGCGATAGTCGGTGTTCATGCCGTTAGGGACTCGATCGAAAAATTTCGGGATTGACGGTAAAGCGCAGGAGCGCCGCAAAGGCGCTCCTGCGACTTATCAACGCTGAGCGAGCGGCACCACCTTGCGCTGCTCGACGCCGACGTACTCGGCGCTCGGGCGGATGATGCGGTTGTTGGCGCGCTGCTCGAACACATGGGCCGTCCAGCCGGTCACCCGCGAGCAGACGAAGATCGGGGTGAACAGCTTGGTCGGGATGCCCATGAAGTGGTAGGCCGAGGCATGGTAGAAGTCGGCGTTGGGGAACAGTTTCTTCTGCTCCCACATGGTTTCGTCGACTGCCACCGAAACCGGATAGAGCACAGTGTCGCCCACCTCGTCGGCCAACTTCTTGGCCCACACCTTGATGACCTCGTTGCGCGGATCGGACACCGAGTAGATCGCGTGGCCAAAGCCCATGATCTTGTCCTTGCGCGCCAGCATGCCGAGGATGCCTTCGCGGGCTTCCTCAGGGCTCTTCCACTGCTCGATCATGTCCATCGCCGCTTCGTTGGCGCCGCCGTGCAGCGGGCCACGCAGCGAGCCGATGGCGCCGGTCACGCAGGAGAACAGGTCCGACAGGGTCGAAGCGCAAACGCGCGCGGTGAAGGTGGAGGCGTTGAACTCGTGCTCGGCGTAGAGGATCAGCGAGACGTTCATCACCCGCACGTGGGTTTCGCTGGGCTTCTTGCCGTGCAGCAGCGCCAGGAAGTGGCCGCCGATGGTCTCCTCGTCGCTGGTGCAGCTGATGCGCACGCCTTCATGGCTGTAGCGGTACCAGTACACCATGATCGCCGGGAAGGCCCCGAGCAGACGGTCGGCCTTGTCGCGCTGCTGTTCGAAGCTCTCCTCCGGCTCGAGGTTACCGAGCATCGAGCAGCCGGTGCGCATGACGTCCATCGGATGGGCGCTGGCCGGGATGCGCTCGAGCACTTCCTTCAGCGCCTGCGGCAGGTCGCGCTGGGCCTGCAGTTTCTTCATATAGGCCGACAGTTGCTCCTTGTTCGGCAGCTCACCGTACAGCAGCAGGTAGGCGACTTCCTCGAACAGGCAGTGTTCGGCGAGCTCGCGCACGTCGTAGCCACGATAGGTCAGACCGGCCCCCTCCTTGCCGACGGTGGAAAGGGAGGTCTGGCCAGCGATCTGGCCGCGCAGGCCTGCACCGGTGAGTACTTTTGCTTCTGCCATTGCTACGTTCCTCATCTTGGATTTTTTGTAGGAATCTTGCTGGGTACTGCTCAGCGGGGTTCGGTTCAGCCTTTCTTCTGGGCGAACAGGGCGTCCAGATGCTGCTCGAAGGCGTGATAGTTGATGCGATCGTAGAGCTCCATGCGGGTCTGCATGGTATCGATCACGTTCTTCTGGGTTCCGTCGCGGCGCAGCGCGGTATAGACGTTCTCGGCCGCCTTGTTCATCGCGCGGAAGGCCGACAGCGGATAGAGCACCAGGGACACGTCGACGCTGGCCAGCTCTTCGGTGGTGTACAGCGGCGTTGCGCCGAACTCGGTGATATTGGCCAGAATCGGCGCCTTAACACGATCGGCGAAGGTCTTGTACATCGCCAGCTCGGTGATCGCCTCAGGGAAGATCATGTCGGCACCGGCCTCGATGCAGGCGGCCGCACGGTCCAGCGCCGCGTTCAGGCCTTCCACCGCCAGCGCGTCGGTCCGCGCCATGATCACGAAGCTGTCGTCGGTACGCGCATCGACCGCGGCCTTGATGCGGTCGACCATCTCCTGTTGCGAGACGATCTCCTTGTTCGGACGGTGGCCGCAGCGCTTGGCGCCGACCTGGTCCTCGATATGGATCGCCGCGGCGCCGAACTTGATCATCGACTTGACGGTGCGGGCCACGTTGAAGGCCGAGGAGCCGAAGCCGGTGTCGACATCGACCAGCAGCGGCAGGTCGCAGACGTCGGTGATCCGGCGCACATCGGTCAGCACGTCGTCCAGGCCGGTGATCCCCAGGTCCGGCAGCCCCAGCGAGCCCGCCGCGACACCACCACCGGAGAGGTAGATGGCCTTGAAGCCGGCACGCTTGGCCAGCAGCGCGTGGTTGGCATTGATCGCGCCGACTACCTGCAGCGGATGTTCACTGGCCACGGCGTCACGAAAGCGCTGGCCGGCAGTTGGAAGAGTCATGCGTTGCCCCTCTTTGATGGTGACTTGTGCTCTTGGGTCGCCTGGTAATGGCGTTCAATGTTGCGTTTGGAAGCTGCGATATGCCGACGCATCAGCAGCTCGGCCAGCTCGCCGTCGCGATCGGCGATGGCATCGAGAATCCTGTGATGCTCGGCAAAGGCCTGGTGCGGTCGGTTCGGCGTCGCCGAAAACTGGATGCGATACATGCGAACCAGCTGATAAAGCTCGTCGCACAGCAGCTTGGCCAGCGTTCGGTTGCCGCTGCCCTGGATGATCCGGTAATGGAAGTCGAAATCACCCTCCTGCTGGTAATAGCCCACTCCGGCCTGGAACGCCTCGTCGCGCTCGTGCGTACGCAGCACCGAACGCAGCTCGCCGATCTCCAGTTCGCTCATGCGCTCGGCCGCGAGACGACAGGCCATGCCTTCGAGCGACTCACGGATCTCGTAGAGTTCGATCAGCTCGGCATGGCTGAGCGAGACCACCCGCGCACCGACATGCGGAACACGAACCAGCAGCTTCTGGCCTTCGAGCCGGTGGATGGCCTCGCGCAACGGCCCGCGGCTGATGCCGTACGTCCTGGCGAGCTCCGGCTCGGAGATCTTGCTCCCCGGGGCGATTTCGCCTTTGACGATGGCCGCCTGAATTCGCCGGAAAACGTTTTCGGCCAGGGTGCCACTATCGGCGTCATAAGCAGGAGATGCAGCCACACTATCCAACATCATTGTCGACACTCAGGTTTTGCATGGCGCAAAATTAGACCCCATGAGAGGCAAGGTCAACCTTCTAGAGGAAGATTGTCGACAATTTGACTAAAGTCGTACGCCTGGACCTACTGCTTCCACAGCGCAGGCGAATGCCTTCGCGTGTGCATGTCGCACCCGCAAAACGCCATGCTAGAATGCCAGCCCTTCGCTGCCACGCGCCGCTTGGCGCTCGGCACAGCCAGGACCGACTTGCGGCCCCGTCACTCCAATTGCACCCGACCTGATCCGGACCTATGAGAGCCAACGCCTTCTTTCTTTCGCTCTGCCTGTTATCCATACCGATCGCCAGCCAAGCAGCGGAGACGGCGATCTATGGTCTGAACGAGAATGTGGAGATACCGGAATTCGGTCTCGAGATCGCAGCCAAGCTCGACACCGGCGCGCAGACGGCATCGCTCAGCGCTCGCGATATCGAGCGATTCAAGAAGGATGGCAAGACCTGGGTGCGCTTCTACCTGGGCCTGGACAGTGAACACATTCACCCGATCGAGCGTCCGCTGGTTCGGATCAGCAAGATCAAGCGTCGTGCCGGCGATTTCGATCCAGAGGAAGAAAAGACCTACACCGCGCGCCCTGTCATCGAGCTCGATGTCTGCATGGGACAGGTCCGCCGAACCATCGAAGTGAACCTCACGGACCGAAGCGCTTTCCAATACCCCATTCTGATTGGTTCCGATGCGCTTACCCGCTTCGGTGCACTGGTCGACCCGAGCCGTACCTACATTGCCGGCAAGCCCGGCTGCATCAACGAATCCGACGCTGACGAGTAATACCCATGCGCTCACTCACCCTGCATCTGAAAGTCCTGATCTTCGTGCTTGTCGCACTGGGTATTTCGATCACGGCTTACCAAATCTTCGTGCTCGGCATCCCCGTCACCGAAGACGAGACCGACGATCTGTGGAACATCGACGCCAAGGTCGAGTTCGTCGCCAGCCCGCGCGAGCCGGTCAAGCTGCAGATGTTCGTGCCGCCGCTGAACCAGGAGTTCGTCAGCCTCAACGAGAGCTTCATCTCCAACAACTACGGCGTCAGCGTCAACCGCGTCGACGGCAACCGCCGCGTCACCTGGTCGGCCCGCCGCGCCAGTGGCAAGCAGACCCTCTATTACCGCCTGGTGCTGACCAAGCGCTACAGCGGCGAGCAGACCAAGGCCACCGGCCCGATCTTCCGTGACAGCCTGCCGGTAGAGGGCGCCGAGAAGATTGCTGCCGAGGCACTGCTCTCGCCGATCCGCCAGCACTCGGCCGACGTCGAGACGTTCATCAGCGAAGCCATCAAACGTGTCAACAATGTCGAAGACGACAACGTCAAGCTGTTGCTCGGCGGCGACGCCAGCACGGCGAACAAGGCGAGCGTCATCGAACTGTTGCTGTCCATCGCCCACGTGCCGATGGAACGCGTCCACACCATTCGCCTGAGTGTGGAGCAACAGACGCCGGAACTCTGGCTGCGCAGCTTCAACGGTGACCGCTGGCTGTATTTCAACCCGGAAACCGGCGAGCAGGGCCTGCCCAAGGACCGCTTGGTCTGGTGGACCGGCAACGACCCGCTGATGAACCTCGAAGGCGGGCGTAACCCGCAGATCACCTTCACGCTGAACAACAGCGAGATGAACGCCATTCGCCTGGCCAAACTGACCGACGAAAACACCGACGCAGACTTCCTCGAATATTCGCTCTACGGCCTGCCGCTGCAGACGCAGCAGACCTACCAGATCATGATCATGATCCCGATTGGCGTGCTGGTGATCCTGATCCTGCGTAACCTCGGTGGCCTGCAGACGCTGGGCACCTTCACCCCGGTACTGATCGCCCTCGCCTTCCGCGAAACCCAGCTCGGCTTCGGCATCGTGCTGTTCACCATCATCACCGCACTGGGCCTGTCGCTGCGCTCGTACCTGGAGCATCTCAAGCTGCAGATGCTGCCGCGCCTGTCGGTCGTGCTGACCTTCGTCGTGGTACTGATCGCCGTGATCAGCCTGTTCAGCCACAAGCTCGGCCTGGAGCGTGGCCTATCGGTCGCACTGTTCCCGATGGTGATCCTGACCATGACCATCGAACGCCTGTCGATCACCTGGGAAGAGCGTGGCGGCGGCCATGCATTCAAGGTCGCCGTAGGTACCATCATCGCGGCGACGCTGGCCTACCTGCTGATGAGCCTGGAGCAGCTGACCTACTTCATCTTCACCTTCCCGGCGGTGCTGCTGATCATGGTGGGCTTCATGCTGGCGATGGGTCGCTATCGCGGCTACCGCCTGACCGAACTGTTCCGCTTCAAAGCCTTCCTGAAGGATTGAGCCATGTTCGGTCTGATCAAGACGTGGAAGGCCCTGTCTGCCAAGGGCATCATGGGCATCAACCGCCGCAACGCGGACTACGTGCTCAAGTACAACAAGCGCAGCCTGTACCCGATCGTCGATGACAAGATCATCACCAAGCAGCGTGCGATCGAGGCCGGCATCCATGTTCCGGAGATGTACGGGATCATCGAGACCGAGAAGGACATCGACAAGCTCAAGGACATCGTCAAGGACCACACCGATTTCGTCGTCAAGCCGGCCCAGGGTGCCGGCGGCGACGGCATCCTGGTGATCGCCGACCGCTTCGAGGGTCGCTACAAGACCGTTTCGGGCAAGATCCTGTCGCACGACGAAATCGAGCATCAGATCTCCAACATCCTCACCGGCCTCTACTCGCTGGGCGGGCACCGCGACCGCGCGCTTATCGAATATCGCGTCACCCCGGACCCGATCTTCAAGAGCATCAGCTACGAAGGCGTACCGGACATTCGCATCATCGTGCTGATGGGCTATCCGGTGATGGCCATGCTGCGCCTGCCGACCCGGCAGTCCGGGGGCAAGGCCAACCTGCACCAGGGCGCGATCGGTGTCGGCGTGGACCTGGCCACCGGCATCACGCTGCGCGGCACCTGGCTGAACAACAAGATCACCAAGCATCCGGACACCACCAACGCGGTGGACGGCGTGCAGCTACCCAACTGGGACGGTTTCATGAAACTGGCTGCCGGTTGCTACGAGCTGTGCGGCCTTGGCTACATCGGTGTCGACATGGTGCTCGATGTCGACAAGGGCCCGTTGATTCTCGAACTCAACGCTCGCCCGGGCCTGAACATCCAGATCGCCAATGACTGCGGCCTCACGCACCGCGCGCAGGCTGTGGAAGCGCGCGTCGCGGAGCTGAAGGAAAAGGGCATCCAGGAAACGCCGGAAGAGCGGGTACGCTTCTCGCAAGAACTGTTCGGCCACGTGCCGCAGCGCGATTGATCGCTGGCCGGGCCGCCGAGGCCCGGTCCAGGCCAAACTCAGCATGAATCTCTGCACCCTCGACCCCCTGCCCTACCAGCCCGACCCGGCGGCCTACTTCGAGCGAGTCCGCGAAGCGCCGGGAGCGATCTTGCTGGACTCGGGCCGGCCGGTCGCACAGCGCGGGCGCTACGACCTGATCAGCGCCTGGCCGCTGGAGACGCTCAGCCCACTCCCCGACGAAAATGCAGCAGCCTTCTTCGTGCGCCTTCGCCTCGCGCTGGCGCGCCTCGGCCCGGCGCAATTGCCCGCAGGCGTCGAGTTGCCCTTCGCCGGGGGGCTGATCGGCCTGCTGGCATACGATTTCGGCAGGCGCGTCGAGGTGTTGCCCGCCCAGGCGGTCGATGACCTCGGTGCGCGCGACGCCCAGCTGGGCCTGTATAGCTGGGCGGTTACCACCGATCATGCAACCCAGCGCTCTTATCTGGTCTGCCACCCGCGCCTGGCGGCGGACGAGCGTCGGCGATTGCTGGCACTGTTTTGCGACAAGGCGAATACGCCAGACGCAGCAGCATCCTTCGAGCTGAGCGAGCCCTTCCGCGCCGACATTACGGCCGAGCGATACCGCGCGGCGATCGAGCGCATCCAGCAGTACATCCGCGACGGCGACTGCTATCAGGTCAACTTCGCCCAGCGCTTCCAGGCGTCTTATCACGGCCAGCCCTGGCAGGCTTACAGAGCGCTACGTCAGGCGTGCCCAACGCCCTTCGCCGGGTTTCTCTCGTTCGAACAGGGTGCTATCGCCAGCCTGTCGCCGGAGCGTTTCCTGAGCGTTGTCGATGGTCAGGTGGAAACCCGGCCGATCAAGGGCACACGTCGGCGCATGCCCGAACCCGGTGCGGACGCCGCTGCCGCTGCCGAACTCCTGGCGGCCGACAAGGATCGCGCCGAAAACCTGATGATCGTGGACCTGCTGCGCAATGACCTTGGGCGCAGCTGCCGCACCGGCAGCGTTCGGGTGCCGGAGCTGTTCGCCTTGGAAAGCTACCCGAACGTCCACCACCTGGTCAGTGCAGTGCGCGGCGAACTGGCCGCCGGCAAGGACGCACTCGACCTGCTCGCGGGCAGCTTTCCGGGCGGCTCGATCACCGGGGCGCCGAAAATCCGCGCCATGCAGATCATTGACGAGCTCGAACCCACTCGCCGCTCGATCTACTGCGGCTCGCTCCTGTATCTGGACGTCCGCGGCCGGATGGACAGTTCGATCGCCATCCGCACCTTGCTGTTCAGCAAGCAACGTGTCTATTGCTCGGGTGGCGGCGGCATCGTTGCCGACTCCAACTGGCAGGCCGAGTATCAGGAATCGCTGGACAAGGTAAACATTCTGCTGCGGACGCTGGAAGCGGCCGGCCGCTGACGGCAAACGAAAACGGCGCCACCTGGGCGCCGTTCCTGCCGCTCTGTTCGCTTAGAGCGCCAGCTTGCGGTTCGAGGCCTTGAGGAATTCCTGCTTGAGGTCCTCGTAGGTGTGCACCGCCGGGAACTGCGGAAATTCACGGATCACGTTGTCCGGCGCATGGAACAGGATGCCGGCATGCGCCTCGGCAAGCATTGTGGTGTCGTTGTACGAGTCGCCCGCTGCGATGACGCGGTAATACAGGCTCTTCAGGGCGATGACGGACTGGCGCTTGGGATCCTTCTGGCGCAGCTGGTAATCGACGACCCGGTCGCTCTCATCGGTGATCAACCGATGGCACAGCAGCGTCGGAAAGCCGAGCTGACGCATCAGCGGCTGGGAAAATTCATAGAAGGTGTCGGACAGGATCACGACCTGGAAGCGCTCGCGCAGCCAGTCGACGAACTCTACCGCCCCTTCCAGCGGCTTCAGGGTACCGATGACCTGCTGGATGTCCGACAGCTTCAGACCGTGCTCGTCCAGAATGCGCAGGCGCTGCTTCATCAGCACGTCGTAGTCGGGAATGTCACGCGTGGTCGCCCGGAGCGACTCGATTCCGGTGGCCTCGGCAAAGGCAATCCAGATCTCCGGAACCAGTACGCCTTCCAGGTCGAGACAGGCTATTTCCACGGGCCACTCCTCATGCAGAAAATGAAAGGCGGCACTCTAACGGCACCGCCGCAGCGAAGCAACGCGACGCTTATACCCAAACAGCGGGGTTTGAAACGCCAATCGTTATTTAGAAGCATATTCGCGCTTTGCTACCATCCCTCGCCCGAGAGCGCCCAAGCGCCAACAAGCCGAGGAAAGCCGTGAGATGAACCACCAACCGATCGATGTAGCCGCATTGGCTGAGCGTTACGCTAGCAAGTCGCCACAGGAAATCCTCAAGCTCGCCTTCGATCTGTTCGGCGACGATCTCTGGATATCCTTCAGCGGTGCCGAAGACATCGTACTGGTGGACATGGCCTGGAAGCTGAACAAAAACGTTCGGGTCTTCAGCCTCGACACCGGCCGCCTGCACAGCGAGACCTATCGGTTCATCGAACAGGTGCGCGACCACTATGGCATTGCCATCGACATCCGCACGCCCGATCCGCAATTGCTCGAGCCAATGGTCCGGGAAAAAGGCCTGTTCAGCTTCTATCGCGACGGCCATGGCGAATGCTGTGGCATCCGCAAGATCGAGCCGCTACGCCGCAAGCTCTCGGAAGTCCGCGCCTGGGCGACCGGCCAGCGCCGCGACCAGAGCCCCGGCACCCGCAGCCAGGTGCCGGTACTCGAGGTCGACGGCGCCTTCTCGACGGCCGAGCACCCGCTCTACAAGTTCAATCCGCTGGCGCAGATGAGCAGCGAGGAAGTCTGGGGTTATATCCGCATGCTGGAGGTCCCCTACAACAGCCTCCACGAGCGGGGTTTCATCAGCATCGGCTGCGAGCCCTGCACCCGGCCGGTGCTGCCCAACCAGCACGAACGCGAAGGCCGCTGGTGGTGGGAAGAAGCGACCCACAAGGAATGCGGCCTGCACGCCGGCAATCTGATCGCCAAGACCTGAGCGATCAGTAGGTGGGCAACTCGACGTGTTCGAACAGGGCGTCGAGATCAGCCTTGTTCCGACACTGAATGGCCTGCTCGACGACCTTGCGATCCAGGTGCGGCGCGAACTGCTGGATGAAGTCGCACATGAAGCCGCGCAGGAAGGTGCCGCGTCGAAAGCCGATCTTGGTGACGCTCGACTCGAACAGCTCGCTGGCATCGAGCACCACCAGGTCGGCATCCTGCTGCGCATCGACCGCCATTCGCGCCACGATGCCCACGCCAAGGCCCAGGCGAACGTAGGTCTTGATCACGTCCGCATCCGCCGCGGTGAACACCACTTTTGGCGCCAGGCCGCCATGGCTGAACGCCTCATCCAGTTTCGAGCGTCCGGTGAAGCCGAACACATAGGTCACGATCGGATGCTCGGCCAACGCCTCCAACGTGAGTTTGTCGAGCTTGGCCAGCGGATGCCCCTGCGGGACGATTACGCAACGGTTCCAGCGATAGCACGGCATCATCACCAGATCTCCGAACAGCTCCAGCCCTTCGGTGGCAATGGCGAAATCGACGGTGCCGTCGGCCGCCATTTCGGCGATTTGCGTGGGCGTACCCTGATGCATGTGCAACGCCACGTCCGGGTACTGCTTGATGAACGCGCTGATCACGCGCGGCAGCGCGTAACGCGCCTGCGTGTGCGTCGTCGCGATACTCAACGTGCCCTTCTTTTCGTTGGAGAATTCCTGGGCGATCTGCTTGATGCTCTCGCACTTGCGCAGGATCTCGCCAGCCGTGGTGATGATGCGCTCGCCGGCCGGCGTCACGCGTGTCAGGTGCTTGCCGCTACGCGCGAACACCTCGACGCCGAGTTCGTCCTCCAGCAGGCGGATCTGCTTGCTGATACCCGGCTGCGAGGTGAACAGGCTCTGTGCGGTTGCCGAGACGTTGAGGTCATGGTGCGCCACTTCCCAGATGTAACGCAGTTGCTGCAGCTTCATAGATAACCCTCAGAGGCAAAGGCACCGCTACCTAGCGGCCATGCTTATAACCAGAGGAATGATACAAGCGAGAGCATAGACCGTCCTCTGGTGTTTTTCCCGGCCCCGGCGGTCGCTCGCAGGGTAGCGCCGCTGCATTCAGCCGGGCGGCTGGGCGGCTGCATCCAGGAAACACAGGGCCCGGTAAAGCACTTCGGTTCGCGGCATCGCATAACCGGCCTGCGCAGCCTGCACCAACGGCACGGCATAAATGGCCTCGAGCTCCATCGGCCGATGCGCCCGATGATCGTGATACATGCTCGGCAGGTAGTCAGGCATCGCAGCGGTCCCTTGCAGCATCTTTTCCGTGATTGCCGGCGGCAATGTGTAGCCGCACGCCTGTGCAGCTCCCTCGACCTCCTGCATGACCAGCCGGACGAGTTCACGGCTGTCGTCGTTGCGCAGCAGGGTACGCGTGTCGGCATCGAGCAAGACCGATAGGCCATTGAAGGCTGCGTTCCAGATCAGCTTCATCCAGCGTGCCTGCGCCAGGCTCGGCATGCCTGTCGAGTCGATTCCAGCCGCCCTGAACAACGCAACACCTTCGTCGACGATCCGCTGGCGTTGTTCGGCGTCCGCTGGCCCGGTGTGATAGCCGAGATTGACCGCGCCCAGGGCCTGATGCACGACGACGCCGGGCTCGGCGCGGTGGGCGCAGATCGCGCAGAGCCCACCGAGCAGGTGCATGTCGTCACGCAACAGGGGGCGCAGGGCGTCTTCGACACCAAGCCCGTTTTGCAGCAAGACCACCTTGGCACCCGGCGCCGCTGCCTGCACGATTGCCGGCGCAAGAGCGGCATTCGAGGTCGTCTTGGCGGCTACGAACAACCAATCGCACGGCGGCATGTCCGCAGCCTGGCGGTAGGCCTGTACCGAATCCAGCTGTAGCGCTCCATGAACCTGGCTCTCGACCCGCAGCCCCCGGGCGGTGACCGCCGCATACTCGCTGCGCAGCAGGAAATGCACGTCCTGCCCGGCCCTTGCCAACATCAGCCCGTAGAACCCGCCGATGGCGCCGGTGCCGATGATTCCAATGCGCGAATGCCCTGATGCCATGCTTTGCCGCTCCTGTTGTCGTGATCCGTCCCGCCGAGGTCACGACACGATAACAGCGCGATCGGCAGGACGCACAATCGCACCGGATCGCCCACCCGATACCTTGGTAGGAACGCAGCGAAACCGGCCATCAATCTCGTTGTCGATGCCGCCCAATAGCGCTAAGGTGCGTGTCCCGCTGCGCTCCATCGCTCTGCATTGCTGCACCGGGATTGCCAGCGCAGAGCACCTGTGACCCGGACGAGTAATACATGGCTGAGCTACCAATCGACGATCTCAACGTTTCCTCCAACGAAACCCTGATCACCCCTGAACAGCTGAAGCGCGAGCTGCCGCTGACCGACGCAGCTGCCAAGACCGTGGCACACGGGCGCCAGGTGGTGCGTGACATCCTCGATGGCAAGGACCACCGCCTGTTCCTCGTCGTGGGTCCGTGCTCCATCCACGACCTGAAAGCTGCACACGAATACGCTGAACGTCTGAAAGCGCTCGCCGAGCAGGTTTCCGACAGCCTGTTCCTGGTCATGCGTGTCTACTTCGAGAAACCGCGGACGACGGTCGGCTGGAAGGGGCTGATCAACGACCCCTACATGGATGACTCCTTCAAGATTCAGGATGGCCTGCACATCGGCCGCAAGCTGCTGCTGGATCTCGCCGAGATGGGCTTGCCCACCGCGACCGAAGCGCTGGACCCGATCTCCCCGCAGTATCTGCAGGACCTCATCAGCTGGTCGGCCATCGGCGCACGCACCACCGAATCCCAGACCCATCGGGAGATGGCCTCCGGCCTGTCCTCGGCAGTCGGTTTCAAGAACGGGACCGATGGCAGCCTCACGGTGGCCATCAATGCCCTGCAGTCGGTCTCCAGCCCGCATCGTTTCCTGGGCATCAACCAATCTGGCGGCGTCTCCATCGTCACCACCAAGGGCAACAGCTACGGTCACGTGGTGCTGCGCGGCGGCAACGGCAAGCCCAATTACGACTCGGTCAGCGTCGCGGTTTGCGAGCAGGAACTGAAGAAGGCGGGGATCCCGCTGAACGTGATGATCGACTGCAGCCACGCCAACTCCAACAAGGATCCGGCACTGCAGCCGCTGGTGATGGACAACGTCGCCAACCAGATCCTCGAGGGCAACCAGTCGATCGTTGGCCTGATGGTCGAAAGCCATCTGGGCTGGGGCAACCAGCCGATCCCCAAGGATCTGTCGCAACTGAAGTACGGCGTCTCGGTCACCGACGCCTGCATCGACTGGGATACTACCGAGAAGGCTGTACGCTCGATGCACGGCAAGTTGAAGTCGGTGCTACCGCAGCGGCAACGCAATCGCACCTGATACGACCAGAACGCCGGGCTAGCCCGGCGTTCTTCATTCTGCGCCCTCGCCTGCGCTGCTCCGCCCCTGGCGCTCCATGTACCACTCCACGTACGAGCAGGACGGGATAACGCTGTAGCCTTCCTCCTCGGCAAAATCGAGCGCCCGTTGCGCCAAGGCAGCGGCAATCCCCCTTCCGCGTAGCGCGTCCGGCACGAAAGTCCGATAGATATCCAGCGTCTGTTTGCCGAGATCGACGTAGGCGAGATAAGCCATGTGCCCGTCGATCACCGTCTCGAAGCGATGTCCGTCGCGGTCGTGGCGAATGGTTAATGCATCGGTCATCTGAACTCCTAGGCAGGATCAGCCTGATTTTTCTTATTGTTGCATGCCGGTTCAGGGCCAACCTTGATATGGACGGCCTGTTGAAACGGTCAGCCTTTCTTTCTACCCGGTTCGAACGTTCGCGGCCACCCCGAACCGCCTGCTCGCGGCGTCGAATGCTTCGCATCGTACAAAAGACGATGTTGTTACAGACCGCAAAGTGGCTACTTTTTATCCTGACGATGGTCGAAGCAATGGATGACCGTTCGTCAGCAAATTTTTTGCTGCCGGAACGGTCCGCTCCGTTTACTTAACCAAAGTTATAGGTAGTATGTGCGCGCAAACTTTCCATAACGGAAGTTGCTTATGGATTCCATATTTAAGGGGAACACGATGAACAACGTTCTGAAATTCTCTGCTCTGGCTCTGGCCGCAGTTCTGGCTACCGGTTGCAGCAACAGCATGACCAAAGAAAGCGAAGCTCGCCTGACCGCGACCGAAGACGCTGCCGCTCGCGCCCAGGCTCGCGCTGACGAAGCGTACAGCAAGGCTGACGAAGCCCTGGCCGCTGCTCAGAAGGCTCAGCAGACCGCTGACGAAGCCAACGAGCGCGCTCTGCGCATGCTGGAACGCGCCAGCCGCAAGTAATTGCAGCTGAAGCAAAAAAGCCGACCCCAGGGTCGGCTTTTTTATGCCTGAATTTCGGGGGCCTTGTCGGTCACAGCCCCAGCCCTTCCGTTTAGAACACCGGGGCTTCTTCGGAACTCGCCACCGTGGTGTGTTGCTCGGCGATCTGGATCGGCAAGCCGTCCTCACCGGCGACCACATCGCGCACCACTTCCCAGTCCAGATTGAGCTTGCCAGCCGCTTCGTCACGCTTGAGCAGGGTATTGATGACGATCGCGTGCTTGTCCATCACCGTCATGCCCTTCTCTTCGCTTTCCAGCGGGGCGTGCGCCTCGAGGTAGACCTTGCCGTCGCTGACGCCGAACTTGTACGGCTCATCGATGATCCGCACCGGCGTGCCGACGCCGACCATCCGCGAAAGCTCCAGCACGTTATGGTTCAGCATGCGGAAGCAGCCGTGGCTCACGCGCATGCCGATACCAAATTTCTTGTTCGATCCGTGAATGAGATAGCCGGACATGGCCAGGTTCATCTTGAACGGCCCCAGCGGATTGTTCGGGCCAGGCGGCACGACGGTCGGCAGCGGGTCACCCTCGGCTGCATGTTCCTCACGAATCGACTTGGGCGGATACCACGCCGGGTTCGGCGTCATGGCGGTAATCCGCGTGCTGCCCACCGGCGAACCCCAGCCTTCACGGCCGATACCCAGCGGATAGGTATGCACCACCGACTTGCCCGGCGGGTAGTAATACAGCCGGAACTCGGCGAGGTTGATGACCACGCCCTCGCGCGGGCCGGGCGGCAGAATGAAGCGGGTCGGCAGGATCACATCGGTGCCCTCGCCTGGCAGCCAGGGGTCGACCCCCGGGTTCGCCGCGACCAGCTCCGAATAACCGAGGTCATAGGTCTCGCCCAGTGCCGCAAAGGTGTCTTCGTACTTGGCCTTGATCACCTGGATCTCGCCGACGACATCCTCACCTTCCGGTGGCAGCGGCAATTCCAGCGCAGCGCTGTGGCCGGCCAGCAGCATCGTAGCAAGTGACAGACAGGAGGCGACCCGGGACGCGCGCGAGAACATTCAGAAGACCCTTGGCATGAACGACGAAATGGTTGGATTGTACTTGAACGGCCGCCCGGATGAGCTACCACGCATGCCCTGCAGACGGAAGGCCTTTGCGCCGTGCCTCGAGCAATGCGCGGCAGGACGCACAGAGCCGGCGATCCTTCAGCACCTCGCGCTGCAGGTCCTGCCAGCGTGGCTGGGCCGGCAAAAGACCGCCACAGAGCGTTCGGTCGGCATGGCCATCGAGTTCGAGCTGCCGCAGGGCCAGATGCAGGCGATTCTCGCGGCAGGCGAACAGGTCGAACTGCTCGTCCGGCACGATGAGTCGGTAGGCGTAGAGGGTCCTGGCTGAGCGCGACATCGAAGGCTCCAATCGAGGGCGCGACAGTAGCCGTGCGGAGGCCGCAAAGCAAGCGCTAGCGCGGTCTGTAGCGATACCCGCTATAGCAGCGGTTCGAGCGCCGGCCAGACATTTTGCAGCAGCCGGGCCTGTGCCCGTGCGGCCGGGTGAATGCCATCGGGTTGCATCATCGAAGCGACGCCGCCGACGCCCTCGAGAAAGAACGGCACAAGTGCGACCTGCTTGTCCTGCGCCACCTGCGAAAACACTTCGGCGAACGCTTCGGTATATCGACGGCCATAGTTGGGCGGCAATTGCATGCCGAGCAGCAGTACCTCGGCGCCGGCCTGGCGGGATTTGTCGACCATGCGGGCAAGATTCTGTTGCAATTGCGCCGGGGCCTGTCCACGCAACCCATCGTTGCCGCCGAGCTCGATGATCACCACCTGCGGACGGTGCTCGGCGAGCAGCGAATCGAGCCTGGAAAGCCCGCCAGCGCTGGTGTCGCCGCTGACCGAGGCATTGACCACCGCGTGCTCCTTGCCGGTTTCGGCGAGGCGCTCGCGCAGCAGCTGCACCCAGCCTTGCTCGGTTTCCAGGCCAAAAGCGGCGCTGATACTATCGCCCACCACCAGTACCGTGCCGGCCAGGGCATTCTGAGCCCACAGCACCAGCGCCAGCACGCCACCCTTGAGCCACATTCGCATCGGATCTCCCCATGAGCGGCAGCATTCTCATCGCCCGGCACCTTAGCAAAGTGGTATCCAGCGCGGAAGGCGAGCTGCGGATCCTCGACGACCTGTCGCTGGAGCTGGCAAGCGGCGACAGCCTGGCCATCGTCGGCGCGTCCGGCTCGGGCAAGTCGACACTGCTCGGTCTGCTGGCTGGCCTGGATTTGCCCAGTGCCGGCGAAGTGCTGCTGGCTGGCCATGCGCTCGAACGCCTCGACGAAGATGAGCGCGCCCGCGTACGCGGTGCCCATGTCGGCTTCGTCTTTCAGTCGTTCCAGTTACTCGAGAGCCTGACCGCCGAAGAAAACGTGATGCTCGCCCTCGAGCTCAAAGGGGCACAGCATGCGCGCAGGCAGGCGATCGAACTGCTCGAGCGGGTCGGCCTCGGCCTGCGTCTGCACCACTATCCGCGTCAGCTGTCGGGCGGCGAACAACAACGCGTCGCGCTCGCGCGCGCCTTCGCCGCGCAACCTGAGCTGCTGTTCGCAGACGAGCCGACCGGCAATCTCGACAGCCAGACCGGCGCGCACATCATCGAACTGATGTTCGAGCTCAACCGCGAGCGCGGCACTACCCTGGTCCTGGTTACGCACGAAGAGCGTTTGGCACTCCGGTGCCGGCGGGTCTTGCGCCTGGAGGGTGGTCGCGAGGTTCGCGACGAGGTGGCGCAATGAACGCGGTTCCGGGCCGGCGCATCCTGCAGCTGGCGTGGCGACAGCTGCTGCGCGACGCGCGGGCCGGCGAACTGCGGGTACTGTTCTTCGCATTGCTCATCGCCGTCGCCGCCAGCACCGCGATCGGCTACTTCAGTGCCCGCCTGAACGACGCCATGCTGCTTCGCGCCAGCGAATTTCTCGGCGCCGATCTGGTGCTGCGCGGCAGTGCGCCGGCCCAGCCGCAGCAGGTCGAAAGCGGCCTTGCGCTTGGCCTCGCGCATGCCCGCACGGTGGAGTTTGCCAGCGTCATCGCCACCGATGAGCAGATTCAACTGGCCAGTATCAAGGCCGCCGACGACGCTTATCCCCTGCGCGGCGAGTTACGCAGCGCCGCCGCACCGTTCCAGCCAGAGCAGGTCGGCGGCGGGCCGCGGCCGGGTGAAGCCTGGGCCGAGGCACGCCTGCTTACTGCGCTCGGCCTGCAAATCGGCGACCACATCGAAGTCGGCGATCGGTCCTTGCGACTTGCCCGTGTCCTGACCTACGAGCCCGATCGGGTCGGAGACTTCTACAGCCTCACCCCGCGCGTGCTGATGCACCTCGACGACCTGGCGGCCACGGGCGTGGTGCAGCCCGGCAGCCGGGTCAGCTACCGCGACCTCTGGCGCGGCGACGCCGCCGCCCTGCAGCGCTATCAGGACGCCATCAAGCCGGGTCTGCAGCCGAATCAGCGAATCGAGACCGCCGACGACAGCAATCGCCAGATTGGCGGCGCGCTGGGTCGGGCCGAGCGCTACCTGAACCTTGCCAGCCTCGCCGCCATCGTCCTCGCCGGCGTGGCAGTGGCGCTGTCAGCGGCGCGCTTTGCCAGCCGGCGTTACGACGCCAGTGCCCTGCTCCGTTGCCTGGGCCTCAGCCGACGCGAAGCTTTGGCGCTCTATGGCGCCCAGCTCGGCATGCTCGGCCTGCTCGCCAGCGCAGCTGGCGCACTGCTGGGTGTCATCGCACAGGCCGGCCTGTTCTATCTGCTGCGTGACCTGCTGGCTCAGGAAATCCCCGCCGCGACGCCGTGGCCGGCGCTCGCCGGCGTCGCTACCGGGCTGGTCGCGCTGGCGGGTTTCGCACTGCCGCCGCTGGCTTCGCTCGGGCGTGTGCCGCCGCTGCGCGTCCTACGCCGCGACATACTGCCAATACCGCCCAGCACCTGGCTGGTCTACGGCACTGCGGTGGCCGCTCTGGGGCTGATCATGTGGCGGCTCAGCCTGGATCTTCGCCTCACGCTATCCCTGCTTGGCGGCGGGCTGCTCGCCACGGCCTTTCTCGGCGGGCTGCTGCTCCTCGCGCTGCGCGGGCTGCGTCGCCTGCTCGCCAACAGCTCGCTGGTCTGGCGCCTCGGCCTAGGCCAACTGATGCGCAATCCGCTGGCGGCAGCGGGCCAGGCGCTGGCCTTCGGCCTGATTCTGCTGGCGATGGCGCTGATCGCCCTGTTGCGTGGCGAGCTGCTCGACGCCTGGCAGCAGCAGCTACCTGCGGATGCACCCAACCACTTCGTGCTCAACGTATTGCCTGCCGACAAGGACGCGTTCGCCACCCGGATCGATGCTCTCGCGGAACATGCTGCTCCGCTCTACCCCGTCGTCCCGGGCCGGTTGGTGGCGATCAACGGCGAGCCGGTGCGTGAACTGGTCAGCAAGGATTCGCAGGGGGAACGTGCGGTACGCCGCGACCTCAGCCTGACCTGGTCGGCCGATCTGCCGAACGACAATCGGCTGGTTGCCGGCCACTGGTGGCAGCCGGATGCAACCTCGCTGCCAGGCGTCTCGGTCGAAGCCGAGCTGGCCGAAAGCCTCGGGCTGACGATCGGCGACCGCCTCAGCTTCACCGTCGGCGGCATCAGTCGTGACGCCGAGGTGACCAGCCTGCGCGAAGTCAACTGGGACAGTTTCCAGCCGAACTTCTACATGATCTTCGCGCCCGGCACCCTGAAGGACCTGCCGACCACCTACATGACGAGCTTCTACCTGCCGGCGGGCCACGACCGTGATCTGGTAGAACTGGCGCGGAACTTCCCCTCCATCACGCTGCTGCAGGTCGATGCCCTGCTCGCGCAACTGCGCAGCATCCTGACGCAGGTCTCCCTGGCGGTCGAATACGTGCTCGTCTTCGTGCTCGCCGCCGGGCTGGCGGTACTCTTCGCGGGCTTGCAGAGTACGCTCGATGAACGGGTTCACCAGGGGGCGCTGCTACGCGCGATGGGCGCCGAGCGTGCCGTGCTTGTCAAGGCGCGCCGCGCGGAGTTCGGCCTGCTTGGCGCGGTCAGTGGCGTGCTCGCGGCGCTCGGCTGCGAGCTGGTCAGCGCCCTGCTCTACCGATTCGCCTTCGACATCCCCTGGCAACCGCATCCCTGGCTGCTGGTGCTGCCCATCATCGGCGCCCTGTTGATCGGCGGTGCCGGCCTGTTCGGTACCCGCCGCGCACTGAACGTCAGCCCATTGCGGGTATTGCGCGAGAACTGACGAGCCGCTCGGCACTACAATCGGCCGCCTTCTCTATCAGGAACATGTTATGAGCCGCTATCGCCCACCTCGTGCCGCCGGCACTCCCCTGATCACGCCCGAAGGCGAGGCACGCCTGCGTGCAGAGCTGCACGAGCTTTGGCATGTCCGGCGTCCGCAGGTCACCCAGGCGGTCAGCGAGGCGGCAGCGCAGGGGGATCGCTCCGAAAACGCCGAGTACACCTACGGCAAGAAAATGCTGCGCGAAATCGACAGCCGTGTGCGCTTTCTGACCAAGCGCCTGGAGAAGCTGAAAGTGGTCGGCGAGCGCCCGAGCGATCCGAGCCGGGTGTACTTCGGTGCCTGGGTCACGCTTGAGGACGAAGACGGCCAGCAGGCCCGCTATCGCATCGTCGGCCCCGATGAGCTCGACCTGAAGCAAGGGCTGATCAGCATCGATTCGCCGCTCGCGCGGGCGTTGGTTGGCAAGGCACTCGATGCCGAGGTGCAGGTGCAGACGCCCACCGGCCCCAGGCTCTGGTACGTCATCAGCATCGACTACCTGTGACCAGCCCATCAATTTACGACCAAACAGTCACAAATTGCAGCCATCATCGCCGAATGGTATCGATGGAACACTGCGCAAGCCACCTTCGTAGCAAGCGGTAACAGCCCGCGAACACATCGAATAAAGGCGTACTGCCAGCATCACAGGA
Organism: Stutzerimonas sp. CXK-1; assembly: GCF_057738225.1. NCBI lineage: Bacteria > Pseudomonadati > Pseudomonadota > Gammaproteobacteria > Pseudomonadales > Pseudomonadaceae > Stutzerimonas > Stutzerimonas sp. CXK-1. The sequence goes on along the minus strand of NZ_CM173217.1, from coordinate 1,746,450 downwards.
GCGCAACGCTCTGGGCCGTGCGCTCTGCAGGCGCAACGCCAATCTGGCACAAAACGTGCGCTTGCGATCGCGCAGTACGCGCCTGGCGCGGTGAACGGCAAGGGAATGCCCTCGACCCTTCACCTTTTCGATGAGTGCGTCCATGAAGAACAAGAACAGACTGCTTGCCCTGTCGCTGTGCGCGACGTGCGTGGCCGGCCTGAGCGAAGCCCAGACCGCCGCGGCCGCTGGCTACACCGAGACCCGCTACCCCATCGTGCTGACCCACGGCATGCTCGGCTTCGACAGCCTGCTGGGCGTCGACTACTGGTACGGCATTCCCCGCGCCCTGCGGCGTGACGGTGCCGAGGTCTATGTCACGGAAGTCAGCCAGCTGAACACCTCGGAGCTGCGCGGCGAAGAACTGCTCGAGCAGGTCGAGGAAATCGTCGCACTCAGCGGCAAGCCCAAAGTCAACCTGATCGGCCACAGTCACGGCGGCCCGACCATTCGCTATGTCGCAGCGGTACGGCCCGACCTGGTGGCTTCGGTGACCAGCGTCGGCGCACCGCACAAGGGTTCGGCTGTCGCCGACATGATCCGTCAGGTACCCGAAGGCTCGGCAGGCGAAGCCTTCCTCGCAGGCCTCACGAACGCCATGGGCGCACTGATCAACTTTCTTTCCGGCAGCAACAGCAGCGCTCCGCAGAATGCACTCGGCTCGCTCGAATCGCTCAACAGCGAGGGCGCTGCGCGCTTCAACGCGAAGTATCCCCAGGGCATCCCGACCAGCGCCTGCGGCGAAGGGGCCTACGTGGTCAAGGGTGTGCGCTACTACTCCTGGAGCGGGACGAGCCCGCTGACCAACCCGCTGGATGTCAGCGACGCAATGATGGGCGCGGGCTCGCTCGCGTTCGACGAAGCCAACGACGGCCTGGTCGGACGCTGCAGCTCGCATCTGGGTATGGTGATCCGCGACAACTACCGGATGAACCACCTGGACGAGGTCAACCAGGTGCTCGGCCTGACCAGCCTCTTCGAAACAGACCCAGTGAGCGTCTATCGCCAGCACGCCAACCGCCTGAGGAACGCAGGCCTTTGACCCAGGGAGCCGGGCCCGGCCCGGCGCCCCTCTGGTAGAGCAGAACCATGAAACGAATCCTTGTTGTCGGCATCCTGGCGGCGCTGGCCGCCGTTCCGCTGTTCTGGTTAACACCACCGCCCCCTGCCCCGTCGCCCGCTCCCCAGGAGCAGGCGGCCGCCTCGCCCGTCGTTCTCGACGCCCACGGAGCCACCAAGTCTTGCCCGCAGCTGCCGTGAAGCGGGCCGCCGCGCCGGCCGCGCTGCCGCTGTCCTTTCGCGGCACCCGCATCGACGGTGAGCTGCCAGTCGATGCCTCGGGAAACCTGGTGGTCACCGAGGGCGTGCGACGCTTGTTCGATTACTTTCTCAGCACCCTCGGCGAAGAGCCCCTGAGCAGCAGCGTACTGCGCTTGCGTACTTACCTCGAACAGCAGCTTCCGCCCGCCGCAGCGGCACAGGCAGGCGCCCTGCTGACCCGCTACCTGGACTACAAGCGCCAGCTGCTCGACCTGGAGCGGGGCTTTCCGCGTGCGGACGATATCGACGCTTTGCAGCGTCGCCTCCAGGCGGTGCAGGCGCTACGGGCCCGCCTGTTTTCGCCCCAGACGCACCAGGCGTTTTTCGCCGTGGACGAACAGTACGATCGCTACGGTCTCGAACGCCTGGCGATCCGCCTGAATCCGGCGCTCACTGCGCAGCAGAAAGGCCAGGCCCTCGACCGGCTGCACGCATCCCTGCCCGACGAGCTGAAGGACGCCATCGTTCCTGGGCTGCAGCAGGCGCTACGCGAGCAGAGCGCCAGGTTGCAGGCCTCAGGCGGGACACCGCAGGCACTGCGTCAGCTGCGCCAGCAATTGGTCGGCAATGCCGCCACGCAGCGTCTGGAAGCCCTGGATGCAAGCCGTGACCAGTGGCGGCAGCGGCTCGCGGCCTACCGCGTCGAGAAGCGCAGGATCGAAGCGAGCCGTGGCCTCAGCGAGCAGGACAAGACACGCGCCGTGGCGCAGCTGGCCGCCGAACGCTTCGACGAGACCGAGCGCCTGCGGCTCGACGCCGCCGAGCGACTGGCGGCCGCGCGCGAGGGCTGAACCACTCAGTTGGCGGCGCTGCGCGAGTCGACCTCGAGCAAATAGCGTTCACGGTTGTAGGCGAGGTAGTACTTGTTGACGCTGTTGACGTAGGCCACCACGCCCATGCCAACGGTTTCCATGGCGACGCGCTCGACCTGGAAGAACCACTGATTCGGGTCGAGCCCGCGCCGCCGTGCCTCGGCCCGCATGCTCTGCACCCGCTGCGGCCCGAGGTTGTAGGCCGCCAGCGTGAACGCCATGCGCTCGCGCTCGTTGAGACGCGGGCTGGCGAAATACTGGCGGCGAATGCTGGCCAGGTACTTGGCGCTGGCATAGACGTTGTTATCGAGCTTATGGATGTCGGCCACGCCCAGGTTGCGTGCCGTGGCCTGGGTCACCTGCATGAGGCCGGTCGCGCCGCCACTGCCCTTGGCCGCCGGATTGAGCGTGGATTCCTTGAAGGCGACGGCGGCGAGATTCAGCCAATCCAGCTCCATCTTCGCCGCGTAGCGCTGCAAGGTCGGGCGAACCTTCTCGAGCCGCTGGCGGCCGACCCGATCGAGCGGATACTGAACCTTGTACAGACGGCGGTAGACGCGCTCGAACGCCGCGTCCTGGTTTTCCGGCGGGCGGTAGTCCTTGAGAAAGCGGTCGATGCTGGCACGCAACATGCTCGCCTCCTTGCGTACGAACCAGTGCATGTCGGCCTGGTTGCCGAGCCTGACACGGTCGTCGATCCGCAGCCGCGGCATCACCTTCGCCCATCGTTCGGCAATGGTTCGCTCCACCGCCGTCACCGGGTAGATGCCTGCCTGGACCATCTCCAGAACATCCTCGACCGCCAGCGTCGGATCGACCCACTCGACGACGATAGGCGCCAACCCTCGCGCCAGCAGCCGCTCGTTGAGCTCGTTCACCGCCCTTCCGGCAGCACTACCCGGCGGCAGCGCCAGGCTGCGCCCCGACAGTTGCTCGAGACGCTGATACTGCGGCCCACCCTTGCGCCCCACCAACACCATGTCGACATCACGCACCACCGGCCGGCTGCGGCTCAGTCCACGGCTATTGCGCGTATCGATCAGCTCGCCGGGTGCGACCAGATCGCCCTCGCCGCGCTGCAGCGCAGCAAGCAGCTGGTCCTTCGCCTTGGGAATCAACTTCAGCGTGATACCCTGGCCCTCGCCCCGCCCCCGGTCGAGAAACTGCTCGAAGGCACGCAAGCGCGCATATTCGACACCGATCGCCTCGCCCTTGATTTCGCCCGAGCTGTTGCGACTCTGGTTGATCAGCACCCGCAGCACGCCGCTGCGGCGAATGTCGGCCAGGTCGCGCACCGAGCTCGCGCCCGCATGCCAGGGATCGGGCCCCACCACCCGTGCGGCTGCCGACCCGGTCACGAGCATCAGCAGGCAGAACAGGAGCGACGCAAGGCGTGACATGGCGTGGCGATGACCTCTTCGGCGCAGGACAGCCAATCCCCGCCGGCAAAAAATGATGCGCAGCCTCTCACAGCCGGATGGCCCATGCCAATTCGGCGGACGGATGAAACCAGTCGGCGGCCATTGCCGCCGCGATCGAGGAACACAAATGGAGCTGATCGACATTGGCGTCAACCTCACCCACCCTTCGTTCAGCCATGATCCGGCCGGCGTGGTCGAGCGCGCCGCGACAGCCGGCGTCCGCCAGCTGGTACTGACCGGCACCAGCTTGGCGGAGAGCGAGGCGGCGCTTGCGCTGTGCAGGGCGCTCGACGACAGCGGCCGGCAGCTGTTCTGCACCGCCGGCGTGCACCCGCACGACGCCAGCCAGTGGAGCGCTACGACCGCCGATGCGCTGCAAGCGCTGTATCAGGAGGACCGGGTACGAGCCGTTGGCGAATGCGGCCTGGACTTCAACCGCGATTTCTCCCCCCGGGAGCAACAGGAACGGGCGCTCGAAGCACAGCTGCAGCTGGCCGCCGAGACGGGCCTGCCGGTGTTTCTCCATGAGCGCGATGCCAGTCAGCGGCTGGCCGAGATCCTGCGGCCCTATCGCGACCACCTGGGCGCAGCCGTGGTGCACTGCTTTACCGGCGAGCGCCACGCCCTGTTCGATTATCTCGACCTCGATCTTCACATCGGCATCACCGGCTGGATCTGCGACGAACGCCGCGGCAGCCATCTGCATGCGCTGGTGCGTGAGATCCCGCGGGGGCGTCTCATGCTCGAAACCGACGCCCCCTACCTGCTGCCGCGCACGCTGCGGCCGAAGCCGAAGTCAGGGCACAACGAGCCGGCCTATCTGACCGAGGTGCTGCGCGAGGTCGCCCGCCATCGCGGCGAAAGCGAGGCCGATCTGGCCACGCATACCAGCGCTTGCGCGCGGGCCTTCTTCGCCCTGCCCGCTCCCGATCGGTGAGCGACGAGGAATGACTCAAGGTCCGGCACGACCGGCCGCTAAAGCGACAACGAACCGCGACGCCGTTCGCATTCACGCATAGGCCTGAACAGAAGAAGAAACTGCATGCTCGTCTGGATTCGCGACCTGTCGCTGAAGTACAAATTCTGGGCACTGAACATGGTGTCGTTCGTCATCACCCTGTTGCTGGTGCTGTTCGCCATTCAGCTGGAACAGAGCAGTCGGGCGACCACTGCACAGGCTGAAGCGGCATCCCGCGCCGCCTTGCTCGCCAGCTGGCCGGCAGAGGCCGCACTGCCCAGCCTGCCGGGGCTGCGGGTATTCGCTCCAGGCGAGCCGATCCGCCTCGATACCGGCTCGCTACCGGCCACGCCCGGCTGGCACGCCCTCGACCATGAGCGCCTGCTCGGCGATCAGCCGGTCATCGGGGTGCACCTCGTCGCACGCGGCGATGGCAGCCACATCGCAGTGCCGGTGGCAGTGCCCAGCGTCAGCCAGGTGCTCGCCGAGCACTTCTTCAGCTATGCCGTCGCGGTCGCCGTGCTGATGCTCGGCCTGCTGGCCGCCTCGCAACTCCTGATCCGTTTCCTGCTCAGCCACCTGAACACGCTCAAAGACGTGATGCTGCATGTCGAGCGCAGCGGCGACCTCGCGGCGCGCGTACCACTCGACAGCCGCGACGAAGTGGGTCAGATGGCCGGCGCTTTCAACGCCATGCAGAACGGCTATCAACGGATCGTCGGTACCGTCGCCCAGGCCGCGGCGCGGCTCGATGAAGGCGCCTCGCGCCTGGCGGCCAGCATGAGCGACGTTCGTCAGGGCATGCTCGGGCAGCAGAGCGAAACCGACCAGGCGGCCACCGCGATCAACGAAATGAGCGCAACGGTCTACAACATTGCCGAACATGCCGGCGCCACCCGCGACGAATCGCAGAATGCCGATCAGCTGGCCAGTGCCGGCCATCAAGTGGTGGCTCGCGTCGAGCAGTCCATTTCCAGCCTGTCGACCGGCGTGCAGCAAACGGCCGAAACCATCGAGCAGCTCGCCAGCGACAGCCAGCGGATCAATGGCGTGGTGAGCGTGATTCACGGCATTGCCGAGCAGACAAACCTGCTCGCCCTGAACGCGGCAATCGAGGCGGCGCGCGCCGGCGAGATGGGGCGCGGCTTTGCCGTCGTTGCCGATGAGGTGCGCAGCCTGGCCAAGCGTGTGCAGGACTCCACGAACGAGATCACCGACATGATCGGCAATCTGCAGGGGATGACCCGCGACGCCGTGGAATTCATGCGCGAGAGCCAGCTCAAGGCCGATGACTGTGTACGCGAGGCGCGCGAGGCCGCGCAGGCGCTCGAGGCGATCACCTCGGCCGTGGCCCAGATGCGTGACAGCAACGTGCAGATCGCCGTGGCGGCCGAGCAGCAGAGCCAGGTCGCCGAAGAGCTGAATCGCTCGGTGACCGGCATCCGGGATGTCACCGAGCAGACGGTGCAGCAGACCGTAGCGTCGGCCAGCACCAGCGCGGAACTGGCCGCGCTCTCCGGCGAGCTCAGCCGGGCGATCGGCCAGTTACGGCTCTGAGCCTCTTCAGCCGAACACCGTAACCGTCTGCCGACTGAGGGCGATCAGCTCGCCGGCCGGCGTCCACAGCGCGGCGGCGCAGTGCCCGTAGCCGTCCCGCGCGTGTTCGATCAGCGCGCGGTACTGGCACCAGTCGTGGCTGTCGAGCAGTGGTAGCGGCTGGACGAACTCGATGGTCCAGGTCAGCGACGAGGCCGGCGCGAAGCTCTTCAGATGCGGCAATAGCGCGGGCGGCCAGGCGTCGACCAGCGCCAGCAGATGCGCCTCGTACATCGCTTCACCGGTCGACTCGCCACGCTGACGCACCCAGCCGCCCATTTCGCGCGAGGGGTTGCCGCTGAACGGCAGCCCGCCAAGGCCCCAGCGCATCTCCAGATGCTGGGTAAACGCCGGCACCACGCCCGGGATATAGGGCAACGCCTGGCAGGCCTCGAGTGGCGGCATGGCCGGCGCCGGCTCGGCCGCCACCTCGATCGCGGAGCTGCGCGGAGCGCCAAAGCTGCCCTGCACCAGCGTCACCACCTGGCCGTTCTGCACGGCCTTGCCGAGCATCTGGCTGACCGCCTTGCCTTCACGCAGCACCTGGGCTTCGAGGCTAACGGGTTCATCGACCGCCAGCGGCCCGACAAAGGTGATTGCAAGTGAGCGCAGCGGTCGCCCTTCCGGCACCTGGGCGCGCATCACCTCGTAAACCAGCGCTGCGGCCAGCCCGCCGAAACCGGCGCGGCCCTGGCCCCAACTGGCTGGTACGGTCACGGCCTGCGGGTTGTCACGCACGGCCTGGAGCATTTCGCGAAGGGTCATTGCCACCTCTTGGTCTTATCGTTGACGCACTATAGGACGCCCAGCCAGCCGGTGGCCGGCGGCAACGGGCCCGGAATGATCACTCATGCCGGCCGCGAATGGCGCGATATCTGCGAGTCAAACCGGCCGATCACTGCGCCTGCGGCGCCAGGGCAGCGCGCGTCGCAGCTGGCGCAGGGCAGCCGGCAGTTCATCGGCTCGCCCGTCCTGGCCAGCGTATCGCTGGGCTTCGTAGCAGCGCACGAAGCGATCGATCGCCGCAGCCTGATCGGGGAGCTGGTGCGCGGCGCGCTGTGCAAAACTGCGCGGCCCCTCGCCCGGTGCCCGCATAATGCCGTGCCGCGCGAGCAACCGCTCGAAACGCTGGAACTCGCGCAGCTGGGGATCGCCGCGCTGCCAGGGCTTGAGCAGGAGCAGCGCCAACAGGCCGAGCAACCCGCCGATCGCCGCCACCAGGCCGATACCCAGCCGTGTTCCATCAACGTTGCCAAACCAGCGCTGCAGCAGGCCGCTCTGGGTATCCGCCTGGTAACCGAGCACCCAGCGCTGCCAGCCATAATTGAGGCTGTCCCAGGAAAATCGAAGCCGATCAATCCAGCCGATTCCGCGAAAACGCAGCAGCGACAGCGGCTCGTCATCGAACAAGGCGCGCTCACCGGCGAGCGCTTCCTGAAGCCCGCGCTCGACCCGCTCGGGGGCGACCTGGAAGGTCGGGTCGACGCTGACCCAGCCGCGCTCGGCCGTCCAATACTCGACCCAGGCGTGCGCGTCGAACTGGCGCACGGTGAGGTAGTCGCCCGCGGGATTGAATTCGCCGCCCTGATAGCCCGCCACGACACGAGCCGGGATGCCCGCTGCGCGAAGCACAAAGGCCATTGCCCCCGCGTAGTGCTCGCAGAATCCGGCGCGCGTCTCGAAAAGAAATTCGTCGACGGCGTGCTCGCCCAGGGTTGGCGGTCTGAGCGTGTAGCGATACGGCTCACGGTGGAAGTGGCGCAGCACCGCCTGGACGATGACCTCGGGCTGCCCGCCCTCGCCAAGCATCTCGGCAGCCCAGGCGCGACTGCGCGGGTTGCCCGTCCCCGGCAACGACAGCGAGCGCCCAAGGCTGGCCGGCGCCGTCTGCGCCTCACGCCGGGCCGCCGGCCAGGAGCGCGCGCGGTACAACAGCGGCTGGTTTATCGGCCGTGGCGTCTGCAGGTGGAAGTCGGCCATCAGGCGCGCCGGCACGCCTTCGACCTGCGGTACGTCGAGGCTGTAGAGCCAGGGCCGACCGCTGGGCTCCATCACCACGCTGTAGGCTACCGGCGCACCGCTCGGCTGCCAGTCCGGCGCTGCCAGCAGCTGTGCGGGTCGGGATTGCGACCAGCGCCGACCATCGAAGCGCTCGAAGGTCACCGCACGCCAGTACAGCGCTTCCAGCGGCGGAGCCGCGCCGTCGAAGCTCACACGAAAGGCGAGCGCCGCCGACTGCCCAAGGCTTGCGAGGTCGCCCGGCGCCATGCTGTCGGACAGCCCCGTGCTGCCGCGCTCCGGCGCCTGCGGCAGCGACCAGAGCGGCGGCAACCGCGGAAAGAACAGAAACAGCAGGACCATCACCGGCACGGCCTGCAGCAGCAGGGTGCCCGCCAGCCGCAGCATTGGCCACGGCCGGGTGACCAGGCTGCTCTGCTGCAGACCGATCAAGGCGGCCAGCAATGCGGTGACGGGCAGCAGGCTGTAAAGGCCGGCCAACAGGCCATCCTCGAACAGGTAGCTGGTCACCACGGCAAACAGGCCGAGAAACACCAGCACCAACGCATCGCGCCGCGTGCGCATTTCCACCAGCTTGAGGATGAACGCAGCGATCAACAACACGACGCCGGCCTCCAGGCCGACCAGGCTGCCGCGCGAAAAATACACGCCAAAGCCCGCGCCGAGCATCATCAGCGCCTTGGCCCAGCCTCGCGGATAGCGCGCACGCATTCGGAATATCTGCACACGCCAGCTGGCGCAGGCCAGCCACAGCGCAATGATCCACAGCGGCACATGGCCCAGGTGCGGCAGGATCACCAGCACCTGCGCCACCAGCAGCCAGATCAGGCTATTACGCGGAATCAACGCGGCAGCCGTCATACGGCCGACTCCGGTTTCGACGCATACAGGGCCAGCGCGCGCAGGCAGCGCTGCTGATGTTCGCTGCCGCTAGCCGGCCCGAGACGTTCGCCCGGCAGGCTCAGGCTGAATGGTTGGCCGTAGGCGCTCAGTTGCACCACCCAGTGACAGAGCGTCGAAAGGCGCGTCTCGACATCACCGGCCAGGGCGGCGAAGTCCAGCTCCGGATCGGAGCCTGCAAGGGCCGCGAAATCCTTGACCAGAAGTCCCTGGCCACGGGAAAACGCCTTCCAGTTCAGACGCCGACGGGAATCGCCCGGCTGCCAGTGACGCTGGCCCTGGTAGTCGTCCGCGCCGGCGCCGCGCGCCTGGACGCCCTCGCCAGTGTCCAGCCCGGGCATCGAGGGTAGTTCGGCGACGAGCGGTCGCGGGTAGACCAGCGCGGCCAACTGCAGGTCGACCCAGCTCCAGGCCACCAGCAGCCCGAGCGGAAAGCGGCTTTCGACCCGCAACCGCCCGGGCCGCAGCCAGCCGCGTGTGGTGGCCGGCAGATCGAGTTCGACCTCCAGGCTGCCGGCGGCCGGCACATCCAGCAGGCGCATGCCGCTGGCAGGCCAGCCCACGGCGACTGCCTGATAGCTGCGCCCGCGGCTTTCCAGACGCACCTTCAACCGAGCCTGCTCACCGACGAAAGCGGCGCTCGCCCCGCCGGCGTGCAGGACCAGGCCGGCCAGGTTGCGCCAGGTGTGCAGGATGCTGACCAGAAACAGCGAGCCAAGCAGAAAGGTCATCGCGTAGGCCAGGCTGTTCTGATAGTTGATGGCTGCCAGCATCATCAGCAGCAGTGCCCCCAGAAAGGCCAGCCCGGTACGCGTCGGCATGATGAAGATCCGCCGCTGGTCGAGCCGTACACTCGGCGCAGGCGGAATACGCTGCAGCAACCAGCGGTCACGGAAGCGCGGCAGCAGCCTCAAGGCCGGGCGCCCTGTTCGAGTCGCCGCATCAGAGCGCCGGTACCTCGCGCAACAGCCACTGCACCAGCGCGCCGCCACCATGCCCGCTGGCATCGGCGCTTTCGCGCAGACGATGGCCGAGTACGGCCGGCAACACGGCCTGAACGTCTTCGGGAATGACGTAGTCGCGGCGATCCAGATAGGCCCAGGCGCGCGCAGCCGCCAGCAGGGCCAGACTACCGCGCGGCGAAAGGCCCCAGGCGAACTGGGGTTGACTACGCGTCGCCTCGGCCAGACGCAGGACATAATCGACCAGCGCGTCGCTGACACGCACCTGCGCGACGTCCTGCTGAATCGCTGCGAGCGCGGCATGGTCGAGCAGCGGCTGCAGCTCGGGCAACAGTTCGCGGCGCGACTGGCCCTGCAGCAGCGCACGCTCGGCGGCACGCGCGGGATAACCGAGCGACAAGCGCATCAGGAAGCGATCCAGCTGCGATTCGGGCAGGGCAAAGGTTCCGCTCTGGCTCACCGGGTTCTGCGTGGCGATGACGAAGAACGGCTGCGGCAGGGCGCGCGTGGCGCCCTCGATGGTCACCTGCCCCTCCTCCATGGCCTCGAGCAGGGCGCTTTGGCTCTTGGGCGTGGCGCGATTGATCTCGTCGGCCAACACCAACTCGGCAAAGATCGGCCCGGGGTGAAAGACGAAGCCGCCACTGTCCTTGTCGAACACCGAAGTGCCGAGAATGTCGCCAGGCAACAGGTCGGAGGTGAACTGGATTCGCTGGAAACTCAATCCCATGACCCGGGCCAGCGCATGGCTCAGCGTGGTCTTGCCCATCCCGGGCAGATCTTCGAGCAGGAGGTGACCGCGCGCCAGCAGGCAGGTGACGGCCAGACGAACCTGCGACTCCTTGCCCAGCACCACCTGATTGACGGCGGCCAGACAGGCCTCGAGTCTCGCTTGCATGGGAACCCCTTTCCCGTTCGATGGCCCGATGCTACTGGCCACACGCATCGGCGCCAAGCGGCTGAAACCTTTGATGACAAACCCGTCTCACCCGAGCGCCAGGCGCTTGGCGAGGGCCGGAACCGTCGCCAAGCCGGGAACGGATGCGGTTCAGCGCCCGGCGCGCGACTCGCTCAAGTAAAAGCGTGCCTTGCGTGCCTTCTCCGTGCAGCTGCGGAAGCCTTCGAACTGCTGCTGCGTCTTGGCCGCCGTGAGCAGCGCCATGGCCTTGGTATAGCTCACCGTCCCGGCGAAGCCTTCGGCCTCGGCAAGGCTCTGTTCCTTCCACGCCGCCTCGAGCTCGGCTGCGCAGCTGTCCCGGTAAGCCGTCTTGCCGGCACAGCCGGCCAGCAGCAATGCCAGCACAGGTACTGCCACCACGATCTTCATCGTCATAACCGCATCTCCTCTGGAGCCAATCATGCCTGCCGTTTCGACGCCCGCTGGCGCAGGTACTCGACCACCTCGGCCTGGGGGCCGGAAAACTCGATACGCTGCGCCTTGCTCTGCCGCTGGTAGGCGTACATAGGATCGTAGTACTCAGCGAGCAACGCTTCGATCCAGGCGCGATGCAGATCGACCTCGCCGCTGCGCGACTGCTCGGCCAGCGCCTGATCCATCAGCAGCGCGAGGCGCTTGTAGCATTCGCCACCCAGGCGCTTCTGGATATTGACCAGGCTTTGCTGCAAACGCTCGGCGAAGGCAGCGAAGCCCGTATCACCGAACTCACTGACGAACTCGGCGCACAGGTCGATCACGTAATCCTTGAGAATGCGCTCGATCCGGCCCTCCAGGCTGTCTTCCAGCCAGACCAGCGGGTAGGCCTGCATGCCCTGGAACAGCGGCAGGGGTATCGAGCAGCGGCCCACCAGGCGCGCCTCATCTTCGATGACGAACTGCTGGGTACCGGCCGCGCGGTACTTCAGCAGGCGAATGGCCAGTGCGTTCTCGAAGTCGATCTGCGCCGGCTGCGGTGTTGCGCGCTTGCCGAAGCTCGAGCCGCGATGATTGGCCAGCCCTTCGAGGTCGAGGCTGTTGTCCAGCTGCGCCAGCACCTCGGTCTTGCCGGTGCCGGTCATGCCGCCGACAAGCACGAAGTCGCACTCGGCCACTGCCTGATCGAGCGTGTCGAGCAGGAAATGCCGCATCGCCTTGTAGCCGCCGACCACACGGGGGTAGTCGATGCCGGCCTCGCGCAGCCACTGCTGCACGATCTGCGAGCGCAGCCCGCCACGAAAGCAGTAGAGGTAGCCGTTCGGGTGCTGTTCGGCGAAGGCGGCCCAAGCCTGCATGCGCTCGTCCTTGACCTTGCCGGAAACCAGGCGGTGTCCCAGCTCCAGCGCGGCCTTCTGGCCGTGCTGCTTGTAGCAGGTCCCCACCTTCTGCCGTTCGGCATCGTTCATCAGGGGCAGGTTGACCACCCCGGGGAACGCGCCCTTGGCGAATTCCACGGGAGCCCGCGCATCCATCATCGGTATGTCGCTAAGGAAAATCGCGCGGTAATCGCTGCTGTCCGGGCGCATCAACGAACCTCTACCGCGTGGCTGCGGGCTTCGACCAGCTCGCCTATCGGCGCCAGGTCCAGCCCGAGCTCGGCTGCCAGCGCAAGGAACTCTGCTTCGCCTTCGGGCGCGACGGCGACCAGCAGGCCGCCGCTGGTCTGCGGGTCGCACAACAGGTCGCGCTGCGTCGACGCCAGCTCGGCGATGCGGTGGCCGTAGCTATCGAAGTTGCGCTGGCTGCCGCCGGGCACGCAGCCCTGCTCGAGGTAGTACTCCACCCCCGGCAGGCGCGGAACGCGCGCGTACTCGATCTGTGCGGTCAGGCCGCTGCCGTCGGCCATTTCCACGAGGTGCCCAAGCAGCCCGAAGCCGGTGACGTCGGTCATCGCCCGCACGCCTTCGAGCCTGGCGAAGCGGCTGCCGGCCGAATTCAGGGTGCACATCCAGTCACGCGCCAGGCCGACGTCTTCGGCGCGCAGCTTGGCCTTCTTCTCCGCGGTGGTGAGGATGCCGATGCCGAGCGGCTTGGTCAGGTACAGCCTGCAGCCAAGCGCAGCGGTGTCGTTGCGCTTCATGTGGCGCTTGTCCACCACGCCGGTCACCGCGAGGCCGAAGATCGGTTCCGGAGCATCGATCGAATGGCCACCGGCCAGCGGGATGCCCGCCGCGTCGCAGGCCGCGCGGCCGCCGGCGACCACCTCGCGCGCCACCTCGGGCGGCAGCAGGTTCACCGGCCAGCCAAGGATGGCGATGGCCATCAGTGGATCGCCTCCCATGGCGTAGATATCGCTGATGGCGTTGGTTGCGGCGATACGGCCGAAATCGAACGGATCGTCGACGATGGGCATGAAGAAGTCGGTCGTGGAGACCACACCGCGCTCTTCGTCGATGCCATAAACCGCTGCATCGTCGCGCGAGGCATTGCCGACCCATAGCCGCGGGTCGAGGTTCTGCGCACCGCTGCCGGCAAGAATGACGTCCAGAACCTTGGGCGAAATCTTGCAGCCGCAGCCGGCGCCATGACTGTACTGGGTAAGGCGGATCGGTTCGCTCATGGGAAATTCTCGACGCTCGAAACGGGCGGCGATTGTAGCAAAGGGCGCCCGCCCGGGCGCGTGGCCGGCAATCGCGGCCGAGCCTCTCCGGGGCCTTGCCGAGAAGCCCTGCAGGCGTGATGCTTGTGCTCTGGCAAGGGAGGATGGCATGAGCAAGAAAGTGGCCCTGGTACTGGGCTCGGGAGGCGCAAGGGGATACGCGCACATCGGCGTGATCGATGAACTGGAACGTCGCGGCTATGAGATCGGCTGCGTCGCGGGATGCTCGATGGGCGCCGTGGTCGGCGGCATCTATGCTGCCGGCAAGCTGGGCGAGTACCGCAGCTGGATCGAGAGCCTGGACTACTTCGACTTGCTGCGCCTGATGGACCTGAGCTTCAGCATGGGCGCGATCCGCGGTGAAAAGGTCTTTGGCCGCATTCGCGAAATGCTCGGCCAGATCAACATCGAGGACCTGCCGATCCCCTATACCGCAGTGGCCACCGACCTGACGCATCAGCAGGAAATCTGGTTCCAGGAAGGCCGGCTGGAGCTTGCCATGCGTGCCTCAGCGGCGATTCCCAGCCTGTTCACGCCGGTGGTCCAGGGCACTCGTGTACTGGTCGATGGCGGCCTGCTCAATCCGCTGCCGATCGTTCCGGTGGTCTCGGCGCACTGCGACCTGATCGTTGCGGTCAATCTCAACGGCAACAACCATCGCCAGTATCCCCTGCCCGAGATCGAACGCGCCGGACGGTTCGACAACATGTTCACGTCACTCAGCGCCCATCTGCCGTTCTGGCGCAAGGAAGCGGGAGACGCGACCGGCGCACTGCCGCACCTGCGCGAGACGGAGCTGATCGATCAGCCGCCCGCGGCGCCAACCGGCCAGGGCGCGCCGAAATCTGCTGAAGGCGCGACGGTAATGGACGTCAGCGGGCCGGCCTCGCTGCTGGATCTGGTCAACCAGAGCTTCGACGTCATGCAGTCATCGCTGACCCAGTACAAGATTGCCGGCTACCCGCCCAATGTGCTGGTGAACATTCCCAAGCGGGCCTGCCGCTTCTATGAGTTTCACAAGGCACAGGAGCTGATCGAGCTCGGGCGCATCGTGACCCGCGACGCGCTCAGCGCCTACGAACAGGAAGGCGCCTGAGCGCCCCGGGGCCCTAGGGGTGGTGCTCCGGGCGCGGGAGAATCGCCTCTTTCTTTGCCGCTTCCGGGACTTCCTTGACCAGCCAGTCGCTGAGCAGGCTGTAGGCCACGGCCAGGAGGGTCGGCCCCAGGAACAAGCCCATGAAGCCGAAAGCCAGAATGCCGCCGAAAACGCCGAGCAGCACGACGACCAGCGGTAGGTTGCCGCCGCGGCTGATCAGATAGGGCTTGAGGATATTGTCCACGCCGCTGATCACGAACATGCCCCAGATGCCGAGAAACACGGCCATCCCGTAATCACCCTGCCAGACCAGCCAGCCCACCGCCGGCCCCCAGACCAGTGGCGGGACCATCACGAAACTGAAGCCGAAGGTCAGCAGCCCGAGCACCAGTGCCGCCGGCACGCCGGCGATGCTGAAACCGATGTAGGCCAGTACCGCCTGTGCCGCCGCGGTGCCGATCACCCCGTTGACCACGCGCTGGATGGTGCCGGCGACCAGTTCGAGGTAATGCTCGGCGCGGTCGCCGATCAGCCGTGCCAGCATGCGCTCGGCGAAAGCCGCCAGATAGGGGCCGTCGCGATAGAAGAAGAAGACCAGAATCAGGCTCAGCGCCAGCTCCAGCATTCCGCCGCCGATACGCGCGCTGCGCACCAGCAGCCAGTTGCCGACCTGGCCAACGTAGGGCCGCAGCTGGGCGAACAGCGCAGTGCCCTGCTCGTCCACCGTTGCCCACAGCTCCAGCAGGTTGTCGCCGACCAGCGGGATATCGCCGAGCCAGGCCGGCGGCGCCGGCAGGCCGCTGACCTGCAGGTTGTGCAGCAAGGCGTTCACCTCGCGGATCTGGTCGGCGATGTTGAAGCCCAGCCAGACCAGCGGGATGGCCACCAGCACCATCCAGCCGAGTGTCAGCAGGCCGGCCGCGAGGCTGGCATTGCCCTTCAGCCAGCGCGTGAGCAAGCGCATCAACGGCCAGCTGGCGAAGGCCAGTACCGCTGCCCAGAACAGCGTTGAGGCAAAGGGCGCCAACACCCACAGGCAGGCGCCCAATAGCGCGAGGAGCAGAATCTGCGCCAGAAGGCGGTCATTGTTGAGCATCGAGGGCACCCGAGAGGAAGGAAACACGGCTCAAGCAAACGCAGCGGCCGGCGAGCGGCTATTGCACCCGCCCTGCAGCATCAGCGCAAGAGCCGGATGGTCAGACCGCTCTCGTCGGAGCCGTCGAGTTCCAGACGGCGAGCGCTGATGCGCTCGGCAATCAGGGCGTCCCGCCAGGCCGGCGCCGCGCGCCCGGCAATCGTCACCCGCAGGGTGCTGTCGAGCCGAAGCATGCTGGCCAGCAGCGCGCCCCAATCGGCCACCGGCTCGTCCGCCAGGCCTGCCAGACGCAGCTCGCCAGCACTGCGCAACTGGCGCAGCAAGGTGGCGGCATTGGGCAGGATGTCGCCGAGCGGCTGCTCCGGCACGAGCTGCTCTACATGCAGATAGGGTCGACCGTTGCCGCGGGTGATGCCATATAGCGCGATCAGTCGATCAGCGGGCTCGCGTAGCCGCGCCAGCAGGTAGGCCTGCTGGGCATCCGGCCCGTAAAGCGTGGAACGTCCGAAAATCGCATTGGCCCAGAGACTGCTCGCACCGCAATCGCGCCCCTCGCACCAGTACAACAGCTCGGCCCCCTCCTCCAGGAGCTTCACACGCGCCTGATCGAAAGCCTCGATGCCGGCATGGGTTTCCGGCAATCGATAGGTGATGGTCGTCAGCTGACCGGAGGCGGCGACCTGCGCCGCCATTCGCAAACGCCCACTGATCCGGCGTACCGAATCCCTTGGGTAGATGCGCTCGGGTACAGCTTCCTGTCGGTAATCGACGATTCGCGCCTGCGGGTAGCGTGGCAAGGTCGCGAGGTCGGCACTGGCCGGAACGTCCGCGGCAGACGCCGCGGCACCGAAGATCAAACCCAATGCGGCCATTAGCCCTGTTCGCATAATGCTCCCTTGCCCTCAGTCGAAATCTCGGTACCGTTCGAGCAAGCGGAACACATTCGGCACATGCGGTCTCGATACCACCCAGCGACACCCGCAACCGGCCGCGGTCGTCCCCGGCCTGACAGAGTGCGCAAAGGTCGGCCGCATCGCCCTGGTGGACGCTTTGCTGCCCGTCAGCGCAGCCTCACCAGTTGCCGGAACCAAGTCAAGCCAGGTTTGCCACCGGATCTTGCAGGACGCCTGCTTCAGCTCGAGAGGAAGGGGCCGAGCACCGCGGCCACCCTGGCGGCGCCTGCCTCATCATCCAGATGCAGATGGTGGCCGCCGGGCATGAGCTGCACCTCGAACGGGAAAGAACGCGCCAGCTCGAGCATGCCGGCCTCCTGCATCAAGCCACGCTCGGCCACGACGAGACTGGTCGGACAGCTGACGGCGCTGGCGAAGGCCAGCGCATGGGCTCGGGTCAGCCGCATCGGCGATGGCAGCGTCAGGCGCGGATCGGTGCGCCAGGTGTAACCGCCCGGCACAGGCATCAGCCCCCTCTGCGCCAGCAGCTCGGCCGCCTCATGACTGACCTTGACCGCTGCCTTCATGCGCGCGGCCACCGCCTGTTCGAAGGAGCCATGCACCGGCTTGCGCTTGCGCGCCAGGGCCAGTTGCGCCTTCAGAGCCTCACCCAGCTTGACCGGAGCGGCCTCGGCTTCGCCGGTATAGGGAATGAACGCATCGATCAACGCGAGGCGCTCGACGCGCTCGGGCCATGCCCCGGCCAGCAGCACCGACACGATCGCCCCCATCGAGTGACCGAGCAGCGAGAAGCGTTGCCAGCCCAGCTGCTCGGCGACCTGCAGGACATCGTGTGCGTAATCCCAGATCTGGTAAGTCGCGCCGGGCGGGCGATGCTGGGAATGACCATGTCCCGGCAGGTCGAGCGCGACGATGCGCAGCCCGTCGAGCCTGGGTGCCAGGCGATGAAAGCTCGCCGCGTTGTCCAGCCAGCCATGCAGCGCGATGACTGGCCGGCCGTCGACCGGCCCGTACAGATGCGCGGCAATTTCGGTGTGCGGCAGCGTCAGGCGCGTTTCTTCGAACGGCACGCTCATGCGAAGCGCCCTCGCAAGCTTGCCTCACTCCACTCGCCGAGCAGCTGGCGCAGCACGCCGGCCGTTTCCAGCGGCCGCTCGAACGGAAACATATGCCCACCCGGCACGCTCAGCGCGCGGCCGTGCGGCATCAGCCGAAGCAGGTAGCTGTGATGCGGCATCACCACGTTGCTCTTTTCGCCGCGCACCATGGCAACCGGCACCTGCAGAGTCGGCGGCCAGCCCGGGGTGAGGTGCGGAACGCTGCGGTAGATGCGAATCTCCGTTTCCGGATCGAAGCGCAGGCGCAAGCCCTGCTCATCCTCGGTCAGGCCATGCTCGACATAGGCATCCAGGCACTCGGGATCGAAATCACGGAACAACGCCTTGTCGGCGAAGTAGTCGCGGGCCTGCTGGCGGTCATCGAAGCGCTCCCGACGTCCCAGTGTGCGGCCGGCAGGTGTCAGGCGGTCGATGAATCCCAACCGCTTGGCCAGCCAGATCACTGTCTGATCGAACCAGGTTGGCACCGGCGAATCGAGCATCACCACGCCGCGGTACAGCTCAGGGTGCCGCAATGCGGTGTGGTAATGCAGGATGCCGCCCATCGAGTGCCCGACGCCCCAGACCGGCTGATCCAGGCGCGACAACCGCTGCGCCAGTTCCTCGACCAGATTCGTCCAGTTGTCATCGACCGGAAACAGCGGGTCGTGCCCATGCAGACCGATATGGGTGACTTCGAAATCCGGCGCCAGCGCGTCGAACATCTTGCCGTAGGTGGCACAGGGGAAGCCGTTGGCGTGGGCGAAAAAGATGCGCTGTGACATGAGCCTGCAGAATGGATCCAGAGAGCACCCATTGTCTGGCGCCACAGGGAGCGCGGCAATCGCCATGGCTATGCGGAATGGGCGTCATTCATGCCAAACAGCGGGCCATCACCGACCCGCTGGCCACGGCGCCGCTCAGCTCGTCGCGGTGGTCGGCAACGGAACGATCGCCACGGTCAGCCGCGAAATGCAGCTGGCCTTTCCGTCGCCGCCGGTCAGCCGAATATCCCAGACATGCGTCGAGCGCCCCAGATGCACAGGGCGACACACGCCGGTCACCCGGCCGCTGCGCAAGCCACGTAGATGGTTGGCATTGACTTCCAGACCGACACAGTAGAAGCGCGACGTGTCGATGCAGTGATAGCTGGCCATCGAGCCAAGGGTTTCGGCCAGCACCACGGAAGCACCGCCGTGCAACAGGCCGAAGGGCTGATGGGTCCGCGAATCGACCGGCATACTCGCAGTGATCGACTCGTCATCGAACGCCTCGAAACGGATGTCGAGCAGCTCGCTGATCGTGTTCTTGCGGTTTTCATGCAGTTGAGCCAGATCCGGCTCGCGCTTCCAGATGCCCACAGGCGTTCTCCGTCGTTCTTATTGGATGGATCGGGCGCGCTGCGCGCCGCGTCAGCGACTGTGACGCAGCGAAGCGAGCGACATCAACCCGGCTGCCAGCTGCTCGCCCTCGAGTTCGGCAAGCGACGCGGTGCCCATGGGTAGCGCGTCGCCACGGCTACCGGTAACCAGCCAGCCGCCCAGCGCACCGACAAATGGCTGATGGGTCACCAGCAGCAGCTCCTGTTCGCTGCGACGGTCCAGATAGAGCATGGCATCACGCAGGTCGGTGTCCGGGGTCAGCCAGTTCACCGTTTCGATCGGTGCTGCAAAACCAAGCGCCTGGCGTACCAGCTCGGCGGTCTGCTGCGCACGCAGGTAGGGGCTCGCAAGGATCGCTTGCAGCGGCCGGCCCTGCAGATGCGCGGCACTTTGCGTGACTTCATCGCGGCCGTGCGGGGTGAGGCTGCGCTCGGCATCGGTGCGCGCCCGCGGCTCGGCCTCCCCGTGACGCAACAGCCACAGCCTCATGGCGCCGGCTCTTGGCGCGGCGGCTCAGGCTCGCTCGGCGAGCGCGGCGCGGCCTGCAGATCCGCCGGACGCGCCGTCGGCCAGTCAGACAACGGCCAAGGCTTGTGATCGGTATTGAAGGTGCCGAAACGGCCGATCTGCGCAATGTACTGGCTGAGGCTGTCGCCAAAGGCCTGCAAACTGGCGTCGGGCTGGCCTTTCATCAGACGCAGCACCAGCTGCAGCAGGACCACGGCGAGCAGCAGCAGCTCGGCCAGCTGCCAGGCAAAGAAGAAAACCAGCATCCACACGGCTCGCAGGATCAGCGACTCGCGCTCGGCGGTACGGTTGGCGTCCATTACATTCTCCGGCTTGTGATGTCAGAAACCGTCCGTGGAAATGAAATCCACGTCGGTCTTGGGCTCGCCGCGCATCAGCACGCCGATGACCTGATCGAGCGTACGCCCCTCGAAAAGCACCGCATGCAGGCCTGCGACGAGCGGCATGTAGACCTGCAGTTCCTCGGCCTTGGCCTTGAGCACCTTGATCGTGTTGACACCTTCGGCCACCTCGCCCAGGCGCGAGACGGCCTCTTCCAGGCTCAGCCCCTGCCCCAGTGCGTAGCCGACCTGAAAATTGCGGCTCTTCGACGAGGTGCAGGTGACGATCAGATCGCCTACCCCGGCCAGCCCGAGAAAGGTCATCGGATTGGCGCCCAGGCGCACGGCGAAGCGTGTCATTTCTGCCAGCGCACGGGTTATGAGCATGCTGCGGGTGTTTTCGCCCATGCCGAGCGCCGCCGCCATGCCGGCCATGATCGCATAGACATTCTTCAGGGCGCCGCCGAGTTCCACGCCAAAACGGTCGGCACTCGCGTAGACCCGGAACGTACGGCCATGCAGCACCGCCTGCACGGCCCGGCACAGCGCTTCGTCATCGCTGGCGACAACGGTCGCGGTCAGCGCATGCTCGGCGACTTCGCGTGCCAGATTGGGTCCGGACAGCACACCGATCCGGGCGTCTGGAGCGACCTGCTCGAGAATCTGGCTCATCAGCATGAAGCCCTGCGCCTCGATGCCCTTGGTGGTGCTGACGAGCATCTTGCCGGCCAGTTGAGCTGCGCAAGGCTGCAGCACCTGGCGCAGCGCCGATGAGGGCAACGCGACGAACACTAGCTCGCAGGCCGCGAGCGTGGCGTTCAGATCGGTGGTTGCCTGCACCGCCGGCAGCAGGTCGATACCCTTCAGGTAGCGCGGATTCTGGCGCAGCGTACGGATGCTCTCGGCCTGCTGCTCGTCACGCATCCAGAGCAGGACGTCGTGCCCGTTCTCAGCCAGCAGGTTGGCGATCGCGGTACCAAAACTGCCGCCACCGAGCACGGCAATGGGTTGCTTCGTTGTCATGAATCTTCCGAATTTAGCCTTTTCGGCAGTGCCGGCATTATACGTCGCGAAGCAGGGGCGGCCAGCGCTGTACTGCGGTGGCAAAGCACTCCCCCTGCGACAAACTGACGGCCCCTGGGGCCGGCCGTGCAACGTTGGTCTAGGTCAACAAGCCGGCTAGTAGTTCTTCGCAGCCAGGCCAGTGGTGTTAAAGTAGCCGACCAATTTTGTCGCTGCGCCCGCGGGCGCCCGCGCAGGCACGTATTGCCGCGCTGTGACTTTCAGCACAGCGCGGCAGTCTATGTGCTTAGTGTTTATGATCAGGCCTCCATTGCCAGGCCCGGTGAATGCAGCAAGCCCCTTCGATGAGGGGCCCATTGAGGAAAACGCATGACCAAACAACACGCCTTTACCCGGGAAGATCTGCTTCGTTGCAGCCGCGGCGAACTGTTCGGCCCCGGTAACGCGCAACTGCCCGCCCCGAACATGCTGATGGTCGATCGCATCACGCACATCAGCGAAGTGGGTGGCAAGTACGGCAAGGGCGAGCTGGTCGCCGAGCTGGATATCAATCCAGACCTGTGGTTCTTCGGCTGCCACTTCCTCGGCGACCCGGTCATGCCCGGTTGCCTCGGCCTCGACGCCATGTGGCAGCTGGTCGGTTTCTACCTGGGCTGGCAGGGCAATCCCGGCCGCGGCCGCGCACTCGGCTCCGGCGAGGTCAAATTCTTCGGTCAGGTGCTGCCGACCGCCAAGAAGGTGACCTACAACATCCACATCAAGCGCACCATCAATCGCTCGCTGATCCTCGGTATCGCCGACGGTACCGTCAGCGTCGACGGGCGCGAGATCTATAGTGCTGAAGGGCTGCGTGTCGGCCTGTTCACCTCCACTGACAGTTTCTGAAGGACATCCGCATGCGTCGCGTCGTGATCACCGGTCTGGGCATCGTTTCCTGCCTGGGCAATGACAAAGACACCGTTTCCGCCAACCTGCGCGCCGGCCGCCCCGGCATTCGCTACAACCAGGCCTACGCGGACATGGGTCTGCGCAGCCAGGTGTCCGGCTCCGTTGACATCAACCTGGAAGAGCTGATCGACCGCAAGGTCATGCGCTTCATGGGTGACGCCGCGGCCTATGCCTACCTGGCGATGGAGCAGGCGGTCAAGGACGCCGGATTCAGTCTCGATGACATCTCCAACCCGCGCATCGGCCTGATCGCCGGTTCCGGCGGAGCCTCGACCATCAACCAGATGGAAGCCATCGACATCCTGCGTGAGAAGGGTGTCAAGCGCATCGGCCCATACCGCGTACCGCGCACCATGAGCAGCACCGTGTCGGCCTGCCTGGCCACGCCGTTCCGCATCAAGGGCCTGAACTACTCCATCGCTTCGGCCTGCGCCACCAGCGCTCACTGCATCGGCCATGCCATGGAGCAGATCCAGATGGGCAAGCAGGACGTGGTCTTTGCCGGTGGCGGTGAAGAAGAGCACTGGAGCCAGAGCTGCCTGTTCGACGCCATGGGCGCGCTGTCCAGCCAGTACAACGAGACGCCGGAAAAGGCCTCGCGCGCCTACGATGCCAACCGTGACGGTTTCGTCATCGCTGGCGGCGGCGGCATTGTCGTGGTCGAGGAACTGGAGCATGCGCTCAAGCGCGGCGCCAAGATCTACGCTGAAATCGTCGGCTACGGCGCGACCTCCGATGGCTATGACATGGTTGCCCCGAGTGGCGAAGGCGCGCTGCGCTGCATGCAGCAGGCGATGTCCACCGTCGAAGGGCCGATCGACTACCTCAACACCCACGGCACCTCGACGCCAGTCGGCGATGTGGCCGAGATCAAGGCCGTGCGCAACATGTTCGGCGACAAGGTGCCGGTGATCAGCTCGACCAAGAGCCTGTCGGGCCACTCGCTCGGTGCAGCCGGCGTACACGAGGCGATCTACTGCATGCTGATGATGCAGGGCAACTTCCTGGCCGCTTCTGCCAACATCGAAGAGCTCGACCCGGAAGTGGCGGACATGCCGATCCTGCGCGAGACGCGCGAGAACGCGCAGTTCGACACCGTGATGAGCAACAGCTTCGGCTTTGGTGGCACCAACGCCACCCTCGTGCTCAAGCGCTGGAAGGGCTGATCGGCCTTCTTCGTACGAGTAAAGGAAACGGCGCCCACGGGCGCCGTTTTTTTTGGTTCAGGCCGGGCTGCCGGCTGACCGATCACAGCCCCACCCTGCGAGCGGGGCCATCCATGTCAGGCGCAACCGGCAAAGCGCTACTCGGCGTCTACCGTGTCGCCATGCGCGATACAGGACGCCGCCGTGAAGAGGGCATCCGTGGACGAGTTCAACGCCGTTTCCACCGAGTCCTGGACCACGCCGATGATGAAGCCCACCGCCACCACCTGCATGGACACATCGTTGGAAATGCCAAACAGGCTACAGGCCAGGGGGATCAGCAACAGCGAACCACCGGCCACGCCAGACGCGCCACAGGCGCACACGGCGGCCAGCAGGCTCAGCAGCAAGGCACTGGGCAGGTCCACCGGAATGCCCAACGTATGCACCGCGGCCAGAGTAAGAACCGTGATGGTGATCGCGGCACCCGCCATGTTGATCGTCGCCCCCAGTGGGATCGACACCGAATAGGTGTCCTTGTGCAATCCCAGGCGCTCGCAGAGCTGCAGGTTCACCGGAATGTTGGCGGCCGAGCTGCGGGTAAAGAACGCCGTGATGCCACTCTCACGCAGGCAAGTGAAGACCAGCGGATAGGGGTTGCGGCGGATCTGCCAGTAGACGAGCACAGGATTGAGCACCAGCGCGACGAACAGCATGCTGCCAACCAGTACCGCCAGCAGCTGGGCATAACCCACCAGCACGCCGAAGCCCGAAGTCGCCAGGATATTGGCCACCAGACCGAAGATGCCCAGCGGTGCGCAGCGGATGATCAGCTGCACGATGCCCGTCACCCCTGCCGAGAGATCGCTCACCAGGCTGCGAGTGCTCTCCCCGGCCGAGCGGAACGCGAGGCCGAGCGCGATGGCCCAGGCAAGGATGCCGATGAAGTTGCCTTGCAAGAGTGCGTGCACGGGGTTGTCGACGATGTTGAACAACAGGGTCTTCAGCACCTGGGCCACCCCTGAAGGCGGCACCACGTCGCTTACTTCCGATACCAGCGTCAGGCTGGTCGGAAACAGAAAGCTCGCTACCACTGCCGTGACTGCGGCGCTGAGCGTACCCAGCGCGTAAAGGCCGAGGATCGGACGGATGTGGGTCGGCTGGCCGCGCTGGTGATTGGCCAGTGACGCCGCCACCAGGATGAATACCAGGATCGGCGCCGCCGCTTTCAGGGCGGCAACGAAAAGGTCGCCCAGCAGACCGGCCGAACGGGCCGCCTCGGGCGCCAGCAGGGCGAGCACGACGCCGGCGATCAGGCCGACGACGATCTGCGCCACCAGGCTGGTGCGGTTCAGGAATCGAAACAGACGAGTGGAAAGATCGGACATGGGGGCCGCTTCTTGTGTTCTGGATGAGTGGCTGCGGGCGCTGCCGAGCGTTCGACCGACCGCCCCGCACAAGGCTCGGCATGGTACGCCCCCTGCCCAACGAAGCCCAGATGCGCCCCATCGCCGCGGCTAGGCTGCAGAAACAAAAAGGCCCCGCCAGAGCGGGGCCTTTGAATCAGCACGATCACACGCTGAAGCGAGCCACCAGCGTGTTCAGGTCGACGGCCAGTCGCGCCAATTCCTGACTGGCGGCCGTCGTCTGGTTGGCCCCGGCCGATGTCTGCAGCGACAGATCACGGATGTTCACCAGGTTGCGGTCCACTTCGCGCGCGACCTGCGCCTGCTCTTCCGAAGCGCTGGCGATGACTAGGTTGCGCTCACTGATCTGGCTGATCGCCAGGGCGATGCCTTCGAGCGCCTCCCCGGCGGCCTGGGCCATTTCCAGCGTAGTGCGCGCACGGTCGTTGCTGACTTGCATGGCGTGCACGGCGCTATCGGTGCCCTGATGAACCGAGCCAATCATCTGCTCGATTTCCTGCGTCGACTGTTGCGTGCGATGCGCCAGGGCGCGCACCTCGTCGGCGACCACGGCAAACCCTCGTCCGGCATCCCCTGCCCTGGCGGCTTCGATGGCGGCGTTGAGTGCCAGCAGGTTGGTCTGTTCGGCAATCGAGCGAATCACATCGAGCACCTTGCTGATATCACGCACGTGCTCGGCGAGCTGCTCGACTTCGGCGGCGGTAGCGGTGACGTCTTCGGCCAGCAGACCGATCGACTCGACCGTCCTGAGTACCTGCTCGCGGCCGTGCTGGGCCGTCGCGTCCGATTCGCGCGAGGCCTCGGACGTGGCAACGGCATTGCGGGCCACCTCATCCACAGCGGTCGTCATCTCGTTGACCGCGGTTGCCGCCTGCTGGATCTCGTCATTCTGCTGGTGCATGCCGCGCGTCGAGTCCTCGGTGACGGCGTTGAGCTCCTCCGCCGCCGAGGCGAGCTGGTTCGACGAATCGGCGATACGCTGGATGGTGTCGCGCAGGCTGTCCTGCATGCTCGCCAGCGCCGTCAACAGGCGTGCCGGCTCGTCACGGCCCACGATGCTGATCGAGTGCGTGAGGTCACCGCTGGCCACGACCTCGGCGACGCGCACCGCCTCGTTGAGCGGCTGCACGATGCTACGTGTCAGCAGGATCGCCAGGGCAACGGTCAGTATGGCCGCAAGCAGCAAGGCGACGACTACGCCATTGAAGGCATGCGAGGCCGTGTCGTCGGACAGGCGTGCCGCCTCGAGCGCTTTCCCCCGGGAGAACTCGATGAGTTCGCGAACCGCCTTGGACGCGGCATCGGCATGCTGATTGAGCTCGCCGCGCGTCAGTGCCCGCGCACCTTCCTGATCGCCTTGCAGCGCCAGTTCGACGATCTGCGTCTGATAACGCTCGTAGTCGGCCATGGCCTGATCGAAACCGGTGATGATCTTCCGGCCTTCAGGTGTCCGGATCAGCGGTTCGGCTTTCTCACGGGCGCTGCGAAACGCCTGTTTAACGGCATCGATCGCCGTTACCGCCGTCTGTTGCTGTGCTTGCGTGTCGGCTACCAGCAAGCGCAGGGTGGCCGCGCGGATGCGCAAGAATTCCTGGTTCAGCTCACTGAGCTGAATGATGGCGGGAAGCCAGTGTTCATTGACCTCCTGCGACTCGCGCTGCATGGTCGACATCTGCTGAAGCGAGAAACCGCCGAGCAGAAAGACCAGCAGCGCCACAACACCGAAGCCGATGCCCGCCCGAAGCGCAATGCTGAGTTGTCTAAGCATGGATATATACCCCCTGAGGTAAAGGCTGCGTCCTGCCATGGCTATCGCCAGGAACCCGCAAAACTTTACGACGAACGGTAAAAAACCACTCCATGCAAAGGGTTTTTACGAGGGCGGTGTTTTGACGCACCACCCTCGGCGCGTCAAATACTGAAACGCGCGACCAACCCGTTCAGCTCGACGGCCAGGCGAGCCAGCTCCTGACTGGCAGCGCTGGTTTGATTCGCCCCCGCAGCCGACTGCATCGACAGATCGCGGATATTGACCAGGTTGCGATCGACCTCGCGGGCAACCTGTGCCTGTTCCTCCGAGGCGCTGGCGATCACCAGATTGCGCTCGCTGATCTGGCTGATCGCGCTGGCGATCTCCTCCAGCGCCTCACCGGCCCCCTGCGCCAGGTCGAGCGTCGAGCGGGCGCGCTGGTTGCTCGTCTGCATCGCCTGGACCGCCTTGTCGGTACCCTGGTGCACGGCACCGATCATCTGCTCGATTTCCTGCGTGGATTGCTGCGTGCGGTGCGCCAGTGCCCGCACCTCGTCCGCCACCACGGCGAAACCGCGCCCGGCATCGCCCGCCCGGGCCGCTTCGATGGCCGCGTTGAGTGCAAGCAGGTTGGTCTGCTCGGCGATCGAACGGATCACATCCAGCACCTTGCTGATATCGCGCACCTGGCCGGCCAACTGCTCGACCTCGCTGGCGGTGGACGTCACATCCGAGGCCAACAGGCTGATCGACTCGACCGTGCGAATGACCTGCTGGCGGCCCCGCTGGGTGGTCGCATCCGACTCACGCGACGCCTCGGAGGTGGCCACGGCATTGCTGGCCACCTCGTCGACCGCGGTGGTCATCTCGTTGACCGCCGTCGCGGCCTGCTCGATTTCGTGGTTCTGCTGGTGCAGGCCGCGTGTCGAGTCCTCGGTCACCACGTTGAGTTCTTCGGCGGCCGAAGCCAGCTGATTGGACGAGTCGGCAATGCGCTGCACGGTTTCGCGCAGGCTGCCCTGCATGCTCTTGAGCGCCGCGAGCAAACGAGCCGGCTCATCCTTGCCGTCGATCTCGATCGGCCGGCGCAGATCACCAGCGGCCACGCTTTCGGCGACTTCGACCGCCTGGCTCAACGGCTGCACGATGCTGCGCGTGAAGGCCCAGGCCAGCAACCAGGTCAACACCCCCGCGGCAATGATGGTCAGAATCATCCACAGACGCGCCTCGCCGAACAGCTCGTCGGCCTTCTGCGCCGACAGCTCGGCCTGTTCATTGTTGAAGGCGATCAGCGAGCGAACTTCTTCGCTCATGGCGGACGCCACCTGATTGAGTTGCGAACCGACCAGTTCGATAGCCTGAGTCAGCTCGCCGCTCGCCTCCAGGCGCAGAATTTCACGCAGCACGGCCTCGAAGTGCTCGCGCGCGCCCTGGTACCGCTCGAACAGCGCTCGTTCTTCGGCCAGGAAGATCGTCTTGGCATAGGCCTCTTCGACTGGCCGAAGGCCCTCGACGAACTGGTTGACGTTGGCACGGTTCTCGGTAACCCGGGCGCGGTCGAGTAGCAGGCGCAAGGTATGGATGCGGATGCGCATCGTGCGCTGGTTGAGGTCGCCCAGCGCCGTGATGCTGGGCAGCCACTGGTTGCTGACCTTGGCCGCCTCTTCGCGTATCGAGGTCATCTGCCGCAGGGCGAACAAGCCCAGCAGGAGAACGATAAGGCCGATCAGGCCGAAGCCCAGCGCTGAGCGCTTGGACAGATTCAGGTTGCGTAACGACATGAGACAGCTCACTCCATGACTGATGGCAGCAGCAGGCACTGCCAAATCAGTCACAAGTATCGGAGCCTCTTCACGAAAACTTGATTGTTTGACGTCAATAAACTGCCAAACAACCTGCCGGACCGATGAATGGTTCGGCCAGCCAGGCCTCACTGCACCTCGAACGTCTGTTCGGCCAGCTTGCGATCGCCTTGAAACACCAGAAAGCGCCACTCGCCAGGGGCCAGCTCATGGGGCTCGGTGAACTCGAATGCCATGACGTCATGGCTCGCTTCGGGCGCCATGGCCTGCACCACCTCGAACTTGTCGTGTCGTGCGCCATTTGGCCCCACCACGCCCGGCGTCAGGTACAGCAATGTCAGCGGGGCATCGCCTTCCCTCTTGCCGGCCAGCACGTAGCGCATACCAAACTTGGTACCTAGCCTGGCGGGAATGACGGACGTCCGCTGAATAGGCTGCTGGCCGGTGCGAAGCATGCGCTGGCCTGGCTCCAGTTCGACTTGCGGGCTTTCGAAAATACCGTATTCCACCTCGCCTTCCAGCCTGACCTCGGCCAGCGCGCTGGAGGACAGGCACACCGCCGCCATGAGACGAAGCGCGGATATCAAACGCATGTCAGCTTCCTTAGTGCTGTAGGGAAGCCGAGCCTATGACACGCGCATGTCAGGGATGTGACACCTTCACTTCTTCGCGACGCTCGCGGGGCAGTACGGCGAGAAAGTTGTCGCGAGCGACCTTGCGTGCTGTGCTCTCGGAGAGCGCATCGAGGAACGGATCGAAATCGGCAAGCCCCTCGGCCAGATTCTCGAAGTGCCCGACCACATCCGATCCGAGCATGAAGCGTGTCGGGTGGCGTTCCACCAGTTCCACCCATTTCGGGTCGGGCTGGCCCTTGGCATCTATCAGATAAGGATGGAGCATCGTCCACGAGAGGTCGATGTACAGGTTGGGATACTCATCGAGCAGACGCGTCACCACCGGCAGCAGAAACTCGAGCTTTTCCTGATGCCGGTGCAACTCCATGCTGGTGCCGGCATGGGCCCAGATGAAGCGTGTGTGAGGATGGTTGCGCAGCGGCTCCTCCAGTTCCTCCAGATAGAGCGGATTGCGTTCTCGCTTGGAGGTGATGTTCGAGTGCAGCATCACCGGCAGGTCGAATTCGGCAGCCAGGTGGTACACGCGCGTCAGCGCCTCGTTGTTCGCTCGCGGGGTATCACCCTCGGTAAGCGCGGTCACGTCGTCATGACGGGTGAATATCTCGCCGATGCCCTGCCATAACCCAGGGTTCAGCTCCAGCATTCGCCGAATGTGCGCGTCGGCGTTCTTGTCGTTCGGGTTGAAGCCCGACAAAAACGGGTGAAAGCGCTTGCGCTGCTCGGGGTCGACTTCCTTCATGGCAGCCGCCACCAGCACATCGGTGGCGCTGTACCAATAGACCGGTGCGTCGTCGCCAGCATAGTAGCGCGGCCGCTTGGGTTCGTTCTCGTGCCACTTCTTGGCCACGGGTATCCCGCTGATCATCACGTGCTCGATACGTCCTTCGTCCATCGCCTCCAGCAGCTTGGGCATACCCTGGGTTTCCTGGAAGAAATCAACGTAATGCAGGTGGGCATCGCTATACGCATACTCGCGCGCCTGCGCGGGCGCGCTCACGCAGAGCGCCACCAAGGCGGCGCCGGTGAAGATTCGAAACATTCAAGCCTCCTGGTCAAGGGTGCCGTTGGTTGCGTCCGCCCGACGCGCCGCGTCGCCCAGGCAGCACGGCGCCAGCATCGATGCCGGCTGCATCGGTTCGAACCAAGCCCTACGGCCTGCTCCATAGACAGATCACCCGGCCGCCTCGTTTCATCGGCCCCGTTTCGCTTTGTGACGACAGGCCCTCAAGATACCCCCACCCCTATATGACAAGCATCAAGGTAGGCCCTCCCTGGCGCCGCTAAGCTGCCCGGACCAGGCTGCGCAACGGCAGCCAGCGAACCGGAGTGAGCAAAGATGGCAAGCAAAACGATCACCGCTCGTGGACAGATGGGCTCGGGCATGAACATCGAGGTCGAATGCGGCAATCACCGCCTGGTGATGGATCAGCCCAAGCACGCCGCCGGGCATGACCTGGGCCCGACGCCGCTGGACGTGATCCTGTCAGCGATCGCCGGCTGTTTCGGCACCATCGGCCGCATCATCGCCCATCAGCAAAAGATCGACCTGCGCGGCATGCGCTTCGAACTGGAAGCGGACTATGACCCGGACGGCCTCCTGGGACGCAACCGGGACGTGCGCCCTGGGTTCGAAGAGATCCGCGTCAGGGTCGACATCGATGCCGAGTTGTCTGCCTCCGAGAAACTCGAACTGCTGCGAGAGATCGAGCGCCGCTGTCCGGTCGCCGACAACCTGGCGCATGGTACGCGGCTGGTCAGTGAACTGGCCTGATCGCAGAAACGAAAAGGCCCGGCGATTGCCGGGCCTCTCCTAGCGGCGCGAGTTGCCTCAGGCGGACAGCTCGACCAACAGCTTGTTCAGCCGCTGCACATAGGCCGCCGGGTCCGTCAGGCTGTCGCCGGCAGCGAGCGCCGCCTGGTCGAAGAGAATGTGCGACAGGTCGGCGAAACGGTCCTCGTCCGGCTCGCCATCGAGCTTGTCGATCAACGGATGCTGCGGGTTGATCTCGAAGATCGGCTTGGAATCCGGCACCTTCTGCCCGCTCGCTTCAAGAATCTGACGCATCTGCAGGCCCAGGTCCTGCTCGCCAATGGCGAGAATCGCCGGAGAGTCGGTCAGACGGTGCGAGACGCGCACCTGCGAAACCTGCTCGCCCAATGCGTTCTTCAGACGCTCGACCAATCCTTCCTTGGCCTTGGCGATCTCTTCCTGCGCCTTCTTGTCGTCTTCGCTGTCGAGCTTGCCGAGATCCAGGTCTCCGCGGGCAACATCGACGAACTGTTTGCCGTCCAATTCGGTGAGGTAGCTCATCAGCCACTCATCAATGCGGTCGGTGAGCAGCAGCACCTCGATGCCTTTCTTGCGGAACACTTCCAGGTGCGGGCTGTTGCGCACCTGCGCATAGCTCTCGCCGGTCAGGTAGTAGATCTTGTCCTGGCCATCCTTCATGCGGCCGATGTAGTCGGCCAGTGCGACCGAAGCCTCGCCGCTGGCGTCGGAGGTCGAGCCAAAGCGCAGCAGGCCGGCGATCTTCTCCTTGTTGGCGAAATCCTCCGCCGGGCCTTCCTTGAGCACCTGACCGAACTGCTTCCAGAACGACTTATAGTCGTCCGGCTTGTCCTTGGCGAGCTTCTCGAGCATGTCGAGCACACGCTTGGTCAACGCCGACTTCATGGAGTCGATTACCGGATCCTTCTGCAGGATCTCACGCGAGACGTTCAACGACAGGTCGTTGGAATCGACCACGCCCTTGATGAAACGCAGGTACAGCGGCAGGAACTCATCGGCCTGATCCATGATGAATACGCGCTGCACGTAGAGCTTCAGGCCCTTCGGCGCCTCGCGGTGATACAGGTCGAAAGGCGCACGCCCCGGTACGTAGAGCAGCGAGGTGTACTCCAGCTTGCCCTCGACCTTGTTGTGGCTCCAGGCCAGCGGGTTCTCGAAGTCGTGGGAAACGTGCTTGTAGAACTCCTGGTATTCCTCGTCCTTGATTTCCGTACGCGGGCGCGTCCACAGCGCGCTGGCGCGGTTGACCGTCTCCCATTCCGGCTCGGCCGGCTTGTCCGTTTCCTCGCCATGGAACTCCTTCGGTAGCTCGATCGGCAAGGCGATATGATCGGAATATTTCTTGACGATGTTGCGCAGGCGCCAACCGTCGGCGAACTCCTCTTCACCGCTCTTGAGGTGCAGCACGATGCGGGTGCCGCGCTCGGCCTTCTCGATCGTCTCGACCTCGAATTCGCCCTCGCCCTTGCTCGACCAGTGCACGCCCTCGCTCGCAGCGGCACCGGCGCGGCGGGTAAACACATCGACCTGATCGGCAACGATGAACGCGGAATAAAAGCCCACGCCGAACTGACCGATGAGGTGCGAATCCTTCCGCTGATCGCCGGTCAGGTTCTTCAGAAAATCGGCAGTGCCGGACTTGGCGATCGTCCCCAGGTGCGCGATGACTTCGTCGCGACTCATGCCGATTCCGTTGTCCTCCAGGGTCACCGTCTTCGCCTCCTTGTCGAAGGACAGACGGATCTTCAGCTCTGCACCGCCCTCGAGCAGCTCGGGCTTGGCCAGTGCCTCGAAGCGCAGCTTGTCGGCGGCATCGGACGCATTGGAAATCAGCTCGCGAAGGAAGATTTCCTTGTTCGAGTAAAGCGAGTGGATCATCAGATGAAGCAGCTGCTTCACCTCGGTCTGGAAGCCCAGGGTCTGTTTTTGAGTTTCCACACTCATCGTCTACGAACTCCAGTCATCAGTGATACGGGCCGCACGCGCGGCAGTGTCAGGCAGATGGGGGTCGTAGATGTAATTTCAAGTGGAACGGCCCGTTCAATTGGTACGGGCCCGGTTGCAGCTCAGGGCTCCAGCGCTTCGAGTAGCACGATTTCGCCCGGCGCGAGATTGAAGTAAGCCTCGCCCGGGCCGCCGAGCATACGTCGAATGCGCAACCGCCCCTCCGCGTCCAGCCCCGCGAAGCGTCCTTCCGCGACGCCGCCCCGCTCGGTATGCGCGCGCACCAGCATGTTGTCGTAGGTCGCTGGCTCGCGAAGCAGGCGCGCCATGGAAAAACGCTTGCGCCGGTCGTGGCTGCGAACCGGTGGCGTACGAACCGGGGCCGGCTCGCGCGCCTCGGCGGGCTGCACCACAGCGGGCGGCAACGGGGGATAGGCATCATCCTCGACGCGCCAGCCTTCTGCCCCCTTGCTCAACGCCAGCTGCAGGTGCGTCGGGACGCCGTCCACGCGCGCCTCGACCGGCAGGCTGAACGCATGCTCGGCAAGCGGCAGTTGGCCGAGCGGGCTCGTCAGGGTCACATCATGCGAGGCATGGCGACGCTGCAGGTAATCTTCGAGGACGTAGGCGATGGTGTCCGTCGAATCGACGGTGCGGTCGACCTGCCCATCGCGGTAGCGCAGCCGATCGGTGTAGAGTTCGACTTCGCCGCTGAGGCTGGTCGCATACTGGGGCGGCAGCACCAGATGGAAACGACCCACCAGCCGGTTAGGCGCCTGCTCGGCCAGCACCAGATGCAGGGTGTAGCCATGCTGGATGACACGCGATTCCGGCAGATCGCGACCCGGCTCGAGCCAGGCGATGCGCACGGTCGGCAGAGGCCCCTCGTCATCGGGCAAAACATCCAGGCGTAGCGCATCGGCTGGCGGTTTGCGCAGCTCGATGCGCACCTCCTGGTTTGCGTAGAAGCCCGAACCGGAACGCAGGCTGAGCACGCCATCGATCAACTCGCCATGCTCGGGTCTGAAGGCTTGCCCGTTGAGCTGGCCGTGCAGCAGACCGCCCGGCTGCGCCGCCTCCGGCTGCGGCAGCCATTCGAGAGCAAGGATGGCGTCGAGCTTTTCCGGCGCCCGGGCAGCCAGCATCGACAGCCCGACCACCAGCGGGATGATGCCCAAGCCGACGGTCAATACGGCCCGACGGGCAACCGACCAGTGGGCAAAGAGATAGGCCAGGGTGAACGGCGGCATCAGGCTACCGATGCCCCAGAACAGGCTGGTGCCAAAGGCGAGCGTGACCAGCCAGACCATGCCGGCGAGCATCAGCAGCAGGCCGGCGAGAATCAACAGAGCATCCATTCCGGATCCTTGAAGCGGTGTCAGACGTCAGCTACCGCACGCCGACGGCCGCAGGATCAGGCCTGGTCGATCTTGAAATGGCAACGGGCGGTGGCGATGGGTTCGGCCTGATGGGTCTGCCAGGCAGTGATCGCGACATTGGCGACCCGACGGCCCTGGCGCCAGACCTGGCAGGCGGCGAAAGTGTCACGATAGTGACCGGCGCGCAGATAATCTATCGAGAAGTCGATGATTTTCGGCAAATGTGGCGCCCCCATGAACATCAGCAAATGAAGCATCGCCGAATGCTCCATGAAACCCGCGATCACGCCGCCGTGAATCGCTGGCAGCATGGGATTGCCGATGTTGTCCTGGTTCTGCGGCAGGCGGAACACCATCTCGTCTCCCAGACGCAGGCATTGCATGCCGATCAGCTTCGCGTAGGGCACCGACTCGATCAGCGGCTCGTAATTGTTGGTCTCCAGCGCCTGGCGGACCATGGCATCGAAATCCACCCGAGTCATGCCGCACCCTCCCCGCCGCGGCCGCCGGCCTGCTTGCCCATGCGCATGAAGGTGCCGACCACGTGCGCGATCGGCTCGTTGATGTCGCGCTGATAGGCCACGCCCCGCGTGAAGATCACGTGCGGCGTCACTCGGTAGCATTCGGCGAAGCCGAACACGTCGTGACCCGGCTCGGCCGGGTGCATGTAATCGATACGCAGGTCGAGCGTCGGGCAGACCTCCAGTTCCGGCAATGCGCAGGCGGTCGAGATGCCGCAGGTGGTGTCCATCAGCGTGGTGATCGCCCCGCCATGAATGCCGCCGGTCTCGGGATTGCCAATCAGGCTCTCGTTATAGGGCAGGCGCAACGTCAGGCCCTTGCTGTCAGCGTGCTCCACGCTGAGCCCGAGCACCTGGCAATGACGCAGGAAGGAAAGAAAGCGCTGAGTGCGCTCGAGAATCTGGCTGTCGCTCATTCGATCTCTCGGCGATGGAATCGAGCCGGCCATGATACCGGGCGGCAAGGTTGCGCCCTACTCCCGGGACGTATCTCCGAGCGAAGTTGGCGTAAACACCATGACCTTCAGCACATCGGAATGGAACTCGCGGCGGTAGAGCACCAGCACCACGCCGGTGGTGACCGCCATGAAGAACCAGGGATTGATAAACCAGGCCAGCGTGGCCATGCCGAAATAGTAGGCACGCAGACCAAAGTTGAACTGGTTGGCGGCCATCGACAGCACGCGCGCCGCGCGCTCGGCGAATGCCTTGCGCTCGAGGTCATTGA
Organism: Stutzerimonas sp. CXK-1; assembly: GCF_057738225.1. Taxonomy (NCBI): domain Bacteria; kingdom Pseudomonadati; phylum Pseudomonadota; class Gammaproteobacteria; order Pseudomonadales; family Pseudomonadaceae; genus Stutzerimonas; species Stutzerimonas sp. CXK-1. The sequence continues at coordinate 1,711,367 of NZ_CM173217.1, read as the reverse complement.
CGTTGCGCTCACCAGCCATCGGTGCCGACGCGACTAGGACCGCGCCGAAGTTGTATTGGCGCATGCACCAGCTGAAGGTGAAGAAGGCATAGACGAAGACCACGGCTAGGCCGAGCAGCTTGATTTCCGACAGCCCGCGGCTGACCGGCTGCGCGAGCGGCAGATCGGCGAGCAGGGAAACGGCGCGATCAGACGCGCCGAGCGCTGTGAGGATGCCGGCAAGGATGATCAGTGTGCTGGAGGCGAAGAACGAGGCGTTGCGCTCGAGATTACCGATGACGTTGGCATCGGCAATCCGGTTGTCGCGCTGCAGCAGTCGCTGCATCCAGTCCTGGCGATAGAGATGCAGCACACTGGCCAGGCAGGCCGTGTCACGCCCGCGCCAGCTTGCGTAACGGGTATAGCCCACCCAGCAGGCGACGAACCAGATGACCGCGGCGACGTCGGGCGTTAGCAGTTCGGTTAAGGCCATGGCCTGTCCTCTTCAAACCTGACGCGATTATAGCCAGCTGCCATCTACCGCTGCGCTGCGCTCAGGCGCGCGCAGGAGCGGCCAACAGGCGATCCGCGGCGGCCGCGAGCATCAGCGTGATGAGCGCCGGCAGCAGCCAACCCATGCTCTGCCCCGCCAGCGGGAGTTCACCGAAGAAGGCTGGCACTGCGTCACCGAAGCCGGCTGCCGCCATGCCATCGACGAAACCGAACACCAGGGTGACCGCCATCACCGGCATCATCACTCGGGCGGGCGAACGCCACAGCCGGTCGGCCAGGCTGAGCGCAACCAAGACGATCGCCAGCGGGTAAAGCCCTACCAGTACCGGGACCGAGACACTGATCAGCTGGGTCAATCCCTGATTGGCCACCAGCAGGCTGAACAGCGAGAAGGTGATCACCACGCTGCGGTAGGACACCGGCAGCAGGTTACTGAAGAACTCACCGCACGCAGCCGTGAGCCCTACCGCCGTCGTCAGGCATGCGAGGGTGATGACTGCGGCGAGCAACAGGCTGCCAGTCGTGCCAAAGGTGTGCTGTACGTAGGTCGTGAGCACCTGCACGCCATTCTGTGCATCGGCGGCGATGCCCTGGCTGGTTGCGCCCAGGTAGAACAACGCCAGATACACCGCCGAAAGCCCGACGGCGGCGATCACGCCGGCAATCATCGAATAGCGCGTCACCAGCGCCGCATCGGTCACCCCATGGTCGCGGATGGCGGTCGCGATGACGATGCCGAAAACCAGGGCGCCCAGCGTATCCATGGTCAGGTAGCCCTCGAGAAAGCCCTTGAGCATCGGCGCGCTGCGATAACTCTCGGCACTGACCCCAATCTCGCCGGCGGGAAGAAACAGCGCGGCGCCGCCGAGCAGGATCAGTGAAAGCAGCAGCACGGGAGTGATGATCTTGCCGACGTTCTCTACCAGGCGCCCGGGATTGAGCACCAGCACCAGCACCGCCGCAAAGAACAGCAGCGTATAGATCAGCAAAGGCGTACCGCTGTCGCCGGTGAACGGGGCGATGCCCATTTCGAACGACACCACGGCGGTTCGCGGCGTCGCGAACAGCGGCCCGATGGCCAGGTACACAGCTATCGCCAGCAGCGTTCCGGCGAACCGACCCAGAGGCGCAGTCAGGCGGTCCATCCCGCCGCCGACGCGAGCGAGCGCGACGACCGTCAGCAGCGGCAGGCCCACGCCTGTCAGCAGAAAGCCGGCTGCCGCCTGCCAGATATGTTCGCCTGCGGCCAGTCCGGCGCTGGGCGGGAAAATGATGTTGCCGGCGCCGAGAAACAGAGCAAAGGTCATGAAACCAAGGGCGACGAGGTCAAAGCCTTTCAAACGAGTCATGGGAAAACATTACCAGGGGAATGCGCCGCCGCCGCGCCAGCGAGCGTGTTGCTCGAGCGATGGGCGATTCGGGACGACGGGAAACGGAAACGATGTGGGAATTTCTCCAGGGGTAAGGGAAATGTCACCCGGCCGGTTGAGCCAGGCCCTGCGTGACACGCATCTCTCGTGAAGACGGCGCCATGATGGGAGGCGCGCATGATGCCATGATCGGCCGAGCATGCCGACCGCTTTGTGCCCACAAACGAAAGGGCCACCCGAAGGTGGCCCTGTCACGGCGCTGGTCAGGCGCCCTTCATTTCCCAACCTGTCACGTCAGCCAGGGCCTTGCCAATATCGGCCAGCGAACGCACCGTTCGCACGCCCGCGTCCTGCAGCGCAGCGAACTTCTCCTCCGCCGTGCCCTTGCCTCCGGAGATGATCGCTCCGGCATGCCCCATTCGCTTGCCCGCCGGTGCGGTAACGCCCGCGATGTACGACACCACCGGCTTTGTCACGTTGGCCTTGATGAAGGCCGCCGCCTCTTCCTCGGCCGAACCACCGATCTCGCCGATCATGACGATTGCCTCGGTCTGAGGGTCGTTCTGGAAAAGCTCCAGGATGTCGATGAAGCTCGAGCCGGGAATCGGATCGCCACCAATGCCGACACAGGTGGACTGGCCGAAGCCCGCATCGGTCGTCTGTTTGACCGCCTCGTAGGTCAGCGTGCCGGAACGCGAAACGATGCCTACCTTGCCCGGCTGGTGGATGTGGCCGGGCTGAATGCCGATCTTGCATTCGCCAGGGGTGATTACACCTGGGCAGTTCGGACCGATCAAACGCACACCGAGCTCATCGCACTTGATCTTGACCTCCAGCATATCCAGCGTCGGGATGCCTTCGGTGATGCATACGATCAGCTTGATGCCGCCAAACGCGGCTTCGAGGATCGAGTCCTTGCAGAAAGGTGCCGGTACGTAGATTACCGAGGCATCGGCGCCGGTGGCTTCCACGGCTTCCTTGACCGTATTGAACACCGGCAGACCAAGATGCATGGTGCCGCCCTTGCCGGGCGTCACCCCACCGACCATGCGCGTGCCATAGGCGATGGCCTGCTCAGAGTGGAAGGTTCCTTGTGAGCCGGTAAAGCCTTGGCAGATGACCTTGGTGTCCTTGTTGATCAGAATGCTCATTGCTTGCCCTCCGCGGCTTTGACTACCTGAATGGCCGCATCGGTCAGGCTCTGCGCCCCGATGATGTTCAGCCCGCTCTCGCTCAGCATCTTCGCGCCCAGCTCGGCGTTGTTGCCCTCCAGGCGCACGACCACGGGTACCTTGACCCCCACTTCGCGCACTGCACCGATGATCCCCTCGGCGATCATGTCGCAGCGCACGATACCGCCGAAGATGTTCACCAGCACTGCGGCGACATTGCTATCCGAGAGAATGATCTTGAACGCTTCGGTAACGCGCTCTTCCGTTGCGCCACCGCCGACATCGAGGAAGTTCGCCGGACGACCGCCGTGCAGGTTGACGATGTCCATGGTCCCCATCGCCAGGCCGGCACCGTTGACCATGCAACCGATGTTGCCGTCGAGCGCGACGTAATTGAGTTCCCACTTGGCCGCATGCGCCTCGCGTGGGTCGTCCTGGGAAGGGTCGGCCATGTCGCGCAGCTTCGGCTGTCGATAGATGGCGTTGCTGTCGATATTGAGCTTGGCGTCAAGGCAATGCAGGTTGCCATCTTTCTTGATGACCAGCGGATTGACCTCTAGCAAGGCCAGATCGTAGTCCTGAAACAACTTGGCCAGGCCGACGAAGATGTGGACGAACTGCTTCACCTGATCGCCCTTGAGCCCGAGCTGAAATGCCAGCTCCCGCGCCTGGAAGGGCTGCGCGCCGACCAACGGATCGATGGTGGCCTTGAGAATCTTCTCTGGAGTGTCGTGTGCGACCTTCTCGATGTCGACACCGCCCTCGGTGGATGCCATAAACACGATACGGCGGCTCGAGCGGTCCACGACTGCACCCAGGTAGAGTTCCTTGTCGATATCGGTAGCCGCCTCAACCAGGATCTTGCTGACCGGCTGCCCATTGGCATCGGTCTGGTAGGTCACCAGCCGCTTGTCCAACCACTGCTGGGCGAACGCACGCGCCTCGTCTTTGCTGCGTACCAGCTTGACACCACCGGCCTTGCCGCGACCACCGGCATGGACCTGAGCCTTGACCACCCACTCGGTGCCCCCGATCTTGTCACAGGCTTCGGCGGCCTCCTTCGGGCTGTCTACCGCGTAGCCTTTCGACACCGGCAATCCATATTCTGCAAACAGCTGCTTACCTTGGTACTCGTGAAGATTCATGCTTCTTACCGTTATCAGGTACCGCATTTAAGCAGGGCGTTGCCCTGCCCCCTTCAAGTCCCTGAAAACTATCGCCGATACCTTTCAAGGACCTGATTGCTCATGAAAACATCCTATTTTAGTCAAAGAAAAGCCCGGCGTGTTCAGAACAGGCCGGGCTTTTGTACCACGCGATTCGCTTAGCGCTTCTTGCGATTCGCGATGTGAATGGCGTGGCCATTTACTGCCAGCGCAGCCTCATGCAAGGCCTCGGACATGGTCGGGTGCGAGAACACCATCATGCCGAGATCTTCGGCACTGGTGCCGAATTCCATGCCGATTGCACCTTGCTGCACCAGCTCCGCGGCAGCCGGCCCCATCACGTGGACACCCAGAACACGATCGGTCTTGGCATCGGCGATGACCTTGACCAGACCGGCGGTATCGTTGGCGGCCATGGCGCGACCACTGGCAGCGAACGGGAATACACCGACGTTCACCTCGACGCCTTCGGCCTTCAGCGCCTGCTCGGACTTGCCGACCCATGCGATTTCCGGGTGCGTGTAGATCACCGACGGGATCAGGTCGTAGTTCATCTGAGTCTTGTGACCGGCGATGCGCTCGGCAACCATCACGCCCTCTTCGGAGGCCTTGTGCGCAAGCATGGCGCCACGCACCACGTCGCCGATAGCGTATACACCCGGCACATTGGTCGCGCATTGATCGTCGACATAGATGAAGCCGCGCTCGTCGAGCGTAACTTCCGAGTCGGTAGCCAGCAGATCGGCAGTCACCGGACGACGGCCGACTGCAACGATCAGCTTGTCGAAGGTCTGCTGCTGCTCGCCTTCGGCGTTGGTGTAGCTGACGGTGACCTGGTCGCCCTTGATCTCGGTGCCGGTAACGCGCGCGCCGAGCAGAATGTTCAGACCCTGCTTGGACAGTACCTTGAAGGCTTCCTTGGCGATCTGCTCATCAGCCGCCGGCAGGAACTTGTCCATTGCTTCGATGACGGTGACTTCGGCACCCAGACGGGCCCAGACCGAACCGAGTTCGAGGCCGATGACGCCCGCACCGATCACACCGAGCTTGCCGGGAACAGTTTGGAAGTCCAGGGCGCCGGTAGAGTCGACGATGATCTTCTGATCCACCGGTGCCGGCGGAATGTTCACCGGGGTCGAACCCGAGGCGAGGATGACATTCTCGGCCGCCAGCGTTTGCACGCTGCCGTCGGTACCCGTGACTTCGACCTGCTTGCCGGCCAGCAGCTTGCCGTGGCCTTCGAAGACGGTCACGCCGTTGGCCTTCATCAGCGCCGAAACGCCGCCGGTCAGGTTCTTAACGATCTGGTCCTTGCGCGCGACCATGGTCGGCACGTCCATCTTGACCTCGCCGGTCGAGATGCCGTGAACATCGAAACTGGCATGCGCCTCATGATACTTGTAGGAGCTATCCAGCAGTGCCTTGGACGGGATGCACCCAACGTTCAGACAGGTCCCGCCGAGCGCGAGCTTGCCGTCCTTGCCCTTGTACTTTTCGATGCAGGCAGTCTTCAGGCCCAGCTGCGCGGCGCGGATAGCGGCGACATAGCCACCTGGGCCCGCACCGATGACGATGACGTCGAATTTCTCGCTCATTACCAATCCTCTTTCCTAAGCGGCAAACGAAAAGCCACGAGCCGCAAGCGGTGCCGGGCATATCACCAGCTGACCGCCCACCGCCCGTGGCTGCCTTGTCAGATGTCCAGCAGCAGGCGAGCCGGATCTTCCAGCAAGTCCTTCATGGTGACCAGGAAGGTTACCGCCTCTTTGCCGTCGATCAAACGGTGATCATAGGACAGCGCCAGGTACATCATCGGCAGGATGACCACCTGACCATTGACCGCCATCGGGCGCTCCTGAATCTTGTGCATGCCGAGAATAGCGGTCTGCGGCGGGTTGACGATCGGCGTCGACAGCAGCGAACCAAACACACCGCCATTGGAGATGGTGAAGGTACCGCCGGTCATTTCCTCGATCGTCAGCTTGCCGGCCTTGGCCTTCTTGCCGAATTCGGCAATGCCGCCTTCGACTTCGGCGAGGCTCATGTGTTCGGCGTTACGCAGCACCGGAACGACCAGGCCGCGATCACTGGAGACGGCCACGCCGATGTCCTGGTAACCGTGATAGACGATGTCGTTGCCGTCGATGGACGCATTGACGCCAGGCTGACGCTTCAGCGCTTCGACCGCGGCCTTGACGAAGAAAGACATGAAGCCCAAGCGTACGCCATTGTGCTTCTTCTCGAACAGGTCCTTGTACTTGGAGCGCAGCTCCATGATCGGCTTCATGTTGACCTCGTTGAAAGTGGTCAGCATGGCCATGGAGGACTGCGCTTCGACGAGGCGCTCGGCAACCTTGGCGCGCAGGCGAGTCATCGGGACGCGCTTCTCGACGCGATCGCCCGCGGCAAAGATCGGTGCGGCGGCAGCCGGTGCGGCCGGCTTGGCAGCTGCAGCAGGTGCAGACTTCTTCGCCTCGATGGCGGCGACGACGTCTTCCTTCGTTACGCGGCCGTCTTTGCCGGTGCCGCGGATGCTGTTCGGATCGATGCCGTTCTCTTCGGCCAGCTTGCGCGCGGCCGGAGCGAGGATCTGCTCCTCGGCGGAAGCGGCAGGCGCGGACTCGGCAGCCGCTTGCGGAGCAGCAGCCGCAGCCGGAGCCGAGGCAGGTGCGGCAGCAGCGGAGGCACCCGCCTCGAGCTTGCCGAGCAGCTCGCCGCTGAGCACGGTGTCGCCTTCGTTCTTGACGATCTCGGTAAGCACGCCGTCAGCCTCGGCAAGCACTTCCATGACCACCTTGTCTGTCTCGATGTCGACGATCAGCTCATCACGCTTGACGGCCTCGCCAGGCTTCTTGTGCCAGGTCGCGACGGTACCGTCGGCAACGGATTCCGGGAATGTAGGGGCTTTGATCTCGATAGCCATTATCGGGGGTCCTATTGATTCGTTGTCTACGTCGAGGCCGCGCATCGCGCGGCCTCTTGCAGCTGGGTTTTAAACGGTGAACGCGTCCTGCAGCAGCTTCTCTTGCTGCTCGGCGTGCATGGAGGCATAACCGACCGCGGGGGCCGCAGACGCTTCGCGCCCTGCGTACTGAAGGAACAGGTCCTTCTTGTGCGCGGTGGCGACACGCCGCATATGGTGCTGGCTGCAATACCAGGCGCCCTGGTTCATCGGCTCTTCCTGACACCAGACGATGTGCTTGAGGTTCTGGTACGGCGCCAGGACTTCGGCCAGGTCGTCTTCCGGGAACGGGTACAGCTGCTCGATCCGGATGATCGCGATATCCTCGCGGCCTTCGTTGCGACGCTTTTCCAACAGGTCGTAATACACCTTGCCGCTACACAGCACCACACGCTCGACCTTCGCGGCGTCGATCGGATCGATCTCCGGCAGCACGGTCTGGAACGAGCCCTGAGTCAGCTCCTCCAGCGTCGAGATAGCCAGCTTGTGGCGCAGCAGCGACTTCGGCGTCAGCGCAACCAGCGGCTTGCGCAGCGGGCGAATCGCCTGACGACGCAGCATGTGGTAGACCTGCGCCGGCGTCGAAGGCACGCAAACCTGGATGTTGTGCTCGGCGCACAGCTGCAGGTAGCGCTCCAGACGCGCGGAGGAGTGCTCAGGCCCCTGACCTTCGTAGCCATGCGGCAACAGCATCGTCAGACCGCAGAGGCGCCCCCACTTCGCTTCACCACTGCTGATGAACTGGTCGATCACCACCTGGGCACCGTTGGCGAAGTCGCCGAACTGCGCTTCCCACACCACCAGCGCGTTGGGCGTGGTCGTGGCGTAGCCGTATTCGAACGCGAGTACGGCCTCTTCCGAAAGGAACGAGTCGTACAGCGTGAAGTTCGGCTGCTCCTGGTACAGGTGCTGCAGCGGAATGAAGGTCGAGCCATCCTTCTGGTTGTGCAGCGCGGCATGGCGATGCGAGAAGGTGCCACGGCCGACGTCCTGGCCGGTGATGCGTACTGGATGGCCTTCGAACAGCAGCGTTGCGTAAGCCATGGTTTCGGCAAAACCCCAGTTGATCGGCATCGCCCCTGCCGCCATCTTGGTCCGGTCCTCGAGAATCTTCGAGACCTGACGCTGAACGACGAAGCCTTCCGGAACTTGCAACAGCTTGTTGGCGAGCTCCTGCAGGGTCTTCAGATCGAAGCTGGTGTCGTGCCGCGCGGTCCAGGCGTGCCCCAGGTACGGCCGCCAGTCGACGAACAGCTCCGGGTTCGGCTCCTTGACCAGGCTCTTGACCACGTGCAGACCGTTGTCGAGCGCCTGACGGTACTCGTCTACGCGGGCCTGAACTTCCTCGCTGCTGAGAACGCCTGCACTGATCAGCGCATCCGCGTAATGCTCGCGAGTCGTGCGCTGCTTGGCGATCTTCTGGTACATCAGCGGCTGGGTACCGCTCGGCTCGTCGGCCTCGTTGTGGCCGCGGCGGCGATAGCAAACCAGGTCGATGACGATGTCCCGCTTGAACTGCATGCGGTAGTCAACGGCCAGCTGACTGACGAACAATACGGCTTCCGGATCATCGGCATTCACGTGGAAGATCGGCGCCTGGATCATTTTCGCCACGTCGGTCGCGTATTCCGTCGAACGAGCGTCTTCCTGCTTGCTGGTCGTGAAGCCGACCTGGTTGTTGACGACCAGACGAATCGTGCCGCCAGTTTTGTAGGCGCGAGTCTGAGACATCTGGAACGTCTCCATGACCACGCCCTGACCAGCGAAAGCGGCATCACCGTGGATAGTGATTGGCAGCACCTTGTCGCCGACCGGATCGTAACGCCGATCCTGACGAGCGCGCACCGAACCCTCGACCACCGGAGAAACGATCTCCAGGTGAGACGGGTTGAACGCCATCGCGAGGTGAATTTCACCGCCCGGAGTCATCACGTTAGAGGAAAAGCCCTGGTGGTACTTCACGTCACCGGAACTCAGGCCTTCGACCTTCTTGCCCTCGAACTCGTCGAACAGGTCGCGCGGATTCTTGCCGAGCGTGTTAACCAGGACGTTCAGACGGCCACGGTGAGCCATCCCGATGACGACTTCCTTCACGCCGTAGGATCCCGAGCGCTGAATCAGCTCGTCGAGCAGCGGAATGAGGCTCTCGCCACCTTCCAGACCAAAGCGTTTGGTGCCCGGATATTTGGTACCGAGGTACTTTTCCAGACCTTCTGCAGCGGTCAGGCGCTCAAGCAGATGGCTCTTGATCTCAGCGGAGAACTGCGGCCGGCCGCGCACGCTCTCGACGCGCTGGATGAACCAGTTGCGCTGTTCAGAATCGACGATATGGGCAAACTCAGCGCCGATAGTGCGGCAATATGTCTCTTGAAGCGCCTCGACGATTTCGCGCAGAGTTGCCTGATCCTTGCCAATCGCCAGGTCACCCGTGCGAAAAACGGTATCGAGATCGCCGTCGGTCAAGCCATAGTTGTTGATCGACAGGTCGGCCGGAACGGGACGCTGCTGCAGACTGAGCGGGTCCAGCTGAGCAGCTTGGTGGCCACGCAGGCGATAAGCCTGAATCAAGCGCAGGACTTCCACCTGCTTCTTCTCGTGCTCACTGCTGACGGCACCAGCAGACACCGGCTGTGCGCGGCGCTGGTTCTTCGCCAACAGCACGAAATGATCGCGAACAGTCGAATGCGACACGTCCGCTGCGCCGGTGCTGGAAGGCAGCTTCTGGAAATAGTTGCGCCATTCTTCAGGCACAGCGTTGGGGTCGTGCAGATAGAGCTCGTATAGCTCTTCCACATAGGCAGCGTTACCACCGGATAGGTGTGCGCTGTCCCACATGCGCTGCATTACGCTTTCTTGCATGTCTGGTCACCTTCGATAAGGAGACACCACCAGCGTGGAGACCGCAGCATGACTTCCCAAGTTCTGAAGCAGCGACTCAGGTAAAGCCACTACGGACCGCGCAGATAGTTCCGGATATTCCGGATGCTCCTGCTGGTCATCAAATTTTCAGAGTGTGACCCCGGCTTTGTGAGCTGGGATCCCTACTAAAACCACGGCGCCTAAGCTGGCGCCGTGGGTACTACGGGTAACGCACGGGCCGGACCAGCATCCACACCGATCCAACCCTGCCACCTCAGGTGGCGCTTTGCAGCAACATGTTGCGCACGTGGCCGATGGCCTTCGTCGGGTTCAACCCTTTCGGGCAAACACTTACGCAGTTCATGATGCCGCGGCAGCGGAACACACTGAACGGGTCATCCAATGCCGCCAGACGGTTTTCCGTCTCGGTGTCGCGGCTGTCGGCCAGGAAACGGTAGGCCTGCAGCAGCGCGGCGGGACCAAGGAACTTGTCAGGGTTCCACCAGAAGGACGGGCAACTGGTCGAGCAGCAAGCGCACAGGATGCACTCGTACAGACCGTCCAGCTTCTCGCGCTCTTCCGGGCTTTGCAGACGTTCGATGGCCGGAGCCGGCGTATCGTTCATCAGGTACGGGCGAACTTTCTCGTACTGCTTGTAGAAGATGCCCATATCGACCACCAAGTCACGAATGACCGGCAAACCAGGCAACGGACGGATAACCAGCTTGTTGCCCTTGACCACGGCGGACAAGGGCGTGATGCAGGCCAGGCCATTCTTACCGTTGATGTTCATACCGTCGGAGCCGCAGACGCCTTCGCGGCAAGAGCGACGATACGAGAAACCCTGGTCCTGTTCCTTGATCAGAGCCAGGACATCGAGAACCATCAGGTCTTTCCCGTCGGTGTTGACCTGGAAGTCCTGCATGAAGGGCTTCTCGTCCTGCTCCGGGTTGTAGCGATAAACACTCACTTGCAACATATCGGTGACCTCAGTAAGTCCGGACCTTCGGCTCGAATGCCGGAACGGTCTTCGGAGCGAAGTTCACGGCACGCTTGCCTACCCGCTTCTCGCCGGGGAAGTACAGGGTGTGGCACAGCCAGTTCTCGTCATCACGCTCTTCGAAATCTTCACGGGCGTGGGCACCGCGCGACTCCTTGCGTGCCTCAGCCGCAACGGCAGTCGCCTCGGCCACTTCGAGCAGGTTCTGAAGCTCGAGCGCTTCGATACGCGCGGTATTGAACGCCTGGCTCTTGTCGGCGATCTTGACGTTGGCAATGCGCTGACGCAGATCCGACAGCTGAGCGATACCCTTCTGCATGTACTCGCCGGTACGGAACACGCCGAAGTAGTTCTGCATGCAGTTCTGCAGCTCTTTGCGCAGCGGCGCAACGTCTTCGCCAGTGGTCCGCTCGTTCACACCTGCAAGACGAGCCAGGGCCACGTCGAGGTCGGTTTCGCTCGCACCGCGGTGCTCGATACCTTCCTTCAGCGCCTTCTCCAGGTGCAGACCGGCAGCACGACCGAACACCACGAGGTCGAGCAGCGAGTTGCCACCCAGACGGTTGGCGCCATGTACGGATACGCAGGCCACTTCGCCCACCGCGAACAGACCGTCGATGATCTTGTCGTTACCGTTGGCGTCCTGAGTAATCGCCTGACCATGGATGTTGGTGGCGATACCACCCATCATGTAGTGGCAGGTCGGAACAACCGGCACCGGTGCAACGACCGGATCAACGTGAGCAAAGGTCTTCGACAGCTCACAGATACCTGGCAGGCGGCTATGCAGCACTTCCTCGCCCAGGTGATCCAGCTTCAACATCACGTGGTCGCCATCCGGGCCACAGCCGTTACCCGCCAGGATTTCCTTGACCATCGAGCGTGCAACGACGTCGCGACCAGCCAGGTCCTTCGCGTTCGGCGCGTAACGCTCCATGAAGCGCTCGCCGTGCTTGTTGATCAGGTAACCACCTTCACCGCGGCAACCTTCGGTTACCAGCACACCGGCACCCGCGATACCGGTCGGGTGGAACTGCCACATCTCGATGTCCTGCACCGGTACGCCGGCGCGCAGCGCCATGCCGACACCGTCACCGGTGTTGATCAGGGCGTTGGTGGTCGATGCGTAGATACGGCCGGCACCGCCGGTGGCCAGAACCGTGGCCTTGGAGCGAATGTAGACGGTTTCGCCATTCTCGATGCAGATGGCGATGACACCGACCACTGCGCCATCCTGGTTTTTCACCAGGTCGACTGCATACCACTCGTTGAGGAAGGTGGTGTCGTTTTTCAGGTTGCCCTGATAAAGGGTGTGCAGCAGCGCGTGGCCGGTACGGTCGGCAGCGGCACAGGTACGGGCAGCCTGGCCACCCTTGCCGAAGTCCTTGGACTGACCGCCGAACGGACGCTGGTAGATGCGACCGGTTTCGGTACGGGAGAACGGCAGCCCCATGTGCTCGAGCTCGAACACGGCTTCCGGGCCGACCGAGCACATGTATTCGATCGCGTCCTGGTCACCGATATAGTCGGAGCCCTTGACGGTATCGTACATATGCCAACGCCAGTCATCGTTCGGGTCGGCAGAGGCGATCGCACAGGTGATGCCACCCTGAGCAGACACAGTGTGCGAACGGGTCGGGAAGACCTTGGTAACCACGGCGGTCTTATGCCCCGACTGGGAGAGCTGCAGCGCAGCGCGCATGCCGGCGCCACCACCGCCAACGATGATGGCATCGAAGGAAAGCGTACGAATGTTAGCCATGAATCAGATACCCCACAGAATCTGTACGCCCCAGACGAAGAAGGTGAACATGGCAATGCCACACACCGCCTGGAACAGGAAACGCACGCCGGTAGCCCACTTACCGATCGCCATGTTGGTCAGGTAGTCAGTGGAAATCGTCCACATACCGACCCACGCATGCACGCTAAGCGAAACCAGCGCCAGCAGACTGAAGATGCGCATCCAGTTGGCCGAAAAAAGTTCGCGCCACTGAGCGAATTCCAACCCTGGGTTGGCAATCAGGTATCCGAGAAGAAACAGGAAATAAGCCGCCAGCACGACTGCCGACACACGCTGCGCCATCCAGTCATACAGACCTGAACGCGAGAAGTTGGTGACGTTGGTTACCATATCCACACTCCCGCCAAAACGATCAGTACCGCAGAAACGATGATGACGATCTTCGAGCCCAGCTTGCCGCCCTCGAGCGTCTCACCGTGCCCCGTATCCATCACCAGGTGGCGAATGCCAGCGACCAGGTGATAGAGAAGCGCCGAAAGCAGCGCCCAGACAATCAGCTTGGCCAATGGGCTGCTCAGGTAGCCTCGCACCTCATCGAAGCCTTCTGGCGAAGACAGCGATGCGTCGAGCGCGAACAGCATGAGCGCGATACCGATGAACAGGATGACACCGGATACACGGTGGAGAATCGACGTGTAAGCAGTGATTGGGAGTTTTATTGTCCTAAGATCTAGGTTTACAGGTCGTTGGCTTTTCACGGCTTCTTTTCACACTTGAGAGCCCCAGAGCGCAGGGCAAAGTTGTTGGGAAGAGTACGCAGCAGTACCCGCTACCCACGAGTGACAACCTACAGATTTCCGCCTGTAAGGCCCCTGCCGGTCGGTGCCGGAGTATAAACAGTTAGGTCACTAAGCACAATGTGGTGAAGTGCCACTAAAGGCTGATGGCGACCCCTATATAAATGCCGTAAACAGTCAGCCCAGCGCTGCACAGACACCCCCGAACCCCCTCTGCAGCGAGGCTCTGCGCAAATTGACTTTGCGATTTATCACACTATAGTGATGCGGGCCCTGCGTGGGGGGCCATGATGATTCCAAGCACAAAACAGGAGGCCATGCATGGCTGACAAGAAAGCGCAGTTGATCATCGAGGGCGCCGCCCCCGTCGAACTGCCCGTTTATTCCGGTACCGTAGGGCCTGACGTTATAGATGTACGAAGCCTGGGGACCTCCACGGGTCACTTCACCTTCGATCCGGGCTTCATGTCCACCGCCTCTTGCGAATCCAAGATCACCTACATCGACGGTGACCAGGGCATCCTGCTGCATCGTGGCTATCCGATCGAGCAGCTGGCCGAAAAATCCGACTACCTGGAAACCTGCTACCTGCTGCTCAATGGCGAGCTGCCCACCGTCGAGCAGAAAGCCAAGTTCGTCGACACCATCAAGAACCACACCATCGTTCACGAGCAGCTGAAAACGTTCCTCAACGGCTTCCGCCGCGATGCTCATCCGATGGCTGTCATGTGCGGCATCGTGGGTGCACTTTCCGCCTTCTACCACGACTCGCTGGATATCAATAATCCTCAGCATCGTGAAATCTCCGCGCATCGACTGATCGCGAAGATGCCGACCATCGCCGCGATGGTCTACAAGTACTCCATGGGTCAGCCGCTGATGTATCCGCGCAACGACCTGAACTATGCAGAAAACTTCCTGCACATGATGTTCAACACCCCGGCCGAGGTTAAGCCGATCAGCCCGGTGTTGGCCAAGGCCATGGATCGGATCTTCATCCTCCACGCTGACCACGAGCAAAACGCATCGACCTCGACTGTCCGCCTGGCGGGCTCGACCGGCGCCAACCCGTTCGCCTGTATCGCCGCCGGCATCGCCGCGCTGTGGGGCCCGGCTCACGGCGGCGCCAACGAAGCCGTACTCACCATGCTGGACGAGATCGGCGACGTGTCCAACATCGAGAAGTTCCTGGCCAAGGCCAAGGACAAGAACGATCCGTTCAAGCTGATGGGCTTCGGTCACCGCGTGTACAAGAACTTCGACCCGCGCGCCAGGGTCATGAAGCAGACCTGCGATGAGGTTCTGGGCGAGCTGGGCATCAACGATCCGCAGCTCGAACTCGCGATGAAGCTGGAAGAGATCGCCCTGAGCGACCCCTACTTCGCCGAGCGTAACCTGTACCCGAACGTGGACTTCTACTCGGGCATCATCCTCAAGGCCATCGGCATTCCGACCAGCATGTTCACGGTCATCTTCGCGATGTCGCGGACTGTCGGCTGGATTTCCCACTGGAAGGAAATGATCGCTTCGGGCCAGAAGATTGGCCGCCCGCGTCAGCTCTACACCGGCCCCGCCAAGCGCGATCTGCCGCGCTAAAACAGGCTGGTTTAAGAAAGAAGGCTGCCTAGGGCAGCCTTCTTTTTTTCTCCTACGGGCACACTCAACGCTTTTCGGCGCGCTCGCGCAGATTGCGCAAGGTGTTCAAAGGCGCCTCGACCACGAACTTATTGGCCAGCCAGGACGGCACGCTACCACCCGGCTCGGTGTGCACCTGATAGACCACCTCGACTTCACCACCGGGTTGCGGATTCATCTCCCAGAAGCCCTCCACTTCGCTCACACGAACATAGCCATCCTCTTCCGGAAGGTACTGGGGAAGCCCTTTCAGGTCACGACGCAGCCCGCCGTTCTTGAGCTCACTTTCCGTTACCTGAACCACGGAGTCACGCGGAGTGACTGGCCAGGGGGTATTGAAACGGGTATAGGTTACCGCTGTGCTTCCCTCCTGCTTGAGCAGTTTCTGCTCCTTGCACTCGTGGATCCACGCACAGGCGCCGCCAACGTCTTCCTGGAGCTTCTTGAGTGTTGCGACATCCGTATCCATCATCGCGACGCCGCGATAGGCCTTGTACTTCGAGCCCGGGACCGTCTGCAAATAGACCTTGACGCCATCCTCCTCCTTGGCCAGCTCCCAACCTTCGGCGGCCTGCACGGAAAGCAGCGGCAACATCAGCAAGGCACCCACAACGCAACCTTTCAAATTCATGCTTCACCTTTTTGTTGTATGCGAATCGGACCGGTCAGGCCGTGGCTTGTTCAAGCCAACCAAGAATCCGCACAGCATCTTCGCGGTCCTGACCGCAAATCGCCGGCTCGGCCTGGAAAGCCGAGCACACCGCCGGCCTTTCAGCATCGCCGAAAATCAGGCAGCGGAACTGCGCCGAAAGCTGAGCACAGCGCACCCCTGCGGGTTTGCCTTGTGGCATGCCAGGTATAGGCGAACTAATGGAAGGAGCGATGCAACATGCCCCGCATCCGGAACGACACTCCATTGGCTACTCCTGACCGAATCACGAACGAAATAATAGTTTGCGGTCACGCCGAACGCACCCCTCGCTGACATTTCGTTACGCGACGCCCTTTTCTACCGAGATCGAACCGCCTGGCCAGGTGACGACGTTTGGACGCTTGGGCATACTGGCCACCCATTTTTAACTCATGCAAGGTAGCAGCATGTTCAAGGTTAACGAGTACTTTGATGGCACCGTCAAATCCATCGCCTTCGATATGGCCGAGGGCCCTGCCACGGTTGGCGTAATGGCACCAGGTGAGTACGAATTTGGTACGAGCCAACTGGAAGTCATGCACGTTATTGCCGGCAGCCTGGATGTGAAGCTGCCCGATGCCGAGGATTATCGGACATTTGCTGCTGGAACTCAGTTTACAGTTCCCGCCAATAGCAAGTTCCAGCTAAAGGTCGCCGTAGATACTGCGTATCTCTGCGAGTATCGCTAACACCCAAGTTATTGGCCGACAGATTAGCGAGCAAACAAAAAAGCGCTGGCAATGCCAGCGCTTTTTGCAATCCCGAGCCAACTTAGGCGTTGGGCCCGATGGCGTCCCAACCGTTCTTGATCTCAGACAGCAACGATGCCACTTCGTCGAGCTTGCTAACGTCATTATGGCGACTGGCCTCGAACAGGCGCATCGTCATATATTCGTAAAGACGTTCGAGATTCTCAGCCAGCTCACCCCCGGCCTCCTTGTCCAGCACGTCGCGCAGCCCGCCGATGATGTTGATCGCCTTGCCGATCAGCACGCCTTTCTCAGCATAGGCCTCGCGCTCCATGGCGCCCTTGGCCTGGGCGATACGATCCAGCCCGCCCTGCATCAGCATCTGGATCAAACGGTGCGGATCGGCCTCGCCTACCTGCGCCTGAACGCCAACCTGCTGGTACTGCTTCATTGCTGCCATTGCGTACATTTGGATGGCCCCTCGCCAGATCAATCACATGCTCGGGTTATCGGTCGCAAATGGCCAGACTTGAGCGCCGCGGACAAACAAAAAGACCGCCCAACGGCGGTCTTCACTACATGCCTCCAGGTTAGTTCTTGGAGTTGTTGGCTGCCCAGGGCAGGTTCTCCAGCGACGCCAGAAGGCTGCTTGAGGTATTGGCGAGCTGGCCCACCAGCAGGTCCATGGCGTTGAACTGTTTGAACAGGCGATCCTGCAACGAGGTGATACGACGGTTCAGGTCTTCCTTCTGCTTGTCGATGCCGGAGATCGTCTCGGTCATCACCTTGTTGCGCTGTTCGAGAATGCCGCCCGTTTCGGTATAGGGTTTCAGCTTCTCGTCCAAACGTGTAGCAAGGCCTTTCTCGCCAGTAAACAATGCAGGCAGCTCGGTAAAGTTGCTGTCCATAACCTTGCTCAACTTGGCATCGTCGATCTTCAACGTGCCGTCTTTCTGCGTGGTAATGCCCAGGTCAGCCAGCGCACGGAGCGCGCCGTCACCCTGTACATTGGTCAATTCGCTGCGAATCGTCCCCAACAACGTTCGCGCCGTAGCATCCCCTACCAGCGCTCCGGTAACAGGCGCCTTGCCGTCACCCACGCTTGTAACCCTGGTCTGCGCGTTGATCACGCCGATCAGCTTGTTGTAGCTGTCGACAAAAGACTGGATCTGCTTCTTAACGCCTGCCTTGTCTTCTGCAACACTGATGGTCAACGGTTCGTTATCTGCCGTTTTAGCCTTGAGATCGAGCATGACACCATCGATGGCGCCATCGATCTTATTGGTCTTGCTGGTCACCACCATACCATCGACGGTTATCTGGGCACTTTGAGCCACTTGCAGCGCCTTTGGCCCGGGGTTTGCCGCATAGGCAGCCAGCGCATCTTGATACTGCGCCGCGGTCAGGCCGTCCGCTTCGGGTTTCTGGACTAGAGCGCTGGTTTCAAGATCAGTCAAATCGAAACGACCCGCAGCAGGATCTGACGAAGTGGCCTGAACGGTAATATCCTCACCCTTACCCGTTGCTGTACTGCTCAGCACAAGTCGAGCACCGGTGTCGTCCGTAACGATTGTGGCAGACACGCCGAGTTCTACGCCGGCCTTGTTGATCGCGTCGCGAATACCGGCCAAGGTGTTGTTGCTCTCGTCGACGTCGATGTTCAGGGACTTGTCCTGCTGGCCCACCTTTACCGTCAGCGTCCCGCTGCCGAAAGTCGCCGGCTGATCCACCGAGTTCTCGAACGACCGCAATGCAACCTTGCTGCTCGTCGCTAAGCTTTTCACCTCGACCTGATAACTGCCCGCGCCCGCCTTGGTACTAGCGGTAATACCAACCAGGTCGGACTTGCTCGACGTAGCCGAGCGAGCCTGGAACAGCTCCGGCTTGTTCAATCCGCCCAGCGCTGTTTGAAACTCACTGATCGCGCTTTTCAGCGCACCGATGGCGGTGATCTGCGTAGTGGTTTTCTTTTCAAGGTTGGCCAGCTGGGTTTCCTTGGGCGCACGCTCGGCAACGACCATGTTCTTTACGATGCTGTCGATATCGATGCCCGAACCAATACCTGTTACGCCTGCCATAGCCTCACCTCGTCAAATTAACCACACAACACATCACGACCAAAAAGCAAACAAGAACCGTGCCGTCAGGCCGTAGCCTCGAACAGCAGACTTCTCATTTCATCCAGGCGCTCGGCCAGCCGCAGAATATCCTCGGACGGAATCTGCCGCACCACCTTGCCCGAATCGCCATCGAGCACCTGCACCACTACCTGGCCGGTGGAGTTGTCGACACTGAAATTCAGATCGCGCTGCAGCGTTTGCATCTGCGTGCGAATCCGTTCTACCGCCTCGCCAACATCCAGTTTCTGCTCAGGCTTGCCGGCTTCATTCTCTGCACCAGACGACGAAAGCCCAGCCTCCGAACGGGAGCTGGGCATCGCAGTGTTGCCAGAGGATGACGCAAGGGAATTGAGCGCAATTCTTGCGACTTCCATGGTTCACCTCTCAATGGACAAACGGGGCGGAAAATCACCCCATTCATCACGCTCGGCTTACTGGAGCAGACTGAGTACAGCCTGCGGCAGCTGCTTGGCCTGGGCAAGGATTGCGGTGCCGGCCTGCTGCAGGATCTGGTTCTTGCTCAGTGTTGCAGTTTCTGCGGCAAAGTCGGTGTCCTGGATACGGCCGCGGGCTGCGGAGACGTTTTCACCGATATTCTGCAAGTTGGCAATAGTATTTTCGAATCGGTTTTGAATTGCACCGAGATCAGCCCGCTGAGAGTCGACCAATTTAAGCGCGTCATCGATAACTTGTATCGACTGCTGAGCAGCATCTTGCGTGTCTAACTTTAGCGCTGACACATCAGTTTCTGTAGTTTCAACTGCCGTCCCGCCAGCGGTCAGGCCTAACGCGGTCAGCGTATTGGTGCCATTATTTGCCCCTGCCTCAACCTGAATGTTATTTCCGGAGTCAAGCGTGAGCTTGGCTCTTGTCGTGGCTGCGGCGAAACCACCGACAGGAGTAGCGCCGATTGTAATGTCTTTATCCGAAGTTAATTCAAAATTAGTCCCATTTACTTCAGCTTTGACACCGACCCCTGCGTTATTAATGGCGTCAGCTATATCAGTCATAGTCGCGCCACTAGCGATGGCTACAGCGACACCATTAATGTTTAACGTACCAGCACTTGTTGGAGCAGTATAGGCAGCTGTAACTGCAGCTTCCGATTTGGCAGTGACTCCGACCCCTGCTCGATTGATTTCTTTAGCAGCATTGAAAGCAAAATCTTTGTCGCCTTCTGAAACACTGATCTCTGTGCCATTTATTTTTACCGAACCATCAGCAGCCAGCGCCGCTGTAGGTGATCCCGTCACACTTGCTTTGCTGTGGGAGCCCTTTAAAGATGCGGCATCCATCTTATCAACCGTGATGCTAATAGTTTCGTTAGCATTTGCCCCTACTTGGAAGCTGACAGTGCCCAGCGTGCCATCCAGTAGCTTTTGACCACCAAAGGTGGTCGTTTCACTGATGCGGTTTAGCTCACTTTTCAGCTGCTGCATCTCTTTGTCGAGCGACGTACGATCCTCGTCGCTGTTGCTACCATTCGCTGACTGAACAGCTAGATCACGCATGCGCTGAAGCAGGTTAGTGGACTGCTGAAGGGCTCCCTCTGCAGTTTGAGCGAGAGAGATGCCATCGTTCGCGTTACGCACCGCAACACCCAGGCCATTGATCTGGCTGGTCATACGGTTGGAGATTTGCAGGCCAGCAGCGTCATCCTTGGCGCTATTAATACGGCTACCGGTGGACAGACGCTGCATGGAAGTTTGCAGCGCATTGGAAGAATTGCTGAGGTTGCGCTGAGTATTCAGCGAAGCAATGTTGGTATTGACAGTAAGAGCCATGATGAGCCTCCAAGGGCGCTGGTTACTTTGGTTTGCCTGAGCTTGCGACTCCGGGCCGGCTGTTGCCCAGGCACCCATTGAGTTCGCATTCGATTAGCTTATCGGCGCCGTTTGGGTTGGCTTTAGGGCAGATTCGAACTTTTTCGTGAGCCCGGTACCGCTCCAACGCTACGCCAGCGCATCCAAACTGCGGACTTGCTTGACTAGCTTCTCGGGTGAGGCGGGGAAAACTTTAGGGAAATGCCGAAGCCGTTTCCCTGACTTGGAGTCGAAGGAAGGTCGCTCACTGCGGGTGGACTTTGCTAGACCATCCGCGGCCAAGGCCGCTCCCACAGGTTCGGCGAAACATTTTGGGAGCAGGTTTGATGGCGAAGCTCGCTGGGATGAGGCGTTGCTGACGTGCTATGAACCAAGCTGTGCGAGACGCTCGAGGAATTGCGCTTCGTCGAGCACCGCCACGCCGAGTTCGTTGGCTTTGGTGAGCTTCGAGCCCGCGCCTGGGCCCGCTACTACGCAGTTGGTTTTGGCGGATACGGACCCGGCGACCTTTGCCCCCAACGCCTCCAGCCGCGCCTTGCCTTCATCACGACTCATGGTTTCCAGCGTGCCGGTCAGTACCCAGGTCTGACCGGCCAGCGGCAGGCCTTCGGCGGCTTTCCGCTCGCTCTCCCAGTGCATACCGAAATCCCGCAGCTGGGCTTCGATAGCGCGGGCGCGTTCAGCGTTCTCGGGTTTGTCGAAGTAGTCGCGCAGGGAGCGTGCGGCCTTTTCGGTGAGGCGCTCTACCTGACGCAGGTCGAGCCAGTCGGCGGCGATGATTGCCTCGAGCGAGCCGAAACGCTCTGCCAGGCGCTGCGCACCGGTGCGGGCGATATGAGGAACGTTGAGCCGGTCGAGCAGATCGGGCAGTGTCGCGCAGGCGGCGAACTCCGGATGCACGTCGCCCTCCTCCTGTGGTTCGACGCCGCGTTCGCGTAGCAGCGCGATGACCGTGCGGTTGTGTTCGTCCTCGAAGAAGCTATGGATCTCATGAGCGACTTCCAAGCCGACATCGGGCAGGTAGACGAGCACGTCCGGCAATGCCCGGCTGATTCGCTCTAGGGAACCCAGCGCACGTGCCAGCAATTTGGCGGTTTCCTCACCGACGTCTGGGATACCGAGGGCGTAGACGAACCGCGCGAGACTCGGTTTGCGGCTGGCATCGATTGCGTTGAGCAGGTTACGCGTGGAAATTTCGGCGAAACCTTCCAGATCGATGACCTGCTCATGGGTCAGGCAGTAAAGATCCGCCGGCGATTTGACCAACCCCCTATCGACCAGCTGCTCAACGATCTTGTCGCCCAGGCCGTCGATATCCATCGCTCGGCGCGATACGAAATGGATGATCGCCTGCTTAAGCTGAGCCTGGCACGCCAGCCGGCCGACGCAGCGGTAGATCGAGCCTTCGCTGACCGATTCACGGCCCTTGCTGCGCTTGATCAGCTGGGTACGCTCCACGGCGGAACCGCACACCGGGCACTGCTCCGGCACATGCACGGCGCGCGCGTCGACCGGGCGGCGTTCGGCGATTACGCCGAGAATCTGAGGGATCACGTCGCCTGCACGGCGCACGATCACCGTATCGCCGATCATCACGCCCAGGCGCGACACTTCGTCCATGTTGTGCAGCGTCGCGTTGGAAACCGTAACGCCCGCCACCTGCACCGGCTTCAACCGGGCGACCGGGGTGATCGCGCCGGTACGGCCGACCTGGAATTCCACATCGAGCAGTTCGGTGATTTCCTCCCGCGCGGGAAACTTGTGGGCGATGGCCCAGCGCGGCTCGCGCGCCCGGAAGCCCAGCTCACGCTGCTGCGCGACCGCGTTGACCTTGAACACCACACCGTCGATTTCGTAAGGCAGCGCGTCGCGCTTTTCACCGATGGCGTCGTAATAGGCGCGGCACTCGGCGACGCCCTTGGCCAGTTTCAGCTCTCGACTGATGGGCAGGCCCCAACCTTTCAAGGCCTGGAGAATACCGATGTGCGTGTCAGGCAGTTCGCCGTCGCTGCGGCCGACGCCGTAGGCACAAAGTTCGAGCGGACGGCTGGCAGTGATCTTCGAATCCAACTGACGCAGGCTTCCAGCAGCGGCGTTGCGAGGATTGGCGAAGGGTTTGCCGCCGCTTTCCAGCTGTCGCGCGTTGAGCGCTTCGAAGCCGGCCTTCGGCATGTAGATCTCGCCGCGCACCTCGAGTACCGCAGGCCAGCCACTGCCATGCAGCTTCAATGGAATGTTGCGTACGGTTCGCACGTTGGCGCTGATGTCCTCACCCGTGCTGCCATCGCCCCGGGTGGCGCCGCGCACCAGATGACCGTTCTCATAAAGCAGGCTGACCGCCAGACCATCCAGTTTGGGTTCGCAGCTGTACTCGACCACAGCGTCATCGCCGAACAGGTCGCCCGCCGGCAGATCCAGCCCTTCGCGCACGCGGCGGTCGAAATCGAGCAGATCCTGCTCCTCGAAGGCGTTGCCCAGACTCAGCATCGGCACTTCGTGGCGCACCTGACCGAACGCCGCCAGCGCCGCGCCACCGACCCTCTGGGTTGGCGACTCGGGTGTCACCAGCTCCGGGTGCTCCGCCTCGAGCGCCTTGAGCTCATTGAACAGACGGTCGTACTCGGCATCGGGAACGCTGGGTTCGTCGAGCACGTAGTAGCGGTAGTTGTGGGCGTCGATTTCGCTGCGCAGTTCGGCGATGCGCTCGGCGGCGGTTTGAGCGGAAGGCATAGGACGGAGCCGTGACTGGGGCTGTGCTGATTCAGACCGCATCAGCGCGCCTTGGTTGATAGGGAAAGGCGTCGGATTCTAGCCGAATGCGACCGGGAAGGCAGGTCTGCGGGCACCTGATCGGGCATAGGCAATAGGGCGGGAAAAACGGCAGCGGAACGGTGACAGGCGCCGCGCCAATAGGGTTGGCGGGCTGAATCCGACTCGAAGAAGCGCCCCGATTCAGCGGCCGCTGGGCTGAAGGGCCGCTCCAGGGATGTAGCGCCGAATGATCGGCCGGGGCGAGCCGGCCCGGCAAACGCGGCACCGAGCGCAAGGCCCGGTGCAAGGGAGATACTCAGCGTTGCTTGAGTGTCATCTGTCGGCGCTCGAACTCCACGATACGCTGGCGATAGTGCTCGATGGTCTGAGCGGTCAATACGCTGCGTTGGTCGTCCTTGAGTTCGCCGTTGAGCTCCGAGGCAAGCTTGCGGGCCGCCGCGACCATGACATCGAAGGCCTGTTTGGGATGTCGCGGCCCAGGCAGGCCAAGGAAGAAACTCACGGCCGGA
The DNA here is from genome assembly GCF_057738225.1 of Stutzerimonas sp. CXK-1. Classification (NCBI taxonomy): domain Bacteria; kingdom Pseudomonadati; phylum Pseudomonadota; class Gammaproteobacteria; order Pseudomonadales; family Pseudomonadaceae; genus Stutzerimonas; species Stutzerimonas sp. CXK-1. The sequence continues at coordinate 1,687,566 of NZ_CM173217.1, read as the reverse complement.
GTGGTGAAATGGTCGATGTCATCGAGGTCGAAGGTACCCGGCTTGACGGCATTGGCCATCGAGAACAGCACCTCGCCATTGCCCGCCATGCTTTCGTGACGATGGAAGATGTCCATTTCACCAAAACGCAGCCCGCTCTCGAGGATGTTCTGCAGCAAGGACGGCCCACGAAAGCCGCCCGGATCGCGCGCTAGCACGTTGATCACCAGGACTTCCTCGACCGGAGACTGATCCCGCGCGACTTCCGGCCCCTTCTCGGACTCGTCGTCCTCCCCGACCACGGGGTCGAGCAAGGTTGGCACCGGCTCTTCGGCCGCAAAATGCAGATCACCCTGACGCGGCTCCTTGTGGCGGCGCTTGGCGGCCGGCTCACGGATGCCCTCGCGCGCGTTGACGGCAGGCAGATCGGTCTCGTTCAGTTGGGGCTCGTTGTTGCGATTGACGACCCGCGCCGGCCCGAGCAGTTCGTTGGAGTCGTCATCGACGTCCGGAAGATTGGCGAGGTTGCGGTCCAGCTTGAATTTCAGCTTGCCCTTGCCGCCGCGCATGCGGCGCCAGCCGTCAAAGAGTATCCCGGCGATGACGATGATGCCGATGACGATCAGCCACTCGCGCAGACCGATATCCATTAATCCTCTTACCCCTGAATCCGATGATAAAGACGCGAAATATCAGGCATTCCAGCCGCATTCGCGCATCGCAAAAAATGTTCTCTAAGCTAGCACGACGAACGGCAGATTTGCACCGTGCGCCAGTTCTCTTTTATAGCCGTGGGCCGTTGCAAAACGCTTCCAGACTCCAAGCCAACCTCAGGCCTCTGCCAACGCCACGGCTTGCTCCACGTCGACGGCGACCAGGCGCGAACAACCCGGCTCGTGCATGGTCACGCCCATCAGCTGGTCGGCCATTTCCATGGCGATCTTGTTATGGGTGATGTAGATGAACTGCACCTTCTCGGACATCTCCTTGACCAACCGGGCGTAGCGACCGACGTTCGCGTCATCCAGCGGCGCGTCCACTTCGTCGAGCATGCAGAACGGCGCCGGATTCAGCTGGAAAATCGCGAACACCAGAGCCAGGGCCGTCAGCGCCTTCTCGCCGCCGGATAGCAGGTGGATGGTGCTGTTCTTCTTGCCTGGCGGCCGCGCCATGATCGCTACCCCGGTATCGAGTAAATCTTCCCCGGTAAGTTCCAGATAGGCCGTGCCACCGCCGAACACCTTGGGGAATAGCGCCTGCAGGCCGGCGTTGATCTGCTCGAAGGTTTCCTTGAAGCGATTGCGCGTCTCGCGGTCGATCTTGCGGATGACGTTTTCCAGCGTCTCCAGCGCCTCGACCAGGTCGTCGTTCTGCGCGTCCAGGTAGCGCTTGCGCTCGGACTGCTGCTGATATTCGTCGATCGCCGCCAGGTTGATCGGCCCGAGGCGCTGAATGCGCTGCGCCAGTTGTTCCAGCCCCGCCTCCCATTGCGCCTCCCCCGCATCGGCGGGCAACGTGGCGAGCACCCCATGCAGGTCGTAGCCATCCTCGTGCAGCTGATCCTGCAAGGCCTTGCGGCGAACGGTAAGGGCCTGCCACTCCAGCCGCTGCTGTTCCAGCTGACCACGCAACAGCTGCGCCTGCTGTTCGGCCTGAGTCCGGCGCTTTTCGGCATCACGCAGTTCACGATCCGCGTCTTCGAGGGCAAGCCGCGCCAGCTTCAGCTCGTCCTCGACGGCCATGCGCCGCTCGAGCAGCTCTTCGAGCTTCATGCGTAGCTCTTCGAGCGGAGCCTCGCCCTCCTCCAGGTTGAGGTTCAGCTGTTCGCGTCGCTCGACCGCCCGCTCGAATTGCAGCTCCAGCCGCTCCAGCGCCTGGCGAGTCGAATCGTGCTGGGCGCGCAGCGAGCCCACCCGCACGGCGAGCTGGTGTGCATGATCCTTGTGCTGGCGAGCATCCTGGCGCACCCGGTCGAGGCGCTCGCGGATGTCGTCACGGCTGGCCAGCAGCTCTTCCCGACGCTCGCTATCGCTGGCCATGGCATCGAGCGCGTCCTGCAGCAGCAGACGCGCCTCGCCGAGCTGCTCGGTCTCGATCGCGCGTTGCTCTGCCAGCTCGGCAAGCTCCGTCTCGAGGCGCTGACGGCGCTCCAGCAGCTGCTCTGCGCGCGCCTGGCGGGCAGACCGCTGCGCCTTCAGTTCGCCTTGCTGGCGCGCCTCGTCCTGCAGCAAGCGGCGCTGCCGCTCGCGCGCCGCTTCACGCTCGGACAGCTCGTGGCGCCCCTGGGCCAGGCGTCGCTCGATATCGTCCAGCGCGCGCAGCCGCTCCTCGCGTTCATCGACGAGCGCGGCCAACTCCTGACCGCGCGCGAGGATGCCGCCAGAGGCATCCTCGGCGCGGCGAACCCGCAGGAAGTGGCGCCCGACCCAGTAGCCATCACGACTGACCAGACTTTCACCTTCGGCAAGCGAGGCACGCCCGGCCAGCGCCTGCTCGAGCGTTTCGACCGGGCGGACAGCACCCAGCCAGGGCGAGAGATCGATACCCGCCTCGACCTTGTCGAGCAGGCTGCCCCGCTGCTTCGCCGCCGGAGCGCCCGTTGCGATGCGCAGCTCGCCTTCGGCGAACGTGGCGAAATCGAGCGCGCCCAGATCATTCAGCACCACGGCCTGCAGATCCGCGCCGAGCACCGTCTCGACGGCGACCTCCCAACCGGCCTCGACACGTAGCTGCTCGGCCAACCGGCTGGAGTCGAACAGTTGCTGATTGCGCAGCCACTCGGCGACGCCCTTGCCCGGCTCCAGCGCCGCCTGCTGCAGCGCCTCGAGCGACGCGATGCGGCCTTCCAGGCGCTGTAGCTCACCCGTAGCTCGCTGCTGGGTGTTGCCGAGTTCGTCGAGTTCGCCGCGCAGGGTCTCGAGCTGCTCGTCGAGCACCTGCTCGGCAGCCGCCAGCTCTTCCAGGCGCAGCTCGCCGAGCGCCAGCTGTTCGTCCAGCTCCAGGATTGCCGCATCTTCTGGATCGGCCGCCAGCTGAACACGCTCCTCGTCGAGCCGACGCTGCCGCTCGCTAAGGCGCTCGAGGCTCTGCTCCTGCTGCTGGATACGCGCCTGCTGCACCTCGGCTACCCGACGTGGCTCGGCGCTCTGCTGGTTGAAGCGATCCCACTGTTCCTGCCAGCTCTGCATCGCTGCTTCGGCCTGCTCGAGCTGTGCAGCGCCCTCCTCCGCACTCGCAGCGGCCAGCTCTTGCTCGGGCTCGAGCATGGCAAGCTCTTCGCCAAGCGTCGCCAGCAAGGTGCGGTCATGCCCCAGGTGCGATTCGGTTTCCAGCCGGGCCCGCTCCGCCTCGCGTAAATCATCCTGCAGCTGGCGCAAACGCTGCTGGCCATGCTGAATGCTCTGCTCGACGCGGGCGATGTCGCCCCCCACCGAATAAAAGCGCCCCTGCACCTGGTTGAAGCGCTCGGAGAGTTCGTGATGACCGTCGCGCAACCGCTCGATACTGGCATCGGCACTGCGCTGCTCGGCTACCAGCGCTTCGAAGGCAACCTCCTGATTGCCGATGACCTGCTCACGCCCGCCGACCTGCTCGTTCAATGCCTGCCAGCGCAATGCGGCCAGCTGGGCCTTGAGCTGGCGCTCCTCGGCTTTGTACTCCTGATATTTCTCCGCCGATTGCGCCTGACGATGCAGCCGTTCGAGCTGCCGTTCGAGTTCTTCACGCAAGTCAGTCAGGCGTGCCAGGTTCTCCTGGGTGCGGCGAATGCGATTCTCGGTCTCGCGGCGACGCTCCTTGTATTTGGAGATGCCCGCCGCTTCCTCGATGAAATGCCGCAGATCTTCGGGCTTGGCCTCGATCAGCCGGGAAATCATGCCCTGCTCGATGATCGAATAGCTGCGTGGGCCAAGGCCGGTGCCGAGGAAGATGTCGGTGATATCACGGCGACGGCACTTGGTGCCGTTGAGGAAATAGGTGTTCTGCCCGTCGCGGGTCACCCGGCGGCGGATGGAAATCTCGGCAAACGCCGCGTATCCGCCAGTCAGGCTGCCGTCGGCATTGTCGAAGATCAGCTCGATGCTGGCCTGGGTCACCGGCTTGCGGGTGTTGGAGCCGTTGAAGATGACGTCGGTCATCGACTCGCCGCGCAAGTTCTTCGCCGAGCTCTCACCCATTACCCAGCGCACCGCGTCGATGATGTTGGACTTGCCGCAGCCGTTGGGCCCGACCACCGCCGCCATGTTGCTCGGAAAGCTCACGGTGGTGGGATCGACAAAGGACTTGAAGCCTGCGAGCTTGATGCTTTTCAGACGCATGAAAGCCTTCCGTGGCAGCGGCCGGCGCCTGGCCGGGCAAGCAGTGGTCGCCGTGACGTCATGGGTGTTTCGGGCATCCTGGTGGGCGTTGGCGATAGGCGCGCGAGTCTAGCACGCCACCTCGTTCGCCAGGCAGGCACCTACGCACGCTGCAGCGCGCAAAGGCGCACGAGGGGACGGGGCGGCCGGAACCGTTGGGGAAGGATCGGGGGTTTCGCCAGCCGCCCGTCAGCCGCCGGTCATGCTCATGAAGCGCACCACCTGCACCTGCTCGTCGGTACGGAAGTGGTGACGTTCCGGCTTGAGCTGCAGCGCCTCGACCAGCGCGTTGCGCAGCCGCTCGGCGTCGCCGGGATGGCTGCGCATCAGCTGCTTGAGGTCCAGCGCCCCTTCATGACCGAGGCACAGCACCAGCTTGCCTTCGGCAGTGACCCGTACGCGATTGCAGCTGCCACAGAAATTGTGGCTGTGCGGCGAGATGAAGCCGACCTGCGTCTGCGTGCCCGCCACCTGCCAGTAGCGCGACGGCCCACCGGTGACATGGCTGCTGCGCACCAGCGTATGCCGCTGTTCGATGCGCTCGCGCACCTCATCGCTGGAACAGAAAGTGATCCGGCGCTCGTGGCTGGCCACGTTGCCCAGCGGCATCTCTTCGATGAAGCTGATATCGAGCCCTCGCGCCACGGCGAAATCGACCAGATCAAGCACCTCGTCGTCATTGCGGCCTTTCTGGATCACGCTGTTGAGCTTGATGCGCTCGAAGCCAGCAGCCTTCGCCGCATCGATGCCTTCAAGCACGCGTTCGAGGCGGTCACGCCGAGTCAGCTCGGCGAAGCGTTGCGGATTCAGCGAATCGAGGCTGACGTTCAGACGGCGCACGCCTGCGCGGCGCAAGGCGGGCGCCAGCTTGTAAAGCTGCGAACCGTTGGTGGTGATGGCCAGGTCTTCCAGTTCGCTGCGTGCGCCAAGGCGTTCGAGCAGCTCGGTCAAACCCTTGCGGACCAGCGGCTCGCCACCGGTGATGCGGATGCGCTTGACGCCCAGCCCGATGAAGGCATCGGCGACGGCGTAAAGCTCTTCAAGCGAAAGGATGTGCGAGCGTGGCGCGAAGATCATGTCCTCGCTCATGCAGTAGGTGCAGCGAAAGTCGCAACGGTCGGTAACCGAAAGCCGTAGGTATGTGATGCGCCGACCGAACGGGTCGACCAGCTTCGAATCGGACATCTCTCTCTCCCACTGCACGCATGAACCAAGACTATGACGGAAGACGGCAATAGGCAAAGAACGTTCGCTCGGGCAAGCGCGGCCACGCTGTGTACACTGCGGCGCAGAGCGAACCCGCTGGCCACGCGGGTCAACCTGCCCTGGAGGAACGAGCCGGATGGATAGCGATGCGCTGCGCGAGATGAACTGGCGCGAACGCCTGTACACCATCATTTTCTTCACCAATACCGACGCCGGCCGGCGATTCGACACCTGGCTGCTGGTGGTGATCTTCGCCAGCCTGGTGGTGGTGATGTTCGACAGCGTCGCCAGCATCAACCAGCGTCACGGCATGCTGCTGACCGGCATCGAATGGGTCTTCACCGCGCTGTTCGCCCTCGAATACATCACCCGGGTGTGCGTGCACCCCGCTCCGCGCAAGTACATCTTCAGCTTCTACGGGGCCATCGACCTCCTGTCGGTGGTGCCTGCGTTCATCGCCTTGCTGTTCCCCGATGCCCAGTACCTGCTGATCGTCCGGGTGATTCGCATGCTGCGGGTCTTCCGCGTACTGAAGCTCACCCATTACCTCAGCCAGGCCAACTTCCTTCTGGTGGCGCTGCGCGGCAGCCGGCAGAAGATCGTCGTGTTCCTGCTGAGCGTGAGCACGCTGGTGGTGGTGTACGGCACGCTGATGTACGTGATCGAGGGGCCCAGCAACGGCTTCACCAGCATCCCGATGAGCGTGTACTGGGCGGTGGTGACGCTGACCACCGTGGGGTTCGGCGACATCGTTCCACACACGGCCCTGGGCAAGGCCCTGGCGACGCTGGTGATGATCACCGGCTATTCGATCATTGCCGTGCCAACGGGCATCTTCACCGCCGAACTGGCCAATGCCATGCGCGACGATAGCGTGCTGCATTACAACTGCCCGAGCTGCGCCAAGGGCGTGCACGACGCCAACGCCGCGTTCTGCAGCCGTTGCGGCAGTCGCCTGTTCGAACGCCTCGAGGAAGCGCCAAGGCACCCCGAGCGTGACGAGTCGCCGCCACCGGCAGACTGAGCGCCCCGACCGCGCACTGAGCCCGAGCAGCCGAACGGCTCGCAGGCAAGGCTGTCACAAGTCAGACTTGCCGCTACCGGACGAACTCGGGCATGCCCCTTCTCAAGCTGCTGCATTTCGCCGCGCTGATCTGCTGGTGCGGCACGCTGCTCTACCTACCGGCGCTGGTTGCTGCCGGCACACGCAGTAGCGACAAGCTCTTCTACCGCGACCACGCGCATCTGACGCGCCTGGTCTTCACCCTCATCGGTACGCCCGCCGCGCTGCTGGCCATCGGCTCGGGTACGGCGCTGTTCCTGCGCGACGGCACCCTCGCCGGCTGGCTGATCATCAAGCTGACGGCCGTAACCGGCATGGCGCTCTGTCATGCGCTGTGCGGGGTTCTCGTGCTGCGCGTCGAGCGTCGGCCGGACCGCCGCGTCACCTACCAGTGCCTGACGCTGGGCGTGCTCATCCCCCTGCTGATCAGCCTGACGCTCTGGCTGGTGCTGGCCAAACCCTTCTGACCCGGACGGACTCGACGCATGACGCCTTACGCCCGCGCCCGCCGCACGCTCCCGCTAGCTGTCCAGATCGACGCCGACGGCATGTTCGTACACCAGGCGCCCGCCAAGGAACGCCGCCAGGGAGATCAGCAGCGCCGTGATCACGGACAGGTACAGCCCCCACAGGGCCCCCTCGTCAGCGCCAAGGCCCTGATAGCGCAGAAGCCAGTTGAGCGAGGCCAGCGAGAGCATCATCACCGCCAGGATGGCGTGGCACCAGGCTGTCACCTTGCGCCGAATATCCCGCACGCTGAGCAGATCGATCAGCCCGGCGATGCTCGCGACCCAGCCGCCGAACGCACCGACACCGGCCAGCCAGAGCCCGCCGCGCTGCCAGAACGGATCGAGCGTCCACAGGTAGGCCAGGTCGGCCGGAAGCAAACCGATCAGCGCCGCTACCGGAAAGTGGATCATCATCGGATGCAGCGGATGGCTGCCGATCGCCGCATTGCTGTGGATCGAATTTCGCTCTATCGCCATTGCGCCCTCCCAGGCCCACTTCACGGGTTGAACGCTGCCCCGGCCGGGCGCGACAGCGAACGTCAGCCGGCCGGCATGGCGTCGGTGAAGCAACAGACGCAGCCGCAGGCCCTGATGAAATGGACCACGCTGGCGCTGGCAGTTCCTTCTCTGACTGCCTGCGGCGGTGCGCAGTCGGCGCTGAACCCGGCCGGCCCGATGGCGCAGGACGTGGCTAACGTCTGGTGGTGGATGTTTGGCTTTGCCGTGCTCGTCTGGCTGGCGGTAGCCACGCTGTGGGTCTATGCCATGTTGCGTCGTTCGCAGCCGCACAGCGCCGAACAGGCCAAGCGCATCAATCGCCGCTGGGTAATCGGTGGCGGCATCGTGCTGCCCAGCGTGAGCATCGCCGTGCTGCTCGCCTTTGGCCTGCCGACCGGCCGCAGCATGCTGCCGCTGCCCGTCGAGGGTGAACAGCCGCTGCGGATCCGGATCGTCGGCCATCAGTGGTGGTGGGAAGTGCGTTATCCGGACCAGGAGGTGGTCACGGCCAACCAGCTGGTTCTACCGGTCGGTCGGCCGGCCGACATCGAGGTCACCAGTGCCGATGTCATCCATTCGTTCTGGGTACCGCGGCTGGGCGGCAAGATGGACATGATTCCCGGGCGAACCAACGTCATCCGCCTCGAAGCTGCCCATGCGGGCGCCTACCGCGGGCAATGCTCGGAATTCTGCGGAACCCAGCATGCCTTCATGGCGCTGCATGTGGAGGCGCTGGAGGCTGGTGATTTCTCGGCCTGGCTGGAACGTCGCCAGCAGCGCGCGGCAATCCGGCCGGCCCCGGGCGAGGCCGGCGCGGTATTCGCGTCGCGCTGCGGGCAATGTCACCGCGTCGCCGGCGTGAGCGACGGCAACCGTGCACCCGACCTGACCGACCTGGCCACCCGCCCGACCCTCGGCGCCGGCGTCATCCGCAATGACCACGACGGCCTGCGCCGCTGGCTGCGCGAGCACCAGACGCTCAAGCACGGCAATGCCATGCCACGCCACGACGAGGTACCCGACGCCACCCTCGAACAGATCGCCCAATGGCTGGAGACGCTCTCCCCATGAGCAATGCAACCCCCCGCACCGCCCCAGGTACCGACATCGATCAGCTGCATGACCAGTTCGACGAGGTCTGGGGCAACCCGCGCGGCTGGCGTGCGCTGACCATCGTCAACCACACCACCATCGGCCTGCGCTTTCTCGTCACCGGTGGCGTGTTCTTCCTGATCGGCGGGTTGCTGGCGATGCTCATCCGCACCCAGCTCGCCCTGCCCGGCTACGAGCTGATGGAGCCGGACGTCTACAATCAGGTCTTCACCATGCACGGCACGGTGATGATGTTTCTGTTCGCCGTGCCGATGATGGAAGGGCTGGCCGTCTACCTGATCCCAAAGATGATCGGCGCACGCGACCTGGTGTTCCCACGGCTGTCGGCGCTCGGCTATTTCTGCTACCTGTTCGGCGGCATCATCCTGCTGTCGAGCATCTTTCTGGACGTCGCGCCGAAGGCTGGCTGGTTCATGTACACGCCGCTGTCGAGCCAGGCGCACACCCCGGGCGTCAACTCGGACTTCTGGCTGCTGGGCATCACCTTCGTCGAGATCTCCGCAGTGTCGGCCGGGGTCGAGCTGGTGGTATCGATCCTGCGTACCCGCACCAGCGGCATGGCGCTGCACAAGATGCCGCTCTACGCCTGGTACATCCTGGTGATGGCGATGATGATCGTGGTCGGCTTCCCGCCGCTGATCCTGGGCAGCATCCTGCTGGAACTCGAGCGCGCCGCCGGATTCCCTTTCTTCGACCCGGCCGGCGGTGGCGACCCCGTGCTCTGGCAGCACCTGTTCTGGCTGTTCGGCCATCCGGAGGTGTACATCATCTTCCTTCCGGGGGCGGGCATTGTCACCACGCTGATCCCGGTGTTCTGCCAGCGCCCGCTGGTAGGTTATCGCTGGGTGGTACTCGGCGTCGTCACCACCGGCTTCATCAGCTTCGGGCTGTGGGTCCACCACATGTTCACCGTCGGCATACCGCAGCTGGCGCAGGCGTTCTTCTCAGCGGCGAGCATGCTGGTGGCGGTGCCGACCGGCGTGCAGATCTTCGCCTGGCTGGCGACGCTCTGGCTCGGCCGGCCGGTTTACAAGGTGCCGATGCTCTGGCTGGTGGGTTTTCTGCTGGTGTTCGTGGCCGGCGGCCTGACCGGCGTCATGCTCGCCCTGGTGCCGTTCGACTGGCAGGTCCATGACACCCACTTCGTCGTCGCGCACATGCACTACGTGCTGGTCGGCGGCATGTTCTTTCCGCTGATGGCCGGGCTCTACTACTGGCTGCCGCACTTCTCCGGGCGCATGCCCTCGGAGAAGCTGGGCCGCTGGGGCTTCTGGCTGGTGTTCATCGGCTTCAACCTGACCTTCCTGATCATGCACTGGACCGGCCTGATCGGCATGCCGCGGCGCGTATACACCTACGAAAGCGGCCTGGGCTGGGACATTCCCAACCTCATCTCGTCGGTCGGCAGCTTTGTCATGGCCATCGGCGTGGCGACCATCCTGCTCGACATCGTGCTGCACTTTCGCTTCGGTCTGCCGGCGCCGAAGAACCCGTGGAACGCCGATACCCTGGAGTGGGCGACCAGCCTGCCGCCTTCGGCCTACAACTTCGTCAGTTTGCCGGACGTTACCGACCGTCACCCGCTATGGAAGGAGCCGGATCTGGGCGACAGCATTGCCCGCGGCGAGCATGCGCTGACGGTGATCGATCACGGTCGCCGCGAGACCTGGGGCAGCGACCCGCTGAGCGGCAAGGTGCGCGAAATCATCCACCTGCCCGGCAACAGCTGGCTGCCGTTCATCGCTGCCGTACTGCTGGCGGTGCTCTGCCTGAGCCTGCTGAACAAGTTCTACTGGTTGGCGCTGGGTGCCACCGTGGCCACGCTCGTCGTGCTGCTGCGCTGGTCATGGGAGAACGGTGCGCACCCGGCTGCCGCCCCGGACGCACGCACCGAGCCGGACGAGCCTCCCCTGCATTCACGCACCTTCGATGGCCCCGGCCTGTGGGGCATGGGCGTCACCCTGCTGGCCAACGGGGCGCTCTATCTGTCGCTGGTGTTCGGCTGGTTCTATCTGTGGACGGTCGCACCGCAGTGGCAAGTACCCGAGCAGCGGCTCGACGGCTGGCCGATGCTGGTGAGTGGCGTGCTGCTCAGTGCGGGGTGCATCTGGCTGCACAGGCTGATCAAGCGGCTGCGCCAGGGAACGCTGAACACGCTGCTGGTCAACCTCGCCGGCCTTGCGTTGCTCGCCTCGCTGCAGACCGCTCTGCTGGTCTGGCAACTGCTCGGAACACCGCTGGAGCCGACGCAGACTGCGCATGATGCGGTGATCTTTGTCGTACTGGCCTACAGCATCATCCACTGCGGGCTGGCCGCGGTGCTCACCGCACTGCAGGCCTGGCGCGTCGGCTATGGCTACGTCGGCGTGAAGGCGCCCTACGAGCCGATCGTCGTCGAGCAACTCTGGTACTACAACCTCGGTGTGCTGTGGATCAGCTATGCGGCAATCGTGCTGTTTCCCGGCACCTGGGGAGGTGTCTGATGAAATACGCACGCACCTCGGCCTATCACCCGGTGCAGATTCCGCTGGGTCTGGTGATCTGGAGCCTGTGGTTCATCGGCATGTATGGCGGTCAGGCGGTCGTCTGCACGCTGGCGCCGCCTGCGCCCGAGCAGGGCGTCTGGAACTGGCTGAACGCCGGGCTCGGCCTGCTCACGCTGCTGACGCTCGGCCTGCTGGTGTGGCTGGCCACGCACTTCTGGCGCTTGTCGAGACCGCCCCATCAACTCAACGAACGGCAGGTGTTCGTCACCAAGATCGCCGCCGGCATCCACATGATCGCGGCGATTGCCACGCTATTCGTCGGCATCCCGTTGCTGCAGATTCCGCCATGTATGTAGTTCATCGCGCGGCCGCCACCCTGCTGCTCGGCCTGGCCTGGGCGGCCCCCGCGGCGGCGCACGGCCTGTTCGACGCGCACCTGGCCGAACGCACGCCACTGCTGATCACCGCCGCCCTCGTGGCAGCGGCCTGGCTGCTCTACCTACTGGGTGGGCGCCGCGTACCACCGCGCCCCCACGAAGCGCTGTGTTTTCACGCGGCGATGCTGCTGACCGTGCTGAGCGTGTTCGGCCCCCTCGACGAATGGGCCGAAACCAGCACCAGCTGGCACATGACGCAGCACATGCTGTTCATTCTGGTGATCGCGCCACTCTGGGCGCTGGCGCGCCCGCTGCCACAGTGGCGCGGCGTCACCGGCTGGTTCGGGCAGCGCGTGTGGACTCTGCTGCTGCGTGCCGGACGCTACCCCACGGCGCTGGCCCTGCTGCACGGCGCCATCATCTGGATCTGGCACACGCCGCGGCTGTACGTCCTGGCGCTCGACAATCTCTGGGTGCATGCCTTCGAGCACGCCTGTTTTCTTTTCACCGGCTGGCTGTTCTGGTGGTCGGTCCTGCGCGCCAACCGCAAGCAGGTGCCGCAGGCATTGATGGCGGTGCTGCTGACACTGATGCATACCGGCTTGCTGGGCGCCCTGCTGACGTTCGGCTCGGTGTCGTTTTATGGCGCCGCGCGGGACGTGGCGGATCAACAACTGGCGGGGCTGATCATGTGGGTGCCCGGCGGCTTCGTCTACCTGGCTGCCGGCGGCTGGATCGCCTGGCGCTGGCTCGGCCGCCTGTGGCACAGCCAACCCCAGCCCGACGACGGCCTGTGAGCCGTCGGTCGACTCAGTCGAGCTTCTTGCGGATCCAGTACAGGTAGGTGCCGGCCTCTTCCTGGCGGTCGACCAGCTCGTGGCCGAGAAAGACGCAGAACTTGGGAATATCGCGTTGCGTGGACGGGTCGGTGGCGATCACCTTCAGCAACTCGCCACCGGCCAGGTCGCGCACCTTGTTGTGCAGCATCATCACCGGCTCGGGGCAGTTCAGGCCGGTGGCATCGAGCACCGCATCGACGGTCAGGTCAGTCTGGGTCATGTGAACTCCAAAAGATCAGGCGCGCATTGTCACGCAAGCCTTGGCCGAGGTCACCTGCCGCCTCACAACCGGCGCAGGTGACAGGTGACTTCTTCGCGGTCGTGATAGAGCTGCTTGCAACCGATGCTGGCGCGCACGCCACGTTCGGCAAGCCCGTCGCGGATGCGTTCCAGCAAGCGACGCACCTCGGCGTAGCGTTGCTTCATCGGCAGCTTCAGGTTGACCACCGCTTCGCGGCACAGGCCCTCGCCGATCCAGGTTTCCAGCAGCGCCGCATTGCGTGCCGGCTTCTCGACGATGTCGCAGACCATCCAGTCCACTGGCTTGCGCGGGCGAAAGGCGAAGCCGTCGGCGCGGAAATGATCGACCAGGCCGGAGTCCATCAGTTCGGCGTTCATCGGCCCGTTGTCCACCGCGCTGACGCGCATGTGGCGGTTGACCAGCTGCCAGGTCCAGCCGCCGGGCGCCGCGCCCAGATCGACTGCGGTCATTCCCGGCGCCAGGCGGGTGTCCCACTGGTCGCGCGGAATGAAATGGTGCCAGGCCTCCTCGAGCTTGAGCGTCGAGCGGCTGGGCGCCTGGCGCGGGAACTTCAGCCGCGGTATGCCCATCGGCCAGAACGCGCTGTTGCCAATCTCGGCCACGCCGGCAAACACCTCGCGCCCGCTCTTGAACGTCAGCAGCAGGCGCGGCCCGCCGCTCTTGTCCACCAGGCGACCAGCCTTGAGCAGCGCCTTGCGCAACGGCGCCTCGAACTTGCGGCAAAAGGTCGAGAGCTCCTTGCCGTCATTGGTATCGGTGACCTCCAGCCACAGCTCGCTGCACACCGGATAGCCGGCCAGTTGCTCGAGCAGGACCGAGATGCGATCGGTTTCCGGCAACTGCACAAAGGCGCCGCGCGCCCACTGACGGGGGAAGATCAACTCGCGAAAGCGAGTCCCGTGCATCAGGCGCTCGGCATCGGCTGCATCGTTGCAGACGAACTCGGCGTAGGCGCTGTCCGGCTTGGCGCGGGCGTAGCCGGGCACATCGAGCCGGGCAGCCTGTTCGCTGAGCTCGGCACAGGCCTCGCCCTCGAAGCCCGGACGGCAGTGCAACAGCAGTGAATTCATGGGTCGATCCTGTTCGGGCAGCCGCTGGGGGCGGCCATGATAGCGGAACCGCCGGCGCCCCGGCCCTGTCCAGTGAGGTAGCGAAACACCCTGGCCAGAGCTAGGGTCAAACAGGTTCTGGCCTGTTCATTCTGTCAATGTCCCGCTAGGCGGGCCCACAAGGAGATGCGCGATGCCGTCCCTGGACAGCCTCAATTGCCGGCGAAGCCTCGAGGTAGCCGGCAAGACCTACCACTATTACAGCCTGCCCGATGCGGCGACTCACCTGGGCGACATCAGCCGCCTGCCCACCTCGCTCAAGGTGCTGTTGGAAAACCTGTTGCGCTGGGAAGACGGCGTGACAGTACGAGGCGAGGACTTCGACGCGCTGGCGCAATGGCTGCAGACGCGCAGCAGCGAGCGTGAAATCCAGTACCGCCCGGCCCGCGTGCTGATGCAGGACTTCACCGGCGTACCGGCGGTGGTCGACCTGGCCGCCATGCGCGATGCCGTGGCCCGCGCCGGGGGCGACCCGCAGAAGATCAATCCGCTGTCGCCGGTGGACCTGGTGATCGATCACTCGGTCATGGTCGATCGCTTCGGCAGCGACCAGGCGTTCCACGAGAACGTCGAGATCGAGATGCAGCGCAACGGCGAACGCTACGAGTTCCTGCGCTGGGGCCAGCAGGCCTTCGACAACTTCAGCGTGGTGCCGCCGGGCACCGGCATCTGCCATCAGGTCAACCTGGAATATCTCGGCCAGGTGGTCTGGACGCGCGAGGAAGACGGCGCCACCTATGCCTACCCCGACACGCTGGTCGGTACCGACTCGCATACCACCATGATCAATGGCCTCGGCGTGCTCGGCTGGGGCGTTGGCGGTATCGAAGCCGAAGCGGCGATGCTCGGCCAGCCGGTTTCCATGCTCATCCCGGAAGTCGTCGGCTTTCGCCTGACCGGCAAACTGCGCGAAGGCGTGACGGCCACCGACCTGGTGCTCACGGTCACGCAGATGCTGCGCAAGCACGGGGTGGTCGGCAAGTTCGTCGAGTTCTACGGGCCGGGCCTCGATCACCTGCCGCTGGCTGACCGCGCCACCATCGGCAACATGGCGCCGGAGTACGGCGCGACCTGCGGCTTCTTCCCGGTCGACCAGGTGACCATCGACTACCTGCGTCTGACCGGGCGCAACGACGACCGCATCGCCCTGGTCGAAGCCTACTGCAAGGCGCAAGGAATCTGGCGCGACAGCCAGACGCCGGATCCAATCTTCACCGCCTCGCTCGAACTCGACCTCGACCAGGTCCAGCCATCGCTCGCCGGCCCCAAGCGTCCGCAGGACCGGGTCGACCTCAAGGAGATCGGCGCCGCCTTCGATCTGCTGCTGGAAACCGGCGGCAAGAAGCAGCAGGCCGACACTCCGGCGCCCGTTGCCGGCGAGGATTTTTCGCTGAAGCACGGCGCGGTGGTGATTGCCGCGATCACCTCCTGCACCAACACCTCCAACCCCAACGTGCTGATGGCTGCCGGGCTGCTGGCCAAAAAAGCGGTCGAGCGCGGCCTCAAGCGCCAGCCGTGGGTCAAGTCCTCACTGGCGCCGGGCTCGAAGGTCGTCACCGACTACCTCGAGCGTGCCGGCCTGACGCGCTACCTCGACCAACTCGGCTTCAACCTGGTCGGCTATGGCTGCACGACCTGCATCGGCAATTCGGGGCCGCTTCCAGAGGCGATCGGCCAGGCGATCTCCGACAACGACCTGATCGTTTCCTCGGTGCTCTCGGGCAACCGCAACTTCGAGGGGCGCGTGCATCCGTTGGTCAAGGCCAACTGGCTGGCTTCACCGCCGCTGGTCGTGGCTTTTGCGCTGGCCGGCACCACCCGCATCAACATGGATACCGATCCGCTGGGCTACGACGCGAGCAACCAGCCGGTCTACCTGCGCGACATCTGGCCAAGCAGCGCCGAGGTGAGCCAGGCGGTCGGCATGATCGACGGCGAGATGTTCCGCAGCCGTTACGCCGATGTGTTCACCGGTGACGAGCACTGGCAACGCATCGCCGTCAGTGCCGGCGACACCTACCAGTGGAACGCCTCGTCCACCTACGTGCAGAACCCGCCCTTCTTCGAAGGAATTGGCGAGCCGCCGGCGCCGCCGCGGGATATCGACAATGCGCGAATCCTGGCGCTGTTTGGTGACTCGATCACTACCGACCATATTTCGCCGGCCGGCAACATCAAGGCCAGTTCGCCGGCGGGGCTGTACCTGCAGCAGCTGGGCGTCAAGCCGGAGGACTTCAACTCCTATGGCTCACGGCGCGGCAATCACGAAGTGATGATGCGCGGCACCTTCGCCAACATCCGCATCAAGAACGAGGTGCTCGGCGGCGAGGAAGGCGGCGAGACCCTGCACCAGCCGAGCGGCGAGCGGATGTCGATCTACGACGCGGCGATGCGCTATCAGCAGGAAAACGTGCCGCTGGTAGTCATTGCCGGCAAGGAATACGGCACCGGCTCCAGTCGCGACTGGGCCGCCAAGGGCACCAACCTGCTTGGCGTCAAGGCGGTGATCGCCGAGAGCTTCGAGCGCATCCACCGCTCGAACCTGATTGGCATGGGGGTACTCGCGCTGCAGTTCGTCGGCGAGCAAAGCCGCAAGACGCTTGGCCTGAACGGACGCGAAACCTTGTCCATTCGCGGCCTGGGCGGGGAAATCAAGCCGCGCCAGTTGCTGACCGTGGACGTCGAGCGCGAGGACGGCTCGCGCAGCAGCTTCCAGGTGTTGTGCCGCATCGACACGCAGAACGAAGTCGAGTACTTCAAGGCCGGCGGCATCCTGCATTACGTCCTGCGCCAGCTGATCGGCAGCTGAGTTCGTCCAGCGCAAATAGAAACGCCGGAGCAATCCTTGCTCCGGCGTTTTTGCGTCCCTTCTCGATGCATCTCCCCCGGCACTCCGGCCACGGCCACCCTGCGGCGTCGATCAGTTCCCTTGAAACCTTCGGCGAATGGTTTTCTGCCGACTCGAGAGAGACCATAGGCCCTAAAAATGACAGGGATATTAAGCCCTTGCCCGCTGGTCGCCTATTCCGAAGCGAACTGATCTGATGGTCAGCTTCCGTTCAAGAAGGCGCTAACCGAGCCGACTAAACAACCGGACCTGCAAAAAGAACAAATAGGTAGCAGGTCGCACCACTTTCTTACCTGCCGGACGTGCCTCCTCGATGCGTAACAATCAGCCCGTAACCCAGCGCGAATACGCCTTCCCCGACCAGCAGCGCCTGATCTCCACGACCAACCTCAAAGGCCAGATCACTTACTGCAATGACATCTTCGCCGAGGTCAGCGGCTTCGATCGCGCGGAGCTGATCAACGCACCGCATAACATCATCCGCCATCCAGATGTCCCGCCAGCGGTGTTTGCGCACATGTGGGCAACGCTCAAGGACGGCCGACCCTGGATGGGCATCGTCAAGAACCGTCGCAAGAACGGCGACCATTACTGGGTCAATGCCTACGTCACGCCGGTTCTCGACGCGGCACGCAACGTTACCGGCTACGAGTCGGTGCGCACCCAGCCAACGCGCGAGCAGGTTGGCCGCGCCGAAGCCCTCTATGCCCGGCTCAACGCAGGCAAGCGCGGCATTCCGTTGATCGACCGCTGGGTGCCGCTGCTTCTCAACTGGCTGCCCTTCATACTGATCAGCCAGGTTGGCTTCGCCATCGGTGTCTGGCTCAACCACGGCCCGGGTTTCGCCGTCGCGGCGTTGCTATCGATTCCCCTGGGCCTGGCGGGCCTGCATTGGCAGCAGCGCGGGATGAAGCGCCTACTCGGGCTGGCCCGGCAAACCACCAGCGATCCGCTGATCGCGCGCATGTACACCGACAGCAAGGGCGTCGAAGCCCAGCTGGAAATGGCCATGCTGAGCCAGCAGGCCCACCTCAAGACCTGCCTGACGCGCCTGCAGGACAGTGCCGTACAACTGCAGGGCCAGGCAGGACGCACCGACACACTGGCCCAGAGCTGCTCCGATGGCCTGGCGCATCAACATCAGGAAACCGAGCAGGTCGCGACGGCGGTCAACCAGATGGCGGCCACCACCCAGGAGGTCGCCGGAAACGTGGCGCTGGCCGCCGAAGCCACCCAGCAGGCCACGGACCTGACGGTGCGCGGGCGCGACGTGACCGGCGAGACGCGCAAGGCGATCGAGCGGCTCTCTGCGGCGGTGGCGCGGACCGGCGAGGTAGTCAATCGACTCGCCCGTGACAGCGACGAGATCGGCAGCGTGGTCGATGTGATCAAGGGCATTGCCGACCAGACCAACCTGCTGGCCTTGAATGCGGCCATCGAGGCTGCGCGGGCGGGCGAGAGTGGCCGCGGCTTCGCCGTGGTCGCCGACGAGGTACGCCAACTGGCGCAGCGCACCGCCGAAGCCACCGGGCAGATTCACCAGCTCATCGAGAAGCTGCAGCAGCAGGCCAGGCACGCAGTCGAGGCGACCGAGAGCGGCCGCGTGGAAGCCGAGCGGGGTGTAGGCCAGGTGGTCGAAGCCGACCTGGCGCTGGCGGGCATCAGCGAGGCGATTGGCAACATCACCGAAATGGCCACGCAAATCGCGTCCGCCACCGAGGAGCAGAGCGCCGTAGCCGAAGAAATCAGTCGCAACGTGGGCACCATCGCCCAGCTGACCGACCGCACCTCGGGCGATGCACGCAGCCTCGCGCTGCTGAGCGAGGACCTGGCGGCTACCGCGCAGGCGCAGTATTCGCTGGTCGAGCGCTTCAATCGCTGAGCGGGCGAAAGCCTGTCAGACGCCGGGCGCCGGCAGCAGCCGGCTTAGCCAGGCCGAAATCGCATCGGCGGCGCTGTCCAGGTGCCCGCCATGGGTCAGCCCGGAACGTTTCAGCGGCTTGAGGTCATGATCGGCGGCCTCGAGCCACTGCAGCTCGATCGCCGGTGACAACGCGTAGCGGGCAACGGTCTGCCGATCACCCAGCGCATCGCGCTCGCCCTGCACGATCAGTGTCGGGGTACGAAGAGTGCCCAGATGCGCCACCCGCGGCTTTTCCGGCTTGCCCGCGGCATAGAACGGATAACCGAGACAGACCAGCGCATCGACCCCCAACTCGTCGGCCACCAGGCTCGCCATACGGCCGCCCATGGACTTCCCGCCGATCGCCAAAGCGCCTGTGGTTTGCTGTCGCACCCAGGCGTACATCGCCCGCCACTCCTCCTCTAGCCGGGCCGCCGGACTGGGCGGCCGTTTGCCTCCACTCAGTCTTCGCTCGGCCATGTACCGAAACTCGAAGCGACACACGGCAATGCCGCGCGCGGCAAGGCGCTCAGCGATTTCCGACATGAACGGGCTGTCCATCGACGCGCCCGCTCCGTGCGCCAGCACGAGGGTCGCCCAGGCCCCGTCAGCCGGGCGATTCCAGCAGACGAAATGGCCATTGTCACAATGTGTGTATTGACCTTGGTCAATACCGGCGAATTGCCCTTTCCCCATGCTTGCCTCGCTTTCCTAGGAAAGAAAATCTGCTCATTTAGCCGTGGATGGAAGCCCATACATGAACACAGCAACCAGTACCGCCTATCACTACAAGGTGGTCCGCCAATTTGCCATCATGACGGTGGTGTGGGGAATCGTCGGGATGGGGCTCGGCGTTTTCATCGCAGCACAGTTGGCTTGGCCATTCTTGAACTTTGACCTGCCGTGGACGAGCTTCGGCCGCCTGCGACCTCTGCACACCAACGCGGTGATCTTTGCCTTTGGTGGCTGTGCACTGTTCGCAACGTCCTACTACTCGGTCCAGCGCACCTGCCAGACCACGCTCTTCGCGCCAAAACTGGCGGCCTTCACCTTCTGGGGCTGGCAGCTGGTCATCCTGCTCGCCGCGATCTCCCTGCCGCTGGGTTTCACCAGCTCCAAGGAATACGCCGAACTGGAGTGGCCGATCGACCTGCTGATCACGGTCGTCTGGGTTGCCTATGCAGTGGTGTTCTTCGGCACCCTGGCCACCCGCAAGGTCAAGCACATCTATGTGGGTAACTGGTTCTTCGGCGGCTTCATCCTGACCGTGGCGATCCTGCACATCGTCAACAACCTGGAGATTCCGGTCACGGCGATGAAGTCCTACTCGCTGTATGCCGGCGCCACCGATGCCATGGTCCAGTGGTGGTACGGCCACAACGCCGTAGGCTTCTTCCTGACCGCAGGCTTCCTCGGCATCATGTACTACTTCGTGCCGAAGCAGGCCGAGCGCCCGGTGTATTCCTACCGCCTGTCGATCGTGCACTTCTGGGCACTGATCACCGTGTACATCTGGGCCGGCCCGCACCACCTGCACTACACCGCGCTGCCGGACTGGGCGCAGAGCCTGGGCATGGTGATGTCGCTGATTCTGCTGGCTCCGAGCTGGGGCGGCATGATCAACGGGATGATGACCCTCTCCGGTGCCTGGCACAAACTGCGTAGCGACCCGATCCTGCGCTTCCTCGTCGTCTCCCTGGCGTTCTACGGCATGTCGACCTTCGAAGGTCCGATGATGGCGATCAAGACCGTCAACGCGCTTTCCCACTACACCGACTGGACCATCGGCCACGTACACGCCGGCGCCCTCGGTTGGGTGGCGATGGTCTCCATCGGCGCGCTGTACCACCTGATTCCGAAGGTCTTCGGGCGTCAGCAGATGCACAGCATCGGCCTGATCAACACCCACTTCTGGCTGGCCACCATCGGCACCGTGCTCTACATCGCCTCGATGTGGGTCAACGGTATCGCTCAGGGCCTGATGTGGCGTGCGATCAACGAGGACGGCACCCTGACCTACTCCTTCGTCGAAGCGCTGGAAGCCAGCCACCCCGGCTTCGTGGTGCGCATGATCGGCGGTGCGGTCTTCTTCACCGGCATGCTGGTGATGGCCTACAACACCTGGCGCACCGTGCGTGCGGCCAAGCCGGCGGAATATGACGCTGCCGCGCAGATCGCTTGAGGAGCCGAGGTAAATGAAACAGCACGAAAAACTTGAAAAGAACGTCGGCCTGCTGGCCCTGTTCATGATCCTCGCGGTGAGCATCGGCGGCCTGACCCAGATCGTTCCGCTGTTCTTCCAGGACGTGGTCAACGAACCGGTCGCCGGGATGAAGCCCTACACCGCGCTGCAACTGGAAGGCCGCGACATCTATATCCGCGAGGGCTGCGTCGGCTGCCATTCGCAGATGGTCCGTCCGTTCCGCGCCGAAACAGAGCGCTACGGCCACTACTCGGTTGCCGGTGAAAGCGTCTACGACCACCCGTTCCTGTGGGGCTCCAAGCGCACCGGCCCGGACCTGGCCCGCGTGGGCGGCCGCTACTCCGATGACTGGCACCGTGCGCACCTGTACAACCCGCGCAACGTCGTCCCCGAGTCGAAGATGCCTTCCTACCCCTGGCTGGTGGAGCACACCCTCGACGGTCAGGACACCGCCAAGAAGATGCAGGCGCTGCGCACGCTGGGCGTGCCCTACAGCGACGAAGACATCGCTGGTGCGCGCGACGCCGTCAAGGGCAAGACCGAGATGGATGCCATGGTCGCCTACCTGCAGGTACTGGGTACGGCGCTGACCAACAAGCGCTGACACGGCTAATGAGCAAGGGGCTGCCCGCAGCCCCTGGGACCAATCAAGGGCAGCCGGGCGTTCGGGCTGCCCAGGAGTAGAACATGAGCAATTTCTGGAGTGGATACATCGCCCTGCTGACGCTGGGCAGCATCGTCGCTCTGTTCTGGCTGATCTTCGCCACCCGCAAGGGCGAACCGGCCGGCATGACGGACAAGACGATGGGGCATTCTTTCGATGGCATCGAGGAGTACGACAACCCGCTGCCGCGCTGGTGGTTCCTGCTGTTCATCGGCACGCTGTTCTTCGGCATCATCTACCTGATCCTGTACCCGGGCCTGGGCAACTGGAAGGGCGTACTGCCGGGCTATGAGGGTGGCTGGACGCAGGACAAGCAGTGGCAGCGCGAGATGGATGCGGCCGAGCAGAAGTACGGTCCGATCTTCGCCAAGTACTCGGCGATGTCGATCGAGCAGGTGGCTCAGAACGACGAAGCGATGAAGATGGGCGCCCGTCTGTTCGCCAACTACTGCACCATCTGCCATGGCTCCGATGCCAAGGGCGCCATGGGCTTCCCGAACCTGACCGACAGCCACTGGCGCTGGGGCGGCGAGCCCGCCGCGATCAAGACCACCATTCTCAATGGCCGGATCGCTGCCATGCCGGGCTGGGGTCAGGTGATCGGCGAAGAAGGCGTGAAGAACGTCGCCGCCTACGTTCGCCAGGATCTGGCCGGCCTGAAGCTGCCGGAAGGCACCGTGGCCGACGTTGAAGCCGGCAAGGCGATCTTCGCCCAGAACTGCGTGGCCTGCCACGGCCAGAAGGGCGAAGGCATGGCGATGATGGGCGCACCGAACCTGACCGCACCGTCCGGCTGGATCTATGGCTCCGGGCTGGCACAGCTGCAGCAGACCATCCGTCATGGCCGCAATGGCCAGATGCCTGCCCAGGAGCAGTATCTGGGCAAGGACAAGGTCCACGTGCTGGCGGCTTACGTTTACAGCCTGTCGCACAAAGCGGAACCTGCATCCAACTAAAAAGTCCTAGAGGGCGGTACACTCGTACCGCCTCTCTGGCCTTGTCCACGAACATACTTCGGTCGCATGCGACGCTCTGTCGCACCAGTGGCGACCAACCGCCCTTCCCCCTCCCCCACTTACAGTCCTAAGCTTTCGCAGCGGCTCGCCTGGTAGCGCACAGTTCAAGGCGAAGCTCGCCAAAGACAGGCACCGGCAGGGTGCCCGAACGCCCCCTCGATGCGTATGGAAAACGCTTGCAATCGGGGTTCTGGCGGGTCGAGACAGTCCTGGCGTCGTTTGCATTGCCCCCCTGCTTTCTCCATACTCGCCGCCGTTTTTGCCCTTCGAAATGCCATTAGCGTGGAAGCCTTGCATGAGCACAGCAATAAGTGAGACTGCTTATAACTATAAGGTGGTTCGCCAATTCGCCATCATGACGGTGGTATGGGGAATCGTGGGTATGGGTCTGGGTGTTTTCATCGCCGCACAACTGGTGTGGCCGGCACTCAACCTCGATCTACCGTGGACGAGCTTCGGCCGCCTGCGACCTCTGCACACCAACGCGGTGATCTTCGCCTTCGGCGGTAGCGCACTCTTCGCGACGTCCTATTACGTCGTGCAGCGCACCAGCCAGGCTCGCCTGTTCTCCGACTCTCTGGCTGCCTTTACCTTCTGGGGATGGCAGGCGGTGATCGTCCTGGCGGTCATCACGCTGCCGATGGGTTACACCAGTTCCAAGGAGTACGCCGAACTGGAGTGGCCGATCGATATCCTGCTGGCGATCGTCTGGGTTTCCTACGCGCTGGTGTTCTTCGGCACCATCATGAAGCGCAAGGCCAAGCACATCTATGTGGGCAACTGGTTCTTTGGCGGCTTCATCCTGGTCACGGCGATGCTGCACATCGTCAACAACCTGGAAATGCCGGCCGGCTGGTTCAAGTCGTACTCGATCTATTCCGGTGCGACCGATGCCATGGTCCAGTGGTGGTACGGCCACAACGCCGTAGGCTTCTTCCTGACCACCGGCTTCCTCGGCATGATGTACTACTTCGTGCCGAAGCAGGCCGAGCGCCCGGTGTATTCCTACCGCCTGTCGATCGTGCACTTCTGGGCACTGATCACCCTCTATATCTGGGCCGGCCCGCACCACCTGCACTACACCGCCCTGCCCGAGTGGGCGCAGAGCCTGGGTATGGTGATGTCGATCATCCTGCTGGCTCCGAGCTGGGGCGGCATGATCAACGGCATGATGACCCTGTCCGGCGCCTGGCATAAGCTGCGCACCGACCCGATCCTGCGCTTCCTGGTGGTCTCGCTGGCGTTCTACGGCATGTCCACCTTCGAAGGTCCGATGATGGCGATCAAGACCGTCAACGCGCTTTCCCACTACACCGACTGGACCATCGGCCACGTACACGCCGGCGCCCTCGGCTGGGTTGCGATGATCACCATCGGTTCGATGTACCACCTGATCCCGCGCGTCTTCGGCCGCGAGCAGATGCACAGCATCGGGCTGATCAACGCCCACTTCTGGCTGGCCACCATCGGCACCGTGCTCTACATCGCCTCGATGTGGGTCAACGGCATCACGCAGGGCCTGATGTGGCGTGCGATCAACGAAGACGGCACCCTGACCTACTCCTTCGTCGAAGCGCTGGAAGCCAGCCACCCGGGCTTCATCGTGCGTGCGCTCGGCGGCGCCTTCTTCCTCACCGGCATGCTGCTGATGGCTTACAACACCTGGCGCACCGTGCGTGTGGCCAAGCCGGCGCAATACGACGTCGCTGCGCAAATCGCTTGAGGAATTAGCTAGATGAAACAGCACGAGAAACTCGAGAAGAACATCGGCCTGCTGACGCTGTTCATGATCCTGGCGGTAAGCATTGGCGGTCTGACCCAGATCGTTCCGCTGTTCTTCCAGGACGTGGTCAACGAGCCGGTCGAGGGCATGAAGCCCTACACCGCGCTGCAACTGGAAGGCCGCGACATCTATATCCGCGAGGGCTGCGTCGGCTGCCATTCGCAGATGGTCCGTCCGTTCCGTGCGGAGACCGAGCGCTACGGCCACTACTCGGTTGCCGGCGAAAGCGTCTACGACCATCCGTTCCTGTGGGGCTCCAAGCGCACCGGTCCGGACCTGGCCCGCGTTGGCGGCCGCTACTCCGACGACTGGCACCGTGCGCACCTGTATAACCCGCGCAACGTGGTTCCCGAATCGAAGATGCCTTCCTACCCCTGGCTGGTGGAACACACCCTGGACGGCAAGTCCACTGCGACCAAGATGCAAGCGCTGCGCACGCTGGGCGTGCCCTACAGCGACGAAGACATCGCTGGTGCACGCGACGCCGTCAAGGGCAAGACCGAAATGGACGCCCTTGTCGCCTATCTCCAGGTGCTGGGCACTGCACTCACGAACAAACGGTAACGCGTTATGGATATCGGGACTCTCCGCGGCCTTGGCACTGCACTGGTATTCGTCGCCTTCATAGGCGTCGTGCTCTGGGCCTACAGCAGCAAACGCAAGAAGAGCTTTGACGAAGCCGCCAACCTGCCTTTCGCAGACGAGACCGACGCCAAGAAGCGTGACGAAGAAGCTTCCAGGAGTAAGAAATAAATGACGTCGTTTTGGAGTTGGTACATCACACTGCTGAGCCTGGGCACGATCGCCGCCCTGGTTTGGCTGTTGCTGGCGACCCGCAAGGGACAGCGCCAGGAAAGCACCGAAGAGACCGTCGGACACTCGTACGACGGAATCGAGGAGTACGACAACCCGCTGCCGCGCTGGTGGTTCATGCTGTTCGTCGCCACCGTCGTGTTCGCCCTCGGTTATCTGGCTCTTTACCCGGGCCTGGGCAACTGGAAAGGCGTGCTGCCGGGCTATGAAGGCGGCTGGACCCAGGTCAAGCAGTGGCAGAAGGAAGTGGACAAGGCCAACGAGCAATACGGCCCTCTGTACGCCAAGTTCGCCGCGATGCCGGTCGAGGACGTCGCCCAGGACGCACAGGCGCTGAAGATGGGTGGTCGCCTGTTCGCCTCCAACTGCTCGGTCTGCCACGGTTCCGATGCCAAGGGGGCTTACGGCTTCCCCAACCTGACCGACAACGACTGGCTGTACGGCGGTGAGCCCGAGACGATCAAGACCACCATCATGCACGGTCGCCAGGCCGCCATGCCGGCGTGGAAGGACGTGCTCGGCGAAGCGGGCATTCGCAACGTTGCCGGCTATGTGCGCAGCCTTTCCGGCCGCGATACCCCCGAGGGTGTCGAGGTAGACGTTGAGCAGGGTCAAAAACTCTTCGCCACCAATTGCGTAGCCTGTCATGGAGCGGATGGCAAGGGTAACCACGCCATGGGCGCACCCAACCTGACCGACAACGTATGGCTGTATGGTTCCAGCTTCGCGCAGATCCAGCAGACCCTGCGTTACGGCCGTAACGGTAAGATGCCCGCCCAGGAAGCCAACCTTGGCAACGACAAGGTGCACCTGCTGGCCGCTTATGTTTACAGCCTGTCCCAGCAGCCGGAGAAGTGATTCGGCGAGGTCAGGGGCGACGACCTGTCGCACCTGACCTTATACCTCCGGGCGTACCATGCGCAGCTGGAACAGCTAATGGATCCCGACCGGCATGCATCGGACGGGGCACCCCACACTCCGCCGTGGTACGCACTTGATGACTGAGCAGATTCCCGTTCGCGACGTAACCCCTCCGGCCAAGTCCGAGGCCTCCAACGACCTCTACGCGGCCCGCGAAAAGATCTATACCCGCGCCTTCAGCGGCGTGTTCCGCAACCTGCGACGCTTCGGCGGCGCACTGTTGTTTGTCCTCTACTTCGGTACCGTCTGGCTGAACTGGGATGGCCGACAGGCCGTCTGGTGGGACCTGCCAGAACGCAAATTCCATGTCTTCGGTGCGACCTTCTGGCCGCAGGACTTCATGCTCCTGTCATGGCTACTGATCATCTGCGCCTTCGGCCTGTTCTTCATCACGGTCTTCGCCGGCCGAGTCTGGTGTGGCTACACCTGCCCGCAGAGTGTGTTTACCTGGGTCTTCATGTGGGCCGAGAAGGTGACCGAGGGCGACCGCAACCAGCGCATGAAGCTGGACAAAGCCCCGATGACAGGCAACAAGTTCGCGCGCAAGGCAGCCAAACATGCCATCTGGCTGGTCGTCTCGCTGCTGACCGCCATTACCTTTGTCGGTTACTTCACGCCGATCCGCGAACTCGTACCTGATCTGCTCACGCTGCAGGTCGGCGGTTGGGCGCTGTTCTGGATCGGCTTCTTCACGCTGGCCACCTATGGCAACGCCGGCTATCTGCGTGAGCAGGTGTGCATCTACATGTGCCCCTATGCACGCTTCCAGAGCGTGATGTTCGACAAGGACACCCTCATCGTGTCCTACGATCCGCGGCGTGGCGAAAAGCGCGGCCCGCGCAAGAAGGACGCCGACTACAAGGCCATGGGCCTGGGCGACTGCATCGACTGCACCATGTGCGTACAGGTCTGCCCGACCGGCATCGACATTCGTGATGGCCTGCAGATCGAATGTATCGGGTGCGCGGCGTGCATCGACGCCTGCGACGCGATCATGGACAAGATGAACTACCCGCGCGGACTGATCAGCTATACCACCGAGCACAACCTGTCCGGGCAGAAGACCCATCTGCTGCGGCCGCGCCTGATCGGCTACGCTATCGCGCTGCTGGCGATGATGTCGCTGTTCAGCTTCGCCCTCTACAGCCGCCCGCTGGTCAAGCTGGATGTCCTCAAGGACCGCGTGCTGTACCGCGAAAACGAGATGGGCCAGATCGAGAACGTGTATACGCTCAAGGTCATGAACAAGGCGCAGAAGCCGCAGACCTTCGTGATCGAGGCTCGTGGCCTGGACGGCCTGACGTACTCGGGCCGCAGCGAAGTTCAGGCCGCCGCCGGCGAGCTGGTAACCGTTCCGGTCGAGCTGTCGATCGCTCCGGAGAAACTGCCGTCCAGCACCAATGAGATCTCCTTCCATGTCAAGTCGGCCGACGACCCCTCGGTCAACGATGACGCCGACAGCCGCTTCATCGGGCCGAGCATCCGCTAACAGGTAATACATGCAAAGCAATAACGAACAGACACGTTGGTACACCCAGTTCTGGGCCTGGTTCGTCATCACCATCCTGCTGATTGCGGTGGTGCTCGGTGTCTCGATGCTCACCATCGCCATCCGCAATGCCGATACCCTGGTCGCGGACAATTACTACGACGTCGGCAAGGGCATCAACCAATCGCTGGAACGCGAGAAGCTCGCCGAGCAGCTGAACCTGCGCGCGCAACTGACGCTCAACGAGGAGCGCGGCCTGGCCGAGCTGCAACTGAGCGGTGACAGTCGTCCGCAGCAACTGGTGCTCAACATCATCTCGCCGACGCAGCCGGAGCGTGACCGTCGAATCATTCTTCAGCCGCAAGGCGACGGCTTCTACCAGGGTCAGCTTCCCGAGGCGATCGCCGGCCGGCGCTTCGTCGAGCTGATCGGGCGCGAGGGCGAGCAGGACTGGCGTCTGTTCGACGAGAAGCAGGTTGAAGCCGGCAGGATGCTGGAACTGAAGCCAAGCCACTGATGGCAACCCCTGCTCCCTGCTACCACTGCGGCCTGCCGGTACCGGCAGGCTCGCACTTCCATGCCAGAGTGCTCGGCGAAGTGCGCCAGCTGTGCTGTCCGGGCTGCCAGGCGGTGGCTGAGGCCATCGTCAAGGGTGGCCTGGAAAGCTACTACCAGCACCGCAGCGACGCGGCGATCAATCCCGAAGCCTTGCCCAAGGTACTCGGCGAAGAACTCGCACTCTACGATCGGGCTGACGTGCAGCAGCCATTCGTCCGCCACGAGGGCGATCTGGCCAGCACATCGCTGATGATCGAGGGCATAAGCTGTGCAGCCTGCGGCTGGCTGATCGAACGGCATGTACGCAACCTGGCCGGTGTCGCCGAAGCGAGCCTCAACCTGTCGAACCACCGCCTCCAGGTTCGCTGGAGCGATACAGCGCTTCCCCTGAGCGAGCTGCTCGCGGAGCTGCGCCGGATTGGCTACGCCGCCCACCCCTACCAGGCCGACCAGGCAGCGGAGCGATTGGCCAGCGAAAACCGGCGCTCGCTGAGACAGTTGGGCGTGGCCGGCCTGTTATGGATGCAGGTGATGATGGCCACCATGGCCACCTGGCCAGAGTTCAATATCGACCTGTCTGCGGGCATGGACAGCATCTTGCGTTGGACAGCGCTGCTGTTGACCACGCCCATCGTCTTCTATTGCTGCACCGACTTCTTCAAGGGTGCACTGCGCGATCTGCGCACCCGTCATCTGACCATGGATGTCTCGGTTTCGCTGGCCATCGCCGGCGCGTACCTGGCCGGTATCTGGTCGACCATCACCGGCCATGGCGAGCTGTATTTCGATGCGGTCGGCATGTTCGCGCTGTTTCTGCTTGCCGGGCGCTATCTGGAGCGCCGTGCGCGCGAGCGGACTGCAGCAGCCACCGCACAGCTGGTAAATCTGCTACCGGCGTCATGCCTGCGCCTGGACGCCGCGGGTCAGTCGGAACGGGTCCTGCTGAGCGAACTGAAGCTCGGTGATCGGGTGCTCGTGCAACCCGGCGGCCTGATTCCCGCCGACGGGCGCATCCTTAGCGGGCAATCGAGCGTCGACGAATCGGTACTGACCGGCGAGTACCTGCCGCTGCCAAGAGCGCCCGGCGACGCGGTCACCGCCGGAACGCTCAATGTCGAGGGCCCGCTGACCGTGGCAGTCGACGCGCTTGGCGACGACACCCGGCTCTCGGCCATCGTCCGGCTGCTCGAGCGCGCCCAGTCGGACAAACCGAAGCTTGCCGAGATCGCCGACCGCGTATCGCAGTGGTTCCTGGTTATCGTGCTGCTCGCAGCGGCGGTGGTCGGGCTGGTCTGGTGGTACATCGACCCGCAAAGGGCTTTCTGGATCGTGCTGGCACTGCTGGTCGCTACCTGCCCCTGTGCCCTGTCACTGGCGACGCCGACTGCCCTGACCACCGCCACCGGAACCTTGCACAAGCTCGGATTGCTCTTGACCCGCGGGCACGTGCTCGAAGGCCTGAACCACATCGATACCGTGGTTTTCGACAAGACCGGCACGCTGACCCAGGGACGCCTTACCCTGACCGCCGTGCATCCCCTCGACAGCGAGGATGCCGACCGCTGCCTGGCGTTGGCAGCGGCGCTGGAAAATCGCTCGGAGCATCCCATTGCCCGCGCCTTCGGTCGCGCGCCGCAACCTGCCGATAGCGTCGACAGCGTGCCAGGGCTCGGCCTGGAAGGCCGTGTCGGCGGTCGCCAGCTGCGTATTGGCCAGGCATCCTTCGTCGCGGCGCTGTACGCCGGGGAAGCCCCGCCGATTCCGGGCGACCAGGGGCAATGGCTGCTGCTGGCGGACACCACGGGGCCGCTCGCCTGGTTCGTACTGGACGATCGCCTGCGCGACGATGCGCTCGCTCTGCTCTCCGCCTGTCGCAAACGCGGCTGGAAGACCCTGCTGCTTTCCGGAGACAGTTCGCCAATGGTGGGCCGGATAGCCGAGGAGCTGGGTATCGACGAGGCGCGAGGCGGTCTGACCCCGGCAGATAAGCTGGTACGGCTGCAAGCCATGCAGGCTGCCGGTGCCCGCGTGTTGATGCTTGGCGACGGAGTCAACGACGTGCCGGTACTGGCCGCCGCCGACATCAGCATCGCCATGGGCAGCGCAACGGACCTGGCCAAGACCAGCGCGGACGCGGTGCTGCTGTCCAATCGGTTGCAGAGCCTGGTCAGTGCATTTCAGGTCGCCAGGCGCAGCCGCCGCATCATCATTGAAAACCTTGCCTGGGCCTCCCTGTACAATGGCCTGATCCTGCCGTTCGCCGCAGTGGGCTGGGTAACCCCGCTCTGGGCTGCGCTGGGCATGTCGGCCAGCTCGCTGCTCGTGGTGCTCAACGCGTTGCGGCTGACGCGCCACTAATCCTGCCGGCAAATGTCGGCGGCACCTACCACGGAGATGACATGGCCGCTCTGTACGTACTCATTCCGGTCGCCGTTGTACTGGTTGCGCTAGCCATCTGGGTGTTCTTCTGGGCGGTGGACAGTGGGCAATTCGACGACCTCGACAGCCCCGCCCACAGCATCCTCTTCGACGACGACGAAACGAAACCGGATCAACAGCCCGCCCAGAAGGACGTCAAGGACGCGGATCGCCGTAGCGATGATTGAACTCTTGCCACTACTCGTCTCCGCGTTCGTCCTCGGCCTGCTGGGCGGTGGGCATTGCCTTGGCATGTGCGGCGGGCTCATGGGCGCGCTGACCATGGCGATTCCGCCAGCGCAAAGGGGTAGGCGCCTGCGCCTGCTCATCGCCTACAACCTGGGCCGCATTCTCAGCTACGCCTGCGCGGGAATCCTGATCGGACTGGCCGGCTGGGCCATCGCCAGCGGACCGGCAGCCACGGCGATGCGCGTGATCGCCGCCTTGCTGCTGATCGCGATGGGCCTTTATCTGGCCGGCTGGTGGAGCGGGCTGACCCGCATCGAGGCGCTCGGACGAGGGCTCTGGCGGCACATTCAGCCGGCCGCGAGCCGACTGATGCCGGTCAGCAGCGTGCCTCGCGCCTTGCTGCTTGGCGCACTCTGGGGCTGGTTACCCTGCGGCCTCGTCTATAGCACCTTGCTCTGGTCGGCCAGCCAGGGTGATGCCTGGCAGAGCGGTTTGCTGATGCTGGCCTTCGGCCTCGGTACTTGGCCGGTATTGCTGGCCACCGGACTGGCCGCCGAGCGGCTGACGGCCCTGTTGCGCAAAAGACAGGTGCGCCTCGCTGGCGGCATCCTGGTGATCCTGTTCGGTCTCTGGACACTGCCGGGGCCGCATCAACAGTGGCTGATGGGGCACGGCAGTGCTGCCGCGTCCCACCAGGGGCACTGAGCTGCCTCAAGGCTCCTTCGGCAAAGCCCGCTTGTGTGCGGTCTTGTCGTAGGTATCAATGATCGTGCGCGCCGCTTCCTCCGACACATGCCCGCCCTGCAGGAACGCATCGATATCCCGGTAGGCAACGCCGTGAGCGTCTTCGTCCGGTTTGCCGGGCGTGAGCTCCTCCAGGTCTGCGGTCGGCACCTTTTTCACCAGTTGATCAGGTGCGCCGAGGGCGGCGGCAAGCTGGCGAACCTGTCCCTTCACCAGGCCGGCCAGCGGCGTGAGGTCACAGGCGCCATCGCCGAACTTGGTAAAGAAGCCCATTACGGCCTCGGCTGCGTGATCCGTACCGATGACCAGCCCCTTTCGCGCATTGGCGATGGTGTACTGCGCCACCATGCGCATGCGGGCCTTGGTATTGCCTAGCACGAAGTCCCGGCTCGCCGGAGACAGCGCGCCGAGTGCCTCGGTGGCCTCGGCCAGCGCCTGGACGGCGGGCCCCATGTTCACCGTATGGCATTCGTCCGGTGCAATGGTGTCGACGGCAAGCTGCGCCTCGTCCTCGTCGTGCTGAACCTGGTACGGCAGGCGGACAGCGATGAAGCGATAGTCGTCGCCCTCCCCGGCCGCCCGCATGCCC
This sequence comes from Stutzerimonas sp. CXK-1, assembly GCF_057738225.1. Classification (NCBI taxonomy): domain Bacteria; kingdom Pseudomonadati; phylum Pseudomonadota; class Gammaproteobacteria; order Pseudomonadales; family Pseudomonadaceae; genus Stutzerimonas; species Stutzerimonas sp. CXK-1. The sequence continues at coordinate 1,655,632 of NZ_CM173217.1, read as the reverse complement.
TCCACCGCACGCTGGGCCAGCAGGCCTGCGGTCGTGGAGTCGACACCACCACTGATCCCCAGTACCAGGGTTTTCATACCGGACTGACGCAGACAATCTTGGATGAAGCGCACACGTCGCTCGATCTCCGCATCGATCGCTTCCGGACCGTCGAACGCTGGCCGTACCTTGAGTGCAGCGGCAATTTCCGCCTGGCGATTGTGCATCGATTTCCTCCTCTAGCCCTTGGGCACAGTGCATTGCCAACAGAATACGACAGACACGCATCTGACCACGACGGCCCGCCGAATTCGCTACCTCGACCACTCATCGTCACGCATCCGGCACGGTCAGGCCTTGGTTGATACAGGTCAAGTCCGCCCTGAGGCCCGCTGCCTAGAATCCGCCCACCGCCGTCATACCGGGGAAGCCAATGCTTGACTCCATCCGCTGGGACACCGATCTGGTCCGTCGCTACGATCAGGCCGGCCCGCGTTACACGTCCTACCCGACGGCCGTCCAGTTCAACAGCAAGGTCGGCTCGTTCGACCTTCTCCACGCCCTGCGCAGCAGCCGCAACGCCAAACGACCACTGTCGCTTTACATACACATCCCGTTCTGCGCGAACGTCTGCTACTACTGTGCCTGCAACAAGGTCATCACCAAGGACCACGGCCGAGCCCTGCCATACCTGGAGAGGCTGGAAAAGGAAATAGAGCTGGTCGCCTGTCACCTCGGCGCTGACCAGGTCGTCGAGCAGCTGCACCTGGGCGGCGGCACGCCGACGTTCTTCAGTCATGACGAGCTGCGCCGTCTGATGGCTTGCCTACGCCGCCATTTCCATCTGCAGGACGACGACCACGGCGACTTCAGCATCGAGATCGACCCCCGTGAGGCCGACTGGTCGACCATGGGGCTGCTGCGTGAGCTCGGCTTCAATCGAATCAGCATCGGCGTGCAGGATCTCGATCCCGAAGTCCAACGCGCGGTCAATCGCATGCAGAGCCTGGAGCAGACCACGACGATCATCGATGCTGCCCGAACCCTGCAATATCGGTCGGTCAACGTCGACCTCATCTACGGTCTTCCGTTGCAGCGCCCCGACGGCTTTGCGCGCACCGTCGAGGCGATCATCGCGCTGCAGCCCGACCGCCTGTCCCTGTTCAACTATGCCCACCTGCCGGAACGCTTCATGCCGCAACGGCGCATCGATGCCGAGCAACTTCCCTCGCCGGCCGACAAACTGGTCATGCTGCAACGCAGCATCGAGCAACTCACCGATGCCGGCTATCGCTACATCGGCATGGACCACTTCGCACTGCCGGACGACGATCTGGCCATGGCGCAGGAAGACGGCAAGCTGCAGCGAAACTTCCAGGGCTATACCACGCACGGCCACTGCGATCTGATCGGCCTTGGCGTCTCGTCCATCAGCCAGCTGGGCGACCTCTACAGCCAGAACGTGAGCGACATCGGCGCGTATCAGCAGGCGATCGATCGCGGTCAGCTGCCCACCGCTCGAGGCCTGCGCTGCAACGAGGACGATCGCATCCGGCGCTTTGTCATCCAGAAGCTGATTTGCGACTTCGAACTCGGCTTCGCCGACCTCGAGCGCCTTCACGGCGTGAATTTCGCATCATATTTCGCCAGTACGCGGCCGATGCTCGAGCAGATGGCAGCCGATGGGCTGATCGAACTGACAGACGAACACCTGCTGGTGCAGCCGGCCGGGCGCCTGCTCATTCGCGCCATCTGCATGTTGTTCGATCATTACCTGCCCGAACAGTGCAATCAGCGTTTTTCACGGGTGATCTGATTCGTCGGAAACCAGCAGCCAAAGCTGCGCCTGCGACCACTGGGCCGTTTGGATATTGCCGAATCCTGAGTTAACCTTGCGCGCAAATCGAAGGCCTTCCAGGAACTTCCAATGCCCGAGTCGATCAAGGTCCGCGCTCAGCGCCAGGCCCACTGCAAGGATTGCAGCCTTTCCGGCTTGTGTCTGCCGCTCTCTCTGAACATGCAGGACATGGATGCGCTCGACGACATCGTCAAGCGCGGGCGCCCGTTGAAGAAGGGTGAGACCCTGTTTCGCCAGGGTGACAGCTTCGCCTCGGTGTTCGCTGTCCGTTCAGGAGCTCTGCGCACCTTCAGCGTGACCGACAACGGCGAGGAGCAGATCACCGGCTTCCACCTGCCGAGCGAGCTTGTCGGACTGTCGGGCATGGATACCGAAGCCTATCCGGTCACCGCCCAGGCCCTGGAGACCACCTCCGTCTGCGAGATCCCGTTCGATCGCCTGGACGAGCTCAGCGTGTTGCTGCCGCAGCTCCGTCGCCAGCTGATGCGGATCATGAGCCGGGAAATCCGCGACGATCAGCAGATGATGCTGCTGCTCTCCAAGAAAACCGCCGACGAACGTATCGCCACTTTCCTGATCAACCTGTCCGCACGCTTCAGTGCCCGCGGCTTCTCTGCCAACCAGTTCCGCCTGCCGATGTCGCGTAATGAAATCGGTAACTATCTGGGACTGGCTGTGGAAACGGTTTCGCGCGTATTTACCCGATTCCAGCAGAACGGCCTGCTCGAGGCCGAAGGCAAGGAAGTCCGCATCGTCGATCCGATCGGCTTGTGCGCATTGGCGGGTGGCAATCTCGAAGCCGATTCCGCGCGCCCGGAGTAGTCGATGATCTTCGACGAATTCAGCATCAAGACGCTCATCCGTCCGGTAGCCGACTTCCCCAGCCCGGGCGTGGTTTTTCGTGACATTACTCCACTGCTGCAGTCGCCCAAGGCACTGCGCATGGTTGCCGACAGTTTTATCCAGCGCTACGTCGAAGCCGAGTTCAGCCACATCGGCGCCCTCGATGCGCGCGGTTTCATCGTCGGCTCGATCGTGGCCTACGAACTGAACAAGCCGCTGGTGCTGTTCCGCAAGCAGGGCAAGCTGCCGGCCGATGTGCTCTCGCAGGCCTATCAGACCGAGTACGGCCAGGCGCACCTGGAGATCCATTCCGACAGCCTGTGCGAAGGCGATTCAGTGGTGCTGTTCGACGATCTGATCGCCACTGGCGGCACGCTGCTGGCAGCCGCGCAACTGGTTCGGCGCATGCGCGCCGACATCCATGAGGCAGCCGCGATCATCGATCTGCCCGAGCTGGGCGGTTCGAGAAAGCTCCAGGATATCGGCATCCCCACCTTTACGCTGACCGCGTTCGCCCTGGACGATCGCTGACGGCCTGCAGGGGGACCGATGCCCACTCGCCCTGGACGCCTCCTGCTGATTGGTCTGGTCACCCTTGCCACATCTGCGCTTGCGCTCGATCGCGCCGCTCTGCTGGATGAAGCGAACATATTGCTCTTTCCGCAGCCGCGCCCACTGCCGACGGTCGAGCTGCTGACCCAGGACGCCGAACCCTGGCGCACCGATGCCCTGCGCGGGCGCTGGCATCTGCTGTTTTTCGGTTTCACATCCTGCCCGGACATCTGTCCGACCACGCTGGCCGACATGCGTCGTCTTCTGGCAGAGCTGCCACCGGAACAACGCGCGAATGTTCAGCTTGTGCTCGTCACCGCCGATCCAGTACGCGATTCGCCAGCGCAGTTGAAAGACTATCTGAGTTACTACCGGGCAGGCTTTCAGGGCCTCACCGGCGACCTGACTCAGCTGCAATCCCTGTCCCGCGCGCTGGGCCTGCCATTCGTGCCAGCCGCCCAGACCAGCGGAGACTATAGCGTCAGTCACAGCGGAAACATCGCCCTGGTGGGCCCGGACGGCCGGCTCCATGGCCATTTGCGCGCGCCCTTCAAGCTCGACGCATTACGCCGAGCGCTAGCGCAGATCATGGCGAGCGAAAGCGCGACTCAGTGACAGTCCAGGGTATCGGCCAGCACGTAAGCCTGAAACGCCACCTCGTCGACGGATTCGCGAATGAACTGGTCAAGCCGCCCGTTGCGCGCCCATTCGGCGAGCAGGTCACGCTCCCCTGCTTCGGCCGACTCGACCATCAGCTCACGCTCGGCATCGGCCAGCCTGGGCAGCAGACGCGCGTAACGACGCCATTCCGGCAGTTTCGCCAGCGGTTCGAGTAGTACGAGGTCTTCCACCACCACCTGGCACTCGCCAAGCTTCAAGCCAATGAGCGCATGTGCCGAACTTGGGTAATAGCGGGCATGAGCCGCGAAGCGCTGCTCGATGAGCCGTGCCGCGCCATGCCCTTCGGCAATACAGAAGGTCTGCCCGGTCAGTGCCTGCCAGCCGAAGTCGGACTCCGAGGAAGCCAGCGCAGCCACCGCCGACCGGTAATAAACCAGCCCGGCACCGCCGCTAGCAAACACCGGAGCGGACGCCTGCGGGCCACGCTCGGCTGTCAGGCTCGATACCAGACGCGTCTCCAGGCTATCGTGCGCACTACTGGACAAAGCCGATGGCGCAGCCGCGGCTACAACCGCTCCACTCAGCAGCAGCGCGGACAATACCAGGCGCGGCAGGCCGTGCGTCATAGCTAGACGTACTGATAGCGCAGCATCCGCTGCTTGAACTTCTCGAGTACGACCTGATCGATCAAGGTCGCCAGAATCGCAATGACCAGGATGTTCATCATCACACCGGTCATATCGGCGATCTCACCCGAGTAAGCCAATGCCCGACCCAATCCCTGTCCAAAGCCGATCAGCATCTCCGCCGAAATCAGCGCACGCCAGGCATTACCGAAGGCCAGCTGCGCCCCGGTGATCAGCTCGGGCATCACCGCTGGCAGGTAGACCCGACGCAGCAGCTGCCAGCGCGAGGCCCCCATGACTCGCGCCGCGGACACGTGAACCGGCTGCACGCTTTCCGTGGCGTTCATCACCGACAGCGCCATGGGGAAAAACGCAGCAAGCGCCACGACGACGATGATCGGCAGATTGCCAAAGCCCATGACGATCAGGAACAGCGGGACCCACGCGATGGAGGGAATCGACTGCAGGATGACAATGGCCGAACGCAGGATTTCCCGGAAGAAGAACAGCACGCCACCGACGAGGCCGAAGCCTATTCCGAACAGCAGTGCGAAACTGTAGCCGCTGCCCAGCCGGCTCATGCTGCCGAGCAGGCCTTCGCGGAACGCCGGCTCCTGCAGGGCGCTTTGCATCCGCTCGAGCACCGCGGGTATGCCGGGCATGAGAAAGTCCGGCAAGCTCCAGGCGGCCGCCTGCCAGATCAGCAGGATGAACACTACCGCGAGCAGCACGGCAGCGTATTTCTTCGGCCCGGTAAGACGACGTTGCTGACTCATGCGTGCGAGACCTCCGTCTTGATACCGAGCAAACGCAGGATCTCGCGACGCTCGGCGGCGAACTCCGACAGGTCGTGACTCTTATAGCAATGGGTAAAGTTGAACGTCTGCAGCACACGTGTCGGTCGTGCGCTAAAGACCAGCACATGATCCGCCAGATAGAGCGCCTCATCGACATCGTGCGTGACCAGCAGCACCGTCGGCTGGTGCTCTTCGATCAGCTCGCGCAGCACATCTTGCAGCGCCATTCGGGTCAGGGCATCCAGCGCACCGAAGGGCTCGTCCAGCAGCAGCACCTCCGGCTTGGCAATGAACGCGCGTGCCAGTGCCGTGCGCTGGCGCATGCCTCCGGAAACCTGGTGCGGGTAATAGTCTTCGAAGCCCTTCAGGTTGACTCGCTCCAGCCAGGCGAGCGCCTGCGCGAAGGCCTCGCGTCGGGATACACCCTGCAGCTCGAGTGCCATCGCGACATTCGCCTGCAGGCTGAGCCACGGATAGAGCGCATGCTCCTGGAAGACCAGAGTGCGGCTGGGATGAGGCCCGCTGACGGGCTTCCCATCGGCGAGCACCTTGCCGACGGTCGGCTGCTCCAGGCCGGCCACCAGGTGCAGCAGTGTGGATTTACCACAGCCGGACGGCCCTACCAGCGCAACCAACTCGCCCTGAGCGAATTCCCCGCTGAAGCCCTTGATGACCTCCAGCTCGCCGAAGCGCTTGCCTACCTCTTCAAACCTGAGCTGCATAAACACTCTTCGAATATCAAAAAAAACAGCCCGGCTTGCCGGGCTCGGTATGCCGCCGGAGTTACCCGGCGGGAACTGTCGATCAGAGCTGGCGCGACTCCTGCCAGGACAGATCGAGAATGGCGCGCGTATCGAACGCTTTGCCGTCGCGCGTCTTCAGCGAGCCCTGTTCCTGAAGGATGTCAGCAAGCTCCTGAATACGCGCCAGGTCAGACGCTTCGAGCTTGGCACTGAAGTCCTGCGTGGCGATCGCCTCCTTGATCACGACTTCGCGCGCCAGCTCTCCACGCTCGCGGGTCTTGAGCGTCGGCTCGGCGATGAAGTAGCTGGCGATCAACTTGGCGGCCTCCGCCGGCTGCTTCTCGAGCATCTGGATCGCTTCGCGCTGGGCGTCGAGCGATTGCCAGATGGCCTCCTTGCGCTTGGCCAAGGTCTCGCCCGAGGTAATCACCACCATGCAGGGAAATGGCCAGACCTCGCCGATCTCGTAGATCTGGCGAACCGGCGCTACCAGCTGCGCAATGCGATCGTACGGTTCGAACAGGAAGGCTGCATCAACACGACCCGACACCAGCGACTGCACCGCCACAGCCGGGCTGACGCCCATGATGTTGACTTCGCTCGCTTGCAGCCCGGCCGCCTTGAGGGTTACGCCGCGCAACACGGCGTCTGCGGTGCTCCCCTCGCGCTGGGAAGCCAGCGTGCGCCCTTTTAGGCCGGCAACGTCGGTGATGCCGGTTTCATCGCGCACGAGAATCGAGTGGTAGCCGCGCTGAGCACCACCGACCACCTTCAGATCGGCGCCTTTGGATGCCCAGGCTACTGCGTTGGTAAAACCGAGCACGCCGGTATCGAGCTGCCCGCCAACAATCGCCTTGATCAGGTCGGTGCCGGAACTGAATTCCACGAGCTCGACATCGAGCCCATGCTTGGCATAGAGACCGGCTTCATGCGCCACCATCGCCTGAGCGTCGTCCATCACACGGATATAGCCGACCTTGAGCTTTTCCTCGGCGTGGGCGAAGGCACTGGCCAGTACCAGCGCAGGGATCAACCAGAACTTTGCTCTCATGCTTTCCTCGACTGACGCAGGTTATAACCAGATCGAAGCACCTTATTCGATATGGCTATTTACTTGAGTTGGCTTAGAACTTTACCTGAATCACGCAAACGAAGGCACTAGCAAAGCGCTATAAGGTTAAAGCCTGGTGATCTACGTGTATGGCGTGCAGGCGATTTACAGCGCAACCGGCTTGCGTCCTGCCAGCGCGTGAGCCAGGGTGCCGCCGTCGACGAGATCGAGTTCGCCCCCCAAGGGCACGCCATGAGCGATCCGGCTGACGACCAGCCCTCGCGGGGTCAGGAGCTGCGCGATGTAGTGGGCTGTTGCCTCGCCCTCGACGGTGGGATTGGTCGCCAGAATCACCTCGCTGAACGCCCCGTCGGCAACCCGGGCGAGCAATTCAGGAATGCCGATCGCCTCGGGGCCGAGACCATCGAGCGGTGAAAGGTGACCCTTGAGCACGAAGTAACGGCCACGGTAGCCGGTCTGCTCGACGGAAAAGACATCCACCGGGCTCTGCACCACGCACAGCAGTGCATCGTCGCGCCGCGGATCGGCGCACTGGGGGCACAGGTCGTCCTCGCTCAGCGTGCGGCACAGGCGGCAATGGCCGACATTGTCCATCGCGCTGGCGAGCACCTCCGCCAGGCGTCTGCCCCCACTACGATCGCGCTCGAGCAGCTGCAACGCCATGCGCTGGGCGGTTTTCTGCCCGACGCCGGGCAAAATGCGCAAGGCGTCGATGAGCTGTCGGATAAGCGGGCTGAAACTCATGGTGGAATCGTCTGCGGGGTCTTGTTCGGAGGCCAGTCAGTCCGGGCGGCAGCACAGGGCTGCCGCCGCGTACAGCGATCAGAACGGCATTTTGAAGCCAGGCGGCAACTGCATGCCGGCGGTCATGCCGGCCATCTTTTCCTGGCTGTTCTGCTCGATCTTGCGCACGGCATCGTTCACCGCGGCAGCGATCAGGTCTTCGAGGATTTCCTTCTCCTCCTGCATCAGGCTGTCATCGAGGCTGACGCGCTTGACGTCGTGCCGCCCGTTCATGACGACGCTGACCAGGCCTGCCCCGGATTGCCCGGTAACCTCGGCATTGGCCAGCTCCTCCTGCATCTTCTGCATTCGTTCCTGCATCTGCTGCGCCTGCTTCATCAGGCCAGCCATGCCACCTTTCATCATGTGTTCACCTCAAGCGGATCGGGTTTCAGGTTGTTCGACGGGTTCGATAGTGCCTTCGCGGATAACCGCTGAGAAGTGCTGCACCAACTGCTGGACAACCGGGTCGGTCTGGATCGAGCGCTCGGCCGCCCGCTGCCGCTCATGACGCCGCCGCATACCGGCCTGCGCAGGCGTTTCCTGTTCCGGCGTCCTGACTTCGATGACCAGCTTCAGCTCGCGACCGTGATACTGGTTGAGCGCATCGTTGAACCGGCGCAGCTGGGTGGCGTTGAAGAGCGCACTTTGAGCCGGATCGAGATGCATCACCCAGCGATCGCCCTCGACCGCAACCAGTGTGCAGTTGGCGGCGATGCTGCCGGTCAGCCCGGACAGGCCGAGCTTCAGGTAAAGCGCCTGCCATTCGGCCGCCAGGCCGGTTGCAGGCGCGACATCAGGCAACGCGGCCTCGGTCGGTTCCGCTGGCTCACCAGCCTGCTCGGCGTGCAAAAACTCATCGAGATAGACCTCGGCCTGGTTCTCGACCTCGAAATAATCTTCGTCCGAAAACGGTGGCTCGTCATCTTCGGCATCCTCGGCCACGACGACGCTTGCCGGGAGCGCCTCGGGCTCGGCCAGACCGGCCTGCAGCGCCGGTGCGCTGACGGCTACCGGCGTCTCGCTGGGCTCGTCCCAGGGCAGATCCGGCTTGGCGGTGCCACTCTCGTGGGCGTGCAGCGAAGGCCCGGCCGATTCAGACGCAGGCATCTCGGCGGGAGCGGGCGCCGTCGGCTCCGTCCGGGCCTGGGCGGGAGCGGCGACGACTGGGGGCGGCATCCGCGGCTCGGAGCTGGCAGGCACCTCGGCCGGAGCGCTCGGCACGATGTCTGCCGAGCGCTCCGGCGCGGCCACCGGTGTCTCGACGGGTTCAGCCGTGGCCTGGCTGACCCTCAGCGGCTTTAGCGATACCCGAGGTGCGTCCTCGTCGTCGGCCGGACGAAACGCCAGCATGCGCAACAGCACCATCTCGAAACCGCTGCGCGGATCGGGCGCCAGGGGCAGGTCGCGCCGCCCCACCAGGCCCATCTGGTAGTAGTACTGCACATCCTCGGCCGGCAGCGCTTGCGCCAGCGTCAGTACCTGCTCGCGATCGCCCTGCCCGTTGTCCACCGCATCCGGCAGCGCCTGTGCGATGGCCACGCGGTGCAAGACGTTAAGCAGCTCGGCCAGCACGCCGTTCCAGTCCGGCCCCTGTTCGGCCAGGTTGCGAACGGCGTCGAGCAAGGCGCGCGCGTCGCCCTGCAGCAACGCCTCGAGCACCCCGTAGACCTGGCCGTGATCCAGCGTGCCGAGCATCGCGCGCACGTCTGCCGCCAGCACCTTGCCTTCTCCAAAGGCGATGGCCTGATCGGTGAGACTCATCGCATCGCGCATCGAGCCATCGGCCGCACGCCCCAGCAGCCAGAGCGCTTCTGGCTCGAACGGCACCTGCTCGGCGGTCAGTACATGGGTCAGGTGCTCGACCACGCGCTCGGGTGGCATGTTCTTCAGCGAGAACTGCAGGCAGCGCGAGAGGATGGTGACTGGCAGTTTCTGCGGGTCAGTCGTGGCCAAGAGAAACTTAACGTGCGGCGGCGGCTCCTCAAGCGTCTTCAGCAGTGCATTGAAGGAGTGCGACGAAAGCATGTGCACTTCGTCGATCAGGTAAACCTTGTAGCGCCCGCGGCTGGGTGCGTACTGGACGTTGTCCAGTAGTTCGCGCGTATCTTCCACCTTGGTCCGGCTCGCCGCATCGACTTCGATCAGGTCGACGAAACGTCCCTCGTCGATCTCGCGGCAGACCGAGCACTGGCCGCAGGGCGTCGAGCTGACGCCGGTTTCGCAGTTCAGACACTTGGCGATGATGCGCGCGATGGTGGTCTTGCCGACACCGCGGGTCCCGGTGAACAGGTAGGCGTGATGCAGGCGGCCGTTATCCAGCGCATTGATCAGGGCCCGCAGCACGTGCGTCTGGCCGACCATTTCGCGGAACGAGCGCGGACGCCATTTACGGGCAAGAACCTGATAACTCATAACACCATCGCGGGCTGAAGCGGAGGACGGGTAATGCTAGCGGAGCAGGCCGCAAATTGCATCCAGCCGGGTCCCATCAACCATGCGCAGCGACGCTAGGCCCTGACGTCGTCGCACGCCGCATCGCCGTCGAGCAGTTGCGCGCCAAGCGCTGTCACGATCTGCTCGAGCCGAGCGTTGTGCCCGCGAACACGAACTCGCAGGCCATCGATCTCGCGCCGCACCGGGTAGCCCTTGCGCAACCGGTCAAAGGCCGCGCTTCGAGCGGCCTCGTCGCCGCAAAGGCTGCGGCGGAAGTCGGCGTCATCGCGCCGCGGGTCGTAGACCAGCCGGCAAAGGCCGGCCAGCGCCTCCTGCGGATCGGCCGAAGCGGCATAGACGATTTCGCGCAACGGCATCTCGGGCATGAGCGACTGCAATCGACGAACCGGCGCCAGGCCGCGCGCCTGGCAGAACGCCTGATAAACCTGCGCCGTGCCCCGCAGTTTGCCATCGAGGCTGTAACCGGCGATGTGCGGGGTGGCGATGCGACAGAGCTGCGCCAGCGCCACGTCCACCTGGGGTTCGTGCTCCCAGACATCAAGTACGGCCTGCAGGTCGCCTCGACGCTGCAAGGTCTGGTACAAGGCGCGATTGTCCACCACCGCACCGCGGCTGGCATTGATCAGCCAGGTACCAGGCCGCAGCCGGGCCAGACGCGCCTGGTCCAGCAGATGGAAGGTCGCGTGCTCGCCCTGTTGGGTGAGCGGGGTATGCACGCTGATCACGTCGCAGTTGGCGAGGATTTCCTCCAGGTCGACGAAGCCACCTGCCTCGCGCGCCTGGCGCGGCGGGTCGCATACCAGCACGTCCCATCCCAGCGCGCGCAGTACTTTGACCAGACGGCCGCCGACCTCGCCCGCCCCGACGACTCCATAACGACGCGCGTTCAGCTCGGCGCCGGTCGTTTCCGCCAGCGCCAGCAGACTGCCGAGCACGTAATCGACCACCCCGCGCGCATTGCAACCGGGCGCACTGGCCCAGGCGATTCCGGCCGCGTCCAGATAATCGAGATCCAGGTGATCGGTACCGATGGTACAGGTGCCGACAAATCGCACCGCACTGCCCTCCAGCAGCCCGCGATCGACGCGCGTGACCGAGCGCACCAGCAACACCTCGACGCCCTCGAGGGCTGCACGATTGATCGAACGACCAGCCATGCGGCGGATCTCGCCATGCTCGGCAAAAAACTCGTCGACCAGCGGAATGTTTTCGTCAGCGAGGATGCGCATGGGCTGCTCCTTTGTCGTCGCGTTATGAATCGCCGGCAGGCGTGCCTTTCGGCAAATCACGTGGCGGCATAGACTACTGCGCTTTGTATACAACCGGAACGCAAGAAATGCCTGTCGAGCAAAAGCTCCGGCGTATCCGCCAGGAGTTGCGCAGCCTGTTTGCCCTGGCGCTGCCGATGATGATCGCGCAACTGGCGCACACTGCCATGGGTTTCGTCGACACGGTGATGGCCGGCCGGGTCGGTCCCGCCGATCTGGCGGCCGTCGCACTGGGCAATTCCATCTGGGTACCGATCTATCTGCTACTGACCGGCATCGTCCTGGCGACCACACCGAAGGTGGCGCAGCGTTTCGGCGCCGGCAATCATCAGGACATCGGCCCGCTGGTGCGCCAGGCACTCTGGATGGGCGCCGGGCTGGGCACGCTGTGCGCAGTCCTGATGTGGAATGCCGAACCGGTGCTGCGGCTGATGAATGTCCAGAGCACGCTTATCGCGCCCAGCATGACCTATCTGAAGGCGGTCGCCTGCGGCTTTCCTGCCGTCGGCCTGTATCAGGTGCTGCGCTGCTACAGCGACGGGCTCGGCCACACGCGGCCGAGCATGGTGATCGGCCTTCTCGGGCTGTTGCTGAACATCCCGCTGAACTACATCTTCATCTATGGCAAGTTCGGCGTGCCCGCGCTGGGCGGCGTCGGCTGCGGCGTGGCCACGGCGCTGGTCATGCTGTTCATGTTCGCCGCGATGCTGTTCTGGGTACGTCGTGCCGCCTGCTACCGGCCCAGCCAGCTGTTTGCCCGTTTCGATCGCCCGCACTGGCCGGAGCTCCGGCAGCTGCTGTCGGTCGGCGTTCCGATCGGCGTCGCCGTGTTCGCCGAGGCCAGCATTTTCTCGGTGATCGCACTACTGATCGGCGCTCTTGGCGCAACCGTAGTCGCCGGGCACCAGATCGCCCTGAATTTCACCTCGCTGATCTTCATGATTCCACTGTCGCTGGGCATGGCTGTGACGGTGCGCGTCGGTCAGGCACTGGGCCGAAGGGAACCGCGGGAAGCGCGCTTCGCCGCCGGCACCGGCATCGCCTCGGCGCTGGTCTATGCATGCTTCTCGGCGGCTTCCATGTTGCTGTTCGCCGAACCCATCGCGCGCATCTATACCGCCGACCCCGCCGTGATCGCAGTCGCCGCGGGGCTGTTCTTCTATGCCGCGCTGTTCCAGTTCTCCGACGTGGTGCAGGTCACCGCCGCCGGCGCCCTGCGCGGGTACCAGGACACGCGCATGACGATGGTGTTCACGCTTTTCGCCTACTGGGGCATCGGCTTGCCGCTGGGCTACCTGCTGGGCCTGACCGATATCCTGGGCCCGGCCTCAGGCCCCAGCGGGCTCTGGCAGGGGCTGATCGCCGGGCTGAGCTGCGCGGCGATGTTGCTCAGCATCCGCCTGGCGCGCAGTGCACGCCGCGAGATACGCCGCCTGCGCCTTGGCGAACGGAACGCTACACCTCAAGTGCCAGCATGACCGCACTGAGCACCAGAAATGCGCTGAAGGCCACGCGCAGCAGCCGCTCGGGCAGTGCATGGGCCAGGCGAACCCCGAGGCTGATGCTCAGCAGCCCGCCGGCGGCCAGCGGCAGGCCAAGTGCCCAGTCCACCTGGCCGTGCAGTGCGTAGGTCGCCAGCGTCACGCCGGTACTGGGCGCTGCCAGCGACAGCGAAAGCCCCTGGGCAATGACCTGCGTCGTGCCGAACACGCCGGTCAGCACGGGCGTGGCCAGCACTGCGCCGCCAACGCCGAACAATCCACCCAGCGCGCCGGCCCCCGCACCGAGCACACCCAGCCACGGCCACGGATGACGCAGCGTCGTGCCACCTGGGGCACGCTGGCTATAGGCACGCCACAGCGTGTGTGCTGCCAACGCCAGCAGAAAGCCGACGAACGCCAGACGCATACGCTGGGCATCGAGCGAAACGGCAATCGCCGAACCGAGAATCGCGAAACAGAAACTCGGTACGCCCAAGGCAACGGCATGGCGCCAGTCGATTCGGTTGCGCTGGTGATAGCGCCAGATTGCCAGGAGTACGTTGGGCACGACCATTACCAGCGCGGTGCCCTGGGCAAGCTGCTGGTCCAGCCCGAACAACACACCCAGCACCGGAATGGCGATGAGCCCACCGCCGATGCCAAACAGGCCACCCAGCGTCCCCAGCGCAAGGCCCAGCGCGAGATTCAGCAACAGGTCTAGCATTTTCCGCGACGCTCCCTCGGCAAAGGCGCCCATGGTAGAAGCGCCGCGCTGGCGGGAAAACGCACAGCCACGCACAATGGCTTGGCCTATTCCGCAAAAGCGACACGTCATGGCCGCTGATGATCTTTCCGCACCGCTTCGCCTGTTTCTCGATGTACTGGAGAGCGGCTCCTTTTCCACCGTTGCACGCCAGCAAGCACTGACACCGTCCGCCATCGCCCGGCGCATCGATGCCTTGGAGCGCAGCCTCGGCTGCCAGCTGTTCAACCGCAGCACGCATGCAGTGCGACCGACCTCCGCGGCGCTGGCGTTCGCCGAGCGCGCCCGGCGGATCGTCCAGGAGCTGCAGCTGGCGCGAGCCGAAGTCGCCGCGCGTGACGGCGCTCCTCAAGGGCTGATCCGCATCGATGCCCCCACCCCTTTCGGACGTCGGCACCTGGCGCCCGTGCTCGCCGACTTTCTTGTCGCCTACCCGAACGTCGATGTGCAGCTGCGCCTGATCGACAGCTTCGTCGACCTGCATGGCGAGCATCTGGGAGAAGTCGACCTGGTGCTACGCATCGGCCCACTCGCCGATACGCGCCTGGTGGCGACCCCTCTGGCGCCGATGGTTCGCATCGCCTGCGCCAGCCCGGCGTACCTGGAGCGCCACGGCACGCCCCTGCGCCCCAGCGAACTGGCCGGGCATGACGGTCTGGATTGGGATGTACTCGCGCCGCCCTACGCCTGGCGTTTCAGCGAAAGCGGCAAGCCAGTGCTTTGCCGCCCCGCTCGCCTTCGCATGCGCGCCAACAATGCCGAGGCCTTGCTCAGCGGTGTGCTCGCCGGGCTGGGCATTGCCCACCTGCCTACCTGGCTGATCAGTGATCATCTCTTGCGTGGCGAACTGACACCGCTGTTCTGCGACGACGGCCTGCCCACGCCAGAGCCCAGCGGCATCTACGCGCTGCGCCTGACGCGCGAGGCCGACTCGCGCTGCCGATTGCTGCTGGAGTTTCTCAAGGCCCGTTTCGGCCCTCAGCCCCCCTGGGACATGGCGCTACGCAACGGGCTGCAACGACAATGACGGTCAACAACCCGGACGGCTGAGTTCCTGAGTGACGCCCCAGCCATCCAGCTCGCCCCCCAGAGGTTCGACGAGGCTCTCCAGGCTCTGTTCGAAATCGTCGATGCCTTCGAACGTGGCGTACATCACCTTGCTGACCTGCAGATTCCAGGCACCGTCGTCCCGCGGCAGTACCTGCGCGTTGACACTTTCGCCACGGAACTTGCCGGCCACCTTGCTGGCCTTGTCGCGGTCGGCGAATACCGCATAGAACTCGATCGGATGGACCCGTGAAAAGTCGAAACCGCCCTCTTTCATCTGACGCAGGACGGCGCTGCTGACATCCTCGTGGAAGGTGGCGCTCATGGTTCTACCTCCTCTAGCGATGGATGAGACGCTTGCTACAACGGACCACGCCAGCGCGCGAGGTTTCCCCGACCCGATGAACAGAGCCATCGGCGCGGTTACCGGCTGGTAACCAGAGAATAGCGAAGCAATGACCCGCCGGGTACGACGGGCGCGCAAGCAGGGTCAGTCGTTGCTCGGTTTGCCGATGGCCTGCAGCACGTATTGCGGCAGGCCAAAGGCACCGCAATGGACATGCGCGTTGTAATAGCGCGTGACGATTCCGCTGCCAGCCAGACGCTGGGTCAGGGTGTCGAGGGGCACCTTGCGGCTGGCCGGATCGCATGCACCCCAGGCAAAGGTCATCGCGCCACCGATATAGGTCGGCACGGCAGCCTGGTAGAAATGCCAGTCGGCAAACAGACCGTGCATCCGCCTGGCGCTGGCCTGCACCTCGCCAAGCTGCAGGAACGGCATGCCGTTCTGCGCCACCAGAATGCCGCCTTCGTTCAGACAGCGGCGGCAAGCCTGATAGAAGTTCTCGGAAAACAGCACTTCGCCTGGCCCCACGGGATCAGTGGAGTCGGAAATGATCACATCGAATTTTTCTTCGCAGTCGGCGACAAAGCGCATGCCGTCTTCGATGACCAGGCTCAGCCGAGGATCCTCGAAGGTACCGCTGGAATGGTTGGGCAGCAGCGCCTTGCAAAGTTGCACTACGGTTTCATCGATCTCGACCATGGTGATCTGCTCGACGCTGCGATGCTTGCAGACCTCGCGCAAGATGCCGCCATCGCCGCCGCCAACGATCAACACGCGCCGGGCCAGGCCATGCGCGAGGATCGGCACGTGAGTGAGCATCTCGTGATAGATGAATTCGTCGGCCTCGGCGGTCTGGACGACCCCATCGAGGGCCATCACCCGCCCCATGCGGGCGTTCTCGAAGATGATCAGGTGCTGATGTTCGGTGCGTACTTCGTGGAGCACCCGGTCGATGCGAAAGCGCTGGCCGTAGCCGTCGTATAGCGTTTCCTGAAAATCGGTCATGGGTGGTCCCCTTATGGCTGGCCGGCCGCGGCGCCTCGCTGGTGCCACCTGGCAGAACGGCCGTTGTTATACCTTGGTCGTAGAATGCCAGAAAGCCGGCTTGCGACGCACAACCGGCAACGGCCCTGAACGCGGAACTTAACCATGAGCCAAACGCTGTACCTGCCCTACCTGGAACCCTGGAACTGGTCCCAGTTTTATCAGCACTTTGCCATGCGCCTGCTGCCGGGCGTGGAAGCACTGAGTGCAAACAGCTACAGCCGAAGCGTTCACGTTGGCCAGCTACGCGGCTGGCTGAGCGTGGCACCGCTGGCCGACCGACCGGCGCTGGCGCTAACGCTCAGCGACGCGCTGCAACCGGTGCAAAGCGCGATTGCGGCGCGCGTCCGACGTATGTTCGATCTCGATGCCGACCCCGTGGCGATCGCCGCGCACCTCTGCCAGGACGCGAAACTGGCGCCCGGAGTGCTGGCCAACCCGGGCCTGCGCGTTCCAGCGGCCTACGATCCGTTCGAACAGGCCGTGCGGGCGATCGTCGGCCAACAGGTTTCGGTCAAGGCGGCAGTCACCATCACCCGGCGTCTGGTCGACCGCCTGGGCGAGCCGCTGGTCGACGCCCCGCACGGCGTGGAGCGTCTGTTTCCCAGTGCGCAGGCCATCGCCGAAGCGACGCTGGACAACATCGGCATGCCGGCCAAACGACTGGCCGCGCTGCAGCACCTGGCGTGCGCGGTCGCCGACGGGCGGCTGCAACTGGATATCGCAGCGGGTAGCGAAGAATTGGTGCGGCAACTTTGCGAACTGCCAGGTATCGGCCCGTGGACCGCCGAATACATTGCGCTACGCGGCTTTGGCGCGCCGGATGCCTTTCCCAGCGCGGACCTTGGCCTGTTGAAAGCGCCACTGTGGGGCGGCCCTATCACCGCAAGCGAACTGGCGGCGCGCGCCGAAGCCTGGCGCCCCTGGCGCGCCTACGCGGCCATACATATCTGGCAGGCCTATGCGGCACAGGCGTTCGCGCCGAAGCGCTAGAGCCTCGCTTTGCCCCAGGGACCGGCGGCGATGGCCCACATGACCAGCCCGACGACCGGAAGCAGAAGTATCACCAGGCTCCAGATGACCCTGCGGCCGAACTCGATCCGGCTGCGCCAGATCTGGACGAGAGCGACCAGATCCAGCACGGCGACCAGAATCGCCAGCGGCAAACTGAGCGAGTCGAGCATCAACGGCGAATTTCGCTGCGGGCGTCGGGCCGATTGCCACGCGGCCCCATGATGCCCCAGAGAATCAGGCCAAGCACCGGCAGGATGAGAATCAGCAGCACCCAGAGCACTTTCTTGCCGCCCGTGGCGTCACTGCGAACGATACTGACGATGGCCCAGATATCCAGCAGCAGGATGATCAGACCGAGAATTCCACCAAAGGCATCCATAGGGTTACTCCCCTTCAAGAAGGTTCGTAATTAGGATGCCAGCGCACCTGCAGGGTTCAGTTACCAGCCAAGGCGCCGGAATCGATCATCGAGAAACTGCGGACCGTGACGTGCACGGGCAGCCACCTCAGTCCTCCAGACGCGGGAAGCGGCTGGCGATGTCATCGCCGGTGAACTCGGCGACCCAACCGTCGGGATTATTGAACAGGCGGATCGCAACGAAATGCGGCTCCTCGCCCATGTCGAACCAGTGGCGAGTGCCGGCCGGCACCGAAATCAGATCGTTCTTCTCGCAGAGCACTGCATAGACCATGTCCTCGATGTGCAGCGTGAACAAGCCGCGCCCGGCCACGAAAAAGCGCACCTCATCCTCGGCGTGGCGATGCTCCTCGAGAAACTTTGCGCGCAGCTCGGCCTTCTGCGGATGGTCGCGGGTCATGCTGATGACGTCGACGGTGACATAGCCGCGCTCGCTCATCAGCTTGTCGATCTGCGGACGATAGGCGGCGAGCACCTCATCCTGACTGGCGCCAGCGACGATCGGAGCGCCGGCTTCCCAGCGCTCCAGCTGCACGCCGACATCAGCCAGCGTGCTGGCGATGTCCTCGAGATAGGTCAGAACCTTCAGCGGCTGCTCCGGACGGTCCTGGTGATAAACGCTGAGCACACTCATGTTTGTTCTCCCGAATTGATTGCGCCTTGCGCAGGAATCAGTGCTGCTGCAGTGCGCGCATCCTCAGCTCGCACTCGAACAGGAATTCAAAGGCCTCAACCTGCCGCAGGGCATCACTCAGCGTGGCGCCCCAGGTGTACAGGCCGTGGCCGCGAACGAGGTAGCCGGCGCAGTCGGGATGCGCCTGCAGCCATGGCTGTACGGCTGCGGCCAGACCGGTGATCGACGGGTCATTTTCAAGGACCGGCACCCGTACCTGGCATGCGTGCGTGGTCACCCCGGCGAAGGCCTTCAGCAGTTCGTCGTCGGCGAAGAGCAGCGAGTCGCCAGTGGCGATCCGCGACAGCACGGTGGCGCTGACCGAGTGGGTGTGCAGCACCGCGCCAATCTCGGGTTTCCAGCGGTATAGCTGGGTGTGTAGCGAGGTGTCGGTCGATGGCTGCTTGCCCGGTTCCAGGCTGGCACCCTGCATGTCCACAGCCACCAGATCATCCGCGCCGAGCTGGCCCTTGTGCGAGCCCGAAACGGTCAGCAATACCTCGGCGCTGGTCAGGCGCGCCGAATAGTTGCCGCTGGTGGCCGGCGACCAGCCGCGCGCATGAATAGAGCGGCCGGCCTCGATGATTGCCCGGGTCAGCTGGTCGCGTGTCGCGGTCATGCCTGCTCCTCCTGCAAACGAAGGGCAATGATAGCGGCCGCTATCAGTGCAGCCAGGCTGGCCAGCAGAAATGTCCAGGTCGCCCCCAGGCTGTTCCAGCTATAGCCGGCGTAGAGCGCACCCAGCGCACCGCCGACACCGGCCAGCGAAGCGTACAGCGCCTGTCCCTGGCCCTGCTGGTTCTGGCCAAAGCTGCGCTGGACGAAGTGGATCGCGGCCGCATGGAAGCTGCCGAAAGTCGCCGCGTGCATCAGCTGGGCGATGAGCAGCACGCCGATATGCTCGGCCAGGGTCCCCAGCAGCAGCCAGCGCAACGCCGCGAGCAGGAAGCTGGCGAGCAGAATCCGGCGCAGGCTGAAGCGTTCGAGCAGACGCGCCATTGCCAGGAACAGCAGGATTTCCGCTACCACGCCAAGCGCCCAGAGCAGGCCGATGGTGCCACGCGCGTAGCCCAGGGTTTCCAGATGGATGCTGAGGAAGGTGTAATACGGGCCGTGCGACAACTGCATCAGCCCTACCGCGAGGTAGAACGCCAGCACCTGCGGCCGTAGCAGCTGGCGCAGGAAGCCACCCGTGTCGGTTCTGGCGTCATGCCCATGCGGGCGGGCGTTAGGCACCCAGGCGCTGCCGGCGACGATGCCGATCATCACCAGCATGACCAAGTGCGGGTAGTAGTCCAGGCTGAAGCGCTCGAAGGCCTGGCCCAGCCCAACCACGGCGACGATGAAGCCGATGCTGCCCCACAGGCGCACCTGGCTGTAGCGCGCTGTCTGGCCGTGCAGGTGGGCCAGGGTGATCACCTCGAACTGCGGCAGCACGGCATGCCAGAAGAAGGCATGCAGGGCCATGACCAGTGCCAGCCAGGCAAAACTCTTGTCGAGAAAGATCAGGCCGAAGGACGCCAGCGTACAGAGCGCCCCGAGGCGGACGATCTCCAGTCGGCGCCCGCTTCGGTCGCCGAGCCAACCCCAGAGGTTGGGCGCCACGCAGCGCATCAGCATCGGTATCGCGATCAGCTCGCCGATACGTTCGGCGTCGAAGCCCAGGTGATCGAAATAGAGCGCGAGAAACGGCGCCGTCGCTCCGAGCAGTGCGAAGTAGAAGAAATAGAAGCCCGACAAACGCCAGTATGGGAGCGGAACCGTCATGGCCGAGCGGCACCGGAGCGCGCGTGGCCGGCGCCGGCCGAGGTGGCGCATGCACCCCCTCGCCACGCCGCTCGCCTCATCGCTGCCCGAGCACCGGCGTGGACACCGCCACTTCGGCATTCTGCGCGCGCTGGCGCAGCAGGTGGTCCATCAGCACGATGGCCATCATCGCTTCGGCGATCGGCGTCGCACGAATACCGACACAGGGGTCATGCCGCCCCTTGGTGATGACTTCGACAGGGTTGCCGTGCACATCGATCGAGCGGCCGGGCGTGGTGATGCTGGAGGTCGGCTTGAGCGCCAGATGGGCAATGATCGGCTGGCCACTGGAGATACCGCCGAGAATGCCGCCCGCATGGTTGGACAGGAACCCCTCGGGAGTCAGCTCATCGCGGTGCTCAGTGCCGCGCTGGGCTACGCACGCGAAGCCGGCACCGATCTCGACGCCCTTGACTGCGTTGATGCTCATCAGCGCATGGGCCAGCTCGGCATCCAGCCGATCGAAGATGGGCTCGCCGAGGCCCGGCATCACGCCGTCGGCGACCACGGTGATCTTCGCGCCCACCGAATCCTGGTCACGGCGCAGCTGGTCCATGTAAGCCTCAAGCTCCGGCACCTTGTCCGGATCGGGGCAGAAAAAGGCGTTTTGCTCGACGCTGTCCCAGGTCTTGAAGGGGATCTCGATCGGGCCGAGCTGGCTCATGTAGCCACGCACCTGAATGCCGAGGCTTGCCAGGTACTTCTTGGCAATCGCTCCAGCCGCCACGCGCATGGCGGTTTCACGCGCCGAGCTGCGGCCGCCACCACGGTAATCGCGGACACCATATTTGTGATGGTAGGTGTAGTCGGCATGCGCCGGGCGGAACAGGTCCTTGATCGCCGAGTAGTCCTTGGACTTCTGGTCGGTGTTGCGGATCAACAGGCCGATCGGGCAGCCAGTCGTCCTGCCTTCGAATACGCCAGAGAGGATCTCGACCTCGTCGGCCTCCTGGCGCTGGGTGGTGTGGCGGCTGGTGCCGGGCTTGCGCCGGTCCAGGTCTCGCTGCAGGTCCTGCAGGGACAGCTCCAAACCCGGCGGGCAGCCGTCGACGATGGCGACCAGCGCCGGGCCGTGACTTTCACCAGCAGTGGTGACGGTGAACAGCTTGCCGTATGTGTTGCCGGACATGCAGGGGCTCCGCGATCGACCAAGACAAAGGGCCGGAAGTATACCTGAGCACGGCTGTCTTTAATCGCCCGGCAACCGCACCATGGCGGAACGAAAACCCTCAATCGGCGTCCGACTAGCCCCATTTCCCGAAAGCCGCCATGCGCCTACTGGTACTGATCTGTATGTTGGTCCTGCCGCTTGCCAGCCAGGCGCGCAGCGTCCTGACCGAGCCCGTCACGCTCGACACACCGAGCGGCCGGCTGTTCGGCACGCTCGTGCTACCCGGCGACGGCCGTTCGCCCATGCCGGTCGCCCTGCTGGTCGCCGGTTCGGGGCCTACCGACCGCAACGGCAACAATCCTCTTGCGCGCAATGACAGTCTGCGCAAGCTGGCCGCCGCGCTGGCGAAGATGGGTGTCGCCAGCCTGCGCTATGACAAGCGCGGCGTCGCCGCCAGCCTCGATGCAGGGCGCGACGAGGGAACGCTGAGCGTCGAGGGCTACGTTGATGACCTCATTGCCTGGAGCCACCGGCTACAAGCCGACCAACGCCTCGGTCCGCAGTTTTTCATCGGCCACAGCGAAGGGGCACTGGTGGCCAGCCTGGCAGCCGCACAGGTCGACCCGGCAGCGCTGATCAGCATTGCCGGCAGCGGCCGACCGATCGACGAATTGCTGCGGCAGCAGCTGCAAGGCAAGCTGGGCCCGGACCTGCTCGCCAACAGCAGCTACCTGATCGACGAACTCAAGGCCGGACGAACCAACGAGCAGGTTCCCGAGCCGCTAAAGGTGCTGTTTCGCTCGAGCGTCCAGCCGTACCTGATATCGCTTTTTCGTCATGACCCCGCCACGGCTATGGCCGCAACCCGCTGCCCGACGCTGATCATCCAGGGCAGCCGCGATGCCCAGGTCAGCCTGGCCGACGCCAGCGCCTTGCACGCCGCCAGGCCCGAGGCAGAGCTCGCCGTGATTGCCGGCATGAACCATGTACTGCGGATCGTCGCGCCAGACAGCCCTGCCCCGCTGGCGTCGTACAACGAGCCACAACTACCGCTGGCCCATGAACTGCTCATTCGCATCGAGACCTTTCTGCTCGATACTGGCCTGCTGCCATCCTCCAGATAGCGGCCCTGCTGCCGATAAGACGGCGCAGCAGCCTTGCGGACCGAGCCAGCATGACCGAGCCATCACCGACCACCGACGCCGAAAACGCCAATCCGCCCAAGCACCCGTGGAGCGAGCTGCCCGCCGAGCGCTTCGAGTTGCTGCGCCTGGCTCCGCTGCCGACCGAGCGTGATCTGGGGCCGCGTCCATTGCGCTTCGTCGAGCTCGGCCAGGTCGAACGCCACAGCCAGCAACAGAGCCTGCTACGCCTGTTCATTCAGGTGCCGGGACAGTTGCGTGCTCGCAAGCTGAACATGCTCGAAGTCTGGGCCGATCATCGCAGCAAGGAGATCCGCTTCGGCCCCGACAGCGGCCTGCAAATCGAGCCGGCGAACCGCGGGCTGGGGCGCTTCCTGCTGGCTCGCGCGATTCACTGGGCGCAGAAGCGCTGGGGACACTACCTGGTCGAGGGCGGCACACTGCCGGCGGAGGCGCTTAGCGACGAACAGCGCATGCGCCGCGACCATTGCCTGCGAACCCAGGGCTTCGACGTCGACTACCCGACCACCGGCGGCGCACGGCCGAGCTACAGCGCGCCACGCGTCAGCGCGCTGCGGCCAGACTGGAACGAGGACAAGGTGCAGGTCATCGGACTCAGCGATGCCGCCGCGATGCTGGAGCAGGCCGACCGCAACCTGCTGGACCAGCAGAATCAGCTCGGCCAGCTCCAGGAACGCATCAGCCGGCTCCGCCGTGAGGACGGCACGCTGCGCTTCACCATCGTCTGCCTGATTGCCTTTGCGCTGTTCCAGGCCGGCCTGCTGATCTGGATGGCGACGCGTTAACGCCCGGTCGGAACGAGCCGCTGGCGAAACAGCGCCTGGTGTTCACGGCACTGCTGCGCCGCCAGCAGGAACACGCCATGACCGCCACGCTGGAATTCCAGCCAGGTGAAATCGACCTCCGGGTACAGCGCCTCGACGTGGACCTGGCTATTGCCGACCTCGACCACCAGCAGGCCATCATCGGTGAGATGGTCGGCGGCCTCGGCGAGCATACGCCGGACCAGGTCGAGGCCATCGTCACCGCAGGCCAGGCCAAGCTCGGGCTCGTGCTGGTACTCATCGGGCATGGAGGCGAAGTCCTCGAGGTCGACATACGGCGGGTTGGACACGATCAGATCGAAACGCTGGCCCGGCAGCCCATCGAAGCCATCGCTCTGCACCGTGTACACCCGCCCTTCCAGCTCGTGCTGCTCGATGTTCAGGTTGGCCACTTCGAGTGCGTCGTACGACAGATCGGCGAGCACCACCTCGGCATCTGGAAACTCATAGGCACAGGCGATGCCAATGCAGCCCGAGCCGGTGCACAGATCGAGGATGCGCGCCGGCGTCTTGGGCAACCATGGGGCGAACTGGCGCTCGATGTATTCGGCGATCGGTGAGCGCGGCACCAGCACGCGCTCATCGACGATAAACGGCAAGCCACAGAACCAGGCCTCCCCCAGCAGATAGGCCGCCGGCACACGTTCTTCGATACGTCGGCGCAACAGCTCGTTCAGGTGAAGACACTCGGCTTCTTCGAGCCGGCAGTCGAGGTAGGCATCGGCCATCGCCCATGGCAGGTGCAACCCGCCGAGGACCAGCAGGCGCGCCTCATCCCAGGCGTTGTCCGTGCCATGCCCGAAATAGACCCCATGCTCGTGAAAGCGGCTGACCGCCCAACGGATGTAGTCACGCAGCGTTTGCAGACGCGAGGGCGAAACGATCATGACAGCGCCTCCTGGAAAAAGCCGGGCAGTTTAGCAGCGGCGGCGAAGGCCAGCGAGCGCCGGGCAAGCCTGCTAGAACAACAGATAGCGGGTCTGTAAATGCACCGATCGACGGGAGCGCCCGGGGTCGCCGGGCTGTACGCTGCGCGCGGCGGACTTCGGCGTACCGGCGGTTCACAACCTCGCCCCGGCACGCCACAATCAGCCCCCTCATGGAACAAGGAGTCGAGAATGACCAAGCCACAGACCATGCTTCAACTGAGTGGCCGCAGCTATGCACCTGCGACGCTGGCCAACGCCACCTTGCTGGTCATCGACGTACAAGAGGAATACCGCAGCGGCGTGCTGGCGTTGCCCGCGCTGGGCACGGCGCTGCCCGAGATCACCCGCCTGCTCGCCGCGGCCCGGGAAGCCGGAGCGCCCGTGGTGCACGTCCATCATCTCGGCATTTCCGGCGGCCTGTTCGATCCGCAGGGTTTTCGCGGCCAGATCATGCCCGAGGCAGCCCCGCTAGCCGGCGAGACCATAGTCGCCAAGCGGCTGCCCAACGCCTTCGCCGGCACCGACCTGCATGAACTGCTGCAGCAACACGGTCGTCTGGACCTGATCGTCTGCGGTTTCATGACCCACTCGAGCATCAGCACCACCGTGCGTGCGGCAAAGGACTATGGCTACCGCTGCACGCTGGTCGACAGCGCTTGTGCAACCCGAGACCTGCCCATGGGTGAAGGCACTGTCGATGCCGATCAGGTCCATCGGATGGAAATGACCATTCTGGCGGACAACTTCGCCGTCTGCGTACCCAATACCGAGGCGCTGACCCGCTGACACGGCCAGCCCCTTTCGTTACCACCCGGGCGCAACCGCGGTTGAGGCCGGCCGCCGACCCGGAGAGGTAGATTCGATGAGAGTGCCTGACAGCTTCGATGCGCGCCGCCTACGACCACGCCGCCGCAGCGTCTGGGTGCGTCTGGCCGGCCTGCTGGCCTTGACGCTGTGCTGTGCCGGCCTACTGTTGACCGCAACGGGACTTGCCGCCCTCGCAGGGCAGGCATCGGCCGAACTCGCTGCCGATGCAGGTGGGCCGCTGACGGCTATCGGCCTTGCCCTGCTCCTGGTCGGCCTGCTGCTCTGGCGTCGCATTCGCCGAAGCGGGAAGCGTTCCGGGGAGCTCTGTCTCTCGCCAGGGCTGCTGAAGAAGCGGCAATAGCCGCCGGGGCATGCTGCCCAGCACTTGCGTTAAACTGGCGCGCCGATGCGGAGAGGCCCATGCAGAACGATCAAGATGACGACTTTTCCCTGTTCCAGGCTGCAGTACGCGGCGTGAAGCCGATCACGCACGACCGGGCCGAAACAGGCAAACCGCGTAACAACAGGCAGCAGATCGCCGAGCGTCGCGCCAACGCGAGCATGAGTACCGAGGCGATCCGCGTCGACGGCCTTTCGGACCAGTTCGTCATTGATGTGGGCGCGGAAGACGAGCTGTACTGGGCCCGAGACGGTGTCCAGGACGGCCAGATGCGCAAGCTCAAGGCGGGCCAGATAGCTTTTGAAGGCAGCCTGGATCTTCATGGCCTGACGGTGGAAAAGGCGCGCCAGCAGCTTTGGGATTTCATCGCTGAAGCAACTCGCTATGAAATCCGCTGTGTGCGGGTAACGCACGGCAAGGCTGCCCGGCTGGATGGCAAGCGGCCTCTGATCAAAAGCCACGTCAACACCTGGCTGCGTCAGCATCCGCAGGTACTGGGGTTCGCGTCCTGCCTGCCACGCCATGGTGGGACAGGCGCCCTCTACGTCATGCTCAAGCGGACGATGCTCGAAGGCCGCGACGAATGAAGCTGGCGCGGCAACTCGTCGCGCCATTGCCGTCATGACGCTTGCCAGCGAACCGGCTGCCGCCTACCCTTCGCGTTCGCTCTGCCAAGACACCCACAGGTCGTTCGATGTCACTGGAACACAATTACACCCAGATCCTCACTCAGCTCGGTGAGGACGTCTCTCGCGAGGGCCTGCTCGACACGCCCAAACGCGCCGCCAAAGCCATGCAGTACCTGTGCAAGGGCTATCAGCAGACGCTGGAAGAAGTTACCAACGGCGCGCTGTTCAGCTCCGACAACAGCGAAATGGTGCTGGTCAAGAACATCGAGCTTTATTCGCTCTGCGAGCATCACATGCTGCCGTTCATCGGCAAGGCGCACGTCGCCTACCTGCCTGCCGGCAAGGTGTTGGGGCTGTCGAAAGTTGCGCGGATCGTCGACATGTACGCGCGCCGCCTGCAGATCCAGGAAAACCTTACCCGCGAGATCGCCGAGGCGGTTCAACAGGTCACCGGTGCCGCGGGCGTTGCAGTGGTCATCGAGGCCCAGCACATGTGCATGATGATGCGCGGCGTGGAGAAACAGAACTCCTCGATGGTTACCTCGGTCATGCTCGGCCAGTTCCGTGACAACGCGGCGACTCGCAGCGAGTTCCTCGGCCTGGTCAAGTAAACCGAGCCGGCACCCGCTCGGTGCCTGATCGTCCGAGCGGCTACCGGAGCCGTTTTTTCAGTCGAACATACCCACGTGACGTGGATGGCTGGCAACCCGTGCCAGCCATCCACGGATGGCCGGATAATCGGTCAGGTCGAAGCCGCCCTCGGGCGCTACATGCGTGTACGCATACAGCGCCACATCCGCAATCGAATAACGATCGCCAACCAGGAACGGTGTGCGCAACAACTGCTGCTCCATCACGTTCAGTGCGTGGTAGCCGTCGAACAAGCGGGCCTCGTATTCAGCCTTACGCTCCTCCGGCAGCCCAAGGTAGACCTTGATGTAGCGCGCCACCGCAATATAGGGCTCGTGGCTGTACTGCTCGAAGAACTGCCACTGCAGCACCTGAGTGCGCAAACGCGGCTCACGCGGAAGGAACTCGCTTCCCTCGGCCAGAAAATTGAGAATCGCGTTGGACTCCCATAGGCACGAACCATCGTCGAGTTCGAGCACCGGAATCTTGCCGTTGGGATTCTTCTTCAGGAAATCCTCCGAACGAGTCTCGCCGCGCAGGATATTCACCGGCACCCACTCATAAGGCTGCTGCAGCAGGTGCAGCATCAGCTTGACCTTGTAGCAGTTGCCCGACCGGTAATCGCCGTAAACCTTGTACATGACACCCTCCAGTGCCTTGAACCAACCGCCTTCTAAGCCGCCCGCGCCGCTTGCGCGTCGCGAATCACCGCTGCCAGTCGCCGCACGCCTTCGCTAAGACGCTCTGGCGCAACGTGGCTGAAATTGAGCCGCAGGTAGCCCGGGTTGCGTTCCGGATCGACGAAGAAAGGCTCGCCCGGCATGAACGCGACGTCTTCAGCCAAGGCAGGCCGAAGCAAGGTGCGTGTGTCGAGCGGTTGCTTCAGCGCGAGCCAGAAGAACAAGCCGCCCTGAGGGACCTCCCAGTTCGCCAGTTCGGAGAAATGCTCCTGCAGCGCGGCCTGCATGGCATCGCGGCGTTCTCGGTAAAACGACCTGAGCGCAGCCAGATGGTCCGCATAGGCGGAGCTGCCCAGCCACTGCAGGGCTTGCCACTGGCCGATGCGATTGGTGTGTAGATCAGCCGACTGCTTGAGTCGCAGCAAATAGGGATACAGGTCGGGCGACGCAATCAGGTAGCCCACTCGCAGGCCAGGCAGGAGCGTCTTGGACACCGTGCCGGTGTAGATCCAGCTGGCCTTGCGCAGCCTGCCGACGATCGGGCTGGCCATGCCTTCATCGAATACCAGTTCGCGGTAGGGCTCATCCTCGAGCAGAGTGACTTCGAACTCATCGAGCAATGCAGCCACCGCGTCGCGCTTCGCTTCGCTATAACGCACGCCGGATGGATTCTGAAAGGTCGGGATCAGATAAGCGAATGCCGGCTTGTGGCGCGCCAGGCGTGCACGGAGGTCGCTCAGGCACGGGCCGTCCGCCTCCTGCGCAACGGCCAGACAGTCGGCTCCGAACAGCTGGAACGATTGCAGCGCAGCCAGATAGGTGGGCGCCTCGACGAGGACCTCGGTACCGGGATCGATAAACAGCTTCGAAGCGAGGTCCAGCGCCTGCTGCGAGCCACTGAGAATGAGTACCTGGCTGGCATCGCAGGGCACGCCGAGCAGCCGCGCCTGGGCGGCAATGACTTCACGAAGCTCGGGCTCCCCTTCGCTCATGCCGTACTGCCCGAGGCTCGCCGGCATTTGCGACCAATCGACCGCAGGCAGCATCGGCTCTGCCGGCAACCCACCGGCAAACGACATGACTTCCGGGCGCTGCGCTGCAGCGAGGATCTCGCGGATAAGCGAGCTTTTCAGGCGATCGATACGTTCGGAGAAAGGCATTTCGGTACCGGGATGCAGGGGCAGGAAAAATACGTCAAACTTCTTGACCGAAATTACGCCTCGCCGAATAAATACGTCAATATGCCTGACCTAAAAAAAAGCACTACGCAACGACAGATCATGGAGACCTTCTTTCTCGGCTACCAGGCGTTCACCGCCAAGCCAGACGAGATTCTCGCGCGCCGGGGCCTGTCGCGTGTCCATCACAGGATTCTGTTCTTCATCGGTAGCTACCCCAACCTGAACGTCAAGGAACTGCTCGGCTATCTGGGGGTGAGCAAACAGGCACTGAATATCCCGCTGCGCCAATTGGTCGAGATGCATCTGGTCGAAAGCCTGCCTGCCGAGGAAGACAAGCGTAAGCGCATCCTGCGCTTCACCGCCGAAGGCGCGAAGCTAGAACAGCAACTGCGCCGCGAGCAGGTCAGGCTATTGGAGAAAGTCTTTGCCGAAATCGGCGAGCAAGCGGTGGAAAGCTGGCTGGCGGTGAACCATTCGCTCTCGGTGCGCGGACACAAGCATCGCTGACCTGGACGCCGCTGAAACTCAGGCACAAAAAAGGGCGAACCGAAGTTCGCCCTTTTTCATTCAGGAGAAAAACAGAAACTTAGTTCTGGTTTTCCATCTGAGCGCGGATCAGATCACCAATGGTGGTCGGACCAGTGCTTTCGACTTCCTGCTTGCTGCGCAGCTGGTTCATCGCGTCCTTCTCGTCCTCGACATCCTTGGACTTGATGGACAGGTTGATGACGCGGGACTTGCGATCGATGTTGATGATCTTGGCCTCGACCTCATCACCTTCCTTCAGCACGTTGCGCGCGTCTTCAACGCGATCACGGCTGATTTCGGAAGCCTTGAGGGTGGCTTCGATATCGTTGCCCAGGTCGATCACCGCACCCTTGGCATCAACTTCCTTCACGGTGCCGCGAACGATGCTGCCCTTGTCGTTCAGGCTGACATAGTTGGAGAACGGATCATCTTCCAGTTGCTTGATACCCAGGGAAATGCGCTCGCGCTCCGGGTCAACGGAAAGGATGACGGTTTCCAGCTCGTCGCCCTTCTTGAAACGACGCACGGCTTCTTCGCCCGCCTCGTTCCAGGAGATGTCCGACAGGTGAACCAGACCGTCGATACCGCCTTCCAGGCCGATGAAGATACCGAAATCGGTGATCGACTTGATGGTGCCGGAGATGCGGTCGCCCTTGTTGAACTGGGCAGAAAAGTCTTCCCACGGGTTGGACTTGCACTGCTTGATGCCCAGGGAGATACGACGACGCTCTTCGTCGATATCCAGGACCATGACTTCCACTTCGTCGCCGACCTGTACGACCTTCGACGGGTGGATGTTCTTGTTGGTCCAGTCCATTTCGGACACGTGCACCAGACCCTCGACACCCTCTTCCAGCTCGGCGAAGCAGCCGTAGTCGGTGAGGTTGGTGACGCGAGCCATGACGCGGGTGCCTTCCGGATAACGAGCCTTGATGGCGACCCATGGGTCTTCGCCCAGCTGCTTCAGACCCAGCGATACGCGGTTGCGCTCGCGGTCGAACTTCAGCACCTTGACATCGATCTCGTCGCCGACGTTGACGATCTCGGACGGATGCTTGATACGCTTCCAGGCCATATCGGTGATGTGCAGCAGACCATCCACGCCGCCCAGGTCGACGAACGCACCGTAGTCGGTGAGGTTCTTGACGATACCCTTGACGACCTGGCCTTCCTGCAGGGACTCCAGCAGAGCCTCACGCTCGGCACTGTTCTCGGCTTCCAACACGCTGCGGCGGGAAACGACAACGTTGTTGCGCTTCTGGTCGAGCTTGATGACTTTGAACTCGAGCTCTTTGCCTTCCAGGTGCGTGGTGTCGCGAACCGGACGGACATCGACCAGCGAACCCGGCAGGAATGCACGGATACCGTTGATGTCGACGGTGAAACCGCCCTTGACCTTGCCGTTGATGACGCCCTTGACCACTTCTTCAGCAGCGAAAGCCGCTTCCAGAACAATCCAGGATTCCGCGCGCTTGGCCTTTTCACGGGACAGCTTGGTTTCGCCAAAGCCATCTTCGACCGCGTCCAGAGCAACGTGGACCTCGTCACCCACCTTGATGGTCAGCTCGCCCTGCTCGTTGTAGAACTGCTCGACCGGGATGACGCCCTCGGACTTCAGGCCGGCATGCACGGTGACCCAGTCACCGTCGATGTCGACCACGATGCCGGTGATGATGGCACCCGGCTGCATGTCGAGGGATTTCAGGCTTTCTTCAAATAGTTCTGCGAAGCTTTCGCTCATGTTGATTCCTGCTGTTTTCGGGCAGCGGGCTGCCCTATCTCCACGCTCCAGACAACGTGGGTTCATTCATATAAAAAAAGGCCTGCAGGACTGGATCTGGATTCCTGCACGCCTCCTTGTAAACAGGCTCCGCACAACCGCGGAACCTGCCAGATCGCCTCTCGGCGCTCCCTCTCAGGACAGACTGCGCGCGGCGGCCTCGTCCAGAATTCGTTGCAGCACCTGCTCGATGGAGAGCGAAGTGGAATCGAGTTCGACAGCGTCTGCTGCCGGCTTCAATGGCGCCACCTCGCGTTGGGTATCGCGCTCATCGCGCGCCCGAATCTCCTCAAGAAGACTCGCGAGATTAACATCATCACCTCTTGCCTTCAACTGAAGGAAACGCCTTCTGGCGCGTTCCTCGGCACTGGCCGTGAGAAAAATCTTCAAGGAAGCGTCGGGAAACACCACGGTACCCATGTCGCGCCCGTCGGCGACCAGCCCCGGCAATTGACGGAAGGCCTGCTGCCTCTGCAGCAATGCCTGACGCACCTCGCCGAGTGCCGCCACCTGAGAGGCGCCAGCACCGACATTCTCGTTTCGAATTGCCTCGGTGACGTTATCGCCTTCGAGCCGGATGGTCATGCCCTGACCTGGCACCGCAGGCTCGAAAACCACATCGAGACCTACCGCCAGCGACGCCAGCGCGGCACCATCACTCAGCGATACACCATGCTTTTGCGCAGCCAACGCGAGCAGGCGATAGAGCGCGCCGGAATCGAGAAACACCCACCCTAGCCGCTCGGCAAGTAATGCCGCGATCGTGCCCTTGCCCGATCCACTGGGCCCATCGATGGTGATAACCGGAGCCTGCTGGCTCATGAGGGCTCCTCCATCCGTACCTGCATGCCGGCACGCTGGGCCAGGGCGAGGAAGTTGGGGAACGAAGTGGCGACGTTCGCACAGTCATGAATGCGGATCACACCAGCCGAACGCAACGCCGCCACGCTGAACGACATGGCAATGCGATGATCGCCGTGGGCCCACACCTCGCCTGCACCCAGGCGACCGCCTTCGATGACAATGCCATCGGGGGTCGGCTCGGCCTTGATACCCAGTGTCGTCAGACCATCGGCCATGACCTGGATCCGGTCGGACTCCTTGACTCTCAGCTCCTCTGCTCCGCGCAGCGTGGTGCGCCCCAGAGCGCAGGCAGCCGCGACGAAGAGCACCGGGAACTCGTCGATCGCCAACGGGACGAGCGCTTCGGGGATGTCGATACCCTTGAGCTGTGCCGAGCGGACACGAATATCGGCCACGGGCTCGCCGCCAACCTCACGCTGGTTTTCGAGGCTGATATCGGCGCCCATGAGCTTGAGAATGTCGATCACGCCAGTGCGGGTCGGGTTGATCCCCACGTGCTCGAGCACGATATCCGACGCCTCGGCAATACTTGCAGCAACCATGAAGAACGCAGCGGAAGAGATATCAGCCGGGACTTCGATACGGGTACCAGTCAGCTTGTGACCCGGTTCGACGGTCACGGTGCTGCCGTCAACCTTCACCGGGTAACCGAAACCGCGCAGCATGCGCTCGGTATGGTCACGCGTGGGAGCCGGCTCGGTCACAGACGTCTCGCCCTGCGCATAGAGCCCTGCCAGCAGCAGGCAGGATTTGACCTGGGCACTGGCCATCGGCATGTCGTAGTGCATGCCACTCAGCCGCTGACCACCCTTGATGCGCAACGGCGGGCGTCCGTCGGCGCCGGTCTCGATCACCGCACCCATTTCCCGCAGCGGCTTGGCGACGCGGTTCATGGGACGCTTGGACAGCGAGGCGTCACCACTGAGCTCGGTATCGAAGGACTGCGCCGCGAGCAGCCCCGACAGCAACCGCATCGAGGTGCCCGAATTCCCCATGTAGAGCGGACCGGCCGGGGCCTTCAGGCCGTGCAGGCCAACGCCGTGAACGATCACGTTCCCCTGCTGGGGGCCTTCGATCACGACCCCCATATCGCGAAACGCCTGGATAGTCGCCAGTGCGTCCTCCCCCTCCAGAAAGCCCTCGACCTCGGTAGTACCCTCGGCAAGCGAGCCGAGCATGATCGAACGGTGAGAGATGGACTTGTCGCCCGGTACCCGCAGGCGACCCTTGAGGTGGCCACCTGGCTGAGCAATGAAGATCAGATCTTTGGAATGCATAACGTCCACATAGGCCCTGCGAGCCAGTATTTTGCTGAAATGTTCCCGGGCCGCCTGGGCACGCGTAAAAACGCCCAGAAGCTTGCGCCCATCCTGCTGATCGATAGCAGCACGCAACTCATCGAGGTCAGCCCGAAAGTCGTCGAGCGTATGCAGCACCGCTTCACGATTGGCGAGGAAGATGTCGTGCCACATGACCGGATCACTGCCCGCTATACGGGTGAAATCGCGAAACCCTCCTGCCGCATAGCGAAAGATTTCCAGATTCTCGTGCCGCCGGGCCAGCGAGTCGACCAGTCCGAACGCGAGCAGGTGCGGCAGATGACTGGTGGCTGCGAGCACTTCGTCATGGCGAACCACGTCCATGTGCTCGACATGCGCGTCAAGGGTAGCCCAAAGCCGATGCACCAGCGCGAGGGCATCTGGATCGGTCTCTGCCAACGGCGTCAGGATCACCTTGTGCCGACGAAATAACGATCCGTCGGCAGCAGTCACGCCGCTCTGCTCGGAGCCCGCAATGGGATGCCCCGGCACGAAGCGATCGGGCATTCTGCCAAAGGCTGCAGCAGCGCGGCGCACGACACTACCTTTCGCGCTCCCGACGTCGGTCAGGATCGCATCGCCCAGGTCGAGCCCGGCCAGTTGCTCCAGCAGCCGCTCCATGGCCAGTATCGGCACCGCCATCTGGACCACTTCGGCTCCGCGGCAGGCCTCTTCGAGCGACTCTGCGCAGCGATCGACTACGCCAAGCTCGACGGCCAGCTCACGGGAGCGGGGATTCAGGTCGAAACCCACCACTTCGCGGCACGCCTTGGCTTCTCGCAGCCCCTTGGCGAACGAGCCACCGATAAGCCCAAGCCCAACGACGACCAGACGCCCGACCAGCGGCGCCGTCATTGCTTCGCGAGCGCCACTCACCGAGCCAGCACCTGCTGAAGGGCGTCCAGCAGACGAGCATTCTCGGCTTCGGTGCCGATCGAAACGCGCAGGAACGTCGGCATTCCATAACCGGCGACTGGGCGCACGATCACGCCTTCGTGCAGCAGTGCCTGATTGACCGGCGCCGCATCACGAGCGAAGTCCACTGCGATGAAATTTCCCCGTGATGGAATCCAGCTCAAGCCGAGCGCCCGAAAACCCGCTTCGAGCTGGCGCATGCCGGCGGTATTGGCCTCACGACTGGCGCGAAGATAGTCCTCGTCCTCTAGCGCCGCGCAAGCGGCCGCGAGCGCGAGACTATTGACGTTGAAGGGCTGACGGACACGGTTGAGCACGTCCGCGATTCGCGGCGACGAAATCGCATAGCCAACGCGCAACGCAGCCAACCCATATGCCTTGGAGAAAGTGCGCGAGACCAGCAGATTGGGATACTGGGCGAGATAAGCCAGGCCGTCGGGAAGCTCACTACCCTCGGCGTATTCGATATATGCCTCGTCGAGTACGACGAGCACCTGCTCCGGAACTTGCGCCAGAAAACGCTCCAACGCTTCGGCACCGAACCAGGTACCCGTAGGGTTGTTCGGGTTGGCAAGAAATATCACGCGGGTTTGAGCATCGATCGCCGCCAACATGGCGTCGAGATCGTGCCCCCAGTCGCGGGCGGGCACCACCTTGCCTTGGGCGCCCGCTGCCTGCGTCGCGATCGGATAGACCGCAAAGGCGTGTGCACTGAACACCGCGTTGAGCCCGGGAGCGAGAAAAGCACGGGCCACCAACTCAAGGATGTCGTTCGAGCCGTTGCCCAGGGTGATCTGTTCCGGTGCGACACCGTAGCGATGGGCCAGGCTCTGCTTGAGCGTGAAGCCGTTGCCATCCGGATAGCGCGTCAGCTCCGGCAGCGCCTGGCGAACGGCTTCTAGCACGCGCGGGCTCGGTCCCAGCGGGTTCTCGTTACTAGCAAGCTTGACGATCGTTTCGGGAGCAAGGCCAAGCTCACGGGCCAACTCATCGACCGGCTTGCCGGGAACGTACGGGGACAGCTTTTGCACGCCCGGCTGAGCCAGGGCAAGAAAATCACAGGACATTACTTCGAGCCTCGAGCTATCGGCCGCCCGCACGAGCCGCACGCCACTCACCGCAGCCTGAGGCTCGCAGCCGGCGGCCACTAATTAAAGTACCGCCTTGGGATACGAACCCAGCACCTTCAGCGCCACCGCTTCCCGGCCGATCTTTTCGAGCACGTCCTTGATAAGCGGATCCTGGTGATGCCCCAGGAAATCGATGAAGAACACATAGGTCCATTTGCCGCTGCGTGAGGGGCGTGTTTCGATACGGGTCAGATCGATACCGTTGGAATGGAACGGCACGAGCAATTCATGCAGGGCACCAGGCTTGTTGCGCATCGAGACGATGATGGACGTCTTGTCATCACCTGTCGGCGGGACTTCCTGACTACCGATGATGAGGAAGCGCGTGGAGTTGTCGGGGCGGTCTTCGATCTTTTCCGCCAGCTTGGTCAGATCGTACAGCTGGGCGGCCATGTCCCCGGCAATCGCTGCGGAATTCCACTCGCTCTTGACCCGCCGCGCCGCGTCGGCGTTGCTGGAAACAGCCACACGCTCGACGTTCGGGTAATGCGAATCGAGCCACTTGCGGCATTGCGCCAAGGACTGGGCGTGCGAGTAGATACGCGTGATGCGGTCGGTTTTGGTGTTCTCGCCCACTAGCAGGTGATGGTGGATACGCAACTCCACTTCACCGCAGATGACGATGTCATGCTCGAGGAAACTGTCGAGCGTATGGTTGACCGCGCCTTCGGTCGAGTTTTCGACCGGCACGACACCGAAATTCACCGCACCGGCCACGACCTCGCGAAAGACCTCGTCGATTGCCGCCATCGGCTGGCTGATGACCGAATGGCCGAAGTGCTTGAGCGCCGCCGCCTGCGAAAAGGTTCCTTCGGGACCGAGATAGGCCACACGAAGCGGCTGCTCCAGGGCCAGGCAGGAGGACATGATTTCGCGAAACAGACGGGCCATTTCCTCATTGTCCAACGGCCCCTTGTTAAGCTCCATGATGTGCTTGAGCACCCATGCCTCACGCTCCGGCCGATAGAACACCGGCTTTTCGCCCTCACCCAGGGAAGCGGTCTTTACCCGCGCAACTTCCTGAGCGCAGCGGGCTCGCTCGCTGATCAGCTCGAGGATTCTCTCGTCCAGATTGTCGATGCGCACGCGCAGGGCTTTCAGCTGATCAGCGTCACTCATCAGCCATGCTCCTTCTCGAACTCGCCCATGTAGGCAACCAGCGCCTCGACGGCATCGAGCCCCACGGCATTGTAAATCGAGGCACGCATGCCACCGACCGACCGATGCCCCTTGAGGTTGAGCAGGCCGCGGGCGTCTGCGCCGGCGAGGAATGCCTTGTCCAGCCGCTCGTCCGCCAAGCGGAAGGGTACGTTCATCCAGGACCGCGCATTGGGCGCGATCGGATTGGCGTAGAACTCGCTGGAGTCGATGAAGCTATACAGCAAATCCTTCTTCGCCCGGTTGCGCGCCTCCATTGCCTCGACGCCACCTTGCTCCTTGAGCCATTCGAAGACCAGGCCGGCCAGATACCAGGAAAAGGTTGCTGGCGTGTTGTACATCGAACCGTTGTCGGCGGCGACCTTGTAATCCAGCATCGTCGGACAACTGCTGCGCGCACGCCCCAAAAGGTCTTCACGGACTATCACCACCACCAGACCACTGGGTCCGATGTTTTTCTGAGCACCGGCATAGATCAGGCCATAGCGGGAAACATCGATCGAGCGCGACAGGATGTCGGAGGACATGTCCACGACTAACGGCGTCTCACCGACTTGTGGCACCCAGTCGAATTGCACGCCGCCGATCGTCTCGTTGCTGGCGTAGTGCAGGTAGGCCGCGCGCTCGCTCAGCTGCCACTCATTTTGCCCCGGAATCGAGAAATAATCGTATGGCTTGGCGCTGGCGGCGACGTTGACCTGGCCGAAGCGACGGGCCTCGTCAATCGCCTTGCGCGACCAGATACCCGTATCGATATAGTCGGCAACTCCGCTCTCGGGGAGCAGGTTGAGGGGGATTTCTGCAAATTGCTGGCTGGCGCCACCCTGCAGAAACAGCACCTTGTAGTTGTCGGGGATCGTCAGCAGGTCGCGCAGATCCTGCTCGGCCTTGCTGGCGATGGCCACGTACGCATCGCTGCGATGGCTCATTTCCATCACAGAAAGTCCCAGCCCCTGCCAATCCAGCAACTCTGCCTGAGCACGCTCGAGGACCGCGGTTGGAAGCGCAGCCGGACCTGCGCAGAAGTTGAAAGCGCGTTTGCTCACGTCGTTCACTCTCGAATCGGGCACTCGTAGCCCCTGGGATAGCACATCATGTCCGGAGAGGCCCAGCAGCAGGGCCATCCGGCCCGCCTTTAGTCTTCGTCGTCCGTCGGCAACACATCAGGGGAGACGTCGCCTACGCCACCGAGCAGTTCGTCTTCGCCTGGCTCAGTGCTGACCACGGGCATCTCCTTCTCGAGCGCATCCTCGGTCAGCAGCGCTTCGATGTCTTCCTGCACTTCATCTTCGGACGGCTCCTGCACCCGCTCAAGCCCGACCAGGTGTTCACCCTTGCCTAGCTTGATCAGCGTAACCCCTTGGGTGTTGCGCCCTTGCGACGACACTTCGTCGACACGGGTGCGCACCAGGGTCCCCTGATCGGAGATCAGCATGATCTCCTCGCCGTTCTGTACCTGAATCGCGCCGACCAGCTTGCCATTGCGCTCGTTGCTGACCATGGCAATCACGCCTTGGCCGCCGCGGCCGCGCTGCGGATACTCGTCGATCGGCGTGCGCTTGCCGTAGCCATGGAGCGATGCGGAGAGTATCTGCGCGCCAGGCTCCGGGATGATCATGGAGATCAATTGCTGGCCGTCCTGCAGGCGCATGCCGCGCACACCGCGTGCGGTACGCCCCATGGTGCGCACGTGCCCTTCCTTGAAGCGAATCACCTTGCCGGCGTCGGAGAACAGCATAACCTCGCGGCTGCCGTCGGTAATCGCAGCGGCGATCAGGGTATCGCCTTCCTCGAGGCGCAGGGCGATCAGACCACTGCTGCGGGGACGACTGAACTGAACCAGCGGCGTCTTCTTCACGGTACCGTTGGCGGTTGCCATAAAGATGAAGGCGCCACTCACAACCTCCTCGGCGGCGTCCTCGCCCTCAGCCAGATCCTCGACTTCGTCCTGCTCGACTGCATCGTCCAGGTCGTCCTCGTCGGACGCCTGCTGACGCAACGCCTCCAGATCGACCTGAAGCATCGCGGTAATACGCTCACCTTCATCGAGCGGCAGCAGGTTCACCAATGGACGTCCCCGGGAAGTACGCGACGCCTCTGGAATTTCATAGGTCTTGAGCCAGTAGACCTTGCCCTTGCTGGAGAAAAGCAGCAACGTCGTATGACTGTTCGCGACCAGCAGATGCTCGACGTAATCCTCTTCTTTCACCCCGGTCGCGGCCTTGCCACGCCCGCCGCGACGCTGTGCCTGATAGGCGGCCAGCGGCTGGGATTTGGCGTAACCACCATGAGAGATGGTAACGACGCGCTCTTCTTCGGTGATCAGGTCGGCCAGGGTCAGATCCAGACGAGACTCGAGGATCTCGGTACGACGCGCATCGCCGAAGTCGCGCTTCACGCCCTCCAGCTCCTCGCGGATGACTTCCATCAGCCGCACCGGACTGGTCAGGATACGGATCAGCTCGCCGATCTGGGTAAGGATTTCCTGGTACTCGGCGAGCAGCTTCTCATGCTCGAGGCCGGTCAGTCGGTGCAGGCGCAGATCGAGGATCGCCTGGGCCTGTTCCGGTGAAAGGAAATACTTGCCGTCGCGCAGACCGTACTGCGGGTCGAGATTCTCTGGACGGCAGGCATCGGCACCGGCGCGTTCGACCATCGCTTCGACCGCGCTCGACTCCCAGGCGGTGGAAATCAGCGCATCCTTGGCTTCGGCCGGCGTCGGCGAAGCCTTGATCAGGGCGATTACCGGATCGATGTTGGACAGCGCGACCGCCTGACCTTCGAGAATATGCCCGCGCTCGCGCGCCTTGCGCAGTTCGTATACGGTACGCCGGGTGACAACTTCGCGGCGGTGGCGAACGAAGGCTTCCAGCAGCTCCTTGAGGTTCAGCGTGCGCGGCTGCCCATCGACCAGCGCTACCACGTTGATGCCGAATACGCTCTGCAGCTGAGTCTGGGCATAGAGGTTGTTGAGGACCACCTCCGGCACTTCGCCACGCCGCAGCTCGATGACCACGCGCATGCCGTCCTTGTCTGACTCGTCACGCAGCTCGGTGATGCCTTCGATCTTCTTCTCTTTCACCAACTCGGCGATCTTCTCGATCAACCGCGCCTTGTTCAGCTGGTAAGGCAGCTCGGTGACGACGATCTGCTGTCGGCCACCGACCTTGTCGATGTCCTCGATTTCTGCGCGGGCCCGAATATAGATACGTCCTCGGCCGGTGCGGTACGCCTCGATGATACCCGCGCGCCCGTTGATGATACCGGCGGTAGGAAAATCAGGCCCTGGGATATGACGCATCAGCTCATCGATGCTGATGTCCGGATCATCAATAAGTGCCAGACAGCCGTCGATCACCTCGCCCAGATTGTGCGGGGGAATGTTTGTAGCCATACCGACAGCGATGCCGCTGGAGCCATTGACCAAG
Source organism: Stutzerimonas sp. CXK-1 (assembly GCF_057738225.1). NCBI lineage: Bacteria > Pseudomonadati > Pseudomonadota > Gammaproteobacteria > Pseudomonadales > Pseudomonadaceae > Stutzerimonas > Stutzerimonas sp. CXK-1. Next base: position 1,615,965 of record NZ_CM173217.1, on the reverse strand, counting down.
AGGTTGGGCACCTTCGTGGGCATGACTGCGGGAATCTGCTCGGTGCCGTCATAGTTCGGCACCCAATCGACCGTTTCCTTGTCCAGATCGGCTAGCAGCTCATGGGCCAACTTGGCCATGCGCACTTCGGTGTAACGCATCGCTGCTGCGCTGTCGCCGTCTACCGAACCGAAGTTGCCCTGACCATCGACGAGCAGGTAGCGCATCGAGAAGGGCTGCGCCATTCGAACGATGGTGTCGTAGACTGCCGAGTCGCCATGGGGGTGATACTTACCAATGACGTCACCAACCACACGGGCAGACTTCTTGTACGGCTTGTTCCAGTCGTTGCCCAGCTCACTCATGGCATAGAGCACGCGCCGGTGGACCGGCTTGAGACCGTCGCGCGCGTCCGGCAGCGCACGACCGATGATTACGCTCATTGCGTAGTCGAGGTAGGACTGCTTGAGCTCGTCTTCGATATTGACCGGGAGAATTTCTTTGGCCAGTTCGCCCATGGAAACCTGGTTCCTTTTTAGTCAGCAAGGTCCTGCGATAAGCCCGAAATGGTACCACAGCTGGCTGCCGCAAACGCGAAGCCAGGGCCTTGCGTGCGTCAGTCAGCGGAAGAGTCTCAATGCAGGCGAGTGCGACTCATGAGGCGAGCCAGCTTATCCGCCGTAGGTCGTTCCACGATGCCTTTCTCCGTCACGATTGCGTCGATCAGATCTGCCGGCGTGACGTCGAATACGGGGTTATAGACATCCACCTCCTTAGCGACCTGCTGTCCGTTCAGCTCAAGCAGCTCCTTGGCGGAACGCTCTTCTAGCGGCATCGCGTCTCCATCTTCCATCGACATATCGAACGTTGAGCTAGGCGCAACAACCATGAAGCGAACCCCATGATGCATGGCCAACACCGCCAATTGATAGGTACCTATCTTGTTGGCAACATCGCCGTTTGCAGCGATTCGGTCAGCGCCAACAATCACCCAGCTGATCGCTCGGGTTTTCATCAGATGCCCTGCAGCCGAATCGACGTTCAAGGTGACAGGCACGTCTTCGTTGCTAAGCTCCCAGGCCGTCAATCTTGACCCTTGAAGCCAAGGCCTTGTCTCGTCTGCGTAAACGCGCTCGACCAGGCCATCAAGATGGGCAGCGCGAATGACCCCGAGAGCAGTACCGAAGCCACCCGTCGCGAGCGCCCCCGTGTTGCAATGGGTAAGAAAGGTCTGCGGGCTAGTATTGAACTTACGTATCAGCTCTACGCCCCATTGAGCCATTACGAGATTTGCTTCGCGGTCGCTCTGGTGAATGACTACTGCCTGGGCCTCGAGCGCGGCGAGGACATCTTCACCTGGTCTTAGCCGCTGCAAGCGCTCGCGCATTTGTCCCAGCGCCCAAGCCAGGTTAACTGCCGTCGGGCGTGCAGCGGCCAGCACTGCAAAGTCGCATTCCAGTTGATTGCGCCAGTCTCCACCGTTCTTTAGGTGTGCTCGCAACCCAAGGACGACTCCATAGGCAGCACTTATGCCGATCGCAGGCGCGCCACGGACAACCATTTCTCGAATGGCTTGAGCCACGTCCGCTACGGAATCGAAGCTGCGCCAGACCACTTCAAGCGGGAGCAGACGCTGATCAAGCAAGCGCAGGCAATCCCCACACCACTCTATCGACCTGGTTTTCTCAGCAGCCAAAAGGCGCTCGCGCATAACTGTCCCCGTAGGAATAAATAGCGCACCGATTATACCCGTGCTGCGATCTGGGCAGCGGTAAAGCGACTGGTGAATCACAGCCGCACGATGTGGAATAGGCGTGCTGCCCTGGGCGAAGAGCTAGTCAGCAGTGAGCAACCCGTGAGCAGGGGAAGACCTGGAGCGCTTTGATTTCCCGTTGCGCAAAGACAAACCCCCGACCAGCGAGTGCGGGTCGGGGGTTTGGTATAGGTGCTTGACGATGACCTACTCTCACATGGGGAAGCCCCACACTACCATCGGCGATGCGTCGTTTCACTGCTGAGTTCGGGATGGGATCAGGTGGTTCCAACGCTCTATGGTCGTCAAGCAATTCGGTTGCTGTATCGGTGTTGAGTCGCTACAGCGAATTGGGTATGTGATGTCTGGCTTTGCAGTTCAATTCGAATTTTCGGCTGTTGTCGGCTTCGACCGACCCACAATCGTCAGATTGTTTGGGTGTTATATGGTCAAGCCTCACGGGCAATTAGTACAGGTTAGCTCAACGCCTCACAACGCTTACACACCCTGCCTATCAACGTCGTAGTCTTCGACGGCCCTTCAGGGAGCTCGAGGCTCCAGTGAGATCTCATCTTGAGGCAAGTTTCCCGCTTAGATGCTTTCAGCGGTTATCTCTTCCGAACATAGCTACCCGGCAGTGCCACTGGCGTGACAACCGGAACACCAGAGGTTCGTCCACTCCGGTCCTCTCGTACTAGGAGCAGCCCCTCTCAAATCTCAAACGTCCACGGCAGATAGGGACCGAACTGTCTCACGACGTTCTAAACCCAGCTCGCGTACCACTTTAAATGGCGAACAGCCATACCCTTGGGACCGGCTTCAGCCCCAGGATGTGATGAGCCGACATCGAGGTGCCAAACACCGCCGTCGATATGAACTCTTGGGCGGTATCAGCCTGTTATCCCCGGAGTACCTTTTATCCGTTGAGCGATGGCCCTTCCATACAGAACCACCGGATCACTAAGACCTACTTTCGTACCTGCTCGACGTGTCTGTCTCGCAGTCAAGCGCGCTTTTGCCTTTATACTCTGCGACCGATTTCCGACCGGTCTGAGCGCACCTTCGTACTCCTCCGTTACTCTTTAGGAGGAGACCGCCCCAGTCAAACTGCCCACCATACACTGTCCTCGATCCGGATGACGGACCAGAGTTAGAACCTCAAGCATGCCAGGGTGGTATTTCAAGGATGGCTCCACGCGAACTGGCGTCCACGCTTCAAAGCCTCCCACCTATCCTACACAAGCAGGCTCAAAGTCCAGTGCAAAGCTACAGTAAAGGTTCACGGGGTCTTTCCGTCTAGCCGCGGATACACTGCATCTTCACAGCGATTTCAATTTCACTGAGTCTCGGGTGGAGACAGCGCCGCCATCGTTACGCCATTCGTGCAGGTCGGAACTTACCCGACAAGGAATTTCGCTACCTTAGGACCGTTATAGTTACGGCCGCCGTTTACCGGGGCTTCGATCAAGAGCTTCGCTTGCGCTAACCCCATCAATTAACCTTCCGGCACCGGGCAGGCGTCACACCCTATACGTCCACTTTCGTGTTTGCAGAGTGCTGTGTTTTTAATAAACAGTCGCAGCGGCCTGGTATCTTCGACCGGCATGAGCTTACTGAGCAAGTCATTCACTCTCACCGGCGCACCTTCTCCCGAAGTTACGGTGCCATTTTGCCTAGTTCCTTCACCCGAGTTCTCTCAAGCGCCTTGGTATTCTCTACCCGACCACCTGTGT
>NZ_CM173217.1:987500-1607500 GCF_057738225.1 Stutzerimonas sp. CXK-1 | reverse complement strand
GCTGGCGCGACTGGCCAGGCAACAGTTGCTCGGCCCGCGCTTCCAGGCGGTTCATATGACTCAGGTGAATGAGGATGACCTGGCGCTGCTCGTCGAGCACAACTGCAGTGTCATTCATTGCCCCGAGTCGAACCTGAAGTTGGCAAGCGGCTTCTGCCCAGTGGAGCGGTTGTGGGAGGCTGGCGTAAACGTCGCGATCGGCACGGACGGCGCGGCGAGCAACAATGACCTGGACCTTTTGGGCGAAACGCGCACCGCTGCACTGCTGGCTAAAGCGGTTGCAGGCTCGGCTACTGCGCTCGATGCCCATCGCGCGCTACGCATGGCCACATTGAATGGCGCGCGCGCGCTGGGGCTGGATGAAGAGATCGGTTCACTGGAGGTCGGCAAGGCGGCCGACCTGGTCGCATTTGACCTGTCGCGCCTGGCACAACAGCCGATCTATGATCCGGTTTCGCAGCTCATCTATTCCTGCAATCGGGATCACGTCCGCCACGTCTGGGTTGCCGGCAAGCAGCTACTCGACGATCGCCGACTGACCCGCATTAACGAACCTGATCTCCTCGCGCGCGTCCAGGCGTGGGCAGAGCGCATTACCAGAGAAAGACTGTGAGCGTGTACGGCACATCAGCGTTGCAGCGGGCCCGCCTGCTGTAGAGTACCGCCCCGGATGAATGAACTGGCCGCGGCGACGCAGCCCCTATCAACAGACTGCAACGGAACTGAACATGAGCAACGTCGATCATGCTGAAATCGCAAAATTCGAGGCCCTCGCTCACCGCTGGTGGGACAGGGAAAGCGAGTTCAAACCGTTGCACGAAATCAATCCGTTACGCGTCAACTGGATCGATGAGCGAGCCACACTTGCCGGCAAGAAGGTTCTCGATGTTGGTTGTGGCGGCGGAATACTCAGCGAATCCATGGCGCGCCGAGGCGCTCAGGTCACCGGCATCGACATGGGCGAGGCCCCTCTTTCGGTGGCGCGCCTGCATCAGCTCGAGTCCGAACTGGACATCGATTACCGACAGATCACTGCTGAAGCATTGGCGGCTGAACAGCCAGGCCAGTACGACGTCGTAACCTGTCTCGAAATGCTCGAGCATGTTCCCGATCCGGCATCCGTCATTCGCGCCTGTCACGCACTGGTCAAACCCGGCGGACAGGTGTTCTTCTCGACCATCAACCGCAACCCCAAAGCCTATGCGCTGGCTATAGTGGGTGCCGAGTACGTATTGCAGCTGCTGCCGCGCGGCACCCATGACTACCGCAAATTCATCCGGCCGTCCGAGCTCGGCGCCTGGTGTCGTGAGACCGGGCTAGCAATGAACGATATTGTCGGACTTACCTACAACCCGCTGACCAAGCAGTACAAGCTCACCGACGACGTCGACGTGAACTACATGGTCCAGACCACCCGGGAGGCATGATGCGCCTGCGCGCCGTACTGTTCGACATGGATGGGACCCTGCTCGACACGGCTCCCGATTTCATCGCCGTGATCCAGGCCATGCGCCAGGCTCGCGGGCTGCCTCCGGTAGCCGAAGCGCGGGTGCGCGACGTTGTCTCCGGCGGCGCTCGGGCAATGGTGCTGAACGCCTTCGACGTCGCCCCGGATTCAGCCGAATTCGAAGCCCTGCGGCTGGAATTTCTCGACCGGTATCAGGACCACTGCGCCGTTTACAGCCGGCTCTACGATGGCATGGAGCAATTGCTCGTCGACATCGAAAAGGCGGGATTGATCTGGGGAGTCGTGACAAACAAGCCCGTGCGCTTCGCCGAGCCCATCATGGAAAGGCTCGGCCTCGCCGAGCGTTCCTCGGTTCTCGTCTGCCCCGACCATGTAACGCGAAGCAAGCCCGACCCCGAGCCGATGCTGCTCGCCTGCGACAAGCTGAGCCTGGAGCCAGCAAGCGTGCTCTTCGTGGGTGATGACCTGCGCGACATCGAATCCGGCCGGGCTGCAGGCAGCAGGACTGCCGCGGTCCGTTACGGCTATATCCACCCGGGCGACGACCCCAGTCACTGGGGAGCGGATGTCGTCGTATCCCATCCGCAGGAGCTGCGCAGCGTGCTGGACCATGCCCTCTGCCGCTGCTGACCGATTGGTATCCACCCTTTAGCGAGATTTCCCATGTTCGATTACACCGCGCGCCCAGACCTGCTCGCCGGGCGCATCATTCTGGTAACCGGCGCAGGTCGCGGTATCGGTGAAGCCGCCGCCAAAGCCTATGCCGCGCACGGCGCCACCGTCCTGCTGCTTGGCAAGACCGAAGAAAACCTCAATCGCGTATACGATGAAATCGAAGCGGCCGGGCACCCGCAGCCTGCGGTCATCCCGTTCAACCTGGAAACCGCACTGCCCCATCAGTACGACGAGCTGGCGGCCATGATCGAGCGCGAGTTCGGACGGCTCGACGGCTTGCTGCACAATGCTTCGATCGTCGGCCCGCGCACCCCGGTCGAGCAGCTTTCCGGGGAAAACTTCATGCGTGTCATGCAGGTGAACGTCAACGCCATGTTCATGCTTACCAGCACCCTGCTGCCGCTGCTGAAGCTCTCGACAGACGCATCGATCCTGTTCACGTCCAGCAGTGTAGGGCGCAAGGGGCGTGCCTACTGGGGCGCGTACGCGGTATCCAAGTTCGCCACCGAGGGGCTCATGCAAGTCGTCGCGGACGAACTGGATGGCACCGCCCCGGTCAGGGCCAACAGCGTCAACCCAGGCGCGACCAGGACCGACATGCGCGCCAAGGCCTACCCGGCCGAGAATCCGCTGAACAATCCCCTGCCAAGCGAAATCATGCCGGTGTACCTGTATCTCATGGGCCCGGACAGCGTCGGAGTCAACGGGCAAGCGTTCGATGCTCAGGGCTGACGTTCGAGTGACGGTTTTCCGTCTGCACTCTGGGAAGCCGCTGTCAAAATGACATCAAACGCAGCGGCTACCCGCTCAGCTCGCTGTCGATCGGCACCATAGCTTTCATCTAAGCCACTGAATTCAGTGGCTTTTCTTTTTCTGGCATCGTTTTAGCTTATTAGCAGGCATCAAGCGTAACGTCACCTGGAGCAGACAATGCTGCCTGCCATGCAGAACGATTCCACCATCGAGCACCTCGCCAGCCGCGACCCACAGCGGTCGCCGGCTGGTCCTGTACGGCTGGGCGTACCGGTGACGCTGAGCGATCTGCGACGCACCTTGGGGCAGCGTCTGCAGACGAGCCTGGAGATCGATCGGCTGCTGGGCTTCTTCTATGAAGAGGTACCTGCCCTCATGGCGCTGGATGGTCTGTGCTACCGCCATCCGGAAAGCGACCTGCGCCTCGAATATGGCCAGCCGGGCACGCATAGCGCCAGCTATCGCCTGAGCCAGGACGCCGCCGACCTCGGAGAGATCACGCTCTACCGCGCGCAAGTGTTCTGCGAGCAAGAGCTGGCGCAGCTGGAGAGCCTGATGGGCGTGCTGGTCTTCCCCCTGCGCAACGCTCTGCTCTACCGTGCGGCGCTGATGGCCTCGCTGAAGGACTCACTGACCGGCGCCGGCAACCGGGTGGCCCTCGATCAGAGCCTCGCACGCGAAGTGGAACTGGCCCGACGGCACCAGCAACCGCTGTCGGTGGTGATGCTCGACATGGACCATTTCAAGCAGCTCAACGACCGCCACGGGCACGCTGCGGGCGATGCCGCACTACGGCTGGTGGCCGCCGAGCTTCGCGATCAGCTGCGTAACGTCGACATGGTGTTCCGCTACGGCGGCGAAGAGTTCGTCCTGCTGCTTTCCAACACGGACGGAGCCTGTGCTGCAATTGCCGCTGAGCGTGTGCGAGCAGCCATCGAGCGGCTACCGTTCGAATACGACCGGCAACCGATTCCGCTGAGCATCAGTCTTGGCTGTGCCACCTATCGGCATGGCGAAACACCTCACGAATTGCTGAGGCGCGCGGATGAACTGCTCTATCTCGCCAAGCGCAACGGCCGGAATCGGTTGCAAACCTGCTTCGACCAGGAATGAAAAAAGCGCCCGCAGGCGCTTTTTTCATTTAGGGTTCGCGACGCCGACGACCAGCGCCTCCGCCACCTTTGCGCGGCTTGTCGGCCGCCGATCCACGACCGGCATCGGAGCCGGGCTTGCCGGGGCGACGATTATCGCTCGGGCGCTCTGCCAGTGGCGTCCCGCGGCTTCCGGCAGGGCGCGGCTTGCGTGCCCCCGTGTCGCGAGGCGCACGCGGCGACTCGGAGCGCACATCGGCTTCGTCGGCCGGACGCAGCACACGCGGACGTCGATCGTTGCGAACCGGCTTGGCGGCCTTGCGCTGCATACGCTCGATCTTTTCCTTGGTGCGGGTCTTCAGTTCCGGCAAGGCCACCGGCTTGAGGCCGACTTCCTCGCTGAGGATATTCACCTCGCCCTGGCCCATCTCGCGCCAGCGCCCCATCGGCAGGTCCGACGTCATGAACACCGGGCCGAAACGCACGCGCTTGAGCCGGCTCACCACAACCCCCTGGGACTCCCACAAGCGCCGGACTTCGCGGTTGCGTCCTTCCATCACCACACAGTGGTACCAGTGATTGAGCCCCTCGCCGCCTGGCGCCTCCTGGATGTCCGTAAAGCGCGCCGGGCCGTCCTCGAGCATCACGCCGGTCTTGAGGCGCTCGAGCATTTCCTCGGTGACCTCGCCACGGACGCGCACGGCGTACTCGCGGTCCATCTCATAGGACGGGTGCATCAGCCGATTGGCCAGCTCGCCGTCCGTGGTGAACAGCAGCAGGCCGGTGGTGTTGATGTCCAGTCGGCCGACATTGATCCAGCGTCCTTCTTTAAGGCGCGGCAGGCGGTCGAAGATGGTGGGCCGGCCCTCGGGATCGTTGCGGGTACAGATCTCGCCTTCGGGCTTGTTGTAAATCAGCACGCGACGGACGATCTGCCCGGGTTCCTCGCGCTTGATCAGGCGGCCGTCGATGGCGATGGCGTCCTGCGGCTCGACGCGCTGGCCAAGGCTGGCCACCGAGCCGTTCACCTTGACCCGGCCTTCGCTGATCCAGGTTTCCGCGTCGCGGCGAGAGGCGAGCCCAAGGCGGGCCAGCACTTTCTGCAGTTTTTCGCCGTGCGCCACATGGGCAACGGAGTCTTCGTGTTCGGTCATCCTGGCACCTCCCGGTGTGTCATATCCGAGTGAAAGGGCGCGCATCATACTCGCATCGCCCGGCCTGCACGAGGCCCTTGCTCATGCCAGGGCCGCGAGGGCCTGTGCGCTGGCCTGGCGGATCGCAGCCCAATCACCGGCGTTGAGCGCGGCGGCCTCGATCATCCAGGTCCCGCCGACACACATGACGTTGGGCAGCCCCAGGTACTGCGCGGCGTTGCCGGCATTCACCCCGCCGGTCGGGCAGAACCGCGCATCGGGAAAAGGTCCGGCAAATGCCTTGAGCGCCGCCATGCCGCCACAGATCTCTGCAGGGAAGAGTTTGAAACGCCGGTACCCCAGGCTGTAACCCTCCATGATCTCGCTAGCGGTAGCCACGCCCGGCAGCAGCGGCACCGAACACTGCACGCCCGCCTCGAGCAGCTCTCGGCTGGCGCCGGGAGAGACGACGAACTGGGCTCCTGCCGCCTCGACCTCGTCCATCATGCGCCGGTCGAGCACGGTGCCTGCACCGACGACCAGATCCGGGCGCTGCTCGCGCAGACGGCGGATCGCGGTCAGGCCATGCGCCGAACGCAAAGTGATCTCCAGCGCCGTCAGGCCACCGCTGGCGAGTGCGTCGGCCAGCGGCAGGATCTGCTCTTCGCTGCCGATGGTGATCACCGGGAGAATGCGCGCCCGGCTGCAGATCGCTTCGATCAGGGCGTTCTTCTGCTCCATCGACATATCGCTCTCCTCGGGCCTCAAGGGCACCAGTAGATTTCCAGGGGGGAATGCATGAACGCACGGATCGGCATCTGCAAGGCATCGGCCGAGAGTGCATCACGCAGGGTGTCCAGCTTGGCCAGCCCCTGGATGGCCAGGTACTGCGTCCGCGCGCTGGCCAGGATGGGGTACGACAGGCTCAGCCGCTCGTGCGGCGCGCTGGGCGCGCGCATCGGTACACAGGGCTCGGGGCAATCATCGCGCAGGGCGTGCGCCAGGTTGTCACTGCCGGGAAACAGCGAGGCGGTATGACCGTCTTCACCCATGCCCAGCACCAGCACGTCGATGGGCTGGGCCAGGCCGGTGAGCGCTTCAGCCGCGTGGCGGGCCGCTTCAGCGAGCGTATCTGCCGGGCTGTAAAGCCCTAGGAATTGCGCCTGTGCAGCCGGCCCCTGCAGCAGATAGCGGCGCACCAGCGCTTCGTTGCTGGCCTCGTCGCTCCATGGCACCCAGCGCTCGTCCGCGAGGGTGATCTGCACGCGACTCCAGTCGAGCTCGCGGCGCGACAGCGCCTCGAAGAATGGAATCGGACTGCGGCCACCGGAAACCGCCAGGCTCGCAATCCCATGGGTGTGCACCGCATAGTCGAGCACCTTGGCCACGCCATCGGCCATCACCTCGGCCATTCGTTTCGCGTCGGCCAGGCTGTGCGCCACTACACCGGTGGGTAGATCGAGTTCAGAGATCGCCATACCAGGACCTCCCGTCACGAGTAATCAGGGCAATCGAAGCGACCGGCCCCCAGGAGCCGGCCGGATAGAGTTTGAGACTGTCGCCCAGACGGGTCCAGCCGTCGATCAGCTGATCGCACCATTGCCAGGCGTACTCGACTTCGTCCCGCCGCACGAACAGGTTCTGGTTGCCCTGCATCACTTCGAGCAACAGGCGCTCGTAGGCGTCCGGGATGCGCGCGCTCTTGTAGGTCTCGGAAAAGTTCAGTTGCAGCGGGCCACTGCGCAGGTGCATGCCCTTGTCCAGCCCCTGCTCCTTGGTCATCACCTGCAGCGAGATGCCTTCGTCCGGCTGCAGGCGGATGATCAGACGATTGCTGATGAGCGAGCGTTGCTCGGGCGCGAAAATGTAGAACGGCGGCTCCTTGAAATGGATGACGATCTGCGACAGCTTCTGCGCCATGCGCTTGCCGGTGCGCAGGTAGAACGGCACGCCGGACCAGCGCCAGTTGCAGATGTCCGCACGCAGCGCGACAAAGGTCTCGGTGCTGCTCTGGGCGTTCGAGTTTTCCTCTTCGAGGTAGCCGGGCGCCGCCCTGCCCCCGGCGATGCCGGCAGCGTACTGGCCGCGAACGACGCGTTGCCCGAGCAGCTCGGGGGTAATTGGCGCGAGCGCCTTGAGGACCTTGACCTTCTCGTCGCGGATGCTGTCGGCGGTAAGGTTGCTCGGCGGGTCCATGGCGATCAGGCAGAGCAGCTGCAACAGGTGGTTCTGCACCATGTCGCGCAACTGGCCAGCCTGGTCGAAATAGCCCCAACGCCCCTCGATGCCAACGGTCTCGGCGACGGTGATCTCGACATGGGAAATGTGGTGCTGATTCCACTGCGTCTCGAAAAGGCTGTTGGCAAAGCGCAGAGCAATCAGGTTCTGCACCGTTTCCTTGCCCAGGTAATGGTCGATCCGATAGACGCGGCTCTCGGGAAAATACTGCGCCACCGCTTCATTGACGACACGCGACGACGCCAGGTCGTGGCCGATGGGCTTCTCCAGCACCACTCGGGCATGCTCAGCCAGACCGACCGCTGCGAGATGCTGGCAGATCATCCCGTACACCGAGGCCGGGGTAGCGAAATAGGCGATGAGCGTTGGGCCGGCGCCGACACGCTCGGCCAACGCCACGTAGCTCTGGGCATCACGGAAGTCCATCCGCAGAAAGCTCAACCGCGCACGAAAGCGCTGCAGCGCCTTTTCGTCTATTTCCCTGGCAGGTACATGGCGCCGCAGATGCTCGTCAATGAAGGCCAGATGGCCGCCTTCATCGCCCGGGTCGCGCGCCAGGGCCAGAATGCGCGTATCGGCATGCAGCAAGCCAGCCCGGTCAAGTTGATAGAGCGCCGGGAACAGCTTGCGTAGCGCCAGGTCGCCAAGCGCACCGAACAGGGCAAAGGTACAGGGATCGACGGTTATCGCAGGCATCAGAGGCGTTCTACTGACCATGGCATTCAAAGATAACAGCCAGCTGTCGCACAGCGACCCGGCGTCGGGACGGCGCGCAACAGCCATCGTATAGAACAGACAGGGTTATTTCGGGAAATCTCCCGAACAGAGGCGCAGTTCGTCCCGCAGAGCAGGCAGGCCGACGCAAGGCGGCGCCAAGGACATGACGCCGCGGCAGATTCGCCAGGAAACAGCCTGGCCCCGCCGGGTGCGGAGGCCAGGCTGTGCGGCTACCACCAGTGTTCGACCTGCACGCCGAAGTTGGAGCCGTGCCGTGCACTGCCAAAGGTACCGCTGTCGGACAGGGTCGAGCCCGGGTCCATCTGGCTGGCAGCGACCTGCGCGGCCTTGTTCCAGCTCGCATAGGTGTAATAGAGCCGGATTTCCGGGCGCGCCCAGAACCCCGGGCCGGTCGGCGACCAGGTCGGTGCGATGGTGAACTTGGTCAGCTTGCGTGTGCCGTCGCTCGCATCGACCTGATCGTGCCCCAGCTCGGTGACCAGCTTGAACTGCTCGCTGATCGCATACGAAGGGCGCACGCCGATCGACAGCCAGTCCTGGTCGGCGCCATCGTCACGTGTGTCCTTCTGGTAGACCACCTGGAACTGGCCGCCGAAACGCGATGTGGTCTGCCAGTCGAAATATTCGACGACACGCCAGCTCTTGGCGCTGTTGTCCAGGGTGACATCGCCCGTATAGCCGAGGCCCGTCCCCGGCCCGCGGCCGTATTGCACGGCGAAGGTGTTGCCACCGCCGAGAAAACCGTCCTGCTTGTGCTGCACGGTGACGGCCCAGCCGCTATGCGCGTCGGTGCGATCGGGCTTGTCGATGTAACTGACGCCGAACTCCAGCTCCCCGCCGGGATTGCTGTCGAAGCCGCCGACGTTGAAGTCGTGCCGGTTGACGTAATTCTTCTGGAACACGTTGTCCTTGCGCGAGAACGCGTAGCTGTACTTCAGGCCGCCATATTCGAAGTCCTCGATACCGGCGCCGGTAGCGCTCTGGTTCCAGTAGTAGAAGTCGGAGATGTGGATGTCGTTACGCTTGTAGAACCGCCGCCCGGCCCACAGCGAACCATTGTTCAGCGCTGGCACCTTGCTCCACTCGGCATAGGCCTGGACCATTCGCGCCCAGCCATGGTCGCCGGTGAATTCCGGCGTATGACCGTACCCGTTGTACAGCGCGGCCATGCCCTCCAGGCTCAGCACCGAACCGTCGGCAAAGGTGAACAGGTCCTGTCGCAGGTCCAGTTCGGCGTACTGTTCGCATTCGTTACCCAGGCGGTACTTGGTCTGCGCACCGGGTAGCTGGAAGCAGGACTGGGTTCCGCCCTCGGTGGAGCCGCCCACCCCGCTACGCAGGTAGCCGGTGAAGTCGAGCGCCAGGGTGGTTCCCGGCAGCACCAGCGCGCCGAGCGACAGCGCCAGACCAACCGTTGTTGTTTTTTTCATCATTCACTCCCACTGTTGTTATTGTTCTCGACGTTACTGCTACGACCCTCCGGCCGTGGCGGTTCTCCCGCCGTAGACCGGCTGGCCGCATTTTCTGCCAACCCGCACCCGCACTCAACGGCTCTTGAACAGCGCCACATTGTGCGGGCGGCCTGCAGCCTGTGCGCCCAACCGTTCGCCACTGTGCGCATCGAACAGCAGCACCTTGGCCGGATCGAACTGCAGCGTCAGGCATTGGCCGACCTGCGGCGCCGCGTCCGGCGCCATGCGGCAGCAGACCTTGGTTTCATTGAGCGTGACGAAGGCCAGCGTGTCGGGCCCGGTCGGCTCGATCACCTCGACCTCGGCACGTACGGCTGGCAGCGTCGCATCACCCTGGCCGACCAGAATCTGTTCGGGGCGCACGCCCAGGATCACCTCGCGGCCATCGAGTTCGGCCGCGTCGGCCACCATAAGCGGCAGTTCGCACGCCGTCTTGGCCGAAGCCCCGGCGGCACTCTCGAGCATCGCCAGCCATTGGCCGCCGTGGCACTGCAGGCGCAGCGGGATGAAGTTCATCGGCGGCGAACCGATGAAGCTGGCAACGAACAGGTTGGCCGGGTCGTTGTAGATCTGCTGCGGTGTACCGAACTGCTGGACGATGCCGTCCTTCATCACCGCCACCTTGTCACCGAGGGTCATCGCCTCGATCTGATCGTGGGTCACGTAAACCGTGGTGGTCTTCAGCCGCTGGTGCATGAGCTTGATTTCGGTGCGCATCTCCACACGCAACTTGGCATCGAGGTTCGACAGCGGCTCGTCGAACAGGTAGATCTTCGGCCGCCGCGCCAGCGCCCGGCCCATCGCCACCCGTTGCTGCTGGCCACCGGAGAGCTGCGAGGGCTTGCGCATGAGCAGGTGTTCGATCTGCAGCAGCTTGGCGACCCGCGCCACCTCCTCATCGATCCGCTCCTGCGGCACCTTGCGCATCTTCAGGCCGAAGGCGATGTTGTCGCGCACGTTCATCGTCGGGTACAGCGCGTAGGACTGGAACACCATGGCGATGTCCCGATCCTTCGGGCTCATGCCGCTGATGTCCTGCCCTTCGACGAGAATCTCGCCACCGCTGATGTCTTCCAGCCCGGCAATGCAGTTCATCAATGTGGATTTGCCGCAGCCGGACGGCCCGACCAGGATCAGGAACTCGCCGGAGTCGATCTTCAGGTCGATGTGTTTGAGCGTGTCCGGCAGACCGGCGGCGTAGCGCTTGTTGACGTTGCACAATTCGAGGGATGCCATGGTCCGTTTCCTCAACCTTTGACCGCGCCGGCCGTGAGGCCGCGCAGGAAGTACTTGCCGGCCAGCACATAGACGACCAGCGTGGGGAGGCCGGCGATCATCGCGGCGGCCATATCGACGTTGTATTGCTTGGCTCCGGTGCTGGTGTTGACCAGGTTGTTCAGCGCCACCGTGATCGGCTGGCTGTCACCGCTGGCGAACACCACACCGAACAGGAAGTCGTTCCAGATCTGAGTGAACTGCCAGATCAGGCAGACCATGATCGTCGGCACCGACATCGGCAGCAGGATGCGCCCGAAGATGGTGAAGAACCCCGCGCCATCCAGCCGCGCGGCACGTACCAGGGCATCGGGAATGCTCACGTAGAAGTTGCGGAAGAACAGCGTGGTGAAGGCCAGACCATAGACCACGTGAACCAGCACCAGCCCCGCGGTGGTGTTGGCCAGACCCAGCTTGCCGAGGGTGAATGACGCCGGCAGCAGGATCACCTGGAACGGCAGGAAGCAGCCGAACAGCAGCAGGCCGAAGAACAGCTGCGAGCCACGGAAGCGCCACATCGACAGCACGTAGCCGTTCAGCGCGCCCAACAGCGTGGAGATGACCACCGCCGGCACGGCAATCTTCACCGAGTTCCAGAAATAGCCGCCGACGCTGTCCCAGGCGCTGATCCAGCCGGCCAAGGTAAAGGCCTCCGGCAACGACAGCAGATTGCCGGCACGGATGTCGGCCGGGGTCTTGAAGCTGGTCAGCAGCATGACCACCAGCGGAACCAGATAGACCGCACAGGCCAACAGCAGGGTTGCATGGATCATCAGGCGGCTGGGGCTGAAGGGCTTGTGCCCGACGACACTAGTCATGGCGCTTGTTCCTCAGTTCCGAATACAGATAGGGCACGATGATGGCCAGCACGGCGCCAAGCATGAGCATTGCGCTCGCCGCCCCCAGGCCCATCTGGCCACGGGTGAAGGTGTGGGCGTACATGAACATCGCCGGCAGGTCGGAGGCGTAGCCGGGGCCGCCGGCCGTCATCGCCGCGACCAGGTCGAAGCTCTTGATGGCGATGTGGGCAAGGATCATCAGCGCGCTGAAGAACACCGGGCGCAGGCTCGGCAGCACGATGCGCAGATAGATGCTCGGCAGGCTGGCGCCGTCGACCTGCGCGGCGCGCACGATCGACTGGTCGACCCCGCGCAGCCCGGCGAGAAACAGCGCCATGACGAAACCGGAGGCTTGCCATACCGCGGCGATCACCAGGCAGTAGACGACCCGATCCGGGTCCACCAGCCAGTCGAAGCGAAAGCCTTCCCAGCCCCAGTCGCGCAGCAGCTTGTCCAGGCCCAGGCCCGGGTTGAGCAGCCATTTCCAGGCCGTCCCGGTGACGATCATCGACAGGGCCATGGGGTACAGGTAGACGGTGCGGATGAAGCCTTCGCGGCGGATACGCTGGTCGAGCAGCACAGCCAGCAGCACGCCGATCGCCAGGCTGATGGCGATGAACAGCCCGCCGAATACCAGCAGGTTCTTGCTGGCCACCCACCAGCGGTCGTTTTCCCACAGCCGCAGGTATTGCTCGAGCCCGACCCACTTGTAGCTCGGCATGAAGCGCGAGTTGGTGAACGACAAGACGAAGGTCCAGAAGATGTAGCCATAGAAGCCGACCAGCACGATCAGCATGCTCGGTGCGAGCACCAGCCTGGGCAGCCAGTTCTGCAGCGCATCGAGCGGCGAGGCCTTGGCGAAGACAGCGGTTGAGCTCATGGAAGCCGCTCCGGTGAAGTGAATGTCGTCCCGCTGGCTTTCTTTCGAGTGCAGGTCGCCGTGGCGCCTGGGGCACCGGGTGAAAGCCAGGGGGGATGGGGCCGCGCCAGGCGGCCCAGTGCTTACTGGACGGCCTGGATGGCGGCCGCCAGCTGCTGCACGGCCTTCGCCGGATCGGCGTCCGGATCGTTGAAGAAGTTGGTCACCACGTCGAACACCGCGCCCTGCACGTAGCTGGAAGCGGCCATGCCGTGCGCCAGGCTCGGCTGCAGGCCAGGCCCCTTCGCCGCCTCCTTGAAGTCGGCCATCGACTGTTGGGCGCAGCTGTCAAAGGCGCTCATGTCCTCGTCCAGACGCACCGGGATCGAACCCTTGTTCTGGTTGAAGAACTGCTGGAACTTCGAGCCGAGCACGGTTCGCGCAAGGTCCTGCTGGGCCTTGCGATCTTCTGCATCGTTCAGCTTGAACATCGCCAGCGAGTCGACGTTGAAGGCGAAGCTGCCCTGGGTTCCGGGGAACGGCAGGCACTGATAGTCCTTGCCGGCGACCTTGTTCGCCGCGGTCCACTCGCTCTTGGCCCAGTCGCCCATGATCTGCATGCCGGCCTTGCCGTTGATCACCATGACGGTGGCGGCGTTCCAGTCGCGCCCGGCGGCATCGGCATCGATATAGCCACGCAGCTTCTTCAGCGCCGCGAAGGCCTCGACCATCTTGTCGCCGGTGAGCGTCTGGCGGTCGAGTTCGACGAACGCCTTGTGGTAGTCCTGCGGGCCGAGGACGCTGAGCACGATGTCCTCGAACACGGTGCCGTCCTGCCAGGGCTGGCCGCCATGGGCGATGGGCACGAAGCCGGCCGTCTGGAGCTTGTCGGCGGCAGCGAAGAATTCGTCGAGCGTCTTCGGAGGCTTCGCACCGGCCTTGGCGAACACCTCGGGGTTGATCCACAGCCAGTTGACGCGATGTACGTTGACAGGCACGGCCACATAGGCGCCGTCGTACTTCATGATGCCGGCGATCTGCTTCGGCAGGATCTCGTCCCAGTTGTTTTCCCGGGCGACGTCGTCCAGTTCGGTGAGCAGGCCCAGTTCGCCCCACTCCTGGATATCCGGCCCCTTGATCTGGGCCGCGGCCGGCGGGTTGCCGGATACCGCGCGGGTCTTCAGCACGGTCATGGCCGCTTCGCCGCCACCGCCGGCGACGGCGAAATCCTTCCAGGTGTGGCCCTGGTCTTCGACCAGTTGCTTGAGGGTGTCGGCCGCGCGCTTCTCGCCGCCGGACGTCCACCAGTGAAGCACTTCGACTTCGCCGGCATGGGCAGCGAACGGCAGGAGGGATGCCAGGGAAACGGCAGCGGCAAGACGGGTGATCGCTTTCATTGCTTGGTCCTTTCTTGTTGTTATCCGAGGCAAGTCGATGCTTGCGTTGCCTGGATTCTAGGCACGCCCGCTGCGCGCTCGGGTAACGAAGGGGCGGGAGTTGGTCACAGGCTCGTTACATTCACGCAGGTCGGGTCACCGCGGCAGCGCCAAGGTCACCCGCAGGCCGCCCTCACGCAAATTCTGCAGGTTCACCTCGCCGCCGTGGGCATGCGCGATGTTGCGTGCGATGCCCAGCCCCAGACCGTAGCCCTGCTGCTGCGCCGCCAGCCTGAAGTGCGGCTCGAAGATCTTCTCCAGACGCTGCTCGGGTACGCCCGGCCCCTCATCATCGACATGCAGGGTGAACAGTCGCCCGTCGTCTTCGATACGCAGATGCGCGCGCTCGCCGTATTTGAGCGCGTTGTCCAGCAGGTTGCCGATACAGCGCTTGAGCGCCAGCGGTTTGCCGGGATAGGGCGCTACCGCCCTGCCCTCCAGGGTCACCCGGCCATTGCCGGCGGGTGCCAGATAGGGTTCGGTGACGGTATCGAGCAGCAGGTTGAGGTCGACCGGCTCGATGTTCTCGTGGATATCGGTGTCCTTGACGCATTGCAGCGCGCCCTTGACCAGCAGCTCGAGTTCATCCAGATCGCGGCCGAACTTGGCCTGCAGCGCCTCGTCCTCCAGCAGCTCCACACGCAGGCGCAGGCGGGTGATCGGCGTGCGCAGGTCGTGGGAGATGGCGCTGAACAGTTGGCTGCGCTCGTTCAAGTAGCGGCCGATGCGCTCTCGCATGCTGTTGAACGCGCGGCTCACCTCCACCACCTCGCTGCCGCCATGCTCGGGCAGCGGCTCCACTTCACTGCCCAGCGACATCTCCCGCGCCGCCCGTGCCAGGCGCTTGAGCGGGCGACTCTGCCAGTGCACCAAAAGACCGATGAACAACAGCAGAAAGCTGCTGGTCAGGACGATGAATCCGATCTGCTGCGCCGGCAACCCCTCCTGCTCCAGGCTGACGTAAGGCGCCGGCATCAGCGAGGCCAGGTACAGCCACTCGTTGTCGGCGATCTGGATCTGCGTCACCAGCACCGGTGGGTCCAGCGGTTCGAGACTCAGTGCGTAGTGCGCCCAGGAACGGGGCAGTTCGTCCAGGCTGATCTCGCCATTGAAGATTCGCAGGTCGTCGGGGCTGACGAACTGCACCGAGAGGTCGATCGCCTTGCCCAGGCGCTGGCGCAAGGCGCCTTCCACCGCCTGCAGCACGGCACGTTTGCGTGGCGTCTCGGGCAGCACCTGCATGTTCAGCGGGCGCTCGTTGAGCGAAACGAAGAAGCGCGTGCCACCCATGCTGCGTAACTGATCGAGCACCAGCGGGCGATAGCCCAGCGGCAGGGAGCGGAAGTAGCTGACGCTCGCGGCCATGGAATGCGCCAGGCTCCGGGCAGCGGTGAGCAGGCCCTCCATCTGGCTGGCCCGCAACTGCGATACCCAGATCACGCTCGACAGCGCCTGGGCCAACAGCACCACCAGCAGGGTCAGCAGCAACATCCGGCCGAGCAGCGAGCGCGGCACCGGCAGCCGCCAGCGCCGCCTGCTCGGCTCGGCGCTCGCCGGCTCCCCACTCACACGCGCTGCCCGTCGCCGCACGGCACCACCTGCGCCGCCAGCAGATAACCCGAGCCACGCACGGTACGGATCAGCCGGGGTGCCTTGCCGGTATCGCGTAGGCGCTGGCGCAAACGGCTGACCGCCATGTCGACGATGCGCTCGAGCGGCATCACTTCCCGGCCACGGGTCGCGTTGCCGATGGTGTCGCGATCGAGAATCTGCATGGGATGGTCGAGAAACAGCTTGAGCAGGGCGAAGTCGGCGCCGGAGAGAAATACCTCCTCGCCATCCAGGTGATGCAGCCGATGGCTGACCAGGTCGAGGCGCCAGTCATCGAAAGCCAGGACATCGCCGGCCGGCCGCTCCTGGGCGAACTGGGCGCGGCGCAGCAGCGCCTTGATCCGCGCCAGCAGCTCGCGCGGGCTGAACGGCTTGCCGAGGTAGTCGTCGGCGCCCAGCTCCAGGCCGATCACCCGGTCGGCCTCGTCGGAGCTTGCGGTCAGCATGATCACCGGCATCTGCGCCAGACGCTGATGTTCGCGCACCCAGCGGCAGAGGCTGAAGCCGTCTTCGTCGGGGAGCATCACATCGAGGATCACCAGGTCGGCGGGCTGCTCCTGAAGTGCCAGGCGAAAGCCGGCGCCATCGCCAACGGTACGCACCTGGAAACCGGCGCGGCTCAGGTAGGTTTGCAGCAGCTCGCGGATCTCCTGGTCGTCGTCGACCAGCAGAATGGATTTTCCGGGTTGGCTCACGTCCACACCTTCTTGTTATGAACAACACGCGTAGCTTAGCGCGCCGCCCCGGGCCGGCGAACCGCCACCACCCGTTGCTTGCGTCCCACTCAGGCGAGGCCAGCCTGGCGCCCCTCCATCGCCCGCTGCAGTGCTTCGCCGGCACCCAGCAACCCGGGATATTCGGCGCGCACCAGCCACACCGGGATGTCGTCGAAATAGCGGCTCATCAGGCCCTTGTCGCGCAGGCAGCGGGCAAAGCCGCTGGCCAGGAAGAAATCCGCGAAGCGCGGCACCATACCCCCGGCGATGTAGACCCCGCCTCGCGCGCCCAGCGTCAGCACGTTGTTGCCGGCGACGCGGCCGAGGAAGCAGCAGAACTGTTCGAGCACCTGTCGGGCATAGGGCTCGCCGGCCAGCGCGGCCTCGGTGACCTCGGCGGGCGAGGCCAGCACCGCTTCGCGCCCGTCGAGGGCGCAACTGGCGCGATAAAGCGTGAGCAGGCCGCTGCCGCTGAGAATGTTCTCCGCACTGACATGCCCCTGCTGGCGATGCAGGTGCTGCCAGAGTTCGGCCTCGCGCAAGCTGCCAATCGGCAGGTCGACATGCCCGCCCTCGCCCGGCAAGGCGCGCCAGAGACCGTCGCCGAGTGGCAGCAGGGTACCGACGCCGAGCCCGGTGCCTGGCCCGATCACCAGCCGGGGGCGCTCGGGATCGGCACTGCCGGGGCAGACCTCGGTCAGCTCCTCGGGACGTACCCGAGTCATGCCCAGTGCCATGGCATAGAAATCGTTGATCAGCAGCAGTTCGCTGAGGCCGAGCTCACGACAGAAATCCGGTCGGTTCAGCCGCCAGTGGTTGTTGGTAAAGCGGAACTCGTCGCCGCGCACCGGGCCGGCGCAGGCCAGGCAGACCGCGTCGACCTCAGCAAGCGTCTGGCCGAGATCCTTCAGATAGGCACGGATCGCCTGTTGCGGCGTGGCGAAATCCGCCGTTGCCAGCACCCGTACCGCTTCGAGCCGCTGCTCGCGCCACAGTGCGAACCGGGCATTGGTGCCGCCGATGTCGCCAACCAGACCGAGCTTCACTTCAGCGTCTCCAGGCTGGAGGTGAAGGCGCTGGCACCGCGCTCCGCGGTGCTGAAGGCACCGCGCATGAAGGCGAACAGCTCGCGACCGCAACCAATGCCCTTGTCCTCGGGCGCCGGCGCGGCCTCACGGACGGCCCACTCGGAGGCATCGAGCAGCACGTCGAGGGTGCCCTTCACCCCGTCGACGCGCACCAGATCGCCGTCGCGCACCTTGGCCAGTGGGCCACCGTCTATCGCCTCGGGGCACACGTGAATGGCGGCCGGCACCTTGCCGGAAGCCCCCGACATACGCCCGTCGGTCACCAGGGCGACCTTGAAGCCGCGGTCCTGCAGCACTCCGAGGAAAGGCGTGAGTTTGTGCAGTTCCGGCATGCCGTTGGCCCTTGGGCCCTGGAAACGCACCACCGCGACGAAATCGCGTTCCAGTTCGCCGGCCTTGAAGGCCGCCGCCAGCTCGGCCTGGTCCTGGAACACCCGCGCCGGCGCTTCGACGATCTGATGCTCAGGCGCCACGGCCGACACCTTTGTGACACCGCGGCCAAGATTGCCGACCATCACCCGCAGGCCACCCTCGGGCGAGAACGGTCGGTCCGCCGGCCTCAGAATGCTTTCATCCAGGCTCTGCGAGGTGCCCTCGCGCCAGGCCAGCCGGCCATCGTCGAGGTAGGGCTCGCGGGTATAGCGACGCAGGCCGTGTCCGGCCACGGTATTGACGTCCTCATGCAGGAGGCCGGCCTCAAGCAGCGTCCGCACGAGGAAACCCACCCCCCCTGCGGCATGGAAGTGGTTCACGTCGTCCTTGCCGTTGGGGTAGACCTTCGCCAGCGTCGGCACCACCTCGGAGAGGTCAGCCATGTCCTGCCAGGTGAGCTGGATACCGGCCGCCTGCGCAATGGCGGGCAAGTGCAACGTGTGGTTGGTGGAGCCGCCGGTGGCATTGAGCGCCACCACCGAGTTGATGATCGCCTTCTCGTCAATGATCTTGCACAGCGGCAGGAAGGAGCCGCTCTGCCGGGTCATGCGCGTAACCTGGCGTGCGGCCTCGCGGGTAAGCTCATCGCGCAGCGGTGTGTACGGATTGACGAACGAGGAACCCGGCAACTGCAAGCCCATGATTTCCACCACCATCTGGTTGGTGTTGGCCGTGCCGTAGAAGGTGCAGGTGCCTGGGCTGTGGTAGGACTTCATCTCCGAATCGAGCAGCTGCTCGCGGGTCGCCTTGCCCTCGGCGAACAGCTGGCGTACCTCGGCCTTCTCCTTGTTCGGGATGCCCGACGGCATAGGCCCGCCCGGCACGAATACGGTCGGCAGAAAGCCGAAACGCAAGGCACCGATCAGCAACCCCGGCACGATCTTGTCGCAGATGCCAAGGCACAACGCCGCATCGAACATGTTGTGCGACAGCGCGATCGCCGTGGCCATCGCGATCACTTCGCGGCTGGCCAGGCTCATTTCCATCCCGGCCTCGCCCTGGGTCACGCCGTCGCACATGGCCGGCACCCCGCCGGCGAATTGGCCGACCGAACCGATGTCACGCAGCGCCTGCTTGATGATCTCGGGAAAGTGCTCGTACGGCTGGTGCGCCGATAGCATGTCGTTGTAGGCCGACACGATCGCAACATTGGCCTCGTCCATCAGCCGCAGGCGCTGCTTGTCCGTCGTCGAGGCGCAGCCTGCGACCCCATGAGCGAAGTTGGCGCACTGCAAACGGCCTCGCTGCGGCCCTTCGCTGGCAGCCGCTCCCATCATCGCCAGGTAGCGTTCGCGGGTGGGACGGCTGCGTTCGACCAACCGTTCGGTTACCTCAAGCACACGAGGATGCATGTCACGACTCCGCATTTGTTATTAACTTTTAAAAAATTCTGCCAGCCATCTTGCGGCATTTCCACCTTTCGTTTGCATATTTTGTTGTTTAAAACAAGAAAAATGCCAGGGCGGCTTTTGAAGCACATCAGGCGTGGATTTTACCCGCATCGGTCGGGCAAGCGAGCTGGCCGCGCTCCGGATGCGCCGAGGCGTACCGCGTTTGCATTCGCCTGCCTCTTACCATAGGCCAGAGCGCCCAAGGCGGCGGCTTCACCCGACGACCCTGGCAGCATCCAAATACCGGGCGGCAGTGCCAGCGGCGAACGAGCGCGGCGATGCCATGGCGAATTCGACAGGGAAACGCGGCAGATATTCTGCCCGCGAATACATGAACGCAGCGTCAGCGGTGCTCGCCGCTCTCGCCAGAGCTGGCCGGAACGGCATCGCCGTCCGCGTCGTCTGCCGGTGGTTCCGCCGGCGCAAGGTCGTCGAAGTCGGTCTTCAGGCCCGTCTCCATGTTGTCCAGCTCAGCCAGCAGCGTGCGGAAACTGGTCTGCTCGCGCTCGCTCTGCGCTGGCGATTCGTCCGCAGCCTGGTCGGCTCTGGCCTGCAGCGAAGCCGGCACTGCGGCGTCGTCATCTTCGAGTACGGTGCGCGGCTCGGGCTCCATCTCACGGAGCACGGCCAGCGGAGGCAGCTCATCGAGATTCTTCAGGTTGAAGTGATCGAGAAATGCCTTGGTGGTGGCGAACATCGCCGGTCGCCCCGGCACGTCTCGATGACCAACCACGCGTACCCACTCGCGCTCGAGCAGGGTCTTGATGATCTGGCTGTTGACCGCAACCCCGCGAATGTCCTCGATCTCGCCGCGGGTGATCGGCTGGCGATAGGCGATCAACGCCAGGGTTTCCAGCAGCGCGCGCGAATAACGCTGCGGGCGCTCCTCCCAGAGGCGGCCGACCCAGGGCGCGAACCGTTCGCGCACCTGCAGACGGTAGCCACTGGCGACTTCCTTGAGTTCGAAGGCTCGCCCGCGACAGGATCTTTCCAGCACCTCGAGCGCCTTCTTCAACTGGGCCGATGAAGGCCGCTCGGCCTCCTCGAACAACTCGGCCAGCCGCTCCAGTGATAGCGGCTTGCCGGCGGCGAGCAGAAAGGCCTCGAGCAGCGAGGCAAGCTCCTTGGGTTCGCAAAGATCCAACGATCGGTTACCTCGGCTGGTCAGTCGCTGCGACTGCGGACATGGATGGGCGCAAAGGGCTCATTCTGCACCAGCTCGACGAGCGATTCCTTGATGAGCTCGAGCACGGCCATGAAGGTCACCACCACACCGAGCCTTCCCTCCTCCACGGCGAACAGCTCGACGAAAGGGACGAAGCCGCCACCTTTCAGGCGCTCGAGCACCTGGCTCATGCGCTCGCGCGTCGACAGCGCCTCACGGGTCACCTGGTGGCTCTCGAACATATCGGCGCGGCGCAGCACTTCGGCCATCGAAACCAGCAACTCCTCCAGGCTCACCTGTGGCAGCAGCTTGCGCGCCCTCGCCTCGGGTGCGTCCAGCCGCGGAACGTGGAATTCGCGACCGAGACGCGGCAAGTCGTCGAGCCCTTCGGCCGCCGCCTTGAAGCGCTCGTATTCCTGCAGCCGGCGGATGAGTTCGGCGCGCGGGTCCTCCTCCTCGTCCGGTGCCTCGCTGGACCGCGGCAACAGCATGCGCGACTTGATCTCGGCCAGCATTGCCGCCATCACCAGGTACTCGGCGGCCAGCTCCAGGCGTACCGACTTCATCAGTTCGACATAGCCCATGTACTGTCGGGTGATCTCGGCGACGGGGATGTCGAGTACGTCGATGTTCTGCTTGCGGATGAGATAGAGCAGCAGGTCGAGCGGCCCTTCGAAAGCCTCGAGAAAGACCTCCAGCGCATCCGGCGGGATGTAGAGATCCTGCGGCAGCTCGGTAACGGCCTCGCCGTAGACCAGCGCCAGCCGCAGCTGTTCGCCGGGCGCGGCGTTCTCGGCCTCCTGCCGGTCGGTAGCGATCGTCTGCTGCATGCGGTCTCCCAGGCGCTCGCCCGACTCAGCGGTGGTTCAGGCCCATGGCCTGGCGAACCTCGACCAGCGTGTCGCGTGCTTCGTCACGCGCGCGCTCGGCGCCCTCGGCAAGAATGCTGCGCACCAGGTCGGGACTCTGTTCGTAATCCAGCGCCCGCTCGCGGAGCGGTGCCAGCTCGGAGGCGATCGCATCGATCAGCGGCGCCTTGCATTCCAGGCAGCCAATGCCCGCACTGCGGCAGCCCTGCTCGGCCCATTGGCAGACATCGCTGGACGAATGGGTCAGGTGCATCGGCCATACCGGGCAGCGCGTCGGCTCACCGGCATCCTCGCGATGAACGCGCGCCGGATCGGTCGGCATGCGCCGGATCTTTTCGTCGATCTGCTGCGGCGTATCGCGCAGAAAGATGGCGTTGCTGCCGGAGTTCGACATCTTGGCGCCATCCAGGCCGGTGAATCGCGGCGTGTCGCTGAGCACCGCCCGCGGCTCGGGCAGGATCAGCTTGCCGCCGCCCTCGAGAAAGCCATACAGGCGCTCGCGGTCGCCGATGGTGATGGTCTGCTGCTCCTTGACCAGCGCTTGCGCGGTATTCAGGGCCTCGACGTCACCCTGCTCCTGGTAGCTCTTGCGCAGGCTGAGATACAGGCGCGACGCCTTCTTGCCGAGGCGACGGATTGCCGCCTCGGCCTTGAGCTCGAAATCCTCTTCCCGGCCGTAGAGATGGTTGAAGCGCCGGGCGATGTCACGCGCGAACTCGACGTGCGGCAACTGGTCAGCGCCAACCGGGACCAGCCCTGCACGGTAGAGCAGGATGTCCGCCGCCTGCAGCAGCGGGTAACCCAGAAAGCCATAGGTGTCGAGTTCACGACCCTGCAGGCGCTGCTGCAGTTCGCGATAGGACGGCACGCGCTCGAGCCAGCCAAGCGGGCAGATCATCGACAGCAGCAGATGCAGCTCGGCATGCTCGGGTACGTGCGACTGCACGAACAGCGTGGCGGAACTGGGGCTGACACCGGCAGCCAGCCAGTCGATCGCCATCTCCTGCAGGTAGCGGTTGATGTCCGCGCTGCTCTCGTAATGCGTGGTCAGGGCGTGCCAGTCGACGAGGCAGAAAAAGCAGTCGTATTCGTGTTGCAGCCGCGTCCAGTCCTTCAACACTCCATGGTAGTGGCCCAGGTGCAGCGGGCCGGTCGGCCGCATGCCCGAAACCAGGCGCCGCTGAAAATCGATCGAACTCAAAATGCTGTCCTTGTCGCTAAACGAACTGCCTGCAAGTGGAATGTCACAGCATGAACGGAGCCGGATCGCCGGCACCGACGCGCAGCACCTCCGGCTGATCGTCCACCAGACTGATGACAGTCGAGGCTTCGAGACCACCGTAACCGCCATCGATGATCAGATCCACCTGGTGCTCGAGCACGTCGCGCATCTCGTAGGGATCGCTCATCGGCAGCGTCTCGCCGGGCAGGATCAGGCTCACGCTCATCAGCGGCTCACCCAGTTCGGCCAGCAGCGCCTGCGCAATCGGCTTGTCCGGCACGCGCAGGCCGATGGTGCGCCGCTTGGGATGCAGCAGCATGCGCGGCACCTCACGGGTGGCCGGCAGGATGATGGTGTAGAGCCCGGGAAGGTTGGCCTTCAACAGACGAAAGGCGGCCGTATCGACCTTGGCGAAGACCCCGAGCTGGG
This sequence comes from Stutzerimonas sp. CXK-1, assembly GCF_057738225.1. Classification (NCBI taxonomy): domain Bacteria; kingdom Pseudomonadati; phylum Pseudomonadota; class Gammaproteobacteria; order Pseudomonadales; family Pseudomonadaceae; genus Stutzerimonas; species Stutzerimonas sp. CXK-1. The sequence goes on along the minus strand of NZ_CM173217.1, from coordinate 1,584,600 downwards.
ACAGATCGCGGCAGGCCAGGGTGAAGTTGTGCTTGTCGTCCAGCTGACGAATCCGGCGAATGCGCTCGATGCCCGCCTTGTTGCCGATGGCGCAACCGATGGCATAGCTGGCATCGGTCGGATACACCACTACGCCGCCGTTGCGGATGATTTCCACCGCCTGCTTGATCAGCCGCGGCTGCGGATTGTCGGGGTGAATCTGAAAGAACTGACTCATTGCTACTCCCTGTCAGCCGGCCGCCGAAAGCCGGCTGTGGCCAAAATGCCGCCACAACGGCGATAGATCATCCGGCAGCGCGCGATACAGCCCCAGCTCCGACCATTGCCCCGGCCCGTGAAAGTCACTACCGGCCGTTGCCATCAGGCCGAACTCGCGCGCCAGTATCGCCAGGCTGCCAACCTGCTCGGCCGGCTGCATGCCGTTCGATACCTCCAGCGCGTGGCCACCGGCCTCGGCGAAGGCGATGACCAGCCGCCGCCGCTTGCTGCGGGTGAATTCGTACTGCCAGGGATGCGCGAGGCTCACCCAGGCACCGGAGTCGAGCAGGGTGGAGACCGTCTGCTCCAGCGCCGGCCAGTGCTGTTTGACGTCGCCAAGCTTGCCCGCCCCGAGCCATTTGTGGAACGCCTCGCCACGGTCACGCACATGCCCGGCACGCACCAGGGCCTCGGCAAAATGCGGGCGGGCAGGCGCGTTGCCGCTGTCGCCCAGCTCCTGCTGGATTGCGCGAGCGGCTTCGAGCATGCCGGCCATCCCCTTGTTCTCCAGGCGCTGCGCGATCAGGCGCGCCCGCTGCCAGCGCCCCTCGTGCAATGCCGCGACGGCCTGTTGCAGCGCCGGTGCCTGTGGCTCGAAGCCATAGCCGAGCACATGAATGGTAGCCCCGTTCCAGAGGCAGGACAGCTCGATGCCCGTGACCAGCGAGAGCCCCAGGCCATCGGCTGCCTGGCGCGCTTCGGCCAGGCCGTCGAGCGTGTCGTGATCAGTCAACGCCAGCAGACGCACACCTTGCGCCTGGGCACGGGCGACGACCGCGGCTGGCGCCAGCGTGCCATCGGATGCCGTGCTATGGCAGTGCAGATCGACGGTCATCAAAGCAGAACTCTCCAGAGGGCCGGGCGCCCGGCGCCACAACAGGTAAACAGGCGCCGAGTTTAACGCCGGGCGCTACGGCTGTCCGATCCGGTTGCGGGCGGACGCCTTGCAGGTTCGACCAGTGGTGCGCACAGAGGTGCGACCATGGCGCCAGAGGCGCTTCGCCGCGGCAACTTTTCCGCGCCGGTCGGTTTGCTATTATCGCCGCCTCTCACCTCTCGCGCCTGCCCGCCGTGGCCGGACGCCGAACCCAAGGAGTCACCATGCTGTATGCCATCATCGCTACCGACGCCCCCGGCTCGTTGAAGGACCGCCTTGCCGCCCGCCCCGCCCACCTTGCCCGCCTCGAGCAGCTCAAGGAGCAGGGGCGCCTGGTGCTGGCCGGCCCACACCCGGCCGTCGACAGCAACGACCCCGGCGAAGCGGGCTTCAGCGGCAGCCTGGTGGTCGCCGAGTTCGACTCCCTGGAGGCGGCACGCGAGTGGGCCGAGGCCGATCCGTACAAGGCCGCCGGGGTATACAGCGACGTGCTCGTCAAGCCCTTCAAGAAAGTGCTGCCCTGAGCCGATAGCGGACCAAGCCGGCGCATCACCTCGATGCGCCCACCCCGGAAAGGAGTCCCGATGCGCCCCGCTCCGCTACTGATCTCGTTGGCCCTGGCGTCTGCGCCTGCCCTGTCCTTTGCGCAAGAGGCTGTAGAAGCGCCGGTCCCCGCGCCTGAAACAGCCGAAGCGAGCGCTCCGCAGGCGCCCCCCGCAGCCGTGGTGCCCCAGGTACTCGATTTCGACATCGAGGCGACCCGGGCTTCCCTCGCGCGCCTGCGCCAGGAGAACCAGCGCCTGAAACTGCAGCTGCAGGCCTCGCAACAGGCGCCGGCCGCACCCGCGCCGCTGCTGGGCGACGATCAACAGTGGTTCGTGACCGGCGCGGCGGTCGGTGTGATCAGCTTCATCCTCGGATTGCTGCTCACCCGTGGCCGCCGGCGACGCGAATGGCTGAACTGACCCGACGACCATGACCGAACTTCTGCTGATCGACGACGACGAGGAACTGTGCGAACTGCTCGGCAGCTGGCTGACCCAGGAAGGCTTCGCGACCCATGCCTGCCATGACGGCCAGAGCGCACGCAAGGCGCTGGCCGAGCGCCAGCCCGCGGCGGTCGTGCTCGATGTGATGCTGCCCGACGGCAGCGGCCTCGAACTGCTCAAGCAGTTGCGCAGCGACCACCCGAACCTGCCCGTGCTGATGCTTTCGGGCCGCGGCGAGCCGCTGGATCGCATTCTTGGCCTCGAACTCGGCGCAGACGACTACCTCGCCAAGCCGTGCGACCCCCGCGAGCTGACCGCCCGGCTACGTGCGGTGCTGCGCCGCAGCCAGGCACCGGCTGCGCCGACGCAGCTGGAGCTTGGCGATCTCTGCTACAGCCCGGCGCGCGGTGTTGCCAGCATCGACGACCAGGACATCAGCCTTACCTTGTCCGAAGGCCGGATTCTCGAAGCGCTGCTTGCGCAACCCGGTGAACCGCTCGACAAGCAGGCCCTCGCGCAGCTGGCCCTGGGCCGCAAGCTCACGCTTTACGACCGCAGCCTGGACATGCACGTCAGCAACCTGCGACGCAAGCTCGGGCCACACGCCGATGGCCGGCCCCGGATCGTCGCGCTGCGTAGCCGTGGCTACCTGTACGCGCCCTGAGGTCTTTACCCAGGCTTTACCGAGCGCTGACTGCAGCTGACCTTGCGCCCCCTAGACTGGGCTCCATCCGGTGCAGACGCCCGACTACGGCACGCGGCACCGGCCCCCAGAAAGGAGAATGACATCATGCGCAAATCCCTGACCGCCCTACTGCTCGTCGCCGCCCTGCCCACCCTTGCCTTTGCCATGCCTGATGCCGGCCACGGCGAGCGCCAGGGCAAGCGCGCCGGTCACCTGTTCGAGCAACTCGATCTCAGCCGCGACCAGCAGCGCGAAATCCGCCAGCTGATGGGCCAGCAGATGAAGGCTCGCCACGAGATCACCCAGCGCTATCTCGACAAGCTCCCGGCCGCCGAGCGCAAGGCCATGCAGGACGAGTTGGCCAGCAGCCAGGACAAGACCCGTCAGCAGATCCAGGCCCTGCTCAAGCCGGAACAGCAGAAGCAGTTCGACGACATGCAGCGGAAAATGGAAGCAAAACGTGCCGAGCGCGAGGCGTTTCTCAAGTGGAAGGCCGAACAAGGCGCGAAAAGCTGATCGATCCATCATTCTGACCGCCCGTCGTCGAGCAGCCGCCTGAGGTGGCTGCGTCGGCGGCGGGCTTTGCCGTGGAGGCCGACCGTGCGTTCCCTGTTCTGGCGAATCTTCGCTACCTTCTGGCTGGCTATCGCGCTGGTCGCCGGCCTGGCCCTGCTGCTGGGCCATGCATTGAATCAGGACGCCTGGATCCTCAGCCGGCACCCCGGGGTGAACCGACTGGCCCCGACCTGGACAGCGGTCTACGAGATGCACGGCCCCACGGCCGCGCAGCTGTATCTCGAGGAGCACCGTCGACGCTTCGGCGTCGACGTTCAGGTGCTGGCCGAGAACGGCCAGCCGGTGATCCGCGGCACCTTTCCGGCACGCGCGGCGATCTTCGAGGCACGCCAGAGCCGTCGCGACCAGAGTCTGCCCTGGCGCCGCCTGACCGACGACTACACCAGCCCGGCCACGGGCGCGACCTACCTGTTCATCTATCGCATTCCCTATACCGAATTGCAGGCCTGGCACCGCGGCAGCCTGCTCTGGCCGGTCAGCGCGCTGGTGATCGCACTGGTGGTGCTCGCAGGCTTCAGCCTGCTGCTGACGCTGTCGATCACCCGTCCACTCGACCGATTGCGCGGCGCCGTCCACGACCTGGGCCAGACGACCTACCAGCAGAACTCACTGGCGCGGCTCTCGCGTCGCCGCGATGAGCTGGGCACGCTGGCGCGCGACTTCAACCGCATGGGCGCACGCCTGCAGAGCCTGATCAGCAGCCAACGCCAGTTGCTGCGCGACGTGTCGCATGAGCTGCGCTCGCCACTGGCCCGCCTGCGCATCGCGCTGGGACTGGCCGAACGCGCCACCCCCGAGGAACGCGAAGTGTTGTGGCCGCGCCTGCGGCGCGAATGCGACCGTCTGGAGGCGTTGATCCAGGAGATTCTCGAGCTGGCCAGGCTGGACGCCGACCCCGGCGATCGCGTCGCGATTGCGCTCGAGCAGCTCTTCGAGCAGCTCAGGGAAAACGCCCGTCTGGTTGCACCAGGGCAGCGCATCGACAGCCGGATCGAGCCGGGCATCGCCCTGCGAGGCTGGCCGGACATGCTCGAACGCGCCCTGGACAACCTGTTGCGCAACGCCCTGCGGTTCAACCCGGAGGGCGAACCGATCGAGATCAGCGCGAAAACCATGGGCGACAACCTCGAACTGACCATCCGCGATCATGGTCCCGGCGTCGACGAGGATCACCTGCCGCAGCTCAGCGAACCCTTCTTCCGCGCTCCCGGACAGACCGCCGCCGGCCACGGCCTGGGCCTGGCCATCGCCCGTCGCGCGGCCGAACGGCATGGTGGCAAGCTGCTGCTGAGCAATCATCCGCAGGGCGGTTTCGTCGCCACACTGCAGCTGCCGCTCAGCGCGGCGACAAGCGCATGAGGGTCAGCTCGACGCGCCTGGCCACGGCGAAACGAAATCGACCGGATCGAGCTCCGGCGCGGTGCGCACGCGGCCTTCTGGCGAACCCAGGTAGATAAAGCCCAGTAGACGCTCGTCGCCGCCGAGGCCGAGCCGGCTGGCCACCTGCGCATCGAAGGCCAGCTCGCCGCTGCGCCAGATTCCGCCGAAGCCCAATGCCTGCGCTGCCAGCAGCAGGCCATGTGCGGCACAGCCGGCAGCCAGCAGTTGCTCGCTGTGTGGCACCTTTGGGTGCTCCTGCAATCGTGCGATCACCGCCACCAGCAAAGGCGCCCGCAGCGGCATGCGGCGCGCCTTTTCCAGAGCCTCGTCGGAGGCCTGTGCATCGCGCTGGCGTACTGCCTCGGCGAACACCTCTCCGAGCCGCTCACGGCCCTCGCCCGCGATGGTAAGAAAACGCCAGGGCCGCAGCTGTCCGTGGTCCGGGGCACGCAGGGCGGCACGGAACATCAGTTCGAGTTGCTCGGCATCGGGAGCCGGCTCGCACAGGCGCGCCACCGAAACACGTTTGAGCAGCAGGTCGAGCGCTTCCATCTCTAACTCCTCGGTACGTTGGCCGACATTCTAGTGGTGCCGGCGGCAACAGGTACAACCGCAAGGAGTCGGGCAAGGCCTCAGGCGACGCGATCCGGTGACAGATGAGGCTGCAGCGGCGGCACCAGCGGCGGCAGGCCATGCGCCGCGCGTGCCGCATCGCAGCGCTCGTTCGGCTCGCCGTTCTCCCACGCTGCCTGGAACTCGCGGCAGGGCGACGAGCGCTGCTCGTAGACCGTGCAGCGCACGCCACAGCCCACCTCGCCGAGCAGGCTGATACAACGGGCCGGCTTGCTCTCGGTGCCACGCATGGCCACGTGGAAGGGGCTGATCTGTACCGTCAGATCGTCCGGCACGGTACCGCCGGAAGAGGCGCATTCGCCCCAGAAGAAAGACACACGAAAGTGCGCGCAGCAGGCGCCGCACGTAAGGCAGGGATTGTTCGCGGACATGGAAGTGACTACGAGGAAACCGGAAAGGGCCGGCGCCCGAGCGCGCTATTCTAGCCATCGGCAAGCACTTGGGAAGGCCCCGCCGCTGAAGAAAATTCTCCCGCCGACAGGAAGCGCCGACCGGTTTACTGGCGCAGCCGCGCAGGTAGAATGTGCGGCCTCGTTTATCCAAGCCGAGCCCCTCAATGGCATTGCCGACGCTGCGCACTATCGGATTCATCCTCGGCATTTTCCTCGTCACCCTCGCGGCCAGCATGAGCGTTCCCATGGGCGCGCTGCTGGTGTTCGATCGCACCGAGGAGCTGGACGCCTTTCTCTGGGCCAGTCTGATCACCTTTGGCTGCGGTTTTGCGCTCATCGCGCCGGGCAAGCCGGACAACGCCAAGCTGCGCCCGCGCGACATGTACTTCCTGACCACCATGAGCTGGCTGGTGGTCTGCTGTTTCGCGGCGCTGCCGATGATGCTGCTGCAGCACATCAGCTATACCGACGCCTTCTTCGAGACCATGTCGGGCATCACCACCACCGGCTCCACCGTGCTGTCCGGGCTCGACAGCGCATCGCCCGGCCTGTTGATGTGGCGCTCGATCCTGCACTGGCTCGGCGGTATCGGCTTCATTGGCATGGCGGTGGCGATCCTGCCGTTGCTGCGCGTCGGTGGCATGCGCCTGTTCCAGACCGAATCCTCAGACTGGTCGGAAAAGGTCGTGCCGCGCTCGCATGTCGCCGGCCGCTACCTGATCGCCATCTATGTGAGCTTCACCGCTGCGGCTTTCATCGGCTTCCGCCTGGCCGGCATGAGCAACTTCGATGCGATCAACCATGCCATGTCGACGGTTTCCACCGGGGGGTTTTCCACCTCGGATGCCTCGATGGCAAAGTTCAGCGCCGCCTCGCACTGGGTCGCGGTGGTCTTCATGATCCTCTGCAGCCTGCCGTTCACACTGTATGTGGCAATGCTGCGCGGCCACCGCACCGCGTTGTTGCGCGACGAGCAGGTTCAGGGGTTTCTGGTGATCGTGACCGGGGCCAGCCTGCTGCTCACCGCCTGGTACTGGGTCAATCATGACGAGTCGCTGATCGACGCCCTGCGCATGGTGACCTTCAACGTGGTTTCGGTGGTCACTACCACCGGCTTCGCAGTCGGCGACTACAGCCTCTGGGGCGGCTTCGCGATGATGGCGTTCTTCTACCTGACCTTTCTTGGCGGCTGCTCGGGCTCGACGACCGGCGGGCTGAAGATCTTCCGCTTCCAGGTCGCCTATGTGCTGCTGCGCGCCAACCTGCGCCAGCTGATCCATCCGCGCGCGGTGATCTCGCAGCAATACAACGGCCACAATCTGGACGAGGAAATCGTCCGCTCGATTCTGACCTTCTCGTTCTTCATCACCATGACCATCGGCCTGCTCGCCCTGGCGCTGGCGTTCCTCGGGCTGGACCTGGTCACTGCGCTGACTGGCGCCGCCACGGCGGTATGCAACGTGGGCCCCGGGCTGGGCAACATCATCGGCCCTGCCGGCAACTTCTCCACGCTGCCCGACGCGGCCAAGTGGCTGCTCGCGGCCGGCATGCTCCTTGGCCGGCTAGAGATCATCACCGTGCTGGTGCTGCTCACGCCGGCGTTCTGGCGTCACTGACGAGGGGCTTCGCCGGCCTCCTGCCCGCGGCGGAACAGGCGCCCGCCGAGACTGACCAGCGCGAGCAGCAGCGCTCCGGCGAGGACACCGAACAATGCGTTCAGCAGCGTCGGCAGCAGACCGCCGAGAACGCTCCCGACATAGGGAATGGCCAGACTCTGCTCGGCGCTGTTTTCGATCCAGTGATGCACGGCGCCGATGCCGTGGCTGAGAATGCCGCCGCCAACCATGAACATCGCCGCGGTGCCGACGACCGACAGCGTTTTCATCAGCCAGGGCGCCAGCGCCAGAATGCCGCGCCCGATGCCCTGCAGCGCTGCGCTGCCGGCCTTGCTCAGGGCCAGGCCAAGGTCATCCAGCTTGACGATGCCGGCGACCAGGCCGTAGACGCCGAGCGTCATGATGATCGCGATTCCCACCAGCACGACCACCTGCTGCGACAGCGGTGCATCGGCCACGGTGCCGAGGGTGATGGCGATGATTTCCGCGGAAAGGATGAAGTCGGTGCGCACCGCGCCGCTGATCTTGCGCTTTTCGAAGGCGACCATGTCCACCGCCGGGTCGCACAGCGCCTCCCTCGCGCGGTTGCGCGCCTCGCCGTCATCGTGCAGGAAGCGGTGCGCGAGTTTCTCGAAGCCTTCGTAGCAGAGAAAGGCACCGCCAAGCATCAGTAGCGGCGTGATCAGCCAGGGCGCCAACGCGCTGATGACCAGCGCCGCCGGCACCAGGATCGCCTTGTTGCGCAGCGACCCCTTGCACACCGCCCAGACCACCGGCAGCTCGCGGTCGGCGCGAACGCCGGTGACCTGCTGGGCGTTGAGGGCCAGGTCGTCGCCCAGCACGCCAGAGGTTTTCTTGGCGGCGACCTTGGTCATCACCGAGACGTCGTCGAGAATCGAAGCGATATCGTCGAGTAGAGCGAGCAGACTGGAAGCCAATTGATCACCACGTCGAAAGGGTCAGAGGAAGCGCCATCGTCAGCGCCTGACAGTTGATATGGCCATTGTGCCCGACGCAGGTTCCTCGCTGTCGCCGCGCAGCGCACGGTATTCACCCGGTGTGAGCCGGTACCAGCGTTTGAAGGCGCGAAAGAACGCGCTCGGGTCGGCAAAGCCGAGCAGGTAGGCTATTTCCAGCAACGCCATGTCCGCCTGCGCCAGGTATTGCCCGGCCAGTTCCTTGCGCGTTTCGTCCAGCAATTGCTGGAAGCTGCTGCCCTCCTCCTGCAGCCGTCGTTGCAAGGTGCGCTCGGACAGATGCAGCGCTTGCGCGACCGCCTCGCGGCGCGGCTCGCCGCCAGGCAGCAACCGGCACAGCACCTGGCGTGCACGATGGGTGGTCGGGTTGCCGGCGAAGCGTGCCAGGTAATCGCCAGCGAAACGATCATGCAGTTGCGCCAGCGCCTCGTTGGCCGTGGGCAGCGGTCGCTCGAGGTCTTCGGCGGCGAACACCAGACGATAGTCTGGCCGGCCGAACCGCAAGGGGGCCTGGAACAACTGCGCATAACGCTGCTGGCTGGCCGGCGGCTCGTCGCGGAACTGCACCTCCAGCGGATGCAGCGCGTCGCCGGCCAGCCAGCGACAGAAGGCCAGGCAGCCAGCCAAGGACGCTTCGCCGGCCTGCCGGCTGGCCGTCAGCGTGTCGCCATGAACGGTCAGCGCCAGGGCATAGGCGCCACCCTCGCGACACAAACGCAAGTCTGCGCCCTCGGCAATGATCCGCTGATAGCGCACCAGCCGCTCCAGACCTTCCTTCAGCGTCCGACTGGCCATCAGCGCATAGCCCACCACATGCAGACAGCCCGGATGGGTGACCTGCGCCAGGTTCAAGCCAATGGAAGGGTCGCCGGATCGCTCGACCGCGCGCCGCCAGAGCCGCGTCATGTCGTCCTGAGCGATGCGTCCGTCGGGGTCGGCCAGGACGCCGTAGTCCAGGCCGAGCTCGGCGAACAGGCTGCGACTGTCGAGACCGGCACGCTCCAGCGCCAGGGCCATGGCGCCGGCCCAGCTGGAGGACGTGGTGCGTAACTGCTTCATTGTTCTTGTTCCGTCGTGCGGTCGGTCGCGGTGCCACAAGGCTACTAAACTGGCACCGGCAGCCACTGGCCTGCAAGCCTGTCGTTGTTAGGGTTACAGGGCCTACCCGACGCGCCGCGTGGCGGCGCCATAACAACAGGAGGTTGCCATGAGCACCCAGACCGCCGAGCGTTTCGCCAGCTTTTCCGAGTTCTACCCGTTCTACCTTGCCGAGCACAGCAACCGGACCTGCCGTCGCCTGCATTTCATCGGCAGTCTTCTGGTGCTTGGCATCCTTGGTTATGCGCTGGCTTCGCAACAATGGCGCTGGCTTCTGGCGATGCCGCTGGCCGGTTATGGTTTTGCCTGGATCGGCCACTTCCTGTTCGAGAAAAACCGCCCGGCCACCTTCAAGTACCCGCTGTACAGCTTCATGGGCGACTGGGTGATGCTGCGCGACATGCTGATCGGTCGCATCCGCTTCTGACCGGCTGTCAGCGCAATCGGCGCTGCCCGTTTGGCGAGCGGGCGGCCCTTGGTTATCATCGCCTGCGCGGTGGCGCGGCCGCTCTGGATCGAAGCTTGCATTCGACGACAGGATGACCGCATCGCACATCCAGACCGTCAGAGATTCGTCGCGGATGGCGATCGAGCGCCGACACGAAGGCGTCGTTAACTTCAGGGAAGCAAGCTAGATGAGCACCATCTCGGCCGAACGCCGGCACGGCCTCGCCACCCGCACGTTGCGTGAATACTATTCGCGCGTCCTGGCCTATCTGGCCTGCGCGGCAACGCTAGCCGCCGGCACCTACACGCAGTTCTTTTCGCTCGACCTGCTGTGGATGGTGCCCTACGCACTGCTCTATCCGCATCTTGCCTACCACCTGTCCTACCGTTTCAAGCGCGACCACGCCGAACGCACCTCGCAGGTCCTGCTCTGCCTGGACGCTTTCAATGCCGGCGCCGGCGTCGTGCTGCTCGATTTCGCGGTGGTGCCAAGCCTGATGTTCATGCTTACCCTGTGCTTCAGCGCGCTGGTGGTGGGCAGCCTGCGACACCTGCTGCTCGCGCTGCTCTGCGCGACGCTGGCCATCGCCGCCGGCTGCCTGCTGACGCCGGTGCAGCTGCTCGGCACCACGCCGCCGCTGGTCTCGCTGGTCAGCGTGCTGGTCACCTCGTTGTACATCTGCGCCACGGCGTACTACGTCCACCAGCAAGGCATCCGGCTGGCCCAGGCGCGCACCGAGATCGAACTGGAACAGGCCAAGGCCGCCCGCCTGGCGCGCAATCTCGCCAAATACCTCTCGCCTCAGGTATGGGAGTCGATCTTTTCCGGCAAGCGCAGCGTGAAACTGGAAACCCAGCGCAAGAAGCTGTCGGTGTTCTTTTCCGACATCAAGGGCTTCACCGAACTGTCCGAGGAGCTCGAGGCCGAGGCGCTGACCGACCTGCTCAACAACTACCTCAACGAAATGTCAAAGATCGCGCTCAAGTACGGCGGCACCATCGACAAGTTCGTCGGCGACTGCGTCATGGTGTTCTTTGGCGACCCCACCAGCCAGGGCGCGAAGAAAGATGCGGTGGCCGCGGTCTCCATGGCCATCGCCATGCGCAAACACATGAAGGTACTGCGCCAGCAATGGCGGGCGCAGGGCATCACCAAGCCCATGGAGATCCGCATGGGCATCAACACCGGCTACTGCACGGTCGGCAACTTCGGCGCCGATACCCGCATGGACTACACCATCATCGGCCGCGAAGTGAACCTCGCCAGCCGGCTGGAAAGCGCGGCCGAAGCCAGCGAGATCCTCATCTCCCACGAGACCTATTCGCTGGTGAAGGACGTGATCATGTGCCGCGACAAGGGGCAGATCAGCGTCAAGGGCTTTTCCCGCCCGGTACAGATCTATCAGGTGGTCGATTTCCGCCGCGACCTGGGCGCAACGTCCAGTTTCGTCGAACACGAACTGCCGGGCTTCTCGATGTACCTGGACACCAACGGCGTGGAGAACTTCGACAAGGAGCGCGTCATCCAGGCGCTCAACCAGGCCGCACAGAAGCTGCGCGACAAGGTCATTCTCTGAGGGAAACGGCGCTACACTCGGCGCCTTGCCCCCAGGAGACCCTGAAGGTGAGTGCCATCCTCTCGCTGCGTCGCTACAAGCACGATGTCATCGCCCACAGCCACGATCATGTCCAACTGGTATTCGGCCTGCGCGGCCGGCTGGACATGGAGATCGCCGGCCGCGGCAACCCCGTGATGCAGCAGATGGTCGCGGTGATTCCGCAGACGACGCACCATGCCTGCGGCAGCCCTGCCGGCAGCGACTGCCTGGTGCTCGACATTCCGGACGATGCCTGGCTCGAACGCCTGGGCGCGGCGACCGAACCCAGCCGACGACTGCTCGAGCGCCCCGCCGTGCACTGCCTCGCTCCGTCGCAACAGCCTCTGCTGGACTGGCTGGCACGCAGCGCAGTAGGCGACCCCCTGCTGGCCAGCCAGGGCGCCGCGCTGCTGCTGACGCTGCTCGCCAACGAGACCTCCAGTCAGATACCTGACTCCGAGCAGCCGCTCCTGCAGCTGTTCGGCTTCATCGATCGCCACCTGGCCCATCCGCTACAGGTCGCCGACCTGGCACGGCAGATCGGCCTCTCGCCTTCGCGGCTGCATGCACGCTTCCTCGCCGAGACCGGCAGCACGCCAATGGCGTTCATTCGCCAGCGCCGCCTGCAGCGCGGCCGCCAGTTGCTGCAGACAACGAGGCTTCCAGTCGGCGAAATCGCCGCGCGGGTCGGCTACGCCTCGCAAAGCGCCTTTACCGCAGCGTTGGCGCGCGCGTTCGGCGATACACCGCGCGCGCTGCGCCGCGAGGCGCGCGACAAATAGCAGGACTGGCGCGACAGACCCGCATGGCCCGGCCTGCCACCATGCGGGCTCCCATGAAAGCAGGAGAACAGCCTTGGAACTCATCGACTGGGCCGACTTCGAACGCGTCGACCTGCGCGTCGGCACCATTCGCAGCGCCAAGCCCAACAGCCGGGCGCGCCAGCCGGCCTACGTGCTGGAGGTCGACCTCGGCCCGCTCGGCATCAAGACGTCCAGCGCGCAGCTGACGGGGCATTACCAGCCCGCCGAGCTGATCGGCCGCCAGGTGCTGTGCGTCTGCAACTTCCCGCCCAAGCGCGTCGCCGGAGTGCGTTCGGATGTGCTGATCACTGGCGTGCATGACGCATCCGGCCGGGTAGTGCTCGCCGGGTTCGAGCTGCCGCTGCCGGCGGGAGCGCGCCTGGCATGACCCCGCGCACCGCCCTGCTGTCGATCCATCTGGGCGCATTGATGTTCGGCCTGTCCGGGATCTTCGGCAAACTCGCCGGCAGCGCCCCGCTGATGATCACCTTTGGCCGCGGCGCCTTCGCGGTGGCGATCCTGCTGCTGGTCGCGCTGCTGCTGCCGCGTAGCGGTGAACGCCCGGACTGGCGTCGCTGCCTGGGTCTCGCCGCTGGGGGGTTGCTGCTCGGCGCGCACTGGCTGACCTTTTTCATCGCGGTCAAGGTCGCGGGCGTGGGCATCGCCACCCTGGGTTTCGCCAGCTTTCCGGCCTTTACCGTGCTGCTCGAAGGCGTGCTGTTCCGCGAGCGCACGCGCCCGGCCGAGTACGCCATGGTCGGCCTGGTGTGCATCGGCCTATTGCTGGTCACACCCTCGTTCGAGCTCGCCAGCACCGCGACCAACGGCCTGCTGTACGGCGTGCTGTCCGGCTTGCTGTTCGCCCTGGTGTCGCTGCTCAACCGGGCCGTGACGCGCGGCATCGACCCGGTGCAGTCGGCGCTCTGGCAGAACCTGACGATAGCGCTCGTCCTGTTGCCCTTCGCCGGCCCGGCAGTCACCAGCGTGCCGCCACGCGACTGGCTCTGGATCGCCTTGCTCGGCGTACTCTGCACCGGCCTGGCGCACAGCCTGTTCGTGGCCAGCCTGAAGGTGCTCAAGGCCCGCACGACCTCGGTGATCTTTGCGCTCGAGCCGGTCTACGGGATCGCCATCGCCTGGTGGCTGTTCGCCGAGCAGCCGAGCCTGCGAATGCTCGCCGGCGGTGCGCTGATCATCATCGCGAGCATTGTCACCAGCCGCCTGAAGAGCTCGTCACCCCCAGAGCCGGGCGTTGCCTGAGCGAATCAGGGGCGGTCGTTGTGACCGAGCGAACGCCCCGGATCGATCTGGTCACGCACCCGCTGCTTGAGCACCTTCGCCTCGGGAAATCCGCCGTCGAGCTTGCGCTCCCAGATCTCCCGGCCATCGCAGGTGATGCGGAACACACCGCCCGTGCCGGGCTCCAGGCAAACGCGACCCAGATCATCGGCAAAGGTCGACAGCAGCTCCTGCGCCAGCCAGGCCGCCCGAAGCAGCCACTGGCACTGGGTGCAATAGGTGATGACGATTTCCGGTCTTGCGGCAGCCATGGCACGGCTCCTGTCGTGGCAGGGGACCTATAATGCCCGACCTCCGCCCTCTCCTGCTCTCTGGGTCGCGCCATGTTCCGCTCGCTGATGATCCTGCTGTTCTGCTGTCTGCCCGCCCTCTCGAACGCGCAGGATGCGCCGAGGACCGGCCTGGTCCTTTCCGGCGGCGCGGCGCGGGGGCTCGCCCATATCGGCGTGCTCAAGGCACTCGAGGAACAGGGCGTGCGCATCGATGCCATCGCCGGCACCAGCATGGGTGCGGTAATCGGCGGGCTCTACGCCTCCGGGTATACGGTAGCCGAGCTGGAACAGCTGGCCCGAACCCTGGACTGGCGTCAGGTGCTGTCCGACGATCCGCCCCGCCCGGACGTCCCCTTCCGACGCAAGCAGGATGACCGCGACTTTCTGGTCAAGCGCAAGCTGAGCTTCCGCGACGATGGCAGCCTGGGCCTGCCGCTGGGGGTGATCCAGGGGCAGAACCTGGCCCTTCTGCTCGAGCGGCTGCTGGTTCACGTGAGCGACACGCGTGACTTCGATCGCTTGCCCATCCCGTTCCGCGCGGTGGCCACCGACATCGCCAACGATCAAAAGGTGATCTTTCGCAGCGGCCATCTGCCCCAGGCGATTCGCGCCAGCATGTCGATTCCCGCCGTGTTCGCCCCGGTGGAAATCGAGGGCCGCCTGCTCGTCGATGGCGGCATGGTCGACAACATCCCCATGGATGTCGCCCGGGACATGGGCGTCGATCGGCTGATCGTGGTGGACATCGGTACCCCGCTGATGCCCCGTGACGAGCTGCTCACCGTGGTCGACGTACTCAACCAGTCGATCACCATGATGACGCGACGCAACTCCGAGGCCCAACTGGCAACCCTGCGCGGCGAGGACCTGCTGATCCAGCCACCGCTGGCGGCCTATGGCTCGACCGATTTCGGCAGCACCGAACAGCTGATGGATGCTGGCTACCGCGCCACGCGTGCACTGGAAGGTCGCCTGGCCGACTGGCGCAGCCCCACCGGCGGCAACCCGGCACTGACATTGGCGCGCAGCGCCGAGCCGCGCGCACCGGTGATAACCGCGATTCGCATCGAGAACGACTCCAAGGTCTCGGACGCTGTCATTCGGCGGCACATCCGTCAGCCGCTCGGCGAGCCGCTGGACCTCGGCGACCTGCAGAAGGACATGGGCACGCTCTATGGCCTGGACTATTTCGAGCAGGTCGAGTATCGCGTCGAGCATGGCCGGAGCGGCAACACCCTGGTGGTCAATGCCAAGCAGAAACGGGCCGGCACCGACTATCTGCGACTAGGCCTGAACCTGTCCGACGATTTCCACGGCGACAGCGTCTACAACATCGGCGCGAGCTTTCGCAAGAACGGCATCAACCAGCTCGGCGCCGAGTGGCTCACGCGCCTGCAACTGGGCGATCGCCAGGAGCTGTTCAGCGAGTTCTACCAGCCGCTCGATGCCGGCTCACGCTGGTTCGTCGCGCCCAATGCCTTTCTCGAGGCGCAGAACGTCGAGGCCATCCTCGACAACGATCCGATCGCCGAATACCGCCTGCAGCGCTATGGCTACGGCCTGAATCTCGGGCGGCAGATCGCCAACAACGGCGAGATCCGCTTCGGCATTGGCCAGGCCTGGGGCGATGCCGACGTGCGGATCGGCGAACGCGATCTGCCCGACTTCAGTTTCAGCGAGGGTTATTACGAACTCCGGTATTCGTTCGACACGCTCGACAATGTCGACTTCCCGCATGAGGGCGAGGACATCGGCCTGACACTGCGGCAATACACGCCGGGTCTCGGCTCGGATGAGCGCTATCGGCAGTGGCAGCTGCGGCTGGACAAGGCCCTCAGTCACGGACCGAACACCTGGGTGCTCGGTGGCCGCTACGGCCGCACGCTGGACGACGCCGAGGTGGTCACTTCGAGCTTCCTGCTCGGCGGTGCGCGTCAGCTGTCGGGTTTTCGCCAGGATGCCGTCGCCGGGCAGAACATCAGCCTTGGCCGGGTCGTTTACTACCGGCGCATGACGCCACGCGCATTTCTGCCGCTGGATTTCCCCGTGTACCTCGGCGCCTCGCTGGAGCGCGGCCGGGCCTGGAACGAGGGCAACGCGTTCGATAGCGGCTATATCAACGCCGGCAGCGTCTTTCTGGGCTACGACACGCCATTGGGCCCGCTCAACATCGGCTACGGCGTGAACGACGAGGACGAGCAGGCGCTTTACCTCGACCTCGGCCGCAGCTTCTGACTCAGCGCTTGTTGAGGTTGGCCAGGATGCGTGCGTGGACCTGCTGGCATTTGCGCAGGTCCTCCTCCGGGATACCGGCGAACAGCTCTTCGCGGACCTGCGTGGAGATCGCTTCGATCCTGCGGATCAGCGGCAGCGCCGGCTCGCCGAGGGAGATCCGCTTGGCGCGCCGATCCTCGGGCGAAGCCTGACGGTGCACCAGGCCCTGCGCCTCGAGACTGTCGAGCAGGCGTGCCAGGGTCGGCCCTTCCACGGCGACGCTCTGCGCCAGCTCGCGCTGGGTGGGGAGATGATCAAAACGGGCGAGGTGCAGCAGAACCAGCCAACGGGCCTGTGAGAGGCCCAGGTCGGCCAGACGCCGATCCAGTTCGGCGCGCCAGCCACGCGACAGTTGAGCCAGCTGCATGGCAAAGCGGTGTTGCTCGGTAAACATGAGGTCTGGGTTTCCAGAATTGCTAATTATTAGCGAGCTAACCACAGCCTCGAAACGCAGGCAAGACTACCAATGGCGTGATGCAATCAGCGCCGATGGCCACCCACTGCTGCAGCGCGCTACAGAGCAGGCGTAGCGGCACATTGCCCCTGCAGGTCTGACGCAGCCGGTTACAGTTCGAACTCCGCCTGCAGGGCCGCACGCACGCAATACAGCACCGCATCGGGCACGCGGCCGGTGAATAGCGGGGCCACCTCGGCGACGCCGGGAAGCTCGCCTTCGCCGTCGAGAAAAGCCGCCTGGATTTCCTCGAGCAGCGCCTCGGGCAAGTCGAGTGCCTGCTCCAGGCTCAGCTGCTGCGCACTGATGGCTTCGGCGAGCATGGCGTAGACATTCTTCTCGGTGCAGTCGAGCTGCCGCGCGATCTGCGTTGGCGTCATGCCGGAGCGAGCCAGCGAAACGAGTTCGTGGCGCAGATCGCCGGCACTTCGCTCGACGTTGGCACCGCCCTGCAGCACATCGAGAAACGCCTGGCCGTAGCGCTCGAGCTTGCGCGCACCGACGCCGCTGACCCCAGCCATGTCGGCAAGCGTGCGCGGGCCGCTACGCAGCATTTCCAGTAGCGTCGCATCCGGAAAAATCACATAAGGCGGCACGCCATGCTCTTCGGCCAGTTTGCGACGCAAGCTGCGCAGCGCTTCCCAGGTCTCGCGCTCCTCCTGGCGGACAAGGCTGCTGGCGGGGCTGGCACCGCTGCGCGGCGCCTTGCTCGCGGCGGGTTCGCGACGCAGCTCCAGGCGCACCTCACCACGCAGCAACGGCCTGCAGCTCTCGCTCAGGCGCAAACCGCCGTAGCCCTCGAGATCGACGTCTGCCAGACCGCGCGCGACCAGCTGACGAAACAGCGTGCGCCATTCGCCTTCGGAGAGCGTCTTGCCGACGCCGAACACCGAGAGCTGCTGATGGCCGAAGCTGCGGATCTTCTCGTTGTCCTTGCCAAGCAGGATGTCGACCAGATGGCCAACCCCATAACGCTGTCCGCTGCGGTAGATCGCCGACAGCGCCTGACGAGCCGGCTCGGTGGCATCCCAGGTCTGCACACCATCGACGCAGTTGTCGCAATGGCCACAGGGCTCGGCAAGCACCTCGTCGAAATAGGCCAGCAGTGCCTGTCGCCGGCAGCGCGTCTCCTCGCACAACGCCAGCATGGCGTCGAGCTTGTGCAGCTCGACACGCTTGTGCTGTTCATCACCTTCGGAATTGGCCAGCATCTGTTTGAGAAAGACCACGTCCTGCAGGCCATAGGCCATCCAGGCATCGGCCGGCAGGCCATCGCGCCCGGCGCGCCCGGTTTCCTGGTAATAGGCCTCCAGCGACTTGGGCAGGTCCAGGTGAGCGACGAAACGCACGTTGGGCTTGTCGATGCCCATGCCGAAGGCAATGGTTGCCACCATGATCAGGCCTTCCTCATTGAGAAAGCGCTTCTGGTGATAGGCGCGCAACTCGTTGGGCAGCCCCGCATGGTAAGGCAGCGCCGGAAAGCCCTGGGCGGAAAGAAACTCGGCGACCTCCTCGACCTTCTTGCGCGACAGGCAATAGACAATGCCGGCATCGCCGCGACGCTCGGCGAGAAAGCCCATCAGCTGCTTGCGCGGCTGGTCCTTGGGCAGGATGCGGTAGAAGATGTTTGGCCGATCGAAGCTGGACAGAAAGCGCTCGGCATCCTGCAGATGCAGGCGCCGAACGATCTCCTCGCGGGTCCGCTTGTCGGCAGTGGCCGTCAGCGCAATGCGCGGCACCTCGGGAAACAGCTCGGCAAGCTGGCCAAGCTGCAGGTACTCGGGGCGGAAATCGTGGCCCCACTGCGACACGCAATGCGCTTCGTCGATGGCGAACAGCGCAATGTTCAGTCGCTGCAGAAAGGCCAGCATGCGCGGCTGCACCAGGCGCTCGGGTGCCAGGTACAGCAACTTGATCTCGTTGCGGCGAATACGCTCGGCGATCTCGCGCTGCGCGTCGGCCTCGAGCATGGAGTTGAGCGCTACCGCCGGCACGCCGAGTTCATCCAGCGTGGCGACCTGATCCTCCATCAACGCGATCAACGGCGAGACCACCACGGCCAGCCCGTCACGCAACAGCGCCGGAACCTGGTAGCACAGCGACTTGCCCCCGCCGGTCGGCATCAGCACCAGGGCGTCGCCACCACGGGCGACCCGCTCGATGATCGCCGCCTGATTGCCGCGAAAGGCGTCGTAGCCGAAAACGTCTTTGAGGATGCGTTGTGCCTGGTCGAGCATGCCGGTCTCCGAAACAAGGCGCGCAGTATACGTCAGGTGCCGCCCCGGGTCCGCCGACGGGCTGCCGCCGGTCGTGCCGCAGCCCTCGTATAGCGCTCGTCGGGCCGGCGAGTGGCCTCTGCTTCGCGGCTCGTCTAGAATCCGCCTGAATTCGTCCCCCAAGGTAGTTCCCGATGTCTTTCGCTGAGCAACTCACCCGCCTGCAGGTCTTTCTCGACGCCGATGACCTGCATGAGGAAGCACTTGATTACATCGCCGCGCATGGCTACCTGACCGCCCTGTCCATCTGCTCCGAGCAGGTACCGGAGCGCGAGTGGATCGACGCGCTGTTCGCCGAGCCGCCGCACTATCAGGACGACACCGAGCGCGAGGCCATCGAGGCCACGCTGGTTCAGCTCAAGGCGCACATTGCCCGCCAGCTCGCCAGCGACGAGGACATGGAGCTCCCCTGCGAACTCGACCTCGGTGACGAGCCGGACGAATCCGACCTTCGCGGCTGGTGCATCGGCTTCATGGAAGGCGTTTTCCTGCGCGAGGAAGCCTGGTTCGAGGAGGCCGAAGAGGAAGTCAGCGAATTGCTGCTGCCGATCATGGTGGGGTCCGGCCTGTTCGATGAGCAGCCTGAGTTCGCCGAGATCGCGGCCAGCTCCGAACTGGTGGCCGAGATGGTGTCGCAAATTCCGGAAATCCTCACCGCGCTGTACCTGATCTGTCATGCGCCCGAGGAAAAACCGGCCCTGCTCAAGCCTCGGCGCCACTGACACAAGGCCAGCGCCATGGCCCACCGCGACGTGCAGCGCTATCGCAACCCGGTGTTGCGCTATGCGCTGCTGACGGTAGGCTGGCTGGCGGTCGGTCTCGGAGTGATCGGCATCTTTCTGCCGGTCCTGCCCACCACTCCCTTTCTCTTGTTTGCCGCCGCCTGCTTCGTGCGCAGTTCGGAGCGGTTCTACCTGTGGCTGGTGAACCATCCGAGCCTGGGGCCCTGGTTTCGCGATTACCTGGAAGGCAATGGCATTCCGCTACGCGGCAAGGTCTACACGCTCGTGCTGATGTGGGCCAGCATCGGCCTGTCATGCTGGCTGGTACCGCTGTTCTGGGCACGTATCGGCATGCTGCTTAGCGCGTCACTGGTGACGCTCTACATCCTTCGCCTGAAGACACTGGACGTTTCTGCCCGCCCCTGAGTCGCTAGCCCGGCGCATCGGGGTGATGTCGCCGGTAAAGCTCCTCGCCCATTGCACTGATCTGCCCGTCGATCAGAGCGTCGAACGGCCGCAACAACGCATCGAAGCGCTGCGTACCTTCCAGCAGGTTTAATGCGGTCGCGATCGCCTCCACTGTCGCCAACGCGCCCGGCTCTGGCGCCTTGCGCAAACGATAGCGCGAGGCCAGCCCTTCCGGCAGGGCAATGCGCGGCAGCGCCGCCAGCCAGGGATTCAGATAGAGCAGCTTTCTCGCCTTGCGCCAGGTGCCATCGGGCACGATCAGGCGCAGCGGCCCGGAGGCAGCCAGCGACGACGGCGCGAGCGCATCATCGGCAGGAAACAACAGGTAGCTTGGCAACTCGTCCGCCGGCGGCGCAAAGCTCTCGCCAACGCGCAGCTCGGCATTGCGCAGCCCGAGCGCAGCCAGGCGCGCCGTATTGAGCGCATGCCGTGCCTCGCTTGGGTGCTGCAGAATCAGGACCTGCACGTGGCTCTCGAGCGATGGGATCAGCGCGCACAGACAGCGATCGGATGGGCGTTGGCAGCGGGAGCAGGACGGTCGGGACACGGTTCACCTCGGCGGCGAGTCTGCCACAGCCGGGCCGGAGCCGGCAGAGCGTCTATGCTTGCAGCCGCACCCTTCGCCGAGAATCCGCATGATCACCGTCCACCATCTGGAACATTCCCGCTCGCACCGCGTGCTCTGGCTGCTCGAGGAGCTAGGGCTCGCCTACGAGCTACGCCGCTATGCGCGCGACCCGGATACCCTGCTCGCCCCGGCCGACCTCAAGGCGGTGCACCCGCTCGGCAAGTCCCCGGTCGTGACCGATGGCGACCTGACTGTCGCCGAGTCTGCGGCGATTCTGGAGTACCTGTTGGATGCGCATGGTGAAGGCCGTCTGCGGCCTTCACCGGGTACGCCGGCTTATCTGCGCTATCGCTACTGGCTGCACTACGCCGAGGGCTCGGCCATGCCGCCGTTGCTGCTACGGCTGGTATTCGATCGCGTGGCGCAGGCGCCGATGCCGTTCTTTGTCCGACCTATCGCAAAGGCGATCGCCACCAAGGCCAACAAGGCCTTCATCGGCCCGCAGTTGGACCTGCACCTGGATTATATGGAGGCCGAACTGGCCAAGACCCGCTGGTTCGCCGGCGACGAATTCAGCGCGGCCGACATTCAGATGAGTTATCCGATCGAAGCGGCCGCTGCCCGGGCCGGCCTGAACGAGAGCCGCCCGCGACTGATGGATTATCTGGCACGCATCCAAACGCGTCCGGCTTACCAACGGGCAACCGAACGCGGCGGACCGCCAATCCCCGGGCAGTGAACGCCGCCCCGCGGCGGCGGCAGCTCAGCGGCGACGCGGCCGGGCGGCGGCGTCGCGCTGGGCACGTACCGGGATCGGCTGCATGCGCGGCGGCTCGACCAGCCCGAGGGCGACTGCCATTTTCCAGATGATTTGATTGAGCCGTGCTTTCATGGTCGAACCCTCCTGCTTGAAACGGGTCACAGCGCAGCCATGCTGGCTTTTACCGAGCATAATCCAAGTTTCGATGCCTCGCCTGCTTCCCTTTCGCGCTACGGCGGCTCGTGCCCCGGCGTTGTATTACCGGCCTTTTCAATTGCGACCGGCGGCCGGCCCAGGCGTTCAGCACCTCTTCAACCGGCGAGCCTCATCACTGTCTTTCGCCGCGCCGGCGATAAGGAAAGACATCAATCACCTTGCCGGCCAGAATTGCCTGTTGCAGGCCTTTCCAATAGTCCGCGTCGTACAGTTCGCCATGCAACTGGGCGAACAACTGCCGTAGCCGGGCATCGGTAAACAGAAAGCGCGGGAATTCCTCGGGAAAGACGTCGTTCGGCCCCACCGAGTACCAGGGTTCGGAGGCCAGCTCGTCCTCCGGGTAGCGCGGCGGCGGGATATGACGGAAGTTCACCTCGCTGAGGAAACAGATCTCGTCGTAGTCGTAGAACACCACGCGTCCATGGCGCGTGACGCCGAAATTCTTCAGCAGCATGTCGCCGGGGAAGATGTTCGCCGCCGCCAGCTGCTTGATCGCCAGGCCGTAGTCATCCAGCACCTCGCGCCGCTGCTGTTCGCTGGCCGTTTCCAGATAGATATTCAGCGGCGTCATGCGTCGCTCCGTCCAGCAGTGCCGCACCAGCACGCTGTCGCCCTGGACCTCGACCGTCGAGGGCGCGACCTCGAGTAGCTCGGCCAGGCACTCGGGCTCGAACTTCGCTTTGGGAAAGCGGAAATCGGCGAACTCCTGCGTATCGGCCATGCGCCCGACTCGATCGACACTCTTGACCAGCCGGTACTTCTCGATGACCGTTGCGTGGTCGACCATCTTCGTCGGCGAGAAGCGGTCCTTGATGACCTTGAATACCGTGGTAAAGCCCGGCAGCGTGAACACACTCATCACCATGCCACGCACGCCTGGGGCCATCACGAAACGGTCGTCCGTATTGGCCAGGTGATTGATCAGCGCCCGATAGAACTCCGACTTGCCGTGACGGTAGAAGCCGATGGAGGTATACAGCTCGGCGATGTGCTTACCCGGCAGGATGCGCTTGAGAAAGCCGATGAACTCAGCCGGGACCGGCACCTCGACCATGAAGTAAGAACGCGTGAAGGAAAAGATGATCGACACTTCCGCCTCGTCCGTGATCGCACCGTCGGCAATGATCCCCTCGCCTTCGCGGTGGATCAGCGGAATCGCCAGCGGCCACTGCTCATCGGGGGTGAAGATACGCCCGATGAGATAAGCGCCCTTGTTGCGGTAGAGCACCGAGACGAACAGCTCGACCGTCAGCTCGGGGTCCTTGCACACCCAGTCGGGCAGCGATTCGCACAGCTGCGCATGCAGCTGACGCAGATCGCTGGCCCGGTCGACATAGGGCACCGCGAACGCGTAGTCGTCGAGTATCCGTTCGAGCACGCCAAGCAGGTCGCCGTTCGGCCTGTAGCTGCGCGTCTGCGCCACCCGTTCGCGTCCGGTCGCCGACGGCCGGGTGGTGTGGATGAACATGGTGCCATCGCTGATGCAGTCGTGGCTGAACAGCCCGCAGAAGATCGAGTTGTACCAGGTCTCCGACAGCTCGTCGTCAAAGCGCGGATCGATCAGTTCTATGTAGGCGCTCTTGACCTGCGGCCAGCGCTCGACCTGCAGCAACTCATCGCGCGCGAAGGTCGTGAGCAGCCCGTCGCGCGTCTCGCTGACCTTCTTTTCATAGAGGTTGATCCGCTCGGCGGAGGCGCGCTGCGCCTCCTGCCAGTGAGCGCCTTCGAAGCGCGCCCGCGCGCCCTCGGTGATCAGGCGAAAGCACTCGCGATAATCGTCGAAGCCAAGGAGTATCTGCCGGGCAATCTCGGTCGCGGGCCATTGCGTCGCCATGCGGGAACCTCAGGAAATCATCAGCCGAGCTTAGCCAGCCATCGGCGGCCCGAAAAGCCGGAACACGACGAACCCGGCCAACGGGCAGCGACAGCCGGCCGCTGCGTGTTTACTGCACCAGTTCCTGCTCGCTGAACATGTCGGCAAACAGCATCGAGGACAGGTAGCGTTCGCCCGAGTCGGGAAGGATCACCACGATATTCTTGCCTTGCATTTCCGGCCGCTCAGCCAGACGCACCGCGGCGGCCATCGCGGCACCACCGGAAATACCACAGAGAATGCCTTCCTCGCGCATCAGGCGCAGCGCCATGCTCTTGGCTTCCTCGTCGTCGACCTGCTCAACGCGGTCGACGATCGACAGGTCGAGATTTTTCGGCACGAAGCCGGCGCCAATGCCCTGGATCTTGTGCGGGCTGGGCTTGACCTCTTCGCCCGCCAGGGTCTGGCTGATCACCGGCGAGCCGCTCGGCTCGACCGCGACGCTGAGAATCTGCTTGCCCTTGCCGTGCTTGATGTAGCGCGAGATGCCGGTGATGGTGCCGCCGGTGCCAACCCCGGCTACCAGCACGTCGACGCCACCGTCGGTGTCGTTCCAGATTTCCGGACCTGTGGTCTTTTCATGGATCGCCGGGTTGGACGGGTTTTCGAACTGCTGGGGCATGTAATAACGCGTCGGATCGGATGCGGCGATCTCCGAGGCCTTGTCGATCGCGCCCTTCATGCCCTTGGCCGGCTCGGTCAGCACCAGCTCGGCGCCGAGCGCCTTGACCACCTTGCGCCGCTCAAGGCTCATCGAAGCCGGCATCGTGAGAATCAGCTTGTAGCCTCGCGCCGCCGCGACGAAGGCCAAGCCGATGCCCGTATTGCCCGAGGTCGGCTCGACGAGGGTCATGCCGGGTTTGAGCCGGCCACTTTCCTCGGCATCCCAGATCATTCCCGCGCCGATGCGGCACTTGACCGAATAGGCGGGGTTACGGCCTTCGATCTTGGCCATGATGCTGACGCCCTTGGGCCCTAGGCGATTGATCATGACCAGCGGCGTATTGCCGATCGAACGTGCGTTGTCTGCGTAGATGCGGCTCATCGGGTGTCCCTTCAGAAGAATCAGATCAGGCCGGAAAGCCTATGCCCAGCCGGGGCGGTCGTCCAGCCGAACTCGCCCCAGCCCCATGCGGTCCACCGAGGGAACCCGAGCCGTCGGATCTGCCATGAAACGCCGCTATCTACCCCTGTGGCTTGTCGCCGCCCTCATCCTGCTGTTGCTCGTACTGCACCTGGCGCTCCCGGTACTGGTGCGCAACTACCTCAACGAAACGATGGCCGAGATGGGCGATTACAGCGGCCATGTCGACGATGTCGACCTGGCCTGGTGGCGAGGCGCCTATCGTTTGCAAGGCCTAAGGATCGAAAAGCGCGACAAGCAGGTGCAGGCCCCACTGTTCAAAGCGCCCGAAATCGACATTGCGATCAGCTGGCGCGCGCTGTGGCAGGACCGCGCGATCGTCGCCGAAGTCACCTTCGAGCGCCCCGAGCTCAATTTCGTCGATGGCGGCGACAAAGGTGAGTCACAGAGCGGTGAAGGCGTCGACTGGCGCGACAAGCTCGAAGAGCTGCTGCCGATCACACTGAACGAAATCCGCGTGGTCGATGGCCAGGTGTCGTTTCGCAACTTCACATCCGACCCGCCGGTGCACGTCTACGCCAGCGATGTTGATGCCTCGCTGTACAACCTGACCAACACGCGGGGCGAGGATGGCAAGCGCGTGGCGACCTTCGAGGGCACCGGCAAGCTGTTCAACCGTGACCCGATCGAGGCCAGCGCCCGTTTCGACCCGTTCACCGAATGGCAGGACTTCGAGCTGAACCTGCGAACCACAGGCGTCGCACTTACCCAGCTCAACGATTTCAGCCAGGCGTACGGCAAGTTCGACTTCGCAGGCGGCACCGCCGATCTGGTGATGGAAGTCGAAGCCACCGATGGCCAGCTGAGCGGCTATATCAAGCCACTGCTGCGCAACGTCGACGTGTTCGATCTGGAGCAGGACGTGGAAAACGACGACAAGGGCTTTTTCCAAGGTCTGTGGGAGGCGGTGGTCGGCGGTGGCCAGGAGGTGTTGCAGAACCAGCGCAAAGACCAGTTCGCCACGCGTATCGAACTGTCCGGCAGTACGCAGTCGGCTGACATGAGTCCATTCCAGGCATTTATCGCCGTGCTGCGTAACGCCTTCGTGCAGGCCTTCACCGCGCGCTTCGAGCACTCGCTGGACGAGGGGCAATGAAGGACGTCGAACATTGCTGGCGATCATTCAGTGACTGAATGATCGCCTCGCGTTCACAGACAGCCACCCTTCCCTTATAGTCGACCCCCTGTCCCTCAACGCCTGCATGCCAGGCTGGCCAAGGAATTCGCGATGAAATTCGAAGGTACTCAGTCCTACGTCGCCACCGACGACCTAAAGCTCGCCGTCAACGCGGCCATCACCTTGCAACGCCCCTTGCTGGTCAAGGGCGAACCAGGCACCGGCAAAACCATGCTGGCCGAGCAGTTGGCCGACTCCTTCGGCGCCAAGCTCATCACCTGGCACATCAAGTCCACCACCAAGGCCCACCAGGGCCTCTACGAATACGATGCGGTCAGCCGTCTGCGCGATTCGCAGCTGGGCGTGGACAAGGTCCACGACGTGAAGAACTACATCAAGAAAGGCAAGCTCTGGGAGGCCTTCGAGGCCGAGGAGCGCGTCATTCTGTTGATCGACGAGATCGACAAGGCCGACATCGAGTTTCCCAACGACCTGCTGCAGGAACTCGACAAGATGGAGTTCTATGTCTACGAGACGAACGAAACCATCAAGGCCAGGCAGCGCCCGATCATCATCATCACCTCGAACAACGAGAAGGAACTGCCGGACGCCTTTCTGCGCCGCTGCTTCTTCCACTACATCGCCTTTCCCGACCGCGAGACGCTGCAGAAGATCGTCGACGTCCACTACCCCGGCATCAAGCAGTCGCTGGTCTCCGAGGCGCTGGACATCTTCTTCGACGTGCGCAAGGTCCCCGGCCTGAAGAAAAAACCCTCGACCAGCGAGCTCGTCGACTGGCTGAAGCTGCTGATGGCCGACGAGATCGGCGAAGCGGTGCTGCGTGAGCGTGACCCGACTCGCGCGATCCCGCCGCTGGCCGGCGCGCTGGTGAAAAACGAACAGGACGTGATGTTGCTCGAACGCCTGGCGTTCATGAGCCGGCGCGCAAGCCGCTGACAGCGCCTGTCGTCGGTCGGCCAGCCGGCGGATTCGCCGCCCGCAGCGGCGTCGTCTAACGTCAGCTGAGACACGGCAGCGTCGCTGCCGAACCGCCGACACCTGCTGGAGAAGAGCCATGCAAACGCATACCGGAAGTTGCCTGTGCGGCGTGGTGCGCTATCGCATCGACGCACCGATAAATGCCGTGAGCCACTGCCACTGCAAGATGTGTCGCAAGGCGCACGGCGCGGCTTTCGCCAGCTATGCCGGCGTGCCTCTGGACGCGTTTCACCTGCTTTCCGGCAAGGATCAACTGGGCGTATATCACTCGTCCGAACACGTGACCCGTACGTTTTGCATCCGCTGCGGATCGAACCTGCAGTTCGTCGACAATCGCGAGCACGAACTGGGCGTCGCGGTGGGCACGCTCGACTCACCGCTGCCTCCACCCACGCAGTCGCACATCTATGTCGGCTCGAAGGCGGACTGGTACGAAATTGCCGACGACCTGCCCCAGCACCCTGCCGATAGTTAATTTGATTGCACGTGCCAGCAACGGCACGCCCGAGGTTTAGTCATGCTGCTTGGCCTGTTCAACGAAATGCGTGCCGCCAAGGTTCCGGTCTCGGTACGCGAACTGCTCGATCTGATCGACGCGCTCAAGCACCGTGTGGTGTTTGCCGACATGGACGAGTTCTATTTCCTCGCGCGCACCGTGATGGTCAAGGACGAGCGCCACTTCGACAAATTCGACCGGGCGTTCGGCGCCTACTTCAAGGGTCTCGAAGACCTGGACCGGCACATCGAGGCACTGATCCCCGAAGACTGGCTGCGCAAGGAGTTCGAACGCCACCTCAGTGACGAAGAGCGCGCCCAGATCCAGTCGCTCGGCGGTCTGGACAAGCTGATCGAGGAGTTCAAGAAACGCCTCGAGGAGCAGAAGGAGCGCCACGCTGGCGGCAACAAGTGGATCGGTACCGGCGGCACCAGCCCGTTCGGCTCAGGCGGCTACAACCCCGAGGGCATCCGCATCGGCGATGCCGGCAAGCGCCAGGGCAAGGCGGTCAAGGTCTGGGATCAGCGCGAGTACAAGAACCTCGACGATCAGGTCGAGCTCGGCACGCGCAACATCAAGATCGCCCTGCGCCGACTGCGCAAGTTCGCCCGCGAAGGCGCGCACGACGAACTCGACATCGACGGCACCATCGACCACACCGCGCGCGACGCCGGCCTGCTGAATATCCAGATGCGCCCCGAGCGTCGCAATGCGGTCAAGCTGCTGCTGCTGATGGACATCGGCGGCTCGATGGATGCCCACGTCAAGGTTTGCGAAGAGCTGTTTTCGGCCTGCCGCACGGAGTTCAAGAACCTCGAGTTCTTCTATTTCCACAATTTCATCTACGAGTCGGTATGGAAGAACAACTTCCGTCGCATGTCCGAACGCACCTCGACACTGGACCTGCTGCACAAGTACGGCCCTGACTACAAGGTGGTCTTCGTCGGCGACGCGGCGATGGCGCCTTATGAAATCACCCAGGCCGGCGGCAGCGTCGAGCACTGGAACGAGGAAGCCGGCTACGTCTGGATGCAGCGCTTCATGGAAAAGTACAAGAAGCTGGTCTGGATCAACCCCTACCCGAAGGACACCTGGGGCTATACCGCCTCGACCGGCATCGTTCGCGAGCTGGTCGAGGACCGCATGTACCCGCTGACCCTGAGCGGGCTGGAAGAAGGCATGCGTTTTCTTGCCAAGTAGCACGACCGTGCAGGCGCGCTCAGCGATAGATTCGCTGGCGCCTGCGGCGTGACCGGAGCGGATAGCTGAGCCCGAGCAACAGGCTCTCGACGAGCCAGGCCAGCAACAGCGCCAAGCCAATGCCCCAGGCCACCGCGTCCGGCGCCAGCAGCACACGGAATTCGTAGCTGCGCCAGACCTCCTGGCGCAGCGAACGCTCGGCGCCCATCAGCACATGCCAGGCGCGGGCATACCAGGGATGTTGCATCGCCTGCCACTCGCGCTCGAGCAGCGCGGCGCGCTGCACCAGTCGATCGACGCTGGCCGCATCGCTCTGGATCACCGGATCGTCGCTGCCACGGTAGTGCTCGACCAGGGCGTCGAGATCGCCATCGAAGAAGCGCCGCGCGGTGTCGTGGAAGCCGCGCAGTGCCTCCTGTGCTTCCAATCGGCGGGCCTCGACGTGACGGGTATAGGCCTCGAGAAAGCCCGGTACCTGGACGCCGACCAGCAGGCCCAGGGCGAACAGCGCCAGGCGAAGGTAGCTTCTCAACATGCCGGCACCTGCCCACTGGCGACACAATGGCCCAGGCGCCAGAGGCTCCATTGGCCGGGCGCGTGCAGGTCCCACGTTTCATTGTCGGTCAGCGGCTCGGTGGCCAGCACGGTCACCACGTCGTCCGGCGTGGTCTCGGCGCGGAAATCCACCTTGAGTTCGGCATCACGCAGCTGCGCCGGGCCGAACGGTGCTCGGCGAGTGATCTGCGCCAGCTTGGTGGTGCAGAAACTGAACAGCCATTCACCGTTGCTCAGCAGACAGTTGAACACACCGCGGGTCCGGTACTCGCCGCACGCCTCGATCAGCAGCGGCAGCAGCGACTCGGCAGGTGCCGGGCTGGGGAACTGGTCGCGTATCCGGTTGAGCAGATCGCAGAATGCCGCCTCGCTGTCGGTTTCTCCGACCGCCCGATAGAAGCCTTCGGCCGGATAGAAATCGGCCAGCTGACCATTGTGCGCGAAGCACCAGTACTGCCCCCACAGCTCGCGGGTGAACGGATGGGTGTTGGCCAGCGACACCGTTCCGACGTTGGCGTGCCGGATGTGGCCGATGACCACCTCGCTCTTGATCTGGTAGCGCTGCAGCATCTTCGCCACTTCCGAATCGCAGCTGGCGACCGGGTCCTGGAACAGGCGCAGGCCGCGCCCCTCGTAGAAGGCGACGCCCCAGCCGTCGCGATGCGGGCCGGTGCGCCCGCCACGCTGCATCAGGCCGGTGAGACTGAAAACGACATCGGTGGGGACATTGGCGCTCATGCCAAGCAATTCGCACATGCCGATACTCCGCGAGAAGGTCGTGAGCTAAGACGAGGACCTAGAGCCTGGGTTCGGTTCGCACGTAGCGGCCGTGCGGCACGTAATCCTGCGGTTCGCCCGCTGCCAGCCGCTCGCGCAGGGTGCGCGGGTCCTCGTCCTCTTCCTGCGCCTGCTCGCTACGAGCGGCCCGACGCTGGCGCGCCTTGCGTTCGATCGGCCAGCGCACCAGCACCAGCAGCAGGTACAGCGCAAAGGCGATCACACCGTAGAGCGCCAGGTCGGCCACGGCGCGCCAGGCGTTGTTGCCGACATCGAGCAGAATGTCCATCGCCGTGATGGCGATCGCCGGAGCGAACTGCTCCTTGGCGGGGTCGACGATCGTCGGCGTGAACAGCAGCACCGCAACGATCAGCCGCAACGGCTCGCGCAGGGCCCGCCACATCCAGCCGGTGAAGCGGAACCACACCAGCAGGCAACCCAGGGCAGCGACCAGATACACGCTCCAGGCCAGCAGATAGTCGTTGTGAAACATCTCCATTCAAATACTCTCGCAGCGCAAAAGGCGACCCGGCACACAAGGGCGGCATGATAGCAGCCCGACGCCGGTCCGGTGGTTCGGCGCGACCATGCAACACTGGCGCATCGCCCGCCGGGCTCGTATAACGGCAGCCATCAGAACAGCGCTCGCGCCACTGCGGGCCATAATTGCCATACGCAAGCCGAGGAGAATCACCATGCCCTACCAGAACATACTGGTCGCCACCGACCTCCACGAGGAGTGCCATCCGGTCGTCGCGCGGGCGCAGGATCTGGCCAACAGCAGCGGCGCCAAGCTGATGCTCGTCCACGTCATCGAGCCGATGGCCATGGCCTTCGGCGGTGACGTGCCCATGGACCTGTCGACCCTGCAGCAACAGCAGTTCGATCAGGCACGGGACCGCTTGAATGTCTTTGCCGAGCAGTACCCTGGCCTGCTTCCCGAACATCGCCACATCGCCTACGGCCAGCCGCGCCAGGAAGTCCACCGGCTGGCCAAGGAGCAGAACTGCGATCTGATCGTCGTCGGCAGCCATGGCCGGCACGGCCTGGCATTGCTGCTGGGTTCGACCGCCAACGACATCCTGCACGGTGCGCCATGCGACGTGCTGGCGGTGCGCCTGAAAAAGTCCGAATAAAGCAACGGCCCCGCGCATCCGCGGGGCCAGCAGGCGTCTCAGGCGACGACCTCCACCTCGTCGCCTGCAGCCATCACCATCGGGCGGATTTTCTGCAGCTGGGTTTCCAGCGAAACGGTCAGGCTCGAGGCCATCGAGAAGAAGGTCAGGAACGCCTTGAGGTTGGAGTCGCCCTTGCAGGTGTCGTGAATCCGTTGCCAGAACGCCTGATTGACCAGCTGCAACTGCTGGAACGAACGCACCAGGCCACGCAACTCCCAGTCGGCATGACGACCTTCGCGCAGGTTGAAATACTGCCGTGCCAGATACAGCGACACCGCGCGCAGTACGAACTCCCGGTTGTTGGCGAACGGCAGATGCTGCTGCGCCATCGGCTTGAGTCGCGCCAGGACCGGGCAGGCACTGGTAGCCATGATCACGCCGAGCAGCGCGCGCAAGCCCTCTTCCAACCCAACCACCTTGGTGTACTCGCGCTCCGGCGTACGGACCCAGACCAGCGCCTTCTGCACGGCCGGCAGGCCCTGGAAATCCTCGATCACGCGGTGCAGATCGACCGCTGCGGGGCAGTGGCTGAACTGTTCGCGGCTCAGCGGGCAATTGGCACAGCGCTGGTGCTCCAGCCGCGTCCAGTGCGGCGCCTGGGCCTCCGCCTCACGATCGTAGCTACGATCCAGTTCGATCCGGTAGCTGAAATCGTGCTCGTCATCCAGGGTGATTCGGTACTCGATAGCCATCTATGCTCCATCATCGTGACTGCGACCGGCGCAACTTAATAGGCGCCGGCCGGGCCAGCATTGACCCATCTCACTTGGCCATCAGTTCGCCATCTCTGCCATCGAGAATGGCGACCGCGCCTCATTCTTCCAGCTCGGCCCAGCGCTCAACCAGCGTATCGAGTTCCTGTTGCAGGCTTTCCAGCCGCGCCAGCGTAGCCCCGGTCACCTCGCTCGGCTGCTGGTAAAACGCCGGCGCGGAAATCTCGGCCTGTACGGCGGCGATGGCCTGCTCCACCTCGTCGATCTTGCCGGGCAAGGCATCGAGCTCACGCTGCAGCTTGTAGCTGAGTTTCTTCTTCGCGGCGGGCTCGACGTGCGGCGCCGTCGCCGGCGTGCTGGCCTCGGCTGGCTGCGGCTTGTCGGCCCGACTTTCGGCACGCTCGGCGATGCCGAGCAGCTTTGGCGAACCGCCCTGACGCAGCCAGTCCTGGTAACCGCCAACGTACTCGCGCACCTCCCCGTCGCCCTGGAACACCAGCGTGCTGGTGACCACGTTGTCGAGAAAGGCCCGGTCGTGGCTGACCATCAGCACAGTACCGGCAAAACCCAGCAGGACCTCTTCCAGCAGCTCGAGCGTCTCGACATCGAGGTCGTTGGTCGGTTCGTCGAGCACCAGCAGGTTGGCCGGCTTGCTGAACAGGCGAGCCAGCAAGAGCCGTGCCCGCTCGCCGCCCGAGAGCGCCTTGACCGGCGTGCGCGCGCGCTGCGGGCTGAACAGGAAGTCGCCGAGGTAGCTCAGCACATGGCGATTCTGCCCATCGATGCTGATGAACTCGCGGCCTTCGGCAAGGTTGTCGATGACCGTCTTCTCCAGGTCCAGCTGGTGACGCAATTGGTCGAAATACGCCACTTCCAGCTTGGTACCGATGTGGATGCTGCCGCTGCTGGGCTGCAGCTCGCCGAGCAGCAGCTTGAGCAGCGTCGTCTTGCCCGAACCGTTGGCCCCGAGCAGGCCGATGCGGTCGCCGCGCTGCAACACCATGGAGAAGTCACGAATCAGCGGCTCGCCACCGGGATGGGCGAAGCTGACGTGTTCGGCGACGATCACCTGCTTGCCGGATTTGTCCGCCGATTCGAGCTGGAAGCTGGCCTTGCCCTGGCGCTCACGCCGCTCGCTGCGCTCGGCGCGCATCGCCTTGAGCGCACGGACGCGGCCTTCGTTGCGGGTGCGTCGTGCCTTGATGCCCTGGCGAATCCAGACTTCTTCCTGGGCCAGCTTCTTGTCGAACAGCGCGTTGGCGGTCTCTTCGGCTGCCAGCTGCTGCTCCTTGTGAACCAGAAAGCTGGCGTAATCGCCGTTCCAGTCGATCAGGTGGCCGCGGTCGAGCTCGAGAATGCGCGTGGCCAGGTTCTGCAGGAAGGCACGGTCGTGGGTGATGAACAGCACGGCGCCGTTGAAGCCCGCCAATGCGTCTTCCAGCCAGGCGATGGCACCGATGTCCAGGTGGTTGGTCGGTTCGTCTAGCAGCAGCAGGTCCGGCTCGGACACCAGCGCCTGGGCCAGCAGCACACGCCGGCGCCAGCCGCCGGAGAGTTCGGCCAGGGTGCGGTCGGCCGGCAGCTGCAGGCGGCTCAAGGTGCTGTCGACCAGTTGCTGCAGGCGCCAGCCATCCTTGGCCTCGAGGGCCTGCTGCACGTGCGTCAGCTTTTCCAGGTCGGCCTCGTTCTGGATGTTCATGCTCAAGTGGTGATACTCGGCGAGCAGCTCACCGACTCCGGCCAGCCCCTCGGCCACGACATCGAACACGGTACGTTCGTCGGCTCGCGGCAGCTCCTGGGGCAGCTCGCCGATCTTCAGCCCAGGCGCGCGCCAGATCTCGCCGTCATCGGGCTGCCGCACACCCTTGACCAGGCTCAGCATGCTGGATTTGCCGGTGCCGTTGCGGCCGATGACGCACACCCGCTCGCCACGTGCGATCTGCCAGGACACCCTGTCCAGCAGGGGCGTGGTGCCATAGGCGAGGGACACATCGGCGAACTTGAGCAGGGTCATGACTACCTCCGGAAAACAGGGCGCGCATTCTAGCAGACGGCAAGGCGAACCCGGCCCTGGCTCAGCTCCCGCACAGCCGGCCCGTGCCGTCTACGTTGCGGCCTGGATGTCGTTCGTCGGCGGCGTTGTTTTCTCGCGCCGGCCAGCCGATAGCACGTTTAACTGCCTCGGGCGGCAAGCTAAGCTAGTGCCCGTGGTCCCCCGCTCCATCTGCCCCGGAAGTTTCATGCGCAGTCGACTCCCCCGCCTCCTGCTGTCCCTGCTGATCACCACCCTCGCGCTCCAGGCTACCGCCGCGAGCCTGGAGCAGCAGCGTCGCTACTACGACGAAGCCAAGCGGGCGCTGGAGAAAGGCGACAGCGGGCCTTATCGTCGCTATGCCTCCGTACTGCGGGATTACCCGCTGGAGCCGTACCTCGCCTACGACGAGCTGACCGCTCGCCTGAAAAGCGCCAGCAACGCCGATGTCGAGAAGTTTCTCGCCGAGCACGGCGACCTGCCCCAGATCGGTTGGCTCAAGCTGCGCTGGCTGCGCCTGCTGGCCGCGCGTGGCGACTGGAAGACCTTTCTCGCCTATTACGACCCCAAGCTCAATTTCACCGAACTCGACTGCCTGTTCGGCCAATACCAGGTCAGCCATTCGGTCGCCGAGGGCGACAACACCGCCGAGAAGCTCTGGCTGGTCGGCAAGTCGCAGCCGGAGGCCTGTGACGCACTGTTCGAGATGTGGCAGGCACGCGGCGGGCTCACCGAGGAGCGTCGCTGGAAACGCACCAAGCTGGCCGTGGAGAACGGCAACTATGGCCTGGCCAGCTACCTGACCAAGCAGCTCACCAGCCACCAGGCCTATGGCGAGCTGCTGCTCGAAGTGGCGCAAAAACCTCAGCTGCTGAGCCAGACCGAGCGCTTCGCCAGCGGCAACACGGCCATGGCCGACGTGGTCTCGATCGGCCTGCGCCGCCTGGCCCGTCAGGATCCGGAAAAGGCGCTCGGCCTGCTCGACAGCTACGCCCGGCGCATGGCCTTCTCGGCCGAGGAGAAGGTTGCCATCGCCCGCCAGATCGGCCTGACGCTGGCGCGGCGCTTCGACAGTCGCGCCCTGCAAGTCATGGCCGAATACGACCCCGAACTGCGCGACAACACCGTCAGCGAGTGGCGTGCGCGGCTGCTGCTGCGCCTGGGCCGCTGGGACGATGCCTACGCCCTGACCAGCCGCTTCCCCGAAGACCTGGCCAAGACCAACCGCTGGCGCTACTGGCGCGCACGCAGCCTGGAGCTGAAGGAACCGAACAGTCCGCAAGCCATCTCGCTCTATGCCCCGGTCGCCAAGGAGCGGGACTTCTATGGCTTTCTGTCGGCCGACCGTATCCAGGCCCCGTACAAGCTCAACCACCAGCCTTTGAACCTGCCGCCAAAGGTGATGCAGAAGGTGCGCAACACCGCCGGCATCCGGCGGGCCCTGGAATTTCATGCCCGCGGACAGATCGTCGACGGCCGTCGGGAGTGGTATCACGTCAGCCGCCTGTTTGACCGCGACGAGCTGGTCGCCCAGGCGCAGCTGGCTTACGAAAAGGGTTGGTACTTCCCGGCGATCCGCACGATCAGCCAGGCCCAGTACTGGGACGACCTGGACATCCGCTTTCCGATGGCCCATCGCGGCACCCTGGTCAAGGCCGCTCGCGCACGCGAAATCCACCCCAGCTGGGCCTTCGCGATTACCCGACAGGAAAGCGCCTTCATGGCCGACGCACGTTCGCACGTCGGTGCCACCGGGCTGATGCAGCTGATGCCGGCCACGGCCAAGGAAACCGCGCGGCGCTTCGGTATTCCGCTGTCGTCAACCCAGCAGGTACTCAACCCGGACGTCAACATCCAGCTCGGCACCGCCTATCTCAGCCAGATCTACAACCAGTTCAACGGCAACCGGGTCCTTGCCTCGGCCGCCTACAACGCCGGCCCCGGGCGGGTTCGCCAGTGGTTGCGCAACGCCGAGCATCTCTCGTTCGACGTCTGGGTCGAGAACATCCCCTTCGACGAGACCCGCCAGTACGTGCAGAACGTGCTGACCTACTCGGTCATCTACGGGCAGAAGCTCAATACACCGCAGCCGCTGGTGGAATGGCACGAGCGTTACTTCGAGGGCCAGTAAGCCCTCACTCGAGCACTTCGACCGGCATACCGACCGCCAGCTCGCCAGGTCGCTCGGCGATCAGGTTCTGGCCGAAGAACACGCCACCCTCGCCTTTGCGGTAGCCCAGCAGCGTGGTCAGCGGCTCACGGTCCGTTGCGCGCTCGGCGGTCAGCAGGTCGATCGTGGGGATCACGCAACGCGAACAGGGCTTGACCACTCGCAGCTCCAAGTCGCCGATACGGATGCGTTTCCAGCGGTCCTCGGCATACGGTTCGGCTCCGGCGACCACCAGGTTGGGACGAAAGCGCAGCATCTTCAGCGGACGTCCGACGCGCTCGATCAGATCATCCAGCGAGGCCTGGCCGATCAGCAGGAAGGGAAAACCGTCACTGAAGGCCGCTCGCTCGCCCGGCCGGGCATAGTTCTGGTCGATCTGGATGCCCTGCTCGGCCGGCAGATAAACCAGGCGGCACGGGCGCTGCAGCCAGTCGCTCAGCCAGGCGGCCGCGGCATCACCGGCATCCGGCACACTGAGCGTCTCCTTCCAGATCAGCACACCGCAGCGCGGGCTGTCCGCGCCGGGAACCTTCACTTCGATAGGCGATTGGCCCGGCGCCGTCAGGCCCAGTGTGTCGGCTGCCAGCCAGCGCGCCTGGAGCAAGGTCATCTGCGGCAGCAGGCGCTGGGTCAGGAAGCGCCCACTCTGCGCATCGACCAGCATCCAGCGCCGATCGCCGACCAGACCAAGCGAGTCGGTTCGTGCCGCTGACAGGGACTCGCCAGCGGCCGACTTGAGGGCAAAGCGGTAGATCGAGGAAAGCTGCATGCGACGCCTCCAACGGCAGGGAAGCGCCGCAGCATAACGCAGGCCGCGTCAGTGCGGTTCGTCGCGCTGCAAGCGATCGCGCACCACGTCGACGAGCTTTTCCGGCTGGAACTTGGAAAGGAAGTTGTCGCAGCCGACCTTCTGCACCATCGCCTGGTTGAACGAACCGGACAGCGAGGTGTGCAGCACCACGTAGAGGTCGCGCATGCGTGGGTCATGGCGGATCTCGGTGGTCAGCCGATAGCCGTCCATCTCCGGCATTTCGGCATCCGTGAAGACCATCAGCAGCTTGTCGGTCAGCACTTCTCCGGCATCGGCCCAGGCACGCAGCATGTTCAGCCCCTTGAGGCCGTCGGTGGCGGTGTGGATCGTCACGCCGAGCTGCACCAAGGTATCGCGCAGCTGGGCCAGGGCGACGCTCGAATCGTCGACGCAAAGCACTTCGCGACCGCGCGCGCGCTCGAGCAGCGGGTCGGCCAGGCGTTCGGCCGGAATGCTGGTGTCGTAGGGGACGATCTCGGCGAGGACCTTCTCCACATCGATCACCTCGACCAGCTCGTTCTCGACCTTGGTGATCGCGGTGAGGTAATGCTGGCGGCCAGCGGTGCTCGGCGGCGGCATCACCTCGTCCCAGTTCAGGTTGAGAATGCGGTCGACGCTGCCAACCAGAAACGCCTGCACGGTACGGTTGTATTCGGTGACGATGATGGTGCTGCGCTCATCGGGCACCAGCGGGCGCAGGCCGATCGCCAGGGACAGATCGATCACCGGCAGCGTCTGGCCGCGCAGGTTGATCACCCCGCACACCGAGCTGTGGCGATGCGGCATCAGCGTCATCTTCGGTAGCTGGACGACTTCCTGCACCTTGAACACGTTGATCGCGAACTTCTGCCGCCCGGCCAGCCGGAACATAAGGATTTCCAGGCGGTTCTGCCCCACCAGACGGGTACGTTGATCGACTGAGTCGAGAATTCCGGCCATGGCGGACTCCTTGGTTAACGCGGGATACCGAGGTATCGGCCGCGTCGCGCCAGGCTTTACCGTTGCAGGCGGATTTCTCGCAGCCGGCGTCAGTTGCCGACAAGCAGCGGGGAGCCGGCCGGCAGGTGCATGCGCAATGCTCGCGGGCGCACGCCGAAGCGCAGCTGCTCGCCGAGCACCGGCTCGCCATCGAGATTGACGTCGATCGGCTGCGGGGCGTCGATCTCCAGCCAGGGCACCCGCGCGCTGACTGAAACCGCGTCGACCCCGAGCAGCCCGCCGCTGAGCAGCGTGCCGAGCGTACCGACGGCGTCGTCCGGCGCCGGCACGATGCACACATCGAGCAGGCCGTCATCGACTTGTGCCTGCGGGCACAGCAGCTGACCGCCGCCGGCCTGCCTGCCGTTGCCAACGCCAAAGGCCAGAAAGTCGCCTTCCCAATCGAAGCCCGGCCCGCGGAACCGGCCGTGCGCCGAGCCGATCTCGGCGAAGCGCGTCAGCCCGGTCAACAGGTAGGCGCCGCCGCCCAGCACACGCTTGAGCTCTTCGGAGGTACTGGAGGTGACCCGGCTGCCGAACCCGCCGGTGGCCATGTTGACGAACGGCTCACCGTTCATTTCGCCGAGGTCGATGAGTACCGGCGGCTCATCGAGCAGGGCCAGCGCCTCCCCCGGCACCAGGGAAATGCCGGCGGCGCGCGCGAAATCGTTGGCGGTACCCAATGGCATCAGCGCCAGGCTGGCATCGCTGCCACTGGCGACGAGCGCCTGCACCGTCTCGCGCAAGGTTCCGTCGCCACCGCCGGCGATCAGCGTGCGGTAGCCGGCAGCCAGCGCTTCATGCACCAGGCGCTCGGTATCACCCGGCTCCCAGGTCACGCGTACCGCCAGCTCCCAGCCGAGTTCACGCTGCAGCGTGACCGCCTCGCGAACGTCGGCATTGGACGCCTGCTTGCCGTGCAGGATCAGCAGTGCCTTGGGTGGATTCATCGAACGCATCCTTCTGCGGTTGTTGCGCATGAGACTGAACCCGGAAACGAAAGTTTGTGCCGTGCTGCGTCGCCCGGAATTAATCCAAAACTTCGATAGGACGCGCCCCACGCGTTCACCTTCGTCGCCTAGCAGGCAACCGCTCTAAAAGCGCCCTTCTATTCATTTCCCATACAAATCAGTCACTTACGCAGGCAAATCGAAGTTCGTTATTTTTCCGACGACACGACGAGAGCGACTGAACTCCTGTTGGGCCCCAGGGTCGGAGCAGGAGTCCCGAGTCGGTTGCGATAGCGGCCTGCCATCAAGGCCGGCATCCGCGGGCGATTAATTCGAGCGTTGAGTCAGCTGCTTTAGCTGAGGAAGGAGCCTTGTAATGCGTTTACAGTCCGTTGGAACCCTTGAGTATGCTCACCCAAGCTTCGTTGATTACTTTCTCGCCAGCATCCGGCTGATTCACGGCCTGACGGCGATCCTGCCCGGGCTCCTGCTGCTCCTTCTGCTGCCCGATCTGCCGTCGTCCGGCGGTCCGTTCAGTGCCTTTCTGGTGTTCTTCGGGGTGATCTCGGTGATCATCTTCCAGTCGCTGGGCATCTATAGCGAGGAGGTGTTCAGCACCCTGTTGCGCTTCCGCATCATGCTGCTGGCCTGGGCCGCCGCGTTCAGCCTGTTGATCTTCATGCATCAGGGCATGGGCATGTTCAGCTACCTGCAGAGCGAGCACCTGGCATTCTGGTTCTTCACCAGCCTGGCGCTGTTCGGTGCCGAACGGCTGGCCATGCTTTCGCTGTTCCGCCGCCGCATGGCGCGCGGCATGTACCTGCAGAACGCGGTGATTCTCGGCGGTACCGATAACGGTATCCGCGTGGCCGAATACCTGCAGCACAACCGAGACATTCGCACCGGCGTGCTCGGCTTCATCGACGACCGACTGGAACGCCTGCCGTCCGAGCTGGCGAACCTGCCGCTGCTGGGCAACACCCGTGATCTGGAACGCATGATCCGCGAGGAAAAGGTCACCCAGGTCCTGGTCGCCCTGCCCTGGTTCGCCGACAGCCGTATCGGCCAGGTCATCGACCACCTGCGCCAGCTGCCGGTAAACGTGCTGCTGGTACCGGACATGGTTGCCTTCCGCCGGGCCAACAAGCGCATCACCGAGGTTGCCGGCCTGCCGACGCTGATCGCCTCCGACGTGCCCCTGCGCGGCTGGTCGCCATTCTTCAAGCGCCTCGAGGACATCGTGCTGTCGAGCATCGCCCTGCTCTTCGCGGCTCCGGTGATGCTGGTCGTGGCGCTGGCGATCAAGCTCGACTCGCCCGGCCCGGTGCTGTTCAAGCAGAAGCGCTACGGCTACAACAACCGCCTGATCGAAGTGTTCAAGTTCCGCTCGATGTACCACGAGAAGAGCGACGCCAACGCCGACCGGCAGACCACGCGCGGCGACGACCGCATCACCCGCGTCGGGCACTTCATCCGCAAGACCAGCCTGGACGAACTGCCACAGCTGCTCAACGTGTTCCTCGGCAGCATGTCGATGGTCGGCCCGCGCCCGCATGCCACCGCGACCAAGGCCGCTGGCGTGCTGTTCGAAGAAGCCGTGGCCGAATACTCGGCACGTCATCGGGTCAAGCCCGGGATCACCGGCTGGGCACAGATCAACGGCTACCGCGGCGAAACCGACACGCTCGAGAAGATCGAGAAGCGCGTCGAGTACGACCTCGACTACATCGAGCGTTGGTCCGTCTGGTTCGACATCTACATCCTCCTGCGCACCGTTCCCGCGCTGCTGTCGAACAAGGACGTGTACTGATAACGCGCCCGCGCCGGTCACCCGCAAAGGGCCGTCACACATGGCTCGCCGGCGCCGCGATCAGGGAGGAACTAATGGCGACAGACACTATCTCATTTGCGTTCCAAATCGGCGGGCCCTCGCGGGCCGGCCGATGAGGCAGAGTTTTTTATGTTCAACAACATTCTCATCGTCTGTGTCGGAAACATCTGCCGAAGCCCGATGGCCGAAGCGATGCTCCAGCACAGGCTCAGTGGAAAGGGCCTGACGATCAGTTCGGCAGGTATCGGCGCACTAGTAGGTAACCCGATGGACAAGACCGCACACGAGGTTTTGCAGGAGCACGGGCTGGAGCATACGGCCCACCGGGCGCGGCAGGTGGATGCCCACATGCTGCACGAGGCCGATCTCATCCTCGCCATGGAAAACAGCCACATCCACCACATCCGCCAGATGGCACCCGAGGTCCATGGCAAGACCTTCCTGATCGGCAAATGGCGGGACGAGATGGAGATCCCCGATCCCTACCGCCAGTCCAAGCCTGCATTCGATCACGTACACACGCTTCTGACGCAAGCCGTCGAAAGCTGGATTCCTTACCTGAAATAAAGAAGAAGGAACTTCAATGACCACCATGCCTCGCCCGATCTACGAGACCAAAGAGGAAAAGGACATTGACCTTGCCCACCTCTTTGACACCTTCATCAACAACCGCGTGCTGATCCTTGGCATCACCGGCTTCTTCGCCGCGCTGGGCATCGCCTATGCGCTGCTGGCAACCCCGGTATACCTGGCCAGCGCCATGATCCAGATCGAACCGAAGACCGGCCTGCCCAGCCTGACCGATGTGGTCAACACCAACCCGCCGGTATCTCCGGCACAGACCGAGATCGCCCTGCTCAAGTCGCGCTCGGTCGTGGGTGGCGCGGTCGAGAACCTGAACCTGGACATCATCATCAAGCCGCACCACTTCCCGATCATCGGCGGCTTCATGGCACGTCGCTTCGAGCCGACCGAAGAGAACGAGCTGGGCTGGTACCCGGCCGGCTTCGACGCCTATGCCTGGGGCGGCGAGAAGCTGAAAATCACCCTGCTCGAAGTGCCGGACAAGATGCACGGCGAAGAGCTGACCCTCGAGGCCGCGGAGAACAACGGTTTCATCCTGCGCGATACCGATGACGAAGTGGTCGCCCAGGGCGTGGTTGGCGAACCAGTCGAGACCGAGGACTACCGCATCAACGTAGAAGAGCTGCTGGCGCGCCCCGGCACCACCTTCACGGTGATCAAGAACCGCACCTACAACACCACCGAGGACTACCAGAACCGCCTGTCCGCCGGCGAGCATGGCAAGCAGTCGGGCATCGTCAACGTCACCCTAGAGGACACCAACCCCGAGCAGGCGGTGCGCGTGCTCGAAGAAGTGGCCAGTCGCTACGTCCAGCAGAACGTCGCACGCAACGCCGCCGAAGCCACGCAGAGCCTGGAGTTCCTCGCCGAGCAGGTTCCGGCCGTACGCAAGAAGCTCGAATCGGCCCAGACGGCGCTGAACAAGTACCAGACCGGTTCGGGCACCGTCGACATCACCGCCGAGACGCAGTCGGTGCTCGATCGCATCGTCGACCTGGAAAAGCAGATCTCCGAGCAGAACCTCAAGCGCACCGAGATGGAGCGCCGCTTCACCCGCCAGCACCCGAACTTCCAGGCGCTGATGAACCAGATCAGCCAGCTGCAGGCGCAGAAGGCCGAACTGGAGAAGCAGATCGGTACGCTGCCCTCCACCCAGCAGGAGCTGCTGCGCCTGACGCGTGACGTGGAAGTTTCCTCGGAAACCTACTCGATGCTGCTGAACAAGACCCAGGAGCTGGACATCATCCGTGCCGGCACCGTGGGCAACGTGCGCATCATCGACCACGCTGCCGCGGACCTGGAAAACCCGGTCAAGCCGAACAAGCCGCTGGTGGTTATCGTGGCGACGCTGCTCGGCCTGATCCTCGCCACTGCTTTCGTCTATGTCCGCGAGGCGCTCAAGCGCGGCGTGGAAAACCCCGAAGACATCGAGCGCACCGGCACCCCGGTCTACGCGGCGATTCCGTTCAGCGACAAGCAGTCGGCGATCGAGAAGCGCCTGGCGAACTTCAAGCGCGACAAGAGCACGGCTTCCTACCTGCTGACGGTGAACGACCCGGCGGATCTGGCCACCGAAGCGATGCGCAGCCTGCGCACCAGCCTGCACTTCGCCATGATCGAGGCGAAGAACAACGTGCTGATGATTACCGGCCCGAGCCCGGCGGTCGGCAAGTCGTTCGTCACCACCAACCTCGCGGCGGTGATCGCCCAGTCCGGCAAGCGCGTGCTGCTGGTCGACGCCGACATGCGCAAGGGCTATCTGCACAAGGTCATGCGCTGCGACGGCAACAAGGGTCTGTCCGACATCCTGTCCGGCCGCATCACCCTGTTCGACGCGATCCAGAAGACCCAGCTGAACAACCTGCACGTGATCACCCACGGCCAGCTGCCGCCGAACCCGTCGGAACTGCTGATGCACGAGAACTTCTCCCGTTTCGTCAAGGAAGTCGGGACCATGTACGACCTGGTGATCTTCGATACCCCGCCGATCCTAGCCGTTACCGATGCAGCGCTGGTCGGCAGCCAGGCCGGCACCACGCTGATGGTC
Organism: Stutzerimonas sp. CXK-1; assembly: GCF_057738225.1. Lineage (NCBI taxonomy): Bacteria > Pseudomonadati > Pseudomonadota > Gammaproteobacteria > Pseudomonadales > Pseudomonadaceae > Stutzerimonas > Stutzerimonas sp. CXK-1. The sequence goes on along the minus strand of NZ_CM173217.1, from coordinate 1,541,506 downwards.
ACCCGCTACGGCATGAACGGCGTCAAGGAAATCGAAGCCGCCAAGCGCCGCCTCGAGCAGAACGGCCTGCTGGTCAAGGGCGTGATCTTCAACGCCGTGGTCCGCAAGGCATCCACCTACGGCGAGTACGGTTACTACCAGTACGAGTACGTAAGCAAGTGATGCTCCGGGCGATGCGGCTGCCCGCCGCATCGCCCCGCAACGCGAGCCACGGCTCGCAGTTTTCCAGTCGCCTTTCCTGAGTCAGCAGTCTCAGCGGAAGGCTATTGCCCGAAGGCAGGCAGTTCGATGATTCCTCGCACAACTCTCCGACAGGTGACGCGCCTGGTACTGGCGGCGGCGCTGGCCGGTTCGGCGCCCTGGGCGGCCGCGCGCGACGAAGGCGGCAGTGCCGGTATCGACCTGATCGGCGTGAACCTGTCCGGCGCCGGCTTCGCCCCGCATGTGGTCCCGGGCAAGCACGGCACGAACTACTTCTACCCCGAGAAGCGCCACTTCAAGTATTACGCCGACAAGGGTATCCGCCTGATCCGCTTCCCGTTCATCTGGGAGCGCGTGCAGCACAACCTTGGCGAAGACCTGGACGGCGAACAGCTCCGGCTGCTCAAGCGGACCCTCGACTTCGCCATGCAGCATGGGCAGAAAGTCATCCTCGACATGCACAACTACGGGCGCTATCAGGGCCACCTGATCGGCTCCAGCGACGTGCCCTACGCAGCCTATGCCCAGGTCTGGCAAAAACTGGCCAAGCGCTTCGGCGGGCACCCGGCGCTGCTCGGCTACGACATCATGAACGAGCCGCACGGCACGGTCGGGCTCTGGCCGGGCGCGGCGCAGGCGGCGGTCGATGCCATCCGCGAAGTCGATCAGCAAACGCTGATCTTCGTCGAGGGCGAGCGCTGGTCGAGCGCCTATCACTGGCCGCTGGTCAACGCCAACTTCCTGGTCAAGGACCCGGCCGAGCGCATCGTCTACGAAGCGCACCTGTACTTCGACGAAGACTTCTCCGGCAAGTACCTGCCAGGCAAGAGCCGCAACATCGACCCGATGCTCGGCGTCGAACGCGCCCGCCCCTTCGTCGAGTGGCTGCAGAAGCACGGCCAGAAGGGCTTTCTCGGCGAATACGGCATCCCGGACGACCTGCCCGAAGCGAGCGTGGCCATGGACAACCTGCTCGCCTACCTCAATGACAACTGCATCCCGAGCGCCTACTGGGCCGGTGGTCCGGGCTGGGGCCAGTACCGGCTCGCGATCGAACCGCGCGACGGGCAGGACCGCCCGCAGATGGCGATCCTGCAGAAGCACCTTGCCAACGACTGCGCCGCCTTCGGCCCCTCTCCCGCGCCAAGCGCTGACTGATCCTGGAGTACCCACACGATGAAATTCGGACTGCTTTGGCACTCGTTCTCTTCCGGCAACCTCGGCGTCGGCGCGCTGAGCATTTCCAACATGCTGCTGATCGACGAGGCGGCCCGCCGCTGCGGGATCAGTGCGGAATTCCTGATCATCGGCTCGTCCGGCCCCTGCGATTACCCGCCGTCGAGCGAGCGCTTCAAGTACGAGTTCATCGAGTTCAACGAGAAGACGCTGCTGAAGAACCCGCACGGTCTGTACAAGGCGATCGCCTCCTGCGACGCGATTTTCGACATTGGCGAGGGCGACAGCTTCTCGGACATCTACGGCGTCAAGCGCCTGATCAAGCTCCTGGTCAGCAAGGGCATGGCGCTCGGTGCCCGCGTGCCGCTGATCCTCTCGCCACAGACCATCGGCCCGTTCAAATCGGACTGGGGCACGCGCGCGGCAGCCTGGGTGATGAAAAAAAGCAGCATGGTCTTCGCCCGCGACCACCAGTCCTTTGCCGTGCTCGAACAGCTCGGCGTGCCCAACCGCGACGAGGTGATGGACGTCGCCTTCCACCTGCCCTTCGAGCGGCAGACCGAGGCGCGCGATCCGGCCCGCCTGGCGGTGGGCATCAGCGTCTCGGCGCTGCTGCACCACGGCGGCTACGAAGGCACCGCCAACCAGTTCGGCCTGCGCGCCGACTACAAGGCGCTGACCGACGAGCTGATCCAGACGCTGTTCGAGCGCGGGCATGAGGTCCACCTGGTGCCTCACGTGATTCCGCTCGGCTTCCCGGCCGAGGACGATTTCAGCGTGTCGCAGGCGCTGCAGAAGCGCTACCCGGCGCTCAAGCTGGCCCCACGCTTCCGCGGCCCGATCGAGGCGAAGAGTTACATCAGTGGGCTGGATTTCTTCATCGGCGCGCGCATGCACGCGACCATCGGTGCGTTCTCCGCAGGCGTGCCGGTCGTGCCGCTGGCCTACAGCCGCAAATTCGCCGGGCTCTACCAGTCGCTCGACTACCACCGCGTGGTGGACCTGAAAACCGAAACGACCGAAAGCGCGCTGACCGCCGTGCTGGCGCACCTGGACGAGCGCGAACAGCTCAAGGCCGAGGTCGCCGCCAGCGGCGCGATCATCCGCCGCAAGCTGGATGCCTACAGTGATGCGCTCGAGCGCATCCTGCTGTCGCTGCACCAGAGCCAGGCGGTCTACCAGAGATAACCATGCGCGATCATGCCCTGATGGGAGTCACCACGGCGGCCCGTACCGCCGTGCAGCTGGGCACGCTACTGATCCTGGCAAGGACGCTCGGCCCCTCGGACTTCGGTTTCATTTCCATCGTCATCACCTGGTCGACCATCGTTGCCCTGGTGACCGACTACGGCTTCGGCATGCGCGCGCTGCGCGACATCGGCGCCGAGCGCGAGCGTGCCGGCGAGATCATGTCGGCCAGCCTTGCCGCCAAGAGCGTGCTGGTGCTGCCCGCCTGCCTGATCCTGCTGCCGGTGATCCTCTTCGTGCTCGAGCTGACCAGCGCCGAGCGCATCGCGGCCGTGCTGTTCCTGCTCGGCACGCTGGCCTCGTCCTACGGCGACCTCGCGCTGACGGTGTTCCGCAGCATCGGCCAGTTCCAGCGCGAAACCCGCATCGTCGTGGTGACCGCCCTGTTGCACTTCGTCTTCATCGGCCTGGCCATCCTCTTGCGCAACGAGGTGATCGCCATCGGCCTGGCCTTCCTGGTGTCGCGCCTGATCTATGCCGCCGGCGCATTGCATGCGCTGTCGAAGATCGTGGCGCTGGGCGGCATGCTGCAGACTTCGCGCCGCACACTGGCCGAACGCTTCCGCACCTCGACGAGCTTCGCCGTGGACAGCGGCGCGACGAACATCTTCGCTCAGCTCGACGTGATCCTCGTCAACCATCTCGCCGGGCGCGAGGCCGCGGGCATCTACTTCGCCGGGTCGCGTCTGGTACAGGGCGCGGTGCCGTTCAGCGTACTGCTGGCCAGCGTGCACATCCCGCGCTTCGCCCATCTGCTGCATCACGACAGCCCGGGCCTGCGCCGCTACGGCGCGCGCATCCTCGCCGAGTACGTCGGGCTGGGCCTGGCACTGGCGCTGGGCTTCTACCTGGTCGGGCCGCTCTTCACCGATTACTTCCTCGGCGCCGGCTACGCCGAACTCAACACGCTTTGGCTGGCCTTCGCCTGCTTCACCGCGGCGCGCTTCGTCGCAGCCGGCCTGGGGGTGCAGCTGATGGCCATGGGGACAGGTTTTTTGCGCACGTTTGGAATCATTTTCTCCGGCGTTGTCACAGTGACCTGTTACTGGGTCTTCATCCCCCGTCACGGCATACAGGCGGCGCCCTGGGTCTCCACCCTCGGCATGGTCGTCCTGACGCTCATTTACGGTTATGCGGTGCAGAACATCTACCGCAAGCGGCGGGCAGCCGCATGACCGGCATCGTCAAACACCGGGCCGCCGACCGTGGCCCGCAGCTCAAGGGAAGGCTGCTATGAAAGCGCTACTCGATCGTGTCCTGAAAAACGACCTGTGCAGTGGCTGCGGCATGTGCAGCTCGGTGGCGTCCGACGACGCCCTGCGCATGCGCCTGAACGCCGACGGCTACCACCGTCCGGCGCTCAACCCGGCGTATCGGGACAAGGAAATCGCCGATGCGCCAACCACCGGTGCCTTTGCCAAGTCATGCCCGGCGTTGAACCTGGACATCCGGCCGTACAAGTCGAAGAACTACCACCCGATCTGGGGCGAGATCCTCGACACCCTCAAGGGCTACGCGGCCGACGACGAGATCCGCCAGGCCGGCTCGTCCGGGGGCGTGATCTCGGCGCTGGCGCAGTACTGCCTGGACCGCAAGCTGGTCGACGGCGTCATCCAGATCCAGGCCTCACAGCAGGACCCGCTGGAAAACGTGGCGATCATCAGCCGCTCGCGGCAGAACGTCATCGCCTCCTCCGGCTCGCGCTACGCGCCGGCCTCGCCTGCCGAAGCGCTGCGCTGGGTGGCGATGTCCACAGAGAAGTACCTGTTCGTCGGCAAGCCCTGCGACGTCGCCGCGGTTCGCCAGATGCAGGCGCGCAACCCGCGGCTGAAAGAGAACATCCCCTACGTCGTGTCCTTCATGTGCGCCGGTACGCCGAGCCTGCATGGCACCGAGCAGGTGCTGGAAAAACTCGACGCCAAGCGCGAGGACGTCACCGCGTTCCGCTATCGCGGCGACGGCTGGCCGGGCCTGACCAAGGCCACGCTGAAGAACGGCGAAGCACGCACCATGACCTACAACGACTCTTGGGGAAAGGTGCTCAACCGCCATCTGCAGACGCGCTGCAAGATCTGCCCGGACGGCATCGGCGAGTTCGCCGACATCGTCTGTGCCGACGGCTGGGAAGGCGATGAAAAGGGCTACCCGTCGTTCGAAGAACGCGAAGGCAATTCTTTGATTCTGGTCCGTACGCCGAACGGTCGCGAACTTTTTCGCAACGCCGAGGCCGATGGTGTTGTCAAAGCCGAGGCCTTCGACACGGGCAGCATCTTCGCGATCCAGCCGTTCCAGTACTACCGGCGCACGACGATCCTGCCACGCCTCTGGGCGATGAAGCTGCTGATGTTGAAAACCCCGAGCTACAAGGGCTTCGAGCTCGGCAAGGGGATGCGGGAGATCGGTCTGTATCAGAGTTTCAAGGCCTTTACCGGCCTGTTGGTGCGCCGCAAGAAGATCAAGCGCCGCGCGCTGGAAACTGCGTGATCCAGCCGGCGAACAAGGAACCCAAACCTAAGGATTCAGGTTGATGACGACTTTCAGTTCACGCTTCCTTTTCTTTCCGCTGCTGTTTCTGGCGATCGTGCTGCACTTTTCGGTGTTCGGCGAAAGTCCGCACAATCCCTACGGCCTCAAAGGCATCAACGAAGCCTTTCTGGCGATCTGCATGGTGTTCGCCTTTCTGCTGATCCTGGCGCAGTCGGAGGAAGCCTCGCGCGAACTGCGCATCCTGATGTACTACTGCCTGTACACGGTCGTGGTGTTCCAGCTGCTGCCGGCCGTGTTCGCCTACTTCACCTACGGCCAGCCGATCGTCTACGGGCTGATCGAGGAGCGCCGGGTGCTGTTCTGCCTGGGCTTCGCGCCGCTGCTGTTCCTGTCCAAGCGGGTCAGTACGCTGCAGTTCGAACGTGCGCTGATCTACGCGGCGCTGTTCGCTGCGTTTCTCTCCTGGTGCTTCAAGTTCGGGGTGATCCCGGACATGCGCGCCGAAGTCCGCTCCGACGACCGCCCGGACCGCTCGTCCATCGGCCCGTTCCTGATCTGCTTCGGCTATTTCTACTGCATCCAGCTGTGGCACAAGGCGGCGTCGCCGATCAACGGTGCCAAGCGCAGCCGCACGCTGTATCTGATCCTCGCCGCGCTTCTGCTGCTGACCCTGGTATTCGCCACCCAGACCCGCCAGCTGATCGTCCTCTGCCTGGCCTTCACCCTGTTCTGCCTGCGCGCCAAGGCCATCGTCTGGGCCGCCTCGCTGTGCGTACTGCTGTCGCCGCTGTACTTCTACCCGAGCCTGCTCGAGGTGCTGGGCCTGAACGTCGACTTCTACAGCCAGTCGGTGACCAACGTGGAGGACGGCGCCCGGCCCATCACCATTGCCGCCATCATGCGCCACCTGGACCTGGTCAACTGGCTGCCGAGCGGTTCGCTTTCGCTGATGTGGCGCGACGGCTTCATCCCCTACTTCGGCGAGCACTTCTTCCTCTCCGACGTGGGCATCGTCGGCACCCTGTTCCGCTTCGGCTTCCTCACCTTTCTGATCATTCCGCTGACGCTGCTGGTCTACCAGCGCATCGCCAAGAACATCGACCGCGACCTGAGCTTCATCTACGCGGTGATGCTCGCCTACTTCGTGATCTGGCCGCTCAACGGCCTGATGGAGTACGGCCAGCCGGTCATCGCCATGCTGTTCGTCATCCACTCCCTGAGAGCCCGTCACCTTCGCAGCCAGGAAAGACTCTATGAACGTCGCACTTATTCTCAACTACAAGGCAGCTACTGAAACCATCAGCTGCATCGAGAGCCTGCGCACGCATTGTCGGGCGATCGACCACATCATCGTGATCGACAACGACTCGCAGGATGGCTCGCTGGTCGCCTTCCAGACCTGGCAGCAGGAGCAGGCGGCGCACAACGTCACCGTGCTCGCCAATCCGGAAAACAACGGCTATGCCGGCGGCAACAACTACGGCATCCGCTGGGCCCAGGCCAACCTGCCGGTCGAGCATTACTGGATCGTCAACAACGACACCTATGTCGACGAAGACGCCTTTTCTCCGCTGCTCGAGGAGCTCAAGCGCAACGACCGGCAATTCGTCGGCTCGGTGATCCTCAGTGCCGACGACGGCCACCTGGAGTGCTACGGCGGCGGCAAGCTCTATCCGCTGCTGGGCAAGGCCAAGCTGCTCGGCAAGGGGCAGACGCTGGAGTCCATGGCCCAACAACAGGAACAGCCCGACTACCTGATGGGCTGCAGCCTGGCGTTCTCCGCCCGCCTGCTCGAGCGCATCGGTCTGATGGACGAGGACTACTTCATGTATTCCGAGGAAGTCGACTGGCAGTTCCAGGCCCGCAAGCTCGGCGTGACGATCAAGGTGGTGCCGCAGAGCCGGCTCTACCACTACGGCTCGCTGAGTTCCGGCGGCCGCTCGGCGTTCTACCACTACTACCGCAACCGCGCCGCCACGCGATTCAACAAGCGCTTCTACGGCGCGCCGTTCGCGCTGGCTTCGGCGTGTTTCCTGTCGGCGATCACGCTGATCAAGGAGTACAACCACCCGGCCCTGGCCTGGTCCGGCATCAAGGGCGCCTTCAAGGGAGTAACGATGAGTGTCGAGTAAAACGAACCATGCATTCGGTGTGGACTTCTATACCGGCAGCAAGGCCGCCTTGCTCGCGACCATACGCGAGGGCGTGAAGCAGCCCTATTCCTTCGTGGTCACGCCCAACGTCGATCACCTGGCGCAGCTGCAGAACAACCCTTCGTTGCGCAACGCCTACGCCAAGGCACGCCTGCGCCTGTGCGACAGCCGCATCCTGATGCCGCTGCTGCACCGTCTGGGCGTGCCGGTCGAAGAAGTCATTCCTGGCAGCGACCTGACCATCGACCTGCTGCGCTGGGCCGATCGCGACGGCTTAAGCGTGGTGCTGATCGGTGCGACCGAGGCCGAATGCGCACGGCTGCGGGCGCTCTACCCGCGCATCACGCTGCATCACCACAACCCGCCGATGGGCTTCATCAACGACCCGCAGGAAGTCGAGCGGTGCCTGCGCTTCGTCCGCGAGCATCCCTCGGAGCTGGTGTTCTATGCGGTCGGCGCGCCGCGGCAGGAAATCCTCGCCAGCTCCATAGAGAGCCACGAGCGCACCGGCATGGGTTTCTGCATCGGCGCGTCCATTTCCTTCGCCACCGGCACCGTCAAACGTGCGCCGCGCTGGATGCAGAACTGCCGACTGGAATGGCTGCACCGCATGCTGTCCGAGCCGCGCCGGCTGGTGGGCCGCTATCTGCACGACGCGATGTTCATCGTGCCGGCCTATCGCCGGGAAAAATCGGCTCGGCCGCAGGGCGCGCGCGCTCTGAATCAGGACGTGTAGCGAAACAGCGAAAAATTCGATGCAAGCACTGGGGAACGGCGTTGAACCAGCCTTGAGCGAGACGGTCTATCGGTACTGCAGATCGAGCACTGGCAAAAAGACATCGCCAGGCCATTACCTGCAGCGTGCCGCTCTCGCCACAAGCCCTGCAGGGATGGGCAGAACAACAACGGTGCCGGTGCTGAAGTCCGGCCAGGGTCAGAAGGAGAGACAACTTTGACTACCCACTGTGGGTCGCTGAGGAGTGTGAACCGATGACGCTCAGCTTCGACCGATGCGGGAGCCTCGCCCCGCAAATCGCCTTGCATCACCTCGAAAACGCCGCCTCACACCGTGAGCTTCAATAACTCCGTCAAGGATGAATCCCATGAAACCACTATTTGCTATCGCACTGACCTCCGCCCTGGCATTGCAGGGTTGCGCCTTCGCTCCCGGCCAGTACCTGGATCCGGATGACTTCGACAACGGCGGCGTGACCGAAGACGGCACCGTCGAGCTGATCCGCATCACGCCGGACCTGCTCAAGGGCGACCTGGCCTCCGATCGCGGCACTTCCAGCAAGCAGGAGCTGCTGAGCTACAAGCCCAGCGACTACCGGATCGGCGCCAATGATCTGCTCTACATCACCGTGTGGGATCACCCCGAGCTGACCGCACCGTCCGGCCCGCAGCAGCAGATCGACGCCAACGGCCGCCTCGTGCGCCCGGACGGCACCCTGTTCTACCCCTACATCGGCAACGTGCAGGCCGCCGGCAAGACCATCGAGGAGCTGCGCCGCAACATCGCCCAGCGTCTGACCAACTACATCGACAGCCCGCAGGTGGATGTCAGCATCCTGCGCTTCGGCAGCCAGCGCGTGGTCGTCTCCGGTGCGTTCAACACCGCCGGCGAAGTCCCGCTGACCACCGCGCCGATGACCATCGTCCAGGCCATCGGCCAGGCCGGCGTCGATACCGATACCGCCGACCTCACCGGGCTGGTGCTCAAGCGTGACGGCCGCGAGTACATGCTCAACGTCGACTCGCTGAACCGCGCCGACTCCTGGCTGAACCAGGTCTACCTGAAGGACGGCGACCAGCTGCACCTGCCGTACAACGATCAGAAGAAAGTCTACGTACTCGGCGAAGTGACCCTGCCGCAGGCCATGACCTTCAAGGCCACCAGCCTGAACCTGATGGATGCGCTCGGCTCGGCCGGCGGCGTTCGCCAGGACACTGCCGATGGCGATGCCATCTACGTGATCCGCGGCGCCGAGAACATCGCCACCGAAAAGGCCAAGGTGTTCCAGCTCGCTGCCGCTTCGCCGACCGCCTTCGCGCTGGCCAAGCACTTCCCGCTGCAGCCGCAGGACATCGTCTTCGTAGGCCCGGCCAACATCACCCGCTGGAATCGCTTCATCAGCGGACTGCTGCCGTCGGCCAGCATCGTCGGTACCGGTGCCGCGGCGGACTACAACCTGTCCCGCTAAGCTCGGCCCACCGGGCACAAAAAACCCCGCCAACCTGGCGGGGTTTTTTCGTTTCGCCGGGCTGGCGACTCAGAACAGCGTCCAGGTGTAGGTCAGGATCAGCCGGTTCTCGTCGATGTCGGTGCGGTAGTTCGAACGCGCAGTGACGTTGCGCACGCGCACACCGAGCCCCCTGAGGGCGCCGCTCTGTACCACGTAGCCGACGTCCAGGTCGCGCTCCCAGTCCTCGCCCTCGCGCGCGCTGCCGGTATCCACGTTGTCGCCCTTGAGATAACGCACCCCGGCCACCAGGCCCGGCACGCCCATGGCGGCGAAATCGTAGTCATACCGCAGCTGCCAGGAACGCTCGTCGGGCGAGGCGAACTCATAGGTCGGCACCTCGTTGCCCAGCGGGCTGACGGTGACGAACAGCCGCGGGAAGCCATCGTCGCCATACATGGCCTGATAGCCCAGATAGAACGTATGCCCACCGCGCCTGGCCGAGAACAGCGAGTAGAAAGCCTGGTTGTCGAGGCGGCCGATCAGCTGGTCGCCGTCTTCGGTCGAGTCGTAGTAGCCGAGATTGGCAGCCAGGGTCCAGTCGCCCAGCGGCTGGCTGTGCTTGAAGCTGACGTGGCGCTGGTTGTAGATGTCCTCGAGCTGCGCGTACCAGAGCCCGACGCTGGTGCGCTTGGCATTGAAGGCGTAGTCGGCACCGGCATAGTTGAAGCGGTCGGACGTGGCGCTGAAGTTCGGCCGATAGCCGATGATGGTGGCCATCTCGCCATCGCCGGCCTCGTTGCGCAGGCTTGTCGAGCGCAGCTGCCCGCCCTGCAGGGTCAGCCCCTCGATCTCGTTGGAAACCAGCGAGGCGCCCTGATAGGTGTTGGGCAGCAGACGGTTGTCGGTGAGCGTCAGCACCGGCAGGTTCGGCTGCAGTTCGCCGACCTTGAGCACGGTGTTAGAGACGCGCAGCTTCGCCGCTACACCCAGCCGGCTGTAGTCGTCGGGCGCAGGATCGCCGTAGGCGCCCGGCAGCAGCCCGCTGCCGGCACGGTCGGGGCTGGAATCGAGCTTGATGCCCAACAGGCCGATGGCATCGATCCCGAAGCCCACCGGCCCAGGTGTGTAGCCCGATTGCAGGTTGAGGACGAAGCCCTGGGCCCACTCCTCCGCCTTCGACTGGGTCGACGGGCCGACGATGTCGGAGAAGTCCCGGCTGAAGTAATAGTTGCGCGCCTGCAGCGTGGCGCTGGCGCCCGCGAGCAGGCCCTCCTCGGCTGCCTGCGCCGTCTGGACGCCGGCGGCGCTGAGGCTGATGGCCAGGGCAAGGCGGGAAAACATCGCTTTGTCAGTCATGGAATCGCTCTCTTTTGTTGTTGTTTTCAGGTGCAGGCCGCCGTGCGCTCCCGAGGCGGGAGCACAGTGGCGATCAGGTGGTTAGCGAGTCGGTCAGCGGGAGGCGGCGCGGCCCGGTTCCTTGCACGGGCTGGCCGGCGCCGCCTGCGCCAGGCCTGGGCTGCGCCAGCTCAGCAGCAGATGCGTGACGAGACCGAAGATCAGGCCCCAGAAGGCCGCCGAGAGACCGAGAAAACTCATGCCCGAGGCGGTGACCAGAAAGGTCACCAGCGCGGCCTCGCGATCGGCCGGGACCGACATCGCGCCGCTGAGCGCGCTGCCGATCGCACCCAGCAGGGCCAGCCCGGCCAGCGCGGCAATCAATGCCTGCGGAAAGGCGGCGAACAGCGACACCACGGTCGCGCCGAACACGCCGAAGATCAGGTACACCACGCCACCCACAACGCCGGCGACGTAGCGCCGAGACGGGTCCTCGTGGGCGTCGCGGCCGGTGCAGATCGCCGCGGTGATCGCCGCCAGGGTCAGCCCGTGACAACCGAAGGGCGCCAGCAGCAGCGAGCCGAGCCCGCTGCCGCTGATCAGCGGGCTCGCCGGCGTCGCGTAGCCGGCGCTGCGCAGCACCGCCATACCGGGCACGAACTGTCCGGTCAGCGCCACCATGATCAGCGGGAAGGCGACGTTGAGCACCACCTGCCAGTCGAACTGCGGCGCAATCCACTGCGGCGTCGCCAGCCCCAGCACCACGGCATCGGGGCGCAGCTCACCGGTGCCCAGCGCAACCGCCAAACCCACCGCCAGCACGGCGAACACCGCGTAGCGCGGCATCATGCGCTTGCCAAGCAGGTACGCACTGAACATCGCCAGCACCAGCAGCGGCGCCGATTCCAACGAGGCGAACAGCCCGGTGCCGAAGCGAAACAGGATGCCGGCCATCATTGCGGCGGCGATCGCCGCCGGGATATGGCGGATGATGCGGTCGAACGTACCGGACAGCCCGACCAGCAGGATCACCAGCGCCGTGGCCAGGTAGGCGCCGACGGCCTGGCCGAGGCTGATCTCCGGCAGCAGGCCGATCAGCAGGGCCGAGCCCGGCGCCGACCAGGCGATGACGATGGGCGCGCGGTAGCGCAGGCTGAGCAGGATGCCGAGCACGCCGCTGCCGATGGAGATCGTCCAGATCCACGACGACAGCACGGTGTCGGCAAGGTCCGCGGCATGCGCAACCTGGAAGATGATCACCAGGGGGCCGGCATAGGAAATCACGGTCGCGATGAAGCCGGCGACCGCGGCCGAGAGTGAGAAGTCTCTGAGCAACGCTTTCATACCGCCTCGCAAGGAATTCGGGCTGCCTCTTCGGGCCGCTCTTGTTTTTCAACGGGGCCGGCGACAGAGGCTGTCGTCCGGCCTCGCCCACCTCATGTGGGCGTTGCGGCCGGCGGGCAAGCCGCCGGCCGGGTTCGCTCAGGCCTCCTGCAGTGCACGCGGGCGCTTGCTGCGCTGTTCCGCGGTCGGGCTCGGCGCGGCCTGCAGCTGGAAGTCGAAGTCCAGCTCGGCGAAGCGCCCCGCGACGCCGCGCGCCTGCGCCTGCTCGGCGTCGTCGATGAAACGAATGTCGCCGACCAGGCCGTCGCGGGTGGCGTAGGCGAAGTCATCCCACAGGTACTGGTCGCCAGCCAGGTTGATCTGCGTGGTCAGCAGGCGATAGCCGGGGGCGGAAACGAAGAAGTGGATATGCGCCGGGCGCTGGCCATGCCGGCCGAGCAGGTCGAGGCATTCCTGGGTCGGGCCTTGCGGGTCGCACCCGTAGCCGCAGGGCACGATGCTGCGCGCGCGGTAGCGACCGTCGGCGTCGGTGACGATGCGCCGACGCAGGTTGAAGTCGGGCTGGCTCTTGTCGAAGTACGAGTAGTTGCCCTTGGTGTTGGCGTGCCACAGGTCGACGGTGGCCCCGGCGACCGGGTTGCCCTCGGCGTCCAGCACGCGGCCCTGGAGGAACATAACGGTGGCTTCGTCCAGCTCGCTGCCGTCGTCCATCCGCGCCTCGCCCTGGCAGATCGGCGCGCCGGCGACGTAGAGGGGGCCTTCGATGGTGCGCGGGGTGCCACCGGTGAGGCCGATCTGCTCGTCCTTGGCGTCCTGCAGCAGGTCGAGGAAGTGCTCCAGGCCGAGGCCGGCAACCAGCAGGCCGGCTTCGTGGCGACCACCCAGGCGGTTGAGGTAGTCCACCGCCAGCCAGAACTCGTCCTGGGTCACTTCGAGGTCCTCGATGATCCTCGCTACGTCATTGACGATGCGCAGTATCAGCTGCTTGACGCGGGAATCGCCGCTGTCGTTGTTGTAGCCGCTGACCTCCTTGAAGAAGTCCTGAACTTGCGCGGTCTGGGAGATTTTCACGGTCATTTTCGTTTCCTCGAATTGTTCTTGTGAGGTGCGGGGCGCGGTGATCAGCGGTCATCGGCATGAATGGACGAAGGGTGGCGACACAGGCCGGTCACCTCGATGTCCATGTAGGGGAACAGCGGCAGCTGCATGAGGGTGTCATGCAGCGCCTCGACGCTCTGGACGTCGAACACGCTGTAGTTGGCGTACTGGCCGGCGATGCGCCACAGGTGGCGCCAGGTGCCCTCGCGCATCAGGCGCTGGGCCAGTTCCTTCTCGTCGGCCTTGAGCTGCGCGGCGCGCTCGGCAGGCATGTCGTGCGGCAGCTTTACGGTCATCTTTACGTGGAACAACATCGCAAGGTCCTCCTCGGAATCACGAGCGGGCGAAGCGCTTGAGGCGCTCTTCGTCCAGGGTCAGGCCCAGGCCCGGCGTACGCGGGACCTGCAGCTGGAAGTCGCGGTAGACCGGCGGCTCGGTGACGATCTCTTCGGTCAGCAGCAGCGGGCCGAACAGTTCGGTGCCCCAGGTCAGCTGGCGCAGGGTGATGAAGGCGTGCGCCGACGCCAGGGTGCCGATCGCGCCCTCGAGCATGGTCCCGCCGTAGAGCGCGATGCCGGCGGCCTCGGCGATCTGCGCGGTGCGCAGCACGGCCCGCGGGCCGCCGTTCTTGGCTATCTTCAGGGCGAACACGCTGGCCGCGCCGTCGGCCGCCAGGCTGAAGGCATCCTCGACGCTCTCGATGGATTCGTCGGCCATGATCGGCGCCGGGCTGCGCTGGTTCAGGCGCACCTGGCCGGCACGGTTGATACGCGAAATCGGCTGCTCGATCAGGTCGATGCCGTTGCCGCCGAGCACCTGGCAGGCGCGGATCGCCTGGGACTCGTCCCAGCCCTGGTTGACGTCGACACGCACGCTGGCGCGCTCACCAAGAGCTCGCTTGATGGCGACCACGTGCTGGAGGTCATGGGCCACCTCGTTGGCACCGATCTTCAGCTTGAACAGCCGATGACGACGCAGATCGAGCATCTGTTCGGCTTCGGCGATATCGCGGGCGGTATCGCCGGAAGCCAGCGTCCAGGCCACTTCCAGCCCGTCGCGCACACGCCCGCCGAGCAGCTCGCTGACCGGCAGCCCGAGGCGCTTGCCCTGGGCATCGAGCAGCGCGCTTTCCAGGCCGGACTTGGCGAAGGTGTTGCCCTTGGCCGCCTTGTCCAGACGCAGCATCGCGGCGTTGACGTTGGTGGCGTCCTGGCCGACCAGCAGCGGCGCCAGGTGGCTGTCGATGTTCTGCTTGATGCTCTCCGGGCTTTCGTTGCCGTAGGCGAGCCCACCGATGGTGGTGGACTCGCCGAGGCCTTCGATGCCGTCGGAGCAGCGCAGGCGGATCACCACCAGCGTCTGGTTCTGCATGGTGTGCATGGCCAGCTTGTGCGGGCGGATGGTCGGCAGGTCGACGATGACCGCCTGGATGCTTTCGATCTGGATGTCGTGCATGTCCGTATCCGTTGAGAAAAGTCAAATCAGGCCTTGGCGCCGGCCAGCGCCGCGCCCGTCACCGCTTGCCGCGGGCGGCTCAGGGCGAACACCGTCATCGCCAGCGCAGCGATCGCACCGGGGATGGCGAAGGCCATGAAGTTCAATTGCAGCGGCAGGTTCACGGCCATCAGCGCACCGCCCAGCAGCGGGCCGACGATGGCGCCGTTGCGGCCGATACCGGAGGCCCAACCCAGCCCCGTGGAGCGGATCGACAGGCCGTAGAACTGCGCCGCGCAGGCGTAGAGCAGGATCTGCGTGCCGATGGTGGTGGCGCCGGCGATGAAGATCAGCCCATAGAGCAGCGGCGTCGGGCTCTTGAAACCGAGCAGGCTGATCGACACGGCCGCCGCGACGAAGAAGCCGATCATCACCTTGACCAGGTTGAAGCGATCGCCCAGCCAGCCACCGACGATCGCCCCGGCCATGCCGCCGAAGTTCAGTGCGAGCAGGAACGAGAGACTCGAACCCAGGCTGTAGCCGGCGCCGGCCATGAGCTTGGGCAGCCAGGAGCTGAGTGCGTAGACCATCAGCAGGCAGCAGAAGAACGCCACCCAGATCGACAGCGTGCGCACCGTGCGGCCTTCCTTGAACAGGGCCAGCACCGAGACGCTGGCGCCCTTGACGTCGGCGACTTCCAGTGCCGCATCGGCCGGCAGTCCGGCCGTCGGGTCGACCCGCTTGAGCAGCTCGCGCGCTTCGGCCTGGCGCCCCTGGCGCACCAGAAAGCCGACCGACTCGGGCAGGTAATAGAGGATCACCGGCAACAGCAGCAGTGGCACCGCGGCGGCGAAGAACATCGATTCCCAGCCGAAGCGCGGCAGCATGTAGATGCCGACGCCCGCCGAGAGCATGCCGCCGATCGAATAGCCGCTGAACATCACCGCCACCAGCGTGCTGCGCAGGCGCTTGGGCGCGTACTCGTTCATCAGCGCCACGGCGTTGGGCATAAGCCCACCGCAGCCGAGCCCGGCGATGAAGCGGAAAATGCCGAATTCGGTCGGGCTGCTGGCGAAGCCGTTGAGAATGGTCGCCGAGCTGAACAGCGCGAAGCAGATGGCGATGCCCTTCTTGCGGCCGATGCGGTCGGCCAGGGTGCCGAAGCCCAGCGCGCCGAACATCATGCCGAACAGCGCATAGCTGCCCAGCGCGCCGGCCTGCATCGGCGTCAGCCCCCACTCCTGCATCAGCACCAGCAGGACCACGCCGTAGATGAACAGGTCGTAACCGTCGAAGATCAGTAGCAGTGCGCACAGCGCCATCACCATCCAGTGAAAGCGGCTGAAGCGCGCGTTGTCGATGATCTGGTTTGTCTCGATCGTACGCATGGCTTGACTCTCTTTTGTTGTTGTTCTGAATCGTCTGCGGGCGGAGCCGGCCTCAGCCGAGGTCCCCGCCGCCTACCGGCAGGGTCACGCCGGTGATGTAGGAGGCCTCGTCCGAGGCGAGAAAGAGGATCGCGCCGACCTGCTCGTCGAGCGTGCCGTAGCGCTTCATCAGGCTGCTGTCGATCGTCTGGTCGACGATCTGCTGGTACCAGCCCTTCTCCTGTTCGCTCTGCTCGCCGGCGTTGCGCGGGATGCGCCGCGGCGGCGCCTCGGTGCCGCCCGGCGCCGTGGCGTTGACCCGCACACCGCGCTGCGCGGTCTCGAACGCCAGGCAGGCGGTCAGCGCGTTGACGCCGCCCTTGGCCGCGCCGTAGGGCACGCGGTTGACGCTGCGCGTGGCGATGGAGGAAACGTTGACGATGGCACCGCTGCCCTGCTCGAGCATCTGCGGCAGCGCGGCGTTGCAGCACCACAGGGTGGGAAACAGCGAGCGCCGCACTTCGGCTTCGATCTCCTGCTCGCGGTAGTGCTCGAACGGCTTGGCCCAGATGGTGCCGCCGACGTTGTTGATCAGAATGTCGAGCCGACCGAAGCGCTCGACCGCGGCACGCATGACCTGCCGGCAGTCGCCGTACTGCTCCAGATCGGCGGTCAGACAGAGCACCGCATCAGGCCCGGCCAGTTCGTAGACCAACTCGGAGCGGTCCACCGCGACGACCTTCGCGCCCTCGGCCAGCAGCCGCTCGGCGACCCGCCGGCCGATGCCCTGGGCGGCACCGGTGACCACGGCAACCTTGTTGTGGAAACGTGTGTTCATCTACCTTCCCTCGATGCTCGAAGCGATGCACAAACCCCTGTGGGAGCGAGCCTGCTCGCGAAGTTTTCGGTGCGGTGATCCAAGCACCGGTGCCGATCCCTTTTTCGCGGGCAAGCCCGCGCCTGCCAGTCCGTGCGGTTCATGCCCTTATGCGCTGGCGGCGAACTTCTCGTAGTAGAAATTGGCCGGCTCGATGCCCTGCTCGCGGATGAACTGGCTGACCGCCTCGACCATCGGCGGCGGCCCGCAGAGGTAGATGTCGACTTCGCCATCGTTGAGGTGCGTCGGCTCGATGTGCTGGGTGACGTAGCCCTTCTGCGGGTAGGCGCTGTCCGGGCTGGCCACGCAGGCGCTGAAGGTGAAGTTGGGGATGCGCGCGGCGAAGTCGGCCAAGCGCTCCATCTCCACCAGGTCGTGGTCGTGGGTCACGCCGTAGACCAGGTGCACCGGGTGCTCGCTGCCTTCGTCGGCGATCTTTTCGAGCATGGCGGTGAACGGCGCCAGGCCGGTGCCGCCGGCCAGCAGCAGCAGCGGGCGCCTGATCTTGCGCAGGTAGAAGCTGCCCAGCGGCCCGGTCAGTTCGAGGCTGTCGCCGGCCTTGGCCAGGCTGCTGAGGAAGGAGCTCATCAGCCCGCCGGGCACGTTGCGGATCAGAAAGCTCACCTGCCCGCCCTTCTGCAGCGAGCTGAAGGAATAGGCGCGGGTCTGCTCCGTGCCAGGCACCTTGAGGTTGACGTACTGGCCGGGCAGAAAGGCCAGCCGGCTCAGCGATTCGCCGCGGATCGACAGCGCGATGGTGCTTTCCGAAAGCTGGCGCACCTCGCTGATCGCCGCCTCGTAGCTGCCCTGCGGCGCCTTGCAGACCGCCGAGGACGCCGGCACGCGGACCACGCAGTCGCTCTCCACGCGCATCTGGCAGGTCAGCACGTAGCCTTGGGCGACTTCGTCGTCACTCAGCGCGTCCTCGATGAACTCCTCGCCGAGGTCGTAGAGGCCGGACTCGGCCTGGCACTTGCACGCGCCGCAGGCACCGTCGCGGCAGTCCAGCGGGATGTTGATGCCCTGGCGATAGGAGGCGTCGGCCACCGTCTCACCGGGGTTGATGTCGATGAAACGGGTCACGCCGTCTTCGAAGTTCAACGCGATGGTATGCGTCATGCTGCACCTCGCTTGCACGGGTCGGGGACCAGGCGGGGGGCGGGCCTCACGGCCCGGGCCAGCGCCAGGGTCGTGGTTCAGATGTGGTAGACGTCGATGATCTGGCGCACGTAGTCGTTCTTCAGCACGACCTTCTTGGCCTTGATCAGCAGGTTCTCGCCACGGGTGTCCAGCGTGTAGAAGCTGGTGCCGTAGAACTGGTCGACCGTCTTGTAGCGGAAGCTCAGGGTGTGCCAGTTGAAGCGCACCTTGCAGTAGCCCTCGCCCTGCTCCACCAGCTCGATGTTGCTGATGTTGTGCGAGGTCCGCGTGTCCGGGATGGTCGCGCTGGAGCGCTCGGTGCGGATGCGGAACACCCGGTCTTCCAGGCCGCCGCGGTTGCCATACCAGATCAGCGAGATCTCGGTCTGCGGGTTTTCGGTCAGGCGGTCGCGATCGTCCCAGGCCGGCATCCAGAAGGTCGCATCCGGTGCGTACTGCTCCAGCCAGCTGTCCCAGTCCTTGTCGTCGAGGTAGCGCGCCTCGCGGTAGAGGAAATCGCGCACGGCTTCGTAGGAGACGGTCATTTACGCGCCCTCCACGTGAATCAGCTGATCGGCTTCGCGCTCCAGCGCCTTGACCATCTGCTGCTGCCAGTACTCGTGTTGGCGTACGAACAGGCCTTCGTCTTCGGTGCGCACGCCGCTGAGCGCCGGCTTGAGGTCGATCTGCACGGCGGCTTCATCCGGGCCTTCGATCCAGTGTTCGGCGCCGCGCGACATGTCGTTCCACTCCATCGCGCGGCCCTGGTAGCCGGCCTGGCAGGCGCGGAATTCTTCCAGGTCGTCCGGCGTGGCCATCCCGCTGACGTTGAAGAAGTCCTCGTACTGGCGGATGCGCCGGGCACGCGCCTCGGCACTTTCACCCTTGGGGGCGATGCAGTAGATGGTGACTTCGGTCCGGTCGACCGAGATCGGCCGGGCGATGCGCAGCTGCGAGCCGAACTGGTCCATCAGGTACAGGTTCGGGTACAGGCAGAGGTTGCGCGAGTGGCCGATCATCCAGTCGGCACGCGCCTCGCCGAATTCGGCGACCAGGCGCTCACGCTGGTTGAACAGCGGGCGATCCTCGGGGTTGTCCCAGCGGGTCCAGAGCAGCAGGTGGCCGTTCTCGAAGGAATAGAAGCCGCCGCCCTTCTTGCCCCAGCCGCCGGCGCTCATGGCACGGATGTCGTCGCCGGCTTCCTTGAGCTTGCGCTGCTGCTGGGTAGCCGCGTAGTTCCAGTGCACGGCGGTGACGTGGTAACCGTCGGCGCCGTTCTCGGCGGTCAGCTTCCAGTTGCCCTCGTAGACATAGCTGGACGAGCCGCGCAGCACTTCCAGGCCATCCGGCGACTGGTCGACCACCATGTCGATGATCTTCCGCGCCTCGCCGAGGAAGTCTTCGAGCGGCTGCACGTCGGGGTTCAGGCTGCCGAACAGGAAGCCGCGGTAGGACTCGAAGCGCGCGACCTTTTTCAGGTCGTGGGAACCGTCGCAGTTGAAGCTCGACGGGTAGCCGGCCTCCTTCGGATCCTTGACCTTGAGCAGCTTGCCGGAGTTGTTGAAGGTCCAGCCGTGGAACGGGCAGGTGTAGCTGGACTTGTTGCCGCTCTTGAAGCGGCACAGCACCGCGCCTTTGTGGCTGCAGGCGTTGATGAACGCGTTGAGCTCACCCTCCTTGTTGTGCGCGATGATGATGGGCTGGCGGCCCATGTTGGTGGTGAAGTAGTCGTTCTTCTCCGGGATCTGGCTTTCGTGGGCGAGGAATACCCAGTTGCCTTCGAAGATGTACTTCAGCTCCAGCTCGAACAGCTGCGGGTTGGTGAACATCTCGCGCTTGTTGCGGTAGATGCCCTTTTCCTTGTCTTCTTCCAGCAAGGACTGGAGATAGTCGAATCCGAGGGTCATGGCCGGGCTCCATTGTTCTTGTTGCCTACGGGGCCAAGGTTAGGGAGCCGGTGCGGCGGCCAATATCCGCTTTCTGCAGGACCCTCATCCGTTTCTTGCAGACCGATGACAGCAGCCGTGATGGGCGGTCAGCCCGCAGAAAGAGCGCAGCGCAAAAAAAAGCCGGCGCACCATCGGTGGCCGGCCAGGGGGGACGCAGCGGAGAACGGATACGTCAGTGCGCGCGACGCAAGGTGTCCGAAGGGAGCTCGCCAAAGGCGTTGCGGTAGCTTTCGGAGAAGCGCCCCAGGTGCAGGAAGCCGTAGTCCATGGCGACCTCGGTGACGTTGCGCACGCCGCCCTCCGGGTCGCTCAGCGAGCAGCGCACGCGCTCGAGCTTGCGCTGGCGGATGAACGACTTCGGCGTGGTGCCGGCCTTGCGCTCGAACAGCACATAGAGCGAGCGCGGGCTCATGTGTGCCAGCTCCGCCAGTTGCTCGACGGTGATGTCCTGTTTGATGTGTTCTTCGATGTAGTCGACCAGGCGACCGAAGGTCGGGCAGCTTTCCAGGCCTTCGCGGCTGACGTTGTTGGTCAACAGGCAGAGCAGCTTGCTGGCGATGATACGGCTGTACTGCTCCTGCACCAGGCCGACGCTGCTGGCGCTTTCGGCCTCATGGCAGACCAGCCCGAGCAGGCTGTCGAAGCCGTCGATCTGCTCCAGGCGGTAGCGGCTCTCGGCGAAACGGATGCCTTCGCGCGGAGCCTTCCAGCGGTTCTCCAGGCAGGCCTGCTCGAGAAACGCGGCGGGCAGCTTGACGATCAGCTTCTCGCAGTCGTCCGAGTAGGTCAGGTCGACCCCGTCATCGGGGTTGATCAGCAGCAGCTCGCCGGGGGTGAACACGTGCTCCTGCCCGCGCCCGCCGCGCCAGAGGCAGTGGCCGCGCTGCAGCACCTGCAGGTGATAGAGGTTCTCCAGCGCCGGCGAGGTGACCTGCACGCGCCCGCCATAGCTGATCTGACACAGGTCGATGCGGCCGAACTTGCGATGGCTCAGGCTCGCTTCCGGCCGCGTCTTGGCACTGAGGCGGATGCAATGCGGGCCGACATGCTCGTTCACGTAGTCGGAAACCGCATGCGGGTCGGCATGATCGAAAATCCTGCTCTTGAGTTTCAGCAGACTGTCCATCGGTGGCACCTGATTATTTTTGTAATGGTTCCGGAGCTTCCCTGCGGCGCTCCGGAGCACGCTGATTGCCTGGTTAGTAGACACCGCGCGGGGCCTGCTGGCGACTGCCTGCAGCCGAATCTGGTCGATAGTCGAACAGCATCGGATTACAAACTATTACGAAACAGCGATACCGGACCGTTCCGTCAGCCGCGCAGAAAGCCCAGGACCTGCGCCGTAAAGCGCTCGGCGGCTTCGACGTTGGACAGGTGCGCAGCCTCGAACACGACCAGCTGCGCGCCGGCGATGCGTGCCTGCATGAAGCGCCCGTCCTCCGGGGTGGTCACCGCATCCCTTTCGCCGCAAACGATCAGCGTCGGCCGGGCGATGGCACCGAGCAGGCCACGGAAATCGGCATCGCGCACCGCGGCGCAGTTGGCGGCATAGCCCTCCGGCGAGGTGCTGGCGACCATGTCGGCGATGCGCGAGGCCTCTGCCGCGGCGCGTTCTCGGAAGGCGTCGGTGAACCAGCGACCCATGGCCGCGTCGCGCATCGCCGCCATCGCCTGCGCACCGCCAGCCAGGACGCTCTCGATGCGCTGGTTCCAGCCCTCCGCCTCGCCGATCTTCGCCGCGGTGTTGCAAATCACCAGGCGCTGCAGACGCTCACCGGCATGGATACCCAGCCACTGGCCGATCAGCCCGCCCATGGACAAGCCGCAGAAGGCAAATGTCTCGATACCCAGTGCATCGAGCAGCCCCAGCACGTCGCGGCCGAGCTGTTCGATGCTGTAGGGGCCCGGCGTGACGCCCGAGCCGCCGTGGCCGCGGGTGTCGTAGCGCAGCACGCGAAAGTGCTCGGCCAACGCGGGGACCTGTGCGTCCCACATGTGCAGGTCGGTGCCCAGCGAGTTGGACAGCACCAGCACCGGGGCATCCTCGCGGCCATCGAGACGGTAATTCAGGTGGATATCGTTTAGTTGCACTGTCGGCATCGTGGCTCTCGCTTCAATCAGGGTTGGCTTGGTCGGTGCGCCGGCCACGGGACCGGCGCAGACCGTCACAGTCTAGTTGGGGGTCACGCCAGCGGGCCGGACACGCGTTCCAGCGCCAGCGCCAGGCCCTGCCCGACGCCGACGCACATGGTCGCAAGGCCGAAGCGGCCGCCGCTGCGTTCCAGCTGATGCACCGTCGTCAGCACCAGGCGCGCACCGCTCATGCCCAGCGGATGGCCGAGGGCGATGGCGCCGCCATTGGGGTTCACCCTGGGGCTGTCATCGGGCAGGCCGAGATCGCGCGTGACGGCGAGTGCCTGAGCGGCGAAGGCCTCGTTGAGTTCGACCACGTCGAAGTCCTCGACGGCCAGGCTCAGCCGCTCGCACAGGCGGCGCACGGCCGGTACCGGGCCGACGCCCATCACCCGCGGCGCAACGCCGGCACTGGCCATGCCGAGCACCCGGGCGCGCGGCGTGAGCCCGTACCGCTTCACCGCGTCGGCGCTGGCCAGGATCATCGCCGCCGCGCCGTCGTTGACGCCCGAGGCGTTGCCGGCAGTGACGGTCTTGGCCTCACCGTTGACCGGCCTGAGCTTGGCCAGCGCTTCGGCGCTGGTATCGGCGCGCGGATGCTCATCGGTGTCGACGACCGTTTCGCCCTTCTTGCCTCTGATTACCACCGGGACGATCTCCTCGGCGAAGTAACCGGCTCGTTGCGCTTGGGCGGTGCGCTGCTGGCTGCGCAGAGCGAAAGCGTCCTGATCGGCGCGGCTGACCTGCCAGTCGTCCGCGACGTTATCGGCGGTCTGCGGCATGGCATCCACGCCGTACATGTCCTTCATCTTCGGATTGATGAAGCGCCAGCCGATGGTGGTGTCCTCGAGCTTCTGGCTGCGGCAGAACGCCGTGTCGGCCTTGCCCATCACATAGGGCGCGCGGGACATGGATTCCACGCCGCCGGCGATGGCCAGCTCCATTTCACCGCAGGCGATGGCGCGAAAGGCCGTGCCTACCGCGTCCATGCCCGAGGCGCACAGCCGGTTCAGGGTCACGCCGGGCACCGTCTCCGGCAAACCGGCGAGCAGCGCGGCCATGCGCGCGACGTTGCGGTTATCCTCGCCGGCCTGGTTGGCGCAACCCATGAACACCTCGTCGATCGCCGCCGGGTCGAGCCCCGGGTTGCGCTCGAGCAGCGCCTTCAGCGGCACGGCAGCCAGGTCGTCGGCACGTACGCCGGCCAGGGCGCCGCCAAAACGGCCAATAGGCGTGCGCACCGCATCGCAGATGAATACCTCACGCATCACTCTTCTCCTCCCGGCTGACCATGTGCGGCGGCCGTGCGGGCTTCGAGGGCACGCAGCGCCGTGAGTTCTTCGGCGCGCGGCGCCTCGGTGGTGGCCAGCTCTTCGGCAAAACGGATCGGCCAGCCGGTGTTCTCGATCACCTGCTCGCGGCTCACCCCCGGGTGCAGCGCGGTGACGATGAACTCGTGGGTGCCGGGCTCGGGCTCCATGATGCACAGGTCGGTGATGATCGCCACCGGCCCCTTGCCGGGCAGACCGAGCTGCTTGCGATGTTCGCCGCCCTCGCCGAAACCGACCGAGGTGACGAACGCCAGCCGGTCGACGAAGGTACGGTGCGACTGCTTGAGGATGATCAGCACCTCCTTGGCGCTGCCGGCGATCTCCGGTGCGCCACCGGCGCCCGGCAGGCGCACCTTCGGCTGGTGGTAGTCGCCGATCACGGTAGTGTTGATGTTGCCGTACTTGTCCACCTGGGCGGCGCCGAGAAAGCCCACGTCGATGCGCCCACCCTGCAGCCAGTAGCGAAAGATCTCGCCGGTGGGCACCACGGTATCGGCGGTCTCGGCCAGCTCGCCGTCGCCGATCGACAACGGCAGCACCGAAGGCTTGGCGCCGATCGGGCCGGATTCGTAGATCAGCACGACTTCCGGCGCGTGGGTCAGGCGCGCCAGGTTGGCGGCCTTCGAAGGCAGGCCGATGCCGACGAAGCAGACGCTGCCATTGCCCAGGCGGCGGGCGGCGGCGACGGTCATCATTTCATTGGTGCTGTAGGCGCTCATCAGTTGGCCTCCCCTGCGAGCTTTTGCTGGAACTCGGCGAAATCGGCCGTGCCGCGAATGTAGCTGTCGATCCAGGCGTTGAACGCCTCGCGGTCGCGGGCGATCGGATCCCAGGCCTGGTAGAAGCGGTTGTCGCGCTCGTAGTAGCCGTGGGCATAGGACGGATGCGCGCCGCCCGGCACCACGCAGACCGCGGTCAACGCCCAGGTCGGCAGCACGCAGGCGTTCATCGGCGCATTCAGGTCGTCGACGATTTCCTCGACGGTGACGATGCAGCGCTTGGCGGCCAGGGCGGCTTCCTTCTGTACCCCGAGAATGCCCTGGATCAGCACGTTGCCCTGGCGGTCGGCCTTTTGCGCGTGGATCACGGTGACGTCCGGGCGCACGCTGGGCACGGCGGCCAGTACTTCGCCGCTGAACGGACAGGTGACCGACCTGATCAGCGGGTTGACCTTTGGCAGGTCGGAGCCGGCATAGGCGCGCAGCACGGCGAACGGCAGGCCCGAGGCGCCGGCGACGTAGGCATTGGCCAGGTCGGCGTGGCTGTGCTCCTCGATCTCCAGCGGTTGCGGCCACTGCTTCTCCACCGCATCGCGCAGGCGGTGCAGCGAGCCGACGCCGGGGTTGCCGCCCCAGGAGAAGATCAGCTTCTTCGCGCAACCGGCGCCGATCAGCAGGTCGTAGACCAGGTCGGGCGTCATGCGCACCAGGGTCAGGTCTTTTTTCGCCTGGCGCACGATTTCGTGCGCGGCCGCGGTAGGGATCAGGTGGGTAAAGCCTTCGAGGGCGACGGTGTCGCCATCGCCGATGAAGCGACGGATCGCCTCGGAGAGCGTGAGCAATTCAGCCATGGGAGGTCTCGCGTGGTTTGGTGCGTGGACCAAACGGTAACGAGAGACGGCGCAGGCGAACAATACGGTAATCGGTCATACCGTTCGATTATCGAACAGATATTCCCGTACGTTTTGCGCAAATCAGTGGAACAGGCGGGTGCTAAGCTCTTCGCTCGCCTGCAAGAGCACCGGCAAAAACCGCGTTTCCAGCTCCTTGCGCGACACCCGGCTGACGTGGGTTCCGACATTCAGCGCGGCGAGTACCTGGCCGGCCGAATCGTGCAGCGGCACCGCCAGCGAGCGCAGCCCGGTCTCGAGCTCCTGATCGACGATCACCCAGCCCTGGCGGCGGATTTCAGCGATGTTCTCGCGCAGCGCCTCGGGCGTGTGCAGGGTGCGGCTGGTCTTGATCTGAAGATCGGCCCGCGCCAAGTAGTCTTCCAATGCCGCATCGCTCAGGCCGGCCAACAGGACCCGCCCCATCGAAGTGCAATAGGCCGGCAGCCGGCTGCCCACCGACAGATCCACCGAAATCAGCCGCTGCGGCGTGGCCGAACGTGCCAGATAGAGCACCTCGTCACCCTCGAGCGTGGCCATCGAGCAGGCCTCGTGCAGCTGATCGCTGAGGCGATCCAGGATCGGCTGGGCCGTCACCGCCAAGGGCGTCGAAGACAGGTAGGCATGGCCGAGGGTGAGGACCTTGGGCAGCAGGGACCAGGTTCGACCGTCCGTGGCCACGTAACCCAGTTTCATCAGCGTGAGCAGGCAGCGCCGTACGGCGGCGCGGGGAATTTCGGTGCGGTGGCTGATCTGCGCGATGGTCAGTTGCCGCTTGCGCTCCTGGAACGCATGGATCACCGCCAGGCCACGGGCCAGCGAGGTCATGAAGTCGGGATCGCCGGTGAACGCCTCGATTCGCCGGGCCGGCGAGGCGATGATCGGACGAGCCAGGGGTGGATTGCTTGGTGTGTGCTCGCTCATGTGAAGCTCCCTGCTGAAGTCGACCGATTATCGAACCAGTGTTCGATCAACGTATAGCTCAGTTTTGCCCCGGCGCACTCAACGCCTCGACGATGCGGCACTCGCGCACGGAACTCCGGTGACAGCCGGCCAGCTGCGCCAGCTCGGCCTCCAACCGCTGCAGGTCGGCGATACGCTGGCGGACTTCAGCGAGGTGATGCTGCACCAGCCGGTCGACTTCGGCACAGGGTTGGCTGGGGTTCTCCGCCAGCCCGGCCAAGGTGCGGATTTCTTCCAGCGAAAAACCCAGCTCGCGGCCACGCTTGATGAAACGCAGGCGGCCAATGGCTTCATCGGGGTAGCTGCGATAGCCGGATCCGGTACGCGCCGCCGGTGCAAGCAGGCCTATGCGCTCGTAATAACGGATGGTCTCGACGTTCACCCCGGTGTGCTGGCTCAGCTTTCCAATCGTCAATGGCATGGCTTGACCCTGTAGCGGCTACAGGGTTTAGCGTAACTCCGGTCAGTAATCTGGAGCCACCACATGAGCGGATGTTCGTGCAGTCATAGCAACACCAGCGGCGCAACGAGCGCCCGCTATCGGCGCATCCTGTGGGTCGCCCTGGCGATCAACCTGGGCATGTTTCTCGTCGAGATCGGCGCGGGCCTGCATGCCGGCTCGGTGTCGTTGCTTTCCGACTCGCTGGACTTCTTCGGCGATGCGGCCAACTACGGCGTCAGCCTCTGGGTACTGGGCCTGGGCGTGGCGATGCGCGCCAAGGCCTCGTTGGCCAAGGCAGTGACCATGGGCAGTTTCGGGGTGTTCATTCTGAGCATGGCGGTCGCCAACTTCGTCGACGGCAGCGTGCCGGATGCCCCCACCATGGGCGTGGTGGGCGTCATCGCACTGCTGGCCAACCTGCTGGTCGCCACCCTGCTCTATGCCTATCGCGAGGGCGACAGCAACATGCGCAGCGTCTGGCTGTGCAGCCGCAACGACGCGCTGGGCAACCTCGCAGTGATGCTCGCGGCGCTGGGTGTGTTCGGTACGGGTTCCGGCTGGCCGGACCTGATCGTCGCCGCCCTGATGGCCCTGCTCTCGATCAGTGCTGCCGTGCAGATCATCCGCCATGCGCGGCAAGAGCTGCGCGCTCAGCCCGTCACGCTTGGCCAGGGCTGAGCGGCACGACGCGTTGCCCGCCGGCTGCCTAGAGCCCTCGCGCCGGGTCGAGCGCGAGCAGCGCGAAACCACAGAGGATGCCGACCAGGGCGATCAGCCAGCCGATACGGTGCGCACGGTTCTTCTGTGCCTGCCGGACCGGGTCCAGCGGTTTTTTCTTTCTCATCGTCCACCTGCTCTGTCACGCCCGCGCGACCTCGCGCGGGCGGCAAGCATGCCCGGTCGCGCCTGCCGGGGGAAGCCCGTGCAGCGCGAGGCCGTCAGCCCAGCGGGCTTTCGCCAGGGCTGTCAGGCACATCAGGCTTGTCTTCGTCGGCGTTTTCCGCTGAATCGGGTACGTCGCCGTATTCGTCGTAGTCCTTTGGCGTCAGGCCATCTTCGAGCGGGTGCTTTGGATCGGTCATGTGCTTCTCCCGGCGGCGGCCGCGACGTGCGGCCCTGGACGTTGGAGCCCGGCCAGGCGCACCGGTTCGGGCCGCCGGATCATGGGGCGCCGAACAGGCCCGTCCAGTAGATGTTCGCGTCGCTTTGCGGATCAACCGCATAGGCGCCACCGAAATCGCGGAACTGCGGGTTCATCAGGTTGGCGCAATGGCCGGGGCTGGCCAGCCAGCCATCGACCACCTTGCGTGCATCGCCCTGCCCGGCCGCGATGTTTTCCCCTACCTGGCGCCCCTCATAGCCGGCCAGTTCGGCGCGATCGCCGGGCGTGCGGCCGTCCTGGCCCAGGTGGCTGAAGAAATTGTCATTGGCCATCGCCCGGCTATGGCCGCCGGCCGCCTCGGCCAAACTGCCGTTCCAGGCGAGCGCCGACGTCGGGGCAAAGCGCTGGTCGCCACACTGGCGCGCGCTGGAGCGGGCCTGGTTGAGAAGTTCGAGCATCTTGCGCCCTTCGGCTGCGGAATCACCCAGATGCCCATCGAGCAGCGGGCGCGCCAGGGTGATGCGCCAGTCGCGCTGAAGCCGACTCACGCCGATATCGACGAACTGCGGGTCGAGCAGGACCTTGCAGAAGCTCTCACGCAGCGCACGCATGGCCGATTGGGCGTCGCGCGGGCCCGACAGGCTGATCGCCTGGACATTGACCATGGGGTAGCCCGCGCGCCCGAGCAGCTCCTGCAGGTCGCCCGGCGCCTCAACCGGCAGCGCCAGCCGGGTGTCCTCGCTCAGCGGCGGGAGTTCCTCGCTGGAGCGTTCGCCACAGCGTTGCGGTTCGCTGCGGTAGAGGTTGATCGACTCGATCAGCTGTTTCGCTTCATCGGCGCCGGCCTGGCTGATCCAGCCGGCCAGCAGAACAAGGACCCAGAAGACACGCATGCGGACTCTCCGACAGGGATGGCGCATCGGCCATCCTGTCGGCGGCCGATGCGAGGCAGAGCGCCATCCTGCGATACGCCGGCCGGCTTGTCACCTGTCCGCCAGGCGCCCGCGCTTCAGGCCGCGCGCACCTGGCGCACGCGGAATACCATCCAGAGCAGGAGCACCCAGAACGGGATCGCATAGACCGACATGCGGATGCCGGGAATCCACAGCATGATGACCAGAATGGCGGCGACGAAAGCCAGGCACAGGTAGTTGCTCAGCGGATACCAGAAGGCCTTGAAGCTTGGCTCCACGCCGCGTTGTTGCATGGCCTTGCGGAATTTCAGATGGGCCAGGCTGATCATTGCCCAGTTGATCACCAATGCCGCGACCACGAGGGACATCAGCAGCTCCAGGGCATTCTGCGGCACCAGGTAGTTGACCAGCACGCAGGCGAGGGTCACCAGTGCCGACACTCCGATGGCCAGCACCGGTACGCCGCGGCGGTTGACCTTGAGCAGCGCACGCGGCGCATCGCCCTGCTCCGCCAGACCGTAGAGCATGCGGCTGTTGCAGTAGACGCCACTGTTGTAGACCGAAAGAGCGGCCGTCAGCACCACGAAGTTCAGCAGATGCGCTGCAGTGTCGCTGCCGATCAGCGAGAAGATCTGCACGAAGGGGCTGCCGCTGTAGGGGTCGGCGGCCGAGCCGAGGGTTTCCAGCAGGCTGTCCCAGGGATAGAGCGCCAGCAGCACCGTCAGCGCACCGATGTAGAAGATCAGGATGCGGTAGACGACCTGATTGATCGCCTTGGGAATGACCGTCTTCGGATCGGCGGCTTCCGCCGCGGTGATCCCCACCAATTCCAGACCGCCAAACGAGAACATGATGATCGCCAGCGCCATCACCAGGCCTTCGATGCCGTTGGGAAAGAACCCGCCGTGGCTCCAGAGGTTGGTGATGCTGGCCTGCTCGCCGCCCTGGCCGCTGAAGAGCAGGAACAGGCCGAGCAGGATCATGCCGATGATCGCCACCACCTTGACGATGGCGAACCAGAACTCGGCTTCGCCGAAGGCCTTGACGTTGGTGAGATTGATCAGGTTGATCAGCACGAAGAACGCAGCCGCCGTGACCCAGGTCGGGATCTCGGGCCACCAGAACTGTACGTACTTGCCGACGGCCGTCAGCTCGGCCATGCCGACCAGCACATAGAGCACCCAGTAGTTCCAGCCTGACAGGAAGCCGGCGAACGGCCCCCAGTACTGATGGGCGAAGTGGCTGAAGGAACCGGCAACCGGCTCCTCGACGATCATTTCGCCCAGCTGGCGCATGATCAGAAAGGCAATCAGGCCGCCGATCGCGTAGCCGAGGATCATCGACGGTCCGGCGCTGCGCAGCACGCCGGCGGAGCCGAGGAAAAGCCCGGTGCCGATGGCTCCGCCCAGCGCGATGAGCTGGATATGCCGGTTCTTCAGCCCGCGCTGAAGCGGGCCGGCGTGTAGGGTGTCGCGGTTCATGGACGTCACCTTGCGTTATCCGTGACGGGAAGACATCGCCGCGCCAGTGCGGCGGCGGAGAAATGACAGGGGCTTGCGGCCGATGCCGTGCGAGCCTGGACCCGGCCAGGCGAAGCGGCGGCATTGTACGTCATCACCCGCCGCGCAGGTAAAACGCCAGCTGCGACCCAGCCGCCCGGTTTTCCGCGGGTGCAGGCCCAGTCGCCTGGCCGGCGTCAGTGCCGCGGCGGCTCGAGACGCGCCAACGGAAACAGACGCTTGAAATTCTGTGTCGTCTGCCCGGCGAACGCCTCGAAATCCTCGCCGCGCAGCTCAGCCAGAAAGCGCGCGACCTCGTAGACATACTGCGGCAGGTTGGCCTTGCCACGGTGCGGCACCGGCGCCAGATAAGGCGAGTCGGTTTCCACCAGCAGGCGGTCGGCAGGCACCCGGCGCGCCACCTCGCGCAACGCATCGGCATTGCGAAAGGTCACGATGCCCGACAGCGAAATGTAGAACCCGAGATCGAGCGCCGCATGCGCCATGTCCCAATCCTCGGTGAAACAGTGCAGCACGCCGGCCTGGGGCAAGGCGGCTTCGCGCAGCAATTCCAAGGTATCGGCGCGCGCTTCCCGGGTGTGCACGATGACCGGCTTGCCGGTCCGGCGCGCTGCCTCGAGATGCAGGCGAAAGGCTTCGCGCTGGCGTGGCGCAGCATCCGGTTCGTAGTGATAGTCCAGCCCGGTCTCGCCGATCGCCACCACACGCGGGTGCGCCAGTTCGGCGAGCAGCCAGTCGAGCGCCGGCTGTTGGTCGGCTTGCAGATCCAGCGGGTGAATACCTACGGAGCAGTCGACATCAGCGTAGCGCTCGGCGATCGCCTTGACCGCGGCGGCATTGTCGGCGCTGACGCCGATACAGAGAAAATGCCCGACGCCACGGTCGCGCGCCGCCTGCAGGGCGGCATCGAGCGAGCCGTCATGCTGCGCCAGGTCGAGTCTATCGAGGTGGCAATGGGAATCTACGAGCATTGAAACACCGCTGTTCGACGAAAAGCGGCGATTGTAAGGCAGGCGGCGCCAATGGCGAGCCTCTACATGGTGTGGGTCGGACGATCGGATTTGAGTGCGCCGGCCAGGTAGGTCTCTATCTTGTTGCGCGCGGTGGCGTCACCCTCGTTGAACTGCACACCGATGCCAGCGGCCCGGTTGCCCTGCGCGCCCTTCGGCGTGATCCATACAACCTTCCCGGCGACCGGAATCTTCTCCGGCTCGTCCATCAGGTTGAGCAGCATGAACACTTCGTCACCGAGCTTGTAGCTCTTGTTGGTGGGGATGAACAGGCCGCCATGCTTGATGAACGGCATGTAGGCGGCATAAAGCACCGACTTGTCCTTGATCGTCAGCGAGAGGATTCCATTTCGCGGGCCAAGATTGGCAGGCAGGCTCATGCGGTGCTCCCTTGCAGCGTTGACGGTCGATTCTATCTGCTGCCCGGCAGGCTTGCCCACTGGACCAGCAGTGCTTCGAGAAGCAAGACACGGTTGAGGTTGGCCTTGCCGAGCACCTTCTGGCGCTGTTCGAGCAGCCAGCTTTGCATGCCGAGCACGGCCGGGCGCGACGACTTGCCGGCCAGATACTGCAACACCTTCTGCATATCGGCCGCGCCCAGCGCCGCTTCATCGCCGGTCATCTGATAACGCAGCAACAGGTGCGCCCACTCGCAGAACCAGTCGAACAGCAGCGGCAGCGGCACGGCGTTCCAGCTTTCGGCCAACTGGCTCGGCGCCTGTTGCTGCTTGAGCAACTTCTTCACGCCTTCGACGATCAGGGCGCGCTGCTCCAGCGCACCCTGCGCATGCAGCCGCGCGGCCCTGAGCGGAGAATGGCCCGCCAGGGCGAGCAGATCCTGGCGGACCTCCGGCGACAGGTCGGGGAGCCGCGCAGCGAGCCACTCGAGGCTCTCTTGCGTACTCGGCAGCGGGCAGGCCTGTTGCACGCAACGGCTCTTGATGGTCGGCAACAGCCGGCTGGGCTGGTGGCTGATCAGCAGCAGCACGGTGTCGCCGGAGGGCTCTTCCAGACTCTTGAGCAGCGCATTGGCCGCATTCAGGTTCATCGCCTCGGCCGGTTCGAGCAGCACCACCTTGCGCCCGCCGAGCTGCGCGGTCTGCGTGACGAAGCCAACCAGTTCGCGGACCTGGTCGACCCGAATGGCCTTGTCGGCCTCCTCGGGCTCGAGCACGAAATGATCCGGATGCGTCTGTGCCGCCAGCAGCTGGCAGCTCTTGCAGCGCCCGCAGGCATCTCCGGCGTGCGCTGCCTGGCAGAGCAACCGCGCCATCAGGCGCTCGGCGAAAAGCCGCTTGCCGATGCCGGCCGGCCCATGCAGCAAGTAGGCATGGGCGTGGTGCTCGCGGCTGGCCAGCTGCTGCCAGACCCGCTCCTGCCAGGGCAGCGCCTCAGCCATGGATACGCTCCAGAAGCTGCGGCAGCAGCCCGGCGATCCTCTGCTGCACCGCATCGAGCGGCTGTGCGGCATCGAGCACGCGATACCGTTCGGGAGACTGAGCGGCGCGCTGCAGGTAGGTACTGCGCACCGCCTCGAAAAACTCCAGGCGTTCCTGCTCGAAGCGATCCAGGCGGCCCCGTGCAGCGGCACGCGCCAGCCCGTCCTCGACCGGCAGGTCGAACACCAGGGTGAGATCGGGACGCAGCGCGCCTTGTACGAAGTCTTCCAGCAATGCGATCCGTTCGGCCGGCACCCCGCGACCGCCGCCCTGATAGGCGTAGGTCGCGTCGGTGAAGCGATCACAGAGCACCACTGCGCCGCGTGTCAGGGCTGGGCGCACGACCTGCTGCAGATGCTGGGCGCGGGCCGCGAAGACCAGCAGCAGCTCGGTATCGCTGGCCATCGGCTCGTCCGCCGGTGCCAGCAGCAGTTCGCGGATGCGTTCGGCCAGCGGAGTGCCACCCGGTTCGCGGGTCAGCACCACGTCTACGCCGTGCTCGCGGAGCAACGCCGCCAGGTAGTCGCGGTTGGTGCTCTTGCCGGCGCCTTCCGGGCCCTCGAGGGTGATGAAAAGGCCGCTCATTGGGCTTCTCCGCTGGCTGCCGGAGCCGGTTTCGGAGCCGGGCTGGATCGATAATCGGCGCGACGGTTCAGCTGGTACTGGCGCACCGCACGGTTGTGCTCGTTCAAGGTTTCGCTGAACACGTGGCTACCATCACCGCGCGCCACGAAATAGAGCGTCTTGCCGGGTGCCGGATGCAAGGCGGCATGAATGGCCTCGCGACCGACCATCGCGATCGGCGTGGGCGGCAGACCTGAAGTGGTGTAGGTGTTATAGGGCGTGGGGGTGCGCAGGTCCTTGCGTGTGATGCGACCGCGATAGCTGTCGCCCATGCCGTAGATCACGGTGGGGTCGGTCTGCAGCAGCATGCCGCGCTCCAGTCGGCGCACGAACACACCGGCTATCTCGCCGCGCTCGTGTGGCACGCCGGTTTCCTTCTCGATGATCGAAGCCATCACCAGCGCCTGGTAGGCATCCTTGTAGGGAAGGCCCTCGGCGCGCTGCTCCCATTCTTCCTGCAACACACTCTCCAGGCGCGCCGCAGCACGCTTGAGCAGGTCCAGATCGCTGGTACCGCGGGTGTAGTTGTAGGTATCGGGAAAGAACTGTCCCTCGGGATGCAGATCGGGCTTGCCGAGTCTGGCCATGATCTCGCGCTCGTCCAAGCCCGCGAGCGACTGCTCCAGCTTCGTTTGCGCCCGCAATGCGGCCAGCAGCTGGCGGAAATTCCAGCCCTCGACGAGCGTAAGGCTGTATTGCACCACCTCCCCTTTGCGCCACAGCATGAGCATGTCCCGCACGCTCATGCCCGGCGTCAGCTGGTATTCGCCGCTGTGCAGGGTCTGGCCGGACAGATTGAGCCGCCAGTAAATTCGCAACCAGAAGGCGTCGCCCAGGAGCCCTTCGTTTTCCAGCTGTAGAAACAGCCCGCCCGGCGTATCGCCAGGCTGCACCTCGAGCAAAACGGCTTCATCCAGCGCGAGCGGTTGCTCCAGCGCGGCATGCTGCTTCCACAGTGCAAAACCGAGCACAAGTCCGGCCAGCACAGCCATGCCCAGGAGAGAAAGAGAAATCTTGCGTATCACGTGCCACTCGTTGATTCAGCGAGAACGGCCTGCAGTTTACGAGTCACCGCTCCGGGCGACCAGCGACGCGCATCGAGCGAATGAACTGGCCAGATACCGTAGAGGCTGTTGCACATAAACACTTCGTCAGCCGCGAGCAGTTCCTCATAGTCGAGGTCGCGAATCTCCGGCGGAAGGCCAAGTGCAGGAGCGGCATGCTCGATAATGTGCGCGCGCATCACGCCGGCGACGCCGCAGCGCGACAGATCAGCCGTGAGCAGGCGCCCCTCGCAAACCAGAAACAGATTGCTGAAAACCCCTTCGATGACCCTGCCGCCCAGGTCGCGCATCAAGCCTTCGGCGTATGCAGGATCGGTCCATTCGGCCCTGGCCATTACCTGTTCGAGACGGTTCAGATGTTTCAGACCGGCGAGCAGCGGCTGCTCTGCCAGGCGGGTCGCGCAGGGGTACAGGCCGATGCCGTCCTGCGCATAATGCGCGGGATAGCCAGGCGATGCCGAACCCAGCAGGATCCGCGTCGGCTCCGCCCCGGCGTTCGGCGCGTAACCGCGCTCACCAATGCCGCGGGTAACGATCAGCTTGGCGACACCCTCGCCAAGCTCGGCCGCGAACAGGCGAACCTCCAGCGCCAACCGATCCAGATCACAAGGGATACGCAGGCGCCCCACCCCGTGCTCCAGACGTTGCAGATGGCGCTCGAACAGCTTCGGCTGCCCGGCCTGGACACGTATGGTCTCGAAAAGCCCGTCACCATAGGCCAGGCCTCTGTCGCGAACGGGCACCCCCTCGGCGGGCTGCCCGTTCACCCGGCACAGGCTCACTCGGAGAACCGGCGGAACACCAGCGAGCCGTTGGTGCCGCCAAAACCAAAGGAGTTGGACACGGCAACATCGATCGGCATCGGTTTGGCCTGATGCGGCACGAAATCCAGGTCACAGCCTTCGTCTGGGTTTTCCAGGTTGATCGTCGGCGGAGCCACCTGGTCGCGAATCGCCAGAATGCTGAAGATCGACTCGACCGCGCCCGCAGCACCGAGCAAATGACCGACCATCGACTTGGTCGAGCTGACCGACAGGCGATAGGCGTGTTCCCCGAAGACGCTGCGAATCGCGGCGGCCTCAGCCATGTCGCCAGCGGGCGTCGAGGTGCCATGAGCGTTGATGTATTGCACCTGATCGGCGTTGATTCCGGCGTCTTTCAACGCGCTGCGCATGCAGCGTGCGGCGCCGGCACCGTCGTCCGGCGGCGAGGTCATGTGAAACGCATCGGCACTCATGCCGAAACCGATGACCTCGGCGTAGATCGTCGCACCGCGCGCCTTGGCATGCTCGAGTTCCTCGAGGACCAATGCACCGGCACCGTCGGAGAGCACGAAGCCATCCCGATCACGGTCCCACGGGCGACTGGCTGCGGCCGGATCGTCGTTGCGCGTGGACAGAGCTCGTGCCGCTGCAAAACCGCCGATACCCAGGCCACAGGCAGCCATTTCCGAGCCACCGGCTACCATGACATCTGCCTCACCGTACGCGATGTTCCGCGCCGCCATGCCGATGCAGTGCGTACCGGTGGTGCAAGCCGTGGCAATGGCGTAGTTCGGTCCCTGCAGACCCAGATGAATTGACAGGAAGCCGGACACCATATTGATGATGGATCCGGGCACGAAGAACGGCGAAATCCGTCGCGGCCCCTGATCGATGAGCGCACGGCAGCTGTTCTCGATGTTCGTCAGCCCACCAATGCCCGAGCCCATGGCCACGCCAACGCGCTCTCGATTGGCATCGGTGATTTCCAAACCGGAATCACGGACCGCCTGAAAGCTGGCTGCCAGGCCGTACTGGATGAACAGATCGAGTTTGCGCGCCTCTTTGGCAGGCAAGTACTGCTCAACCTCGAAGCCTTTGATCGAACCACCGAAACGGGTGGAATAGGCGGACAAGTCCGTGTGTTCGATCAGGCCGATACCGCTGCGACCGGCCAGGATGCCCTGCCAGGTGCTCGGCACATCGTTACCCAGCGGCGAAACCATGCCCATACCGGTAACCACGACGCGTCTACGCGACACAGCAAACTCTCCTATACCTGGATTACTCGGAGCCCGGCGAACACTGCGCCGGGGCGCTATCCCGGCCGCAGAACTCGGCCCGTTATCGATAGCCCATCAAAGAAAAACCGCACTACCTCATGCAAGGCAGTGCGGCTTTCCTTTCGTTCGAAACCGGATTACAACTTACTGCGCGTGCGCGTTGATGTAATCGATGGCTTCTTGAACGGTGGTGATCTTTTCTGCTTGCTCGTCCGGAATTTCGGTTTCGAATTCCTCTTCCAGAGCCATTACCAGCTCGACGGTGTCAAGAGAATCGGCACCCAGGTCTTCGACGAAGGAAGCGCTGTTGGTAACTTCCTCTTCTTTGACGCCAAGTTGCTCAGCAACGATCTTCTTGACGCGTTCTTCGATGGTGCTCATACCTTGTTTTCACTCCTATGGAAAAATCAGGCAGCTGGTCTGCGCGGTAGTGTATAGAAAGCGTTTTCCGCATTTCAAGCTGGAAGCAGGCAAGCATGGCCCGGCTTCCAACCTATGTCTATAAATTTGCCGTGATCGCTAGCGAACAAAGACAGCCGTGAGACTGTCGCATCCCGCGTGGCGTCACACTCAACTCATGTACATGCCGCCATTCACCGGCACCGTAGCGCCGGTCACATAGGCAGCGCCATCCGAAGCGAGGAAGGCGACTACCTTGGCGATCTCTTCCGCCTGACCGAGACGGCCCAACGGAATCTGCCCCAGCAGGGCATCGCGCTGAGCCTCCGGCAGCTCACGCGTCATGTCGGTATCGATAAAGCCGGGCGCCACAGAGTTCACGGTGATGCCTCGCGAACCGACTTCGCGCGCCAGCGCTCGGCCGAAGCCCTCCAGGCCAGCCTTGGCGGCGGCGTAGTTTACCTGCCCGGCGTTACCCATGGCACCAACCACCGAGCCGATATTGATGATCCGCCCCCAACGAGCCTTGGTCATGCCCTTGAGCACGGCCTTGGTCAGGCGATACAGGCTGTTGAGGTTGGTATTGATCACGTCGTGCCACTCGTCGTCCTTCATGCGCAGCATGAGGTTGTCGCGAGTGATGCCGGCGTTGTTGACCAGGATGGCGGGCTGCCCCAGATGCTGCTGGATATGCTCGAGCGTCGAGCGCACCGACTCATCATCACCTACATCCAACACCAGGCCGGCACCTTCGATGCCATTGCTCTTCAGGGTTTCGGCAATGCGCTCTGCCCCTGCCGGAGAGGTCGCCGTGCCAATGACGATTGCGCCCTGACGCCCCAGCTCCAATGCGATGGCCTGACCGATTCCGCGTGTAGCGCCGGTGACCAGGGCAACCTTACCTTGCAGACTCATTGTGTTTCTCCTTGGTTACGCCAGCGCCTGTCGAGCTGCGGCGAAAGATTCGGGGGTGTCCAGATTGTAGGCGGTGACGCCCTTGACACAGCGCTTGTTGAGCCCCGACAGCACCTTGCCCGGGCCACATTCGACGACGTCAGTCACGCCACGATCCGCCAACACCACCATCGACTCTACCCAGCGAACCGGACTGTAGAGCTGAGCGAGCAGATCGGTTTTCAGGGTTTCGAGATCGGCAACGACCGCCGCGCTGACGTTCTGTACCAGCGGGATCTGCGGAGCCTGCCAGGCCAGCGCAGCCACCGACTTGGCAAAGCGTTCGGCGGCAGGACGCATCAGCTCGCAGTGCGAGGGCACGCTGACCGGCAATGCCATGGCTCGCTTGGCGCCGCGCGCCTTGCACGCCTCGATCGCCCGCTCTACCGCAGCAGCGCTGCCAGCAATCACGACCTGGCCCGGGGCATTGAAATTCACCGCGCTGACCACCTCACCCTGCGCGGCTTCGGCGCAGGCCGCCAGCACGTCGGCGTCTTCCAATCCGAGGATGGCGGCCATACCGCCCTGTCCGGCCGGGACTGCCTGCTGCATCAGCTGACCACGCAACTCGACGAGCTTGACCGCATCGGCAAAGCCCAGACTGCCCGCTGCGACCAGCGCTGAGTACTCGCCCAGACTATGACCGGCAACGAATGCCGGGCGCGGACCGTCTTCGGCAAGCCACAGACGCCACAGCGCGACCGAAGCGGTCAGGATAGCCGGCTGGGTCTTGTCGGTCTGATTGAGCTGCGCCTCTGGCCCCTGCTGCGTCAGAGCCCAAAGATCATAGCCAAGGACAGTCGATGCTTCGGCAAAGGTATCGCGGATAACGGCCTGCTGGCTGCCAAGTTCCGACAGCATGCCCAGCGACTGGGAGCCTTGCCCCGGAAAGACGAAAGCGAGTGATGCAGTCATGAGCGACTCTCTTGTGGTTCCGAATGAATGCGCCTGCATGCAGACACAGCGATTTCAGTTGGATGACGTACCGCCGGAAGCAGTCACATCACCGCCCGCGGTCGTATGGGGGCGCATCAGCTGATCGAGGCGTGTGCGCAGAAGCCCCGGCAAATCGTGCTCGATATCCAGCGCCGCGCGACGGATCGCCGCCTTGAACCCCTCTTCCCCTGCCGAGCCATGGCTTTTGACAACCACGCCCTGTACACCGAGAAAGCTCGCTCCGTTGTATCTGGCAGGACGGAAATCATCACGCAGCCGACGCAGCAAAGGCAGCGCCAGCGCTCCGACCAGGCGTCCGCGCCAGGACGAGGTGAACAACCCCTGCACACGCGCCATGACCATCTCGGCCAGCCCTTCGCTGGATTTGAGCACGACATTGCCGACAAAGCCGTCACAGACCGCCACATCCGCCTCGCCACGATAAAGCCCATCACCTTCGATGAACCCTCGGTAGTTAAGACTTTCCCCAGCCTGCTGAAGCAACTGAGCAGCGGCCTTGACCTGCTGATTGCCTTTGACGTCTTCGATCCCGACGTTCAGTAAGGCGACACGTGGATTATCGACACCCAGCGACTGTGCCGCGGCTGCACCCATGACTGCGAACTGGTAAAGCTGCTCGGGCTCGCAGTCCACGTTCGCCCCAAGGTCAAGCAGCAAGCAGGCGCCTCGTGAAGTCGGCAACAGAGTCGCCATGGCGGGCCGGTCGATACCGGGCAGCGTCTTCAGCACCTGACGAGCCAGCGCCATGAGTGCTCCGGTATTACCCGCACTGACCAATGCATGGGCCTGACCGTCGCGCAACAACTCGAGGGCGACACGCATCGATGATTGCGGCTTGCTGCGTAGCGCTTGGGAGGGGCGCTCATCCATGCCAATGACCTGATCGGCAGCCACGACACGCAGCCGCGACCGATCGACCGAGCCAGATCGTGCGATGAGTTCTTCTATAACGGAGGGTTGGCCAACAAGGGCCAGGTGCAACGCAGGGTCTTCAGCCAGACAGGAGATGCTGGCCGGAACAATGCAGCGGGGACCGATGTCCCCGCCCATTGCATCGATCGCGATGATCGGAGCGGACAAGTTACTCGTCAGCGCCCTTGTCGATCACTTTGCGACCGCGGTAGAAACCATCCGGGGAAACGTGGTGGCGCAGGTGTACTTCACCAGTGCTCTTTTCCACGGACAGGGCGTTCGCCTCGAGCGCGTCGTGCGAACGGCGCATGTCACGGGCGGAACGGGATTTTTTGTTCTGCTGAACAGCCATTTTGGATCAACTCCTAAACGTTTGGGTCACGCTTTAACTGCGCCAGAACGCTGAACGGGTTGGACCGCGTCACCTCGTCCTCTGTCGACTCAGGCTCATCGAGCCCAGCCGGCGGCTGGCAAATTTCAGGGTCATGGAGTGGAACAATCGGCAGAGCAAGCAAAAGCTCGTCCTCGATCAGCGCCAGCAGATCCAGCGGATCCTCTCCCACTTCCAGCACGTCATACTCCCTGGGAAGGTGGTCACTGCTCGCGCCTTCGTTCACAACGGCATAAGTGCACTCACTGTGAACAGGCAGAACAACCGGCCCCAGACAACGCTGGCATATCATTTTGACGTCAACGTCCAGCTCGCTGCGGATGATCAGGGCGCGCTGCTCATCACGTCCGAAATGGAGACGAACATGGGCGAGGCCTTCATCATCCTCCAGAGCATCGGCGAGCCGCTTCAGCTGAGACAGCTGCAAGTCTCCATCGAGCGTTGCGTCTCGATCGGCCAACTTGCGCGGATCAACGTGCGGAGGTATCGGTCCTTTCAACATAAGCGCGGCATTCTAGGGTCGCGCCCCGGAGCTGTCAAAGGAATTCCATCCCCACCGACCGAGCGCATGCAGTCGCGACCGCGCTCGTATATATAAGGAGGAAAAACCCAGGAGAAACCATGCAACCCCTACTGCTTGCCTCAAGCTCACGATACAGACGCGAACTGCTTGAACGACTCGGATTGCCCTTTCAATGCTGCGCGCCCGATATCGACGAAACTCCAGCACCCGAGGAACCCGCCGAACAACTGGTTCGCCGCCTGGCGCGCGAGAAAGCCATGGC
This sequence comes from Stutzerimonas sp. CXK-1, assembly GCF_057738225.1. NCBI lineage: Bacteria > Pseudomonadati > Pseudomonadota > Gammaproteobacteria > Pseudomonadales > Pseudomonadaceae > Stutzerimonas > Stutzerimonas sp. CXK-1. The sequence continues at coordinate 1,500,918 of NZ_CM173217.1, read as the reverse complement.
TCTGGCCGACACGCACCCGAACCACTTGATCATCGGTGCCGACCAGGTCGCCGTACTTGGCAATCGGATTCTCGGCAAGCCGGGCAATCACGCCGAAGCCTTCAGGCAGCTTTCCGCAGCGAGCGGCGCATCGGTTCGCTTCCTCACCGGCATTGCCCTGCTCGACGCGGCGACCGGAACACTGCAGCTGGACTGCGTCCCGTTCACCGTTCACTTCAAGCAGCTGAGCGACGCGCAGATCGACCGCTACCTGCGCGCAGACACGCCATACGACTGTGCCGGCAGCTTCAAAGCCGAAGGACTTGGCGTCAGCCTGTTTCGATCGACCGAGGGCCCGGATGCAACAAGCCTGATTGGCTTACCGCTGATCCGTCTGGTCGACATGCTCAACGCCGCCGGCTTCGAGATACCCTGAGCGTCGAATCAGCGCAGCGCAGACCCCTGCAGCCCCATCCACATTGCAAGCTCCTGCGCAACGCCGGCACCCAGCTTCTTGGTAAAGCGATCGAGCGGCGACTCCTTGACCGTAAAGTCAGCGAGTTCCGGTTCGCCAATGATTTCGCGGGCGACGTAGGAGGTGCTACCCAAGCCATCGACCAGGCCGAGCTCAAGCGCCTGCTCGCCGGACCAGACCAGACCGGAAAACAGCTCGGGGTGCTCGCTGTCGCGCAGCCGATCACCACGCCCCTTCTTCACACTGTCGATGAACTGACGATGCGTGGTCGCCAAAACTTCGCGCCAGAACTGCGTCTCTTCCTGCTTCTGCGGCTGGAATGGATCAAGAAAGGCCTTGTGCTCGCCCGCGGTGTAGACACGGCGCTCCACACCCAGACGCTGCATGGCATCAACAAAACCAAAGGTCGCTGCTGTCACTCCGATCGAGCCAACCAGGCTGGACTTGTCCGCATAGATCTCATCTGCGGCGCTGGCAATGTAATAAGCACCGGACGCGCCCAGATCAGCGATGACCGCGTAGAGCTTGATCGCCGGGTATTCGGCCCGCAACCGGCGAATCTCGTCATACACGTACCCCGACTGAACCGGGCTACCGCCTGGGCTGTTGATCCGCAAAATCACGCCCTTTGTGTTGGAGTCCTCGAATGCCGCGCGCAATGCGCCCACGATGTTATCGGCACTGGCCGATTCCTCATCGGCGATCATGCCGCGAACATTGATGACCGCCGTATGGCTCTCAGCGCGCGCACCATCACCGCCCATCTCCATGACCGGCGAGAAGATCAACAGCGCCCCGAACAGATAGACGAAGGTCAGCAGCTTGAAGAATATCCCCCAGCGTCGCGCTCGACGCTGCTCCTGAATACCTGCCAGCAAGGTCTTTTCCAGCAGTTTCCAGCTACTGCGATCATCCTTGCCGCTCACCTCGGAAGAGGCCTTCCACTCATCGGTCATACCGCCCTCTCAATCACACCGCGCCAGCCATTCATCCAGCTCGGAGAAATCATCAACGACCAGTCGCGGGCACCACTCTCGCAGCGCCGCTTCAGACTGAGCCCCGTAACTCACCGCCACGCTATCCACGCCTGCTCGTTGCGCCATCTGCATGTCAAACACCGAGTCGCCGACCATCAGCGCCTGCCCTGGCTGATGACCCGTGAAAGCCAGAATCTCGTGAAGCATCAGAGGATCGGGCTTGCCCGCCGTCTCGTCCGCACACCGCGTCACATCGAAGAAATCCAGCCAACCCTGCCCCGCCAGAACGCGATCAAGCCCACGCCGCCCCTTGCCGGTCGCCACAGCGAGCAGATGACCACGCTCGCGCAGCTGCGCCAACGTATCAGCGACACCCGGATAGAGAAGCGACGGCTCGGACTCGAGCGCCAGATAGTGATCACTGTAGGCAGCGCGAAAATGCTCGACGAGCCGCCCATCATCGATCACATGGGGATACAGGACGCAAAACGCTTCAGACAACGAAAGACCGATGATACCTCTGATCGCCTTGTCGCTTTGCGGCGCCAGATCGCACGCAGCCTCTGCGACGTGAATGGACTCGACGATCCGCGCGATGGAATCCACCAGCGTGCCATCCCAGTCAAAGATCAACAGCGGATAACGGTTAATCACCCAGCCGCTCCAAGGTCCTGCCCCATACTTCATCGACCGGCGCTTCGAGCGTCAGCTCGCCCCCTTCGGGCAATGGCACTCGCAGCGAGTAGGCATGCAGAAACAGCCGCTTGCCTCCCAGCTCGCGAATAACGCGACTGAATTCCTCATCACCATATTTATTGTCGCCAGCGATCGCGTGGCCGGCATGCCTCGCATGCACGCGGATCTGGTGAGTTCGCCCGGTAACCGGCTTGGCCTCGACCAGCGTAGCGAAATCACCGAAGCGCCTCACCACACGAAACAGGGTCAGCGCCTCCTTGCCATCGCCCGATACCTCGACCATGCGCTCACCCGAACGCAGCGTGTTTTTCTGCAGCGGCGCACTGATCTGCTTCTTGGACGCCTCCCAGCGACCGCGCACCAGCGCAAGGTAGCGCTTGTCGACGCCATCGCTGCGCAGCGCCTGATGCAAGTGCCGCAACATGCTGCGCTTCTTGGCGACCATCAATAGACCGGACGTATCACGGTCCAGGCGGTGCACAAGCTCCAGCTCGCGCACATCGGGACGCAACTGACGAAGCGCCTCGATGACGCCATAGCTCAGCCCACTCCCGCCATGCACGGCTATTCCGGCAGGCTTGTTGATTACAATCAGCGCCTTGTCTTCGTAAACGATGCAGGCCTCGAGCCGCTCCAGCAGCCCCTGAGCCAACGGCTCGGGCTCGTCTCGCTCGGCCAGCCGCAGCGGCGGGACGCGAACTACATCACCAGCCTGCAATTTGTACTCGGGCTTGATTCGCCCCTTGTTCACGCGAACCTCCCCCTTTCGCAAGATGCGATAGATGAGCGTCTTGGGAACACCGCGAAGCTGAGTACGTAGGAAATTATCGATGCGCTGGCCGGCAAGCTCCGGCGACACCTCGAGCAACTGCACGCCCGAGGTCTGAGAGGGGGTATTGGTCATCGCGGCATGATACCAATTTCGTCTATTTGAAGCACTCTGGCATTGCTGTTATAGTCGCGAACGCCGCCAAAAGCGGTCAGGCCGGAATGCAAGCGATACGCCATTCCGACTCGTTGAAAAAGGTTCGAGGACGTGAGGCCGTCCGACGGGGTTTCCTGAGTTGCAGGCAAACACCGAAATTAGCCTTGAAGACATGATGCGTGCCCTCAATGGGGAATCGCGAAATCGACAACCGCTCTGGATTCTGCGGGCGGCACCCGATTTTCAAAGTATGCGTGTTGGGTGGAGACGCACAGTAACCGATGGCGTAGCACAGGCTTGTTAGACGCTTAGTTTCGTCCGCTATCGGTAGCTGATTCCTCCTCCCCGCATTGCTTCTGTTCAGACAGCAAGCAGGAGACGTCGTCGCGACGCCGGCCTTTTCTGGCCCCACATCGCTAGACACTGGAGTGCCTTACAACCATTCCTGACGCACCTGACACCGACCGCGAGAGTCGTGTGTGCCGAACGCGGTTTCCGGATGCCACGGAAACCGACGGTACTACATGAAAAGAATGCTAATAAACGCAACTCAGCCTGAAGAGTTGCGTGTCGCACTGGTCGATGGCCAGCGCCTGTTCGACCTGGATATCGAATCCGGGGCCCGCGAGCAGAAAAAGGCCAATATCTACAAGGGTCGTATTACCCGCGTGGAGCCCAGCCTTGAGGCTGCCTTCGTCGATTTCGGCGCCGAGCGCCACGGTTTTCTGCCGCTCAAGGAAATCTCCCGCGAATACTTCTCCAAAACGCCAGAAGGCGGCCGGGTCAACATCAAGGAAGTTCTGAAGGAAGGCCAGGAAGTCATTGTCCAGGTCGAAAAGGAAGAGCGCGGCAACAAAGGTGCAGCGCTGACCACCTTTATCAGCCTGGCAGGCCGCTATCTGGTGCTGATGCCAAACAACCCGCGTGCTGGCGGTATCTCACGCCGTATCGAGGGTGAAGAACGCAACGAGTTGCGCGAAGCGCTGAACGGGCTCAACGTCCCGGCCGACATGGGCCTGATCGTCCGCACGGCCGGCCTCGGCCGCTCCAGCGAAGAACTGCAGTGGGACCTCGATTACCTGCTCCAACTGTGGAGCGCCATCAAGGAAGCCTCCCAGGACCGCGCCGCGCCGTTCCTCATCTACCAGGAATCGAACGTCATCATCCGCGCGATCCGCGACTACCTGCGCCAGGACATCGGCGAGGTACTGATCGATAGCGTCGAAGCACAGAACGAAGCACTCTCCTTCATCCAGCAGGTCATGCCGCAGTACGCGAGCAAGATCAAGCTGTACGAAGACAGCGTACCGCTGTTCAATCGCTTCCAGATCGAAAGCCAGATCGAAACCGCCTTCCAACGCGAAGTGAAACTGCCATCTGGCGGCTCCATCGTAATCGACCCGACCGAGGCGCTGGTTTCGATCGACATCAACTCGGCGCGCGCAACCAAAGGCGGCGACATTGAGGAAACCGCCTTGCAGACCAACCTGGAGGCGGCCGAAGAAATCGCTCGCCAACTGCGTCTGCGCGACATTGGCGGCCTGATCGTCATCGACTTCATCGACATGACACCGGCCAAGAATCAGCGCGCCGTCGAAGAGAAAGTGCGCGAAGCACTGGAAGCCGACCGCGCCCGTATCCAGGTCGGCCGTATTTCCCGCTTCGGCCTGCTGGAAATGTCGCGTCAACGTCTGCGGCCGTCGCTCGGCGAGACGAGCGGCATCGTATGCCCCCGCTGCAACGGCCAAGGAATCATCCGCGACGTAGAATCGCTTTCCCTCGCCATTCTGCGCCTGATCGAAGAAGAGGCTCTGAAGGATCGCACCGCCGAAGTCCGCGCGCGTGTGCCCTTCCAGGTAGCGGCTTTCCTGCTCAATGAAAAGCGCAACGCGATCACCAAGATCGAGCTGCGCACCCGAGCGCGCATCTTCATCCTGCCGGACGATCATCTCGAAACTCCGCACTTCGAAGTGCAGCGCCTGCGTGACGATAGCCCAGACATCATCGCCGGCAAGGCCAGCTACGAGATGGCTCAGACCGAGGCCGACGAGGTTCAGCCGATCAGCTCGACGCGCACACTGGTCCGCCAGGAGGCCGCCGTTAAAACCGCGCCTCAGCGTACCGCTCCGGCACCGACTCCGGCCGAACCCGTTGCCGAAACCCCGGCCGCGGCACCCGCACCGGCGACGCCAGAGCCCAGCCTGTTCAAAGGGCTGATCAAGTCGCTTGTTGGCCTTTTCGCCGGCAAGCAGGAGCCTGAGGTAGCTGCCGTCACCGAGCCGAAGCCCGCCACCAGCCGCCAACCGCGAAACGACGAGCGTCGCTCCGGCCGTCAGCAGAACCGTCGCCGCGATGGGCGCAATCGGGACGAAGACCGCAAGCCGCGCGAAGAACGCCAAGCGCGCGAAGAGCGTCAGCCTCGCGAAGAGCGTGCTCCTCGTGAAGAGCGTCAGCCTCGTCCACCGCGCGAGGAGCGCAAGCCCCGCGAGCAGGCCGAAGGCACAGAGTCCACTCAGCCACGGCGTGAGCGTGCGCCACGTGAAGAGCGTCAACCGCGTGAAGAGCGCAAGCGCGAGCTGCGTGCCCCGCTTGACGAAGCAGTATCGAGCGCCGTCGAGGAGCCGAGTGAACGTAAGCCAAGACCGCCCCGGGAGGAGCGTCGCCCGCGCAACGAGCCGGCAGCGAGCGAAGAGGAAGTGCTGAGCACTCAGGCGGAAGAGACTGCCGAGGAAACCCAGGAAGGTGCCGAGGGCGAGCGCCCGCGCCGCCGCTCGCGTGGTCAGCGTCGACGCAGCAACCGTCGCGAGCGCCAACGCGACGCCAACGGGAATGAAATCGAGGAAATCGACGAAAGCAACGCGCCGGTGAAAACCGAAGAGATCGCAGTCGCAGCCACCGCCGCTGCACTGGCCGCCAATTCAGCAGATACCGAGGCGGCCCAGCCGTCAGCGATCCCTGCCGAACAGCAGCCGGAAGCTGCAGCCGAAGCGGCAACGCTGGGTGCAGAGCCACAACCTGCACCGCAGGCCGAAGCCGAGCAGCCCGTTGCGCCAGTCGCCGAAATAGAAGCAGAAGTCGCCCCAGCCGTGCCGGTAGCAGAGCCGACCGAAGCACCGGCCACCGAACCGGCCACCGAAGCGGCTGCTGTCGAAGCGCCTGCCAGCGAGGTCATCGCACCCGTGCGGCCGGCTGGTCGCGCACCGAACGACCCACGCGAAGTTCGCCGCCGCCAGCGTGAAGCCGAACGCCTCGCACAGGAGGCAGCCAAGGCTGAGGCCGAAGCAGCTGCCCAGCCCGCGCCGGTCGAAGAGCAGGCTGCAGCCAGCCCGGAGATTGTGGTAACGCCGCCGGCCAGCCAGGAAAACAGGACGACCGAGGAGAACGAACGCGCGGAAGCCCTGACCGGTACGCCGGAAGCACCCGTGGTGCTGGCTGAGGACACCGCTCCAGCCGTTGAACCGAGTGAGTCCGAGGGCGGCGAAATGGCGCATCGACCTACCGACGAAGCGACCAAGCAGGACGAGGCTGAGCCCTCCTCCGCGCCGGAAGTTGAGCCGGAACAGGATGACAAGCCGAAGGCCTGACGCCTGGAAACCAGGGCACACGTTGTGTGCCCTGAAACGAAAGAGCCCCGGTATCACCGGGGCTTTTTCGTTTCAGGCAAGACCGCAAGCAGCGGATGTCAAAGCACGTTGGGCTCGATTTCCAACTCGACGGCGAATCGCCTGTACACGTCAGCCTGAATCCGCTGCGCCAAGGCCAATATTTCCTTACCGGTGGCGTGACCGTAATTGACCAGTACAAGGGCCTGGGCGCGATGGACGCCAGCGTCGCCCTCCCGAAAGCCTTTCCAGCCGGCCCGATCGATCAGCCACCCGGCAGCCAGCTTGGCCCGATCATCACCCTGGGGGTAGGCCACGACATCGGGAAACTGTCGTCGCAACCGCTCAAGCTGCTCGGTAGACACGACCGGATTCTTGAAGAAGCTGCCGGCGTTTCCAAGCTCCTTGGGATCGGGCAGCTTCTCGCTCCGTATCGTGCAGACGGCGCGGCTTACATCGACAGCGGTCGGTTGGGTGACGCCCAACTCCGCAAGCCTCTGCCTGATCGGCCCGTAATCGAGGTGCAACTTGGCATCGTGTGCCAGGCGAAACCTGACGCGCAATATCACGTAACGTCCCGCCTGGCGCTTGAACAGGCTGTCGCGATAGTCGAAGGCACAATCGCTCAGCGACACTTCACAGATCCGCCTGTGCCAGAGATCGTAAGCGGTGAGCCCCTCGAACACATCGCGGATTTCCACGCCGTAGGCGCCGATATTCTGGATCGGTGCAGCGCCAACGGTCCCTGGAATCAGGCTCAGATTCTCCAGCCCCACCAGACCGCGATCTAGCGTCCAAAGCACAAACGGATGCCAGGGTTCACCGGCCTCTGCCTCCACGATCACGCCGCCGCAATCCGCCCGCAGGATTCGCCGTCCTCGGTTTGCCAGACGCAACACAAGGGCATCGATATCGCGCGTCAGCAGCAGGTTGCTGCCGCCGCCCAGCGGCATGAGCGCCAAGCCTTCGGCCACGGCAAAGGCGGCCGCAGCCGCGACATCGGCGTCGTCATGCGCCTCGGCGTAGAATCGCGCTCGCTGCTCGAGTCCAAAACTGTTCAAGGCCTTGAGCGAGTGGTCGCGCTCGATACGCAGGGTCACAGCCGCTCCTGCACTTCGTGCAGCAGGCCGTCAGCCGCCTGCTCGATCAGATCCAACACCTGCTGGAAGCCTTCCTCGCCGCCATGGTAAGGATCGGGCACCGCGTCGCAGCCTATGCCATAGCGACGCAAGAACAGGTCGGTCTCGGCCCGGGAGCCGGCTGGCTGCATCGCTTGCAGGTGGGCAAGGTTATCGTGATCCATCGCCAGTATCAGATCGAAGCGCTGGAAGTCGTCTAGCGCTACCTGGCGCGCACGCAAGCCTGACAGCTCGTATCCACGCGCCGCGGCCGCCATGCAGGAACGTGCATCGGGCGCCTTTCCCCGGTGCCAGCCTGCAGTGCCAGCCGAGTCGACCACGACGCGTGCTTCCAGACCGGCATGACGCAAACGCTGACGAAATACGCCTTCGGCAGTCGGCGAACGACAGATATTGCCGAGGCAGACGAAGAGTATCTTCACTGCACATGCCCCAGCAGGCGGCGAACTCGCTCGAGATCCTCCATGGTATCCACGCCGGCGGGAGGCGGCTCGACGGCATCGGCGACATGGATCCTTTTGCCATGCCAGAGCGCGCGGAGCTGCTCCAGGCATTCCACATCTTCCAGCCAGCAAGGTCCCCAGGCCACGAAGTCAGCGAGAAAACCGGCACGATAGGCGTAGATACCGATATGCCGGCGGTACGGCACACCCGCCGGCAGCTGGTCCCGGCTCGCCGCAAAGGCGTCGCGCGCCCATGGCAGAGGCGCACGCGTAAAGGTCAGCGCCAGACCGTTCATGTCCGACAAGACTTTTACCACGTTGGGATTGAACAGCCCGGCGGCGTCGAGCAGCGGCTCGGCGAGCGTGGCAATCGCCGCCTCGGGATGATCCGCCAGATTGGCCGCAACCTGATCGATCACCGCTGGCGGTATCAGCGGTTCGTCGCCCTGCACGTTGACCACGATGGCATCGGCCGCCAGCCCTAGTCGTGCCGCCACCTCGGCAAGCCGGTCGGTACCGGAATTGTGCTCCGCTGCAGTCAGCACGACCTCGGCCCCGAAGCGATGACAGGCATCGAGGATGCGCGGATCATCGGTCGCAACCACAACCTGACGTGCCGAACTCTTGCAGGCCTGGGTCCAGACGTGCTGGATCATTGGCAGGCCGCCGATGTCCTGCAACGGTTTGCCCGGCAGACGTGTAGAAGCAAAACGCGCTGGAATGACAACGCAGAAATCCGTGCTCATTTGTCCAGGCGCTCGTCTACATCCAGCGTTCTCGCCTCGCTTTCGAGCATCACCGGAATGCCGTCTCGTACCGGGTAGGCGAGACCATCCGCCTTGCAGATCAGCTCAGACTTGTCATCGGCGAGCTTCAACGGCCCTTTGCACAGCGGGCACGCCAGAATATCGAGCAGTTTGGTATCCATTGCGCAGTCCTTTGAGGGCGTTCGACTGCAGCGGCAGGCGAGCGACTTAGGTGTGGACGGGAATCAGGCGGGCCAGTTGTTCATCGAACCAGGCAATGAAGGCATCGCAGGGCCTGGCCTGCACTTCTAGGTAATACCAGCCGGGACGCGCGAACGCCCGGCATTTGACCGCGTCCTTCTCGGTCATCACCAGTGGCAGCTCCGGAGCAAAACTGAGCTGCTCGGCGGTATACACGGCGTGATCGGCGAAGGGATGCGGAATCGGCCGCCAGTTTAGCGCCTCGAGCGTAGCGAAGAAACGCTCTGGATTGCCGATACCGGCGATCGCGTGCACGGCCTGCAGCGATGCCAGATGATTCACCGGCAGTACCCGGCCGCTGACGATTTCGACTAGCCCACTCGGTTGCAGGCTGAAGCCGAAGGCATCGGCTTGCGTCGTACCGCCGTTGTACAGTACCGCGTCCACGGACTCCAGGCGGCTGGCTGGCTCTCGCAGCGGGCCAGCTGGCAGGCAGCGGCCATTACCCAAGCCTCGTGCCGCGTCGATCAGGACCAACTCCAGATCGCGGCCTAGACCGTAGTGTTGCAAACCATCGTCACAGAGCACGAGATCGATCGGCTCGGCCTGCAGCAGTGCCTGTACCGCGCGGGCGCGGTCGGGGTCGATCATCAGCGCGACGCCGGTGCGCTGCACGATCAGCAACGGCTCGTCGCCGGCCGTCCTGGCATCCTGATCGCAAGTGACGCGCCAGGGATATTCCGGCGGCTTTGCACCGTAACCGCGACTGACCACCCCGACGCGTAGCCCGAGGGCCCGGCAATGCTCCACCAGCCACAGGATCAGCGGCGTCTTGCCTGTACCACCGACCGTAATGTTGCCCACCACGACAACTGGAACCGGCGCTCGATAGCTGGCAGTCATGCCCTGCAGGAAACGCTGCCGCTTGCGTGTGACGACCATGCGATACAACGCCTCGAGCGGGCCCAGCAAGGCTAATGCCGGGTGCCCCTGGTACCAGGCGCGCTGAAGTTTTTGCGCGAGCGTCATCAGGGCGCAGCCTGCGCCTCGACCGTGGTAATCCGCAGATGAGCGAAGCCGAGCTTGCCGGCGGCGTCCATCGCGGTGATCACGGCCTGATGGGGTGTCTTGCCATCGGCACTGATGATCAACGGCAGGCTGTTATCGCCGCCAGACTCCTTGCTCAGCGCAGCCATGAGGGCGTCGAGATCGCTTTTGAGCAGCGCCTTGCCATTGAGCGAATAGTTGCCTTCGATGTCGATCACTACTTCGAGCTGCTTGACCTCGGTCTGCTGTGGCGGCGTCCCGCTGGCCGCCTCGGGCAAATCGACCTTCAGCTGGGTTTCTCGGGTGAAGGTCGTGGTTACCACGAAAAAGAGCAGCAGAATGAATACAACATCGATCAGCGGCGCAAGCCCGATATCGACGTTCTCCCGCGGCTTGCGGCGAAACTTCACGGCCGGCCCTCGCTGAGGTCGACATCACGGTCGCCCTGAACCACCTCGACCAGCTTGATCGCCTCCTGCTCCATGCCCACGACCAATTCATCGACTCGCCGGCTGAGAAAACGATGAAAGAACAGTGCGGGAATGGCCACCATCAGCCCCGCCGCGGTGGTGATCAGCGCCTTGGATATGCCGCCGGCCAGCTGTGGCGCATTGGCCATGCCGGAGCCCATGAAGGAGCTGAAAATCTCGATCATGCCCAGCACCGTGCCGAGCAAGCCGAGTAATGGCGCGATACCAGCGATGGTGCCCAGGGCGTTCAGGTAGCGCTCCAGGTCGTGGACCACGCGAGCGGCCGCTTCCTCGATGCACTCCTTCATGATTTCCCGCCCGCGCTTGGAGTTGGCGAGGCCCGCGGCAAGAATCTCACCGAGTGGCGAATCGGCACGCAGTTCCTTGAGTTTCTGGTTGCTGAGCTGCTTGTCTTTGATCCACTTCCATACCTGACCGAGCAGGTGCGGAGGCGTGACGCGACTCGGACGCAAGGTCCACAGCCGCTCAGCGATGATGGCGGCCGCAACGATTGAACACAGAATGATCGGCAGCATTATCCAGCCGCCAGCTTTGACCAGCTCCCACACGAGTCGAATCCCCCTCGAAAAAACCGCGTCACTCTAGCACAGGGCCTGCCGCCAGCCGACGGCTGCCGTTCTCATTTTCCCGCCAGAACCGACGCTCCCAGCGTAAACCCTGGGGCGCAGTGAAGCTGCCCAGTACTATGCGCAAGGCGCCGTCCCGAGCCGTGTCGTAGAGCGGTATGCCCGCCTCATCCAAACGATGCAGCACCTCGGAGTGCGGGTGCCCGAACGGGTTGTGTGCGCTACGCGACACCAACGCCGCGCTTGGCGCAACGGCCGAGAGAAAGGCGACAGAAGTCGAAGTGCGGCTGCCATGATGTCCAAGCAGCAACCAGTCGCTTCGAGGGTTAAAGCGGCTGCCGAGCAGGGCCTGCTCGGCGGCGCTGTCCAGATCGCCCGTCAGCAGAATCCGTTCGCCGGCGGCCTCGACCGCCAGCACGCAGGACGCCTGGTTTCCGTCGCCTGCACGCAGCCAGCGCCATGTCTCGAAGCGCACCTCATCCCAGCGCCAGCGTTCGCCGGGCCGGCAGTCCTCTACAGCCGGAAGGTCCAATGCCTGCGCCTCACCGCTTAGCATCCGGCGCACCGGCAAAGAGCGAAGTACCGCCTGGGCGCCACCAGCATGGTCACTGTCGGCGTGGCTGAGCAACAAAAGATCAAGCTGTCGGGTCCCCAGTCGACGTAACGAAGGCACCACCACGCGCTCGCCGATATCGAAGCGACCATAACGGGGGCCGGCATCGTAGAGCAGATCGTGGCTCTGCGTGCGGACCAGGACTGACAGCCCTTGACCGACATCCAGTACATGGATCTCGGCACGTCCCGGAGGTGGGCGTTCGCTGCCGACGAAAAGCAAGGGCAGCATCAGGAGACCGCCGAACAGACGGAACGGAATGCCTGCCGGCAGCAGCAGAATCAGCGCACCAAGGCTCGCGGCCAGCAGCATCCAGCCGGAGGCTTGCGGCGCGAGCCAGGCCGGCTGCCAGCCAGCGACCCAGGCCAGCAAGCCGAACAAGCCCTGCAATGACCAACCTACCCCATTCAGCAGGCTCTCCCCGAGCCCCAGCGGTAGATAAAGCGCGGCAGTTCCCACAAGGGCAAACGGAACGGTCAGGCTGACCCAGGGTACCGCTACGAGGTTGGCAAGCGGCCCGCTGAAGCTGACCGGAAGCCCAAGCATCAACATCATCGGTAGCAGGCCGAGCGTCATTGCCCACTGCGCACGCAAGAGCGTGCGCCACCAGCCGGCAGCCCCGAGCCGGCCGGCAAAGACCCACACCAGCAACGCGACTGCGGCGAACGACAGCCAGAACCCTGGCTGCAGGCTGACCAGCGGGTTGGCCAGCAGCACCAGGACCAGGGCGAGCAGCAAGGGGAACCAGACGCCGAGATGCCGGTAGCGCAGCCGCCAAAGCAGCACTGCCGCAACCATTACACAGGCGCGCTGTACCGGCACCTCGAACCCCGCCAGCCAGGCATAGCCCAGGGCGCCGCCGAAAGCGAGACCGCTTGCAACCGGCAGCCACGGCAGGCGCGAAGGCCAGCAGCCCAGACGGTAGAGCAAATGGACCAGCCCATAGAGCAGTCCAGCCAGCATCGCCACATGCTGACCGGAAATTACCAGTAAGTGCACCGTGCCGGTGTCCTGCAGGATCTGCCAATCGCCGGGCGTGAGCCCGGAGTCGTCGCCGACGACCAGCGCCGCAATCGCACCCGAGCGACCATGGGCATCGAGCGCAGCCAGCCGCTGCCTGAGCGCATCGCGCCAGCCGGCGGTCGTAACGGAGGCCGCGACTCGCTCGCCCGCCTTTACCGTACCTATCGCGCCGATGTGCCTTGAGAGCAGCCAGGCCTCATAGTCGAAGGTCTGTGGATTGACCATTGCGCGAGGCCGTTTCAGACGTGCCGCGAGTCGCCAGCGCTCACCGGCCCGAAGCGCAGGCCCGCCGTGCCAACCAAGGCGAAGGCGCGACGGCAGGCCGGCATGGCGCGACTGGATATCGGTCAGTTCGAAGCGAACCACCCCGTCGATGGTTGCAGGCAAGCCGACGATCACGCCCTCGAGCCAGAAGGTGCGGCCATCCAGATCGACCGGGAGTCGGTCATCGAGGGCGAGCTGCGCCTGCCAACAGGCCCATACCAGGCCCAAGGCGAAACACGCAAAGGGGCGCGTGCGCTTCCAGCACATCGCGCCAACCGCCGTTGCACCCAGCAGTGCCAACAGAGCGCCTGCCGGCAACTCGGGCAGCCAGCGCGGCACCAGCAAACCCACCGCCAGCGCGGCCATCCCTGTGCGCGCCTTCATGTGCCCTCCTGGCAAGCCGGCCGCAGCCGCAGAAAACCTGCTCGCCGCAATCCGTAGCGGCGCACAAGCCTGTGACAAAAGTTCTGTCGGCGAGAGCCTCGGAGCACGGCATAATTACGCGCTCACGTACACCCGAGTCCCGACATGCCGCGTCGCATCTTCAAGCGCTACATGCCCCACCCCGACCGCATCAAGGGTAACAAGTCACTGAGATTTCTTGGCGGCCTGATTCACGATCCCAATCTCTGGCACCTGAACCGCCACTCAGTTGCCCGCGCGATGGGCATCGGCCTGTTCTGGGCAATGATTCCGATGCCCATGCAGATGCTCGCAGCGGCGCTCTGTGCGCTCCCTGCCAGAGCCAATCTGCCGATCGCCATCGGCCTGGTCTGGCTGACCAACCCGCTGACAATGCCGCCGGTGTTTTATTGCAACTACAAGCTCGGCGCCTGGCTGATGGATACACCGGCGATCGGAATGCCAGAGGAGTTGAGCCTGGCCTGGGTGACGCATCTGCTCAGGGATAACTGGCAGCCCCTGTACCTGGGCTCGCTGGTGATGGCTGCGGTTCTGGCCCTGCTGGGCTACTTCGGCACCCAGGCCTACTGGCGCTGGTGGGTCGGCCGCAGCTGGCGTCGGCGCCAGCACGGGCGCCGCTGAGCCTCACTCGTAGCGCAATGCCTCGGCCGGCTGCGTCTGCGCGGCGCGCCAGGCTGGATATAGGGTCGCCAGAAAGCTGAGCGAAAGCGCCACCGCAGCCACGACCACGACATCCAGTACCTGCAACTCTGATGGCAGGCTGCTGATGAAATAGACGTCCGAGCTGAAGATGTGCTGGCCCGACACGCGCTCGAGCCAACCCACCAGCGAACTGACATTGAGCGCGCCGAGCACACCCAGCACCACGCCGATCAGCGTGCCACTCAGGCCGATAATGCTGCCCTGCACCATGAAGATCGCCATGATCTGCCGAGGCGTGGCGCCCAGCGTGCGCAGGATGGCGATGTCCGCCCGCTTGTCGGCAACGACCATGATCAGCGTGGCGATGATGTTGAAGGCGGCGACCGCGACGATCAGCATCAGTAACAGCCCGATCATGGTCTTTTCCATCTTCATCGCGCTGAACAGGCTACCCTGCGTCTTCGACCAGTCTTCAGCGTGATAGCCCGGCCCCAAGGTGGCGGCGATCCGGGCCGCGATAGCCGGCGCCTGATACAGATCGGCGAGGCGCACTCGTACGCCCTGAACCTGATCGGCCGGCCAGCGCTGAATGGCCGCGGCGTCGGCACGATGGATCATCACCAGGCTGCCGTCGAGATCGGCGCCCACTTTGAATAGGCCAACCACGGTCAGCCGCTGCATGCGCGGCGTGACGCCACCGGGAGCATCACTCGGTTCAGGCACGATGAGCGTCAGCTTGTCACCTACCGAGAGCCCGAAGCGCCTGGCCGTGATCACCCCCAGCACCACGCCGTAGTCACCGGGACGCAAGTCGTCGAGGCGACCTGCGATCATGCGCGAAGCGACGATCGATACCCGCGCCTCGGCGCTTGGCTCGATCCCGCTGATCTGCACCGGCTGCATGGCGCCCTTGTAGGAGAGCATGCCCTCGAGCTGGGTAAGCGGCGCGGCGCCGAGTACCTGCGGCTGCTTCCCGATCCGTGCCGCGAGCGACTGCCAGTCTTCGATCGGTTCCGGGCCGAAGATCGTCGCATGGGGAATCATCCCGAGGATGCGCGCGCTCATTTCACGCTGGAAGCCGTTCATCACCGACAGCACCAGGATCATGGCCAGCACGCCTAGCGCCAGGCCGATCAACGAGGTCAGCGAAATGAACGAGATGTAGTGGTTTCGGCGCTTGGCCCGGGTGTAGCGACTGCCAATGAACAGGCTGAGCGGACGAAACATCATTCAGCCACCAGGCGGCCATCCTGCAGGCGCAGGATCTTGTCCATCTGAGCCGCCAGCTGCGGGTCGTGGGTCACCACCAGAAACGCCGTGCGCAGCGAGCGACTAAGTTCGAGCATCAGCTCCTGAATGCCTTGCGCTGTATGGTGATCCAAATTGCCGGTCGGCTCGTCGAGCAGGACCAGCGCCGGGCGGTTGACCAGCGCACGGGCGATAGCCACACGCTGCCGCTCGCCGCCGGAAAGCTCGGCGGGCTTGTGCTCCAGACGATGGCCAAGCCCTACCCGCTCGAGCAATTCGGTCGAACGCCGTCGTGCCTCGGCGAGGTCGGTTCGGCCGATGAGCAGAGGCATGCAAACGTTCTCGAGCGCAGTGAACTCAGGCAGCAGATGGTGAAACTGATAGACGAAACCAAGCGCCCGATTGCGCAGCAGTCCACGCTCCTTCTCGTTGAGCGCTGAAAGCTGCTCGCCCGCAAGCCAGACGCTGCCCTCGCTGGGCGTATCGAGCCCGCCGAGCAGGTTGAGCAAGGTGCTTTTGCCGGAGCCGGAGCTGCCGACGATGGCGACACGCTCGCCGGGAAAGAGCTCCAGTTCGAGATTGCCGAGCACCTCGACCGATTCCGGGCCCTGATCGTAGCGTTTGCCCAGGTTGCGGCAACTCAGGACGGCGCTTTCGGGATTTGCAGCATTCATGGCCAGCTCACTCATAACGTAGCGCTTCGGCCGGCTGCGTGCGCGCGGCACGCCAGGCCGGATACAGCGTGGCAAGGAAACTCAGCAGCAGTGCCGCGACGCAGACCTGGATCACGTCGGCAGCCAGCAGACGGGACGGCAGATAGTCGATGAAATAGACGTCCGCATTGAGAAATTTGTGCCCGATCAGCCGCTCCAGCCAGGCGATGCCGGCACTGACGTTCAGCGCGGCGAGGATGCCAAGTACGGCTCCGACCAGCGTGCCGACCACGCCGATGACCGTGCCCTGGACCATAAAGATCGCCATGATCTGCCGTGGCGTTGCCCCCAGCGTGCGCAGGATGGCGATATCGCCACGTTTGTCGGTAACGACCATGACCAGCGTCGAGATGATGTTGAAGGCGGCCACGGCCACGATCAGCAGCAGCAGCAACCCGATCATCGCCTTTTCCATGCGAATGGCCTGGTAGAGATTGCCGTGCGTACGCGTCCAATCGCGCGAGTAGTAGTCCTCACCCAGCTGGCCGGCCAACTCCCAGGCGATGCGAGGCGCCTGGAACAAGTCTTCGAAGCGCAGCCGCAGCCCCTGCACCTGCCCGGGCTTCCAGCGCTTGAGACGTGCCAGGTCAGCAATATTCGCCATCGCAACGTAGCCGTCGATCTCGCCAGCGCCGACATGGAAGATGCCTGTCACGGTGAAGCGCTTCATGCGCGGAAACATCCCCGCCGGCGTGACGGTCACTTCCGGAGCAACGAACGTCACCTTGTCACCGACGGCAAGGCCGAGTTTCTGCGCCGCCTTGTCGCCGATGACAATGCCGAACTCACCCGGGGCCAGGTCGTCCAGCGAGCCCTCGCGGAAGAACTGATCGATGATCGAAACCCTGCGCTCTGCCGTTGGATCGACCGCATTGATCAGGATCTTGCTCACCTGGCCTCGATTGGTCAGCAGACCCTGGGCCTGGATGAACGGGGCGACGGCCGCCACCTGTGGGTTGGCCTGGATTCGCGCGGCGAGCGCCTCCCAGCCATCGATTGGAACGGCGCGTTCGAGGGTCGCGTGCGGCACCATGCCAAGCACACGGGTACGCATCTCATGATCGAAGCCATTCATCACTGACAGGACCAGGATCATCACCAGCACGCCCAGGGCCAAGCCGATCATCGAGGTGAAGGAAATGAAGGAGACGAACAGGCTGCGGCGCTTGGCGCGTGTATAGCGCGCTCCGATGAACACGGACAGCGGTCTGAACATAGGTCGACTTATTCGCTGGCGGGGAAAAACGAGCGTGACGGCTGATGCCCGAAGGCCTGATAGACTCACGCCACCATCGTTAGCGGGGCGTGCCATGCCGACACAAGACACTGAAGAACGCCGGGAATACTACCGTATCGAGGACCGCATCGCACTGGAAATACTGCCCGCTGAAGCGGACGGTAACAATCAGCCGCCTGCGCTGCCACGGCAGTTCGCCTTGCTCGCCGAGCTGCATCAGCTGGATTTCGAGTCCCAGCATCTGTTGCGGCAAATTGCCGATCAGAATCGCACCCTGGCCAACTACCTGAAGGTGCAAAACCGACGCATCGACCTGCTCGGCCAGGCGCTGGCGCAGGGATTGCTCGCCGAGGGCGACTGCGAGCGCGACGTCATCCTGTCGGAAGGTGGCGTTAGCTTCGTTCACGAGCAGCCGATTAGGGTTGGCACGCCGCTGCTCCTCAAGATGGTTCTCTTGCCGCAGGGCCTCGGCCTGTTGCTCGCTGCACGCGTCCTGCACTGCGAAGCCGCGGAAGGCGGTAAGTTTCAGCTCGGCACGGAATTCGAAGCGCTGACTGACGCACAACGGCAACTGCTGGCTCGGCATATCCTGCAGAAACAGGCGCTGGAACGTCGCCTGGCCCGTGAGACCCCGCAAGGAGATTGATCCGATGTTGCGCTACGCCCTTCTCAGCCTGACCCTCGCCTTCAGCAGTGCGCTACAGGCCGAACAGATCATCATTCCGCTCGGCCAACAGGGCGGCGGCGAGCTGGCGCTACCCTCGCGCGGGGCTAGCAAGGGCGCAGTGCTGGAACGCTTCGGGTTGCCCGACAACGAACATTCCCTGTCGGCCAGCCGCCGATCACCCGTTGGGACTACCGCACCTTTTCGGTCTACTTCGAAGGCGACCGCGTCATCGACAGCGTCATCGACCATCGGCCTCTTCATCTTCCTCAGGATCAGCAGCAACCGTGACCCAGATCTATGGCCATCGAGGCGCAAAGGGCCAAGCGCCGGAAAATACACTGGCCGGCTTTCAGCTGTGCCTGCAAGACGGTGTGAACCGCTGCGAACTCGATTTACATCTCTCTCGCGATGGCGAGCTGATGGTCATCCACGATCCCACATTGAAGCGCACCACCGGCCGGCGCGGCAAAGTCGCCGAACACAGTGCGCAGGAGCTTGCCAGCTACGACGCTCGCCTCGGTGGCCCCGGTTGGGAACAGCCGTGCCCGATTCCACGCCTGGAAGAGCTTTTTGCTAGCTGCGACTTCGAGCATTGGCAATTGGAAGTCAAAAGCGCATCGCATGAACGCGCCAGGCGGACGGTATTGGCGATCGCTACCCTGGCCGAGCGCCACGGCCTTAGCGAGCGGATCACGGTGACCTCCGGATCGCGCGTGGTGCTCAAGGCGCTTGCCGAGCTGGCCCCGCATCTTTCCCGCGGCCTGGTCGCCGAGTATGGCTGGCTCGACCCGCTGAAGGTCGCCAAGGCGTATGGCTGCAACCTGCTAGCCCTGAAATGGACGCTCTGTACGCCCGGGCGACTGCTCAAGGCACAGCGACAAGGCCTGCATGTCTCCACCTGGACGGTGAACGAGCCGGCACTCATGCTGCGTCTGGCGGACATGGGCGTCGACAGCCTGATCACCGACTTCCCCAGGCTTGCCACCACCACCCTGGCCGGACGGTAGCGGAAAACGAAAAGGCCCGCCGGCGGGTGCCGACGGGCCTGGACGCTTGGCAGCATGCGGTACGCTACCGTGACCTGATCTAAAGGCTTTCCCGGTTGGGCCAATGCCATTGCCGGGAATCACCGGTGCCTCCGACCGGCTCAGGCCACCGGTCGGAGCCTCTCAAAAAAGCCGGTTCAGACCGTCAAACGCCGCGACCCGATAAGCCTCGGCCATGGTCGGGTAGTTGAAGGTGGTGTTGACGAAGTACTTGATCGAATTCGCCTCCCCCTTCTGGTTCATGATCGCCTGACCGATATGCACGATCTCCGAGGCCTGATAGCCGAAGCAATGCACGCCAAGCACCTCTAGCGTTTCGCGATGGAAGAGGATCTTCAGCATGCCGACCGGTTCGTAGGAGATCTGCGCGCGCGCCATGCTCTTGAAGAACGCCTTGCCGACCTCGTAGGGGACCTTGGCCTGCGTCAGCTCGCGCTCGTTCTTGCCGATCGAGCTGATCTCCGGAATGGTGTAGATGCCCGTCGGCACGTCGTCGACGAACCGCCAGGTATCGTTCTCGACGATACTGCCGGCTGCCGAGCGCCCCTGGTCGTAGGCTGCACTGGCCAACGAGGGCCAGCCGATCACATCGCCCGCCGCATAGATGTTGCCGACCTCGGTGCGGTAGTGCTCGTCGACCTGAACCTGGCCACGGCTGTTGGCCTTCAAGCCGATGTTCTCCAGCGCCAGCTTGTCGGTGTTGCCGGTGCGCCCGTTACTCCAGAGGAAGGCATCGGCCTTGATCTTCTTGCCCGACTTCAGGTGCAGGATCACACCGTTGTCCAGCCCCTCGACGCGCTCGTACTCTTCGTTATGCCGGATCAGCACATTGTTGTTGCGCAGGTGGTAGGACAGCGCATCGGAAATCTCGTCGTCGAGGAACGACAGCAGCTGATCGCGATTGTCGATGAGATCGACGAGCACGCCCAAGCCACTGAAGATGGAAGCATATTCGCAGCCGATCACCCCGGCCCCGTAGATGATCATCCGACGCGGCGTATGGCTCAGCGTAAGGATGGTGTCGCTGTCGTAGATCCGCGGGTGGTTGAAGTCGATGTCAGCCGGGCGATAGGGGCGCGACCCGGTGGCAATCACGATCTGCTTGGCCACCAGCTTCTCGACCATACCGTTCAGGCAGACCACCTCGACGCTCTGCTCATCGGCGAAGCTGGCCGTTCCGAAAAAGGTATCGATCCGGTTGCGCGCGTAGTAACCGGTGCGCGAGGTCACCTGCTTGCTGATGATCTTCTCGGCGCTCTTGAGCACGTCCGGGAAGGAGAACCAGCGCGGCTCGCCGATCTGACGAAACAAGGGGTTGGTGTTGTACTGCATGATCTGGCGCACCGAGTGACGCAGCGCCTTGGACGGAATGGTCCCCAGGTGGGTGCAGTTGCCGCCCACCAGCGGTCGATTGTCGACCACGGCGACCTTGCGCCCGGCTTTGACGGCGTTCATCGCCGCGCCTTCGCCGGCCGGGCCGGAGCCCAGCACCACCACATCGTAGTTATAGACAGCCATATGTACTCCCCAAACGCGGTCGCTACGCTAGCGCCGCACCAAACAATCCTTCAGTGCCCGCGGGGCGCACGGCGCTCGACACGGGCCGAATCCACTCACTTACGGGTCGCGTCGTAGGCCAGGTCGCTCTGCGTCTGCGCTCGCTCCTGGTTCACTTCCTCGCACTTTTCGCGGCTGCCTCCGCAGATCGAGCATTCCTTCTCGATTCCCAAGGCCGCGATACCTCCACAAGAACCCGCAATCGGCTTGCGCCCCATGATCACGCCAATGGCCATGCCAAAGACGACGAGAAGCATCACCAGAAAAACCAGTAGCCAGGTCATTTGTCTTCTCCTTCACCGAACAGCTGTTTGAAAGCCGTGGTGCTCGTACTGACGAATTGCTGACCCTGCCGCACGACGAAGAGGGCCGCGAGCTGGTGCCGATTGGCGAACTCCAGTCCCTTGTCCGGCCCCAGCACCATCAGTGCCGTCGACAAACCATCGGCTTCGAGGGTCGAGGGATGCAGCACCGTGACAGCGGCCAACCGATGCTCGATAGGGGCGCCGGTGGTCGGGTCGATTGTATGGGAATAGCGCCGGCCATCCCGCTCGAAATAGTTGCGATAGTCGCCAGAGGTCGACACACCGAGGCCATCGAGTTCGACGATCCGCTGCGCTACTCGCTGGTCGTCACGTGGCGCTTCGATCGCGATCCGCCAGGGCTGGCCGTCCGGCTTGTGCCCTTCGGCCTTGAGCTCACCGGTAATTTCGACCAGATAGCTCTTCACGCCGAGCGCCTTCAGCCGCGCCACGACCCGATCCACCGCATAGCCCGCCGCGATACTGTTGAAGTCGACCTGGGCGGCAACATCCTTGCAAAGCTGCTCGCCTTCGATTCGCAGATGTCGGTGACCGACGTTTTCCCGCGCCGTGGCGATTTCGCTCTCGGACGGAATGCGCTCCATGCGCCCCTGCGGG
Source organism: Stutzerimonas sp. CXK-1 (assembly GCF_057738225.1). NCBI lineage: Bacteria > Pseudomonadati > Pseudomonadota > Gammaproteobacteria > Pseudomonadales > Pseudomonadaceae > Stutzerimonas > Stutzerimonas sp. CXK-1. The sequence continues at coordinate 1,479,278 of NZ_CM173217.1, read as the reverse complement.
CCAAACCCCCAAAGGTCGAGCAACGGCTCCAGCGTGAGGTCGAGGGCGCCGCCAGTCTGCCTGGATAGCCGCTCGCCGGCGGCGACCAGCTCACGTACAGCCTCAGGCACGGCCTGGCACTGCCCGGCCGGCAGCCGGTTGAATTGGGCGATGTCCGAGTCGGCTCTGTAGGTCGACAGCTGTCGGTCCAGATTGGCCAATATCCGCTCGGTTTCCTTCTGCAGCACATCGCGCGCGGGCACGCCGTCGCCCCGCACATACTTGATCGAATAGGTACTGCCCATGGTCGGCCCGTCGAAGCTTTCGAGCCGGTCCTGAAACAGACAGCCCGTCAGGGCTGCCGCGAGAGCGGCAGTCAAGACGGGCTGCAGTAGCGCTTTGATCATGCTAACCGCCGAAGTCGTCGAGCAGGATGTTCTCCGGTTCGACCCCCAGGTCCGTCAGCATCTTGATTACCGAGGCGTTCATCATGGGCGGGCCGCACATGTAGAACTCGCAATCCTCGGGCGCCGGGTGGCTCTTCAGGTAGTTTTCGTAGAGCACGTTGTGGATGAAGCCGGTCGGCCCCTGCCAGTTGTCCTCGGGCTGCGGATCGGACAAGGCCAGATGCCACTCGAAGTTCGGATTCTCCGCTTGCAGCTGGTCGTACTCTTCCACATAGAACGCTTCACGCAACGAGCGGGCGCCGTACCAGAAGCTCATCTTGCGGGTGGACTTCAAACGCTTGAGCTGGTCGAAGATGTGCGAACGCATCGGCGCCATGCCGGCACCGCCACCGATGAAGACCATTTCGGCATCGGTATCCTTGGCGAAAAACTCACCAAACGGACCGTACACGGTCACCTTGTCACCCGGCTTGAGGCCGAATACCCAGGACGACATCTTGCCCGGCGGGACATCATCACGACCCGGCGGCGGCGAGGCGATCCGGATGTTGAACTTGACCAGGCCCTTCTCTTCCGGGTAGTTGGCCATCGAGTAGGCGCGAATGGTGGTTTCGTCGACCTTGGAAACGTACTTCCACAGATTGAACTTGTCCCAGTCGCCGCGAAATTCAGGCTGGATGTCGAAATCCTTGTAGTTGACCGTGTGCGGAGGACACTCCAGCTGCACATAGCCACCCGCCCGGAAGTCGACGTTCTCGCCTTCGGGAAGCTTGAGCGTAAGCTCCTTGATGAAGGTCGCGACGTTGGGGTTCGACGCAACGGTGCATTCCCATTTCTTCACGCCGAAGACTTCTTCCGGCACCTCGATCTTCATATCCGCCTTGACCGGTGTCTGGCAGGACAGACGCCAGCCCTCACCGGCCTCGCGGCGGGTGAAATGCGACTCCTCGGTCGGCAGCATCTCGCCGCCGCCGCTCTCGACGATGCACTTGCACTGGGCGCAGGTACCGCCGCCGCCGCACGCCGAAGACAGGAAGATGTTGTTGGCCGCCAGGGTCTGCAGCAGCTTGCCGCCAGCCGGCACGGTGATCGTGCGCTCACCGTTGATCTCGATCGACACATCGCCACTGGATACCAGCTTGGCGCGAGCAGCCAGGATGATCATCACCAGCGCGATGACGATGGCGGTGAACATGCCGATGGCGAGGAAAATTTCGTAACTCATCAGTTCATCCCGTCCTTACAGCTGTACGCCAGAGAAAGACATGAAGCCCAGCGACATCAGTCCGATGGTGATGAAGGTGATGCCCAGCCCCTGCAGCCCTTCCGGTACGTCGCTGTACTTCAGCTTCTCGCGGATGCCTGCCAGCAAGGCGATGGCAAGAGCCCAGGAAGCGCCGGAGCCGAGCCCGTAGACCATGCTCTCGCCGAGGTTGTAGTCACGCTCGACCATGAACAGCGTGCCACCCATGATGGCGCAGTTCACGGTGATCAGCGGGAGGAACACACCCAGCGCGTTGTACAGGCTGGGCACGTACTTATCGAGCAGCATCTCGAGGATCTGCACGATGGCCGCGATCACGCCGATATAGCTCAGGAGACCGAGAAAGCTCAGGTCCACATCCGGCAACCCGGCCCAGGACAATGCCCCGGCCTTCAGCAGGTAGGTGTAGATCAGGTTGTTGGCCGGCACGGTGACCGTCTGCACGACGATCACCGCGATACCCAGGCCAATTGCGGTTTCGACCTTCTTCGAAATCGCGATGAAGGTACACATGCCGAGGAAGAACGCCAGGGCCATGTTCTCGATGAACACGGCGCGGACGAACAGGCTGATGTAATGCTCCATTAGTAAGCCTCCTTGCTCGAGACTTGCGGCGCCATCTTGAAGGCAGGTTTCTCGACCTGTTCCTTCTTCCAGCTACGGATGCCCCAGATGATCAGACCGATGAGGAAGAACGCGGACGGCGGCAGCAACAGCAGGCCATTCGGCAGGTACCAACCGCCGTCGTTGACCACCGGCAGGATGGTGTAACCCAACAGTTTGCCGGCGCCGAACAGCTCGCGAACGATACCCAGCACGATCAACATGGCGCTGTAGCCCAGGCCGTTACCGATGCCATCGAAGAACGAAAGCAGTGGCGGGTTCTGCATGGCGAACGCCTCGGCGCGCCCCATCACGATGCAGTTGGTGATGATCAGGCCGACGAATACCGACAGCTGCTTGGACAGGCTGAAGGCATAGGCCTTGAGCACCTGGTCGACCAGGATCACCAACGAGGCGATGATCACCATTTGCACGATCATGCGGATCGAGCTTGGGATCTGGCTGCGGATCATCGAGATGAACAGGTTGGAGAAACCGGTCACCAGGGTCAGCGCGATGGACATCACCAGCGCGGTCTTCAGGTTCGAGGTCACCGCCAGTGCGGAGCAGATACCGAGAATCTGCAGACCGATCGGGTTGTTGGCGACGATCGGATTCAGGAGAACGTCTTTGACTTTGGGTTGCGACATGTTCAGGCCTCCCCGGCACGCAGGTTAGCGATAAAAGGACCGAAGCCGTTTTCACCGAGCCAGAAATGCAACAGGTTGTTCACACCGTTGCTGGTCAGGGTGGCCCCGGCAAGCGCGTCGACCTGATGGTCGGCCTTCGGGCTCTTCGGATCGACACCACCCTTGACGACCTGGATCGCCAGGTTGCCGTTGTCACCGAACAGCTCCTTGCCCGGCCAGAGGCCGCGCCACTTCGGATTGTCCACTTCGCCGCCGAGGCCGGGCGTTTCACCGTGCTGATAGAAGCCCAGGCCGGCAACCGTGTTCAGATCACCCTCGAGCGCCATGAAGCCGTACAGCGTGGACCACAGGCCATAACCACGGACCGGCAGGATCAGGGTATCGATCGCCCCCTCACCCTGCCCCTCGACGATGTACACGATGCTGTAACGCTCACGGCGCTTGATCGAGGCGATATCTTGCTCGGCCGGCAGAGCCTGCGACAGCTGCGGATCCTTGGCGGCGGCCAGCGGATCGAAGCTCTTGGCCTCGAACTCGTCGCTGAATTTGCCGGTTTCGAGATCGACCAGACGGGTGACGATGCGTTCATTGAACAGCTCGCGCACCTGCTTGCCGGACATGCCGGCTTCGCCCAGTCCGGCGATCGCAAGAATGCTGCGCTGCTTGTCCAGCAACGCGTTCTGCTGTTGCGTGGGTCGCAGCGCGACCGCCGCGCCGGCGACGAAGACCGAGCACACCAGGCAGACCAGCAGGGCTACCGTCAGCGTGCGAACGGTGGATTCTTTCTGACTAGACATTACGGGCCAGCCTCCGCTTGACGTTGGCCTGAACGACGAAGTGGTCAATCAAAGGCGCACAGAGGTTGGCGAACAGGATCGCCAGCATCATGCCTTCCGGGAACGCCGGGTTGACCACGCGGATGAGTACCACCATGACCCCGATGAGGATGCCGAACACCCACTTGCCGGTATTGGTCATCGATGCCGACACCGGGTCGGTGGCCATGAAGATCATGCCGAAAGCAAAGCCACCGGCGACCATGTGCCAGTACCAGGGCATGGCGAACATGGCATTGGTGTCCGAGCCGATCAGGTTGAACAGATAGCTGAGACCGATCATGCCGAGCATCACGCCGCTGACGATGCGCCAGGAAGCGATCTTGGTCAGCAGCAGCACAGCGCCACCGATGAAGATGGCCAGGGTGCTGGTTTCACCGATCGAGCCGTGGATGGTACCGACGAAGGCGTCCATCCAGGTGATGCCATTCTGCACCACGTTGTCGATACCACCGGCGAAGCCCAGGCTGAGCGTGGTCGCGCCAGCGAAACCGTCGACCGCTGTCCAGACCGCATCACCGGACATCTGAGCCGGATAGGCAAAGAACAGGAAGGCACGACCGGTCAGCGCCGGGTTGAGGAAGTTCTTGCCGGTGCCACCGAACACTTCCTTGCCGATCACCACACCGAAGCTGATGCCCAGCGCCACCTGCCAGAGCGGGATGGACGGCGGCAGGATCAATGCGAACAGCACCGACGTCACGAAGAACCCTTCGTTGACCTCATGCTTGCGGATCGAGGCGAACAGCACTTCCCAGAAGCCGCCGACAATGAAGGTCACTGCGTAGATCGGCAGGAAGTAAGCGGCGCCCTGAATGAAGTTGTCCCATAGGCTGTTCGGATCGAAACCGGCGAGCATCGCGGTCAACGCGAACTGCCAGTCGCCCTGGGCTTGCAGCAGATCGGGGTTGGCGGAATAGATCAGGTTCGCCTGATAGCCGGTGTTCCACATCCCGAAGAACATCGCCGGGAAGGTGCACAGCCAGACGGTGATCATCATGCGCTTGAGATCAAGACCGTCACGCACGTGCGCGGTGGTCTTGGTCACGCTGCCGGGGCGATAGAGAAAGGTGTCTGCCGCTTCATAGAGCGCGTACCACTTCTCGTACTTGCCGCCCTTCTCGAAATGGTGCTCGATCTTGTCGAGGAATGCGCGAATGCCCATGCCTTATCCCTCCTTCTCGATGCGGGTCAGGTTGTCCCGCAAGATCGGGCCGTATTCATACTTGCCGGCGCAGACATAGGTGCACAGCGCCAGGTCCTCTTCATCGAGTTCCAGACAGCCGAGCTTTTGCGCCATCTCGGTGTCGCCGACGATCAGCGAACGCAGCAGCTGGGTCGGCAGGATGTCCAGCGGCATGACCTGCTCGTAGTTACCGACCGGCACCATCGCGCGCGGGCTGCCGTTGGTGGTGGTGGTAAGCGCGAATTTCTTGGCGCCCATCAGCTTGGAGATGAAGATGTTCAGCACCGAGTGCTTGTCGGAGCCCGCACGCAGGTAGTGCAGCATCTCGCGCTCCTTGCCCTCGCGCAGGCACGACACCTGCTGGTGGTAGCGGCCGAGATAGGCGAACGCACCATGCGCGGTGCGGCCGCCGAGCAGCGAACCCGAGACCACGCGATTGGCTCCCGGCTGCAATTCACCGGCAGTGAGCTCGTCGAGGTTGGCGCCGAGGCGCGCGCGCACCAGGCGCGGCTTGTCGACGACCGGCCCGGCCAGCGAAACGACACGCTCTACCGAGAGCCGGCCACTGACGAACAGCTTGCCGATGGCAATGACGTCCTGATAGCCGATATTCCAGACACTCTTGGTCGCACTGACAGGATCGAGAAAGTGGATATGGGTACCCGCAAGCCCGGCCGGGTGCGGTCCCTGGAAGGCTTCGCTTCGGACCTTGGCCAAACCCTCGCCGGGCAGCGCTGCACCAGCAGCCTTGCACAGAAAGATCGGTGCGATATTGCCGAGCACTTTCAGGCCGTTTTCGAAGGCTTCCGGCTGCTCGCTGATGATCACGACAGGGTCGGCGGCCAGCGGGTGGGTGTCGATCGCCGTGACGAAGATCGAACTGGGCATGGCGTCGACCGCCGGCACCTTGCTGTACGGGCGAGTACGCAGCGCCGTCCACAGCCCGGACTGCTGGAGATTTTCGCGAACCTGTTCGGCGGACAGCGCCTCGAGTTGGGCGGCAGGATAGCTGGCAAACTCCAGCTGATCGTCACCTTCCAGGTCGATCACGACCGACTGCAGGACGCGTTTCTCGCCGCGATTGATCGCGCTGACCACGCCGGCACCCGGCGCAGTGTAGTGGACCCCGGGCGTTTTCTTGTCGGAGAACAGCACTTGTCCAAGCTTGACCCGATCACCCACTTGCACGGCCATGGTTGGCTTCATGGTCGGATAATCAAAGCCTATGACCGCGACGCTCCTGATGGGCCTGCCAGCCTCGATCCGCTGCGCGGGCTCCCCGGCGACGGGCAGATCCAGCCCTCGTTTTATATTGATCATCGGTTTGCCTAACCAATTAATTTATAAGCACTTTCCGCACCTGCGTGACAATCGCGGCCTAATAGCCGCTCCGCCACGCCGACATGACTTCGGCGCGGCGCTATGCCGCAGGTCCAGGTAAAAAATCCGCCCGATTATAGAGGTCTGCCTTGCCGCATGGCCACCCGAAGCAGGCTGCTTTTTGACTGCAGACAAGCAAACCCTGAATAACGCCCAGAGGAAACTCGACCTCTGGGTAATAAAAAAACGGGAGCCCTGAGGCTCCCGTTTTGTTGGCGACCGCTGGCGTTCAGCGCGGGAAGGCGGGTGGGTTGACCCCGGCCATTTCCTCCATGACGCGCACCACCTGGCAGCTGTAGCCGAACTCGTTGTCATACCAGACGTAGAGCACGACGCGGTTGTCGCTGCAGATGGTCGCCTCGGCGTCCACCACGCCAGCGTGGCGGGAACCGACGAAATCCGTTGAAACAACTTCCGGCGAGTTGACGAAGTCGATCTGCTTGTGCAGCTCCGAGTGCATGGCCACCTGACGCAGGTACTCGTTGATTTCGTCGCGGCTGGTCGCCTTCTCGAGGTTGAGATTGAGAATGGCCATCGAGACGTTCGGCGTCGGCACGCGGATGGCATTGCCGGTCAGCTTGCCCTTGAGCACCGGCAGCGCTTTCGCAGCCGCGGTCGCCGCGCCGGTCTCGGTGATCACCATGTTCAATGGAGCACTGCGGCCACGACGACTGCCCTTGTGGAAGTTGTCGATCAGGTTCTGGTCGTTGGTGTAGGAGTGGACGGTTTCCACGTGACCGTTGACGATGCCGTACTGGTCGTTCACCGCCTTGAGCACCGGCACGATGGCGTTGGTGGTGCAGGAAGCCGCAGAGATGATCTTGTCGTCGGCGGTGATTTCGCCGTGGTTGATGCCGTGGACGATGTTCTTCAGCTCGCCCTTGCCCGGCGCGGTCAACACCACGCGGGCGACGCCGGCACACTTGAGGTGCTGGCTCAGGCCTTCGGCATCACGCCATTTGCCGGTGTTGTCGACCAGCAGGGCGTTCTCGATACCGTACTGGGTGTAATCGACCGAAGACGGATCGTTCGAATAGATCACCTGGATCAGGTTGCCGTTGGCGCTGATGGTGTTGCTGGCTTCGTCGATGGTGATGGTGCCATTGAACGGGCCATGAACCGAATCGCGGCGCAGCAGGCTGGCGCGCTTCATCAGATCGTTCTCCGCCCCCTTGCGCACGACGATGGCACGCAGGCGCAGCCCGTCGCCGCCACCGGTCTTCTCGATCAGGATACGTGCCAGCAGGCGGCCGATACGGCCGAAACCATAGAGCACCACGTCGGTGCCCTTGTGTCCTGCGGCGGCATGACGCTTGTCGGCAACCGCCGACAGCTCGTCGCGCACGAACTGTTCCAGGCCGCGCCCTTCGCCCTTTTCCTTGTACTTGGCGATCATCTTGCCCAGGTCGATCGACGCCGCGCCCAGGTTCATCTCGCTCATGGTCTTGAGCACCTGGAAGGAATCGTGAACCGACAGCTCGGTCTCGTCAGCCAGACGGTGACGCGCGAAGCGATGGGCCTTGAGGATTTCGATGACCGAACGATTGATCAGGCCGCGTCCGTAGATCGAAGTCACCACGTTGTTGTTACGGTACAGCTGACCAATCAGCGGAATCATCGCTTCGGCGAGCGCTTCGCGGTCAATCCATTCACCAAGACACTGGTCGGGCTTCTGAGTCACGGGACAGTTCCTTCCACATGTAGGGGCTGAAAAAAGGGGCTACATTATGACGGCGCGCCAGGTGCGTGTCATCAGCCCTCCCCTGCCGGAAGATGAATGTCACTCCTTGGCGCCCGCCATTGTGCAGCGGACGAAACACTGACAGCCGCGCATGTCGATAGTTACAATCCCGCCGGCCTATTTTTCGATCGGAGCCACGCCCACTCGTGTCCGTCCTGCGCCTTGCGCCCCTGCCTGCCGCCGGCGGCAAGCAACACTGGGGCAACCTTTCCGGAGCTGCGCTGAGCCTGGCGATCGCCGAAGCCGCCAGCAACGCCAACCGATTCACCCTTCTGCTGACTGCCGATAGCCAGAGCGCCGACCGCCTGCAGGAAGAGCTCGCCTTCTTCGCCCCCGAACTCCCGGTGCTGCATTTCCCGGACTGGGAAACCCTGCCCTACGATCTGTTTTCGCCACACCAGGACATCATTTCGCAGCGCATCGACACGCTCTACCGCCTGCCGTCGCTGGCCCACGGCGTGCTGGTAGTGCCGGTCACCACGGCCCTACATCGGCTGGCCCCCAAGCGCTTCCTGCTCGGCTCCAGCCTGGTACTGGACGTCGGCCAGAAGCTCGAGGTCGAGGAGATGCGCACGCGCCTTGAGGCCGCCGGCTACCGTTGCGTCGACACCGTCTACGAGCATGGCGAGTTCGCCGTGCGCGGCGCACTGATCGACCTGTTCCCCATGGGCAGCGCGCAGCCCTATCGCATCGACCTGTTCGACGACGAGATCGAGACACTGCGCACCTTCGATCCCGAATCGCAGCGCTCGGTCGACAAGGTCGACTCGGTGCGACTGCTGCCGGCACGCGAGTTCCCGCTGAAGAAGGAAGCCGTCACGGGATTCCGTGCGCGCTTTCGTGAGCGCTTCGACGTCGATTTCCGCCGCTGCCCGATCTATCAGGATCTCTCTACCGGCATTACCCCTGCCGGCATCGAATACTACTTGCCGCTGTTCTACGACGAGACCGCGACGCTGTTCGATTACCTGCCAGACGACACCCAGGTGTTTTCCCTGCCCGGCATCGAGCAGGCCGCCGAGCAGTTCTGGAACGACGTGCGCAATCGCTACGAGGAGCGCCGCGTCGACCCCGAACGCCCCCTGCTGCCGCCGGCCGAGCTGTTCATGCCGGTGGAAGACTGCTTCGCGCGGCTCAAGCACTGGCCGCGCGTGATCGCCAGCGCACAGGACATCGAGCCGGGCGTGGGCCGGCAACGCTTCTCGGTGCAGACGCTGCCGGACCTGGCCATCGAAGCCAAGGCTGGCGAGCCGCTCGGCAAGCTGCGCCGCTTTCTCGACGAATACCCCGGCCGCGTCCTGTTCAGCGCCGAATCGGCCGGGCGCCGTGAGGTGCTGCTAGAGCTGCTGGCGCGACTCAAGCTGCGCCCGGTCGAGGTCGACGGCTGGCCCGGGTTCCTGCAAAGCCCGGAACGCCTGGCGATCACCATCGCACCGCTCGACGAAGGCATGCTGCTCGATGACCTCGCACTGATCGCCGAAAGCCCGCTGTTCGGCCAGCGCGTCATGCAGCGGCGGCGGCGGGAAAAGGGCCGCGACGGTGGCGACAACGTCATTCGCAACCTCACCGAGCTGCGCGAAGGCTCGCCGGTGGTGCATATCGACCACGGCGTCGGGCGTTACCAGGGGCTGGTCACGCTGGAGATCGAAGGCCAGGCGCAGGAATTCCTGCTGTTGCAGTACGCCGACGACGCCAAGCTCTACGTGCCGGTGTCCAGCCTGCACCTGATCGCCCGCTACACCGGTAGCGACGATGCGCTGGCGCCGCTGCACAAGCTCGGCTCCGAACAATGGCAGAAGGCCAAGCGCAAGGCCGCCGAGCAGGTACGCGACGTCGCTGCCGAACTGCTGGATATCTACGCGCGGCGCGCGGCGCGCCAGGGCTACGCATTCACCGATCCGCAGGTCGATTACGAAACCTTCGCCGCCGGCTTCCCGTTCGAGGAAACCCCCGACCAGCAAGCGGCGATCGATGCGGTGCGGGCCGATATGCTCGCGCCAAAACCGATGGACCGGCTGGTCTGCGGCGACGTCGGCTTCGGCAAGACCGAAGTCGCCATGCGTGCGGCCTTCATCGCCGTGCACGGCGGTCGGCAGGTCGGCGTACTGGTACCGACCACCCTGCTCGCCCAGCAGCACTACAACAGCTTCCGCGACCGCTTCGCCGACTGGCCGGTGCGCGTCGAGGTAATGAGCCGCTTCAAGTCCGCCAAGGATGTGCAGAACGCCATCGCCGAACTCGCCGAGGGCAAGATCGACATCCTCATCGGCACCCACAAGCTGCTGCAGGACGACGTCAAGTTCAGCAATCTGGGGCTGGTCATCATCGACGAGGAGCACCGCTTCGGCGTGCGCCAGAAGGAGCAGCTCAAGGCGCTGCGCAGCGAGGTCGACATCCTCACCCTGACCGCCACGCCAATTCCGCGCACGCTGAACATGGCAGTGGCCGGCATGCGCGACCTGTCGATCATCGCCACGCCGCCGGCGCGGCGCCTGTCGGTTCGTACCTTCGTCATGGAGGCAAACAACCCGACCATCAAGGAAGCGCTGCTGCGCGAGCTGCTGCGCGGCGGCCAGGTCTATTACCTGCACAACGACGTGAAGACCATCGAGAAATGCGCCGCGGATCTACAGACGCTGGTGCCCGAGGCACGCATCGCCATCGGGCACGGGCAGATGCGCGAGCGCGAACTCGAACAGGTGATGAGCGACTTCTACCACAAGCGCTTCAACGTGCTGGTGGCCTCGACCATCATCGAGACCGGCATCGACGTGCCCAGCGCGAATACCATCATCATCGAGCGGGCCGACAAGTTCGGCCTGGCCCAGCTGCACCAGCTGCGCGGCCGCGTCGGGCGCAGCCACCACCAGGCCTATGCCTACCTGCTCACGCCGCCGCGCAAGCAGATGACCGACGATGCGCAGAAGCGCCTGGAAGCCATCGCCAACGCCCAGGATCTCGGCGCCGGCTTCGTCCTGGCGACCCACGACCTGGAGATCCGCGGCGCCGGCGAACTGCTCGGCGAAGGCCAGAGCGGCCAGATCCAGGCGGTCGGCTTCACGCTCTACATGGAGATGCTCGAGCGTGCGGTCAAGGCCATCCAGAAAGGCGAGCAACCCAACCTCGAGCAGCCACTGGGCGGCGGCCCGGAGATCAACCTGCGCCTGCCGGCGCTGATTCCCGAGGACTACCTGCCGGACGTGCATGCGCGGCTGATTCTCTACAAGCGCATCGCCAATGCGGCCGACGAGGACGGTCTGAAGGAGCTGCAGGTGGAAATGATCGACCGCTTCGGCCTGTTGCCCGAGCCGACCAAGAACCTGGTGCGTCTGACGCTGCTCAAGCTGCAGGCCGAGAAGCTCGGCATCGTCAAGATCGACGCCGGGCCGCAGGGCGGGCGCATCGAGTTCTCGGCCGACACCTCGGTCGACCCGATGGTGTTGATCAAGCTGATCCAGAGCCAGCCCAGTCGCTACAAGTTCGAGGGCGCTACGCTGTTCAAATTCCAGGTCCCGATGGAGCGGCCGGAAGAACGCTTCAATACGCTCGAAGCGCTGCTCGAACGCCTCGCCCCGACAGACCAATAAGGACGCTCTATGCGGTTGTCGTACTGCGCCGCCGTGCTGGCGGCGCTGTTCTGCTCGCCCCTGCTGGCCGAGCAGCAATACCGGATCGAACTCATCCTGTTTCGCCAGGGCCCGGTCCTGCTGGCCAGCCGGCCGGCACCGGACGACTGGGCGCAAGGCGCGCGGCTGCTGGGTAACCGCGACTATCGCGAACCGGCCCTGATGGCCCTGGCGGCGCAGCTGGTACCCGATCAGGGCTACCAGGTCCTGCTGCATCGTGCCTGGCGGCAACCGATTACCCACGCTACGCAACCGGTCGCACTCGTCGCGGGCGAACGGCACTACGCGCACTACCCCGTGCAGGGCACCTTGCGCCTGCAGCCCGGACAATACGTGACCGCCGAAGCGACCTTCTGGATCAACCGCTTCGGCGCTTATGGCGAACTGCTCGGCAGCGAGCGCCTGAGCACGCGGCGGCGCCTGGAGCCGAACCGGCTCAACTTCCTCGACAACCAAGGCCTCGGCCTGCTGATCAAGGTCACGCCGCCATGAGCGGTTGCGCAGCTCGCCAATGCGGGAGCGACGCGTGACGGCGCCCCGGGCCGAACGCCTGGTCGATGACCTGCAGCCCGCTCCGAGGCTCAGCCTTGGCAGCCACCTGGCGATCAACTACCAGCCAGGCAGCCAGCGCATGGTCAGCGAATACCAGCACCGCGCCGGGTTGAGCTTCGTTTATGGCAACGCCATGGTGCACGGCAAGCGCGACGGCGAGCGCCTGCGCCAGCCGGACGGCGACGAGCTCCTGCTGATCGCCCGCCAGCCACAGACCGAGCAGGCCTTGCGGCGGCAGCTCGAGGCCCTCGGCTTTCGCGTAGCGCTGCGTCAGAGCCAGGCGCTGCCGAGGGATTCGGCGGAGATGTACCTGCTGCCCAACGAAGATGCCTGGCTGCGCTTCGTCCGCGAGCAGTTGCCGGAGCTGCGTCGCCAGGGCTGGCAGATCGACATGCATCCGGGGTTTCTGTACGACCTGACGCCCATCGATGACTGGTACGCCGAAATCCAGGAAGGCGAAGCCGATAACGGCTTCGATCTCGATGTCGGCATTCTCGTCGACGGCCAGCGCATCGGGCTGCTTCCGGTACTGCTCAAGCTGATCCGCCAGCATGGCGATCTGCTGCGCCCTCGGCAGCTGCAGCAACGCAGCGACGACGACCAGCTGCGCATTCAGCTCGACCAGGCGCGGCGCAGCGATGGCCAGCCGTTGCAGGTACTGCTGCCCCTCGCGCGGCTGCGGCCGATCCTCGCCACGCTCGGCGAGCTGTATTTCGACGAGGCCCTCGAAGGCGGTCGGCTGCATCTGAGCCGCGAGGACGGCGCACGCCTGGCCGGCCTCGCCGACGCGGGGTTGCAGTGGCACGGCGGCGAAGCGCTGCGTGAAGCCGCGACCCGCCTGCAGCAGCTACGCCAGGCGCCCCTCTCGCCGCCCAGTGGGCTCGGTGCAGCGCTGCGGCCCTATCAGCTGCAAGGGGTGGCCTGGCTGCAGGCCCTGCGCGAGCTGCACTGTGGAGGCATTCTTGGGGACGACATGGGCCTGGGCAAGACGCTGCAGACCCTCGCCCACCTGCTGATCGAGAAGGAGGCCGGCCGCCTCGACCGCCCTGCGCTGGTGGTGATGCCGACCAGCCTGATTCCCAACTGGCAGGACGAGGCCGCACGCTTCGCCCCGCAGCTTCGGGTACTGGCCCTGCAAGGCAGCGGCCGACGCAAGCACTTCGCCCAGCTCGGCGAATACGACCTCCTGCTGACCAGCTACGCATTGCTGACCCGAGACATCGAATCGCTGCGCCAGCAACCGCTGCACCTGTTGGTGCTCGATGAAGCGCAGAACATCAAGAACCCGTCGGGCAAGGCCGCGCAGGCCGTGCGCCGGTTCGACGCCAGGCAACGGCTGTGCCTGACCGGTACACCGCTGGAAAACCATCTCGGCGAGCTCTGGGCGCTGTTCGATTTCCTCATGCCCGGCTGGTTGGGTGATGCCAAGGCCTTCAACCGCGACTACCGCGCACCGATCGAAAAGCACGGCGACCCGGATCGCCTGGCCCATCTGAAAGCGCGGATCGCACCGTTCCTGCTGCGTCGGCGCAAGGAGGAAGTCGCCAGCGAGCTGCCCCCCAAGAGCGAGATGGTCCACTGGGTCGAACTCAACGAGGCGCAGCGCGAGCGCTACGAGCATCTGCGGCTGGCCATGGATCGCAAGGTACGCGAAGAAATCGCCCGACGCGGGCTGGCCAGCAGCCAGATGGTCATCCTCGAGGCCTTGCTCAAGCTGCGCCAGGTTTGCTGCGACCTGCGACTGGTCAAGGGCGAGGCGGGCACCCCCAGACAGGGCGAGGGTTCCGCCAAGCTCGACAGCCTGCTCGACATGCTGCGGGAGCTGGTCGCCGAGGGGCGTCGGGTGCTGGTGTTCTCCCAGTTCACCTCGATGCTTGCGCTTATCGAGCAAGCGCTGCAGCGGCACGCCATCGGCTACCTCAAGCTGACCGGGGACAGCCGCGATCGGCGCACGCCGGTCGCGCGCTTCCAGCGCGGCGAGGCGCCGGTGTTCCTGATCAGCCTCAAGGCCGGCGGCACGGGCCTGAACCTCACCGCCGCCGACACCGTGATCCACTACGATCCCTGGTGGAACCCCGCAGTAGAGAACCAGGCCACCGACCGCGCCTACCGCATCGGCCAGGACAAACCGGTGTTCGTCTACCGGCTGATCACCCGCGGCACCGTCGAAGAGCACATCCAGCAGCTGCAACGGCGCAAGGCCGAGCTGGCGACCGGCGTGCTCGAGGGGGCTACCCGCGAGCTGCCCGAGCTGCAGCCAGGCGATATCGAGGCGCTCTTCGCACCGCTGCCCTGAAGCTGCATCCCAGGCTTTGCCCGCCGGCCGACATCGATTAACGTGCGCCAAGCCTTTCAAGGACGTGAACTCACCATGACCGACGCCCGCTACGAGATCGCCTTTTGCGGAGAGCTGCTGCCCGGGACCGACCCGGCTCAGGTCCGCGCCAACCTGGCCCGGCTGTTCCAGGCCGACGCCCAGCGCATCGCCCAGCTGTTCTCCGGGCGGCGCATCGTCATCAAGCAGAACCTCGACGCGGCCGGGGTGGACAAGTATCGACAGGCCATCGAGCGAGCCGGGGCACGGATCGAAGTCTGTCCGATGCCCGGCGAGATCGAGGAGATAGAGCTGGCGCCCCCGCCAGCGGCGGCCGCACCCGCACCGGTCGGTCGCCTCGAGGTGGCACCGCGCGACGAATACATGGCTGCCTTCGCCGAGGTGCAGGCACCTGACTTCGGTATCGCGCCGGTCGGTGCCGACCTGCAGGACGCCCGCCCCGCGGCCGCGGCACCGACCCTCGATCTTTCCCGTTTCGACCTGGCGCCGGTCGGCAGCGACCTCGGCGAGCTGCCCCGCGAGACGGCAGGCAGCGTGCCGGACATTTCGCATCTGACCCTGGCGAACTGAGCGCCGCTGGCGCAGCGCTTACACCAGGGTGTGCGACCGCGCTAAACCACGCCGCCGGCACGGCCAGCGAACTCGCGGGGCCGCGCCGGGTTCCAAACCAGCAAGCCCGCCACGCACCGTCTGCCATGGATCTTGTCGTCGCCCGCCCCGAAGGCCTGTACTGCCCGCCCGGTGATTTCTACATCGACCCCTGGCGCCCGGTCGAACGCGCCGTCATCACCCATGCTCACGGCGACCATGCGCGCTGGGGCATGGGGCACTACCTGGCCAGCCAGGACAGCCAAGGCATCCTGCGGGCACGCATCGGCGCCGATATGCCGCTGCAGACACTGGCCTACGGCGAAACCCTCGAGCATCACGGTGTTCGTTTGAGCTTTCACCCGGCCGGTCATGTACTCGGGTCGGCGCAGGTGCGCCTGGAATACCGCGGCGAGGTCTGGGTGGCCTCCGGCGACTACAAGGTCGAGCCCGATGCCACCTGCGCCGCGTTCGAGCCGGTGCGCTGCCATACCTTCATCACCGAGTCCACCTTTGGCCTGCCGATCTACCGCTGGCCGGCGCAGGCCGAGGTGTTCCGCGAGATCAACGACTGGTGGCGGGCCAACGCCGCGGTCGGGCGCACCAGCGTGCTGTTCAGCTACGCCTTCGGCAAGGCGCAGCGCATCCTCCACGGGCTGGAGGCCGGCATCGGTCCGATCGTCGTGCACGGCGCCGTCGAACCGCTGAACCGGGTCTATCGCGAAGCCGGCGTCGCCCTGCCGGAAACCCTCTACGCCGGGGACCTGGCGAAGAGCGACCCACGCCTGAGACAGGCCATTGTCATTGCGCCGCCGTCGGCTGGCGGGAGCACCTGGAAGCGCCGCTTCGGCGATTATGCCGACGCCTTCGCCAGCGGCTGGATGATGCTGCGCGGCACCCGCCGGCGGCGCGGCGTGGATCGCGGCTTCGTGCTCTCGGATCACGCCGACTGGCCGGGGCTGCTCTGGGCGATCGGCGAATCCGGCGCCGAACGAGTGATGGTGACCCATGGCTCGGTGGCGGTGCTGGTGCGCTATCTGCGCGAGGTCCGGGGGCTCGATGCACAGGCCTTCGAAACCGAGTACGGCGAGGAAGACGACGTGCCGGCACAACAGGGCGATACCCCGGCATGAGGGCGTTCGCCGATCTCTATGCGCGCCTGGACGCGACCACCTCGAGCAACGCCAAGCTTGCAGCGATGCGCGACTACTTTCGTGAGGCGCCGGCCGAGGATGCGGCCTGGGCGGTGTATTTTCTGGCCGGTGGCCGCCCGCGCCAGCTGGTGCCGACGCGGCTGCTGCGGGAAACCGCAATGGCCGTCGCCGGAGTGCCGGAATGGCTGTTCGAGGAAAGCTACCAGGCGGTCGGCGATCTGGCCGAAACCATCTCCCTGCTGGTCCCCGAAGCGACACAGGCCAGCGACGAGGGGCTGGCGGTGTGGATGCAGGAGCGATTGCTGCCGCTACGTGGCCTGCCCCCCGAGACACTGGCAGAGCGCCTGCCTACGCTCTGGGCGCAGCTGGACCGGCGCAGCCTGATGGTCAGCCTGAAGCTGATCACCGGCGCGTTCCGTGTCGGCGTGTCGCGCCTGCTGGTCACCCGCGCCCTCGCGGCGTTGGCTGATCTGGACCCCAAGCGCGTGGCCCAGCGCCTGGTGGGCTATACCGACCTCTCCCACCGCCCCGATGCCGAGGGCTATCGTGCGCTCATTGCCGCCGAATCCGAGCACGAGCACGCCCAGCGCGGCGGTCAGCCCTATCCGTTCTTTCTCGCCCATCCGCTGCAGGCGGTTCCGGAGCGCTTCGACGAGCTGCTTGGCCCGCCGGCCGACTGGCTGGTGGAATGGAAGTGGGACGGCATTCGCGCCCAACTGGTCAAGCGCGACGGAATGATCTGGATCTGGTCGCGCGGCGAGGAACTGGTCAGCGAGCGCTTCCCCGAGCTATGCGAACTGGCCGGTTGCCTGCCCGACGGCACGGTGATCGACGGCGAGATCGTGGTCTGGCAACAGCCCTCGCCGCAGGCCCGCCTGGCTGCCGATGATGAGGCCGAGTTGCCGGCCCCACGCTTCGGCGTCCAGCCCTTCGCCCTGCTGCAGCAGCGCATCGGCCGCAAGAACCTCACCGCCCGGGTACTGCAGGAGGCGCCGGTAGCGGTGCTCGCCTACGACCTGCTCGAGTGGGAAGGTGAGGATTGGCGCAAACGGGAACATCATCTGCGTCGTCGCCAGCTCGAGGCACTGGTCGAGCGCTGCGCGAACCCGATCCTGATGGCCTCGCCGCTGCTGGAGGCCGACAGCTGGGCCGAGCTGGCGCGCCAGCGCGAGGCTTCGCGTCGCCTCGGCGTCGAAGGGCTGATGCTCAAGGCACGCGCCGGCCAGTATGGCGTCGGCCGCACCCGCGATGTCGGGCTCTGGTGGAAATGGAAGGTCGAGCCCTACTCGATCGATGCCGTGCTCATCTATGCCCAGCGCGGCCACGGCCGCCGCGCCAGCCTCTATACCGATTTCACCTTTGCCGTCTGGGACGGCGCGCCGGGCGATCCCGAACGCAAACTGGTGCCCTTCGCCAAGGCTTATTCCGGGCTAACCGACGAGGAAATGCGCCAGGTCGACGCCATCGTGCGCAAGACCACCGTGGAGAAGTTCGGCCCGGTGCGCAGCGTCACGCCGACGCTGGTCTTCGAACTCGGCTTCGAGGGCATTGCCGCCAGCAGCCGGCACAAGAGCGGCATCGCCGTGCGTTTCCCGCGCATGCAGCGCTGGCGCCACGACAAGCCGGTGGAAGAAGCCGATACGCTGGAGACGCTCAAGGAGCTGCTGGGATGATCGCCCGGCCCTGCCACCCCGCCCCGGCTATCGACCGCGAGGCCAAGGCCGCTCCCAAGGGAATTGCCCCACTCGACCGCGAACCGGCACGGCACGCCCATGACTGACGCCACCGGCCTGTTGAGCGAGCAATGGTTCGCCGGTCGCGGCTGGCGGCCGTTCGCCTTCCAGCGTGAGGTCTGGCAAGCGATAGCCGATGGGGAATCCGGGCTGCTCCACGCCACCACCGGTTCGGGCAAGACCTACGCCGTCTGGCTCGGTGCGCTGAACCGCTTCGCGGCGAAGGCACCCGCCGCCAGCACGGCGGGCAAGCCGGCGCCGCTGACCGTGCTCTGGATCACCCCGATGCGGGCGCTGGCCGCCGACACGGCTCGCGCCCTGGAGGCGCCGCTGGAGCGGCTTGGCATCGCCTGGAGCGTCGGCCTGCGCACCGGTGATACCGACAGCGCCGAGCGGGCACGCCAGGGCCGACGCCTGCCCAGCGCGCTGGTCACCACACCGGAAAGCCTGACCCTGCTGCTGACCCGCGCCGACGCCCGACAGGCGTTCGCCGGGCTGCGCATGGTGGTCGTCGACGAGTGGCATGAGCTGCTCGGCAACAAGCGCGGCGTGCAGCTGCAACTGGCGCTTGCCCGCCTGCGTCAGTGGCAGCCGGAGCTGGTCGTCTGGGGGCTGTCGGCCACCCTCGGCAACCTGCCGCACGCGCTGGAAGTCCTGCTGCATCCCGGCGGCGGCCGGCTGGTCGAGGGGCGCGTGGACAAGCCGCTGACGATCGACTCGCTGCTGCCCGAAAGCATCGAGCGTTTCCCCTGGGCCGGGCACCTGGGCCTGCGCATGCTGCCGCAGGTGGTCGCCGAGCTGGACGGCGCCGCCACCTCGCTGGTCTTCACCAACACCCGCTCGCAGGCCGAGCTCTGGTACCAGGCGTTGCTCGATGCGCGGCCGGACTGGGCCGGGCTGATCGCCCTGCATCACGGCTCGCTGGCCCGTGAAGTGCGCGACTGGGTCGAATTCGGGCTCAAGGAAGGTCGGCTCAAGGTTGTGGTCTGCACCTCGAGCCTGGATCTCGGGGTGGATTTCCTGCCGGTCGAGCGGGTGCTGCAGATCGGCTCACCCAAGGGCGTGGCGCGCCTGCTGCAGCGCGCCGGCCGTTCCGGCCACGCGCCGGGGCGCACCTCGCGGGTGACGCTGGTGCCCACCCACAGCCTGGAAGTGGTCGAGGCCGCCGCTGCGCAACGCGCCGTGGCCGAGCGGCGTATCGAGGCGCGCGAGGCCCCGCACCAGCCGCTCGACGTGCTGGTGCAGCACCTGGTGAGCATGGCGCTGGCCGGCGGCTTTCACCCGGATGCACTGCTCGCCGAGGTGCGTCAGGCCTGGTCCTACCGCCAACTGCCGGCCGCGCACTGGCAATGGGCGCTGGCCTTTGTGCGCCACGGCGGCGAATCGCTGACTGCCTATCCCGACTACCAGCGCGTCGAACCGGATGACTCGGGGCTGTGGAAGGTGCCCAGCCGGCGCGTCGCACTGCGCCATCGCATGAGCATCGGCACCATCGTCAGCGATGCCAGCCTGACGGTGAAGTTCTGGGCCAAGGGCGGCGGCGGCCGCTCGCTGGGCTCGGTCGAGGAAGGCTTCATCGCCCGGCTGCGCCCCGGCGACTGTTTTCTCTTCGCCGGGCGCCTGCTGGAGCTGGTGCGCGTGGAGAACATGACCGTCTACGTCAACCGCGCCAGTGGCCGCAAGGCCGCCGTGCCACGCTGGAACGGCGGGCGCATGCCACTCTCCAGCGAGCTGGCCGACGCAGTGGTCGAGCAGCTCGGCGCCGCCGCGCACGGCCGCTTCGCCAGTCCCGAGATGCAGTTGGTGCAGCCACTGCTCGCGGTGCAGCAGGCCTGGTCGGCGCTGCCGGGCGAAACGACGCTCCTCGCCGAAGTACTGAAATCACGCGAAGGCTGGCACCTTTTCCTCTATCCCTTCGCCGGCCGCCATGTGCATCTGGGCCTCGCCAGCCTGCTGGCCTGGCGCATGGGCCAGCGCCAGCCGGTGAGTTTTTCCATCGCCGTGAACGATTACGGCCTGGAGCTGTTGGCCCCTACCGAGGTGGACTGGCCGGGCGCGCTCGGCAGCGGCCTGTTCCACACCGAGGGGCTGCTGCACGACGTGCTCGCCAGCCTCAACGCCGGCGAGCTGGCGCGCAGGCGCTTTCGCGAGATCGCCCGCATCGCCGGGCTGGTGTTTTCCGGTTACCCCGGCGCGCAGAAGAGCGCACGCCAGCTGCAGGCTTCCAGCGGGCTGTTCTTCGATGTGTTTCGCCAGTACGACCCTGGCAACCTGCTGCTCAGCCAGGCCCAGGAGGAAGTGCTGCGTCAGGAGCTCGAACTCGACCGCCTGCGCCAGACGCTCGAACGGCTGCAGCAACGCCGGCTCGATCTGCGTCAGGTCAGGCGCCCGACGCCGCTGGCCTTCCCGTTGCTGGTCGAACGCTTCCGCGAAAGCCTGAGTTCGGAGAAACTCGCCGACCGCATCCGCCGCATGGTCGCCGAACTGGACAAGGCGGCCGGCCCGGGTGGTTACCAGCCCGAGCCCGCCGCGGTGCCGGCCGTCGAACGCGAGACGCCGCGCCCTCGACGGCCGCGAACAGGCAAGGACGGCCGCCCGCGACAGAAGAAGAAGCCCCCAGGACTCAGCCCAAGCCCGTGACTGCGCACCTCGCCATCGACCTTTGTGCCACCGAACTCTGGTTGCTTGCCGACAAGGCACTCTATTGGCCGGAACCGCAGGCGCTGCTGATCGCCGACATCCATTTCGGCAAGGCCGCCGCCTACCGCCGGCTCGGCCAGCCAGTCCCGAGCGGCACCACCGAGACCAATCTGGCGCGACTCGACGCCCTGCTCGCACGCTATCCCGCCAGACGGTTGATCTTTCTCGGCGACTTTCTCCACGCGCCCGAATCCCATGCGCCAGCGACCCTGGCGCAGCTTGCGGCCTGGCGTCATCGGCACGCCGGGCTCCGGCTGACGCTGATTCGCGGCAACCATGATCGACGCGCCGGCGACCCGCCGCCCGAGCTGGGCATCGAAGTCGTTGGCGAGCCCCTGCTGCTGGGCCCGTTCGCCCTGCAGCATGAGCCCGAACCACACCCGACGCACCATGTGCTCGCCGGCCACCTGCACCCGGCCTACCGCCTGCGCGGGCGCGGCCGGCAGAGCCTGCGCCTGCCGTGCTTCTGCCTCGGCGAACGGGTCAGCCTGCTGCCCGCCTTTGGCGATTTCACCGGCGCAGCCGAAATCGACGCCGGGCCAGGCCGGCGTCTGTTTCTGGTCGGGGATGGGGAAGTCTGGCCGCTCTAGGCCTGGGCGATGCCGGTGATGGTGATGCCGTACCGTTCGGCCAGGCGCGTGGCCGGGGTATCGTCGAGATCGGCATCGTGTTCGTGATTGAGGTCGGCTTCGTACTCGCGCTCCGCCTTGCGGGTAACCAGCTCCACCGCCTCATCGATGTCTGGCTGATGCTCGGAATCGGTTCGCAGCACTGCCGTGTTGCCGTCTTTGCTGTAGGTGATGATCCAAGTCGTCATGTCTGCCCCTCGTCGTTATGCGTGGCGTGCGAACCGCTCTGGCGCGCCCTCCTGCACAGTTAGAGACGGCCCCGAGTCTTTCAGTTCTGTCGGTGCCCGACGACTGCCTTCTGTCGAGTGGCACGAACGGTCGCGCGGACTACCCTGTCATCCATAGCACTGTTCGCCACAGGAGCAACCGACATGTCGCTCGTCAGCTCAGGCGCCACACCCTCGTCCGAAGACCAGATCGTCGACTGCCTCCGGCGTCACGCCATCGCCCTGCCTGCCCCGGAAGACGCCCATTTTGCCGACGCCTTCGAGCGCTTCGCCGACGCCCGCGTGGTCCTCATCGGCGAGGCCAGCCATGGCACCAGCGAGTTCTACCGCGCTCGGGCAGCGATCACCCGGCGGCTGATCGAGCGGCACGGCTTCAACATCATCGCCGCGGAAGCGGACTGGCCGGATGCGGCGCAAATCGACGCCAACGTCCGCCATGGTCAACCGGCGACCTGGATCGACGAAGCCTTCAAGCGCTTTCCCACCTGGATGTGGCGCAACCGCGAAGTGGCAGACTTCGCCGCCTGGCTACGCGAACACAACGACGCCCTGGCGCCGGCCGAGCGCGTGGAGTTCCGCGGGCTGGACGTGTACAGCCTGGGCAGCTCCATCGAGCAGGTGTTGCGCTATCTGGACCAGATCGACCCGGACGCCGCCGACGAAGCCCGGCGTCGCTACGGGTGCCTGACGCCCTGGCAGGACGAGCCGGCCGGCTACGGCCACAACGTGATGCTCGGCGAGCCCTCTTGCGAGAACGCCGTGGTCGAGCAGCTGAGCCGCCTGCTCGAACAGCGTTTGACCTACAGCGCGCGCGACGGCGAGCGCTTCTTCGATGCCGAACGCAACGCGCACGTCGTGCGCGCAGCCGAGCAGTACTACCGCGCCATGTACCGGCGTTCGAGCGAATCCTGGAACCTGCGCGACCGGCACATGTTCGACACCCTGCGTGCGCTGCTGGCGCATCGCGGGGCGACCGCCAAGGCGGTGGTCTGGGCCCACAACTCGCACATCGGCAATGCCGCGGCGACCTCGATGGGCTGGGATGGCGAATTCAACATCGGCGAGCTGTGCCGCACGGCCTTCGGCCGGGACGCGGTGCTGATCGGCATGGCCACCGACCATGGGCAGGTGGCGGCGGCCGACAACTGGGACGAAGCGATGCGCATCAAGGACGTGCTGCCGTCGCGCCCGGACAGTTGGGAGCAGCTGTTCCAGCGCTGCGGGCTGCCGGCGTCGCTGACCGACTGGCGTGGCCCGGGTAGCCATACGCTACGCGAGCAGCTGGCGCAGCCCCGCCTGGAGCGCGCCATCGGCGTCATCTACCGGCCGCAGACCGAACGCCAGAGCCATTACTTTCGCGCGGTGCTCGCCGAGCAGTTCGATGCCCTGGTGTGGTTCGAGAAAACCGCGCCGGTCGTGCCGATCGGCCCGCAGCAGCCGGACCTGCAGGCGCTGCCCGACACCTATCCGTTTGCCGAATGACCGCACCGGCCCGCGTTCGGCGGGCCGTGCTGGCAGGCCGTCAAGGCGTCGCTTGGGCGCGACGCCGCCAGGTCAGGCCACCGGTGCCGGTGGCGGCTGATCGGGCACCGTCGGTTCGCCCGGTTCCTGCGGCAGGTCCGGCACGCCGGGTTCTTCGGGATCGCCCGGCACGCCGGCGGCGCGCCACTGCAGGTCCCGGTCGTTGATGGTTGGTTGCGCTGACATCGGCTCTCCCTCCACGTCTGCCACCCGGTTGGCGGGCGGTCCTCCAGTAGAGGGCGGCGCAGCGCTTTTCTATCCGCCCTTCCGTCGGCGCGGCCTCACCACATCAGGTCGTCCGGGACCTGATAGGCGGCGTACGGATCGTCCGCATCGACTTCCTCGGTACGGGTGTTGAGCAGCACCACCCGGCGCGGGTCGCGCTCCTGGATCTTCAGCGCGGCCTCACGCGGGATGATCTCGTAGCCACCGCCATGCCGCACGATGGCCAGCGAGCCGCTGGAGAGCTTGTCACGCATCAGGTTGTTGACCGAGATGCGCTTGACCTTCTTGTCGTCGACGAAGTTGTAGTAGTCGTCGGTGGTGAGCTTGGGCAGTCGGCTGCGCTCGATCAGTTGCTTGACCTGCGCGGCGCGAGCCTTCTGCTCGGCCTTCTCCTGCTGCTGGCGGTTGAGTTCCTGATCGCGCGCCTGTTTCTCGGCCTGCGCCTTGAGCGCCGCCTCGCGCTGGCTGTTGTCCTTTTCCACCTGGCCCTTCTTCTCCAGGCGCTGCTGCTTCTGCTGCTGCTTGGTGGCCTGCTTGGCCTGCTTTTCATTGACCAGGCCTGCCTTGAGCAGTTGGTCGCGAAGGGAAAGACTCATGGTTCGGCTCGTCTGTGGTGAAATCAAAGTGAACGCGGGGGATCGGTTCAGCGATCCAGCCCGGGATTGTGGTGGATGTGAAATGCGACATCCACCGTCACGGATCGTCAGCCGCAAGAAAGCGGCTGTTCGGCCTTCTTGGCTGCGTCCCAGAGCGCGTCGAGCTCCTCGAGATCGCAGCTTTCGGGGCTGCGCCCGGCGTCGCGCAGCGCCTGCTCGATGAAGCGAAAGCGCCGCTCGAACTTGCCATTGGCCGCGCGCAGGGCGTTCTCCGGGTCGACCTTCAGGTGGCGTGCGAGGTTGACGACAACGAACAACAGGTCGCCGATCTCCTCGGCGATCGCCTGCGGATCGTTCTCGCTCATGGCCTCGAGCACCTCGTTCAGTTCCTCGTGCAGCTTGTCGACCACCGGCAACGCTTCCGGCCAGTCGAAGCCGACGCCGGCGGCGCGCTTCTGCAGCTTTGCCGCTCGACTGAGCGCCGGCAGCGCGTGGGGCACGTCGTCGAGCAGGGAAAGCTGCTCCGGTGCGGCGGCCTGCTCGGCACGTTCTTCGGCCTTGATCTGTTCCCAGCGCTGTTTGATCGCCGCCTCGTCGAGCCGCGGCAGTTCGGGCGAGCCGTACAGGTCGCCATCGGGAAACACGTGCGGATGCCGGCGCACCAGCTTGCGAGTGATGGCATCGACCACAGTGGCGAAGTCGAAACGCCCCTCCTCACGCGCCAGCTGGCTGTAATAGACCACCTGAAACAGCAGGTCGCCCAGCTCGCCGGGCAGATGTGCGAAATCGCGCCGCTCAATGGCGTCGGCGACCTCGTAGGCCTCCTCCAGCGTATGCGGAACGATGCTGGCGTAATCCTGCTGCAGGTCCCAGGGGCAACCGTGCTGCGGGTCGCGCAGGCGGGCCATCAGGTGCAGCAGATCGGCGAGTTGGTACATAGAATTCCTCAAGCCAGGCTATCGCGGCGGCGTTTCGGTGGATGTAAAAAGCGACATCCACGCTACGAATGTCAGGCCAACTGGGAGTGGATGAGCCTTCACCCATCCACCGTGACGCGGCCGGCGCCGCCGGCCCTGCGTCTTACGCTGCCCGCTGGCGCTTGGCCTCGATGATGTTGGGCAGCTGCGAGATGCGACTGAGCAGCCGGCCCAGCGCATTGAGCCCCGGAATCTCGATGGTCAGCGTCATCTGCGCCGTGCTGTCTTCCTTGTTCGAGCGGGTATTCATCGCCAGCACGTTGATGCGCTCGTTGAGCAGCACCTGCGACACGTCGCGCAACAGCCCCGAGCGGTCGTAGGCGCGGATGACGATGTCCACCGGATAGGTCTTCTCCGGCACCGGCCCCCAGCTGACCTGGATGATCCGCTCGGGCTCGCGCCCGGCCAGCTGCAGCACCGAGGCGCAGTCCTGGCGGTGGATGCTCACCCCACGCCCCTGCGTGATGTAGCCGACGATCGGGTCGCCCGGCAGCGGCTGGCAGCAGCCGGCCATCTGCGTCAAGAGGTTGCCGACGCCCTGGATCTGCACGTCGCCGCGCTTGCCCGGCTTGTGCGGCGCCGAACGCCGCGGGATCAGCTCAAGCTGATCCTCGTCGCGCTCGGGCTCGACCAGTTGCTGGGCCATGTTGACCAGATGCGCCAGGCGCAGGTCGCCGGCACCCAGTGCGGCAAACATGTCCTCGGCCGTCTTCAGGTTGGTCTTTTCGGCCAGGCGATCGTAATCCACCGGCGGCAGGTCGAGACGCGAGAGTTCGCGTTCGAGCAATGCCTTGCCGGCCGCGACGTTCTGATCACGCGCCTGCAGCTTGAACCAGTGGACGATCTTCGCCCGCGAGCGCGACGTGGTGATGTAGCCGAGGTTCGGGTTCAGCCAGTCGCGGCTCGGCGAGCCCTGCTTGCTGGTGATGATCTCGACCTGCTCGCCGGTCTGCAGGCTGTAGTTGAGCGGCACGATGCGCCCGTTGACCTTGGCGCCACGGCAGTTGTGGCCGATCTCGGTGTGCACCCGGTAGGCGAAGTCCAGCGGCGTGGCGCCCTTGGGCAGATCGATGGCATGACCGTCCGGGGTGAAGACGTAGACACGGTCCGGCTCGATATCGACGCGCAACTGATCGGCCAGGCCGCCAATGTCGCC
This sequence comes from Stutzerimonas sp. CXK-1, assembly GCF_057738225.1. Classification (NCBI taxonomy): domain Bacteria; kingdom Pseudomonadati; phylum Pseudomonadota; class Gammaproteobacteria; order Pseudomonadales; family Pseudomonadaceae; genus Stutzerimonas; species Stutzerimonas sp. CXK-1. Next base: position 1,453,213 of record NZ_CM173217.1, on the reverse strand, counting down.
AAGTTCCTCGTGCCACTCGAGCACCTGACGCAGCCAGGCGATCTTCTCTTCGTAGTGATCGGAGCCGGAATTGACGTCGGTGCCCTTGTAACGCCAGTGCGCGCAGACGCCGAGCTCGGCCTCCTCGTGCATGGCGTGGGTGCGGATCTGCACCTCCAGCACCTTGCCCTCGGGGCCAAGCACCGCGGTATGCAACGAGCGGTAGCCGTTCTCCTTGGGGTTGGCGATGTAGTCGTCGAATTCCTTGGGAATGTGCCGCCACAGGGTGTGCACGATACCGAGCGCGGTATAGCAATCGCGGACTTCCGGGACCAGCACGCGCACGGCACGTACGTCGTAAATCTGGCTGAACTGCAGACCCTTCTTCTGCATCTTCCGCCAGATCGAGTAGATGTGCTTGGCGCGGCCGTCGATCTCGGCCTTGATGCCGGCCACCGACAGTTCATCCTTGAGCTGCTGCACCACGTTGGCGATGTATTGCTCGCGGTCGAGCCGACGCTCGTGCAGCAAGGTGGCGATCTGCTTGTACTGCTCGGGCTCGAGGTAGCGGAAGGACAGGTCCTCCAGCTCCCATTTGATGTGGCCGATGCCGAGGCGGTGCGCGAGCGGTGCGTAGATATCGAACACTTCACGCGCCACGCGCTGGCGCTTGTCGTCGCTGGCGTTCTTCACCGCACGGATCGCACAGGTGCGCTCGGCGAGCTTGATCAGCGCGACGCGCACATCATCGACCATCGCCACCAGCATCTTGCGCAGGTTCTCGACCTGGGTCTGCGGTGGCAGTACCAGCGACTCGCGCGGATTGAGGCTGGCGCTGATCGCCGCCATGCGCAGTACGCCCTCGATCAGCTTGGCGACCACCGGACCGAAGCGCGAATGCACGTCGGCGAGCTGGATCTTGCCTTCGCGTACGCCGCGATAGAGCACGGCGGCGACCAGGCTGTCCTGGTCGAGCTTGAGGTCGGCGAGGATCTCGGCGATCTCCAGGCCGATCTGGTAGCTCGACGCGCCCTCGCTCCAGAGATTCTGTGCCGCATTGGCCTGCTGCTCGGCATCGCGGGCGAATTCGCAGGCCTCCCGAAGCGCGCTGCGGTCGAGCGCCGGGTCCATGCCCAGCACGTGGTCGAGCCAACTTTCCAGATTGATGCTGCCGTCGGTGTTGATCGGCTGAAGCGCTCTCACCTGTACCATCTAAAACCTTCCCTCTACGCAGGAACTCTGCGTCGATTACGCCTGCATTCTATGTGCCGGTCGGTTGAACCACAGGCCAGATGCCTGTCAAAAAATTACGCGCGCACGCCAGCGCCCCTCTCGAACAGCGCCATGGCCTCCACGTGAGCGGTCTGCGGAAACATGTCCAGCACTCCAGCGCGCGTCAGACGATAGCCCTGCCGGCTCAGCTCGGCGGCATCCCGCGCGAGGGTGGCCGGATTACACGAAACATAGACCAGGCGCCCGGCCTGCAATGCACCGATCTGGCGCACGACTTCCAGCGCGCCGTCCCGCGGCGGATCGAGCAGCACCCGCGCGAAGCCCTCGGCGGCCCAGGCGGCTTCGGCCAGCGGCTTCGACAGATCCGCCCGATAAAAGTGCACGTCGCTCAGCGCGTTGTGCTCGGCGTTGGCTCGGGCCCGTCGGACCATCGCCTCGACGCCCTCGACGCCCACCACTCGTGCGCCGCTCCGGGCCAGCGGCAGGGAAAAATTGCCCAGTCCGCAGAACAGGTCGAGCACCCGCTCGCCGGGGGCCGGTGCCAGCCAGTCGAGCGCCTGCGCAATCATCGCTTCGTTGATCGCCGCGTTGACCTGGACGAAGTCGCCGGGCTGCCAGGCCAGTTCCAGGTCCCAGCGCTCGAGTCGATAGCCCAGGCGGGCCGGCACCACCGGCTGGGGGTCGCCCTCGCCCTGCAGCCAGAGCTGCACGCCCTGCGCTGCGGCAAAGGCGAGCAGTTGCTGACGATCGGCCTCGAGCAGTGGTGCGGTATGGCGTACCAGCACCGCGGTGGCGGTGCCGCTGAACAGCTCGACGTGCCCGATCACCGCCGGCTTCTGCAGGCGCTCGAGCGTCAGCCGCAACGGCTGCAACAGCGCCTCGAGCACCGGCACCAGCACCGGACAGACCTCGATCGGGACGATGCGCTGGCTGGCGCCGGCGCGAAAGCCGACCTCCAGTCGCTTGGCCCGCTCGTCCCAGCGCACCGCCAGACGAGCGCGGCGCCGATAGCCGAACGCCGGCCCGCTGAGCGGCGCGGCCCACTGTTCGGGTTCGAGATCGGCCAAGCGCAGCAGCTGCTCGGCGAGGGTGCGCTGCTTGAGCTCCAGCTGATCGGCCTCGCCCAGATGCTGCAGATTGCAACCGCCGCAAAGGTCGGCATGCGGACAGGCGGCCGGGCGCCGCCGTTCGCTCGCCTCGAGCACGCGCTCGCAGCGCGCCTCGACGACCTTGGCATGCGCCCCGAGCACGCGCGCCTCGACCCGCTCGCCGGCCAGCGCTCCGTCGACGAACCAGGTGCGCCCGTCACAGAAACCGATGCCCCGACCGTCGTGAGCGAGTCGCTCGATCACCAGTACCTGTTTCTTGCCCAGCGGAACCTGCGCCTTGCGCTCGCCACCTGCGGGCTGAAAGCGCAAACCGCCGCTGCGTCTTGCCATCAGAAGATCCTGCCGTCGTCGGGGAGCGACCCGGCCGCGCCTTCACCTGCGCGGCCGGGCCAGCGATCAGTGGGCCGCGTCATAGACGCCGGTGGAAAGGTAGCGGTCGCCGCGATCGCAGATGATCGCGACGATCACCGCGTTCTCCAGCTCCTGCGAGAGGCGTAGCGCTGCCGCGACCGCACCACCGGACGATACGCCGCAGAAAATGCCTTCCTCGCGCGCCAGACGGCGCATGGTCTGCTCGGCTTCGGCCTGGGACATATCGACCACGCGGTCGACCCGCTCGGCCTCGAAGATCTTTGGCAGGTACTCGGCAGGCCAGCGGCGAATGCCGGGAATGGCCGCGCCTTCCATCGGCTGCAGGCCGACGATCTGCACGTCCGGGTTCTGCTCCTTGAGGTAGCGCGACACGCCCATGATGGTGCCGGTGGTGCCCATCGAGCTGACGAAATGGGTGACGCTGCCGCCGGTCTGCTCCCAGATTTCCGGGCCGGTGCTGTTGTAGTGCGCGATCGGGTTATCGCCATTGGCGAACTGGTCGAGCACCTTGCCGTGCCCCTCGGCCTGCATCTTCAGCGCCAGGTCGCGGGCGCCTTCCATGCCCTCCTCCTTGCTCACCAGGATCAGCTCGGCGCCATAGGCGGTCATCGCCGCCTTGCGCTCGGCGCTGGAGTTGTCCGGCATGATCAGGATCATCCGATAACCCTTGATCGCCGCCGCCATCGCCAGGGCGATGCCGGTGTTGCCGCTGGTGGCCTCGATCAGGGTGTCGCCCGGGCGGATATCGCCGCGCTGCTCGGCGCGGTTGATCATCGACAATGCCGGCCGATCCTTCACCGAACCGGCGGGGTTGTTGCCTTCGAGCTTGACCAGGATGGTATTGCTGGTCTGCCCCGGCATGCGTTGCAGGCGCACCAGAGGCGTGTGGCCGATGCAGTCGGCGATGGTCGGGTAATGCTTAGTCATGGCGTCGGAGCACCGCGGGCATCTGGAAAAGGCGCACATGATACCGGCATCGTCCGATGACGGGCATAGCCGTTAGCCGAAGCGACGAGATGCCGCCCTGACCCGGGGCTTGCCGGGCAACGCCTAGGGCCGCGCGAGAATTCTCGGCGCGGCCTCGACGATCTGCCGCGAAAGGTGCTCCATGCGCGGCGACTGAACCTTCCAGGTGTGCCAGTACAGCGCCAGGTCGAGCGGTTCGTCTGCCGCCAGATCGACCACCTCGCCGCCGCTCAGGGCCTCGCGCATGAGCAGCTCCGGCACCATGCCATAACCAAGCCCGTAGCGAATGGCGTTGAAGTGCGGTTCGGCACCCGGTACGTAGTGGCACGGATAGGCGCCCTCCGGCAGGCCGAAGCGGCGCAGCAGAAACGACGATTGCAGGGTGTCCTTGCGGGTATAGGCAACCACCGGTGCCTTGCGGGCGGCGGCGCGGGTCATCCCGGAGGGGAAATGTTGGTCGCGAAAGGCGGCCGAGGCCACCAGCCGGTAGCGCATGCTGCCCAGAGCACTGGCCGTGCAGCCACGCATCGGCTTCGGCTCGGTGCTGATACAGCCGATCGCCAGGCCGGTTTCCAGCAGGCTGTAGGTGTGATCCTGATCCTCGACGGTCAGGTCGAGCAGGACGCGCTCGCGGATCAGAACCTCGGCCAGCGCCGGAAAGAACCAGGTGCCCAGGCTGTCGGCGTTCAGCGCGGCGACCACCACCAGCGGCGCGTCGCTGCGCTCGGCGAGTTCGGCGAGCAGGTCCGCCTCCAGCAGCGTGGCGCGTTTGAGGTACTGCAGCAGGCGCTGGCCGGTCTCGGTGGGCCGGCACGGCCGGCTGCGCACGATCAGTGCGCTGCCCAGTGCGCTCTCGAGCGCACGCACGCGCTGGGAAATCGCCGGCGGGGTGAGATGCAGACGCTGCGCCGCCTGCTCGAAGCTGCCGCTCTTGATCACCGCGCGGAAGGCTTCGGTCTGTTTCGGGTCGAGGTTCACGCGGGCGCCTGCATAAGAAAATATTTGGGTGGGCAAAAAATACTTAGCTTCATCAATCGATGCCAGCACAGCCCCATAATCGCGCACCTTTTCGTCGCAGCCCGCCGCTGCGTTCGCCAGGAGCACCGTTGTGGATCTGCTGCACACCATCTATCTGGTCGCCATCACCGCCGAAGCCATGTCCGGCGCCATCATGGGCATGCGCCGCGGCATGGACCTGTTCGGCATCTGCCTGCTCGGCACGGTCACCGCGCTGGGTGGCGGCACCGCGCGCGACGTGCTGCTTGGGCATTACCCGCTGGGCTGGATCGCCAACCCCGAATACCTGGCGTTCACCATCGGCGCGGCCATCGTCACGGCAGTGATCGCCCGCCACCTGCATCACCTGCGCATGATCTTCCTGCTGGTCGATGGCCTGGGCCTGGTGGCATTCACCGTGATCGGTTGCGATGTGGCCATGAGCATGAACGCGCACCCGGCGATCGTGGTGGTCGCCGGCCTGGTCACCGGCATCTTCGGCGGCCTCATGCGCGACGTGCTCTGCACCCAGGTGCCGATGGTGCTGCAACGCGAGCTCTACGCCACGGTCGCGCTGTTCGCCGGCGTGCTCTACGTCGGCCTGCTCTGGCTGGGCGTCAACAACGAGCTGGCCTCGCTGACAGCGCTGGCGGCCGGCTTCCTGTTCCGCGTGCTGGCGATGACCTTTCGCTGGAAGCTGCCGGACTTCAACGGCAAGGACATCCGCGGGCTGGACTGACCTCACGCCGGCTGGCGGCAACGGGCTACACTAGGGCCCTTGCTTGGGGGATGGACCGTGCTCAAAGACCTGGGAATTCGTGGTCGTGTACTGATACTGACGCTGCTGCCGAGCACCCTGCTGGCAGTCGTGCTCGGTATCTTCTTCACCTGGATGCAGCTGACCGAGCTGCGCTACCAGCTCGACGAGCGCGGCGAACTGATCGCCCAGCAACTGGCGCCGCTGGCGGCGCCAGCGATGAACCTGGGCTACGACAAGCGCCTGCAGCGCATCATCAGCCAGGTGCTCGATCAGACCGACGTGCGCGCCGTGTCGATTCTCGACAAGGACCGCCAGCCGCGCGCCTACGCCGGGCCGCGCATGGTCACCCCCTCGCCGCCGGCCGATCCCGAGGGCCTGACTCGGGTCAGCGGGCTGGACACCACACGCATCCTGATGCCGGTGCTGGCCCACCACCTCAACCTGGCCGACGAGAGCCGTGCCAACGACCCCACGCTGATCGGCTGGCTCGAACTCGAGGTTTCGCATCAGGGCACGCTGATCCGCGGCTACCGCAGCCTGCTCACCAGCCTGGTGCTGATCGGCGCCGGCCTGCTGATCACCGCGCTGCTCGCCCTGCGCATGAGCCGGGCCATCAGCAAGCCGCTCGAGCGGGTCAAGCTGGCGGTCGCCCAGCTCAAGGAAGGCCACCTGGAAACCCGCCTGCCGGCGCTCGGCAGCCATGAGATGGATGAACTCGCCTCAGGCATCAACCGCATGGCCGAAGCGCTGCAGAGCGCCCAGGAAGAGCTGCAGCAGAGCATCGACCAGGCCACCGCGGACGTGCAGCAGAACCTGGAAACCATCGAGATCCAGAACATCGAACTCGATCTCGCGCGCAAGGAGGCCCTGGAAGCGAGCCGCATCAAGTCCGAGTTTCTCGCCAACATGAGCCACGAGATCCGCACCCCGCTCAATGGCATCCTCGGCTTTACCCACTTGCTGCAGAAGAGCGAACTGACGCCGCGCCAGCAGGATTACCTGGCGACCATCGAGAAGTCCGCCGACAGCCTGCTCGGCATCATCAACGAGATTCTCGACTTCTCGAAGATCGAGGCGGGCAAGCTGGTGCTCGACAGCGTGCCGTTCAACCTGCGCGACCTGATCGAGGAAACCCTGACGATTCTCGCCCCCTCGGCGCACACCAAGCAGCTGGAGCTGATCAGCCTGGTCTACCGCGACACGCCGCTGTCGCTGATCGGCGACCCGCAGCGGCTCAAGCAGGTGCTGACCAACCTGGTCAGCAATGCCATCAAATTCACCAACGAAGGGACCATCGTCGTGCGCGCGATGGTCGAGGACGAAACCGCCGAGCGTGCGCAGCTGCGCATCAGCGTGCAGGACACCGGCATCGGCCTGACCGACGACGATCTGCGCGCACTGTTCCAGGCCTTCAGCCAGGCCGACAACTCACTGTCGCGCCAACCCGGCGGGACGGGCCTGGGCCTGGTCATCTCCAAACGCCTGATCGAGCAGATGGGTGGCGAGATCGGTGTCGACAGCATTCCCGAGGAAGGCTCGGAGTTCTGGATCAGCCTGAGCCTGCCGAAAGCGCGCGACGACATCGAGGACCAGCCGCCGCCGGCGTTGCGCGAGCTGCGCGTGGCGCTGTACGAGCAGCACTCGCTGGCGCGCCAGGCGCTGCAGCATCAGCTCGAGAGCAGCGGCCTGCAGGCGTACCCGTTCGACAGCCTGGCGGGCATGCTCGAGGGCGTCGCCCAGGCCCGCGACGAAGGTCTGCCGATCGACCTGGCGGTCCTTGGCGTGTCGATCCACGAGCTCGCGCCACCGGCGCTGGCCGAACACATCGAGCGCTTCGAGGCGCTCGGCTGCCGCACCGTGGTGCTCTGCCCCACGATAGACCAGGCCGCCTATCAGGATGCCCTGCCCGACGCCTTCAGCCACACCCGGCTGCAGGCCAAGCCGGCGCGCATGCGCAAGCTGCAACGCGTGCTCGCCGAGTTGGTGCGCCCGCTGCAGCCGGTAGCGCCCGTGCCGACGGCCGCCTCGCATCGCCAGCCGCGCCTGCTCTGCGTCGACGACAACCCGGCGAACCTGCTGCTGGTCGAAACGCTGCTCAGCGACCTGGGGGCGGCCGTGACGGCAGTGGACAACGGCCCCGACGCACTGGCCGCCGTCAAGGAGCAGGTATTCGACCTGGTGCTGATGGATGTGCAGATGCCCGGCATGGACGGCCGTCAGACCACCGAAGCGATGCGCCAGTGGGAATACAAGGCCGGCCGCTCCCCGGTCCCGGTCATTGCCCTGACCGCGCATGCCCTGGCCAACGAGAAGCGGGCCCTGCTGCAGGCCGGCCTCGACGATTACCTGACCAAGCCGATCAGCGACCGCCAACTGGCCCAGGTCATTCTCAAGTGGACCGGCCTGAGCCTGCGCCAGGCCACGCAGCCCGCCGTCGCCCCGCCCGAGGAAGCGCCGGTGATCGCGCCGGCGGCCGAAGCGCTGCCGGTGCTCGACACTGACGAAGGCCTGCGGCTGGCCGCCGGCAAGGCCGACCTGGCCGCCGAGATGCTGAGCATGCTGCTCGGCTCGCTGGCCCAGGAGCGCTTCGCGATCCGCCAGGCCCGCCAGGCCGGCGACCTGCAGGCCCAGGTCGACCGCGTGCACCGGCTGCATGGGGCCACGCGCTACTGCGGCGTACCGCAGCTGCGTCAGGCCTGCTTGCAGGCCGAGACCCTGCTCAAGCAGCGCGACCCGGCCGCCGAGGCGGCGCTGGACGCGCTCGATGCCGCCATCGAACGACTCGAACACGAGGCGCACCGCGCCTCCTGATTGCCGCCCCGACACCGCCCAGGACAGCTCATGCAGGACCATTCCACTTCGCCCCGCTTCCAGCACGCCGAACTCGATTGGGACGACAGCGGCCAGCCGCAATCGCGCCAGTATGGCGACGTGTACTTCTCTCGCGCCAGCGGCCTGGCCGAGACCGAGCACGTGTTTCTCGCACAGAACGCGCTTGACCGGCGTTTCGCCGAGCTGGCGCCGGGGCAGGCCTTCACCATTGGCGAAACCGGTTTTGGCACCGGTCTGAATTTCCTTTGTGCCTGGCAGCTGTTCGACCGGCAGGCACCGGCCGGGGCACGCCTGCACTTCGTCAGCGTCGAGAAGCACCCGCTCACCCGGGCCGACCTGCAGCGCGCCCTGTCGCTCTGGCCACAGCTCGAACCCCTGGCCGAGCAGCTGCTCGACCAGTACCTGGCAATCCATCCCGGCTTCCAGCGGCTGAACTTCGCCGATGGGCGAGTGAGCCTGACCCTGCTGGTCGGCGACGTGCTCGACTGCCTGCCGGCGCTGGATGCGCGCATCGATGCCTGGTTCCTCGACGGTTTCGCCCCGGCAAAGAACCCGCAGATGTGGCAGCCGGCGCTATTCGCCGAACTGGCCCGGCTTTCCGCACCTGGGGCGACACTCGGCACCTTCACCAGCGCCGGCTTCGTGCGCCGAGGGCTGACCGACGCGGGCTTCGACATGCAGCGCGCGCCGGGCTTCGGCCACAAGCGTGAAATCCTAAGAGGCCAGTTCATCGGCGCGCCAACCGCGGTCGCACGCCCGTGGTTCGCCCGCCCAGGCCAGGCGCCTCGAGAACGCCGGGCTCTGGTGATCGGCGCCGGCCTGGCCGGCTGCGCCAGTGCAGCCAGCCTGGCCCGCCGCGGCTGGCAGGTCACCGTGCTCGAGCGTCACGCCGGGCCCGCCGAAGAAGGTTCCGGCAACCCACAGGGCGTGCTCTATCTCAAGCTCTCGGCCCATGGCACCGCGCTGTCGAGGCTGGTCGTCAGCGGCTTCGGCTACACCCGCCGCCTGCTCGAGCGTCTGCAGCGCGGCCAGGACTGGGATGCCTGTGGCGTGCTGCAGCTGGCCTATGACGACAAGGAGCAACAACGCCAGGCAGAGCTGGCCGGGGCCTTTCCCGAAGGCCTGGTACGGCCGCTGGATCAGGCCGATGCCGAAGCCTTGGCAGGCATCAGTCTGCCGGGCGGCGGGCTGTTCTATCCCGAGGCCGGCTGGGCGCACCCGCCGGCGGTCTGCCGCTATCTGCTGGCACAGCCGAACATCGAGCTGCGCCAGCACCGCGCCGTGCTCAGCCTCGAGCGCCACGGCGAAAGCTGGCAGGCGTTGGCCGACGGTCAGGTACTCGCCGAGGCACCGGTGGTCGTGCTCGCCGGGGCGGCGGACAGCGCCGATTTCCCGCAGAGCGCCTGGCTGCCGCTCAAGCGCATTCGCGGGCAGATCACCTGCCTGCCGACCACCGCTGCCAGTGTCGCGCTGCGCACCGTGCTGTGCGCCAAGGGCTATGTCGCCCCGGCGCGCGACGGGCAGCACACGCTCGGTGCCAGCTTCAATTTCAAGGGCACCGACACCGCACTCAGTGTCGAGGAACATCAGGCCAATCTCGAGCTGCTCGAAGGCATCTCGCATGACCTGACTGAACGGCTGCAGGTCGCCGCGCAGCCGCCCGAGCAACTACAGGGGCGTGCGGCATTTCGCTGCACCAGCCCCGACTACCTGCCGCTGATCGGCCCGCTGGCAGATCAGGAGCGCTTCCTGGAGACCTACGCCTCGCTCACCCGCAACGCCCGGCAGGTTCCCGATGCGCCGTGCCCGTGGCTGGACGGGCTCTACGTCAACACCGCCCACGGCTCGCGCGGGATGATCAGCACGCTGCTGTCGGGCGAGCTGATCGCTGCCTGGCTGGAGGACGAGCCCCTGCCGCTGCCGCGTGACGTCGCCGAAGCCTGTCACCCGAACCGGTTTCTGGTGCGTCGGCTGGTGCGCGGCGAGGGGTAGGCGACGCGGCTGATCGTGCTTTCAACATACTCCCCCCCCTATAATCAGCACTTTCAAACCGGAGGAAAGCCCGATGCACAAAGCCAGCCTGATCGCCCTGAGCCTGCTCTCGGCGCACCTGTATGCCGCCACTCCCACCACCGATGACCCGCTGCGCCAGGAAGCCGCGAGCCTGATCCCGCCGTTCCAGCAGCAACTGCTGGCCACGGTGAAACAGGCCATGGCCAGCGGCGGCCCGACCGAGGCGGTGAAGAGCTGTCACCTGCTGGCGCCGGTGATCGCCTCGGAACACAGCCGTGAGCCCTGGCGTGTCGGCCGGACCGCGCTGCGCCTGCGCAATCCGGACAACGCTCCGGACGCCTGGGAGCGCAAGGTGCTGGAGCAGTTCGAACAGCGCGCCGCGGCTGGCGAGCCGCTGGAACAGCTCAATCACGGCGAGGTCATCGGTAACGAGTACCGCTACATGCAAGCCACCGGTACGGGCGAGCCTTGCCTGGCCTGTCACGGCACCGCGGTAAAACCGGAGCTGGTCAGCCTGATTTCCCGCTACTACCCGGACGATCAGGCGCGCGGCTTCAGCCAGGGCGACTTGCGCGGCGCCTTCACCTTGCGCAAGGCTCTGTCCCAGTAACCGGGCGCGCCGGCGCCACCGACCGGAGAAAGCATGCCGTTCACCAAATCCCGTGGCGCTCGACCTAACCGGCGCCGAGGCGGCAGCGCCTGATGGACGCGCTGCTGTTCGAAGCGTTGGGCATCGGCATCGTGCTCGGCCTGTTGCTGGGCCTGACCGGCGCCGGCGGATCGCTGGTCGCCCTGCCACTGCTATTGAGCCTGCACCTGCCGTTGCGCGATGCGATCGGCGTCAGCCTTGGCGCGGTGGCGATGTCGGCCTGTGTCGGCGCCGTGCCCCGCGCCCGCCTCGGCCAGGTCGCCTGGCGCCCGGCGCTGTTGCTGGCGCTCTGTGGCTTGCCCGGTAACGCGGCCGGTCAGTGGTTGGGACGCTACGTGCCGGAGAAATGGCTGATCGTCGCCTTCTGCCTGCTGGTGCTGTGGTCGGCTGTGCGCATGTGGCGCGGCGCGAAGCTGCCGCTGCGCGAAGGCCGGGCCATGCACTACCCGGCGCTCGCCGGCATCGGCTTCGGCGTCGGCATGCTGTCCGGCCTGATGGGTGTGGGGGGTGGTTTTCTCATCGTGCCGGCGCTGCTGTGGTTCAGCCCGCTGCCGCTGCTGGCCGCCATGGGCACCTCGATGGCGGTGATCGCCCTGGTCAGCGGCGGGGGCTTTCTGCTCTACCTGACCGGCGCACAGCCGCCATTGGCCCTGCTCGCCGGCCTGGCCGGCGGTGGCGCCTGTGGCGTACTCACCGGCAACCGCCTGGCGCAGTACCTCAGCGGCACCCTGCTGCAGCGACTGTTCGCGCTGATGCTGGTCACCGTCAGCCTTTCGCTGGGGGTGCAGAAGCTGCTGCTGGGGCACTGATCAGCCGCGGTCCTGAGGATCGTCCCAGAATGGCCGGCTGATCTCTGCCTCGACGTCGGCGCGGCTCAGCCCCAGATCCTTCAGCGCATGCTCGTCCAGCGCCGCCAGCTGGCGACGTTGGCGCGCCAGCCGGTGCCAGCGCCGCAGGCGCGCCAGCAGCCGCCTTGCCGAGAGCGGCGGCAGCCGCCATTCATCGAACCAACGCAGCGGGTGATGCAGTGGGATTCGTTGCCGGTTCATCGTATGTCCTCCTCTGGATGGCGAAAGTGTCGCCACCCGGCTACGATCAATCCAACGAATACTTCTGATGCCAGCCATCTGCGAGATTGATCCATGGCCCACTACCCCAGCATCGACACGGAGCTGTTGCGCAGCTTTGTCGCCATCGCCGACCACGGCGGTTTCACCCGTGCCGCCGAAGCGGTCAACCGCACCCAGTCGGCGGTCAGCATGCAGATGAAGCGACTCGAGGAAGACGTGCTGCAGCGCCCGCTGTTCGAGCGCAGTGGCCGGCAGGTAAGGCTCACCGCCGAGGGCCAGGTGCTGCTCGGCTACGCCAGGCGCATTCTCAAGCTGCACGGCGAGGTGATCACCACCCTGCGCCAGCCGCACATGGTCGGCGCGGTGCGCATCGGCACGCCCGACGATTACGTGATGCGCTTCCTGCCCGGCATCCTGGCGCGCTTCGCCCAGGCCTATCCGCTGGTCCAGGTGGAGGTGCATTGCGAACCGTCCGGGCAACTGCTGGGGCGCAAGGATCTGGACCTGACCATCGTCACCCGCGAACCGGGCACCGAGATCGGTCAGCTGCTGCGCCAGGAGCGCTTCGTCTGGGCCGAAGCGGCCGGCTTCGACCTGCATCAGCAACGGCCGATACCGCTGGCAATGTTCAACAGTGGCTGTTTCTGCCGTGCCTGGGTGTGCAACGCGCTGGAGGCGGCAGAAATCGACTACCGCATCGCCTACACCAGCCCGAGCCTGTCGGCGATCATGGCGCTGGTCGGCGCCGGCCTGGCAGTTACCGCTCAGCTGCAGAGCCTGATTCCGACCGACCTGCGCATCCTCGGCGAGGCCGAAGGGCTGCCGCCGCTGCCGCTGTCGAGCATCGTGCTACTGCGCAACGCACAGACCCAGTCGCCGGTAACCGAGGCACTGGCCGAGTACATCGTCGACGGCTTCCGCCAGTAGCGCTCAGCCGACTTCGCCGCAGAGGCTGGCCGCGCGCAGCAGCGCCGCGGTGATCGCATGCCGTTCCCAGTCCGGCAGCGCGGCAAAGCGCGCACGGAACTCGGGCGGCAGCAGCGGCGGCGCTTCCTGCAGCAGCGCGCGCCCCTCGTCCGTCAGCAGCAACCACTGGCGGCGCCGATCGGACTCATCGCGATGGCGGCGCAGCAGGCCGCCCTCTTCGAGTCGATCCAGCACACCGGACAGCGTGGCCGCCGTCAGGCTGACCCGCCGGCTGAGTGCGCTGGCCGTCTGCTGCCCCTCGCCGGCCAGCACCTGCAGGATCATCAGCTGCACGGGCGTCAGCCCGCCGAAACGCGCCAGGCGTTTGGCGTGCACTTCGGCGTCCTGCTGCAAGCGCCGCAGGGCCTGGAACAGGCTCAGGTCGAAGATGCCCCCACCCGCGATATCAGTTTCACTCGAAAGCTTTCCTTCACTCACAATTAGAGAACTCATTGAGTTATAACTTTGACATCAAAGCATTTATTTGCTTTGGTGTAAAAGACGTGGCGGCCCGTCGCCCGCTCGATGGTTCATACGAGCGCAGCCTGCCCAGGGCTGAACCAACCGTGCGACGCGCCAGTCAGACTCCCCAACGGCACAACCGGTAAGGAACTTATGTGTGGCATAGCTGGAGAACTTCGCTTCGATAACCAACCGGCCGATCTGGCAGCGGTTGAACGAATCACCCAACACCTCACGGCTCGCGGCCCGGACGCCTGCGGGTTCCATAGCCAGGGCCCGCTCGCCCTCGGCCACCGCCGGCTGAAGATCATGGATCTGTGCGAAGCCTCGGGGCAGCCGATGATCGACCCGACGCTCGGCCTGGCGATGGTCTTCAATGGCGCTATCTACAACTACCCGGAACTGCGTGCCGAGCTCGAAGGGCTTGGCTATCGCTTCTTTTCCGAGGGCGACACCGAAGTCCTGCTCAAGGGCTATCACGCCTGGCGCGAGGCGCTGCTGCCCCGCCTGAATGGCATGTTCGCCTTTGCCATCTGGGAGCGCGACAGCGGCCAGCTGTTCATCGCCCGCGATCGCCTCGGTATCAAACCCCTGTATCTGTCGCGTACCGGCAAGCGCCTGCGGTTCGCCTCGAGCCTGCCTGCGCTGCTGCAGGGCGGCGATATCACCGGCGAGCTGAACCCGGTCGCGCTCAATCACTACATGAGCTTTCACGCCGTGGTTCCGGCGCCGGACACGCTCATCGCCGGCATCGAGAAAATGCCGCCAGCGAGCTGGATGCGCATCGACAGCCAGGGCACCGTGACCACCCAGCGCTGGTGGGAATTGCGTTTCGGTGCGGACGAGAGCGAGCAGGATTACAGCTTCGAGGACTGGCAACAGAAGACCCTCGACACGCTGCGCGAAGCCGTGGCGATCCGCCAGCGCGCAGCGGTGGATGTCGGCGTGCTGCTCTCCGGCGGGGTGGATTCGAGCCTGCTGGTGGGCCTGCTGCGTGAGGCAGGGGTCGGCGAGAACCTGCTGACCTTCTCTATCGGCTTCGAGGATGCCGGCGGCGAACGCGGCGACGAGTTCAAGTACTCGGACCTCGTCGCGCGGCACTTCCAGACGCGCCATCACCAGCTGCGCATCCGCGAACGCGAGATTCTCGAGCAGTTGCCCGCGGCCTTTCGTGCGATGAGCGAGCCGATGGTCAGCCACGACTGCATCGCCTTCTATCTGCTGGCACGCGAAGTGTCCAGGCATTGCAAGGTGGTGCAGAGCGGCCAGGGCGCCGACGAGCTGTTCGCCGGTTACCACTGGTATCCGCAGGTCGATGGCGCCAGCGATCCGGCCGCCGCCTACCTGAAGGCCTTCCGCGACCGCGACTACGAGGAGTACCAGGCGCTCATGCAGGCACGCTGGCACAAAGGCGACTTCTCCGGCGATTTCGTTCGCCAGCACTTTGCCCAGCCCGGTGCGGACGCCGCAGTGGACAAGGCGCTGCGCATCGACAGCACCGTGATGCTGGTCGACGACCCGGTCAAGCGCGTCGACAACATGACCATGGCCTGGGGCCTGGAGGCGCGCACCCCGTTTCTCGATTACCGCGTGGCCGAGCTTTCGGCCCGCATTCCGGCACGCTACAAGCTGCCCGAGGGCGGCAAGTACGTGCTCAAGGAAGCCGCGCGCCAGGTCATCCCGGCCGAAGTCATCGACCGTCCGAAAGGCTATTTTCCGGTGCCCGGCCTCAAGCATCTGCAAGGGGACACGCTCGACTGGGTTCGTCAGTTGCTGCTCGACCCGAGCCAGGATCGCGGCCTCTACCAGACCGACGCCATCGAGCGACTGCTCGCCGATCCGGATGGCCAGCTGACCCCGCTGCGCGGCTCAAAACTCTGGCAGCTGGCAGCGGTCAACCTATGGTTGAGCGAACAAGGCCTCTAAGCACAGGCTCGCGCGCGCCAGCCGCGGCTCCCTAGCGGAAGCCCGGCGTCGGCGCAGCCTGAGCCACCTTCAAGGAAACGCACCATGCAGAAGTCTCAAGCCTACGGACAGCGCCTGCTGCGCGGCCAGACGCCGTCCTACCAGCGTCTGCAGCAGCGGCTGGCCGAAGACGGCCGTGAGGAACCGGGCGCCCCGGTCAGCGTGCATTGCGGCTGGGGTCGCATTCTCATCGGCCACACCTACCCGGACCCGGCCGAGCTCGCCACCGACCTGCTCAACGAGAAGCCCGGCGAGCGCGACATTGCCCTCTATGTGGCGGCGCCACACCAGGTGCTGGCGCATGCGCCGCAGCAGCTGTTTCTCGACCCGTCGGACACGCTGCGCATCTGGTTCACCGATTACCGCCCGGCGCAAAAAGGTGTACGGGGTTTCTGCGTGCGCCGCGTGCAGAACGAGGCGGACTGGCAGGCCGTCAATGCGCTGTACCAGAGCCGCGGCATGATGCCCGTCGAGCCGGGGCGCTGCACCCCACGCGAGGAAGGCGGGCCCGTCTACTGGCTGGCCGAAGACGAGAGTTCCGGGCAGATCCTCGGTAGTGTCATGGGCCTGAACCATCACAAGGCCTTCAACGATCCTGAGCTCGGCTCGAGCCTGTGGTGCCTCGCGGTATCGCCCAGCTGCCCGCGCCCGGGTGTCGGCGAAGCGCTGGTTCGGCATCTCATCGAGCATTACATGGGCCGCGGGCTGGCCTACCTCGACCTCTCCGTGCTGCACGACAACAGCCAGGCCAAGGCCCTGTACGCCAAGCTCGGTTTCCGTGACCTGCCGACCTTCACCGTCAAACGCAAGAACAGCTTCAACCAGCCGCTGTTCCTCGGCCCGGGGCCCGAAGCGGAGCTCAACCCCTACGCCAGGATCATTGTCGACGAAGCGCGTCGGCGCGGCATCGAGATCGCCATCGATGACGCCGAGGCCGGGTTGTTCACCCTGACCCAGGGGGGCCGCCGCGTACGCTGCCGCGAGTCACTGTCGGACCTGACCTCGGCGGTCAGCATGACGCTGTGCCAGGACAAGCAACTGACCCACCGCACGCTCGCCCGCGCCGGTATTCGCCTACCCGCTCAGCAGCTTGCAGCCAGCGCGCAGGACAACGCCGCGTTTCTCGCCGAGCATGGCAGCGTGGTGGTCAAGCCGGTGAACGGCGAGCAGGGCCAGGGGGTGGCGGTCGACCTGCGCGACGCCGAGGCGCTGGAGCACGCCGTCGAGCGCGCCCGGCAGTTCGACGGCCGGGTGCTGCTGGAGAGCTACCACCCAGGCCTCGACCTGCGCATCGTGGTGATCGGCTACGAGGTGGTCGCCGCCGCGATTCGTCGTCCCGCCCAGGTCATCGGCGACGGCCGCAACACCATCGGCGCGCTGATCGAAGCGCAGAGCCGGCGGCGCCAGGCGGCTACCGGCGGCGAAAGCCGGATTCCGCTGGATGACGAAACCCACCGCTGCCTGCAGGAAGCCGGGCTCGATGTCGACAGCGTGCTGGAGCAAGGCCGGCAGCTGGCCGTACGGCGCACCGCCAACCTGCATACCGGAGGCACCCTGGAAGACGTCACCGAGCAGCTGCATCCGGAGCTCGCCGACGCGGCGGTACGCGCGGCGCGGGCGTTGGACATTCCCGTGGTCGGCCTGGACCTTCTGGTCGAGGCCGCCGATCGCCCGGACTACGTCTTCATCGAGGCCAACGAGCGCGTTGGCCTTGCCAACCATGAGCCGCAACCGACGGCCGAGCGCTTCATCGACCTGCTGTTCCCGCTCAGCCACAACACGCACTGAGCGGCGAGCAGGCCTCTCTGTCGACCGGCCGCGCGAAGCACGGCCGGCGCGCTTCCATTCCCTTGCAAGCACGCGGCTCGGTGCCGCAATGGAGTTCAAGCCAATGCATGCAACGCTACCTGAACCCGATCTCAACTATCTGCAACGCATCCTTCTGGAAATGCTCGCCATTCCCAGCCCGACCGGCTTCACCGACACCATCGTGCGCTACGTCGCCGAGCGGCTGAAGGAGCTGAACATTCCCTTCGAGCTGACCCGTCGCGGCACCATCCGCGCGACGCTCAAGGGCCGGCGCTACAGCCCGGACCGTGCCGTCGCGGCGCACCTCGACACCATTGGCGCGATCGTCCGGGAAATTCACGACAGCGGCCGGCTGGGGCTGGCCCCGGTGGGCTGCTGGTCCAGTCGTTTCGCCGAAGGCAGCCGGGTCAGCGTGTTCACCGATACCGGCGTGATAAGGGGCAGCGTGTTGCCACTGCTTGCCTCCGGCCACGCCTTCAATACCGCCGTGGATGACGCACCGATCAGCTGGGACCACGTCGAACTGCGCCTGGATGCCTACACCTACAGCCGCGCCGAGACCGAAGCGCTTGGCGTCAATGTCGGTGACTTCGTCGCCTTCGACCCGCTGCCGGAATTCACCGAGAACGGTTACATCAGCGCCCGCCACCTGGACGACAAGGCCGGCGTCGCCGCCCTGCTGGCGGCGCTCAAGGCCGTGGTCGACAGCGGCCGCGAGCCGCCGATCGACATCCATCCGCTGTTCACCATCACCGAGGAAACCGGCTCCGGCGCCGCCGGTGCCCTGCCCTGGGACGTCAGCGAATTCGTCGGCATCGACATCGCGCCGGCGGCCAAGGGGCAGGCATCGAGCGAGCACGCCGTGACCGTGGCGATGCAGGATTCCGGCGGCCCCTATGACTATCACCTGTCGCGGCACCTGCTGAAGCTGGCGACCGAGAACGAGATCCCGGTGCGCCGGGACCTGTTCCGCTACTACCACAGCGACGCACAGTCGGCGATCGAGGCGGGCCACGACATCCGCACCGCCCTGCTCGCCTTTGGCTGCGACGCCACCCATGGCTACGAGCGCACGCACATCGACAGCCTGGCTGCCATGGCGCGCCTGCTTGCCGGCTACATGCTGAGCCAACCGGTGTTCGCCAGCGACGCCCACCAGGCACAGGACTCCCTGGATCGCTTCAGCCATCAACTGGAGCACGATGCGCAGATGGAGAGCGAAACCCGTGTCCCGCCGGTGGACTCGCTGCTCGGTCGGCAGGCGGACCGAGGCTGAAACCGGCGTGACAAAGCACCGGCTTCGATCACTCAAGGGTTGCCGCAAGCGGCAGGTCTGGGCACAGTAGCGCCCCGTCAGCGGATGTTTTCCGGGCTGCCTGGGCATTGACGCCAAACGGCAGCCTTTTTTGCGCGCTCGCACCGTTGGCACCATCGCCCAGCCAGCCTCACGGAATCGATCATGTTGGCGCGTCTCTGCCTGATGACCCTGCTCGTCCTCTGCCTGTCCGCCAGGGCCTGGGCGCTATCGCCGATCGAAGTCGACTCCCCGGACTTCCGACAGAACCTCGGCCCGGCGGTGCAGTACCTGGAAGACCCACAGGGCTCGCTGACCGTCGACGACGTGCTCGGGCTGCCCGACCGGCACTTCCATCAGGTTCAGGGCACGCACCTCAACCGCGGCAAGAACGATTCGACCTGGTGGCTGCGGCTATCGCTCGACAACCAGTTGGCGCAGTCGCTGCAAGGCTTTCTCGAGATCGACTACGGCCTGCTCGACCGCATCGAACTCTTTGTCCGGACTCCCGATGGCCGTCTGAGCCGCCAGCTCTCCGGCGACGAAATGCCCTTCTCGCAGCGCCCGGTCAAGGTCAGCAGCTTCTGGTTCCCCACCGAATTGCCCCCCGGCACCAGCACGCTGGTGCTGCGCATCAAGACCAGCAGCACCCTCTACGTACCGCTGTACTTTTCCAGCACCAGCGCCAGCGCCAGCGCCCAGGAGTACGCCGCCGGAGTCAGCGGCGCCTTCTACGGCGTGCTGTTCGCGATGTTCTGCTACAACCTGTTTCTCTTCGTCTCACTGCGCGAGCCGGCCTATTTCTGGTATCTGATCTACAACCTGAACGTCGGCCTGTTCGCGCTGGCCTTCGACGGCCTGCTCGCCCGCTGGCTGCCCGAGCACAGCGCCCTTGTAGCCACGGCCATCTATGCGCTGATGTTCAGCCACTGCCTCGTGGCGATCCAGTTCAGCCGTCACTTCCTGCATACCCGCGAGCACTTCCCTCGGCTCGACGGCGCACTGCGCGTCGCCCTGCTGCTTGCGCTGCTGGCGCTGATCTCC
The DNA here is from genome assembly GCF_057738225.1 of Stutzerimonas sp. CXK-1. Classification (NCBI taxonomy): domain Bacteria; kingdom Pseudomonadati; phylum Pseudomonadota; class Gammaproteobacteria; order Pseudomonadales; family Pseudomonadaceae; genus Stutzerimonas; species Stutzerimonas sp. CXK-1. Next base: position 1,433,694 of record NZ_CM173217.1, on the reverse strand, counting down.
GGGCCGCTGTTGCCCTTGCAGACCTGGAGCGTGCAGGCAAGCGTCACGGTCATCGTGACCTCCGTCGGGCTACTGGCCACCGGCGCCTTCGTCTGGCGCCATGGCGTGCGTTACGGGCTGTACTACACGCTGGCCTGGGGCGTGCTGCTGGCTTCCTTCGTCATCGTCACCGCCGGCTCGCTCGGCTTCGAGCTGTTCGGCCTGTACGGCCCGGCGGTGGTCAAGACCAGCGTGACCTTCGAACTGATCACCCTGTCGCTTGGCCTCGCCGATCGCATCAACCGCCTGAAGGAGGAAGGCTTCCGCTCGCGGCAGGCGGCCGAACAGGCCCACAGCGAAAGCGAGGCCAAGGGCCGCTTCCTGGCCAAGATGAGCCACGAGATCCGCACACCGCTCAATGGGGTGCTGGGCATGCTGCAGCTGCTGCGCGAAACCGAGCTCGACCGCAGCCAGCGGTTCTACCTCGACACCATCACCAGCTCGGGCAACTCGCTGATGAAGGTGATCAACGACATCCTCGACTATGCCCGCATCGGCTCGGGCAAGCTCAGCCTCGAAGACATCGAATTCGATCTCGAGGCGCTGATCTCCGAAACCATCAGCCTGTTCGCCGCGCAGGCATTGAAGAAGCAACTGAGCCTGCACGTCGGGCTGCAGGCCCAGGTGCCGCGCCGCGTGCGTGGCGATCCGACTCGGCTCAAGCAAGTGCTGATGAACCTGCTGAGCAATGCGCTGAAATTTACCGAGCAGGGCTATGTACGCCTGGATGTCGCCTGCATCCAGACCACCGAAGGCCAGACGCGCCTGCATTTCTGCGTCAGCGACAGCGGTATCGGCATGCGCGCGCAAGTCCTGGCCACGCTATTCGAGTCGTTTTCGCAAGGCGACTCGAGTACCACCCGCCGCTACGGTGGCAGCGGCCTCGGGCTCGCCATCAGCAAGGAGCTGGTTGAAATGATGCAGGGGCAGATCCGGGTGCAGAGCGCCCCGGGCCAGGGCAGCCGTTTCAGCTTCGACATCCCGCTGCGCAGCGCCGCCGACGACAACGACCCGCTACGCCCGTTGCTGGCTGGCCAGCCCGCCTTGCTGGCCTCGCTGGACAACCAGGGCCTCGACTCGCTGAGCCACCTGTTGCGACGCTGGGGCATGCGCACCGAGCGCTGCCACGAGCCCGAGCGCCTGGTCGACTACCTTGACGACTATCCCGTCCCGCCGCTGCTGGTTCTGCTTGAGCCCTGGCCGGGCACGCCCAGCGAGTGGGTGAAGCGCCTGGAAGCCCAGTTGCCCAGGCTGCAGCCGGTGCTGCTGCTGTTCTCGCCATTGCACCGGCAGGCACCGAGCTCCAACCATCTGCGCCTGGCCTGCGTACCACTGCCGCTGCAGAGCGGCCCGCTGCGTGAGGCCCTGCAGGGCCTGTACGAGGCGCCTCCCGGGCCGGCCGACCACACGCAAGCCGGCGCCGAAACCGGCACGACGCCCGCAGTACTCATTGCCGAGGACAACCCGGTGAACCAGATGGTGCTTCGCGGGCTGCTGAAGAAGCGCGGCTACCAGGTGAAGCTGGCCGAGAACGGCGCGGCCACCGTACAGCTGTACCGACGCGACCCCGGTGCCGTTCAGCTGATTCTCATGGACTGCGAAATGCCCGAGCTTGACGGCTACGAGGCCAGCCGGCAGATTCGCGCGCTGGAAGCCGAACAGGGCTGGCCGCGGGTCCCCATCCTCGCCGTGACCGCGCATTCGCTGGACGAGCAGCGAGCGCGGGCGCGCGCTGCCGGCATGGACGGCTTCCTGGCCAAACCGGTGGTCGCCGACGAGCTCTATGCCTGTCTAGAGCGCCACCTGCATACAGCGCTCAGCGAGTGACCCGACGACCGATGCTGATTCCCCATGACCTGCTCGAAGCCGACACCCTGACCCGTCTGATCGAGGATTTCGTCACCCGCGAGGGCACCGACAACGGCGACGAGACGCCGCTGGACACGCGCGTGGCCCGGGTGCGCCGGGCGCTGGACAAGGGCGAGGCGGTAATCGTGTTCGACCCGGACAGCCAGCAATGTCAGCTGGCGCTCAAGCGCGACGTGCCCAAGGCCTGGCTGGAGGACTGAGCGCGCTCAGCCCAGCAGGGCGCTCTCGCGCTCCCAGGCGCAGCGCAGGCGCATATCGCTGTGCTCCGGGCTGTGGCAGCCGCTGTCGGTCTCCCAACGAAAGGTGTGCGAGCCGTTCAGCTCGGTTTCCAGGTGCACCACGGCACTGCTCCAGTACAGGCGGCGCAACAGTTGCTCGAAGCGCTCCACCCAGAGCGACCACTCGTATTCGATGGCCGGATAGCTGGCGCCGAAGTGGATGATCTGCGTCTGGTAAAGGCCCTGCTCCGCCTGGCGGCAGAAGGAAAACATCTCGCGGCCAAGAAACGGCCAGGCTTCGCCGCGCGGCAGGGCCTCCAGCGCGACTCGGTTGCACTCACGGCGACGGCGGCACTCGTCGGGGTCGGCAGCCGGCCAATCGCGGATGCAGCCGTATACGATGGATTCGGACTCCAAGCGACAACTCCGATCAGGCCTGGGCGGGAACGGCCAGCTTTCTAGCACAGCGCGAGGCGGCGGTCATCCGGACTGAGGCGGGATATGAAGCAGGCCACAGCTCTGCCCCGCGCTAGTGCCGTGCACGCAGGCGCAGCGCCAGCACACTCATGCAGGCGGCCATCGCCGCCAGCACCAGAAAGGGTGTGCGGTAATCTCCCGCCAGATCACGCCCGAGGCCGCTGAGCACCGGAGACAGACAGGCCAGGCTGTAGCCGGTGCACAGCATCATCGCGGTCAGCCGACTGACCGCCAGCGGCGAGCCGGCCTCGTACATTGGCAGTACCAGCGCCAGCGAGAAGGTGCCGTTGAGCGCCACTCCGAGCAGCATGCACACTACGAGCGGCTGCCAGCCGGGACGCAAGGCGATTGCCGCCAGGCAGGCCGTGGCCAGCACGCCGCACCCGGCCATCAGCAGATGCCGGCGCCCGAAGCGCTGTGCCAGCCAGGGCATGGCGAAGGCGCTGGGCAGGCCGATCAGCATGAAGCCGCTGAAGAAGGCATTGCTTTGCAACAGGCTGAAGCCGGCCTCGTGATAACGCGCCACCAGCCAGGTCGCCAAGGCATAGAAGAGCCCCGCCTGCAGCGCGAAGTAGACGCTCACCAGCCAGGCACGCGGCTCGTGCCAGGGCAGCCCGGCGCGCTGCTCGGTGCCGGGCTCGGCGCGGCTGGGCAAGCGCATCCAGAGCAGCAGCGCCAGCAACGCGGGCAGCGCCCAGAAGGCCAGCCCGAGCGTCCAGCGTTCGCCGAGCAGCTGAGTGACCGGCGCAGTCAGTACCACGCCGAGGGTGCCGCCAATGGCCATGCTCAGCGAATACCAGGCGGCCGTCTGCCCGATCCGTTCGAGGAAGTGACGCTTGATGTAGCCCGACAGCAGCGGACCGGCGATGGCGATGCCGGTACCGACGACGGCCGCGCTGCCGATCAGCACGACCGGTTGTTCGGCTAAGAGGCGCAGGATCAGTGCGGCGGCGATGAGCAGCATGCACAGGGCGATGGCCCGCTCCAGCCCCCAGCGCACCGCCAGACGCGGCGCCAGCGGGGCCAGCAGGCCCATCAGCAGCACCGGCAATGCGGTCGTCAGGCTGACCACGCCGCGACCGAGCCCGAGCTCGGCGGCAATGCGTTCGATCAGTGGGGCGAAGGAAGTGATGCCAGGGCGAAGGTTGATGGCGGCCAGTACCAGAGCCAACATCAACACGGCGCGGGAAGGTTTGCTCACGATTTGCATGCCTGCTCAAGCCGGGGCAGGCAACCCTACCCCCGGGCGCGCCAAGCGGCAAGCATTCCCGACCGCTCGATCAGGTTTTTCCCTTGCTGCGCTTCTTCTCGGCCAGCAGCGCCATTTCCTCGTAGATGGCCTGCGGGTTCTGCTGCTTGAGCTTCCAGGCCATGCGTCCTTCTTCGTGCGGCAGAATCATGAAGGTTCCCTTGGCGATCTCCTGGTAGATGTACTCGGCGATGTCGGCCGCGGTGATCGGCGAGCCGGCCAGCAGCTTGGCCACCTGTTCCTTCATGTTCGGCGTCGGGCCGCGGAACGAGTCGAGCAGGTTGGTCTGGAAGAACGACGGGCATACCACATGCACCGCCACCTCCTGCTGCCGCAGCTCGACCAGCAGACTTTCGGAGAGCGCGACCACACCGGCCTTGGCGACGTTGTAGTTGCTCATTGCCGGAGCCTGCATCAGCGCGGCCATCGAAGCGATGTTGATCAGGCGCCCCTTGCTGCGCTGCAGCAGCGGCAGAAAGGCCTTGCAGCCCTTGACCACACCCATCAGGTTGATCGCGATCTGCCACTCCCAGTCTTCGAGCGATAGCTCCTCGAAGAACCCGCCCGAGGCAACGCCGGCGTTGTTGACCACTACATCGATGCCGCCGAGCTTTTCCTCGCAGGCCTGGGCCAGGGCGATGAGCTGGCTGTAATCACGCACGTCGCAGCGCTGGGTAAAGCCGTCCCCACCGGCATCGCGCACCATTGCCAGGGTCTCGGCAAGTCCTGCCTCGTTGACGTCCGAGAGTGCCAGGCGCCAGCCTTCACGCGCCCAGCGCAGGGCGATCTCGCGTCCCAGTCCCGAGCCTGCGCCCGTAATCATCATGCGGTTCTGCATCGTTCGCTGCCTTCTTGTTGTTTGCTCGCGGTGGGCCGGAGTCTAGCGAAAGTGCAGTGGGCGGCCGTCGACCATCAGGGCGATGAATGCCCCTGGCAAACCGTGCCGTCACCCCTGCCGCAGAACGAAAAAAGGCAGCCCGAAGGCTGCCTTTTTCATTACCGCTGCGGTCAGTGTGCAACTGCACCCGTCGCGCCCAGACCGGTCTGCGAACGCACGAACTGCGGGAAGAAGCGAGCACGCTCTTCCTCTGCCGCCTTGGACTTGTCGGTAACCGAGAAGAACCACAGGCCCGCGAACGACGCGATCATCGCGAACAGCGCCGGGTACTTGTACGGGAAGATCGCCTGCTCGAAGTGCAGTACGTCGACCCATACGGTCGGGCTGAGGATGGTCAGCAGCAGCGCGGTGATCAGACCCATCGCGCCGCCGAGCAGGGCGCCGCGGGTGGTCAGGTTCTTCCAGTACATGGAAAGGAACAGGATCGGGAAGTTGCAGCTGGCTGCCACGGAGAACGCCAGGCCCACCATGAAGGCGATGTTCTGCTTCTCGAAGGCGATGCCGAGCAGGATGGCGACCACACCCAGCGCCAGGGTGGTGCGCTTGGTGACCTTCATCTCGTCTTCCTCGCGCGCCTTGCCCTTCTTGATCACGCAGGCATAGAGGTCGTGCGCAACCGCCGAAGCGCCGGCCAGCGCCAGCCCGGCAACCACGGCCAGGATGGTGGCAAAGGCCACGGCGGAAATGAAGCCGAGGAAGAAGTTGCCGCCCACGGCCTTGGCCAGGTGGATTGCGACCATGTTGCTGCCGCCGACGATGGCGCCGGTGGCGTCCTTGAACTCCGGATTGGTCATCACCAGCAGGATCGCGCCGAAGCCGATGATGAAGGTCAGGATGTAGAAGTAGCCGATGAAGCCGGTGGCGTAGAACACGCTCTTGCGGGCTTCCTTGGCGTCACCCACGGTGAAGAAGCGCATCAGGATGTGCGGCAGACCAGCGGTGCCGAACATCAGCGCCAGGCCCAGGGAGATTGCCGAGATCGGGTCGGAAACCAGACCGCCGGGGCTCATGATCGCCTGCTTGTTCGGGTGCAGCGCGACGGCCTCGGCAAACAGACGGCTGAAGTCGAAGCCGACGTTGTACATCACCATCACCGCCATGAAGGTTGCGCCCGAGAGCAGCAGCACGGCCTTGATGATCTGTACCCAGGTGGTCGCCAGCATGCCGCCGAACATCACGTACATGACCATCAGCACGCCGACCATCACCACGGCGACCAGGTAATCGAGGCCGAACAGCAGCTGGATCAGCTTGCCGGCACCCACCATCTGGGCGATCAGATAGAAGGCCACGACGATCAGCGAACCGAACGCCGAGAGCACGCGGATCGGCGTCTGGCCGAGGCGATAGGACGCGACGTCGGAGAAGGTGAACTTGCCCAGGTTGCGCAGGCGCTCGGCCATCAGGAACAGGATCACCGGCCAGCCGACCAGGAAGCCGATCGAATAGATCAGGCCGTCATAGCCGCTGGTGAACACCAGTGCGGAAATACCGAGGAAGGATGCAGCCGACATGAAGTCGCCAGCGATCGCCAGGCCGTTCTGGAAGCCGGTGATGCTGCCGCCGGCGGTGTAGTAATCGGAGGTGGAGGTGTTGCGCTTGGCCGCCCACTTAGTGATGCCCATCGTGAAGATGATGAACACCACGAACATGCTGATAGCGGTCCAGTTGGTTGCCTGCTTCTGGACGTCGCCAGTCAGGGCATCGGCAAACAGCGCCGGAGAAGCTGCCAGCAGCGCGGCAGCGATCAGAAAACGGGCAATCATCTTATTTCTGGGCCTCTTTCAGGATTTCCTGAGTCATGCGGTCGAACTCACCGTTGGCGCGCTGTACGTAGACGCCGGTGAGCGCGAATGACAGGAAGATCAGCCCCAGACCGGCCGGGATGCCCCAGGTGGTCACGGAACCGGCGCTCAGGGGGGAGCCGAGCAGCTTGGGATCGAAAGCGATCACCAGGATGAAGGCGAAGTACGACGCGAGCATGATGACGGCCAGCGTCCAGGCGAAGCGGCCGCGCTTGGCAACCAGCTCTTGGAAGCGTGGGTCGGCATGGATCTGCCGGTAAACATTTTCATTGTTCATTGGATTGTCTCCACACGATCACAGGCCGCCCGATGGCGACCAGGCGGCTAATTTACGGTCGGCAAAGGCGATTTCCACCCGACTTTAGTCTGGCTGCATATCGCTGAAACGGCCGTTTCAGAGCCGCTCCAACATCCTGAAATATCTTGTAAGCCGCGGTGCGCGGGCCTTCCGTGCCAGCAGGCATGACTTTTGTCATGGCGCACGAACATGAATCCTGTGCATGAAAAAGTGACGAAGCGGGCCATACATCGGCACCGGCATGGCAGATGCAGCCCGATAACCACGGCGTGACATGGGTCACGGACTCAAGCGCCTCGCTGGCGCCATCGAGATAACGCCCTCCCCTGTCTGCCCGTTTGAGGCTCGGCTAAGATGCGCGCCCCGCTCAACGAGCCTTCGCAATGCACGCTTCCGCCCGTCGCCCACTCCTGCCGTTGTTGCTTGCCAGTGTCCTGGCGCTGTCCGCCATGGCGCTGTTCTGGTACCAGCAGGGCCGAGCCGTACCGCTGCCGGATCTGACCCGGGCCGGCAAGCTGCAGTGCGCGTCCTACAGTCCGTTCGATAAGGATCAGTCCCCCTTCGACCAGCCCTTGCGGCTGCGCCCGGAGCGCATCGACGCCGATCTGGCGCTGCTCGCCGAACGCTTCAGCTGCGTGCGAACCTATTCGATGGAGGGGCTCGAGGCAGTGCCCGAACTGGCTCGCAAGCACGGGCTGCGGCTGCTGCTGGGCGCCTGGGTGAGCCGTGACCCACAGGCCACGCGCCGCGAGATCGAGCAACTGATACGCACCACGCAGGCCAACGCCGACCTGGTGGATGCTGTGATCGTCGGCAACGAGGCACTGCTGCGCAAGGAAGTTACCGCCGGCCAGCTGGTCGCGCTGATCGAAGAGGTCAAGGCCGCCGTTGCGGTCCCGGTCACCTACGCCGACGTCTGGGAGTTCTGGCTGCGTCACCCTGAGGTGGCGCCGGCGGTGGATTTCCTGACCATCCACCTGCTGCCCTATTGGGAAGATGAACCGACCGGCATCGAGGACGCACTGCGACAGGTCGCCGAGGTTCGCCGGACGTTCGGCAATGCCTTCGCACCAAAGGATATTCTCATCGGCGAGACCGGCTGGCCGAGCGAAGGTCGCCAGCGCGAGACCGCCGTGCCAAGCCGCATCAACCAGGCGCTGTTCGTTCGCGGCTTCGTGCAGCTGGCCGAAGCCAATGGCTGGCGATACAACCTGATCGAGGCCTTCGACCAGCCATGGAAGCGCATCAGCGAAGGGGCCGTCGGCGGCTTTTGGGGGCTCTACGACGCTGACCGACAGGACAAGCACATCCTCGTCGGGCCGGTCAGCAACCTGCCGCACTGGCCGCTGTGGCTAGCCGGCGCGGCTGCGCTCTGGCTGCTCGCCCTGCTGGCGGCCGGCATTCCGGGCGACCGCCGTGCAGCCGTCAGCCTGCCCATCCTCGCGGCACTTGGCGCCTCCCTGGCGATGGCATTCGCCGAACTGGCGCTGGTAACCAGCCGCACGCTTGGCGAGGCGGCCTGGGCTGGCGCATTGATCGTCCTGAATCTGCTGGTGCTGCTGCACGCCGCGCTCGCTGCCGGCAGCCGACGGGGCTGGCGCGGGCATGCCTTCGCCTGGATCGAGGCACGCGCCGGCTGGCTGCTTCTGGCCGCAGGTTTCGCTGGCGCGGTGACCATGCTGGCGCTGGTGTTCGACGCCCGCTACCGGAGCTTCCCGAGTACCGCGCTGCTGCTGCCGGGACTGGTCTACACCCTGCGCCCAGCCGTCGCCGCGCGCCGCGAGCTAAGCCTGCTGGCCGCCCTGATCGCCGCCGGCATCGCACCGCAACTGTTGCAGGAAGGGCTGGACAACCAGCAGGCGCTGGCCTGGGCAGGGACTGCCGCGCTGCTGGTCGTGGCGCTGTGGCGCGGCATTCGTCGGGCGGCGGATCATCACCGCGCCGGGGCGCAACAATCGTCCGCGGCCGCCTGACGCCGCACCAGTCGCAAGCCGGCCAGTACCACCGCGAAGGCGGCCAGGCTCGCGCTGTAGAGCACCAGCGCGGCCACACCGCAGAACAGCGAAAACATCGCCAGCCAGCTGCCCAGCGGCCGGCGAATGAGGCTGGCGACCAGCGCACCGGCCAATGCCAACCAGGCGAGCAGGTGCCAATGGACGATCAGCCCAAGCGCCGCGCGCGCCTGGCAGGTGAGCTGTTCAGGCTGGGCCAGACAGCGCTCGAGCCAGGTGGCTTCCTCCATCAGGGCGAAGCGCGCCCAGTAGAGCGCCGCGAGCCACAGGCACAGCAGCAGGGAAACGGGCAGCAAGGCAGGTACGCGGCGCATCACGGGGCTCCACTCGGCGAGGCGGCACAGCATAGCGGGCGCGACGTCGCGCGCAAGCGGAGGCATGCTGGTTTGCCGCGGCGGGCTGCGGCATGCTCGCTGCCGTGCTAACAAAGTGCCGCTGCGCTGGTCTTACATCATCAGCCATCGCGCGTTCGCTTCCGTTCGTCGAACCAGGGGCTTCACGGTTCGCCCATTTGAAGAGCCGTGTCGGAGACCGACCATGCTGCAGCTGCTGCGCCTGATTCCCCTGCTGACCTTGCTGGCGCTACCAGCCCATGCGACGGATATCAGCGCCGAAGAATACGGCTTTCCGCTGGACAACCCGTTCGAGGCAACGATTGCCAGCACCCCTCTCGAACTGCGCGCCTCGGTACCGCTGGACGACGACATCGACCAGCGTGACTACAGCCTGCGGCTGCGCCCGGAGCGCGAGTTTTCCCTGCCGGACAATTTCTGGCCGGTCAAGCGCCTGGGTTACCGCCTGGCCCGCCAGGACGGCCCGGCACCGCTGATCTTCGTGATCTCGGGAACCGGCGCGCGCTACTCGGCCAGCAAGACCGAAGCGCTCAAGCGGCTCTTCTACGGGGCCGGCTTCCACGTCGTTCAGCTCTCCTCGCCGACCAGCTATGACTTCATGGCCGCGGCCTCGCGCTACGCCACGCCCGGGCTCAGCCGCGACGATGCGAAGGACCTCTATCGCGTCATGCAGGCCGTGCGTGCCCAGCAGCACGACCTGCCGGTGACCGACTTCTACCTGGTCGGCTATAGCCTCGGGGCGCTCAACGCCGCCTTTGTCAGCGAGCTCGACGAAACGCGTCAGAGCTTCAATTTCAAGCGCGTGCTGCTGATCAACCCGCCGGTCAACCTCTATACCTCGATCAGCAACCTGGACAAACTGGTCCAGACCCGGGTCAAGGGCGTCGACGACAACACCACCTTCTACGAGATGATCTTCGAGAAGCTCACCCGCTATTACCATCAGAAGGGCTATATCGACCTGAGCGATGCGCTACTCTACGACCTCCAGCAGTCGCCGCAGCGCATGACCGACGAGCAGATGGCAATGCTGATCGGCTCGGTATTTCGCCTTTCAGCGGCCGACATCACCTTTACCTCCGATCTGATCAATCGACGCGGCCTGATCACTCCGCCCGACTATCCGATCAACGAAGGCACCAGCCTGGAGCCGTTCTTCCGCCGCGCGATGCAGTGCAACTTCGACTGCTACATCACCGAGCAGCTGATTCCCATGTGGCGCGCTCAATATGACGGGGGCGGCCTGCCGCAACTGATCGATCAGGTCAGTCTCTACGCACTCGAGGACTATCTGCGCAGCAGCCGCAAGATCGCCGTGATGCACAACGCCGACGATCTCATTCTCGGCCCCGGCGACATCGGGTTTCTGCGCCGCACCTTTGGCGACCGGCTGATGCTGTATCCGCGCGGCGGCCACTGCGGCAACCTCAGTTACCGAGTCAATGCCAAAGACATGCTGGAGTTCATTCGTGGCTAGGTATCTATCGCTGCTGCTGGCAGCCCTGCTGAGTGGCGCCCTGCACGCCGAACCGCGCACGGTGGACGACGACGGCTTCACTCACCCGCTGCGTGAGCTGCGCTTCAACCCGGGGCTGGATCAGCGTGAATTCGAGCGTGCCACCTTCCAGGCGCTGGCGATCTACGATCCGTTCGAATCCTTCAACCGGCGTATGTACCACTTCAACTACCGGCTCGATCAGTGGGTGATGCTGCCGGTGGTGCGCGGCTACCAGTACGTCACGCCGCGCTTCGTACGCACCGGTGTGAGCAACTTCTTCAGCAACCTCGGCGAGGTGCCGACGCTGGCCAACAGCCTCCTGCAGCTCAAGGGCAAGCGGGCGATGAACGCCACGGCGCGGCTGCTGTTCAATACCATCCTCGGCGTCGGCGGTCTCTGGGATCCGGCCAGCCGCATGGGGCTGGTCCGCCAACCCGAGGACTTCGGCCAGACGCTCGGTCACTGGGGATTGCCGCGCGGTCCCTATCTGATCCTGCCGGCGCTGGGCCCGTCGAACCTGCGCGATGCCGCCGGGCTGGCAGTCGATTTCTCCCTCGAGCGGCAGGTCGACTACCTCAGCTATGCGCAGGCCAGCGGCGGCGAGTTCGGCATCACCGCACTGCGCCTGGTCGACATGCGCTACACCACCAGCTTTCGCTATGGCCAGCTGAACTCACCGTTCGAATACGAGCAGATTCGCTACGTCTACAGCCGCGCCCGCGAGCTGCAAGTCGCCGAGTGACGCCTCAGGCCCGGCGGTAGAGGCTCGCCTCGCCTTCCGGGCGCGTCTTGAACCGACGGTGCGCCCAGAGGTATTGCTCGGGCGTTGCGCTTACCACCTGCTCGACCCAACGATTGATGCGCAGGCAGTCGGCCTCCTCGCTCTCGCCCGGAAAATCCGCGAGCGGCGGATGGATCACCAGGCGATAGCCGGAGCCATCGGCCAGGCGTTCCTGAGTGAAGGGCAGCACCAGCGCGCGGCCGAGCCTGGCGAACTTGGTCGTGGCGGTGACCGTCGCGGCGGGGATGCCGAACAGCGGCACGAACAGGCTCTGCTTGCGGCCGTAGTCCTGGTCCGGCGCATACCAGATCGCACGGCCGGCACGCAGCACCTTCAGCATGCCGCGCACGTCTTCGCGTTCGATGGCCGACGCATCGAGGTTGTGCCGTTCACGGCCGCGACGCTGGATGTAGTCGAACAGCGGATTCTTGTGCTCGCGGTACATGCCGTCGATGGTATGCCGCTGGCCCAGCAGCGCCGCGCCGATCTCCAGCGTGGTGAAATGCAGCGCCATGAGGATGACGCCGCGTCCCTCGGCCTGGGCGGCCTGCAGGTGTTCGAGGCCCTCGATGTGGGCCAGGCGCTGAAGACGCGCGCGCGGCCACCACCAGCTCATGGCCATCTCGAAGAAGGCGATGCCGGTGGAAGCGAAGTTGTCCTTGAGCAAGCGCTCACGCGCGGCCTCATCCAGCGCCGGGAAGCACAGCTCGAGGTTGCGCCGGGCGATGCGGCGACGGGCCCCGGCCACTCGGTACATCAGTGCTCCGAGCACGCGCCCCAGGCGCAGCAACGCCGCGTAAGGCAACTGCACCAATAGCCACAACAGGCCAAGCCCGAGCCAGAGCAACCAGAACCGCGGGTGCAGGAAATAGGCGCGAAAACGGGGACGATCCATAACCACACTCGAACTGAACAAACCGCGCATTCTAGCGGCAAACCACGTGCAGGCCGACCCGCGACGCATGGCGTTCCGTCCGCCAGCCGGCCGGCGGCTTGCAGGCGGCGGCGCGCCCCGTTATAAGTCCTCGCCATTTACCGCAGCAGGCAGACCATGAGCCAAGCCGAACCTGATACCCAAGCCCCCGTTTTCCAGCTCAAGGGCAGCATGCTCGCCATCACCGTACTCGAACTGGTACGCAACGACCTGGACAATCTCGACCAGCAGCTTGCCGCCAAGGTCGAACAGGCACCGGACTTCTTCAACAACACGCCTCTGGTACTCGGCCTGGACAAGCTGCCGGAGGGCGGCCTGGAGGTGGATCTGCAGGCCCTCGTTGCGCTCTGCCGCAAGCACGGCCTGCTGACCCTTGCGGTGCGGACCGGTCAGGCCGCCTATATACAGGCGGCGGGTGTGCTCGACATTCCGGTGCTGCCGCCGTCCGGCGCACGCGAGCGCAAGCTCGACCTGGACAGCAAGACACCCACCAAGCCGAGCGAACCCCAGTACCGCCCGAGCCGCGTCGTGACCACGCCCATCCGTGGCGGCCAGCAGGTCTATGCCCAGGGCGGCGACCTGATCGTGATTGCCCCGGTCAGCCCCGGCGCGGAACTTCTCGCCGATGGCAACATCCATGTCTACGGTCCGCTTCGCGGCCGTGCCCTGGCCGGCATCAAGGGCGACACCAACGCCCGGATCTTCTGCCAGCAACTGGCCGCCGAACTGGTCTCGATCGCCGGCCATTACAAGGTCGCCGAAGACCTGCGGCGCGAGCCTTTATGGGCCGAAGCCGTGAAGATCGGGCTCGCTGGCGACGTGTTGAACATCACCCGCCTTTAACGGATACTGCCGCGAATTTTCCGCACCAAAAACCGGGCTATCCCGCGCCGATCGGCAGGCGGGCCCGACTATTCATATTTAGGGTGAATCACCTTGGCCAAGATCCTCGTAGTCACTTCCGGCAAGGGTGGCGTTGGTAAAACCACTACCAGTGCCGCCATCGGTACCGGCCTCGCTCTGCGTGGCCACAAGACCGTCGTGGTCGATTTCGACGTTGGTCTGCGCAACCTCGACCTGATCATGGGCTGCGAGCGCCGCGTGGTGTACGACTTCGTCAATGTCATCAATGGCGATGCGACCCTCGGCCAGGCGTTGATCAAGGACAAGCGCCTGGAGAATCTCTACGTGCTGGCCGCCAGCCAGACCCGCGACAAGGACGCGCTGACGCTCGAAGGCGTGGGCAAGGTCATCGACGAGCTGAGCCAGAACTTCGAATACGTGATCTGCGATTCGCCGGCCGGCATCGAAAAAGGTGCACACCTGGCCATGTACTTCGCCGACGAAGCCATCGTGGTGACCAACCCGGAAGTCTCCTCGGTGCGCGACTCCGACCGCATGCTGGGCCTGCTGGCCAGCAAGTCGCGCCGTGCGGAAAACGGCCAGGAGCCGATCCGCGAACACCTGCTGTTGACCCGCTACAACCCCGAGCGCGTGCACAAGGGCGAGATGCTCGGTGTCGAGGATGTCGAGGAAATCCTGTCGATCCGCCTGCTCGGCGTGATCCCCGAATCCCAAGCCGTGCTCAAGGCCTCCAACCAGGGCATCCCGGTCATCCTCGACGATCAGAGCGATGCCGGCCAGGCCTACAGCGATGCCGTCGACCGCCTGCTCGGCAAGGAAGTCCCGCACCGTTTCCTCGACATGAAGAAGCCGGGCTTTCTGCAACGACTGTTCGGAGGCCGAGAATGAACCTCTTCGACTTCTTTCGTGAACGCAAGAAGAAGGAAACGCCAGCCGCGATCGCGAAAGAGCGCCTGCAGATCATCGTCGCTCATGAACGTGGCCAGCGCACCCAGCCCGATTATCTGCCGGCCCTGCAGAAGGAGCTGGTCGAGGTGATTCGCAAGTACGTGAACATCGACAGCGATCAGGTACAGGTAGCGCTCGAAGACCAGGGCAGTTGCTCGATCCTAGAACTGAACATCACCCTGCCCGATCGCTGAGAGCCCATCCGCGATCTGGCCCTGCTGCGTTAGAAACAGGCTCGGAATGCTCATTTACTTTAGTAGACTCCGCTTCCTCGCCTGTTTTTGCCCCGCAGGTGTCTAGCCCGCGAAATCGTGGACAGGCTCTGAACACCGGCAATAAAAAACGGCGGCCCACGGGTCGCCGTATTCGTTTGTGGAAATACCATGCCGCTGAGCAATATCGAGATCATCCATCAGGACGCCGCCCTGCTGGTGATCAACAAGCCCACCCTGCTGCTCTCGGTACCTGGTCGCGCCGAGGACAACCGCGATTGCCTGGTCACCCGCCTGCAGGAAAACGGCTACCCCGAGGCGCGCATCGTGCACCGCCTGGATTGGGAGACCTCCGGCCTGATCGTCCTGGCGCGTGACGCGGACAGCCATCGCGAGCTGTCCCGGCAGTTCCATGATCGCGAGACGGAGAAGGCCTACACCGCCCTTTGCTGGGGCGAGCCCAGCGCCGACAGCGGCAGCATCGACCTTCCACTGCGCTACGACCCGCCGACCAAGCCGCGACATGTGGTCGACCACGAACTGGGCAAGCATGCCCTGACGTTCTGGCGCGTGCTCCAGCGCTGCGGCCACTACAGCCGCGTCGAGCTGACACCGATCACCGGACGTTCGCACCAGCTGCGCGTACACATGCTGTCGATCGGCCACCCGCTGCTCGGCGACCGACTCTATGCCCACGAAGCGGCTCTCCTCGCCCATGACCGCTTGTGCCTGCACGCCAGTCTGCTCTGCCTGAGCCATCCGCACACCGGCGAGCGCCTGCGCTTCGAGAGCCCGGCACCGTTCTGAACGCACACCTCGGCCGATCCAGGCCGATACGGTAGACTCCGGCGCATTGCAGTCCGGAGTCCACCATGCACGACACCTTCAACCAAGGCCTGATCGAATTCCTGCGGGCGTCCCCTACCCCCTTCCATGCCACCGCGAGCCTCGCCAACCGCCTGCAGGCGGCAGGCTACCAGCGCCTCGACGAACGCGATGCCTGGCAGCTCGAACCCGGCGGGCGCTACTACGTCACGCGCAACGACTCGTCGCTGGTGGCCTTCCAGATCGGCAGCCGCACACTGCTCGAAGGCGGCCTGCGTCTGGTCGGTGCGCACACCGACAGCCCCTGTCTACGGGTCAAGCCTCAACCCGACCTGCAGCGCAACGGCTTCTGGCAGCTCGGCGTGGAAGTCTATGGAGGCGCCCTGCTGGCGCCCTGGTTCGATCGCGACCTTTCGCTGGCCGGTCGCGTGACCTACAGCCGTGACGGACGCATCGAGAGTCAGCTGATCGACTTCCGCCAGCCGATCGCCGTGATCCCGAACCTGGCGATCCACCTCAATCGCGAAGCGAATCAGGGCTGGGCGATCAATCCGCAGAATGAGCTGCCGCCGATCCTGGCGCAGGTCTATAGCCAGGAAACACCGGACTTCCGCGCCCTGCTGGCCGAACAACTGGGCCGCGAGCACGGCCTGGTGGCCGATGTGGTCCTCGATTACGAGCTGAGCTTCTACGACACCCAGCCGGCCGCCGTGATTGGCCTGAACCACGACTTCATCACGGGAGCGCGCCTGGACAACCTGCTCTCCTGCTTCGCCGGCCTGCAGGCCCTGCTGGCCAGCGGCCCGGAACAGAGCTGCGTACTGGTCTGCACCGACCACGAAGAAGTCGGCTCAAGCTCGCATTGTGGCGCCGACGGCCCCTTCCTCGAACAGGTCTTGCGCCGGATCGTCCCGGAGCCGGATGCCTTCAGCCGTTGCATCAGTCGCTCGCTGCTCATCTCGGCCGACAACGCACACGCCGTACACCCCAACTACGCCGACAAGCACGACGGCAATCACGGGCCGAAACTCAACGCGGGGCCGGTCATCAAGGTCAACAACAACCAGCGTTACGCCACCAACAGCGAGACGGCCGGGTTCTTCCGCCATCTATGCCTGGAAAACGAGGTGCCGGTTCAGAGCTTCGTGACCCGCAGCGATCTGGGCTGCGGCTCGACCATCGGCCCGATCACCGCCAGCCAGCTCGGAGTCCGCACGGTGGATATCGGCCTGCCGACCTTCGCCATGCATTCGATCCGGGAACTGGCCGGCAGCCAGGACCTGGCCCATCTGGTCAAGGTGCTCACCGCTTTCTATCGCAGCAGCGAACTGCCGTAGCGAAATGGGCGCCGGCAGAGCGGGCCGGCGCCTTGTGATCATTCCAGCGATTCGTCGATCACCAGCACGACCTTGCCCGAGACGGTGTTGCTCGCCAGCGCTTCGAAAGCGCCCTGCGCATCGCTGATCGGAAACGAGCGTTCCAGGCGCGAAGAGAGCTGCCCACTGGCGAACAGTGGCCAGACGCGCTCGTGCATTTCCGCGAGCAGGCCGGCCTTGTAGTCGGCATCGCGACTGCGCAGCGTGGAGCCGATCAGCTGGATGCGCTTGGCGAGCAAGCCAGCCAGGTCCAGCTCGGCTTTGCGCCCGCCCATCAGCCCGATGATCACCCAGCGACCATCCATCCCCAGCAGTTGCAGGTTCATTTGCGCGTACTTGGCCCCGACCGGGTCGAGAATCATGTCGAAGGGAGCAAAGTCGCGCAGCGCCCCCAGGTCCTCGCCACGCAGCACGCCACCCTCGGCACCCAGCGACTCGCAGTAGGCCAGCCGCTCGGCCGACCCGACGCTGACCCAGCAGGGATTGCCAAGCGCCTTGCACAGTTGGATTGCCGCTGAACCAACGCCACTGGCTCCGGCGTGCAGCAGCACCTTTTCTCCCGGCTGCAGCGCGCCAAGGCGGAACAGGTTAAGCCAGGCGGTCGCGTAGACCTCCGGAATCACGGCTGCCTCGTGCAGCGACAGCCCTTGCGGTACGGGCAGCACGTGTCGTGCGTCGACGACCACCTCCTCGGCCATGCCACCACCGGCCAGCAACGTGCATACGCGATCGCCGATCTTCCAGTGACTTCCTGCACCAACCTCGCTGACGACACCGGCGCATTCCAGGCCAAGGATATCGGTAACACCGGCCGGCGGCGGGTAGTGCCCGGCGCGCTGCAGCAGATCGGCCCGATTGAGGCCGGAGGCCGCCACCCGGATACGTACCTGCCCCTCGGCACATGCCGGGGCCGGCCGCTGCACCCACTCCAGTTCACCCTCGATACCTTGCAATGCCTTCATGCTGCCTCCATAGTGAGTCTTGCCACGTCCCGCCCCAACGCTACTGCTGGCTGATTGCACCACCTGTAACCATCGGGCCCGGGTCTTCTACCGCCGGACGGATGCGTCACGGCGCCTTACTCTCAGATGGCCTAATATGCGTTATTCCTCAGCCTCACGTCGCCCCCATACCATGAAACGCACGTTGCTCTGCACCCTTTCCGCCCTGCTGTTCAGCCTCCAGGCCGCCGCGGCGCTGGCCAAGCCGAGCGACGCCAGCCAGCAGTGGGACTACCTGCAACCCGATCGTGATCAGGTGATCGCCAGTCTGAACATCGTCGAGCTGCTCAAGCGTCACCACTACAACAAGCCTCCGCTGAACGACGCACGTTCCGAGAAGATTTTCGACAGCTACATCGAGATGCTCGATCCGTCGCGCAGCTATTTCCTGGCCTCCGATCTGAACGAGTTCCGCCAATGGCGCGATCGCTTCGACGACCTGCTCAAGAGCGGCAATCTCGAGCCGGGCTTTACCATCTACAAGCGCCATCTCGAACGCCTGCAGAGCCGTCTGGACTATGCGCTGAGCCTGCTGGACAAGGGGGTCGACAGCTTCGATTTCACTCAGGACGAAAGCCTGCTGGTGGATCGAGAAAAAGCGGCATGGGCGAAGGACACGAAAGAACTCGACGACCTCTGGCGCAAGCGCGTCAAGGATGAGGTTCTACGTCTGAAGATCGCCGGCAAGGAGCCTAAGGACATCCAGGAGCTGCTGACCAAGCGCTACCGCAATCAGCTCGCGCGCCTCTCGCAGACGCGTAGCGAGGACGTCTTCCAGACCTATATCAATGCCTTCGCGCAATCGTACGACCCGCATACGCAATACCTGTCGCCGGACAATGCGGAGAATTTCGACATCAACATGAGCCTGTCGCTGGAAGGCATCGGCGCGGTACTGCAGAGCGATAGCGAATATGTGAAGGTGGTGCGCCTGGTCCCGGCCGGCCCTGCCGAGAAGAGCAAGCAGCTGGCACCGGCGGACAAGATCGTTGGCGTCGCCCAAGGTGACGAGGAAATGGTCGACGTCATCGGCTGGCGGCTGGACGAAGTGGTCAAGCTGATCCGCGGACCCAAGGGCTCGGTGGTGCGCCTGGAGGTGATCCCGGCGAGCAACGCGCCCAGCGACCAGACGAGCAAGATCGTAGCCATCACCCGTGAAGCGGTTAAGCTCGAGGAACAAGCCGCAAAGAAATCGGTGCTCAATCTCGAGCACGAAGGGCAGGCTTTCAAACTCGGTGTGATCGAGGTTCCGGCGTTCTATCTGGACTTCAAGGCCTTGCGCGCTGGCGACCAGAACTACAAAAGCACCACCCGCGACGTGAAGAAGCTGCTCAGCGAGCTGGAAAAGGAAAAGGTCGACGGCGTCATCATCGACCTGCGCAACAACGGTGGCGGCTCGCTGCAGGAAGCCACCGAGCTGACCGGACTGTTTATCGACAAGGGACCGACGGTACTGGTACGCAACGCCGACGGCCGCGTGGACGTACTCGCCGATGACAGTGAGGGCGCCTATTACAAAGGGCCGATGGCGGTACTGGTCAATCGCCTGTCCGCTTCAGCGTCGGAGATTTTCGCTGGCGCCATGCAGGATTACCACCGCGCATTGATCCTGGGTGGCCAGACTTTTGGCAAGGGCACCGTGCAGACGATTCAACCGCTCAACCACGGCGAGCTCAAGCTCACGCTGGCCAAGTTCTACCGGGTATCCGGGCAGAGCACCCAGCATCAGGGCGTGATTCCGGACATCAGCTATCCGGCCGATGTCGACACCAAGGAGATCGGCGAAAGCTCGCTACCCGAAGCGCTGCCATGGGATAGCATTCGCGCCGCGATCAATCCTGAAATGAATCCGTTCAAACCCTTCCTTACCGAACTCAAGGCGCGGCATGACGCCCGTACACAGGCCGACCCTGATTTCGTCTTCACCCGCGACCGCCTGGCGCTGACCCAGGAGCTGATGAACGAGACGAGTGTCAGCCTCAACGAGCAGAAGCGGCGTGCCCAGCAGGCCGAAGTCGAACGCCGCCAGCTTGCACTGGAGAATGCCCTGCGTCAGGCGAAGGGCGAGGCGCCGCTAGCCAAGCTGGAAACCGATGAGGAAGAAGCGGCTGCGCACGCCGACACGGAACGTGTCGAGCCAGAAAAGGACGCGTATCTGGCAGAAAGCGGCCGTATCCTCATCGACTATCTCGGCCTCGCCTCGGCGATGGCCAAGCATTGAAGGGGCGCGACATAAAGGCACAACGCCAGCACCGTCATGAAACTGCAATAGTCGAAGCTTGAAATACGAGGGCCACCACGGTGGCCCTTTTCTTTGTCTTCGAGATTTCCATGACCGTCACCGAGCAGTTGGGCACGCTGGAACGCATCCTCACACAAGGCACCATCACGACGCTGTTCCAGCCGATCGTCTCGCTTTCCAGCCAACGCATTCTGGGCTACGAAGCATTGAGCCGCGGCCCCTCCGACAGCCCTCTGCACTCGCCCATCAATCTTCTCGCTACCGCGCGTCACGCCGGGCGCCTGCATGATCTGGAAATGACCTGCCGGCAGAGTGCCTGCCGTCGTTTCACTGCTCACGACCTGCACGGAAAGCTGTTTCTCAACGCCTCGCCGGAAACGCTGTTAGACCCGAACCACAGGCCAGGCAGGACACTGGAGCTGCTTGGCCAGTACGGCATAGAGCCGGAGCGCGTGGTGATCGAGCTAACCGAGCAATCGCCCACCGAAGACTTCGAGCTGCTCGACGCGGCCCTGCGTCATTACCGCACAATGGGCTTCTCGATCGCTCTGGACGATCTGGGAGCAGGTTACTCGAGCCTGCGGATGTGGTCGGAACTGCGTCCTGACTACGTGAAGATCGACCGCTATTTCATCGACGGCATTCACCAGGACCGGGTCAAGCGAGAGTTCGTCGACTCGATCCTGAAAATCGCCGAAGCCTCCCGAAGCAAAGTGATCGCCGAAGGCATCGAGCTGGAAGACGAGCTGCGGGTGCTCGCCGACATGGGTATCGATCTCGTGCAGGGCTACCTGCTCGGCCGCCCTCAGGAGCAGCCACTGCGCGAACCGGCCCACTTGCCATCCGCTCACCCCGACGCCCTCGAAGACGATGGTGCCACATTGGCCGCTCTGCTGATTCGCCAGCCTGCCATCGGCGCAGAACGCCCCATCGCCGAACTGCTCGACATCTTCCGCCAGCAGGCCAGCCTCAACAGCATTGCGGTCTTGGATGGCACCGGACGTCCGGTGGGCATCGTCCATCGCAGCCTCATTTCGGAAGCCCTGCTCAAACCGTTCGCAACCGATCTGCTGGCTCGCAAGCCAGTCAGCCGGCTGATGAGCAACGACCTGCTCATCGTGGACGTCAACCGTTCGCTGCATCAGGTCAGCCGCCTTCTCACGAGTCGCGCCCGTCAACGCGTCGACGAGGACTTCGTGATCACCGTCGACGGCGGCTATCTAGGTCTCGGACGTGTCATCGATGTTCTCAAACTGATCACCGAGATGAAGATCCAACAGGCCCGCCACGCCAATCCGCTGACCCTGCCGCCTGGCAATGTCCCTATCCGCCAAGCCCTGTCGCGCCTGCTGCAGCAACGGCAGGATGCAGTCATCTGCTATGTGGATATCGACAATTTCAAGCCGTTCAACGACCTTTACGGCTATGCAAAAGGCGATGAGTTGCTGCTGTGTCTGGCTGAATGCCTGAGCGACGGCCTGGATCCGAGGCGAGATTTCCTCGGTCATATCGGTGGGGACGATTTCATGCTGGTGTTGGGCTTCACCGACTGGGAGACGCGAGTCCGCCAGCTGTTCAACCGCTTCGAAGCACGCTGCCGACGCTTCTATCGCAGCGAACATTTGGCCGAAGGCTGCTTCGTTGCCGAAAATCGCAACGGCCAGGCCGAATGCTTCGCGCTGCTATCGCTGTCTGTCGGGGCGGTACGGTTGCGGGGTGAGCACGCCGAGCAGACGGAGGCTAGCGCACTGGCCGGCCTCGCATCGGAAGCCAAACGACTCGCGAAGCAGCAAGCCGGCTTCAGCCTGCATGTTATCGACGTTCCGAGTGAAGCTCAGGCACCCATTTTCTGTGCAGCGAGCTTGTAGCGATCAGCCAAGGTCGGATCGGCTGGTAGCCCGTGCCCTCCGGCGCGATATAGCTGCTCCAGGCGAATCGCCGCAAGCGGATGCCCACCCTCCACCGCCTGGCTCCACCAGCGAGCGGCCTCCACCCCATCGGGGCCGTGACTGGCGTACTCGCCCAGGCTGATCACCCCCATCTGGTAGGCCGCCTTGGCATCGCCTGCCTGGGCCGCCTGGCGCAGCAAGCGCACCCCTTCCTGCTTGGCACCAAAACCCCGGCCGCGGAAGTAGAGCATATGCCCGTAGAAGCTTTGCGCATCGCGGTCGCCCAAGGCTGCCATGCGCGCAAACTGCCCTTCCATCCAGCGCCACAGTTTTGCGTGCTCGACCGCTGCTCGCCACGCCATCAGACGGCGCGCCACGAGATAACCGGTCCGGGCCTGTATTTTCCTGAGCATCAAGCTGTCCTTGAATAATCGTATTCAAACACCCTGGCGACCTCTCCAGCATGCCAACTGGCCGCGGCGGTACCGTCGACCGCACCAGTGAACCGCCCCAGGCGTGCAACGCATTCGAAGAAACCCGGGCGCGGCAAACGGCTAGCCCCCTGGCTGATCACCAGAGCACTGCGTAGCGGTCGTTCGGCATTCGCATCCAACATCGCCAGGTGCTCCAGCGCTGCGGCCAGCGTCTGCATGGCCGGTGCCGGCAGTTGCAGACGCTCGAGCAACGCACGGTAGGTGACCAGATGACGCTGCCGCTGGGCGTCGGCCAACTCCGCCAGCAAGGCCTCCCAATGCGTACGACTGATGCGTACGGATCTGCCGGTCAATCGTCCTCCTCCCAGCCATCGACCCCCAACACGCGCGCAAGCGCTCGCCGAATGGCCGCATCGGGCAAGCGCTCTCCACGCTCGATCAATGTCATATAGGCCGGACTGATGCCAATCGAACGAGCCAGGCTATCGGTGTCCAGGTCAGCTGTCTCGCGCAGCTCAGCCAGTCGCGAGAGCGAAGGGCGCTCCATCCGTGCCGGAGCAGCTGCCTGCTCCGCGGCGGGTTCGCGCCCTGCCGCGACCAGCAAGGCCTGGTATTCATCCCAAGGAATGACCGCATACTCCGGTACGCCATCGCGAGTAATCACCTGCACATTCATCGTCGCATCCTTACCAAAGCTGTGGCGTGATCTTATCAGCGTTAACCGGATACGCATCGCTGAGTCACGGATTCGCCCCAAGCCTGGACGGGGTTCAGCCTGCGAATGCCAAGCGCATCAGCCTTTGGACGAAGCCTGCGCAGATGCAGGCAACTGATCGAGCGCGGCCCGCTCTGAGGCAGACATCGAGTCACGCCAGATGCGAAACGCCGCCAGCTCGGCGGACCACTTTCGGAACACCCAGCTCAGCACCGCAACGTCATCAATGAAGCCTAAGCCGGGTATCCAGTCGGGCAACGCATCCAGCGGCGATAGGAAATAGAGCAAGGCTGCCACGATCGACACCATTGCCTGGACGCTGACCGCCCGGTATTCACCTTTCCACCATGCCACGCAGAGTTGCCTGAGCAAGGCCAGCTGTTCCCTGAGCCTGCTCATCACGCCGCGCGAGCCACCCTTGCGAGCGACAGCTACAAGCAAGCCGGGCAGCCGTCCACCGGCCAGGAGTCGGCGCGCTACTGGCAGGTACGGCAGCAGTTTCAGGGGCATTTTCATGTCGGCAACTCCGTGGGATTCGGTTATCCACCGAAGCTGTGGACAACTCTGTGGAAATAGCCTGGATCGATGCCGGCAAGTCAGTACTGCCAAGGCCCAACAACAGAACGGCGCATTTTTAATCAACACATCAACTGCTTTAAAAACAAGCAGTTAGCTATGCCTATCAGAATTCCTCAGAATCATTGCGCTGGATCGTTCGGAGTGTGGCGAAATGTGCATAACCAGGCCCGCCTGATGTCGAAACGACTTCAGTTCGGACCTGACGACAGAGCGAGGGTTCGAGAGAAAGGCGGACCAACGGGTCCGCCTTTCCTTCACAGCTGGAGCTTGCTGCGGTTTTTTTCCAGCGTGGCCGCTCCGATGCCTTTGACCTCGAGCAGCTCGTCAACTGACTGGAACGGGCCATGGGCTTGGCGATAAGCGACGATAGCCTGGGCCTTGGTCGCGCCAATGCCAGTCAGTTCGCGGCCAAGGGTCTCGGCATCTGCCGTGTTCAGGTTGACCATTGCCTGCACAGCGGCAGCGCTAGGAGCAGATGGTGCGCCATCGGCCTGATTGGGGGCCGCGTGACTGATTGCGGAGACACCGCACAGCGCGGTTGCCAAAAGCATGGAACGCAGAAGCGTCATTTTCATGAAGTCATGTCCTTATGAGCTGAACGATGAGGCTACGGGACATCCTGCTCCGTAGCCGCCGCAGCTTCGGGCAGCGCTTGTCGGGTGTCAAACCTGCCCGGGCATTTTTGCGAAACGCTTCATACCTCAGCGCATCACGTTGAACAGGCTCAGCCCACTGATTTTCACATAGCTCTGCTGGGCAGCCTGCAGCACAACGCTTTGCATCGACAGGCGCGACAGCGCCTCGGGGTAGTCGAGTTCACGCAGTTCCGCCTGAACCGCCTTGTTGACCAGCGCCACATCTTCGTTGTCGGTCAGCGTCGACTCGATCACATTCAAGCGCGCGCCGATGTTGCCGCGCGCCGCGTCGACACTGACCATGCCATGGTCGAGGTTGGTCAGCGCCGCACCAACGGCGTCGCGCACAGCCCCATTGCCGGTGCCGGGATCCTCTAGCGCTTGCCGCAAAGCACCAATGGTGTCGAGAATCCCCTGCTTTGGACCCCCGTCCTCCGTCAACGTAATGGTTTCCCCCGCGGTGGGCGTCCCGCTAACAAATACAGTAACCCCACCGACTACCAGCTTATTTTCCGCTTCAGGGGCTTCCTCCAAGGTCCCCGAACCCAACGACTGGCCATTCGCATCGGACACGGTGTAATTGCGCTCATTCGGACTAGCGGCAAAGGTGATAGTGATATCACCACGGCCGGCGAATGCGACCTCGTCGCTAACCAACGGTTCGGAAATGTCGAGGGCCGAGGACGCTGCCTTGGTGGCCGAAAGTCGGGCAGCATTGGTTACATTCTCGAATATCGACTTCCCGTTATCGCTGATGGGCACACTCAACGAGCTGGCGATCTGCAGCTTGCGCTGCCCCTCGTCACCGTCGTAGCGATAGCTGCCATCGCCGGTGCGCACGAATGGCTGAGTCTTGCCCTGGAAACCGGAGAACAGATATTCCCCGCGGGCATTGCGCGTGTTCATCAAGGAAAGCAGCTCGTCCTCGCGCTCGCGCAACTCGGACGCAATCGACTTGCGATCCTCCGGATCGAGCGCGCCGTTGCCAGCCTGCACGGCGAGTTCACGCACCCGCTGCAACACGGTATTGACCGAATTGAGCGTGACCTCTTCCTGGGTCAGGCTGTTCTTCGCCGCGGTCAGGTTCGAGTTGTACTGATCGAGCACACTCTGCTGCTGATCGAGCTGCAACAGGCGTACCGATGCGACAGGGTCATCCGCCGGAGTCAAGATGCGGTTACCGGTACTGATCTGCTCCTGCGTACGGGTCACATTGGCATAGTTGCGCTGCAGCCCCGAGACGCCATTGTTGAACGCTTGCAAGGTGGAAATTCGCATGACGGCTGCCTGTTAGCGGAAGGTGCTGATCAAGGTATCGAACAGAGAACGTGCAACTTGAATGATCTGTGCCGAGGCGTTGTAGTACTGCTCGAACTTGATCAGGTTGGCGGCCTCTTCGTCGAGGTTGACTGCCGATAATGAATCTCGATTATCCGTAGCCTGCTTGAGGATGGCGCCCGTGGCTTCGCTGTCCAGGCGGGATTGGGCAGTCAGCGTACCGACACGCTCGACCAGCTCGCCGTAGCCATCGGTGAAGCTGGCGCCGCTACCGGCGACACCGGCCGTCACGCCGAGGGTCTGCTTGCTTTGCAGGTCGACCAGTTTCAGGGCGTTGCGGTTGTCGGAGACTCCACTCTGGTTGAAAGACACAGAGAAGTCGTCCCCACCCATTGGCCGCCCGCTGAAGGAAAGCTCGAATCGATATGAGTTTCCGCCTGAGGTATAGGCCAGTCGCACCGTATTGCTGTTGCCTAGGGCTAATTCAGGTACATAAAAAGGCTGCCCCCCCGCATCCGTCAATTCAGTCAACGGGCTGCCATCTTGATCGACCATCGGAACGATCGGGTTGCCAGTACCGTCAAGCTTTGGAGCAAGCGGATCTCCTGCTTTTGATACAAATGACCAATTATTCGGCAACTCGCCCAGCGTATAGGTCTTGCCATCCCCACTCAGCGTTACCTCGAGAGAAAGGCTGGCTGCGCTGAGCACACTCTTGTCTATCGGCGACGGACCACTGACCAGATCAGGCTGACCGATCAGTCCGGTTCCGCTGTTTTGCAAGTTACCTTCGGCACGCATCGGCGAGGCAAAAGCCAGTTGATCGGCCTGATCCAGCTCGACGCTGATGCCGGCCGCACCGCGGCGGGTCGGCATGACCCGATACTGTGTGACGCTGGAATCAGCTGGAGCTGAAATGCTGAAACCCAGGTCCCCAATTGGCTGACCTACCGCATAAGTACCCGTCAGCCACTCGCCCCCCATGGGCCGGATACGAAACGCGCCCGACGGCGACGCGACGAACTGAACCTCGTAGTCGCTGGTAGTCAATTTTGAAGTATCGGTGATCGTGACATCGACCCCGGTCGGATAGCTGCGCTTGTCGATCAGATCCGGCGAGTTGATGTCCTTGAACAGATCGACACCGACGTTGCCCTTCAGGTCCAGCCCCTGGCCCAACTGTGCGTTCATTTCGTCCGCAACGCTCAGGGCCAGCCGGCCGAGCGAGTTCAGGGTCGGGTCAAGCACCTCTTCGCGGTAGCGGATCAGGCCACCCAGTTCGCCGCCACTGAGCATCGTAGTAACCGTCTGCCGCGAACTGCCGCTGACGAAGTCGACCTGGGCACGGGTGGGGTCGCTGCTGCCGGGGCGAACCTCCAGGCGGTTGACCGTCGCACCGACCACCAAAGGCTGGCCACTACCCACGAAGATGTTGAACGAGCTGTCGTCCTGCGGAACGACCGTCACGCCGACGTACTGCGAAAGCTGCCGCACGGCTTCATCGCGCTGGTCGAGCAGATCGTTGGGCTGCTTGCCGTTCGCCGCGGCCACCGCGATTGCATCATTGAGGCTGCCGATGCTGCCAGCAAGCCGATTGACCTGGTCGGTGACGGTCTGCATCTGCTTGTTCAGCGAATCGTTCTGCTGATAGAGCCGGTCGTAAACCGTGTTGAAGCGGCGCGCCAGCCCTTCGGACTCGGCGAGCACCAGCTGACGTGCCGGAATGTTGGCAGGGTCTTCGGCTGCGGTCTGCAGAGCCGAGAAGAAGCTGTTGAGTGACGGTGTGATGCCGGTAGTGGTACCGGCCAGCAGCGAGTCGAGCTGGTCGATCTGGCTTTTATAGGCCTCGACGTCCCGGCTCAAGGAGGTGCTGTTGCGCAACTGCGCGGTCAGGAACTCGCTATAGCTGCGCCGTACTTCGACCAGCGAGGTGCCCGAACCGATATAGCCGGCACCGCTGAACTGGGGCGTACGCGTGGCTTGCGTCGCGTCCTGACGCGTATAGCCAGGGGTATTCACGTTGGTCACGTTGTGCCCGGTGATCGACAGCTGCGTCTTGCTGGCGGATAGGCCCGACAGGCCAATATTGAGTAGATCAGCCATGAATTAGCCTCTGGTCCGCATGGCGGGCGCCGATCCTGCATCGGCGACGGTCTGATAGGTCTGCATCTTGCGCGCGATCTGACTGATCTTGCGCGCATACTGCGGGTCGGTCGCGTAGCCGGCCTTCTGCAATTCGCGGACGAAACGTTCGGAATCTCCGGTCTGGCTGGCCACCTGGATCGCAGAGCGATAGCGGTCATTGTTCTGCAGCAGGTTCACGTAGTCGTTGAAGCTCTGCTCGAAGGAATCGTACGCACGGAAGCCGGCCACCTGACGCGTGGCCTTGCCGTTGACGTACTCGGTAGTGGTGGCGGCCGCCGACTCGCCCTGCCAGCCGGTCGACTTGATACCGAACAGATTGTGGCTGTCGGTGCCGTCGCGATGGCGAATCATCGACTTGCCCCAGCCCGTTTCCAGCGCCGCCTGGGCCACCAGGAAGCGCGGTTCGACGCCCAGGCGCTCGGCGGCCTTTTCGGCCATCGGCAGCATGGTAGAGATGAAATCCTGCGGCGAATCGAAACGGGTCCGGCTGGCTGCGACGCCCTTTCCTGCCTCGACGCCATTGACGATCAGCGCGCGCTCCTTGGGAGCGGCGAATGCGGTAGCAGGCTTCCAGTTGAGGTCCACCAGCGGTTGCGGAGTGGCATCGCCGACAACCGCGGCCGTCGCCGCTGGGGTTTCGGCGAGTGGCCGTTCCGCCAGGCGCCCTGGGATCGCCAGCCGTCGTTGATTGAGCAACCGAGAATCGTCACGCGAGGACTCGGGTGCCTGCCCCGGATTCTGCGGCCAGGCCGCCGCCTGGGTGCGCTCGACCTGGGCGAACGGATTGGGCCGACTGGTCGACGCGGTCTGCTTGCTCAACTGGCGCACCAGCACATCGGCCAGACCGATACCGCCGCCTTCCTTGGAGAGGCTCACAGAGAGCTGCTGGTCGTACATTTCCTGGTACTGCTTGGCCGCCGGGCTGTTGAATGGACTGTCCTTGGCCAGTACATCGGTCGCCGAGCGCATCGACTTGAGCATTTCGTTCAGAAACAGCGACTCGAACTCCTGGGCGACCTTGTGGACGTTCTCCTGGCTGTCGCGCTCCTTGCCGACCTTGAGCTGGCTCAGCCGATTGAGATCGTTGTAGCTTCCGCTGTCCAGGCCACGCCGGCCGGCGCCGAGTCGAGTATCCATAACCGCCAAACCCCTTAGATCACAATCAGATCGGCCTGCAACGCACCGGCCTGCTTGAGCGCCTCAAGAATCGCCATCAGGTCGCTCGGTGCTGCGCCGACCTGATTCACGGCGCGGACGATGTCATCCAGCGTGGTACCCGGGCCGAACTTGAACATCGGCTTGGCCTCCTGCTCGGCCTTGACCTTGGAGTTCGGCACCACAACGGTCTGCCCACCCGAGAGCGGCTCCGGCTGGCTGACCTGCGGATCCTCGGTAATCGTCACCGTCAGGCTTCCGTGTGTCACCGCCGCCGGCTGAACGCGGACGTTCTGACCAATCACAATGGTGCCGGTACGGGAATTGATGATCACCTTGGCCACGGCCTGGCCAACCTCGACCTGCAGATTTTCCAGAATCGACAGGTAATCGACGCGCTGGCCGGGATCCAGCGGCGCGGTCACGCTGATCGATCCCCCATCGAGCGCCTGGGCCACGCCCGGGCCAAGCAGTTCATTGATCTGGTCGACGATATTTTTTGCGGTGGTGAAATCTGGACGATTCAGATTCAGCGTCAGCGTATTGCCCTGATTGAAGCCGCTCGGCACCGGGCGCTCGACAGTGGCGCCGCTGGGAATACGACCGGCCGACGGCACATTGACCGTGATGCGCGAGCCGTCGGCGCCACCGGCATCGAAGCCGCCGACGACCAGGTTGCCCTGCGCCACCGCGTAGACATTGCCATCGATACCCTTGAGCGGCGTCATCAGCAGGCTGCCGCCACGCAGGCTCTTGGCGTTGCCGATCGACGATACGGTGATGTCGATCGTCTGCCCCGGTTTGGCAAATGGCGGGAGCTCAGCGTGCACGGAAACCGCCGCGACGTTCTTCAGCTGCACATTGCCGCCATTGGGTACCTTGATGCCGAACTGGGCCATCATGTTGTTGAAGGTCTGCACGGTGAAGGGCGTCTGCGTAGTCTGGTCACCGCTACCATTGAGGCCGACCACCAGGCCATAGCCAATCAGCTGGTTGGTTCGTACACCACTGATGCTGGCGATATCCTTCAGACGCTCGGCATGTGCCGAAACCCCTACCAGCAGCAGACCGAGAAGCACGAGAAGTCTTGCACACATGTCGGTGGTCCTCAGAACGGCCACAGCGGGCTGACGAAGAAGCGGCTCAGCCAGCCCGGCTGGCTGGCGTCGGCGAACGCGCCAGTCCCGGAATAGGTGATGCGCGCATCGGCAACGCGCATGGAAGACACGGTGTTATCAGTCGAAATGTCGTCCGAACGCACCAGGCCGGCGATACGAACCAACTCATCGCCGGTGTTGAGCGTCAGCCATTTCTCACCGCGCACCGCCAGGATGCCGTTGGGCAGCACCTCGGAGACCGTAACGGTAATCGAGCCGGAGAGGCTGTTGCTCTGCCCTGCTTGGCCAGCACCTTTTGTTGAGCTTGAGCCACCGAACTGCGTTTCCAGCGACAGCGGGCCACCATTACGGAGCAGCCCTGCAGCCGGATTGTTGACGCTCACCGCGTTACCGAGCAGCGACGTCAACCCCATGTCGACTTCGCTGTCCTTGGATATCTGCGAGCTGGCATTCTTGCTGGCCTGGGTACGCTCGTTGAGCGTGATGGTGATGATGTCGCCGACCCGGAAGGCCTTGCGGTCGTCATACAGGTTGGTTTCGAAGCCCGCCTGGTAGATGGCACCGTTGGTCTGCGCCGCCGGGAGCGGCGTACGCGGCAACACCGGTGCGTAGTAGGGATCGTTCGGCTTGGGCGCCGGCGCGACACAGCCGCTCAGCGTCAAGACCGAGGCCAAGGAGAATGCAAACATCATGCGGCTCATAAGTACCTCAAGCCTTTCAGGGCCATTGAAACGGCGACGGAACGACATGCCCCGCCTACAACGGCCAGCGCCCGTCAGAGCTGCTGGGTGACAAAGGACAACATCTGGTCGGCGGTCGAGATCACCTTGGAATTCATCTCGTAGGCGCGCTGCGTAGTGATCATGTTCACCAACTCCTCGACGACGCTCACGTTCGAATTTTCCAAGGTGTTCTGCAGCACCGTGCCGAGGCCATTGAGGCCCGGCGTGCTGACTTGCGGCGCGCCACTGGCAGCGGTCTCCAGGAACAGGTTGTTGCCCATTGCCTGCAAGCCGGCCGGATTGATGAAGTCGGCCGTCTGCAGGTTGCCAATGATCTGCGGCTGCGGATTGCCGAAGGTGGTGACCGACACGGTCCCGTCTTCGCCCACGGTAAAGGTCTGGGTTTCCGGCGGTACCACGATCGCCGGTTCAAGCGCGTAGCCGTTGGAAGTCACCACCTGGCCGTCGGCATTCAGATGAAAGCTGCCGTCACGGGTGTAGGACACCGTGCCGTCGGGCAACAGGACCTGAAAGAAACCACGGCCATTGATGGCCATGTCCAGCGGCTGCTCGGTGGTCTGCAGGCTGCCGGTGGTGAAAATCTTCTGCGTGCCGGTGATGCGCACACCGGTACCCAGTTGCAGGCCCGACGGCAACTCGCTGTCCTGTGTCGATTGGCCACCAGGTTGGCGACGGATCTGGTAAAGCAGATCCTGAAACTCCGCTCGGTCCTTCTTGAAACCGGTCGTCGAGACGTTCGCCAGGTTGTTGGAGATGGTGGTCAGGTTCATGTCCTGAGCGGACAGGCCGGTCTTGCTGACCCAGAGTGCTGGAAGCATGTGCTTTCTCCTCGGCGCGACGCGCTGATTAGCTGATTTGCAGGACGCGAGACATGGCCGCCGCATCTTCCTCGGCGGTTCGCATCATTTTCACGTGCAGTTCGAACTGGCGAGACAACGCCAGCATCGAGGTCATTTCGGCAACCGCATTGACGTTGCTCGACTCGAGGAAACCCGAGGTCACCCGAACGGCCGCATCGGCCTCCACGGGCTGGCCGTTCTTCATGCGGACCAGGCCGTCGGTGCCCTTCTCAAGCTGCGCCGGATCGGGATTGACGAGCTTCAAGCGATCGACGCTGACCACCACATTCGGGTCTTCACCCAGCGCACGAATGCTGATGGTGCCGTCATGCCCGATTTCGATCTTCTCTTCCGGGGGAATGGCTATCGGGCCGGCATTACCCATCACCGGCAAACCATCCGCAGTGCGCAGCACGCCCAGAACATCGACATTCAGGCTGCCGGTGCGCACATAGGCCTCGCTGCCATCGGCTGCCTGGACGGCCAGCCAACCTTCGCCCTCCACGGCCACGTCCAGATCGCGTCCGGTTTCCTGCAGGGTTCCCGAGGTGAAATCCGTGCCGGGGCGCTCACTCATCGCGTACACGCGCGACGGAAAACTGTCGCCGAAGACCTGCATCGAGCGTGCCTGCTCGAAATCGCGCCGAAACCCCGTAGTCGAGATGTTCGCCAGGTTGTTCGCATGGGCCTGCTGCGCCCGTGCGTTCTGGCTGGCGCCGGTCATGGCCACATAGAGCATCTTGTCCATCGAGTTCTCCAGGCGCAGGTTTTGACGCGCCAAGCTGAAGTCGATAGAGATTTAGCAAGGCCCATGCCAGGCCAGAACCAACTAATTTTTATCTTTTAAATCAGCTAGTTATTCAAAACGGGCAAAGGCCCTTTCGGGCCTCTGCGGGTGAAGCGGCGGAATACTGCCGTGGGCGGCAAGGTGATACCTGCCACCCTCTAGGGTTAGCGCAGGTTGATAATCGTCTGGGTCACCGCGCTTTCGGTCTCGATGGTCTTGGCATTCGCCTGGTAGTTGCGCTGCGCAACGATCAGATTGACCAGTTGATCGGAAAGCTCGACGTTCGAGTCTTCGAGCGCGCCGGCTTGCAGGGCGCCGAGCGTACCCGAGCGCGGCGTACCCACAACCGGCTCACCCGACTCGAAGGATTGAACCCACTGAGTCTTGCCCACCGGGGTCAGGCCCTGCACGTTGGCAAAGTTGGCCAGCACGATCTGCCCCTGCACCTTCGACTGGCCGTTGGTGTAGCGCGCGAAGATCACGCCGGTGTCGTCGATTTCCAGGCCGGCCAGCTCACCGGTGGTATAGCCGTCCTGGGCAACGCTATTGACCGCAAAGGAGCTGGCGAACTGGGTCGCCTGACTGAAATCCATGACGATTCCCGCCGGGTTGGCCAGCGCACCGTTGGCCGTCCAGGTCGGAGGATTGCCGCCATTACTGATGGCCGGCACCCAGCCGCCATTGGGATCGGCCGCGGTGGCACTGTTGAGCGTGACCTTGAGATCAGGCGATACGCTGAACAAGGTCGAGCCACCGTTATCGACACCGGTCAGCTTGCCGGTGGAATCGAAGGTCAAGCCCATTACGTACGGCTGAGGCGGCTCTTGCGCCGGATCGGCCGGGTTGCGACCGTCGACCAGCACTTTCATATCCCAGGTATTGGCATCTGTCTTGACGAAATACTGCGTCAGTACGTGAGCGTTGCCCTGAGAATCGTAAATGTTGAGCGAAGTCGAGCTGTTGTAGGTAGTCGGGTCGGTGGGGTCGAACGTGGCACCAGCAAGCGTCAATGCCGCGTCTCTGCGGGCGCTAGCCGCCTCATCTGCGGTAGGCGTAACAATCCCTTGATCCGCATAGTACTGATCCATCAATGCCTGCACCTCCGGCGTTACCGGATCATTGATAACTCCGTCGTAGGTCGCCTGCCAGGTAGTCGGCGTGCTCAACGCCGAATTCAGGTTGAAGGTGGTGTTGATCGCACTGGTAGCCTTCGGCGCCTGGTTGGTCGTCTGGACACGCATGTCGCCGATCACACCGTTTTGCAAGTTGCCGCTACCATCGACCGGATAGCCCTGCAGCTTGTAGCCGAAGTTGTCGACGATGAAGCCGTCACGGTCAGTGCCGAAATAACCGGCACGCGTATAGCTCAATGCGCCATTGTTGCTGACCTGGAAGAACCCGTTGCCATTGATCGCCAGATCGAGGGCATTCTGCGTGTAATTGATGTTGCCCTGATTGAACTGCTGCGAAACGTTGCTCAGCAGCACCCCGCTGCCCTGTGGATTCTTGCCGGTTCCCAGCACGGACGCCGCGTAGACATCGGAGAACTCCGCCCGCGACTGCTTGAAGCCGACGGTGCCGGCGTTGGCGATGTTGTTACCGGTGACGTTGAGGTCCTTGCTGGCGGCGCGCATGCCGCTGAGGCCGATATTGAAAGACATGTGATGCTCCTCTGCCGAGCCTGGCAGCGCTTATTGACCGATGATCTGGACCTGAGAGAGACCGACGCTGCCGACGCCAGCCAGATTGAGCATCAGCTCCCCGCCATTCTGTCCGAGGGTGACGCTGTCCACGTTTGCGGGCAGCAGGGTATACAGCCCTTTGGTTTCATTCTGGTAGGTCGCCTGCGCCTCGAAGCGATAGGTACCAGGCGGCACCACTTCACCGCTGGCGTTCTTGCCGTCCCACATGAACGACACGTTGCCGGCCTGCTGCTGGCCGAGGTTGACCCGGCTGACCAGCGTTCCGGAGCTGTCATAAACGTTGACGAACACGTTGCTGCTCGACGTCGGCAGGATCAGGCTCGCCTTGAAGGTTTCGCTGGTATCGACCACCGCTTTCTCGGACGGCACGATCACCTTGCGCCCAACCAGCGAAGAGGCCTGTAGCGCCTGGGATGACTGATAACCCGAGAGAATCGTTTCCATGCTCGAGTTCAGCTTCTCGACCCCTTCCACGGTGCTGAACTGAGCCAGCTGGCCGATGAACTCGCCGTTTTCCTGAGGCTCGAGTGGATTCTGGTTGTTCAGCTGCGCAACCAACAGCTCGAGAAACTCGTTTTTGCCCAGATCATTGCCCTTGGCCTCGCGGTCATTGCCGATCTGGTATTGATCCAGTACCGAGCTGCCGGCACCCACGCCACTGGTAGTCGTCATCGTCTTCGCTCGCTATCACTGACCAAGGGTCAACACTTTCTGCAACATGGTTTTGGCGGTGTTCATCAGTTCAGCGTTGGTCTGAAACGACCGGCTTGCCGAAATCATGTCTGCCATTTCCTCGACGACGTTGACGTTCGGGTAATAGACGTAGCCCTTCTCGTCGGCCGCCGGATGATTCGGCTCATAGCGCGCCTGAAGCTCGCCCTGATCTTCAACAACACCGAGCACCTGAACGCCAACGCCTGCCTGCTGCTGCTCGGCGAACAACGAACCGCTGCTGTCGCCGCCCGCCTGCTGCAGCATCGTGGCGAACACTGGATGGCGCGCGCGGTAGGTCTGATCGACGCTGGACGAAACCGTCTCGGCGTTGGCGATGTTGCTGGAGATCGTGTTGAGGCGAGTGCTCTGGGCGCTCATGCCGGTCCCGGCAATGTTGAAGACGCTGCTCAGTGACATGGTTGTTCGCTCCGTTATTCGCCGCGCAGGGCGTTCATCAGCCCGCGGAATTTACTATTGAGCAGGGTGAAGCTGGCCTGGAAATCGATCGCATTCTGGGCGTAGTTGGACTGCTCGATCTGGATATCGACGGTGTTCTGATCCAGCGAAGGTTGAGACGGAACCCGAAAGCGCAGGGCCGGGTCGGCCAACTCCATACCTTCAGCGGCGATGTGCCGCTCATTGGTACGTTCGACGCCGAACCCGCCCTGCGTGCGGGCAGCCTGCTGCGCAAGTACGGTCTTGAAATCGAGGTCGCGCGCCTTGTAATTCGGCGTATCGGCATTGGCGATGTTGTTGGCCAAGACCTCTGCGCGCTGCGCACGGAACCCTAGGGCTTTCTCGTGTATGCCCAGAGCCTTGTCGAAACTGATGCTCATCGGCTTGCCTCCATTGACTCGCTGACGAGACAAAAGCAAAGCCCATGCCACAAGCGCAAGCCCTTGATTATTCAAGGGTCGCCTGCTCAGTTGGTAGGAAGAAGCGTCAAAAGCGGCAAGCGATTACCGCCTTGCTTGCCGCCGAGCGACCGAGAGGTGACGGTTTTTTGCCGTCACTTGGCCTTGTAGATGATACCGGGGCTGCACTGAACCATTTGATACAGCTCGGGCAGACCATTCAGCGCTTCGGAAGCGCCCAGAAACAGATAACCGCCGGGCTTGAGCGTGGCGTGGATGCGCTTGAGGATGTCTTTCTTGACATCGGCCGAGAAGTAGATGAGTACGTTGCGACAAAAGACGATATCGAACTTGCCGAGCGCTGCGTAGCTGTCGAGCAGATTCTGCACGCGAAACTCGACACGCGCCCGGACAGCAGGCTTTACCACCCAACGCCCCGGCCCCTTGGGCTCGAAGTAGCGCTGGAGCCGCTCACTCGACAGCCCGCGTGCGATCGCCAGCGTGTCGTACTCGGCCGCCTTGCTGGCCGCGAGCATAGCCCCCGACAGCTCGGTCGCAACGATCTGCACGCCCAGCTTCGGCTGACTGGGCGCAGCCCTTTCGTATTCATCAACGGTCATCGATATGGAATAGGGCTCCTGGCCGGACGAACACGCGGCTGACCAGATCCGCAGACGCTGACCAACACCTGACTTCACCAACTCAGGGAAAACACGATTCTTGAGCACTTCGAAGGGGTAGGTATCGCGAAACCAGAGCGTCTCGTTGGTCGTCATGGCATCGACCACCTGCTCCTTCAAGCCCGAGCGCGGAGTCGCCTGGATCTTTCGAACCAACTCACCAAGGCTCTTGATACCCTGCTGCTCCATGAGTTTGTTGAGCCGACTGGAGACCAGATACTGCTTGTTGCTGCCAAGCAGAATCCCACAGGTCTTTTCCAGAAACGTTCGGAACTGCTCGAAATCCTGATCAACTGACACCAAATTCCCTCACTGTCGAATGCGAGGACCCAGCCTCAGTTTGCATCTGCCTGCCTGATTCGTTCCACGACGCGCCCGGCGAGATCATCGGGCTGAAACTTTGCCAGAAAGTCGTTTGCGCCAACACGCTTGACCATGTTCTGGTTGAATACACCGGAGAGCGAAGTATGCAGTAGTACGTGCATGTTCTGCATGCGTGGATCGCGGCGGATTTCGGTGGTCAACGTATAACCGTCCATCTCGGGCATTTCGATGTCAGAGATCAGCATCAGGAATTCATCTGCCGGAGCCCGCCCCTCGTCAGCCATCCGCTTCAGGTAAGTCAGCGCCTCGCGACCATCGTTCAAGGAGACCACTTCCACGCCGATGTTCTGCAGGCAGCGTGTCACCTGCTTGCGGGCGACGGAAGAGTCATCGACGATCAGTACCCGGCACGAAACGGCCTTGGACTGCACGTCGGAGTCTACCTCGGGCATCGGCATCGAATCGGATCCCGGCGTTGCCTCCGCCAGCACCTTCTCGACATCGATGATTTCGACGAGGCTACCATCAATATGGGTCACAGCCGTCAGGTAATGGTCACGGCCGGCGCCTTTGGGAGGCGGGAGAATCTTTTCCCAGTTCATGTTGACGATGCGCTCCACGGACCGCACCAGGAAGCCGAGCGTACGATTGTTGTATTCGGTAATGATGGCGAAGCTGTTGCCGGCATCCTGAAGGCTGGATTTGCCGGTTGCCAATGCAAGATCGAGGATTGGCAGCGTGCTGCCCCGAATCGAAGCCACACCGCGAATGACGGGTGCTGACTGCGGCATATGGGTCAATTTGGGACAAGGCAGCACTTCCTTGACCTTGAACACGTTGATTCCATAGAGCTGCGCGCCGTCCAGGCGAAACAGCAGCAATTCGAGCCGGTTTTGCCCCACCAGCTGAGTGCGCTGATTAACCGAATCCAAAACACCGGCCATGCCAGTGACCTCTCTGATCAAATGAACGACGTTCGCCACGCGGGCATGTACTTTGCAACCAACACGGCATGAACAGGCGAATGACTATTTCTCGACATCTAACCTCCAGGCGTAAGCAAATACTCGCCTGGCCGGTCCTGCTATTGTCCGTCAGCAACGGCGCGCACGCCGAAGCCATGACTCATCCTGATCAACTTATCGACGCCGCCCGCAGCTTTCTTGAGCAAGCAGTGGACAATTATTTACAGCGTAGCGCCATCGACGGCCGGCGGGAAATTCACTTCAGCCGTCTCGACCCGCGCCTGCGCCTGGCCTATTGCGACGCACCCCTTAGCGCACAATTGGAAAGCCCCGATCAGCCAGTGGGCCGCGTGACCTTGAGAGTCAGCTGTAGCGGTAGCTCACCCTGGTCAGTGTTCGTCCCAGCCCAGGTCAAGCTGTACCGCAAGGTCCTGGTTACCAATAAGGCCCTCCAACGCGGCGCGGCACTTGGCGATAGCGATATCAGCGAGGCGGAACGCGACATCTCGCTGCTCACCCAGGGTTACCTGACGACCCCAGCGCAAGTCGCAGGGACCAAACTCACCCGCATCGTGCAACCAGGCCAGGTGCTGACGCCAGCAATGCTGGAGCTGGCCGAGGTAATACGCAGGGGCGACCAGGTCGTTATCTCGGCCGGGAATCAATCGGTCAACGTGCGCATGCCAGGCGAGGCGTTAACCGACGGAGCGCCTGGCGAGCAGATCCGCGTGAAGAATCTTCGCTCGGGGCGTATAGTCAGAGCTCGCGTGACCGGCCCCGGGCAGGTCGAGGCCGCGATGTAACGCGTCACAGGCTCGACGCTTTTCTCCGCGGCGCCAGAAAAAATACTAAAGTTTCAGCACGCCACGCCGAAAGCCAGGCAAGCGTACTGATTCTCGAGGTTTGCATCATGGTTATCGACTTCAACAGACCCAATGGCCCCGCCGGCCCCGGCGCCAGCCGTAGCAATCAGATTCAAGGCAGTGAGCGCCCGACTGCGATGCAACCTTCCGACAACGCGGTGAGCAGCCCGGAGACCGGCGCTGCAGCCGGCGAGCCGGTACAGCTGAGCCCGGAAGCGCAGCGGCTGCAGCAGGCCACCGAGCAGCTCAGTCAGCAGCCGGTCGTCGACCAGGCGCGTGTCGAGCGCATTCGCCAAGCGATTTCCGATGGCACTTATGAGATCGATCCGAAGCGCCTGGCCGCCAAGCTGACCGCCTTCGAATCGCAGCAGTAACCCCGAGGTAGATCCAGCCAGGCTCGAAATGCACGACGATAATCTGCTGCAACAACTTGTCGATGACATCGATACCGCCCAGCAACTGCTCGAACTGATCGAGCACGAACTCGCGGCACTCGCCGAGCGAAACCTGGCCGAGCTGGAAATTATTCTGACGAAAAAGCAGCCTCTGTTAGCGCTGCTCGGTCAGCATGGCGTCGAGCGCAGCAGGATGCTCACTGAGCGCCAGTTGAGCAATGACCGTAGCGGGCTGGAAGCGTTTGCTTCGATCTCCTCGCAGGGTGACGCCATTCTGGCCCGCTCGTCCGAGCTTGAGGCGCTGCTGCAAGACTGCCAAGCCGCCAACGAACGCAACGGGCGACTGATTCGCGCCAATCAGGGTGCCGTCGGCAGCTTGCTCGCCATTCTGCAAGGCAGCAACGAAACGCCCGACCTGTACAATCGTCGTGGCGCCACCGCCAGAAGCAGCCAGCACCGGCCGCTGAGCCAGGCGTGACCATTACAACTCTAAGGATGCTCGGGCCCAGGCCCGTTACGCAGCATTGCCTAGTGCTGGAGAACAGCGGACG
This sequence comes from Stutzerimonas sp. CXK-1, assembly GCF_057738225.1. Classification (NCBI taxonomy): domain Bacteria; kingdom Pseudomonadati; phylum Pseudomonadota; class Gammaproteobacteria; order Pseudomonadales; family Pseudomonadaceae; genus Stutzerimonas; species Stutzerimonas sp. CXK-1. The sequence continues at coordinate 1,394,429 of NZ_CM173217.1, read as the reverse complement.
TGTCGAATCCGTTCTTTGACGAAGCCGGTCCGCAACCCCCGAAGGTTCTGACCGCCCCACTCGAAATACAGGCCAATCTCAAGCAGCTGCTGGACAACAACGTTCCTGTCAGCATCCGCTTTCTGGAGCGCAATCAGCGCTATCAGAGCTATTTAATCGATCTTCACCGTGACAGGGGCTGGCTCGCTTTCGACGAGCTCATCCCCAGTGATGGTGATCGCCTGATGATGGCCAGCGAGCCGTTCGAAGCCGAAGCCTTCTATGAGGGGGCCCGCCTCTCTTGGAAAAACCATCAAACGGTACATCCAACCGACTACGATGGGGCTCGCTGCTATTGGACGCCACTACCCGACGAGCTGACCTATCATCAGCGCCGCAATGCGTACCGTGCTCGGCTGGATTCGATACCTATCACCGCGACGCTCGGTGGCGCACCGCTGAGCAGGACACTCACCGGGCGACTGCTCGATCTTTCAGCCACAGGCTGCAAGATGAGCTTCAAAGGCAACGTCGAAACCGGTCTTCAGACTGGGCAGGTCTACCCGGACTTTTGCGCAGAGCTTCCCTCAGGTCCAGCCAAGTGCTCCGTGGAACTGCGGCACGTCAGCTATGATGAGCGCCGCGACGCTACCTTCTGCGGAATGCGTTTTTATCAAATGAGCGGATTGCTTCAGCGCCAGATAGAACGCTTCGTCTATCAGCTGCAACGCGAAGCCAGACGACAAAGCGACGCGCCGTTCGCTTGAACCCGCCTGCCGCTCCAGGGGAGCGGCAAGCCTCCCCCGACGAACCCGTTCAAGCGCACTTGAGAAACAAGTGGCGTCCCAGGCGAGGTTCGAACTCACAACCTTCCCCTTAGGAGGGGGATGCTCTATCCAATTGAGCTACTGGGACTCGGGGGCGCATGTTAACGACCCCCGGCATGTTTGTCATGCCCCGCGCCGGCTGTCATTTATCCCCTTGCATTTTGCACGAAGCCATCAGGCAGAGCTTGCAAAGTGCAAATCGCAGGCGCTAGAGCTGAAAGCATAACTTATTGATTTACAACATTTTTTTCGTATAAAACTGCTTGGCACAACACCTGCTATGCATTTCGCATTGAACTTTCGATCGCGAAGGAAACGCAGAGATGCCGAAGCCCCTTTATTTGATCAGCACCACAGCTGTCTCGATTGCCGCGGCATTTGCCCTGCAGCTGCCCTCCGCCGAAAAGCACGCTGCCAACACCAGCCCAGCCGCCACCTACGCACGCTCGATCCCCCCCCAACCGAATCGGCATCCCACGGCCAAGCTATTCAATCTCAGCGGCGATCACATCATCGCCCCCACCAGAGCCCAGCGCTGGGTGTTCTGACGATCCTTGGAGGAAAATGAGAATGTCCAAGCTAGCGGCTTATAGCCTTGTCCTGTTGGCCATATGCGGATTGACCGCACTCTGGGCGCCAAGCGAAGCAGCTCGCGCTGTCAGCCAGTACGGCATGGCGATATTCAGTCTCTCAACGTTCGCCGGCCTGCTGATCGGGCGTCGAGTGAAGTTCGATCCCATCCTGCGCTAGCACGCAGTGCAACAGCACCATGCGCATGGGCAGCCGGTCACACATTGGCTTACTGATAGCAAAACGCCTTTACTAATCAAGCTGAAGACGTACAATTGGCGTCAGCAAGCCGACCATCTATAGTTTTTTCAGGACAAGCGGAACAGCGCGGGTGGGCGGTTGTCAGACCGATGACTTCCACGGCAATTCGCTACCACGCAACCTGACTAACCGGTTTTACTATGCGCCCAATGAAACAGGCAGTTTATTCCAGCCGCACGGCTGACAAATTTGTGGTTCGGTTACCTGACGGCATGCGCGAGCGTATCGCCGAGGTATCACGCAACCACCACCGAAGCATGAACTCGGAGATCATTGCACGACTCGAGCAGAGCCTTCTGCAGGAGGGCGCGCTGGATGATGATCTGAACATGCGACTCGATAGCCCTGAGCTGAGTCTTCACGAGCGCGAACTGCTTCAGCGGTTCCGCCAGCTCACCCACCGCCAGCAGAACGCCTTGATCGCACTGATCGCGCAAGATACCGAGCTGGCCAAGGACGAAGCCTGACAGGCTCGCTGCCGCGAGACATAAAAAAAGCCGGCGTTGTTCGCCGGCTTTTTTGTGTTAGCGACCAAACACCTACCTATAGCAGGAACAGTGTCGCCAACCCCAGGAAGATGAAAAAACCACCGCTGTCGGTCATCGCAGTGATCATGACGCTCGCACCCATCGCTGGGTCTCGCCCGAGCCGCGCCAACGTCATAGGAATCAGCACCCCCATAAGCGCAGCCAGCAGCAAATTCAACGTCATTGCCGCAGTCATCACCACGCCCAGCGCCCAGTTACCGTAGAGCCAATACGCGACAAAACCTATCACCCCACCCCACAACAGGCCGTTGACCAACCCCACGCCGGCCTCCTTGCGCAACAGCCGCAGGGTATTGCCTGTACCGACCTGATCCAGCGCCATGGCCCTCACGATCATGGTGATGGTTTGATTTCCGGAGTTGCCGCCAATTCCCGCCACGATCGGCATAAGCGCAGCCAGGGCGACCAGCTTTTCGATCGAGCCATCAAACAGCCCAATTACACGGGAAGCCAGAAACGCAGTGACCAGATTGACAGCGAGCCAGGCCCAACGGTTACGCACTGACTTCCATACCGAGGCGAAGATATCCTCCTCTTCGCGAAGGCCCGCCATGTTGAGAACTTCACTCTCGCTCTCTTCGCGAATGAGGTCGACCATTTCATCGATGGTCAGGCGCCCGATCAGCTTGCCCCCCTTATCGACAACGGGCGTTGAAACAAGATCGTATCGCTCGAACGCCTGCGCAGCCTCGTAAGCATCTTCATCGGGATGGAAGGTCACCGGATCGGTGGCCATCACCTCGGCGACTTGTTTTTCGGGATCATTGACCAGCAACCGCTTTATCGGCAGCACACCTTTGAGCACACCGTCGTAATCGACCACAAACAGCTTGTCGGTATGCCCTGGCAGCTCCTTGAGACGACGCAGATAGCGTAATACCACTTCCAGACTGACATCTTCCCGGATGGTCACCATCTCGAAGTCCATCAACGCGCCGACCTGGTCCTCGTCGTAGGACAATGCGGAGCGGACGCGCTCGCGCTGCTGGGCGTCCAGGCTTTCCATCAACTCGTGAACGACGTCGCGAGGCAACTCCGGCGCGAGATCAGCCAACTCGTCGGCGTCCATCTCCTTGGCCGCCGCAAGAAGCTCCTGATCATCCATGTCGGCGATCAGCGTTTCACGGACCGCGTCCGACACTTCAAGCAGGATATCGCCGTCTCGCTCGGTCTTGACCAGCTGCCAGACAGCGAGGCGCTCATCGAGCGGAAGCGCTTCGAGAATGTGGGCAACGTCTGCAGGGTGCAGCTCGTCGAGCCTCAACTGCAACTGCGCGAGATCATCGATCTGAGCAGGATCCGTCAGTGATTCCCCGCCATGCTGCTGAGCGAGCACCTCAGCAAGATCATGGCGATGCAACAGTTCGAGCACCTGCGCCAGGCGATCCTGTAGTGTTTCTTGTGGCTTCTTGGCTTCTACTTCGGTCATGGGCGTACTCCACCCCCAGCTCTGGGGCACGCCGGGAGAATCAGACAATCAAGCGGGCAGGCAGGAATTTGGAACGACTACTGGGTAAGTCCATGAGGGGATTTGTTTCTACAAGCCCAACGGGGCGGACCGCGCAATGATAACACCGCAGCCGCTCAGCAATGCGAGCTTTCAGTGACAATACAAGTAGTTGCGCAACACAAATCCGCCGCCTGCAGTGTCGACGTCATCACGAGCGGCGAAGACACCTTCCCTCGCACGACGCAAGAAACGCTAGGCTCGACAAGCCAGTCAAACGTCACGGAGGACGAGAATGCCAAGACATACCGTTTTGGCCTGGTGCCTGCTCGCCTGCGCAGGCACCAGCGCACATGCCACCACTGTTTACCGCTGCGTCGACAGCGCCAACCACGTCAGCTTTCGCCAGCAGGGCTGTCCCGAAGAAACGATCGGCAAACCGCAAAAGATCAGCCACGGCAACACCGACCACAGCAATCCGAGGCGTAGGGCGCCCTCAAGCAAGCCACGCGCCAGTCAAGGCGAAGCCAGAGAGCTCGTAGTCGTCGGCACTCATCACGACAAATGCGGAAGCCAGCTGACCAGCAGAGATCGCCGAAGGGCCATCATCGAGAAACGGATAGTGCCTGGAATGACCCAAGAGGACGTGCAGAGCGCCCTAGGCACGCCTGACAGGGTGACAACAACTAACGGCAGGACCCAGTGGCGCTATGAGAGCGAGCGCGGACGAAGCCGGACCGTCACCCTCGACAACGAAGGCTGCGTAACCACCAAGCGCTAGCCAATAAAAAAGGGCCTGCATTTCTGCAGGCCCTTTCCAAATGGCGCACTCAGGAGGATTCGAACCTCCGACCGCTCGGTTCGTAGCCGAGTACTCTATCCAGCTGAGCTATGAGTGCGTGTGCGTTTTTTAAACCAGACCGCCCTGGCTTCATCAGCCCCGCAGAACGAGACTTCATGATATGGCGCACTCAGGAGGATTCGAACCTCCGACCGCTCGGTTCGTAGCCGAGTACTCTATCCAGCTGAGCTATGAGTGCGCTAAGGGTGCGCATTATAGGGTGGTAAACCTTAGCGTCAAGAGCAACAAAGCACTCTGACAAGCCACCCGATCATGCAATATGGCGGAGAAGGGGGGATTCGAACCCCCGACACCCTTTTGAGGTGTACTCCCTTAGCAGGGGAGCGCCTTCGGCCACTCGGCCACCTCTCCGCAACACGGGGCGCATAATACCGATCTTTACCCCGTTTGCAAAGCCAAAAATTACATAAAAATTAGTGGCTTGGTTCCTGGTCCTTTTCTTTCTGGATCCGCTGGTAAATCTCCTCGCGATGCACCGCAACCTCCTTGGGTGCGTTCACGCCGATACGTACCTGGTTCCCCTTTACGCCCAACACGGTGACGGTAACGTCGTCACCCACCATCAGGGTCTCTCCGACCCGGCGAGTCAGAATCAGCATTCCTTTCTCCTTAAACGGATTCAGTCAGTAAGCAGTCTGCAAAGAATAAAAACGGATATTGTCCGTCAGACATATAGCCAAAAGCCTTACACCAGCTATTGACCAGCACGCGGGACGCTAAAGTTCCTCGACGGCAGGCCAACACGACAGAAGGCGCGCTAAAACGGGCCTTCTGACGACTATTCTGCCGAACCAGCAGGCGCGTCCAGTTCGAAAGCGGTATGCAAGGCGCGCACAGCCAGCTCCAGATACTTCTCTTCGATCACCACCGACACCTTGATCTCTGACGTCGAGATCATCTGGATGTTGATGTTCTCCTTGGCCAGCGCCTCGAACATACGACTCGCCACACCGGCATGCGAGCGCATGCCAACGCCCACGATAGACACTTTTGCGATGTCAGTATCACCAATGACTTCGCGCGCCCCCATCTGTTGAGCGATGGCGTTCAGGATTTTCAAGGCGTTGTTATAGTCGTTACGGTGCACGGTGAAGGTGAAGTCTGTGGTGTTATCGTGCGCCACGTTCTGCACGATCATGTCGACTTCGACGTTTGCGGCGCTGATCGGACCGAGGATCTTGAACGCCACACCGGGAGTATCCGGCACCCCACGGATGGTGAGCTTGGCTTCGTCGCGATTGAAAGCGATGCCGGAAATGATGGGCTGTTCCATGGATTCCTCTTCATCAAGGGTAATGAGGGTCCCCGGACCCTCCTGAAAGCTGTGCAGCACCCGCAGCGGTACGCTGTACTTGCCAGCGAACTCGACTGCCCGGATCTGCAGGACCTTCGAGCCCAGGCTAGCCATTTCCAGCATTTCTTCGAAGGTGATCTTGTCCAACCGCTGCGCTTTGGCGACAACCCTCGGGTCCGTGGTGTAAACGCCGTCCACGTCAGTGTAGATCTGGCACTCGTCAGCCTTCAGTGCCGCGGCCAACGCCACTCCGGTCGTGTCCGAACCGCCACGGCCGAGGGTCGTAATGTTGCCTTTCTCATCGACACCCTGGAAGCCTGCTACCACGACGACCCGTCCAGCCTTGAGGTCGCGCTGAATGCGCTGCGAATCGATCTGCAGAATGCGCGCCTTGGTGAAGGCACTGTCGGTCAGGATGCGCACCTGATTACCGGTATAGGACACGGCCGGTACGCCGCGCTTGATCAGCGCCATGGCCAGCAAGGCGATGGTGACCTGCTCCCCGGTGGACACCATGACGTCCAACTCACGCGGCACCGGCTGCTCACTGATCTGCTTGGCCAGATCGATCAGGCGGTTCGTCTCGCCGCTCATGGCCGAAACCACTACCACGATGTCGTCACCGGCATCGCGAAACTTTTTGACCTTCTCTGCCACCTGCTCGATACGCTCGACGGTGCCGACGGAAGTACCGCCAAACTTCTGTACGATCAAAGCCATTTCATGCCGCCTATGCCCAAACGGGCGTTCATTGACCTGTCATTCATCCCCCGCCGAGCGAATGGACGCTCGGCGGATACAGCAACACCTCTTTCAGAATCCCTGCTCGACGAACTTCGCAGCCAGTGCCAGCGCGTCGTCGAGGGCGCCGACATCGGTGCCGCCGCCCTGAGCCATGTCCGGACGCCCACCGCCCTTGCCGCCCACTGCCGCCGCAGCCTGCTTCATCAGCTCGCCAGCCTTGAAGCGCGTGGTCAGATCCTGGGTGACGCCCGCCACGAGCACGACTTTATCTTCCTGCGCACCGCCCAATAGGATCACCGCACTACCGAGCTTGTTCTTCAGCTGATCGACCAGGGCCAGCAACGCCTTGCCATCGAGCCCATCCAGACGTGCTGCAAGCACCCGGACGCCCCCGACATCGATCGCCGAGCCAGCCAGATCATCACCCGCGGCGCTGGCAGCCTTCGCTTTGAGCTGCTCGAGCTCCTTTTCCAGCTGGCGATTGCGCTCCAATACACCGGCGAGCTTGTCGAGCAGGTTATCGCGACTGCCCTTGACCAGGCCGGCGGCCTCCCGAAGCTGCTCCTCAGCCTGGTTCAGGTAGGCCAGCGCCGCTGCCCCGGTCACCGCCTCGATACGACGCACGCCCGCGGCAACACCGCCTTCGCTGATGATCTTGAACAGGCCGATATCGCCGGTACGCGCAACGTGCGTACCGCCGCAAAGCTCGACGGAGAACCCGCCGCCCATGGAAAGAACGCGGACCGTATCGCCGTACTTCTCGCCAAAGAGCGCCATCGCGCCTTTGGACTTGGCCGTATCGATGTCCGTTTCCTCGATCTCGACGGCGGTATTGCGGCGAATCTCAGCGTTGACCAGGTCCTCCAGCGCCTTGATCTGCTCGGGGCGAATGGCTTCGAAGTGACTGAAGTCGAAACGCAGGCGCTGGCTGTCGACAAGCGAACCCTTCTGGCTCACATGTTCGCCCAGCAACTTGCGCAGCGCCGCATGCAGCAGGTGGGTCGCCGAGTGGTTCAGCGCCGTCGACTGGCGTACGGAGTCATCCACGACCGCCTCGATCTGCGCACCGACTTCCAGCGAACCACTGTCGAGAACGCCATGATGCAGAAACGCCGCGCCCGCCTTGGTGGTGTCACGAACATCGAAGCGCACCCCCTCGGCAGTAAGGTAGCCGCAATCGCCGACCTGGCCACCGGACTCGGCGTAGAACGGGGTGCGATCCAGCACCACGACGCCCTCCTCGCCCGCCGTCAGTTTCTGTACCGACATACCTTCCTTGAACAACGCGACGACCTTGCCGGCATCACGCGTCGTTTGATAGCCGCGGAACTCGGTTTCACCTTCGATCTTGACCAGGCTGTTGTAATCCATGCCAAAGGCGCTGGCAGAACGAGCCCGCTCGCGCTGGGCCTCCATCTCACGTTCGAAGCCGGCTTCGTCCAATGTAAGGTTGCGCTCGCGAGCGATGTCATTGGTCAGGTCGACAGGGAAGCCGTAGGTATCGTACAGCTTGAACACCACGCCCCCCGGAATGACGCTACCCTCGAGCGAAGCGAGATCCTGCTCGAGGATTCGCAGCCCCTGTTCGAGCGTCTTGGCGAACTGCTCTTCTTCATTGCGCAGCACCCGCTCGATATGCGCCTGCTGCTGGCGCAACTCGGCAAATGCGTCGCCCATTTCCGCAACCAGTGCAGCCACGATCTTGTGGAAGAAGGCGCCCTTGGCGCCGAGCTTGTTGCCGTGGCGACACGCTCGACGAATGATCCGCCGCAGCACATAGCCACGCCCCTCGTTCGACGGAGTCACCCCATCGGCAATCAGAAAACCGCAGGAGCGAATGTGATCGGCAACCACCTTCAATGACGCCTGCCCCTCGTTGCGGCAGCCGATCGCATCAGCCGCAGCGTTCAGCAGGCTCTGGAACAGGTCGATCTCGTAGTTCGAGTTGACGTGCTGGAGTACTGCACTGATGCGCTCGAGCCCCATGCCGGTATCGACGCTTGGTGCCGGCAATGGATGCAGCACACCATCTGCAGTGCGATTGAACTGCATGAACACGTTGTTCCAGATCTCGATGTAACGGTCGCCGTCTTCTTCAGGAGAGCCGGGCGGGCCGCCCCAGATGTGCTCGCCGTGGTCGAAGAAAATCTCGGTGCAGGGACCACAGGGGCCGGTGTCGCCCATCGCCCAGAAGTTGTCCGATGCATATGGGGCGCCCTTGTTGTCACCGATCCGCACCATGCGCTCGGCCGGCACGCCGACTTCCTTGGTCCAGATGTCGTAGGCCTCGTCATCGGTGGCATAGACGGTGACCCACAGCTTTTCCTTGGGCAGCTCCAACCACTTGTCACTGGTGAGAAATTCCCAGGCAAAGTGAATCGCGTCGCGCTTGAAGTAATCGCCAAAGCTGAAGTTGCCGAGCATCTCGAAGAAGGTGTGATGGCGCGCGGTATAACCGACGTTCTCCAGGTCGTTGTGCTTGCCACCGGCACGCACGCACTTCTGGCTGGTGGTCGCGCGGGTGTAGGCGCGCTTCTCCAGGCCGAGGAAGCAGTCCTTGAACTGGTTCATGCCGGCATTGGTGAACAGCAGGGTCGGATCGTTCGCCGGAATCAGCGAGCTGGAGGCGACGCGGGTATGGCCCTTCTCTTCGAAGAAGCGGAGGAAGGCTTCACGGATTTCTGCGCTTTTCATAATTTCTTCCAGAAGACGGCGGCCGAACGGCTGCAAAACGCCACGAGGTGGCGGCACCGCCGAGCGATTCACAACTACCCCGAGCAGGTAGTCGGCAAAGGGCCGCATTATATCGGGCCTGCGCGCCGGGTATAGGGGATCGGCGCAATAGAATCAAGCGATTCGACAAGGCCTGACAGGGGCAGAACGCACCGTTTGTGCGGAGCGAGGCCGGTAACGGCTGCCCTGCCCCTCCCCGCATCGAGCTGTCAGCGCAGCAAGTCCATGTCAAGTGTCTTCGCCGCGCCGCCGAGCATGGTTTCGGTAATGTCGATGAAGTCGTTCGTGGTGACCTTGTCCAACCGCATCAGCCCGCGGCTCACGTCGTCAAGCGAATGCCGCCCTTTGCTGCGCTGACGAATCTCGCGATCCAGATCCTGCAGCATCAGCACGGCACGCGCCGTGACCGGCCCGGTCGAGTGCTCGGTGCGCAGACTGCTGACGCCTCGGCTCCATTTGGCCAGATGTTCGCGCACGATCCGATAGCGATCCTCACTGAGCCCACCAGCGCGCCGCACCAACTCGATCGCGTAGTACTCGGCGAGCCCTTCGCTGATCCAGTCGCTGCGATCGGCATCACTGATGCGACTGAACACGTGCACCAACTCATGCACCAGCGAGCTGGTGCCGTTCTCGCTTACCAGTGGTCGGTCAGCATGCATGTAGAGCGAGTTGGGGCCGGACAGACCGCCGCGCCACATCGGATCGCCTGCGCCGACGATGAGCAGCTTGGCGGGGTCGCGCGGGAAGACATTCTGCAACTCCGGCCAGACAAAGGTCAGCATCGTCAGGATGTCCATGCGTCGCACGCCCTCCCCTACCGGCGCCGCCACAGTGACATCGGTCTCGCCTAGCCGGGCACGACGCGTGCCCAGCTTGCCTGCGAGAATCCAGCCGGTCGGACGATCAAAAATGCGCTCGGGGTTATCGATGCGGAAGCGGTTCTTGCCGATGCGCTTCCAGCCCGTTTCGACGCTTTTCCATCCCTCGGGGAGTTCGAACTGCAGTCGCGCCACCAACTCAGTGCCATCGACTTCGTCCAGGTGCGCCGACGGTACCAGATCATCGCCACGAAACAGCGCCCAGCTATCGGTCATGCGCGCATCGAAACGGCCATTCTCGCGCTGATGACTGAGGCGAACGCGATACCTGAGCTGCGCCTTGCCGTTCGCTGGCTTCCAGACACCGCGGCCGGCCTGCTCCTGAATCCACTCCCCATCCGCCTCGAAATCGCTGTAACGCCCTTCATCGCCGAGGTTCAGATCGAGGCTACGTATCACTTTGCCCCGTTCCAGAACCAACCGGACTTCCGCCTGGTCGTCCTGCGGCATAAGCCGTACCTGATAGTCGAGATCGACACGCTGGGCCGCCTGGGCGGAGACGACACACAGCAGCAGTGAAAACAGCGTCAGCAGACGGGCGCGCATTCGGATATGACTCCTGGGAGTGGATTCAGCTATGACGCTAGCGAGGGATACGGATTCACCCTGCGCGGAAAATCAGATGCGCCTCCCACTCCTGCTCAGGCACGCTGCCCTCGGCGAGCATGCGACCGGCCTGGGAGATGCGCTCGGCATGCACCTGCTCGCGGTCGCCGCAGACCAAGTAATGCCAAAGAGGGAGATCCTTTCCTTCACCCACCAGCCGATAGGCGCAGGTGGGCGGCAGCCATTTGAACTCAGCCGCATCGCGCACGCTGAGTTCGATGCAGTCCGGAACGCTGGCACGTCGATTGGAATAATCGGTACAGCGGCAGCTCTGAAGGTCGAGCAGGCGACAGGCGATGCGGGTGTAGTAGACGCTGCCGTCTTCCTCATCCTCCAGTTTCTGCAAGCAACACAAGCCACAGCCATCGCAAAGCGATTCCCACTCTTCTTTGTCGAGCTGGGCCAGCGTCTTGCGCTTCCAGAAAGGTTCGACCTTTGCCGCCATGCTTAGTCACCGCTATTGCAAAGAGGCAAGTCTAGCGACTGGCCATGGCACGGCCAAGCGTGACCCTGCCATGGTCAGTGTGCGGTGACCTTGCGTCACGCTACTGCTTGTCGAGCATCTGCCGATGACTGCGCATCTGCTCGAGCAGCTGTTCCATGCGCTGAATGCGCATGTCGAGCACTTCCTTGGTCGGTGCGCCGCCGAACGCACCCGGGCCCATGCCCGCACCGCCCTGCATCCCCATGCCTCCGGCGCCGGGGCCACCCAGCGGGCAGCCGCCCATCATTCCCGCGCCGGACTGCATGCTCCGCCAGTGCTGTTCGCGCAACTTCATGCGCTCTTCAGGCGTCTTGGCCTGGCGCCACGCCTGGCGATATTCCTGCATCTGCTGCCAGTGCTTCTGCCAAGCGGAATCATCGGTTGCGGCATCCTGCGCCGAGGCCCCTACCGCCGCGCCCAGCATCAGCGCACCCAGCAAAATCGAACGGGCGTCCATCGTGCTTCTCCTCGAGTGTTCCAACCCAAAGCAAGCATAGCCTTGGTCTGCCAGCCGGCCTTGCGTGAGAACAATTTCACGAGCGATTCAGACGGGATCGTTCATCCGCAGCAACTCGTCGGGCAGATGCTCGATGTATTCCTCCTCCGGTGGCGGCATCTGCAGGTGGTAGCCCTGCTCACGCACATTCGCCAGCACCTTGTCGACGTCCTCGCGGGCCAGCTTTCGCTCAGGGCTCAGGACCAGATCGAACGCCAGCTGCGGCGGGCCGAAAGCAGCCAGCAGAGCCTCGGGGACGCGTTTGAGCGCATCCTTCTTTTCCACGTAGAGATACATCTCGCGCTTGCGCGGACTCTTGTACACCGAGCAGATCAATTTCATTGCTTATGTTCCATAACGTCGAGCAGAGCCTGCCCCATGAGCTCGCGCCGCCATCCGCGCAACGAGTCGGGCAGGCGATAGGGACCCTGTGGATAGCCGCTCTTTATGAGCGCCTCGAGGGATTTCTTGCGCAGCATCAGCTCGGGCGCAATGTCCAGACGCTCAGCCTCTCGCTGGCCTACCGCACGCAGTTTTTTCAGCAGGCCGCCGGCCTCCAACGGCAATGGCTCAGGCAGCGGTGCCGGCCAGGTCGCCGCGTCTGACGCTGCAGCCTCGCCAATCAGCGCGAGAATCGTCTCGCCATCCTGACGCACGGTACGTGGATGCATATCCTCGATCCGTGCCAGCGCAACCAGATCCTTCGGCTGGGTGCGCGCCAGCGGCCAAAGGCTCGCCTCACGCAGGATACGGTTGCGCGGCTGGTTGCGCGCTCGCGCCTCGCTTTCACGCCAGGCGGTCAAGGCGCGCAGGACCGCAAGCTGCTGCGGCTTGAGCCGCCAGGCCTGCTTGACCTCACGATAGGCCTCCAGCGGATCGCTATGACGACGCAGGTTGGCGACCAGCTCTTCGCCATCCTCGAGTATCCAGGCACGCTTGCTCGAATCCAGCCTGGGCAGCAGCGCCAGGTAGAGTTCAGCCAGGTGCTGGGCGTCTTCGGCGGCGTAGCGCACCTGCATTTCGCTAAGAGGGCGTTGCAGCCAGTCCGAGCGCGTCTCCCCCTTCGGCAGCTCGATACCGAGCACCGCGTGCACCAGCCGCGAATAGCCCATCGAAAAACCGATGTTGAGGTAGCCGGCCGCGAGCTGCGTATCAAACAGTGGCGAAGGCAGGCTGCCGGTCAGCCGCAGCAAGACCTCCAGATCCTCGCTGCAGGCATGCAGCACCTTGGTCACGCGCTCGTCCTCGAGCAGCCCGCAGAACGCGGACCAGTCGCTGATCCGCAATGGATCGATGAGGTAGGCGCAGCGACCATCACCCACCTGAATCAGGCCGGCGATGGGATAAAAGGTGTCGACACGCATGAATTCGGTGTCCAGCGCGACGAACGACAGCTGCCGCCAGGCATCGCACAGACGGGTCAGATGCTCATCATCCAGCACCCATTGGGTTTCGATGGCCACTCGGCCTCCTTGTTTCGGCGGACGACCGCCGTACGGCCGAACGAGGCCGGCAGTATATCGCCAGTTACCGGCATCAGGCGTTTCTGCCTCACCGGAGGCCTGCTAGTGTTTCCGCTCTTGCCAAGGAGCTCCCTATGTCGCTTGCACGCCTGATCACCGCCCAGCAACTGGCCGACAGCCTGCCGCAGAGCCTGCTGATCGATTGCCGCTTTGCCCTTGAAGACCCCAGCCATGGCCAGCGCAGCTATCTCGAAGGCCATCTGCCGGGCGCGCGCTTCCTGGATCTGGAGCGCGATCTCTCCGGCCCGGTGGAACCCGGCGTGACCGGGCGCCATCCGTTGCCGGAGCCGCAGCGGCTGATACGCCGATTGCGTGAAATCGGCGTCGACAACGACAGCCGCATCGTGCTCTACGACGACGGCCCCGGCGCCTTTGCCGCACGCGCCTGGTGGCTGCTGGCCTGGCTCGGCAAGCGCAACGATGTCTATCTGCTCGATGGAGGGCTTGCCGCCTGGCGACAGGCTGGTCTGCCACTGGAGGCTCATGAGTGCTCCGCAGAATGCGGAACGTTCACCGGCCAGCCGGACCCGCAGATGCTGATCGAAGCCACAGAACTGGCGCGACAGCTAGCGGATTTCCAGCTGCTCGACGCCCGCGCACAGCCGCGATTCCGTGGCGATGTCGAGCCCCTGGACCCGGTGGCAGGCCACATTCCGGGCGCCATCTGCGCACCGTTCAGCGAGAATCTCGGCGGCGACGGGCGCTTCCTCGCCCCAGACCAACTGCGTCAGCGCTTTCTATCGATCAGCGACGGCGACGCTCGGCCCCTCGTTGCCTATTGCGGATCGGGCGTAACGGCTTGCCACAATCTGTTCGCCATGTCCCTGGCAGGGCTTGGCCTGCCGCGCCTGTATGCCGGCTCATGGAGCGAGTGGATCACAGACCCCGCACGACCGGTGGAACGCGGCGATTCCTGACCAATCGGTCACCAAGAGGATTGACGGTTTCACAATCACCTTGACTTTTGCAGGTATTTACGACCGATCGTCGCCGTATTTACGAAAAATTGCACTCTTTCGTTTGCTGCTGCTCAGACAAAGTTGGTAGGTTCCGAGCCGCTTTTACCTGAGGAGTACACAATGAAAACAAGATGGTTGAAAACCGCTCTCGCAGTGGCCGTAAGTGCAATGTCCACCCAGCTGATGGCTTCCGGCTTCGCGCTCAACGAGCAGAGCATCAGTGGCATGGGCACCTCCTTCGCCGGCCGCTCCTCGTCTGCCGATGACGCTACCACCTTGTTCGGCAACCCGGCGGGCATGGCTCGCCTCAAGCGTGAGGAAGTCAGCTTCGGCATGGCGGCGATTCATGCCAAGACGGATATCGACGATGCCTCCGGCAGCTTTTTCAACGGGGCCGGCCCCACCCTTATCGGCGGCCCCACGAGCGGCAGCAACGATGGCGACATGGTGCCGACGACCGCCGTCCCGATGGGCTACTACGTCAAGCCGATCGATGACAAGTGGGCGCTGGGCGTCGGCGTCTACGTGCCGTTCGGCCTGATCACCGACTATGAGGGTGGCTTCCAGGGTCGTTATTTCGGCGACTACAGCGAGGTCCGGGTAATCACCGTCCAGCCAACGGTGAGCTACCGCTTCAACGAGAAACTGTCGATCGGCTTTGGCCCGACCATCAACCGTATCGACGGTCAACTGGAAAGCGCAGTGCCGGGTATCGCCGGCCCGAATGACAGCCGGGTGAAAATCGAGGGCGACGACACCGCGCTTGGCTTCAACGCCGGCTTGCTCTACGAATTCACTCCGCACACGCGCGCCGGTATCACCTACCACTCGAGCGTGGACTACAAGCTCGAAGGCGACACCAAAGTGTCGGGCAGCGATCCGGTGCTGGGCAACGGCATCCCGGGTTTGAGCATTAACGCTTACGGCGAATACGATGCGTCCCTGGACCTCGAAACCCCCGAATCCGTGGACGTCTCCATCACGCACGAGCTGAACGCCAACTGGACGCTCTATGCTGGCGCCATGTGGACGCGCTGGAGCCGGCTCGAAGAGATCACCGTGGAGAATGAAGGCGTGGGCGCGGCCGCGGCCGGCCAATTCGGCACCATCACCGAGGAGCAGGATTGGCATGACACCTGGTCCTACGCCTTGGGCGCCGCCTACAAGCTGAATCCGCAATGGACGCTGCGTACCGGCCTTGCCTTCGATCAGAGCCCGGCGAATAACACCCATCGCTCTCCGCGAATCCCCACTGGCGACCGTACGGCAGTCAGCGTGGGTCTCGGCTGGAGTCCGACAGAAGACATCACCGTGGACCTGGCCTACTCCTACCTGATGGAAGAAGAAGTCAGCATCGACCAAAGCAAAACCTATGCAGGTGGTGCTGTCGGCCAGAGCTACAGCTCGAAGTACGAGAACAGCGCTCACGGCTTCGGCGCTGCCTTGAGTTACCGCTTCTGATGCAATCAACCCCGGCTTCGGCCGGGGTTTTCCTTTAAAGACGACTATTTGCCCAGCGCTTTCTCGACGGCGGCGAGCAACTCCGGGTCGTCAGGCGTGACCTTGCTCGAGAACGACGCCACCACGCGCCCCTCGCGGTCCACCACGTATTTGTAGAAATTCCAGCGCGGCGCGCGCCCGGCCTGTTCGGCCAGTTCGCGGAACAACGGGGTCGCATCATCGCCACGCACCGGTTGCTCGGCTGTCATGGTGAAGGTGACGCCATAATTGACGTAGCAGACCTTCGCCGTTTCGGCGGCGTCATCATCCTCCTGAAAAAAGTCATCGGACGGTACGCCGACGACCTCCAGCCCCTGCTCCCGGTAACGCTGATAAAGCGCCTCCAATCCCTTGAACTGGGGCGTAAAGCCGCAGTGGCTCGCAGTATTGACGACGAGCAAAGCCTTGCCGGCAAAGCGCTCGCAGAAATTGACCTGCCCCTTGGAGCGCAACTCGGGTAACTCATGTTGCAGCAGTGCCGGGCATTCGCCCGCCTGTATGGCGCCCGCCGCCAGAGCCAGACAGGCGCCAAACCAGAATCGATGTCTCATAGCCATGCCTCCGAACGGTCTGCTCACAAGCTAGCGTCGGTTGCGGGCTGCCGCAAACCCTCCGCCACCAAGCCAACCGAAATTCGGTGCGCTATATACAGAAGAATATAACGAGACCAGAATGCGCCCAATCCGATGGAGCACCGCATGGCCAGCAAACGCCTCCCTCCCACATTGCAGATCGATGGCGAACTGCGCTTCAACCGCAGCGACAAAGGCTATCTGAGCGGCAAGCGAATCGACCTGCTGGAACAGATCGAAGCGACCGGTTCGATCAGCCGCGCCGCCAAGGCAGCCGGCATCAGCTACAAGGCCGCCTGGGATGCCGTGGATGCGATGAACAATCTGTCCGAACGGCCGCTGGTGGTGCGCTCGACCGGCGGTGCCGGCGGCGGTGGAACCCGGCTAACCGAGTTCGGCCGGCAAATGCTGCACGTGTGGCGACGCATGCAGCGCGAGTACGAACGGTTCCTCGAGCAGGTCGCACTGGGCATCGAGGACTTTGACGATATCGATCGACTGCTCAAGGCCATTGCCATGAAAACCAGCGCCCGCAACCAGTTACGCGGCACCGTCAGCAGCCTCGAGAAAGGCGCCGTCAACGGCAGCGTGACACTGGATATCGGAGCCGGACAAACGATCACCGCCACCCTGACGAACGACAGCATCGACGAACTGCAGCTTGGCATTGGCAGCCCGGCGATCGCCCTGATCAAGGCAAGTTTCGTGCTGCTCTCACCCGACCCGCAGATCCGCATCAGCGCGCGCAATCGCCTGCACGGCACCATCACCACGTTGCGGCCAGGCGCGGTCAATTGCGAAGTCAAGCTCAGCCTCCCCGGCAATCGCACGCTTGGCGCGGTGATTACCAACGAGTCCGCCGAAGAGCTGCAACTGACCGTCGGGCAGCCCTGCACCGCCTTGATCAAGGCCTCGCAGGTCATTCTCGCCACCGATTGAAAGGAGTCGCCCATGTCCCTTCGCCACGTCCTTGCCGCATTCTTGCTGGCCGCGCTTCCAGCGCTCGCCTGCCAGGCCGACGAGGTTCAGGTTGCCGTCGCCTCGAATTTCGCCGCGCCGATGCGCGAACTGTCGGCGCTGTTCGAGCAGGCCAGCGGCCATCAGGCGCGCCTTGCGTTCGGCGCAACCGGCAAGTTCTACGCGCAGATTCGCAATGGCGCCCCCTTCGACGTGCTGCTGGCTGCCGACGACAAGATCCCCGCACGCCTGGCGCAGGAAGGCGACGCCGTTGAGAGCAGCCGCTTTACCTATGCCATTGGCCGCCTGGTGCTCTGGTCGCCAAGCCGTAAGGCCCTCGACGAAAACGCGCTGAAGACCGGGGACTTCCGCCATCTGGCCGCCGCCAATCCGAAGACCGCACCCTACGGTGCCGCGGCGATGGACACCCTCGAGCATCTTGGCCTCGCCGAGCCACTGCGGGCACGCCTGGTCCAGGGCGAGAACATCGCGCAGACGCATCAGTTCGTGGCAAGCGGCAACGCCGAGCTCGGCTTCGTCGCCTTGTCGCAGGTCATTCGGAACGGCGAACCCGATGGCGGCTGGCTGGTGCCAGGCAATTACCATCGGCCGATTCGCCAGGACGCCGCTCTGCTCGAACGCGGCGCCGGCAATCCCGCCGCTGTCGCCCTGCTGGCCTTTCTTCGCGGACCGGAAGCCCGCGAGGTGATCGAGCGCTACGGCTATCGGGTTCCCTGACATGCCGCACCTGGACGACGCGGCACTGGCTGCGATCTGGCTCACGCTGAAGCTGGCCGGCCTGACGACCCTGCTCTTGCTGCTGCTCGGCACACCGCTGGCGTGGTGGCTGGCGCGCACGCGTTCACCACTGAAGGGGCCGATCGGCGCCGTGGTGGCCCTTCCACTGGTGTTACCGCCGACCGTGCTCGGCTTCTACCTGCTCGTCGTGCTCGGCCCGCAAGGCGCCATCGGTCAGCTGACCCAGGCGCTCGGCCTCGGCACACTGCCTTTCACCTTTTCCGGCCTGGTGGTGGGTTCGGTCTTGTACTCGATGCCGTTCGTGGTCCAGCCACTGCAGAATGCGTTCCAGGCAATTGGCGAACAGCCCCTGGAAGCTGCCGCCACGCTGCGCGCCAGCCCCTGGGACCGGTTCTTCAGCGTGGTACTGCCGCTGGCCCGCCCCGGTTTCGTGAGTGCAAGCATTCTCGGCTTCGCCCACACGGTCGGCGAGTTCGGTGTCGTGCTGATGCTGGGCGGCAACATCCCGCAGCAGACCCGTGTGGTTTCGGTGCAGATCTACGACCATGTCGAAGCGATGGAGTATGCCCAGGCGCACTGGCTGGCCGGCGGCATGCTGTTGTTTTCCTTCGCCGTGCTGCTGTTTCTCTACAGCGGACGCGGCCGCGCGGGGTGGCAGGGATGAGCCCGGCCGACAGCTCAGGCATTCAGGCGCGTTTTCGCCTCAGCTACTCAGGCTTTTCGCTGGACGTGGACCTCGCGCTTCCAGGTAGCGGCATTACCGCGCTGTTCGGTCCGTCCGGCTCTGGCAAAACCACCTGCCTGCGCTGCGTCGCCGGCCTGGAGCAGGCGGCGTATGGCCAGCTGTCGGTCAACGGCGAGTGCTGGCAGGACACCGAACGCGGCTGGTTCACCCCCACGCATCGCCGCGCCATCGGCTATGTCTTCCAGGACGCCAATCTGTTCTCGCATCTGTCGGTGCGCCGCAACCTGGAATACGGCATGCGCCGCGTCGCTGCGTCTTCCCGGCGCATCGCCTGGGAGCAGGCCATCGACCTCCTGGGAATCGAGCACCTGCTGCAACGCATGCCCGCCCGCCTCTCCGGCGGCGAGCGCCAGCGCGTCGGAATTGCCCGCGCCCTGCTCACCAGTCCACGTCTGCTGCTGATGGACGAACCACTGGCCGCCCTGGACCTGCCGCGACGCCGTGAAATCCTGCCGTATCTCGAGCGCCTGCATGGCGAGCTTGCCATTCCGATCCTCTACGTCAGCCACTCGCCGGATGAGGTCGCGCAGCTCGCCGATCACCTGGTACTGCTCGAACAGGGCCGCGTCGTCGCCCAGGGCGAGCTGCAGGCAACCCTGGCGCGCCTGGATCTGCCGATCGCCCTGCAGGAAGACGCCGGCGTGGTGGTCGAGTCGCAAGTCGCCGGTCACGACGACCATTACCACCTCACCCGCCTGGCCTTTGCAGGTGGCGAGGTGCTCGTCGCTCGACGCCACGAGCCTCCCGGCAGCCGGTTGCGCTTCCGCGTCCATGCGCGGGATGTCAGCCTTGCGCTGGAACGCGCCGCGGGCACCAGCATCACCAACCTGCTGCCCGCGCGCGTGGTAGCGATTGCCGCGGCCGATTCGCCAGCACACGTACTGGTCCGCCTGGAAGCAGGCGGAACGCCGCTGCTTGCCCGTATCACCAGGCGTTCGCTCGATCAGCTGCGGATCGCGCCAGGGCTGTCGCTCTGGGCCCAGATCAAGACCGTCGCCCTGCTGGCCTGATCGCTCCGGCAACCTGCGCTTGCATCTGGTGCGCCGATGCCGGGAACATCGAATCGACCGGCGGCTTCGAATAGAGGGCAGCGCCCGCTGAGGGTTGCCATCGGGCCCCTACAGCAATCATGCGAAGACCGCCAGCAGACCCAAGGAACAGTCCGGCCGATGACCAGCATCCTGCAGATTTCCGACACTCACTTCGGCACCGAACAGCCGCATGTCGTCGAGGCGCTCGAACGGCACGTGCGCGAGCATGCGGTCGACCTGTTGGTGTTTTCCGGCGACATCACCCAGCGCGCCCGTCGCAGCCAGTTCGCTGCCGCCGAGGCCTTTGTCCGCCGTCTCGAAGGCTATGGCGTGCCGCGCACGTTGGTCATACCCGGCAACCACGATATCCCGCTGTACAACCTGTTCGCTCGCTTTCTGACGCCGTATCGCAACTATCGCCGGCACTTCGGCAATGAGCTCGAGCCGGTGTTCGAAAATGACGACGCCCTGGTGATCGGGCTCAATACCACCCACCCAAGGCGCCACAAGGATGGCGCGATCACCGCCGCGCAGCGAGCCGCAGTGACCCGCCGTCTGCAGGCGACCTCTGCCAAGAAGCTGCGCATCGTCGTCGCCCACCAGCCCTTCGGCGCCATGCTGCCGAGCGACCTGCGCAACCTGCAGCATGGCGCAGCAGATGCGCTGCAGGGCTGGGCCGACTGTGGTCTGGATCTGGTGATGGGCGGGCACATTCATCTGCCCTACGTGCTGCCGCTGTCCAAGCAGTATCCCGCGCTGTCTCGGGAGATCTGGATGGTTCAGGCCGGGACGACGCTATCCTCGCGCCTGCGCGGCACCTCGCCCAACTCGTTCAACCGGCTGAAGCTGCACCCCGGCGAGGCCAAGAAAGTCTGCGTGGAGCGCTGGGACATGCTCGACGATCACTTCGTCCTCGGCTCGCACTTCAATCTGGGCTGGCCGTAGCCGCGACATCAAGGGTTGCGTGCCAGCGCGGGGTTGCCGAGCACGCGCTTGGCGCCAAGATAAGTCTTGTTCCAGTAGCGGTTGCCCAGGCTGTCGAGGCGAACGGTGCCGCCACTGGACGGCGCATGCACGAAACGGCCTTCGCCGACGTAGATTCCGGCGTGGCTGACGCGGCGCCCGCCACTGGTGGCGAAGAACACCAGATCGCCGGCCTGCAGCGCCTCACGCCGTACATTCGCGCCCTGGGCCTGACTCATCTGCTGCGTCGTTCGCGGCAGAGCGAGGCCGGCGGCATCACGATAGACGTAGCCGATCAGCCCGCTGCAATCGAACCCGCTGTCCGGCGTGTTGCCGCCATAACGATAAGGCGTACCGACGAGCCCCAGCGCACGAAACAGCACGTCATTGGCAGCGGTAGCGGAAACGGGTTCAGGCAGTACGCCGCTGGACTCGAGGACAGGGCTGCGACCGGCGCAGGCGGTCAGCAGCGCGGCCAGAAGAATGATCGTGAGGCGAGCCGGAAGGGGCATGGCAGAGCGATCCTGGCAAATGAGCCATCACTCTGCCGGCACCGCTGGATCGGTGCAACCCCATGCAAGGGAAAATGGCTCAGCGGTGAACGGTAGCGCTCGGCAGATCAGGCGCCAGCGCGAGCACGCGCTTGGCTTCCAGGTAACTGCTGCGCCAGTACTTGTCGTCCAGGCTGTCTACCCGTACGCCGCCACTGCGACGACTGGCGGAATGAATGAAGCGATCGTCACCGATATAGATACCGGCGTGGCTGACGCGCCCCCGACCGCGATTGTTGAAGAACACCACGTCGCCAGGTTCGAGCTCGTCGCGCTTGACCAAGGGTGCGTCGAGATTGATCAGTTCGCGCGTGGAGCGCGGCAGTTCGAGGCCCGCTTCCTTGCGAAAAACGAAGTTGACGAAGCCGCTGCAGTCGAAACCGGTCTTGGCCGACGTGCCACCGTAACGGTAGGGCGTGCCCATCAGTGAAAAGCCAAGCTCGATCACGCTGTCGGCCAGCTGCGGCAACTGATAGCCACCGTCGGCATGCAGTTCGCCAGGCGAAGCCTGTTCGGCATGCACCGGGGCGAAGATGGCGTCGAAGTCGATTTCGGTGCTGGCAGAGCCACGCGCCGAAACGCTGGGCTGCGCGGGTTCGGGCTGAAGCTGCTGGCCGGCGCAGGCCGACAGCAGTGCGATGAGTGCGAAAGGCACGAGGGGTGCGAAGCGTGAGCGCATGGGCACGACCGTGTCTGGAAATTGGAATCGCGCGACTATGCCGCCTATCGGAGCGATAAGCAAATTTCATTGGTCCAATTGTGACGAATGAACTGCGACAAATCGTCTAGCGCCGCTACCCCAGCAGCGCTCGAGCCAGAATCCAATAGCCCAGCGCGCACAGGCCCCAGGCCGGCAGCGGCCCGAGGCCCCAACGCACCGGGCGGTTGGTCGGAACGAACCCGACGCCATGAACGAAGCCCGCCGAGATGCCCCACATCACCAGCAGCAGTTGCGGATGGCTATAGCCACCCTGGCCATCGAGCATCGCGGCCGGATGGATCAGCAGCAACAGCGCCAGCGGGCTGGCCAGCAGCAAGGACAGCGTGCGCGCGGCCGGCCGGTACACGAATGCTGACTCAGCGCCGGGCGTGTTCATCATTCGCCGGTGCATCGAGGTCCTGGGTAGCCTCCAGCCAGAGCGCGTTGATGATGCCGAAGCTGCAGGCCAGCAACACGCCAAGAATCCAGGTGAAGTACCACATCGTTCATTCTCCTTGGCCCGGATGGGCACCGGTGAAGCAGGCAGCGCCGTACAAGCCGGAAATACCGCGCGAGGACAGCCGTTGCCCACCCGCTTGAATTAAGGACGGCGCAGGTGCGCCGCGAACCGGCGTTGCGCAAACGCCGGGTATCTCAATACAGGCCATGCGGATTGGCTTCGATGGTCTGCTGGTTGATCCGCCCCCACATCCGCACATAGCTCCAGAGCGTGTAGCAGAGGATCAGTGGCACGAAGATGCACGCCACCACAAACATGATCCCCAAGGTCTTGTGGCTCGACACCGCGTCCCACAAGGTCAGGCTCGATGCCGGGTCCAGGCTCGACGGGAAAACGAACGGAAACAGCGCGAACCCGGCAGTGCAGATGCTGCCGACGATCATCAGGCTGGTGCCGAGAAAACTTACGCCACCGTGGTTGCGGGTCGAGCCAAGCAGTGCCAGCAAGGCACCGACCACGCCGGCGATGGGCGCGATGAGGGTCAGCGGATAGCGACCGTAGTTGGCCAACCAGCCGACATTGTCCTGCGCCACCTGCTTGTCCAGCAGCGGATTGAGCGCCGCGCCCGGGTCACTCACCGACAGCTGGCTGAAGCCCTGAATGCCCAGCGCCAGCCAGGCACCCGCGGCGAGGAAGCCGAGCAGAAACACCAGTGCGCACAACCGCGTCGCCTGGCGCGAGCGCTCGCCCAGTGCGCCATCGGTGCGAAGCATCAGCCAGGCACCGCCGTGAGCGCAGAGCATGCTCAGGCTGACGATGCCACAGAGCAGCGCAAACGGATTGAGCAACGCAAAGAACGAGCCCTGGTAGGTCGAGCGCATCAGCTCGTCGAGCTGGAACGGCAGCCCGATAAACAGGTTGCCGAAGGCCACGCCGAACACCAGCGCCGGCACCGCACCACCGACGAACAGCGCCCAGTCCCAGGCATTGCGCCAGCGCGGGTCTTCGACCTTGCTGCGATAGTCGAAGCCCACCGGCCGGCAGAACAGCGCGAACAGCACCAGCAACATGGCCCAGTACAGCCCGGAGAACGCCACCGCATAGACCATCGGCCAGGCGGCGAACAGCGCGCCACCGGCGGTGATGAACCACACCTGGTTGCCGTCCCAGTGCGGCGCAATCGTATTGATCGCCGCGCGCCGCTCGTTGTCGGTCTTGCCGACGAAGGGCATCAGCGCCATGGCGCCCATGTCGAAGCCATCGGTCAGGGCGAAGCCGATCAGGAGCACACCGATCAGCACCCACCATACGAGTTTGAGCACTTCGTAATCGAACATCTTCGTTACCTCACACGGTGGTAGGTTCGGTGGGGGCATCCTTTGCGACAGGCCTCGCAATCGCCTCAGGCGATTTCGGCGCCTGGCCGGCTGCGGCCTGCCCACGTTCGAAGTGGTAACGCCCGGTATGCAGGCTGCTGGGGCCGAGGCGTGCAAAGCGGATCATCAGAAACATTTCCACCACCAACAGCAGGCTGTAGAAGCCCACCAGGGCGATCAATGAGCCCCAGATGTCGCCCGCAGCCAGCGTCGAGGTGGACAGATGCGTCGGCAACACCTCGCCGATCGACCAGGGCTGGCGGCCGTGCTCGGCCACATACCAGCCGGTCTGCGCGGCAATCCAAGGCAACGGCAGGCTGAACAGCGCGAAACGCAATAGCCAGGGCTTGCTTTCCGCATCCCGCTTGATCGAGGCCCAGCTGGCGAGGGCGAATAGCAGCAGCATCAGGAAGCCCGAGGCGACCATCACACGGAACGTCCAGAACAGACTGAACACGTCAGGGATGGTATCGAGCGCGGCCTGCTTGATCTGCTCATCGGTGGCGTCCACCACATCGGCGGTGTACTTCTTCAGCAGCAGGCCGTAGCCAAGGTCGCCCTTGACCTCGTTGAATGCGGCAATCGCCTCGGCTGACTTGTCACCGCCACGCAGCCGTTGCAGCCGCTCGTAGGCCAGGATGCCGTTGCGAATGCGCCGCTCGTGGTCGGCGATCAGATCCTTGATGCCGGTGACCTGCTCGTCCAGCGAACGGGTTGCGATCAGCCCGAGCACATAGGGAATCTTCACCGCGTAGTCGGTGCGCTGGGCATCCTGATTCGGCAGACCGAACAAGGTGAAGCCGGCCGGCGCCGGGTGGGTCTCCCACTCGGCCTCGATGGCCGCCAGCTTGACCTTCTGCACGTCACCGATCTCGTAGCCGGATTCATCGCCGAGGATGATCACCGAGATCGTCGACGCCAGGCCGAACACCGCGGCGATGGCGAACGAACGACGAGCGAAGCCCAGGTCGCGTTTCTTCAACAGATAGAAGGAAGAAATCGCCAGCACGAAGATCGCCCCGGTGACATAACCGGCCGACACCGTGTGAACGAACTTGACCTGCGCCACCGGGTTGAACAGCAATGCGCCGAAATCCACCAACTCCATGCGCATGGTTTCGAAGTTGAACTCCGAGCCCACCGGGTTCTGCATCCAACCGTTGGCGATGAGAATCCACAGCGCCGACAGGTTCGAACCGAGCGCCACCAGCCAGGTCACCGCCAGGTGCTGCACCTTGGAAAGACGGTCCCAGCCGAAGAAGAACAGCCCGATGAAGGTCGATTCGAGGAAGAACGCCATCAACCCTTCGATCGCCAGCGGCGCACCGAAGATGTCGCCGACATAGTGGCTGTAGTAGGCCCAATTGGTGCCGAACTGGAACTCCATGGTCAGCCCGGTAGTGACGCCCAGGGCGAAGTTGATGCCGAACAGCTTGCCCCAGAACTTGACCATGTCCTGGTACACCTGCTTGCCGGTCATTACATAGACCGACTCCATGATGGCGAGCAGGAACGCCAGCCCGAGCGTCAGCGGCACGAACAGAAAGTGGTACATCGCCGTCATGGCGAACTGCAGACGGGATAGATCGACAACGCTTTCCGAGATCATCTCGGCCCTCCCTCGAAGTTCTGGCTTCGTGATTCAAGCAAGTGCTCGGCCACGCGTGCCGAACCGTTATGCGGAATGCTGGGCGCATCGAACCAGATGATTTTTATGCTTGTAAGAATGGCGAGCTTGACCAGCAGGATGATGACGACATCGCGTCGCAGGGATGACTTGAACATGCCTCTTGCTCCTTCAACGCGTCGCGTCGCCGCTGCGCCCGGCGAGCCGATGCGCAGTCTGCGATTGACGGCCCCCGATGGGGCGAGGGCCTTGACCGGCCATGGCTGCCCGGCTCAATCGCCTTGCCTCGCGCCTTGCCGTGGAATGCTCCGGCACCAGACGGGCGCAGTGTCCGGCGCAGGCGAAACGGCAACAATTGCGACAGCCTGCCGCAGGCCCTGCGCACTCGTGCGGAGCCGACCGCACAAGCGTAGATGCCGGGCCGGCGAAGGCAGCCAGACAACCCGCGGCAAAACTGCGCCAGATCAACGCGGCCGCCAGATAGCCCGGCCGGTGTCGACCGAGCCTGCCGCCGCCCACGGGAAAGCGCACGCCACAGAGCCGCCCTGCTGCGGCAGGCTGTCGCATCACGACACCTGCAGCCAGCGGCGGAACGCCGTCGCGCCCGTGCTGGACAACGGACACCAGGCGAAATCCCAGGGCAACGGCGGCAGCTCCTCGGCCTCGGCAGCCGGCTGACGACCGCCCAGCCGCAGTCGCGGCTTCCAGTCGTAGACGCACGGCCCGCCCTGCCAACCAAGCACGACGCCTAGCGCCGGGCTTTCATCGCTGCTGACCCAGCGCGCCGCCGCCGCCACCAGCATCGCGTCGACCAGTTCGTCGTCGACCCGGCTGCCGTAGGGCGAACCCAGCAACCAGCGGCAGACGTTGAGGTGAAGGGTCCAATCGAGCGCCAGCTGTCGCCCGTAGGCCCAGGTCATGAACTGGCGAAACAGGTTCAGCCCGTCGGGCGGGTCCAGTTTGAGCAAACCGGGGCATACGTCGAACAGTGCATGCCAATACGGCAGTAGCCTGGCATCCAGATGCACGAAGCTACGTGCATGGCTGGGGAAATCCGGAAACGGCAGGCGATAGGCTGCGCGGCCTTCGGCCCGGGCAAATCTTTCCATCGCGGTCATGTTGTTTCTCCTGAGTGAGCCACGCCGAGCGCGGCACGACAAACCGGCAGCCGAAGCCGCCGGAGACCGGGCAAGGTTCAGGAGCGAATCAGGGTGCGCGAGGATTCAGCGACGGCCAATGCGCACGCGGCGTGCGCAAGGGTCCGTCTGCGGCCCGCAACCGTTGCCTGGCGGGGCGGCCGAGCCAGCCCAGGCACAGCAGAAGAGCGCCGAGCAGCAGCAGCGAACTGCACAGCGGGCAATCGAACGGCATGTCGGCCGACTCATGCGCCTGCCCGAGGCTAAGCGCCGCATCGGCGCCGGGCGCATCGGGGTCTGACAGGCACAACGCCGGGCCACCCAGCGCCAGGCGAAAACCGATGTGAGTGGCATGTTCCAGCGCGCAGGCATAGGCGTTCGCGAGGATGAGGATCAGCAACATCCAGGCGAGCAGGCTGCGGTTTTTCTTGACGCTGGTCATGTTTGAACTCTATGCCCGCCACCGCAACGGCGAAACGAGGCAAAGCGTCGCAGCATCGCCGCAGGAGCGGGCGATCAATGATTCACGGTGAACGCCAGCATCGCCGAGAGCTGGCAGAGCGAACGGCCACTCTGCTCCTGCCAACGGTTGAAGGCGGCCTGCACCGTAGCCAGATCGCGCTGGCTGGTGGGGGCCTTGTCGATGATTTCCTGAGCCTTGAGTGCGGCGACCACATCGTTGCTGGGAACGAAGGTGTCCTTGCCGACCATGCGCAGCAGGCGCGGCGCGGAGAGCCCGCCCAATTGGCTGCCCTGCCTGGCCAGATAGCGCCACAGGCCGACGATGTTGGTGCCCGGCCAATCGGCGATCAGATTGCCGAAACTGCCCTTGTCCCGCGCCACGTCGAGTACGAACTGGGCGTTGCGTGGCACGCTCTTCAACTTGCCGAGATGACGGATCAGTTCGGCGTTCTGCATCAGACGCTCGATGTGCTCGCCGCCCATCAGCACGACCTTGTCCGGCTGGAAACCAAAGAACGCCTTTTCGAACGCCGGCCACTTGGCGTCGACCAGGCTGTGTTTCAGGCCGGCGCGAAAGATGCGCAGGGCGATCAACGACAGGTAGCGGTCGTCCGGCAGCGCGCGCAACTCTTCGGCAGTGCGCGGCTGCGGCAGCCGTGCCTCCAGCGCGGCGGCCGAGCCGAAGCGGTTGAGGCAGTATTCGTGCAGCCACTGGTAATCATGCATGGGCGGGCCTTTCGGTTGAGCAAACGACGGCAAAGGGTGCCGAGGATGACGACCGGCCGCAAGCACGGCCGACACCCAACTGACCGCGGCTGCGATCAAGCCACGCCGCTGTGCAGCTTGGGCCCTCCTGCTGACGAAGGCGCAGGGTGGAAAGCACGCACGGCGATCTTTCCACAGCGAGCCACCGACAGGGCCCGAGCCGGAGGCTTTCTGCCAGCACATCCTTGCCCGGCGGAGCCGGTAGATGGCTGCGGCCATCGGCCCTACGGCACAGAACGGACATCTCGCGCAGCGATCTCCGCCACGCGCCCGGCCAGGCCCGGGGCAGAGAACCGTACCGCCGCCATCCGCACATTCACCATCCGCCGCCCGCGCATCTCAGCTGCGCAACGCCTCGGCGGTCTCGCGCAGCAGCCGCTCGGTGCCAGTCCAGCCCAGGCAGCCATCGGTGATCGACACGCCGTAACGCAGCTCGCCGGACAGCGGCTGGCAACCATCGAACAGATTGCTCTCGAGCATCACGCCGCGCAGGCTGACATCGCCGGCCAGCCGCTGCTCGACAACCTCTGTCAGCACGGCCGGCTGGCGCAGGGGGTCCTTGCCACTGTTTGCGTGGCTGCAATCGACCACCAGCCGCGCGGCAATCCCCTGCTTGGCCAGCGCTGCCCGGGCCTGGGCCAGGCTCGCGGCATCGTGATTCGGCCCGCGATGGCCGCCGCGTAGAACGAGATGCGTGTCGGGGTTGCCGTGGGTTTCCAGCAGCGCCGGGTGGCCCAGCGCGTCGATGCCGAAATGCCGATGGGGATGCGCGGCCGAGCGCATCGCATCGCAAGCGATGGTCAGGCTGCCGTCGGTGCCGTTCTTGAAGCCCACCGGCAAGTCCAGCCCGCTGACCAGCTCGCGGTGGATCTGCGACTCGCTGGTGCGCGCGCCGATCGCGGCCCAGCCAAGCAGATCGTCGAAGTAACTGGCCGCCATCGGTTGCAGCAGCTCGGTGGCCAACGGCAGTCCGGCTTCGAGGATGTCCAGCATCAATCGACGCGACAGGCGCAAGCCCTCGGCCATGTCGCCGCGGCCGTCCAGATGCGGATCGTAGAGCAGGCCTTTCCAGCCCACGGTGGTGCGTGGCTTCTCCACATAGGCGCGCATGACCAGCAGCAGCTGGTCGCTCAGCTCCGGTGCCAGCGCGGCGAGACGTTCGGCGTATTCCAGCGCGGCGACGGGGTCATGCAGGGAACAGGGGCCGACGACGACCAACAGGCGTGGGTCGCGGCCATCGAGCACGGCGCGGATGGCGTTGCGATCGGCGTGTACACGTGCGGCAAGCGCGTCCGATAGGGGCAGGCGCTGACGCAGGACGGCGGGGCTGGGCAAGGGTTGAGCACTACGGCGGGCGGCGCCAGCCTGGCTGGGACTGGGCTCGATGAGGCTCTGGGCGGTAGCGGTGGTATGCATGATCTGGCGATTCCTTCGGCCGGCGCGGTTTCCCGCGTCGGCGCTAGTCGAGTGTTCGGTCGTGAGGTTTGAGCGCGGCGGCGGTGAAGCGGCTAAATCGCCAGTCGTAGCGGTAGTAACGGTCGGTGCGGTAAGTGGTCATGGCTCATTTCCTCGTTGCATTGGCCGTGGTGGCCGGAAAAAACAAAACCCCCGGTCGGGTTGCCGACCGGGGGTTTCTTGGAAAACGTCTCTGGTGGCGACCCTGCTTGCTAGGCCGCCTGTGGGGTATCAGGCGCGCCTATGGCTAAACCAATACCCAAAGAAGTAATAGACCGCAGCCGCAATCTGCCCACGAACGAGCGCAGCGCACATGGCACCGGCATCGACAACGTGAACGGCTACGGGTTTCAGGGACATGCTGATCTCCAGACGATGGCCGAACCATACTCCGCCGGGCGTGCGGCTTTCAACCCGCCTGGCGAAGAAGCTTGCTAGGGGGGGGCTTCATACGTAGGGTGGGCTTCAGCCCACCGCGGCAGCCCGTGGACGCTAATGGCGGGCTGAAGCCCGCCCTACGCCCGCTTCCGGCGCCCGGCCTACAGGCTCATCACCTCGACGAAGCGCGGCGTGGCGTTGTCGTCGATGCGCAGGCTCTTGAAGTCGAACAGGTTGCGATCGGCCAGCTGCGACGGCACCACGTTCTGCAACGCGCGGAACATGATCTCGGTGCGCCCCGGCGACTTGCGCTCCCACTCCTGCAACATTTCCTTGACCACCTGACGCTGCAGGTTCTCCTGCGAGCCGCAGAGGTTGCAGGGGATGATCGGGAATGCCTTGATCTTCGCGTAGGCCTCGATATCGGCCTCGCTGCAATAGGCCAGCGGGCGGATCACCACGTTGCGGCCATCGTCGGAAAGCAGCTTGGGTGGCATGGCCTTGAGCGTGCCGCCGTAGAACATGTTGAGGAAAAAGGTCTCGAGGATGTCGTCGCGGTGGTGCCCGAGCGCCATCTTGGTCGCGCCGATCTCGTCGGCGAAGGTGTACAGCGTGCCACGGCGCAGGCGCGAGCACAGCGAGCAGGTGGTCTTGCCTTCCGGGATCTTCTCCTTGACCACCGAGTAGGTGTCCTTCTCGATGATGTGGTACTCGACCCCCAGCGCCTTCAGGTACTCGGGCAGGACATGCTCGGGAAAGCCCGGCTGCTTCTGGTCCATGTTTACCGCCACCACCTCGAAGCGGATCGGCGCGACCTTCTGCAGATAGAGCAGCACGTCGAGCATGGTGTAGCTGTCCTTGCCGCCGGACAGGCAGACCATGACCTTGTCGCCGTCCTCGATCATGTTGAAATCGGTGATGGCTTCGCCGGCCAGGCGGCGAATGCGCTTCTGCAGCTTGTTCTGGTTGACCGAAAGGGTGCCCATGGTGGATGTCCGGAGGAATGCAAAGCCGCGCATTTTACGCGCAAAGCACGCATCGCCCCAGCCCGACCGTCACCCTCGGCTGTGACGCCGCGCCACACGCTGACGTTGCCCGCGTGCTAGGGTCCTCGCATGAACGATGACCTCTGCCCTTCCCTCGACCTGCCCGAGCAGCTGCTCGTGCTCCTGCGCGAGCAGCCGCACGGCTTGAGCGAATACGAGCTGATCCAGCGGCTCAAGCAGCGGCACAGCACGCACGTGCCGAACCTGCCGCTGGCCGACAAACTGGTGCTCTTCAGGACACATTTCCTGGTATTCAATGCGCTCTATCTGCTGCGCGACCGCCTGGGCGAAGCCGGCATCGCCCATCTGTCGATCAGCCCCATGGCGATCCGCCTGCTGCCCTATAACAGCGGCGAAGCGGCGCTCGCCGAACGCGATCCATTGCGCGACTACTATCTGGACCTACGCAACCTGCGCGACACCGACGAAGACGATGTCGAGCGATTACTGGCCAGCTTCTGGACGCGCATGCAGGGCAGTGACGAAAAGCAGGCGGCGCTGGAGCTGTTCGAGCTCGACCGCGTCGCCGAGCCGGTGACCGCACTGATGATCAAACAGCGCTACAGGCAACTGGTCAGCCTGCATCACCCCGACCGAGGCGGCAGTACGGAGCGGCTGCAGTCGATCAACCTGGCGCTGGAAATTCTGGAGCGCTATTACCGCTGAGCGCATAGCTTCCATTCGCTCTAATCCGCTGGTCTGCAAGCGCGGGCCGCACTCCTATACTGCGGCATAAGGTCGCAGCCAAAAGCCACGGCACAAGGCAAACCAGGCGAGCGGCCTCACCACCATTGAGGAGACGCCGGCATGATCAATCACGTATGGGGCCTTTTCGCCCACCCCGGTCAGGAGTGGCAGTCGATTCGCGGAGAGGAAGAAACCGTCAGCCACATGTACCTGACTCACGTGCTGCTGCTCGCCGCCATCCCGGCGGTATCAGGCTTCATCGGCGCGACGCAGGTCGGCTGGAGCATCGGCGGCGGCGAGCCCGTCAAGCTCACGCAGGCCAGCTGTATGCAACTGGCGGTGATGTCCTACCTGGCCATGCTTGCCGGCGTCGCGGTGATGGGCGCTTTCATCCACTGGATGGCGCGGACCTACGACGCCAACCCGACCCTGACCCAGTGCATCGTGTTCGCCGCCTATACCGCCACGCCGCTGTTCGTCGGCGGGCTTGCCGGGCTGTATCCGCACATCTGGGTCGCACTGACAGTCGGTACCGCGGCGGTCTGCTACACGGCCTACCTGCTCTACGTCGGGCTGCCGAAATTCATGAACATCCCCAGCGATGAGGGCTTCATGTTCTCCAGCTCGGTGCTGGCGGTTGGCCTGGTGGTGCTGGTCGCCATCATCGCCACCTCGGTGATCGTCTGGGGCATGGGCATGGGCCCGGTCTACGTGCGCTAAACATCAGCGGGCCGGGACCTGCGGCCCGCTTCACCGATCTCTGCGCCAGGGGCCGCCCCTTTGCGGCGGAAACCCTTGGCGCATCTGCCGTTCTAAACAGGAACGCCAGCCGACGCGCAGCGCTCGGCGGGGCCTTTCCAGGCAGATGGAGATCGCTCATGAGTCCTCACTTTCTTACCTTGATGACCCGGCCTGACCAGGCTTGGGCCGACATCCGCCGCGACGAGGAAAAGCACAGCTCGAACTACCTGATCCATCTGCTGCTCTGGGCGTTATTGCCCGCAGTCTGCATGTTCATCGGCACGCGCTATGTCGGCTGGAGCCTGGTCGAGAACGAACGGATCTGGCTGGACACCCGCAGCGCCCTGCAGCTGAGCGGGCTGATCTACCTGACGATCATCCTCGGCACCTTCATCATGGGCTTCTTTCTGCGCTGGATGTCACGCAGCTTCGAGGCACGACCGACATTCAACCAGTGCGTCGGCTTCATCGCTTATCTGATCACACCGTTCTTCATCGCCGGCCTGGGCGCGCTTTACCCGACGCGCTGGACAGCCATTCTCGTGCTCGTCGCCGCAGGGCTGTATTCGACCTACCTGCTGTTCGTTGGCCTGCCGAAGTTCATGCGGATCGAT
This sequence comes from Stutzerimonas sp. CXK-1, assembly GCF_057738225.1. Classification (NCBI taxonomy): domain Bacteria; kingdom Pseudomonadati; phylum Pseudomonadota; class Gammaproteobacteria; order Pseudomonadales; family Pseudomonadaceae; genus Stutzerimonas; species Stutzerimonas sp. CXK-1. The sequence continues at coordinate 1,361,690 of NZ_CM173217.1, read as the reverse complement.
GATCGCAATACCTTTCTCTACGGCGTCAGTACCTGGGCCGTCGGGCTGCTCGTGCTGGTCAACCTCAAGGTGCCGATGATCCTGTTCTGGTCGCTGGCGCTGGACCCGACCTACGAGCGCTCCGGCGTGCAGAACCAGAGCTACGGCTTCGAGGAAAACCGCCCGCAGGAAGCGCCGGGCGGCGTGGACAACGAGCGCCGCTTCAACGAACGGCCGAACGAGTGACGTGACGCCGGTCCGCCGGCGCTGTCCGACGGCGAGCGCTTTGGCATAATGCGGCACTCCCCAGGAGTGCCCTATGCCCGAACGACTTCATGCGCGTGTCGAGGCCTGCTACCAGCTTGCCGAACAGTTCTTCGCGCGCCGCTTCGAGCGGCCGCAGGTGAGCTTCAAGCTGCGCGGCCAGAAGGCCGGCGTCGCCCATCTGAACCAGAACCTGCTGCGTTTCAACGCCCAGCTGTATCGCGAGAATACCGAGCATTTCCTGCGTCAGACCGTGGCGCACGAGGTCGCCCACCTCATCGCCCACCAGATGTTCGGCCCACGTATCCAGCCACATGGCGAGGAGTGGCAGCTGATCATGCGCGGCGTCTACGAGCTGCCAGCCGATCGCTGTCACAGCTACGAGATCCAGCGCCGCCCCAGCACGCGCTACATCTACCGTTGCCGCTGCCCCGAGCAGGAGTTTCCGTTCACCGCCCAGCGCCACGCGCTGGTGCGCAAGGGCCGTCGTTACCTGTGTCGCAGCTGCCGTGCCCCGCTCGCCTACAGCGGCCAGCAGCGCGTCGAGTGATGAGCCAGCGCCCTGGCGAAAACCAGCCTGCGTAGGCTGGAAAACCGCAACGCGTTTTCTACCGCGTTCCGACATGCCAAGCAACGGATGTCAGTAGAACCTGGCGCATGGATAAGGCTGCGCCGTTATCCACCCTACAGGCTGCGGGCGCGCCAGGCGGCGATCACGAACAGAGCCGCCAGCACCGCCGACAGGGCAGCCAGCCGGCATGTTCCCAGTGCGTAGGTGGAAAACCGCAGCGCGTTTTCCACCGCGTTCCGGCATGCCAAGCAACGGACGTCAGCCGAACCTGGCACGTGGATAAGGCTGCGCCGTTATCCACCCTACAGCCAGCGATCACGAACAAAGCCGCCAGCACCGGGCAGCCAGCCGGCGTGTTCCCAGTGCGTAGGGTGGAAAACCGCAGCGCGTTTTCCACCGCATTCCGACATGCCAAGCAACGGACGTCAGCCGAACCTGGCGCGTGGATAAGGCTGCGCCGTTATCCACCCTACAGGCTGCGGGCGCGCCAGGCGGCGATCACGAACAGAGCCGCCAGCACCGCCATCAATGGCAGCCAGCCGGCGTGTTCCCAGACATAACCGGCGACATAACCCACCACGCTCGAGCCCAGGTAGTAAGCGCACAGGTACAGCGCCGAAGCCTGCGCCTTGGCGCCCTGGGCATGGATGCCGACCTGACCGCTGGCCACCGCGTGCGCGGCAAAGAACCCCAGCGTGAACAAGCCCAGGCCCAACACGATCGCCGCCAGCCAGGCACTGGCACAGAGCGCTACTCCGAGCAGCATCAGGCCGACGCCACCGCGCAGCACGTTACGCGCGCCGAAGCGAGGCACCAGCCGGCCGGCCCAGCCGGCGCTGAAGATGCCGGCCAGATAGACGACGAACAGCAGGCCGATGACCGTCGAAGACAGCCCGAACGGCGCGCCTGCCAGGCGGAAGCCAATGTAGTTGAACAGCGCGACGAAACCGCCCATCAGCAGGAAGGCCTGGAGAAACAACCCGCGCAGCCTGGGGTTGCGCAGATGCAAACGGAAGTTGCCGAGCAGCACCCGAAGCGAGAGCGGCTGCGCCTTGAAGTGGCGCGAAGCCGGCAGCAGCCAGACGAACAGGCCCAGCGCGAGCAGGCCGAGTCCGGCGATGCCGCCCAGGGCGAGCTCCCAGCCGCCGATGTCACTGAGCAGCCCCGACAGCAGGCGACCGAGCAGCCCACCCAGTGCCGTTCCACCGATATAGAGCCCCATCGCCGCCGGCAACGACGGCGGGTCGAATTCCTCGCCCACATAGGCCATCGCCAGCGCCGGCAGACCGCTCAGCGCCAGCCCCAGCAAGGCCCGCAGCACCAGCAACAGGTTCCACGACTCCACCAGCACGCAGGCCAGGCCCAGCAGGCTGGCCAGGCCGAGCGCGGCGGCCATCACCGGCTTGCGTCCCCAACTCTCGGCCAGCGCTCCGGATACCAGCAGACAGAGCGCCAGGCACAGGGTGGTCAGCGACAGCGCGAGACTGCTGGTCGCCGCCGACACGGCGAAATGCGCCGCCAGCAACGGCAACAGCGGCTGCACGCAATAGAGCATCGCAAAGGTGGCGAAGCCGGCGCAGAACAGCGCCAGCGTGGCCCTGCGATAAGCCGCAGTGCCCTGCCGCAAGTGGGTGTGAAGGGTGTCGGTCGTCATGTTTCCCGTCGCCGAGAGAGTGGAAAAAAGCCGCGGAGCCTAGCACACAAAGAGGCCATATACGCCACCAAAGAGGCCTGCAACGCCAGACGCTGCCCCATGGCGGCGCGCGGTCTGTCTTTCGACATCAGGCTCCCGGCACCGACGCGCGCCAAAGCCGTCCGTGCCAGCGGCCCTTTCCAACGCCCCGCCTGTCGGTCAACGACCGAACCGAATGGCGGCGACCGAGTCTCTTACTAGACTCCCTCTGTATCGCCGGTTCGGAGTTTGGCAATGACAACAACACACACGCCTGAACAGTCCTCCAGCAAGCGCGAAGAAACCCGCCTCTTCGTTTTCCTGATCGTTTTCCTCTTCCCCATGCTCAGCGTACTGCTCGTGGCCGGCTACGGCTTCATCGTCTGGATCACGCAGATGTTCTTCGGCCCGCCCGGCCCGGCGAGCTGAGCCCGGAGCGCCGACGCCCAGCTGAACCGGTGCCCTCGCCGCGCACCTCGTCACGACCTGGTTGGAAGTCTTTCATGGAGACAGCCCTGCACATCGCCAGCCTGCTGGTGCACTGCCGGCCGCAATGGCTGGACGCGGTGAAAGCGAACCTGGGCCTGCTGCCCGGCGTCGAGCTTCACCAGCACAGCCCCGCCGGCAAGTTGGTGGTGGTCCTCGAAGCGGACCACGAACGCGACATTCTCGCCACGCTGGAGCACATCCAGCAGCTGCCCGGCGTGCTCAATGCCGCGCTGATCTATCACGAAGAACTCCTCAGCCTCGAAGGAGAAGCCCCATGAGCCTGACTCGCCGCGAATTCGCCAAGGCGAACGCAGCCGCCATCGCTGCGACGGTGGCCGGCCTGCCGATCGCCAGCACCGCCAGCAACCTGATCACCGAGGCCGATGCCACCAATCTCAAGTGGAACAAGGCACCGTGCCGCTTCTGCGGGACCGGCTGCAGCGTCATGGTGGCGACCCGCGAGAACCGCGTGGTCGCCACCCACGGCGACATCAAGGCGGAGGTCAACCGCGGCATCAACTGCGTCAAGGGCTACTTCCTGTCGAAGATCATGTACGGCGCCGACCGCCTGACCCAGCCCTTGCTGCGCATGAAGAACGGCCAGTACGACAAGCAGGGCGCGTTCGAGCCGGTCACCTGGGACCAGGCCTTCGACATCATGGCCGAGAAATACAAGGCGGCCCTCAAGGCCGGCGGTCCCGAGGCCATCGGCATGTTCGGTTCTGGGCAATGGACGATCTGGGAAGGCTACGCCGCCAACAAGCTGATGAAAGCGGGGTTCCGCTCCAACAACATCGACCCCAATGCGCGCCATTGCATGGCCTCGGCAGCGTTCGGCTTCATGCGCACCTTCGGCATGGACGAGCCGATGGGCTGTTACGACGACATCGAAGCGGCCGACGCCTTCGTGCTCTGGGGTTCGAACATGGCCGAGATGCACCCGGTGCTGTGGACGCGGGTCACCGACCGCCGCCTCAGCGCGCCGCACGTAAAGGTCGCGGTGATGTCCACCTTCGAGCACCGCAGTTTCGAGCTGGCCGACATCCCCATGGTGTTCAACCCGCAGACCGATCTGGTGATCCTCAACTACATCGCCAACCACATCATCCAGAGCGGCGCGGTGAACAAGGAGTTCGTCGACAAGCACACCCGCTTCGCCAAGGGCGCGACCAACATCGGCTACGGCCTGCGACCGACCGACCCGCTGGAGCTCAAGGCCAAGAACCGCGGGGTGGCCAATACCTGGACCGACATGAGCTTCGAGGACTACGCCAAGTTCCTCGAGCCCTACACGCTCGAACATGCCGCGCGCGAAAGCGGCGTGCCGGCAGAACGGCTCGAAGCGCTGGCCAAGCTCTACGCCGACCCGAAAACCAAGGTCATGTCGTTCTGGACCATGGGTTTCAACCAGCACACGCGCGGTGTCTGGGCGAACAACATGATCTACAACATCCACCTGCTGACCGGAAAGATCAGTGAGCCGGGCAACAGCCCGTTCTCGCTTACCGGCCAGCCCTCGGCCTGCGGTACGGCGCGCGAGGTCGGCACCTTCTCCCACCGCCTGCCGGCGGACATGGCAGTGACCAACCCCAAGCACCGCGCCACCAGCGAGAAAATCTGGAAACTGCCGGCCGGCACCATCCAGGAAAAGCCCGGTTTCCACGCCGTCGAGCAGAGCCGCATGCTCAAGGATGGCGTGCTCAAGGTCTATTGGACGCAGGTGACCAACAACATGCAGGCCGGGCCGAACATCATGCAGGAAGTCCTGCCCGGCTGGCGCAACCCGGAAACCTTTGTCGTCGTCTCGGACGTCTACCCGACCGTCTCGGCACAGGCGGCCGACCTCATCCTGCCAAGCGCCATGTGGGTGGAGAAGGAAGGCGCCTATGGCAACGCCGAGCGCCGCACGCAGTTCTGGCACCAACTGGTCGAGGCACCCGGCGAAGCACGCTCGGACCTCTGGCAGCTGGTGGAATTCTCCAAGCGCTTCACCGTCGACGAGGTCTGGCCGGCCGACCTGCTGGCCAAGGCGCCGGAACTCAAGGGCAAGACGCTCTACCAGGTGCTGTTCACCAACGGCCAGGTCGACCGCTTCCCCAACGAGGAAATCGCCGAGGGCTTCGGTAACCATGAGGCCGAGGACTTCGGCTTCTATATCCAGAAGGGCCTGTTCGAGGAATACGCCTCGTTCGGCCGCGGCCATGGCCACGACCTGGCCCCGTTCGATACCTATCACCAGGAGCGCGGCCTGCGCTGGCCGGTGGTCGACGGCCAGGAGACGCGCTGGCGCTACCGCGAGGGGCTGGACCCCTACGTGGAAAAAGGCAGTGGCGTGCAGTTCTATGGCAACGCCGACAAGAAGGCGATCATCTTCGCCCTGCCCTACGAAGTGCCCGCCGAGGTGCCGGACGAGGATTACCCCTTCTGGCTCAGTACCGGCCGGGTGCTCGAGCACTGGCACACCGGCAGCATGACGCAGCGGGTCGACGAGCTCTACCAGGCCGTGCCAGATGCGCTGGTGTACATGCATCCCGAGGACGCACGCAAGCTCAACGCCCGCCGCGGCAGCGTGGTGAAGGTGATCAGCCGGCGCGGCGAGATGCAGGGCCGCATCGAGACGCGCGGGCGCAACAAGCCGCCACAGGGGCTGGTGTTCGTGCCGTTCTTCGACGCCAACAAGCTGGTCAACAAGGTCACCCTCGACGCCACCGACCCGATCTCCAAGCAGACCGACTTCAAGAAGTGTGCGGTGAAGATCGAAGTGGTCAGCATCGCCTGAGGAGAGCCGACATGACATTCCGTTTCCTGCCGTTGTCTCTGCTCGCGGTGTTCGGCCTGGCCGTTGCCGCGGACGTGAACTACCCGCTCGATGCCCCGGCGCCGGACGGTCGCCGCCCGGGCGGCACCCTCACCCAGGAGTTCACCCCGCCCCCCTTGCGCGACGAGGAGAACAAGGACCTGCGCCGCGAACGCAACTATCCCGAGCAACCGCCGACCATTCCGCACACCATCCGCGGCTACGCCATCGACAAGAACGCCAACAAGTGCCTGTCGTGCCACAGCCGCGAGGCCAGCGCGCGCACCCAGGCGCCGATGATCAGCATCACCCACTTCAGCGACCGCGACGGCCAGGTGCTCGCCGCCGTGTCCCCGCGGCGCTACTTCTGCACGCAGTGCCACGTACCCCAGCACGACGCCAAGCCGCTGGTGGAAAACCAGTTCAAGAACATCGACGACCTGCTGTATCGGGAAAACCCCGCCACCGGGAAGCAGAACTGAGGAGGCCTGAATGAAGTCGATAATGGCCATGCTCAAGCGCTACTGGGGCGTGCTGCGTCGCCCCAGCGTGCACTACAGCCTCGGCGTGCTCACCCTTGGCGGCTTCATCGCCGGGATCATCTTCTGGGGCGGCTTCAACACCGCGCTGGAAGCGACCAACACGGAGGCGTTCTGCATCTCCTGTCACGAGATGGAAAGCAACGTCTACGTCGAGATCAAGGACACCATCCACTACACCAACCGCTCCGGCGTGCGCGCCACCTGCCCGGACTGCCATGTGCCGCACGAATGGACCGACAAGATCGCGCGCAAGATGCAGGCTTCCAAGGAGGTCTGGGGCAAGATCTTCGGCACCATCAATACCCGCGAGAAGTTCCTCGAGAAGCGCCGCGAACTGGCCGAGCACGAATGGGCGCGGCTCAAAGCCAACGATTCGCTGGAGTGCCGCAACTGCCACGACTTCGACTTCATGGACTTCACTCGCCAGAGTCCGCGTGCAGCCAAGTTCCACTCCACCGCCCTGGCCAACGGCGAAGCGACCTGCATCGACTGCCACAAGGGGATCGCCCACCGCCTGCCGGACATGAAGGGGGTGCCGGGCTGGTAACGAGCCTGGCCCTCGGCCAGCGCCGCGACCGTAAGGTGGAAAACCGCGAAGCGTTTTCCACACGCCCGTGGCGTAAGGCACCGAGCCTGGCGGCCCCTCGCAGCCGGCGAACCCAGGCGTGGATGAGGCTGCGCCGTCATCCACCCTACGGCCATGTGCCCAACAGGCGCCGCCTGATCTCCCGGGCGGCGGGCGCCGGGTGTAGGGTGGAAAACCGCGAAGCGTTCTCCACACGCCCCGTGGCGTAAGGCACCGAGCCTGGCGGACCTTCGCAGCCGCCGAACCCACGCGTGGATGAGGCTGCGCCGTCATCCACCCTACGGCCCCCCCCACAAGCGCCACCTGATCTCCCGGGCGGCGGACGCCGGATGTAGGTTGGAAAACCGCAACGCGTTTTCCACGCGCCCCGTTGCGTAAGGCATCGAGCCTGGCGGACCCTCGCAGCCGCCGAACCCACGCGTGGATGAGGCTGCGCCGTCATCCACCCTACGGCCAAATACCCAACAGGCGCCGCCTGATCTCCCGGGCACCGGATGTAGGGTGGAAAACCGCAACGCGTTTTCCACGCGCCCCGTTGCGTAAGGCACCGAGCCTGGCGGCCCCTCGCAGCCGCCGAACCCACGCCTGAATGAGGCGCCGCCGCCATCCACCCCGCCTCCCGGCAAGCCGGGCGATTGGCGCCAGAACCCTTCCTCTGCCAACGGGTCGAAGAGTCGCTATCCTTCTGTGACACCTCACTCTGCCGTACTGCCCGTCAAGGAGACTCCCCGATGCGCCACTGCCTGTTCGGCCTGCTCATGGCTGCCAGCGTCGCTGCCCACGCCGAAATCCAGACCCAGGAAATCCCCTACAAGGCTGCCGACGGCACCGAAATGATCGGCTACTACGCCTATGACGATGCGATCGAGGGTCCGCGTCCGGGCGTGGTGGTCGTGCACGAATGGTGGGGGCTCAACGACTATGCCAAGCGCAGGGCTCGCGACCTGGCCGAACTCGGCTACAGCGCGCTGGCCATCGACATGTACGGCGAGGGCAAGAACACCGAGCATCCTAAGGATGCGATGAGTTTCATGAAGGCCGCGCTGGCCGATGCCGACGCCGCCAAGGGCCGCTTCAACGCCGGCCTCGACCTGCTGCGTCAACAGCAGCAGACCGATACCCGCAAGCTCGCCGCGGTGGGCTACTGCTTCGGCGGCAAAGTGGTACTGGACATGGCGCGCCAGGGTGTGCCGCTGGCCGGCGTGGTGAGTTTCCACGGCGCACTGGCCACCGAGACGCGCGCCGTGCCGGGCAGCGTCAAGGCGCGCGTGCTGGTCGAGCATGGTGCCGAGGACAGCATGGTCAGCACCGACGATGTTGCCGCGCTGAACGTCGAAATGGTCAAGGCGGGCGCGGACTACCGGTTCGTCAGCCTGCCGGGCGCCAAGCACGGCTTCACCAACCCGGGCGCCGATGCCTTCAAGGAAAAGGGCCTCGATCTGGCCTACAACAAGCAGGCCGACGAACGCTCCTGGAACGACATGCGACGCTTCCTTGAGGAAACCTTCAGCCGCTGAGGCTGGCACAAGCCGGTCGCATCGGCCGGCTTCGTTCAGCCCTGGCGATACGGCAGCGCGTCCTGCGCGGCCTGCCGATAGGCCAGTACGCCGACGCGTTCCTGGCCAAGAAAGTCGGCAACAGCCGCACGCAATCCCGGGTGCGCCAGGTAATGCCATGAACGGGTGATCACCGGCTCGAAGCCGCGGATCAGCTTGTGTTCCCCCTGCGCGCCGGCATCGAAGCGCCGCAGGCCGCTGGCAATCGCCCACTCGATGCCCTGGTAGAAACAGGTCTCGAAGTGCAGCCGGTCGAACTCGGCCAGGCAGCCCCAGTAACGGCCGTACAGCGTGTCGTCATCGCACAGGCAGAACGCCATCGCCACCGGCCGCTCGCCCTGGCGCACCCAGATCAGGCGAATCGCCTCGGGCATCCGCTCGGCCAGCAGGCTGAAGAAGCTGCGCGTCAGGTAAGGAGCCTGGCCGCGCACCTGGTAGGTATTGGCGTAGCAGGCGTAGACGAAATCCCAGTCGGCCTCGCTCAGCTCCCCGCCGCTGCGCCAGTCGAACGCCAACCCCTGCCCCGCCACCTGTTCTCGCTCCTTGCGCAACTGCTTGCGCTTGCGCGAGGCGAGGGCATCGAGAAAGTCCTGGAAGTCGCGATAACCGCGGTTATGCCAGTGGAACTGGCAGCCGATGCGCTCGAGCCAGCCATCCCGCCCGGCGAGCAGCGCATCGGCTGCCGGCTCGCTGAAATTCAGATGCAGCCCCGACAGGCCGGCGGCGTCGAGCCCGTGGCTCAGCTCGTCAAGCACTCCGGCCGCCGCCTGCGCATCACCCAGCAGGCGCTGCCCGGCGACCGGCGAGAAAGGCACCGCACAGAGCAGCTTGGGGTAGTAGCGAATGCCGGCCCGCTGGCAGGCATCGGCCCAGGCCCAGTCGAATACGTACTCGCCATAGGAGTGTGCCTTGCGATACAGCGGCAACGCGGCGCGCGGCACGCCATCGGCATCCAGCAGCAGGCGATGCTCGGGCTGCCAGCCACTGCGGCCACCCACGCTGCCACTGTCCTCGAGCGAAGACAGAAAGGCGTGGCGCAGGAACGGCTGGCGGTTCGCGAGCAAGGCGTCCCAGTGCTGGGCGGGAATATCCGCGAGCCGGGAAAGAGTCTGGATGGGCATGCGCGCAGTCTGCCCGGCCTCGGCGACGAAAAAAACCCCGCCAGTCGGCGGGGTTCAAGGGAGCGTTACGGATGAAGAGATGAAACGACGTGTCGGTTAGAACACGTACTGAGCGCGGAAGACCATGCCGTCGCCATCATCATCGCCGTTGGCGTTGTAGATGCTGTCGGTCTTGGCCTTGACGTAGACGCCACTGAGCTTGACGGCGTCGTTCACGTACCAGTTGACGCCCAGGTTGTGCACCTTGGCCTCGGCATCGCCGACGTCGCGGGTGGCCGTGGCGGCGACGATGTTGCCGTCATCCACTTCGAAGCTGTCGTAGCGGTAGAACACTTCCCACGCGCCGATCTGCTTGTTCTGCGGCTTGAGCGAATCGAACTTGCCGAGCTTGTAGCCGCGCGCCTCGCCGGTGAGGGTGTAGGCAGCCTGCACGTAGAAGCCGTCGGCCTCGATGTCTTCGGCCTGGTTGTCGGCCTCCAGGGTGCGCTTGAGGTATTCGCCCTGCAGCGAGAACGGCCCGGTGGCCCAGGCGGCTTCAAGGCCCCAGGCGGTATCGGTGTCCCAATCGCTGTCGGCCGAGCTGCTCGAACCGCTGCCGAAGTTCATGCGGTTGCCGTTGTCACCGGCGTCGTTGCCACCTTCGGTGGAGATGCCGCGCATGCCCAGACGGCTGCGGAAGCGCGCGTCGAAGCCTTCCATGTCGGCGTCACGCTGCGCCCAGTTCGCACCGATGTGCAGCACGTTGCCGCTCTCGTGCATCGGGGCGAAGACACCGCGCATGTTGAACTGCTTGGTGCTCTTGCCGTCTTCGTCGTTGGCATCCTTGGCCGTGACGCCTGCCGAAGCGTACAGCGAATCGCCGATCGCGCCGGACAGTTGCACGCCCATGCCATTGCCGTGGCTGTTGGCCCAGTCCATCAGTTCATAGACAGCGTTACGCTCCTGGGCGGTGACCCACTTGGAGCTGGTGGCCTTTTCCAGACCGAAGTCCGGGTCGAAGCGGCCGACCTTGATCTGCACGGGGTTCCAGCCGGTGTAGGCAATGGAAGCCTCGTCGAAGTAGCCATCGTCCTCGCTGCCGGCGTTGTGCGCGAAGTCGTAGTTGATCTGGTATTTCCAGTCCTGGTAGACCACACCGCCGATTTCGAGGAAGGCGCGACGGAAGTACGCCGCATCGGCCGCATCGCCGTTATCGGTGTAGACACCGTCGAAGGTGCTGTAGTCGGCCTGCAGGCGACCACCGAGCTTGAAGCTGAATTCTTTGTCCGTCGTGGCGACTTCCAGTCCGCCCTTGGTCTTGATAACGAGGTCGGCGCCATCGGTGGTGACGGTACCGGCGTAAGCCTGGGCGGAAACGGCCAGAGCCAGGGCGCTGGCAGCGAAACCGGCGAAGTGCTTGCGGATCATCCAATATTCCCCTTTAGGTTTAGCGTCGGAAACACACGAGTTGGGCTCTTTGTGTTGCGGGGGAATGTTGGCGAGCGGTTATTGCAGCCAAGTGGCTGTTGCGTAAAGGTTTTGTGACACGGGAACTTTTGCCCGAAGCGCGTCGCAGAGCGGCTGGCCAGCCGTTGACGACGAGCGGTAGCGCGCCGCGGTGCGCTCGATCAGTCGCGCCCGGCGCGCTCGCTGGGCCGCCGCGCACCGGCTACCAGCTTGTCCACCGCGCGTGCGGCGGCGACCATGCCGAAGCTCGCGGTGACCATCATCGCGGCGCCGAAGCCGCCGGCACAGTCGAGTTTGACGCCCTCGCCGACGAAGCTCTTGCTCTGGCAGACCCCGCCGTCCGGCTTGGGGTAGCGCAGCTGTTCGGTGGAGAACACGCACGGCACGCTGTAGGTTCGCCCCGGTGTGCGCGAGAAGCCGTACTCGCGGCGCAGCAGCGAGCGCACCTTGGCCGCGAGCGGGTCGTTGTAGGTCTTGTTCAGATCGGCGACCTGGATCTGTGTCGGGTCGACCTGCCCGCCGGCGCCGCCGGTGGCGACGATCTGGATCTTGCGGCGCTTGCACCAGGCGATCAGCGCAGCCTTGGCCGGTACGCTGTCAATGCAGTCGATGACGCAGTCGAGGTCTTCGGTGATGTACTCGGCCATGGTCTCGCGGGTGACGAAGTCGGCCACGGCATGCACCCGACAGGCCGGGTTGATCGCGCGGATGCGCGCGGCCATCTCGTCGACCTTCGGCTTGCCCACGGCGCCGTCGATGGCCTGGATCTGCCGGTTGGTATTGGTGATGCAGACGTCGTCCAGGTCGAACAGGCTGATCTCGCCGACGCCGCTGCGCGCCAGGGCCTCGGCGACCCAGGAACCGACCCCGCCGAGCCCGACCACCGCCACGTGCGCAGCGGCCAGCCGCTCGAGCCCGTCGCGCCCGTAAAGCCTGGCTATGCCGCCGAAACGCTGCTCATCGACCGTCATCTCACACCCCCCGAAAACCAGCCGCGATTATAGGTGTTCGGGGCTGCCGAATCGCAATCGGCGCGCCCTTTTCGGGCCCTCTATACAGCCGTCGAGGCCGGGAGTAGGATGCGCGCCAGCCGGCGTCCGCCGGTCCTTCCCTTCGTTCCTTCTCCTGGAACTTCGCACCGATGTCTGCTCGCAAATTGGGTCTCAACCTGGTCATGGTCGTGGCCGTGGCCTCGCTGTTCACTGGCCTGTGGGCCTGGTTCAACCAACCGGTGGATGCACCGGACTGGCCCGACCAGATCTCCGGCTATTCGTTTTCCCCGTTCCGCCTGCACCAGTCGCCGCAGGACAACATCTACCCGAGCGACGACGAGATCCGCGCCGACCTCGAGCTGCTCAGCAATCAGACCGACAACATCCGTACCTATTCGGTCGACGGCACGCTCGGTGACATCCCGCACCTGGCCGAAGAACTCGGCATGCGGGTGACGCTCGGCATCTGGCTGAGCAACGACCTGGAAGCCAACGAGCGGCAGATCGCGCGTGGCATCGAGATCGCGCGCAACGAACGCAGCGTGATCCGCGTGGTGGTCGGCAACGAAGCGCTGTTTCGCGAGGAGGTGACGGTCGAACAGATGATCGGCTATCTCGACCGGGTGCGCAGCGCGCTGAAGGTCCCGGTGACCACCGCCGAACAGTGGCACATCTGGCAGAAATACCCGGAGCTGGCCCGCCACGTCGACCTCATCGCCGCCCACGTGCTGCCTTACTGGGAATTCATCCCGCGCGAGGATTCGGTGGACTTCGTGCTCGAGCGGGCCCGCGAGCTGAAGAAGCAGTTCCCGAAAAAACCGCTGCTGCTGGCCGAAGTCGGCTGGCCGAGCAACGGCCGGACCCGCGGTGGTGCCGAGGCCGACCAGGCCGAGCAGGCGATCTATCTGCGTACGCTGGTCAACAAGCTCAACGCCAAGGGCTTCAACTACTTCGTCATCGAGGCCTTCGACCAACCCTGGAAGGCCGGCGAGGAAGGTGCGGTCGGCGCTTACTGGGGCGTCTACAACGCCGCGCGCCAACCCAAGTTCCCGCTCACCGGGCCGGTGGTGGAAATCCCGCAGTGGCGCCTGCTGGCCAGCGCCTCGGGCATCCTCGCGCTGCTCGCCCTGGCCCTGCTGCTGATCGACGGCAGCGCCCTGCGCCAGCGCGGGCGTACCTTCCTCACCATCGTCGCCTTTCTCGCCGCGACCATGCTGGTGTGGATCGCCTACGACTTCAGCCAGCAGTACAGCACCTGGTTCAGCCTGACCGTCGGCGTGCTGCTGGCGCTCGGTGCCCTGGGCGTGATGGTGGTACTGCTCACCGAGGCCCACGAACTGGCCGAGACGGTGTGGAAGCGCAAGCGCGTGCGGCCGTTCCTGCCGGTGACCGACGAGACCGGCTACCGGCCGATGGTGTCGGTCCACGTGCCCTGCTACAACGAGCCGCCAGAAATGGTGAAGCAGACGCTCAACGCCCTGGCGCGCCTGGACTACCCGAATTTCGAAGTGCTGGTAATCGACAACAACACCCGCGACCCGGCGGTCTGGGAGCCGGTGCAGGCGCATTGCGAAGCGCTCGGCGAGCGCTTCCGCTTCTTCCACGTCGCGCCACTGGCCGGCTTCAAGGGCGGTGCGCTGAACTATGCGCTGGAGCGCACCCATCCGGACGCCGAGGTGGTCGCGGTGATCGACTCGGACTACTGCGTCAGCCCCGACTGGCTACGCCACATGGTGCCGCACTTCGCCGATCCGAAAATCGCCGTGGTGCAGTCGCCGCAGGATTATCGCGACGAGCACGAGTCGCTGTTCAAGAAGCTCTGCTACGCCGAATACAAGGGCTTCTTCCACATCGGCATGGTCACGCGCAACGACCGCGACGCGATCATCCAGCACGGCACCATGACCATGACCCGGCGCAAGGTGCTCGACGAGCTGAAATGGGCAGACTGGTGCATCACCGAGGATGCCGAGCTGGGCCTGCGGGTGTTCGAGAAGGGGCTGTCGGCGGCCTATTTCGAACAGAGCTACGGCAAGGGCCTGATGCCCGACACCTTCATCGACTTCAAGAAGCAGCGCTTCCGCTGGGCCTATGGCGCAATGCAGATCATGAAGCGCCACCTGGCCAGCCTGTTCTTCGGCAAGGGCAGCGAGCTGACCCGCGGCCAGCGCTACCACTTCGTCGCCGGCTGGCTGCCGTGGGTGGCCGACGGGTTGAACATCTTCTTCACCGCCGGTGCGCTGCTCTGGTCGGCGGCGATGATCATCGTCCCCAACCGGGTCGACCCGCCGCTGTTGATCTTCGCCCTGCCGCCGCTGGCACTGTTCTTCTTCAAGCTCGGCAAGATCCTGTTCCTCTATCGCCGTGCGGTGGGCGTGAACATGCGCGATGCGGCGTCGGCGGCGATCGCCGGCCTGGCACTGTCGCACACCATCGCCAAGGCCGTGCTGTTCGGCATGGTCACGCGCAGCATTCCGTTCTTCCGCACGCCGAAGATGCGCAGCAACCACGGGCTGTTGCTGGCGCTGGCGGAGGCGCGCGAGGAGGCCTTCGTCATGCTGCTGTTGTGGGGCGCCGCGCTCGGCATCGCCATCACCCAGCCGCAGCCGGGGCTGGATGTGATGTTCTGGGTCGCGGTGCTGCTGATCCAGTCGCTGCCCTATGTCGCGGCGCTGGCCATGGCGATGCTCTCGTCGTTGCCCAAGCCCGAGCAGCATGCGCAGGCCAAGCCCGCCTGAGCCTGCCGCAACACCCGCAACGCCCGGCCCAGTCGCCGGGCGTTCTGCTTTAATATGCCGCCTTTTCCGCCCTGCCGACCGGAGCACCGATGACCGCCCCTGCCCTTTCCCCGACCCTGCAACTGGCCTGCGAGCTGATCAATCGCGCCTCGGTGACGCCTCTGGACGAAGGCTGCCAGCAGCTGATGAGCGCGCGGCTCGCCGCCTGCGGCTTTGCCGTCGAGCCGATGCGCATCGAGGACGTGGACAATTTCTGGGCACTGCGCGGCAGCGAGGGCCCGGTGCTCTGCTTCGCCGGTCACACCGACGTGGTGCCGACCGGCCCGGTCGAGGCCTGGCACAACCCGCCGTTCGCCGCGCGCATCGACGAGCAGGGCATGCTGCACGGCCGCGGCGCTGCGGACATGAAGGGCAGCCTGGCGGCCATGGTCGTGGCCGTCGAGCGCTTCGTCGCCGACCACCCGGCACACAAGGGGCAGATCGCCTTTCTCATCACCAGCGACGAGGAAGGCCCGGCGCACCACGGCACCAAGGCGGTGGTCGAGCGCCTGCGCGAGCGCGGCCAGCGGCTGGACTGGTGCATCGTCGGCGAACCGTCGAGCACCACGCTGGTCGGTGACGTGGTGAAGAACGGTCGCCGCGGCTCGCTCGGCGGCACCCTCACCGTGCGCGGCCAGCAGGGCCACGTGGCCTACCCGCACCTGGCGAAGAACCCGATCCATCTCGCCGCGCCGGCGCTGGCCGAACTCGCCGCCGAGCACTGGGACGACGGCAACGCGTTCTTCCCGCCGACCAGTTTCCAGGTCTCCAACCTCAACGCCGGCACCGGCGCGACCAATGTCATTCCCGGCACCTTGACCGCGGTGTTCAACTTCCGCTTTTCCACCGAATCCACGGTCGAGGATCTGCAGCGCCGTACCGCAGCGATCCTCGACAAGCACGGCCTGGACTGGCACGTCGACTGGGCGCTGTCCGGCCTGCCGTTCCTCACCGAACCCGGCGAGCTGCTCGATGCGGTGTCGGCGAGCATTCGCGCGGTCACCGGCCGCGACACCACGCCGTCGACCAGCGGCGGCACCTCCGATGGCCGCTTCATCGCCACCCTCGGCACCCAGGTGGTCGAACTCGGCCCGGTGAACGCGACCATCCACCAGGTCGACGAGCACGTGCTGGCCAGCGACCTCGACCTGCTCACCGAGATCTACTACCAGACCCTGGTGCGCCTGCTCGCATGCTGACCTGCCCGATCTGCCAGGCGCCGCTCGCCGCGGTCGAGCGCGGCGTCGCCTGCCCGGCCAACCACCGTTTCGACCGTGCGCGCCAAGGCTATCTGAACCTCCTGCCGGTGCAACACAAGAACAGCCGCGACCCGGGCGACAACCAGGCCATGGTCGAGGCGCGGCGGCGCTTCCTCGACGGCGGCCACTACGCGCCGCTGGCGCGGCGCCTGGCCGAACTGGCGGCCGAACGCGCGCCGCGCGCCTGGCTGGACATCGGTTGCGGCGAGGGTTACTACACCGCGCAGCTTGCCGAGGCTCTGCCAGCGGCCGAAGGCTACGCGCTGGATATTTCGCGCGAAGCGATCAAGCGCGCCTGCAAGCGCGCGCCGCAATTGGAGTGGCTGGTGGCGAGCATGGCGCGCGTGCCGCTGGCCGATGCCAGCTGCGACCTGCTGGCCAGCGTGTTCAGCCCGCTGGACTGGGCCGAGGCTCGACGCCTGCTCGCGCCCGGCGGCGGCCTGCTGCGCATGGGGCCGACCCACGAGCACCTCTGGGAGCTGCGCGAACGGCTCTACGACGAGGTGCGCGAATACGACGACGAGAAGCACCTGGCGCTGATTCCCGACGGCATGCACCTTGCGCACAGCGAGACGCTGACCTACCGCTTGCAGCTCGACGATGCCCAGGCCCGAAGCGACCTGCTGGCGATGACCCCGCACGGCTGGCGCGCCAGCGCTGAACGCCGCGCCGCGGTGATCGACGCACCGCTCGCCGTGCGGGTTGCGATACGCTACGACTGGATCGAGCGCGACTGACACCGACTCACACGAGGCAGCCCAGATGCGGCAACCGGACATCGAAATCTACCTGAAGGACGCCAGCCAGGACGCCGTCGGCCAGTGGCTGACCGAAGCCATCGGCCCCTGTACGCCCTGGCAGCAGAAAGGCCAGACGTTCAAGTGCAGCGCCGCCGGCATTCCGGTGACCTGGCTGCCCAATGCGGTTGGCAAGTGGCACTGCCTGCTGTTGGAAAGCGACGCCACGCCCTGGGCCGACGACATCGCCTGCGCCCGCGCGGCGCATCAGGCGCTCGGCGTGCAGGTCCGCTGCGCACCGGGCGGCTGGAGCGAAGACGAAGCCGAGGACGACGCCGACCGCTGGATCCGCATCGATGCCGATGGCGAGCAGGAGATCGTCTGGCGCACGGGTTGAGCGCGCCAGGGTCGCAGGCGCCCGCTCCCCAGACCGCCGCCTCGCCGGTTCCTGGTGGGCTGAAGCCCACCCTACCGCCCAGGTACTCCTTCGCAGGGTGGGCTCAGCCCACCGCCAACCTCAACCTGACCGGCCCCTGGTCGCTGAGCCCCAGTGCCACCCGCCCCTACCGCCCGGCTGCGCTTCCCGTAGGGTGGGCTTCAGCCCACCGTGCACTCTCACCCGAAATCACCGCCCGGAAACGACAAAGCCCGCCATCACGGCGGGCTTTGTCTTTTAGCGGCCGGAGTCAGAGGCCGGCAACATCCTCGGCCTGCAGGCCCTTCTGGCCCTGGATCACCGAGAACTCCACCTGCTGACCTTCGGTCAGCGAACGGTGGCCTTCGCCACGGATCGCCCGGTAGTGGACGAACACGTCAGCGCCACTGCCGCGCTGAATGAATCCATAGCCCTTGGCATCGTTGAACCACTTGACGGTTCCGACTTCGCGCTCAGCCATCTGACACTTCTCCAACTCGCTTTTTTATTATTCCCCGAAGGGGCGGTATCGGTTCGCCGCTGGCCTGGCGCGTCCTGCCGGATCGTCACCCTGCCCGCGTTCACGACCGCGTTCGAGTATAGGAACAAGGTCTGCCGGTTGAAAGCCCGCACCGGGCAGGTTGTCGCCGTGCGCGACGCCCTGCCCGGCAAGCCCGTCACGCCCGGCGACGGCGGCGCCACAGCCAGAGCGCCAGTGCGGCCAGCGTCAGCAGTGCGGGCACCAGCGCGATGTTGAGGAACTTCAACGTACGGCCGAGCGCCTCGATATCGGCATTGAGCTGGTAACGCACCTCGCGCAGCTCCTTGCGGATCGCCAGCTTTTCCTGCAGGAACTGCTGCAGCGCCACCTGCTGCTCGTCGCTCAGCTCCAGCGCCTTGTCCGGCTCGGGGCTTTGCAACTCGGCGAGCTTCTGCTCGGTGGCGGCCAGGCGCTGCTGCAGCACGTCCTCTTTCTCGCGGAAGCGCGCCTCGGCCTGGCGTTGCAGCTGCTCGACGACAACGAAAGGCCGGGTGAAGCGGCCACGCGAGCGCACACTGATCAGCGCGTCGCTGCCGGAGAGGTTGTCCAGCGCGTTGATCACGAAGGCGCCGTTGTCAGCCCAGGGCTGCGGGATGCGCTGGCCGAAGAAATCCTGCACCTGCACCCACATGCGATCGGCGAGCAGGTCGGTGTCGGCGACGGCGATCACGTTGATGCCCTCGCTCTCCTTCAAGCCATCCTTGCGCCCTTCGATGCCGTTCGGATAGGCCGACTTCGCCGGACCCTGGATGCGTGCCGCCAGCACATAGCGCTCGCCGGTCGGCTGCAACTCGCGCAGCAGTGCCTCGGGGTTTTCGAGAAACGCAAAGCGCTGCGCCTCCAGCGGCGCAGCCAGGTCAGAGCTCCTCAGCAGCGGCATGAAGCGCGTGCTGGCGCCTTCCAGCGGTTCGAGCATGCCGGCGGTGGCCAGGGTCAGGCTCTCCAGCGGCGCGGTGACCACGTCGTCCGAATCGATCGCCTGCCGTGGCAGGCTCAGCCAGCCCGGGTGGCGTACCGGCCGCCGTTCGGCGCCGACGCCTACCGACATGGCGAACGCCGCGTCGGCCACTACCTGTTGTGGTACCAGACGCACCCCCCAGGCCTTGAACAGCGGTTCGAGCTCCGAAGCACGCTCCTCGGCCAGCTGCTCGCCCGGGCCGATGCCCATGCCGGGGTCGGCTTCGCTGTAGGGGTCGACGAACACCAGCAGCTTGCCGCCGCGCATGACGAACTGGTCCACCGCGTAGAGCGTCTGTTCGGGCAACTGCTTGGGATGCACCAGCATCAGCACCGAGACGTCCTCGGGGATGGCGTCGATATCGCGGCGCAGGCTCTCGATATGGAACAGCTGGCGAATCTCCTCGAGCACCATCCACGGCGGCGTCGGCTGCTGGCTGCGCATGTCGAAGCCACCGTTGAGCTGCAGCCCCGAGAGCAACCCGACCACTGGCATCCTGGCGCTGGCCAGGCTCTGCACCAGGCGGCTGATCTCGTACTCGAGAAACTCTTCCTGATCCAGCGGGAAGAACGGAATGGTCTGGCTGGCGCCCTCGGCATTGGTGCCGGCGAGGCCGAAATAGACCTTGTCGCCGCCGCGGTCCAGCGGCACGCCCTGCAGGCCGAACCCGGCGGCCTGGTCCTCTGCCTCGGAGAACGGCTCGGGATCGATCACCTGGAGCTTGAGCTTGCCGCCGGCGGCCCGCTCGTAGGCCCGGAGCATCTCCTCGACGCGCCGTGCATAGTTGCGCAGCGCCACCAGGTCCTTGGCGGCTTCGTCGGAATAGAAGAACTTCAGCTCGATGGGCTCGTCCAGCCCTTCGAGAATCCGCCGGGTGCCGTCGGAGATCGTGTAGAGCTTCTGCTCGGTCAGATCCAGCCGGGCGTTGGTCAGGCTCAGCCCCGAGAGAATGTTGAAGGCCAGGAACGCCAGCGCGATCAGCAGCAGGCCGGCACCGGAATAGATCACTCGTTTCATGTCGGCAGCTTCCTTACTGGGCTTTCTTCAGGTCGACGACCACGGCGGTGGCCGCCAGCCAGGCGACGATCAACGTGACGAAATACAGCAGGTCACGCAGGTCGATCACGCCCTTGCTGATGGAGTCGAAACGGATCAGGAAGCTCAGCGAAGCCACCGCGTCGATCAGCCACTGCGGCGCCCAGGCGAGAGCGTCGAGCACCATCGGCAGACCGCTGACGATGAACAGGAAGCACACCGCCACCGAGAGGATGAAGGCGATCACCTGGTTTTTCGCCAGCGCCGACATGCACGAGCCGATGGCCAGGAAGGCGCCGGCCAGCAGCCAGCTGCCGAGATAGCCAGCGACGATCACGCCATTGTCCGGCTCACCCAGGTAATTGACTGTGATGACCATCGGGAACGTCAGCAGCAGCGCGATCCCGGCAAAAACCCAGGCGGCGAGGAACTTGCCGGCGACCGCCTCGAAGCGGGTGATCGGCAGCGTCATCAGCAGCTCGATGGAACCGGACTTGCGCTCCTCAGCCCACAGGCGCATGGCGATAGCGGGTACCAGGAACAGGTAGAGCCAGGTATGAAAGCTGAAGAAGGGGGTCAGGTCGGCCTGGCCGCGCTCGTAGAAACCGCCCAGATAGAAGGTGAATACCCCGGACAGCACGAGGAAGATCAGGATGAACACGTAAGCCAGCGGCGTGGCGAAGTAGCTTGCCAGCTCACGCTTGAAGATCACGGGCAACTGGCTCATGCGGCTTCTCCACGGGTCAGGGTGCGGAACACTTCATCGAGACGGCCGCGCTCAACGTCCAGCTCACGGATCGCCCAGCCGCGCTCGGCAATCAGCGCATTGACCTGCGGGAAGATCACGTGCCCGGGCTGCGCCAGCACGGTCAGGCTGTGCTCGCGCTCGTTGCGCTCGACACCGGCAGCACCCGGCAGGGCCGCCAGGGCGGCTTCGTCCAGCGGCCCTGCGCTGACCAGCGTGACGGCCTGGTGATACTTCGAGCGGCTCTCCAGTTCCAGCGGCGTGCCATCGGCGACCAGCCGGCCGTTGGCGATCACCACGGCGCGGGTACAGACCGCACTCACCTCTTCGAGAATATGGGTGGAAATGATGACGATCTTGTCCTGCGCCAGGCCCTGGATCAGCTGGCGCACCTGGTGCTTCTGGTTCGGATCGAGCCCATCGGTGGGCTCGTCGAGGATCAGCACCTCGGGATCGTGCAGGATCGCCTGGGCCAGGCCGACGCGACGCTTGAAACCCTTGGACAGGGTCTCGATGCTCTGCCCCAGCACCTTCTGCAGTTCCACCTGGGCGACAGCCGCCTCGACCCGCTGACGTTTGTCCGCGCCGCGGAAACCGCGCACCTCGGCGATGAACTCGAGAAAACCACGTACCGTCATGTCGCCATAGCAAGGCGCACCTTCGGGCAGATAACCGATCAGCCGCTGGGCCTGGAGGGTCTGGATACGGATGTCGTGACCGAGAATGCGGGCAGTGCCGGAGGTCGGCGCAAGAAAGCCGGTCAGCATCTTCATCGTGGTGGACTTGCCCGCGCCATTGGGGCCGAGGAACCCCAGCACCTCTCCGCGCCGGACCTGGAACGACAGGTCGTCGACCGCGGTGTGCTGGGCAAAACGCTTGGTCAGGTTGCTTATTTCGATCATGGGCTCTCACCGGTGCGCACGAGGCCTGGCGTGCCGCCGCGCGACCCGAGCCAGGCCCTGCAAAAATGCCGGCCGAACTATAAGAACAGCTACCGGACGAATGCAACCGCGCCACCGCGTCGAGAGAAGCTACGCTGAATCACGCATCACTGGTCGGACCGGGCCGCCGGGAACACGACGGGCCTGCAGACACCGCCGTTGGTTGTCTCGATGCAACAGACGCGACAGTGGTTCGCATCATCTCCATGCGGCACCCGAGGGTGTCGCGCCCGGTGGCTGACAAAGGGGCAAGCCGTGAAGTCAAGCCGTTCGAACGCAAGCAAGAACCGCCTCCCTCTCTATTGTCTGCTCGGCGCGCTCGCCAGCTCAGCGCACGGCGATGAGCCCGCGCGATATCCCGACGCTGAAGCCAGCGATCCGGCGGCGCTGGGCTGGATGGTTGGCTCGCCACCGCCGGCTGATCGCATCCTGCGCTTCGACGATGGCAGCTACTTTCGCTTCCCGCAGATGCGCTGGAGTGTCGCCAACTTCCGGCAGCTGATGCCCACCATCAATGTGTCACGCGGTCTGACTGAGCCCACCGTGCTTGAAGCGAACCCGAGCGAAGGCATCGATGCGCTGACCTTCGTCCCGCTTGGGGGTGGCGCGCCAATGACCTGGAAGGCGTCGCTTCAGGCCAATTACACCGATGGGATCATCATTCTCCATCGAGGGCGGGTGGTGTATGAGCGCTACTTCGGCGTGTTGCAACCCGAGGGGCAGCATGCCGCCATGTCGATTACCAAGACCTTTACCGGCACATTGGCGGCGCTTCTGGTGGCCGAAGGTGAGCTCGACCCCGCCCGCAAGGTGGCTGAGTACGTGCCCGAACTGGCCGTATCGGCGTTCGGCAACGCCACCGTGCGCCAGCTGATGGACATGACCACCGGCATCCATTTCAGCGAGGACTACGCCGATCCCAAGGCTGAAGTATGGGCCCACGCAGCCGCAGGCAATCCCCTGCCAAAGCCGGCGGATTACAAAGGCCCGCGCACCTACTATGAATTCCTGGCCACCGTTCGGCCGGAGGGCCAGCACGGCGAAGCCTTCCATTACCGCACGGCGAATGCCGATGCGCTCGGTTGGGTGCTCGCGCGAGTCAGCGGTCGCAACGTTGCCCAACTGTTGTCGGAGCGAATCTGGAGCCGGCTGGGCGCGGAGCAGGACAAGCCTACATGTCGGTGGATTCGATCGGTACGCCGTTTGCCGGAGGCGGCCTGAACACCAGCCTGCGCGACCTTGCCCGTTTTGGCGAAATGGTGCGGAACGAAGGTCGCTACAACGGCATTCAGATCCTGCCAGCGGAGGTCGTGGCCGATATTCGGCACGGCGGGGATCGCGAAAAGTTCGCGAAAGCCGGCTACAGCCTGTTGAAGGGCTGGAGCTATCGCAACATGTGGTGGGTCACCCATAACGACCACGGTGCGTTCATGACCCGCGGCGTTCATGGTCAGGCGCTGTATATCGACCCGAAGGCGGAGATGGTCATCGCGCGCTTCGCCAGCCACCCGATTGCAGCCAATGCGGCGAACGATCCGACGTCACTGCCGGCCTACGAGGCGGTGGCCAAGCATCTGCTCGAACATCCCGGTAGCATGCGAAAGGTGCAAACAGCCCCGGACTGAACGCAGCAATGGCTGATCTGAACGAGATCCACACCACGCGCCTGCTCCTGCGGCAATGGAAGCCAGCCGATCGTGCACCCTTCGCCGCGATGAATGCGGACCCAAGGGTCATGCGGCACTTTCCCGCACTGCTCAGCCGGGCCGAGAGCGACGCGATGGCTGACCGCTGCCAGGCGCTGATCGAAGAACGCGGCTGGGGATTCTGGGCCGTCGAGCTGAAGGCTACTGGCACATTCATCGGCTTCGTCGGCCTGCATACGCCTTCGGCGGCCTTGCCATTCTCGCCGTGCGTGGAAATCGGCTGGCGTCTGGCCGCGGCTCACTGGGGCCAGGGCCTGGCCAGCGAAGCTGCGCGGGCCGCGCTCAGGTTCGGGTTCGGCAGCCTCGACCTTCCTGAAATCGTATCCTTCACCGCGATCGAGAACCGGCGTTCACGTGCCGTGATGGAGCGCCTTGGCATGCGCGAGTCGCAGGCATTCGAGCATCCGGGGCTGCCCGTCGGCCATCCGCTTCGCCGGCACTGCCTGTATCGGCTGGAGCGCGAGCGCTTCGCAGCGCCGTCGACTGCAGCTGACTGAGCGCGCTCGAATGGCTGACCCCGCTGGCAGCGGCTTGCGCACAGCAGGACTTTCATCCCACTCCAAGGACACTCTTCAATGCCTCGGCTGTTGCTAGCGCTTCTGTTGCTCGGCGCTTCCGGCGTCACTCACGCGGAAGAACTCGATATCGGGCGGTTGTTCGACAAGGCCCACGTCGAGGGGACGCTGGTGATCGAATCGGCTGATACCGGCCAGCGCTACGTTCACGATGAGGCCCGCGCGAACCAGCCGTTCACCGCCGCCTCCACGTTCAAGGTGTTGCACACGCTAATCGCACTGGAGGAAGGCGCCATCGCCGGGGCGGACGAGATCATCCCCTGGGACGGCACTCATTACGAGATCGAGGACTGGAACCGCGACCAGACCTTGAAGAGCGCATTCAGGGTCAGCTGCGTCTGGTGCTACCAGAGGCTGGCCCGACGAGTGGGCGCGGCAGCCTATCCGCGCCACATCCGCCAGGCGCATTACGGGCAGCTACGCGAACCCTTCAACGCCACCGAGTTCTGGCTCGATGGCTCGCTGCGGGTCAGCGCCGTGCAGCAGGTAGGCCTGCTACGCCAGCTGGTCGCGCGCAACCTGCCGTACCGGGCGAGCAGCTACGAGGCCCTGAAGACCTTCATGCTCGCCGACAGCACCCCGGCTTACCGCCTGTACGCCAAGACCGGCTGGGCGGCTCGTAGCGAGCCCGGCATCGGCTGGTACATCGGCTATGTTGAAGTCGGCGCTCAGACCTGGCTGTTCGCGCTGAACCTGGACACCCGTGATGCGACCGATCTGCCCCTGCGCCAGCGGATCGCACTGGGCGCGCTGCGGGCCAAGGGCATCCTGCCGGCCAACTGACGCCTCCGGCCAGATCCGCGGCAGCCGGCGAAGCCGCGTCCCCCCCACACGGAGCCCCCATGCGCAGCGACGAGATCAAAGCGGTATTCGATCAACAGGCCGCCAGCTACGACGAGCGCTGGGCCAGGACCGCGCCCATTCGCGATGTCCTGCATTTTCTTCTGCAGGCGGTATTCGCACCGCTGCCGGCCGAGGCGCGGGTGCTGTGCATCGGTGCCGGCACCGGCGAGGAAATTCTGCACCTGGCCCAGTGCCGACCCGGTTGGACCTTCACCGCGGTGGAGCCATCGGGCGCGATGCTGCAAGTCCTCTGCGACAAGGCAACCCGAGCCGGAATCGAACAGCGCTGCCAGTTCCATGAGGGCTACCTGGAGACGCTGCCCGAGCAGGCGCCGTTCGACGCGGCAACCTGCCTGCTGGTATCCCAGTTCATGCTCGAGCGCGACGCACGTATCGGCTTCTTTCGTGGCATAGCCGCCCGCCTCGGCCCCGGCGCGCTATTGGCCAGCTCTGACCTGGCCGCGGACGTCACCACGCCGGCCTATGCGGCGCTGCTGGAAACCTGGCTGAACATGATGAGCATCGCCGGCATTCCCGCGGCGGGCCTGGAACAGATGCGTGCAGCCTATGCCCGTGACGTGGCGATACTGCCCCCCGAGCAGGTCGCAGCCATCATCGAGGCCGGCGGCTTTGCCAGTCCGGTGCCCTTCTACCAGGCCGGGCTGATCCATGCCTGGTACGCGCGGCGGGCCGATGCGCCCTAGCGCGCGGCCGGTGCTGCAGGCGCTGCTGATCGCCTCCCTCGCCGGCGCGTTGATCTGGGCATTGTCGCCCTGGGCCAGCGGTCAGGCCGAACCCTGGGACGGCGACGGTCTGTACTACAGTGGCGCGCTGTTTACCGCCGGCGTGCTGGCCGGTTTTATCGTGCCACGACCGCTCTGGGCACAGTACCTGGGCGTCATCGTCGGTCAGGTGCTGTACCTGCTACTGTTCCTGCCAATCGGCCCGTTGCTGGCTGTCGGCCTTGTGTTCCTGCTGCTCTGGTCGCTGCTGTTCCTCGCCGGGGCCTATGCCGGCGCCCGCCTTCATACCCGTTGACGCGCCTCGAGACGGCTGCCTAGCGAGCCATCGCAGGTCACGCGCCGGCCGGTTGCCGGTCCGCCAGGTCACCACCGCGCCGCGCAGATTTTGCCCGCCCACCGTGCTTGCGGCACACTTGCCGCCTTCGAGGGCCTGTCCCTTCCATAGCCGAATCCACCGCATGACTCGTTCCCCCGTTCGCCGTCTGGTCTTTTCCCTGCTGCGCCGTGTGCTCTATCTCTGGGTGCGCTCGGAGACCATCAACCAGTCCGCCTTCACCCTCAAGCTCGACCGCAGCAAGCCGGTGTTCTACGTGCTGCCGCGGGCATCGCTGAGCGACCTCGCCGTGCTCGATACCGAATGCAGCAAGGCCGGGCTGCCGCGGCCGGTGGCCGAGGTGGCGGTGGGCAACCATCTGGAGCCGGCGGCATTCTTCTTTCTGGCCCCGGCGGCGGACTGGTTCGGCCGCCGCAGCCGGCCGACACCGCCTGCGCCGCTGGTGCGGCTGGTCGGCGCGCTCGAGCAGAATGCGGTGGACAATGCGCAGATCGTCCCGGTCAGCGTGTTCTGGGGCCAGTCGCCGGACCGCGAGACGAGTCCCTGGAAGCTGCTGTTCGCCGACAGCTGGGCGGTGACCGGCCGGCTGCGCAAGCTGTTGAGCATCCTCATCCTCGGCCGCAAGACGCGGGTGCAGTTCTCCACGCCGATCCAGCTCGACGAACTGGTGGCGCTGAACAAGGGCCACGAGCGCACGCTGCGCATGGTCCATCGCATGCTGCGCGTGCACTTCCGCCAGCAGAAGACCTCGGTGATCGGGCCCGACCTCTCGCACCGGCGCAACCTGGTCAAAGGCCTGGTACATGCACCGGCGGTGCGCGAGGCGATCCGCGACGAGGCCGAGCGCGAGAAGATTTCCCTCGAGAAGGCCGAAGCCAAGGCCCTGCGCTATGGCAACGAGATCGCCTCGGACTACGCCTACACGGCGGTGCGCTTCCTCGAGGTGGTGCTGTCCTGGTTCTGGAACAAGATCTACGACGGCATTCGCGTCAATCACCTGGAACCGCTGCAGGAGGCGGTACGCGGCCACGAGGTGGTCTACGTGCCCTGCCACCGCAGCCATATCGACTACCTGCTGCTGTCCTACCTGCTGTTCCGCAACGGCCTGACACCGCCGCACATCGCCGCCGGCATCAATCTCAACATGCCGGTGGTCGGCGGGCTGCTGCGCCGCGGTGGCGCCTTCTTCATGCGCCGCTCGTTCAAGGGCAACCCGCTGTATACGGCGGTGTTCAACGAGTACCTGCACACCCTCTTCACCCGCGGTTTTCCCGTCGAATACTTCGTCGAGGGCGGCCGCTCGCGCACCGGGCGCATGCTGCAACCCAAGACCGGCATGCTGGCGCTGACGCTGCGCAGCTACCTGCGCTCCTCACGTCTGCCGGTGCTCTTCGTGCCGGTGTACATCGGCTACGAACGGGTGCTCGAAGGCCGCACCTACCTAGGCGAGCTGCGCGGCGCGGCGAAGAAGAAGGAATCGATCCTCGACATCTTCAAGGTCATCGGCGCGCTCAAGCAGCGCTTCGGCCAGGTCTGGGTCAACTTCGGCGAGCCCTTGAAGCTCGGCGAGTTCCTCGAGCAGGAGCAGCCCGGCTGGCGCCAGCAGAGCTACGCCGCCGATGCCCGCCCCGCCTGGCTCAACGACACCACCAACCGGCTGGCCGAGCGCATCGCCCAGCGTCTGAACGAAGCCGCAGCGATCAATCCGGTCAACCTGGTGGCCCTGGCGATGCTCTCGACCAACCGCCAGGCGCTGGACGAGCGCTCGCTGTCCCGGGTGCTGGACCTTTACCAGACCCTGCTGCGCGCGGTGCCCTACTCGCCGCACACAACGCTGCCCGACGGCGACGGCCAGGCACTGATCGCCTACGTCAAGGCGCTCGGGCTGATCGCCGAGCAAAAGGATGCGCTGGGCAACATCTTCTACCTGGACGAGCAGAACGCCGTCCTGATGACCTACTACCGCAACAACGTGATGCACATCCTGGCCTTGCCGGCGCTGCTGGCAAGCCTGTTCCAGAGCAGCGCGCGGATCAGCCGCGAGCAGATCCTGCGCTTCACCGAGGCGCTGTACCCCTACCTGCGCGCCGAGCTGTTCATCCGCTGGGAGGTCGAGGAGCTGCCGGAGGTGATCGACCGCTGGCTGGCGGCCTTCGTCGAGCAGGGTTTGCTCAGGATCGATGGCGACAGCTACGTGCGCCCGGCGCCAAGTTCGCGCCAGTTCGTCCTGCTGACGCTACTGGCGCGGGTCATCGTGCAGACCCTGCAGCGCTTCTATATGGCCATCTCGCTGCTGCTCAACAGCGGCCAGTACAGCCTCAGCGCCGAGGAACTGGAGAACCTGAGCACGGTGATGGCCCAGCGCCTGTCGATCCTGCATGGGCTCAACGCGCCGGAATTCTTCGACAAGACGCTGTTCCGCCACTTCATCGCCACGCTGCAGGCCGAGGGTGTGGTGCATCGCGACGAAGCCGGCAAGCTGGGCTACCACGCCATGCTTGGCGAACTCGCCGAAGGCGCCGCCAAGCGCGTGCTGCCGGCCGAGGTGCGGCTGTCGATCCGCCAGGTCGCACTGGAGCGTCATGACGAACCGGCAGCGCCGGCCAGCTGAGCCATACTTGCCCACAGTTCAAATCGGGGAATCCGCCATGCGTCGACTCATCACCCTCACCGCCGGCTTGCTGCTGGCCGCCAGCGCTCATGCGCTATCACTCGCGGACCTGACCCAGAGCGATGCCAGCGCCGGCCTCAAGGATGCGCTGGCCCAGGGCGCCAAGGTCGCCGTGCAGCAGCTCGGCCGCCCCGGCGGCTTCAGCAGCGACCCGGACGTGCGCATCGAACTGCCGGGCAACATCGGCAAGGCCTCGCGCATGCTGAAGATGCTCGGCATGGGCAGTCAGGTCGAGCAGCTGGAAAACAGCATGAACCTGGCCGCCGAGAAGGCCGTGCCGGAAGCCCAGCAGCTGCTGCTCGATGCGGTGCGCAAGATGACCGTGCAGGATGCCAAGGCGATCCTGGCCGGCGGCAAGGATTCGGCCACCCAGTACCTGGACAAGTCCAGCCGCGAGCAGATTCGCGCGCGCTTCCTGCCGATCGTCAAGCAGGCCACCGATCAGGTCGGCCTGGCCCAGCAGTACAACGCGGTGGCGGCCAAGGTGCCGGCCGCGTTGAATGGCAACTACGCCAACATCGAGAGCTACGTCACCGAGCAGGCGCTCGATGGCCTGTTCACGGTAATCGCCGAGCAGGAGGCGAGCATCCGGCAGAACCCGGCAGCGGCCGCCACGAGCCTGGCGAAGAAGGTGTTCGGCGCGCTTTGAGACCTGTGATCCGGGCGTTCTCGCCTGCACATCCGGCGGTGGGCTGAAGCCCACCCTACCGGGCTACCGGATCGCCTGCCCGCGTGGATGGCTTCGGCCATCCACCCTACGTAGGGTGAAAAACGCGCGCAGCGCTTTTCCACACCGCCCCCATCGCCCCCCGAACCGTGGGGTGGGCTTCAGCCCACCTACCGGCTACCGGATCGCCTGCCCGAGTGGATGGCTTCGGCCATCCACGCTACGTAGGGTGGAAAACGCGCGCAGCGCTTTTCCACACCGCCCACCCCCAGAGCCGCCCCGAACCCCTAGGGGGGCTTCAGCCCACCTACCAGCTACCGAGTCGCCTGCCCGCGTGGATGGCTTCGTCCATCCACCCTACGTAGGGTGGAAAACGCGCGCAGCGCTTGTCCACACCGCCCCGAACCCTGGGGTGGGCTTCAGCCCACCCACCGGCTACCGGGTCGCCTGCCCGCGTGGATGGCTTCGGCCATCCACGCTACGTAGGGTGGAAAACGCGCGCAGCGCTTTTCCACACCGCCCCCAGAGCCGCCCGAACCCTAAGGTGGGCTTCAGCCCACCAGCGCGCTAACAACCCAGGCCCCCCTTCCCTCGGGAACCGGCCTCAGCGTGGCCCCATGATCTGCTCCAGTGCATCCGGCTGCGGCGCGCCCTGATGTTGCTGCAGGCGCCCGTTGGCATCCATGTAGAAGATCGCCGGCGTCGCCGCCGCACCGGTCTCGCCCATCAGCATCAGGTTATCGTCGAGCTTCCGGCGCATCGCCGCCGAGACTTTCTCCTGCGGCTTGAGCGTGCTGGCCTTGCCGGCGGATTCATGCTCTTCCAGCGCCGCCTCCGGGTCGTTCGCCGCCAGCAGCGCAGCGGACTTGCCCAGGCTGTCGGCACGCAGCATGCCGACCATGACATGGCGCAACTGCACCTTGCCGGACTCGACCCAGGGCCGGGCCTGCTTCCAGAACATGTTGCAGTAAGGGCAATTGGGGTCGCTGAACACGTACACCACGCGCGGCGCGTCGTCCTCGCCGTCGGCGATCCAGGTGGCCTTCTCCAGGCGCGACCACATTTCCTTGCCCAGCGGCTCGTAGACCAGCTTTTCCAGCGGAGCGCGAGACAGATCTTCGCCCTTGGCATCGAGCAGACTACCGATCAGCACGTGCTCGCCGTCGGGCGTCAGGTACAGGGCGATACCCTGGCCGTTGTAGCGCGCCGCATAGCCCTTGAGCCCGCCGGGCGCCTCGAAGCTGCCTACCACCTGGGCGCCACGCGCCTCGACGGCGCGGATCGGTTCCGGCCACTGTTCGGCCTGCACGAACGAAGTGCCCAGCAGGCCCAGGCCTGCAAGGAGAAACGGAGCGGTTCGAATCACTGCGGGGATTCCTCTTTCAGTACTTCCAGAGCCCGCGCCAGACTGGCACGGGAGAGTTCACCGAGATGGCTGCCGACCTGGCGGCCCTCGGCGTCGTAGAACAGCGTGGTGGGCAGCGCGGTGGAGCCGACGTGCTGGCCGAGGCGGCCGCCGCTGTCGAGCAGGACATTGTCCAGCGCCAACCCCTGAGCGGCGAAGAAGCGCTCGATCTCGCCGCTACCCTCGCCCTGGTTGACGAACAGGAACAGCGTGTCCTGCTCCCGTTCCTGAGCCTCGGCCAGTACCGGCATCTCGCGTCGGCACGGCGGGCACCAGGTTGCCCAGAGGTTGACCACCAACGGCTGGCCGGCGTAGTCCTCCAGCGCCACCGGGCGGCCCTCGGCGTCGCGCAGCGCCAGCTCGGGCAGGCGCGTGCCCTGCTCCAGCGAATGCAGCACGTAGCTGCCGCTGCCCCAGGCCAGCACGCCGGTCGCCAGCGCGATGCCCAGCGGCTTGCGCAACCCGCGGTCACGCCAGCCCTGCCAGGCACCGAGCGCCAGCGCCGCCAGCAGCCCCGGCCAGGCGATGAAACCGCCGTCGCGGATGTCGATCACCCGCCACGGCTCGCCCTGAAAATGCTCGAAATAGCGCACCACGAACGCCAGCCGGGCAACGAGCAGGCCCACCAGCAGCAGGTGGAACAGCTGGCGCTCGGGATTGCAGCCATGGCGCCGGCCAACCCACCAACCGACCACCGTCGCCAGCAACAGGCTGCCCAGCAACAGTACATGCGGCATCGCCAGGGCCAGGGGCCCGACGTTCAGCGTCAACATCAACCTTGCTCCCGTGTCTGCTTCCAGTGTTCGAGGAATTCCCGCGCGCCGACCTCACCGGTGATACGCCGCTCACGACGCTCCTTGCCATCAGGGCCAATCCACAGCAGGGTCGGCGGGCCGAGCACGCCATAGCGCGTGAGCAGCTCGCGGCTGGCGGCGTTGCTCGCGGTGACATCCGGGCGCAGCAGCCGCACGCCCGCCAGGCTCGCCTGCACCTCGGCATTGCCGAACACCTCCTTTTCCATGACCTTGCAGGACACGCACCAGTCGGCGTAATAGTCGACCAGCACCCATTGGCCCTGCGCCTGCGCCGCCGCCAGTTCGCGGTCCAGCACCGCCGGCTCGCTGAAGGTCAGCGCCTGCTGTTCGTGGGCGCGCTCGAGCGGCGCCGCACCGGCATAGACGGCCAGCGGCCGCCAAGGGTCGCTCGCCCCGCCCGCGGCACCGAGCAGCATCGCCGCTCCCCACAGGCCGCACAGCACGCCAGCCGCACGCGACGGCACCTGGCCACGCCCGAGCTGGCCGGCCAGGTGTAACAGCACGACGGCACCACTCAGCAACAGCGCGCCCCAGAGCCCGAGCCATTGCCAGTCCTGCAGCAGCGGGCGCGCGACCAGGAGCGCCGCGGCGAGAAAGAAGAAGCCAAAGGCCACCTTGACCCGCTCCATCCAGGGTCCCGGCTTCGGCAGAAAGCGGCTGCCGACGGTGACCAGCAGCAACAGTGGCGTGCCGATCCCCAGCCCCAGGACGAACAGCACCAGGCCGCCCTGCAGCGCGCTGCCGCTCTGCGCGATATAGAGCAGCGCCGCGGCCAGCGGCGCGGTCATGCAGGGGCCGACCAGCAGGCCCGACAATACGCCCAGCGCCGCCGCACCCGCGAGACTGCCGCCACGCTGGCGATCACCGGCACGTTGCAGGCGATCACGCAGCACCGCCGGCAGCTGCAGCTCGAACAGGCCGAACATCGGCAGCGCGAGAAAGACGAACAGCGCAGCGAAACTGCCGAGCAGCCAGGGCTGCTGCAGCGCCGCCTGCAGGTTGGCGCCGAGCAATGCGGCAAGCACGCCGAGCGCCGCATACACCAGCGCCATGCTGACCACATAACTGCCGGCCAGGGCGAGCCCGCGCCTTGGCGTGGCGCCCCCGCCGACGACGATGCCGGCAAGGATCGGCAGCATCGGCAATGAACATGGGGTAAAGGCCAGCAGCAGGCCGAGGCCGAAGAACAGCAGCAGGCTCCAGGCGAGCGTCTGGCTGGCCAGGCCGCTGGCCAGCGCCTGGTCCTTGGCTTGCGCCTCAGGTGCTGGCGCCGCGGCAGCCCCATCAAGCGCGACCTCGCGGGTCTGCGGCGGGTAGCACAGCCCGGCATCGGCGCAGCCCTGCCAGCCCAGACGCACGCTTGCCTCGGCCCCCGGCGGGACGATCAGTTCGAGGCTGCCGCGATAGACCGCCTGATCACCGAAGAACTCGTCGCTGTGCGGCTCGCCCGCGGGCAGCGGCGGCTGGCGCTCGGCCGGCAGACCGTCGAACTTCAAGCGCTGCTGGTAGAGGTAATAGCCCGGCGCAATCTGCCAGTGCAGGCGCGTGGCGCCCGACTCCTCAGGGCTGACGGTCAGGGCGAAGGCCTCATCGACCGGCAGGAAATCGGTTTGCGCACTGGCGCCGAACAGGCCGCCGGCCGGCAGCGCGAGACCGGGCGCAAGCAGGAACAGGCAAAACAGCAGGGCGCGCATGAACATTCCTTACAGACCACGAAAACGCCGTGCAGCATGCCGGCGGCCGATTAACGCGCCATTAACGGATTCGCCGCGGCTGCATAACGCTGCCTTAATCGCTAAGGTCGACACTTGGTTTTTTGCACGGATCCATGCATGCACGTATTGCTCGCCGAAGACGATGAATTGATCGCCAGCGGCATCATCGCCGGCCTCGGCGCCCAGGGCCTGACCGTCGATCACGTGGCCAGCGCGGCGGCGGCCGAAGCACTGCTGCGCACGGCGGCTTTCGACGTGCTGGTGCTCGACCTCGGCCTGCCCGACGAGGACGGCATCGAACTGCTGCGCCGCCTGCGCCAGCACGGGCTGGACCTGCCGGTGCTGGTGCTCACCGCGCGCGATGCGGTCAGCGACCGCGTGACCGGTCTGCACGCCGGTGCCGACGACTATCTGCTCAAACCGTTCGACCTGCGCGAACTGGCCGCGCGCCTGCATACCCTGGTGCGACGCAGCGCCGGGCGTGCCGTCACCCAGATCGAGCACGGCCGCCTCCGCTACGACCCCGGCAGCTGCGAGGCGCGCCTGGACGGCCGCCCGGTCGACCTGTCGCGCCGCGAACAGGCGCTGCTGCAGGCGCTGCTCAACAGCCGCGGCCGGGTGCTCAGCGCCGATCAACTGAAGGATGCGGTCTACGGCCTGGCCGACGACGTCGAGAGCAACGCGCTGAACGTGCATATCCACCACCTGCGGCGCAAGCTCGGCAGCGGCATCGTCGAGACCGTGCGCGGCCTGGGCTACCGCCTCGGCCCGGCCGGCGGGGAAGACCTCCCATGAGCCTGCGCCTGCGTCTGACCCTGAT
This sequence comes from Stutzerimonas sp. CXK-1, assembly GCF_057738225.1. Taxonomy (NCBI): domain Bacteria; kingdom Pseudomonadati; phylum Pseudomonadota; class Gammaproteobacteria; order Pseudomonadales; family Pseudomonadaceae; genus Stutzerimonas; species Stutzerimonas sp. CXK-1. Next base: position 1,327,973 of record NZ_CM173217.1, on the reverse strand, counting down.
GCTCGGCACCGCCTTCGTCCTGCTCTGGATGCTGGCGGCGACCTGGATGCTGGTCGACCTGCGCAACCAGCTGATGCTTTCGCTCGACCAGCGCCTGGCGGCCTCGGCGCGCATGGTCGCCGGCCTGTTGGTGCAGCTGCCACGCCCCATGCCCGGCGACGGCTCGCCGCAGCGCCTGAGCGCCGAACAGCTGGGCATCCCCAACGGCCTGGCTTGCCAGGTCAGCTCGCTACGTGGCGAAGTCCTGGCGCGCAGCCACGCCACTCCTGACCAGCAGCTGGCTGCCGAGCAGAACGGCTTTCGCGTTCAGCTGATCGAGGGTGTGCCCTGGCGCAGTTTTACCCTGGTGCAGGGCGAGCTGCGCATCACCACGGCCGACCGCCTGGACGAACGCGCCACGCTCAAGCGCTCGGTACTGCTGGCCGCCGCACTGCCGGTGGCACTGGCCTTGCTCGGCAGCCTCGGCCTGCTATGGCTGGGACTGGGCCGCGGGCTGGCGCCGCTGCAGCGGATTCGCGAGGCGCTGACCCGGCGCAGTGCCGAGTCGCTCGAACCACTGCCGACCGCCGGCCTGCCGGCCGAGCTGCTGCCGCTGGTCGAGACGCAGAACCAGCTGTTCGAGCGCATCGCCCAGGCCATCGAGCGCGAACGGCGACTGACCGGCGATGCCGCGCATGAGCTGCGCAGCCCGCTAACCGCGATCAAGACCCACCTGCAGGTCGCGCGGATGACCGAAGGCGCCGCTGCCGAACGGGCGCTGGCCAACGCCGAGGCCGGTGCCGACCGCCTGCAGCGCACGCTCGAGCAACTGCTGTTGCTGGCCCGGGTGGAAGGCAGTCTGGATTTCGACGACGGCCAGCAATGCTCGGCCGCCGAGGTCGCGCGCCTGGCCATCGAGGACGCCGCCGGTGCCGAGCAGGCATCCATCGAGCTGCGGCTCGCACCCGGGCTACCCGACACGCCACTGGCAATGCCGCCGGTGCTGGCGATCGCCGCGCTGCGCAACCTGCTGGACAACGCCCTGCGGCACACCGCGGCGGGCACCACGGTCAGCCTGTGCGTGGAGCCCGCCGATGGGCAGGTCCGCTTCCGGGTATGCGACCGCGGGCCGGGTATCGCCGCCGAACATCTTGCGCACCTGACCCGGCGCTTCTGGCGCCACGCCAACAGCGCCGGGAGCGGCCTGGGCCTGGCGATCGTTCAGGCCATCGCCGAGCGCTGCGGCTGCACCCTCGACTTCGACAACCGCGCCGAGGGCCTCTGCGTATCGCTCAACGTCGCGCTGCGCGACGCAGCGGAAACACCAGGCTGAAGGTGGTCCAGCCCTCGGCCGAATCGCAGTGGATGCACCCCTGGTGCGCCTGGATGATCGAGCGCGTGATCGCCAGGCCAAGCCCGGCATTGCTCGGGCTGCCCTCGCGGCGCGCCGGGTCGCCGCGGTAGAAGCGGTCGAACAACCGCTCGCGGTGCTCCGGCGCAATCGTCGTGCCGGGGTTGGCCACGCTCAAGCTCACCTCGCCCGGCCCGGACTCGATCGCCAGGCGGATCACACCGCCATCGGGCGTGTAGCGCAGCGCATTGGACAACAGGTTCGACAGCGCCCGGCGCAGCATCAACAGATCGCCCTGAACCGTACCGGCACCGGACAGCTCGAAGCGCACCCCGCGCTCGTCGGCCGAGAGCTGGTAATAGTCCAGCAACTGCGCGCACAACGCTTCCAGCGCGACGGGTTTGGCGTCCGGCACGATCAGCCCGTTGTCGGCCTTGGCGAGGAACAGCATGTCGTCGATCATCCGCGACATGCGCTGCAGCTCCTCCAGGTTCGAATGCAGGTTGTCCTGGTACGCCTCCACCGTGCGCGCACGGGTCAGCGCCACCTCGGTGTGGGTCATCAGGTTGCTCAGCGGCGTGCGCAGCTCGTGGGCGATGTCGGCGGAGAAGTTCGACAGCCGCACGAAGGCGTCTTCCAGCCGCGCCAGCATGGCGTTGAACGCCTGCACCAGCTGCTGCAGCTCGGCCGGTGTGGACTCGTCGGGGATACGCTCGCGCAGGGATTTGGCCGAGATCGAGGCGGCTACCTGGGTGACGTCGCGCAGCGGCTGCAGGCCGCGGCGCACCAGGGCCCAGCCAAGCAGGCCGCTGAGCGACGCGCAGAGCACCAGCGCACCCCACAGCCAGCCGCTGAAGGTATGGAAGAACGCCTTGTGCACGGTGACGTCGAGCAGGATCAGCAGCGTCAGCGTCGACTGACCGACCGGCACCTGCCCCACCTCCGCGCGCCAGAGGCGCCCATCCAGCGACAGCTCGCCATCGCGCTCAGCGGCCAGCGCGAGCAGGCGCGGGTCGGCCCCGCCTGGCAGCGGCTCGGGAAACAGCTGGCGCCCCGCTGCATCGAAGACGAACCCCCTTATCTCGCTGTGCCCACCGAGCAGGGCCTGCAGCCGCGGACGCAGCCGCTCGAAGTCATCATCGGCCTGCAGCTCGCCGAGTAGCGCCTCGCCGGCGCGAAGCTTCTCGTGCAGGGTGTGCTGGTCCAGTTCGTTGAAGTGGCGTTCGCTGAGCTGGTGAAAGAAATATCCCGCAGCCGCCAGCACGCCGGTCACCGCGAGCATGAACATCAGGCTCAGCCGCGCCGTGAGCGACAGCCGCTTCATGACGGGTCCGGCTCGTCGAGCATGTAGCCCATGCCGCGCGCGGTATGGATCAGTTTGGGCTCGAAACCATCGTCGATTTTCGCCCGCAGACGGCGGATCGCCACCTCGATGACATTGGTGTCGCTGTCGAAATTCATGTCCCAGACCTGCGAAGCGATCAGCGACTTGGGCAGCACCTCGCCGCGCCGACGCAGCAGCAGTTCGAGCAGGGCGAATTCCTTGGCGGTCAGGTCGATGCGCTGGCCGGCACGGGTGGCGCGGCGCTTGAGCAGGTCGACCTGCAGGTCGGCGATCTGCAGCTGGGTCTGCAAGGCCGCCGCGTTGCCGCGTCGCAGCAGGGTGCGCACACGGGCCAGCAGCTCGGAGAAGGCGAACGGCTTGACCAGATAGTCGTCGGCACCGAGCTCGAGCCCCTTCACGCGGTCCTCGACACGGTCGCGCGCGGTGAGAAACAGCACCGGCACCTCGCGCCCGGAGGCACGCACCAGGCGCAGCACTTCCCAGCCATCGAGGCCCGGCAGCATCACGTCGAGGATCAGCAGGTCGTAGGGCATGCTCAGCGCGTGTTGCAGCGCGTCGGTGCCGGTCGTGACCCGGTCGACGGTGAACCCCGCCTCGCTCAGGCCCTGCTGCAGGTAGATGCCTGTCTTGGGCTCGTCTTCGGCGACCAGCAGTTTCATGCATGCCTCCCCTTCGGCAGAACGGTGCGGCGCAGTGTAGGCAGGTTCGCTGGCGACGCCACGAGCTGACAGAAAAGTAATGTTTTGCTCAGGCGCCTGTCAGCTGCGCGACGCTAGCCTTGTCCCGCCATGCAGCCAACGCTGCCGCAGATCCCCGCCGCAACGGCAACGGTGCAAGGGGCTTGACCTTGCCATAGCGTCAAGGTCGAGCATCGAGCCAGGCCACTGAGGAGATCGCCATGAACACCACTACGCTGAAGGTCACCGGCATGAGCTGCGGCTCCTGCGTTCGCCATGTCAACGCCGCCCTTGCGGCACTCGATGGCGTCGTACAGGTCGACGTGGAACTGGCCAGCGGTATCGTCCGCGTCCGCGGCGACGCCGAGCCCCAGGCGCTCGTCGCCGCCCTCGACGAAGCCGGCTACCCGGCAGAACCCATCGCCGAGGCCGCCGCCGCGCCGACGAAGAAAGCCGGCTGCGGCGGCAGCTCTGGCTGCTGCTGCAGCTGACACACGCTCTGGAGAATGCGCATGAACAAGTACCTCGTCACGCTCACCGCCCTGCTGATGTCGGGCATGGCCCAGGCCGCCACGGTCATCGACGTGCATCGCGACGCCAACTGCGGCTGCTGCAAGGACTGGATCAAGTACCTGCAAGCCAACGGCTTCGAGGTGCGCGACCATGTGGAAAGCAACATGCCGGCAGTCAAGCAGAGCCTCGGGGTCGTACCCCGGCTGGGCTCGTGCCACACCGGGGTGATCGACGGCAAGTTCGTCGAGGGCCACGTGCCGGTGGCGGCGATCCGTGAGTTGCAGCAGCGCGATGACCTGCTCGGCGTCGCCGCACCGGGCATGCCCGCCGGCTCGCCCGGCATGGATTATGGCCAGGCCAAGCAGCGTTACCAGGTCATCGGCCTGACCCGCGAGGGGCGCGACATGGTGCTCGGCGAGTACCAGGGCGATCAGCTGCAGCGCTGAGCCGCAGGCGGGCACGCCGATGGGCTGGCTCATCGCCAAGTACCTGCTTACCGCTGCCGTGGTGGTGCTGGTATCGGAAGTCGCCAAGCGCAGCGATCGGCTCGGCGGCTTTCTCGCTGCCCTGCCGCTGATCACGGTACTGGCGATGATCTGGCTTTATGTCGAGCGCCAACCGCTGGAGAAGATCGCCAATCATGCCTGGTACACCTTCTGGTACGTGCTGCCGACGCTGCCGATGTTCCTGCTGTTCCCACGCCTGCTGGCGCGGCTGGGCTTCTGGCCCGCGCTGCTGGCCGGCGCCCTGCTGACCGTCGCCTGCTTCGGCCTGCTGGCGCTGTTGCTGCGGCGCTTCGGCGTACAGCTGCTCTAGCCACGCGCACGGCGGCCACCCGCTGACAGAAGCGTAATGTTCCGCTCAGCCAGTGGTCAGCTCGGCCCGGTTATCGTTGCGCTGTTGCTGCGCTAAGCGCAGCGCAATCAGTGCCTGAACAAACCCGCAAAGGATCCACATGCACGCCAACCAATCCCGGCGCACCTTCGTCAAAAGCCTGGCTGCCGGCGGTGCCGTCGCTGGCCTCGGGCTCTGGCAACGCCCCGTCTGGGCGCTGACCAGCCCAGGTCAGCCGACGGTGCTCAGCGGCACCGAGTTCGACCTCACCATCGATTCCATGAGCGTGGACTTCACTGGCAAGCGCCGCACCGCCATGGCCATCAACGGCAGCATTCCCGGCCCGCTGCTGCGCTGGCGCGAGGGCGATACCGTGACCCTGCGCGTGCGCAACCGGCTGCCCCACGACACCTCGATCCACTGGCACGGCATCCTGCTACCCGCCAACATGGACGGCGTGCCCGGCTTCAGCTTCGCCGGCATCGCCCCGGACGGCATGTACGAATACCGCTTCAAGGTCAAACAGAGCGGCACCTACTGGTACCACAGCCATTCGGCGTTCCAGGAACAACTCGGCGTCTACGGCCCGCTGATCATCGATCCGCTCGAGCCGGAGCCATTCGCCTACGACCGCGACTACGTGGTGTTCCTCTCCGACTGGACCGACGAAAGCCCGGCACGGGTGCTGGCCAAGCTGAAGAAGCGCTCGGACTACTACAACCGGGGCCGGCGTACGCTTGGCGATTTCATCGACGATGTCGCTGACAACGGCTGGACCGACACCATCAGCGAACGCTGGGCCTGGGCGAAGATGAACATGTCGCCGACCGATCTTGCCGACATCAGCGGTGCCACCTACACCTACCTGCTCAACGGCCAGGCGCCGGACGGCAACTGGACCGGCCTGTTCCAGCCAGGCGAGCGCATCCGCCTGCGGCTGATCAACGGCTCGGCGATGAGCTACTTCGACTTCCGCATCCCCGGTCTCAAGCTCACCGTGGTCGCCGCGGACGGGCAGAACGTCGAACCGGTGCAGGTGGACGAAGTGCGTCTGGCCGTGGCGGAAACCCTCGACGTGATCGTCGAGCCGGACGGCAGCCAGGACGCCTACACCCTGTTCGCCCAGTCCATGGACCGTAGCGGCTTTGCCCGCGGCACCCTGGCCGTGCGTGATGGTTTGCAGGCGCCGGTGCCCGAGCCCGATCCGCGCCCCGAACTGACCATGGAAGACATGGGCCATGGCGATCATTCCGCCCATGGCCAGGCTGCTGCGCCTGCGCAGAGTGACGATCCTCACGCCGGGCACGGCGACATGAATCACGGCGCGATGAATCAGGGCCAGATGGACCACGCCGCCATGGGCCACGGCTCGTCCGGCAGTGGCATGCAGGCGCATCCGGCCAGCGAAACCGACAATCCGCTGGTGGACATGCAGACCATGATGCCGGTGCCCAAACTGGACGATCCCGGCATCGGCCTGCGCGACAACGGCCGGCGCGTGCTGACCTACGCCGACCTGCGCAGCACCTTCGCCGACCCGGACGGCCGTGAGCCGACGCGCACCATCGAACTGCACCTGACCGGCCATATGGAGCGCTTCGCCTGGTCGTTCGACGGCATTCCCTTCGCCGATGCCGAGCCGATCCGCCTCAAGTACGGCGAGCGGGTGCGCTTCGTCCTGGTCAACGACACCATGATGCACCACCCCATCCACCTGCACGGGCTGTGGAGCGATCTGGAGGACGAACACGGCAATTTCCAGGTGCGCAAGCACACCATCGACATGCCGCCGGGCTCCAAACGCAGCTATCGCGTCACCGCCGACGCCCTCGGGCGCTGGGCCTACCACTGCCACATGCTGATGCACATGGACCTCGGGATGTTCCGCGAAGTCCGCGTAGAAGAATGACGGAGAAGCCTATGAACACGATCAAACAGCACGCCCTGCTCGCCTTCGGCCTGACTACCGCGCTCAGCCTCAACACCGCCTACGCGCAAAGCGAGCACGACGGTCATCATCCCGCCAACGCGCCAGCCGAACAGGCCGCGCCGCAGGCCAGCGAACCCAAGCCCGGACAACAACAGGGCGGCATGATGCAGGGCATGGACCACGACAAGATGCAGGACATGCACGACCAGCACATGGGTTCCGGCCATATGGACCACGGCAGCATGGGCAACGGAAAGATGCAGAAGGACATGCCGAAGGGCCCCGAACAGGGCAAGCAGCATGATCATTAAGACACTGCCGGTCGCCATCGCCTTCGCCCTGGCTGCGACGGCGAGTCAGGCGCAGCAGACGATGGATCATTCCGGCCACGACGGACACGCTGCGCCTGCGGATCACAGCCAGATGGATCATCGGCAGATGGATCACAGCCAGATGAGCCATGAGCCCGTGAACCATGGCGACATGAACCACGACGGGATGCCTCACCCACCGGCAACCGGCGTTCCACCCGAACAGCAGCAACGACCGCCAGTCCCCACCATCAGAGATGCGGATCGCGCCGCGGCATTCCCCGACCTGCCGCCTCACGCCATGCACCAGGGTGGCAGCAACTACCTGTTCCTCGCCGATCAGCTCGAATGGCAGGACGCCGACGACGGCAGCGCCCTGGCCTGGGACATTTCCGGCTGGTATGGCGGCGATATCGACCGCCTCGCCTTCCGTTCCGAGGGTGAGCGCACCAATGGCCACACCGAGGAGGCCGAGCTGCAGCTGCTCTGGAGCCACGCCATCGGCCCCTGGTGGGAGACCGTCACCGGCGTGCGCCAGGACTTCAAGCCCGGCTCGCCGCAGACCTGGGCAGCCTTTGGCGTGCAGGGCATGCCGCTGTTCGGCCTGGAGACCGAAGCCACGGCGTTTCTCGGCGAAGGCGGCCAGAGCGCGCTGCGCCTGGAGGCCGAATACGACATCCTGCTGACCCAGCGCTGGGTACTGCAGCCGACCGCCGAGCTGAACCTGCACGGGCGCAACGACGAGGTGCGCGGCGTCGGTTCCGGCCTCAGCGATGCGAACTTCGGGCTGCGCCTGCGCTACGAGATCAGCCGCCAGTTCGCGCCCTATATCGGCGTGACCTGGAATCGCGCCTACGGCAACACGGCCGACCTGCTGCGTGACGAAGACGAGGATCTCAGCGACACCCGTCTGGTGGCCGGCGTACGATTCTGGTTTTGAGCAAAGCCTGACGCATGAACACAGCAATCAAGACCCTGACACTGGCCGCCGCCGCACTGGCCGTCGCCGCAGCCGCGACCGTGTATTCGGGCGCCATCAACGTCGCCGCCGACGCACCGCACTCGGCAGCGGTCGAGGCGGTGCTGGAAATCGTTCGCGAGCGCTCGATCGCCCGGCGTGCGCACGACATCGAAGTGCCGGCGCTCGACGACCAGGCGCTGATTCGCTCCGGGGCGGGCAACTACCAGGCCATGTGCGTCGGCTGCCACCTGGCGCCGGGCCTGAACGAAACCGAGCTGAGCGCAAGCCTCTATCCGGCGCCGCCAAACCTGGCCGCGCACGGCCATGGTGGCGATCCGGCGCGGGCGTTCTGGATCATCAAGCACGGCATCAAGGCCAGCGGCATGCCGGCCTGGGGCCAAAGCATGGGTGACGACTACATCTGGGGGTTGGTCGCCTTTCTCGAACAGATGCCAGGCCTCGACGCGCAGCAGTACCGCGACCTGGTGGCGGCGAGCGGGGGCCATCAGCATGGCGGCGGCGAGTCGGGCATGCACGACCACAGCGACCAGCATCACGCCGCACCCGCCAGCGAGCCGACACCCGCCGGGCTCGAGGCTCCGCAGGCCGGCGAAATCCATCGGCATGCCGACGGCAGCGAGCGCCAGCACTGACGCAGTGCCACGCCGCAGGCCGAGCCGGCTCGATGCTCTCAACGAACGGCGCCGAGGCCGGGTTGGCTATAGACGCGGCAAGGCGGCTCGGACAGCTGTAGAGCCGCCCTGCCGGCCCCTCAACCCTTGAGTTTCTGGGCGACCTTGGCGACCAGCTCGCCCTGGTAACGGGCCATGGTCAGTTCCTTTTCCGATGGCTGGCGTGAGCCGTCGCCACCGGCAATCGTCGAGGCGCCGTAGGGCGTGCCGCCGTTGACCTCGGAGATGTCGGCGAACTCGGGGATGCCGTAGCCGGTCGGCACGAGGATCATCCCGTGGTGCGCCAGGGTGGTCCAGGTCGAGGTGATCGTCATCTCCTGGCCGCCACCGGTGCCCGTGGAGGTGAACACGCTGGCGACCTTGCCGTGCAGCTTGCCTTGCGCCCAGAGGCCGCCGGTCTGATCGAGGAAGTTGCGCATCTGTCCCGACATGTTGCCGAAGCGGGTCGGGGTACCGAAGATGATCGCGTCATAGTCGGCCAGCTCTGCCGGACTGGCCACCGGCGCGGCCTGATCGACCTTGCCACCGGCCTTCTCGAAGGCTTCCTCGGGCATGGTTTCCGGAACTCGCTTGATCGTCACCTCGGCGCCGGAGACGCCGCGAGCGCCTTCGGCCACGGCATTGGCCATGGTCTCGATGTGGCCGTACATGGAATGGTAGAGCACGAGAATCTTTGCCATCGGTGTGGTTCCTCTGTCGGGATAAGTCAGCTTGCGGATGCCGGGTTTTGAAAACCGCCCGGCGTCGGTCGTTCCCCTCGCGCGAGCGGCTCAGCCGGCGTCGACCAGCACGATCTCGCTATCTTCCAGCGCCTCGACCAGCAGCTGCGCCTCGTCACGTACCGCCAGCCCATCACCGGCCGCCGCAGTGACGCCGTTAACCCGGACGCGCCCGCTGGCCGGCACCAGATACACCTTGCGGCCGCTCTCTATGGAATAGCTGGCGCTCTGCCCGGCCGCCAGCGTGGCGGCCGCCAGCCGCGCATCGGCGCGAATCGGCAAGGCGTCATCATCGCCCGGCAGACCGCTGGCAAGGGTGACGAAGGCACCGGCACGCTCACCAGCCGGAAAGGGCCGTGTTCCCCACGACGGCGGCAGGCCCGAACGCTCCGGAAAGATCCAGATCTGGAACAGACGGGTTTCTTCGTCCTCCAGATTGAACTCGCTGTGCACGATGCCCGTGCCGGCGCTCATGACCTGCACGTCCCCGGCGACGGTGCGGCCGCGGTTGCCGAGGCTGTCTTCGTGGGTGATCGCGCCCTGGCGAACATAGGTGATGATCTCCATGTCGCGATGCGGGTGCGGCGGGAAGCCTGCCTGCGGCGCGATGCTGTCATCGTTCCAGACGCGCAGCTTGCCCCAGCGCTGGCGCGTCGGGTCGTGGTAGTCCGCGAAGGAGAAGTGATGGCGGGTATCCAGCCAACCGTGGTTGGCGGCGCCGAGGTCGGCGCGGGGACGGTGTTCGATCATGCTGCCCTCCAGTGGCGGACCGTACGGGTCGATCCGCGATGGAGGCATGATCTATCAGCCAGACAAAGCTTTGTTCGCGATTATCAGCACAAACACATCAAATCGGTCGATAGGTATTCCGCTCAGCGCTTGGCGGGAATCTGCTTCACGGCCGCCAGCCAGCTATCGTCCAAGGCGCTCTGCTCGACATCCAGCCCCAGCGCCTGCATGGCCTCACGGTGTGCGTCGATCTCGCGGACCATGTCGCTGAGCGCGGTCAGGTTGCCGTCGAGCTGATGCATCTGCGTCACGCCCAGATGATAGAAACGCAGCAGCTTCATCGCCTGCTCGTCATTCGCCGCCACCCCTGCCTTGACGTGGTGCATGACGTTGGTGACGCTCATCAAGCTGCGCTTGAGGCGCCAGCCATAGACCGCAGCCGCCATCCACGCCTGCGCCCAGAACACCCGGCGCACCAGCAGCACGGTCAGTACCAATCCCAGGGCCACGCCGATGACGTTCCAGCGCAGGTTGTCGCCACCCGGTTCACCGAACAACAGCACGGCCAGCGCCGCCAGCAGCATAGCCAGCGCGGCAAAGGTGGCGGTGACGATCAGCGTGCTGCGCCTCGTCTGCTGCCGATAACGCTCGGCACTCATCGGCTGGATTTCGAAGACGACCATCGGCGGGATTCCTTGCGCGGGTTCTGGCGGCGCGCATTATGCGCCACAAGCGCCGCCCCGGGGGATGCCGGCGGAGCGGCGAGTGGCCGCGGTCAGATTTCGATGCTGCCCTGCAGATACAACACCGCAGCGCCAGCAACGTGCACCCGCGCGTCATCCACGCGGCAGTAGAGCTGCCCGCTGCGGGCCGAGGCCTGCAGCGCGATCAGCGAGCGCTTGCCCAGGCGTTCGGCCCAGTACGGCGCCAGGCCGGCATGAATGGAGCCGGTCACCGGATCTTCATCCCCGCCATTGGCCGGCCAGAAATAGCGTGAGGCGAAGTCGTGCCGGTCCCCGGGGGCGGTCACCACCAGATCGAGCGGCGCGAAAGCCTTGAGCGCCTGCAGGTCCGGTTTAAGGCTGCGCACCTGACTTTCATTGGCGTAGACGGCGAACCACGCCTGGGCATTGCGCAGGATCCGCTCGGGCACGATGTCGAGCGCCTCGAGCAACGCCTGCGGCGGCTGTGCGATCGCTTCGGGCGCGCGGTTCGGGAAGCTCAGTTCCAAGAGACCGTCGCTGCGACGAATGACTTGGATATCGCCCACCGCGGCGGCGCGGAAGGTCAGTGGCGCCTCGGCCAGCGCCTGCTCGAGAATGACGAACGCGCTTGCCAGCGTCGCGTGGCCACAGAAGTCGATCTCGGTCAGCGGCGAGAACCAGCGGATATGAAACGCGCCATCCGCCTCGCGCACGAAGAATGCGGTTTCGGACAGGTTGTTCTCCGCAGCGATCGCCTGCATGCACTCGTCGGCCAGCCAGCGCTCCAGCGGTACCACGGCGGCCGGATTGCCTTTGAAGCGTTCAGTGGTAAAGGCATCGACCTGAAAAATCGGCAGTCTCATCTCGTCCTCACATGCCACGGCGGGCCGGGATGTCCGCCTGCACGACGCACCATAGGGCGCGCGATCGTCGCCGGCAAACCCTCATTCGACCCATCGCGGGTAGAGGCCGGCGGCGGCCTGCAGGCGAAGCCCGGAGCGGCCGCCCGCCTCATCCGCTGGAGTGGCCCGGCCGAGCGTGTCGCCGGAAAAGAAGAAGCGGCGGCCATCCGCGACGGTGAGGAACAGCCCGAGTGCGCCGTGCTCAGCCAGCGACACCAGCACCACCGAGCCGTCGCCGAACAGGTCGGTGCTCATGGCGTAGCCATCGAAGGGGCCGTCGTCGAATGCCAGCACCGTCCAGTTCACCGCGTGGCGAAACTGACTGGGCAACACTGCGGGCGGCGTCGCGCGGCCCAGATAGTCGAGGCTGGCTCGGCTGGCCAGCACGGGAAGCTCCGGGAAGTCCGCCAGCCCGGAGGCCTGATCCCAGCGCGGGGACGACAACAGGATGCGGTCCACGGCGATACCGGCACGTTCGAGCTGGTCGCGAACCGGCCACACCCTTGCGTAGCGCCTGGGCCTCCAGGGCAACTCTGCCGCCATTTGCGCATCGACCTGCCGCCCGAGGCCGGTGCCGAACAAGAGCCGCGCCTCCCCGTGCTCGATCAATACGACCACATGGCTGACCGTCTCGGGCTCGGCCCAGCCACTGCGGTTCAAGCGGAACTCACCCGTTCCCGTGCTACGGGCGGTCTCGATCAGGCTGAAGCGCAACGGATCGGCACGGGCCTGCCCCAGCACCGCCATCAGCAGAACGAGCCAGAGCAGTTGGCCTGGCATCTGTCCGCACCCTCTTCGTCCGGCGGCCCGCGGCCCGGCCTGATGGTCATCGCGCCCGGTGCCGGGCCAGGTGCTGTCTTGGCGGTTCATCGCGCTGCCCTCGGAGAAACTGTGAACCGATAATAGACAGACCTGTCTGTATATCGCAATATCCAGTTTCGCATGCTGCTTCCGTTGGAGCGGATCCGGGCGCCGCGCATAATGGCGCGCATAAGGAGACATCCATGGCCACGAACAAACGCGAACAACTGCTGGGGACGGCCGAGCAGCTGTTCTACCGCGAGGGTTATCACGCCACGGGCATCGACCGGATCCTGAGCGAGTCCGGGGTGGCGAAGATGACGCTGTACAAGCACTTCAAGTCCAAGGACGAACTCATTCTTGCCGTCCTGCAGGAACGGCACCGCGTCATACTCGAGCGCCTGCACCAGCGTGCCGCGGCGTTGCCGCCACGCGAAGCGCTGCTGGCGCTGTTCGACGGCCTGCACGCCATGATCGAACGCGAGTCGTTCTGCGGCTGCCTGTTTCTCAATGCCGCCTCGGAGTACCACGCGCACGACCACCCGATCCATCGCTGCGCAGCGGCCTACAAGGCGGAGCTGCAGAGCTACCTGCACGACCTGTTGGAACGGATGCACGCCGCGCAGCCGCGCTCGCTGGCGCGCCAACTGCAATACCTGCTCGAGGGCGCGCTGACAATGGCGCACATGGAGGGCCCCGGCGATCAGGCGCGCGAGGCCAAGGTTGCCGCCGAGCAGCTATTGGCTGCAGCTGGCCTCTGAGCCGCCGCGCGGCGGCGGGGTCTAGCGCCCGGCCGGGCTAGCGCTCCCCTTCGCGAACCCTGAACCAGGCCGCATAGAGCGCCGGCAGGAACAGCAGCGTGAGCGCCGTGGCCACCACCAGCCCGCCCATGATCGCCACCGCCATGGGGCCGAAGAAGATGCTGCGCGACAGCGGGATCATCGCCAGCACCGAGGCCAGCGCTGTCAGCACGATGGGCCGGAAGCGCCGCACGGTGGCATCGATGATGGCGTTGAAGCGGTCATGCCCGGCGCCGATGTCCTGCTCGATCTGATCGACCAGAATCACCGAGTTGCGCATGATCATGCCCGACAGCGCGATAGTGCCGAGCATGGCGACAAAACCGAATGGCTGGCGGAACACCAGCAGGAACAGCGTCACGCCGATCAGCCCGAGCGGGGCGGTGAGAAACACCATGGTCGAGCGCGAGAAGCTTCTGAGCTGCACCATCAGCAAGGTCATCACCACGATGGCGAACAGCGGCAGGCCGGCGTTTACCGATTTCTGTCCGCGCTGCGAGTCCTCGACGGTGCCTCCGATCTCCAGCAGGTAGCCACTGGGCAGCTCGGCACGGATGTCGTCGAGCGTCGGTGAAATCTGCGCGACCAGCGTCGCCGGCTGCTGCTCATCGTAGATATCGGCGCGCACGGTGACCGTTGGCAACCGGCTGCGGTGCCAGATCACGCCCTCCTCGAATCCGTACTCCAATGTCGCCACCTGCGACAGCGCCACGCTGCGGCCGCTTTGCGTGGGAATCGCCAGGCTCGGCAGCAGCGACAGATCGCTGCGCTCCTGGTCGGTCCCGCGCAAGAGAATCTCGATCAGCTCGTTGTCCTCGCGGAACTGGCTGACGCTGCTGCCGACAAAGGTGCGCCGCAGGAAAGCCGAGAGCTCGGCCGTGCTCACGCCCAGGGCGCGGGCGCGGTCCTGATCGACGTTCAGCCAGACCACCTTGCTCGGCTCCTGCCAGTCCAGATGCACGTTGACCACGTGCGGGTTCTGCCGGACCCGCGCGGCCACCTTGCGCGCCAGCGCACGGACCACATCGATGTGCTCACCGGTGACCCGAAACTGCACCGGATAGCCCACTGGCGGGCCATTCTCCAGCCGCGTGACGCGACCGCGCAGGTTGCTGAAATCCTCGCGCAGGCGCTCGATCAGCCAGCTGCGCAGCGCTTCGCGCGACTCGACGCTGTCGGTGAGCACGACGAACTGGGCGAAACTCGTTGCCGGCAACTGCTGGTCCAGCGGCAGGTAGAAGCGCGGCGAGCCGGTACCGACGTAGGCCACGTAGTTGTCGATGCCGACGCGGTCCTTCAGCAACGCTTCGAGACGCTGCACCTCGGCCTCGGTGGCCTTGAGCGAGGCGCCCTCGGTTAGCTTCAGGTCGACCATCAGCTCCAGGCGTCCCGAGGCCGGGAAGAACTGCTGCGGCACCAGCCGGAACAGACCGATCGAAGCGACGAAGGCCACCAGCGTCAGCGCAATCACTGTCTTGCGGCGGCGCACGCAAGCGGCCACGATGCCTCGCACGCGGCGGTAGAAAGGCGTGGCGTAAGGGTCGTGCAGATCCTCGCCCTCTCCGTGTTTGCGCGCTGCCTTGGCCGCCATGTCCGGCAGCAGGCGTTCACCGAGCAACGGAACGAACATCACCGCGGCGACCCAGGACGCGACGAGCGCGATGGTCACCACCTGGAAGATCGAACGGGTGTACTCGCCGGTGCTGGAATTGGCCGTGGCGATCGGCAGGAAGCCAGCCGCCGTGATCAGCGTACCGGTCAGCATCGGAAAAGCCGTACTGGTCCAGGCGTAGCTGGCCGCCTTCAGCCGATCGAAGCCCTGCTCCATCTTTATCGCCATCATTTCCACCGCGATGATGGCGTCGTCGACCAGCAGGCCGAGCGCGAGCACCAGTGCACCGAGTGAAATCTTGTGCAGGCCGATGCCGAAGTAGTGCATCGCCGTGAAGGTCATCGCCAGTACCAGCGGAATCGACAGTGCAACCACCAGGCCGGTGCGCAGACCGAGGGAGAAGAAGCTCACCAGCAGCACGATGGCGAGCGCCTCGACCAGCACCTTGACGAACTCGCCGACACTGGTCTTCACCGCCGCCGGCTGGTCCGACACCTTGTCCAGCTGCATGCCGGCGGGCAGCTCCTGCTGCAACCGGGCGAACTCCGCCTGCAGCGCCTCGCCGAGCATGAGGATGTCACCACCGCTCTTCATCGAAACCGCGATACCGAGCGCTGGCTCGCCCATGAAGCGCATGCGCGGCGCCGGCGGATCGTTGAACCCGCGATGTACCTCGGCCACGTCGCCGATGCGGAACGTGCGCCCGCCGACACGGATCGGAAAATCGCGGATCTGCTCGACCGTCTCGAAACTGCCGGTCACGCGCAGCTGCACGCGGTCGCTGATGGTTTCGACGAAGCCCGTAGCGCTCACCGCGTTCTGCGCTTCCAGCGCCTGGCGAACTGCATCCAGCGGTACGCCCAAGGTGGCGAGCTTGACGTTGGAAAGCTCGATCCAGATTTTCTCGTCCTGCAGGCCGATCAGCTCGACCTTGCCGACGTTGGCGACCCGCTGCAGCTGCAACTGGATGCGGTCGGCGTAATCCTTGAGCACCGCGTAATCGAAGCCCGGCCCGGTCAACGCATAGATATTGCCGAAGGTCGTGCCGAACTCGTCATTGAAGAACGGACCGATGACGCCCGGTGGCAAGGTATGCCGGATGTCACCGATCTTCTTGCGAATCTGGTACCACAGCTCCGGAATGTCCTTCGAGCGCATCGAGTCGCGCGCCATGAAGGTCACGTTCGACTCGCCAGGCCGCGAGAACGAGACGATGCGCTCGTACTCGCCGGTCTCCATCAGCTTCTTCTCGATCCGTTCGGTGACCTGCCGGGAGACTTCCTCGGCGGTAGCCCCTGGCCATTGCGTCTGGATCACCATGGCCTTGAAGGTGAACGGCGGGTCCTCGCTCTGGCCGAGCCGGCTGTAGGACAGCGCACCGACGACCGCAACCAGCAGCATCAGATAGACGACCAGTTGGCGGTGCTGCAGCGCCCAGGCGGAAAGGTTGAAGCGCATCGCGACTTACTCCTGGCGGCCTGCCTCGACGGGGCGGTTGTTGCGGTCGACCGGGCGAACCTCCTGCCCTTCCTCGAGCAGCTGTACGCCAGCCAGCACGACCCAGTCGTCCGCGCCGAGACCTTCGAGGACCGGCACCAGGCGCTCGCCGAACGGCCCGGTGCGTACCGGCGCCCGAGCCACTCGGTTGTCGGCGGTCAAACGCCAGACGAACGCCTGCCCCTTTTCCGCACTCACGGCCGAAAGCGGCACCGCCAGCGGCACCGCTTCGTCGCGCACGATGGTCACCCGGGCGCTCTGACCCAGCTCGGCCGGCACATCGGCCTGATCGAAGGCCACGCGGGCCGAATAGGTACGCGAACCGGGATCGGCGGCCGGCGACAACTCGCGGATATGGCCGGCAAAGCGCTGCCCCGGTAAAGACCAGAGTTCGACTTCGACGGCCTGGCCGATGCGGTAGCGCTCGAGTGTCTGCTCCGGCACGCTGATCGCCACTTCCCGTTCGCCATCTGCCGCCAGCACGAACGCGGCCTGCCCGGCCGCCACGACCTGCCCGACTTCGATGCTGCGGCGGGCGATGACGCCGTCATTGCTGGCACGCAACACCGCGTAGTCGACCTGATTGCTGGCCACGTCGTACTCGGCGCGGGCCTGTTTGAGCCGCGCCGTGGCGGCGCGATAGGCATTGTCGGCACTGTCGAACTGCGACTGGCTGACCAGCTGGCGCGCCTGCAGCGCCTTGTAGCGATCGTATTCGGCCTTGGCCACCCGCAGGTTCGCTTCGGCGGCCGATAGCTGGGCGCGCACCCCCTCGAGTTGCAGGCGCACGTCCTGCGGATCCAGCCGTGCCAACGGCTGGTCCTTGCGGACCCGATCGCCGGCCTCGACCAGACGCTCGACCACCTTGCCGCCGATGCGGAACGCCAGCTCCGGTTCGTAGCGCGCGTGTACCTCGCCGGGATAGTGCTCACTGGCCTCGGCGGCCGGCTGCGGCTGGACGACCATCACCGGGCGCGGCGGCTGTTCGACCGGCTCGCCATTGCCGCAAGCGGAAAGACCAAGAGATAAGGCAACAGCGGACGCTAAGGTGAGGAAGGAATGGCGCACGGTGGGTTCTCGCTCTGTCGCACGGGCGGCGGGAATACTTATACTGGCCGGTATAGTAAAAATGCCGTACCAGCCAGTCCAGTATTAATAGCAACCATGATCGAGCGCCATTCCCCCGCTGCCGGCCCCGGCCGGCCGAAGGACCTCGCCAAGCGCGAGGCCATTCTCAACGCTGCACGCCTGCTTTTTCTCGGCAATGGCTACGAGGGCAGCAGCATGGAGGCGATTGCCAGCGAGGCCGGCGTTTCCAAGCTGACGCTGTACAGCCATTTCAAGGACAAGGAGGCGCTGTTCTGCGCCGCAGTTAAATCGACCTGCGAAACCCGGCTGCCACGGCGGCTGTTCGGTTTCGACGCGCAGCGCCCGATCGCCGAACAGTTACTGGAGATCGGCCTGGCCTTTCAGGCGCTGGTGAACAGCCCCGAATCGATCGGCCTGCATCGCGTGATGGTCGCCCTGGCCACGCAGAACCCGGCGCTGGTCCGGCTGTTTTATGAGGCGGGCCCACAGCAGCTGATCGACGATCTCGAGCAGCTGTTTGGCCAGGCGCATGCCCGCGGCCTGCTGCATGCGCCCGACGCGCTGCGCACCGCCGAGCATTTCTGCTCACTGATCAAGGGCGGCCTGCACTTCCGCCTGTTGATCGGTCAGGACGTCGAGCCGGACGCGACCGAGGCACAGGCTCAGGTTGCCGACGCCGTGGCGTTCTTCCTGCGTGCGACGCGGCCGGCTGCCGGCGCCTGAGCGGCCATCAGCTACTCAGCTTCTTTTTCGGGTAGATGTCGTAGCGGCTGGACTTGCCTTCGAGGCTGTAGCCTGGCTTCGGCCCCTCGATGATCGGCGCCTTGCGCGGGCGCTTAACCACCACGCGATGGCTGGCGAGCGCCAGGGCCGCCGCGAGCAGCGCGGGTGCGTCCAGGTCATCGCCGACGAAGGGGCGGAACAGGCGCATCTCCTTTTTCACCAGCGCGCTCTTGTCGCGATGGGGAAACATCGGATCGAGGTAGACCACCTGGGGTGGTTCGCTCTGCCAGCCAGCCATCCGCTCGATGGCGTTGCCTTCGAGCAACTCCATGCGTGCGACGATCGCCCCCACCTCGGCATCGACAGCGGCACGCCGAAGGCCATCGGCCAGCAGCGCCGCGATGATCGGCTGACGCTCGATCAGCTTGACCGAGCAGCCCAGAGTCGCAAGGACAAAAGCATCACGACCAAGACCGGCGGTGGCATCGAGCACGCTTGGCCGTACGCCCGGCTGGATGCCCACGGCCTTGGCGATCATCTGCCCGCTGCCGCCGCCGAACTGGCGCCGATGCGCAGCCGCGCCCTCGAGGAAATCCACACGCACCGGCCCGGGCGCCTGCTCACCGAGCAGCTGCAACTGCAGCCCGTCCGCTCCGACCTGCAGGGCAAACTCGGCGTCCTCCTCGGCCGCACTGCACCCGAGCCGCTGCGCCCAGGCGGCGGCTTCTTCACGAAACGGAGGCGCAAGCGGTTCGATACGGATCTTCGGCAGTGTCATGACATCGCGGCCTGGGCGGGAAAGCCGCTCATTGTGCCAGAGCGACCCGCCGCCATGCGCTAGCGACACACGCCAAACCCACCCATGTCGACGTGAAAGTGGTCGTGATGCGCCGCGTTGTAGCCCGGCCCCAGAGTGACATTGAAGGTGCGACACGCCGCTGCGTGAACCTCGCGCAGGAATCGCGCCTTGGCATCGTCGCCCTGCCAGTCGCGCGCCACGGTGATACGCGTGCCATCGGCCAGGCGGAAGCCGGCCAGATCCAGAGCATTGGCGCTGGCATGCTGACTGCGACGATTGCTGCGCGCGATGTTGCGGCAGGCAAAGCTGCCGAAATGATCGACCTGCGTCACGGGCTGGCCGAACACCGCCTGGGCGGCGGGCTGCAGGCCATGACGTTCGAATAGCGCGTAGGCGGCCGCCAGCGGACAGGTCGCCAGAAAGGCACCGTTGAAGCGCACATCGCCGGCCTGCACGCGCACGGCATTCTCGATCGGGCAGCGCGGCTCCGGTGTCCGGTCGGGTACGGCTGCGTAGCGCAGCTCAGCGGTGGCGAGCGCCTGCTCGCAGAGTTGGCGATCCTCGCGCAGACGGCGCAATTTCAGCGACGTCAGCCAGTTTGGCGGCTCGCGAAGATCCAGCGGCGCCCAGGGATTCCAGCGCGGCGGAATATCCAGGTGCCCTGCTCGCACGGCGTAGGCCAGGCCCGCCACCAGCAGAACGAAGAACAAGAAAACGACGCGACCGATGCTCATGTTCTGTTGGCAACGGCGGGCGCCGCGAGTTTGCCGGCAGTGGTTACAAGACGTGATCAGCCGTCGATCAGGGAAAGCTGCGCGCCTTCGCCGAGCGAAGGCAGCGGCGGCAAGCCGGGCAGACGCTCGGCCAGCCCCGCATGGAACCGCAAGGCCAGCTCCGGCGCCAGCCGGTTGTCCGGCGTATGCAGGTAGACGTGGGGCGTACGCCCTTCGTCGATCCACGCCGCCACCTTGTCGAGCCAGGGCGTGAGAAACGGATCATTGGCCGGCAGGTCCGGATGCCCGACGAAGCGCACCTGCGGCGCCATCGTGAATGCCGCCGGTCGTGGTGGCAAGCGCGGCTTCTTGCGCTGCGCATGCTGCACCGCGGGCGTCGGCGACGCACAGCTGAACAGGGCCCGCGTATCCAGGCAGATACGCTCCACGCCGCGCTCATGGAGCAGGCGATTGAGGGCCCGCTCCTCCTCCCCGCGTGCGAAGAACGCCGGGTGACGCACCTCGACGGCCAGCGGCACGGCCAGCGCATCCGCCAGAACAGCCAGCTCGGCGATGCGCCGCGGGCCGAAACTGGCCGGCAGTTGCAGCCAGAGCGGCGTGACCCGCCGCCCCAGCGGCGCGAGCAACCGGAGGAAATCATCTGCCAGGTGCAGCACGTCACGCAGGTCGGCCGCCTGGCTGATCTCGCGGGGCAGCTTGGCGCAGAAGCGAAACCCTTCCGGCATCTGGCTCGCCCAACGGCTGACCTTGTCCGCCGAGGGCCAGGCATAAAGCGTGGTATTGCCCTCCACGCAATTGAAGACTTCGCAGTAGCGGGCGAGGAAACCGGCCGCCGCGAGCGTTGGCGTGTAGAGCGTGCCGCGCCAGGCGGGCTCATTCCACGAGGGACAGCCAAGGAAGTAAGGCAGCGTCACCGGTCAGGCGTAGAGATCGAGGCCGAGCACCTCGGCCGCATCCGGATCGATGGGGAAACTCGCGGTGACGGCATAGCTGGCCAGTGCCGTGGCGGCACGGCTGGACAACGGTCGCTCGGGCTGCGCTTCGAAGCGGATCGGGCGATAGACCTCGAGGGAAAAGGCGTCGGCCTCGCTACGCCTGGGCTCCGGCGCGGGCCGCGGCGTGTCATTGCGGGTTGCGCCAGACTCGGCCTCGCGCCAGCGTTCGGTCTGCGCCTGGGTATCCCGATAGACCGCCGGCGCGCTGCCCGGCCGGGCAGAACGATCAAGAGGGTAGGCGGGAACGGGAAG
The DNA here is from genome assembly GCF_057738225.1 of Stutzerimonas sp. CXK-1. Classification (NCBI taxonomy): domain Bacteria; kingdom Pseudomonadati; phylum Pseudomonadota; class Gammaproteobacteria; order Pseudomonadales; family Pseudomonadaceae; genus Stutzerimonas; species Stutzerimonas sp. CXK-1. The sequence goes on along the minus strand of NZ_CM173217.1, from coordinate 1,307,024 downwards.
GCCAGCGACGCGCATCATGCAACCTGTTGAGAGAGCCCGGCGACTCTAGCGGGCGGCACCGGCTTTGACAATGGCTGCGCTCAAGGGTGCGCCTTGGGCGTCGCGACGTTGTCGCGCAGGTAGATCGGCTGAGCCTGCTCGGCGTCCACCGCCTCGCCCCGCTGCCAGGCAAACGAGGCCAGCTGCAAAAGGTCCTGGGCATGGGGCAGCAACGTGGCATCGTGCCCCTCGACCTGCACCGCCAGGCGCCCAGCATAGCCCCAACCGGTGCCAGCCCCGAACCAGTGGTCGGTGGCCTCACGGGGCAATGCGACCTGCTCGGGCGGTAGTACCGCCTCGAGGCCAGCCAGCTGCATTTCGCCGCCCTGCTCGCGATAGCAGGCCCAGTAGACCTCGTCCATGCGCGCATCGATGGCCACGGCAACCTGCCGCGCACCCTGCTCGCGCCAGGCTCGCTGAGCGATGCAGGCCAGGTCGGACACCGGCAGCACCGGACGCTGCAAGGCAAACGCCAGCCCCTGTACAACGCCGATGGCGATGCGTACCCCGGTGAAAGCGCCCGGGCCGCGCCCGAAGGCAATGGCGTCCAGCGCGCCGAGCGCCAGCCCCGCCTCGTCCATGACCTCGCGCACCATCGGCAACAGGCGTTGCGCATGCAGCCGCGGAATCACCTCGTAGCGACTCAGCGTACGGCCCTCATGCAACAAGGCAACGGAACAGGCTTCGGTGGCGGTATCCAGGGCCAGCAGCGTGGGCATCGGCGAATATCCGGGTGGGAAAGAGGGGCGGCGATTGTACCCCAGCACTGCGCGGCGAGCAGACTGCAGACGGGGCCTGCAACGAAAAACGGCCCGCAAGCGGGCCGTTTCGAACGCTGACCGATGGATCAGCTCAGGGCGGCGAGCACCTTGGCGGTGATCTCTTCGACCGAGCCGACGCCTTCGATGCGGCTGTACTTGGGCGTACCCTCTACCGCCGCGAGCTGCTGGTAGAAGTCCACCAGTGGCTTGGTCTGCGAGTGGTACACGCCAAGGCGGTGGCGAACGGTCTCTTCGGCATCGTCCTTGCGCTGGATCAGCTCCTCGCCGGTCACGTCATCCTTGCCTGCCACCTTCGGCGGATTGTGCTCGGTGTGGTAGACGCGCCCCGAAGCCGGATGCACCCGGCGACCGGACATGCGGCTGACGATCTCCTCGTCATCCACGGAAATTTCCACCACGTGGTCGAGCTTGATGCCGGCGGCTTTCAGCGCCTCGGCCTGGGGGATGGTGCGCGGGAAACCGTCGAACAGAAAACCGTTGGCGCAGTCGGGCTCGGCCAGGCGCTCCTTGATCAGCGCGATGATGATCTCGTCGGACACCAGACCGCCGCTGTCCATCACGTCCTTGACCTGCAGGCCGAGCGGAGTACCCGCCTTGACCGCTGCCCGCAGCATGTCGCCAGTGGAAATTTGCGGGATACCGAACTTTTCGGTGATGAAGCGTGCCTGGGTGCCTTTTCCGGCACCGGGCGCTCCCAGCAGAATCACACGCATGGATGAGTCCTCGAAGATTTACAAAGGCATGTCGCCAGCAACGTCGGCTGACGCATCAAAGAATCCGGTGTGCCGCTATGCGACAAAAGGTTGAACACGATACACAGCGCACCGAAAGGGCACAAGCGGTCACAAAATAGCCGCGATCGGTGCCTAACGGCCTGCCCGACGGGCTGCAGCGCGAGGTTCACAGCCCAGCAAAATGCCCTCCTCGCGCCGTCTTGAACCGCGGCTACCCCGTGTTGCGCAGGCCCGCGGCGATGCCGGCGACGCTCACCAGCAGAGCCTGTTCCAGAGGGCTTTCCGGCGGATTCTGCTGCTGCCGGGAACGCGCCAGCAGCTCGATCTGCATCAGGTGCAAGGGGTCCAGGTAGGTGTTGCGCAGGCTAAACGCCTCCTGCGTCTGCGGGCTGTGATCGAGCAGCTCGGACTGCTCGGTCAGCTCGAGCACCACCTCGACGGCCTGCGACAATCGGTCACGCAAATGCTCGCCCAGCGGCTGCAGCGAAGCTTCCACCAGATGCTCGTCGTAGCGCCGCGCCACCTCGGCGTCGGCCTTGGCCAGCACCATCTCCAGCATGTCGATGCGGGTAGAGAAGAATGGCCACTCGCGGCGCATGGTACGCAGACGCTCGCCCTCCTCGCTCGCCAGCGCCGCGCTCAACGCCTGCTCCCAACCGAGCCACGCCGGCAGCATCAACCGCGTCTGCGTCCAGGCGAAGATCCAGGGAATGGCACGCAGGCTTTCGATACCGCCCTCCCGGCGCTTGGCCGGCCGGCTGCCCAGCGGCAAGCGGCCGAGCTCCTGCTCCGGTGTGGCCTGGCGGAAATACGCCAGGAACTGAGGATGGTCGCGGACCACGTCGCGGTAGGCGTGCACGCCCTGGTCGGCGAGGCGGTCCATCAGCGCGCGCCAGTCCGGCCGCGGCATCGGTGGCGGCAGCAGGGTCGCCTCGAGCACCGCAGCCAGATAGAGGTTGAGGTTCTGTTCGGCAATGTCCGGCAAGCCGAACTTGAAGCGAATCATCTCGCCCTGCTCGGTCGTGCGGAAGCGCCCGGCCACCGAGCCCGGCGGCTGCGAGAGAATCGCCGCGTGCGCCGGCCCGCCGCCGCGCCCCACGGTGCCGCCGCGGCCGTGGAACAACAGCAGCTCGACGCCATGCTGGCGGCAGACTTCGACCAGCTCCTCCTGCGCCCGGTACTGTGCCCAGGCTGCGGCCGTGGTCCCGGCATCCTTGGCCGAGTCGGAATAACCGATCATGACCTCCTGCGGGCCGTGCAGCCGGCGCCGATAGCCATGCAACCCGAGCAGGCGATCGATCACCGGCGCCGCGTGGTTGAGATCGTCCAGCGTCTCGAACAACGGCACCACGCGCATCGGCCGTTCCAGGCCGGTTTCCTTGAGCAGCAACTGCACGGCGAGCACATCCGAGGCCGCACGTGCCATCGAGATCACGTAGGAGCCCAGGGAAGTGGCCGGCGCCTCGGCCACCACCCGGCAGGTCGCCAACACCTCTGCCGTCTCGCCCGAGGGGCGGAAATTGCAGGGCAAGAGCGGGCGGCGGCTGTCGAGCTCCTGCTGGAGGAATGCCAGACGACGCGCCTCGTCCCACTGGTCGTAACGCCCGAGGCCAAGGTATTCGGTGATTTCACCCAGCGCGGCGGCATGCCGCGCGGCATCCTGGCGTACGTCCAGACGCACCAGCGACAGACCGAAGCTGCTTGTGCGACGCAGGCAGTCGAGCAGCGCCCCGTCGGCGATCATGCCCATGCCACAGGCATGCAGCGAGCGATAGCAGAGCTCGAGCGGTTTGCGCAGCTCGTCGGTGTCGTGCAACACGGCAGGCGAAGGTCGCTGCCCCGTACTTGCAGCGGTCGCCGCCCAGTCGCGCGTTGCCATCAGGCGTTCACGCAACGGTTTGAGCAGGGCGCGATACGGCTCGGCACTCTCGCCGCTCTGCGCCAGCAGCTCGTCGCTGGCCGCCTGCATCGACAGAGCCGTGATGAGATTCTCGACGTCGCGCAGATAGAGCTCGGCGGCCACCGAGCGCGCCAACAGCAGCACCTCACGGGTAACGACCGCGGTGACGTTCGGGTTGCCATCGCGGTCGCCGCCCATCCACGAGGCGAAGCGGATCGGTGCAGCCTCCAGTGGCAAGTGCAGGCCGGTCGCGGCGAACAGCACGCCGTCGACCTGACGCAGCACGTTCGGCACCGCCTGCCACAGCGAATTCTCGATCGCAGCGAAGCCCCACTTGGCCTCTTCGATGGGCGTCGGCCGGTTGCGCCGGATTTCCTCGGTGTGCCAGATCTCGGCAATCAGGCGTTGCAGGCGCAGCTCGATCTGAGCCAGCTCCCGGTCGGTCAGGTCGGTGTGGTCGCGGGCAGCCAGCTCGGCGGCAATGGCGTCGTATTTCTGGATCAGGGTGCGGCGAGACACTTCGGTCGGGTGCGCGGTGAGCACCAGCTCGACCTCGAGCCGCCCGACCTGACGGGCAATGAAATCGGCGCCATGCCCGGCAGCCTTCAGCCGCTGCAGCAGATCCGGCAGCACCGTCGCCTCGAAGGGCTCGGATTCATCGGCCTGCCGGCGCCGCACGCGGTGGTACTGCTCGGCGATGTTGGCCAGGTTGAGAAACTGGTTGAACGCCCGGGTCATGGGCAACAGTTCGCTCTCATCAAGGCTGTCGAGGGTTTCGCCCAGCTGGGTAGCGCCCTCGCGCGACCCCTGCCGGGCGGCTTTGGCGCCCTTGCGAATCCGCTCGATCTTGTCGAGAAAGCTGTCGCCGTGCTGCTCGCGAATGGTACGCCCGAGCAGCTCGCCGAGCAGGTGAACGGTCTCGCGCAGACGTGCATCGATCGTCGCCATCGTCGCCTCCTGGCCCGCCCTGCAAGGCGGGCCGCGCTGTGAAAAAACCGGGGCCGGACTACGCTGAACATAGACGGTCATCAGAGTGCCCAGCATGCGCTGTCTCTGGCAAGCCTGCCTGGGCGCGTCCCTTGTTCGCCAGCCCGTGGAGCCCACATGAAGATTTCCGAACTTGTCAGTACCTGGGAACGCGAAGCGCGCGGCCCCCTGGCCGCCACGCGCTACAGCGTGGCGCTGGACCTGGAAAGCGCGGCGCGGCTGGCCGCGCTGTCACAGATGTACCCCAAGCGCGGCCTCGAGACCTTGCTCGGCGAACTCGTCGGTGCAGCGCTTGAAGCTGTCGAAAGCAGCCTGCCCTACGTGCCGGGCCCACAGGTCATCGCCACCGATGAACAGGGCGATCCGATCTACGAGGACATCGGGCCTACGCCGCGTTTCCTCGAGCTCTCACGCCAGCACCTGCACCGCCTGCAACAGGAGCAGTCGCAGCCCTCCTCCTGAACCGGCACAGCCCGGCAAACGCTCTAGGCCGGCCCTCCCTGACTGATCGGCGAAGGGCCGGAACGTGCCATCAAACTGAACGATCGGCGTCCGTTGCTTTCACAAAATTATGTCCGGCCTTGGCAAACGGTTGACACAACCGCACCGCGAAGCCGTGCAGCACTTTTTTGTCAGGCAATTCCAGTAGGAGACTGACCATGAAGACAAACAGCGTCGAGAATTCCGTTTCACGTTTTCAGCTACCCAAGCTGACCGCAATCGCCCTCGGCGGTCTGCTGCTGACCGCCTGCGCCGGCAATCCCCCCAAGGAGCAGTTCGCCGTAACCGAATCGGCCGTGCGTGAAGCGGTCAGTGCCGGCGGCACACAGTACGCCCCGGTGGAGATGCGCGCCGCCCAGGAGAAATGGCGACATGCTGAACTGGCGATGCAGAAGGAAGAATACGAGCAGGCCCGCAAACTGGCGGAACAGGCCGAGTGGGATGCCCGCGTGGCTGAGCGCAAGGCGCGTGCCGCCAAGGCGCAGAAAGCCGTCGAGGACGCCCGCGAGGGGATCGAGGTACTGCGTGAAGAAAGCATGCGCGGCATGCAGTGATCGCTGACCGTTCAACCTTTCAGCCAGAGGATTCCATCATGCACAAGCTAGTTACCGTCCCTACCTTGCTGGCGCTGAGCATCGGTCTGGTGGCCTGCGCTTCGCAACCCAACGAGAACCTGGAACAAGCCCGCGCGAGTTTCTCCTCGCTGCAGAGCGATGCCCGCTCGGCCGAGCTGGCGGCACTCGAGACCCAGGACGCCAGCAAGGCCCTGGACAAGGCCAACGAGGCCTATCTGGAGGACGCCGACGAAGACAAGGTCGACCAGCTGGCCTACCTGGCGAAGCGGCGGATCGAGTTCGCCGAACAGACCATTGCCCTGCGCGATGCCGAGCGCAATCTGGAGAAAGCCTCGACCCAGCGCGCCGAAGCGCGCCTGCAGGCACGCGATGCGCAGATCCGCAAGCTGCAGGAGGATCTGCAGGCCAAGCAGACCGAGCGCGGCACCCTGGTGACCTTTGGCGACGTACTGTTCGACCTCGACCGCGCCGAGCTGAAACCCGGCGGGTTGCGCAGCGTGCAGAAGCTGGCCGACTTCCTCAACCAGAACAAGGAACGGCATGTAATCGTCGAGGGTTACACCGACAGCACCGGTTCGGACAGCTATAACCAGCGCTTGTCCGAGCGCCGCGCCGACGCGGTGCGCATGGCGCTCATTCGCATGGGTGTCGATCCGCAGCGGATCGTCTCGCAGGGCTACGGCGAGGCCTATCCGGTGGCGAGCAACGACAGCCCATCGGGCCGCGCCATGAATCGTCGTGTCGAGGTAACCATCTCCAACGACAATCAGCCGGTCGAGCCGCGCTCGTCGATGCGCTGATCTCGTCCTGACCAAGGCCCGGCACGCTCAGCGCTCCGGGCCTTTTTCATGCGCGATTGATGGCGGGTCGGCGCCCCAGATTGCTCAACCGAGCAGGGCCCGGTAGAGCTCTTCCATCTCGCGGTCGAATGCCACTAGCACCGCCCGCTGAACCAGCCCGCCACGCAAGCCGGTGCAGACTTCGCGCACGGCAATGGCAGCCGCCTGCTCGGCTGGATAACCGTAGATGCCGCAGCTGATCGCCGGAAACGCGATGCTTGCCACCCCGTGCGCCTTGGCCAGCGCCAGGCTGTTGCGATAACAGTCGCTCAGTTGCTCGGCCTCGTAGGCCGTACCGCCGCGCCAGACCGGGCCCACCGTATGAATGATGCACCGCGGGGCCAGTGCGAAACCCGGTGTCAGCTTCGCCTCGCCTACTGCACACCCACCAAGCCCACGGCAGAACTGCGCCAGTTCCGGCCCGGCCGCGCGATGGATGGCGCCGTCCACGCCGCCACCGCCGAGCAGGCTGGAGTTGGCGGCATTGACGATAGCGTCCACCTCCAGCCGGGTGATGTCGCCACGCCAGATTTCAGGCTTCATTGCGCCGGTTGCGCCGGTTGCGCCGAAGACAGCGACTGCTCGGTACAACGCACCGCGCGCTTCTTGTTGTCCACCAGCACGCCGGTCAAGCCCTTCTGCTGGGTATCGAACAGCACGAGCACGCCATCGATGCACTGCGCGACCTGATCGGCTGGCTGCAGCGACACCTTGTAATCCTCGCCAGGAATGGTCTTGAGCATCGTGAAGTCGGAGAGCAGCAGCGCATCCTGCGGTTTGGCGAAGTGCAGGTAGCCGTAGTACCAGAGCACGCCGACGGTCACGGCGACCGTGCCGACAGCGGTGAGAATCAGTGGAATGGGGTTGCGTTCGGACATGGATATCTCGAAGGAAAAAACAGAAGCGCTAGCGTAACAGGCACAAAGCCGGGCATCAGCTACCGCCAGCGCGGGTTTCGCCGCGTGCCTGCACCGTAGCCTCGTAGACCCGTTCGGCCAGGCGCGAGAACGGCAGGCTCTGGATCCAGACGCTGCCGGTACCGCGCAACGTGGTCAGCAGCAGCCCCTCACCGCCGAACAGCATGCTCTTGAGGCCGCCGGCGAGCTGGATGTCGTAGTCGATCCCCTCGCTGAACGCGACCAGGCACCCGGTATCCAGGCGCAGCGTTTCGTTGTTCAACTCCTTGCGAATGACCGTGCCGCCGGCGTGCAGGAACGCCAGGCCGTCACCTTCCAGACGCTGCAGCACGAAGCCCTCGCCGCCAAAGAATCCGGCGCCGATACGCTTGCTCAGCGCGATGCCGACGCGGGTGCCATAGGCGGCGCAAAGAAAGCTGTCCTTCTGGCAGGTCAGGCGCCCGCCATGCGCGCGGAGATCGACCGGCACCACGGTACCGGGGTATGGCGCGGCGAAAGCGACCCGCGCCTGTCCGGTGCCTTCATTGCTGAAGTGGGTGAGAAACAGCGACTCGCCGGTGAGCATGCGCTTGCCCATGCCCCACAGCTTGCCGAGCACACCGCTGGCCGAGCCATCACCCAGGCGCGCCTCGAAGCGCACGCCCTCGGTCATGTAGTTCATGGCGCCGGCCTCGGCGATCACCGTCTCGCCGGGGTCGAGAAGGATTTCCACGCTCTGCGCGGATTGCCCGAGGATTTCGTATTCGAGTTCATGGCTGGCCACGGCAAGCTCCTGATCCTGTGGTTTGCGGCGCAGCGGGAGCGGCCTCGGCCAGCCCTCGCCTACTTGCGCCCGAGAATGCGCAGGATACGCAGGAACAGGTTGATGATGTCCATGTAGAGCGCGGCGGCGCTGTCGATGGCGTTGTCCAGGGTCTTGGGAATCCGGTTCGCCCGCCCCCAGTCGACGCCGACATAGCCGCAGAAGATCAGCACCACGATCCAGTCGATCACGCCGTGATGAACGCCGAAGACGAACAGTTCGACCAGCTCGACGAGGATCACCAGCAGCAGCGCCACCGTCAGTGCACCGGCGATGCTGGCGAAAAAGCGCGGAAACAGCGCGCCGAGCGCCATCATGCCGAGGGTCACCAGCGCGGTGATGCGGATCGCCTCATGCACCAATGCGCCGTCATAGCGGCTGACCACCAGATTGACGATCAAGCCGAACGGCACCACCACCAGGTTGTAGCCGAGGAAGCTGACCCAGGGCTGGTTGGAACGATGAAACAGCCAGGCGCCGGTCAGACAGCTGGCGAAGTAGCCGCCAAAGAACAGCCAGGGATGCATGCTGCGAATGGACTCGACGGGAATGTTGCCGACCATCCACCAGTTGACCCAGAAACCCCAGCAGAGGGTCAGGCCGATGACAAGGTTGTAGGCGCCAGCCGAAAGGGTGCGGTCCAGCGGGCTGGACCGGCGGGCAAAGACGGGGTTTTCCATGTCGTTACGCTTCCTTGCGTGATGATTGATTCGTGCGCTGCGCCGGGCCGGCTCAAAGGATGTTGGCGTAGTCGGCTTCGATGCGGTCGAGGCTCAGGTGGTTGAGGAAGTTGGAGAAGCACATCCAGGCCGACAACGCATTGAGGTCCTGGAATTGTGGTGGCAGGTATTTGGGTGGCACCACCATGCCCTCGTCCACCAGCTGGCGCAGGGTGCGCATGTCCTCCAGCGTGGTCTTGCCGCAGAACAGCAGCGGGATCTGCTCCAGCCGGCCTTTGCGCACCGCGAGCTGGATGTAGTTGTAGATCATGATGAAGCCCTTCAGGTAGGACAGGTCCTTGGTGAAGGGCAGGCCGGCCGGCGTCGAGCCACGGAACACCCGGCTGGCATTGCTGTAGCACTCGTCCTCGGCGTAGCCCTGGTCGCGGAAAAAGGCGAACACCTCGAGGAAGTCAGCCCCCTCCTCGGCCATGTGGATCGCCCGGGTGCGGTTGGTCAGCTTGCGCAGGCGCGTCGGGTAGGAGGCGAAGGCGATCACCTCCATGAGGATTGCCAGGCCTTCCTGAGTCACCGTCGAGGACGGCGGGCCCTTGGCGAGGAAGGTGCAGATCGGCTGGTTCTGCCCGTTGAGCGTGGTGCCGACGTGTACCAGCCCCTCGTGCACTTCCAGCGCGCGGATGTCGCGCTCGTTGAACAGCGCGTCGCTGCGGATCTTGATGTAGTCGGCGCCCGCCGCGGCATCGGCGAGGATGCCGTCGGACTCGAACACGCGGATCACCCCCTCGCCTTCGCCGAACACCGCATCCAGGCGCCGTTGCAGCAGCTCGACGGCCTGCTGGGCATTGAGCGTCTTCGGCTCGTCCTTGAGGTCGCCGCGGTCGGCGATGTTGTTCAGGTAGTCCGAGAGCATCAGGCCGAGGTCGGCGAGCGTCGGGTCGCCGGCGTGAAAGGCGTCGGAGGCCGCGCCGTAGAGTTCCTGGGAGATCATGCCGAAGTCCGCGGTGCCGCGCGCCTCGAGCATGCGGATGACCATGCGGTATTCCTTGCACATGCGCCGCATGATCTGCCCGACCGGGTTGAACTGACCGAGCTGGCGGGTGATGTCGCGCTCGATGTCCTGGAATTCCTGCTTTTTCGCGCTGGAGTCGTAGGCCAGCGGCCGCGCCTCGTAATAGGCACGGTTAACCGGTGGCAGCTCGCGCCCCTTGGCCTGGAAGAAGCGCTGGCGGATGTCGTCTTCCCACTTGACCGCGTCGAGCACCCGTACCGGCGTCTGCGCCACGACAATGCGCTCGGAAAGGTCGCGCACGATGCGTTGATAGTCGTCCAGATTGTCACGCGTGTTCATCGTGGTTCCTCATGCGCATCATCGAGGCTGTATACGAGCCGACGCCGCCGCCGGCAACTCCGGCCGCGCCGCGACGGGACAGGGGTCGCATCCAGCGCCCCGCCCCGTACCCGGCTTCAGACCTCCGGGCGCATATGCGGGAAGAGAATCACGTCGCGGATCGACGGCGAGTTGGTCAGCAGCATCACCAGGCGGTCGATGCCGATGCCCTCACCTGCGGTCGGCGGCATGCCGTATTCCAGCGCACGGACGAAGTCGGCATCGAAGTGCATGGCTTCGTCGTCACCGGCATCCTTCTCGGCGACCTGGGCGTGGAAGCGCTCGGCCTGGTCCTCGGCGTCATTGAGCTCGGAGTAGGCATTGGCGATTTCACGGCCGCCGATGAACAGCTCGAAGCGATCGGTAACACTCGGATCCTCGTCGTTGCGGCGAGCCAGCGGCGAAACCTCGAACGGGTAGCGGGTAATGAAGGTCGGCTGCTCGAGCTTGTGCTCGACGGTTTCCTCGAAAATCATCACCAGCAGCTTGCCCAGCCCTTCGTGGCCGAGGACCTTGGCACCGGCCTTCTTCGCCAGCGCGCGGCAGGTCTCCAGGTTCTCGAGATCGGCCTCGCTGATGTCCGGGTTGTACTGCAGGACCGCATCGCGCACCGACAGCCGCGCGAAGGGCTCGCCGAAGTGAAACACCTTGTCGCCGTAGGGCACGTCGGTGCTGCCGAGCACGGCCTGCGCCAGCTCGCGGAACAGCGCCTCGGTCAGGTCCATGTTGTCTTCGTAGTCGGCGTAGGCCTGGTAGAACTCGAGCATGGTGAACTCGGGGTTGTGCCGGGTCGAGACGCCTTCGTTGCGGAAGTTGCGGTTGATCTCGAAGACCTTCTCGAAGCCGCCGACCACCAGGCGCTTGAGGTACAGCTCCGGCGCGATGCGCAGGAACATGGGCATGTCCAGTGCGTTGTGGTGCGTCTCGAACGGCTTGGCCGCGGCGCCACCGGGAATGGTCTGCAGCATCGGGGTTTCCACTTCGAGGAAACCGCGCTCGTTGAGGAAGCGGCGGATGTGCGCGATCACCTGCGAACGCACGCGGAAGGTCTGGCGCACATCCTCGTTGACGATCAGGTCGACGTAGCGCTGGCGGTAGCGCTGCTCGGTGTCGGTCAGGCCGTGGAATTTGTCCGGCAGCGGACGCAGCGACTTGGTCAAAAGGCGAGCGTTCTGCATGTCGACGTACAGATCACCCTTGCCGGAGCGCGCCAGCGTGCCCTCGGCCGCGACGATGTCGCCCATGTCCCAGTGCTTGATCGCTTCGAGCGTCTCTTCCGGCAAGGTCTTGCGATTGACGTAGAGCTGGATCCGCCCGCTGCTGTCCTGGATGACGATGAACGCACCGCGGTTGAGCATGATGCGGCCGGCGACGCTGACCTTGATCTGCTGGCCTTCGAGCGCTTCCTTGCCGGCCTCGGCGTACTGCTTCTGCAGATCACCCGCCAGGGCATCGCGGCGGAAATCGTTGGGGAAGACGATCGGCTGCTTCTCGCGCAGCGCGGCGAGCTTTTCCTTGCGCTGGGCAATCAGCTTGTTCTCTTCCTCGTGGATGGCATGCTCGTTCAGCGGTTGTTCGCTCATGGTCGGTGTTTTCCGGTCGCTCGGGTCCGCGGACCCTCAGGTAGGCTGATCAATACGTTGTCATGGGATGGGCGCTGTCGGCGCCCCACCCCGGCTTACAGACCCTGCTTCAGGCTGGCCTCGAGATACTCGTCCAGGTCGCCGTCGAGCACGCGGTCGCAGTCGCTGCGCTCAACGCCGGTCCGCAGGTCCTTGATGCGCGACTGGTCGAGCACGTAGGAGCGGATCTGGTGGCCCCAGCCGATATCCGACTTGGAGTCTTCCAGCGCCTGCGACGCCGCATTGCGCTTCTGCATTTCCAGCTCGTACAACTTGGCCCGCAGCATCTTCATCGCGGTGTCCTTGTTGGCGTGCTGCGAGCGCTCGTTCTGGCAGGCCACCACGGTGTTGGTCGGCACGTGGGTGATACGCACGGCCGAATCGGTGGTGTTGACGTGCTGGCCACCGGCACCGGAGGAACGATAGGTATCGATGCGCAGGTCCGCAGGGTTGATCTCGATCTCGATGTTGTCGTCGATCTCCGGCGAGACGAACACCGCGGTAAACGAGGTGTGACGGCGATTGCCGGAGTCGAACGGGCTCTTGCGCACCAGGCGGTGCACGCCGATCTCGGTACGCAGCCAGCCAAAGGCGTACTCGCCCTTGATATGCAGGGTCGCGCCCTTGATGCCGGCAACCTCGCCTTCGGACAGTTCGACGATCTCGGCGTCGAAACCATGCTTGTCGGCCCAGCGCAGGTACATGCGCAGCAGCATGTTCGCCCAATCCTGCGCCTCGGTACCGCCGGAACCGGCCTGGATGTCGAGGTAGCAGTTGCTGGGGTCCATCTCGCCGCTGAACATGCGGCGGAATTCGAGCTTCTCGAGAATCTCGCGCAGGCGCTGGATTTCGCTCTCGATATCGGCCACGGCGCTTTCGTCGTTCTCCTCGACCGCCATGTCGAGCAGGTCGCGGGAATCGGCGAGGCTGCCGGTGAGATCGTCGATGGTCTCGACGATCTGCGCCAGCATGGCGCGCTCGCGGCCGAGGTTTTGTGCGTATTCGGGGTTGTTCCAGACGTTCGGGTCTTCCAGCTCGCGGTTGACCTCGGTCAGACGATCAGCTTTGTGATCGTAGTCAAAGATACCCCCGAATGGACTGAGTGCGTTCGGACAGGTCCTTGATGCTGTTGAGGATCGGGTTGATTTCCATGGCGTTCGGCTCTCCAGCGGACGGATTCGAAAAGCCCGCGAGTATAACGCCAGCCGCCCGACGCCGACAGCCCGCCGAGAGCCTCGGCGGCCCAGCGGCAGGCCGACCTGCAATCACGCCGAGGCGGCACGCACCTGGCTTTCCAGCTCCGCTTTCAGCCCTGCGTCGAGGCCGAGCTGTCGCGCCAGCTCGTCGAGGTAGGCGCGCTCCATGAATGCTTCCTCGTCCACCGCCAGCAGGCTGGCCAGATACATCTCGGCGGCCATCTCCGGCGTCCCGGCCGCGGCGGCCACGTCCGCAGGGCCCAGCGGCTTGCGCAGCTCGACGTCCAGCCACTGCTGCAGCTCGTGGTCGCCGGACAGCCTGGCCATTTCGGCCTCGATCAAACCGCGCTCGCGGTCGTCGACATGTCCGTCCGCCTTGGCCGCAGCCACCATCGCCTTGAGAATCGCCTGGCTATGCGCCTCCACCTGTTCGCTCGCGGGCAGCCGGTCGATGGTTTGCGGCTCGCCCTGGGGTACGTCGGCCTGCTGCGCCTGCCAGCGGCTGTAGGCCTGGTAGGCGAGCACGCCAAGGGCCGCCAGCCCGCCGTAGGTGGCCACCTTGCCGCCGAACCTGCGCGCCTTCTTGTTGCCAAGCAGCGCGCCCATCGCCCCGGCAGCCAGGGCCCCGCTCCCGGCGCCGGAGAGCAGCCCGCCCAGCGAGCCGCCGCCCAGGCCGCCGAGCAGTTGTTCGAGCCCGCCATTGCCGGCTTTTCCCGCGGGCGCGGCCGGCACCCCCTGCCCCGACTTCTGATCGAGCAACGCCTTGCCGGACTTGAGCAGCTGATCGAGCAAACCTGCGGTGTTCATGCAGCGACTCCTGAAATAAACGGATCAACCCTGTGCGTCGGGCACCTGGCGAATCGGCGTGTCGCGGTGTGCCGCGCGAACATACTGGGCCGGCCAGGGCACCGAGTTGTCCCGCAGGTGCTCGGCGGCATGCAACGGCCAGTACGGATCGCGCAGCAGCTCGCGCGCCAGCAGGATGAGGTCGGCCTGGCCGGTACGCAGGATATGCTCGGCCTGCACCGCCTCGGTGATCAGCCCCACGGTGCCGGTGGCCATATCCGCCTCGCGGCGCACCCGCTCGGCGAACTGCGTCTGGTAGCCCGGGCCGACCGGAATCTCGGCGTTGGCGGCGGTGCCGCCGGACGACACATCGATCAGGTCGACGCCCAGCGCCTTCAACCGCCGCGCCAGCTCGACGGTTTCGTCCGGGTTCCAGCCGTCGGCGACCCAGTCGGTGGCCGACAGTCGGACGAACAAAGGCAGCTCGTCCGGCCAGGTGGCCCGCACCGCTTCGGTCACCTCGAGGAGCAGACGGATACGGTTGTCGAACGAGCCGCCATACTCGTCCTGCCGCTGGTTCGACAGTGGCGACAGGAACTGATGCAGCAGATAGCCATGCGCCGCGTGGATTTCGGCAACCTTGAAGCCGGCCGCCAGCGCGCGCTCGGCCGCCTGCACGAACGCCTGCACCACCGCTGCGATGCCCTGCGCATCGAGCGCCTCGGGTACAGCATGCTGCGGATCGAAGGCAATGCTCGACGGCCCGACCGGCACCCAGCCGCCCTCGGCGATCGGCACGCTGCCGCGCTTGCCGAGCCAGGGCTGCCAGCTGCTCGCCTTGCGCCCGGCATGCGCGAGCTGGATACCGGCGAACGAACCCTGCGCCTCGACGAAGCGAGTGATCCGCCGCAGCGGCTCGATGTGCTCGTCGCTCCAGATGCCCAGGTCCTGCGGCGAGATGCGCCCTTCCGGCCGTACCGCGGTGGCCTCGATGAGGACCAGCCCTGCGCCGCCGACCGCACGGCTGCCCAGGTGCACCAGGTGCCAGTCGTTGGCCATGCCGCCCTCGGCCGAGTACTGGCACATCGGCGAGACGGCAATTCGATTGGCAAGCGTGAGTTGGCGAAGCGTCAACGGCTGGAAGAGCTGGGTCATGGAAACCTCGACTACAGGGGGCGTTCGTATGGACACCCCTGAGTACAGACCGTTTCGCCGAGAAAACCCAGCCCGACTTTCAGCGGGTGCTAGACCGCCGCGACCTCCACCGGCACGCCATTGAGCGCCGCGTTGCCGGACAGCGCATCGTACAGCCGCTCATCGGTGAGGTCATTTGCACTGGCACCTGGCAGCTCACCGGCGATCTGCAGGCGCACGCCTCCGCGGTCATGCCCCCAGCCATGCGGCAGGCTGACCACGCCGGGCATCAGCTCGTCGCTGGCCGCGACCTCGACATCGATGGAGCCGACCCGCGAGCGAACCCGTACCCGCTGGCCGTCGCTCAGGCCGCGACCGGCCAGGTCCGCCGGGTGCATCAGCAGCTGATGGCGCGGCTTGCCCTTAACCAGGCGCCGGTAGTTGTGCATCCAGGAATTGTTGCTGCGCACGTGGCGCCGCCCGATCAGCAGCAAGCCAGTCGACTGGCTGCTGGCACTGTCGGCGGCGAATCGCTCCAGATCGGCCAGCAGCAGCGCCGGGGCCGCCTGGACGCGACGAGATTCGGTTTTCAGCCGGCGCGCGAGATTCGGCTCGAGCGCACCGAGGTCGATACCGTGTGGTGCCTCGCGCAGGGCGGCCAGGTTCAGCCGGCGCTCGGAACCTTCGCCATGCGGCCCGGCCCGTAGCCCGAGATCGATCATCTGCTCCGGCGCCAGCGTCGGCTTGACCTCGAGCCCGGTGCGCGCAGCGAAGGCGCGCGCCAGGCCGACGAAGATTTCCCAGTCGTGCAATGCACCATCGGGGCGCGGCAGCACCGCCTGGTTGAAGCGGGTGACGTTGCGCACAGCCAGCAGGTTGAAGGTGCTGTCGTAGTGATCGTGCTCCAGAGGGGCGGTCGGCGGCAGGATGATGTCGGCGTAACGGGTGGTTTCGTTGACGTAGAAATCGACGCTGAGCATGAACTCGAGGCCTTCCAGCCCCTCTTCGAGCTGGCGCCCGTTGGGCGTCGACAGCACCGGGTTGCCGGCCACGGTAATCAACGCGCGGACCTGACCCTCGCCCGGCGCGAGCATCTCCTCGGCCAGCGCCGCCACCGGCAGCTCGCCACCGTACTCGGGCAGGCCCGAGACGCGGCTGCGCCAAGCCCCGAAATGCCCGGGCGAGGCGGTTTCCACCAGGTCAACGGCAGGTGTGGTGCAGAGCGCCCCGCCCACGCGGTCGAGGTTGCCGGTCACCAGATTGATCAGTTGCACCAGCCACTGGCAGAGCGTGCCGTAGACCTGGGTCGAGACGCCCATGCGGCCATAGCACACGGCCCGCTCGGCGGCGGCAAAGTCCCGCGCCAGCTGGCGTATATCCTCGGCGGCGATACCACAGCGTGCGGCCATCGCCTCGGCCGGGAACGGCGCGATGGCGGCGCGCACCGCGTCGAGCCCGTCGACCGGCAGGTGGCTGCCGCGGGCAAGACCTTCCTCGAACAGGGTATGCAGGATGCCCAGCAGCAACCCCGCGTCCTGCCCGGGACGGATGAACAGGTGCTGGTCGGCAATGGCCGCCGTCTCGCTGCGTCGCGGATCGACCACCACCAACTTGCCGCCGCGTGCGCGTAGCGCCTTCAGGCGCTTTTCCACGTCCGGCACGGTCATGATGCTGCCGTTGGAGGCCAGCGGGTTGCCGCCGAGGATCAGCATGAAATCGGTGTGGTCGATATCCGGCACCGGCAGCAAGAGGCCGTGGCCATACATCAGGTAGCTGGTCAGGTGGTGCGGAAGCTGGTCGACGGAGGTCGCCGAGAAGCGGTTGCGAGTCTTAAGCAGGCCGAGGAAATAGTTGCTATGGGTCATCAACCCGTAGTTGTGCACGCTCGGGTTGCCCTGATAGATGGCGACGGCGTTGTTGCCGTGGCGTTCGCGAATGCCCGCCAGCCGCTCGGCCACCAGGGCGAAGGCCTCGTCCCATTCCAGCGGCACCCACTGGTTCTCCACCCGCATCACCGGCTGGCGCAGGCGGTCGGGATCGTTCTGGATATCCTGCAGCGCCACCGCCTTGGGGCAGACATGGCCGCGGCTGAACGGGTCCTGCGCGTCGCCCTTGATCGAGACGATCGCGCCATCGCGCGTTTCGATGGCCAGGCCGCAGATGGCCTCGCACAGGTGACAGGCACGGTAGTGCACGCTGGTATCGCTCATTTCGCTATCCGCCGTCGTTCTTGTTGTGCCTGCACTCTAGGCGTGCGCCGCGGGCGGGACAATCGAACGGAGTGGGCGAAATATCGGCGGATTCAGCCGGGCAATGGCCTCAACGTGGGGCGATATGCGCCACCATCAGCTGCACGCTTTCCTGCCCGCGATACTCGTTGACGTCCAGCTTGTAGGCCAGTTCCGCCCAGCGCACCGAAGGGTTCGGCCAGATGTCGCGGTCGATGTTGAAGGCGATGCCGTCCAGCGTCAGCGAACCGCATTCGCTCCTGAGTACGAGCTTGAGGTGCCGCTCGCCGACGATGCGCTGCTGCACCAGCTGGAATACGCCATGGAACATCGGCTCTGGGAAATGCTGCCCCCAGGGCCCGGCATTGCGCAACGCGCGGGCCAGCTCCAGGTGAAACTCCTCGATACCGAGCTGGCCGTCGGTGAGCAGCCGGCCGGTCAGGTCGTCCTCGCAGAGCTGACGCCGCACCTCGGCGTCGAAGGCCGCGGCGAAGGCGCCGAAGTTTTCCTGCGGCAAGGACAGCCCGGCGGCCATGGCGTGCCCGCCGAACTTGCTGATCAACCCGGGATGACGAGCCGCCACCGCGTCGAGCGCATCGCGGATATGAAATCCGGGCACCGAACGCGCCGAGCCCTTGAGCTGGCCGTCGCCGGCATCGGCAAAGGCGATGGTCGGGCGGTGATAGCGCTCCTTCAGCCGCGAGGCGAGGATACCGATCACGCCCTGGTGCCAGTCCGGCTCGAACAGGCACAGGCCGAACGGCAGCTCCTCGAGCGGCAGGTCCTTGAGCTGGGCGAGCGCCTCGCGCTGCATGCCCTGCTCGATGGCCTTGCGATCCTTGTTCAGCTCGTCGAGCTGTACGGCCATGTCGCGCGCCAGCGCCTCGTCTTCGCAGAGCAGGCACTCGATGCCCAGGCTCATGTCGTCCAGACGCCCGGCGGCATTGAGGCGCGGCCCGAGAATGAAGCCAAGATCGGTGGAGGTGATGCGCCGATGGTCACGTCCGGCGACGTCGAGGATCGCCCGTAGCCCCGGCCGGGCCCGACCGGCGCGAATGCGCGCCAAGCCCTGATGGACGAGGATGCGGTTGTTGGCGTCCAGCGGCACCACGTCGGCGACGCTGCCGAGGGCCACCAGATCGAGCAGCTCGGCCAGATTCGGCTCGGCCCAGCCGTGACGAACGAACCAGTCCCGCTCGCGCAGCCGGGCGCGCAATGCCAGCAGCACATAGAAGATCACGCCGACGCCAGCGATGCACTTGCTCGGGAACCGGCATTCGGGCTGGTTCGGGTTGACGATGGCATCGGCATCGGGCAGCACGGGCCCCGGCAGATGGTGGTCGGTGACCAGCACCTTCAAGCCGGCCGCTTTCGCCGCCGCCACGCCGTCGACGCTGGAGATGCCGTTGTCGACCGTTACCAGCAGGTCGGGCCCGCGCTCGAGGGCCACGGCAACGATCTCGGGTGTCAGCCCGTAACCGTATTCGAAGCGATTCGGAACGAGGTAATCGACGTGCGCCGCGCCCAGCTGCCGCAGACCGAGCACGCCGACCGTGCTGGCGGTGGCTCCGTCGGCGTCGAAATCACCGACGAACAGGATGCGCTGACGCTTCTCCAGCGCCTCGACCAGCAGCTCGACGGCCTGCTCGATGCCCTTGAGCTGCGCATAAGGAATGAGCCGCGCCAGGCCCTTGTCCAGCTCGCTGGCCGAGGTCACGCCGCGTGCCGCGTAGAGCCGGGTCAGCAATGGCGGGAGATCGCCCAGGTCGGGCAGCGTGTCGGGAAGCGGGCGGGGTTCGATGCGCATCGTGTGGTTCCGGAGCAGCGAGCCGGCACGAGCGCGCCGGCGAGAAAAGCCGCAGAGGATACCCGAATCGGTCAGCCCTGGCCGGGTCGTTTGGCGCCGGCCGACAGATCGTTCAGCCGCGCTCGCCGAGCAGCCACTGCATGGGCACTTCGTGCTGGCCGCGCTCGTCGGTGACGAACAGTGCACCGTCACTGATCATCACGCTCCACTGGATGGAGCGCGGCAGATCACGGGTCAGCGTTTCCAGCGCCTCGGAAGCCAGCGCAGCGATGCTGACATTCTTCAGCCCTTTGACCGCATCGACCACCTTGGTCTGCCATACCCGCAGGTTGCCGTAGGCCAGCACGCTAACCCGCTCGGCACGCCGCGAGCACCAGGTGATGCGCTCGGCATCCGGCTGTCCGACCTCGATCCAGTGCAGGATCCGTTCATCCAGGCTCTTCTGCCACAGCGCCGGCTCATCGACATCCGACAGGCCGCGACCGAAGCCCAGCTGCTCGTCGTACCACAGCGCATAGGCGATCAAGCGAACGCCGAGGCGCTCTTCGGTTTCCGACGGATGACGCGCGACCGTGAAGCGCAGGGTCTCGTAGACGCCGCGATCGAGATCGGTCAGGTTGAGTTCGACTTTATAGGGGGTCGCTTGCAGAGCCATGAAGGGGTCGCCGCCGAAAAAAGGTGCCGCAGTCTAGCAAACCGCAGGGGCACCGGCTCACCAGGCTACGCGGCAACCCGGATGCAGTTGCGCCCGCCCGCCTTGGCCTGATAGAGCGCGCGATCCGCTTCGGACAGCAGCCGATCGAGGTCGTAGCCGAACCGCCCGGTATCGCTGATGCCGATGCTCACGCTGAGCATGCCGGCGCGACTGAAAGGCAGCGCCGCGAACTCGCCACGGATACGCTCGGCGACGCCATGAGCGACATCGGTCCCGGCATCGGCAAGCAGGCAGGCGAACTCTTCGCCACCAATGCGCCCGAACACGTCATGCCGACGCAGCCGCAACTTGGCGACGTGGCAGAAGCCGATCAACGCATCGTCGCCGGCCTTGTGGCCCAGCGTGTCGTTGAGGCGCTTGAACTGGTCGAGGTCGCACAACAGCAACGTCACCATCTGGCCTGCTTCCCGGCAACGATGCAGTAGCCGCTCGCCATGCTCGATGAAGGCGCGCCGGTTGCCGATGCCGGTCAACGGGTCGCTCAGCGACGCCTGCCGGTACTCGAGTTCGGCACGCTCACGAACCATGGCCAGCGTGACGAACGCGATGCCGACCGCGTACATCATGGTCTCGAAGATCACCACGGCGAAGAAGTTGAAGTGCTGCGTCCCCTCGAACGGCTGGCCGTTATCGAGAGGGATGCGCAATGCGTACAGCACGACATGCACGGCCATGAGCGCCATCGCCGGGCGCAGCGAAACCTGGATGGCCCGGCGGCTTCGCCACAGCTCGACCATCGCCAGACCGATATAGATGATGGTGAGCACCGAAAGCAGCGCAATGCGCAACCGTAGCGTGCCGTAGAACGCCGGCCACAGACACATCGCGGCCCACACCGCGGGGCCGACGAGTATCCCCCGCCATTGCGGACGACGGCCAGCGAACACACGCATGGCCGTCCAGTTGAAGGCCATCGCCAGCACGAGCAGGACATTGCCAAGGACGATCGGCACGTAGTCGATCCCGAGGTTGCGTAGCGCCCCGAGCGCCGTCGATGCGACACCAAGGAAAAGCGTGAGGCACAGGTAGCCCAGCGTGGGTTCGCGCCGCCCACTGCGCCAGGCGAACAACATCAGCAGCGCAACCAGCAACAGTACGTAGAGATCGACGACGATGAGGGTGGGAACGCTCAACTGCATGACGGCACCGCACGCCTCTAGACCGGGGACTCGGCCGGGAAGAAGCAATCAGGGAAGGGCTGCCGATTCTAACGTTTCGACGCGGTGGCCACTATAACGACAGCACTGCTGCCTCCGGCAAACCGACCGACGGAGCGGCCCGACCGATGAAGACCTTTGACAATCATTCTCATTCTATTTAGCATCCGCTTCATCAATCGACCCACGGGTAGTTCGCATGTACGTCTGTCTTTGCCAGGGCATCACCGACGGCCAGATTCGCGAGGCCATCTATGAAGGCTGTTGCAGCTACCGCGAGGTGCGTGAGAGCACTGGCGTGGGCACCCAATGCGGCAAGTGCGCCTGCCTGGCCAAACAGGTGGTGCGCGAAACCCTGGCGGACGTCCAGAACGCACAGCCGGCGCTGTCCGCACCGATGTTCTACCCCGCCTGACCAGCGGATCACCGAAGAGCCGGGCGATTGCCCGGCTTTTTTCTGCCTGCAATCAACGCATTAGCGCTCAATCGCAGAACGCAAGCGTTCTCGTTTCCCTTATTAGCCTTTGCTTTCAAGGAGTTAGGTTTGACAGGCCTGTGCTTCGTGGCCAGACTGCGGCAAACCTCTCATTGACTTCGACGGGATTGCGACCATGAAAGGCGACAAGCTGGTCATTCAGCACCTCAACAAGATCCTTGGCAACGAACTGGTCGCCATCAACCAGTATTTCCTGCATGCGCGCATGTATGAGGACTGGGGGCTCGGCCGCCTGGGCAAGCACGAGTACGATGAATCCATCGACGAGATGAAGCATGCCGACAAGCTGATCAAACGCATCCTCTTCCTCGAGGGGCTGCCCAATCTCCAGGATCTGGGCAAGCTGCTGATCGGCGAGAACACCCGCGAGATGCTCGAATGCGACCTCAAGCTCGAGCAGAGCGGCATCGCCGACCTCAAGGTTGCCATCGCCTACTGTGAGAGTGTCGGCGACTACGGCAGCCGGGAGCTGCTCGAAGACATACTCGAATCCGAGGAAGAGCACATCGACTGGCTGGAAACCCAGCTCGGGCTCATCGACAAGGTTGGGCTGGAGAATTATCTGCAATCGCAGATGGACGACTGAGACCGCCAGCCACCGCAATAAAAAAACGCCATGTCCGCAAGGACATGGCGTTTTTTATTGGCCGGAGCACCAGATGGATGGTGCCTCGGGCCGGTCGAGGCTCAGGCGTCGGCCTTGCCGGCGGCGGACTTGATCAGCGCCTGCAGCTCACCCTTCTCGAACATCTCGAGGATGATGTCGCTACCACCGACCAGCTCACCGTTCACCCACAGCTGCGGGAAGGTCGGCCAGTTGGCGTACTTGGGCAGGTTCGCGCGGATTTCCGGGTTCTGCAGGATATCCACGTAGGCAAACTTCTCGCCGCAGCCCATCACCGCCTGGCTGGCACGTGCAGAGAAACCGCACTGCGGCGCATTCGGCGAGCCCTTCATGTAGAGCAGGATGGAGTTGTTGGCGATCTGTTCTTTGATGGTTTCGATGATGTCCATGAGGTACCTCGGCTAACACGGTTGCC
The DNA here is from genome assembly GCF_057738225.1 of Stutzerimonas sp. CXK-1. Classification (NCBI taxonomy): domain Bacteria; kingdom Pseudomonadati; phylum Pseudomonadota; class Gammaproteobacteria; order Pseudomonadales; family Pseudomonadaceae; genus Stutzerimonas; species Stutzerimonas sp. CXK-1. Next base: position 1,284,700 of record NZ_CM173217.1, on the reverse strand, counting down.
GCGCATTGTAGAGCATAAGCCGGGTCAAAGCCGAGTGGCGAAGTCGGTTTTGTCGATCGAACGAGGCGCAGCGTTGCGCCTGTCAGACGCGCGCAGGCGCCGTAAACCGGCGTTTGCGCCCCTGCAGCTTTTGTGGATAAGATCTCGCCTTTCCCGTTTCGCCAGGTCATCACGACCCCCAGTGGTCGGTCCCTCTGTTTTCCCCGGAAAAGCCTTCGGACCGCAAACTGCGGCAATGAAAGGTAGTTGATATGAGCGCAAGGCATTTTCTCTCTTTGATGGACTGCACGCCCCAGGAACTGCATAGCCTGGTCCGTCGCGGCATCGAACTGAAGGATCTGCGTGAGCGCGGCATTCTCTTCGAGCCACTGAAGAATCGGGTGCTGGGCATGATCTTCGAGAAGGCCTCGACCCGCACGCGGCTGTCATTCGAGGCCGGCATGATCCAGCTCGGCGGCCAGGCGATCTTTCTCTCGCCGCGCGACACCCAGCTCGGTCGCGGCGAGCCGATCGGCGATTCGGCGATCGTCATGTCGCGCATGCTCGATGCCGTGATGATCCGTACGTTCTCCCACTCTACGCTGACCGAGTTCGCCGCCAATTCGCGGGTCCCGGTGATCAACGGCCTGTCGGACGATCTGCATCCCTGCCAGCTGCTGGCCGACATGCAGACCTTCCAGGAACAGCGTGGCAGCATCGCCGGCAAGACCGTCGCCTGGGTCGGCGATGGCAACAACATGTGCAACACCTATATAGAAGCGGCGATCCAGTTCGACTTCCAGCTTCGCGTGGCCTGCCCCGAAGGCTATGAGCCTAAGGCCGAGCTGCTTGCGCTGGCCGGCGACCGGGTCAGCGTCACGCGTGACCCGCGCGAGGCGGTTGCCGGCGCTCACCTGGTCAGCACCGATGTGTGGACCTCGATGGGCCAGGAAGACGAGGCCGAGGCGCGCCTGGCGACCTTCCGCCCCTACCAGGTGGACCGCGCCTTGCTGGATGCCGCCGCACCGGACGTGATCTTCCTGCACTGCCTACCAGCCCACCGTGGCGAGGAGATCAGCGAAGACCTGCTCGACGATTGCCGCTCGCTCGCCTGGGACCAGGCCGAGAATCGCCTGCACGTGCAAAAGGCACTATTGGAATTCCTCGTCGAACCCGCCTACCACGCATGAGCCACGCCCCCCTGCTGTTGCTGCGCGACCTGGCCTGTGGCTACGGCGGGCAGCAGCGCGTCGTCAGCGACCTCAACCTGCACCTGAACCGCGGCGACATCGGCTGCCTGCTCGGCCCATCCGGCTGCGGCAAGACCACCACGTTGCGGGCCATCGCCGGCTTTGAGGCTGTCCAGCAGGGCGAGATCGAGCTGGCCGGGCAAGTCATCTCGCGCCCTGGCCACACCCTCGCCCCGGAGAAGCGCCGCATCGGCATGGTCTTTCAGGACTATGCGCTGTTCCCGCATCTGACCGTCTTCGACAACGTCGCCTTTGGCATTCGCAAGCAGGCGGACTGCCAACGTATCGTCAGCGAACTGCTGGAACTGGTGCATCTCGCCCCACTGGCGCGACGCTACCCACACGAACTCTCCGGCGGCCAGCAACAGCGAGTCGCACTGGCTCGCGCACTAGCCCCCGAACCCGAGCTGCTGCTGCTTGACGAGCCGTTCTCCAATCTGGACGTCGAACTGCGCCGCCGGCTGAGCCTGGAAGTCCGGGAGATTCTCAAGGCGCGCGGCACCAGTGCGATTCTGGTGACCCATGATCAGGAGGAGGCCTTCGCCGTCAGCGATCAGGTCGGCGTGTTCAAGGACGGCCGCCTCGAGCAATGGGACACGTCGTTCAACCTCTATCACGAACCGCTGACCCCCTTCGTCGCGAGCTTCATCGGCCAGGGCTACTTCATCCGCGGCCAGCTGCTCGACCCGGAAACGGTGCAGACCGAGCTTGGCGTGATCCGCGGCAACCGCGCCTACAACTGGCCGGCCGGGAGTTCGGTAGATGTACTGCTGCGTCCGGACGATATCGTCTACCGGCCGGACAGCCCGCTGCGTGCGCTGATCGTCGGCAAGACGTTCCTCGGCGCATCGACCCTGTATCGCCTGCAACTGCCAACCGGCAACCAGCTCGAAGGCATCTTCGCCAGCCATACCGACTATCTGCCAGGCCAGGAAGTCGGCATCGCCATTGCGGCCGACCACCTGGTGGTGTTCCCGGCCCAGGGCAGTGTTGCCGCCCACCAGACCCTGCCCGAGGCCGGCGTTCGCCGTTACAGCAGCCGCTGACGCTCAGGCGTCCCGGTCGTTCTGCCTGCGCTGGCGAAAGAACTGGCTGAGCATTTCGCTGCACTGTTCGGCCAGCAGCCCGCCTTCGACCAGTACCCGATGATTGAGGAACACCTGGTCGAAGAACTGCCCGCGACTGATCGCTACGCCGGCCTTTGGCTCGGTCGTGCCGTAGACCACACGCTGGATGCGCGAATGCACGATCAGCCCGGCGCACATGCTGCACGGCTCCAGGGTGACGTACAGCGTACTGCCGGGCAGGCGATAGTTTTGCAGACGCAGCGCAGCATCGCGGATGGCGACCATCTCGGCATGCGCGCTCGGATCGTGTCGCGAGATCGGGCAGTTGAAACCGCGCCCGACGACCTCGCCGTCCAGCACCAGCACGGCGCCCACCGGCACCTCGCCCAGCGCGGCGCCCTGCTCGGCCAGCGCAAGGGCCTCGCGCATGAAGCCCTCGTCGCCGCTGCGGTCGATGATCTGCACTCGTTTCATCCGCCGGTCCCGCCGTGCTAGGCCACTTCGATGGCGGCCATCAGGCCGGTTTCCATGTGATCGACCACATGGCAATGGAACATCCACACGCCGGGGTTATCCGCCACCAATGCGATCCGCGCGGTCTCGTTCTTGCCCAGCAGATAGGTGTCGGTGTACCAGGGCTCGATACGTCGGCGGTTGGAGGAAATCACCTTGAAGGTCATGCCATGCAGATGGATCGGATGCTGGTACTGGCTGAGATTGCGCAGCTCGAAGATATAGTGCCCGCCGTGGCGCAGCGTCGCGATCGGTCGCTCGGCACAGCGCTTGTCGTTGATGTCCCAGGCCTGGCCGTTGATCTGCCAGAACTTGAACGCCCCACCCTGCTGCAGGTCGGTGGAAAGCGCACCGGCCCATTCGAAGTTGAAACGCAGCGTCTCGGCGCGATCCAGATCCGGTTCGGCGATCGGGTTTGCCGGCAGTGCAGCCGGCCAGCCTCCCGGCGACTGCTCGCTGGCCACGGCACGCAATGCGGCAAGGCGCAAAGGCCCGTTGCGCAGCGACAGCTCGGTGCCCGCCTCGGGCACCTTCAGCCCCAGCTCGAGACGCATGCCCGGCCCCAGCCAGTATTCCTTGCCGAGTGGACGAGGAGCCACCGGGTTGCCGTCGAGCGCGTAGATCCGCGCCTCGCCAGCGGAGAGGTTGAGCCGATAGGTCAGCGTATTGTCGAGGTTGAGGATGCGTAGCCGCACGATCTGTCCGGCTGGCAGATCCAGCGTCGGCAGGTGCTCGCCATTGACCGTCGAGAGCACGCCCGGGGTGCCGCCCCGCGCCGCCTCGCGCGGCACGCTGAAATCGGTGAAGGCCCCCTGCTGGTCGACGTGCCAGCTCTTCAGGCTCAGGGCCCGCTCATGGGCGAAGCCGCTGGGTTCACGCTCCTCGACGATCAGCGGGCCGACCAGGCCGCGGCCCAGCTGCTCGCCGCTGGACGTGTGCGGGTGGTACCAGAAGCTACCGGCGTCGTGCAGCTGAAAACGATACTCGAACGACTCTCCCGGCAGCACCGGCAGCTGCGAGACGTAGGGCACACCGTCCATCTCCAGCGGCAGGCGGATACCGTGCCAGTGAATGGTGGTCGGCTCCGGCAAGAGATTGGTGAAGCGCACCCGCAGCCAGTCACCCTGGCGTCCACGCAGCTCGAGACCAGGCGCCTGCCCACCATAGCCCCACGCCGGTGTGACGCGCCCGGGCACCAGCTCGACGTCGACCGGCGCGGCGATCAGCTCGTAGTCATGCGTGGCACCAGCCGCAGGACGGCCCAGCCAATAGCGCGCACCGCCAACGCCGAGACCAAGCACGCCGAGACCGACCAGGCCGCCGAGGACCTGCCTGCGTGTGAAAGCCATTGAATCTCCCCCTTGGTACTACGACCCCAATAGCATCAGGGCAGCCTTGGCTGCCCTGATGCGTCAGATCACTCCCACTCGATGGTCGCCGGCGGCTTGCTCGAGACGTCGTAGGTGACGCGCGAGATGCCTTCGATTTCGTTGATGATGCGGTTGGAGACCTTTTCCAGCAGCTCGTAAGGCAGGTGCGCCCAGCGTGCCGTCATGAAGTCGATGGTTTCCACTGCGCGCAGGGCCACGACCCAGGCATAACGGCGACCATCACCGACCACCCCTACCGACTTGACCGGCTGGAACACCACGAAGGCCTGGCTGACCTTGTGGTACCAGTCAGCCTTGCGCAGCTCGCTGATGAAGATGTCGTCGGCGCGACGCAGCAGGTCGGCGTATTCCTTCTTCACCTCGCCGAGGATGCGCACGCCCAGGCCCGGGCCCGGGAAGGGATGGCGGTAGACCATGTCGTAGGGCAGGCCGAGTTCGAGGCCGATCTTGCGTACCTCGTCCTTGAACAATTCGCGCAGCGGCTCGACCAGCTTGAGGTTCATTTCCTCGGGCAGGCCGCCGACGTTGTGGTGCGACTTGATCACGTGGGCCTTGCCGCTCTTGGCACCGGCCGACTCGATCACGTCCGGGTAGATGGTGCCCTGGGCGAGGAACTGAATGTTTGGCAGCTTGCTGGCCTCGGCATCGAACACGTCGATGAAGGTGCGACCGATGATCTTGCGCTTCTTCTCAGGGTCCGCCTCGCCTTCGAGGTTGGCCAGGAACTGCGCCTCGGCGTCAGCCCGGATGACCTTGACGCCCATGTTCTCGGCGAACATGGCCATCACCTGGTCGCCTTCGTGCAGGCGCAGCAGACCGTTGTCGACGAATACGCAGGTCAGCTGGTCGCCGATGGCGCGGTGCAGCAGCGCGGCGACCACCGAGGAATCCACGCCGCCGGACAGGCCGAGCAATACGTTGGCGTCGCCTACCTGGGCACGCACCTGGGCAATGGCGTCCTCGACGATGTTGGAAGGCGTCCATAGCGCTTCACAACCGCAGATCTCGAGAATGAAGCGCGACAGGATGCGCCCGCCCTGCTTGGTGTGGGTCACTTCGGGGTGGAACTGCACGCCGTAGTAGCCGCGGGTGTCGTCGCCCATCGCGGCGATCGGGCAGCTCGGCGTGCTGGCCAGGATGTGGAAACCCTGCGGGATGTCGGTGACCTTGTCGCCGTGGCTCATCCAGACGTCGAGGCCGAACACGCCATCGTCGTCCATGTGATCCTCGATGCCATCGAACAGCCGCGACTTGCCGACCAGGTCGACGCGGGCGTAGCCGAACTCGCGAACATCCGAGCCCTGTACCTTGCCGCCGAGCTGCTCGGACATCGTCTGCATGCCGTAGCAGATGCCGAACAGCGGCACGCCGAGATCGAACACCGCCTGCGGTGCGCGCGGGCTGCCCTGCTCATGCACGGACTCGGGCCCACCGGCGAGGATGATGCCGCGCGGGGCGAAGGCACGGATGTCCTCGTCGCTCATGTCCCAGGGATGAAGTTCGCAATACACGCCGATCTCGCGCACACGACGGGCGATCAGCTGGGTGTACTGGGAACCGAAGTCGAGGATCAGGATGCGGTGGGCGTGGATGTCAGGATGAGCCATTGGGGGCATCTCTCGTGGTGTTCGCAAATGACACGGGGCTGATCGAACAGCCCCGTTGTTCACATTCCAGAAATCGATCTGCCGCGTCGCGCGACGGGCAAACCGTTTTTTCAGCCGACGCGGTAGTTCGGCGCTTCCTTGGTGATCTGCACGTCATGCACGTGCGACTCGGCCATGCCGGCACCGGTGATGCGCACGAACTGCGGCCGCGTACGCATCTCATCGATGGTCGCCGAGCCGGTGTAGCCCATCGAAGCACGCAGACCGCCCATCAGCTGGTGGATGATCGCCGACAGCGCGCCCTTGTACGGCACACGGCCCTCGATGCCTTCGGGAACCAGCTTCTCGGCACCGGCCGAGGAATCCTGGAAGTAGCGGTCCGAGGAGCCCTGCGCCTGGGCCATGGCACCGAGCGAGCCCATGCCGCGGTAGGCCTTGTAGGAGCGTCCCTGGAACAGCTCGACCTCGCCAGGCGCCTCTTCGGTACCGGCGAACATCGAGCCCATCATCACCGCATTGGCGCCAGCGACGATGGCCTTGGACAGGTCGCCGGAGAAGCGGATGCCGCCATCGGCGATCATCGGCACACCGGTGCCTTCCAGCGCGGCGGAGACGTTGGCGATGGCGGAAATCTGCGGAACGCCGACGCCGGCGACGATGCGGGTGGTGCAGATCGAACCCGGGCCGATGCCGACTTTGACCGCATCGGCGCCGGCCTTGACCAGGTCAAGCGCGGCTTCGGCGGTGGCGATGTTGCCGCCGATCACCTGTACCTGTGGGAAGTTCTCCTTGACCCAGCGAACACGATCGATCACGCCGCGGGAATGGCCATGGGCGGTATCCACGACGACCACGTCGACGCCAGCGGCGGCCAGCGCCGCGACGCGCTCTTCGGTATCGGCGCCGGTGCCGACTGCGGCACCCACGCGCAGGCGGCCCTGCTCGTCCTTCGAGGCCAGCGGGTAGCTCTTGGCCTTCTCGATATCACGGAAGGTGACCAGGCCGCGCAGGTGGAAGTTGGCGTTGACCACCAGCATCTTCTCGATGCGATGCTCGTACAGCTTAGCCTTGATCTCTTCGAGCGAAGTGCCTTCCTGGACCGTGACCAGTCGATCCTTCGGGGTCATGATTGCCGCCACGGTGTCGCCGGTGTTGGGCATGAAGCGCAGGTCACGGCCGGTGACGATCCCCACCAGTTCCTTGCCGGACACCACCGGAAAGCCGGAGAAGCCCAACTCGCGGGCCTTGCGCAGCAGGTCGCTGATCTTGGTATCGGGCGAGACGGTGACCGGGTCGTGAACGATGGCCGTCTCGTGGCGCTTGACCTTGCGCACCTCGGCCGCCTGCTGCTCGACGCTCATGTTCTTGTGGACGATGCCGATACCGCCCTCCTGCGCCATGGCGATGGCCAGGCGGGCTTCGGTCACGGTGTCCATGGCCGCCGAGACCAGCGGAATGTTCAGCTCGATACCGCGGGTCAGGCGGGTCTTGAGGCTGACATCCTTGGGCAGGACCTCGGAATATCCCGGGATCAGGAGAACGTCATCGAAAGTCAGGGCTTCTTGGCTGATACGCAGCATGGCGGGGGCTCCCAGGCGGGAAAAAGGAAGCGCGGCATTATACCCATCGACCCCGCCGCGCTCAACGCGCAGTCCGGTTGTGACTCAGCGGACTCAGCCGTCGACTCGCACCTGTGCGCACGGGAAGCCCAGCCGCTCGGCGAACGCCTCGACAAATGCCGGTACGAAGCCGGCGTCGGCCCAGCCGTTGAAGACGAACGCCAGATCGGAAAAGGCGCAGGCCGGAATGAACAGGAAGCCGTTGATATCGTCCTCGAAGCCGCATTCCGGACAGGTGAAGTTGTCCGTCTCGCCGGGCATCCACACTTCCAGGCTGTCAAACAACACTGTGCCAATCTCCCGCCGGCACTCGGGGCAACCGGCCTCTTCGGCAAAATCGCGGGTCGGCGTATAGATGCAACGCTCGGTGACGATCTCCAGGCCATTGACCGCCTGGCCGAACGGCAGCCGCTCGGGATGCTCGACGACCTGCCGAGCGCCATCGCCGATTGCATAGGCCATCGTCCGCGCTCCAGGCCCGCAGGTGGTCGGCAAGGCCTCGACGATACGCCGCTCGACCAGCCAGCGCAGCAGCCTGCGCGCCCGCGCCTCGCGCCCCGGCACGCTAGAAATTCTTGGCACCACGATGATCTGGTTCGGCTGCACGGTTATCCCCTGGCCAGCCACGCGGCGGCCGGCGTCGAAAAGGCGCGCATCTTAGCGCCGCCCGACATGGCTCGGTAGGCGCCGGCGCCGGACGGGCTTATCATCGCCGCCATGCTCAACGATCCCTTCCAGCGCCTGAACCTCGACCGCGAAGTTCTCACCGTCAGCCAGCTCAACAACCGTGCACGGCTGCTACTCGAGGACGTCTTTGCGCAGATCTGGGTCGAGGGCGAGATTTCCAACCTGGCGCGCCCGGCGTCCGGCCACGTCTATTTCACGCTCAAGGACAAAAACGCCCAGGTGCGTTGTGCGCTGTTCCGGCAGAACGCCTTGCGGGTGCGTCAGGCCCTGCGCGACGGGCTTGCGGTCAAGGTGCGCGGCAAGGTCTCGCTGTTCGAGGGCCGCGGTGACTATCAGTTGATTCTCGACAGTGTCGAGCCGGCCGGCGATGGCGCGTTGCGTCTGGCTTTCGAGGCGCTGAAGGACAAGCTCGCGGCCGAAGGGCTGTTCGCTGCCGAGCGCAAGCGCAGATTGCCGGCCCACCCCTGCCGCGTCGGCATCGTATCGTCGCCGACCGGCGCGGTGATCCGCGACATCGTCTCGGTTTTCCGCCGCCGCGCGCCGCAGGTGGAGCTGACCCTGATTCCCACCGCCGTGCAGGGCCGCGAAGCCACCGCGCAGATCGTCCGCGCCCTGGCGCTGGCCGATGCGCAGGGCTTCGACGCACTGATTCTCGCGCGCGGCGGCGGCTCGCTCGAAGACCTCTGGTGCTTCAACGAGGAAGCGGTGGCACGCGCGGTGGCGGCATGCCGGACGCCGATTGTCAGCGCCGTGGGTCACGAGACCGACGTTTCCATCGCCGATTTCGTCGCCGACGTGCGTGCGCCGACACCGTCGGCCGCCGCCGAGCTACTGGCGCCCAGCAGTGCCGACCTGCAGCAGCGCCTGAGCGCTCTGCAACAACGTCTCTTGCTGCGCATGCGCGAGCGCCTGCGTCACGAGACGCTGCGCCTGGACGGCCTGAGCCGCCGGCTGCGCCATCCCGGCGAGCGCCTGCAACAACAGGCCCAACGCATCGACGACCTTGAACAACGGCTACTGCGCGCCATCGATCGCCGGCTGTGTGCGGGGCAAGAGCGCCTGGCCCGGCTGGAAACGCGCCTGGCAGCGCAGCACCCGGGGCGCAGCCTGCACCTGCTGCGCCAACGCCTCGAACATTTCGCCCAGCGCCTGCCCCGCGCCATGCGCGCAGCGCTCGGCACGCGCCAGCAGCACCTGCAAGGCCTCGCCCAGACCCTTCATATCGTCAGCCCGCTGGCCACGCTCGGCCGCGGCTACAGCATCCTGCTCGACGAGCGCGGCCGGGCAATCCGCCGCGCCGAGCAGACCCAGCCGGGCCAGCGCCTTAAGGCACGCCTGGGCGAAGGCGAACTGGACGTGCGCGTCGAGGACAACCATCTGCAACCGACCACGCTACCGCTACTCTGAAGCGCGACGGGCTTTCGCCAGCCGGCGCAAGTGCGCGAGGATGGACGCCCCGCCTGCCCCGGAGTACCCATGCTGCGTCGCCTGTTCCTTCTGCTCGCCCTGCTGTTTCCGGCCCTCGCCTGCGCCGAGGGGTTCATCACCCGCCTGCTCGACAAGCCGGTACCCGGCGGGGTCGCCGTGGTCGGCCTCGGCAATGACGCGCAGGCACCACAGGCACGCTATGACGGCAAACCCGTCCTGACGATCCGCGAGGACGGCCAGCGCTGGATCGCCATCGTCGGCATCCCGCTCGGCACGACAGCCGGCACCCAGCAGCTGCTGGTCGACGGCAGGCCGGTCACCTTTGAAGTGGGCCCCCGCGAGTATCGGGCCCAGCACATCACGCTGAAGAATCAGCGCCAGGTCGATCCGAACCCGGACGACCTCAAGCGCATCGAGCGCGAGCTGGCCGAGCAGACCCGCGCCTACCGTGGGTTCAGCGCCGCGCAGCCAAGCAACCTGCTGTTCGATCGCCCGGTCGACGGACCGCTGTCCTCGCCCTTCGGCCTGCGTCGCTTCTTCAATGGCCAGGAGCGCAACCCTCATTCGGGGTTGGACTTCGCGGTTCCCGCCAGCACGCCGATCAAGGCGCCGGCTGCCGGCACGGTAACGCTGGTCGGCGACTATTTCTTCAATGGCAAGACCGTGTTCGTCGATCACGGGCAGGGTCTGATCAGCATGTTCTGCCACCTGTCGAGCACCTCGGTGAAGGTAGGCGACCACCTGGCGCGCGGCCAGGTACTGGGCAAGGTCGGCGCCACCGGCCGCGCCACCGGCCCGCACCTGCACTGGAATGTCAGCCTCAATGACGCTCGCGTCGACCCATCCATTTTCATTGGCGCCTTCAAGCGCTGAAGCAAAGGAGACCCTCATGCGCATCCGAGCCAAGGAATCCGTCCTGCTGATCATCGACATCCAGGAGCGGCTGCTGCCGGTGATCCTGGACGGCCAGGCGATGGTCGAACACAGCGCCTGGCTGCAGCAGATCGCTGCCCGCGTGGGCGTGCCGGTGCTGCTGACCGAGCAGTACAGCAAGGGCCTCGGGCCGACCGTGGCAACCCTGCGCGACGGCGTACCGGCCGAGGCCATCGTCGAGAAGCTGCACTTCTCGGCCACCGGCGACGGCGAGCTGTTCAAGCGTCCCGGCGGCGAGCGCCGCCAGTTCATCGTCTGCGGCTGCGAAACACATGTCTGCGTGATGCAGTCGGTGCTCGACCTGCTCGAGCGTGGCCATCGCGTGTTCGTCGTTGAGGAAGCGGTCAGTTCGCGCCGCGCCAGCGACAAGACGCTGGCCCTGGCACGCATGCGCCAGGCCGGCGCTGAAATCGTCTCGCGCGAGATGGTCGCCTTCGAATGGTTGGAGCAGGCCGGCACCGAGCTGTTCAAGACCATCAGCCGCGAGTTCATTCGCTGAGCTACTGCATGCCCTGCGGTTTCGTCCGCAGGCCGGTTTTGCTAGGGTCGCGCCGCGTCCGGGCCGGTTGCCCGCCACCTGAGAGAAGCTGAATGCCGACAGAAGAACTGACCGGTTGGCTCGACTGGCTCGATGCCCATCCGTACTTGCAGACGCTCCTGGCAAGCGCCGCACTGGTGCTTGCCGCCTGGGTCTCGAACTGGATCGTCAAACGCATCCTGGTGCGCGGGCTGTACAAGCTACTGCGTCATGCGCGCACCAGCGATATCGAGGATTTCGGCGTCATCAAGCGGCTGTCGAACATCGTGCCGGCGCTGGTGCTCTCCACCGGCGTGCATGCGGTGCCCGGCCTGCCCGAAGCCGCGGTCATGGTGGTGCGCAACGTGTGTGGCGGCTTCATCGTACTGACCGTCGCGCTGGCGCTCGGCGGCGTGCTGGACATCGTCAACATGCTTTACCAGCGGCGCTCGGATGCGCGCATCCACCCGATCAAGGGCTACCTGCAGGTAGTCAAGATCGGGCTGTACGCGATCGCCACCATTCTCATCATCGCCACGTTGATCGACCGCTCGCCGCTGATCCTGCTCTCCGGCCTGGGCGCCATGGCCGCCGTGCTGATGCTGATCTTCCAAGACACCCTGCTGTCGCTGGTCGCCAGCGTGCAGATCACCTCCAACGACCTGATTCGCGTCGGCGATTGGGTGGAAATGCCGCAGCTCAATGCCGACGGCGATGTCATCGACATCGCCCTGCATACCGTCAAGGTGCAGAACTGGGACAAGACCATCACCAGCATTCCGACCAAGCGTTTCATTTCCGACTCGTTCAAGAACTGGCGCGGCATGCAGGAAAGTGGCGGCCGCCGGATCAAGCGCAGCCTTTACCTGGATCAGCAGAGCGTGCATTTCCTCGACGCCGAGGAACGCAAGCGGCTCTACCGCTTCAACCTGCTGGAAGAGTACCTGGTCAACAAGCGCAAAGAGATCGATGAGTGGAACGCCAAGCTCGCCGAACGGGGACAGGAGCCCGTCAACACGCGCCGCGTAACGAACATCGGCACCTTTCGCGCCTATGTCGAACGCTATCTACGCAGCCATCCCGGGGTGCATCAGCGCATGACGCTGCTGGTGCGGCAGCTGAGCCCGACCGCCGACGGCCTCCCGCTGGAGATCTATTGCTTCACCAACACCGTCGCCTGGGCGGAGTACGAGGCGATCCAGTCGGACATCTTCGATCACTTGCTGGCGATCCTGCCGGAGTTCGGTCTGCGGGTGTTCCAGCATCCATCCGGCGGCGACATGCGCGACTGGTGCGATGCCGTAAACCGGCCGCAGCCTCGCATGCAAGAGATTGCGCCTGACCGAAGTCAGGCGCAGGGATCGTAGGCTGGCGCTGGGGCACGGGTTCACGCACACCCCGGCGCTGCCCATTGCCTCGTCCATGAGACCAGCGCCAGTGAACCCGGTCGCCCGTGCCCCAGCGCCAGCCTACGAGAGCAACGCGGGCCGAAGCCCGCGCTGCCTGCCGGCTCAGAAGCTCAGGTCGACACGCGCCCAAAGGGTGCGCCCAGGCTCGTTGATCCGACTCGTGGCATCCAGGCCATAATCGGCGAAGCCTGCGCTGCCAGCGAGGTTGAGGTGCTCGCTGTAGGTCTTGTCGAGCAGGTTGTCGACGCCAGCGCTGAGCTTGACCGTCTCGTTCAGCCGATAGGCGCCGTTGAGTGACAGCACCCCGAAACCGGCGCTCTCGCCGAAGTCCTTGCCGACCACGGTTCCCTGGTTCTCGGCTACCCGGCCTTGCGAAGCGACCACACGCCAGAGACCGGTGGTGCTCCAGTTGTCACGCTCGTAGGTCAGGCCCAGACGCCCTTCCAGAGGCGGAATCTGCGGCAGCGCCCGACCGTCGCTACGGTTCTCGCCCCAGGCATAGGCCAGGCTGGCGTCGCCCTTCCAGTTCGAGGTGAAGCGATAGGCCAGACCGGCTTCGGCGCCAGCGATGGTGGCGTCGATGTTGCTGACCTCGGCGCGGATCATGTTCGGCATCACGCCTGGCACGTAACTGAACAGGATGTAGTCCTCGACCAGCCCGGCGTAAGCCGATACCCAGGCCTCGAGCGGCCCCTGGCTGTATTGCAGGCCGACATCCAGCTGCGTGGTCTTCTCCGGGCGCACCGAATCGAACGGCTGCACCGTGCCGACCGGGCCGGGGTTGGAAACGAACAGCTCCCAGTAGTCGGGGAAGCGCTCGGCGTGGCCGAGGCCTGCGTACCAGGTCGCCGGCAGCTCCGCGAGCCGCTCTTCGTAGCGTAGGAAGCCGCTGTAGAGGGTGTCACGACGGGTCTCGCCGGCGGTGGGGTTGTCCCAGTCGCGCGAGACGATCGGCATGCTCGAGGTGTCGTGGCTACGGAAGAATTCGCGCTCGTCGGTCGCCTCGTGCAGGTCCAGGCGCAGGCCACCGATGACTTTCCTGCGCTCGTTGAGCTGCCAGGTCAGCTCGCCAAAGGCGCCGTAGCTATGCAGCATGGCGTCCGGCACCCAAGGCAGCGCATCGCTGCCGGCCGCCTGGACCATCTGGTTGGCGGCACCGGCTGGATTCATCACCTTGCGGTGCTCGCTGCGCTGCGCATCGACGCCCGCCTTCAGCTCGACGTCGCTCCACTGCCAGGTGCCGACCAGCCGGCCACCCAGCGTGCGGCGGTCGACGCGCGACAGCGTCGGGTTGGGCATCATCATCGACGGCACGAAATCGCGCAGGCTGTAGTTGTCCATGATGTGGTCGGCGTAGTTGTAGTAGACCTGCGCCTCCAGCCCGTAGAACGTCTCGCCGATGTTGCTCTTCTCGAAGCGCAGGCCCAGGCTTTCGCGCTTGAACTGGCTGCCGTCCATGCCGCGACCGGCATAGCGCGCCTCGCCGTCACCGCGGCCGGCGGTGAGTTCGAGCAGCGTGTCTGCATCGGGCGTCCAGCCGAGCGCCACATCGGTGTTCCACTTGTCGAAGCGCGACGGCACGGTGTCGCCGCTACCATCCTCGTAGTCGTCGGCCTGCGAGCTGTTGGCCATCAGCCTTGCATAGCCTTGCTCCGCCCCAGCGGCGGCATCAAGGATACGGTCGAAGCGACCGTTTGAGCCGGTCAGGAAACTGGTGTTCAGCCGCCAGTCCGGCTCGCTGAACTGTTCGGGCTCGCGCTCGAACAGCACGGTGGCCGCAGAAGCGCCAGGCCCCCAGAGCACTGTCTGCGGCCCCTTGATCACGGTCAGCCGGTCGAAGTTCTCGGGGCTGATATAGGACGACGGCGAATCCATCCGGTTGGGGCATGCACCGAGCATCTCGCCGCCATTGGACAGCAGTTTCAGGCGCGAGCCGAACATCCCGCGGAACACCGGGTCGCCGTTGACCCCGCCGTTACGCACCGCGGAGAAACCCGGAATGGTCTTCAGATAGTCGGCACCGTCGCTGGCCGGCACCGGCTGGCGCGGCAGTTTGGGATCGGTGACCACCTTCAGCGGCGTAGTCTGCGCCACGCCGGTCACGACCAGCGGCGCCAGCTCGACAGCCTGCTCGTGCGCCGCATGCATGGCGTGCTCGTCGGCCTCGGCCGCGAGGGCGCCGCCGGCTGCCAGGCCGAGAAAGGTCAGATGGGCCAGGCGCCAGTGCAGGCGGCTCGGGCGAACGAAAAATCCGGTGGACAGGCGCGCACCTGCGCGACTGTCGCAAAGCTTCTTGGACATAGCTGATTCCACTACTGATTGTTGGACGGCCGCAGGCTGCGGCCCGGCAGATCAGGCGTGGAAAACCGGAGGGGCTCGCGGATGGCCGCGACTGTGGCGCGGCGCCTCGACCAACGGCGCAACGGGCAGCGGCTCGAAATGGGCGGGGCGATGCTCAGGCAGCGCCAGATCGACGGCCAGAGTCAGCGGTGGGTTGAGGGTCAGCAGCTCGCAGTAGCCACACAACTCGAGGGCGGCGAGCCATTGTGGCTCGCCGTAGCGTGCCTGACGGTGATGGACGGAGGCGTTGGGGTCATGGCCAGCCTGCGCGTGCATCGAGTGCCCGCCATGGCCGGCGTGCTCGGCCGCCATGCTGGGCTCGGCATGCCGCCCGGCGATCTGCAAGGCCGAGTACAGCGGGCCGACATGGATCATCAGCATGGCGAACAGGCCAAGCCAGATGCTCGTTGTCGAATAGGCCCGTCGTTTCACCACTGCACCTTGCGTTGCCCAAAAACGCTCCTTCGCGAAGCGGGCCGATGATCGCATGCCCGGCACGCCCCTGGCTGCGGCATGTGGCCGCAACCTGCCTAGCCAACGAAATTGCGCAAAAATTCAAATAACTTATTTTTTATGTCGAACGAATACGATAAACAGCAGGATTCACCATTTTTTTAATAGCTATTGCAAACAAACTCACCCAACGCCTAACTTCGCACCATCCGCAACCGAACAATTGGCCCGCCGCCTGCAGGCGACGCCCGTGACTTCAGGAAAACGCCATGACCATGCTCAAGGATCCCTCTCGCAAATACCGCGCGTTCACCCCGATCAACCTTCCCGATCGCACCTGGCCAAGCCGGGTGATCGATCAGGCACCGATCTGGCTGAGCTCCGACCTGCGGGACGGCAACCAGTCGCTGATCGAGCCCATGGACGCGGCGAAGAAGATGCGCTTCTTCAAGACGCTGGTAGCCATCGGCCTGAAGGAAATCGAGGTAGGTTTCCCGTCCGCCTCGCAGACCGACTTCGACTTCGTCCGCGAGCTGATCGAAGGCGGCCACATTCCGGACGACGTGACCATTCAGGTGCTGACCCAGGCTCGCGAAGACCTGATCACCCGCACTTTCGAGTCGCTCAAGGGTGCCAAGCAGGCCATCGTCCATTACTACAACGCCACTGCGCCGAGCTTCCGCCGCATCGTCTTCAATCAGGACAAGGCCGGCGTGGTGCAGATCGCCGTCAACGCCGGCAAGGTGATCAAGCGCCTGGCCGCAGAAAATCCGGGCACCGCCTGGCGTTTCGAGTACTCGCCGGAAATCTTCAGCTCCACCGAGCCGGAGTTTGCCGTGGAGGTGTGTAATGCGGTGATTGAGGTCTTCCAGCCGACCCCCGCGCAGAAACTGATCCTCAACCTGCCAGCCACCGTGGAGGCCGCCACGCCGAACATCTACGCCGACCAGATCGAGTATTTCTGCCGGCATATCGATCGGCGGGACAGTGTGCTGGTCAGCCTGCATACCCATAACGACCGTGGCACCGGTGTAGCGGCCACCGAACTGGGTCTGATGGCCGGCGCCGACCGCGTCGAGGGCTGCCTGTTCGGCAACGGCGAGCGCACCGGCAACGTCGACCTGGTGACGGTGGCGCTGAACCTCTACACCCAGGGCGTCGACCCGCAGCTCGACTTCTCCGACATCGATGCGGTGCGCAAGGTGGTCGAGGAATGCAACCAGCTGCCGGTGCACCCGCGCCATCCCTATGTCGGCGACCTGGTGCACACCGCTTTTTCCGGCTCGCACCAGGACGCGATCCGCAAGGGTTTCACCCAGCAGAAGCCGGACGCCGTCTGGGAAGTCCCCTATCTGCCGATCGATCCGGCCGATATCGGCCGCAGCTACGAGGCGGTGATCCGCGTCAACAGCCAGTCCGGCAAGGGCGGCATTACCTTCCTGCTCGAGCAGGAGTACGGCATCAGCCTGCCGCGGCGTATGCAGATCGAGTTCAGCCAGGTGGTGCAGAAGGAAACCGACCGCCTCGGCCTGGAGATGACCGCCCAGCAGATCTTCGCGCTGCTCGAAAGCGAATACCTGCAGGCCACCGCGCCCTATGCCTTGAAGAGCCATCGCCTGCAGGAAGAGAACGGCACCAGCGCTCTCGATGTGGAGGTGCTCGCCGACGGCCAGGCTCAGCACTGGCGCGGTATCGGCAAGGGCCCGCTGGAAGCCTTGGTCGCTTCACTGCCGGTGAAACTGGAGATCATGGATTACCACGAGCACGCCATCGGTGCCGGCAGCAACGCCAAGGCTGCGGCCTACATCGAAGTACGCCTGGATGGCCAGCGTCCGCTGCATGGCATCGGTGTCGATGAGAACATCACCACGGCGAGCATCCGCGCCTTGTTCAGTGCGCTGAACCGCGCCCTGCGGGATTCGGCCAGCCAGGCGGCCTGAAGCGGGCGTTGAACAAAGGGGACGCCAGGCGTCCCCTTTTTCGTACCCGCGCGACGGCCCGCCACGCTTCGCTTCGGCGTTTGTGAAGGAACCGCGGTCGCTCCTAGACTGTCCTCCCTTTTCACGCATGCAGGAGACGCATCATGCTCGAGGCCAAAGGCTACGCTGCCCAGAACGCTACCAGTCCGCTCGCGCCGTACCGCTTCCAGCGCCGCGCACCGGGTGCCAACGATGTACAGATCGAGATCCTCTACTGCGGCGTCTGCCATTCGGACCTTCACACCGCACGCAACGAATGGAACAACACGCTCTACCCGTCGGTCCCCGGTCACGAGATCGTCGGCCGGGTGGTAGCGGTCGGCAGTTCGGTCAGCCAGTTCAAGCCGGGCGACACCGTGGGCGTCGGCTGCATGGTCGACAGCTGCCAGCATTGCGCGTCCTGCAACGAAGGGCTGGAGCAGTATTGCGAGAAGGGCTTCGTCGGCACCTACAACGGCCCGGCCTTCGGTGGCGGCGAGAATACCTACGGTGGCTACTCGGACAACATCGTGGTGGACGAGAAGTTCGTCCTGCGCATCAGCCATACCGAGAACCTCGCCGCGGTCGCACCCCTGCTCTGCGCCGGCATTACCACCTATTCGCCGCTGCGCCAGTGGAAGGTCGGCCCCGGACAGAAGGTCGGCGTGGTCGGGCTCGGCGGGCTCGGCCACATGGCGGTGAAGATCGCTGCCGCCATGGGCGCGCACGTCGTGCTGTTCACCACCAGCCCGGACAAGCGCGAGGACGCCCTGCGCCTGGGGGCCAAGGAAGTGGTGGTGTCGAAGAACGCCGACGAGATGGCGGCACACGTGAACAGCTTCGACTTCATCCTCAACACCGTCGCTGCACCGCATAACCTCGATGCCTTCATCAACCTGCTCAAGCGCGACGCGACCATGACCCTGGTCGGTGCGCCGGCAACGCCGCATCCGTCGCCCAGCGTCTTTGGCCTGATCTTCAAGCGCCGCCGCATCGCCGGCTCGCTGATTGGCGGCATTGCCGAGACGCAGGAGATGCTCGACTTCTGCGCCGAACACAATATCGTCTCGGACATCGAGATGATCGACATGCAGCAGATCAACGAAGCCTACGAGCGCATGCTCAAGAGCGACGTGAAGTATCGCTTCGTCATCGACATGGCGACGCTCGACGCCTGATCGCTGCGGTTCCGGCACCGGGCTTCCCCCGCCCGGCCGGAACGGCTAAGGTCGCGGCCCTTCGCAACGGAGGGCCTATGGGCTACCTGATCTTCGTCACGCTGCTCTGGGCAGTGTCGTTCAACCTCATCGGTGCGCACCTGGCTGGGCAGGTGGACAGCTATTTCGCCGTGCTCACCCGCGTACTGCTCGCCGCTGCGGTGTTTCTGCCGCTGACCCGCTGGCGCGGGGTCGAGCCGCGCTTCATGGCCGGCGTGACGCTGGTAGGTGCCCTGCAATTCGGCGTCACCTACATTTGCCTGTACCTGAGCTTCAACCTGCTCAGTGTCGCCGAAATCCTCCTGTTCACCGTGCTGACTCCACTGCACGTGACGTTGATCGACGACGCGCTCGAGCGCCGCTTCAATCCCTGGGCGCTGCTGGCAGCCACGGTGGCTGTGGTCGGTGCCGGGCTGATTCGCTACGACCAGCTTTCGAGCGGCTTTCTGGGCGGCTTCCTGCTGATGCAGCTGGCCAACTTCACCTTTGCCGCAGGCCAGGTCGGCTACCGGCACCTGGCCAGGCGGTTCCCGTCCGCGGTGCCGCTGCACCGACGCTTCGGCTATTTCTTCCTCGGCGCTCTGGCCGTGGTGCTGCCGGCCTGGCTGGCGTTCGGCGATCCGACGCGCCTGCCGACAACCGACCTGCAATGGGCCGTGCTGCTGTGGATGGGCGTGCTGGCCACAGCGATCGGTCAGTTCTGCTGGAACAAGGGCGCGACGCAGGTCGATGCCGGGACCCTGGCTGTGATGAACAACCTCTCGGTACCCGTCGGGCTGGTGCTGAATCTGCTGTTCTGGGACAGCAAAGCCGATCTGATCCTCCTCACCATCGGCGGCGGGTTGATCCTGGCCTCTCTGCGGATCAACGCCATCGGCCGCACAGAAGTCCCAACCGTCTGATTAAAAAGGATTTTTTAACGAAACAGGGTAAGATGCCGGCCCCACGCAAGGATGCGTTTCT
This sequence comes from Stutzerimonas sp. CXK-1, assembly GCF_057738225.1. NCBI lineage: Bacteria > Pseudomonadati > Pseudomonadota > Gammaproteobacteria > Pseudomonadales > Pseudomonadaceae > Stutzerimonas > Stutzerimonas sp. CXK-1. The sequence goes on along the minus strand of NZ_CM173217.1, from coordinate 1,265,369 downwards.
CAGTCTGTCGTCGAGAACTGCATGCCACGCATCACCCTCTTCCTGCTTGCCTGCCTCACCCTGCTCCAGGCCCATGCCGACGCTCCACGCACCTTTCGTGAAGCCAAGAAACTGGCGTGGGATATCTACGCCGAACGCCCGGTGGATTTCTATTGCGGCTGTAGCTTTCGCGGCAAGCGCATCGACCTGCAGAGCTGCGGCTACCGTCCGCGCAAACAGCCGCAGCGCGCGGCGCGGGTCGAATGGGAGCACATCGTGCCGGCCTGGGTCATCGGCCATCAGCGCCAATGTTGGCAAGATGGCGGACGCAAGCACTGCACCCGCCACGATCCGCTATTCAGCCGCGCCGAAGCCGACCTGCACAACCTCGTACCGGTAGTCGGCGAGGTGAATGGCGACCGCAGCAACTTCGGCTTCGGCATGCTCGCGCAAAAGCCGACACAGTATGGCGCCTGCCCCTTCGTGGTGAACTTCAAGCAACGCACGGCGATGCCCGCCGACTACAGCCGCGGGGCCATTGCGCGTACCTACCTGTACATGAGCGAGCGCTACGGGTTGCGCCTGTCGCGACAGGATCGCCGGCTGTTCGACATCTGGAATCGGCAATATCCGGTCAACGAATGGGAACGCTGGCGCAACCGTCGGATCGCCTGCATCCAGGGCAATGCGAACCCGCATGTCGGCCAGGTGGACCTGCGCCAATGCACGCCGCAGGAGCGCCTGGCCGTGCGCTGAACGGGCCGCTTGCCGGGCGCCGGGGACGGCGGCATGCTGTGCGCACTTCATCTGCGGCAGGGAACGCATGGCACAACACAGACTGCTGGCGGTACTGGGCCTGCTCGTCGCGTCAGCCTTGGGGCTGTCGGCCATCGCGCCCTATGACCGTGCAACCTGGCTGCTCGAGGTAGCGCCTGTGCTCATCGCCGCCCCCGTGCTGGCACTGAGTTACCGGCGCTTCCCACTCACGCGCCTGCTCTATCTGCTGATCGCCTTTCATGCCTTGGTCCTGATCCTCGGCGGTGCCTACACCTATGCCCGCGTGCCTCTGGGCTTCTGGGTCCAGGATGCGCTGCAGCTGGCACGCAACCCCTACGACAAACTCGGCCACTTCATGCAGGGCCTGGTGCCGATGCTGGTCGCCCGTGAGATCCTCCTGCGCAACGGCTACCTGCGCCCAGGGCCGATGCTGGGGTTCCTCGCCATCTGCGTGGCGCTGGCGATCAGTGCCTTCTACGAGCTGATCGAATGGTGGGTAGCGTTGCTGGCCGGCGGTGGCGCCGTGGATTTCCTCGGCACCCAGGGCGACCCCTGGGACACCCAGTCGGACATGTTCCTGGCGCTGATCGGCGCGTGTTTCGGGCTCCTTGCCCTGGCTGGACTGCAGAACCGGCAGATCACCGAAATCGAGCGCGCCGGTGACACGCGGCAGGCGCGCTGACGTGCTCTACCGACTCGCCGCCGACAGCCTGCTCGTCCTGCATCTCGGCTTCGTGCTCTTCGCCCTGCTCGGCGGCCTGCTGGCCGCGTGGAAACCTCGTTTGCTGGCCGTACAGCTACCCGCCGCCGCCTGGGCAATCTTTGTCGAGATAACCGATCACGGCTGCCCATTGACGCACTGGGAGCAGCGGCTGAGAAGCATCTCCGGCGATACCGGCTACAGCGAGGGCTTCATCGAACACTACCTGCTGCCGGCCCTATACCCCAGCTGGCTCAGCCTGCCCGTGCAGTATGTGCTCGCCGGCGTGGTGCTGCTGGCGAATCTACTGATCTATGCCTGGCTGTTGCGCCGACGCGTGGCACAGTCGCGCCACTTGCGTCGATGAAGCAGACTGCGCAACGACTGGCCTGGTTGCTCTATCGCATCGACGACAACGGCAACGAAATCGAAATGGCCCGGTTCGCCGAACGCAGCAGCGCCGAACGGGCGATGCACGACTACGAACGGCGGGGCCACAAGCAGGCCTATCTGGTCCGCAGCGTCCGCCTGGATGAACAGGGCAGATCGCCTCCGCCTCAGAGCTGAAGCTCGAAGGCGTCGCTATCGTGGTAGGCCGGAAAGCGCTCGCGGAAGGCTGCCAGATCGCGCGCGCGCAGCGTACAACGGAACACGCCGTCGCCGTCGCCTGCGCCCAGCAGCGTATCGCCCTTGAAATCCAGCACCTGCGTGTCGCCGCTATATGGATAGCCTTTGCCATCCTCGCCGACGCGGTTTACGGCAGCGACAAAGCACAGGTTCTCGATGGCACGCGCCGGCAGCAGGCGGTTCCAGGCGTCGCGCCGCGCCGCCGGCCAGTTGGCGGTGTAGAGCAGCAGGTCGGTGCCATGCGGATCGCGGCTCCAGACCGGGAAGCGCAGGTCGTAGCAGATCAGCGGACGTACCCGCCAGCCGTTCAACTCGAACAGCGCCTGCTGCATGCCCGGGGTGTAATGCTTGTGCTCGCCGGCCATGCGGAACAGATGGCGCTTGTCGTAGTGCAGGACCTCACCGTCCGGGCGGGCCCAAAGCAGCCTGTTGCGATGGCTGCCATCGGCCGCTTCGATGATCACCGAGCCCGTCACCACCGCGTCCAGGCGCGCGGCCTGCTCGCGCAGCCAGTGATAGGTCGGGCCCTCCTCCGGTTCGGCCAGCGCGGCCGAATCCATCGAGAAGCCGGTGGTGAACATCTCGGGCAGGACGATGAGGTCGGCGCCGCGCGCCTGCTCCAGCAGCGTGGCAAAGCGCTCGCGATTGGCCTTGGCGTCCTGCCAGGCCAGTTCGGTCTGGATCAGCGCCAGTTCGAGGTCGGGCAACTCGTTCAGATCGCGCATAGTCGTTGCGCTGCCTCACGCAGCGTCTCCTCCCGTTTGGCAAAGCAGAAGCGTACCAGTCGCAGGCCTTCCGGCGGCTGCTGGTAGAACACCGAGATGGGGATGGCTGCCACGCCGTGCTCGCGGGTCAGCCACTCAGCCATGGTGACGTCATCGAGCTCGGGGCGAATCGCCGAATAGTCGGCGAGCTGGAAATAGGTGCCCGCCGCCCGGGTGAAGGCGAAGCGCGAGCCAGCCAGCAGGTCGCAGAACAGGTCACGCTTGGCCTGGTAGAAGGCCGGCAGCTCCTGCACATGCTCGGGATGCGCCAGCATGTAATCCGCCAGGGCCCATTGCAGCGGGGTCACCCCGGTGAAGCTGACATATTGGTGGATCTTGCGCAGCTCGGCCGTGAGCGGCGCGGGTGCCACCACATAACCGGTCTTCCAGCCGGTGACGTGATACGTCTTGCCGAACGAGCTGACCACGAAAGCGCGCTGGTACAGTTCCTCGTGGCGCAGCACGCTGGCATGTTCGCGGCCGTCGAACACCAGATGCTCATAGACTTCGTCGCTGAGCAGGTAAAGATCGCGGCCACGCACCAGCGCAGCGAGGCGATCCAGGTCTTCGGTCCCGATCAGCGCGCCGCTGGGGTTGTGCGGCGTATTCAGCACGATCATTCGCGTGCGCGGGCCGATCGAGTCGGCCAGGCGCTGCCAGTCGATGGCGAAATCCGGCAACGCCAGCGGCAGATGGATACAGGCGCCGCCAGCGAGGCGGACGGCAGGATCGTAGCTGTCATAGCAGGGATCGAAGACGATGACCTCGTCGCCGGGCCTGACCACGGCCTGGATCGCACAGAAGATCGCCTGGGTCGCGCCTGGCGTGACAGTCACTTCGGTCGAGGCATCGACACGACGGCCGTACAGACGCGCGACCTTGCCGGCGATCTGCTCACGCAGCTGCGGCAAACCGGTCATTGGCGCGTACTGGTTGTGCCCGCTCATCACGTGCCGCCCGACCGCCTCACGCAGGGCCTCCGGTCCGTCGAAATCGGGGAAGCCCTGGGAGAGATTGAGCGCACCGGTCTCGGCGGCCAGCTGCGACATGGTGGTAAAGATGGTCGTGCCGACGTCCGGCAGCTTGCTGCTGATCATCCCTCAATCCAGAGGCGGGCAATGCCCGCCAGCAAGGTTGCGCGTGCGCCCGGCAACCGCCGGGCCGCCTCTCACCGCTTCTTGTCGCGGCGCTTCTTTTCGGCCTTCTTGTGGTGCGACATCAGCCGGCGCTTCTTGTTGACCTGGCGGTCGGTCAGCGTGTTCTTCTTGCCCTCGTAGGGGTTCTCGCCGCCCTTGTAGTCGATACGAATTGGCGTGCCGACCAGCTTGAGCACCCGCCGATAGGTGTTCTCAAGATAGCGGGTGTAGGACTTGGGTACCGCCTCGACCTGGTTACCGTGTATGACGATCAGCGGCGGGTTGGCTCCACCGAGGTGCGCATAGCGCAGCTTGATGCGCCGACCGTTGACCATCGGCGGCTGGTGCTCCTGAACCGCATCCTCGAGGATTTGCGTCAGCCGGCTGGTCGGCCAGCGGGTGACCGCAGACTTGAACGCGGCCTGGACCGACTTGTACAGGTGCCCGACGCCGGTCCCGTGCTTGGCGGAAATGAAATGGATGTCGGCGAAGTCGACGAAGAACAGCCGGCGCTCCAGCTCGGTCTTCACGTAGTCCTTCTCGCCCTGGTCCATGCCGTCCCACTTGTTCAGCGCGATGACCAGTGCCCGGCCGGTCTCGAGCACGAAGCCGAGCAGGTTGAGGTCGTGCTCGACCACGCCTTCGCGGGCATCCATGACGAAGATCACCACGTTGGCGTCCTGAATCGCCTGCAGCGTCTTGACCACGGAGAACTTTTCCACCGCCTCGAAGATCTTGCCGCGGCGGCGCACGCCGGCGGTGTCGATCAGGGTGTATTTTTCCTCATCGCGCTCGAAGGGGATGTAGATGCTGTCGCGCGTGGTGCCGGCCTGATCGTAGACGATCACCCGCTCCTCGCCGAGCATACGGTTGACCAGCGTCGACTTGCCGACGTTGGGGCGGCCGACGATGGCGATCTTGATGCCTTCCTTCTCGCTTGGCCCCGGTTCCAGACGCGGACGCGGCTCGACTTCACCCGTTTCGCCTTCCAGTTCGCCTGGCGCTTCTTCGCCGGCATCGTCGCGAGGAAACATGCCCAGCGCCTGCTCGAGCATCTGGCCGATGCCGCGGCCATGCGCAGCGGCAATCGGCAGTGCATCGCCCAGCCCCAGCGGACTGAACTCGGCGCGCGCGATGTCCGGGTCGACCGTGTCCACCTTGTTGGCCACCAGGAAGCAACGCTTGTTGCGCTTGCGCAGGTGCTCGGCGATCAACTGGTCGGCTGCGGTCAGGCCGGCACGTGAGTCGACCATGAACAGCACGGCGTCGGCCTCTTCGATGGCCTGCAGCGACTGCTCGGCCATCTTTGCGTCGATGCCCTCTTCATCGCCAGAGATGCCACCCGTGTCGATGACGATGTAGGTGCGCCCCTGCCATTTGGCCTCGCCGTACTGGCGATCCCGGGTCAGGCCGGCGTACTCGGCAACGATGGCGTCACGGCTCTTGGTCAGCCGGTTGAACAGGGTGGACTTGCCGACGTTCGGCCGCCCCACCAGGGCTATTACGGGAACCATGCGGCTCTCCACTACGATATTTCAGAAAACACGAAGGCCGCTGCAAGGCAGCGGCCACAAAATTCGGTGGCCGCCGTTTACCGGCGGCCAGCACTCGACCGATCAGTCGGCGCGGCGGATGGTCATTGCAACGAGCTTGCCCCCGTTACCGTAGACATACAGCCAATCGCCATCGACCACCGGACGTGCGCGCACGCCATTGCTGTCGATCCGCTCGCGGGCCACGAAACGCCCGTCCACCTGGCTCAGCAGGTGTATGTAACCTTCCTTGTCACCCACCACCACATAACTGGAAAACACCGCCGGTGCCGACAGCTGCCGGCGGGCCAGCGATTCGTTACGCCACAGTGCGGTGGTCGAGCGCTCGTCGACACTCTCGACCGTGCCATCGGCCAGGCTCAGATAGACACTGCCATAACCCAGCGCCACGCCCGAGTAAGTCGAGGCATCACGCTGCCAGAGCACACGACCACTCTCCACATCGAGCGCCGCCGCGCGCCCCTGATAGGTGCCGACATACAGCGTACCGCCGGACAGCAGCAGGCCGCCGTCGATGTCGACGACGCGCTCAAGCTCCGAACGGCCCTGCGGAATGGCAACGCGCTGCTCCCAGACCGGCAGCCCGCGTCGGGTATCCAGCGCAATGACCTTGCCGGTGGAGAGACCGGCAATAGCCAGCTGATTGGTCAGCAGCGGCGCTCCGGTACCGCGCAGAGTCAGCACAGCTGGCGCGCTCTCATAGCTCCAGCGCTGCGCGCCGGTGTCCATTTCCAACGCGATGAGGCGATCGTCCTGGGTTTGCACCAGCACGATGTCGCCGTTGATTGCCGGCGCCGACAGTACCTCGCTGCTGACCTTGCTGCGCCAGCGCTCCTCGCCGGTGGAAACATCCAGCGCAATCACGTCGCCGGAAAGCGTGCCCACCAGCACCAGGCCGTAGCCAGCGCCCACCGCTCCGGAAATGGATACGTCCAGGTCCTGCTTCCAGTTGACCTTGCCCGTCGTGCGATCCATCGAGACCACCAGGCCATCGACGTCGGCGGCGTAGATCTGCTCGCCGTACACCGCTGGCACCAGCAGGTTGTAGGTGTCCCCCTGCCCGTCCCCGATGCTGCGACTCCACACCTTGTCAAGCTGGATTTCGGCATCGAACTTGACCAGCTCGGCCGGCTCCGGCTCCTTGCTGCTGTTGCTGCTGCAACCGGCCGCGAATACGGCAGCCGCCAACAGCGCGGCAATCTTAAAGCGCATCACGCGTCTCCCTTGGCCAGATCGTCGAGCTTCAATTGCAGTCCGCCGATGGCACCGTCTTCGGCGGCCGCCTGCTTGGCCTTGGTGTAGGCAGCATGGGCTTCGTCGTCACGACCAAGCTGGACCAGCAGGTCGCCACGCAATTCTTCTCGGCTGGCGGCGAAACCGGTCGCCGCGTCACCATCGAGCAGGCGCAGCGCGTCCTCGGCCTTTTTCTGCGCCGCGAGCACACGAGCCAGACGCTGGCGCGCCAGCTCCTCGAGAGTCTTGTCGACCGGCTTGTCGACAACGCTACGCAGCTCGCTGGCCGCTTCATCCAGGCGCCCGCTCTCAACCGCCACCTTCGCCATGAACAGGCTGGCGAATTGCGCGTAATGGGTACCGCCGAATTCGTTCTTCAGTTCGCCTCCCAGACGCGCCACTTCGGCGGTGTCCGGCTCGGCCATTTCAAGCGCAGCGACCAGAAGCTGCTGATAAAGTGCAGACGCGGCCTCGGCCTGAGCGACCTGGCGGTTCTGCCAGGCTTGCCAGCCAAACACCAGCACAAGGGCCAGCGCACCACCGAACAGCAGCGGTTTACCGTTGCGCTGCCACCATTCCCTGATCTGCGCGAGTTGTTCTTCTTCGGTACCCGAGGTCACACCGTCACTCCTTCCATTCGCTTAGTTCAGCCCTGCTCGAGGCAGGCAGCCAGACGCTCGGGCAGAGCATCCCAGGCAATGTTCTGTTGTTCGCTGTCGTCGCGCAGCGGCTTGAACCCTACCATGCGTGACGCCAGTTCGTTCTCTCCGAGAATCAGCGCAAAACGTGCGCCGCTCTTGTCGGCCTTCTTGAACTGGCTCTTGAAGCTGCCACCGCCGGCATTGACCAGCAGGCGCAATCCGGGCAGCGCGTCGCGCAACCGCTCCGCAAGCGCCAGGGCGCTCAGCTCGGCTGCTTCGCCGAAGGCGCAGATGTAGGCGTGGGGTTCACGGCAGAGGCTCGCCGGGACCAGCTCCAGCGTCTCCAGCAGGAGCACCAGGCGCTCTACCCCCATGGCGAAACCCACACCTGGAGTCGGCTTGCCGCCGAACTGGCCGACCAGCCCGTCGTAGCGCCCGCCCGCACAGACGGTTCCCTGGGCGCCGAGCTTGTCGGTGACCCACTCGAAAACCGTACGGCCATAGTAATCCAGGCCACGCACCAGCTTGGGGTTGATCTCATAGGCGATACCAACGGCGTCGAGGCGCGCCTTGAGCCCCTCGAAGTGCGTCCGCGACTCTTCGTCCAGGTAGTCGGCCAGAGTTGGCGCATCGGCCAGCAGCGCCTGGGTCTGGGCGTTCTTGCTATCGAGGATGCGCAGCGGATTGGTGCTCAGCCGGCGCTGACTGTCCTCATCCAGCTGATCGAAGCGTTGCTGCAGATAGGCGACCAGGGCATCGCGGTAACGTGCACGCGCCTCGCTGGAACCAAGACTGTTGAGCTGCAAGGTGACCGCATCGGCCATGCCGAGGCGCTGCCACAGCCTTGCCGTAAGCACGATGAGTTCGGCGTCGACATCAGGGCCGGGCTGATTGAACACCTCGACACCGATCTGGTGAAACTGGCGATAACGACCCTTCTGGGGCTTCTCGTAACGGAACATCGGCCCGGTGTACCAGAGCTTCTGGACCTGACCGCCACCGGTCATGCCATGCTCGAGCACAGCACGCACGCAGCCGGCGGTGCCTTCCGGCCGAAGGGTCAACGACTCGTCGTTGCGATCGCGAAAGGTGTACATCTCTTTGTCGACGACGTCGGTCCCTTCACCGATGCCCCGCGCGAACAGCTCGGTGTACTCGACGATCGGCAGACGGATCTCGCTGTAGCCGTACGCCTCCAGCAGCTCGGCGAAAGTGCCCTCGAGGTAACGCCAGACCGGAGTCTGGGCAGGCAGGATGTCGTTCATGCCACGAATGGCTTGCAGGGTCTTGCTCAAAGGTAATCCTTGAAATCAGCTGCGGGCGATCAGCGCCGCGTCGGCTTCCAGCTTCTCTGCGGCCTTGCGCCGGATCAGCTGCTCCAGTTCGTCCACCAGGGCCTCGTTACCGAGCTTCTGGGCCGGCTTGCCATCGATGTAGACAAGGTTGTTCGGGCTGCCGCCAGTCAGGCCGACATGGGCCTCCTTCGCTTCGCCGGGCCCGTTGACCACGCAGCCAATGACCGCCACGTCCAGCGGAACCAGCAGATCGTCCAGCCGCCCTTCCAGCTCGTTCATGGTCTTGACCACGTCGAAGTTCTGCCGGGAGCAGCTCGGGCAGGCGATGAAGTTAATGCCACGCGAGCGCAAACGCAGCGACTTGAGAATGTCGAAGCCGACCTTGATCTCCTCGACCGGGTCGGCCGCCAGCGAGATGCGAATGGTGTCACCAATGCCTTCGGCGAGCAGCATGCCCAGGCCGACGGCGGATTTCACCGTACCCGAGCGCAGGCCACCGGCCTCGGTGATGCCCAGATGCAGCGGCTGTTCGATCTGCGTGGCAAGTAACCGGTAGGCTTCTACGGCCATGAACACGTCGGAGGCCTTCACGCTGACCTTGAAGTCCTGGAAGTTCAGACGGTCCAGGTGCTCCACATGGCGCAAAGCCGATTCCACCAGCGCCGCGGGAGTCGGCTCACCATATTTTTTCTGCAGGTCCTTTTCCAGCGAGCCCGCGTTCACACCGATACGAATTGGAATGCCCTTGTCACGTGCTGCCTCGACCACGGCACGCACGCGCTCTTCGCGGCCGATGTTGCCGGGGTTGATACGCAGACAATCGACGCCGAGTTCGGCCACGCGCAAGGCGATCTGGTAATCGAAGTGGATGTCCGCCACCAGAGGAACCCGAACCTGCTGCTTGATCTTGCCGAAGGCTTCGGCCGCGTCCATCGAAGGGACCGATACGCGCACGATGTCCGCGCCGGCGTCCTCCAATCGACGGATCTGCGCCACGGTGGCGTCAACGTCGCAGGTCTCGGTATTGGTCATGCTCTGCACGGAGATGGGGGCATCCCCTCCGACGGCGACATTGCCGACCCAGATCTTGCGCGACTGGCGGCGTTTGATTGGCGACTCACTATGCATCGTTACTGTCCGAGCGTGAGGCGAGCAGTCTCGCCACGAATGAACGGGCTGACGTCGACGGGGTTGCCGTTATAGGTCAATACCGCGCCACGCGCAAAGCCCAGGTGCACGTTCAACGGCGCCGTTCCGACGACGGTACGCTCGCTGCCGGCCTTGCCTACCGTGCTGAGCAACTGGCGACCGTCCGCTGCGGTCACGCGGACCCAGCAGTCAGCGACGAAGCGAAGCTCCAGACGGCCTTCACCATCCTCCAACTGTGCAGCACCGGACTGCTGCGCGCCCTCTGCTGCAGCCATTTCGGCCTGCGCCGGCGAAGCGGCTTCAGCTTGTTCAGCCGGCTGGGGGGCGACCGGCTGTGAAGGCGAATCTACCGCGGAGCTCTCGACGCTGGATGGCTCCACCGCAGCCTCGGCGCTTGCGGCCTGTGCCTGGTCATTGGCCAGTTCCTCCACGGCGCCGGGGACAGCGAGCACTTCGGTTTCGTCCGTTGCGGGCGCGGGCGACAGAGGCAACGCGCCCTCGTCAACCTCCTGATCGTCCGGGTCTTCGAGCACATGGACCTGGGTCGTGCCGTCGGCACTCTCGACTTCGATGCGTTCCAGGGCACTTACCGGTGCTGCCGCGTCGTCACGTCCCGAACGTTCCTGCCACCAGTAGAGACTGGCGCCGACCAGCAACAGAAGAAGAAGAAAACCGAACACACGCATGACACTGCGCGAGAGACGGCCGGGCTCTTCGATGCGCCCCAGGCTCTGCACCGTGCTGCTGCCGGTGGCCTCGGTGCCGGTGTAGCGGTCGAACTCGTTGACCAGGCGATTGGGATCAAGCTCGAGCAACTTGGCGTAAGCCCGGACATAGCCGCGGGCGAAGGTATGCCCGGGCAGGCGACCGAAGTCGCCAGCCTCGATGTGCTCGACCGACCGCGTAGGCAGGTTGAGCCGCTGGGCCACCAACAGCAGGGACCACCCTTTCTGCTCGCGAGCCACTCGCAGGGTTTCGCCCGGGTTGCCCCCCATCTGGCTCATGGGTTCGTGTTCAGGCGCACTCATCGTTGCTCCGATAGGAATTGCTTGTACTCGGATGTGCCTGGATACAGTCGTTTCAACTGCAAGGCCAGACTGGCGGCGCGATCCCGGTCACCATGGATGTTTGCCAATCGAATGCCGAGCAAAAGGCTGCGGGCGTTCTGCTCGGACAGCGCACTGAAATCATCGTAATAGCGCTTGGCCGGCACGTACTCGCCGGATTCGTAGGCAAGCATCGCCAGCTCGAGCAGAGCCCCGGGTTGGCGGCTGTCCAGTCGCAGCGAGCGGTTGAAGTACTTCTCCGCCTCCTCTGGCTGCGACAACCTGAGCGCGGTCATCCCCATGTTCTGAAATACCCGCGCGCGCTCGGGATACATGTTGTCCTCGGAGGCCTGACTGAAGCGCTCCATGGCGTCCTGGTAGCGGCCCTGCTCGAACAGAAAGCTGCCATAGTTGTTGAGGATGCGGGCATCGCGCCGGGCCGACAGCGCTTCGCGATAATGCTTGTCGGCCAGCGCGTTCTCCATCTCGGTCTGGAACACCAGCGCCAGCGCAGCATGCGCGTCAGCACTATGCGGGTCTATCTCCAGCGCCTTGCGTAGCGGGGTCTTGGCACGGGCGGTAGCGCCCTGGCGAAGATAGCCCAGGCCAAGCTGGATATAGGCGTCACGGGCCTGGCTACGGCCCTCTTCGGTTTTCAGCGGGTCGACGCTTCCCGTCGATACGCAGCCGGCCATCCAGCCGGCGAACAAAATGATCAGCGCAAGGCGCAGAGCCATCGATATCCCCTCAGGATCGATTCGAAACAGAACGCGCGGTAGCGGAGTCGTCGTGGAGTTCACGCACGGCAATGTAACGCTCGCTGCGACGCGTGCGGTCGAGTACCTGACCGACCAGCTGCCCGCAGGCGGCGTCGATATCCTCGCCACGGGTGGTACGCACAGTCACATTGTGCCCACCTTTGTGGAGGATGTCCTGGAAGCGGCGAATCGCATTGTTGCTCGGCCGCTCATATCCCGAATGAGGGAACGGATTGAATGGGATCAGATTGATCTTGCAAGGGATATCCGCGAGCAAGGCGATCATCTGCCCGGCATGCTCGGGCTGATCGTTCACGCCCTTGAGCAAGGTGTACTCGATGGTCAGTACACGCTTTTCGCCCAGCCGCGAGATATAGCGCTTGCAAGCTGCCAGCAGCATGTCCAGCGGATACTTGCGATTGATCGGCACCAGCTGGTCGCGCAGCGGATCATTCGGTGCGTGGAGCGACAAGGCCAGAGAGACGTCGATCACCTTCGCCAGCTCGTCGATCATCGGCACCACGCCCGACGTGGACAAGGTGACCTTGCGCTTGGAAATGCCGTAGCCAAGGTCATCCATCATGATCTGCATGGCTGCCACGACATTGTCGAAATTGAGCAGCGGCTCCCCCATTCCCATCATCACCACGTTGGTGATGGCGCGATCGATCTTCGCCGGAACGGTGCCGAAGGATTTGTTGGCAATCCAAACCTGGCCGATCACTTCGGCAGCGGTAAGGTTGCTGTTGAAGCCCTGCTTGCCGGTGGAGCAGAAGCTGCAATCCAGCGCGCAGCCGGCCTGCGAGGACACACAAAGCGTGCCGCGGCCGTTTTGCGGGATGTAGACCGTCTCAACGCAGCTGCCCGAGGCCACGCGAACCACCCACTTGCGGGTGCCATCGCTGGAAATGTCCTCACTGACGATCTCGGGCCCACGTATCTCGGCACAGGCCTTGAGCTTTTCGCGCAAGGCCTTGCCGAGGTTACTCATGGCGTCGAAATCATCGACGCCAAAATGGTGAATCCACTTCATGACCTGGCCGGCCCGGAAGCGCTTCTCGCCGATCGACTCGAAGAACTGTTCCAGTTGCAGCTGGGTCAGGCCCAGCAGATTGGTCTTGCCGGTTTCGCTAGTCATTGGATTCACCTGCGCTCACTCAGCGAATGCGATCGCACAGCTCGGTGGCGGAGAAGAAGTAAGCGATCTCGCGAGCAGCCGAGGCCTCGGAGTCGGAGCCATGCACGGCGTTCTCGTCGATGGAAACGGCGAAATCGGCGCGAATGGTGCCGGCGGCAGCTTCCTTCGGGTTGGTGGCGCCCATCAGCTCACGGTTCTTGGCGACAGCGTTCTCACCTTCCAGAACCTGAACGATGACCGGACCGGAGGTCATGAAAGCGACCAGATCCTTGAAGAAGCCGCGCTCCTTGTGCTCGGCGTAGAAGCCGGCAGCCTCGCGCTCGGACAGCTGAACCATCTTCGAAGCGACGACGCGCAGGCCGGCCTTCTCGAAACGAGTGGTGATTTCACCGATAACGTTCTTGGCGACAGCGTCCGGCTTGATGATGGAGAAGGTGCGTTGCAGGGCCATTTATGGACTCCAGAGAGATGGGTTGATGCAAATGAATAAACCCGCGAATCATACGCGGGTTCAGGTCAAAACATAAGGGCAGGCGACTGACCGACTGCGACGTCGACGGCTGCCCTGCTCCGACTAATCGGCTTCCTCGATCCAGGCCGCCTGGATCGCCTCGAGGACTTTTTCGCCGCCGCGCTGCGGATCATCGGCGAATTCCGGGAGCGCCAGGACCCATTGATGCAGCTCGACGAAATTGACGTAGCGAGGATCTACCTCAGGGCGCGTTTCGGCCAGCTGGATGGCGATTTCCAGCACGTCGTTCCATTTCAGACTCATCTTGCGCCCTGCCTCAGTGACCTTCGGAAACCTGATTGATGGTGTACTTGGGAATCTCGACTACCAGGTCCTTCTCGGCGACCACCGCCTGACAGGAAAGACGCGAGTGCGGCTCCAGCCCCCAGGCCTTGTCCAGCATATCGTCCTCAAGCTCGTCGGACGGCTCAAGAGAATCGAACCCTTCGCGAACCACCACATGACAAGTGGTACAGGCACAGGACTTCTCACAGGCATGCTCGATGTCGATGCCGTTGCGCAGCGCGGCATCGAGCACAGTCTCACCGGCACTGGCCTCGATGACAGCGCCCTCAGGGCAGTGATCGGCATTGGGCAGAAATACGATCTGCGGCATCATCATTCCTCGATATCGTTGAGCCGCCGGCCGGCCAGCGCCGCCTTGACGGTGGAATCCAGCCGACGCGCGGCGAAGGCATCAGTAATCTGCGTCAGGCGCCGCGTCTGCTGCTCGATCGCGGCGGCGTCCTGACTATCGAGCAGCGCACGCAACTCGGCCATCTGCGCCTCGATCGCCACGCGCTCTTCGTCATCAAGCAGGCGATCGCCGTCGGCCGCGACCGCCGCCTCGACCGCCTCGAGCAGGCGCTGGGCATCAACCTGGTGTTCACGCAGCGCTCGTGCCTGCTTGTCGCTGCCCGCACTGCGGAACGAGTCTTCGAGCATCCGCGCGATCTCGCCATCCGTCAGCCCGTACGACGGCTTGACCTGAACGCTTGCCTCGACACCCGAGGATAACTCGCGCGCCGAGACGCTGAGCAGGCCGTCGGCATCCACCTGGAAGGTCACACGAATCTTCGCCGCCCCTGCCACCATTGGCGGAATTCCGCGCAATTCGAAACGCGCCAGGGAGCGGCAATCGGCGATCAGCTCGCGCTCACCCTGCAGCACATGGATCATCATGGCCGTCTGGCCATCCTTGTAGGTGGTGAAATCCTGCGCGCGGGCGACGGGAATCGTGGTATTGCGCGGGATGATCTTTTCCATCAGCCCGCCCATCGTTTCCAGCCCCAGGGAAAGCGGGATGACGTCCAGCAGCAGCAGCTGGTCGCCATCGCGATTGTTGCCAGCCAGCGTTTCGGCCTGAATGGCGGCGCCGATGGCCACGACCTCGTCGGGATCGATGTCGGTCAGGGGCTCGAGACCGAACAGCTCGCCGACCACGCGGCGAACATAGGGCACACGCGTCGAGCCGCCGACCATGACGACAGCGGTAACCTCTTCAAGCTCGACCCCAGAGTCGCGAACCGCACGACGACAAGCCTTGAGGCTGCGCGCCACGAACGGCTCAATCAGCGACTCGAAGGCCTGACGCGTCAGCACGCCTCGCCAATCACCATAAGCGACGTCGACGGCAGCCGAGTCGCTGAGCTGCTCCTTGGCGTCGCACGCCACCCTGAGCAAAGCCCGTTGCGCACTGGGCGGCAGATCGGAGGAACCACCTGACTGCTGCAGAATCCAGCCAGCGATTGCGTGATCGAAGTCGTCGCCACCGAGCGCGGTGTCTCCGCCGGTCGCCAGCACCTCGAAGACACCCTTGGTCAGCCTGAGGATGGAGATATCGAACGTGCCCCCACCCAGGTCGTAGATCGCAACGACGCCCTCAGCCTGACGATCGAGTCCGTAGGCAACCGCGGCGGCCGTCGGCTCATTGAGCAGACGCAGGACATTCAACCCGGCGATGCGCGCGGCATCCTTGGTTGCCTGTCGCTGGGCATCATCGAAATAGGCCGGAACGGTAATGACGGCACCGACCAGGTCACCGCCAAGTGTCTGCTCGGCCCGCTGACGCAAGCTGCGAAGAATCTCGGCGGAAATCTCGACAGGGCTCTTCGGCCCCTGAACCGTCTCGATGAACGGCATCTGCGACTCGCCTTCGGCAAAGCGATAAGGCAGCTGGACGCCCAATTGCTTGACGTCGGCCAATCCGCGCCCCATCAGGCGCTTGACCGAGATGATCGTGTTGAACGGATCGATGGCCGCCGCCTGACGTGCAACGGCACCGACCTCCACGCCATCAGGACGGTAACGCACCGCCGACGGCAGGATCACCTCGCCTTGCGAATCAGGCAGCGGAGCCGTGACACCGCTACGCAAGGCAGCAACCAGCGAGTTGGTGGTTCCAAGGTCGATACCGACGGCCAGCCGGCGCTGGTGCGGCTGCGGGCTCTGTCCGGGCTCAGCAATCTGAAGTAGGGCCATAGCTATCTGATGTCGGGCACGGCGACGAGCGCCGTGCGGGTTAATCGTCGAGACGCTCTTCCAGTTCGCGTACTTCCTGGGAAAGCTTGTCGAGAAACTGCATGCGTCGAACCATGCGCTCAGCGGCTTCGCGCTGGGCCGGCTCCTGCCAAAGCGCAGCGAAGCGCTCATTGAGCGCCGCCTGAGCCTGCCTGAGCTGTGCCTTGAAGGCGGCCACCCCAGCAAGGTCGGCGCTATCCTGCAGATCCTCAAGCTCTTCGCGCCATTGCATCTGCTGCAGAAGAAACTCGGGATCCTGAACCGTCGTTTCCAACGGCACCTCGTGACCTTCCAACGCCAGCAGGTAGCGAGCCCGACGCGTCGGACTCTTGAGCGTCTGGAAGGCGTCGTTCAGGTTCGCCGAGCGCTCCAGTGCCTGACGCTGCTCAGCCTCGCTCGCATCGGCGAAACGATCCGGATGCATCTGTCTGGCCAGCTCGCGATAACGGGCTGCGAGTTGATCCAGGTCGAGATCGAAGGCGGGGCTGAGATCGAACAGCGCAAAATGGCAGGGTCTACCCACAGGCGCCTCAGACATTGAAGCTCTCACCGCAACCGCACTCGCCGCGCACGTTGGGGTTGTTGAACTTGAAGCCCTCGTTCAGCCCTTCACGCACGAAGTCGAGCTCGGTGCCGTCCAGATAGACCAGGCTCTTGGGGTCGATGATCACCTTCACGCCGTGACTCTCGAACACCACATCCTCCGGCGCCGCCTCGTCAACGAACTCGAGCACGTAGGCCAGACCGGAGCAGCCAGTGGTTCGCACACCCAGCCGAATACCATCGCCCTTGCCACGCCCATCCAGGGAGCGCCGGACGTGGGATGCCGCCGCAGGCGTCATGGTGATAGCCATCGATACCTCCTCAGAGCAGACCTTTCTTCTCGCGATAGTCGCGCACGGCTGCCTTGATCGCGTCTTCTGCCAATACCGAGCAATGGATCTTTACCGGCGGCAGGGCGAGCTCTTCGGCAAGCTGAGTGTTCTTGATCAACTCGGCCTCTTCCAGGGTCTTGCCTTTCATCCACTCGGTGGCAAGGGAACTGGAGGCAATCGCCGAGCCGCAGCCGTAGGTCTTGAACTTGGCGTCTTCGATCACGCCTTGCTCGTTGACCTTGATCTGCAGGCGCATGACATCACCACATGCGGGCGCGCCGACCATACCGGTACCGATGTTGGGGTCTTCCGCATCGAACTTGCCGACGTTGCGCGGATTCTCGTAGTGGTCGATGACCTTGTCACTGTAAGCCATGGTGCAATCCTCTCTCTAAGACGCTCGCGTTCCGCTCAGTGGGCTTGCCACTGCACTTTGGAAATGTCGACGCCGTCTTTGTACATATCCCAAAGCGGCGAAAGCTCGCGGAGCTTGTTCACCGCCTCGCAAACCTTGCTTGCTGCGTAGTCGATTTCCTCTTCGGTCGTGAAGCGACCAAACGAGAAGCGAATCGAACTGTGCGCCAGCTCGTCGTTACGCCCAAGGGCGCGCAGTACATAGGAAGGCTCCAGCGACGCCGAGGTACAGGCAGAACCGGACGACACCGCAAGATCCTTGAGCGCCATGATCAGCGACTCGCCTTCGACGTAGTTGAAGCTCAGGTTGAGGTTGTGAGGCACACGGGCCGTCATGCTGCCGTTGATGTAGAGCTCTTCCAGCGCCTCGACCTTGCGCAGGAACCGATCGCGCAGGCCGCGGAGCCGCTCGTTCTCCTGTGCCATCTCCTCCTTGGCGATGCGAAAGGCCTCGCCCATGCCGACCAACTGGTGGGTCGCCAGGGTACCCGAGCGCATGCCGCGCTCATGGCCACCGCCGTGCATCTGCGCTTCGAGGCGAACACGCGGCTTGCGACGCACATACAGAGCGCCAACCCCTTTGGGCCCGTAGGTCTTGTGTGCCGAGAACGACATCAGGTCGACCTTCATCTTTTCCAGGTCGATCTCGACCTTGCCAGTGGACTGGGCCGCATCAACATGGAAGAGAATCCCGCGCGACCGGGTCAGCTCGCCAATGGCGGTGATGTCGTTGATCGTGCCGATCTCGTTGTTCACATGCATGACCGAAACCAGCACGGTGTCGTCACGCAGCGCTGCCTCGACCATCGCCGGCGTGATGATGCCGTCCTCGCCCGGCTCGATGTAGGTTACCTCGAACCCCTCTCGCTCGAGCTGGCGAGTGGTGTCCAGAACTGCCTTGTGCTCGATCTTCGTGGTAACGATGTGCTTGCCCTTGGAGGCGTAGAAGTGCGCCACACCCTTGATGGCCAGGTTATCCGACTCGGTCGCGCCGGACGTCCAGACAATCTCCCGCGGATCGGCATTGACCAGCTCGGCAACCTGCCGACGCGCATTCTCCACCGCCTCTTCGGCCTTCCAGCCGAACAGATGGGAGCGCGACGCCGGGTTACCGAAGTTACCCTCGGTGGTCAGGCATTCGACCATCTTGGCGGCGACGCGAGGATCGACCGGTGTTGTCGCGGAATAGTCCAGGTAAATCGGCAACTTCATGGAGTGTCTCCTATCAGGCGAACGCCCGGCTCATTCAACGGCCGACGTTTCGATCTTATCCAGAGGCGCAGCGCCCCCGTTGGCCCGGCGCATATCTTGACGCAGGGCAACCTGCTGTACGTCTTGGCGATTGACTAGGTCCGCCAGGCTGATGCCACTCAAGAACTCATGGATCCGCTGGCTGAGGTCGCACCACAGATGATGAGTGAGGCAGGTGTCGCCAGAGTGGCATCCGCCCAACCCCTGGCAGCGAGTGGCATCGACAGACTCGTTGACTGCATCGATCACTTGCGCGACCTGAATGCCGGCCATGTCTCGCGACAGCTGATAACCGCCACCGGGGCCGCGGACGCTCGTCACCAGACTGCCGCGGCGCAACTTGGCGAACAACTGCTCAAGGTAGGAAAGCGAGATCCCCTGCCGCTCGGAAATATCGGCAAGGGATACCGGACCATGCTGCGCATGCAGCGCCAGATCAAGCATGGCGGTAACGGCATAACGGCCTTTAGTGGTCAATCGCATCGGCTTGCACCAGGCATCACGGTTTGGTGCAATTATGCTATTCCCGAGTATTAAGGTCAACTATAAGACCTATTACCATAGTCGGGTATTGAACGAGCCGGGCCGCCCGATCACCACTCGTCCTAGCAGGCGGCGCGCATGATAGCAGCCCAGCGCCGGCGATGCTCAAGCCGACGGACCGTTTTCCTTTGGCTGAACTTCAGCAAAATCCTCGTCACGCAGCTCCGGGAGCTCCTTGGCGCAATAGTCGCTGCCGAGGGCCTTCAGCGCACCGCACATACCCTCGAGGCGCTCCTCGACGGCCTGCATGTGATCGAGCAGCTGGCCGATGGCCCGTGAGACCGGGTCTGGCATATCGCCACTGACGCCATAGGCATCGAAGCCGATCTTCTCAGCCATGGCCTTGCGCCGTGCCTCCTGCTCGTCATCGGCCTTGGCGATGATGCGCCCGGGAATGCCGACAGCCGTCGCGCCGGCCGGAACTGCGCGCGTCACCACCGCATTGGAGCCAATCTTCGCACCGGCCCCAACCGTGAACGGACCGAGGATCTTCGCACCGGCCCCGACGATGACTCCATCCTCCAGGGTCGGGTGGCGCTTGCCCTTGTTCCAGCTGGTACCCCCCAGCGTGACCCCGTGGTAGAGCGTGACATCGTCGCCGATTTCGGCCGTTTCGCCGATGACGATGCCCATACCATGGTCGATGAAGAATCGGCGCCCGATTCTTGCGCCCGGATGAATCTCGATGCCGGTCAACCAGCGCGCAAGATTGGAGGACATGCGCGCCAGCCACTTCCAGTCATGCTGCCAGAGCCAATGGGACGCGCGATGGATCCAGATGGCATGCAGCCCCGGGTAACAGGTCATCACTTCGAATGCATTACGTGCCGCCGGGTCGCGATGGAATACGCTCTGGATATCTTCACGCATGCGTTCGAACATCATTCCTTTCTCCGCTTGTGCGGCTCGCCGCGGGCCGCCTTCTGTGTCTCGGTCAGGATACCGCGCAAAATGTTCATTTCCAGCTTGGTAATGCCGCTTCGGCCATAGAGCCGACGCAGCCTGGGCATGAGGTGACGCGGCTTTTGCGGATCGAGAAAGCCGATCTCGATCAGCGTCTGCTCGAGATGCCCGAAGTAGTGCTCCAGCTCATCCACGGTCACCGGTTGCGTATCGAGCATGGCCGTCGTTTCCAGCTTTTCGCTCTTGGTAGGCCGCCCCTGGGCTGCCAGCCAAGTCATGCGCACCTCGTAGGTCAGAACCTGCACCGCTGCCGCAAGATTGAGCGAGCCGAACTCGGGATCGGACGGGATGTGCACGTGGTACTGACAGCGCTGCAGCTCCTCGTTGGTCAGCCCGGCGTACTCGCGACCGAAGACGAGCGCGACCTCCCCCCCCTGCCCCGCCTGCTCCAGACTGACCGAAGCGCACTCGCGCGGATCGAGCAACGGCCAGGGAATACGCCGGTCGCGCGCGCTGGTGCCGAGCACCAGACTGCAGCCCGCCAGAGCCTCCTCAAGCGTATCGACCACCTGGGCATTGTCGAGGATATCGGTTGCACCAGAGGCGCGGGCAATCGCATCGGAGCTCGGAAAGTCTTCTGGCTGCACGAGCACCAGGCGCGACAGCCCCATGTTCTTCATGGCGCGCGCAGCGCCGCCAATGTTGCCGGCATGACTGGTATTGACCAGCACCACTCGAATGTTGTGTAACGACACCTTCGTTCCCGCCCAAAAAAGAAGCGCTGCAGCTTACCGCAAAGCGTCGGCCTCACGCACCGCGTACCGCACCGACCACCTCGCTGGACGCTACATGTACGGAGCCTTTCCTGATATGATTTCCGGCTTTCTTTAAACGACCAGGTAAAGTTTCATGCAGCCCATGCTGAATATCGCGCTGCGCGCCGCCCGCAGCGCTGGCGAACTGATTGTCCGTTCCACCGAGCGCCTGGACGTGATCTCGGTGAACGAGAAGGAAGCCAAGGACTACGTGAGCGAAATCGACCGCGCCGCTGAGCAGGTCATTGTCAACGCGCTGCGCAAGGCCTATCCGAACCACGGCATTCTGGCCGAAGAAGGCGGCGCGCTCGAAGGCAGCGGCGACGGCGCCGACTACCAGTGGATCATCGACCCACTCGACGGCACCACCAACTTCGTGCGCGGCGTCCCTCACTATGCAGTCAGCATCGCGTGCAAATATCGTGGCCGCCTGGAACATGCCGTGGTGCTCGACCCGGTGCGCCAGGAGGAATTCACGGCGAGCCGTGGACGTGGCGCCGCGCTGAATGGCCGCCGCCTGCGGGTCAGCTCACGCAAGAGCCTGGAAGGCGCCCTGCTGGGTACCGGCTTTCCCTTCCGCGATGGGCAGCTGGACAACCTCGACAGCTACCTCAACATGTTCCGTGCCCTGGTTGGACAGACCGCCGGCCTGCGCCGTGCCGGCGCCGCCAGCCTCGACCTGGCCTACGTGGCGGCCGGCCGCTTTGACGCCTTTTGGGAGTTCGGCCTGTCCGAGTGGGACATGGCCGCTGGTGCCCTCCTGATCCAGGAAGCAGGCGGCCTCGTGAGCGACTTCGCGGGCGGTCACGAATTCCTCGAAAAGGGCCAGATCGTCGCCGGCAACGTCAAATGCTTCAAAGCTGTGCTGACGGCTATCCAGCCGCACCTCACGCCCTCAATGAAGCGCTGATCTCCATACAGAAGCTCTAGCGCAGAAACAGAAAGCCCCGGCCAAGTGACCGGGGCTTTCTGTTTGCAGCAGCCTCGCCGAAGCGACCTGCCATCGATCACTGTTGTGCCAGCACCAACTGGCCATCCTTTACCGGAATCTGTGCGCCGGGCTCACGATCCATGCGGACCTGGCCCACTTTGCCATCAAGGTCATAACGGACGTTATAGCCGACGACCTTGTCGTGGCTGTCCATGACCGTATCGCAGCGCGTCTCCGTCGTGGTGTAGGTACTGTTGCGCTGCATCCGTTCCTGCACCTGGTTGCCGGCGTAACCGCCGCCTACCGCGCCCGCGACCGTGGCGATCTTCTTGCCGGTGCCGCCACCGATCTGGTTACCCAGCAGGCCGCCCACCACAGCCCCGACGGCCGTACCGGCGATACGATGCTGATCCTGAACAGGCTTCTGCCGTGTAACGGTTACATCGCGACAGACTTCGCGCGGCGTTCTGACAGTTTCCTTGATTGGCTCGACCGCGAGCACCTCAGCAAACTGCGGTCCCCGATCAACCAGGCTGTAGGTGGCGAACGCACCACCTGCCGTCGCCACCACCGCGCCCAGCGCGGCACCCACCATCATCGACTTGTTCATCGCAACTTCTCCTGCGCCATATGGCGGCGCCCTGCTCGCCGCTAGGACAAGCAGGACAGCGAGAAGTTCATGGACGCTCGTCGACTTCCTCCACCGCAGGCGGTATCAGGTCATCGCGCGTGAGCTTGAGCCAGATGAGGAACAGGCTGGCGATATAAACCGACGAATAGGTGCCCGCGCCAACGCCCACCATCAACGCCAGCGAGAAGCCCCACAGGTTCTCGCCACCAAAGACCATCAGCGCAAGAATTGCGAGCATGGTCGAGATCGACGTCGCCAACGTCCGCAGCAGCGTCTGCGTGGTGGAAATGTTGATGTTGTCGATCAGCTCGGTCTTGCGCAGCACGCGAAAATTCTCGCGGATACGGTCGAACACCACGATGGTGTCGTTTAGCGAATAACCGATCACGGCCAGTACCGCGGCGAGCACGGTCAGATCGAACGTGATCTGAAACAGCGCGAACACCCCAAGCACCACGATGACATCGTGAAACAGCGATACCACCGCGCCGAAACCGAACTTCCACTGAAAGCGGAAGGCCACGTAGACCAGGATCCCGGCCAGTGCGAGCAGCATGCCGAGCCCACCCTGGTCACGCAGCTCCTCGCCAACTGCAGGCCCGACGAACTCGACCCGTTTGACCGCCACCGAGGCACCGGCATCGGCCCGCTGCAGCGCCTCGGCGACACGCTGACCAAGCAGCGGGTCATCGCCAGGCATGCGAACCAGCACATCGGTGGTTGCACCAAAGCTCTGCACGACCGCACTTCCGTAGCCAGCCTCCCCCAACTGCGCACGGACAGTGTCCAGCGCAACGGGCTGCTCGTAGCTCAGCTCGATGAGCGTGCCGCCCGTGAAGTCCAAGCCGAAATTCAGCCCTCTCGTCACCAGACTAACGAGCGAGACAATGGTCACCAGCACCGTCAGGGCGAACGCCACGTGACGAATACCCATGAAGTTGATTACGCGCTTCATCGTCACAACCCCTTAGATCCACAGCTTCTTGAGATCGCGGCCGCCATAGATCAGGTTGACCATGGCGCGCGTCACGATGACAGCGGTAAACATCGACGTGAGAATGCCCAGCGACAGCGTCACCGCGAAGCCCTTGATCGGCCCGGTTCCCATCGCGAACAGAATGGCCCCAACCAACAGGGTAGTGACGTTGCCGTCGACGATGGCCGAAAGGGCCCGATCGAAACCTTCATGGATCGCGCGCTGCACCGACATGCCATTGGCCAGCTCTTCGCGAATGCGCGAGAAGATCAGCACGTTCGCATCGACCGCCATGCCCATGGTCAGCACGATGCCGGCGATACCCGGCAGGGTGAGCGTTGCGTTGAGGATCGACATCAGCGCGGTCAGTACGACCATGTTGAACAGCAGGGCCGCCGTTGCGAGCAAGCCGAAGAACTTGTAGATCGCCACGATGAACAGCGCGACGAACAGGAAGCCCCATAGAGCCGCCTCGACGCCGAGCTCGATGTTCTCGGCGCCCAGGCTCGGGCCGATGGTGCGCTCCTCGGCGAAGTACATGGGCGCCGCCAGACCGCCGGCGCGCAACAGCAAAGCGAGCTCGGACGACTCACCCTGGCCGTCCAGACCGGTGATCCGGAACTGACTGCCGAGCGGCGACTGAATCGTTGCCAGGCTGATGATCTTCTTTTCTTCCTGGAAGGTCTCGATGCGCTTTTCCTGCTCGACGCCATCCACCACCTCGCGCACATAGCGCGTGACCGGCTTCTGCTCGATGAAGATAACCGCCATGCTGCGTCCGACGTTGTTGCGCGTCGCACGGTTCATCAGGTCACCACCGTGACCGTCGAGACGAATATTTACCTGCGGCCGGCCGTTCTCGTCATAGCTGGCCTGAGCATCGGTCACCTGGTCGCCGGTGATGATCAGGGTACGTTCGAGATCCACCGGCGGCCGGCCCGGCTCGCGGAATTCGAAGCTCTCGGTGGACGCACGCGGCGCATCCGGCTCCGCCGCCAGGCGGAACTCGAGGTTGGCCGTCTTGCCGAGGATGCGCTTGGCTTCCGCAGTGTCCTGCACACCAGGGAGTTCGACGACGATACGATTGGCACCCTGGCGCTGCACCAACGGCTCGGCGACGCCGAGCTCGTTGACCCGGTTGCGAACCGTAGTGAGGTTCTGCTTGATCGAGTATTCACGAATCTCGGCGAGCTTTGCCTCGGAGAGGTTGAGCGTAAGCACCTGCAGATTGTTGCGCGGCGCAACGTTCATCTGGAAGTCGTTGTAGTTCTTGCGAATCAGGCCCTGCGCTTCGCTCGCGGTCGCCTCGTCAGCGAAGCCGAGCTGAATGACGCCTTTCTGGCCCGGCAGGCTGCGATAGCGCACACGCTCCTTGCGCAGCAGGCTCTTGATCTCACCCTCGTAGACATTCAGCCGGGTATCGATGGCCTTCTGCATGTCCACCTCGAGCAGGAAGTGCACCCCACCAGAGAGATCCAGCCCGAGCTTCATCGGGCTCGCCCCGAGGTTGCGCAGCCATTCGGGCGTGGTCGGGGCCAGGTTCAGGGCCACCACGAAGCTATCGCCCAGTGCGCGCCGCACGATGTCCTTGGCCGGCAGCTGATCATCCTGCTGCTGCAAGCGCAGCAGCCCCTGGCTGCCGGTCTCGGAAAGCTTGGTCGCCTTGACGACGATTCCCGCCTCGGCGAGCGCCTTGCTGGCCCGTTCCAGATCCGCAGCCTGCACGGCCTGGGCAGTGCTCGCACCAGTGATCTGGATTGCAGGATCGTCAGGGTAAAGATTGGGTGCCGAATAGATGGTGGCCACCGCAAGCACCACCAGGATCAGCAGGTATTTCCAGAGAGGATATTTGTTGAGCATGGAACAGCCCGTCTAATGACGCGGGGCGCCTTGCGCGCCCCGTCGTAGATGTTGAGTAAGTCAGCTCAGATCGCTTTCAGCGTGCCCTTGGGCAGGGTCGCGGCAACCGCCGCCTTCTGGAACTTCAACTCGACATTGTCGGAGACCTCGAGCACGACGAAGTCGTCGGCAACCTTGGTCACCTTGCCGGCGATGCCGCCGGAGGTCACCACCTCATCGCCCTTCTGCAGCCCACCGAGGAGATTCTTGTGCTCCTTGGCGCGCTTGGCCTGTGGCCGCCAGATCATCAGATAGAAGATGACCAGAAAGCCGACCAGGAACACCCACTCGAAACCGGTGCCGGCAGGTGCGGCGGCGGCCTCTTGGGCATGGGCGACGGGAATCAGAAAGCTCATGTAGCACTCCTGTTGCAGAAAGGATCTTTTCTAGTGGGATCTGTCATGCGAGCGGCGGCGTTGGCAGACCGCGCCGGGCATAGAAGGCGTCGACAAAGGCGGCCAATGTACCCTCTTCGATGGCGCCGCGTAAACCAGCCATCAACCGCTGATAATGCCTCAGGTTGTGGATGGTGTTGAGCATGCTACCGAGCATTTCGCCGCATTTGTCCAAGTGGTGCAGATAGGCTCGCGAGAAGTGTTTGCAGGTGTAACAGTCGCATTCAGCGTCGAGTGGCGAATTGTCGTGCTTGTGCACCGAGTTGCGGATTTTCACCACACCGTTTTCGGTGAACAGATGCCCATTGCGCGCATTGCGCGTCGGCATCACGCAGTCGAACATGTCGACACCGCGCCGCACGCCTTCGACCAAGTCCTCCGGCTTACCGACGCCCATCAGATAGCGCGGCTTGTCAGCTGGCATCTGCGGCGGAAGGAAATCCAGTACCCGGATCATCTCCTCCTTGGGCTCGCCGACCGAAAGCCCGCCAATCGCCAGGCCATCGAAGCCGATCTCGCACAGCCCTTCGAGCGATCGCATGCGAAGCGACTCATGCATGCCGCCCTGGACGATGCCGAACAGCGCCGCCGAGCTATCACCATGGGCGATCTTCGAGCGCTTCGCCCAGCGCAGCGACAGCTCCATGGAGCGGCGTGCGGTCTCTTCGTCCGCCGGATAGGGCGTGCACTCATCGAAGATCATCACGATGTCCGAGCCGAGATCACGCTGAACCTGCATGGATTCTTCCGGCCCCATGAACACCTTTGCGCCATCGACCGGAGAGGCGAAATAGACGCCCTCCTCCTTGATCTTGCGCATCGCGCCCAGACTGAAGACCTGAAAACCACCGGAGTCGGTCAGGATCGGACCATTCCACTGCATGAATCCATGCAGGCTGCCATGCTCACGAATCACATCCATCCCCGGGCGGAGCCAGAGATGGAAGGTATTGCCAAGAATGATCTGAGCGCCAATTCCCTCGACGTCGCGCGGCAACATGCCCTTGACGGTGCCATATGTGCCCACCGGCATGAACGCCGGTGTCTCCACGACCCCGCGCGGAAAGCGCAGACGGCCGCGGCGGGCCTTGCCCTCGGTGGCCAGAAGTTCGAAGGTCATGCGACAGGTACGGCTCATCAGCGATCCTCGGGGCCGCGCGCGGCAGGGTTGCGGGTTATGAACATGGCATCTCCATAACTGAAGAAGCGGTAGCCTTCGCGGACCGCCTCGGCGTAGGCGGCCATCGTCTCGCGATAACCGGCAAAGGCGGAAACCAGCATCAGCAGGGTGGACTCGGGTAGATGGAAGTTGGTCACCAACGCATCGACCACATGAAAGGGCTTGCCCGGATAGATGAAGATATCGGTCTCGCCCGCGAACGGCTGCAACTGACCTGAGCGCGCCGCAGTCTCCAGCGATCGCACACTGGTCGTGCCGACGGCAATCACCCGCCCGCCACGCGCCCGGCATTCGGCAACCGCATCGACCACTGCCTGCCCCACCTCCAGCCACTCGCTGTGCATATGGTGGTCCTCGATGCGCTCGACACGCACCGGCTGAAAGGTCCCGGCACCGACATGCAAGGTGACGTAGGCGGTTGCGACGCCTTGCTCTCGCAACGCAGCGAGCATGGCCTCGTCGAAATGGAGGCCCGCAGTGGGTGCAGCGACGGCACCGGCGCGCTGCGCGTAAACGGTCTGATAACGCTCCCGGTCGCTGCCCTCGTCGGGCCGATCTATATAAGGAGGCAGCGGCATATGACCGACGCGCTCGAGCAGCGGCAGAACGGGCTCGCTAAAGCCCAGCTCGAAAAGACTCTCCTGACGCCCCAGGACCTGCGCCTCGCCACCGCCGTCGATGAGGATGCTGGAGCCGGCCTTTGGCGACTTGCTGGCACGCACATGAGCCAGCACACGCTGCGTGTCCAGCACACGCTCTACCAGTATCTCGAGCTGGCCGCCCGTGGCCTTGCGCCCGAACAGCCGCGCCGGAATGACCCGCGTATCGTTGAACACCATCAGATCGCCCGGCCGCACATAGTCAAGCAGATCAGCAAAGCGGCGATGACTAAGGGCACCGCTCGGCCCTTCGAGAACGAGGAGACGGCTGGCGCGGCGCTCGGCAAGCGGATAGCGAGCGATCAGCGATTCGGGAAGCTCAAAAAAGAAATCGGCGACTTGCATAACGATCGGGTTGGCAACGGGGCGCAAAGCTTAGCCGAAACGCACCGCGCTGACCACGGCAGGCGATTGACCCTGACTGGCAACGTCCCTATACTGCGCCGCCTCATGCCTCGATGGCGGAATCGGTAGACGCAGCGGATTCAAAATCCGCCGCTGGCGACAGCGTGAGAGTTCGAGTCTCTCTCGGGGCACCATCAGATTCATGGCAGCACCGCTGCCTGGCATCAACGATCGTGGTAGATCGGGTCGAACAATCGACCCAGGCGGTCGAGTCAGTACGCCGTTCAGGCAAATGCAGTGGTAACGCGCCTCTCGAGGTTTGCGATGAGCATCGGGCAGATCATGCCCGCACCATCGCCCGATCGAGCATGGCGCACTGCGACGAGCGCCAGCCGCCGTCTGCAGCCCAGTCACATAGCGCCGACGAAGCGCAGTCTTATCGGGCAAATTCCATCGCTCCGAGGGGTTGGATTGCCCGAAGACTTGGCGTAGAGTGTGCCCACTGTGTTTGCATGGGTCGCTGTTGAATCGTGACCTGGTGCAGTAGATCTGAAGATCCGCTCTCCGCTCGACTCTCTTACTCCTTGCAACCAGTTCCAGCTTCCTGCACGCGGGAAGCACATCTACTTTTGAGTTCCAAGGATACAAAGATATGTCGAATCGTCAGAACGGTACCGTCAAGTGGTTTAACGACGAGAAAGGTTTTGGTTTCATCACTCCCGAGAGCGGTCCGGATCTGTTCGTGCACTTCCGCGCGATCGAAGGCAACGGCTTCAAGAGCCTGAAAGAAGGCCAGAAAGTCAGCTTCGTCGCAGTGCAAGGTCAAAAGGGCATGCAGGCTGACCAGGTTCAGATCCTGGGCTAAGCTTCAGCTCCGAAAAGCCCCTGATGGCAACATCAGGGGCTTTTTTGTGCCTGGTTTTCGTACACTACGCGCCGTCCAGCCTTTCGAGACCCGACATGCGCAAACACATGCTCACCCCGCAGGGACAATTCCCTGCCGCCGGCATCGTCCGCCGATTCGCGGCGATGTTCTACGATAGCCTGCTATGCATCGCCCTGATGATGGTGGTCACCCTGTTCTATCAGCAGGTACTGCTGCGCCTGCTCTATGGCAGCGAACAACTCAAAGCGCTGGCGGATGCCGGGGGTCTGGATATCGATCCGCTACTGTCGACGCTTCTCTTGTTCAGCCTTTTTGGCTTCTTCGCCAAGTTCTGGACCCACAACGGCCAGACGCTCGGCATGCAGGTCTGGGGCATTCGCATCCAGAACAAGGATGGCAGCGCCATCGACCTTTGGCAGGCGCTACTGCGCTTTCTGCTGGCGATTCTCTCCTGGCTCTGCCTTGGCCTCGGCTTCCTTTGGATGCTATGGGACAAGGAAAAGCGGACCTGGCACGACATCTATTCGGAAAGTCAGGCCGTGCAGCTGCCGAAGAACATCCACAAGAAGTAAGCCCCGGCGCCGACCGGAGCCGGGGCCTGCCATCACCCCGCCCGCCGCAACAGCCAGGCGCCGATCAAGGCACAAAGCGTCGCTGGCAGCACGACTGCCAGCAACGGAGAGAAGCCGAATACCTGGCTCGCCGGCCCCAGCAGATCCTGAATGATGCGGAAGACGAAACCGACGACCACGCCGGTAAAGATGCGCTGGCCGAGCGTGACCGAACGCAGCGGCCCAAAGATGAAGGAGATCGCCAGCAGCACCAGCGAGACGGTCACCAGTGGCTGCAGCGTCTTGGTCCAGAATGCCAGCCAGTAGCGACCATTGTTCAATCCCTGGTCGGCCAGATAGTGGATGTAACGCCACAATCCGGTGATGGACAACGCCTCCGGCTCGACCACCACCGTGCCCAGCAATTGCGGGGTCAACTGGACGTCCCAGCGCTCTTCTGACGCCTTGCGTACCTCGGTGTGGTCACCCAAAAAATGCGTGGTCGCGATATCGGTCAGTTGCCAGTATTCGCCCTGGTATTCGGCACGACGGGCAAAGCTGGCCGACAACAGCCGGCGCTCGTCGTCGAAGCGGTAACGCGTCACACCCAGCAATACACCGCCGGGCTGTACTGCGTTGACGTGGACGAACTCGTCGCCCTGTCGATGCCAGAGACCGCGCTTGCTGCTTTGTGCCTCGCCCGCACTCTGCGCGAGCGAGCGGCGTGCCTGAGCCACATCCTCGCTGCGCGGCGCGACATATTCGCCAACGAGCACGCCGATCAGAAGCAGCACCAGCATCGGCTTCATTACCGCGACGACAATGCGCCCCAGCGACACACCCGCCGCGCGCATGATGGTCAGCTCACTGTTGCTGGCAAGCGTGCCCAGGCCGATCAGACAGCCGATCAGCGCGGCCATCGGCAACATCTCGTAGAGCCTGCGCGGCGTTGTCAGCAGCACGTACTCGAGCGCCTGCAGCAGCCCGTAGCCGCCCTCGACATCGCCAAGCTCGTCGATGAAGGCGAACAGCAAAGCCAACCCGACGATGACGCCGAGCACCGAGAGAATGGCGAGAAAGACGTGCACACCGATGTAGCGATCCAGCTTAGCCACCGATCACCTCCACCGCGCGGCGCTTCTTGAACCTGAGCCGCAAAGGCTCCCAGAACAGCATCAAAAGACCGATGCCGAGGAACACGCCGTGCACCCACCAGAGCCCGAGCGCCATGGGAATACGCCCCTTGTCCAGCGCGCCCCGCGCCGCAATCAGCAACGCCAGGTAGGACATGTATAGAAGGATTGCCGGCAGGAGCTTGAGGAAGCGCCCCTGGCGCGGATTGACCCTGGCCAGCGGCACGGCGAGCAGTGTCACGACGAAGACCAGCACGGGTAATGACAGCCGCCACTGCAATTCGGAGCGCAAACGGACATCGTCCTGACCGAGCAGCTCGCGAGTCGGCATCGCCTCGCGCTCGCTCAGCTCGAGACTGACCTCGGGCCTGGGCAACAGGACGCCATAGGTGTCGTACTGGATCTTTCGATAGTCGGCCTGGCCGGGTTTGCCGTCATAGCGATAGCCGTTCTCCAGAATCAGGTAACGACTACCATCGTCCTGCACCTCCTGACGGCCTCGCTCGGCCACCAGCACCGATACCCCACGATCCTTGGCGGCACGGGTTGCCGTGGTCGTTTCGGAGATGAAGACGCCGGAGAGCTCGCGCCCATCGGCCGACAATTCGCGCGTATAGGTCACTCGCGAACCATCGCGCAGCGTCTGGAAGCGCCCCGGCATCAAGGTGTCGAACTCGGTCAACGAATCCTGCTGATTGAGGATCCGGTCGACCTGGGCGATGCCCTGCGGCGCCAGGCCCAAGCTCAGCCAGCCGACCAGCGCAGCGACCAGCGCTGCCGGCGCCATGCTGTAGAGCACCAGACGACGCTGACTCATGCCGGTCGCCGACAGCACCGTCATTTCGCTGTCCAGATATAGCCGGCCGTAGGCCAGCAGAATGCCGAGGAACAGCCCCAGCGGCAGGATGAGCTGCAGGAAACCCGGCAACCGGAACGCCATGATCAGCAGTAGCACGCCCGGATCGAGCAGGCCTTGTGCAGCCTGCGCCAGGTATTTGATGAAGCGGCCGCTCATGATGATCACCAACAGCACGGCACTAACGGCACTGAGGGTTATCAACAGCTCGCGGGACAGGTAGCGAAAGACGATCAAACCGGACACTCCAGGGTTGTCAGGCTCCGGCGGCTACGCTCAAACTAGCCGCCGTAACCGGCCCGCCGCGGCAGGCCGCCGGGCACGATGCGCCGACGACCCGGCAGACGAACCACCGGAAAACAAGCCCGGCATTATCCTGCAAACCCGACTCTTTGTCTTGGGGACACCCGTCATGGAATTCGTTGTAAAGACCGTCAAAGCGCCTTCGCTGAAAACTGCCACGCTGGTTCTGCCCGTTGGCGACGACCGCAGCCTTGGCGAGCACGCCCGCAGCGTCGATCTCGCGACAGGAGGCGCCATCTCGGCCATCCTCAAGCGCGGTGACCTCGGCGGCAAGGCTGCCCAGACGCTGCTGTTGCACGACATCCCCGGGCTCAAGGCCGAGCGCCTGCTACTGGTCGGCACCGGCAAGGCCGAAGACCTGGATACGCGCCAGTGGCGCAAGATCGTCGGCGCAATTGCCGGTGCGCTGAAAGGCCTCGGCGGCAGCGACGCCGCGCTCGCACTGCATGACGTGCAGGTAAAGAATCGCGATGCCTACTCCGCCACGCGCCTGCTGGTCGAGATCCTCGCTGACGGCGAGTACCAGTTCGATCGTTTCAAGAGCAAGAAGGCCGATCCGCGCGCACTGAAGAAGGTCATCCTGCTTTGCGAAAAATCGCAACAAGACAGCTTCGAGCGTGCCGCCCGCCAAGCCAGCGCCATTGCCGCCGGCATGGCGCTGGCCCGCGACCTTGGCAACCTGCCACCGAACCACTGCCACCCGAACTTCATGGCCGAGCAGGCTCGTCAACTGGCCAAGAACCACAAGTCGCTGAAGGTCGAGGTGCTCGACGAGAAGAAGCTGCGCGAACTCGGCGCCGGTGCCTTCCTCGCCGTGGCCCAGGGCAGCGAGCAGCCGGGCTGCCTGGTGGTACTGCAATACAACGGTGCGAAGAAGAATGAGCAGCCCTATGCGCTGGTCGGCAAGGGCATCACCTTCGACACTGGCGGCATCAGCCTCAAGCCCGGGCTGGGCATGGACGAGATGAAGTACGACATGTGCGGTGCTGCCAGCGTGCTTGGTACCTTCCGTGCCGTGGTGGAAATGCAGCTGCCGATCAACCTCGTCGGCCTGCTGGCTTGCGCCGAGAACATGCCCAGTGGCGGCGCTACGCGGCCGGGCGACATCGTCACCACCATGAGCGGCCAGACGGTCGAGATTCTCAACACCGATGCGGAAGGGCGCCTGGTGCTCTGCGATACCCTGACCTACGCCGAGCGTTTCAAGCCGCGCGCGGTGATCGACGTGGCCACGCTCACCGGCGCCTGCATCGTTGCGCTGGGCAGCAACACCTCCGGCCTGCTGGGCAACGACCAGAACCTGATCGACCAGCTGCGCGAGGCAGGTGAAGCCGCAGCGGATCGCGCCTGGCAATTGCCGCTGTTCGATGAATACCAGGAGCAGCTCGACAGCCCGTTCGCCGACATCGCCAACATCGGCGGCCCGAAGGCAGGCACCATCACCGCGGCCTGCTTCCTTTCGCGCTTCGCCAAGGCCTACCCCTGGGCGCACCTGGACATCGCCGGCACCGCATGGGTCAGCGGCGGCAAGGAGAAAGGCGCGACCGGCCGGCCGGTACCGCTGCTCACCCAATACCTGCTGGACCAGGTGGGCTGAATGCTTAACCGGATCGCCGCGCGTTCCGGCGCACGACCATGACGCGCGTCGAGTTCTACGTGCTGCCCGATGCCGAACCGGCCAGCCGCCTGCGCGCGGCTTGCCAGCTCGCCGCCAAGGGCTGGCAGCATGGCATGCGGGTCTTCGTGCGCTGCGAGAATGACGCGCAGCGCGACGCGCTCGACGATCTGTTGTGGCACTTTCGCGCCGAACGCTTCATCCCGCACGATCGCTTCATCGACGATCCGCAATCGCCGGTCGTGCTCGGAGGTGATGAAGTACCGGCACAGCCTCAGGGCCTGCTGGTGAACCTGGCACCCACCCTGTCGACCCATCTGGACCAGTTCAGCCGGGTGATCGAAATCGTCAACCAGGAACCGGAACGCCTGGCGCTCAGCCGTGACAACTTCCGCCAGTATCGGCGGCACGGCTATGACCCCAAAAGGGTCGAACTCTGAACCCGCTCGGACGCGCCACCCGGACCGCACTGCGATGACACCTAAAACGCCCAGCAAGCCTGCCGAACTGCTCCACGACCTCGAGTCGATTCGCGCCCTGCTCGACAGCGACGACGTTGCCCCGAGCGAGTTCGATGCCGACGCCATCCCGACCCTGCGCGACGTCGTCGAGCCTGCCCAGCCAGCGCAGCCGGCCGCCGCGCAAGCCCCGGAGGCCCGGGAACCGGCGGTACGTACCGCGTTTCGCTCGCTCGCCGAACGCCATCTCGACCATGAGCTGCGCACCGCTGCAAATCTGATCCTGCAGGAAGTCATCGACGACTTCGTGCCGCAGATCGAAGCCGAGCTCAAACGCCGCCTGCAAAGCCGAGTCGATCAACTGATCCGCGCGCCGCGCTCCTGAGCCAGGGCGACGTTCGACTCTCGCGCCGCATTCGCGGCGCCCGCTCGGCAAAAAGCGCCTCCAAGAACTGCGCCGGGGCGTTTTGCCTTTATACTTGCGCGTTTTTCCGATCAGCCGTTCTTAAGGGTCCCGCCGCATGGACAAGACCTACCAGCCGCACGCCATCGAGACCTCCTGGTACCAGACCTGGGAATCGAACAACTACTTTGCACCCCAGGGCTCGGGCGAGCCGTACACCATCATGATTCCGCCGCCGAACGTCACCGGCAGCCTGCACATGGGCCACGGCTTCAACAACGCGATCATGGACGCGCTGATTCGCTGGCGTCGCATGCAAGGGCGCAAGACGCTGTGGCAACCGGGAACGGACCACGCCGGGATCGCCACGCAGATGGTGGTCGAGCGCCAACTGGCGGCGCAGGGCGTCAGCCGTCATGACCTGGGGCGCGAGAAGTTTCTCGAAAAGGTCTGGCAGTGGAAGGAGGAGTCGGGCGGCAACATCACCCGGCAGATCCGTCGTCTGGGCTCCTCGGTGGACTGGTCCCGCGAGCGCTTCACCATGGACGCCGGTCTTTCCGAAGCGGTCAAGGAAGCGTTCGTCCGCCTGCACGAGGACGGGCTGATCTATCGCGGCAAGCGCCTGGTCAACTGGGATACCAAGCTGCACACCGCGATCTCCGATCTGGAAGTGGAGAACCACGACGAGAAGGGCCACCTCTGGCACCTGCGCTATCCGCTGGCTGACGGTGCGCGCACCGCCGATGGCAAGGACTACCTGGTGGTCGCCACCACCCGCCCGGAAACCGTGCTCGGCGATGCCGCCGTCGCCGTTCATCCCGAGGACGAGCGCTACAGGGATCTGATTGGCCGCCACGTCATGCTGCCGCTGGTCAACCGCCTGATCCCCATCGTCGCCGACGACTACGTCGACCTCGAGTTCGGCACCGGCTGCGTGAAGATCACTCCGGCCCACGACTTCAACGACTACGAGGTGGGCAAGCGCCACCACCTGCCGCTGATCAACATCTTCGACCAGAACGCCTGCGTACTGGCCCGCGCGCAGGTGTTCAACATCGACGGCAGCGTCAACGACCGCATCGACCCGAGCCTGCCGGATGGCTATGCGCACATGGACCGCTTCGATGCGCGCAAGGCCATCGTTGCCGAGTTCGAGGCCATGGGCCTGCTGGAAAAGATCGACGACCACGCACTGAAGGTACCGCGCGGCGATCGCTCGGGCACCATCATCGAGCCCTGGCTGACCGATCAGTGGTACGTATCGACCAAGCCGCTCGCCGAAAAGGCCATCCGCGCGGTTGAGAGCGGGCAGATCCAGTTCGTGCCCAAGCAGTACGAAAACATGTACTTCAGCTGGATGCGCGACATCCAGGACTGGTGCATCAGCCGCCAGCTGTGGTGGGGCCATCGCATCCCCGCCTGGTATGACGAAGCCGGCAACGTCTACGTCGGCCGCGACGAAGTGGAAGTGCGCAACAAGTACAACCTGTGCAACGACGTCGAGCTGCGCCAGGACGAGGACGTGCTGGATACCTGGTTCAGCTCGGGCCTGTGGACCTTCTCGACCCTCGGCTGGCCGCAGCAGACCGACTTCCTGAAGACCTTCCACCCGACCGACGTGCTGGTCACCGGTTTCGACATCATTTTCTTCTGGGTCGCCCGGATGATCATGCTGTCTACCCACCTGACCGGACAGATCCCGTTCAAGACCGTCTACGTCCACGGCCTGGTGCGTGATGCGCAAGGCCAGAAGATGTCGAAGTCCAAGGGCAACGTGCTCGACCCGTTGGACATCGTCGACGGCATCGAGCTGGAAACCCTGCTGCAAAAGCGCACCAGCGGCATGATGCAGCCCAAGCTCGCCGAGAAGATCGCCAAGCAGACGAAGGCCGAATTCCCCGAAGGCATCGCCAGCTACGGTACCGACGCCCTGCGCTTCACGTTCTGCTCGCTGGCCTCTACCGGCCGCGACATCAAGTTCGACATGGGCCGTGTCGAGGGGTATCGCAACTTCTGCAACAAGATCTGGAACGCGGCCAACTTCGTCTTCGAAAACACCGAAGGCAAGGACACCGGGGTGGGTGGCGAGCCCGTCGAACTGTCCTCGGTCGATCGCTGGATCATCTCTTCGCTGCAGCGCACCGAGGCCGAGGTCAATCGTCAGCTCGAGGCCTTCCGCTTCGACCTGGCCGCTCAGGCACTCTATGAGTTCATCTGGGACGAGTACTGCGCCTGGTACCTGGAGCTGGTCAAGCCGGTACTGTGGGACGAGAACGCTTCGGCCGAGCGCCAGCGCGGCACCCGTCGCACCCTGGTCCGCGTGCTGGAGACGGCACTGCGACTGGCTCACCCGTTCATGCCGTTCATCACCGAGGAAATCTGGCAGCGCGTTGCACCGTTGGCTGGCAAGTCCGGTCCGACCCTGATGCTGCAGCCCTGGCCGGAGTTCAACCCGGAGCGCCTCGACGAAGCCGCCGAAGGCGACATCGAGTGGGTCAAGGCCTTCATGCTGGGCATTCGCCAGATCCGCGGCGAAATGAACATCTCCATGGCCAAGCGTATCGACGTGGTGCTGGGCAACGCCTCGGCCGAAGACCAGCGACGCCTGGCCGACAACGAGCCGCTGCTCAAGAAGCTGGCCAAGCTGGAGAGCATTCGCGTGCTCGGCCAGGGTGAAGACGCCCCGTTGGCTGCCACTGCCCTGGTCGGCGACCTGCAGGTGCTGGTGCCGATGGCCGGCCTGATCGACAAGGATGCCGAGCTGGCGCGCCTGGACAAGGAAATCGCGCGCCTGGACGGCGAGGTCCAGCGTGTCGGCGGCAAGCTGGCCAACGCCGGCTTCGTCGACAAGGCGCCGCCGCAGGTCATCGACAAGGAGCGCGCCAAGCTGGCCGAGGCCGAGCAGGCGCGTGCCAAGCTGGTCGAGCAGCGCGCGCGTATCGCCAGCCTGTGACCTCGCACGGGCGAGCCCTCCGCCGGGGCTCGCCTGGCAAACACGGCGGTCTTGATCGATGACAAGTAACAGCCGCTCCGGCTGTTACACTATGCCGCCGCACCCGAAACACCCTATTGCATCTGGTAGACGCACGGCATGCACAGCCGCTCGGCAACCTGAAATGAGCTCCGACTCAACGACAACGCCTCTTAGACGTCGCTGACTCCATAACCGTTTTCGCCGGCCCCGGCCCGCAACCATCGGTTCCGACTTGTTTCGCCAGCCAGCCATCGGCCGCAGGTCTGCCAGCATCGAGTGAAACGCTCGAGCCGGTTCTTGGAAATGGAGACCCACCGATGTATGTGCTCATGGCAGTAGTGTTCGTCATCGGCTATCTGTGCATAGCCTTCGAACACCCCCTGAAGATCGACAAGGCCGCGGCCGCCATCCTCACCGCCGTTCTTACCTGGACCGTACTGGTACTGGGAGCGGACCAGATCCTGCCGCTGCTCGAGCACGGCAGCCATGACCCGGCCGATTCGTCGGTGGTAGTCGTCGAAGCCCTGCGCCACCACCTGGGCGAGGTCTCCGAGATCCTGTTCTTCCTGCTCGGCGCCATGACCATCGTCGAGCTCATCGATTCGCACGAAGGCTTCAAGGTCATCACCGACCGCATCCAGACCCGCAAGCGCGTCAATCTGCTGTGGATCATCGGCCTGATCACCTTTTTCCTGTCCGCCGTGCTCGACAACCTGACGACCACGATCGTCATGGTCTCGCTACTGCGCAAGCTGATCCGCGGCCGCCCCGAGCGCTGGCTGTATGTCGGCGTCGTGGTGATTGCCGCCAACGCCGGCGGCGCCTGGTCGCCGATCGGTGACGTCACCACCACCATGCTTTGGATCGGCACGCAGATCTCGGCGACCGGGGTGATTACCGGGCTGTTCCTGCCGAGCCTGATCTGCCTGCTGGTGCCCCTGCTGATCCTCACTTTCAGCCTGCGCGGCGAGGCCCCGCGCCCGCGCCCGCGCGCGCACCTGGCCGAGAAGCAGCCACCGTCGACCACCGCCTTCGAGCGCAACCTAGTTCTGGCGCTGGGCCTGGGCTCACTGCTCTTCGTGCCGGTATTCAAGACCGTCACTCATCTGCCGCCGTACATGGGCATCCTGTTCGGCCTGGGCGTGCTCTGGGTAGCGACCGAAATCGTGCACCGCAAGAAGAACGCCGAAGACAAGCATCCGCTGTCGGTGGTCGGCGTCTTGCGCAAGGTCGATACCCCGAGCGTACTGTTCTTCCTCGGCATCCTGCTCGCCGTCTCCAGCCTGGCGACCGCCGGCCATCTGACCCAGGTCGCTACCCTGCTGCGCGAATCGCTGGGCAACGTCTATGCCATCAACTACGCGATCGGTCTGCTCTCGGCAGTGGTGGACAACGTGCCGCTGGTGGCCGGCGCGATGAAGATGTACCCGCTGGTCAGCCCGCAAATACTCGCAGCCGCTGCGCCGCATGAAACCGGCTGGCTGAGTCAGTTCGTCGTCGACGGCACCTTCTGGGAGCTGTTGGCCTACTGTGCCGGTACCGGCGGTAGCAGCCTGATCATCGGCTCGGCCGCCGGTGTGGCCGCCATGGGCATGGAGAAGATCAGCTTTATCTGGTATCTCAAGCGTGTCAGCCTGCTGGCCTTCCTCGGCTATACCGCCGGCGCGGCGACCTACATCGGCATGCTGTTGCTGAGTTGAGCGTCAACCGGCCAGGGACACGATCATGACCGTCAGCAAGACTCGTACGAGCTTCTACCGCCGTCTCTACGTCGCCTGGCTGATCGACAGCGGCACGGCGACCAGCGTACCGGCGCTGACCGAGGCGACCGGCATGCCGCGGCGTACCGCGCAGGACACGCTCGCCGCCCTGGCGGAACTGGATATCGACTGCCGGTTCCACCAGGACGCCGGCGAGCGACACAACGCCGGACACTACGAGATCCGCGACTGGGGGCCGATCGATCGGAGCTGGGTCGAAGCCAATCTGGCACAGATCAAGGCCCTGCTCGGCTACCCCTGAGCCATGAACGGCGATCTGCTACTGGTCCTCGTCCTGCTCGCCACCTGCGTCATCCTGTTCGTTCTGAATCGACCGCGCATGGATGTGGTGGCGCTGCTGGCCATGATCGCCCTGCCGCTGTCCGGCGTGCTTTCGGTCAACGAGGCACTGGCCGGTTTCAGCGACCCGAGCGTGGTGCTGATCGCCGCGCTATTCGTGATCGGCGATGGCCTGGTGCGCACCGGCATCGCCTATCGCCTGGGCGCCTGGCTGGTGCGCAGCGCCGGCAGCAGCGAGGCCCGTCTGCTGGTCCTGCTGATGCTCGCCGTCGCCGGGCTCGGTTCGGTGATGAGTTCCACGGGCGTGGTCGCGATCTTCATCCCCGTGGTGCTGGGGATCGCCGCACGCACGCAGTCGGCAGCCAATCGCCTGATGATGCCGCTGGCCTTCGCCGGCCTGATCAGCGGCATGCTCACGCTGGTGGCCACGCCGCCCAACCTGGTGGTCAACAGCGAACTGCGTCGTGCTGGCCTGGAGGGCTTCGGCTTCTTTTCCTTCACTCCTCTGGGGCTGGCGGTGCTGGCGCTCGGCATCGTGTACATGTTGCTGGCCCGACGCTGGCTGGACCGGCCGGGCCAGCAACGTGCGGCCACGCCGCGCCTGTCGCTCGCCGATCTCTGCGACGCCTATCACCTGGCCGAGCGCGAACGCCGTCTGCGGGTGCGGCCAGGCTCGGTGCTGGCCAATCGCATCCTCGACGGCCTCGAATTGCGCAAGCAGTACGGCATCAACGTCATCGCGATCGAGCGCCAGCATCGCTTTCGCCGACTGCTGTTGATGGCCACCGGCAACACCGAACTGCTCGTCGGCGACGTGCTGCTGGCCGATATCGCCAGCCCCGCCATCGGTTTGCTCGGCGCCTTTGACGAACTAGGGTTGGAGCCGCTGCATCTGTCGAACTCCTACTACCGCGACCATGCCCAGGAACTTGGCCTCGCCGAAGTGGCTCTGCCTCCTGACTCGCGTCTGCCGGGCAAGACCATTCAGGAGCTCGGCTTTCGCAGCCGTCACAAGCTCAACGTCGTGGGGCTGCGCCGCCAGCAGCGGGCGCTGGACGGTCTGCTGGTGGACGAGAAGCTCAAGGCGGCCGACACCCTGCTGGTGGCCGGCAGCTGGAAGCACATCCATCGCCTGCAGGGGCTGAGCCGCGACTTTCTCGTGCTCAGCCTGCCGGCAGAGGTCGACGACGTCGCGCCGGCGGCGCGGCAGGCGCCGTTCGCCCTGCTTGCGGTCGCGGTGATGGTGGGCCTGATGGTCAGCGGCACGCTGCCCAACGTGCTCTGCGCGCTCATCGGTTGCCTGCTGATGGGCCTGTTCCGCTGCATCGACATGGACAGCGCCTACAAGGCCATTCACTGGCAGAGCCTGGTGTTGATCGTTGGCATGCTGCCCTTTGCGCTGGCGCTGCAGAAGACCGGCGGCATCGCCCTGGCGGTCGACGGTCTGATTGGCCTGTTCGGCGATGCAGGCCCGCTGGCACTGCTCGCCTGCCTGTTCATCATCACCGCGCTGACCGGCCTGTTCATATCCAACACGGCGACGGCGGTGCTGATGGCGCCCGTGGCCATCTCTACTGCCGAGCACCTGGGGGCCTCGCCTTACCCCTTCGCGATGACCGTGGCGCTGGCGGCCTCGGCAGCCTTCATGACGCCCATTTCATCACCAGTGAATACCCTGGTGCTCAACCCGGGCGGCTATCGCTTTGCCGACTTCGTCCGGGTCGGCGTGCCCTTCACCCTCCTCGTGCTGTTGCTCGCAGTGGGGCTGATACCGCTGTTGTTCCCGTTCTAAGGCCGCGCACCGCGAAAGTGGCATGGCCGCTGGGCCCGGGCACGCGGTAAGCTCGGCCGAAAAACGGATAAGAACGAACGATGTCTCAACGCCCTGCTCTTTTCCCGGTGCTGCTTGCCGGGGCCATCCTGCTGCTCGTCGTGCACGGCCTCGGCCGTTTCGTCTATACCCCGCTGCTGCCCTGGCTCGTCGAGGACGGCCTGCTGACGATCCAGCAGGGCGCCAGCATCGCCAGCTGGAACTATCTGGGCTATCTGATCGGTGCGTTGCTCGCGCTGCGCTGGCACAGCGTCGCGCAGATCCGCCGCTCGCTGCCCTGGGCTCTGCTGCTGCACGTGTTGAGCAGCTTGTTGCAGACCCAGGCCGACTCGGCCGACGCCCTGGCCGCCCTGCGGCTGGCCAACGGGATCGCCAACGGCCTGGTGTTCGTACAGGGCCCTTCACTCATTCTCGAATGGCTGGCGCGCCAGCAGCGCGCCTCGTCCAGCGGCCTGGTGTATCTCGGGGTCTGCGTCGGCCTGATCCTCTCCAGCCTGCTGGTCAGCCTGAGCGATGGCCTGCTGTCCGGCGCCGATCGCTGGTGGCCGGCCGCGGTGCTGTCGGTGCCGCTGGCCTGGTGGGGCTGGCGACAGCTGGCGCGGCTGGACATGCCCGACCAGGCGCCCCAACCGGCCAGCCATGCGAGCCCCAGCGGTCGCCTGCTCGATCGTTCGAGCACGCCGCTGTTTCTCTCCTATGCCGGCGCCGGCATGGGCTACATCCTGCCGATGACCTTTCTGCCGATGGTTGCGCGCCTGCAGGTCGAACCGGGCGACTTTCTGATCGACAGCAGCTGGCTGGTGGTCGCCGTCGCCACCCTACCCTCACCCTGGCTATGGAATCGACTGGGCGTACGGCTGGGCGACGACATCGCGCTCAGGCTGAGTTATCTGGCCCAGCTGATCGGCGTGCTCGCCGCCCTGTTGCTGCCCGGCGCTCTCGGCATCCTGCTCTGCGCGGTGCTGGTCGGCGGGACCTTCCTCGGCACGGTGCTGCTGACCCAGCGCCTGGCCCGCACACTGCATCCTCATCAGGGGCCGCGCCTGTCGGCGGCCCTGATTGCACTCTATAGCCTCACCCAACTGGCGGCCCCCTGGCTGACCAGCCTCTGGGTCGGTCAGGGCGGTAGCCTGCACAGCGCCTTCTGGCTCGGCGCCGGTGCGCTGCTCTGGGGGCTGCTGTGGATGCTCATGGTGCCGCGCGTTCGCTAGCCTCGAGACGCCGCAGGCGGGCGTCGACAGTCGTCGGACATATGGGACAATAGCCGCCCGCTCCGTACCGCCGACGCCCATGCCTGCCAGCAAATCACCCCGCCCGACCAGCAAGGCCGCCCTGCATCCGCGTAACCGCCACAGCGGCCGCTATGACTTTGCCCGCCTGATCGCCGCCTGCCCGCCACTGGGCGACTACGTCATTCTCAACCCCTACGGCAAACCGAGCATCGACTTTGCCGATCCGGAAGCGGTCAAGGTGTTCAATCGAGCGCTGCTGCGGCTGTTCTATGGCATCGAACACTGGGATATACCGCCCGGCTATCTCTGCCCGCCGGTACCGGGACGGGCGGACTATCTCCACGGCCTGGCCGATCTGCTGGCCGAAGACAACGGCGGCGACATACCGCGTGGCAAATTCATTCGCCTGCTGGATGTCGGCACCGGCGCCAACTGCATCTTTCCGCTGATCGGTCATCGTGAATATGGCTGGCGCTTCACCGGCTCGGACATCGATGCCACGGCGCTGGCATCGGCGGACAACATCATCCGCGCCAATCGGCTCACCGGGGCAGTCGCGCTGCGCCGCCAGGCCGAGCCCAAGCGGATTTTCACCGGGCTGCTCGCCGCCGGCGATCGGTTCGAGGCGACGCTCTGCAACCCGCCGTTCCACGCCTCGGCGGCCGAAGCCAGCAGCGGTAGCCGGCGCAAATGGCGCAATCTCGGCAAACTCGATCCCAAGCGCAAACTGCCGGTGCTGAACTTCGGAGGTCAGGCGGCAGAGCTCTGGTGCGAAGGCGGCGAAGCGGCGTTCATCGCCCGGCTCGCCGACGAGAGCCGGGCCTTTGCCGATCAGGTGTTGTGGTTCAGTACGCTCGTCTCGAAGGGCGGCAATGTCGAGCCGCTGGCGACCCGCCTGAACAAGCTGGGCGCTCGGGACGTTCGCGTGGTCGACATGGCCCAGGGCCAGAAGCGTAGCCGTTTCGTGGCCTGGAGCTATCTCGATGCAGGCCGCCGGGCAGCGTGGCTCGCCAGCCGCACGCGCGCGCCGAAGGCTGACGTCGAGCGAAGCTGACGATCAGACGGCGATTTCCCAGCGCTGAGGGTTTTTCAGCGCCAGGGTCTGGATGTAACGCGGCTCGCCGTTGATCTCTTCGAGTTCGGTCATGCCGGCCAGCTCGCCTACCACGCGGTAGCGCTTGCCGGCCTGCTTGTCCTGCAGCGGGTAGAGCTTGGCGATGTGTTGGGCGAGTTCGGTGAGGGTGGACATTTCTGGCTCCAAAAAACTGCTCGGCAGCTTTTTACATGGCTTCGGTTACGATTCGACGACAGCTCCGCTGCCCGTCTCGCTTGTTGGAGCCCATGAACCCCGATTGATTCCCGTCCTGACGCGTTTTTCGCCCAATGGCGACGAACTGCTCAGCAAGTACCGAGTCCCAACTGCAGTAGCGCCAAGCCGCCACGCTGCCAACCCCACCAGGCCAGCAGCGCCAACAAGGCCAGGGCCGCGGCCAGCAGCGGCCAGAACAGCCTCACGACGCCAGCTCCGGCTCGCGCAGGCGGGCCACCGGCTGCTCACGTATCGGCCAGTTGAGCAGCGTCGCCATCAGGCTCAGCGCAATCGCGATCTGCCAGACGAGGTCGTAGCTGCCGGTGCGGTCATACAGCCAGCCACCAAGCCAACCGCC
Source organism: Stutzerimonas sp. CXK-1 (assembly GCF_057738225.1). Classification (NCBI taxonomy): domain Bacteria; kingdom Pseudomonadati; phylum Pseudomonadota; class Gammaproteobacteria; order Pseudomonadales; family Pseudomonadaceae; genus Stutzerimonas; species Stutzerimonas sp. CXK-1. The sequence goes on along the minus strand of NZ_CM173217.1, from coordinate 1,221,756 downwards.
GAAGAACGACCCCAACTGATGGAACAGAAATGCGATGCCGCCGAGCATGGACAGGTTGCGCACCCCGAACAGCGTCGCCACCGTGCCGTTGGTCAGCGGCACGGTCGACAGCCATAGCAGCCCCATGGCGATACCGAAAGCATAGGCCGACCACTCCGTCAGCGGCGCCAGCAGGAACAGGCTGATCACCACCGCGCGAATCAGGTACAGGCCGGCAAGCAGCCGAGGCTTGGAATAGCAGCTGCCCAGCCAGCCGGCGGTGTAGGTGCCAACCACGTTGAACAGCCCGACAAGCGCCAGCACGGTAGTGCCGACCTGCGCCGGCAAGTGGTTGTCGACCAGATACGCAGGCAGGTGCACGCCGATGAACACCACCTGAAAGCCGCAGACGAAAAAGCCCAGCGCCAGCAGGCGAAAGCCCGAGTGCCCAGCCGCTTCGCGCAAAGCCTCGCCAAGCGACTGTTGCGCACCGGGCGCTGCCGGGGCCTCACGCTGGCCGCGCATCATCGCTGCCAGAGGCACGATCAATGCCACCAGCATGCCGAGCGCGAGCAAGGCGGTAGACCAGCCCAGCCACTGGATCAGGCCGAGGCTCCCCGGCAGCATGACGAACTGCCCGAAGGAGCCGGCTGCACTGGCGATACCCATGGCCATGCTGCGCTGCTCGGCCGGTACGGCGCGGCCGACCGCACCGAGAATCACCGAGAACGATGTACCGGAAAGCCCCAGGCCGATCAGCACGCCTGCGCTGAGGCTCAGCGAGGCCGGAGTATCGGCCGCCGCCATCAGCGCCAGGCCCGCCGCGTAGAGCAGCCCCCCGATCAGCACGGTGCGCGCTACACCGAAGCGATCGGCTGCCGCGCCGGTGAACGGCTGCACCAGTCCCCAGACCAGGTTCTGCAGGGCGATGGCGAAGGCGAACGTTTCCCGCCCCCAGCCAAACTCGGCGCTCATCGGCGCCAGAAACAGGCCAAAGCCATGCCTCACGCCAAGCGAGATCGCCAGAATCAGGGAAGCCCCGAGCAGCAACCAGCCGCACGTACGCCAGTTCATTGCCATGATCGTTTTCCTGAGAAAAAGACGACCAGTCTACTCGGACATCCCGGCCAGGGAACACTCATCCGCCGCCGGTCAGCTCGGTTAAACTGCCCGCATCTGATTTGCCCAACATGAGATCACCATGCCGATCCGCCATTGCATCGTCCACCTGATCGACAAGAAACCCGACGGCTCAGCCTCGACCCTGCATGCCCGCGATAGCGAGCTCGGCGAGTCGCAGGCGATGGAGAACCTGCTTGCCGACCTCAACGAGAGCTACAACGCCAAGCAGGGCAAGGCCTGGGGGCTGTTCCACGAGGAGTCCGGCGCCTATCCGTTCAGCGGCTGGCTGGCCCAGTACCTGGACGGCGCCCAGGACTTCACTGCCTTCAGCCGGCAGGCGGTCGAGCATCTGCAGAAGCTGATGGACGAGTCGAACCTGTCCACTGGCGGCCACGTGCTGTTCGCCCATTATCAGCAGGGCATGACCGACTACCTGGCCATCGCGCTGCTGCACCACAGCGAAGGAGTGACCGTCACCGACGCGCTGGACGTGGCACCAGCCAAGCACCTGGACCTCGGGCAACTGCATCTCGCCGCGCGGATCAATATCTCCGAATGGCGAAACAACCAGCAGTCAAAGCAGTACATCTCCTTCATCAAGGGCAAGAACGGCAAGAAGGTCTCGGAATACTTCCGCGACTTCATCGGTTGCCAGGAAGGCGTCGACGCCCCGAGCGAGACCCGCACCCTGCTCAAGGCCTTCAGCGACTACGTCGAAAGCGAAGACCTGCCGGAGGAACAGGCGCGCGAAAAGACCAGCGCGCTGGTGGACTACGCCAGCGCCCAGGCCCGGCTCGGTGAGCCGATGACGCTCGAGGAACTGTCCGGCGTGATCGACGAGGAGCGCCCACGGGCCTTCTACGAGCACATCCGCAACAAGGATTACGGCCTGTCGCCAGAGATCCCGCCGGACAAGCGCACCCTCAACCAGTTCCGTCGTTTCACCGGGCGCGCCGAGGGGCTGTCGATCAGCTTCGAGTCGCACCTGCTGGGCTCCAAGATCGAGTACGACGAGGCCCGCGACATGCTGATCATTCGCCAGCTGCCCACTCAGCTGAAGGATCAGCTCAAGCGGCGCAAGGAATAGATCGCCCGTGGCGCGCCTGCCCGATGACGTGCTCGACGCCTGCCGGCTGGACCCGGCGGCACCGTTCGCCGGCGATCCGGCACGCCGCTTCGGCCTCGACCGTGAGCAGGCACTCGAACGGCTCGCCCGGCTAAAACCCTGGCTGCGCGAACAGCAGACCATGCTCTGGGCCAATCGTCGGGACGCCCTGCTGTTGGTCCTGCAGGGGCCCGATTGTGCCGGCAAGAACGGCGTGATCCGGCGGGTGCTGGCCGGACTCGACCCGATCGCCCTGAAGGTCACGGGCTTTCAGCCACCGACGCCGGACGAACAGGCCCGTGGCTTTCTCTGGCGCTATCGCCACGCACTGCCGACGCCCGGGCAACTCGGCGTCTTCAACCGCAGCTACTACGAGAGCCTGGTCAGCGACCGCCGTGACGGCCTGTGCCGCGCCGAGGACGTACCGCTGCGCCTGGAGCAAGTGCGGCACTTCGAACGGCAGCTGGCAACCGCAGCCATCCGCCCACTCAAGTGCTATCTGCAGATTTCCCATGCCGAGCAGAAGCGCCGCTTGCACCGTCGGCTGGATGCGCCCGACAAGCGCTGGAAGCTCAGCCCCGGCGACCTGCTCGGCCATCGCAGCTTTGCCGCGCGCCAGGCCGAATGGGCGCAGGTGCTGATCGAAAGCGACAGCCACGCCGCGCCCTGGTACGTGATACCCGCCGACCACCGCTGGCTACGCGACCTGCTGGTCGCCAGCCTCCTGGCCAAGGCCTTCGATCAGCTGGCGCTCGACTGGCCCAGGCGCCCGGCACCGTTCGGCCACCACGACCTGGACGCCATTCCATGAGGCGCCCGCTGGCTGTCCTGTTGCTGGCGACGGGCTGGCTGTTCTGCAGCGCAGGCCAGGCGAGCGAAGCCGACGAGGTGCGCTTCACCGTGGCCAACGCCGAATTCACCCTGATGCACGAGATGGGACATCTGCTGATCAGCGAGCTGCAGATTCCGGTCCTCGGCCGCGAGGAGGACGCCGCCGACCAGCTCGGGTTCATGGGGCTGTTTCTGTTGCAACGCGAGCAGCACGAGGCCGATTTCTACAACAAGCTGATGGATGTCGCCGACTACTGGCGCCTGGAGTGGCAGAACGCCAAGGGCAGCGCGGACGAAGTTCCGCTGTGGGACAGCCACGCCCTGGACGCGCAGCGCTTCTACAACATCGCCTGCCTCGCCTATGGCAGCGACCCGGATCGGCTCGAATGGGTGCTGGAGATCAGCGGCCTGCCGATCGACCGGGCCCTGTATTGCCCGGACGAATACCAGCAGGTCGCGCAGGCGGTCGCGTGGTTTCGCGACTACTATCGGCGGCCGGTCGATGAGCCGGTACGCCATCGCATCACGGTGATCTACGACCCGCCGCCCGGGCATATGACCGGCGGCGCCGAGCTGTTGGCCAAGGTGCGGGCGTCAGGCGAGCTCGAAGCGGTCGCGCGCCGGGCCAGCGAGACCTTCGAACTGCCACGCGACCTGGTCTTGCGTCTGACCAGCTGCGGCGCACCGGACGCCTGGTTCAACCGCATCGGCGGCGAGCTGACGCTGTGCTACGAGCGCCTCGCCTATTTCCGTCAGCTCGCGGCACAACGCAGCCGGCAGCAGGCGGCCTCGCCGGGTGTCAGCGCGCCTCCAGCCGATAGCCGACGCGGGGGAAATGCACCTGCACCTGCCCGGCCCGCGGGTCCTCCCGCCGCACGATGATCTCTTCGTCCCCGGCGAACACCAGCTCGCCTTCGACCGGGTCGACCCCATAATCGACCGGCGCCACGGCCACCTGCTGGCCCAGGGTGAACCCATTGGGCTCGCTGAACGCCTGCTCGGGCAGTGCAGCCGGCTCGGCCGCTGCCGCCACGTCGACGGCCTCGGCCGAAGACATCTCGCTGAACGAGCCGTGACCGACCGCCAGCACCTTGTCCAGCCAGCTGACGACGTCCGCATGCTCGTCGACCAGCACCGAGGTCACCGGCGTAGCGCGCAGGAACCACAGGCAGTGCGCAACGGCGAAATCCGCCAGCGACGGCGCCGAGCCGAACAGGAATTCGCCTTCCTCGCGCGCCAGTTGCTGCTGCAGCCGGGCCATGAAGGTCGGCCAGTCGTTCTTTGCCTGCTCCAGCGGGATCCGGCTCACCGAACCACTGCTGAACAGCTGCGCACGATCCTTGCTGAACGCCTCGGCAAAGGCCTTGGGCACCTCGGCAAAGCGCAGCGCCAGGGAGGCCGGCTGGAACATCAGGCTCACCGCGTTGAGGAACAGCACCGAGTCAGCCCACTGCGCCAGCGCCGCGACAACGAACTCCTGGCCTTCGGGGAACAGTGCCGGCGTGGCCTTTTCCGCTTCGAGGCGACGCGCGATCAGAGCGGTGTCGCAATAGATATCCGCGCCGATCTGCAGCACCGGCGTGCGCCGATAACCGCCGGTCAGAGCGGTCAGGTCCGGCTTTGGCATCACCGGCGGAATGGTTACCGAGCGCCACGACAACTGCTTGAAGCCCAGCAGAAGACGCGCCTTCTCGGCGAATGGCGAGGTGGGATAGTGGTGCAGGATGAGTTCGTGCATGGCCGGCTCCGCCGATGGATGAGTCGTCAGAGCTTAGCCGCCAGGTCCGAACGAGCCTAGCCGTTGTGCTGATTGCCCGGGCATTCACCGGACGAAGCCGGCCGGGCCAGTGCTTCCTTGGCCGCCTTGGTCAGCCGCTTGATCGCCAGTTCGCGGCGCAGGGCTTCGCCCTTGCTCGCACAGCGCTCGGTGTAGACAAGGGCAACGGCCGGGCTCGAACGAAAGAAACGCGCCCCCCGGCCTTGCCGATGGGCGGCGAAGCGACGCTCGGCATCATCGCTGATGCCGCAATAAAGCGCTCCGTTAGCCGCGCGGACCAGATAGACGTACCAGGGTTTGAGTTGCTCGCCGCTCATTGTTCGCGCATGCCGCCTGCCGGATGGACGGGCGCGATTGTCGCCACTCGGCCCGGGGCGGACAAGGCGAAACACTGCCAGGCAAAGCCACCGTCACCTCCGGTTACGAGGTGCGCGTCACGCTTCGCCGCATGCGCCTATCCGCAGCCAGGACCGCCGCACCCCGCCACAGGCGGGAATTGTCGCCGCTCCGGCAGCGCCGCGCGCCTTGCCGGCCGCCTGCGCTAGCAGACGCGCGCCCGGCTGTCCAGATATGGTGGCCGATCGCCTTTGCGTATACTGCGCCGATGTTTGCTCAAACCGCGTTCCGCAACCGCTGGGCCTCCTGGCTGCTGGCGACCGGAATCCTCCTGATGCTCGGAAGCTGCGCCGAAAAGCCCAGCGATCTGGAGCGCGTTCGGGAGGAAGGCGTGCTGCGCGTGATCACCCGCAACAGTCCCGCCACCTACTTCCAGGACCGCAACGGCGAAGCCGGCTTCGAGTACGAACTGGTCAAGCGCTTCGCCGACGACCTGGGCGTCGAGCTGCAGATCGAAACCGCCGACAACCTCGAAGACATCTTTACCCGCCTCAACCGCCCCGGCGGCCCGTCGCTGGCCGCCGCCGGCCTAACCGCCACCGAAGGCCGCCAGCACCTGGCCCGTTTCACCCACCCGTATCTGGATGTCACCACCCAGGTGGTCTACCGCAACGGCCAGCGCCGCCCGACGCGAGCCGAAGACCTGGTCGGCAAGCGCATCATGGTGCTCAAGGGCAGCAGCCAGGCCGAGAAGCTCGCCGCCATGCAGGCCCAGCTGCCGGAGCTGCGCTACGAAGAGTCCGACGCCGTGGAAGTCGTCGACCTGCTGCGCATGGTCGACGAGGGCCAGCTCGACCTGACCCTGGTCGAGTCCAACGAGCTGTCGATGAATCAGGTCTACTTCACCAACATCCGCACCGGCTTCGACGTCGGCGAGCCGAACAGCCTGGCCTGGGTATTCGGCAAGGGCGAGGACGACAGCCTGCTGCAGGCGGCCAACAGCTTCATCGACAAGGCCAAGCGCAACGGTACGCTGCAGCGTCTGCGTGAACGCTACTACGGCCATGTCGACGTGCTCGGCTACGTCGGTGCCTATGCCTTTGCCAAGCACCTGCAACAACGCCTGCCGCGCTACGAAAAGACCTTTCGCGAAACTGCCCGGGAAGTCGGCATCGACTGGCGCCTGCTCGCGGCGATCGGCTATCAGGAGTCGCACTGGCAGCCCGAGGCCACCTCCAAGACCGGGGTGCGCGGCCTGATGATGCTGACGCTGCGCACGGCCAAGGCAATGGGTGTGACCAACCGCCTTGACCCGATGCAGAGCATTCGCGGCGGCGGCAAGTATCTGCTGAAGGTGCGCGACAACCTGCCCGAGAGCATCCAGGAGCCCGACCGCACCTGGTTTGCCCTGGCGGCCTACAATGTCGGCGCCGGCCATCTGGAAGATGCCCGCAAGCTCGCCGAAGCCGAGGGGCTGAACCCCGACAAATGGCTCGACGTCAAACAGATGCTGCCGCGCCTGGCGCAGAAGCAGTGGTACAGCAAGACCCGCTACGGCTATGCCCGTGGCGGTGAGCCGGTGCACTTCGTCGCCAACATCCGCCGCTACTACGACATCCTGACCTGGGTAACCCAGCCGCAGATGGAAGGCCAGCAACTGGTGCAGAGCGACCTGCACATTCCCGGCATCTATGCGACCGACCTGAGCGAGCAGCTGCCGCCGCTCTGAGCCATGCTCAGCTACGGCCGATGTCGGCGAAGCTGGCCGCGGTGTGCTCGGCCAGCACCTCGGCGGCCAGCTCCACTTCCAGACCACGGCGCCCGGCGCTGACATAGACCGTCGGGTGCGCGCGCGCCGAAACATCGATGAAGGTACGCAGGCGCTTCTTCTGCCCCAGCGGGCTGATGCCGCCAACCAGATAGCCGGTCGCCCGCTGGGCCGCCGCCGGGTCGGCCATCTCCATCTTCTTCGCGCCCGCCGCCTGCGCCAACGCCTTCAGGTCGAGCGTGCCGGCCACCGGCACCACGGCCACCACCAGCTCGTTGCGCTCCGTGCTGGCAAGCAGCGTCTTGAATACCCGCGCCGGATCCAGGCCCAGCTTTTCAGCGGCTTCCAGACCATAGGACGCGGACTTGGGGTCATGCTGATAGCTGTGCACGCGGTGCTCGGCGCGGTTCTTTTTCAACAGGTCGATCGCCGGTGTCATGTTCTGTAATGATCCATCAGGTCAAATGCCGCTACCTTAGGCGTTGGGCCCAGCCGCGTCGAGCCGGCATCGGCGCCGCGTTGCCCGGCCATGGCCATGGCCATCGGACACAAAGGAGACGGACCATGCAGCACAAGCTCCTCGCACCGGTAGCCGAGGTCTACGACCTGGCCGTGATTGGCGCAGGCATCAATGGCGTCGGGATCGCCGCCGATGCCGCGGGCCGCGGGCTGGCCGTGTTTCTCTGCGAACAGGGCGACCTGGCGCAGCACACGTCGTCGGCGAGCAGCAAGCTGGTGCATGGCGGGCTGCGCTATCTCGAACACTATGAGCTGCGCCTGGTGCGCGAGGCACTGGCCGAACGCGAGGTGCTGCTCGCCAAGGCCCCGCATCTGGTCACGCCGCTGCGTTTCATCCTGCCCTATCGCCCGCACCTGCGCCCCTCCTGGCTGATCCGCACCGGCCTGTTTCTCTACGATCATCTGGGCAAGCGCGAGCGACTGGCCGCTTCACGCAGCCTGCGGTTCGGCGCCGACAGCCCGCTCAAGCCGGAACTCGACCATGGTTTCGAATACTCCGATTGCTGGGTGGACGACGCACGACTGGTGGTCGTCAATGCGATTGCCGCCCGCGAGCACGGCGCCCACGTGCACAGCCGCACCCGCTGCGTCAGCGCACGCAGCAGCAAGGGGCTCTGGCACCTGCACCTGGAGCGCGCCGATGGCAGCCGCTATTCGATTCGCGCCCGAGCCCTGGTCAACGCCACCGGCCCCTGGGTCGCGCAGTTCATCGAAGACGACCTGCGGCTGCCATCGCCGCATGGCATCCGTCTGATTCAGGGCAGCCACCTGATCGTGCCCCGGCTGTACGACGGCGAGCATGCCTACGTCCTGCAGAACCGCGATCGCCGCGTGGTGTTCGTGATTCCCTATCTGGACCGCTTCAGCCTGATCGGTACCACCGACCGCGAATACCACGGCGACCCGTCACAGGTTCGCGTCACCGAGCAGGAGATCGACTACCTCCTGGCTGTGGTGAACGAGCATTTCAAGCGCCCGCTGCAGCGCACCGACATCTGCCATAGCTATGCCGGGGTACGTCCGCTGTGCGATGACGAGTCGAGCGAACCGGCGGCGATTACCCGTGACTACACCCTTGAGCTCTCGCGTCAGTCGCACGACGCGCCACTGCTGTCCGTGTTCGGCGGCAAGCTGACCACCTATCGCAAGCTGGCCGAAGCGGCGCTCGCCGAACTCGCGCCCTGGTTCCCGCACATGCAGCCGGCCTGGACCCGCCATGCGCCGCTGCCCGGCGGCGAGGACATGCGCAACGTACGCGAGCTGACCGAAGCGCTGTGCCTGAGCCACGCCTGGCTCGACGAGCGCCTGGCCGAGCGCTGGGCGAGCAGCTACGGCAGTCGCAGCTGGCTGCTGCTCAAGGGAATCGATGGTGTGCAGGATCTGGGCGAGCACTTCGGCGCCGGCCTGCATGCGCACGAAGTCGACTATCTGATGGCCGAAGAATGGGCGCAGACCGCCGAGGACATTCTCTGGCGGCGCAGCAAGCTGGGTTTGTCGATCGACCGAAGTGGCCGCGATCGGCTGCAGCATTACCTGGACAGCCAGACCGCGGCGCATCTGGTCAGCTTCGATCAGAGCCTGCGCGCCTGACGCGCGGCGCGTTTCAGGCCGCCGCGCCGGCCAGCCGCCCGCGCAGCTGACGCGCTGCGGCGACCATGTTGACCAGCGCCGCTTCGGTTTCCGGCCAGCCGCGCGTCTTCAGCCCGCAGTCGGGATTGACCCACAGCCGCTCGGCAGGAATCCGCTCGGCCGCCTTCTCCAGCAGGGCGACCATCTCGCCAACGTCCGGGACGCGCGGTGAATGGATGTCGTAGACGCCCGGGCCGATGTCGTTGGGGTAGTCGAAGGCGCGAAACGCTTCAAGCAGCTCCATCTGCGAGCGCGAGGTCTCGATGGTGATCACGTCGGCATCCATCGCGGCGATCGACTCGATCACGTCGTTGAACTCGCTATAGCACATGTGCGTGTGAATCTGCGTGCGGTCGCCTACCCCGCTGGAGCAGAGGCGGAAGGCATTCACCGCCCAGTCCAGGTAGCCCTGCCATTGCGCCCGGCGCAGCGGCAGACCTTCGCGGAATGCCGCTTCGTCGATCTGCACGATACGAATGCCCGCCGCTTCCAGGTCGCAGACCTCGTCACGGATCGCCAGCGCCAGTTGTCGGGCCTGCACTTCGCGGCTGACATCCTCGCGCGGGAACGACCACATCAGCATGGTCACCGGGCCGGTCAGCATGCCCTTCATGACCTTGCTGGTCTGCTGCTGGGCGTAGCGGATCCAGTCCACCGTCATCGGCGCCGGGCGGCTCAGGTCACCGTAGATGATCGCCGGTTTGACGCAGCGCGAGCCGTAGCTCTGCACCCAGCCGAAGCGGGTGAAGGCATAGCCTTCGAGCTGCTCGGCGAAATACTCGACCATGTCGTTGCGTTCGGCCTCGCCGTGCACCAGCACGTCCAGCCCCAGCTGTTCCTGAATGCTGACGGCATGGCGGATCTCGGTTTGCATGGCCTCGGTGTAATCACCGGCCGAGAGCTTGCCCTGCCGGTAGGCCTGACGTGCCAGGCGAATCGCCGCAGTCTGCGGGAACGAACCGATCGTGGTGGTGGGGAACGGCGGCAGCTTCAGCTGCTCGCGCTGCTGCTCGATACGGCTGGCGAATGCCGACGCACGACGGTAGTCGCTGGGCTGGATCGCCTGCAGGCGCGCCTGCACATCCGGGCGATGGATCCGGCTGGACGCCGCACGGCTGGCCTGCACGCGGCGGCTGCGGTCCAGGGCCGCCTGCACCACGGCAGCGTCGGGCTGCAGCAACGCCTGCTTGAGCACCGCCACCTCCTCGCACTTCTGTACGGCAAAGGCGAGCCAGCTGCGCAGCTCCTCGTCCAGATGCTGCTCACGCGCCAGGTCTACCGGGCTGTGCAGCAGCGAGCACGACGGCGCTACCCACAGGCGCTCACCCAGCCGGGCATGCGCCTCGCGCAGCAGCGCGAGGGTGCGCTCCAGATCGCAGGCCCAGACGTTGCGCCCGTTGACCACGCCGAGCGAGAGCACCTTGTAGGCCGGCAGCCAGTCGAGAATCAGCGGGAACTGTTCCGGCGCTCTGACCAGGTCTATGTGCAGCCCGTCGACCGGCAGCCCCGCGGCGAGACCGAGATTGTCTTCCAGACCACCGAAATAGGTCGCCACGAGTTTCTTCAGCGGCGCCCGCTGCAGCAGGTTGTAACCGCGCTCGAAGGCGTTCTTCCAGGCCTGCGGCAGGTCGAGGGCGAGGATCGGCTCGTCGATCTGCACCCACTCCACGCCCTGTCCGGCCAGACGCTCGAACAGCTGGCCATACAGTGGCAGCAGGCGCTCGAGCAGCTCGAGCCGATCGAAAGCCTCGCCACCCCGTACCTTGCCCAGCCACAGATAGGTCAGCGGGCCGATGACCACCGGCTTGACCCGATGCCCGAGCGCAAGCGCCTCGTCCACTTCCTCGAACAGCTGCTCCCAGGACAGCTCGAACTGCTGCTCGGCGGTGAACTCGGGCACCAGGTAGTGATAGTTGGTATCGAACCACTTGGTCATTTCCTGTGCTTGCGCGCCCCCCCCGCAGCAGCTCTTGGAAACGCCCCGGGCCATGGCGAACAGCGTATCCAGGCCTGGCTTGCCACTGGCCGGGCGGAAGCGCTCGGGGATCACACCAAACATCAGCGAATGGGCCAGCACGCCGTCGTACCAGGCGAAGTCGCCGACCGGCAGCAGATCGAGGCCCGCTTCGGCCTGCAGCTGCCAGTGTGCGGCGCGCAGCTCGCGACCCACCGCCTGTAGCCCCGCCTCGTCCAGCTCGCCCTTCCAGTAGCTTTCCAGAGCCTTTTTCAGTTCCCGATCCTTGCCGATGCGAGGAAAGCCGAGGGAATGCGCAACAACCATGACCAACTCCAATTCCGTCCAGATGAATGCGCAAATTCTCGGCCGCCTGCCAAACTGAAACAAACTCAACTTACTAAACATGAACTTCGATTTCATTCATGACGCTGGCGGCGCTCGACAGCGCCCCGAGGCTGCGACACACTTTCAGCCCCGTTGAGCTCTATTCATGAAGGCGCGCGCCGCGCGGCGGCCCGAGAACCGCGTGCAGCCTCGCTCGCATAGCAAGGACAGGCTTTATGCTCGAGATCCGTCACCTGAGAACGCTTCATGCGCTGCGCGAAACCGACAGTCTGGTCGAGGCTGCCGAGCGGCTACACCTGACGCAGTCAGCCCTGAGCCATCAGTTCAAGGAGCTCGAGGAACGGCTCGGCCTGCAACTGTTCGTGCGCAAGACCCGCCCGGTGCGCTTCACCAGTGCCGGTCTGCGCCTGCTGCAGCTGGCCGACTCACTGTTGCCCCAGTTGCGTGGCGCCGAGCGCGACCTCGCGCGACTGGCCGGCGGAACGGCCGGGCGCCTGCACATGGCGATCGAATGCCACAGCTGTTTCCAGTGGCTGATGCCGACCATCGACCAGTTCCGCGACGCCTGGCCGGAAGTCGAGTTGGACCTGGCCTCGGGCTTTTCCTTCGCGCCGCTGCCGGCGCTGGCACGCGGCGACCTGGATCTGGTGGTCACCTCCGATCCGGTCGACCTGCCGGGCATCACCTACGTGCCGTTATTCACCTACGAAGCCCTGCTGGCGGTGGCCAACCAGCACCCGCTCGCCGGCCGCGCCTATGTCCAGCCGCAGGACCTGGCCAACGAAACGCTGATCACCTACCCGGTCGAACGTGACCGGCTGGACATCTTCACCCGCTTCCTCGAACCGGCCGACGTCGAACCGGCGCAGGTCCGCACCTCCGAGCTGACCGTGATGATGATGCAGCTGGTGGCCTCGGGGCGCGGCGTGTGCTGCGTTCCCAACTGGGCGCTGCACGAGTACAGCGCGCGCGGCTACGTCACCGCCAAGCGGCTGGGCGAGCGCGGCCTGTTCGCCACGCTGTACGCGGCAATCCGCGCCGACATGCTCGACTCGCCGTTCATGCGCGACTTCCTGTTGACCGCCAAGGACACGTCGTTCGCCACCCTCGAGGGCGTGAGCGCCGCCACACGCGCGCGCTGAGCTCAGCGTCGCCTGCGCAGCAGCAGCGCCCCGACCACGCCGAACAGCAGGCCGCCAGCCAACAGCAGGCGTTTGTCCGGCCCTTCGGCCGTGCGCCAGCCGCCATCGATGCGCCGATCCCCGCCCGGTGGATCGAACAGATTGCCGGATGAGCGCGCAGCCTGATTCGCCCGCCGCAGCGCCATCCCGGTGAGCAAGCCGTTCAGGCGATCGAAGCCCGGAGTCAGCGCATGAGCGAGCCGCAGCAGGCTGGCAGTGGCCCCCACCGGCGTGGTGTCACGTGGGTGCAAGGCGCGCCGAACCATGGCTTCGGCGACACGCCGCGGATCGTAGCGCGGCGGCGGCGGCACCAGGGCGCGCCCGGTGTAGTTGCCGCCATCACGAAAGCCTGGCGTGTCGACCACGCCCGGATAGATGTCGCAGACATGAATGCCTGGCCACTGCACCAGCTCGCCGCGCAGCGCCTGGGTCAGGCCGCGCAGGCCGAACTTGCTCGCCGAATAGGCCACGGCATAGGGCTGCGCGACCCAACTGCCCACCGAAAGCGTATTGATCAGCACCCCGGCACTCTGCTGCTTGAAGTAGGGCAGTACCGCATGCGCGCCGCGCAGGTAGCCGAGCAGATCGGTCTGCACCACTTGCTCGTGGGCCTCCAGCGGCGTTTCGTCGAAGGCGCCGACGGCACCGATACCGGCGTTGTTGATCCAGACGTCGATGCGCCCATGGCCGAACTCCGCCGCGGCGGTGGCCAGCCGCTCGACCTCGTCGGCGACGCCAACGTCGGTCGGCACCACCAGGGCGTCGGCACCTTCGCCACGGCATTCAGCGGCGACTTCCTCCAGGGCCTGGCGGTCGCGCGCCGCCAGGACAACGCGCGCGCCCTGCCGGGCGAAAGCCTGAGCCGCGGCGCGGCCGATGCCGCTGGAGGCGCCGGTGATCACCACCACGGTGCCGTCGAGTGAAGGGGACGTCATGCGTGTTCCTCCTGCCGTTGATTGGTCTTAGGCTGACCACCCGGCACCGGCAAACACTCACACCGCCCGTCGCTCTCAGACCATTTGCAGCGGCACCTTGCGCTGCGGCGCGGCGAACGCGGCGTCGATCGTGGCCAGATCCTCGTCGCTCAACTGCAGGCGCGCCGCGTGGGCATTGGCGCGCACATGCTGCGGATCGCTGGCCTTGGGAATCACCCGCACGCCCGGCTGACGCAGGGCCCAGGCCAGCGCGACCTGCGCCGGTTGCGCACCCAGGCGCCGGGCGACGGTCACGATCGCCGGATTGCGCAGCAAGGCACCGCCCTGGCCGAGCGGGCAGTAGGCCATGACCGGCATATCGTGCGCCTGGCACCAGGGCAGCAGGTCGAACTCGATACCGCGCTCGGCCGGGTTGTAAAGAACCTGGTTGGTGGCGCACCGGCTGTCGTGTGGCAGCTCCAGCAGGTCCTCGACGTCGAAGTTGGACACACCCCAGGCGCGGATGCGCCCGGTCGCACGCAGCTGTTCGAAGGCTTCCACGGTTTCGGCCAGCGGGTAGCCGCCGCGCCAGTGCAGCAGATAGAGGTCGATGCAATCGGTGCCCAGCCGCCGCAGGCTACGCTCGCAGGCCTCGATGGCACCGCGGCGGCCGGCGTTGTGCGGATAAACCTTGCTGACCAGATAGACGCGTTCACGACGGCCGCGAATCGCTTCGCCGACCACCGTCTCGGCACCGCCTTCGCCATACATTTCGGCGGTATCGATCAGCGTCATGCCCAGCTCGATGCCGAGCTTCAGCGCAGCGACCTCGCGATCGCGCTCGGCGCGCACCTCCCCCATGTGCCAGGTGCCCTGGCCGACCGGCGACACCGGAGTGCCATCGAGAAGACAGAACGGGCGCGTCATGCCTGCGCCTCCCGGCCGACCGGCCAGGGTGAAGCGAGCATCGCCGGTGTTGCGGAACCATTGCAGGACATCGTCTTTCCTCTGTTTGACCTCAGATGCGCTCGCTCAGGCCCAGGCGTACGCCGAGCCCCACGAGCACCGAACCGAGCAGCCGATCGAGCCAGGCCGCCACGCGCTGCTGGCCGCGCAGCAGGCGGCTGGCCCGCGCGGCCAGCACGACCAGCGAGCCCTCGACGACGATCGCCACCACGACCACCAGAAAACCCAGCCAGAACAGCTGCAGCGCGGTCGTGCCATGGCCGGGCCGCACGAACTGCGGCAGAAAGGCCATGAAGAAGATTGCCGCCTTCGGATTCAGCAGATCCACCAGCACGCCCTGACGATAGGCCTGCCAGGCGCTGCTGGCGCCCCGCGTCTCGGGCAGACGCGTGATGCCTTTGCCCGCCGAGCGCAACGCCTGGACGCCCAGATAGATGAGATAGGCCGCGCCGAGATACTTGACCAGCGAGAACGCCAGCGCCGAGGTCGCCAGGATCGCCGACAGGCCAAAGGCAGCGGCAGACACATGGACCATCGCCCCGCTGCACACGCCCAGGGCACTGACCATGCCCAGTCGACGGCCACCGGTGAGGGTGCGCGAGAGCACGTAGAGCAGATCGGGCCCGGGCGACAGGTTCAGCGCCAGCGCCGCGGAGAAGAATACGCCCCAGAACACCGGGTCAGACATGGCTGCGCCTCCTTGAACGAACCGACTGCAGAGACTAGCAGCAGCTCACTGCGGTACGGGCGAATCAATCCTTGGATTGATTGACCGGCCATCACGCTCGTCGGAAAACTGACGAACAGACATGAAAAAGCTGATTTATTGTCACAGCCGTGAACTAAGCTGCATTTCGTAATGTCAATGAGCCACCTCCAGCGGACCGGAGGTGCAAACAATCGATCGTCCGATTCGACAAGGGACATGCGAATGAACGACTCCAACGCCTTCCCGGCGGCCATGCCGGCCTGCCCACGTCTGCTTCTGCTTTCGGGTAGCGAACTGCTGGAAAGCGCCATGCGTCAGCACCTCCAGGGCACCCTCGATCATCGACTGCAGCGCTGCACCTCGCCACGCGCCGACCAGTTGCGCTGCGACCTGGTGCTGCTCGATCCGGCCAGCTACACACCGGACGAGGCGATGCGCCTGTTGCGCCGCGCCGAGTACACGCCGCTGGCGCTGGTCAACGCCGCGCCGGAGCAGGCCGAAACGCTGGTCGAGGCCCACCCCTGGGTGCGCGGCGTGTTCTACCGGGGCACCTCGCGACAGGGCTTCACGGTCGGCATTCACAAGCTGCTCGGCGGCAACGACTGGCTGCCGCGCGGGCTCACCGAGCGCCTGGTGTCGCGCTATCGCCAGTTGACGCCGATCAGCCAGAGCATCGACCAGCTGACGGTGCGTGAAAAGCAGATCCTCGCGCTGGCCGGCAAGGGGCTGTCGAATGCCGAGATCGGCCGCTCGCTGCACCTGAGCACCCATACCATCAAGAGCCATATCCACAACGCCCTGCGCAAGCTCGGTGCCAGCAATCGCGCCCAGGGCGCCTCGATGGTGCTGGCCTACGTCTGCGAGCCAAGCCTGTGAAACGCCTGCTCCTGCTTCTGACGCTGCTCGGCGCGCTCGGTGCCCAGGCCGACGAGGCCGAGCTCCAGGGGCTGATCACCAACGGCACCATCACCCGCTCGGGCCAGGAGTTCTACGTCAAGTTCTGCGAACGGCTGAACGACACCAGCCGGATGGACTTCAACCTGGCGGTCAAGGAACGCCCCTCGGCACGCTGGGGCGTGCTGATCTGGGTCGAGCACGAGAACCAGACGTTGTACCGCCGCTTCCTGCAGCCCAACGTGGCGGACATGGAGGCGACGGCCTATGCCGCGGCGGATTTCGTCCTCGAGGAAATCAACCGCCGAAAGATCGAAGCGCTGTTCGACGACAACATTGACCTAGCCAAGGACGAGTTATGAAACGGCACATCCCACTTGCCGGCACCCTGCTTGCCGGTCTGCTGCTGGCCAACGGCGCAAGCGCCACGGAACTGGTGTACACCCCGGTCAACCCCTCGTTCGGCGGCAGCCCGCTCAACGGGGCCTGGCTGCTGGGCAACGCCCAGGCGCAGGACGACCACAAGGACCCCGACGCGATCGACCGCTCGGCGCTGTCCGGCAGCGCGCTGGATCGCTTCACCAGCCAGCTGGAGTCGCGCCTGCTGTCGCAGATGCTGAGCAATATCGAGCAGGGCAAGGAAGGCGTACTGACCACCGACGACTTCATCATCCACATCGTCAACGACGACCTGGGCAACCTGACGGTGAACATCACCGACAAGCTGACCGGAGAGATCTCCGAGATCATCGTCGACGGTTACAGCGACTATCGCTAACGCGCACGGAGAGCCAAAGGCCATGAGAAGCCTGTTCATTGCCATCGGGATGATGGCGCTACTTCAGGGGTGCTCGGTACGCGAGCCGATGCCGGCCGACGCCCAGGCACCAACCCTCACACCACGCACCTCGACCTATCAGGATCTGCTCGCCCTGCCGCGCCCGAAAGGGCCGCTGGTTGCCGCGGTCTACGGTTTCCGTGACCAGACCGGCCAGTACAAGCCGAACCCGGCAAGTTCGTTCTCCACCGCCGTGACCCAGGGGGCGGCGAGCATGCTGGTCGATGCCATGCAGGCCAGCGGCTGGTTCGTCGTGCTCGAGCGCGAAGGCCTGCAGAACGTGCTGACCGAGCGCAAGATCATTCGCGCCTCGCAGGCCAAGCCGGACGTGGCCCCCAACATCCAGGCCGAGCTGCCGTCCTTGCTGGCGGCGAACATCATCATGGAGGGCGCCATCGTCGCCTACGAGACCAACGTGCGCAGCGGCGGCGCGGGCGCGCGCTACCTTGGGATCGGCGTCTCGCAGGAGTACCGGGTCGACCAAGTGACGGTCAACCTACGGGCAGTGGATGTGCGCAGCGGCCGCGTGTTGTCCAACGTGATGACCACCAAGACGATCTTCTCGGTCGGGCGTAGCGCCAACGTCTACAAGTTCATCGAGTTCAAGGAGCTGCTCGAGGCCGAAGCCGGCTACACCACCAACGAGCCCGCACAGCTGTGCGTGCTCTCGGCGATCGAGTCGGCCGTCGCCCACCTGATTGCTCAGGGCGTCGACCGCAGGCTGTGGCAGACCGCCGACGGCAGCAGCACCGAGCACCCGGCCCTGGCCAAGTACCTGGGCAAACCGGCGGCCATCTGAGCGCAGCGGTCGGCGCCGCCAGCCCCGACCGCGACCCCGGCTGCAACAGGCATCTCGCGAAACCCCATCCCCCTCGGGGATTTTTCGGAAGGCGGCTGCGACCGGACCTTATCGTCCGGTTCGTAGGCCGCCTTCTGTCGTTTCGGCGGGGCCCGGCAAAGCGTCTTTCGGCATGCATTTTCAATCATTGGATGGATTTTCCGATTGGCGCCCCCGGTCAAGGATTAACCACATCAGGTTTTTGCCAGGGATGCCTCATGAAAACCGCGCAAGGGATTGCCCAACGCCTCCTGCTGCCCGCGTTGCTGGCCGCAGGCTTCGCCACCTGCCAGGCAGTGTTCGCCGCCGATCTGGATCTGGCCCCCAGCGAACTGGCCGGCAGCCGCCACACCTCCGCCAGCCAGCCGGGCGCCGCCTTGGCCATGGTCGATCAGCGCGGCAGCGAACTGCTCGCCGAGATCGCCCAGCGCGGCTCGGACCTGGAGGCCTACATCCTGCAGAGCGGCTACGCCAACACGGCGTCCGTCGACCAGCTCGGCCACGGCAACAGCGCCTGGGTCTCCCAGGCCGGCAGCTTCAACAACGCGGAAATCGACCAGTTCGGTTCCGACAACACCGCGCACGTCTCGCAACGGGGCAACGGCAACCAGGCGCAGATCGAACAGTTCGGTTCGGGTCACGGCGCCAGTGTCGACCAGCGCGGCTCGGGTCTGACGGTAATGGTTCGCCAGTACCGCTGATAGGGAAGTACCGCAGCACCTCAATCCATGGAGAGATAACAATGTTCAAGATCAAACCCCTCGTTGCAGCCATGCTGGCCCTCGCCGCAACCCAGGCCCTGGCGGCGGGCAATACCTCCGAGCAGAACCAGCTCGGGATCGACAACGTCGCCGAGGTGATGCAGGACGGCGGCTTCGGCAACATGGCCCGCCAGAACCAGTCCGGCTATGCCAACGACGCGCTGATCGAGCAGACCGACTCCACCGGCTCGAGCGCCAGCCAGACTCAGCTGGCCAACTTCAACGAGGCCACCGCCAGCCAGACGCACACCCTCGGCACCAGCTCGGTGCAATTCCAGACCGGCCACGGCAACGAGGCCAATGTCGACCAGGCATTCAGCACCGGCAGCCTGGCGGATCAGAAGCAATCGGGTAGCCACAACCTGGCCAACACCCGGCAGAGCGCTGACCTGGGCAGCGTTGCCACCAGCGATCAGAACGGCAAATTCAACGACTCGCGCATCGACCAGACCGCGACCGCGTTCACCCGCGCCAACATCGACCAGCATGGCATCGGCAATGACGCCTTCAGCTCGCAGACCGCGGCCCAGGGCAGCGAAACCCGGCAGGAGCAGAATGGCGCCTGGAACGACTCGCAGGTCGTCCAGACGCTGAGCTGGGATGACCGCGCCTCGGTGTTCCAGGATGGCGACATGAACACCGCCTACGTGCAGCAGGCCGGCAGCCGCTACTCGACCGCTGAAGTCGAGCAACTGGGCAACCTCAACGACGCCGAAGTCCTGCAGACCGGCGCCCGCCAGGAAGCCTACGTCAGCTCCATCGGTGACGAGAACGTCGCGCGCGTCGACCAGAGCGGCAACGACCAGAACGCCTTCATCAATCAGTCCGGCACCGGCAACGACAGCAGCATCGTGCAGACCAACGGCTGGTTCGGCGGCAATAACACCGCCTACACCAACCAGAGCGGCGAGAACAACGAGGCCGATGTCTATCAGAACGGTCGCAACCAGTACGCGAACCTGGTTCAGGACGGCCACAGCAACGAGGCCGACGTCGAGCAGCGCGGCAAGGCCAACAGCCTGAACTTCCTGCAGGACGGCGGCCACAACGACTTGGTGGCGACCCAGGAAGGCAGCGACAACCGCATCGAGGGCCACAGCCTGGGCCATGGCAACGACGTGGACATCGCTCAGGATGGCGAACTGAACCTGGCGCGCGTGTACCAGAACGGCGTATGGAACGACGCAAACGTGACCCAGAACGGCGAAAGCCATCTGGCCAATGTCGTCCAGGCTGGCCACGGCAACGATGCCATCGCCATGCAGAGCGGCTACGGCAACAGCGCCTACATCAACCAGAACGGCACCAACAACCTGGCGATCGTCACCCAGAACTGATCGCATCTCCCCAGACGAACTGCCGGCCTCGTGCCGGCAGTTTCGTTTCTGCCAATCCGGTGGCGAAGCACTTGCGCCCGCCCCGCCTCGACACCGGCGCGGCGCCGAAAGGGCCTGCTGCTGCGATATCAGCGTGCAGGCACCATTCACGGCGCGCCAAACTGAAGCAAACTGACCAAGCGGTCAGCTAAAGGCCCCCGCGCACGCATTCCAGCGAACTCAATTTCACCTTTCGATTCAGCAGCTTGGCTACACAACGAGACCATCGGGACCGATCTGGCGTGGCGCTTGCTAACAGACCAAAGCCTGACCGCTCGGACAACTATCAGAGCGGCACAACACGCCAAAGGAGCACCGATGAATCGATACCTCGCCACCGCCACCCTTGCCGCCGGCCTGCTGGGCGGCAGCCAAGCCATGGCCAGCCCCCTGCTGTGGCAGAACAACAGCCTGACCTACCTGTACGGCAAGAACTTCGCCGTCGATGCCGGCGAGATCCAGCAGACGCTCACCTTCGAGCACGCCAGCGGCTGGACCTGGGGCGACGTGTTCCTGTTCGTCGACAACAAGTGGTTCAACGGCCTTTCCGGCAGCGACGGGCACACCTATTACGGTGAGTTCAGCCCGCGGCTGTCGCTGGGCAAGCTCAGTGGGCGCGACCTGTCCTTCGGCCCGGTCACCGACATCCTGCTGTCGGCCACCTACGAACGCGGCGAAGGGCGCAATCGCAACTACCTGCTCGGCCCGGCGGTGGACCTGGCGCTTCCCGGCTTCGACCGCTTCTCGCTGAATACCTACTATCGCAAGCCCGACGGCATCACCGGCCAGCCCGGTGGCCAGTGGCAGCTCACACCGACCTGGGCGGTGACCATTCCGCTCGGCAAGTCCGACCTGCTGTTCGACGGTTATATCGACTGGGTGGTGAACGACGCGGGCTCCAAGGCCAAGGGCGATTACCTGGCGAAGAACTTCCACTTCAATCCGCAGCTCAAGTACGACCTGGGCAAGGCCCTGGACTATTCCCCGGGCAAGCTCTACGTCGGTATCGAGTACGACTACTGGTCGAACAAGTACGGCATCGAGGACAGCAGCGCCTTAAACACCGACAACAACGTCACCAACTTCATCGTCAAGGCGCACTTCTAGCAGCCATCGCCGCCGGCCCTGCGGCGCCGCGTCAGACCGTAACGGCTGCAGGGCGCGGCGAAACCGTGCAGAATCCTCGCGCTCGGCCACAAGGCGATCAGGCCGAGAATGGCCGAGGCCCGCCGGGCCTGCGGCAACCTGCAACGGCGGGCCGGGCCCGCGCTCTGGGACGAGGGACGATGAACAACAACAACGCTTCCGCGCCGCTCTACGCTGCGAGCGGCAAACCCGCCGGCCGCATCCGCCAGCAGAACGAGGAAACCATCCTCGCCGCCGCGGCCGAGGAATTTGCCCGCTACGGCTTCAAGGGCACCAGCATGAACGCCATCGCCCTGCGCGCCGGCCTGCCGAAGGCCAACCTGCACTATTACTTCAGCAACAAGCTGAACCTCTACATCGAGGTGATGCGGCACATCCTCGAACTGTGGGATACCGCGTTCGACGACCTCACCGTCGATGACGATCCCGCCACCGCTCTGGCGCGCTACATCCGCCTGAAGATGGAATTCTCGCGGCGCCACCCGCAGGCCTCGAAGATCTTCGCCATGGAAGTCATCAGCGGCTGCGAATGCCTGTCCGAGCACTTCAACCAGGACTATCGCAACTGGTTCCGCGGCCGCGCTTCGGTGATCGACGCCTGGATCGCGGCCGGCAAGATGGATGCGATCGACCCGATGCACCTGATCTTCCTGATCTGGGCCGGCACCCAGCACTACGCCGACTTCTCCGACCAGATCCGCCGCGTCACCGGCAAGCGCATGACCAAGGCCGATTTCGCCCATGCCACCGAGACGCTCGTTCACGTCGTGCTCAAGGGCTGCGGCCTGACGCCGCCGGTCTCGGGCAGCTGAGCGATCGCGCCGCCGGTCGCCAGAGGCAGCGAACGTCGGCGCGCTTTAGGGGTCGTCTTAAGCACGTGCAGCCAAACGGCACAGGAGACGACCATGCAGCCCTACCTGCGCTTCGGCGCGATGATCGCCACGTCGACACTGGTGATGTTCGGCCTGATGTACCTGAACACCTACCGCCTGGAGCACGTGCTGTTCAGCGAGACGCGCGCCTACATGGCGCTGCTGATGGGGGCGACCATGGCGATCGTCATGCTGCTGTTAATGCGCGGCATGTACCGCAATCGCAACCTCAACATCGCCATTCTGCTCGGCAGCGCGGCGGTGTTCGCCGTCTCGCTGGGGCTGGTCCGCAGCCAGGCGACCGTCGACCAGGTGTCGTGGATGAAGGCCATGATCCCGCACCACTCGATCGCCATCCTCACCAGCGAACGCGCCGACATCGACGACCCGCGCGTGCGTGAACTCGCCGACGGCATCATCAAGACCCAGCGCGAGGAAATCGCCGAGATGAAGGCGCTGATCGCCGAGCTGCAACACTGACGCTTCCCCTCCACTCCGAAGAGACGAACTATCGATGCCATCCAGACGACGCCCCTTGAGCCAAACCCTGTTTCTCGCCGCCGGTTTCGCCCTGGCCTGCCAGAGCACCGCCTTGTCGGCTGCACCGCTCACGCCCCTGGGCTGGGTCGAGCGCGGCCTCGTCTACCCCGAGCAGGTCATGGTGAAGTTCAAGCTCGACACTGGCGCGCTGACGTCCTCGCTGCATGCCGAGGATGTCGAGTACTTCGAAAAGGACGGCCAGAAGTGGGTGCGCTTCGACATGGACCTGGAAGACATCGAGAAGGGCAAGCTGGTGAAGTCGCGCATCGAGCGCAAGCTCGAGCGCGAGCTGACCGTACGCGGCGCCGGCGGCACCGAGGATCGGCCGGTTGTGCGAATGAAAGTGTGCATCGGCGACCAGCTGCTCAACGAGCAGTTCTCGCTGAACGACCGCGACGACATGAACTACCCGGTACTGCTCGGTCGCCGCACACTGGAAAAGCTCGGCCCGGTGGATTCGGGCAAGACCTTTACCGTCGAGCCAAACTGCGCCCGCGCGCAGGATTGATCAGTCGCGACGGCAGAAGACCAGCGCCTTCAGCCCGCTGTCGGCGCTGATATCCGGGAACTCCGGCGGATTGACCAGGCGCTCCTGGAACTCGAACGCCGGCGCTTCGGCCTGCATGCAGTCGATGAGAAAGCCCGGCGCCACCTCCGGATCGTTGATGCAGGCCAGTACCTGCCCGCGTGGTGCCACCAGTTCCGGCAGGCGCCGCAGCACCTTGGCGTAGTCGCGGCCGAGCGCAAAGCTGCCTTTCTGGAAGGATGGCGGGTCGATGATCACCAGATCGTACGGCCCGAGCTTGCGCACCCGCCCCCACGACTTGAGCAGATCGTGTGCGAGAAAGCTGACCTGCGATAGCGCCTGGCCGTTGAGCCGGTGATTTTCCCGCCCACGCGCCAGAGCCGCGCTGGCCATGTCCAGATTCACCACGTGCCGCGCGCCACCGGCCAGCGCCGCAACCGAGAAGGCGCAGGTATAGGCGAACAGGTTGAGCACGCGCTGCTGCGCCGCATGCTCGCGCACCCAGCAGCGGCCCAGCCGCATGTCCAGAAACAACCCGCTGTTCTGCTTGCGCCCCAGGTCGAGCAGATAGCGCAGGCCATGCTCGCTCACCGGCCACTGCTCGCGCGGCTCACCGACGAGCCAGTCGCACGGGCTGTCCGGCCGGTAGCGGTGCTGCAGCAGCAGCGTATGGGCGCCGCGGCGCTGCCATTCGGGCGAACGCGCGAAGGCCAGCAGCATCGCCTGCAGCGCCTGCAGCTGTTCGCTAGCAGGCTCGCGATACAGCACCACCAGCACGATGCCCTGCAGCCAGTCCACGGTGATCTGCTCGAGCTCCGGCCAGCAACGGCCGCGACCGTGGAACAAGCGCCGGGCCTCGTCGGGGGCAGCGTCCAGCGCGTTAATCAGGTGTTGGCGCAGGGTTTCGAGGGCCGTTGGGGTCATGCTGCTGCTCGGTGCGTTGCCAGGAAGGGCGCGCATTGTAACGCCCGGACCCGCCAGACCAATCGGCTCATATCAATTATATGCTAATGCGAAATATTTGTATTTGAAATCGCATTAACATCACCCTACCATACGGCGCCACTCCAAGGAGCGAAGGGAAGCCGATGAATCCGGGATCTACCCAGCCCGTCCAGCTGGCCATGCTGATCAACATGCTGTCGATCGGCAGCCTGATGATGGTGATGCCGCTCGGCCCGGATTTCGTCCGCGAACTGGGCATGGCCGCCGAGCACATCGGCTACATCGCCGGCGGGGCCACCCTGGCCTCGGCGCTGAGCGCGGCCGCCTGCGCAGCCTGGCTCGATCGGCTGGAGCGCAAGCGCGCGCTGGTGGTGCTGCTGGCACTGCGTTTCGCCCTGCTGCTCGCCTGCGCCGGGGTAACGAGCGCCGGGCAGCTGATCCTGCTGTTCGTGCTCTCCGGCCTGGTCGCCGGCCCGATGGGCGCCGTGCTCATGGCGAGCATGCTCGACCTGATCCCGCCAGCCGAGCGCGGCCGCAAGCTCGCCCATGTCGCGATGGGCTTCTCCCTGGCGGCGATCCTGGTGACGCCCGCCGCGCTGGAGCTGTCCCGCCTGTGGGGCTGGCGCATGCCCTTCCTGCTGTTCGGCGGCTTGGGCCTGGCATTGGCGGTCGCCTGCATCGCGCTGTTCCCCTCGCCGCCACGCCACCCGCGGGCTGCCGCTAGCCTGCTGCCGCTGCTGCGCACGCCGCTGTGCCTGGGTGCTCTGGCCCTGGTGGCGCTGCAGATGGCCGGACACTTCCTGCTGGTGCCGCACTTTGCCAATTTCTTCGAGTTCAAACTGGGGTTCGCCCGCGACCAGCTCGGGCTGCTGTATCTATGCGGCGGGCTGGCCAGCATTGCCTCGATGCGCATCGGCGGCGGGCTGATCGACCGCGGCCATGCCGCCGCCGTCGCGCTCACCAGCAGTGGCCTGCTGGCGCTGGTCACGCTGCTCGGCTTCGTACTGCTCGCACCGCTGCCGCTGTTCGTGACCTTTGCCCTGTTCATGGCGCTCAGCGCGCTGCGTACCAGCAGCACCACGACGATCCTCGCCGGCATACCCGCACCCAACCAGCGGGCTGCCTTCATGGCCCTGCAGGGCACTGTCTCCAACGTCGCGGCCGGGCTCGGCAGCCTGGCCTCGGCCCGTTACCTCGGCACCGACGCCACTGGCGCGCTGCTGGGCTTCGAACGACTCGCCGGGCTCAATGCCCTGGCGGGCCTGGCGGCAGGCGCGGGCGTCCTGGCGCTGCTCGACGCACTGCGCCGCAGGGCGCAAGCAACCGCCCCTACAACGACAAGCCAGGCCTGAGCCTGCAGCAGCACACCTGATGAGCCTTACATCCGCATCATTCGAACCGCAACGGAGTATGCAATGCCCTTTGTAAGCACTATCAGCCGCCCCCGGCACCTGTCCCTGACCCTGCTCGGCGGCCTGCTGCCGATGCTCGCCCTCGCCGACGGGCCCGTGACGCTGCAGAACGAAGTCATCACCGCCACCCAGACCGCCCACAGCGAGCTCAGCGCCCCGGCCAGCGTTTCCGTGGTCACCCGCGAAGAGCTGGACAAGCTGCCGGTGTACAGCCTGGCCGACGCGGTGAAATACCTGCCGGGCGTTCACATCAACCCGTCGTCGACCTATGGGCGCAAGGAGATTCGCCTGCGCGGCCTGGACTCGGACTACACGCTGCTGCTGGTCAATGGCCGGCGGGTCAACTCGCGTGACGCCCTGACCTCCAACTACGCCAACGACTTCGACCTGTCCTCGATTCCGATGGCCGCCATCGAGCGCATCGAGGTGATCCGGGGGCCGATGTCCTCGCTGTACGGCGCCGACGCGCTGGGCGGTGTGGTCAACGTGATCCTGCGCCAGCCGACCGAGCGGACCGAGGCCGGGCTTGCCTACACCTACGAGCACCCGACCGAGGGGCAATCGGGCGATAGCCATACCGTCAGCGCCTACACCAGCGGCGCACTGATCGAAAACAGGCTGCGCGGCAACCTGATCGTGGAGAAGACCGACCAGGCCGCCTGGCTGTCCGAGCAGACGGTCAACCCGAACACCGATGCCGCCGAGCAACGCCAGAACGGCAGCCTGTTCGGGTCGCTCAGCTGGCTGCTGGACGAGCGCCAGACGGTCGACCTGGACCTGACCTACCGCAAGGACGACCGCGAGGCTGACTGGAACAACTACGGCAGCGTCGTCACCAACGTGCAGGAAATGGAACGCTGGAGCCTGGGCATCGGCCACAGCGGCAAGTGGGACGGCTTCGATACCCGCGTGCGCTACTACTACGAGGACGTCGACCTGATGGACGACTCCGCGATCATGACCAACCTGCGCGGCGTCAAGGGCGACGTGCAGCAGCGCAACCACACGCTCGACGGCCAGGTCAGCGCCTTTCTCGGCGACCATCTCGTGACCCTGGGCAGCGAATATCGGCGCACGACCCTCGAGCACAACCAGAATCTGGGCACACAGACCGAGGTCGACCAGAAGGCCGTCTACCTGCAGGACGAATTCTCGCTCGGCAGGCTCGACGTGACCCTCGGCGGCCGCTGGGACGACCACGACAGTTTTGGCGGCGAATTCAGTCCTCGCGCCTACGGCGTCTACAACCTGACCGACCACTGGGTGATCAAGGGTGGCGCCGGCAAGTCGTTCCGTGCCCCCAGCATTTACCAGTTCGACGAGTCCTACGGGGTGCTGGCCTGCCGCGGCATGTGCACCCTGGTCGGCAATCCGGACCTCAAGCCCGAGACCGCCACCAGCTACGAGCTCGGCACGCTGTTCCAGAACGAGCGCATCGAGGCGGGCATCATGTTCTTCCACAACGACATTGAGGACATGATCGTCACCGATAGCTGGCGCGCCGGCTATCGGCCGAGCGTGATGACCTACAGCAACGTCAGCAAGGCGCGCGTCCAGGGCTATGAGCTGCAGGGCCGCTATGCGCTGAGCGACCGCATCGGCCTGCGCGGCAGCTACACCTACTCCGACGCCGAAGACCGCGACACCGACGAGCAACTGCGCAACACCCCGCAGCATGTCGCCAACCTGGGCGTCGACTGGCAGGTACGAAACGACCTGGCGATGAACCTCGACTACCAGTACACCGGCAGCCAGCTGCTCTACGTCTCGGCCGCCGAGCCGAACGTGGAAAGCGCAGCCTTCCATGTACTCAACCTCGGCGCGCGCTATCAGGCCACTCCGCAGCTGGCATTGCGCGCCGGCATGAACAACCTGACCAACGAAAAGCGTGACGACGTGGCGCAGTCCATCGACAACATCCTGATGGGCCGCACGTTGTTCGTCGGCTTCAGCTACGACCTCTGACCCGCCATCGCCCGGCGGCCAAGGTCGCCGGGCTTCGGCACAACCCGAGCGCCGCCCGATGACCCGTACCGACTCGATGCCCGCCTTCCAGCGATTCGCCCTGCTCTGTGCCGCCGGGCTCGTGCTGTTGCTGCTGGCCGCATCACTGAGCATCGGTGCCGGCATCTACGGTGCCGGCGAGGTGTTCGGCTATCTGCTCGGCCAACCCGAGCGGCTGGCCGATGACAAGCTCGCCATGGTCGTCGACAGCCTGCGCCTGCCGCGCACCCTGGGCGCGCTGGTGGTCGGCGGCAGCCTGGCGATCGCCGCCTCCTTGCTGCAGAGCGCGACGCGCAATCCGCTGGCCGAACCCGGCCTCCTGGGCGTCAACGCCGGCGCGGTGCTGGGCCTGGTAGTGGGCCTGATCTACTTCGGCGTCGAATCCACCCAGGGCTACCTGCTGTGGTCCGGCGCCGGCGCCCTGGCCGGCAATCTGGTGGTGCTCGGCGTTGGCCTGCTGCTCGGCCAGGCCAGCCCGCTCAAGCTGATCCTCGCCGGTGTGGCGCTGGGCGCGGTATTCGGCGGCCTGTCGAACTACCTGCTGCTGTCCACCCGCGTGGCGCTGGAGCAGTTCCGCTTCTGGAACCTCGGCTCGCTGTCGGCCACCAGCCTGCAGGCCGTCTCGGTCGTGGTGCCCTTCGCGGCCGCCGGCCTGGCACTGGCCGCGCTGCTCTGCCGGCAGTTGACGCTGATGCAGATGGGCGACAGCCAGGCCCGCGCGCTGGGCATTTCCACCACCTGGGTACGGCTGGGCGTGCTGCTCGCCTCGACCCTGCTGACCGCCTGCGCCATCTCGCTGGCCGGGCCGATCGGCTTTCTCGGTTTCCTCGCCGCCTACTGCGCACGTCTGCTCGAGCCGGTGGCACTGCTGCGCCAACTGCTGTTCTCGACGCTGTTCGGCATGCTCCTGCTACTGGCCGCAGACGTCCTGGCGCGCTGGCTGATCCAGCCGTTCGAGCTGCCGGTGGGAACGCTGCTCGCCACCCTTGGCGCGCCGGCACTGATCGCCATCGTGCTGCGTGGCGGTTTCCGCTCTTTGCTCACGGTGAGGTAAAGCCATGCCCCGCCTGCCCGCGCCGACCGGCACCTGGAACCCGCGCATCGCCTCCATCAGCGTGTTGCTGCATCGCCGCAGCTGGCTGCTGACGCTGGCGATCCTGGCCCTGCTCGCTGGCCTGGCGCTGCTCGCCCTCAGCCTGGGCAGCGGTCAGCTCGGCCCGCGCGAGGCGCTGGCGACGCTGCTGGGCCAGGGCAGCCGGATGCAGGAAATCCTGCTGTTCAAGATTCGCTTGCCGCGCGTGGCCGCCGCCATCGTTG
The DNA here is from genome assembly GCF_057738225.1 of Stutzerimonas sp. CXK-1. NCBI lineage: Bacteria > Pseudomonadati > Pseudomonadota > Gammaproteobacteria > Pseudomonadales > Pseudomonadaceae > Stutzerimonas > Stutzerimonas sp. CXK-1. The sequence goes on along the minus strand of NZ_CM173217.1, from coordinate 1,193,149 downwards.
CCGGGCTGGCAATGGGCATGGCCGGCTGCCTGATCCAGACCCTGGTGCGCAACCGCCTGGCCACGCCGGACATGGTCGGCGTCAATGAAGGCGCCTCGCTCGCCGTGATCGGCTTCGCCCTTTACCTCACCCTCGGCGACTGGCCTTGGTGGGCGTCACCCCTGGGGGCACTGCTGGCGGCGGCCGTGCTCTTCACCCTCTGTCGCCGCCCCGGCGAACAGGGCTACCTGTTCATCATCATCGGCATCGCCGTCTCCGAGCTGCTCGGTGCCATCGGCGACTTCGCCATGTCCACCCGGCCCCTGGTGCACCTGGGCAGCATCTATCTCTGGTCGATGGGCCATTTCGCCGGCACCGGCTATCGCACCGTGCTGCCCATCGCCGCGCTTCTCCTTGCGCTGTGCCCGCTGATGGCCTGGCTGGCACGGCCACTGGCGCTGCTGCGCTTCGGCGACGCCACCGCGCAGAACCTTGGCGTTCGCGTGCCGCTGATCCAGCTCGGCGTGCTTGGCCTGGCCATTCTGGTGGCAGCACTGGGCACCGCGATCGGCGGGCCGGTGGTGTTCATCGCTATGGCTGCGCCGATCCTGGCCAGTTGGCTGGCGCGCGGCAATCTCGCGCCGATCTGGCTGGCCGCACTGTGTGGCGCCCTACTGTTGCTGGGCAGCGACACCCTGGTGCGTCTGCTGGCACAGCCTGAAGAAATCCCGACCGGAACCATGACCCGCATGCTCGGTGGCCTGTTGCTGCTGGGCCTGCTGCTCAGGGACAGACGCGAGTCCGACTGATGACGATTCTCCACGCACACCACCTGCACTTCGCCTACCGCGATAAAGCGGTGCTCGACGATGTCTCCTTCAGCCTGCCACGCGGCAAGCTGATCGGTATCGTCGGCCCGAACGGCAGCGGCAAGTCCACGCTGCTCAAGTTGCTGGCCCGCCAGTTGCCCCTGCAGCGCGGCGAGGTTCGGGTGAACGACAAGCCACTGGCGAGCTATTCGACCAAGGCCCTGGCCCGGCAACTGGCCTTTCTGCCGCAGCGGCCGGTCATGGTCGAAGGGATTCGCGTCGAACAACTGGTGCAGTACGGTCGCCACCCGCATCAGGGCTGGTTCAACCAGTGGAGCGAAGAAGACGCCCGCCAGGTCGCGCGTGCCCGCGAGGCGATGCAGCTGGCGCCGATCTGGCAGCGCAGCGCCGCTTCGCTCTCCGGCGGCCAGGCGCAGCGCGCCTGGCTGGGGATGATCCTGGCGCAGAACACCGACCTGATCCTGCTCGACGAGCCCACCAGCGCACTGGATATCGGCCACCAGGCCGAGGTGATGGAGGCCGTGCACGGCATCGCCGCGGCCGGGCGCACCGTGCTCATCGTCATCCATGACCTGGGTGTCGCCGCGCGCTACTGCGACGAAGTGATCGCCTTGGCCGACGGCCGTATCCAAGCCATCGGCCCGGCCCGCGAAGTGATGACCAAGGCACTGATCGATCGCCTCTACGGCACCGATGTCGACGTGGTGCCCGCGCCAGACGACGGCGCACCGGTGATCGTGCCGCGTCGGCGGCGCGGCACGGCAGCGCGCACCGAAGCCACCCTGGAACCTGCAAGAGAAGAGGAACCGCTGCCATGAAGCACCACCCGCTCCCGTATCTCGTCACCGTGCTGCTCGCCGGCCTGCTCGCCCTGCCCGCCCAGGCCCGACAGGTCACCGATGCGCTGGGCAACCAGATCGAGGTACCCGATCGCCCTGAACGTATCGTCACCCTCAGCGAGATCGATCTGGACACGACGCTGAGCCTGGGCCTTACACCTGTGGGCACCAGCAACGGTCGCGGCCAGGCCGCGGCGCCGCGCTATCTGAGCGACAGGCTGCCGGCCGAGCTGCCCACTGTCGGCGAACTGGACAACCCGAATCTGGAAACGCTGCTCGAGCTGCAGCCGGACCTCATCCTCACCGGGCCGGCCAAGCCCGAACAGCTGGCGCTGCTCAACGAAATCGCCCCTACCGTGGTCAGCTACAGCTGGGGTGAGCCCTGGCAACAGAGCACGCGGCGCACCGCCAGCATCCTCGGGCGCGAGGCCGAGGGTCGGGCGGCGCTGGCGCGCTACGCTGCGCGGGTCGCCGAGGCACGCGCCAGGCTCGCGGCGCATCAGGGCGAGACCGTCAGCATCGTGCGCTGGAATCCCAAGGGCCCGTCGTACATGTTCAAGGATGCCTTCGCCAGCACCATCATCGAAGACCTCGGCCTGCGTCGACCGGCGCACCAGCAGGACGCCGGCCATACACACTCGATGGCCCTCAGCCTGGAATCGCTAGAACTGCTCGACGCCGACTGGCTGGTCATCGGTACCCTTGCCACCCGCGGCGAGGCGGTAGAAGCCATGCGCCAGGCCGAGCGGACACCTGCGTTCGGGCGGCTGACGGCGATCCAGGCAAAGCGCTTCGGCACGGTCGACGGTTCGCTGTGGACCTCTGTCGGCGGCCCGCTGGCTGCCCTGCAGGTGATCGAAGACGTCGAGACTCTGCTCGGCAAGGGGGACGCCCGGCCAGTCGAGGGTGCATCGGCGGGCCGGTGACAGCCCTGGCTTTGTGCGACAGGTCACGGATCGGCCTGCGGGAGCCGCGCAAACCTCGACCGGTACGCTCTGCCGCTGCCGTCCCGCCGTAAAAAGCTGGCCGCTTACCGCTCAACGGACTGACGGAGGAACAAGGAATGTTCAACCCGGCCAACCACCCCCATTTCAGCCTGCAGCTGCCGGTCGAGCACGACCTGCAGGTGCTCGAATTCCGCGGCCGCGAGGCGCTCTCCACGCCCTTCGCCTTCGAGGTCGAACTGGTCAGCGAACGCCCCGACCTGGAGCTGGAGTCGCTGCTGCACCAACCGGCGTTTCTCGCCTTCGCCCCGGACGGGGCCGGCATTCACGGCCTGGTCCATCGCATCGCCCAGGGCGAGTCCGGCAAACGCCTGACCCGTTATCGCCTGACGCTGGTGCCGCAGCTCGCCTACCTCGCACACCGCAGCAACCAGCGCATCTTTCAGCAGCTGACCGTGCCGCAGATCGTCGCCCGGGTGCTCGAGGAGCACGGCATCCTCGCCGGCGTCGGCCATCGCTTCGACCTCGGCCCGGTGGTCTATCCCGAACGCGAGTACTGCGTGCAGTACGACGAGAGCGACTTGCATTTCATCCAACGCCTCTGCGAAGAGGAAGGCATCCACTATCACTTCCAGCACAGCGCCGACGGCCATGTGCTGGTGTTTGGCGACGACCAGACGGTGTTTCCCACGCTGGCGCCGGTGGCCTACCAGCAGGACTCCGGGCTGGTCGCCGATCAGCCGGTGATCAAGCGCTTCGGCCTGCGCCTGGAGACTCGCACCAGCCGTGTGATCCGTCGGGATTACGACTTCGAGAAACCGCGCCTGACCATGGAGGCCGCCTTTCAGAGTGACTTCCAGCCGGACCTGGAGGATTACGACTACCCCGGCCGCTTCGTCGACCGCAGCCGCGGCAAGCACCTGGCCCAACGCGCCTTGGAACGCCACCGCCACGACTACGAACGGGCCGAGGGCGAGAGCGATCAGCCCTCGCTGGTCAGCGGTCACTTCCTCGAGCTGACCGAGCATCCGAGGGCCGACTGGAACCAGCTCTGGCTGCTGGACGAGGTGCTCCACGAAGGCAAGCAGCCGCAGGTGCTGGAGGAATCGATCACCAGCGCGCCCAACTTGCACAGTGCAACCCCCTCTCCCCGCCGGGGAGAGGGCTGGGGTGAGGGGAAACTGGCCGCCACCGAGTTCCACCAGGGTTACCGCAACCACTTCACCGCCACGCCCTGGACCGTTCCCTACCGTCCGGCCCTGCGCCACACGAAACCCAAGGTCCTCGGCAGCCAGACCGCCGTCGTCATGGGACCCGCCGGCGAAGAGATCCACTGCGACGAGTACGGCCGGGTGAAGGTCCAGTTCCACTGGGACCGCGAAGGCCAGGCCGACGACAAGACCAGCTGCTGGCTGCGCGTCTCCTCCAGCTGGGCCGGCGACCGCTACGGCGGCATCGCGATTCCGCGGGTCGGCATGGAAGTACTGGTGACCTTTCTCGAAGGCGATCCCGATCAACCGCTGGTGACCGGCTGCCTGTACCACGCCGAGCACGTGGTCCCCTACGAGCTGCCGGCGAACAAGACCCGCACCGTGTTCAAAACGCTGAGCTCACCCGGCGGTGGCGGCTACAACGAACTGCGCATCGAAGACCGTAAGGGCCAAGAGCAGATCTACCTCCACGCCCAGCGCGACTGGGACGAGAACATCGAGCACGACCAGAAGATCCGCGTCGGCCACGAACGCCACGACACCGTCGAGGCCAACAGCCACAGCGAGTTCAAGGCCGAAGAACACCGCACCACCCACGCCGACCGCAAGACCGAAGTCCGCGCCAACGACCACCTCACCATCGGTAACAGCCAGCACCTGAAGATCGGCGCCGGGCAATTCGTCGAAGCCGGCAACGAGATTCACTACTACGCCGGCAGCAAGGTCGTCATCGACGCCGGCATGGAACTCAGCGCCTCAGGCGGCGGCAGCTTTCTCAAGCTCGACCCCAGCGGGGTGACGCTAAGCGGCGCGACCATCCGGATGAACTCCGGCGGCGCAGCCGGGAAAGGGGCTGGCATCCAGGTACAGGCTCCCGCAAGGCCCAACGCCGCCGAAACGGACCAGGCCGGCGCTCGTCCGAAGCTCGCACTGGCCAATGCCCAACTGCAGATCGCCCGCAAGGCCCGCCAGCTCGGCGCCAGCCGCTGCCCGCTCTGCGAGGCGTGTCGCGAAGGCCTTTGCGACACGGGAGCGGCCCGATGAACGACTACGTGGATCGGTGGCTGGATGAGCAACAGCAGCAACAACGGCAACTGCTGTTGATCGTCGACAGCCTGGCGGAACCCGACCCCATCAGGGAGCTGTTCGCGGCCGACCTGATGCACGACTACCTCAACCTATACAGAGGCACCGCATTCGCCGACCTGGCGGACGCCGGTCCCTGGCTGATCCAGCTGAGCGAAGCGGACGTCGCTGCACTCCAGCCGCTGCTCGATGCCCCGGAACGCAACTGGGGGTGGCTGGCCAGTGCCGATCGGATCGACCTTCACACCCTGCAGGACCACTGGCAGGCACGCATGCTGATCGAAGACCAAGGCCAGCGTGCCCTGTACCGGTTTCAGGACAACCGCGTCATCGCCCGACACCTCGGCGCCCTGGCACCCGAACAGCGCGCTCCGCTGCTGGGACCGCTAGTCAGCGTACTGTGCTGGGACGGTCACGCGTGGTCGACATTCGACAACCCCAGCCCTGGGCCCTGCCCCGCCCCGTTCGCAACACCCTGGCTCGAACTCCCAGAGCCAGCGGACGTCTCGCGGCAAATCCGCCATCACAACCTGTTGCAGTGGCTCTGGCAGGAGCATCCCGCCCATACCACGACGCTGGCCGAGCAGGTCGTGCTGGGTGACTGGCTCGACGAGCAATTGACCCAGGCCGAGCAGTGGGGATGGCACACGCCCGAGCAGCAACGCTTCCTGCTGCAGTGCCGCCTGCAGCCGGCCCTGGCAGCGCAACCGTTCTGGACGCCTCAAGCCACCGAGTCCCCCGCGCAACACTTCGATCGCTGCCAGAGATCGGTTGCCCGCCTGGAGCCGAGTCACCCATGACCCACCATGCCCCGCAGTTGACGACCATCGGCCTAGTCGCCTGCCTCCTCGCCGGCTGCGGCTCGTTCGCCCCCCTTGCAGGCGAGAGCTTCACGCTCGAAGGCCAACTGCCCGCCAACTTCGCAATCAAGGCCCAAGCACATTACGGCGTCACCAACGGCTGCGAAGGCCGCAGTCAAATACGCTCCTTCGAGCGCGACTTCGAGGACGCGCCTCACGCGTATCGATTCCGGATCCCGGTCAGCTACCGCGAGGGCCTCTGCGCAATGCAGCTGGCACGCGTCGGCCTGTTCATTCACGGTCGCTACGGAGACAAGGATTGGCAGCGCACCTACGACAACGGCGGCCTGGTGCTGGTCGACACCCTGCCTAAGGGCGCTCCAGGCTTCGACGCGAGCGGTACATTGAGCAAGACGGCGGAATGTACATGGCTCTTTCAACTCAGCAGAGCCCGTTCTAGAGAAGGCGAGATCAGTAAATTGCTGAACTGCAAAAATGCGGGAGCTTACTTAGCAAGCAATGATCTCCCTAACAAAATGGTTCGCCTGATTTTCACCGTAAACGCAGAAGAAGAGCCATCAGTTAACCGCAGGTGGATAAAAACAGATAATGGCTGGCGCCCATGCAAGGGGACCGAGCAGTCAGAACGCTGCCAAGCCACCCCAAATTTTAAAAAATTCCAGCTAAACGGCCATGAATGCATTTTTTATCCAAACTGCACATAACTATTAGGCAATTTAAAGATAGCCGCGAGCACAGAAATCTGGTCACTTATACGAAAACTCTGCATATGTCCCCCCCTTTCCGACACGTGCTCGTAGCCAGCTTAATCGGCAGCTTGCTCACCGCCTGCGGAACGCTGCCCTCATTCTCAGGCGACAGCTTCACGTTCGAAGGCCAGTTACCTGCCAACTTCGCAATCAGGGCGCAAGCACATTACGGCGTGGCCAATAGCTGCGACGGCCGCAGTCAAACACGCTCCTTCGAGCGCGACTTCGAAGACACACCTCACGCGTATCGATTCCGGATCCCGGTCAGCTACCGCGATGGCCTCTGCGAAATGCAGCTGGCGCGTGTTGGCCTGTACATTGACGGTCGCTATGGAGACAAGGATTGGGAGCGCACCTACGACAACGGCAGCCTGGTACTGATCGACACCTTACCTAAGGGTGCTCCAGGCTTCGACGCGAACGGCACCTTGAGCAAAACGGCGGAGTGCACATGGCTGTTCAAAATGAGCACGGCGATATCGCGCAAGGGCGAAATTGACAAATTACTATCTTGCAAAGGCGCCGGCGCATTCCTAGTTACAAGCGAATTACCGGACAAAATTGTTAGCTTGTCATTTAAGTTAAGCCAGAACGAAGAACCAGCAAAAGTTAACACCTGGATAAAAACTCGCGGAGGCTGGAAGCCCTGCCTGCCTAAACCAGGTTGGCAAAGCTGTCAAAGCCCACCAACCTTCCAAAAATTTAAAATGCAAAGCCGGGAATGCTCCGTCTACCCAAACTGCACGGAATAATCAGGGATGACAATAAGCACCATCGAGATGGTTTACTGCTTTTTTAATATGTTGTGGATCTCCTGTCGATCAACAGGCACACAGCGCCAGTACTCTCCATATTTTTTCAATCAATACGAGCAGGAGATTCGTCGCGTAACTTCGGATCTAATCAATACTGCCGTCGCACCGAAACCGCGGCCAGTCTCGCCAAACCCCCTCCGCCATGTCCATTCACTACTCGTAATCGGCCTGAGCTACAGCATGCTAGCCGGCTGCGCCTCGCTTACTGGCAACCGCTTCACGCTCGAAGGCCAACTGCCCGCCAACTTCGCAATCAGGGCCCAAGCACATTACGGCGTGGCCAATGGCTGCGAAGGCCGCAGTCAAACACGCTCCTTCGAGCGCGACTTCGAGGACGCGCCTCATGAGTATCGATTCCGGATCCCGGTCAACTACCGCGATGGCCTCTGCGAAATGCAGCTGGCACGCGTCGGTCTGTTCATTCACGGTCGCTACGGCGACAAGGATTGGCAGCGCACCTACGACAACGGCAGTCTGGTGCTGGTCGACACCTTGCCCAAGGGTGCTCCAGGCTTCGACGCGAGCGGCACCTTGAGCAAAACGGCGGAGTGCACATGGCTCTTTCAACTAAGCAAGGCGCGCTCCAGAAAGGGCGAAGTAAGCAAACTATTGAGTTGCAATAACGCAGGAGCCTACCTGGAATATAGTGAATTAACTAACAAAACCGTTAAGCTCAACATAGAAACCAACACTAAAGAAAAACCTTATTTGCGAGGGTACTGGTTAGAAACATCACACGGCTGGAAACCCTGCACTGGACGATGGGGCACACATTACGAAGAACTGTGTACAGCACGCCCCCTCTTTCGAAAATTCAGGATGAATAACCGTGAATGCACCGTTTACCCAAACTGTACAGAGTGATCACGGATGGAAAAAATCAACAGCACCCGTCAGCCCCCTATACACCGCCCTATACCGGACCTGCTGACAATTGGCCTGCTCGCCAGTTTTCTCTCCGGCTGCGGCTCGCTCGCCCCGCTTACAGGCCAGAGTTTCACGCTAGAAGGCCAACTTCCTGCCGACTTCGCAATAAAGGCGCAGGCCCATTACAGCGTCACCAACGGCTGCGATGGCCGTAGCCAGACGCGTTCCTTCCAGCGCGACTTCGAAGACACACCTCACGCGTATCGATTCCGGATCCCGGTCAGCTACCGCGATGGCCTCTGCGCAATGCAGCTGGCACGCGTCGGTCTGTTCATTCACGGTCGCTACGGCGACAAGGATTGGCAGCGCACCTATGACAACGGTGGCCTGTTACTGGTCGACACCTTGCCTGAGGGCGCTCCAGGCTTCGACGCAAGCGGTACATTGAGCAAGACGGCGGAATGTACATGGCTCTTTCAACTTAGTAGAGCGCAATCCAGACAAGGCGAGATCAGCAAACTGCTGATCTGCGAAAATGCAGGGGCGTATTTACCCCGCCTTGAACTTCCAGCAAAACATGTTCAGCTGTCATTTAAAGTCAACTCAGCGGAGCGCCCATCTCGGAAAAACACTTGGATAAATACGCCAACAGGATGGAAGCCCTGCCTACCCAAAACAGGATGGCAACGATGCCAAAAACCACCTGTATTTAAAAAATTCAAAATGAACGGCCTAGATTGCACCGTATACCCAAACTGCAAGGAGTAAACAGGGATGAATAGCACGGCCAAGGAGGGCCTCGAATGTCCGCTACAGAATCACAAGGTCAGCTTTCGATTGGTAGATGAACACGGAGATGGCCGCCCCTTTGCCGGCCTACGGTATCTGCTTCACGATAGGCATGATCAGACATTGGAAGGTAATTTAGACGGCGAGGGATTTGCGCTAATAGCCAGTACTCATTGCGGCCCCTTAGTTCTTGACCTTTCGGACAAGCTGTCGCGATATGCAGATCCTTGGTATGAAGAACTTTCTCTCAGGGACGCTTTCCCGCTCCCCCTAACCGCACTACAAATAGCAGCCGAACAATCTCCCTCCGGCCCGCGCGGGCCAGACGGCCGGACTTATCTCGCCGAAGCACGCGCAAGGCAGGAGAATGCCGTCTTTCATCGCGTAGAAGTCAGTGACTTCGCTGATGCCAAGGCTCATCTACCAGAGCCCGACGCGACATGGGGCCCGCGGCCGTCGGTCATGCTCAAGCAAAACGCCGGCCCTGCCCGCGAGCAGCCTGGGGTAGCGCTCGCTTCGAACAGCCACCATGTGCTGGAAGTGAAGGCGCTACGCGCTTACAGCCCACTGTTTTCGCAAAGCAAGGCGTTCTGTGCCTTGAATGCCTACCACCTGGCCGTGATGAGCACTTTCGCCTACGCCCCGTTCAGCAAGCCTCGCGAACCGGGCATCGCCTATACCTCCAGCCCTCCCCCTTACACCAGACCGGGCTCGATTGGGCATGTTCTACGCGAGCAGTTGGCGCAACTGCAGAAATCGCAACTGTTCGATAGCGCCCGCTATGACCTGATCTACGAGGAGGTGCCTTATTCAAAGCGTCTGGAAATCATGCCTTACGACCCGGAGCGCTATCAGGATGAGGCGCTGAAAGGCTGGCGCACCCCGGAAGATGTCCATTTCCTGCACGACGAACAATCCAACACCCAGGCCTTCATTACGCACAGCGACAAGGTCATGCTCATTTCGGTGCGCGGCACGCTTGAGCTGGAGGATTTCTTGCTCGACGCCGATGCCCGCCAAGTACCGATCAAGGACGGTACCGGCCAAGCACATCGCGGCTTCTATAACGGCTTCAACGCTGCCAAGGCCTTCGTCGAACGCTATATGGAAGCGTTCTATATGGAGCAGAGCGTCGTTATCTGCGGGCACAGCCTCGGCGGAGCCGTTGCGCTGCTTCTCGCCGAATGGGTGAACCAGCACTGGACGCCCGATACGCAGCTCTACACCTTCGGCGCCCCTCGTGCCGCCGACCGGGCCTTCGTCCAGGCGGCGAGCGGCCTCACTCACCACCGTCTGGTCAACCACAACGATCCCATCCCCGGGGTCCCCTTCGTCTGGATGGATGCCGAGTGGAAACTGGCAGCCGCCGGGGTAGTGGCGCTGTTCAGCGCTCCGGCAGTCGGGATATCCCTGCTGCTGGGTGGCTTGCTCAATCTCGAGGGTGACCCCTACGAGCACCACGGTGAGCAGCGCCACTTCGTGCCGCGAAAACCAGGCGGAGGCAGCGAAAGCGCCGTGCTCTGGCAAGCCGACTGCGCACTCATCGAGGACCAGGCCTGCGCGCGCTATTGCGGCGCGCTGAACCTGCAGGACGACATGCCACAGCGTGCCGCGCTGATCGACCAGTTGGCCTCGGCGGCCGAGCACTCCAGCAACAGCGGCTACAGCCGCGCCATGCTCACCACGCTGTTGCGCTGGCATGCCGGGGTCACCGAGCGCGACGGGGCGTTGTTCACGCCGGATGAAATCCAGGATATCCAGAGCCTGATCCGTCGCGCCGAAGAAGAACTGGCCAGTTGGCAACCGCGGAGCTTTGCCGAGTTTCGCCACGAAATCAGAAACCGTCATGACCGCCGCTTCTACAACAAGACCGACGCGCAACTGCTGCAGCTGTACAACGAGGGCATCACCGCCGTCCGCCGCCTGACCGCACGGCAGCGCGACGCCCTGGACCGGGCCAGGCAGCGGCTGCTGAGCGAAGCGGACCGGCCGCTGACCGCCGAGGACGTCTTGGGCGAACTCTGGCGTCGGGAGGATGTGCCGGCCCTGGTTTCCGACTGGCTTGCGCTGGACGCCAACCGCGAGGCCGCGCGCCTGGCGGCTCAAGACGGCGCGCCGAGACCGGCCGTCGTCTGACGCCCGAACGCGCCTCGAAGCCAGGCCGAACGACCACGTCATCGAGGCGGGCGCCGCCAGTTCGGCTCCGCCTCGATTTATTCTTCTCACACGTGCTCCGGCAGGCGCTTGCGATCGATCTTGCCGCTGGCCGTTCTCGGCAGGTCGTCGAGCAGCATGATCTTCGCCGGAACCATATAGGCCGGCAGTTGCTGCAGCAGCGCCCGGCGAATGCCAACCCGCGTGAGTTCAGCGCCCGCCACCGGCACCACGTAGGCGACCAGCCCGGCCTGTTCGCCGCGGCCGAGCAGCCTCACCGCCGCGTCACGCACGCCGGCAATTGCCCGTAACGCGGCCTCGACCTCGCCGAGTTCGATGCGAAAGCCGCGCAACTTGATCTGGTCGTCCTGGCGGCCGCGATAGGCGAAGCGGTCCGCACCGAGCCATTGCACGCGGTCGCCGGTGCGATACAGCCGCCGCCCCGCGTGATCGATGAAGGCGGCGGCAGTGAGTTCGTCGCGCGCCCAATAGCCTTCGGCCAGCGAGCGACCGGCGATGCACAGTTCACCTTCGTCGCCGATCTGCACCTCGCAGCCGGCCTCGTCGAGCACCAGATGACCATAGCCGTCGAGCGTGCCGGCCAGAGGCACGCCGCCGATGGCCGGTGGCGACCCGACCCTGGCCATCATCGACCAGACCGTCGCTTCGGTCGGCCCGTAGCAGTTCCACAGCTGCCCGACGCAGCCGGCCAGGCGCTCGGCCAGGGTCGCGTCCAGGGCCTCGCCACCGCAGAGCGCCAGCAGCCGCTGGTTGCCCGGCCAGCCCGCCGCCAACAGCATCCGCCAGAACGCCGGGGTGGCCTGCAACACGTCGAGGTCACTGCGCGCGGCTAGCAGCGCGGCCAGCGCGACCGGGTCCTTGTTTCCGGGCGCACAGGCCACCTCCACGTAGCCGCCGACCCATAGCGGGCCGAGCATCTCCAACAGCGAGATATCGAACGCCGGCGTGGTGATGAACAGCCAGCGCGCGGCAGGCGACAGGTCGATGCGCCGCGTCGCCGCATCGAGGAAACCGGCCAGCGCGGCGCGGCCGATGACCACACCCTTGGGCCGGCCGGTCGAGCCAGAGGTGAACATCATGTAGGCCGGCAGCCCCTCGTCCTGCTCGGGCCATTCCAGTTCGCCCGACAGCCCCGGACGCAGCCGCCAGGTCGGCACCGGAAATGCCACTGGCTCGTCCTGCAGCACCAGCGCCAGTTGCGCTTCGGTGGCGATGGCGTGCAGCCGGCGCAACGGAAACTCCGGCTCCAGGGGGACGAAGCACAACCCTTCGCGCAGGCAGGCCAGCACGGCGGCGACCAGGTCGGGCGAGCGCGCCAGATGCAGGCCGACGCGATCACCGGCCACCAACCCGCACCCGCGCAGCTGCACGGCGATGGCGGCCACTCGCGCCTGTAGTTCGGCATAGCTGAAGTAGGCGCCCAGGCAGCCCAGGGCCGGGCGGCCGGCGCTGTGCAGGAAGCGCTCGCTGAATTGCCGCTCAAGCACAGGCATGGGACGGCTCCTCGGACTCGGCAAGCGCCAGCAGATTGCCGCGCAGACGATCGAGCAGGCGCTCGCTCGCCTCCGCCTGCAGGCAACCGATCTGCCGCAGCACCAGACAGCCATCGAACAGGCCGCCATGCAGGCTGACCAGCTCGGCCGACGGGTTGTCCGTAGCGCTCGGCCGCCCCGGCGCCAGCGGCAGCGCTTGCCAGTCGCCGCCACCGCTACCGTAGCTGCCCAGGTAGTTGAGCGCGATCAGCGGCAAGGGCAGCGCCTCGCGCCAGCGCTGGCGCAGCGGCAGATAGCCCACGCCCTTGTCCGGCACCGCGCGCACGCAGGCCACCGCCTCGGCGACCAGCGCCGCCCAGTCCGGCCGGTCGTCGAGGGCGACGGGGAACTGGCTGGTGAACCAGCCCAGGGTACGGCTGAGGTCAAGGCTCGGGTCGATGGGTTCGCGCCCGTGGCCCTCGAGCATGATCCACTGCCGAGGCCCGAAGCCCAGCTCATGCAGGGTCCGGGTCAGCGCCGCCAGGAGCAGCTCGCGCAGGTCGGCACCGTGGCGGCGCGCGATGTCCCGGCTCAGCCGCGCGCTGAGCGCCGCATCGAGCCTGAGCGCATGCTGCTGCGCCTGCGTGGAACGGGGCCAGCCGGGGGGCGCCTGGCGTGGCATGCCCGCGACCAGGGCACGCCAGTAGTCGAGCTGATGTTCGGCACGCTGCGCATAGGCCTCCAGCGCCCGGCCCCACTGGCGGTAGCTGCTGGTCTTCGGCGGCAACGCTTCGCCGCGGGCCAGGCGAGCCAGGTCGTCGAGCAGGATGCGCCAGGACACGGCATCGATCACCAGGTGATGAAAGGCGACGAACAGCCCGCGACCGCCACCGGGCAGCCGCTCGATCAGCGCCCAGGCCAGGGTGCGCCCCTGCTCGGGCTGCATCCGGCTCTGCAGCGCACTGAGGGCCGCCTGCAAGCCTTCCGCACCGAGCTCGGCGGCGTCCAGCTCAGCCGGGCGCCGAAGCGGTACATGCGGCAGGTAACGCTGCCCGTCCGGCGTGACCGCCAGGCGCAGCGCATCGTGTTGCTGCAGCAGCGCTCGCATCAGGTCCATCAACTCGGCGACGCCGACTGCCGCCGGCAGGCTGACCACCACGCCCTGGTTCCAGTGCTGCGGCGAGGCGAAGGGCTGCTCGAAAAACCACTGCTGAATCGGCTGCAGGGCAAAGGGCTGGTCATCGAGCACGCCCTGTTCGGCGACCACCGCCTGCACCTCGCGCGGTTGCCCCAGCACGCGGCACAGTCGCCGTACCGTGCGCGCCTCGAACACTTCGCGCACGCTGCAGGCATGCCCGGCCTCACGCAAACGGGTAGTCAGCTGGATGCTCAGAATCGAGTCGCCACCGAGGGCAAAGAAGTCGCACTCCACGCCGCAGGGGCGCTCCAGCACCGTTTGCCAGAGCCTGAGTACCTCGGCCTCCAGCGCGCCGGCCGCTGGCACCGCCGGCTCGGCGTCGAGCGTGACGGCGGGCAGGCGACGCCCGTCCAGCTTGCCGTTGGCGGTCAGCGGCAGCTGCTCGAGCAACACCAGGCGCGCCGGCACCATGTAGTCGGGCAGACGGCGCGCCACGTCCTGCAACAGCGCATCGGCCGAGGGGCGCCGCATGGCATCGACCGCCGCGTAGGCCACCAGCGCCTGGCGCCGCCCTTCTCCGGTAAGCACCACCTTGACCTGCCGCAGGGCCGGGCAGGCGGCAGTCAGTTGCGCCTCGATCTCGCCAGGCTCGATGCGATAGCCGCGCAGCTTGATCTGCTCGTCGAGCCGCCCGAGGTACTCGAAGCATCCATCGCCCCGTTGCCGTGCGCGGTCGCCGCTGTGGTACAGCCGCACCTCACGACCGGCGAGCCGATGCATGCGAAACGCCTGCGTCGTGCGCTGCGGCTGGTTCAGATACCCGCGGGCCAGGCCCAGCCCGGCCAGGCACAGCTCGCCAGGCACGCCCGGCGGGCAGGGTTGGCCCTGCTCGTCGAGAATCAGCGCCTGCATGCCGTCGATCGGCTGGCCGATGCTCGGCCGCGCGCCCACAGCCAGCTCGCAGGTCAGCGCCGTGACGGTCGCCTCGGTCGGCCCGTACATGTTGATCAGGCGGAACTCCCCGGCCCAGCGCTCGACCAGCGCGGCCGGGCACGCCTCGCCGCCGAAGCCCACGGCCTTTAGCGTGGGCAAGCGTCTGTAGGGCAAGGCTGCGAGCACGGCGGTGGCGAAAATCATGTGCGTGGCGCGGCTCGCCGCGATGGCATCGAGCAGGCGCTCGTCCGGCTCGGCCCAGAGCAACGCCGCGCCGTGCACCAGCGGCAGCAGCGCACACATGTTGCCGGCGTCGAAGGACAGCGACATGCAGTCGAGCATGCGGTCGCCGGGGCCGATCTGCAGGCGCCGGCCGTGATCGCGCAAGAGATTGAGCAAGGCGCCGTGCTCGATCATCACGCCCTTCGGCTGGCCGGTGGAACCGGAGGTGTAGATCACCTGCGCCAACGCCTGCGGGTCCGCCTCGAGTGCTGGCGAACGAGACGGATAGCTCGCCAGCTGGGCCAGCAGGGCCGGCGCGGCGATGTCGACCCAACGCACCGCGACGGACGGGAACGCCGCCTCGCCGGTGCCAAGCACCAGGGCCAGCTCGGCGTCGGCGACGATATGAGCGATGCGCTCGGCCGGCTGCGCGGGGTCGAGCGGCACATAGGCCGCCCCCGCCTTCCAGACCGCCAGCAGCGCTTCGGCAAAGGCGTTCTCGCGCCGTGTCAGGATGCCGACCCGACGCCCCGCGGCGCCCTGCCCGACCAGCCAGTGCGCCAGCCGGCCGGCCCGCGCATCCAGCTCGGCATAGCTGATCGGCTCGCCAGCGAACAGGGCCGGCGCATCCGGCTGCGCGCGCCCCCTCGCCTCGAACGCGCCCAGCGCGGTCTGGCCTGCCGGGTAGCCTCTGGGCAATGCCTGCACGCGGGCATCGAGCGCGGCCAGATCCGCCGCGCGGGTCATCGGCAGGCGCCAGATATCGGCCTCGGGGTCTTCCAGCACCGCATCGAGCAGGCACAGCAGCCGCGCGGCATAATCTTCGATGGTGGCGCGTTCGAACAGCGCCGTGGCGTAAAGCCAGTCGATGCGCACCTCGTCCATCAGCTCGGTCACCTTGACCGAAATATCGGTCTTGGCCGGCAGCGCCGGAGAGGTTTCCTCCAGCGCGCTGCAACCGGGGATCAGGTCGTCGAAATCCACCCGTGCCTGGTACACCAGCATGATCTGGAAGACCGGATTGATCGCCGTATGGCGCGCCAGCCCCAGCGCCTCGATCAGCGCCTCGAAGCGGAACAGCTGATGATCGAAGGCAGCCAGATCGTCTTCCCGGCATTGCAGCAGGTAATCGCAGAAGCGCTGGCGCTCCGGCAAGCGGGTGCGCAACACCAGCGTGTTGACGAAAAAGCCCAGCAGCCCCTCGATTTCCGGGCGTTCACGGTAGGCCAGCGGCGTGCCGACGACGATGTCGCGTTCGCCGCTGTGGCGCGCCAGCAACAGGGCGAACAGCGCATGCAGGCCAATGAACGGCGAGGTGTTGTAGCGCCGGCACAGGGCGCACCAGCGCGCCCAGCGGGCGTTGTCCAGGCGGCTGAAGACGACGGCCCCGGCGCTGCCCTGGCGCGCCGGGCGCGGGTGATCGAGCGGCAGGCTGTGCACCTCGGGGATGCCCTGCAGGCGCTCGACCCAGAACGCGCGGTATTCGTCGTGGTATTGGCGAAAGCTCGGCGAGTTGAACCAGTGCGCGTAGTCGATGAAATTCAGCGCCGGCTCGCCCCAGCTCAACGGCTCGCGGTTCTGATAGGCGAGAAACGCGGTTTTCAGCTCGGCGAAGAGGTTTTTCACCGACCAGCCGTCGGAGATGATGTGGTGCTGGTTGATCAGCAGCACATGCTCGCTGTCGGCCAGGCGCAGCAGGTGTACGCGGGTCAGCTCGCCACTGGCGAGGTCGAACGGCCGCTCGATTTCCGCTCGCACCCGTTCGGCGACCCGCGCCTCGCGAACCGCTTCGGGCAGCGCGCGGTAATCCTCCTGCTGCAAGGCGAAACCGCGGTGCGGCAGGATCTCCTGCCGGCCGTGCCCGGCCTCGTCGCGCACGAAGCGCGTCCTCAGGCTGGCATGACGGGCAACCAGTGCATCGAAGGCAAACGCGAGCGCCGCCACATCGAGCGCGCCGCGCAGACGAAAGAACACCGGCATGTTGTACAGGTGCGAGCGCTCCTCGTACTGCTCGATGAACCACAACCCGCTCTGTGACGAGGACAACGGCCCACCAGTGGCTCCGCGCGCGGCGATCGGCGCCTCGAACGCCTGGCGCGCCCGCAGGCAGCGCACGATGGCGTCGCGATGGCGGCGGATGAGTTCGCCCAGCTCGGCGGTGATTGCCTCGCGCGCCGATTGCGAGACCAACTGGCCCTGCGCATTGAGCGCCAGTTGCACGCCGTTTCGTTGCAGGTGCTTGAGCAGCCCGACGATGTTCTCTTGCATGTGGTCTCCTAGAAGGTGGCGCCGCCGTCGATGACGATGTCCTGCAGGGTGATGTGGCTGGCGAGATCCGAGGCGAGGAACAGCACCGCGTGGGCCACTTCCTCGGGCGTGGCGATCTTTTGCAGCGGGATGCCCAGCTTGAACTGCTCGGGAAAGCCGGCGATCGTCCGGGCCCGGCCGCGGTCGTCGGGCCACATGGCCCGCTGCATCGGGGTATCGGTCGAACCTGGCGAGACCAGGTTGCAGCGCACGCCGTGCGGCGCCAGCTCCAGGCCGGCGGTGCGCACCAGGCTGGTCAGCGCTGCCTTGGAGGCGGCGTAGGCGGCCATCTGCATGCGAGGCACGCGCGCCGCGTTGCTGCTGACCGCCACCACGGCGCCGCGGCCGCGTGCCTTGAAACGTGGCATCAACTCGCGCAGCAAGTAGAACGGCCCGCTGAGGTTGACCCGCAGCGAGTCATCCCAGTCCTCCAGGCTCAGGGCCTCGAGCGCACCCAGGCGCAGGATGCCGGCGACGCTGGCCAGCACGTCGATGCCCTCGCGCTCACCGAGCAGGTCCCGGCAGGTCTGTTGCACCGCCTGCGGATCGCCGACGTCGAGCCGATAGGTGGCGAAGCCATAACCGGCCTCGGGAAACGCCAGGTCGAAGCCCTCGACCTCGCCGCCCAGGCGGGCAAAGCCCTCGGCCACGGCGCGACCGATGCCGCGGCCGGCACCGGTGACCCAGATGCGGCGCCCCGTGAAATCCATCCGTTCGTTCATGCGCGGCGCTCCTTCACCAGACCAGCTCCACCTGCTCCTCGGGCTGCCGCAGGCGGCCATCGAGGAACCGGCAGAAGTCGCCCAGCACCGGGTGATCGAAGACATCCGAAACCTTGACCGCCATGCCGAACTCGGCGGCCAGGCGATTGACGATCTGGATGGTTTGCAACGACTGGCCGCCGAGCTCGAAGAAGTTGTCCTGCACGCCGAGGCCGCCGACGCCGAGGATCTGCTGCCAGATCGCCGCGACCCGGCGCTGGGTGGCATCGTCGAGCGTCTCGCCACGCGCGCCGTCGAGGTAGTCGGCACGCAAGCGCCGGCGATCGAGCTTGTTGCTGGCCGTGCGTGGCAGCAGCCGGTAGTGACGCCAGTCGCTCGGCACCATTGCCGCCGGTAGACGCCCGGCGAGCGCCCGGCGCAGGCCGCGCAGGTCGTCGCATGGCCCGCCGACAAAAGCCACCAGGCGACGCAACCCGCCTTCGAGTTCGAGGCCGATCACGCAGGCCTCGTCGACACCGTCGAGCGCCAGCAGCGCCGCCTCCACCTCGCCGGGCTGGATGCGGTATCCGCTGATCTTGAATTCGTTGTCCAGCCGGCCGAGGTAAACCAGCCGTTCGCCGACGCGCCGCACACGGTCGCCGGTGCGATATACGCGCTGCGGCCGATCGCCGATGCGCAGCTCGCCGAACGCCGGCGAGTCGCTGTTCAGGTAGCCCTCGGCAAGCTGGGCACCGCACAGCACCAGCTCGCCCTCGCCAGCCGGACGATTCCCGCGCTCGAGCACCAGCGCCGCAACAGCGGCCAGCGGATAGCCGATGGGCAAGGCCGAGCCGTCGGCCGGGTAGCCCTGCAGATCACAGCTGGTGGCCACCACCGTGGCCTCGGTCGGGCCATAGGTGTTGATCAGCCGGACGCGCCCGCCCGCCGCCTGTTGCCAGGCCACCAGCTGTTCGGGGTGCACCGCCTCGCCACCGATGATCAGTGTCGACAGCGCGGCCGGCACGCCGACCTGGCCGCTGCGCAGGGCGACCACCCATTCGTTCCAGAAGGCCGTGGGCAGGTCGGCAACATCGATCGCCAGCGTTTCGAGCCCTTCGACGAAGGCGCCGACCGATTCGAGCAGGGCGTCGTCACGCAGCACCAGCGTGGCGCCGGCAGCGAGGCTGACAAAGATCTCCTCGATGCTGGCGTCGAAGTTGAACGGCGCGAACTGCAAGACGCGCAAGCCGGCCTGGATGCCATAACGCAGGCGCGCGCCCTGCACGAAACTCGCCAGCGCAGGGTGCCCGACCGCCACCGCCTTGGGCGTGCCGGTCGAGCCGGAGGTGAACATCAGGTAGGCCAGTTCGCTCGCGGCCGGGGCGAGCGGGCGCCGCCCACCCTCGGCCAGCGGCCCGAAGAGGTCTATGGGGCCGTCGAAGACCGTGGCCAGGCGGTGCTGGTAAGCCGCTTCGGTCACGACCCGCGCGAGCGCTGCCGCCGAGCAGATCAGCCGCTGGCGCTCGTCAGGCTGCGCCGGATCGAGCGGTACATAGACGGCGCCGGCGAGCATCACCGCCAGCGTTGCGACGATGGCCGCCGGGGTGCGCGAGAGCATCACCCCGACCCGCTCGCCCGGCTGCACGCCCGCCGCCTGCAATGCCGCAGCGACGCGCTCGCTCCTTACCAGCAGCTCGGCGTAGGTCAGGCGCACGTCGCCCTGCTCCAGCGCGATGCGCCCGGGGGCGGCCTGCGCCTGCCCGCGCACGGCATCGAGCACCGGCAGCGCGGCATCGAGCGCGGCACGTTCGTCAGCCGGCGCGCACAGCAGGTGCCCGGCACGGCGCGCGGCGAAGAAGCGCTGCAGAGCCTCTCCGTGCGCCAGCTGCGGCTCGCTCAGCCAGTACGCCAACAGGCCGAACAGCTCGTCCTGCAGCTCGCCGAGCTGGGCCTGGCAATAGCAGGCGGGGTTGGCGTCGTAGGCGAGCTCCGGCACGCCGTCGGCGCCCACCAGCACTTCCAGGGTGAGGTCTTCGACCGGCCCGGCACTCAGGTTCAGCGTCCGCGCAGCCAGGTCGCCGTATTGCAGCGGGCGGTCGAACGGCATGATGTTGACCAGCGGCCCGAACAGCCGCTGCTCGCCGCCGACCCGGCCGAGATCGCGCCGCAACGCCTCGTAGCGATAGTGCTGGTGACGGCGGTCGCGGCGTCGTTGCCGGGCGACCTGGCGCGCACAGGCTGCCAGGTCTGCCGTCTCTGGCAGCGCCAGTACCAGCGGCGCGATGTTCATCTGCATGCTGGGCACGTTGCACGAGGCCGAGCCGATGCGATTCATCACCATCAGGCCCAGTACCTGCACCGGGCTGCCGCTGGTCTGGCCGAGCTGGGCGGCGAGCACGGCCAGCAACAGATCGGCCCAGCCGATGCCCTGTTCCGCGGCGTAGGCCTGCAACCCTTCCCAGAGCGGCGCGGGAAGGCGTTGCGTGTGACGCAGGAAGGCCGCGGCGATCGGCGCGACGCGGTCGCTGAAGCTCGCCGGCTCGGGCAGCCCGGCCAGCTGCTCGCACCAATAGTGCCGCGCCTGCTCCAGCTGCCCGCCGGCGCTGCGCGCGGCCTCCTCGGCGTGCACCTCGGCCAGCTGGCCGAAACGGCTGGCCGGTACCGCTACGCCGCGCAGCCGCGCGTCATAGTGCTCGGCAATGCGCTGGAACAGCAGGTTGCTGCCGTAACCGTCGAGCGCAATGTGGTGCACACAGCTGTAGAGGTAGTCGCCCGCCTCGCCCTGCAGCAGGGCGAAGCGACACGGCCGGCCGCTTTCCAGCTCGAGCGGCCGGCGAATGTCGGTCAGCGCCCAGGCGCGTACCCAGGCCTCGGCGTCCGCCTCGGCGGGAATGGCGAGGCGCTGCACCTCCAGCGCCAGCGCCGCGGGCTGGAAGAAGGCGGCGTCGCCGCTGCGCGCGAAATGTCCGCAGAGCGCCTCGCAGTCGTCCACCGCCGCCCGCAGCGCCTCGAGCAAGACCTCGGGTTGGACCTTGCCGGCAAAGGCGATGCACTCGGCGGTGTTGAACATCGCCCGGTCCTCGTTCAGCAGGTAGGCCGACCAGAGCCCCTGCTGCGGCACGCCGAGCGCAATCATGCGGCACCTCCCTGCGCTTGGATCAGCGCCCACCAGCCATTGAGCGTCGGCGTGCGCGCCAGGTCGGTGAAGGTCAGCTCCAGGCCGCGCTCGCGCCATTCGCTGAGCAGGGTCATGACCTGAATCGAATCGAGCCCATAGTCGAGCAGGTTGGCATCGGCATCGAACGGCTCGTCCACCTCATCGAGCAGTGAGAGCAGGCGCGCCTGCAGCGCCTCGCGATTGAATGCGCCCCCGCTGCCGAGGCTCAGCACTTCGCGGCAGGCGAGCACCTTGCCGCAGCGCCCGGCGACATAGTCCAGCGCCATGCGGTGCTCGGCCGCGCTGAAGTCGGCGATGCCATCGGCCAGGAGAAAGGGCTGCACGTCGCGCATGAAGGCGTCGCAGGCGGTCATCAGGCAACCGATGTGACCATAGACGCCGCCGATGATCAGCTGGTCGCGACGCAGCTCGGCGAGCAGGTGCTCGAGCGGCGAGCGCTGGAAGGCGCTGTAGCGCCACTTGGTGAGCACCGTATCGCCGGCCTGCGGGGCCAGCCCGGCGACGATACCCTGGCGCGTGGGTGCACGCGTCAGGCCCGGGCCCCACAGGTCGTTGAGCAACGCGCGGTCGGCGGCCGCCTGCTCGCCCGGCTGCGCGGTGTAGATCACCGGAATGCCGAGCGCCCGGCAGTGCGCGCACAGCGCCGCCAGGCGCTCGACCAATGCGGCGACGAAGGGGCTGTCCGCGCCCCAGAAGTCGAGGAAGTAGTCCTGCATGTCATGAATCAGCAGCGCCGCGCGCGCCGGTTCCAGCGTCCAGTCGACGCGGTTGGCCGCCCATTCGGTGGGCACGGCATAGGGCATGAGCGAGGGAATGGCCATCAACGAAATCCTTATTCGGGGGTACAACGCCGGGCAGCGAGCAGCCGGCGCAGCTGGGTCTTGTCGAGCTTGCCCACCGCCGTGGTGGGCAAGGTTGCGAGGCGCTCGAAGCGGTCGGGGAGCTTGTAGTCGGCCAGCCCCTGCTCGCGCAGGAAGCGACGCAGTTGTGAGCCCTTGAGCGCAGGGTCGGTACTGGCGATGAATGCGCAGCTCTTCTCGCCCATGGCCTCGTCGGGCATGGCGACCAGTGCCGCATGGGTGACGGCCGGATGGGCCAGGAGCAGGTTTTCCACCTCTTCGGCCGCGATCTTTTCGCCGCCGCGGTTGATCTGGTCCTTGATGCGCCCGACCACCACCAGATAGCCGTCGGCCCGCTGCTGCACCAGGTCGCCGGAACGATAGAAGCCCTCGGCATCGAAGGCGCTGGCGTTGTGCGCGGGCGTCTGGAAGTAGCCACGGATGGTGTAGGGGCCGCGTGTCAGCAGCGCGCCGGTCACGCCGGGAGGCACCGGCTGGCCATCGCGATCGACCACCCGCAGCTCGTCGTCCGGGCTCATCGGCTGCCCCTGGGTGGCGAAGACCCGTTCGTCGTCGTCCTCCAGCCGGGTGTAGTTCACCAGCCCTTCGGCCATGCCGAAGACCTGCTGCAGCCGGCACCCCAGACGCTCCGGTACCTGCCGCGCCTGAGCTTCGGGCAGGCGCGCGCCGCCGACCTGCAACAGCGATAGCGAAGCCAGCTCCGCCCGATGGCGTGGCGCGGCCTGCAGCCAGAGCGACAGGGCCGGCGGCACCAGCGCGGCGACGTTTATCCGGTGCCGCGCAATCAGCGGAAAACAGGTCGCCGGCCCGGGGTCCGGCGCAAGCACCACGCAGCCACCGGCAACGAACACACCGAGCGCGCCCGGCGAACTCAGCGGGAAGTTGTGCGCGGCGGGCAGCGCGCAGAGGTAACGCGTGTCGGCATCGAAGCCGCAGATCTCCACGCTGCGCCGCACGCTGTAGTAGTAGTCATCGTGCGTGCGCGGAATCAGTTTCGGCGTGCCGGTGCTGCCACCGGAAAGCTGGAAGAACGCGACCTCGCCGGCCGGCGTCGGGCACGGCGCCCGCTCGGGCACGACCGGGTCGAGCCAGGCGCGCAGGTCGATCATCGCGTCGTCGGCACCGGCAAGCAGCACGCTGTCGAGGGTCGGCACCCGCGTCATCAGCGCGTCGAGAAAGGCGTCGTCGGCGAACAGCGGGTGCGCGCGGCTGGCGATCAGCAGGCGCGGCTGGATCTGCTCGGCATAGGCATCGAGCTCCACGCGGTTGTGGCTGAACAGCGCATTGACCGGCACCACACCGACCTTGAGCAGGGCGAAGAACACCACATAGAACTCCGCCTGGTTGCCCAACTGCACCAGTGCGCGGTCGCCCCAGCCCAGCCCCTGGTTGGCCAGGCGCTGGGCGAGGTTGCCGGACAGCGCCTCGAGTTCGGCGTAGCTGAGCCGGCGCTCGCCGTCGAGCACCGCGGTCGCTGCGGGTCGCTGTTGCGCCTGGCGGCTGAGCAGCTGGCTGAGCGGCTCGCCGATCCAGTAGCCGGCGCGGCGATAGCGCTCGGCAAAGGCCTGCGGCCAGGGTGTGAAGGGCACCAGGCTCATGCCGCGCCCCCCTCGAGCCCGAAGGCCGCCAGCATGGTGCCGAGCTTGGTCGTGGTTTCCTGCCATTCCTGTTCCGGCGACGACGCGCTGACCACACCGGCGCCGGCGAACAGCCGCACCTGGCGCCGCTCGATCACCCCACAGCGGATCGCCACGGCCCATTCCCCGTTGCCGGCGGCATCGCACCAGCCGACGATGCCGCCGAACACGCCGCGGTCGAACGGCTCCAGTTCGCCGATCAGACGCTTGGCGACGTCGGTGGGAAAGCCGCACAGCGCAGGCGTCGGGTGCAGGCGACAGGCCAATGTCAGCGCCGACTGCTCGGCCTGCAGCTGGCCTTCGATACGGGTCGCCAGGTGCCACAGCTTGCTCGTCGCGAACAGCGACGGCTGCGCCGGAATGACCAGGCGCTCGCACAGCGGTGCCAGTTGCCGGCGGATCTGCTCGATGACGAGGCGATGCTCGTGGCGATCCTTGGCCGAGGCCAGCAGGCGATCGGCCGCGGCGTCGTCGGCATCGACGTCGCGCTGGCGCCGTGCCGAGCCGGCCAGCGGATGCGTCAGCACCTGCCGCCCGTCCTTGCGCAGCAGCAGCTCCGGGCTGGCGCCGACCAGCACACCGCCTTCGGGCAGCCCGACGCAGAAGTGATAGGCCTCCGGGTTTTGCCGGCGCAGGCGCTGGAACAGCGTCGGCACACAGGGCGCGCGCTCGAACTCCAGGCGCAGCAGGCGCGCCAGCACGGTCTTGCTCAAGGTGCCGCGCTGCAGGTGCTCGAGCGCCTGGCGCACGCCGGCCTCGAACCCGGCGCGATCGGGCTGCGCCTGGCAGCTGCGCGGCTGCCCGCAGGGCAAGCCGCAGACTGCCGTCGGCGCGGGGCTCGGCGGTAGCCTGACCAGATGTTCGGGAATGAACAGCCGCGAGGGCTGCGTCTTGTCGAAGGGGATCACACCGACGGCGGTCGGGTTGTCGAGCCCGGCAGCCCGGGCCCGGCCGAAGGCGTCATGCAGGGCCGCGCCGAGCGCCTCGCCTGCGTCGCCGGCCGGCTGGTCGATCGTCTCCAGGCAGCCCGCGGCTTCGAGACCGCCGGCCGGCGAATAGAATCTGAAACCAAGCGCCACTGTCGGCCCTGCCTGGGCCATCGGGGCAACCGCGTGAGCGAGTGCGTTCACCGCTTCCTCCACCATTAATCTAAATCAGAATTGTTCTCATTAGTGATGCGAGAAGGGAACCTAGACCCGCCTGGCGGATGCGTCAAATTGTTTCTGAGGTTGATTTGCACCCATTCGGTGCAGGCCAATAGCCATCAACAAGGCCAGCAGCAATCGAACTAGTGCCAGCGAAAAGCGTCGAAAAACACCCGATCATTCGACAAGGTTGCTTTATGGATCGCTGCAGCCCGCCCCTTGCCCTCACCCTTTCGCTGTTGCTCGCCGCGCCGCTCGCGGCCAGCGCCGACGACCTGCGCACGCGCGATGCGCGCAACAAACGCGAAACCGCCGAGCGCCTCGCCGCCGAGAATCGCTACAGCGAGCCGCTGACCAGCCGCTACAACCACGTGATCACCTACGGCCAGTCGCTGGCCTCGGCCGCCGAAGGCTGGCCGGCCCTGTCGGTCGAGCCGCGCTACGACAACCTGATGCTGGGCCAGGCGACCCGCTCGGCGGCGTTCAGCGGCGCAAAGTTCGCGCCTGTCGGCCAACCGAGCTTCACGCCGCTGCGCGCAGTGGTTCAGCGCAAGAGCGACGCCGCGCAGCTGCTGGCCAGCGCGGAGGTGCGGCAGCTGGACGCGCATGCCCAGGAAGAGGGTGAGTCGGTGGAAGTCGGCGCACTCAACCTCGCGCGCCGCCTGTATCTGCAGCAGCACAAGCTCAAGGCCGACCCGCAGCACCTGTTGCTGGCGAGCAACGCGGCCACCTCGGGCCGCTCGATCGCCCAGCTGTCCAAACGCGACGGCACCGGCGAGTACGAGCGCGCCACCCAGGCCATGCGCGAAGCCAAGCGCGTCGCCGGTGCCGAAGGCGGCAGCTACGCGGTCAGCGCGATCTTCTGGCTGCAGGGCGAGTACGACTACAGCGAGACCAATGGCGGGCGCAACGACAAGGCCTACTACAAGGACAAGCTGCGCCGGTTGCGCGACGACCTGGACATGGACGCCATGGCGATCAGCGGCCAGCAGCGCCCGCCGGCGTTTCTCAGCTACCAGACCGATGCCAAGTCGTCGGTGAAGGACGGCTCGCTGGCGGTCGGCATGGCCCAGTGGGAGCTGTCCAAGGAAGAGCCGGGCTGGTACCTGGTCGGGCCGGTCTACCCCTACACCGACAAGGGCGTGCACCTGTCGGCGAACGGCTATCGCTGGTTCGGCCAGATGCTCGGCAAGGTCTATCAGCGCGTGGTCGTCGAGCGCAAAGGCTGGGTGCCGCTGGCCCCACGCAGCGCGACCGGCTCGGCTCGCCAGGTGCTGATCGACTTCCAGGTGCCGCATCCACCGCTGGTGTTCGACGAGCCCTACCTCGGCCACCAGGCGCGCGAAGTGAAGAACAAGGGCTTCATGCTCCACGACGACAAGGGCGAGGTGCCCATCGAGGCGGTGGAACTGGCCGCCGACACCATCGTGCGCCTGCGCACCGCGCGGCCGATGGTCGGCCAGCCGCGGGTCAGCTATGCCAGCTTCGGTGTCGGCGGCGCCGGGCAGCTGCGCGACAGCGACACGCTGCGCGCCGAATCGAACTATGAGTTCCGCCCCGGCATGCAGCCCGAGGAAAACATCCCCGCGCTGGTGGACAAGCCCTACCCGCTGCACAACTGGAGCATTGCCTTCGAGATCCCGGTCGGCAGCGACGCCTGACCTGCAGGCGCCGGTGTCGGCTGGCATGCCGCCCGGCGCTCGTCATTGGCCTCTGGCAAAACGCGACCGCGATCGCCTTAGCCTGGCGCAGCGGCCTGCCGGTAGATGTGCCGCCAGTTCCAGCCGTCGGCGACGAGCAAGGCGCCCAGCGCCTCGCGGCGTGCCGCTGCCGCCTGCTCGCATGGCCGATAAGCCGCCTCGTCGATGGGGATGCCAGCGGCCTTCAGCGGCGCCAGGTCCGCTGGCGGCTCTGCCCGACCGGCCTGCGGATCGGCCGGGTGGCTCTGCAGCATTTCGATATGGCGGTCGAGCGCCTTGCGCAGCATCCGGCGCTTCAGGCTGTTCTGCGGCACCTGTGGCGGCAGGCTTTCGAGCATTCGCACCGCCTCGTCGAGGATCACCAGCGCCGGAACGACGCTCCTTTGTGCATCGCAGTTGTGGAAGCAATGGATGACGGGATAGGCATGGTGGTTGAGCGTGTGCTGCACCAGCAGTTCGCGCAACTTGTCCGCGTTGTCGTAGAAGCCGGAGAAATCCGCGCCGTTCCAACTGTTGATCAGAAGTTCCTGCGGTGATCGCCCCAGGCTGTTGATCAGCAAGCCGAGCTGATTCTGCAGTTTTACCGCCGACAGCACCGGAACGATGTAGGTGATCGCGGCAGTGATGAAGGTCAGGCCGCAGAACGCCGCAGCACTGGACAGTACCCGCCAGCCATCGCCGGCTGCGACATAGTCGCCGACACCCAGTGTCGAAAGGGTGAAACCGGCGTAATAGAGCGTTTCCCACAGGTCCGCCGGCATTCGGGTGTTGCTTGAAATCACCGAGCCGGGGCTGGACGCCAGGACCAGGAACAGACTCGCCCAGAGCGCCAGAATCCAGCTGGCCAGCACCGCCAGCAACACGCATTGCCCGCTGTACTCGAGCAGTCTCGACTCTCCCCTGCGGCCCGCAGCGACGAAGAAACAGGCCCTGACCGAGCGGGCGACGGCGTTGGTAAGCAGACCACCGCCACGCGTGGACAGCGTGGTCTTGGTGATATCCATCGCGGTGAGCAGAAACAGCAGCACGCCAAGCAGAAAAATCATGGGAAACCGCACAGGCTCCAGTGGACCGGGTTTCCATTAGGGAGCGGCGGCACGGCACAAGTTCAGCTCACCGGCCGCCCGTGGCCGGCGAGGCGCCACGCCCTCCCGGCTCCGCCAGCGGATACCGGCATGGCCGCTACCAGGGCAGCGGCTGCCCGTCATAGGCGTGAAAACTGCCGCTCGCCTCGGGGCCAAGGCTGTCGATCACCCGCAGCAGATCGTGCGCCGCCACGGCCGCCGGCCGGCCGATCTCGGCACCACGAAACGGCTGCGAGAGGGCCGAGTTCACCGTACCGGGGTGCAAGGCCAGCAGCACCGCGTTCGGCTGGCTGCGCCGCACCTCGATGGCTGCCGTTTTGATCAGCATGTTCAGTGCGGCCTTCGAGGCGCGGTAGCTGTACCAGCCACCGAGGCGGTTGTCGCCGATACTGCCGACCTTGGCCGAAAGCATCGCCAGCACACCGCGCTGACGGTCGAGCAACCCGCAGAAGTAGCGCAGCAGCAGCGCAGGGCCGAAGGTGTTGACCTGGAACGTGGCCAGCAACTGCGCCGAGTTCAGATCGGCCAGGCGCTTCTCCGGCATGAAGGATTCGTCGTGCAGCACGCCGGCAGCATTGACGATCAGCTGGAACGCCCCCTGCCCGGCCAGCGCCGCCGCGGCCCGCTCGATGCTCGCCGGCTCGGCGAGGTCGAGCGCCGGCTGCGTCGCGCGACCGAGTTCGACCACCTGCGCACAACGCGGGTCCTCGCGCAGGGCCGCAACCAGCGCCGCGCCGATGCCACCGGATGCACCGATGACGAGGGCGCGATAGCCCGAAGGAAAAGACTGCATCTGCATTTCGTGCTCCAGTGTCATCAGGTTTGCGGGTGCCGTGCGTCCTGCTGCCAGCGTTCGATATGTCCGGCCAGGATATCGGCGATGGGCAGGCGGGCGCCCAGGCGGTAAAGGTTCCAGTAGTGGCCCTCCAGCGTGCGATTGATCAGCAGCGTGCCGGAGGCCGGTTGCAGGCTGCCGAGCGCAGACATCAGCAGCGGAAACAGCTCGGAGAGGCGCTGGTGCAGCGCCGCCTGGCGGAAGTCCCAGTGCACGCCGGGTTGCAGCAACGGGTGCAGCATCAGGTGGATGCGGCGATACAGCCCGTGCGGCGGCGCACTACCGGGCTGGCGCCCGCCGAGCAGCTGAAAGCCCGCTTCCAGCGCCTCGCTCGACGGCCCGCGCAGGGCCTCGAAGATCCGAACATAACCCTCCAGCAGGCGCGGCTCGACGCACAGCACGCTGCCGAAATCGTAGACCAGAAGCTCGCCCGCCTCGCGCCAGGCGAGGTTGCCCGGGTGCGGATCGGTATGCAGCCGCCGCAGGCCGAAGGCCTGCTCGGCCAACCAGCGACACAGCGTCTCGGCCAGGCGCTGGCGCAGCTCGGCCGGTGCCTGCTCGACGTCCGCGAACGAGCGGCCCGGCAGCTCCTCGAGCGCCAGTACGCCCGGCCGGCAGAGTTCTGCCACGGCGAACGGCATACGGACATCCGGCCAGCTTTCGAAGTGGCGGCCGAAGGCCTCGAGGTGGCAACGCTCGCGGTCGTAGTCCAGCTCCTCGTCGATGGCTCGCTGCAGCTCGGCGTAGACGGCTTCCAGCCGCGCCGGCGGCGTGCCGAACAGACGGCCGAGCGGCATCAGCCGACGCAGCTGCCGCAGATCGGCGTCGCAGATGCTGCGGATGCCCGGATACTGGATCTTCAGGATCAGCGCCCTGCCCTGCCGATCGCGCGCGCGATGCACCTGGCCCAGCGAAGCGGCTGCGCACGGCTGTGCCTCGATCGTCTCGAACAGCGCGTAGAGCTGCCCCTCATAGAGCCGCTGCAGGTTTGCCTCCAGCGCGCCGAACGGCAGCGCCGGCACCTGATTCTGCAGGCGCGCCAGCGCAGCGCTGACCGGCCCGGGCAGCACGTCCTGCCACTGCGAAGCCTGCTGGCCGAGCTTGAGGACCGGCCCCTTCATCTGCCCGAGCGCATCGCCCAGCAACGCGCCGACCGGTTCCCAGTCGACCCGCGCCCGCCCGGGCGTGATGCGTTGCACGAGCAGGCTGCCGGCGATCCGCGCCCCGGTGCCGCCCAGCTGCAGGAAGCGCCCGAGCGCCGACGCCGAGGGGCGTGAAAATCGAGACATGCAGGCCACCAGGCGACAGGCAAAGGCTGATCATGAAACAGCCCGGGCAACGATCCAAGCGGCAATGCTTGCCGCTTGTTGCACGGCGGAAAGCCGAGTTCATCGAGCGCCTGGCCATCCCGGTACAGGCGCCCGGTTTACCACCAGGTGGCCATCGCAGCGCCAGCGGCCGCAGCGGCTCAGGCCGCCGTTCATGGAACCGAACGGACGCCAGGCCCCACTCAGAGAGAACACCCCGCCGCTGCTGCGCCGGGAAGCCGAGCTGAAAACACGGGGTTACACGATGACGCAGCACTCACCCGCCACCGAACGCAGCGCTTCGGCGAGCCGCGGGCCGCTGCTGGTCGTGCTGGCGGCGCTATGCTGGGGGCTGTCGGGCGGCATGGGCGGCATGCTCACGGCGCAAGGCTGGAGCCCGCTGGTGGTCTCGCTCTACCGCGGCGCGATCGGCCTGCTGGTAGTCCTGCTCTGGCTTGCCCTGCGCCCGGGCGGAAGCGGCCTGACCAGCGGGCGCCTGTGGTGCTGGGCGGTCGTCGCCGGGCTGGGCGTCGCCGGCAACTTCTCGTTCTATTTCCTGAGCATCGCGCACGGCAGCGTCGCGGTGGCGGCGCCCCTGATGTACTCGGCTCCCGTGTTCGTCTACCTCGTTTCCTTCGCCTGCCGGCTCGAGCGACCCACGCGCGGCAAATGGGCCGCGATTGCCATGGTCATGCTTGGCATCGTGCTGCTCACGGGCATCCACGAGGCCGGCGCCGCAGAGGTCACGCCCATCGCCGCGGGGGCCGGCCTGCTTTCAGGGTTGTCCTATGCCGTGTTCATTTTCGGCTTCAAGTACGCCGCGCCACACGGCAGCCCACAGGCGATCCTGGCGATAGCCTTCGCGGTGCTCGTCGGGCTGCTCGTCTGGCCCGCCGACGCGGCACAGATCGCCGCCGTACCGGCGGCCCCCAGTTGGCCGCTGTTCATGACGCTCGGCGTGCTGGGCGCCGGGCTGTCGTTCGTGCTCTACCTCCAGGGGCTCCGGCACACAGCCCCAGCGGTAGCCTCCGTGGTGGCCATGGTCGAACCCGTCACCGCTGCGCTGTTCGGCGTGCTGGTGCTAAGCGAGCACCTGGAGCTCGCGCAAATACTGGGCATGACGCTGATCCTGATCACGGTGACCGCGCTGAGCCTGCGGGCCCGGCGCGACTGACCAGCCGGGCCCTTCCGCGCATTCGAAGCAAGGCCGCGCCGCCGCTTCGCCCAGCCGTCGTAGCGGCACCCTCAATGGCGCCGCCACCAAGCGCTCGACACGGCTGTGATAGACGCGCCAGGCTACGCTTTAACGGCTCATAGCCATGCCAGCCAGCGAGGAACCCAGGCCATGTCGAACCCGATCCACGATGCCGTCCAGGCGCACTACCGCGCCGCTGACCTGGGCGATGCCATCCTCGCCGCACTGGATAAGGCAGGCAAGGACAGGGACCGGCTGAAGCCCGAGGACCTGGCGCCTGTCGATGCCTTTCACATCCGCGGGCGCGCGGCGACGCTCGAACTTGCCCGGGCGGCCGGGCTGCACGCCGGACAGCAGGTGCTGGATGTCGGCAGCGGCATCGGCGGCACCGCGCGCTGCCTGGCCAACGAGTTCGGCTGCCGGGTCATCGGCGTCGATCTCACCGAGGAGTACTGCCGTGCCGCCACCCTGCTTTCGGCAACCGTAGGGCTTGGCGATCTCGTGCAGTTCCGCCAGGGCGACGCGACCGCCCTGCCGTTCGAAGACGCCACCTTCGACGTGGTCTGGAGCGAGCACGTGGCGATGAACATCGCCGACAAGCCGCGCCTGTACCGCGAGATGCACCGCGTGCTGAGGCCCGGCGGCACGCTGGCGATCTACGACATTCTCGCCGGCACAGGCGGGCCGGTGCTGTTTCCCGTGCCCTGGGCACGCACGCCGGAGACCAGCTTCCTGGTACCGCCCAACGAACTGCGGCGCCTGCTCGAAGATGCCGGCTTCAGGATCGCCGACTGGGTCGACACCACCGATACCGCACGTGCCTGGTTCATCGCGCTGGCCGAACGGATCGGGCGCGAAGGCCTGCCGCCGCTGGGTTTTCACCTGCTGCTAGGCAGCGATTTCCAGGCGATGGCACAGAACCAGCGGCGCAACCTCGAAGACGGGCGGATCGAGCTTGCCCAGGTCGTCGCCGTCCGCGACTGAGGCATCGCTGCGCAGGCGCGGCCGCCCGCTGCTCGGCCGCTGAACGCCCTGCACCGTCCGGGTGCAGGGCCGCCCCGCGTCCCGCACCAGCAGGCAGCACGCCAACGGCAGGTGCCGGTCCGCTCCTGCACGCCGCCCAGGCCGGAGTGCCCCTGCTCCGGGATTTCCTGACCTTGTGGCCAGCTTTTTGCTTTTGTCGGCTCATCCTCTGTCACGAGCGCCGACCATGTCTGCCACATCCACCGCCCGCCTCGACCTGCGCGGCATTACCAAGCAATACCCCGGTTGCCTGGCCAACGACCGTATCGACCTGACGATCCAGCCCGGCGAGATCCACGCCCTGCTCGGCGAGAACGGTGCCGGCAAGAGCACCCTGATGAAGATCATCTATGGCGTGGTGCAGCCCGACGCCGGGCGCATTGTCTGGGAAGGCGAGCCGGTGAGCATGCGCGACCCGGCCCAGGCGCGCGCCCGCGGCATCGGCATGGTCTTCCAGCATTTTTCCTTGTTCGAGACGCTGACCGTGGCCGAGAACATCGCCCTCGCGCTGGGCCCCGACGGCGGCACGCCGCGCCAGCTCGAGGCACGAATCCGCGAGGTTTCACAACGCTACGGCATGCCGCTGGAGCCGCAGCGGCGGGTGCACAGCCTGTCGATCGGCGAACGCCAGCGCGTCGAGATTGTGCGCTGCCTGATGCAGGACATCCGCCTGCTGATTCTCGACGAGCCGACCTCGGTGCTCACCCCGCAAGAGGCCGAGGAGCTGTTCGCCGTGCTCCGACGGCTGGCCGCCGAGGGCTGCAGCGTGCTGTTCATCAGCCACAAGCTGGGCGAGGTTCGTGCGCTCTGCGGGCGTGCCACGGTGCTGCGCGGCGGGCGTGTCTCCGGCAGCTGCGTGCCGAGCCAGTGCAGCGACCTGGCGCTGGCCCGGCTGATGGTCGGCGACGCCGAAGGGCTTGAGGCCGAATACCCCAAGGCCGAGGGTCGCGCACCCTTCCTGCGCCTGGAGCGCCTGGCCTGGACCAATGCCGATCCGTTCGGCGTCTCGCTCGAGGACGTCGACCTGGAGGTCTGCGCCGGCGAGATCGTCGGCATCGCCGGGGTCGCCGGCAACGGTCAGGACGAACTGCTCGCCCTGCTCAGCGGCGAGCGCAGGCTGCAGGGTACGGATGCCGAACGCATTCGTTTTCTCGGCGAGCCGGTCGGCCACCTGCGCCCCGACCAGCGTCGGCGCCACGGGCTGGCGTTCGTCCCCGCCGAGCGCCTCGGACACGGCGCCGTGCCGGGCATGAGCCTGGCCGACAACGGCCTGCTCAGCGCCTACCAGCAGGCCGGCATGCTGCGTCACGGGCTGATCCAGCGCACGCAGGTGCGCGCCTTCGCCGAGCAGGTGATCAGCCGTTTCGCGGTGAAGACGCCGGGCGTCGACGCCCCCGCGGCCAGCCTCTCGGGCGGCAACCTGCAGAAGTTCATCCTCGGCCGCGAAATCCTTCAGCAGCCCAGGCTGCTGATCGCCGCCCACCCGACCTGGGGCGTGGATGTCGGCGCCGCGGCCGCGATCCATCGCGCGCTGATCGCGCTGCGCGACGCCGGCGCGGCGATCCTGGTGATCTCCGAGGATCTGGACGAGCTGTTCCAGATCAGCGACCGCCTCGCCGCCCTGTGCGAGGGCAGGCTTTCGCCGCAACACCCGACACGCGCCTGCACACCGGCCGACGTCGGGCGCTGGATGGCCGGCCAGTTCGACCAACCCACCCTTTTCAACGCTGCCTGACGAGCCTCGCCATGCCCATCACCCTTCAACCGCGCGGGGCCGAGTCCCGCGCCATGCTCTGGCTTTCCCCGCTGCTGGCCGCCCTGCTCACGCTCGCCAGCGGCGCCCTGCTGTTCGCCCTGCTCGGCCACCCCCCGCTGCAAACGCTCAAGGTGCTGCTGCTCGACCCGGTCAGCGATCTTTACGGGGTTTCCGAACTGCTGGTCAAAGCGCTGCCGATCCTGCTCTGCGCGCTGGGCCTGGCGGTGGTCTACCAGGCGCGCATCTGGAACATTGGCGCCGAGGGCCAGCTGCTCATCGGCGCGCTGGCCGGCAGCGCGCTGGCCGTGCACATCACCGACTGGGATTCGCGCCTGGCGCTGCTGCTGACGCTGCTGCTCGGCATTCTCGGCGGCGCCGCCTGGGCCGGCCTCTGTGCCTGGCTGAAGACGGCCTTCAACGCCAACGAGATCCTCACCAGCATCATGCTCAACTACATCGCGCTGAACCTCTTGCTGTTCGCCGTGCACGGGCCGCTGAAAGACCCGGACGGCTACAACTTCCCCGAGTCGGCGATGTTCGGCGATGCCACGCGCCTGCCCGAGCTGATCGACGGGCTGCGCGTACACGCCGGTTTCTGGTTTGCGCTGCTGGCGCTCGTTGCGGTCTGGGTGCTGCTGCACAGGAGCTTTCTCGGCTTCCAGATCAAGGTGCTCGGCCTGGATCGCAAGGCCGCCGGCTTCGTCGGCTTCCGCGACAGCAGGCTGGTATGGATTGCGCTGCTGATCAGCGGCGGCCTCGCCGGGCTGGCCGGCGTCGCCGAAGTCACCGGGCCGATCGGCCAGCTGGTGCCGCAGGTGTCACCGGGCTATGGCTACGCGGCGATCACCGTGGCCTTTCTCGGCCGGCTCAACCCGCTCGGCATCGTCTGCGCCAGCCTGCTGATGGCGCTGCTCTACCTCGGCGGCGAGAACGCGCAGATGGCGGCCAACCTGCCGCAATCGATCACCCAGTTGTTCCAGGGCATGGTGCTGTTCTTTCTGCTCGCCTGCGACGTGCTGATTCGCTACACGCCGCGGCTGACATGGAAATGGACGAAGCGCGCGATTGCCACCGAGGCCCCGGCCTGAACACGAACCTGCGGGCGCGGCCCTGCGCGCGACCGCTGTTACCGCTTCGCAAGCAAGCGCACGCCTGCCACGGCCCACACATAGGATTCCCCATGGATCTCGACCTGCTGACCAACATCCTTTACGCAATGATCCGCACCGGCACGCCACTGCTGCTGGTCGCGCTCGGCGAGCTGGTCTGCGAGAAGACCGGCGTACTCAACCTCGGCCAGGAGGGCATGATGCTGTTCGGCGCGGTGGTCGGCTTCATCGCCGCCTTCGCCACCGGCAACCTCTGGCTTGGCGTGCTCATGGCCTGCCTGGCCGGCGTGCTGCTGTCGCTGCTGTTCGCCTTTGTCGCCCTCGGCCTGGCCGCCAATCAGGTCGCCACAGGCCTGGCGCTGACCATTTTCGGCGTCGGCCTGTCGTCGTTCGTCGGCGCCGCCTGGGTCGGCAAACCACTGGCCGGCTTCGAGCCGATCGCCATTCCACTGCTCGGCGACCTGCCGCTGATCGGCCGCATGCTGTTCGGCCAGGACCTGCTCGTGTACCTGTCGTTCGCACTCTTCGCCCTGGTCGCCTGGGTGCTGCTCAGAAGCCGTATCGGGCTGATCATCCAGGCCGTCGGCGAAAACCCGGACGCCGCCAGTGCCATGGGCCTGCCGGTGTTGCGCGTGCGCACCCTGGCGGTGATGTTCGGCGGTGCCATGGCGGGGCTCGCCGGTGGCTACCTGTCGCTGGCCTATACACCGATGTGGGCGGAAAACATGACCGCCGGGCGTGGCTGGATCGCCCTCGCCCTGGTGGTGTTCGCCAGCTGGCGCGTCGGCCGCGTGCTGCTCGGCGCCTATCTGTTCGGCCTGGCGAGCATCCTGCACCTGGTCGTGCAAGGCATCGGCCTGGCGATTCCGGGCAATCTGCTGGCGATGCTGCCCTACGTGGCGACCATCCTGGTGCTGGTGCTGCTCTCGCGTGATGCGATCCGCACGCGGCTGTTCGCGCCGGTCTCCCTTGGGCAGCCGTGGAAGATCGGGCACTGACGGCACCCGGCTCGCCAAAGCCGCGGTGCTGGGCCAGACTGCCTGACCGAGCCTTTTTCAGGAGACCCAGCATGACCCGAACCGTCCTCATCATCGGCGCCTCGCGCGGCCTCGGCCTGGGCCTGGCCCGGCAGTTCAGCAGCGAAGGCTGGGAGGTGATCGCCACCGTGCGCGACCCGGCGCGTGCCGAGGCGCTGCGTGCGCTGGGCGGCGTGCGCATCGAGGCACTGGACATGGACGATGCCGCCAGCCTCGAGCGCCTGGCCGAGCGCCTCGCCGGCACCCGCCTGGATGTGCTCTACGTCAACGCCGGCATCGCCGGCCCGCAAGGCAAGCCGGCTACCGCGGCGAGCCAGGCGGAAGTCGGCGAGCTGTTCTTCACCAACGCCGTGGCCCCCGTACGCCTGGCCGAACGCCTGCTGCCGCTGGTCGACCCGGCGCAGGGCGTGGTCGTGTTCATGAGTTCGATCCTCGGCAGCGTTGAAACCGGCCCCGGCATGGGCATGGACCTCTACGGGGCGAGCAAGGCGGCGCTCAATCACCTGACGCGCACCTTCGTCGCCGGGCTGGGCGAAACCCGGCTGACGGTGCTGTCGATGCACCCGGGCTGGGTGAAGACCGACATGGGCGGCGACCAGGCACCGCTGGACGTGGAGACCAGCGCCCGCGGGATGGTCCAGCAGGTGACCCAGGCGATCGGGCAAGGGGGGCATCGCTACATCGACTACCAGGGGGAGCGACTGGCCTGGTAGGGCGCATTGCGCCTGCGCTGACCGCGCGGCCGATGCCGGGTTGGCGTGCTGGCAGTGCTGTGGCGCGAGGGGCCGCGCGCTGTGGCAATGCTCGCGGCCTGCGCAGTGGGTTGCGCCTCTCCCTGGCGACTCGCCTTCGGCGGGCGGGATGAGAGCCGGAGGGTGGAAAACCGCGAAGCGTTTTCCACCACAGATGGCATTCAGGTTTGTGACTAACGCCGCGCTTTCCTCGCGCGTGCTACAGGTTGCAACAAGGAAAGCGCCCGCCGGAGCAGCGCCGGAGTGAGGGGAGTCTGGTCGCATAGCGACCAGACCCGGATGCAGGGGTGGCCTTCTTTTTGGTTACTTTTTCTTGGCCAGACAAGAAAAAGTGACGCGCCGTGAGAGGCGCAACCTGTACTCCCCGCCGAGGAAAGCGTTACGTCAGGCGCTCAGATATGCGCCACCCCGGTGGAAAACGCTGCGCGGTTTTCCACCCTACGGTTCTCACCCTCCTGAAGGGGAAGTCGAGTG
This sequence comes from Stutzerimonas sp. CXK-1, assembly GCF_057738225.1. Classification (NCBI taxonomy): domain Bacteria; kingdom Pseudomonadati; phylum Pseudomonadota; class Gammaproteobacteria; order Pseudomonadales; family Pseudomonadaceae; genus Stutzerimonas; species Stutzerimonas sp. CXK-1. Next base: position 1,156,178 of record NZ_CM173217.1, on the reverse strand, counting down.
CAGCCGCCAGGCCGTGCAGTAAAACGAAGAGCAAAAGCAAACCGAGCAAAGCCAGCCGCATTCCTTCAGGCGACTCGCCCCCCCTACCCCTTCAGGAGGCCGAACGCAGGCGTTGCGCAGGGGGACGCGAGGCATGGACGCCCCTTCGTGACGTGCCCCGGAGCGGCGCCGGCGTGAGGGGAGTCTGGTCGCATAGCGACCAGACCCGGATGCAGGGGTGGCCTTCTTTTTGGTTACTTTTTCTTGGCCAGACAAGAAAAAGTGACGCGCCGTGAGAGGCGCAACCTGTACTCCCCGCCGAGGAAAGCGTTACGTCAGGCGCTCAGATATGCGCCACCCCGGTGGAAAACGCTGCGCGGTTTTCCACCCTACGGTTCTCACCCTCCTGAAGGGGGAGTCGGGTGCTGCCCGCCAGGCCGTGCAGTAAAACGAAGAGCAAAAAGCAAACCGAGCAAAGCCAGGCGAATTCCTTCAGGCGACTCGGCCCCCCTACCCCTTCAGGAGGCCGAACGCAGGCGTTGCACAGGGGGACGCGAGGCATGGACGCCGAGCGAGGAACGAAGGGGCAGGGACGCCCCTTCGTGACGTGCCCCCGGAGCGGCGCCGGAGTGAGGGGAGTCTGGTCGCGCAGCGGCCAGACCCGAATGCAGGGGTGGCCTTCTTTTTGGTTACTTTTTCTTGGCCAGACAAGAAAAAGTGACGCGCCGTGAGAGGCGCAACCGGTAGTCCCCGCCGAGGAAAGCGTTACGCCAGGCGCTCAGATACGCGCCACCCCGGTGGAAAACGCTGCGCGGTTTTCCACCCTACGGCTCTTCTGACCAGAAAAGAGAACGTGACGCGCCGTAAGAGGCGCAACCGGTAGTCCCCGCCGAGGAAAGCGCTACGCCAGGCGCTCAGATACGCGCCACCCCGGTGGAAAACGCCGCGGTTTTCCACCCCACGAGAGCTTGCTGGCGAGATAAAACGAGGCGCCCGAACCGGCACCCCCTGTAGCCCATGCCGGGCGAAAGCGCCGCCCCCTGAGCAAACACCGCACGCCACCATTCGCGGGCAGAGACTCAACCCCCTGTGACAAACCCACCCCAAACCCTTTATCTTCCTCCCCGGCGCACGGCTTGCCCGCGCCCCCTGGATCAGCAGACAGGGCATAACTGAGCTGGCTACTCTGAACTCAACCCTCAGGAGAAAGCCGGCCATGCCTGCTGACCGTATCTGGATCAAGAATCCCCTTGCCCTGTTCACCGCCAACGACACCCACGCCCCCGGCGGGCTGGTGGTCGAGAACGGCGTCATCGTCGAAATGCTCGCCGCCGGGGCTTCACCCGCGCAGCCGGTGAGCGAGACGTTCGATGCCCGCGAGCACGTGGTGCTGCCGGGGCTGGTCAACACCCACCACCACTTCTACCAGACGCTCACTCGCGCCTGGGGCCCGGTGGTCAACGAGCCCTTGTTCAACTGGCTGCTGACCCTCTACCCGGTCTGGGCGCGGCTGACGCCGCGGGCGCTGGAGCTGGCGAGCCAGGTGGCGCTGGCCGAGCTGCTGCTGTCGGGCTGCACCACTGCCGCCGACCACCACTACCTGTTCCCCGCCGGCCTCGAGGAAGCGATCGACATCCAGGTCGAGGCAGTACGCGCGATGGGCATGCGCGCGACCCTGACGCGCGGCTCGATGAACCTGTCCAAGGAAAACGGCGGCCTGCCCTGCAAGAGTGTGGTGCAGGACGCCGAAACCATCCTCGCCGACAGCGAGCGGCTGATCGACCGCTACCACGAGCGCGGCGACGGTGCGCAGATCCAGATCGCCCTGGCGCCCTGCTCGCCGTTCTCGGTGACTACCGACATCATGCGTGCCTGCGCGGAGCTGGCCGAGGCGCGCGACGTGCGTCTGCATACCCACCTGGCCGAAACGCTGGACGAACAGGAGTTCTGCGCGCAGCGCTTCGGCATGCGTACCGTGGACTACCTGCAGAGCGTCGGCTGGCTCGGCCCGCGGACCTGGCTGGCCCACGGCATCCACTTCAACCAGGTGGAGATCCACCGCCTGGGGGCGGCCGGCGTCGGCATCTGCCATTGCCCGAGCTCCAACATGCGCCTGGCCTCGGGCATCTGCCACACGCTGGAACTCGAGGACCAGGGCGCCATCATCGGCCTGGGCGTCGACGGCTCGGCCTCGAACGATGCCTCGAACATGATGCTCGAGGCGCGCCAGGCGCTGTTCATCGGGCGCCTGCGCTACGGCGCCGAGAAGATCACGCCAGAGAAGGTGCTCGGCTGGGCGACCCGCGGTTCGGCACGCCTGCTCGGGCGCCGCGACATCGGCGAACTGGCGGTCGGCAAGCAGGCCGATCTCGCCCTGTTCAAGCTCGACGAACTGCGCTTCTCCGGCAGCCACGACCCGATCGCCGCGCTGCTGCTGTGCGCGGCCGACCGGGCCGACCGGGTGATGGTCGGCGGGCGCTGGCGGGTGATCGACGGCCAGATCGAAGGGCTCGACGTGGCCGCCCTGATCGCCGAGCACAGCCAGGCGGCCCGGCAACTGATCGCCGGCTGAAGCGGCGGCCCGCGTGGAAAAGCGCTTCGCGCGTTTTCCACCCTACGGGGTGGCACCCTCATGTCCGTAGGGTGGATGGCCGAAGCCATCCACGCGGATGCCGCATCCGGCCAAGCAGACGAGGCCAGTCCGTAAACGTCCTGCGTGGAAAAGCGCCTTGCGCGTTTTTCCACCCTACGGTGCGGCACGTTCATGCCCGTCGTAGGGTGGATGGCCGAAGCCATCCACGCGGATACGTGGCATACGCCCGAGCAGACGAGGCCTGCCCGTAAACGTCCTGCGTGGAAAAGCGCCTTGCGCGTTTTTCCACCCTACGGTGCGACACCTTCACCCCCGTCGTAGGGTGGATGGCCGAAGCCATCCACGCGAGCGCCGCATCCGGCCAAACAGACGAGGCCTATCCGTAAACGTCCCGCGTGGAAAAGCGCCTTGCGCGTTTTCCACCCTACGGGGTGACACGTTCATGCCCGTAGGGTGGATGGCCGAAGCCATCCACGCGGATGCATGGCATACGCCCACCCTGCGCACCCTCCCTGGGCACGGCTGGAGCCTGACGCACCAACGCGAACCTCTCATGCGGCGGTGGGTCCGGGGCAGTCGCCATTCCTGGCCGCGCGCCAGCGGTTTTTGTCCGGTTGGTCAGCTTTTTGCTACAGCGCTCCCAGTCATAAACATGCTTTGCCAGCAAAGCCATCAGGAGCGCCACCCCATGCAGAAACACACCCGAAAAACCCTGTTGCGCGCCCTCGCCGCAGCCGTCGGCCTGACGGCCAGCCTCAGCGCATCGGCCGCCGACCCGCTGAAGGTCGGTTTCGTCTATATCGGCCCGATCGGCGACCACGGCTGGACCTACCAGCACGAGCAGGGCCGCCAGTACATGGAAGAAAAACTGGGCGACAAGGTGCAGACCAGCTTCGTCGAGAACGTGCCCGAAGGCGCCGATGCCGAGCGGGTCATCCGCAACATGGCCAAGAGCGGCTACGACCTGATCTTCACCACCTCGTTCGGCTACATGAACCCGACGATCAAGGTCGCCAAGCAATTCCCCAAGGTCACCTTCGAGCACGCCACCGGCTACAAGCAGGCGAAGAACGTCGGCACCTACCTGACCCGTTCCTATGAAGGTCGCTACGTCGGCGGCTTCCTCGCGGCGAAGATGACCAAGACCAAGAAGGTCGGCTACATCGCCTCCTTCCCGATTCCGGAAGTGATCCGCGACATCAACGCCATCCAGCTGGCGCTGGACAAGTACAACCCCGGCACCGAGATCAAGGTGGTGTGGGTCAACACCTGGTTCGATCCGGGCAAGGAAGCCGATGCCGCCAACGCGCTGATCGACCAGGGCGTGGACGTGATCTTCCAGCACACCGATAGCCCGGCGCCGATCCAGGCCGCCGAGCGCCGTGGCGTCTATTCCGTCGGTTACGCCTCGGACATGCAGCACTTCGGGCCAAAGGCCGTGCTGACCTCCATCGTCAACGACTGGGGCCCGCACTACACCAAGTCCGCCGAAGCGGTAATGGCCGGCAACTGGAAATCCGAGGACTTCTGGGGCGGTCTGGCCCAGGACAGCATCAGCCTGCCGATCAGCGATCTGGTGCCGGCCGATGTGAAGACCGAAGCCGAGCAGATCATCGCCCGCATCAAGAGCGGCGAGTTCCACCCGTTCACCGGCCCGATCAAGGACCAGGCTGGCGAAGTGCGCATCGCCGAGGGCGAGACCGCCAGCATCAAGGACCTCGCCTCAATGAATTACTACGTCGAAGGCGTGAAGGCTGAAATGCCGAAGTAAGCGTCACCTGCGCCGGTCCGGCCGGCGCACTGCGAAATCTCGCGTGCCGTCCCGCCTCCGGCGAATCGCACGCAGGGGGCATTGCCCTCGAAGGCCGCCGGTACGAGAAGACCGGCGGCGCCGTTCCCTGGAGTCAGCCATGAATTCACTGCCCATCATCGACATCGCCCCGCTGTACCACGCCGACGAGGCCGGCCATCTGGCCGTCGCCGAGGCCATCGACCGCGCCTGCCGCGAGTGGGGCTTCTTCTACATCAAGGGCCACCCGATCAGCGCCGCACGCATCGCCCGGCTCGACGACTACGCCCGGCGCTTCTTCGCCCTGCCCGCCGAGATCAAGCTCGAGATCGACATCACCAAGAGCCCGCACCACCGCGGCTACGGTGCCATCGCCACCGAGCAGCTCGACCCGGCCCAGCCGTGCGACCTCAAGGAAACCTTCGACATGGGTTTCCATATGCCTGCCGACCACCCGGACGTGCAGGCCGGCAAACCGCTGCGCGGGCCCAACCGGCACCCGGCCCGGCTCGACGGCTGGGCCGAGCTGATGGAAGCGCACTACCGCGACATGCAGGCACTAGCCTGCACCCTGCTGCGCGCGCTGGCTCTCGCGCTCGGCCTCGAGCGGGACTTTTTCGATAAACGTTTCGTCGAGCCGATCAGCGTGTTCCGCATGATCCACTACCCGCCCCGGCAGACCGCCACCAGCGCCGATCAACAAGGCGCCGGCGCACACACCGATTACGGCTGCGTCACCCTGCTCCATCAGGACCAGGCCGGCGGCCTGCAGGTGCAGAACGTCAAGGGCGAGTGGATCGACGCGCCGCCCATCGAGGGCACCTACGTGGTGAACATCGGCGACATGCTGGCGCGCTGGAGCAATGACCGTTACAAGTCGACACCACACCGGGTAATCAGCCCGCTGGGCGTGGACCGCTATTCGATGCCGTTCTTCGCCGAGCCGCACCCGGACACCGAGATCAGTTGCCTGCCCGGCTGTCACGCAGCCGACAACCCGCCGCGCTACCCTGCCACCACCTGCGCGGCCTACATGCTCTCGCGCTTCGCCGACACCTATGCCTACCGTCGCCAGACGAGCGCCGAAGCGGTCTGAGCGGGCTTTACTTGAGACTGGGGACCGCTGCCTGCGGGCGTGGCGCGACGCCGTCAGGTGCGCTCGTCCGCCACATTGACTTTTGAGTCAATTTTTCTTGACCAAGAAGTCAGATATGACTAAGTTCCCGGCTCAGGCGATACCCGAGCCAAGAACAAGAAAACGGAGGTCTACCTTGATCCAGTTTCTCCTCAATCGAGAACTGCGCAGCGAGCGCGCGCTCGATCCCAACACCACGGTGCTGCAGTACCTGCGCGAGCATCGTGGCAAGACCGGAACCAAGGAGGGCTGCGCCTCCGGTGATTGTGGCGCCTGCACCGTGGTGGTCGGCGAACTGGTCGGCGACCGCCTGCGCTATCGCACCCTCAATTCGTGCCTGACCTTCGTATCCGCACTGCACGGCAAGCAGCTGATCAGCGTCGAAGACCTCAAGGACCAGGGCCGGCTGCACAGCGTCCAGCAGGCGATGGTCGACTGCCACGGTTCGCAATGCGGCTTCTGCACGCCGGGCTTCGTCATGAGCCTGTTCGCCTTGCAGAAGAACGCCAGCGCGGTTAACGAATACGACCCACACCAGACGCACGAAGCCCTGGCCGGCAACCTCTGTCGCTGCACCGGCTACCGGCCGATCCTCGAAGCGGCCGAGCAGGCCTGCTGCAGCAAGCAGCCGGACCAGTTCGATGCCCGCGAAGCCGAGACCATCGCCCAGCTCAAGGCCATCGCCCCGCGTGAAATGGCCGAGCTCAGCGACGGCGAAAAGCGCTGCCTGTCGCCGCTGACCGTCGCCGAACTGGCCGAGGTCTACGCCGCCAACCCCGAAGCCCGACTGCTCGCCGGCGGCACCGACCTGGCGCTGGAGGTGACCCAGTTCCATCGCGCGCTGCCGGTGATGATCCACGTCGGCCAGATCGCCGAGATGAAGCAGGTCCAGCTCACCGACCGCCATATCGAAATCGGCGCCGCCGCACCGCTGACCGACTGCTACGCAGCATTGGCCGCCGAGTACCCGGACTTCGGCGAGCTGCTGCAGCGCTTCGCCTCCTTGCAGATCCGCAACCAGGGCACGCTGGGCGGCAACATTGGCAACGCCTCGCCGATCGGCGACTCGCCGCCGCTGCTGATCGCCCTCGGCGCCGAGATCGTCCTGCGCCACGGCGCCAACGTGCGCACCCTGCCGCTCGAGGATTTCTTCATCGACTACAAGGTCACCGCACGCCAGCCCGGCGAGTTCATCGAGAAGGTGCGGGTGCCGCGCGCGACGGCGGATCGCCTGTTCCGCGCCTACAAGGTCTCCAAGCGCCTGGACGACGACATTTCCGCCGTCTGTGCCGCCTTTGACCTGCAGATCACCGACGGCGTGATTGCCGATGCCCGGGTCGCCTTTGGCGGCATGGCGGCGATCCCCAAGCGCGCCGCGGCCTGCGAGGCGACCCTCAACGGTGCGCCGTGGAACCAGCAGACCGTGGAGGCCGCCTGCGATGCGCTGGCCGAGGACTTCACCCCGCTGACCGACTTCCGCGCCAGCCGCGAATACCGCCTGCTGGTCGCACAGAACCTGCTGCGCAAATGCTTCCTCGAACAACAAGCGCCGACGACCGAGACGAGGGTGACCGCTTATGTCTAACCACAGCCTTGCACGCACTCAAGAAGAAATCGCCGCCCTCTTCACTGCGGACCTGGTCACTGGCGTGGGCAAGAGCGTCAAGCATGACAGCGCGCCCAAGCACGTCTCCGGCGAGGCGGTGTATGTCGACGACCGCCTGGAATTCCCCAACCAGCTGCACGTCTATGCCCGCATGAGCGAGCGCGCCCATGCCCGCATCGTCAGCATCGACACCGCGCCCTGCTACCAGATTCCGGGGGTGGCCATCGCCATCACCGCGAAGGACGTGCCGGGCCAGCTGGACATTGGTGCGGTGATGCCCGGCGACCCGCTGCTGGCCGACGGCAAGGTCGAGTTCATCGGCCAACCGGTGCTCGCCGTGGCCGCCGACAGCCTGGAAACCGCACGCCAGGCCGCCATGGCCGCGGTGATCGAGTACGAAGACCTGGAGCCGGTGCTCGACGTGGTCGAGGCGTTGCACAAGAAGCATTTCGTGCTGGAAAGCCACACCCACCGGCGCGGCGACTCGGCCAGCGCCCTTGCCGCCGCGCCGCGCCGGCTGACCGGCTCGCTGCACATCGGCGGGCAGGAGCACTTCTACCTCGAGACCCAGGTGTCCTCGGTGATGCCCACCGAAGACGGCGGCATGATCGTCTACACCTCGACGCAGAACCCCACCGAGGTGCAGAAGCTGGTGGCCGAAGTGCTCGGCGTGCCGATGAACAAGATCGTCATCGACATGCGCCGCATGGGCGGCGGTTTCGGCGGCAAGGAAACCCAGGCCGCGGGCCCGGCATGCCTGTGCGCGGTGATCGCGCACCTCACCGGCCGTCCGACCAAGATGCGCCTGCCGCGCATGGAAGACATGACCATGACCGGCAAACGCCACCCCTTCTACGTCGAGTACGACGTCGGCTTCGACGATGACGGTCTGCTGCACGGCATCGAGATCGACCTCGCCGGTAACTGCGGCTACTCGCCGGACCTTTCCGGCTCGATCGTCGATCGCGCCATGTTCCACTCCGACAACGCCTACTACCTGGGCGACGCCACCATCAATGGCCATCGCTGCAAGACCAACCTCGCCTCGAACACCGCCTACCGCGGCTTCGGCGGGCCACAGGGCATGGTCGCCATCGAGGAGATCATGGACGCGGTGGCCCGCGAGCTGGGCAAGGACCCGCTCGAGGTGCGCAAGCGCAACTACTACGGCAAGACCGAACGCAACGTCACCCACTACTACCAGACCGTCGAGCACAACATGCTCGAGGAGATGACCGCCGAGCTGGAAGCCAGCAGCGACTATGCAAAGCGACGCGAAGATATCCGCGCGTTCAATGCCGCAAGCCCGATCCTGAAGAAGGGCCTGGCGCTGACGCCGGTGAAGTTCGGCATCAGCTTCACCGCCAGCTTCCTCAACCAGGCCGGCGCGCTGGTGCACGTCTACACCGACGGCAGCATCCACCTGAACCACGGTGGCACCGAGATGGGTCAGGGCCTGAACACCAAGGTCGCGCAGGTGGTGGCCGAGGTGTTCCAGGTGGATATCGAGCGCATCCAGATCACCGCCACAAACACCGACAAGGTGCCCAACACCTCGCCGACGGCGGCCTCCAGCGGTGCCGACCTCAACGGCAAGGCGGCGCAGAATGCGGCGCAGACCATCAAGCAGCGGCTGGTGGAGTTCGCCGCACGCAAGTGGCAGATCTTCGAGGAAGACGTCGAGTTCAAGAACGGCCAGGTACGCCTGCGCGACCACTACATCAGCTTCGAGGAGCTGATCCAGCAGGCCTATTTCGGCCAGGTCTCGCTGTCATCCACCGGTTTCTACCGCACACCGAAGATCTACTACGACCGCAGTCAGGCGCGCGGGCGGCCGTTCTACTACTTCGCCTATGGCGCGGCCTGCTCGGAAGTGATCGTCGATACCCTCACCGGTGAATACAAGATGCTGCGCAGCGACATCCTGCATGACGTCGGCGCCTCGCTGAACCCGGCCATCGACATCGGCCAGGTTGAGGGCGGCTTCGTCCAGGGTCTGGGCTGGCTGACCATGGAAGAGCTGGTCTGGAACGACAAGGGCAAGCTGATGACCAACGGCCCGGCCAGCTACAAGATCCCGGCGGTGGCGGACATGCCGCTGGATCTGCGGGTCAAGCTGGTGGAGAACCGCAAGAACCCCGAAGACACCGTGTTCCACTCCAAGGCCGTGGGCGAGCCGCCATTCATGCTCGGCATTTCGGTCTGGTGCGCGATCAAGGATGCGGTGGCGAGCCTGGCCGACTACAAGGCGCAGCCGCAGATCGACGCGCCGGCGACCCCCGAGCGCGTGCTCTGGGGCGTGGAGCAGATGCGCAGGTTGAAGCAGGCGGCGGTGTCCCCAACGGAGCCCGCCGTGGAAACCGCGCACTGACCCGTAGGGTGGACAACGCTTTGCTTGTCCACCACGGCCGCATTACGAATGTTCCGGTGGAAAACGCTTCGCGGTTTTCCACCCTACGAAGAGTCAAGCCATGAGCAACCTGTCCTGGATCGAAGCACTCGCCGAGCTGCAACAAAAAGGCGAACCCAGCGTGCTGGTGACCATCATCGAGGAGCGCGGCTCCACGCCGCGCAATGCCGGCTCGAAGATGGTGGTCAGCCGTGAGCGCCTGTACGACACCATCGGTGGCGGCCACTTGGAATACAAGGCCCAGCAGATCGCCCGTGAAATGCTGGAAAAGCGCAGCCGTGACACCCGCCTCGAGCGTTTCTCCCTCGGCGCCAGCCTCGGCCAGTGCTGCGGTGGCGCCACGGTGCTGCTGTTCGAGCCCATGGGCCAGCCGCAGGCGCATATCGCCGTGTTCGGCGCCGGGCATGTCGGGCGCGCGCTGGTGCCGCTGCTGGCCAGCCTGCCGTGCAAGGTGCGCTGGATCGATTCGCGCGATAACGAATTCCCCGCCGAGATTCCGCGCGGCGTGGAAAAGGTGGTCAACGACGATGTGGTCGAGGAAGTGGATAACATGCCCGCCGGCAGCTACTTCATCGTCATGACCCACAACCATCAGCTCGACCTGGAACTGACCGCCGCGATCCTTTCGCGCAACGATTTCACCTACTACGGGCTGATCGGCTCCAAGAGCAAACGCGCCAGGTTCGAACACCGTCTGCGCGACCGCGGCTTCCAGCCGGAGACCGTGCAACGCATGCGCTGCCCGATGGGCATCGCCGAGGTGAAGGGCAAGCTGCCGGTGGAGATCGCCGTGTCCATCGCCGGCGAGGTGATCGCCACCTACAACGCCAGCTTTGGTGAGAAAGCCGAGGACGGTGAAAAGCCGGTACCGATGCTCGTGCCGGCATCACGGCGTTCACAGGCAGGTTGAACCGCAATGCTGCCGTAGGAGCGAGCTTGCTCGCGAACGGCCCCCTTCGCCAGCGAGCTGGCTCCTACAGGTGAAGCCTTTGCGCATATCACGACCTGCCGCACAGCCAACACATAACGATTTTTTTTCGAGAAATCTTCATGCCTCAAGCCAAAGCCTACCGTGCCGCCCTGCTCCACTGTGTTGCCGACCCGCGCGAGGTGGGTATCGAGCGGTCCCATGAGTACTTCGAGGACGGCCTGCTGGTCGTCGCCGACGGCAAGGTCGCGCAGATCGGCCACGCCGCCGAGCTGCTGCCGACGCTGGCGGCCGGCACCGAGGTGGTCGAATACCCGAATGCCCTGATCACCCCCGGCTTCGTCGACACCCACATCCACTACCCGCAGACCGGCATGATCGCCTCCTATGGCGAGCAGCTGCTCGACTGGCTTGACACCTACACCTTCCCCACCGAACGCGCCTTCGCCGACAAGGCCCACGCGGGCGAGGTCGCCGAGGTCTTTCTGGACGAACTGCTGCGCAACGGCACCACCACGGCGCTGGTATTCGGCAGCGTGCACAAGGAATCGGTGGACGCCTTCTTCGAAGCCTGCGAAAAACGCAACCTGCGGATGATCGCCGGCAAGGTGCTGATGGACCGCAACGCCCCGGACTACCTGACCGACACCGCCGAAACCGGCTACGCCGACAGCAAGGAACTGATCGAGCGCTGGCATGGCAAGGGCCGCCTGCATTACGCCGTCACCCCGCGCTTCGCGCCGACCAGCACGCCGGAGCAACTGGCGCTGGCCGGCCAGCTGTTCAAGGAATACCCGGACCTCTACATGCACACCCACTTGTCCGAGAACCGCAAGGAGATCGAGTGGGTGCGCGAGCTGTTCCCCGAGCGCCAGGGCTACCTGGACGTCTATGACCACCACGGCCTAATCGGCGCGCGCTCGGTATTCGCCCACGGTGTGCACCTGTGCGATGAGGAATGCCAGCGCCTGGGCGAGACCGGCTCGGCAGTGGCGTTCTGCCCCACCTCCAATCTGTTCCTCGGCAGCGGGCTGTTCGATCTGGAAAAGGTCGAGGGCTTCGGCGTGCGCGTCGGCCTGGGCACCGATGTCGGCGCCGGCACCAGCTTCTCGCAGCTGCAATCGCTGAACGAGGCATACAAGGTGATGCAGCTGCAGGGCAAGAAGCTCGACCCCTTTAAATCCCTGTATCTCGCCACCCTCGGCGGTGCCCGCGCGCTCTACCTGGACGATCGGATCGGCAACCTGCAGCCGGGCAAGGAGGCCGACTTCGTGGTGCTCGACTACCAGGCGACGCCGCTGATCGACTACCGGATGCGCCAGGCCAGGACGCTGAAAGAGAAACTCTTCGCCCTGACCATCCTTGGCGACGACCGCGCGGTGAAGGAGACCTTCGCCGCCGGCGTCTCGGTGCACCGCAAGGGTTAGCAGGAGCCGGACGTAGGGTGGAAAACCCGCAAAGCGGTTTTCCACGCGGAGGCATCAACCGGATATCGAAGCCAGACCGACCACCGAACCGCGTGAATGGCTGCGGCCATGCACCCTACGACACCGCGCCATCGGCGGATTTGCGCCGGATGTAGGGCGGAAAACCCGCAACGCAGTTTTCCACGCGGGGGCATCAACCGAATAACGAAGCCCGGCCGACCGCCGAACCGCGTGGATGGCTGCGGCCATCCTCCCTACGACGCCGCGCCATCGGCGGATTTGCGCCGGATGTAGCGTGGAAAACCCGCAACGCCGTTTTCCACGCGGGGGCATCAACCGAATAACGAAGCCCGGCCGACCACCGGGCGACGTGGATGGCTTCGGCCATCCACCCTACGATGCCGCGCCATCGGCGGATTTGCGCCGGATGTAGGGTGGAAAACCCGCAACGCGGTTTTCCACGCGGGGGCATCAACTGGATAACGAAGCCTGGCCGACCACCGGACCGCGTGGATGGCTGCGGCCATCCACCCTACGACGCCGCGCCATCGGCGGATTTGCGCCGGACGTAGGGTGGAAAACCCGCAACGCGGTTTTCCACGCGGCGGCATCAACCGAATAACGAAGCCCGGCCGACCACCGAACCGCGTGGATGGCTGCGGCCATCCTCCCTAGGCGCGGGTCTTTTTCTTCGCGACGATGTGGGAGAACACCGCGTGCAGGTCGCCCGAGGCGCCCTCTTCCTCGAGGTTGAGCTTGCTGTCGATGTGATCCATGTGGTGCATCATCAGGCGCACCGCCTTGTCGCTGTCGCGCGCAGCGATGGCATCGATCAGCTCGTTGTGCTCGTCGTAGGAGCAGTGCGAGCGGCTGCCGCCTTCGTACTGGGCGATGATCAGCGAGGTCTGTGAGACCAGGCTGCGCTGGAAGCTCACCAGCGGCGCGTTCTTCGCCGCCTCGGCCAGCTTGAGGTGGAACTCGCCGGACAGACGGATACCAGCGCCACGATCACCACGGTCGAAGCAATCACGTTCGTCCTCGACCATCTGCCGCAGCTCGGCCAGTTGCTCGGTGGTGGCGTGCTGCACGGCGAGCTCGGTGATGGCCTTTTCCACCAGGCGGCGGGCAAAGAAGATCTGCCGCGCCTCGTCCACACTCGGGCTGGCGACCACCGCGCCGCGATTGGGCCGCAGCAACACCACGCCCTCATGGGCCAGGCGCGACAGGGCACGCCGGATGATGGTGCGGCTGACGCCGAAGATTTCGCCGAGCGCCTCCTCGCTGAGCTTGGTCCCCGGCGCCAGGCGCTGCTCGAGAATGGCATCGAAGATATGGGCGTAGACGATGTCGTCCTGCGTCCCGGTTCGCTTCGTGGCGCGCGTCGGCTTTTTCAGGGGCTGCAGCTGGTCATTCATCGAGGGCTCGCATCCGAGGGGTCGAGAGGTCATCACTTTACTGTGTCTGCGAACGAACCGGCAGCCGATCGAAGCGAAATTTTGTCGCAACCCTCTGTTTTGTTGTGCACAACCGCGTATGCACATTCACCTTCCACAGCCCTTGAATGGCGCTATTCACGCCAAACGAAAGGATCAATGGCCCGATATCTGTTTGCATTTTTTGTATACAACTCCATAATCGCTGAGAGCCTTTTCTGACCTCTTGGTCAACTAACCAGGAAGCGAAGGGCGCGCACGTCACCCAGCCCTCGGGAGCACCGCTCCGGGTGATCGACAACAAGAACGATGAGGAACACCCATGCAAAGCACCAAGTCGCAGCACCAGAGCGCTGCCCTGCCGCACTCGTCCCCGCGCCTGCTCGATCGCCTGTTCAAGCTCAGCGAACACGGCACCAGCGTGCGTACCGAACTGCTCGCCGGCCTGACGACCTTCGTCACCATGGCCTACATCATCTTCGTCAACCCGAACATCATGGCCGATGCCGGCGTCGATCATGGCGCCGCCTTTGTCGCCACCTGCATCGGCGCGGCGCTGGGCTGCTTTCTCATGGGGCTGTATGCCAACTGGCCGGTCGGGCTGGCGCCGGGCATGGGCCTGAATGCCTTCTTCACCTATACGGTGGTCGGCGAGATGGGCTACAGCTGGCAGATCGCGCTGGGTGCGGTGTTCATCTCCGGCGTGCTGTTCGTCTTCATGAGCCTGTCGCGGATCCGCGAATGGCTGCTCAACAGCATCCCGATGAGCCTGCGTTTCGCCATGGGCGCCGGGGTCGGCCTGTTTCTCGGGCTGATCGGCCTGAAGACCGCGGGCATCGTCGTCGACAGCCCGGCGACCCTGTTGACGCTCGGCTCCTTCGGTGAACCCTCGGCGCTGCTCGCCGGCATCTGCTTCCTGCTGATTGCCGTGCTCAGCCACCGCAACGTGTTCGGCGCGATCCTGCTGGCCATGCTGGTCGTCACCGGCATCGGCTGGGCGCTGGGGCTGGTCGAATACAACGGGCTGGTGTCGATGCCGCCGAGCCTGGCGCCGACCTGGCTGGCCATGGACATCGCCGGTGCCTTCGACGTGGCGATGATCAGCGTGATCCTGGCCTTCCTCTTCGTGAACATGTTCGACACCGCCGGCACCCTGATGGGCGTCGCCCACCGCGCCAACCTGGTGGACGAGGACGGCCGCATCCAGAACCTCTCGCGGGCACTGAAGGCCGACAGCACTTCCAGCGTGGTCGGCGCCTTCGTCGGTTGCCCGCCGGTGACCAGCTACGTGGAAAGCGCCTCGGGCGTCGCCGCCGGCGGCCGCACCGGGTTGACCGCGATCACCGTCGGCGCGCTGTTCCTCGCCGCGATGTTCTTCGCCCCGCTGGCCGGCATGATCCCCGCGTACGCCACCGCCGGCGCGCTGATCTATGTGGCCATGCTGATGATGAGCGGCATGGCCCACATCGACTGGAAGGACCATACCGATACCATCCCGGCGATCGTCACCGTGGTGATGATGCCGCTGACCTTCTCCATCGCCAACGGCATCGCCCTGGGCTTTCTCACCTATGCCACGCTGAAGCTGCTGACCGGGCAGCGCGACAAGGTATCGCTGAGCCTGTACGTGCTGTGCGTGGTGTTCATCGCCAAATTCGCGTTCCTCTGAACGAGGCGCGCATCGCCGCCCCGTCGCGTTGCGGCGGGGCTTTTTCATTTGTCAGGAGGGTGTGATGAGTCTGGAAACCTGGTTGTTGTATGCGAGTGCGGCGCTGGTGGTGATCCTGATCCCCGG
Organism: Stutzerimonas sp. CXK-1; assembly: GCF_057738225.1. NCBI lineage: Bacteria > Pseudomonadati > Pseudomonadota > Gammaproteobacteria > Pseudomonadales > Pseudomonadaceae > Stutzerimonas > Stutzerimonas sp. CXK-1. Next base: position 1,141,083 of record NZ_CM173217.1, on the reverse strand, counting down.
CCCGCTGTCGCTGTTGATGATCAGCAACAGCCTGAACCATGGGGTGCGCCGCTCGTGGCCGGCGTTCCTCGGCGGGGTCACGGCCTCGATCCTCCTGCTCAGCGCCTCGGCGCTGGGGCTCGGCGCCATCCTGCTGGCGTCGGAGCGACTGTTCAGCGCGCTGAAGCTGATCGGTGCGCTGTACCTGTTCTACCTGGCCTGGCAGAGCTGGCAGGAGGCCCGCCAGGCGCCGACCGCCCGGGAAATCGAAACCCCGGCGCCGGCACCGCGTTTCAGCCGGCTGTTCGGCCGCGCGTTCATTCTCGGCGGCAGCAACCCGAAGGACATCCTGTTCTTCGCCGCCTTCCTGCCGCAGTTTCTCAGCGCCGGGCAGCCGTTGTTGCCGCAGCTGCTGGTGATGATCCTGACCTGGGCGGTGCTCGACCTCTGCTGCAAGCTGGCCTATGGCCTGGGCGCGCAAGGGGCGGCGCGCTATCTGCGCACCGGCCGCGGGCACGTGTGGTTCAACCGCACCAGCGCGGCGCTGTTTGGCGGCGCGGGGGCGGCTTCGTTGATCAGCCGCTGAGGGGCTGTGCCGAAGAGATCCGCGGGGTGGAAAACCGCATAGCGTTTTCCACCACCGGTGGCGTGTAGGTTTATGTCAGGCGCGGCGCTTTCCTCGGCCCGAGCTACAGGTTGCGCCTTGCACGGCGCGTCACTTTCTCTTGTCTGGCCAAGAGAAAGTAACCAAAGAGAAGGCGACCCCGACATCCGGGTCTGGTCGCTGCGCGCCCAGACTTCCCTCTCTCCGGCATTGCTCCGGAGGTCGTCACGAAGGGACGTCCCTTCGTGACTCGCTCGGCGTCCATGCCTCGCGTCCCCCTGCGCAATGCCTGCGTTCGGCCTTCTGAAGGGGGTTCCGATCCGAGTCGCCTGAAAGAGCAGCGGCTGGCTTCGCTTTGCTTTTTCATGCACGGCCCAGCAGGCGACACCACTCTTCGCCTTACAGACGGCCGAGTGGAGCCAGCACGCAGGGGAGCGAGCGGCATGGATGCCGCGAGAGAACTAGGCGTCCCCGCGATAAAGGGCCAGGGATGGCCCTTTACGCCGGTCCTCGGAGTGCTGGCGGAAGGAGGGAAGTCCGGGAGCGTAGCTCCCGGACCCGGATGAAGGGGCGCGCTTTCTTTTGCTTACTTTTCTTTGCGCGTGCAAAGAACAGTGAGGCGCCGTGCGAGGCGCAACCTGTAGCCCGAGCCGAGGAAAGCGCCTTGCCAGACGCAAGCGTGCGCGCCGCCCCAGGAGCCAAACGCTGCGCGGCTTTCCATCCCATGGTTTTTCCCGGCGACATTACTCCCCATAAAAAACCCGCCATAAGGCGGGTAAAGGGACTCCAGAGAGTCTGCACTGAAGGGAACCGGTCAGCTGCCCCGATAGGTCGAGTAGCTATAGGGGGAAATCAGCAGCGGCACATGGTAATGATCCTGCCCGGCATCGATACCGAACCTGAGCACCACTTCATCGAGAAACGCCGGCTCGCCGAGTGTCACACCGCGACGGCGGTAGTAGTCCCCCGCCTGGAAATGCAGCTGGTAGACGCCCGAGCGGTAGTCATCGCCCTCGAGCAGCGGTTGGTCGCAGCGCCCGTCGGCGTTGGTCTCGCGCGTCGCCACGACAGTCAGCTGCTGATCTTCGACGCGAAACAGCGTCACCTTGATACCACTGCCCGGACAGCCGTGAGCAGCATCGAGTACGTGAGTGGTCAGACGTCCCACGGGCACCTCCGCTTGTTTGTAATAGCCCGAGCATAGCCAAAGCGCCCGACCACACTCAAGACAATAATCGATATTTTTGTATACATAAATTACCTCAACGGCTGCCGTGCTTCCTGCTTCACTACAAGGCGAACACCACCCGCCTTACGGGCTTGGCGGAAAAGCAGGCGAGGCAGGGCCGGTAGCTAAAAGACGAAATGAAGCCCTTTAGTGGTTTACAGAACGAATTTCATTTTGTATACAATCAAGCCATCCGGTCGCACCCAAGCGACCCGCCACATAGGAACCCTGCCGTGAGCGCCGACTACCCACGCGACCTTATCGGTTACGCCAGCAACCCGCCCCACCCGCAGTGGCCGGGCGAGGCCCGTATCGCCCTGTCCTTCGTGCTCAACTACGAGGAAGGCGGCGAGCGCTGTGTGCTGCACGGGGACAAGGAATCCGAGGCCTTCCTGTCGGAGATGGTCTCCGCGCAACCGCTGCAGGGCGTGCGCCACATGAGCATGGAATCGCTCTACGAATACGGCAGTCGCGCCGGCGTCTGGCGCCTGCTCAGGGTGTTCAGGCAGCACGGGATCCCGCTGACGGTGTTCGCCGTGGCCATGGCCGCGCAGCGCCACCCCGAGGTGATCAAGGCGATGGTTGCCGACGGCCACGAAATCTGCAGCCACGGTTATCGCTGGATCGACTACCAGTACATGGACGAGGCCCAGGAGCGCGAGCACATGCTCGAGGCCATCCGCATCCTCACCGAGCTGACCGGCGAGCGCCCGCTGGGCTGGTACACCGGCCGCACCAGCCCCAACACCCGGCGCCTGGTGCGCGAGGAAGGCGGCTTCCTCTACGACTCCGACACCTATGACGACGACCTGCCCTACTGGGACCCGGACTCGGCGCCGGTCAAGCCGCATCTGGTGATCCCCTACACGCTGGACACCAACGACATGCGCTTCACCCAGGTGCAGGGCTTCAACACCGGCGACGATTTCTACAGCTACCTGAAGGACGCCTTCGACGTGCTCTACGCCGAGGGCTGCGAAGGCGCGCCGAAGATGCTCTCGATCGGCATGCACTGCCGGCTGCTCGGCCGCCCGGCGCGCATGGCCGCGCTGGCCCGTTTCATCGACTACGTGAAGGGTCATGAAAAGGTCTGGTTCGCCCGCCGCGTCGACATCGCCCGCCACTGGCACGCCACCCACCCCATGACCGCGGAGCGCAGCTGATGACCCCGTTCAAGACGATCAAGCCCTCGACCCTCGACCGCGACGCCTTCGTCGCCGCCTTCGCCGATGTCTACGAACATTCGCCCTGGGTCGCCGAGACGGTCTATGGCGCCGGCGTCGACGAGACGCTGGACTATGTCGAGGTGATGCACACCCGCCTGTCCCAGGCGATGCTCGCCGCCGACCACGACACCCAGCTGAAGCTGGTCAACGCCCACCCGGATCTCGCCGGCAAGGCCGCCATCCGCGGCGAGCTGACCGCATCGAGCACCTCCGAGCAGGCCGGTGCCGGCATCCATGAATGCACACCGGAAGAGTTCGCCCGCTTCACCGAACTGAATGACGCCTACAAGGCGAAGTTCGGCTTCCCCTTCATCATGGCGGTCAAGGGCAGCAACCGGCACCAGATCCTCGCCGCGTTCGAAGAGCGCATCCACAACAGCCCCGACCAGGAATTCACCCGGGCGTTGGCGGAAATCAACAGGATCGCCCTGTTCCGCCTGCAGGCCATGTAGCCGGAACGGGAAAACAGGCAACACCGCAACACAGGCAATAAAGGCAGAAACCGCTCCACTCATTTCAAGGCAGATCGCGATGAAAGCTTACGCCGTACCCTTCGAGAAATACGTCAACCTGGCCGACGCCCGCCTGGGCACCCGCGCCATTTCCGTCACCGACGACTGGTTCGCCGACGTCAACCGGCTGTTCCAGCCGACGCCGGCCGTATGGAAGGAGGGCGTGTTCGATGACAACGGCAAGTGGATGGACGGCTGGGAGTCGCGCCGCAAGCGCTTCGAAGGCTACGACCATGCCGTGATCCGCCTCGGCGTGCCCGGCTGGATCAAGGGCGTGGACATCGACACCAGCCACTTCACCGGCAACTTTCCGCCGTCGGCCTCGCTGGAAGCCTGCTTCGTCGCCGAAGGCGATCCGAACGACGACACCGTCTGGACCGAAGTCCTGCCGGCCGTCGAGCTCAAGGGCAACAGCCATCACTACCACGAGATCGCCTTCGACAAGCCGGTCAGCCACCTGCGCTTCAATATCTACCCGGACGGCGGCGTCGCCCGCCTGCGCGTGCACGGCATTCCGTACCGCGACTGGAGCAGCGTCGGCGACAACGAGCAGATCGACCTCGCCGCTGCCCTCAACGGTGGCCGCGCGCTGGCCTGCTCCGACGAGCACTTCGGCCGCATGAGCAACATCCTCAACCCCAACCGTGGCGAGAACATGGGCGACGGCTGGGAAACCGCCCGCCGCCGCACGCCCGGTAACGACTGGGTGATCGTCGCCCTCGGCCACCCGGGCGAGATCGAGCGCATCGTCGTCGATACCCTGCACTTCAAGGGCAACTACCCGGACAGCTGCACCATCCAGGCGGCCTACGTGAAGGGCGGCACCGACAGCCAGATCGAGACCCAGAGCCTGTTCTGGCGCGAACTGCTGCCGAGCCAGAAGCTCTCCATGCACGCCGAACACGAGTTCGTCGAGCAGATCGCCAAGCTCGGCCCGGTGACCCACGTGCGCCTGAACATTTTCCCGGACGGCGGCGTCAGCCGGCTGCGCTTGTTCGGCAAGGTGGCGAAGTAATCGCTGAGGCGGGATCGCAGGATTCCGCCTTCGGCTCAGACACCTCCCGTAGGAGCGAGCTCGCTCGCGAATGATCCACCCCAGAATCGCGAGCAAGCTCGCTCCTACAGACAACCGCTAAAGAGCAAACCATGCGCACCCTGACCATCGAGCCACTGACCAAGGAAGCCTTCGCCCCCTTCGGCGACGTCATCGAGACCGAAGGCAGCGAATTCTTCATGATCAACAACGGCTCGACCCGCCGCTATCACAAGCTGGCCACGGTCGAGACGGCCGAACCCGAGGACAGGGCGATCATCAGTATCTTCAGTGCCGAAGCGCTGGAAATGCCGCTGGTTATCCGCATGCTGGAACGTCATCCGCTGGGCAGCCAGGCCTTCGTGCCGCTGCTCGGCCACCCCTTTCTGGTCGTGGTCGCGCCACTTGGCGATGCACCTGTACCGGGCCACGTCCGCGCCTTCCGCAGCAACGGCAGGCAGGGCGTCAATTACCACCGCGGCGTCTGGCACCACCCGGTGCTGACGATCGAAAAGCGGGATGAATTCCTGGTGGTCGATCGCAGCGGTTCTGGCAACAACTGCGACGAGTACTTCTTCACGGAGGATCAGCAACTCCTCCTCGACCCCAACAGGTTTCGCGCTGAGCCCAACCGCGCGCGGTGACTCGGACCGATACCCATAAGAAGAAAGGACGGCAGCTGCAGCCGCCGTACAAGAGGTAATCAACGTGGACGCACATCTGACCGAATGGCTGAACCTGGGAATTCGCTGGATACACATGATCGTCGGCATCGCCTGGATCGGTGCCTCCTTCTATTTCGTCTGGCTGGAGAACAACCTCAACCGCAGCAACCCGCGCGAAGGGCTGTCGGGTGATCTCTGGGCCATCCACGGTGGCGGTATCTACCACCTGGAGAAATACAAGCTCGCCCCTCCGCAGATGCCGGAGAACCTGCACTGGTTCAAGTGGGAGGCCTACACCACCTGGCTGTCGGGCGTCGCCCTGCTGCTGGTGGTCTACTACCTCAACCCCGGCCTGTACCTGATCGCACCGGGCAGCGACCTGGCGCCCGCCACCGCCGTGGCGATCGGCTTCGGCTCGCTGATCGTCGGCTGGTTCGTCTACGACCTGCTGTGCGATTCGCCACTGGGCAAGACCCCCGCGCTGCTCGGCCTGGTGCTGTTCGTGCTGGTGATCGCCGCCTGCTGGGGCTATTCGCAGATTTTCAGCGGCCGCGCGGCCTACATCCACACCGGCGCGCTGATCGGTACCATCATGGTCGGCAACGTGTTCCGCATCATCATGCCGGCCCAGCGCGCACTGGTCACCGCCATCGAGCAGAACCGCACGCCCGATCCGGTACTGCCGGCCAAGGGCCTGCTGCGCTCGCGGCACAACAACTACTTCACCCTGCCGGTGCTGTTCATCATGATCAGCAACCACTTCCCGAGCACCTATGGCAGCCAGTACAACTGGCTGATCCTCGCCGGCCTGGCCGCGCTCTCGGTGCTGGTGCGCCACTTCTTCAACACCCGCCACGAGAGCAACCGCTTCGCCTGGGCGCTGCCCGCCGCCGCGGTGGGGATGATCTGCCTGGCCTTCGTCACCTCACCGAACCGCCCGAACAGCGCGCCGAACCTGGCCGCCACCTCGCCGGAACAGGCCAGCGTCACGGTCGAGGCCCAAGGCCAGGCGCCGAGCTTCGCCGAGGTCAACAAGGTCATCGAAGAGCGCTGCGCCGTCTGCCACTCGGCCAAGCCGAGCAGCCCGATGTTCGCCAGCGCACCGGCCGGGGTGATGTTCGACACCCCCGAGCAGATCCGCCAGCAGGCCGCGAAGATCCACGCCCAGAGCGTCGCCAGCCAGATCATGCCGTTGGGCAACATCACGCAGATGACGCAGGACGAGCGTGACCTCATCGCCAGTTGGATCGCCACGGGCGCCCACATCGATTGAGCACAAGCGCCGGGGTCATGCCCCGGCGCCTCCCTCGCAGCACCCCGCCCCTCGCCGCGTTCGTCGGCTGTTACAAATTCACCGCCTCGAAAACGCCCCGGTTTGCCTGAAGTCAGCCATCGCCAGTCACGCTTGGCTAGGCTGGAGACGTCTGCGATCACGCCTTTGCCGCCCAGGGTGTCTCGATGAAAGACCGCTCCAGCCAGGATGCAAGCCGCGCTCCACGCACCGATTGGCACAGTCTGCCCACCGAGGAGGTCGCCCGGCGACTGGACACCGGCCCAAGCGGCCTGAGCGAGAACGAGGCGCGCGCACGCCTGCAGCGCTACGGCGCCAACCGCCTCGCCCCGCCGAAGACCCGCAGCCCGCTGATGCGCCTGCTCGCGCAGTTCCACAACATCCTGCTCTACGTGATGCTCGCCAGCTCGGTCATCACCGCGCTGCTCGAGCACTGGGTGGACGCCGCCGTGCTGCTGGCGGCCGCGGTGATCAATGCCGTGATCGGCTTCATCCAGGAAGGCAAGGCCGAAGCGGCGCTGGATGCCATTCGCGGCATGCTCTCGACCCAGGCCACCGTCATTCGTGACGGCAGCCGCCGACAGATCGACGCCGCCGAGCTGGTGCCCGGCGACCGTGTGCTGCTGGCCTCCGGCGACCGCGTGCCGGCCGACCTGCGGCTGCTCACGGTCAGGGAGCTGCGTGTCGAGGAGGCGGCGCTGACCGGCGAATCGCTGCCGGTGGAAAAACACATCGAGGCGGTCGCCGCCAGCGCACCGCTCGGTGATCGCTACGACATGGCGTATTCCGGCACCCTTGTGGTGTACGGCCAGGCGACGGGCCTGGTGGTCGGCACCGGCAGCGATACCGAACTCGGCCAGATCAATCGCCTGCTGACCGACATCCGCCAACTGGCCACGCCCCTGCTGCGTCAGGTCGACCGCTTCGGCCGCGTGCTGGCCTTTGTCATCCTCGCCGTCTGTGCGCTCACCTTCGCCCTCGGCACGCTCTGGCGCGGCCACGGCGCCGAGGACATGTTTCTCATGGTCGTGGCCCTGGCGGCAGCCGCCATTCCCGAGGGCCTGCCGGCGATCATGACCGTCACCCTGGCGCTCGGCGTGCAGCGCATGGCCCAGCGCAACGCCATCATCCGGCGCCTGCCGGCAGTGGAGACGCTCGGCTCGGTCACGGTGATCTGCTCGGACAAGACCGGCACCCTGACGCGCAACGAGATGACCGTGCAACGCGTCGTCTGCGCGGCACACCGCTTCGAGGTCGGCGGCGTCGGCTACGCGCCGGTTGGCGACTGCACCCTCGACGGGCGCATCATCGACCCGGACCATTACCCGTCCCTGGCGCTGGCGATTCGCATCGGCGTGCTGTGCAACGATGCGCGGCTGCACGAACGCGACGGCCATTGGCAGGTCGACGGCGACCCCACCGAAGGCGCGCTGCTGGTGCTCGGCGGCAAGGTCGGCTTCACCCAGCATATTGCCGATGCCGCCTGGCCACGCCTCGACTCGATTCCCTTCGAGTCCCAGCACCGCTTCATGGCCAGCCAGCATCGCGACAGCGACGGCGCCTGCTGGCTGTTCGTCAAGGGCGCACCGGAACGGCTGATGGAGATGTGCGACCACCAGCTCGGTGACAGCGGCGCGCAGCCGCTCGACGCGGACTACTGGCGGCGCATGGCCACCGACATCGCCGCGCGCGGCCTGCGCCTGCTGGCCCTGGCCTGCAAGCGTGCCGAACCGGCAAGCGGGCATCTGCAGGCGAGCGACATGCACGGCGGCTTCGGCCTGGTGGCGCTGGTCGGCATCATCGACCCGCCGCGCGAGGAGGCCATTGCCGCCGTCAACGAATGCCACCGCGCCGGCATCCAGGTGAAGATGATCACCGGCGACCACGCCGAAACCGCCCGCGCGATCGGAGCGCAGCTGGACATCGGTCATGGCAGTGCGGCAATCACCGGCGCCGAGGTGGCGCTGATGGAGGACGCCGAGCTGCGTCGCGTGGTGCGCGACGTCGACGTCTTCGCCCGGGCCAGCCCCGAGCACAAGCTGCGCCTGGTCGAGGCCCTGCAGGCCAGCGGCGAAGTGGTCGCCATGACCGGCGACGGGGTCAACGATGCACCGGCGCTCAAGCGCGCCGATGTCGGCGTGGCGATGGGCCTCAAGGGCACCGAGGCGGCCAAGGAAGCCGCCGCCATGGTGCTGACCGATGACAATTTCGCCACCATCGCCGCAGCCGTGCGCGAAGGCCGCGCGGTGTACGACAACCTGAAGAAGTTCGTGCTGTTCTCGCTGCCGACCAACGGCGGCGAAGCGCTGGTGGTGATCGCAGCGATCCTCTTCGAGCTGGCGCTGCCGATGACCCCGGCACAGGTACTGTGGGTCAACCTGGTCACCTCCAGCACGCTCGGGCTGGCGCTGGCCTTCGAGCCGGCCGAACCGGGCATCATGACGCGCCCGCCCCGGCCGCCGAGCGAACCGTTGCTCAGCGGCTTCTTCGCCTGGCGCGTGGTCATGGTCTCGTTGCTGATGATGATCGGCGCGCTGGGCGTGTTCCTCTGGGAAATGCAGCGCAGCGGCGACGTGCAGACCGCACGCACCTTGGCGGTCAATGCCGTGGTGATGGCCGAGATCTTCTACCTGGTCAGCAGCCGCTCGATCTTCGCCTCGGTGCTGAATCGCCGCGGGCTGACCGCCAACCCCTACGTGCTGCTGTCGATCGCGGCGTGCCTGCCGTTGCAGCTGGCGTTCACCCACGCGCCGGTGATGCAGGCGCTGTTCGGCTCGGTCGACCTGACGCTCCTGCAGTGGCTGCAGGCGCTCGCCGCGGGATTGCTCGTGCTGCTGGTCGCCGAGCTGGAAAAACTGGTGATCCGCCGCACGTCGCTGGGCCGTCGGCTCGGCCAGCGCCCGGACGCGGCGGACCGGTAGGCCGCTCGTACTCGACAACCGGCGTCCGGCCGTTACAATTCGGCGCCCCGCCCGTCCCGGAAGCCCCTCGATGATTGAAGCCAGCTGGATCGCCTTCGCGTTCGTTCTGGGCCTCGTGGCCCGGTCCATCGGCCTGCCGCCGCTGATCGGCTACCTCGGCGCCGGCTTTGCCCTGGCCGCGGCCGGCGAGCGCATCGGCGTCGGCCCGGACGACAGCGAGATCCTTCAGCACCTGGCCCACCTCGGCGTGCTGCTGTTGCTGTTCACCGTCGGCCTCAAGCTCAAGCTCAGCAACCTGGTCAGGCGCGAGATCATTGGCGGCAGCCTGCTGCACTTCGCCATTTCAAGCCTGCTGGTGTTGCCGGCGGTGGTGTTCATCTTCGATGCCAGCTGGCGCGACAGCCTGTTGATCGCCGTCGCGCTGTCGTTTTCCAGCACCGTGCTGGCGGCCAAGGTGCTGGAAGGCAAACGGGAGCTGAAGGCCTTTCACGGTCGGGTCGCAATCGGCGTGCTGATCATCCAGGACCTCATCGCGCTGGTGGTCATGAGCCTGGCCGCCGGCCAGGTCCCCTCGCCCTGGGCGCTGCTGGTGTTCCTGCTGCCCCTGCTGCGCCCGCTGCTGTTCCGCCTGCTCGACCATTCCGGTCACGAAGAGCTGCTGGTGCTGCTCGGCCTGATGCTCGCGCTGGTGGTCGGCGGAGTCGGCTTCGAAAGCGTCGGCCTGAGCTCCGAGCTCGGTGCGCTGGCGTTCGGCGCCATGCTGGCCAAGCACAAGCGCGCCACGGAGCTTTCCAACTCGCTGTGGGCGATCAAGGAAGTCTTTCTCGTCGGTTTCTTTCTGCAGATCGGCATCCGCGGCCTGCCCGACAGCGACGCGATGATCTTCGCCGCCGTCGTCGCACTGCTGCTGCCTCTCAAGGGCGTGCTGTTCTTCTTTCTCTTCCTGGGCTTCCGCCTGCGCGCGCGCAGCGCCTTTCTCAGCGCCACGAGCCTGACCAACTACAGCGAGTTCGGCCTGATCGTCGCCAGCGTGGTATTGCCGCAATGGCTGACGCCGCTCGCAGTCGCCGTGGCGCTGTCGTTCGTCGTTTCCGCGCAGCTCAACCGCCTCTCGCACCCGCTCTACGATCGCCTGGCGCGCCGGCTGATCCCGCTGGAACGCAACATCCGCCACCCAGACGAGCAGCCGGTGTCGCTCGGCGCCGCGCAGATCCTGGTGATGGGCATGGGGCGCACCGGACGCGCGGCCTACGATCACCTGCAAGGCAAGGGGTTCCGCCTGGTCAGCCTCGACTCGGACCCGGTGATGGTCCAGCGCAACCTCACCGAAGGCCGCAATATCTTCTTCGCCGATGCCGAGGACCAGATGTTCTGGCAGACCCTGGAAATGAACCAGGTCAAGGCGGTGGTACTGGCGATGAACGACGCCGAGGCAAAGATCATCTCGACCACCAAGCTGCGCGACATCGGCTTCACCGGGTTGATCGTCTCGCATGCGATGTACGAGGACATCGCCGAGCGCATCCAGGCTGCCGGTGCAGATCGGACCTACCTGACGATGACCGAGGCCGGCACGGGCCTGGCGGAGAACGTCGCGCGCGAACTGCAGCCGGACGCCTGAATCATTGTGTACAAAATGCAATTCAATTGTTCGCATAGCTGAATACAGCCTGCTATAGTCCAGCACGTTATCGGCACCGCGCCGCTGCCTCGTGCAGCGGTGGCCGTGCCCCGCAAGCCCACGACCACACAACAACAACTGGCAGGCTTAGCAATGACTCCACACCCTTGGCAGATCCCTGCCAGCCGACGCATGTCGCCCCTTTCGCGAACCTCGCTCGCCCGTCCAGCGCCTGCCCGACGTCACGGCCCGCCGCCTGCGCTGCAGGACAATCCTCAGCCGCCCGACGCCACCGGCCCGTCGCCTGCGACGCCATGCCTCAGCCGAACCGACGCAGGTTCACCGGGCTGACGCCGCAGCACGCTTCCCGCCTCGCTGCGCTTGCAAGACAATGCGAGGCAAAAAACGACACTTGGCAACCACAGGAACCTCCCCATGCACCTGAAGACCGCTCCCCTCGCTCTGGCCCTGGCGGGCAGCACGCTGGCCGCGCCGGCGATGGCCGAAGGCCTGCTGTACTGGCAGAACAACAGCCTGACCTACCTGTACGGCAAGAATTACAAGGTCAACCCGGCCATTCAGCAGACCGTAACCTTCGAGCACGCCAACGGCTGGAAGTACGGCGACACCTTCTTCTTCGTCGACTCGATCCACTACAACGGCAAGGGCGACTTCGGAGGGACCGATGACAGCACGTTCTATGGCGAATTTTCGCCGCGCCTGTCGTTCGGCAAGATCTTCCAGCGCGACCTGAGCATCGGCCCGATCAAGGACGTGCTGGTCGCGATGACCTACGAGTTCGGCGAAGGTGATGTGGAAACCTACATGATCGGCCCCGGCTTCGATCTCGACATCCCGGGCTTCGACTACTTCTCGCTGAACATCTACAACCGCAACACCGACGGCGATCGCGCCGGCGATGGCGTCTGGCAGATCACCCCGGTGTGGGGCTACACCCTGCCGGTGGGCAATTCGGACATCCTCATCGACGGCTTCATCGACTGGGTGGTGGACAACGACCGCAACTCGCGCGGCGAGGAATACCACGCCAACTTCCACTTCAACCCGCAGATCAAATACGACCTGGGCAAGGCGCTGAACTGGGGCGAGAAGCAGCTGTACGTCGGTATCGAGTACGACTACTGGACCGACAAATACGGCATTGAGGACAGCTCGGCGTTCACTACCGACCAGAACACCTTCAGCGCCATCGTCAAGGCGCATTTCTGAGTCTGCGGCAACACCGAAAAGGGCGGCCCGCGGGTCGCCCTTTTTTGTGGCCGAAAATTGATATGGCAGCGAGACGGATAGCGGACCGGCAAGCGTTGCGACGCAGCCTGCCTGAAGGATCGGGCGCGTACCGAGCGAGCTGCCAACCCGGGCCTCGGCTCTGCAGCCGAGCCACTTGCGCTTCGCTCCGGATCGCCGGCCGGCGCGAAACGAGCAAACGCCCGACAGCACGATCTCGCCATTTCACGGCCCGACTGCCCGCTCCGGCACCGCACTGGGCCCCCCCTCACGATGGGACGTTCTTGCCTCGCGGCCCCGTCCGTCCATCGTCACTTGCTCGGCCTCCCTGTCGTGCGCAGCACCACCCGGCCTACTGGCGCGGGCGCGGCCGCGTCACCGAGAAGTTCGAGCAGCGCACTTCGCCAGGCTCCGCTCTGTTTTGGCTTCAGCTCACCTTGCAGGGTCTGTCTGGCAACACCGACGGCCCCCCGGAGGCGGAATGAAGTCCGCGCGCAGGGAAGCCAGCGGCATGACGGCCGGCGCTAGGAAAACGCCAGGCTCCACCAGGCCGGCAGGCGCCTCGCCAATCGCCATCACGCTGCGCGAACCAAAGCGGCCAAACCCCAGCCGCGCAAGAAACGGAGGTTCTGCGCCTCGCCCCTGCCCCTTTTACAACCGGAAGCTTCCCATCTGCCGCCCCAGGTCCTCGGCGAGTTGCGAGAGCGCCTGACAGTCGCTGCGGCAGGCCTGTACATCGCGTGCGGTGGCCTGCGCCAGGTCGGCGATACCCTGCACATTGCGGGTGATCTCCTCGGTCACGCTGCTCTGCTCCTCGGTCGCGGCAGCCACCTGGGTGTTCATGTCGCTGATCGACTCGACCTGCTCGGTGATTTCGCCGAGCGACTGCCCGGTACGCTGGCTGGCCGCCACGCCGGTGCCGGTGGCCGCCTGGCCGGCGTGCATGGCGCCGACGGCGGTCTCGGCACCGCTCTTCAGCCGCGCGATCATCTGCTGGATCTCGTCGGTGGAGGCCTGGGTGCGACTGGCCAGGGTCCGCACCTCATCGGCGACCACGGCAAACCCTCGCCCCATGTCGCCGGCACGGGCGGCTTCGATCGCCGCGTTCAGCGCCAGCAGGTTGGTCTGCTCGGAAATGCTGCGAATCACCGCCAGCACCTGATCGATGGAAGCCACCTGCTGCGCCAGCTCGGTCACCGAACCGGCTGCCTGGCCGATCTGCCCGGACATCCGCTCGATATGGGCAATGGACTCGCCAACCACCTGGCGCGCCTCCAGCGCTTCGCTGCGCGCTCCCTGCGACGCCTGCGCGGCGTTGCTGGCATTGCGCGCGATCTCCTGCACGGTCAGGCCCATCTCGTGCACGGCGGTAGCCACCATGTCGGTCATCTCGTGCTGTCGCCCGGCGCGCATCGCGGTGTCGTCGACCACCCGCGCAACCTGGCCGACCGCCGTGCGCAACTGCTCGCCGGTCTTCAGCACGTCGCCGATCAACCCGCGCAGGCTGGCAATGAAGCGGTTGAACCCTCGCGCCAGGTCGCCAAGCTCGTCGGCCCGGCTCTCGTCGAGCCGACGGGTCAGGTCACCGCCACCGCCGCCGATCTCGACCAGCGCGGCCGTGACCTGCCGAATCGGCCGTACCAGTCCGCGAGCCAGCAGCACGATCACGCCGAGAAAGGCCAGGCCAATGGCCGCGCCGATCAGGCTGGTGGTCCACAGGGTGCGCCGTGCCTCGCCGAAGATCTCGGCTTCCGGCACCTCGGCGACCAGTTGCCAGCCGAGGCCTTCGAGCGGCTTGGCCATGGCCAGAAAGGTCTCGCCGTCGCGCTCGAAGCGCACCACCCCGCCGCTACCGGACTGCAGTTGCCCGGCCGCCTCGGCGCCGGTCAGCTCGGTGAGCGCGGCGCGCCCGTTGCGCTCGCTCTGCGGATGGATCTTGACCTGTCCGTCGCTGCCGACGAGGTATACCTCGCCGCGCTCGCCAAAGCGGAAGTCGGCGATCAGCGCGGACATGCTGCTCAGGCTGTAGCCCAGCCCGGCGACGCCGAGCACACGCCCGCCGGCGCTGATGCGCTGATTGATGAACAGCGTCGGCTGGCGGGTCGCCTTGTCGATGTCCAGCTCCAGCCGGCGCTCCTGGCTGCCGTCGACCAGGCTGTAGAACCAGGCGTCGGCGGCTGCCGAGCGCGACAGCGTGCGACTGAGCCCCGCGTCGGAATAGTAGTGCCCGCTGTCGAGCACGGCGATGGAGGTGGCCAGTGCGTTCTGCTGCGCCTTGACGCCGTGCAGGTAGCGGGCAATGGCGGCGGCCTGCTGCGGGTCTTCGCCCTGGCCGAGCCAGTCATGCACCAGCGTGTTGCCGGCGATCGCCGCGGTCGCGGTGATCGGGCCGGCCAGGGTGCGTTCGATGTCATGCGCGATGGCGTTGATGTTGGCCGGCAACGCCTCGTCGAGCAGGTAGCGCTCGGCCAGCCGTTCGACGGCAGAGGCGTAGACCAGAATGACGATCAGCAGACTCGTCAGCAGGGCAGCGCCCATGCTGAGGATCAACTGCCACTGGATGCTGCGCTTGAAGAACGGCATGGAGGCAACCTCGTGCGGGTAATTTCGTACACATCATTTGGCCATCACTGTACACAATTTTCAGTACAGGCAAAGAGGCTTAGCGGCCTGCCGCCGCTGAACTTGATAGCGGAACCGCCGACCGACGCGGCGCCCGACGAGCGGCGGTGCGGTTGAGAGGCCGAAGAAGCGGGTGCTAGCATGCCGCGCAACGCCGCCTGGCCGGGCGGTGCCAGCCAAGCAGGTCCGCATGTCGAGTATTCGTGAGCGCAACAAAGAACTGATCCTGCGTGCCGCCAGCGAAGAATTCGCCGAGAAGGGCTTCGCCGCCACCAAGACGAGCGATATCGCGGCCCGCGCCGGGCTACCCAAGCCCAACGTCTACTACTACTTCAAGTCCAAGGAAAACCTCTACCGCGAGGTGCTGGAAAGCATCGTCGAGCCGCTGCTCGAAGCATCCGCGCCGTTCAACGAGCCCGGCGAGCCGGGCGATGTGCTGCGCGCCTACATCCGCACGAAAATCCGCATCTCGCGCGACCACGCCTACGCATCGAAGGTCTTCGCCAGCGAGATCATGCACGGGGCGCCGCATCTGTCGCCGGAACGGGTGGCCCAGCTCAACGCCCAGGCGGCGCACAATATCGCCTGCATCCAGCGCTGGATCGATGCCGGGCTGATGGCCAGGGTCGACCCCAACCACCTGCTGTTCAGCATCTGGGCGGCCACCCAGACCTACGCCGACTTCGACTGGCAGATTTCCACCGTGACCGGCAAGGCGGCGCTCGAAGACAGCGACTACGAGGCGGCGGCCGAAACCATCATCCGCCTGGTGCTCAAGGGCTGCGAAGTCACCGAGCGCACCTAGCTGGCCGCGCCCAGCGGCGCCGGGCGGCCGAGCAGATAACCCTGGGCCTTTTTCACGCCGAGCGTGCGCAGCACGGCCAGCTCCTCCTCGGTTTCCACCCCTTCGGCAACCACCTTGCTGCCGGTTTCCGCGGCGAAGCGGATCAGCGCGGCCGCCAGCGCCCGGCAGTTGCTGTCGCCGTCCAGGTTATTGATCAGGCTGCCGTCGAGCTTGATGACGTCCGGCCGCAGCCTGAGGATGTGGCGGAAACTCGCATAGCCGGCACCGGCATCGTCGACCGCCAGCCGCAGGCCGCGCTCGCGCAGCGGGCGCAGTTCATCCTCGACCCGCTCGTAGTCGCAGATGCAGGCGTGCTCGGTGATCTCCAGCATCAGCCGCGCCAGCGGCTGCTCTTCCAGCACCGGCCTCAGCTGGCCGCCGATGATGGTCTCCGGCGAGACGTTGAGCGAGATATAGCTGTCGCCCGGCAACTGCTCGAGTCCCTTGAGCGCCTCGACGATCAGCGCGATCTCCAGCTCACGCTGCAGGCCGACCTCGCCGGCCTCGAGAAACCAGCGGTCCGGTGAGCGCAGCGGTTCGCCGCTGAAGCGCGCAAGCGCCTCGTAGCCCAGCGCCGTACCGGCTTCGACCTGGACGATGGGCTGATAGACCACGTGATAGGCCCGCGAGCGCAAGGTCTCTTCGATCCGCGACAGCTTGCTTCGCTGCACTCGCGCACGGCTGGTCTGGCGTTGCAGCAACTTGCCGGCGAAACCGGCGAACAGGCGCAGCGTGTGCAGGTCACGCACGTTCAGCGTGTTGTCGGGCTGGCTGCTGAAGCAGCAGAAAGTACCGAACAGGCTGCCGTCGCTGAAGTGGATCGGCACCCCGAGGTGTGCGCCGACTACCACGCCAGGCGTCTGCGGAAAGGCGCTGGCCGGCAGCTGGCCGGTATCGGGAATGAGTTCGGGCAGGCGGCCGTCGACGACACGCTGGCAATAGGTCTCGTCCAGCGGGCTGCCGGTGTTCTCGGCGATCGGCAGCGGGCTGGCGCGGCCATCCACATAGCGGAAGATCCGCTGGCCTTCACGAAACTCGCCGATAAAGGCCACATCCATATCCAGGTGCAGCCTGACCGCATGCAGGGCCTCGGCGAGCATCTCGCTTATGGTCATGTTGCTGGACTCGAACTCCAGCACCGAGAAAGGCCCTCGTCGCTCGGTCGCCTCCTCGGGATTCGATTCCTCACCCACCATGATTCACTCCTGCGCTGCCTCGAACGGGCCGGCACTTTACGTAGCGCTTCTGATTGCAAGGGGCCACTGCACCCTCGAAGTTCAGACCACCCGTTTGGCGCTATCGTTTCCCTGGCGCAGCCTCGAGTAAGACCCAGGTCGGCGCGTGGTCACTGGCATGTTCCTGCCCGCGCACCCAGCGATCCACGCCAGCGTCCTGCAGGCGCGGCGCGAGGTCCGGGCTGAGCAGCAGATGGTCGATGCGCAGCCCGGAGTTCTTCTGCCAGTGCTGTCGAAAGTAGTCCCAGAAGGTGTAGATGCGCTCGTCCGGGTATCTGGCGCGCAACGCGTCGGTCCAGCCCTGCGCCAGCAGGCGCTCGAAACATTCGCGGCTTTCCGGCTGCAGCAGCGCGTCCTTCAGCCAGGAGCGCGGGTTGTAGATGTCCTCGTCGGTCGGCACCACGTTGTAGTCGCCGGCCAGCACCACCGGATGCCCGCTGGCGAGCAAGCCGGCGGCGTGCTCGATCAGCCGCTCGAACCAGGCCAGCTTGTAGTCGAACTTCGGCCCGGGCTGCGGGTTGCCGTTGGGTAGATAGAGGCTGGCGACGATCACCCCGTGCACCGCGGCCTCCAGATAGCGGCTGTGGCTGTCGTCCGGGTCGCCGGGCAGGCCGCGGCGGATCTCCAGCGGTTCGCTGTCACGGGCAAGAATGGCCACGCCGTTCCAGGACTTTTGCCCGTGCCAGATGGCGCCGTAGCCGGCGCCGCGGATGTCATCGATGGGAAAGTCGGCATCCTGCGCCTTGAGCTCCTGCAGGCAGACCACATCGGGCTGCTCGCGCTCGAGCCATTCGAGCAGGTTCGGCAGGCGCGCGCGGATGCCGTTGATGTTGAAGGTGGCGATTTTCAAGCGGTCCACAAGCGCCTCGCTGCTCAGCCGGTAGTGTTCACCTTAGCTGTGACCGCACAGGCCCGCATCCGTCCGCCCCATGTCGTCAGTCGGGACCGAGCGGCAAGCGCAGGGTGAACACGGTGGCCTGCGCGTCGCTGCTCACCTCCACCTCGCCGCCGTGCAGCTGCATGATCGACCGCACGATGGCCAGCCCCAGGCCGCCGGAATCGCCCGGCTCGGCGCGTGACGGATCGCAGCGGTAGAAGCGGTCGAACAGCCGCGGCAGGTGCTCGGCGGCAATCGCCGGCCCCAGATTGATCACGCTGACCATCCGCCAGCCGTCCTCTGAGCCGCTGACGATGCGCACCGGGCTGTCACTGGCGCCGTAGCGCAGCGCGTTGGCCAGCAGGTTCGCCAGCGCCCGGCGAATCAGCTCGGGGTCGCCGCACAGCTCGCCCTCGGTCTCGTCGAGCAGCTGGATGCCGCGCTCTTCGGCGACGCCTTCGAAGTAGTCGCACAGTTGCTCGACCAGTGCCGGCAGTGCAAAGCGCTGCCGCTCGATGGCCACCGCCGGCTGCTCGGCACGCGCGAGAAACAGCATGTTGTCGATCATCCGCGCCAGGCGCTCGTACTCCTCTTGATTGGAGACCAGCAGCGCCTGGTAATCCTCCGCCGCGCGGGCACGGTGCAGCAACTGCTGGGTCTGGCCCATGAGGTTGCCCAATGGCGTGCGCATCTCGTGGGCCAGGTCTTCGCTGAAGCGCGACAGCCGGGCGAAACCCTGTTCCAGCCGGCCCAGCATCTGGTTCAGTGCCGCGCGTAGCGGTTCCAGCTCGCTCGGCACGGTCGAGTCGTCCAGGCGCAGGTGCAGGTGCTGCACGTCGATCGCCAGGGCCTGACGCGTCAGCTGGCGCACCGGGCGCAAGGCACGCCGGCTGATCAACCAGCCGAGCACGGACGCCAGCAGCGCGCCGAGGCTCAGCGCCCACCAGAGCTTGGCGCGATAGGCAGCCAGCATCTGTTCGCGCTCGGCTGGCATGCGCCCGGCCACCAGCGTCAACCCCGCCTCGCCCGGCAGCCGCCGCCAGGCCAGCCGCGCCTCGCCGATATCCTGCAGCGCCGCAGCGTCGCTGGCCGGCAGCGGCGGAATGGGCAGCCGCGCCGGGTTGATCTCGATCAGCGCGCGCCCCTGGGCATCCAGCAGCCAGAGCAGGCTGTCGCGGTTGCCCAGCATGTTCTCGTAGAGCTGCGGCCGCTGACGCAGCGCGTCGATGCTGGCGCTGTCATCCAGCAGTGCCTGCATGCGCTCCAGCCGGCCGAGCAGCGCCTGGTCGTCGCGCCAGACGATCTCGCGTTCCAGCGAGCGATACAGGTAGAGGCCGATGGCACCGAGCAGCACCACCGCGACGAGGGCGAAGGCCAGCGCCAGGCGCAGGCTGAGCGAGCGTGGCCACAGACTCATGCCGAGAGGTCCAGCACGTAGCCCATGCCGCGCACGGTGTGGATGAGCTTGAGCGGGTACGGATCGTCGACCTTGGCGCGCAGCCGGCGGATCGCGACGTCGACCACATTGGTGTCGCTGTCGAAGTTCATCTGCCAGACCTGCGAGGCGATCTGCGCGCGGGACAGCACCTCGCCCTGACGGCTGAGCAAGAGATGCAGCAAGGCGAATTCCTTGTTGGTCAGGGCGATGCGCTCGCCCTGACGGGTGACGCGGCGGCGCAGCAGGTCCAGCTCCAGGTCGGCGACGTGGAAACGTTCGACCTCGCGCGGCGGGCCGCGGCGCAGCAGGGTGCGCACCCGCGCCAGCAGCTCGGCATAGGAAAACGGCTTGACCAGATAGTCGTCGGCGCCCAGTTCCAGCCCGCGCACCCGGTCTTCCACCGCATCGCGGGCGGTGAGGAACAGCACCGGCGTGTGCGCCGAGCGCTGGCGCACCACCTGCACCAGCTGCCAGCCATCGAGCCCCGGCAGCATGACATCGAGGATTACCAAGTCGAACGGCTCCTCCTCGATCAGGTGTTTGCCGTCGACGCCATTGCGCGCGACCTCCACCCGGTAGCCGGACTCCTCCAACCCTCGCTTGAGGTAGTCGGCCGTCTTGGCCTCGTCCTCCACCACCAGAATTCGCATCGGATTACCTCATTGATGGCGCATAGGTTATGGGGCCATGGACTTGTCAGCCATTACAAAAGCGTAATGCGCAGGCAACGGTTCTGACGGTCGGCGGGCGGCAGCATGCGCCTCGAAATCCAGCCACCGGAGAAATCGATATGCGTATCGCCGCCACCCTGTCACTGCTGGCCCTGGCAGTGCTTACCCCGGCCCTGAGCGCCAACGCCGCCACGCCGACACCGATCACCCAGCAGAACGTCTCGCTGGCGCTGGCCGACGGCCTGATCCAGCAGACTCTGGATGCCTGCCATGCGCAAAACCGCACCGCGGTGGTCGCCGTGGTCGATCGCGGCGGCAACCTGGTTGCCCTGCGCCGCGACGACAACGTCGGTCCGCACAACACCCTGGCCGCGCAGCGCAAGGCCTACACCGCGCAGTCGAGCAAAACGCCGACCCGCCTGTTCGCCGAACGCGCCGCCAGCACGCCGGATGCCGCCAACCTCAACACCCTGGACGAACTGCTGCTGCTCGGCGGTGGCGTGCCGCTGAAGGTCGGCGACGAGGTGATCGGTGCCATCGGCGTGGCCGGTGCCGGCGGTGCCAGGAACGACGAGGCCTGCGCCGTGGCCGCCATCGAAAAACTGCTGCCCTCCTCCCACTGAAGAAAAGGAAAACACCATGAAAGCACTACGCTCAATCGCCGCCGGCTTGATGCTCAGCGGCCTGTCCGGTCTCACCCTGGCCGCCGGCAACCCGCTCAGCGTGCATGTGCTGAACCTGGAGAACGGCCTGCCGTCACCGGATGTGCGCGTCACCCTGGAACAACGTCAGGGTGACACCTGGAAATCACTCAACAGCGGCGAGACCAACGCGCAGGGTCGGATCACCGCGCTCTACCCGGAAGGCAAGGCGCTGGAGAAAGGCACCTACCGTGTCACCTTCAAGACCGGCGACTGGTTCGCCACGCAGAAGGCCAGCACCTTTTTCCCCGAAGTTCCGGTGATCTTCGAAGCCGATGGCAGCGTCGAGCACTACCACATCCCGCTGCTGCTGAGCCCCTACGGCTTCTCCACCTACCGCGGCAACTGAGCCGCTCAGCGCACCTCCCAGTAGCCCGGTGCGTTGTAGATGTCCTTCAGGTAGTCGATGAAGAAACGCACCTTGGCCGGCAGGTAGCGCTGCTGCGGGTAGACGGCCTGGATGTCGTAGGCCGGCAATGCGTACTCGTCGAGTACCGTGACCAGCTCGCCGCGCTTGAGCTCGGCCTGGATCTCCCAGGTCGAGCGCCAGCCGATGCCCAGGCCCTGCTTGACCCAATCGAACAGCAGCTCACCGTCATTGCAGTCCAGATTGCCGGCCACGCGGATGGCCACCTGCCGGCCGTCGCGCAGAAAGGTCCAGCCGCGCTGCTGACCGCCCTGCAGGTTGAAGGCCAGGCAGTTGTGCTCGGTCAGTTCCTCCAGCGTCGTCGGCGTACCGTGGCGGGCGAAGTACTCCGGCGAGCCGCAGACCACCCGCCTGTTCGGGAACAGCCGCACTGCCACATAGTTGGGATCGGTCACCTCGCCGATGCGAATGCCCATGTCGTAACCGTGGCGCACCAGGTCGACCACGCTGTCGGTGAAGTTGAACGACAGTTGCAGGTCCGGGTAGCGCGCCTGGAACGCCGGTGCGTGCGGGCCGATATGCCGCCGCCCGAATGCCGCCGGCGCCGACACCACCAGGTGGCCGCGTACCGAGGTGCGGTCGTGGCTGATGCTGGCGTCCACCTCATCGAAGTCCTTCAGCAGTCCGCGGGCGCGCTCCAGATACTGCTCGCCCAGATCGGTCAGCGACAGGCCGCGGGTGGAGCGGTGCATCAGCTTGACGCCCAGATGCCGCTCCAGCGCATCCAGCCGCCGGCCCATCACCACCGGGGTGACGTTCTCCTTGTGCGCGGCGGCGGCGAAGCTGCCGCAGTCGGCCACCAGCACGAAGCTGCGCAGGGTCGTATAGCGATCCATTCGATACTCCTGATATCGACAGAACTGAAGTCTCGGCCAATTCCGCCACGGAATCCAGGGCGGCATGCTTGGGCCACGTATAAAAACTATCGAGTTACCCAGGAGGAACGATCCATGGCCCGAATGAGAGCAATCGATGCCGCCGTCGCGGTGTTGCGCAAGGAAGGCATCGACACCGCCTTCGGCATCCCCGGAGCCGCGATCAATCCGCTGTATTCCGCCCTGCGGGCCGATGGTGGCATCCGTCATATCCTCGCCCGCCACGTCGAGGGTGCTTCGCACATGGCCGAGGGCTACACCCGCGCCAAGCCAGGCAACATCGGCGTGTGCATCGGCACCTCGGGCCCGGCCGGCACCGACATGATCACCGGCCTGTACTCGGCTTCCGCCGACTCCATTCCGATCCTCTGCATCACCGGCCAGGCGCCGCGTGCCCGCCTGCACAAGGAAGACTTCCAGGCCGTGGACATCGAGTCCATCGCCAAGCCGGTCACCAAGTGGGCGGTCACCGTACTCGAGCCGGCACTGGTCCCGCGCGTGTTCCAGCAGGCCTTCCACGTGATGCGCTCCGGCCGCCCCGGCCCGGTGCTGATCGACCTGCCGTTCGACGTGCAGATGGCCGAGATCGAGTTCGACGTCGACACCTACGAGCCGCTGCCGGTCTATAAGCCGGCAGCGACCCGCAAGCAGATCGAGAAAGCCATCGACATGCTCTGCGCCGCCGAGCGCCCGCTGATCGTCGCCGGTGGCGGCATCTACAACGCCGCAGCCGAGGCCTTGCTGGTGGAGTTCGCCGAGACCGTCGGCGTGCCGGTGATCCCGACGCTGATGGGCTGGGGCTCGATCCCTGATGACCACCCGCTGATGGCCGGCATGTGCGGGCTGCAGACCAGCCACCGCTACGGCAACGCGACGATGCTCGAATCCGACTTCGTGCTCGGCATCGGCAACCGTTGGGCCAACCGCCACACCGGTTCGCTGGAGACCTATACCAAGGGCCGTACCTTCGTTCACGTCGATATCGAGCCGACCCAGATCGGTCGGGTGTTCGCGCCGGATTACGGCATCGTCTCCGACGCCCGCGCCGCGCTGGAGCTGTTCGTCGACGTGGCCAAGGCACGCAAGGCCGAAGGCCGTCTGCCGGATCGCCGCGCCTGGGCCGCCGACTGCCTGGAACGCAAGCGCACGATGTTGCGCAAGACCAACTTCGACAGCGTGCCGATGAAGCCGCAGCGCGTGTACCAGTGCATGAACAACGCCTTCGGCAAGGACACCTGCTACGTCAGCACCATCGGCTTGTCGCAGATCGCCGCCGCGCAGTTCCTGCATGTCTACCAGCCGCGCAACTGGATCAACTGCGGCCAGGCCGGCCCGCTCGGCTGGACCATTCCGGCGGCGCTCGGTGTGGTTGCCGCGGACCCGGCGCGCAAGGTGGTGGCGCTGTCGGGCGACTACGACTTCCAGTTCATGATCGAGGAACTGGCCGTCGGTGCGCAGTTCAAGCTGCCCTACCTGCACATCCTGGTGAACAACGCCTACCTCGGGCTGATCCGCCAGGCGCAGCGCGGCTTCGACATGGATTACTGCGTGCAGCTCGGCTTCGAGAACATCAATGCCGACCAGAGCGGCATGGAAGGCTACGGCGTCGATCACGTCGCGGTGGTCGAGGGCCTGGGCTGCAAGGCGCTGCGCGTGTTCAAGCAGGAAGACCTGCGCCCGGCCATCG
The DNA here is from genome assembly GCF_057738225.1 of Stutzerimonas sp. CXK-1. Taxonomy (NCBI): domain Bacteria; kingdom Pseudomonadati; phylum Pseudomonadota; class Gammaproteobacteria; order Pseudomonadales; family Pseudomonadaceae; genus Stutzerimonas; species Stutzerimonas sp. CXK-1. The sequence continues at coordinate 1,117,378 of NZ_CM173217.1, read as the reverse complement.
AGCAGGCCCAGGCGTGGATGGCCGAACACCGCGTGCCGGTGGTGATCGAGGTGATCCTCGAGCGGGTGACCAACATCGCCATGGGCACCGAGATCGACGCGATCAACGAGTTCGAGGCGCTGGCCAGCTGCCGCGAGGACGCGCCGACGGCGGTTGGGTTGCTGGATTGAACCCATGCGACACGGTGGATAAGCCGCAAGCGGCGTTATCCACCCTACGCCATGCCAGCCAGTGCAACCGTAGGGTGGATATCGCGAAGCATATCCACCGCAAACGCAACACCCAGGGTGGCCACCACACCACCGCAATGCAGAACCGAATGTGATCCCTACAGATCAGGAGAAAACCATGCCCCGCTTTGCCGCCAACCTGTCGATGCTGTTCACCGAGCAGGACTTCATGGACCGCTTCGCCGCTGCCGCCCAGGCCGGCTTTTCCGGTGTCGAGTACCTGTTCCCCTACGATTACCCGGCCGAGGAGATCAAGGCTCAGCTGGATGCCAACAAGCTGACCCAGGTGCTGTTCAACCTGCCGGCCGGTGACTGGGCCGGTGGCGAGCGTGGCATCGCAATCTTCCCCGAGCGGGTCGAGGAGTTCCGCGCCGGCGTGGACCAGGCCATCGCCTACGCCAAGGTACTGGGCAACACCCAGGTCAACTGCCTGGCCGGCATCGCCCCGCGTGGTGCCGATCTCGGCCAGCTGGAAATCACCTTTATCGAGAACCTGCGCTACGCCGCGCAGAAGCTCGAGGAGGCCGGCATCCGCCTGGTGATGGAGATGATCAACACCCGCGACATCCCGCGTTTCTTCCTCAACAGCACCTCGCAGGCGCTGGAGCTGCGCGACAAGGTCGGCCACGCCAACCTCTCGCTGCAGTACGACATCTATCACATGCAGATCATGGAGGGCGATCTGGCGCGGACCATGGAAAGCAACCTGGCGGCGATCAACCACGTGCAGCTGGCCGACAACCCCGGCCGCCACGAACCGGGGACCGGCGAGATCAACTACCGCTTCCTGTTCGAGCACCTGGACCGCATCGGCTACCAGGGCTGGGTCGGCTGCGAATACAAGCCGGCCACCACCACCGAGGCCGGCCTCGGCTGGCTGAAGAGCCACAACGCCATCTGACACGCTCACGCGGCAACGCAGGCCGCCGCGCGGCCTGCCCTACAGAATCGAGGAGAACACTCATGGCTAAAATCGGATTCATCGGCACCGGCATCATGGGCAAGCCCATGGCAATCAACCTGCAGAAAGCCGGCCACCAGATCTTTCTGTCCCAGCACCACGATCAGGCCCCGGCCGAACTGACCGAAGCCGGCGCCATCGGCCTGGCCAATCCGCAGGAAGTCGCCCAGGAAGCCGAGTTCATCATCGTCATGGTGCCGGACACCCCGCAGGTCGAAGACGTGCTGTTCCGCGCCGACGGCGTGGCCGCCGGCGTCGGTGCCGGCAAGGTGGTGATCGACATGAGCTCGATCTCGCCCACCGCCACCAAGCAGTTCGCCGAGAAGATCAAGGCCACCGGCGCTGAATACCTCGACGCCCCGGTATCCGGTGGCGAGGTGGGTGCCAAGGCCGCCACCCTGTCGATCATGGTCGGTGGCAGCGAAGCGGCCTTCGAACGCGCATTGCCGCTGTTCCAGGCGATGGGCAAGAACATCACTCGCGTCGGCGAGAGTGGCGACGGCCAGACGGCCAAGGTGGCCAACCAGATCATCGTCGCGTTGAACATCCAGGCGGTCGCCGAGGCGCTGCTGTTCGCCGCGAAGAACGGGGCCGATCCGGCCAAGGTGCGCGAGGCGCTGATGGGCGGCTTCGCCGGCTCGAAGATCCTCGAGGTACACGGCGAGCGCATGATCAAGGGCACCTTCGATCCGGGCTTCCGCATCGCCCTGCACCAGAAGGATCTCAACCTCGCCCTCAACGGCGCGCGTGAGCTGGGCCTGAACCTGCCCAACACCGCCAATGCCCAGCAGGTATTCAGCACCTGCGCGGCGATCGGCGGCAGCGGCTGGGACCACTCGGCGCTGATCAAGGGCCTGGAGCACATGGCCAACTTCTCGATCCGCAAGGACTGACCCGCTTCGAGCCCGCTGCACCCGAATCTGCGACGACCGCCTTCAGACAGACAGCAATCCATCCGGCGGTGGTAGTCGCGGCACAAGGTGCCGCGGTGCTCAAAGGGTTGAGCCAGCGCTGCGCGGGGCCGGAATCACAGCGTCCCCCCACGACCAGGAACCTGCGCAGCGCCTGGTTCATCCGCCACCTCCGGGTGGCACCTCGACCTGCCCGGCAGGAGATGTCACGGCTCGAATGCCGGGCGGGTCGATTTCAGTCCTCAGCGCTTGCGTGCCCGAGCGTTAAGGTCTGCAATCGGCCCTCTGCAAGAAAAGACCAAGGAGCCAGAGATGCCCATCGATCCCCAAGCCCTGCTGCGCCAGCTGTTCGACAGCGCCATCGAAGCCGCCCATCCGCGCCATGTGCTGGCCGACCATCTGCCCGAAGACCGCAGCGGCCGCGCCATCGTCATCGGCGCCGGCAAGGCGGCCGCGGCCATGGCCGAAGCCATCGAGAAGGTCTGGGAAGGTGAACTGTCCGGGCTGGTGGTGACCCGCTACGAGCACCACGCCGACTGCCGGCGCATCGAGGTGGTCGAGGCCGCGCACCCGGTGCCGGACGACGCCGGCGAGCGCGTCGCCCGCCGCGTACTGGAGCTGGTCAGCAACCTCGAGGAAAGCGACCGGGTGATCTTCCTGCTCTCCGGCGGCGGCTCCTCGCTGCTGGCATTGCCGGCCGAGGGCATCTCGCTGGCCGACAAGCAGGCGATCAACAAGGCGCTGCTGCGCTCCGGCGCCCACATCGGCGAGATGAACTGCGTGCGCAAGCACCTCTCGGCGATCAAGGGCGGGCGCCTGGCCAGGGCCTGCTGGCCGGCCAGCGTATACACCTATGCGATTTCCGACGTGCCCGGCGACGAGGCCACGGTGATCGCCTCCGGCCCCACCGTCGCCGACCCGACCACATCGGCCGAGGCGCTGGCGATCCTCGAGCGCTACCACATCGAGGTGCCGGCCAATGTGCGCACCTGGCTCGAGGACCCACGCTCGGAAACCTTGAAGCCCGGCGACCCGATGCTCTCGCGCAGCCACTTCCAGCTGATCGCCACGCCGCAGCAGTCGCTCGATGCCGCGGCTGAGGTGGCCCGTGCCGCCGGTATCACCCCGCTGATCCTCGGCGATCTGGAAGGCGAAGCGCGCGAGGTGGCCAAGGTGCATGCCGGCATCGCCCGCCAGGTGGTGCTGCACGGCCAGCCGATCGCCGCACCCTGCGTGATCCTCTCTGGCGGCGAGACCACCGTCACCGTGCGCGGCAACGGCCGCGGCGGGCGCAATGCCGAATTCCTGCTCGCGCTCACCGAAGCCCTGCAGGGCCTGCCCGGCGTCTACGCGCTGGCCGGCGACACCGATGGCATCGACGGCTCGGAGGACAACGCCGGCGCGCTGATGACCCCGGACAGCTTCGCCCGCGCCGAGGCGCTGGGCCTGCGCGCCGCCGATGCGCTGGCCAGCAACGACGGCTATGGCTACTTCGCCGCGCTGGACAGCCTGATCGTCACCGGCCCGACACGCACCAACGTCAACGATTTCCGCGCCATCCTGATCCTGCCACCGAGCGCCTGAGGCGCTCCTGCGAGCCTGCCATGACACCCGACAAGAAGGTCAAGATCCTCGCCACCCTCGGCCCGGCCACCCGCTGCGCCGACGATGTGCGCGCGCTGGTCGAAGCTGGCGTGAACCTCTTCCGCCTGAATTTCAGCCACGGCGAGCACGCCGACCACGCCGAGCGTTTCGGCTGGATCCGCCAGGTCGAACGTGAACTGGGCCGCCCGATCGGCATCCTCATGGATCTGCAGGGCCCCAAGCTGCGCGTCGGCCGCTTCGCCGAGGGCAAGGTGCAGCTGGCGCGCGGGCAGGACTTCCGCCTGGATCTCGACGAGACGCCGGGTGACAACAGCCGGGTCAACCTGCCGCATCCGGAGATCATCGCCGCGCTGGAGCCGGGCATGACCCTGCTGATCGACGATGGCCGGCTGCGCCTGACCGTGCAGGCCAAGACCGACAGCGCCATCGAGACCCGGGTGATGGCCGGCGGCGAGCTGTCCGACCGCAAGGGCGTGAACGTGCCCGAGGCGGTGCTGCAGCTTTCGCCGCTGACGGCCAAGGATCGCCGCGACCTGGCCTTCGGCCTGGAGCTGGGCGTGGACTGGGTGGCGTTGTCGTTCGTGCAGCGTCCGCAGGACATCCATGAGGCCCGCGAGCTGATCGGCGAGCGCGCCTTTCTGATGGCCAAGATCGAGAAACCTTCGGCGGTGCAGCACCTGCGCGAGATCGCCCGGCTGAGTGACGCGATCATGGTGGCGCGCGGCGACCTGGGTGTCGAAGTGCCGGCCGAAAACGTCCCCCGCATCCAGCGCAACATCGTGCGCACCTGCCGCCAGCTCGGCCGGCCGGTGGTGGTGGCCACGCAGATGCTCGAATCCATGCGTTTCTCGCCCGCACCGACGCGCGCGGAAGTCACCGACGTGGCCAATGCGGTGGCCGAGGGTGCCGATGCGGTGATGCTCTCGGCCGAGACCGCGTCCGGCGACTACCCGCTCGAAGCCGTCAGCATGATGAGCAAGATCATTCGCCAGGTCGAAAGCGGCCCGGATTTTCAGGCCCAGCTCGACGTCAACCGCCCCAACGCCGAAGCGACTCTGCCGGACGCGATCAGCTGCGCGATCCGCCGGATCAGCGGCATCCTGCCGGTGGCAGTGCTGGTCAACTACACCGAATCCGGCCGTTCGAGCCTGCGCGCCTCGCGCGAGCGCCCGGCCACGCCGATCCTGAGCCTGACGCCGAACCTGGCCACCGCACGCAAGCTGACCGTCGCCTGGGGCGTCTACTCGGTGATCGACGCGCCGATGCGCGACATGGAGCAGGTCTGCCAGAACGCGCTGGAGCTGGCCCGCGCGCAGGGCATGGCGGGCAGCGGCGACACCGTGCTGGTGACCGCCGGGGTGCCGCTGGGCAAGCCGGGCACCACCAACTCGCTGCGAATCGAAATTCTCGCCTGACGCCCGCAGCTCCGAGGGTTTCCCCACCGCGAGGCGCTCACCCGCCTCGCGCCTCTTCGTTCGTCCCGAGCCTCTGCCATGCCCGGCCCGTTGCGTTCGCTGCTTCACGGTTTCAGCCAGATATTCCTGCAGGCACACGCCGGCTGCGGGCTGCTGGTGCTGCTGGCAGTGGCCTTCGGCGCTCCAGCGCTGCTACCCGGCATGCTGCTCGGCGTCGGCGGCGCGACGCTCTGGGCAGGCCTGCGCGGTTATCCGCCGGGCGATGTCGCGCTGGGCCTGTACGGTTACAACGCAGCGCTGCTCGGGGCGCTGGCAACGCTCTGCTGGGGCCTGACGCCAACGGGCCTGGCGGTGACCCTGCTGTGCGCCGTCCTCAGCTGCCCGCTGCAGGCGGGCCTGCTCCTGGCGATGCGCCGGCGCGGTTGGCCGCCGGGCTTCACCCTGCCCTTCGTCCTGCTGGGCTGGGGCCTGCTCGCGCTATCGACAGCCCCCTCGGCAGGGCCCGTCGACGCGGACGCGGCAATCTGGCCCGCGTGGCTGCAGGCCGGCCTGCTTGGTATCGGCCAGGTGGTGTTTGTCGAGCATGCGGCCAGCGGCGCCTGCCTGCTGCTGGGCGTGCTGCTCGCCGAACGGCGTGCCGGGCTGTGGCTGGCGCTGGGCGCACTCATCGGCACGTTCGCCGCGCTGGGCCTCGGCCTGGCGGGCGCTGCCAACGGCCTGCACGGATTCAATCCGGCGCTCGCCGCGCTCGCCAGCAGCCAGGTACAGCGCGGGGCGGCACCGCTCGCCGCCGCCCTGCTCGCGGCCCTGCTGTCGCTGGCGGCGCATCGCTATGGCTGGCCGGCTCTGACGCTGCCGTTCATCCTGGCCTGCTGGAGCCTGCGTGCGCTCGCGCCGGTCAGGCCGGCTCAGCCGCAGGTTTCTCGCGGGTCCTGATCGCGCGGGTAGGTGCGCTCTTCCTCGATACGCCCGTCCTGGGTGTGGATCTTTACCGAGCCGGTGCGCAGCTTCATGTAGTCGCGGGTCTCGCTGATGATTTCTTCCTTCGTGGTCGCCTCGACCAGAACCCGGCGATCGCCCTCCTCCTTGAGTACCCAGCGATCGTCTTCATGGGTGATGTGATAGCGCTGCATGCGGTTCTCCTCAGTGGCCGTCCTGCCGTTAGAGGGCGGATCGCCGACCAGGGTTCGCCTGCCGGCCAGGTGCAAATAACCTCTTACGGTTAAATACACCCGGCATCTGCAAGGTAAAAACAACCCTAACAGCGCTGCGGTCCTTGATTTCAGTCAATTCCAGAGCTGGTACGGAAGTTGAAACACCCAGGGCAGACACACCGCGCCTGCGGTGCACCATCCCGAAGAGGAGTCATCCATGCTTTGCGCCGAACAACGTGCCTTGATCAAAGCCACCGTCCCGCTGCTGGAAAGCGGCGGCGAGGCCCTGACCACGCACTTCTACACCATCATGCTCAGCGAATATCCCGAGGTACGCCCGCTGTTCAACCAGGCCCATCAGGCCAGTGGCGAGCAGCCACGCGCGCTGGCCAACGGCGTGCTGATGTACGCCAAACACATCGATCGGCTCGAGGCGCTGGGTGGGCTGGTGGGGCAGATCGTCAACAAGCACGTGGCGCTGCAGGTGTTGCCCGAACATTACCCGATCGTTGGCCGCTGCCTGCTGCGCGCCATCCGCGAGGTGCTCGGCGCGGAGATCGCCACGGATGCCGTCATCGAGGCCTGGGCGGCGGCCTACGGGCAACTGGCCGACCTGCTGATCGGTGCCGAGCAGGCGCGCTACGATGCCGCCGCGCTCGCGCAGGGTGGCTGGCGTGGCGCGCGGCGCTTCGTGATCGCGCGCAAGGTGCAGGAAAGCGCCGAGATCACCTCGCTGTACCTGGAGCCCGCCGACGGCGGCCCGGTGATGGACTTCCAGCCAGGCCAGTACATCGGCCTGCGCCTGCAGATCGACGGCGAGGAAGTCCGCCGCAACTACTCGCTGTCGGCGCCGAGCAATGGCCGCAGCTATCGCATCAGCGTCAAGCGCGAGGCCGGCGGCCTGGTCTCCAATGCACTGCACGCCATGAGCGAAGGCGAGGCGCTCGAGCTGTTCGCGCCGGCCGGTGAGTTCACCCTGCAACCCGGTGATCGTCCGCTGGTGCTGATCAGCGGCGGCGTCGGCATCACGCCGACCTTGCCGATGCTCGAGTCGGCGCTTGCCCAGTCGCGGCCGATCCGCTTCATCCATTGCGCGCGCAACGCCGAGGTGCATGCCTTCCGCGAGCATGTCGACAGCCTCGCCGAGCAGCATGGCGCCCTCGAGCGCTTCTATTGCTACGAAGAGGCGGCCTCGACCACGGCAAGCCCCGACGCCGTCGGGCGGCTGACCGAGGCGCAGCTGGCCGACTGGCTGCCGGAGCGCGACGTGGATGTGTACTTCCTCGGACCCAAGCCGTTCATGACGGCGGTCAGGCGCCAGCTGCGTGCGCTCGGCGTGCCCGATACCCAGGTTCGCTACGAGTTCTTCGGCCCGGCGAGCGCGCTCGAATGAGGCAAGGCGCCGGCACCCTTTCGCAACCGTACGAGGTGAATCCCATGCGACCGCTTCTCCACGATCCCTTGCGTTTGCTGCAACTGGCCAACCTGCTGATGATCACGGGCGTCCTGTTGCTTCTACTCGGTGTTGCCGGCGCCTACCTGTACGACGCGCGGCTGACGCTCGGGCAGGTCGTGCTCTGTCACGCACTGGTCATTCTCGGCCCTACCGGGCTGAAGATCGGCTATGTGATGCGCCTGCTCGCTCAACGTCAGTTCGCTCTGGCGGCGTAACATCAACGCAAGGTGCAAGAAGGTCCTTATATATAGGCAAAGGCAACTTCGAAGATCCAATTGCATTGCGCCATACCGGCACGATAACTAAGGAAAACCACTCGTCTGCCGCCTGCGCTTGTAGTGAAACTCCTGTGAGGGTGCTTGCTCTGACTCCATGTAGGCCGGGAAACACTTCCCGGCCCTGCAAGTCTCTCTATCCATCGAGGAGAAAAGACATGGCTAACAACAATCCGGGCAACTTCGCTAACGACCGCGAAAAAGCGTCAGAAGCCGGGCGCAAGGGCGGCCACAACAGCGGCGGCAACTTCGCCAACGACCGGGAAAAGGCGTCCGAAGCCGGGCGCAAAGGTGGCCAGAACAGCCACGGCGGCGGTCGCAGCAGCAGCAAGTAACACCTGTTGATAAACATGGGGCATGAGTATCGACTCCTGCCCCATGTTTATTTATGGCCGCACTTTCCTTAATTAGCGCAGCGGCAAGCAGTCAACTTATAAGCGCTAATTATTCGACACGTTTAAGCGAAACTTTGGCGAGCACTATCAAGGCATGCAGAAGACAATTCGCAACGCCCCTCGCGCACCGCTCAAGCCGGGCGACCAGAGCGCACCGGGCACGCTGGGAAGCGGTGAAAACCTTTGCCCCGCCTGCCAGGGCAGCGGCACCTGTAACGGTACGACTTGCGCAACCTGCGGCGGAACCGGCAAGGTCATCGAAGGCATCGGCGGCGGCTGAACGCTGACGGCGCCGGCCATTCACTCCCGCACGGAGGCTTCGATGCCCAGCGCGTTTTCCGACCAGATCGTGCCGAGCCTGCTCGACACCGACTTCTACAAGCTGACGATGATGCAGGCCGTGCTGCATCACTACCCCAATGCCGAAGTCGAATGGGCCTTCCGCTGCCGTTCGGATGAGGATCTGACGCCCCACCTGGGCGCCATCGTCGAACAGATCGAGCGGCTGGCCGACCTGAGCATGCAGCCTGAGGAGCTCGCCTTTCTCGAGCGCATCCCCTACATGCAGCCGGACTTCATCCGTTTCCTCGGCCTGTTTCGCTTCGACCTGCGCTACCTGGGCATCGAAACCCAGGGCGGCGAACTGATCATCCACATTCGCGGGCCGTGGCTGCATGTGATCCTGTTCGAGGTGCCCTTGCTGGCGATCATCAGCGAGGTACGCAATCGCGCCGCTTACCCGCACGTCAGGCTCGAACAGGTGCGCGACCGCCTGGTGGAAAAGTGCGACTGGCTGCGCGAGCAGGCCAGCGCCGAGGAACTGGCGGGCTTCACACTGGCCGACTTCGGCACCCGGCGACGCTTTTCCCACGCCGTGCAGCAGATGGTGGCCACCGAACTGCCAGGACTGTTTCCCGGGCACTTCGTCGGCACCAGCAACGTCCATCTGGCGCGCACGCTGGGGCTGCGGCCGATGGGCACCATGGCCCACGAGTGGATCATGGCGCACCAGCAGCTCGGCCCGCGGCTGATCGACAGCCAGCGAGCCGCGCTGGACTGCTGGGTCCGTGAATACCGCGGTGCGCTGGGTATCGCGCTGACCGACTGCATCACCATGGACGCCTTCCTGCGCGATTTCGACCTGTTCTTCGCCAAGCTCTTCGATGGCCTGCGCCACGACTCCGGCGACCCGCTGGAATGGGCGGAAAAGGCCATCGCCCACTACCACAAGCTGGGGATCGACCCACGGACCCGCCAGTTGGTGTTTTCCGATGGCCTGGACTTCGCCAAGGCCCTGCAGATCTACCGCGCGCTGGCCGGGCGCTGCCGGCCGAGCTTTGGCATCGGCACCGGCCTGACCTGCGATGTACCCGGCGTGCGGCCGACGAACATGGTGATCAAGATGACCGCCTGCAACGGGCAGCCGGTGGCGAAAATCTCCGACTCGCCCGGCAAGACCATGTGTCGCGACCCGGCCTTCGTCAGCTACCTACGCCACGTGTTCGGATTGCAGGCAGGCTGACTCGGCAGCGAGCAGCGGCCGACCGCCGGGCTGCAGGCAGTTGCGCCCGGCGCGCTTGGCTTCGTACATGCGCCGGTCGGCCAGCTCCAGCAGCTCGCGGCAATCGGTGATGCGGTCGGCGCGTCGCTCGGCCAGGCCGATACTCGCAGTCAGCGGCGTGCCTTCCGGGCGCAAGCCGAGCCCACTGCGCATGACCCGGGCCAACGCCTGCTGGGCCTGGAGCATGTCGGTCTCGGGCATGATCAGCAGAAACTCCTCGCCGCCCCAGCGCACCAGGCTGTCCGAACCGCGCAGCGTGCCGAGCAGCGCGCGCGCGGCATCGCGCAGGACCTCATCGCCGGCCTCATGACCGTAGCGATCGTTGATCGCCTTGAAGTGATCCAGATCGATGAACGCCAGCGCCAGCGCGCTGTTGTTGCGCCGCGCCGAGTCCCATTGCAGCTTGAGAATCTCCTCACCGCTGCCGCGCGAGAAGATGCCGGTGAGCGGATCGCGGATGGCCTGGCGTACCAGCGCGACCATGAAGGCGAGCTGGCTCATACCGGCCAGGCTCGCCACCCCGGCGATCAGGATCAGCAACCAGAACGCGCCAGCGAACGAAGGCCAGTTCAGCGTCGCCCAGCTGAGATAACCCGCCAGCGCCTGTGCCATCAGCAGCACCACACCCAGCAGCAGGCTTTCGAGCAACGTCAGGGGAAAGATCGTCAGCCCGGCCATCAGGACGAACGGCAGGAAGGCATAGCCGGCGCCGACCACCGCCGAGAACTGCACGAGCTGATAGGAGCCGAGCAGCGTATGCGAGGCGATGTAGAACACCGTGGGAATGGCAAACAGGATGGCAATCGCCCGATACGCATCGAGCAGGTTGCCGCTCGGCCGGTAGAACACCAGCAGCGATGTGAAGGCCAGGCAGGCCGCCAGGCGGAATCCGGCCAGGCGCAGCCACAGCTGGGTATCGAACACCATCAGGTCGATCACCGACCACAGCGGTGTCAGCACAGCGAAGAGAAAGGCGAACAGCCGTACCCGGTCGACGATCATCATCGCGCGCCGCTGGCAGAGCAGCAGCGGGTGGCGGTTCGGCACCAGCAAGTGGCGCAGTTCGGAGGTCTTGAGCTCACCCGGCAGCAGGGTGGCCAGACTGGTACGCAGCAGATCGCTCAGCGAAGTCATTTTATTGTTCTACCCACGGCAGGGAATAACGCAAAGGGGCCTTGCCAATTTCGTAACACTCCCTGTTACGCATACACGGGTCTCGCATGATGGCATCCGGCCAGCGTGCGATCGTAACGGAGCCACCAGCCGTTTCATTGAGCCAGGACAAGAAGATCGGCATTTGCCGTCCGCTCAACTGACAAAAGGGATAACGCGGGATGTTGGAGTGCGCTGACTGAGACCTGCTCTATCGCGGCAACGACAACCGTGATCAGGGCCTGAACCTGTCGATCAGCTGGGATCTGTAAGCCGGTCGGGGCAGCCTGCCGGCTGCCCCGACTGGCCTCAGCGGGCGTCGATCTGGCCTTGCAGGTTGACGATCTGGCTCTGCAGGGTGTTGATGTGGCGGGTCATCTGCGCGCGGAAGGCGTCGAACTCGCCAGTCGTCGGGCCCTGTGCAGCGGCGGGCCGGTTGTCCAGCTCGCTACGCAATACCAGCAGATCCTGCTCGAGCCGGCTGATCGCCTGGCTGGGATTGCCCCGTTGCTGCAGAGCCTCGACATCCTTGCGCAGCGCGTCGACGGCTGCGGCGAGTTTCGTCTGCCCGTCCAGTGCCGCTTTCAACGAAGCCTGTTCGCTGGCGAGCGTCTTGAGCGTATCGCCCTGGCGGGCCAGCTCGGTCTGCTGGCTGCGCAGCCCGGTGGCGGCCGTCTCCAGCTTGGCGCCCTGCTCGTCCAGGCGTTTGTCCTGGTTGCCCTGCCGCCCCAGCAGGCTCTGCTGCTCCGTCGCAAAGGCCTGCTGCTTGCGGCCGAGTTCGGCCATCTGACTTTCCAGTTGCTTGATGCGCAGCTTCACCGCTTCGCTCTCGGTGGTGACGCTCGACTCGGCGGCGACGACCTTGCCGCTGATGTCCTGCAGGCGTCCGACCGCATCCTCGCTGATGCGCGCAAAGCTCTCCTGCGTGGCCACCAGCTGCAACTCCAGCGCTCCGATACGCTGGTTGCTCCACCAGCCCAGCCCCGCCAGGCCGATCAGCAGCGCCACGACCAGCGCCCACAGCGGTGCGGTGCTCGCGCCGCGGCGGCGCGGGCGACTGCGCGAACCCTCATCCTGCATGGCAGGGCGCGGCATCGGCTCGAGCGCCGGCGGTGGATAGGGCGTCTCGCGCTCTCGCGCGGCGGTCAGGCTGGTGATCGGGTCCACTTCATCGTGAGCATCGTTGCGCATGGAATACCTTCGTCGCGCGGAAAAAATCGACGCGCAGTATAGCGGTTAGTCAAGGCCCGGGCAGTGCCGAGGCCGCCGCCTCGCCCTGCACCGAGATAAGGCAGATCAAGGCCCGCACTGCTCATCGCAGTGCGTACAACCGACAGCCCGCTCGTCCGGGCTATGGAGCATCAGCCAGGCCAGGCCGCATGCCGCGCGGCTTCGACCGCGGTGCTGCCGCCGATCCTTGCAGCCCTCGCGGCTGGTACGCCCTTTGCTGTAGCCACCTTGCCAGCGGACAGCACCCTCGACAGGGATGTCGGCCCACCGGGCCCACGGAGAAATACATGGAACTGAACAAAGCGGTTCTCGACTGCATGCGCCAACTGCGGCGCCGACTGCGCGACGAGCAGCAGATCGAGATTCACCTGAACCAGCCCGATGCGATCGCAGCCATGCTTGCCGCCTGCCTGCACTCGGCCGATGAGCAGACCCAGGCACTCGGCCGCCAGCTGGCCAGCCTCACCGACAGCGCCCCAAGGGCGCGCCCGGCCGAACCGCCGGCAACTGCCGGTACGGTACGCATCTACCGCGGCCAGCGCGTACTGGCCTGAGCGGCGCTCAGCCGAGCACCAGCCAGCTGCCAGCGCAGCGCACCAGGTGCCGGGTCAGCTCGTCCAGCAAGGCGCCGCCGTTGCGCCAGTGGTGCCAGTACAGAGGAACGTCGATCGGCGGCCCGGACAGCACATCGACCAGCTCGCCCCGTTCAAGTTCGCCGCGCACCTGCAGCTCCGGCACGAGCCCCCAGCCCAGCCCGCTCTGCAGCATGCGGACAAAGCCCTCCGACGACGGGCAGAGATGGTGGATAAAGCAGTCCGAGCCCCCCACCGCCGTGATGTAGCGGTGCTGCAGGCGATCATCCGGCCCGAAGACGATGGCCGGCGCCTTGGCCAGGGCTTCGGCCGAAGGCCGTCCTGCCAGGTGCCGTTCGATGAACGCCGGGCTGGCCAGTGCGCGGTAACGCATCGCCCCCAGATACTGGCTGCGCGCGCCTGCCAGCGGCCGCTCGGCGGCACACACGCACGCGGCGACCTCGCCGGCGCGCATGCGCTTGAGCCCGACCGCCTGATCCTCGACCACGTGGTCGAGCAACACCCGATGCCCGGCGCAGAACGGCGCGACCGCTGCGGCCCACCAGGTCGCCAGGCTGTCGGCGTTCAGGGCGATGCGCAGCCGCTCGGGCAGGTCGCTGTCGTCCAGCGCCGGGACCTGGCTCTGCAGGTCCCGCTCGAGCAATCGCACCTGCTGCACGTGATTGAGCAGGCGCTGGCCCAGCTCGGTCGGCCGGGGCGGCATCGAGCGCAGCAACACCGGCTGACCGACGCGCGCCTCCAGGAGCTTGATGCGCTGCGAAACGGCCGACTGGGACAGGCCCAGGACCTGGGCCGCACGCTCGAAGCCGGCCTGCTCGACGACGGCCGCGAGCGCGGCGAGCAGCTTGTAGTCGAACATCAGCTTTCCTAATGAGGGTTAACGAATATTCGTTTCTCTTATACGGCGACCCCACCCAGACTGCCAGCCTTCGTTTCGTGCAAGGTCTTCATCATGGGAACCCTCTGGAGCAGTTATCTGAACGGGCTGGCCGTGACCGCCGGCTTGATCGTCGCGATCGGGGCACAGAATGCCTTCGTCCTGGCGCAGAGCCTGCGCCGCGAGCACCACCTGCCTGTGGCCGTGCTGTGCATCTTCTGCGATGCCGTCCTCGTCAGCCTGGGGGTGTTCGGGCTCGCCGCGCTGCTCGCCGAAAGTCCGACACTGCTCAGCGTGACCCGCTGGGGCGGCGTGGCATTCCTGCTCTGGTACGGCCTGCAGGCATTGCTGCGTGCGCTGCGGCCACAGGCCCTGCAACAGGGCGACGAGCCGCGGCCGCGTTCGCTGCGCGCGGTGCTGCTGACAGCCCTGGCCGTCACCCTGCTCAATCCCCATGTCTATCTCGACACGGTGCTGCTGATCGGCTCGCTCGGTGCGCAGCAGCCGGAGCCCGGTGCCTACACCGCGGGAGCTGCCAGCGCCTCGCTGGCCTGGTTCACGATGCTCGCGCTCGGCGGCGCCTGGCTGGCGCCCTGGTTGGCGCGGCCGCTGACCTGGCGGCTGATCGACCTGGGGGTAGCCGGCATGATGTTCGCGGTCGCCGCGCAGCTGGCCTTCGCCGGCTGACGCTTCGGCGGGAACGTCTGCCGGTGGCCGAGGTCCACGCTGGGTGCAGTCGGCATCGCTATCGGCGCTGCCGATTGCAGCTGGTTTCCCATACAGTTGCCGCGTGGTTTTGCCGCAGGTCGGGTGCTATGATCCCTGGCCTGCGGGTCGGAGCGCCGCGCTCCAGCCCGCCTGTTCGGCCGCCGTGACGGCCAGAGATTGCGCAATCCGTGTGGCGAGCGAAGGAACGCCGGACGAGCCCAGGAAGCTACAGACTTCCGCTTGATCGGTCGACGCGCAGGCGTCGCCTCGTCTTCCAAGCTGCCGCATCCAATCCTCACCTGAGTAGGAGATACAACATGGCTTTCGAATTGCCGCCGCTGCCTTACGAAAAGAACGCTCTCGAGCCGCACATGTCCGCCGAGACCCTGGACTACCACCACGACAAGCACCATGCCGCTTACGTGACCAACCTGAACAACCTGGTCCCGGGCACCGAATTCGAAGGCAAGGATCTGGAGAGCATCATCAAGACCTCTTCGGGCGGCATCTTCAACAACGCCGCGCAGGTCTGGAACCACACCTTCTTCTGGAACTGCCTGTCGCCCAACGGCGGCGGCCAGCCGACCGGCGCCCTGGCTGATGCCATCAACGCCTCGTTCGGCTCCTTCGACAAGTTCAAGGAAGAGTTCACCAAGACCGCCATCGGCACCTTCGGCTCCGGCTGGGCCTGGCTGGTGAAGAAGTCCGACGGCAGCCTGGGCCTGGCGAGCACCATCGGTGCCGGCAACCCGATGACCGCCGGCGACAAGCCGCTGCTGACCTGCGACGTGTGGGAGCATGCCTACTACATCGACTACCGCAACGCCCGTCCGAAGTTCGTCGAAGCGTTCTGGAACCTGGTCAACTGGGACTTCGTCGCGAAGAACTTCGCCTGAGTCCTCTGGCGTCGCGCCGCGACGCCAGCGTCCGAAAAATGCCCGTTTCGTCAGAACGGGCATTTTTCGTTTAAGAACCAGCGCTTGATTGCCGCTAACAGGACTGGTCACAGAAAACTTTACCCTGCATCCTGCCCGGGTATCGCCTTGCGCGAAACACATAACAACAAGAGGTTTTCCCATACGAACCATTGCCGTGCTTTTGACGAGACGAACCGCTCTGCCAATACTCGTCTCTGTGCACAGGCGCGGAAATTAAGGTCACTCCCTTGAAGTTGGAATTGCGCAACAGCCTGTCAAGAAAGCTACTGCGAGTAGTACTGCTGTCGGCGTTGGCCGTCGGCCTTGTCTTGAGCTGTGCGCAGATCATCTTCGGCGCCTACAAGACGCGCCAGCTCATCAGCGACGACGCCCAGCGCATCCTGCGCATGACACGCGACCCATCCACCCAGGCGATCTATAGCCTGGACCGCGAAATGGGCCAGCAGGTCATGGAGGGACTGTTCGAGCACGAATCGATTCGCCGGGCCATGATCGGCCACCCTGGCGAGGAACCGCTGGCCAGCAAGAGCCGGCCGCCCATGAAACTGGCCACCCGCGAGCTGACCGACGCGATCTTCGGCGCCGACCAGCAGTATTCGGTGCCGCTGATCGGCCAGCCGCCCTACAACGAGTATTACGGCGATCTGCAGATCACCCTGGACACGGCGCGCTACGGCGAGGAATTCGTCAGCGACTCGGTGGTGATCTTCTTTGTCGGCATCCTTCGCGCGCTGACCCTGGGCATCATCCTCTACCTGATCTACGAGTGGCTGCTGACGCGCCCGCTGACCAAGCTCATCGAACACCTGGCGCATATCAACCCCGACCACCCCGGCGAGCACAAGCTGCCGTTGCTCAAGGGCCACGAGCGCAACGAACTGGGGCTTTGGGTCGAAACCGCCAACGGCCTGCTCGGCGCCATAGAGCACAACATGCGCCTGCGCCAGCAGGCCGAAAGCAGCCTGCAGCGAATGACGCTGTACGACGCGCTCACCGGGCTGCCGAACCGCCAGCAACTGCAACGCCAGCTGGACCATATCCTCGACGAGGCACGCCGCACACAGCGCAAGGTCGCCGTCCTCTGTCTCGGGCTCGATGACTTCAAGGGCATCAACGAGCGCTACAGCTACCAGGCCGGCGACCGCCTGCTCGTCGCCCTGGCCGAGCGGCTCGGCAACCTGAGCGGACATCTGGGCACGCTGGCGCGCCTGGGCGGCGATCAGTTCGTCATGGTGCTCGACGACCTCGACGAGCCCTACGAGGCAGCCGAGCTGGCGCAGAAAGTGCTCGACAACCTGGAAACGCCGATCGACCTCAACGATCAACGGGTCAGGCTCCGCGCAACGCTCGGCATCACCCTGTTTCCGGAAGATGGCGACAGCCCGGAAAAACTTCTGCAAAAGGCCGAGCAGACCATGACGCTGGCCAAGAGTCGCGCGCGCAACCGCTACCAGTTCTATGTCGCCAGTATCGACAAGGAGATGCGCCAGCGCCGCGAGCTGGAGACCGAGCTGAGCGAAGCGCTCAAGCAGGGCGAGTTCTACCTCGTCTACCAGCCGCAGGTGGACTACCGGCAGCAGCGCATCACTGGCGTCGAAGCGCTGATTCGCTGGAAACGTCCCGATGGCAAGCTGGTCCCGCCGGACGTGTTCATCCCGCTGGCCGAGCAGAACGGCAGCATTCTCGCCATTGGCGAGTGGGTGCTCGAGGAAGCCTGCCGACAGCTGGCCGAGTGGCGTAGCCAGGGGCTGACCTGGTTGCGCGTGGCCGTCAATCTGTCGACCGCCCAACTGCACCACCCGGAGCTGCCGACACGGGTCGAGCAGTTGCTCAGTCGTTATGCGCTGCCGGCTGAGACACTGGAGCTGGAAGTGACCGAGACGGGGCTGATGGAAGATATCCAGGCCGCCGCCGAGAACCTGCACAGCCTGCGCCGCTCGGGTGCCCTGATCTCCATCGATGATTTCGGAACTGGCTATTCATCGCTCAGCTATCTGAAGAGCCTGCCGCTGGACAAGATCAAGATCGACAAGAGCTTCGTCCAGGACATCCATTGCGACGAAGGCGGCGCCACCATCGTTCGCGCGGTTATCCAGCTCGGCAAGAGTCTGGGTATGAAGGTGATTGCCGAAGGCGTGGAAACCGCGGAGCAGGAGGCCTATCTGATCGGCGAAGGCTGCCATGAAGGCCAGGGCTACTACTACAGCAAGCCCATCACCCCGCAGGAACTGACGCCGCTGCTGCAGCGTACCGCCACGCTCGGCGCGCTGACGACCTGAGCGCTCAGTAAACGCTCCCCAGGTGTACGGCCAGCCAGACTGCGCCGGCCAGGCAGAGCAGCAGCCCACCGGCAGCCTGCAGATAGAAGCGCCGGGCGATCACATCCTCGCCATGACTGGAAAGCACGAACGGCAAGCCATCGCCCGGTTTGCCCAGGCGATGCAGCAGCGGCTCCTGACTCGCCTGCCGCTGGCGGTCCTCCGCCTCCAGGCCTGCCGCCAGCCGCACCCGACGCCATTCCTGCTCGTCCAATTGGCCGTCGGCATTGCTGTCGAAACGCGCGAGCAGGCCGGCAAAATCACCCTTCCATTGCCGAATGACCTCCGCGCGCAGGGCATCCAGATTCATCGCCTGCCGCCCACCACCGGCGCTGCGGAACTCGCCGATGGCGTAGAGCGGCTCACCGGCGTGCAGGCGCTCTTCGGTATAGCGATAGCGGCTGCCCATCCCCAACAGCTGCAGCAGGCCGCCCGGTGCGCCGCCCCGCGGGTGCCGACGGTCGCCGGTCCAGCGTCGCCGCCAGGCCGGCAGCACCTCGGCGCCACGCGGATCGATCAGGCACCCGCCGGTCGCATCGGTCAGGCGCAACCAGCCCTCGCTTTCTCCCCGCTCGATCACGGCCCAGCTGCTGCGCTTCCCGCTGGCACGGTATTCCTCGATGCAGTAACGCCACCACAGGCACGGCTCGCCGGTCAGCGGGGCGAACAACGGGCTCTCACTGGCCGCGCCGAGCACTCCGACCAGTTCGGTATACCCCTGCGCCGCCGAGCGGATCCGCGACGTCGGCGTGTCCTGCAGATGGCGCACACGCGACCAGCGACCAATGCAAAGAACCGCGCCGCCCACGCAGAAGGAGGCTCCCATGGCCAGGCTCAGAAACGCGCCCAGGTCCATATCAGCCGAACAGCGCCTTGAGATTGACGTCGGCCTTCTCCGCCTCGCCGAACACGAGCAAAGACGCCGGCTTGAAACCGAACAGCCGCGCCAGCAGCACATCCGGAAACTGCTCGATGCGTACGTTGTTGAGGTTTACCGCTTCGTTGTACAGCTCCCGGCGATCCGCGATGCCGCTTTCCAGGCCGGAGATGCGTTGCTGCAGGTGCGCGAAGCTGCTGTCGGCCTTTAGCTGCGGGTAGTTTTCAGCCAGCGCAAAGAGCCGCCCCAGACTGCTCCGCAGGCCGGTTTCGGCCCGTCCCAGCGAGCCGATGTCGCCCAGCTCGCGCGCACTGGCCACTTCGCCACGCGCACGGATCACCTGCTCGAGCGTGTTGCGCTCGTGCTGCATGTATTGCTTGCAGGTTTCGACCAGCTTGGGCAGCTCCTCGTGTCGCTGGCGCAGCAGCACATCGATGTTCGCCCACGCCTTGCCGACCCCGTGCTTCAGCCGCACCAAGCCGTTGTAGAGAATCACCGCATACGCGGCAATGAAGAATCCCGATACGAGAACGATTACCGTGGTCAGACTCATGGTGGCGCCTCCAGCGCAGTCGAATGGCCAGCATTCTAGCGGTCAGCCGGCAAGATGACGGAGAGGCGGCTCACGCATTGCCTTTGCACAAAATGCAAATCTTTCGCATTATTACTGTCCCTACGGCCTCCCCGACTGAGGCCGATGTTCGAACGCAAAAGGACCCCGCTCATGCTACGCACCCCCACTTGGGCAACCGTTACCCTGCTGGCCGTTGCTGTCTCCCTGGCAGGCTGCGAGAAGGAAGAGCCCTATAACCAGACCGCCGCGCCCGAAGCGACCACCCAGGCACCGGCCGCCGACCAGGCCGCCAAGCTCGACCAGGCCGCAGCCAAGGCCGTGGTCGAACATTACGCCGATCTCGCGCTGGCGATCTTCAGCGATGCGCATGCCGCCGGCGTGAAGCTGCAGGACGCGGTCGACGCCCTGCTCGCCAACCCCAACGAGCAGACGCTGGATGCCGCCAAGCAGGCCTGGCTGGCCGCGCGCGTGCCCTACATGCAGACCGAGGTGTTCCGCTTCGGCAACCCGGTGGTCGATGACTGGGAAGGCCAGCTCAATGCGTGGCCGCTGGACGAGGGGCTGATCGACTACGTGCAAGGCGACTACCAGCATGCCCTGGGCAACCCGGGCGCCACCGCCAACATCATCGCCAACCGCGAGATCCAGATCGGCGAAGACAAGATCGACATCAGCGAGATCACCGGCGAGAAGCTGGCCAGCCTCAATGAACTGGCGGGGTCCGAAGCGAACGTCGCCACCGGCTACCACGCCATCGAATTTCTGCTCTGGGGCCAGGACCTCAACGGCACCAACCCCGGCGCCGGCCAGCGTCCGGTCAGCGATTTCGTAGAGGGCGAAGGCTGCACCGGCGGCAACTGCGACCGTCGTCGCGCCTACCTGAAAGCGGCGACCGAGCTCCTGGTCAGCGATCTGGCCGAAATGGTCGAGCAATGGAAGGCTGGTAACGATGGCAACTACCGAGCCTCTCTGCTCGCCGAACCTGCCAAGAACGGCCTGCGCAAGATGCTCTTTGGCATGGGCAGCCTGTCGCTCGGCGAGCTCGCCGGCGAGCGGATGAAGGTGGCGCTGGAGGCGAATTCCACCGAAGACGAGCATGACTGCTTCAGCGACAACACGCACAACTCGCACTTCTACAACGCCAAGGGCATCCGCAACGTGTATCTGGGCGAGTATCAGCGTATCGATGGCAGCACCCTGACCGGCCCGAGCCTGTCGTCGCTGGTGGCCGCCAACAGCCCTGAGGTCGACAGCACGCTGAAGACCGATCTGGAGAGCACCGAAGCCAAGCTTCAGGTTCTTGTCGCCAGCGCCGAACAAGGCGAGGCCTTCGACCAGCTGATCGCCGCGGACAACGCCGAGGGCCAGGAAAAGGTGCGTAACGCCATCGCCGCGCTGGTCAAGCAGACTGCCGCCATCGAGCAGGCCGCCGCTGCGCTGGGCATCTCCGACCTGAATCCGGATACCGCCGACCATCAGTTCTGACCGCCAGGGGGTGCGGGCAATCCGCACCCCCGCTTGCCCCGCGCAAGCCTTGGATAAATGAAAACAGCTCTTATTCAAGCTCGCTTAGCCTGCTAAGATTAAGCCTTCGTTTCGCCATCCCCGATCGTCATGCCCCTCCTCGCTCGTCTGTCTCTCGCCGCTCTCGTCATCCTCGGAATCAGCGCCTGCGATAAAGCGCCCGATCGCTTCGCCGCGGCCGAACCCGGCGAGGCCTTCAGTGGCGGCGCGACCAGCGTCAGGCAGTACGATCAGAACGCCTTCTCGCAGCCGTCGGCGAACCTCTCTCCCATGCGCCGGCTGGACTTCAGCGTCGGTAACAGTTTCTTCCGCAACCCCTGGGTGATCGCACCGGCGTCGACGACAGCGCGCGACGGACTGGGCCCCCTGCTGAACACCAATGCCTGCCAGAGCTGCCACATCAAGGATGGTCGCGGGCATGCGCCGGATGAAACCGCGACCAGCGCCGTGTCCATGCTGGTGCGCCTGTCGATACCCGCCGGGCCCGAGCACAGCGAGGTCGTGCGCCAGCGGGGCATTGCACCGGAGCCGACCTACGGTGGCCAACTACAGGACATGGCCATTCCCGGCATCGCGCCCGAGGCTCGCGTGCGCCTGCGGTACGACACCCGGCGGGTTCGCTTCGCCGATGGCCACGAGGTCGAACTGCGCTCACCGATACTGCAGCTCAGCGAGCTGGGTTATGGCCCGCTGCACCCCGACACGCTGTTCTCGCTGCGCACCGCCCCGCAGATGATCGGCCTGGGACTGCTCGAGGCAATTCCGGAACAGGCGCTGCTGGCCAATGCCGACCCGGAGGACCGAGACGGTGACGGGATTTCCGGGCGACCGAACCGGGTCTACGACCAGGTCAGCGGTGACACCGTGATCGGTCGCTTCGGCTGGAAGGCCGGGCAACCGACGCTGAACCAGCAGAATGCCGACGCCTTCTTCAACGACATGGGCCTGAGCACCAGCCTGTTCAGCGGCAGCAGCTGCACCGATGCGCAGAGCGCCTGTGCCGAGATGCCGCATGGTGGCGAGCCGGAGGTCAGTGACTCTATTCTGGCGCAGGTTCTGTTCTACACCCGCAACCTCGGCGTACCGATGCGACGCGACGTCGATCATCCCGAGGTTCTGGCCGGCAAGCGCCTGTTCCATCGCGCCGGTTGCCAGAATTGCCATACGCCGCAGTTCACCACCGCCAGCAGCGGTGTCGAGCCGGAGTTGGCAGGACAGGTCATTCGCCCCTATACCGACTTGCTGCTGCATGACATGGGCGATGGGCTCGCCGACGGCCGCCCGGAGTTCGAGGCCACGGGCCGCGAGTGGCGCACCCCACCGCTCTGGGGCGTCGGCCTGACCCAGGCGGTCAGCGGGCATACCCGCTTTCTCCATGATGGTCGTGCGCGCAATCTCATGGAGGCGATTCTCTGGCATGGTGGCGAAGCCGAAACGGCGCGCCAGACCGTGCTGACCTTCGACCAGACCGAACGCGCCGCACTGCTGCGCTTTCTGGAATCGCTCTGACTCACCCGCCGCAGCCGGCTCGCTGCGGCATAGCCCGCCGGAAACCCCGGCCTGAAGAGGAACCATGGCACTCAGATCCGTACTTGGCGGTATCACCGGCGCCCTGCTCGGCAGCCTGTTGCTCACTGCCTGCAGCCCTGCCGACCCGTTCGCCGAAACCAGCAAGGCGCTGACCGAACAGGTGCTGCTGCCGGCCTACGTCGATTGGGCAGAAACCGACCGCCGCCTGGCCGCCAGTGCCATCGCCTTCTGCGCCGACAACGAACCGCTGGATCAGGCGCGGCAGGCCTTCGTCGAGGCACAGACCGCCTGGGCCGGGCTGCAACCTCTGCTGATCGGCCCGTTGGGCGAAGGCAATACGGCCTGGCAGGTGCAGTTCTGGCCGGACAAGAAGAACCTGGTCGCACGCCAGGTCAATCGCCTGCTGGATGACAAGCCGGACCTGACGCGCGCCGATCTCGACGAAGCGAGCGTCGTCGTCCAGGGGCTGACCGCCTACGAATACATCCTGTTCGATCCCGATCTGGCCATTTCCGAGCCTGCCACGCGGGCGCGCTATTGCCCCTTGCTGGTGGCCATCGGCGAGCACCAGCAGCGCCTCTCGGCAGGTATCGTCGAGCAGTGGAAGGCCAAGGAAGGCATGGTCGCTCAATTGCTGGAGTTTCCCAGCAGCCGCTATGCCGAGCCACGCGAGGCGGTCGCCGAGTTGCTGCGCGTGCAGGTCAATGCGCTCGACGGGCTGAAGAAGAAGCTCGGCGCCCCGCTCGGCCGGCAGACCAAGGGACACCCGCAGCCGTTCCAGGCCGAAGGCTGGCGCAGCGACACCACCCTCGCCAGCCTGGATGCAGCGCTCGCCGCAGCGCAGCGACTCTGGCAAGGCGACCAGGGCAATGGCCTGCGCGCCTTGCTCGACGACAGCCAGAGCTCGCTCGCCGAACGCATCGACCAGGGTTACGCCGAACTGCGGGCCGGGATCGCCGCCGTGCAGCCCCCCTTTGCCGAGCGCCTCGCCGAGGCCGAAGGACGTGATCAGCTGTCCGCGCTGTACAAGCAGCTGGACGCGCTGCATCGCCTGCACCAGACCGAGCTGGCCCGCGCTCTCGGCGTGCAGATCGGCTTCAACGCCCACGACGGAGACTGAGCATGAAGCGCCGCACCCTGCTCGGCCTTGGCTCGGCCCTGCTCGCCGCAGGCGCCGTCGGTGGCTGGACGCTCTCGCGCCAGGGCCACGCACCGATGCTCTTCTCCGCTCGCGACGGCGCGGACGGTCGCCACTATGCCGTTGGTTATCGCCTCGATGGCAGCCGCGTGTTCGCCACGCCGGTCAAGGAACGTTGCCACGACGTCTACGCCCATCCGCACCTGCCGCTGGTGGTGTTCGTCGGGCGCCGGCCCAGCCGTGAAAGCTACCTGCTCGACAGCCGCGACGGCACCTTGCTGCAGGTGCTCGCCGCCCCCGCGGACCGGCATTTCTACGGCCATGGCGTGTTTCATGCCAGCGGCGACTGGTTCTACAGCACCGAAAACGACACCACCGATGCCGGCCGCGGCGTGCTTGGCATCTATCGGGTCGAGGAACGGCGCCTGCAACGCGTCGGCGAGCATGCCACCCACGGCATCGGCCCGCACCAGCTGCTCTGGATGCCGGACGGCGAGACGCTGGTGATCGCCAACGGCGGCATCCGCACCGAAGCCGACAGCCGCGAGATGATGAACCTCGACGCGATGGAGCCCAGCCTGGTGCTGCTGCGCCGGGACGGCACCCTGGTCAGCAAGGAACAACTGCCCGAGCGGATGAACAGCGTACGGCACCTGGCCGTGGCCGCCGACGGCACTGTGGTTTCAGGCCAGCAATACGAGGGCGACCCACTCGATCACGCGCCGCTGGTCGCGATCAAGCGCCCCGGCCAGGCGTTTCAGCCCTTCCCGCTGAGCGAGGACGTGCGCCAGACCATGCGCCAGTACACCGCGAGCCTGGCGATCCACGACGAGCTGCGTCTGCTGGCGGTCACCGCGCCGCGCGGCAATAGCGTCTTCTTCTGGGACCTCGACAGCGCGACGCTGCGCCAGCAAGTACACCTGCCGGACTGCGCGGGCGTTGCCGCCGTTGCCGACGGCTTCGTCGTCAGCTCCGGGCAAGGCCGCTGTCGACTGTTCGATTGCCGCGGCGAGCGCATCGCCGCCGAGCCACTGGCGCTGCCGGCCGGGCTCTGGGACAACCATCTGCGGCTGGCCTGATTCAAGTTCCCACCTACCCGGCCGACCCATTCTGCGTCGGGCAGCCGCCCCTCCAAGACGTATCGAGGTCTCGTTTCCATGTTCCAAACGTCGCTGCGCGCGAAGTTGCTCGGCCTGATCGCCGGCAGCTTGCTGGTGCTGCTCTGCATCGCCCTGCTGTGTACCCAACTGCTGTCGCGCCAGGTGAGCGAGTTCGCCGAGCTGCTTGACGGCCCGATCCGCGAATCGCAGCTGATCGAGCAGGTCAACCTCGAATTCAAGACGCAGGTTCAGGAGTGGAAGAACGTGCTGCTGCGTGGCCAGGACGACGCCCAGCGTACCCGCTACTGGCAGCAGTTTCAGGATCAGGAGGCAAAGGTCCAGCGTTTGCTCGGCGAGCTGTTGCAGCAGGTCGCCGACGACCCGGCACTCAGCGCCACCGTGCGTTCACTGCGCGACGAGCATGGCCGGCTGGGCCAGGCCTATCGCCAGGGGCTGGATGCGTTCGCCGCCGCCGGCAATGATCCACGGGCCGGCGATCGAGCGGTCGCCGGTATTGACCGTGCCACCAGCAGCCAGCTGAGCGAGCTGGTCGACAAGCTCGCCGCCAAGGCCGCGCAATCCTCAAGCGCCATCCGTGACAGCGCCGAGACAGCCGCCCTGGCCGGCCCGCTGCTGATGCTGATCGCCAGTGTGCTGGTCGCCCTGCTCAGCCTGTGGCTGGTCAACCGCAACCTGATCGCCCCCATCGGCATGCTCATCGGCCATGTCACCGAACTCAGCCACGGTCGCTTCGGCGCACGACTTGACGTCTCGCGGCGCGACGAGCTTGGGCAACTGGCCCGGGCCGCCAATACGCTGCGCGATTTCCTTGCCGACACCTTTGCCCAGCTGCGCAAGAGTTCCGCCGACCTGGATGGCGCGAGCGGCGAGCTGAGCGGCATCGCCGCGCAGATGGCCGGGGGTGCGCGCGAGCAGTTCAGCCGTACCGACCAGGTCGCGACGGCGATGCACGAGATGTCCGCGACGGCGCAGGAGGTCTCCCGTCATGCCGCCGAAGCCGCCCAGGCAGCCGACGCCGCCGATGATTCGGCGCATCGCAGCGAGGCGGTGATGAACGCGACCATCGACACCATCAGCCGCATGAGCAGCGAGATCGCCACCACCAGCGCGGTCATCGGCCAGCTGGAAGACGATACCGGCCGTATCGGCAAGGTGCTCGACGTGATCCGCGGGATCGCCGACCAGACCAACCTGCTGGCGCTCAACGCGGCCATCGAAGCGGCGCGTGCCGGCGAGGCCGGACGCGGCTTTGCCGTGGTCGCGGACGAGGTACGCACCCTGGCGCAGCGGACTGCCGAGTCCACCGCGGAGATTCACCAGATCATTGCCGCCGTCCAGAACGGTGCGACGGATGCCGTGAGCGCGATCGACAACACGCGCCAGCACAGCGACGCCGGCCTCGCGCAAGTGACCGAAGCGGGCCAATCGCTCCAGCAGATCAGCCAGGCGGTAGAAGCCATCCGCGACATGAACCGGCAGATCGCCACGGCGGCAGAAGAGCAGACGTCGGTGGTCGAGGACATCTCGCGCAATCTGACCGAGATCACCGCCATCGCCGACGCCAACCAGCACAACGTCGAACGCACCGAGAGCGCCAGCCGCAACCTCCACGGCCTGGCCACGCAGCTCAACGAGGTCACCGCCCGCCTGGGCGGTTGATCGCCGCGCGCCGGCTGGTTCAGCCGCGCACGCCCAGCTGCTGGGACATGCCGTAGAGGAACAGCAGCAGGTCGGCGTCGGGGCGAACCTGCAGCGTCTCGACCCGCATGCCGGCGGGTATCGGGCAATGGTCGCGGTCCAGGTTGCCGCGCACCACGCCCGGTGAGGGCTGGTTCCACGCCGCGAAGCACAGCGATGCGACGCCAAGGGCGCCGACGAGGAAAACTCCTCGTGCAATTTCAAGCTTCATCGCGCAAGTCCTTGAGAGTGGGGCTTTATTGACCCTAGCCCAGGGGTTTTCGTGCCGCCAACTTTGCGACCGACGGTCGTCTGCCTGAAAACAATCCGCCACAAAAAGAAAAACCCCGCACGAGGCGGGGTTCTTCTGGAGCGAGGGCTCAGCGACTTACATCATGCCGCCCATGCCACCCATGCCGCCCATGTCCGGCATCGCCGGGGCCGGCTTGTCTTCTACCACTTCGGCAACCATGGCTTCGGTGGTGACCATCAGACCGCCGATGGAGGCAGCCGCCTGCAGCGCGGAACGGGTGACCTTGGCCGGATCGAGGATACCCATCTCGATCATGTCGCCGTAGGTGTCGGACGCGGCGTTGAAGCCGTAGTTGCCCGAACCCTGCTTGACCTTGTCGACCACCACGCTCGGCTCGCCACCAGCGTTGGCCACGATCTGACGCAGCGGAGCCTCGACGGCGCGACGCAGCAGCGCGATACCGACGTTCTGGTCTTCGTTGTCACCCTTGAGCTCGGAGATGGCCTGCAGGGCACGCACCAGCGCCACACCACCGCCAGGCACCACGCCTTCTTCGACGGCCGCACGGGTCGCGTGCAGGGCGTCTTCGACACGGGCCTTCTTCTCTTTCATCTCGACTTCGGTACCGGCACCGACCTTGATCACGGCAACACCGCCGGCCAGCTTGGCCAGACGCTCTTGCAGTTTTTCCTTGTCGTAGTCGGAAGTGGTGTCTTCGATCTGCTTGCGGATCTGCGCCACGCGAGCTTCGATGTCGACCTGGGCACCAGCGCCGTCGATGATGGTGGTGTTTTCCTTGTTCAGCACGACGCGCTTGGCGTTACCCAGGTGCTCCAAGGTAGCGGTTTCCAGGCTCAGGCCGACTTCTTCGGAAATCACGGTACCGCCGGTCAGGATGGCGATGTCCTGCAGCATGGCCTTGCGGCGATCACCGAAGCCCGGTGCCTTGACCGCCGCGACCTTGACGATGCCACGCATGTTGTTCACGACCAGGGTGGCCAGCGCTTCGCCTTCGACGTCCTCAGCCACGATCAGCAGCGGACGACCGGCCTTGGCGACACCTTCCAGCACCGGCAGCAGTTCGCGGATGTTGGAGATCTTCTTGTCGACCAGCAGCAGCAGCGGGTTGTCCAGCTCGGCCACCATGGTGTCCGGCTTGTTGATGAAGTACGGCGACAGGTAGCCGCGGTCGAACTGCATGCCCTCGACGACGGACAGTTCGTTCTCGAAGCCCGAACCTTCCTCGACGGTGATCACGCCTTCCTTGCCCACGCGCTCCATGGCCTCGGCGATGATCTGGCCGATGGACTCGTCGGAGTTGGCGGAGATGGTGCCGACCTGGGCAATGGCCTTGGAGTCGGTGCACGGCTTGGCCAGCTGCTTGAG
Organism: Stutzerimonas sp. CXK-1; assembly: GCF_057738225.1. Taxonomy (NCBI): domain Bacteria; kingdom Pseudomonadati; phylum Pseudomonadota; class Gammaproteobacteria; order Pseudomonadales; family Pseudomonadaceae; genus Stutzerimonas; species Stutzerimonas sp. CXK-1. The sequence goes on along the minus strand of NZ_CM173217.1, from coordinate 1,089,519 downwards.
CTCGGCGACGATGGCGATGGTCGCCTTGTCGATGCCGCGCTTGAGATCCATCGGGTTCATGCCGGCAGCGACGGCCTTCAGGCCTTCGTTGACGATGGCCTGGGCCAGAACGGTAGCGGTGGTGGTGCCGTCACCGGCCTCGTCGTTGGCCTTGGAGGCAACGTCCTTGACCAACTGGGCGCCCATGTTCTCGAAGCGATCCTTCAGCTCGATTTCCTTGGCAACGGAAACGCCGTCCTTGGTGATGGTCGGAGCGCCAAAGCTCTTTTCCAGCACCACGTTGCGGCCTTTCGGGCCGAGGGTGGCCTTGACCGCGTCGGCCAGGACGTTCACGCCAACCAGCATCTTCTTGCGTGCGGAGTCACCGAACTTGACTTCTTTAGCAGCCATTTTGATTGATCCTCAATTCTTGAATTATCAGACGGAGATTTGCGCGAATCAGGCTTCGACGACGGCGAGGATTTCGTTCTCGCTCATCACCAGCAGGTCTTCGCCGTCGACCTTGACGGTGTTGCTGCCCGAGTAAGGGCCGAATACCACCTTGTCACCAACCTTGACGGTCAGCGGACGAACTTCGCCGTTGTCCAGCAGACGGCCAGCGCCGACAGCGACGACCTCACCCTGATTCGGCTTCTCGGCAGCGGAACCCGGCAGGACGATACCGCCTGCAGTCTTGGTTTCTTCTTCGCTGCGACGAATCACGACGCGGTCATGCAGAGGACGAAGCTTCATTGTCGATCTCTCCTAGTAGAGTGGTTCCATGCCGATGATCTTCATCGGCGGGTTGGCAAATACCGGCTTCGCCGGTTGCGACTCGCCAGGAGCGAGCCGCGAAAAACGGACTGTCGGTACGACAGCGACCTTGCGGTGACCGCTACATGCGGGCGCGCCAGGGTATTTCAAGGGCTGCCGATGAAAATTTCGTGGCGCGCAAAAGAAAACCGGCATGCCAAGGCATGCCGGTCGGACGGGACGATCACTGGTCGCGATCGCGGCGTTCGTACTCGCCCTCGATCACATTCGGTCGCTGTGGCGCGGAGCGTGCCTGCAGGTCGTCGGCAAAGGCGCGCCGGCGCTCGGCCTGAGCCTCGAGCCGCCGGACAAAGAAGCCGAACAGCAGCTTGCGGGTCGGCGGGAAAAGAATGACCAGCGCCAGCACGTCGCTGATGAAACCGGGCAGGAACAGCAGCCCACCACCGACCGCCATCATCAGCCCCTCGAGCATCTCGCGCTCGGGCAGCTCGCCGTGCGCCAGCCGCTCGCGGGCGCGCCAGGCGGTGGCAAAGCCCGCCAGGCGCATCAGCAGAATGCCGGCCAGGCCGCTGATGATCAGCAACAGAATGGTGGCCAGCGCGCCGATTTCGCTGCCGACCTTGATCAGCAGAAAAAGCTCGGCGAGCGGAAACAGCAGGAACAGCAACATGAATATTCGCATCGAGAATCCTTGACGGAAGCAACCGGCTTCCAGTGAGCGATAGATGACGGCGGCAGCGGGTGAATTCAAGCCGACGCCCCTGCAGCCTGTAACCGGATTATTCCTCGCCAGCCTGAAGCCCAGCTGAACGACTCGCGCGCGCCATTGCGACCAGCGCCTGACGTACCGCCTGGGGCGTCGCGCAGGGCTCGGCAAAGGCGAGCCAGAACAGGCGCTGGCCGATGCGCAGATGGAAGCCCTCGCTGTCGATGCCCACCAGGCTGGCCTTGGGCTCCTGCGGCAGGCCAGCCTCGCGCACGTAATGGGCGATGGCCGCCGCATGGTCTTCGTTCATATGCTCGACCATCGAGCGTTCCACCGCGCCGCCCTCACCGGCAAAGGGATTGGCCAGGGCGACCTGCTCGAGCCAGTGGATGGCACCGAAACCACCGATGTAGCGCCAGCGCACCGGCTGCAGTACCCAGAAATCGAAGTCGTGCACCCGATGGTAATCCCGCGAATCGGGGAAATACCGGTAGTAGCGCTGTGCGGCCACGTCGATGGCGTCGGCCTCGACCAGCTGACGGGCCTCGGCGAGCAGGGTCAGACGGCCGGCGGCCTGCACGTCCTCGGCGTCGCGCTCGCCAACCAGCAGCGAACAGCGCGGGTCGGCCTTGAGATTGCGCGTGTGCTGAGCGATCCGACTGATGAGAATCAATGGCCTGCCCTGCTCGTCGAGGCAGTAGGGCACCACCGAACCGAAGGGAAACCCGGGCATTGCCTGCGACTGCGTGGACAGCACGCCGCGGTATTCCTCGAGCAACAGATGTCGGGCATGCTTGGCGGATTCTGCGCTCAAGGCGGGATCCTCACGAAAGGTCTGAAGCCGCCAGCATAACGGTTTCGGCGCGTGCAGGCTTGGAACGAACAACAACAGGAGGCTCGGATGCAGCTCAAAGACAAAGTCATCATCATCACCGGCGGCGGCCAGGGCCTGGGACGCGCGATGGCCGAACACCTGGCCGGCCAGGGGGCCCGCCTCGCGCTGGTCGACCTGAACCAGGAGCGCCTGGGCGAAGCCGTCGCCGCCTGCCAGCAGGCCGGCGGCGAGGCACGTGCCTATCTGTGCAATGTCGCCAGTGAGGAGCAGGTCGAAGCGATGGTTGCCCAGGTGGTGAACGACTTCGGCGCGCTGCACGGGCTGGTCAACAATGCCGGAATCCTGCGTGATGGCCTGCTGCTGAAGGTCAAGGATGGGCAGGTCAGCAAGATGAGCCTGGCCCAATGGCAGGCGGTGATCGATGTCAATCTGACCGGCGTGTTTCTCTGCACCCGCGAGGTGGCCGCGAAGATGGTCGAACTCAAGTGCGAAGGCGCAATCGTCAACATCTCTTCGATTTCCCGCGCTGGCAACATGGGCCAGACCAACTATTCGGCGGCCAAGGCGGGCGTCGCCTCGGCCACGGTGGTATGGGCGAAGGAACTGGCGCGCTATGGTATTCGCGTGGCCGGCGTCGCGCCTGGCTTCATCGAGACCGAAATGGTCGCCAGCATGAAGCCCGAAGCGCTGGAGAAGATGACCGCCGGCATTCCGCTCCGGCGCATGGGCAAGCCGCTGGAGATCGCCCAGGCAGTGGCGTTCATCTTCGAGAACGACTACTACAGCGGACGCATTCTCGAACTCGACGGCGGCTTGCGCCTGTAATCGATGTCACCACGCGAGCCAGCCAGCCCGCCGCAGGCGGGCCTGGCCGCAAGAGCGCAGAGACCCGCCGCGCTTACCAGCCGACACCAAAGCCGAGGCTGTAGCGGGTCTCGTCCAGGTCACTGTCGGCACCGCTGATGATGTCCTTTTCGGCCTTCATGTTCAGCGAGGCCCAGTCGGTGACCTTGTAGCGCAGGCCGACCTCGGCATCGAGCGAGTAGTCGGCCACGTCCTCCAGCGGCTTGCCCAGTTCGCCGGTGCTGAACAGCTCGAAGGTCTTGCCGATCAGGTAACGGTTGTAGTCCCACTTGCCGGCCAGCAGGTAGAAATTCTCCTTGCTGCCATCGGCGAACTCGTAGTCGCTGCGGTTGATCAGCCCGGCCAGCGAGAATGCGCCCAGATCGTTGTCCCAGAACTGATAACCCGGACCGGTACCCACGGTGCGCTGGCGGCGCACGTCCTCGATCTGGTCACGCTTGTAGTCCAGGCGGCCCTGCCAGAACCACTTGTCATCGAGAAAACGGTCCAGCGCATACTCGGCGTCCCAGTTGTCGGTCACCGTCACGCCATCGCGGTACTCGCGGTTGTAACTGGCCTTGCCGTTGTGCCGCCAGAGGCCGTGGCGCGCCTTCGTATCGAACGCTATGTCGTAGTCGTCGGTGTCGTTCTCGGCGCGCTTGTAGTCGAGCGCGACATCGACGTTGCCTTCCCAGAGGAAATCCTGGATCAGTGGCTTGGGATGAATGATCTGCGAGATGTCGGCAAGCGCGACGGTCTGCGGCTCGCCACCGTTGGTCAGCGTAACCTTGCCGTCCTCGGCCGCCTGCATCGACTGCGCCACCTCGCCGGTGACCTCGTCGAGCTTGATTAGCAGCTTCTGGTCGCTCTGCAGGGTTCGCACCTTTTTCCACTGGACCGGAATGGAACCGCCATAGTCGGTCTCGATGAGCAGCTTGCCGCCGTCGAGCACACTGATCTTGCCGGTCAGGCGGTCGCCGTTCTTCAGCCAGATGGTGTCGGAAAGAGCAGGCAGGGAAAACGCGCAAAGCGAAGCGCACAGCAGGGTTCTGGAAAACATATCGAAGTACGGCAACTTGTTGGGGGCCATGGAAAAGCGAGGCATTATCCCTATGCACACAGCTGCAGCAATCAGAGACCGCCAGGCGGCATGCGAGTTCAGCGAGCGGCGACCGATCGAAGCGAGGCCCCATGCCTGACAACTTCTCTGCTTTTTCCTCGCCGGACGACCCGGCCGCACGGCGCAGCGCCGTCTACGCGATCATGGCGCAGATTCCGCCGGGCAAGGTGATCAGCTACGGTGAGCTGGCGGCACTGGCCGGCCTCGGACGCGCCGCACGCTGGGTGGGGCGGCTGATGTCGCAACTGCCGGACGACACCACCTTGCCCTGGCATCGGGTGATCGCCGCCGGCGGCCGACTCAGCCTGCCGGCCGGCTCGGTGGCCGGTGCCGAGCAGCGGGCGCGGCTGCGCGCCGAAGGCCTGACCATCGTCAAGGACCGCGTGGACATGCGTCGGCACGGCTGGCGTTCGACGGAGTCGAGCGGTTAGAGTGCGCGCTTCGCCCGATCGTCGTAGAAAACCGCTGTATGTCCCGTGAGTCCTGGCGTTCTGCCATCCTCGCCTACGCCAGTCCCGCCAGCATTGCCCTGCTCTTGCTCGGCTTCGCGGCCGGCCTGCCGGCAATCCTCGTGTTTTCCACGCTGTCGGTGTGGCTGCGCGAGGCCGGCGTGTCACGCGAGACCATCGGCTTCGCCAGCTGGATCAGCCTGGCCTACGCGTTCAAGTGGGTGTGGTCGCCGATGCTTGATCAATGGCGCCTGCCCTGGCTCGGCCGGCTGGGCCGGCGGCGCTCCTGGCTGGTCCTTTCGCAGGCGGTGATCGCGCTGGGGCTGGTAGGCATGGCGCTGTGCAATCCGCAGCACAACCTCACCCTGCTGATCGCCCTGGCCGTGGCGGTGGCCTTCGCTTCGGCGACCCAGGACATCGCGATCGACGCCTATCGCCTGGAAATCGCCGAAGACCGCTTGCAAGCGACGCTGGCAGCCAGCTACATGACCGGTTATCGCGTCGCCATGCTGCTGGCCAGCGCCGGCGCGCTGTTTCTTGCCGAGTGGCTGGGCTCGAGCAGCCTCGGCTATGACCATGCAGCCTGGGCAGCCACCTATGTCGCCTTCGCCCTGCTGATCGTGCCCGGGCTGATCACCAGTCTGGTGATCAGCGAGCCGGAGGTCGCCACGCCGCTGCCAAGCACCCCGCCGCGCTACAGCTTCAACCACCAGCTGGCTGCCGTCGGCCTGCTGCTGGTGTTGCTGATCTCGGTTCCGGCAATGATCAACGCCTTGATCGCCCAGGCCTGGCCGCGCGCCACGCTGTACGCACTGTTCATCATCGGCAGCCTGTCGCCGATGGGGCGGATGCTGCTGGTACCGGTCCGGGTGATGCTGCACCAGGCCTCGCAGCGCGAGCGCCCCGCCCGCTTCGACTTTGTCCACCAGGCGGTGTCGGTGATCGTACTGATCATCCTCATCGTCTCCACCACCGGCATGTTCCAGTCCTACTGGGGCGGCTACTGGCCGCGCGGCACCATGTATCTGTTGATCTGCGCAGGCTGTCTGTCGGCGCCCGGGCGCATCCTGATGGGCCCGGTGCTGACGCCGATCACCGACTTCATCCTGCGCTATCGCTGGCAGGCCCTGCTGCTGCTCGGGCTGATCGCCACCTACCGCATGTCGGATACGGTAATGGGCGTGATGGCCAACGTTTTCTATATCGACCAGGGCTTCTCCAAGGACCAGATCGCCAGCGTCAGCAAGCTGTTCGGTCTGGCGATGACCCTGCTTGGCGCGGCCTTCGGCGGTCTGCTGATCGTGCGTTTCAGCATCCTGCCGATCCTCTTCATCGGTGGCCTGGCCTCGGCAGCGACGAACCTGATGTTCATGCTGCTGGTCGAAATGGGCGCCAACCTGAACATGCTGATCGTGACCATTTCCTGCGATAACTTCAGCGGAGGCCTGGCCTCGACCGCGTTTGTCGCCTACCTGTCGAGCCTGACCAACGTGAAGTTCTCCGCCACGCAGTACGCGCTGCTCAGTTCGCTGATGTTGCTGCTGCCACGCCTGCTGGGCGGTTATTCGGGCGTGATGGTCGAGCAGCTCGGCTATCACGACTTCTTCCTGGTGACCGCCCTACTCGGTATCCCGACGCTGGTGCTGATCCTCTGGCAATGGCGGCGCGGCAACCTGCCACCGAACGAGGCCGAAACCGCGGCGGTGTCCGAACGCAGCTGAAAAAAAGCCCGCACTCGATGCGGGCTTTTTTGATCCGACCTGGGGCTCGGGCGCCAGCTCACTGCTGGACCAGATGCACCACCCGCTGCGGAAACGGAATGCCGATGCCGACCGCTTCCAGTTTCTCCTTGGCCTGCTCGAGAAACTCGGCATTCACCGCGCCCCAGTCGGCCGTCGCGACCCAGACGCGCAGCGCCAGGTTCACGGAGTTGTCGCCCAGCCCGGTCACCACGACCACCGGCGCAGGCTCACGCAGGACGCGCGGGTCCTCGGCGATACCGAGCAGCACCTGGCGTGCGGTCTTGATATCGGCGCTGTAGTCGATGCCGACAGCCGTCTCCACGCGGCGCTGGGGCTGGCGCGAGTAATTGATGATGTTGCCGTTCGACAGGCTGCCGTTGGGCATGATCACCGTCTTGTTATCGAGCGTGCGCAAAATGGTGTGGAAGATCTGGATCGAATCCACCGTGCCACTGACCCCCTGCGCCTCGATGAACTCTCCGACCCGGAACGGACGGAACAGCAGGATCAGCACGCCGCCAGCGAAGTTCGACAGGCTGCCCTGCAGCGCCAGGCCGATGGCCAGGCCGGCCGCACCGATGGCTGCGACAAAGGACGTGGTTTCGATCCCGACCATCGACGCCACGCTGACCAGCAACAGCACCTTGAATACGATGCTGGCCAGGCTGCCGATGAAGCCGTGCAGCGTCGGGTCGACCTGGCGGCGCTGCAGCAGTCGCCCGACGCGGCTGGTAATCACGTTGATCAGCCACCAGCCCAGCGCCAGCGTGATCAGCGCCAGACCCAGCTGCCCCGCATACTGCAGGACCAGCGGCAGCCAGGACTCGGATAGATCGATCAGGTAGTCGACGTTCAATTCCAAAAGGTTGCTCCTTCAATGCAAAAACGCCGGCATCGATGCCGGCGCCTGGCAGGGCATCGCGCCCCGCCGAGGTAATCAGTCGCGGAAGTTGTTGAACTGCAGCGGCATGCCCAGTTCCTGGCTGCGCAGCAGGGCGATGGCCTCCTGCAGATCGTCACGCTTCTTGCCGGTGACGCGCACCTGCTCGCCCTGGATGGCGGCCTGGACCTTGAGCTTGGCGTCCTTGATGAGCGCGACGATCTTCTTCGCCAGCTCCTTGTCGATGCCTTCGCGCATAGTCACTTCCTGCTTGACGACCTTGCCCGAGGCATAGGGATCCTTGAACTCCAGGCACTGGATATCCACTTTGCGTTTGACGAGGCTCAACTTGAGAATCTCGATCATCTGCTCCAATTGGAAATCGGCTTCGGCCGTGAGCTGGACGGTCAGATCCTTCAGCTCGAACGAGCCTTTGCCGCGCAGGTCGTAGCGACGGTCCAGTTCCTTGATGGCGTTATCGACCGCATTGGTCACTTCGTGCTTGTCCAATTCGGACACCACGTCGAACGAGGGCATTGAATCTTCTCCAATTCAGTAGCGCGACGGTTGGCAAAGCCCCTCGCGCCTGGCTTGACGGTTGAGAATGCGCCGTCATTATAACTGCTCGACACGAGACCGCTGGCCCCGCGGCGAAGCGACAAGGATGTCACCCCTCTCGATGAGTCTGCCCATGCCCAACCCCCAACTCGGAATCCTGGTCGTCGACGACGCCAAGTTCTCCAGCGTCATGATCGGTCGCGTGCTCAACAAGGCCGGCTACCGGGATGTCCGCTTCGCCAGCAGTGCCCAGGACGCCCTGCGTCAGCTGGCCGAACGCCCGACCCACGTCCTGCTGGCCGACTGGCTGATGCCGGAAATGGACGGTTTGCAACTCACCGCTCGCGTGCGCCAGCTCGACGGCGGCAGCGGTCACTACACCTACATCATCCTGCTGACCGGGCGCGACGGCGTCGAGGTGCTGGCCCAGGCATTCGATCAGGGCGTCGACGATTTCATCAGCAAGGCCGCGATGCATGAACAGCTGCTGCCGCGCGTGCTCGCCGCCGATCGCCTGTGCGGCTCGCTGCAGCAGCTCAAGCAGGAGAACCGCCAGCTGGCGGCCGACGTCGCCACGCTGGAGCGTCACAATCAGGTCGATGCGGTTACCGGGCTGGGCAACCGCCGGTATCTGGAGCAGCGCCTGGCGGCCACGTTGCGCCAGATGGAAAGCCGCAACACCGCCCTGTGCTACCTGCACATCGGCCTGCAGAACGGCCCCGAGCTCCGGGCGCAGCATGGCGAGGCAACCTATGAGGAGGTGCTGCAGGCGATGGCCCGGCACCTGCAGCAGCTGGTCCGCCCGCTCGATACGCTGGTGCGCATCGACGACCGGCATTTTGGCGTGCTGGCCCAGGTCGACAACCTGCAGAACTGCTCGCCGAGCAGTTTCAAGCGTCTGCATGAAGGGCTCAATTTCAAGGCCTTCAAGACTCAGGAAGGCTTCATTTCGGTAAAGGCAGGGGTCAGCCTGGTCACCCTGGATGCCTCCGGCCTGCCGACCAATGCCGAACAGCTGTTGCAACAGGCCGGCGCGCTGCTGCCCAGCGCCTACAGCACCGGCCGTATCGTCCCGCTACGCCTGAAGCAACCGGCATGACCTGGCATGTGCTGGGCGCCGGCAGCCTCGGCAGCCTCTGGGCCTGCCGGCTGGCCCAGGCCGGTGAAGCCGTGCAGCTGATCCTGCGCAACGAGGCGCGACTGGCAGCTTATCGCGCTGCCGGCGGGCTCGCCCTGCAGACGGGCGGTCAATGGCAGCGGCACAACCTGCCGGCGGAGCTGCCGAACGCAGAGTTCCCCATCGCACGCCTGCTGGTCGCCTGCAAGGCCTATGACGCCGAAGCGGCGGTCGCCTCGGTTGCTCATCGCCTCGCAGCGGGCGGCGAAATCCTGCTGTTACAGAACGGGCTCGGCAGCCAGCAGCGCATCGCCGAGCGCTGGCCGCAGGCGCGCAGCCTGTTCATCTCGAGCACCGAGGGCGCCTACCGCCAGGCGCCCTTCGAAGTCGTGTTCGCCGGCCAGGGACAGAACTGGCTGGGCGATCCGCAGGACGCACAGCCGCCTGCCTGGCTGAACACGCTGGAACAGGCGCAGATCAGCGCGCACTGGACGCCAGACATCCTCGCCCGGCTCTGGCGCAAGCTGGCGCTGAACTGCGCCATCAACCCGCTGACCGTGCTCTACGACTGCCGCAACGGCGGCCTGCTCGAGCATCGCAGCGAAGTGCTGGCGTTGTGCGAGGAGCTCGGGCACCTGCTAACGGCGATCGGCCAGGCGGAGGCTGCCGACGCGCTGGCCGATGAGGTCTTGCGGGTGATCGAGGCGACTGCCGCCAACTACTCATCCATGCAGCAGGATGTGGCCGCGCGGCGACGCACGGAGATCGGTTACCTGCTCGGCCATGCCTGCCGCACCGGTGCGCAGCAGGGCCTCGCCCTGCCTCGTCTGCAGGCGCTCGCGCGGCGCCTGCAGACGAAGCTGATCGCGCTTGGATTGCCGCCCGACTGACACAGCCGGTACCCTGCAGGCTCCCTCTGCAACCCGGCCAAGCCGATGAACCTGCGTCAGCGTCTCGCCAATCTGCCGGTCGGCCGCAAGCTGCTCACCGCGCTGCTGGTCCTGCTCGCCGCCGTGCTGCTGGTGTCCAATCTCGCCTTCATCAGCGCCGCCTACTGGATCTCCCGCCAGAGCGTCGCGCCCCAGGCGATGCACACCATCGGCGCGCTGTCCTCGATGCCGCACCTGAGCCAGGACATCCTTACCTCTGCCGAAGACGCCCAAGCCTTTCTGCAACGCCTCGGCGGCTATCCCCCGCTGCGGGCTGCGGCCATCTATGACGCCCGTGGCAACCGCTACGCCCAACTCCAGCGCGGTGAAGCCTTGCCGCTGCCGGAACGCATGGACGAGGTCGCCAGCTGGCGCGCCGGCGAGATCCGCGCCAGCTTTCTCAGCGAGCTGCCCCAGGCAGCGGGCGCACCCGGCCATCTACTGCTGGTGATCAGCAGCGAACTGCCGGGCGCCTTCTACACCGGCACGCTTACCGCCAGCGCGGCGATCCTGGTGATCAGCCTGCTGCTCTGGCTGTTGGTCGCACGACAGATCCGTCGGCTGATCACCCAACCGATCCGTGACCTGGAGGCGCTGTCCAGACAGGTCACGCGCGAGGAAAACTACGCCCTGCGTTCGGCGCCGGGCAACGGCGACGAGATCGGCCGCCTGGGCGATGCGTTCAACACCATGCTGTCGCGCATCGAGGCACGCGAACAGCAGCTCAAGCGTGCCCGCGACGATGCCCAGGAAGCCTTCAGTCAGGCCCAGGGGCTGGCCGAGGAAACGCGCAACTCCAACCGTCGCCTGGAGCTGGAGGTTCAGGTACGCAGCAAGATCGAGCAGAAGCTCACCGGTTTCCAGAACTACCTCAACAGCATCATCGACTCGATGCCGTCCGCACTGATCGCCCTCGACGAACAGCTCTACATCACGCAGTGGAATCGCGAAGCCAGCGTGCTGTCCGGCACCCCCCTGGACGATGCGCTGAACCAGCCGATCTTCATCGCCTTCGAGCCGCTCAAACCCTACCTCGCGCAGATCCGCCGGACCGCCGAACGCCGCGAGGTGGAGGTCATCGAGCGGGTCACCTGGACGCGCAACGATGAAATGCGGCATTACACCCTTACTTTCTATCCGCTGAGCGGGGCCGCCGGACGCGGCGTGGTGATCCGCATCGACGACATCACCCAGCGCATCGGCCTGGAAGAAATGATGGTGCAGTCGGAAAAGATGCTGTCGGTCGGCAGCCTGGCGGCGGGAATGGCCCACGAGATCAACAATCCGCTGGGAGCGATCCTGCACAACGTGCAGAACATCCGCCGGCGCCTGTCGCCCGAACTGGAGCGTAACCGCGAGGTGGCCGAGGAGACCGGCGTGCACCTCGATGCCGTCAACCGCTACCTGCACAAGCGCGAAATCCCGCTGATGCTCGACGGCATTCAGCAGGCCGGCTCGCGCGCGGCCAAGATCGTCAGCCACATGCTCAGTTTCAGCCGCATGAGCAACCGCCAGCTCGCCGAATGCCAGCTCACCGGGCTGATCGAGCAGGCGCTGGAGATCGCCGGCAACGACTTCGCCCTGCTCGACAGCTTCGACTTCAAGGCCATCCGTATCGTCCGCGACTTCGACCCTCGGGTCGACCGCGTGCCCTGCATCGGCAACGAGCTGGAGCAGGTGCTACTCAACCTGCTGAAGAACGCGGCGCAGGCGATTCACCAGAAGCAGGACCGCGACCGCCCGGGACAGATTATCCTGCGCACCCGGTTCCACCCGCCGTGGGCGGAGATACAGGTCGAGGACAACGGCGGCGGCATTCCCGAGGCGGTGCGCAAGCGCATCTTCGAGCCGTTCTTCACCACCAAGGAGGTCGGCCAGGGAACCGGACTGGGCCTTTCCGTTTCGTATTTCATCATCACCAACAATCACAAGGGGCAGATGGAAGTCCAGTCGCAACCCGGCCAGGGCGCCATCTTCACCCTGCGTTTACCGCTGGCCACAGCCGAGCCGGCCAACAGCTGACAAGGACATGCAATGGGCAACCGACTTTCCAAGATCTACACCCGCACCGGCGACCGCGGTGAAACCGGCCTGGGCGACGGCCGCAGGGTGGCGAAAGACCATCCACGCGTCGAGGCCATGGGCGAGGTCGATACCCTCAACAGCCACCTCGGCCTGCTGCTGGCCGAACTGGCCGAAGCGCAGATCCAGTGGCCGGCGCTCGATGAGCTGATTCCGGTGCTCGCGCCCTGCCAGCACCGCCTGTTCGACCTCGGCGGTGAGCTGGCGATGCCCGAGTACCAGGCACTCGACGAGGCGGAAGTCGCCCGCCTGGAGGCTGCGATCGATCGCTGGAATGCCGAACTCGGCCCGCTCAAGGAGTTCATCCTGCCGGGGGGCTCGCGCCTCATCGCGCAGGCCCATCTGTGCCGCAGCCTGACGCGCACCGCCGAGCGACGCTGCCAGCAACTCAGCTCCAGTGAGCCGTTGCGGCCCGTGTTGCTGGCTTATCTGAATCGCCTGTCCGACCTGCTGTTCGTCGCGGCTCGCCTGATCGCGCGCCGCCAGGGCTGCGCCGAGGTACTCTGGCAGGCCGCCACGCCCGATGCGACGCACGCCTGATTCACCGCTCGACAGGCGCATGCGGACCCGCGAGGGCCTGCATGCGGCCTGGGAAGCGCTGGTCGTGGCGCTGGTTTGCCTCAACCTGGGGCTGATCCTGTTCGACAGCCTGTTCGCGGTGCCGCAGATCAACCAGCTGATCGCCGAGGTGGCGCCGGCTGCCCACCGCCTCTACGACCAGCGTGTCCATGCCCACTTTCCGCTCATCGACCTGGCCTTCGTGGCGGTGTTTCTGTTCGATGTGCTACTCGGCTGGACCATCGCCCTGTTCGAGCGCCGTTATGCGCGCTGGTACTACTACCCGTTCGCCCATTGGTACGACGTGCTCGGCTGCATACCGCTCTCCGGTTTCCGCTGGCTGCGGGTGCTGCGCGTGGGCGCCCTGCTGATTCGCCTGCAGCGCCTGGGCGTGATCGACATGCGCACTTGGGCGCTGTACGGGGTGATCAACCGCTATTACCTGCTGCTGATCGAGGAACTCTCCGACCGGGTGATGGTGCGCCTGTTCGGCCGCATGCAGCAGGAGCTCGGCAGTACCGACGACCTGTCGCGCCGGCTGATCGAAGAGGTGGTCCGGCCGCGCAAGCAGCGGCTGATCGCCGACATCGCGCGCCGCGTGCAGAGCATGCTGGAGAGCGGCTACCGCGATAACCGCGGCGACATCGACGGGTACATCAGCCAGCTGATCCACCAAGCCATGGAAGACACCCCGGAGATTCGCCGCCTGCGTCGCCTGCCGCTTGGTGGCCATCTGGCCGACAGCCTGGACACGGCCCTCATAGATATTGTCACGCGGCTGATCAGGGCAGCTGTCGAGGGCTTGCGCGGCGAGCAGTTCCAGGCGCTGGCCAATCGCCTGGCCGACAAGTGCTTCGACGCCTGGGTGTATCAGGACGAAAACACCGATCTGGCCCTGGAAGAGGTTCTCGTCGATGTGCTTGAGGTGCTCAAGCAACAGGTGCTGGACCGGCGCTGGAGCCGCTTCGTCGGCCCCAACCCACCGCCCACGCCGCCGCGCTGAACTCAGTTCGGCGGCGGCTCGCCGACCGGGCGGAAACCACCAGCAGAGCGCTCGTGCAGGCGCGCGCCGATGACCATCTCGGTCGTCCAGTTGACCAAGATCGAGGTGTAGGCCTCCTGGCAGCGCTCATGGCTCAGCGCATGGTCGGCGCCGAAGATGATCCTATGGGTCAGCGAGTGGGTTTTCTGGAAGGCGGCCCGGTAGTTCATGATCGTCTGGTGCGGCACCAGGTGGTCCTTCTCCGACTCGACCAGCAGCACATCGCCCTCGAACCGCGCGCAAGCCGCCAGGGCCCGGTTCTCGGTCGGCAGCACGCGACTGGTGCGCAGCTCATTGAGCACTGCGCGATCGAGCTGGCGCTTGGGCACCGCCCAATCCTCGTCGCGATACAGCGCCGGCACTCGCAGGGCCAGCCACTTCACGGGGCGCAAGCCGGTCAGCAGCGCAGCCAGGTAGCCGCCATAGCTGGTCCCGACCACGGCGATGGCCGCCGGGTCGATATGCGGGTGAGCCGCCAGCATGTCGTAGGCAGCCAGAACGTCGTTGAGATTCTGCTCGCGCGTCACGGTCTGCTGCTGCGCGAAGGTCTGACCGTGCCCGCGCAGGTCGAACGAGAGACACACGCAACCGAGCCCGGCGATGCCCCGTGCGCGCTCCAGGTCGCGCTGCTGGCTGCCGCCCCAGCCGTGCACGAAGAGCACTCCGGGCATACGCGGCGGTGGCGTCAGAAAGGTCCCGGCGATGTGCTCCTCATCGACCAGGATGTCGATTGCCTCGCTATGCGCTGCCATGCCGCACCACCACGCACTTGGTCACGAAACCGATTTCGCTGTCTTCACCACGAAACAGCACTTCGGCATCCGGTGGAATCGCCTGACTCTCGCCATACAGCTCGCGAGTCGCCGCGTGCACGACCCGTTCGGGGTCGGCGCGCAGCGCCTGCAGCGCCGCGATTTCCGCACCGCTGGCGCCGCCGATGCGCCACGATTGCTCGAGCACGCCGGAACAGGCCCGGCCTCGGGCGTCCACACCGCGGGCGATGTCGTAGTTGCGCCGCGAGGCGACCAGGCCCCGGAAGCAGCTGCGCGCCGCCCGGTCATAGACCCGGGCCTGCTCCACGGCCAGACGAGTCGCCTCGTCGAGATCGCAGCGCAGCAGCGCATCGAAATCGCCGCTGACCACCACCAGATCGGAACCACCATAGACCTGCTGACCGTTGTTATCCGGCGTCAGGCACTGCGTGCCGTAGTAGCTGGCCAGCTGATCGCCGACTTGCACTTGCCCGACGCTGAAAGTGGTCACCTGTGCGAGATTGCTTTCCAGCACCAGCCCATAGGTTTCCAGTTCTCGCTCGTCGAGTTCCGCCAGCGCCTGATCCAGCGCCGCCACGTCGTGGATCTCGACCTGCCCGCGGCCACCGGTGGCGCGCACCGGCTTGATCCGCACGGGGCCTTCATGCAGCAGGCGCAACCCGGCATCCCGGGCATCATCACGGGTGAATGCGCTGTAACCGGGCAGGACGCTGTCGCGCACCTGCGCACAGAAGTCCCTGGACCAGCCCACCGGCGCATCGGCCTCGCTGCGCACCAGCGGATGGGTAATCGCCTTGGTTTGCACGAAGGGATGCGGAACGAAGCCGCCAAACAGGTCGGTTTCAGCCTCCAGGCCGAGCTCGCGCGCCTCCTGACTGCCGACAATGGTTCCCGAAGGCACCAGGTAGATGTGCCCGCCCGGTACCGTTCCGGGGCGGTAGTCGCCGCCGTAGTGGTAACCCAGCAAGTCTGCCAGCCGCTCGGCCAGCGCGGCGTGGACGCTTCGTTCGTGCTGGGGCTCGTGATGTCGGTTGGGATAGGTCAGCACCACCCCGCGCGGCGCCCGCACCGAACCTTCTTTGCTCATCGAGACAGCTCCATGGACTGCGTAAAGACGAGGTGCACGGCCCATCGTGGCCGGCACGCGCTTTCACCCGAGCCGCTGTTGGGGCCGGTGTAGCCATCTAGACCGCAGGCGGCGGTTATCTATCCGGTGGCGGAACTGCGCCGGGGTCCCGGCTCGACGAAAAAGGGAGCAGCCTTGCGGTCCGCTCCCTTTTTCATGCCGCTTTCGCGCCTCAGATCACCGGGGCACTGCTGCGGATCAGGTGGTCGAAGGCCGACAGCGAGGCCTTGGCGCCTTCGCCGAGGGCGATGACGATCTGCTTGTAGGGCACCGTGGTCACGTCACCGGCGGCGAACACGCCGGGGATGTTGGTCTGGCCCTTGGCGTCGACCTCGATCTCGCCGAAGCGCGACAGGTTGACCGTGCCCTTGAGCCAGTCGCTGTTGGGCAGCAGGCCGATCTGCACGAAGATGCCTTCGAGCTCGAGGTCGTGGACCTCGTCGCTGTGGCGGTCCTTGTAGACCAGCCCGGTGACCTTCTGCCCGTCGCCCTTGACCTCGGTGGTCTGCGCCATGGTCAGGATGGTCACGTTCGGCAGGCTTTGCAGCTTGCGCTGCAGCACCGCGTCGGCCCGCAGGCTTTCGCCGAACTCCAGCAGGGTGACGTGGGCGACGATGCCGGCCAGGTCGATCGCCGCCTCGACGCCGGAGTTGCCGCCGCCGATCACCGCCACGCGCTTGCCCTTGAACAGCGGGCCATCGCAGTGCGGGCAGTAGGCAACGCCGCGGCCGCGGTATTCCTGCTCGCCGGGCACGTTCATCTCGCGCCAGCGCGCCCCGGTAGCAAGGATCAGGGTCTTGGCCTTGAGCTCGCCGCCGTTGTCGAACCGCACGGTGTGCAGGCCGTCGTCGCCCGCCGGGACCAACTGGCTGGCACGCTGCAGGTTCATCACGTCGACCTCGTACTCGCGCACGTGTTCTTCGAGCGCGCGGGCCAGTTTCGGGCCTTCGGTTTCCTTCACCGAGATGAAGTTCTCGATGGCCATGGTGTCCAGCACCTGGCCGCCGAAGCGCTCGGCGGCGACGCCGGTGCGGATGCCCTTGCGCGCGGCGTAGATCGCCGCCGCAGCGCCGGCCGGGCCACCACCGATGACGAGCACGTCGAAGGCACTCTTGGCCTTGAGCTTCTCGGCATCACGCGCACCGGCGCCGGTGTCGAGCTTGGCGAGGATCTCCTCGACGCCCATGCGGCCCTGGCCGAAGGGTTCGCCGTTGAGGTAGAGGCTCGGCACCGACATGATCTGCCGCGCTTCGACCTCGTCCTGGAACAGCGCGCCGTCGATGGCCACGTGGTGGATGTTGGGGTTGAGCACCGCCATCAGGTTCAGCGCCTGGACCACGTCCGGGCAGTTCTGGCAGGACAGCGAGAAGTAGGTTTCGAAGCGGTATTCGCCCTCGAGCGCCTGGATCTGCTCGATCAGTTCTGGCGCCAGCTTCGACGGGTGGCCGCCGACCTGCAGCAGCGCGAGCACCAGCGAGGTGAACTCATGGCCCATGGGCAGGCCGGCGAAACGCAGGTCGATCTCGCGGTCGTGGCGCACCAGGGCAAACGACGGCCGGCGCGCATCGTTGCCGGCGGTGTTCAGGCTGATCTTGTCGCTCAGGCCGTTGATGTCGTTCAGCAGCGCGAGCATTTCCTCGGACTTGGCGCTGTCGTCCAGCGAAGCGACGATCTCGAACGGCTGGGTGACCTTTTCCAGGTAGGCCTTCAGTTGGGTCTTGAGATTGGCATCGAGCATCAACAGCACCTCATCGGGTAACAGGTAGCAAAACGCCCGGACGGGTCGCGTCCAGGCGTCATAGGGAAGGCACCCGGAGGTGCCTTCTACAGCAAGCGAGGCGTAGGCCTTAGATCTTGCCGACCAGGTCCAGCGAAGGAGCCAGGGTCTTCTCGCCTTCCTTCCACTTGGCCGGGCAGACTTCGCCCGGGTGAGCGGCGGTGTACTGGGCGGCTTTCAGCTTGCGCAGGGTCTCGGAGACGTCGCGAGCGATCTCGTTGGAGTGGATCTCGACGGTCTTGATCACGCCTTCCGGGTTGATCAGGAAGGTACCGCGCAGCGCCAGGCCTTCTTCTTCGATGTGCACGTCGAAGGCGCGGGTCAGCTGGTGAGTCGGGTCACCGATCAGCGGGAACTGGGCCTTGCCAACGGCCGGCGAAGTTTCGTGCCAGACCTTGTGCGAGAAGTGGGTGTCGGTGGTGACGATGTACACCTCGGCGCCGGCCTTCTGGAACTCGGCGTAGTTGTTGGCAGCGTCTTCGATCTCGGTCGGGCAGTTGAAGGTAAAGGCAGCCGGCATGAAGATCAGCACGGACCACTTGCCCTTCAGGGACTCCTCGGTAACCTCGATGAACTTGCCGTTGTGGAAGGCGTTGACTTTGAACGGTTGGACCTGGGTGTTGATCAGGGACATCTGCTAACTCCTTTAGGGGGTTCAGAAATTTGACGGGGCCTACGATAACGCAGCCCGCGGCATGTCGTTAATTGATTAAGGGCATAGCGCCGATTGTCTTTACCTATCGATCGCCTGCGCCAGTGGCCGGCTATCGACTCCGGCAGCAGCGCGGCAGTTCAACCCGGCCAGAATGCCCGCACCGCGGCGATGCCCTGAGCGCCGACGCGCCGTGCCTGGTCGGTATCGGACAGCTGCAGACCGCCCAGCACATAGGCGGGCCCGTTGAAGCCTAGCAGCAACTCCGCCACGCGCGGCCACCCGAGCGGCTGCGCGTCCGGATGGCTGGCCGTTGCATGCACCGGCGACAACGTGACGAAATCTACCGCCAACGACGCGGCCGCCGCCAGCTCGTCCGCATCATGACAAGACGCCGCCAGCCAGCGCTCAGCCGGCAGGGGACGCGCCTGGCCAATGCACTCGCGCAACTGGCGGGCTGTCAGGTGCCAGCCGGCGTCCGGGAAATCCTCAGTCCATTCCAGCGGCCCCTTGAGCATCAGCTGGGCACGCCCGGCGCACAGTGTCTGGGCGCGCTGCGCCAGCGCCCGGTAGTCCTGCGCCGAGAGCGACGGAGCACGCAGCTGGACCAGCTCGATGCCCGCCTCCAGCGCCCGGGCCAGGCCGTCGAGCACTTGCTGCGGCGCGAGGCCGTCCGGGGTGATCAGGTAACGCCGAGGCAGCCGCGCGGCGGCAATGATCGGCTGGTTCGCCGCTGGAAACTGGTAACGCACCAACTCGCCCGGCTCAACCCATGCCAGTGGCTGTCCCTCGGCGCCGTGAGGCTCGCCGGCAAACGCAGTGACTTCCCAAACGTCCAGCAGAACCCGCTTGTCCGGGTAGTCGTGCCGCACCTGAATCAGGGGCTGCGCCTGCGTGACATGGATGCCCAGCTCCTCGTGCAGCTCACGGGCGAGTGCCACCTCGACGCATTCATCGGCCTCGACCTTGCCACCGGGAAATTCCCAGAGCCCGCCCTGGTGCTTGTCCAGGGGGCGCTTGGCGATCAGGACGCGCCCTTGTGCGTCACGAATGACAGCGGCGGCCACGTGGATTCGTTGCATCGCTTGTGACTCCAGCCTGCCGGCCTCGGTCCGGTCGGCAGGCGCTAACTGAGCGGCCGGATCGCTCAGGTGCGGTACTCCGCGTTGATTTTCACGTACTCGTGGGACAGATCGGTGGTCCAGATCGTCTCGCTGCAGTCACCACGGCCCAGCTCGATCCGGATGGTGATCTCTTCGCGGGCCATGACCGCCGCGCCCTGCTCTTCCGTATAGCTGGCGGCACGCCCGCCCTGGCTGGCGATGCAGACCTCGCCGAGATACACGTCGATCAGGCTGACATCCAGGTTCGGCACGCCGGCATAGCCAACCGCGGCGAGGATGCGCCCCCAGTTCGGGTCGGAAGCGAACAACGCGGTCTTGATCAGTGGCGAGTGAGCCACGGCATAGGCGACATCCAGGCATTCCTGATGGTTGCCGCCGCCGTTGACCTGCACGGTGACGAACTTGGTGGCACCCTCGCCATCACGGACGATGGCCTGGGCCACCTCCATGAACACCTCGAACACGGCCTGCTTCAGCTTGCCGAACAGTTCACCGGAGGCCTCGGTAATCTCAGGCAGCGCGGCCTGGCCCGTGGCGATCAGCATGCAGCAATCGTTGGTCGAGGTATCGCCATCGATGGTGATTCGGTTGAACGACTTGTTTGCCGCATCACGCACCAGGTCCTGCAGCACTTCGCGGGCGACCTTGGCGTCAGTAGCGATGTAGCCCAGCATGGTGGCCATGTTCGGACGGATCATGCCGGCGCCCTTGCTGATGCCAGTCACGGTCACAGTCACACCGTCGTGCTGGAACTGGCGGCTGGCGCCCTTGGGCAGCGTGTCGGTGGTCATGATGCCGCTGGCGGCCTGGGCCCAGTGATCCTCGTCCAGGTCGTCCAGCGCGGCCTGCAGAGCGGCCTCGATCTTCTCCACCGGTAACGGCTCGCCGATGACGCCAGTCGAGAACGGCAGCACCGCCTCCTCCGCTACGCCCGTCAGCGCGGCCAGCGCCGTGCAGGTCCGGCGCGCATTGGCCAAGCCCTGCGGACCGGTGCCGGCGTTGGCGTTACCGGTGTTGGTCAGCAGATAGCGAACTTCGCCCTGCATACGTTCGCGGGTGACGATCACTGGCGCTGCGCAGAACGCGTTGGTGGTCGTCACGCCGGCAATGCGCGAGCCCTCGGCGCAGCGCATGACCACCACGTCCTTGCGGCCGGGACGTTTGATGCCCGCCGAGGCGATCCCGAGCGCAAAGCCTGGAACCGGATGCAGTTTGGGTAGAGGACCGAGACCGACAGCCATTGAACGCACTCCTCAACTTGTGGCGACCCACCCGGACCGCCCGATCAACAGAGAAAAACGCCGCGAGCGGCGGTTGGCCGGTCGCGGCGCGGATACCTGCCTGGCAGGGGGGCTATTGCACCTGCCCGTGACAGTGCTTGTACTTCTTGCCGGAGCCGCAGGGGCACGGCTCGTTGCGGCCGATCTTCGGCTCGCTGCGAATCGGCGTGACGTTCGACGCGCCGTCCTGCTCGCCTTCAGCCGGTTCGTCCTGCGATTCCTCGAGCGCTGACACCTCGGCGTGCTGGAACTGCATGCGTTGCGCCAGCTCCTCGGCTTCGCGACGCAGACGCGCTTCCTCTTCGGCCGGGTCCTCGCGGCGCACCTGCACATGGGACAGTACGCGGATGCTGTCGCGCTTGATCGATTCCAGGAGCTCCTGGAACAGCGCGAAAGACTCGCGCTTGTACTCCTGCTTCGGGTTCTTCTGCGCGTAACCGCGCAGGTGAATGCCGTGACGCAGGTGATCCATGGTGGACAGATGGTCCTTCCACAGGTCATCCAGCACACGCAGCACGATCTGCTTCTCGAACGTGCGCAGGGCCTCGGCACCCGCCAGCTCTTCCTTCTCGCGGTACGCCTCGAGCAGCGCCTGCATGATCTTCTCGCGCAAGGTCTCCTCGTAGAGTTTCTCGTCTTCGTCGAGCCACTGCTGGACCGGCAGACGCAGACCGAAATCGCTGTAGAGCACCGCCTCGAGACCGGGGATGTCCCACTGCTCTGGTAGCGACTGCGGCGGGATGTGCGAGCTGATGGCGTTGCTCAGCGCGTCCTCGCGGAACTCGGCAATAGTCTGCCCGATGTCGTCAGCCGCCAGCAGGCTGTTGCGCATGTGGTAGATGACCTTGCGCTGCTCGTTGGCCACGTCGTCGAACTCGAGCAGCTGCTTGCGAATGTCGAAGTTGCGGCCTTCGACCTTGCGCTGGGCCTTTTCGATGGCATTGGTGACCATGCGGTGCTCGATCGCCTCGCCCGCTTCCATACCCAGCGCCTTCATGAAGTTCTTCACCCGATCGGAGGCGAAGATGCGCATGAGGTTGTCTTCCAGCGACAGGTAGAAGCGGCTGGAGCCCGGGTCCCCCTGACGGCCGGCACGGCCACGCAGCTGGTTGTCGATACGACGGGATTCGTGACGCTCGGATGCAATGACGTGAAGGCCACCCGCCTCGATCACCTGCTGGTGACGCTTCTGCCAATCGGCCTTGATCTGCGCAATCTGCTCTTCGGTCGGGGCCTCGAGTTTGGCGACTTCGACCTCCCAGTTACCACCGAGGAGGATGTCGGTACCCCGACCGGCCATGTTCGTGGCAATGGTCACCGAACCCGGCTTACCCGCCTGGGCGATGATCTCGGCTTCCTTGTCGTGATACTTGGCGTTGAGTACCTGGTGGGCGATACCTTCCTTCTGCAGCAGCTGCGAAACGTATTCGGAGCTTTCGATCGAGGCCGTGCCGACCAGTATCGGTCGACCCTGCGCCTGGCATTCCTTGATGTCGGTGATGATCGCCGCGTATTTCTCGGCCTGGGTCAGGTAGACCAGATCGTTGTAGTCCTTGCGTGCGATCGGCCGGTTGGTCGGAATGACCACCACCGGCAGGTTGTAGATCTGCTGGAATTCGAAGGCTTCGGTATCCGCCGTACCGGTCATGCCGGACAGCTTGGCGTAGAGACGGAAGTAGTTCTGGAAGGTGGTCGAAGCCAGGGTCTGGCTTTCGGCCTGGATGTTCACGCCCTCCTTGGCCTCGATCGCCTGGTGCAACCCCTCGGAGAGGCGACGCCCCGGCATGGTACGGCCGGTGTGTTCGTCGATCAGGATCACCTGGCCGTTCTGCACGATGTACTCGACATTGCGATGGAACAGCTTGTGCGCGCGCAGACCGGCATAAACGTGGGTCAGCAGGCCGAGGTTGTGCGCCGAATACAGGCTCTCGCCCTCGCCGAGCAGACCGGCCTGGGTCAGCAGTTCCTCGATGTACTGGTGCCCGGCCTCGTTGAGTTCGACTTGCCGTGTCTTCTCATCGATCGAATAATGGCCTTCCTGCGTGACGACCCCCTCTTCTTCTTCGATGTGCTGCTTCAGGCGCGGAATCAGCTGGTTGATCTGCATGTACAGCTTGGAGCTGTCTTCGGCCTGACCGGAGATGATCAGCGGCGTGCGCGCCTCGTCGATGAGGATGGAGTCCACCTCGTCGATCACGGCAAAGTTCAGTTCCCGCTGGAACTTGTCGGCCATGCTGAAGGCCATGTTGTCGCGCAGATAATCGAAACCGAATTCGTTATTGGTGCCGTAGGTAATGTCGGCGGCGTAAGCGGCGCGCTTTTCCTCCGGCGGCTGGAACGGTACGACGATGCCGACCGACAGGCCGAGGAACTCGTACAGCGGGCGCATCCAGTTGGCGTCTCGCCGGGCCAGGTAATCGTTCACCGTGACCACATGCACGCCCTTGCCGGACAACGCGTTGAGGTACACCGCCAGCGTGGCCACCAGCGTCTTGCCCTCGCCGGTGCGCATTTCGGCAATGCGCCCTTCATGCAGGGTCATGCCGCCGATGAGCTGGACGTCGAAGTGACGCATGCCCATGACGCGCTTGCCCGCCTCGCGGCAGACGGCAAAGGCTTCGGGAAGAATCTTGTCGAGGGTCTCCCCCTTTTCCAGACGCGCCTTGAACTCCTCGGTCTTGCTTCGCAGCTGCTCATCGCTGAGCGACACCATCTGCTCTTCGAGCGCGTTGACGGCCTGCACCGCCTTGAGCATGCGCTTGACTTCACGCTCGTTCTTGCTTCCAAAGAGTTTCTTCAATAAAGGCGCAAACATATCGAAAAGGGTTTCCATGCTGGGGATGGAGGCACGACGGCGCCGGCTGGCCCCGCGTGCAAAGGGGGCATTCTACTCGGAAACGTACTCGTGAAAAGCGGCACGGTTGCGCAGCGGCAGCCCGCAGCCAGCCTGCGACGCCCCATCCCTTTTGCTACCATCCAGAGCCCGGCAACCTCGAGACGCTACCGTAATGGCATTGCGCCCTCTCACCGCACGCCCCCCGCTGGTTCTTCTGCGCGAAGCCAAGCCGCTGCGAGCGCTTTTCGGCGAAGCGCAACGACTCGACCGGCTGCAGCAGATCGTCGAAAGCCAGCTGCAACCCGCTGCGCGTCCTCACTGCCGGGTAGCCTCGTGGCGCGAGGGCTGCTTGCTGCTGATCATCACCGATGGGCACTGGGCGACGCGCCTGCGTTATCAGCAGCGTCGCCTGCAGCGCCAGCTGGAGACGCACGAGGCATTTGCCGGCCTGCAACGTATTCTGTTCCGCGTGCAGCCTCCGCAACCGACAAGGCCGGCTCCTCGTCAGCCGACGCAGATTTCCCAAGCGTCGGCGGAACACATAAAAGCCAGCGCCGAAGGTATCGACGACCCGCGACTGCGGGCCGCACTGGAGCGCCTTGCGGCGCATGGCCTGCCACGCGACTAGTCTGTCGGCGCGAACGTTGCCCGCCCCTCATGCGGGCCACTGCTCTGGCCAAAGGAGCGCTCATGCTGATCGGTGCCTTGCTCATCCTCCTGTGGTTCATCCTGTTGCTGCGCTACCCGCTGCGCGCGCTGCCCATATCGCTGGGCGCTGCGGCGGCGTTCGCGCTGGTGGTTGGCTGGGCAATCCTGCAGGACCGCCAGCAGGCACGGCTGCTTGAACGGCTCGAGGTGACGATAAGTTACGAGCCCAGGCAATGCCCGGCCGCCCGCCCCTTGCTGGCACGGTTGACCAATCACAGCGACAGGCGCGTTAGCCAGCTCAGCTGGCGCATTGCCGCCTACGTACCGAATTCACGCCTGAATGTCGCCCAGGGCAGCTTCGAGAAACCGGACTACTCGCTTCCGGCCGACCTGCAGGCAGGCGCCAGCTGGCAGAGCTGCCTGCCACTTCCCACCCTGCGCAGCGGCTATCGCGCCAGTACCCTCAGCTTTGGCGCCACGGACCTGGAGGGCGAATTTACCGATTGAACCGAGCAGCCCCGGCACGCAGCAGCTTCCCAACTGCCAGCAAGGCCATTAAGCTGTATATACAAACAGTATTTGCCAACCTAACCGAGGTAGCCAATGGCCGTCGAAGTGGTCTATCGCAGTAGCCGGGATGTGGAGCGCCTGTTCATGGATAAAGCCGAAGCCGATCGTCATGACAAGATGCTGGAACTGGCCGAAGCGCTCACCGCAGTGCTTCATGCCGCCGCGCCATCGCTCGAGGAGCGCCATGCCGAGGAGCTCGGCATCTTCATGGCGAAGAATCGAGAGGTGTTCGCCAAGGCCTTCAAGGGCAACCCCGATGTTCTGACGGAGCTTTCCAGCACAGCCGACTGAGGTGCGACGTCCGTGCAGGACCACTCGGCAGCCGGCGATGAAACTGTCTCGACTGCCGCAGGTCTCTAGTCGCAGCCACTACACACAGGTACTGCGCAATGAAAAGCTCGTTTCAGGAGATCAGCGACGCCTTTCAGCCAGGCTACAACGTCAATTTCAGTATCGAGAAACCAGACGGCAGCATTCTGCTGACGCTGACCGGGGCGCAAGGCGTGGCGGTCAAACGGTATATCAGCGCTGCGCAATGGCGCGATCAGACGCAGCTGCAGCGCCTGATCACCAGCCTGAAGTTCAGCCTGGCGATCGAGTACGGCGAGCCTCCCTTGCCCACGGCGGGCGAACTGCGCCCCGCCCTCTGACGCCCCCGCCCGTAAACCAATAACAACAGAACGGATTTTCGCGGCCGCCGATACCTCGGGCGGCCTGGCTTGCTGCGCGCTCAGAGCCAGGCGAGCGCCTTGGCCTTGGCAACTGCCTGGGTCCGGCGCGCCACGCCGAGTTTCGTATTGATCCGTCGTGCATGGGTCTTGACGGTATGCAACGAGATGAACAGCTGCTCGGCGATCTCCTGGTTGGAGCAGCCCTGGGCGATCAGCCGGAGCACCGTCAGCTCGCGGTTGCTCAGCAGCATGTCATCGTTGGCAACGACCATGTCCTCCGGCGAACGCTCGTACTGTAGCAAGCGATCCCGCAGGCTCTCACCCTTGGTTGCGGCGGGCAGGATTCGCGCCAGCCACTGCGGCTGCCGATGATGGAGTTCGTACAACGGCTTGACCAGTTGCTGGCGCAGCGCCTCGCCAAGGGCTTTGCGCAACTCCTGCTCGGCGTCGTTCAGCGCGCCCTGGTCAAACAAGGCTTCGGCCAGGGTGAAGCGGCATTCGCAGGCAAGACCGAGTCGTTGCGCCTGCAGGTTCTCGTCGATCAGCTGCCGCAACGCAGCCGCCGCCTGCTCGGGGCGCCCTTCGAGAAGATCCAGCAGTGCCAGGTAACGCCTCGCGCGTGGCAGCAACTCGTAGAAACCGGAAGGCGCCAGATGCCCACCCTCGGCGTATTGCTCGCATACCTGCTGCATGGCGCTGCGCGCCTTGGCCAGATCGCCCTGGTGCAGCCAGGCGACACCATTCATCAAGCGCAGAATGCCGCGAAAGCGGGCCTCCGGAACGTGACGCCATTGGGTCAGCCGCTCGGCCTCCCGCAACCAGTGATAGGCATCAGTGAATTCGTGGTTGCGTGCGGCCAGCTCGGCAAGCCCGACATAACCGAAGAAGGTGTAGGAGTCGCCACAGGTCTCGGTTTCCACCCGCCCCTTCTGGAATGCTTCGCGCGCCGGATCGTCGAGCCCCTGATACGCGAGCAGGTGTCCCTGCAGCAACTGCAGGCGGCCAATAATCGGGCTGTGACGCACGGTGTCGCGCAGCATTCTGATGGCCTCGTCCAGCACCCCGACAGCCCGCTCGAACTCGCCGGTCAGCTCCAGCAACTGAACACGGTCCACGTTCAGCATGGTCTCGTAGATGACGCTGCCCTTGAGCCGCGCCAGCTTCATGCCCTCGCTGTTGTAATGCTGTGCCAGCTCCAGGCTGCCCTCGGCCATGGCCTGCTGGCACAACGTCTGATAGCAGAGCACGCGCTGGGCCCAGGCATGATCGGTCAGCACCTCCAGCGCCTGCATGCAATGCTCGCGGGCAGCGGGGTCGCCCCTCAGGCGCGCCACGAAACCGCGCAGGGCCTGCCAATGCGCCAGCAGCTGAGCCTGGCGACGCGCATCCGGCTGCGGAAAGAACTTGGCCAGTTCGGCGAGGCATTCATCTACTTCATCCAGGCGCGCCGAAACGATCAGCGCCCAGCCTTGCAACACGATCAGGCGCGTTGTGCTGACGAACAGATCCTGCGGCAACTGGCTGCGCCATTTCAGAAAATGCGACACGTTGTCGCCGATCAGCAGCTGCTCCTGGCCGTAGCGCTGCAGATAGTTGGCCGCCACTTCCGGCTGGCCAGCCCACAGTGCGTGCTCGACCGCCTCGCGCATTTCGTCGCGGCTGGCGAACCATTGACAGGCGCGCAGATGGATGTGGCTGGACGAAACCGCTTCGGGCAGCCGCTGCAGCAGTAGAGCCAGCGGCCGCCACAGGCGAAACCACTCGCCGCAGTTATCGATCTGACGCACGAACAGCTGGTAGGTGCTCAGGGTTTCCAGAATCCGCCCATCGATACCGTCGAGCACGTGATCGCACAGCGTGGCGGAAAAGCGTGGCAAACGCGCCAGCGCGAACAGCGCACGCCTGATCTCGTCACTCTGTCCATCGAGCACCTCGCGCTGCACGTAGTCACGCAGCAATGGCGTGCCGGCTACCAGGCGTTCGCGCACGGCTTGTTCATCGGCATTGAGCAGCAACAGGCAGACACCTGCCGGCCAGCCCTCCGTCCCCTGCAGCAGCTGCTGGAAACTGTCCCCCGGCAGCTGCAAACGATGCGCTCGCAGCAACTGCCCGAGCTCATCGGGGGTAAAGGCGAGCGCCTGGGCTTCGCACTCGAACAGATGCCCCTGAAGCAGAAGGCGCGGCAATTTCCAGGCTGGCTGGCGGCGACTGGTTACCCACCAGCTGATCGACTCGGGACCGAATTCGAGCAGCATGTCGAGGCACTCGTCCAACTCGGGGCTTGGCTGGCGCGGATAGTCGTCGAGCATGATCCAGAGCGGCTGGCGCACATGGCCCAGCAGCCGCAGGACATCCTCGCGCGACTGCCCCGCCGCCGGGGGGTGTCCCAGTGCGGCAGCAAGCCGCGCGTAGAGTTGGTCGACGGAAAGAGCGCGCCCGCCGATATCGAGCCACACCAGCAAGGTGTCGCCAGGCACCTGTCGGGCGCACTCGCTCATCAGCACGCTCTTGCCAAAGCCGGCCGGCGCACACACCAGTCGCAAACGGCAATCACAGGAAAGCAGCGCATCGGATAGTCGCGGACGCGCGACATGAACAGGCGGCAGCCGTGGAATCACTGGCCCCGGCACCTGTGCTGGCGCCTCGCCAGTCATGGCATCCGGCAGGAAGCTTACGGACATGGCAGCATCTCTTGTTGGAATTGTTCAGTCCATCGAACCGACGGCGCTGGGCGCCGATCAAGCTGTCGTCCTTGGCAAAACTGCCGCAAACGAAAGGGTTTGTCGATCACAGCCGCAACCTGGGGCTCTTGCGAACCTAGCACCGCTGGCTCAGCACAACAAAAAAAGGCGGCCGATTGGCCGCCTCGATTCATCAGCGCGATATCTCGCTATCAGCGAACACCTGCGTTGCGCAACGCTGCAGGAGTAAAGTCGCGGGCCGATGCCTTGTAGCCCCAGTCGAACGGCTTCTCCTCGTTGCTCATGCCGATCGCGATATAGCGGCCGGAAATGATGTCGTACAGCGCCTCGAAGGCGTAGGCCGGAACCTTGTGCTGGTAGTACTGCAGCATATGGCCCTCACCCACGCGCCAAAGCTGACCACGCCCGTCGTAAAGCTCGGACTGGACGATCGTCCAGGTGTCCTCGTCCACGAAGAAGCGACGCTTGGCGTAGATGTTGCGCTCACCGCTCTTGAGGTTGGCCTCGATCTCCCATACACGGTGCAATTCGTAACGCGCCAGGTCCTGGTTGACGTGGCCTGCCTTGATCACATCGTCGTATTTGAGGTCGCTGGAGGCGATATCGAAGCTGTTATAGGGGATATACAGTTCCTTCTTGCCGATCAGCTTCCAGTCGTAGCGATCCGGCGCGCCGCTGAACATGTCGAAGTTGTCGGTGGTACGCATGCCATCCGAAGCGGTACCCGGGCCGTCGTAGGCGACTTGCGGGGCGCGACGAACGCGACGCTGACCTGCGTTGTAGATCCAGGCCTGACGTGGGTCCTTTACCTGATCGAGCGAGTCGTGCACGAGCAGCACGTTACCGGCCAGACGCGACGGAGCGGTCACGCGCTGCTTGAAGAACAGCAGCGCATTCTTGGCGCGTTCCGGATCCAGATCGGACATATCGCTGGGAAATGCGACTTCGTCTTCGAAGTGCACCAGCGTGTAGCTGCCATTGGTCTGCGGGGTCGCCTGCACGATGTTGCGACGAACATTGCCGCCGCGGTAACGGGTGATGTGGTTCCAGATGACTTCCAGGCCGTTCTTCGGAATCGGGAATGCGTAGTAGCGGCTCTCCGTGAAGTTGGCGATGCCGTTGCCACCTTCCACCAGCTCGGCGTTCAGCGCACTCTTCTTGGCGGCTTCGTAGATCGAATCGGGCAGCGCTGCGCTGCGGTGGGTTTCAAATACCCGGATTTTGTAGGTTTCCGGATAACGCTTGAACATGGCCAGCTGACCGGCAGTCAGCTTGTCCTTGTACTGATCGACGTTCTGAGCCGTGATCACGAACTTCGGCTGCTCATTCTTGAACGGATTGGTGAGGTGCCCGCCCTTGAGTGGCGCCGCATCGGTTGAAAGGCCACCCGTCCAGGCCGGAATCGTGCCGTCGGCATTACCCGCCTTCTCCGCGCCCAGCGGGGTTAGCGAGTCGCCGAGTTTCGCGGCCTCTTCCTGGGATACCGCCGCCATCACGCTGCTCGCGAGCAGGGAAAAGGCCAAGACACTGAATAGCTTTCTTGTTGTTTTCATAGGTTCCAGTTCCTCTTGATCGTGTTCGACAACCGGGCCGAAAATTTTAAGGCCGACGACCGGGCATCGGCCGCCGGCAGCACACTGTCTCCTTAGAAGTTGACGCCTACGCTGAAGGCCAGGAAGTCGCGGTCGGTAAGCATGTTGTAGTCGCCACCAAAGAAGTCGGTATAGGACAGGCTGGCGGTGTAGGTATTTTGATATTCAGCATCTAGCCCTACGCTGACTGCCTTGGCGCCCTCATTGAAGAGGCCGTTCGGGCCGTAGCCGTCGACGTCATGCGAGAACGACAGGTTCGGCTTGAAGTTGATGCCTGCGAAGACGTTGTTGTAGTCAGCAATGGCGCGCAGGCGGTAACCCCAGGAGTCTGCGGTTACAAAACCGTGACGGCCATTGGCAGCCAACGCTGCTGGATCGGTCGGCGTGCCGTAAATTGCATCGCGTCCGTAACGCACGTCGGCCGTGCTTTCCAGACCACCCACATGTGCGTAGCCGATCTCACCAACCACCGTCACACGCCCCGCCCCCAGCACCTGATCGAAGAAGTGCGTAAAGGTGGTCTGCAACTGCGTAATTTCCTTGCGGTTATAGCCACGGTTGTCCAGCCCTGCACGAGTTGGATCAGTCAGTTCGAGAGTGACGTCTGTCGTATTGATCTGTATCGGGGCATTAGGACGATAGCTGATCTCACCGGACCAGGCCGTACCGGTGGGGAGAGTTGTCGAGAAGCTGAAGCCATAAAGGCGGATGTCTTCAGGATATTCCAGATAATACTGTCCATTCCCAAGCACGACCGCCCCGCCGACCGCCTCACCTGCAGCCGCAGCGAGCGGGCCTGCAGCGGTACTTTGAGCGATTGCCGTTGCCTGCGCCAAAGTCAATCCAGGAGAAGCTGCCAAAATCTGCTGTATAACGGGCGTCAGAATTGCGGCGCCGGTGGCTTCCCCGGCTTGTTGAGCGGCCGCAAACGTTGAAAGCCCCGCTGTATGAGTGCTTAAGATCGGCGTTCGGCTGTGGTAATTCATGAAATAGGCACCATACTCGGTGCTATCACCTAGCCAACGCAACGCCAGACCGTACTGCCCCGAGTCTCTCGCGTCTCGATCGCCGCCGCGCGGGATCATTACCCCCTCATTCGTGTAGGTGACGCCTGCGGCGCTGGCGAAGGCTCCGAGGTCGCTGTTCAGTACATCCGCAAGCGCAGCGGGGCCGACGTTGTAATTGGTATCACAGCCATCGGCCGCCACGTCGGCCCCAGAAAAGAACGTCCCACAGTTATCAATGATCGTCTGGTCCCACTCCAGCTGATAGAACGCCTCCATGCTCAGGCGATCGGTCAGGCTCTGCGAGACATAGAACATGTTGACCGGAATCAGGCCTTCCTTGATCTCCGCGCCAGGGCGCCGGAAGGCCGCGGCGTCGAGCGGGTTGATCGAGTTGATCGAGTTGCCGATGAAGGTGCTTTCGCCCCAGCTCACCACCTGCTTGCCCAGACGAACCGTGCCGGGCAGGTCGCCGAGGTAGTAGTTGTGGTAGAGGAACGCATCGAGAATCTCGGCACCGGAGGACTGTGCAGCCTCCTTGCGGTTGCTGTCGCTGATGTCCTTGAACAGTCGGCTCTCGTCCTTCAGTTCGAAGTCGTACCAGTACTTGCCACGAATGAAGGCGCCGCTGTCGCGATAGCGCAGCTCCAGGTCGTGCACGCCCTTGAAGATCTTCGAGAAGGTCTCGCCCTTCTTGAAGTTCAGACGACCATCATCGCCAGTCTGAGTAAAGCCAGTTCCTCCATTGGCCGCACCAACCAGATCCATGTCCGGGTCGTCCATCGCCCAGCTGGCGCCAATCGACATGGAGGAGTCGAACTGCCCCTCGATCTCGCCGATATTGAAGGTAACCGCGTAAGCCGGTGCAGCAGTGCTCAGCGCGATTGCGAGAGCAAGGGATGTGGGCCGGAAGATTCCTTGCCTTGTTGTTTTTGTCATGAGGCGCTCCTGGTTGGTTCGAAGTACGTCAACCCTACCCAGACGCAAAGAGTGGGTTAAGCGCACTAAGGTTTGATTTGCTTTGTCATCCTTAAGTATGAAAAGCCCGCTAGGCGCTGGCTTTGCGGGCAATATCAAAATGCCGCGACTAAGCGACTGCGCTTGAGCTTAGCCGCACTCTTTCGAACGGGAAAGCCCGCCGCAGAGCGGTCGGATGCAAGGTCGCGGTTTCTGTGACGAAAGTGTCGAGGAGATCAATATCGGTGAGCGCCACCCCCAACCAAGGTCGCAGGGCAAGGACCACAGAGGGCAGCCAAACAGGGGGACGAACTGCGACCGTTACGTTTCGCATGGCCACAGGTGGGGAGAAAGGAAACAGGCCTGCCGGCCCAGCGGCTCCGCCCGGAAGGGGCGGAGCGGGAAACCAGCCGTTACAACCCCTTGACCGCGTAGATACCCGGCGCGTTGCGCCAGTAGCCCTTGTAATCCATGCCATAGCCGAAGATGTAGCGATCGATGCAACTCAAGCCGACGTAATCGGCCTTCAGATCCGGACGCGCCTTGCGCTGGTGATCCTTGTCGATCAGCACGGCGGTGTGCACGGCAGCTGCGCCCGCGTGGCGGCAGAAGTCGATGATGGCGCCAAGCGTGTGCCCTTCGTCGAGGATGTCGTCGATGATCAGCACGTCACGGTCGATAAACGAGATTTCCGGCTTGGCCTTCCAGAACAGCTCACCGCCGCTGGTCTCGTTGCGGTAACGGGTCGCATGCAGGTACGACAGCTCGAGCGGAAAGTTGAGCTTGGTAACCAACTTGCCGGAGAAGATCAGCCCTCCGTTCATAACACAGAACACCACCGGATTTCGCTCGGCCAGTTCCGCGTTGATCTTTTCGGCGACCGCATCGATGGCAGCCTCCACCTCGGCTTCGCTGTAAAGGCAGTCGCTCTCTGCCATGACTTGACGGATATGTTCGAGATCGACAGGCATCGCGATTCCCCACTGAAATTGATGTGCGCCACGGCCGGTAAAAGACGCTGCTCCATGGCTGACCAAGCGGTCAGGAAAGCCATCGAATCCAGCCGACCAGGAAGGGGCGGCAAGATACCCACCCGAACCTCACGCGGCAAGTCGCGCGGATGAGCCAAGCCACATAGCCCGTGGCCCGGCGATGCTTTACTCTACGCCGGTTAATCACCCCGCCGGAGCCCCCCATGCCTATTCGAGAGATCCGCCACCCGCTGATCCGTCACAAACTCGGCCTTATGCGCAGAGCCGATATCAGCACGAAGAACTTCCGGGAGCTGGCCCAGGAAGTCGGCTCGATCCTCACCTATGAAGCAACTCAGGACCTGCCGCTCGAGCAATACAGCATCGACGGCTGGTGCGGCCCGGTCCAGGTGGAAAAGATTTCCGGCAAGAAGATCACCGTGGTGCCGATCCTGCGCGCCGGCATCGGCATGCTCGACGGCGTGCTCAGCCTGATCCCCGGCGCCAAGGTCAGTGCTGTCGGGATCGCGCGCAATGAACAGACCCTGCAGGCGCAGACCTACCTGGAAAAACTGGTTCCGGAAATCGAACAGCGCCTGGCGATCATCATCGACCCCATGCTGGCCACCGGCGGCTCGATGGTTGCCACCATCGACATGCTGAAGAAGGCGGGCTGTCGCGAGATCCGTGCACTGGTCCTGGTCGCCGCACCCGAGGGCATCGCCGCCGTGGACAAGGCGCATCCCGACGTCACCATCTATACCGCTTCCGTGGACGAGCGACTCGACGAGCACGGGTATATCGTGCCGGGGCTCGGTGACGCCGGCGACAAGATCTTCGGCACCAAGCAGAAGGACGTCTGAGCATGACAGGCACTCAGGAGCCCTTGGCCCGCCAGGTACTGGCTGGCGCACAGATGCTGTTCGTCGCCTTTGGTGCGCTGGTTCTCATGCCGCTGATCACGGGCATGGATCCAAACGTCGCCCTCTTTACCGCAGGCCTGGGCACCTTGCTGTTTCAGTTGGTCACCCGGCGGCAAGTTCCGGTGTTTCTGGCCTCGAGCTTTGCCTTCATCGCGCCGATCATCGCGGCCAAGGGCGAATTCGGCCTACCCGCCGTGCTCGGCGGCGTGGTTGCGGCGGGCCTAGTCTACGTGTTACTGGGCTTCGCGGTGCGCATCAAGGGCGCAGGTTTCATCGACCGCCTGCTGCCGCCGGTGGTGATCGCCCCGGTGATCATCTCGATCGGCCTCGCGCTGTCGCCGGTGGCCGTCAACATGGCCATGGGTAAATCCGGCGACGGCGCGACCGAACTGGTGCCTTACGGCACGGCCATGCTCATCTCGATGCCGGCGCTGCTTACCACACTGCTGGTGGCCGTCCTGGGCAAGGGGCTGTTCCGCCTGGTACCGATTCTGGCCGGCGTATTCGTCGGCTACTCGCTGGCACTGGCGTTCGGCGTGGTCGATACCAGCGGCATGCTCGCCGCACCCTGGCTTGCCGTACCCAACTTCGTCGCGCCGGAGTTCCACCTTGGCGCCATTCTGTTCATGGTGCCGGTCGCGCTGGCTCCCGCCATCGAGCACATCGGCGGCGTGGTCGCCATCGGCGGCGTCACGGGCAACAACTATCTGAAAAACCCTGGGCTGCACCGCACACTGCTGGGCGACGGGCTGGCCACTTCGGCCGCGGGACTCTTTGGCGGCCCGCCGAACACCACCTATGCCGAGGTTACCGGCGCGGTAATGCTGACGAAGAACTACAACCCGAAGATCATGACCTGGGCGGCGGCATTCGCCATCGTGCTGGCCTTCATCGGCAAGTTCGGCGCGGCCCTGCTGAGTATTCCGGTGCCGGTGATGGGCGGCATTCTTTGCCTGCTGTTCGGCTCCATCGCGGTAGTCGGACTGAGCACATTGATCCGTCACCAGATCGATCTGTCCGAGGCACGCAACCTCATCATCGTCTCGGTGACCCTGGTGTTCGGGATTGGCGGGATGGTCGTCGGCAACGGCGAGTTCAGCCTTTCCGGCATCTCCCTCGCCGCCATCGTGGCGCTCTTGCTGAACGTGCTGCTTCCCGGTGCCGAAGGCTGGAAGAACAAGCAGCTGGACGAAACGCTTTGAGTTGAGGCACCCGGCGAGCGGCGTCCGCTCCGCTCGCCGGCTGAACGCTGGCTCAGAAATCCATGCGGTAGTGAACCGCGTAGCTCTCCACGCCATCATTGGGGTTCTTCAGCCCTGCATTCGAATAATGCAGCGCCCGGATGCCGACCTCATGGCCACCGGCAAAGCGCAGGCCGAGGCCGATCCGATCCTCGAACTGAAAGGACGAGCCCAGGTCGCGATCCTCGATTTCGGTGCTCTCGAACCCGGCGATACCGATACCCGCCTCGATGTACGGGCGAACCGAGTCACCGTTGAATTCGTAAACAAATACCGGCGCCAGCGACAGGCTGTGGTTGGCGGAGGTTTCGTCGCCCTCCCAGTAGGTATATGCGGCATCCCAGTAGCCGGTGAGCCGGCCGGTGGAACTCTGGAACCAGCTCTTGCCGAAATCGTGCTGGAGGCCCAGACGATAGGTCATCGTCGATTCGCCCGTAGCGCCCACGGCGCCGGTAATGCCCATCGCATGAGCACCGGCGAACGGCATGACACCCAGCGCAGCAGCCAGCCCGAGAGAGATCAGCTTGTTCATCCGTAACTTCCTTATTTCTATAACCGTTGGTTTTAGGTTAGCTCTGATTCTGAGGCGTCGCGTCGGCAGGAGTTCCTAGACCGGGCAAACCTGTACGTCTGCCTCATCGCCCCAGAGCAAAGGCAATACCTCGGCCAGCCTGCCCGGCGCACCGCTGGAAAAGAAGCGCGCCGGCTGCTGCCGTTGAGAGTGGTTCAGCAGGCCACTGGAAGCAAGCAACTGCTCGAGCCGGCGCGCCACCGCCGCACCGGTATCGACCAGCTGAACATCCTGCGGTACCAGCTCAGTGAGCAGCGGCCTGATGAATGGGTAGTGCGTGCAACCGAGAATCAGCGTGTCGCAGCCTTGCGCCAGCAGCGGCTCGACCCAGCCGGCAAGCAGCGCGCGTGTGACCGGTCCCTGCAGATCGCCCGCCTCGATGCGCTCCACCAAGCCCGGACAGGGCTGGGTGATCACCCTGACATCGCTGGCAAAGCGGTCGAGCAAGGCGGCGAAACGCGCGCTTTTCAGTGTTCCGGTGGTAGCGAGCACACCCACCACGCCGCTACGTGTCGCCCGCGCGGCAGGCTTGACCGCTGGCTCCATACCGACGATGGGCACCTCCGGATACAACTCGCGCAACTCGGCCACGCCGGCCGCGGTGGCCGTGTTGCAGGCGAGCACCAGCGCCTTGGCCCCCCGGTCGAGGAGAAAGCTGGCAATGGCACGACAGCGCTGGCGGATGAAATCGGGTGTCTTTTCGCCATAGGGAACGTGCGCACTGTCAGCTACATAGAGCAACGCCTCGTGCGGCAAACGCTGCCGAATCTCGCGCAGCACCGAGAGGCCACCAACGCCGGAGTCGAAGACCCCGACGGGCGCGGCCGCATCAGCCGGCATGGCTACCGCAGACCGTACAGGCCGGGTCCCGGCGCACCTTCAGCTCGCGGAAGCGCGTCGAGAAGGCATCGATCAACAACAACCGCCCCACCAACGGCTCACCGAAACCGACCAGCAGTTTCAGCGCCTCGAGCGCCTGCAGGCTGCCGACCAGCCCCACCAGCGGGCCCAGCACGCCGGCCTCGCTGCAGGTCAACTCGGCCTCGCTGCCGTGGCCGTAGAGGCAGTGATAGCAGGGGCTCGAAGCGTCACGCGGATCGAACACCGACAACTGGCCCTCGAGGCGAATCGCCGCGCCGCTGACCAATGGCCTGCGCGCAGCCACGCACGCCGCGTTCACCGCCTCGCGAACGGCGAAGTTGTCGGTGCAATCGACCACCAGATCGACCGCCTCCACGGCAGCCGTCAGGGTATCGGCATCCATCGCGACGCGATGCGCGACGAGAGTGATCTCGGGGTTGAGCCGCTCGAGCCGGGCCATGGCCGAGTCGACCTTGTGCTGTCCCAGCGCGGCGCTGTCATGCACGATCTGGCGCTGCAGGTTGGTCAGGTCGAGGCGGTCGAAATCGGCCAGGTGCAGTTCACCGACGCCGGCGGCCGCCAGGTAGAGCGCCACCGGCGAACCGAGCCCGCCGAGCCCGACCACCAGCACCCGGCTGGCCTTGAGCCGCAGTTGGCCCTCGACATCGACCTGCTTGAGCAGGATCTGCCGACTGTAACGCAGCAGTTCTTCGTCACTGAGCATGCGGTGCCTCGCTAGGTTGCCCAATCA
Source organism: Stutzerimonas sp. CXK-1 (assembly GCF_057738225.1). Taxonomy (NCBI): domain Bacteria; kingdom Pseudomonadati; phylum Pseudomonadota; class Gammaproteobacteria; order Pseudomonadales; family Pseudomonadaceae; genus Stutzerimonas; species Stutzerimonas sp. CXK-1. Next base: position 1,052,875 of record NZ_CM173217.1, on the reverse strand, counting down.
AACGGCCAAGGCTGACACGCTCGTGCCCACCGAGATCACGACAGCTGCGGACCTCGACGAAGCCGGCGCCCTGCAGCAACGCACGCACGGCGTCGCCCTGATCGTAGCCGTGCTCGAGCAGCAGCCAGCCACCCGGCAGGAGATGCTGCGCAGCACCGCCGATGATGCTACGAATGTCGTCCAGCCCGTCGGCGCCTGCGACCAGCGCGCTCGGCGGTTCGAAGCGCACGTCGCCTTCGCCCAGGTGCGGATCGCTCGCCGCGATATAGGGCGGATTGCTGATGATCAGCGAGAAGCGCTGCCCGGCCAGTGCCTGATACCAATGGCTCTGGCTGAAGGCGACGTTGCCCAGGCGCAGGCGCAGGCGGTTGCGCTCGGCCAGGGCCACGGCCTCGGCAATACGATCCACACCGACAACCTGCCAGCTTGGCCGCTCGCGGGCCAGGGCCAGGGCGATCGCCCCGGTACCGGTGCCAAGGTCCAGCGCCCGTGCGGCCTTGTCCGGCAGCAACGCAAGGGCAGTCTCGACGAGCAGCTCGGTATCCGGCCTGGGTATCAGCGTATGTGGCGCGACCTCCAGATCCAGGCTCCAGAAGCCCTGGCGGCCGAGGATATAGGCCACCGGCTCGCCCTGGCGACGCCGGGCGAGCATGCCGGCGAAGCGTTCGGCGCACTCGGCAGGCACCTCGCGCTCAGGCCAGGTCCGCAGGTAGGTCGCGGGCTTGCCCAGCGCGGCGGCGAGCAACCATTCGGCATCGAGGCGCGCGCTCGGCGAGCCGGGCAGCTCGGCGTTCTGTAGCAGCGACTGAATCGAGGCCATCGCTCAGTCGCCGATGGAGGCCAACTGGTCGGCCTGGTACTCGAGCAACAGCGGCTCGATCACCTGCTCCACCGCACCGGCGATCACCTCGCTCAGCGAGTAAAGCGTCAGGTTGATGCGGTGGTCGGTCACCCGCCCCTGCGGGAAATTGTAGGTACGAATACGCTCGGAACGGTCACCGGAGCCGACCAGCAGCTTGCGGGTCTCGGAGATTTCCTTGTGCGCCGCCGCATCCTGGCGGTCCTGCAGCTTGGCTGCCAGCCAGGCCATGGCCTTGGCGCGGTTCTTGTGCTGCGACCGCTCTTCCTGGCATTCGACGACGATGCCGGTCGGCAGGTGAGTGATGCGGATTGCCGAGTCGGTCTTGTTGACGTGCTGACCACCGGCGCCCGAGGAGCGATAGGTATCGATGCGCAGCTCGGCCGGGTTGATTTCCACCGCCGCCTGCTCGTCGGGCTCGGGCAAGACCGCCACGGTGCACGCCGAGGTATGGATGCGCCCCTGCGACTCGGTCTCCGGCACACGCTGCACGCGATGCGCACCGGATTCGAACTTCAGCTTGGCGTAGACGTTGTCGCCTTCGACCCGTGAAATGATTTCCTTGTAGCCGCCATGCTCACCCTCGCTTTCGGAGAGTATTTCGACGCGCCAACCCTGCTTTTCCGCATAGCGCGAATACATGCGGAACAGGTCACCCGCGAAGATCGCTGCCTCGTCCCCGCCAGTACCGGCGCGGATCTCGAGGAACACGTTGCGTGAATCGTTAGGGTCCCTGGGCAGCAGCATGCGTTGCAGGCTGGCCTCGAGCACGTCCAGCTGTTCGCGTGCTTCACCGACTTCCTGCTCGGCCATCTCGCGCAGATCCGGATCGCTGTCCTTGAGCAGCGCCTGCGCGCCCTCGAGGTCCGCCTGGACCTTGCGCAGCTGGCGATAGGCACCGATCACCGGTTCGACCTCGGCGTACTCCCGCGAATAGGCGCGAAAGCGCGCCTGATCGCTGATCACCTCGGCATCGCCGAGCAGCGCCGTCAGTTCCTCAAAGCGATCCTGCAGCACGTCGAGTTTGTTGAGCAGAGAAGGTTTCATCGATTGTCCGTGCCGTCGCCAAGTGCGAAAAGCTCCTGGACCACGCCCAGTGCCTCCACGCGACCTTCGGCGGAGAGTTTCTTCAGCTGCACGCTCGGCGCATGCAGCAACTTGTTGGTGAGTCCGCGCGCCAGCTGCGCCAAGGCCTCCTCGGCGCTCGCCCCGTTGGCCAGCAGGCGCTGCGCCTTGCCGAGCTCCTCGTCGCGGATGCGCTCGGCGTTCTGCCGGTAGGCCTTGAGCACGTCCACGGCCGCCAGCTCGCGCAGCCTGAGCATGAAGTCGCTGGTGCCGGCCGCCACCAGCTCCTCGGCGGCCTGAGCCGCGCCCTGGCGACTCTTGAGGTTTTCGGCGACCACTTCGTGGAGATCATCGACGCTATAGAGATAGACGTCGTCGAGCTCGCCGACCTGCGGTTCGATGTCGCGCGGCACGGCGATGTCGACCATGAACATGGGCTTGTGCTTGCGCTGCTTGAGCGCCTGCTCGACCGCGCCCTTGCCCAGGATCGGCAGCTGGCTGGCGGTAGAGCTGATGACGATATCGCTGTTGTGCAATTCCTGCGGGATATCCGCCAGCAGGATCGCCTGTGCGCCGAACTCAGCCGCCAGGGCGCTAGCGCGCTCGAGCGTACGGTTGGCGACGACGATCTTCTTCACGCCCTGCTCGTGCAGATGCCGGGCGACGAGCGTGATGGTTTCGCCGGCGCCGATCAACAGCGCCTGGCTACGTTGCAGATTGCTGAATATCTGCCGCGCCAGGCTCACCGCCGCAAAGGCGACGGAAACCGGGTTCTCGCCAATGGCGGTATCGGTACGCACGGTCTTGGCCGTGCTGAAGGTGGCCTGAAACAGCCTCCCCAGCAGCGGACCGACGCTGCCTGCCTCACGCGCCACGGCATAGGCGGATTTCATCTGACCGAGGATCTGGGGCTCGCCGAGCACCAGCGAATCGAGACCCGAGGCCACGCGCATCATGTGTCGCACGGCCTGTTCATCGACGTGGACATAGGCGCACGCCTTGAGTTCGTCCAGGTTCAGCCGGTGATAATTGGCCAGCCAGGCCAGCACGGAGTCAGCCTCGGCCTGATCCTGATGCAGATAGAGCTCGCTGCGGTTGCAGGTCGACAGAATGGCGGCTTCTCGCGTCGGCGTGACGCGGCAAAGCTGCTGCAGCGCCTCGACCATCTGCTCCGGGGTAAAGGCCACGCGCTCGCGCACGTCCACCGAAGCGGTCTTGTGATTGATACCAAGCGCGAGAAAAGCCATGCGGGGTCGCTGATCAGAAAACGGAGCGCGCAATTCTCCTACTTCGCCCGAGCCAGAACAACCTGTGTCCGGGATTGTCGAACGCTGCGTACTGCGCGCTCGGGCCGCCCCGTGCCGCCCCATGTGCTTGCCCTGTCGCTTGTGTCATCATGCCGCGACCGCATTAAAGCCGCCCCCGCACCTATGAATAGACTCCTCGCCCTCTCTGCCCTGCTGTTTCTCGGCGGCTGCCAGACGCTACTCCACGACGAGCCGCAAAGCGGCCCGCCGGTGCAGGAGCAGTCCGAGCCAGGCCCGGCCCGCTCTTCACAGGCCGCTGCGGGCTCGTTCAGCGAAGACACGCTGTATGCGCTTCTGGTGGCCGAGCTGGCAGGCCAGCGCAACCGCTTCGACATCGCGCTGGGTAACTACGTCCAGCAGGCGCATGCGACACAGGATGCAGGCGTCGCCGAGCGGGCGTTTCGTATAGCCGAATACCTGGGAGCCGATCAGGCGGCGCTGGACACCGCCCTCGTCTGGGCGCGCAACGCACCGGAGAATCTCGACGCGCAGCGGGCCGCCGCCATCCAGCTGGCCCGCGCCGGGCGCTATGAAGAATCCATGGGCTTCATGGAAAAGGTGCTGCAGGGCCAGGGCAGCACTCATTTCGACTTCCTTGCCCTGTCGGCTGCCGAAAGCGACCCGGACACACGGGCCGGGCTGCTACAGAGCTTCGATCGCCTGCTGGCGCGCAACCCTGGCAACGAGCAGCTCGCGTTCGGCAAAGCCGTACTGCTCCAGCAGGACGGTCGCCAGGAGGAGGCGCTGAGCCTGCTTGAACAGCAAACCAGCGAGCAGCAACAGGTCCCGTCGATACTGCTGCGCGCCCGCCTGCTGCAGAGCCTGGACCGCAGCAAGGAGGCCCTGGCCGTGCTCGAGCGGGCGCTCGAACAGTACCCCGAAGACAAGCGTCTGCGCCTGACCTACGCACGGCTGCTGGTCGAGCAGAATCGCCTGGAAGCGGCAATGGGCGAATTCGCCACCCTCGTGCAGCAGAACCCCACCGACGATGACCTGCGCTTCTCCATGGCGCTGGTCTGCATGGAAGCCGAAGCCTGGCGCGAGGCCATCGTCTACCTCGAAGAGCTGGTCGAGCGTGGCAGCCATGTGGATGCCGCACAGTTCAACCTGGGCCGGGCTTACCAGGCACTGGGGCGCACGACCAAGGCACTCGCAGCCTTCGAGCAGGTCGGCCCGGGCAATGAATACCTGCCGGCCAAGCTGCTGCAGGCGCAGCTGCTGTTTGGCGCCAAGCGCGACCGCGAGGCCTCGACCGTTCTCGCCAAGGCCCGGGACGAGCAGCCCGACTATGCGATCCAGCTCTACCTGATCGAAATCGAAGCACTCTCCGAGCATGACCGGGTCGAACAGGCCTGGACGCTTGTCGAGCACGCGCTGGAGGCCTACCCGGACGATCTGAACCTGCTCTATACCCGCGCGATGCTGGCGGAAAAGCGCGGCGACCTGGCCGGGCTCGAACGCGACCTGCGGGCGATCATCGAACGCGAGCCGGATAATGCGATGGCGCTCAATGCGCTGGGTTACACCCTCGCCGATCGCACCGACCGGCATGAGGAAGCGCGGCGCCTGATCGAGCAGGCCTACCAGATCAACCCTGACGACCCCGCCATCCTCGACAGCCTCGGCTGGGTCAACTATCGCCTCGGCAACCTGGACGAAGCCGAGCGCCTGCTGCGTCGTGCCTATGCCGAATTCCAGGACCACGAAGTAGCCGCCCACCTCGGCGAGGTGCTCTGGGCGCGCGGCAAGCACCAGCAAGCCCGCAAGCTCTGGAGCGAAGCTCTGAAAAAGCAGCCCGACAGCCAGATCCTGCGCGACACCATCCAGCGCCTGACCGACTCGGAGAAGCCCTGACCCATGCCCCTGTTTCGCTACCTGCTGCCCGCGCTTCTTAGCCTCCTGCTCGCCGGTTGCGCCGGCATCGGCCCGCGCGAATCCGTCGAGGGCGCCGGCAACACGGCGGACTGGCGTCACCACAAGGCCCAGATCGCCAAGATCGATGGCTGGCAGATCAGCGGCAAGATCGGTATTCGCGCCCCGCAGGACTCAGGCAGCGGCACCCTGTTCTGGCTACAACGCCAGGACTACTTCGATATTCGTCTGTCCGGCCCGCTCGGTCGTGGCGCCACCCGCCTGACCGGACGCCCGGATGCCGTGACCCTGGAGATCGCCGGCCAGGGTCGCTATCAGGCCGACTCGCCCGAAGCACTGGTCGAACGCCAGCTGGGCTGGCAGCTGCCGGTTTCCAACCTGCTTTGGTGGGTTCGCGGCCTGCCCGCACCGGACAGCCGCAGCCGCCTGAGCCTGGACGGCGCGAGCCGCCTGGCGCGCCTGGAGCAGGATGGCTGGCAGGTCAACTACCTCGCCTACCGCAACGAGGACGGCTACGCACTGCCCGAGCGCATCCGCCTCGAGGGCCGCGACCTGCAGGTCACACTGGTCATCAAGGACTGGCAGCCGCGCCAGCTGGGCCGCTGATGGCAACGCCCCTCACCCTGCCGGCGCCGGCAAAGCTGAACCTGATGCTGCACGTCCTCGGCCGGCGCGAGGACGGCTATCACGAACTGCAGACGCTGTTTCAATTCCTCGACCATGGCGACGAACTGACCTTCGCCAGACGCGAAGATGGCCAGATTCGACTGCTCAGTGACCTGCCGGGCGTCGATCACGAGAGCAACCTGATCGTCCGCGCCGCCCGCCTCCTTCAGCAGCTAGGTGATGATGTACCGGGCGCCGACATCACCCTCGTCAAGCGCCTGCCCATGGGCGGCGGTATCGGTGGCGGCAGCTCCGATGCCGCTACCACCCTGCTCGGCCTGAATCGACTCTGGAATCTGGGGCTCGACCTGGATCGCCTCGCGCAACTGGGCCTTTCGCTTGGCGCCGACGTACCGGTCTTCGTACGGGGCCATGCGGCATTCGCCGAAGGGGTCGGCGAGCGCCTGCAGCCCGTTGAGCTGCCGGAGCCGTGGTATCTCGTCGCCGTACCGCAAGTCTCTGTTAGTACAGCAGAAATTTTTTCCGACCCGGAGTTGACACGTAATACCCCGCCAATTACAGTTCGCAGCCTTCTTGCAGGGGGTGGTCATAACGACTGCCAGCCGGTCGTCGAGAAGCGTTACCCCCAGGTGCGTAACGCGTTGAGCCTATTGAACAAATTCGTTCCGGCTCGGATGACTGGCACTGGAGCTTGTGTGTTTGGGAGCTTCCCAAACGAAGGCGAGGCTGATAAAGTCCGCCGCCAACTTCCAGCCACTTTGCCAAGCTTCGTGGCGCGAGGCAGCAACGTTTCGATGCTGCACCGCATGCTCGAGAGATTGGAGCAGGAAGGGGATGCCTAGCATCCGGTTGTACGTTACAGGGGCGTCGCCAAGCGGTAAGGCAGCAGGTTTTGATCCTGCCATGCGTTGGTTCGAATCCAGCCGCCCCTGCCATTAACCCCTTCGGGAAACGTACAGCTGCAGCGCATCCAGTTGACATCACAGGGGCGTCGCCAAGCGGTAAGGCAGCAGGTTTTGATCCTGCCATGCGTTGGTTCGAATCCAGCCGCCCCTGCCATATTCCCGAAGCTGTTCAAGAGCTCGCCTTTTGAACAGCTTTTTATTCATCGGACCCACCCTCAGGCAGGTACTGCGCGTGTCCAAGATGATGGTCTTCACGGGGAACGCCAACCCCGACCTGGCACGGCGCGTCGTGCGTCAGCTGCATATTCCCCTCGGTGATGCCTATGTCGGAAAGTTCTCCGACGGCGAGATCAGCGTAGAGATCAACGAAAACGTTCGCGGCAAGGATGTCTTTCTCATCCAGCCGACCTGCGCGCCGACCAACGATAACCTGATGGAACTGGTGGTCATGGCCGATGCCTTCCGCCGCTCCTCGGCGACTCGCATCACGGCTGTCGTGCCCTACTTCGGTTATGCGCGCCAGGATCGCCGCCCGCGTTCGGCCCGCGTACCGATCAGCGCCAAGGTCGTCGCCGACATGCTCGACGTCGTCGGCGTCAACCGCGTACTGACCGTCGACCTGCACGCCGACCAGATCCAGGGTTTCTTCGACATGCCGGTGGACAACATCTACGGCTCGCCGGTCCTGGTGGACGACATCCAGGCCCAGCGCTTCGAGAATCTGCTGGTGGTCTCGCCCGACATCGGCGGTGTAGTCCGTGCCCGTGCCGTGGCCAAGTCGCTCGGCGTGGATCTGGCAATCATCGACAAGCGTCGACCGAAGGCCAACCAGTCCGAAGTCATGCACATCATCGGTGACGTCGACGGTCGTACCTGCATCCTGGTCGACGACATGGTCGATACCGCCGGCACCCTGTGCCACGCCGCCAAGGCGCTAAAGGAGCACGGGGCGGCAAAGGTCTACGCCTACTGCACCCACCCGATCCTGTCCGGTCGCGCCATCGAGAACATCGAGGGCTCGGTGCTCGACGAACTGGTGGTCACCAACACCATTCCGCTGTCTGCTGCCGCGCAAGCCTGCACCCGCATTCGCCAGCTGGACATCGCGCCAGTGGTGGCCGAAGCGGTCCGCCGCATCAGCAACGCCGAATCGATCAGTGCGATGTTCCGCTGAGGCGGAGCGCGCACCGATGTATGTGCCCCGCATCCGCGGGGCTTTTTGCCCAACAGCCCGCGCGCTGGTCGCAAGCGCCACGGGACCTGTTGTTACTGGAGAACTGAAATGACCGATTTCACCCTGAATGCCCAAGTGCGTTCCGACCTGGGGAAAGGTGCGAGCCGCCGCCTGCGTCGTAACGCCAGCCTGGTTCCCGCCGTGATCTATGGCGGCGACAAGGCCCCGCTGTCCATCAGCATCCTCGCCAAAGAGCTGGCCAAGCTGCTGGAAAACGAAGCGTCGTTCAGCCACGTGCTGAGCCTGAACGTCGACGGCCAGAACGAGTCCGTGCTGATCAAGGCACTGCAGCGTCATCCGGCCAAGAGCTTCGTCCTGCACGCCGACTTCGTTCGCGTCGTTGCCGGCCAGAAGCTGACCGCTACCGTTCCGCTGCACTTCATCAACCAGGAAAGTTCCGTGGGCGTGAAGCAGCAGGGTGGCGAAATCCTGCACAACATCAACGAAGTGGAAGTGTCCTGCCTGCCGCAGGATCTGCCTGAGTTCATCGAAGTCGACATGGCCAACGTCGAAGTCGGCCAGGTCCTGCACATGACCGACCTCAAGCTGCCGAAGGGTGTTGAGCTGGTTTCCCTGGCCCACGGCAGCGACCTGCCGGTTGCCAACGTTCATGCTCCGCGCGTGAACAAGGATGACACCAAAGAAGAAGGCGCTGCCGAGTAATCTCGCGCACGCCTGAGGAAGGGCCCCTGTCGTGACTGCCGTGAAACTGATCGTCGGCCTGGGTAATCCAGGCCCTGAATACGACCAGACCCGGCATAACGCGGGGGCCCTTTTCGTTGAGCGCCTGGCGGCCCGCGAGGGCGTGCACCTGGGTGCCGACAAGAAGTACTTCGGCCTGGTCGGCAAGTTCAGCCACCGCGGCGAAGACATTCGCCTGCTGATTCCCACCACCTACATGAACCGCAGCGGTCAGGCGGTGGCGGCATTGGCTGGCTTCTACCGTATTCCTCCCGAGTCCATCCTGGTCGCCCACGATGAACTCGACATGCCCCCCGGCGTTGCCAAGCTCAAGCTCGGTGGCGGCCATGGCGGGCACAACGGGCTACGCGACATCATCGCCAAGCTCGGCAACCAGAACGGCTTTTACCGCCTGCGCCTGGGCATCGGCCACCCCGGCCACGCCAGCCTGGTCAGCGGTTACGTGCTCGGTCGCGCGCCGCAGGCCGAGCGCGAAAAGCTCGACGCCAGCATCGATTTCGCGCTGGACATCGTGCCGGAAATCCTGGCCGGCGACTGGACGCGCGCCATGCAGCGCCTGCACAGCCAGAAGGCCTGAACCTAACTCCGAGGCAAGATCACCATGGGATTCAACTGCGGCATCGTCGGTCTGCCCAACGTCGGCAAATCCACCCTGTTCAACGCGCTGACCAAGTCCGGCATCGCAGCGGAGAACTTTCCGTTCTGCACCATCGAGCCGAACAGCGGCATCGTGCCGATGCCCGATCCACGCCTCGACGCGCTGGCCGCCATCGTCAAGCCGGAGCGGGTAATCCCGACCACCATGGAGTTCGTCGATATCGCCGGCCTGGTCGCCGGTGCCTCCAAGGGTGAAGGCCTGGGCAACAAGTTCCTCGCCAACATCCGCGAGACCGACGCCATTGCCCACGTGGTGCGCTGCTTCGAAGACGAGAACGTCATCCACGTCGCCAACAGCGTCGATCCCAAGCGCGACATCGAGATCATCGACCTCGAACTGATCATGGCCGACCTCGACAGCTGCGAGAAGCAGCTGCAGCGCGTCGCCCGCACCGCCAAGGGCGGCGACAAGGAAGCAGTGGCGCAGAAGGCGCTGCTGGAAAAGCTGATCCCACACCTGACCGAGGGCAAGCCGGCCCGCTCCCTGCTGAAGAACTTCAGCGACGAAGAGAAGCGCCTGGCCAAGACCTTCCATCTGCTGACCACCAAGCCGGTGATGTATATCGCCAACGTCGCCGAGGACGGCTTCGAGAACAACCCGCACCTGGACGTGGTCAACGCCATCGCCGAGGAAGAAGGCGCCATCGTCGTGCCGGTATGCAACAAGATCGAGGCCGAGATCGCCGAACTGGACGATCTCGAAGAGATGCAGATGTTCCTCGAGACCATGGGCATGGAAGAGCCGGGCCTGAACCGCGTGATCCGTGCCGGTTACGAGCTGCTCAACCTGCAGACCTACTTCACCGCCGGGGTCAAGGAAGTCCGCGCCTGGACCGTCAAGGTCGGCGCCACGGCTCCGCAGGCCGCCGCCGTGATCCACACCGACTTCGAGAAAGGCTTCATCCGCGCCGAAGTCATCGCCTATGACGACTTCATCGCCTACAAGGGCGAAGCCGGCGCCAAGGAAGCGGGCAAATGGCGCCTGGAAGGCAAGGAGTACATCGTCAAGGACGGCGACGTGATGCATTTCCGCTTCAACGTCTGACCCAAGCAAGCCATTTCTCAGGATTTCATATCATTACTTTGAAGCCCTGATACAGCGACAGAGCCCCGGAAAATCCGGGGTTTTTCGTTTCTATAGATTGCATTTCGTTGCCCGGCCTTACCCGCGTAAAGTGACTACGCTGGTGTATATGCGAATTGGACGAGGCAGAGAAAGGTGTATATGATCTCCCCATCGTCCCTCTTCGCCGATCCTGCGACACCGTGCTTACAGATGCCCACTGCCGTGCTGCCAAACCGAAGGAGCAGCTTTACCGCCTAAATGACCTTCGGGGCCTCTACCTCGAAGTGAAGCCCAATGGGGTGAGGGCTTGGCGTTACCGCTTCAAGCTAGCGGGCAAGGGGTCATGGTTCGCACTCGGCGACTACCCCGCCGTCAGCCTTGCCGAAGCCCGTGACAGGTGCGAGGAGGCGCGGAAGCTGGTCAAGCAGGGCATCAATCCCGTTCAGAATCGGCAGCTTGAGCGCCTGAAGCGCGAACAAGATTCCGCCAACACCTTCGAGGCTGTTGCCAAGGAATGGCTGGCCCTGCGGGACTGGGAGGACATCACCAAGAAGCGCCGTCTGGACATGCTGGAGCGGGTGGTCTTCCCTAGCATTGGCAAACTCCCGGTGCGCGACATCACCCCTGCGCACGTTCTCGACATCCTTACCAAGACCGTGAAACGCGGTGCGCCGACCGTCGCCGCCGAAGCCAAGCGCACCATGTCTAGCGTCTTTGAACTGGCTGTTGCGACCTTGCGGGCAGACAACGATCCCGTCTGGCCCGTTCGCAAGGCGCTGCCTGCCAACAAGACGCAGCACAAAACCGCACTGACCACGGCGCAGATCGGCAAGCTGCTTAATGACTTCGACAACCACCGCTGCGGCTATCAGGTCAATTTCTGCATACAGTTGATGTGGTGGACACTGGCACGCCCGAGCGAGGCGGCAGAAGCGGAATGGACTGAATTCGATCTCGATGCCGCGCTTTGGACGATCCCTGCCCGGCGCATGAAAGCCCGCCGCGAGCATGTGGTGCCGTTACCGACGCAGGCGGTGGACATGCTGCGCCGCCTGCACGCCATCAGCGGAGACAGGACACATATCTTCCCCGGCAGAGACGACCGCAACAGGCCGATGTCGGTGCATTCGATCCGGCAGGCACTCAAGGTGCTGTGCTGGAGCGGCACCTACAGCCCGCATGGCACAAGAACCACGGGCAGCACCCGCCTGAATGAAATGGGCTATCGCCCGGACGCTATCGAGGCGCAGCTTGCCCATGCAGAACCCAACTCGGTGCGCCGCACCTACAACCATGCCACCTACCTCGACGAGCGGCGGAGCATGATGCAAGCGTGGGCGGACAAGCTCGAACTCTGGAAGCAGGAGGCGCTCAATGGCAAAGGCTGACCAGCGGCGTCGGCTCCGCTTCGCACTGGTGAAAAGTATCCTGCACTGTGAGTCAGTCAGGAAGCTGCCTCATGACCAAAAAAAGCTGCTTTTCCGGTGGCTGGCAAATGGCTGGAGCATCACCGATACCCCGCCCGATACTTCGCGTATCCGGGCGCTTGAGAAGGCGGCATCCGACGCCCGTCGGCTGAGGGCTGCGCTTGGCCGTCTCGATGCGAAGGACGCCGCCAGCCTGGACTTCAACTACAGCGAGAGCATCCCGCTCTCAACCCGTCTGTACGCCCTGGAGGAACTGGCCAATGATGCCGATGCGCTGGGCCGCGTCATCAAGGGCGAACAGGCGGACATCGTGCGGCTGCGGAAACGGCGGACAGCGAAAAGCATTGCCAACACGCTTTCCATGTTCGGAATCCCGCTCAGCACACGCAATGACTGGGATGTGGATGAGCGCAATGTGACGACCGCCATGCGCTGCGTGATGTTCGCCATGCTGGAAGCCGATGCGAAGAAGCTGCATTGGGGTACAGCCGCCGCCATCGTCAAGCTGGGCCTTCAGATGCTGACAGATCCTGACGAAGAGAAGGTGGTGTTTTCAGAGGGGAAAATACCAGTTATGGCGGGGGATGCTGAGAACTTCCGGCTTTTCCTGCGTGAAATGCCTGAGTTTAACGGCATCAAGTTAGTGGAGTAACAGAAGGACTTCCGCTGATCGGTAAAGTCGCCTTATCATCTTGAAAGTCAGCAGATAAGGCGAGCAGGACTCATGCAGATTCGGGTGCAGACCTACAAGGGCAGAGATGGGCAGATCAAGCAGGGCAAGTCCGTCTCGCTGCTACGCTACGCCTATGACTCCGAGAAACGGCGCTCCAAGCAGGTCATCATCGGCACGGTAGATCGCTGGGCAACGGCACTGCCGCCTGACATGGAAGCCATCCTGACTGACGCCGAGCGTGAAGAGTTCAGGGAATGGATGGCCGAGAGAGACCGGCAGCTTGTTGAGTACAAGCAAAAATACCACTTGCTGCACGCTGCCGAGCACATAGGATGGGCGGCAAAAGCACTGGCTGCCGGGGTGAAGCCAGTCCGGCCCGAACGGATTTGGGATGCCCTTGATGTGCTGGTCAAAGCGCTGGAAAAGGCAAAACACCCAAGGCCAAGTCGATCACGAGGGCGTCCATCGAAGAGCGAAACGCCGACGCCGGATGATCTTGTCGCAAGCCCCTACGATGATCCAATGCTGACTGCCGAGCAGGAAGAAATGCATGAACGGATGGCGGCGCTGCCGGATTTCACCGCTGAAAAAGGCGTATCCAAAGCCAAGCACAAGAGTAAGCGGTGAAGTACATCCGGAGCCATTTTTGTGGCCGTGATACTCCTCCTCACGATTGACTGGCCAATTGCATGGCACCAGTCAGTGCTATCCGCAGCGGAGACAAAAGCTCTTCGGCCAAGGTATCTGAGCTGAATACCGCAGCGCCTGTGCCAGAAAGCACAACTGTTGTTTTTCGATAAGGATTAGAAAGGCGAAGTTGAACCTTCTCTATAGAAAATTTTCGGTCATGGGTAAGTACGTCACATGCCGCACGTACATCTCGGTCGCCCTTGACCAGCACCTTTGCCACAATGCCTTTTTCAATCTCCAGCGCCCCGATTTGCAAAGAATCAATTTCCGCTGAGACACTCCCAGATTCCTGAAATAAGGTAGCCCACTTCAGCACATCAAGTGATACAGGAGTTATCGCAACCTCGAAATCGACCGCCTCTGAAAGACGATTCATTAATGCTTGAACGCTCCTGGGGGGATCAATCAACTCTAAGCCAGGAGCGAATGACGAGGCTCGAAAAATAGTGTGCCGAAACTCCACGCGATCAAACTTTAGCTCATTGCCAAAAGGATCTGTCACGATGTCCGTATATTCAATTTTCTCTACGTAGCGAGCTTCCAAAAAGTCATCTCGAACGCGGTCAACAAAAAACCCGTGCCCAGACTCTTCGTTGAAAGGACGCTTGGCGATGCGTTTAGCAAGGGTTCTAATGGATGAAGGCCACTCAACCTTAAACCAACGAAATCTTTTCATCGTCACTCCTTGGGTTCGTCAAGTGACTCTTCTTCTGCTTCACTCAGAAGATCGGATAAAACCTTTCTTGCTGTATCTTCCAGAATGGAAAAGAGCTTTGTTCTTTCCAAGTCAGACACATGGACAATGGTTTTTCTGTGCGTACCTTTGTGCGCACGAAATGCGCCTTGCACTTGATACTTGAAGCCCGTTCCTGTTTTTCGGTCTTCAAAACCTGCGTCAAATTGGACAATATCGTTAGGCTCGCGCTCATATTCGGATCGCCACGTGATCGAGGTGATGAAAAATCCGCGAGACGTGAGGTCTTTGTACTCTTGCGATTGGACGAGATTTTGGCCGGATAGTGCCATACTGTGAACAACAGCAGCGAACATCTCTTTGGACGCGTCGTCTTCCAAATCCTCTTCTAGATCAAGAACATCCTCATCATCTCTGCATTCAAGTGATGAGACCTTTAGGTTCATCACATTCTTCAGCTTATAGCCAGGAAGCGAGGAAATCAGCCGAGTAAAGAATTTGGAGCGCAGGGCAGGAGTAGTCAGGCCGGTAAGCTCAATTTTGTCTTCTGATATTTTTTCCTTTCGCTTTTGTTCGACAGTCTCCTTGATGGCGGCAAAAACGCGCTTTGCCTTGTCCGTTGCAGGCAGTCTTGCAACCGTCTGGCCATTTTCAACGAAGAATTCAATGCTTGCCTCATGGCGCTCACGCTGTAGTAAGCGCGTTCTGGTGTGGTTGAACTCGTCATAAGTGACATCGACAGAATACCCTGTGCCACCTTTTGATCTATGTGTGACCTGCTCGTTTGTTCCAACCTTTTCAGCATAGGCAGCGGCAGCTTCTTTCATTTCTTCGACTGACAATTGAGTGCCAAGTCGAACAAAAGTGGCTTTTTCGCGGCGATGAGCTGGTTCACGCTTTTGCACGATTCCTGCAATATCATGGAAGTCGTGAGGAAGAAGTGAAAGTCGATCGGCTAGTTCTTCGCGACTATCTTCTGGTGAGTAAAAAATCCCTCGATCTCTCGCCAACTCTCGGAGAACAGATGCCGTAAGCCTCTGTTTCCCAGAGATCAGAAGATCATAAATATCATTGTCGTTTGCGCTAAGGTGGTCGAGAAATTCAGTCATTACCATGTCCCCAAGTCAATGGCGGAGTATGTGCTTTTAACTTTGTTCATCGGCTCATACTTGATCGCATTAACATAAGCAGCAAGATCAGTCTTTGTGGCATTTATGTTGATGCCTTCAATATACTGCTGCTGCGCACGCTGGAATGTCGGCGAGGAAATTGGCGACGCGCCAAGCGTCTTGATCGTGACTGACGTGTTGTCGTCTAAAAGCTCGTATTTCCTGAGTGTATCAATGAGATACATGAACTCGTCCGCTGTCTCGCCTTTCCTTGAGTAGAAGACGACCACCCCGCGCTTGGCACTTCCTTTCGGATCGCGGTGCTCCAAAATGATGATTGGAGAGGTGAGCATTTCAAGAGTAGCAGCCTTGGCCGTTCTGACTTGCAGGTTTGCTCTCCTGACGAGTTGCGGGTGATAGAAAGAACAGAATTCATGCGAGGGAAGTTCTGCCGGCCTCTTCCCACGCATTCGCTGTATTTCGTCTCTTATATTATCCAACCAGAATATTTCTTTTGGCCCCAATACAAACAATTTGGAGCCACGAGGAAGTTGAAGAGACTCAGGGCTGATGCTTATAAGATTTTTCTGAAAATCTGCCTCATACTCACCATCATGATTGTAGACAAACAGCAGGCCACAGATTGAGGCAGTTACATGATCGTGACCATGCAAGTCGCGCCAGCTATCGCTTTTCTCTGCACATGCCACTTGTTTTGCCAAGCTCTCAACTGCCGCTTTTACAGAGGCGGGCCGAATGGTTCCCTTTGCGTAGCTCTTTAGATCGCAATGAACGTAAGTTCTGACTGGCGAATAGGGCTCATCGTAGTAATATACGACATCACAAGGATGCGTCTTTACATCGTGGCGCTCTTGATCCTCGCATGGCCAATCGTGATTGGTCGGCCCGCTTCGCTCCCAAAAAAATTCACTAAATAGTTCAGTGGCTGCAACCTCAGCAAGTTTCGCAGTGTTCTCGTTTTCTGCTGACATTCTTTCTCCTTATTGATCGGTTTGCAGCCTACTGCTCTGGATAGAATCTATATTGATAAAAAGGAAGCCATTGCCCTACTGAATTGCCGGAAGTGCGGAAACAATTGCAACTGTCTCCATGCTCACCCGAATAACACGCTTGACGAGATTGAGGATGTAGGCCGGGTCGTTGTGCTCGCGGCACCAGTCATTGGGGTCATCCTTGATACCGCTGTCCTTGTCGGTCGAGACCTGATAGCGTTCCATGACCCACTCGATGGCGCTCTTGCCGTTGACCACATAGTCGTAGGCTTCCAGCGGGATGCCGCGCAGGGTAATGCGGCTATTGAAGACGATGACGCTCTTGTCCTTGTTTCTGCCGCCCAGCGAGGCAAAGCGCATTTTCTCGACGCGGTAGTAGGCAAGGTCATTGAGATCGCCCTTGGGCTTGGCATCCTCCTGCACCGGCCACGGCTCCACCGTTTCGTAGTTCAGATGCAGGTCGGCAAGTTTGCGCCCCGCTTGGCTGAATGCCTTGAAGTCCGGCGCATAGGGAGTGCGGGGCAGCACCTTCTTGAGATCGGCGGCATACTGCTCGCGGTATTCTGGCGAATGCAGGACGCCATAGACGTAGTAGAAGATGTCTTCCTTGGTGACCGACTCATCGCTGTAGTGCTGGCGGAAGTTGGCCAGTGCCACGTCGGTGATGCCGTCACGCTTGATGTAGCCATTGGCGTCGGGGGTGCCTGCCTCTTGGCCATCAAAACCAAGGCCACCTTGTGGGTTGGTGTCGGTAGCTTTTTCGTACCAGTGCAAAGGAAAGCATTGGCACTTCGCAGGCCCTTGGAGATCGGGTAGAACTTTCGTGATCAACGCAGAAAAAGCGGTTGGTGTCCCGGTGCCGGTCACCATTATTGAAATATTTGAGCGTCCACCAAGAGGATGAAATTTTTCCTTGTAACGGTGATTAAACTGCGGGTCGTAATACAGCCATGTTTTAAAAAATGGCCTATATAGCGCATGGGTGATATTGGCTTGAGAAAACTTCGCTGCCTTGGTGCGGCAAAAATCTGCCATTAGGCTGCTCGTCCACTTAATCTTCTTAGGATTGGTGTCGATCAGCTGGCTAGCTGCTTTTTCCTTATCTTTAGCCGAACTCGCCAACTGAACAGCATCCCCATGCAACGCAAGCTGATCGTTATAGAAGTCGATCATGCGCCCGATGTTGGTTTCGAGACTTGCTCTGCTTGAGTTGTAAACCCAAGCGTCACGGCTGGTTTCGACACCGCGAGAACGGAATGCAAATATTGCATCCGGCTCATCATTGAGCGGAACGAAGGCATTGAAATCTCCGCTGCGCTGATTGATCCAGTCGTGGTACTCGTTAGGCTCCAGGGTTTGCCACGGCACCTGCTGGTAACTGCTAAAGCTGCTGACGATCTCCAGCTTTTGCTCACGGCTGAGATAGTCGCCAATGTCGTGGTAATGGATCGCGGCCTTGCCCTGATGGTTTTTGCGTTTGATGAGCAGGGTAATGGCGGCCGGTGTGCGAGAGCCAGAGTCGAATATTTTTCCTCCCTCTTTCCGGGATAGTTCTCCAATGGTAGTTCTCTGGTTCCCACGCAAGTTGAACACATACACGTCCGCGAACTCGTTCTGCAAGGTCTTGCGGAAGCCATCCATCGTGTTGCCGTCGATCCAGCCACCGTTGGTCACAAAGCAGACGATGCCCTCATCCTTGATACGGTCGGATGCCCAGCGAAAAGCCCGGATGTAGGAGTCGTACAGACTGTTCTTGTTGGTCGCGGTAGAGTACGCCGCATAGGTCGAGGCAATGCGGCCATCCAGCCTGGTGTATTTCAGGTTCTGGTTATTGTCGTTGGCATTATCCTGACCAACCGAATACGGCGGGTTCCCAACGATCACCCTTATATCCCGCGCTTTCTGCTGATCGGCACGCTTGTGGTTTTCTGGCAAGCCTTCATCCAGATCGCCGGTCTGCGGCTCGTTCATCTGGAAGGTGTCGGTGAGCACGATGCCGGGGAACGGCTCGTATTCCAGCCCGGTGACGCGATGGAAGGCTTCCTCGATGTTGATGGCCGCGATGTAGTAGGCCAGCAGCACGATCTCGTTGGCGTGCATCTCGTGGCGGTACTTGTAGGGCAGCTTGTCAGGCGGAATCAGCCCCGTTTCGATCAGCCGCACGGGGAACGTGCCTGTGCCGGTGAAGGGGTCAAGGATGTGGACGTTCTGGTCAGCCAGCCGGGTGCCGAAGTGTGCCTGGAGGGCGGCATCGGCACTGTGCAGGATGAAGTCCACGATCTCGACCGGGGTGTAGACAATGCCCAGCCGTTCGACCATGCGCGGGAAAGCGGTCTTGAAGAACTTGTCGTACAGCTCGATGATGATCTTTTGCCGCCCTTTCGGGTCGGTGATGCCGGATGCCCGTTCGCGCACGCTGGCATAGAAGCCCTCCAGCGTCTCGTGCTCCTTGTCCAGCGCCTGCGCTTCGAGGATGTCCATGATTTTCTGCATGGACTGCGACACGGGGTTCTTGCTGGTAAAGGCGTAGCCCTCGAACAGCGCGTCGAACACCGGCTTGGTGATGATGTGCTGGGCCAGCATCTCGATAGCGTCGTTCTGGCTGACGCTGGGGTTGAGGTTCTTCCTGACACCTTTGAGGAACTCGTCAAACGCTTTCTTGCCCTTGGAATACGGTTTTTCCAGCAAGGCGCGGATGCGCATCTGGTGACGGTCGGCAATCTCGGCGATGTCTTTCGCCCAGTCTTCCCAGTAGCGGCGATTGCCACACTTGGTGACGATCTTGGCAAACATGGCGTCCTGCCACTTGCCGAGTTCCTCTGGATCGAAGGCAAAGCCAAGCTGCTCTCCGCCGAAGGCATCGGCTTTCTCGTTGCCGCCGCCCACGCCGATGACGTTCACTACGCCATTGCCTTTGCCTGTCAGGTCGATGGTGGCGAACTGCTTGTCCAGCCGGTCATCGTGGGCACGCAAAGCGTTGAGCACTTGCCAGACCACGCGGTATTTCTTGTTGTCATCAAGTGCCGTTTCGGGCGAGGTGTCCTTGCGAATACCGATGGGCAAAATCACATAACCGTACTTCTTGCGACCAGCCGGGTCTTTGCGCATCACGCGACCGACCGACTGCACCACGTCCACCACGGAATCGCGGGGGTTCAGGAAAATGGCAGCGTCCAGCGCCGGGACATCCACGCCTTCGGAGAGGCAGCGGGCATTGGTCAGGATGCGGCATACCGGCTCTTCCTTGCCGATGTTGTCCTTGAGCCAGGAGAGCTTCTGGTTGCGCTCGACCACGTTCATGGTGCCATCGACGTGTTTGGCCTCCAGTGCGGGGAGATAGTCGATCTGGTCGCCGAGGTCGTCGGAGATGCGTTCGAATTCGGCGGTCAGCAGTTTGGAGTGCTTGATCGACTGCGCGAAGGCGATGGCAGTGCGCATCGGTTGAGGATCGACACTGACATCCATGCCATCCTCGGCGGCGACGTGTTTCCCCAGGCCGTTCCAGCAGCCGACGATTTTCACCGCGTCATCCAGCTTGAGTTCATCGCCGCTGTCGGCGATGCGCTTGTTGAGCACCCTGCTGACGTGCAACTCATCAACAGCGATCACCAGCACCTTGTAGTCGGACAACAGATCGCGCCGGACAGCCTCATCAAAGCGAAGCTGATGGAACACCGGGCCGAAGGTGGCCACATCGTCCATCGAGAACACTTGCACATCGTTTTCTTCGGCCTTGCTCTTGCTGGCTTCGGCGTAGATGCGCGGCGTGGCGGTCATGTAAAGCCGCTTGCCTGCCTTGATGTAGGCGTTGTCATGGACGCGCACGAATGCGGAATGGTCTTCGCCGGGAGCAGTATAGCCCGCAGTGCGGTGAGCCTCATCGCACACCACCAGGTCGAACGCCATGCCGGTTTTCTGCTGCGCCTGATGTACCACTTCGATGGACTGATAGGTCGAGAAGATCACTGTGATGGCGCTCTCGTCCTGCGTTGCGGTGAGGGAGGCCGCCAGCTTGTTTGCATTCGTCGTGGCCGGATAAGCCAGTTCGTAGATGCGCATGTCCTCTTCATTGCGGCTGGCCTTGCTATCCGAGCACACAGCAAAGCAGCGCAACGGCACACTGGCATCGGCTGTCCACGCCCGCAACGTCTGCGACAGCAGCGCGATGGATGGCACTAGGAACAGGATGTTCTGGCCCGGCTTAACCATCTGCTCGGCGATGATGAGCGAGGTGTAGGTTTTGCCTGTGCCGCAGGCCATGATGAGCTTGCCACGGTCGTGGGCCTGAAAGCCTTTGGTAACATCAATCAAGGCTTCGCTCTGATGCGGGCGAGGGTCTTTCTTGGGCAGTTTGCGCAGTTGATCGGGCTTGTCCAGCGAGAACTGTGACCAGTCAATCGGGGAGGCTTCCAAGTCCTCCAAGGTCATCAGTTCGACCGGAATGGTCTGGCCTTCCAGGGCATCCGCCGCGTGCTTGGAGAGCGGCGCAGTTGCCACGATAAGTCGCTGGGTAAAGCCACCCTTACCGGAGAGGGTGAAGAAGTTACCCAGATCGCCCATTGGAATCGGGGAGTCGTAGAACTTGCACTGGATCGCGCAATAACCATCCTCATCGCGCAGCTTCGCCACCAAGTCGATACCGGTGTCCGGCAACTTGTAGCCAAGGGCTTCCCGCTGCGGCCAGTCCTTCCAGAGCCAGACATCTTCAAACAATGCAAGGTACTGCGGGTCGAGCTTGAGGTAGGCACGCATCAGCCGCTCGAAGCGATCGCCTAGGTCACGGTTGAAAGCGGATTCGTTCCTGTATTGCTGGAGAATGTCACGGATCATGGTTTTTTCTTCACTGGCTGGGCCTCGACCACTCCCGGCTCCCGGCGTGGTGCGACCTTGTAGATAGTCGTTCTGGATACGTTGTAGCGTTCAGCGATCTGGCTGACCGGAATGGTCGGATCAGACATAAGTCGCTTGATCTCTTTGACCTGCTGAGGTGTCAGCTTTGGCCTGCGGCCACCCGACCGGCCACGGGCACGAGCAGCCACAAGCCCTGCTCGGGTGCGTTCTCGGATCAGGTTGCGCTCGAACTCGGCGAGTGCGGCGAAAACATGGAAAACCAGCTTGCCCGCTGCGCTACTTGTTTCGATTTTTTCGGTGAGGCTTTCAAAACCGACGCCCTTCTTCTCTAGCTCACCGATGATGCGCACAAGGTCGGGCAGGCTGCGCCCCAGCCTGTCAAGACGCCAAACCACGAGGGTGTCGCCCTCGCGCAGGGCTTTCAGGCATGCGGCCAGTTCTTTGCGCTCGGCATCTTTGCCGCTGGCGGTGTCGGAGTACAGGCAGCCGTCGGCAATGCCAGCCCGATGCAGCGCGTCATGCTGCAAGTCAAGGTTCTGGTCATCTGTCGAAACTCGGGCGTACCCGATGCGTTGCCCCATGCCGTTCGCTTCCGTCGCACATGAATCTGTCCAGCAAACGCATGTTTGGCGGACTTTGAAAAATTGACGGAAATTTTAACAACCTAATGGCATTTTGGACAGACGAACGAGTGCTGGCCACGGGCGTTCAGAAAACCACTGTTTTCTGAACAGTCGGCAGGGCTACGATGAAACACAAACAAATGCCCGCAGACGGGCGACGGGATCACGCCTTGCCCTCGGAGTCGCCCAGCTTCCCCGCCCAGCCTGCCGCCGCTATCTCGTTCATGTCCTCGATGGACAGCGGTGTTTTTGTAACCCAGATCGGCAGCTCCAGCGGCAGGCTGACTTCGCTACGGTCTCGGGCCTGCAACTGCGCCCGCGCCCACTGCCCGTCTTGTTCCATCTCTGCCCGCAAAGGCAGGGTATGCACATCCTCGAACTGCTCCCGATCGAATGGCACCCCAGCCACGGTCAGCCGCTCAGGCATGGGCCGTTCCTGGCCGTGTTCGCAGACGAGCACATCATCACCGCGCCGGATGATGTAGCACCCGGTCGGATCAGCGCTCATCCGCTCCGTCGACGCCTCTACAAAGTCAGCCCGGTTCTCGTCAAACGCCCAGACTCTCATGCGCAACCCTCCCTGATCGGCAAAGGGTGGTGGCGGGAATGTGGCTGCATTGTGGTGAAGTGCCACGCTATTACCACCATGCGCACACGCAGCCGCCACAGTGTTGCCACTGTATTGCCAACATCCCGCCACCATCTTTCCACCATGTCACCACCTTGTTGCCGTCATCATTGACACCATGCCACCACAGTCTTTCCACACTGTTGCCACCATCCCCGACCGCATCATGGGGCCGGAGCGGCATTGGGGGAGTCCTCTTGTGGCGGTTTGGGATCGGTATCTCTCGCCGCCTCTTCCTGCATAGCCCGGCTCTCCTGTTCGGCCATGCCTTTTGCGCAGGCTTGAGCGAACATTTCCGGCGTCATGCCTTGCTCCGCAGCGGTATCCATGTACGCGGCGAAGCGAGACTTGAGTCCGGCCAACGGAGCCGCTAGCCCAGTCAAGCTAAGGCCGTGCTCAAACTGGGCGGCATCCATGAAGGTGCGTTCAAACACTGCCCAGCGGGGGTCATCATCGCTGCGCTCCGGCTGAGTAGCGTCAGCCACCTGCGCGGCCCGCAGTTCCGCCAGACGGCGTTCCAGAACCGCAATCGACTCCTCAATGCGCTTGCTCTCGTACCCCAGCCTGCGCTCCGCATTCTGGGCAAGGATGATCCGGTTCAGGTTGCCCCAGTAGGTATCGATCCCCTGGCGCTCCAACGCGGTAGCCGCAGCGCCAAGGTGTACGCCGGGCAGGCGGTCTAATTCCTCAGCGGTGGCTAGATCGCCTCGCTCCAGTGCATCTTCGCGCTGCACTGACAGCGTGCGGTGATCCCACCGCTCCTCCAATCCCGCCCGTTCCAGATGCTTGTTGCCGATCAGCGCCCATTGCTCGCGCCAGTAACGGAGCGTCTTCGGCCCCAATTTCCGGTCAGTGAAGTCTCTGCCTTTGACCTTGGAAAAACCGTCTGGTGTCAGTGCGCGTGGCGGCATGAGCAGATGCGCGTGGCTGCCGACAAGAGCCTTCGAGGAGCCATCCCAAGTCTTCGGATCGTCGCCGTGGATTGCCCAGTCAACCGGCAAGCCGTGCCGGTCAGCCACGCTTTGAGCAAGGTCGCGCACCATGTCGATTTCCTGCTCCTTCGTGAGTCCATGCGGCAGTGCCACGATGAACTCATGTGCCAATCTCGCATCTTTCCGAGCCTCGGCGGCTTCGACTGCATTCCATAGTGCCTCTCGGTGACTCGCCCAGGACGGCGCACCGGGTGGTACAACGATTTCCGTATGGCCGATCCGGCGCTTGCGCGTGTAGTCGTGAACCTCACCCGTGCGGTAGTCCGTGACGATGCCGCCACTGCGGTAGGCAGCGGCGGCTGTGGACGAAAAGCCGTGGCCTTGTTTGGCGGCATCCCGCTGCTTGCCCTTCTTGCCGCCGTCGCGGGATATGTAGTTCAGCTCCAGCCGATACATGCCGCCACCTCCATTGAAAAGCTGTTGGCACCGTCTCCCCCATTGAAAGCAGCTTGAAGGGGGTCAAGGGGCACAGCCCCTTGCGCAGGCGTCGCGCAGCGATGCGTAACTGCGCTGTTGCGGCAGGCGCAACAGATGAAAACCGCCACCATCTTGGCCCCATGCGAGGCGCACGAGACACACAAAAATGATACCGCTAAGGCGCGTTTCTGTCCTCAGAAAATAGTATTTATTGGCAGCGAGCCTGCAAGTTGAAATCTCGATGGCGGCACGTCCGCAGTTGCTCGCAAGCGACGAGCATCAAAAATAATTTGTAGTCTTTAATGGACTACAGTCCTTGCATAGCATGGGCAAAAGGCACTTGTGCCGCCTGCGATTGCAGTGATCCGATCATTGTCTGACATGGAGAATAGACCATATTTTTCATTGGATCGCACACCTTGACGCAACTTTATTGCTAACTGATAGTTCGGCCTGAGACATGCCACATGGAGCAGAACGAACGTGCAGCAGGAAGAGGAACAGAAGCGAGGACGGGGACGCCGCCCGGCCAGCGAACTGGCAGAGCAGCGTGAGCGGGAAATAGCTGCTCTGGCAGCCACGGTGGCGCGACAGAAAAAGCGGCTTGAAGAGTTGAAGGAGGCTCAGCGCCGGGCGCAGAAGGCCGCAAGGCGAACCTACATCAACCAGCGCAAGTATGCGGTGGGCGGCCTGGCGCAGATTGCCGGACTGCTGGAAGCCGACCCCGGCTTCGTGCTCGGTCTCATGCTCGAAGCTGCGGAACAGCGCGACCGCGATGGCACTTGGCCCAGCGCGGTATTCGAGAAATACAAGCGACGAGGTGATGAGGTGCTGACTGAGCGTGCAGCCGCTCGCAAGCGGCGCAAGCCCACGGATGACGACGATGACGACGAGAGCGATTTCGATGCGGCAGCCACGCCCATCCAGAATTCCCGCTATCAGGAAGGAGCACACTAGATGGCCGCCACCGATCCTTCAATGCCGTTTTCGCCATGCGATCCATCAGGGCCATGCACAGACGTTTCGGTAGGCGTCTTGCAATGGATTTTCGGGCCGGTCATCGAGAAGCTGACCCAAGGCGCAGACCCGGACACGATAGACGCCAGCGTGTCTGTCATCGCGTCCATCATGTCGGTGTTCAATAGCGGCCTGCTGGTCGTGGCCTCGCTGATCGTGTCTTACGTCGCCGTCATGGGTGTGACGCAGACGGCCAGCGAAGGCGAAGCGATGGGCCGCAACTGGTCGTCCCTCTGGACGCCGGTTCGGATCGTGGCCGGGGGGTCGGTGCTGCTGCCCAGCACAAGTGGCTTTAGCTTCATCCAGTTGATTGTTTTGATGTTCGGCCTGTGGGGTGTGGGCTTTGCAAACAGCTGTTCAACATCGGCATTCAGACCGGCATCATCAGCGGCGCAGCAACCAGCGTAAGCGCCCAGATGGGCTTGGGCAGTGGAGCAAAGCCAAACCCGAACTATCCGCTATATGACGTGCGGCAGTTCGCGCAGGAATATCTGGCCGTGGCATGGTGCAAGCGCACCGTGAATGCCTCGTTCGCGGATTTCGGCGGCGGCACGCCGAACATCAGCGCGGCCAGCGCACCGGACCAGACCATTGCAGAAGGCGACGGCAAAAAGGCGCTGATCTATCTGGCACGGGATCGCAACGCCACAACGAACCTGGGCGGGGCCGTGCCGTTGTGCGGCAGCGTGAAGGTTTACAACTACAGCGCACCCGTCGCCATTGCCGCCGAAACCACGGCAGCAAAGGCGAGCGTTTTTGACCCGGCCAAGATTCAGGACAACGCGGCAGCGATGAGCGCCATCCGCGTTGCGGCGCTAAACGCCAAGGCCACGGCTATCAACAAGGTCATGACCGACATTGAGGCGTGGGTGGCTCAATGGCCCGCCACGATCAATGATCCGGGCTGGGAGAGCGTCCAGAGCGACCGTTTCAATCAGATTGTGAATCAGGCGCAAAGCACCCTGACGGCCAGCCTGACCGCACAGATCGCGGCGGATAGCACCCTGACAACGATCATGCAGCAGTACGTGAATGACATCACGGCGGACGGCTGGGCAATGGCTGGGGGGTTCTATCAGCGCCTGTCGGGCATCCGGCAGGAAATGGGCCGCATCTACGCGGAGAACGTCGCGCAGGCCACCGCGCCGAACCTCAACACGCTGCCGCAAGGGCCGCACGCGCAGCTTGCACAGTCCAGCTACACCACGATTTACAACACCATCATTAGCAAGTCGCTATCGGGTGCCAGCTACGCCAAACCAACGACACCACGGGCCGCCGATTTCAAGGCCGCACTGGTGCCGACCAGCATGGAAGATTTGTCCATCGACACGCTGGGCAGTCGTGGCGATAGCCTCATGAGCGGCTTTGTTGGCTGGGGCATGGAGCGCGTCACCTCGGCCATGATCGGCACCGATGGCGACGTGGATGCAATCGCCCGGATCAAGACCACGGGCGACGTTCTGGCGCTCATGCAGAGCACCGGATTTGCCGTCGATAAGCTCGTGCATACCTCGCTGTCTGGCGTCAAAGCGGCGGCGGCTGCCGTGGGCAGCGTGTCCTTCATGGGCACCAGCGTTGATGCCACGCCGCTTGCCGATACCCTGCTGAATTGGGTGGTCTATAACTTCCTGACGCCGCTTGCTGAGGTCACAACGTGGCTCGGGCGGCTCTCCTTTTATTTCGGCGTGTTCCTGCCGTCCCTGCCTTACACCATCTTCATGGTGGCCGTGGTTGGCTGGATTCTGGCCGTGCTCCAGTCGATCATCGCCGCACCCCTGTGGGCGGTCATGCACATGACCCCGGATCGCACCTTTGTTGGCAGCCAGACGCAGGGCTATCTGCTGCTGCTGTCCCTGTTCGTGCGCCCTGCTCTCATCATCATTGGCCTGTTCGCGGCAATGATGGTGGCAAACCCGGTCATCGGCTACATCAGCAAAGCCTTTTGGGCCATGTACAACGCCAACGTGACCAGCGACGAAAGCCTCGGGTGGTTCGTCGAGTTCTTGCAGTGGAAAAACTGGTTGATCGTCTATGGCTTCGTCCTGCTGCCGGTCATGTACATGGTTTTCGGGTTGTCGCAGAGTCTGCCGGATACCGTTCTGCGCTGGATCGGCGCGGGCATCAGCAGCATGGGCGAAAGCCAAGCGACCGAACAGATGCGTAGTAACGCAGCAATGTACGGCCCCAGCGCCGTGAAAGGCGGCGCAGGGCCGAGGCCGGGAAGCAGTGACGGCAAATCTCACCGCCTGAACGGCGACCCCGGCAACGCGGGCAGCCTCAATGACCCGAGCGGTCCCACGGGCGGCGGTGGTGGCCGCAGCGGCGGCGGCAACCATCCGCGCCTGCTGAATGCCAACAGCCAAGGCGTTGCACCCCAGCACGACACCGGCAAGCCGTCCGCATCGACCAGCACCGCAACGGCCAGCGGCCCGGCTCGCAGCAGCAGCGCCGCGTCCAGTTCGGTCAATACGGGATCGCAAGGCGTTGTCGGCAGCCGCTGGGCCAGCAATGACATTACCGACGCGGAGTTCACCGAAGTGAAGGACACCGCGCCGCGCAGCAAGAGCAGCGCCGACAAGGGCACCGATACCGTGCTGGCCCTTGGCAGCGCGGGCGTTATCAGCGGATTTTCTGCCGACGATGACAACGGCTCCGGGGCCATCAATACCGAGTATGACAGCCGCTACAGCTACACCCCGCCGACTGCTGACGGTTCCAGCGTCATCAACCACGGCACAGAACAGGGAGGACAACCGGCATGAACGGCCAATACGACTACAACGCGGAGGCGACCGGTCACGTCATCGGCCTGCGCCATGGATATGAGCAAGGCCACGAGGCAGGTTATGTGGACGGCCAAAACGACACTGCCGCCCGGTGGCAAAAGCAGATTGACGAGAAATGGGAACCGCTCGTTGATCGGCTGACCGCCGAACGTGACGAGGCCATCCGCGCCCGCGATGACCTGCTGGAACAGGTGCGCCACGCCGGGCAGCAGACCAAGAAATGGCACAACGCTTTCTATTCGCTGCTCTGCGCACTCGATAGCGCAATGGGCGTGCTGGAGCACGCGCCGCAGGACATGCGCACCCGGATGATGCTCGATTTCGCCAAGCGTGCTGAGTACATGCACGGCAAGGGCTGGATTGACTCGATGCCGCAGGAAAACGGCGTTGTCCGCTCCCGCGCTCGCACGACTGCTGACCAGTTGCAAGGGTGGTGGGATCAGGTGATTGCCCACGCCAAGAAGGCGGCAGACCGCGACAACAACCCCACGCCATGAGGAGCCGCCCATGCTGACCGACACCCAAAACCTGATTCCCGACGCTGCCGTGCTGGCCGTCCTGCTCGCAGTGGCAGACGCCGTGCTGGCCCGTGCCAAGAAAGCCAAGAATCGGAGGAAACCCGCATGAAGATCATCAACGGCGCGAAACGCGCAGCCCGCTTTACCTTTGTCGATATGCCGCTGTCGATGCTCGGCTGGCGACAACTCAAGGCCAACAACGGCTATATCCGCGACCTGTGGCGCACGCTGCGCCACCCTCAATGCCCCGAGTGCGGGCGCGGTGTCATGCACCTGCCCGCCGATGCGCAGCCCGACGAACAGGCGCTGTATGGCTGGGAGTGCTCTGCACACTGCGGCTTTCGCGTGTTCGCCCCGCACGATCCGCAGGAAATCGCCCGCATCGTCTCCGCCCGTCTGGAACTGCGCGGCAAGCAGCGTCTGGCATTCCTGCAGGATCAGGAGCGCGGCAAGCTGATCCGTAGCCACCTGCTCAAGTCGCGTGCTTATTGGACGGTGGCCGCGCTGGTTTTCCTCATGTTCGCATGGCAGTTGGCGATGGGTGCCCCGGTGATGGTTGTCCTGAGCGTGCTTAGTCTGTGCCTGCCGTTCTCCGTCCATGCAATCCGCTGGAGCTATCGGGCGTGGCAGGTGCGCACGGGCACCCTGTTTGTACCGGGCGCGTTCGGGCGCTACGTTCGGGAAATGCTGTGGGTACGGGGGGTGCAGTGATGGCCGCTTTCCTGCGTAATGCCCTGCTGCATCTTGGCCGTGAGCGTGTTACGTGGGCGCTGTGCGTCATCGCGTCCGTGGTCGCCTTCGCCTACCAGTACCGCCAACTGGATGACCCGGCGCTGCATGATCTGGTCGCGCCCGTGGTGCTCGCTATCGCGGTTCCAATCCTCTACCTGACGCCGCTGGTCTGGCTCCTGTTCCGATGCCTCATAAGGCCCACCTATGAAAACGAAAACCGCTGACAGCTATCTCGTGCTGCACGTGTCGTGGTTGCGCGAGCACGATCAGGTTATCGCCGAATTGGTTGACTTGTGGCTAGACCGGCAGGCCACGCAGCCATCAAGAACGAAGCCTGCCCGTGTCCGAGCATCACATAACACCATCATCAGGAGCGGAAGCCATCATGCCCATAGGTAGAAAACACCTCCCCGCAATTGCTGCGGTCGCGTTTTTCGGCATCGTCTGCGCCCAGATGCCCGTCCCCCTGCTTGACAACGAGCCTGCAGCACCTGTGGCCACCCCGATGCAGCAAGTAACGCTGGAATGCGAAGAGCTACCTGACCGCCCCGCCACCTGCGCCCTGCTGCCGCGAAAACCGGCAGGCGAAGGCGCGGGCGGAGTGCCGCAGCACGTGAGTGGGCGTAGCGCGGCGACATGTCGTGCGGCATCCAATAGCGGAGGAAGGAGGTAGCATGTTTGTGTTTCTGCACCCTGAAGTAATGGAACGTCTCTGCATGGAGAAGGAAGAACGGCAGAGGTTTGTCCAGGCTATGCGCTCGTGCCCAGGCGTGATCTTGGAGCTGCTGCCGTTCGCTCCTCGAAAACGCCGGCCAGAACCTCGGATCGTGCTGATTCCTTCCAGTTACCGGCGACAGCGGGAATACCGCCGTGAGGAACTGGTCATCTACTGCGACCGATTTGATCTCGTCGAGAAAATCACGCTGCTGGCGTACATCTCGATGCTCCAGATGCGGATCGAGCAGGAGGTGATGGAGGAGCAGTAAGCCTACCCCTGCCGGGCTTTCACAATGGCTGCGGCGGCAACAGCCGCCGCTTCGTTTTCGGCAGCCTCACGCGCCCACCAGGCTGGCTGGGCGGCAGCATTCGACAGCGCCCCGGCTGCCCACAATGCAAGTTCCTGATCGCCCAGATTGATTGCCTGAGTGAACACCGCACCAAGCTGCCGAAGCTCGTCGGCCAGTTTCTGATATTCGGCGGCGGTCGGCATCACTCGCTCCTGTTTTTCCTGACACCCTTCGGCGCAACGCCAGCCTCTGCCAGCCGCTCTTCGAGGCTGGCAAGCTGCCGCTGAACATCGCCAGCCTTGGCAAGCTGCCCTTGCAGGTCGATCACCTGCTGCTCGGCTTTGGCCAGAGCAGCACGAGCTTCCCGTAGTTCGGCCTCCATGCGCATTGAGTGTTCGGCACGCTCTTCAAGGCGGCTAACCTTCAATTCCAGCGCCCGGTTCGCCTCACGCAGCGAGGAAAGCTCATCGGCGCGGGCGGCGTCCTGCGTCTCCAGCCGGGCGATTTCCTCGGTTGCCTCGGCCAGTTCAGTCTTCATTGTGCTGACGCGGGCCTCGGCGTCCTTGCGCACCGCCTCGGATTCCACCCGCGCCTGCTGGGCAACCTCGGCGTAGATACTGCGCACGAGGTCTGCCCCGCGTGCCAGCAGAGCGTCCGGCACTTCTACCGCAGCCTCTTCGCCTTTCTCGCGCCGAACCTCCCAGTCGGCCAGCATCGGCTTGAGCGTGGTGAATGACCCGCCGACGCGCTGCTGGATTAGCCGGAAGGTGGGCTTGCCGCCTGCGGCGATGATGGCATCAGCGGCGGCATCCACCGCCTGTTGAGTGACGACCTGCTGCATGGCTGCCTCCTTCTCATCGTAACATCGTAACGTGTTACGTTATGATAACGTAACAACAAAGGAAAGCCGAGAGGAAACAGCCTTCGCTCCCTCCGGTCGCTGCGCGTCCGCCCGTGGACAACCTGCCCGCCCACAGCGCAAGGCTGTGGACGCCCCGCCGCTGGCGGGTACGCAGGTATGCCCACCGGCTCCCTTGCTGGGGCTACTCGCATTTTTCAAATGCTGGATGGGCTACTTGCTGACGCCTCGCTGCGCTCGTTGTCGGCCAGCCGACAAGGCTGGGAAGGCCGCGCCATCCCCGCCTTGCCAACTGGCTCTACTGGAAAGCAGCCGGAGCGGCTCGCGGCGCGTTTTTTGTTGCAGGCAGCAGGGTAGATATAGTTTTCACCGAGAATGCGCCATATCGGGCTATTCTGGGCACTTCTGGTGGGATTCCAGCGAAGGGGCAGGGTCAAGGGGTTGGTGCGGCCCGCAGCCCGAAGGGCGAGGACACGGCCCCTTGATGCTGAACCGCAGCGAACAGCCTGTGCGAGTGGGGGCAGGGACGAAGGGCGCAGCCCGCCACCCCTGCTCCCCGAGCCTCACGGCGGCGAGTGGCCCCCGGCAGGGCCGCCGGAGGCATATTGAAAACACCCGATGCCGAGTAGCGCCTGTCATTCTTTGAATGACGAGTAGCCGCAAGGAGGCCGGTGGGTAACGGCTTGCCGTTATCCACGGGCGGACGCGCAGCGACCAGCGGGAGCGAAGGATTGCCCACAGCCGCAGGGCGGTAGCTACTAGGTATTTATAAATACTAGAAAAACCTAAAAGCAGAACTACTAGGGGCGACCTCTCCTCCTCGCTGAATCCCTGTCCCAGCGGGGCTTACAGGCGATCTCACACGTCGATCTTGACTAGCGATGTCACGTAAAACGGCTAGTGATGTCACGTACTGATGACTAGCGATGTCACGTGGACAACTTGCAGAAAAGCCGTCAAAGCCAGTTCTGGCAAGGGTTTCCAGCCTTGCTAGTGATGTCACGTGGACAACCTGGAGAACCCACAGGCTTATCCCTTCTTCTTGGTCGCCGTGATGTGCAGACGGGCGGGGGTGAGGATCAGGTGGTCTTTCGTTTCCTCGATGTGGTTCCGAGCCTCGGGATAGAACAGCAGCGCTTCATTTAGCCGGAGGCGGAAATTCGTCCTGAAGTTAGCCAGCCCCTTGGGAGTATTCGCATAGCCAGAGCCGAACTGCATCATCAGGCCAGCCCAAGGCACCTGAGCAAGCCGCTTGCCGCCCTTGGTTGTCGCCACATTCAAACTGAACATGCGGTAAACCAGCCACGTGTAGATGTCCATCGCCAGCGGCGACTTCTTGAGCGCTTGAAGCGCCTCCATTCTGATCGGCACCGGAGCATGGGTCAGGCTCTCGAAGAAGTCCGTACTGAGGGTGATTGAGCTGTCCCACAGTGCGGGCTGCTCAGTGTCGCGGGCGTTCCAGAAGAGAAATGCCCGTTTGGCGATCAGGATGTTTTCGATACCCAGCGCATCCCCGTCCGCGCCGCTGACGGAGATCAGCGAGCGGACTAGCCGCAAGCTCTGGTCACGCACTCTGGCGATGTACCGGCCATCGTTGTACAGGTCGAGCTTTTCCAGAAATTCCGCCTGCGAGCGCCCCAGCGATAGCTCCGGACTGCCTGTGCGGACGGCCTCGGTACACATCCACGCCAACAGCAGGCGCGGCAGACCGCCATAGGGCACGCCATGTTTGGGGTTGGCTGTGATGGAGAGGGTCAGCTTGCCTGTGCCGCGTTCAAAGTAGTTGCTCTTGGGGTCTGTATGGGGGAGCGTGGCCTGCGCCAGAAAGTGCGCGATGTAGCCTGTAGCGCCTGCGCTGCGGGCCTGCTCGATCTCCAGCTCCACGGCTTCATCAATCAGGTGGCGCACCCGCGGAGTCAGTGCTTGGGCGGCGTCGTGCTGCTCCGCCTGCTTCGTCACTTCGGCAGCTTTCTGCTTGATCCACGCCAGCGGATCGCGCTTGGGCGTGCCTTCTGCTAAGCCAGTGTCCAGCAAGCTGCCCATGCTGCGCATCGTCGAATCCTGACCCTTGGCCTGCGGGATCGCGGCGATCAGGGATAGACAGCGTTGTTGCTGGCGGCGCGGGCGGCAGCGGCCTTTTGTTCGAGCCACGCATCAATCTCGTGCTCAAGCCAGCCGACGACACGCTTGTTGATCTGGATGGATACCGGGAATGTCGGATCAGCGCGGGAGATGCGCCAAAGCGTCACTTCATTGATTTCGCCCAGCTTCTCGCAGACAGCCTTCTTGCGTAAAATCTTCATCGTCATCACCCCTGCATTTCGATTGAATGCAGGCAGTTTCAGACGGCGGGCCAATCATGGTCACGGATTCTCAGAAGGGAATTTTTGCAGCAAAAAATCCGAAAGCGGCGATGCAGCACAGGCAACCGATACGCAGACCTCGCTCCGGGTAGCAACGGCCAAAGTGTATATAGAAGTGACTACAAGATGAGAGAAAACAATGTGAATGCCGCTTCTACAAATGCTTTTCGGCCAGACTTTTTGTTTAACGTCTGATCCCCTGCCCGCTTCGCCAAGGCCCCGCGCGCTCGAAACGCCGGGGCCTTCGCGTTTGTGGAGGCATCACGCCGGCGGCAGATAGCGCTGGTGGAATTCCAGCGCCGCCAGGTTCTTGTCCTTGGCCTCGAACATGATGTCGAAGCGATCGAGAAAAGCCAGCGCATAACGGTTGCTGCACTCATTCCACATGCGCTTGCTGTGTGCATAGAGGTCGCGCTTGTTCACTTGCGTCAGCAGCTCGGGAATCTGTAGCGGGCGGTCGGCGGCGAAGCCCAGCGCCATGAGCGATTCGGGCGGCTGAGAGTAGTGCATGGTGGGTCGCTCGCCGCGCCAGCTGTCGATCACCTGCGCCACGCGCACATCCTCGGGGTCGATATAGCGCTCCTCATGAATCCAGCAGTGATGGATGTCGAGGACCACCGGAGCCAGGTCAGCCAGGCCCAGGCAGTCATCGAGGCCGTAGGTCTTTTCGTCGTTCTCGAAGGTGATGCAGTTGCGCGCCACCTCCGACAGCTTCGGCCAGACGCTGCGGATGCCTTCGGCCCCCAGTTTGCCGGCGATGTGGATGTTGCACTTGAAGTCCTGGAAGCGCTGGCCAAAGCCCATCATGCGAATCATGTCGGCGTGGTATTCGAACTCGGCCAGGCTGTTGGCCACCACCTCGGGGCGGTCCGAGCCGAGCACGCAGTACTGCCCCGGATGCATGGACAGGCGGATACCGGCAGCACGCGCGGCTTCGCCGATCGTCGCGAAGCCGGCAATCAGGCGATCCTGGATTTCGGGCCGGCGATAGAAGCCCGCTACCTGCTCATGGCTGTAGAACGGCAAGAGGTCACTGGACAGGCGCAGCATGCGCAACGCCTCCGGTAGCGTGGCGACATAGTCGAGCAACAGGCGCTGCGCCGCCAGGTTGTGCTCGACGATCTCCAGCAGCCGCTGTTCGGCCGCCTCACGGCCAACCGAGGCCATCCAGCGCAGGGTGGTCGTGCGCGGGTTGAAGGTCCGCTCGATGCGCTCGAGCTCCTTGAGCGACTCGCTCTGCTGCGGATGGCGGTACTGACAGGCAAAGCCGATTCGGGGCATGGGACGTCACGACCTCTTTTGAATGAGCGCCGCTCCTCGCGGCGCCAGGAATACTCAGCAAGCTCGAGATTGGACGAACAGCAACGCCAGGTGTTCGTCGCCTCGGCGGCACGCAGATTACCGGCCAGCCGAAGGGTTTGACAGTCGCCGGAAGCAGCATTACGTTAACGTAAAGGTCATCCGACGAGCGCCGCATGAATCCTCGAACCCGGTGCGACCACTCATGACAACAACTACAAGACAGAGTACGCCCCATGCCCTACTCCAGCCTCAACTTCGCCCTTGGCGAAACCATCGACATGCTTCGCGACCAGGTGCGCGCCTTCGTGGACGCCGAGCTGGCGCCCCGAGCCGCCGAAATCGACGCCACCAACAGCTTCCCGATGGACATGTGGAAGAAGTTCGGCGAGATGGGCCTGCTCGGCGTCACCGTGCCGGAGGAGTATGGCGGTGCAGGCCTGGGCTACCTGGCCCACGTGGTGGCCATGGAGGAGATCAGCCGGGCCTCGGCCTCGGTGGCGCTGTCCTACGGCGCCCACTCGAACCTGTGCGTCAACCAGATCAACCGCAACGGCAGCGAGGCGCAGAAGCAGAAGTACCTGCCCAGGCTGATCAGCGGCGAGCACGTTGGCGCGCTGGCGATGAGCGAGCCGAACGCCGGCTCCGACGTGGTCTCCATGAAGCTGCGCGCCGAGAAGCGCGGCGACCGCTACGTGCTCAACGGCAGCAAGACCTGGATCACCAACGGCCCGGACGCCAACACCTACGTGATCTACGCCAAGACCGACCTGGACAAGGGCCCGCACGGCATCACCGCGTTCATCGTCGAGCGCGACTGGAAAGGTTTCTCCCGCGGCAACAAGTTCGACAAGCTCGGCATGCGCGGCTCCAACACCTGCGAGCTGTTCTTCGACGACGTCGAGGTGCCGGAGGAGAACGTGCTGGGTCAGCTCAACGGCGGCGTGCGCGTGCTGATGAGCGGCCTCGACTACGAGCGCGTGGTCCTCGCCGGTGGCCCGACCGGCATCATGCAGGCCTGCCTGGACGTGGTGGTGCCCTACATCCACGACCGCAAGCAGTTCGGCCAGAGCATCGGCGAGTTCCAGTTCATCCAGGGCAAGGTCGCCGACATGTATACCCAGCTCAACGCCAGCCGCGCCTATCTCTACGCCGTCGCCCAGGCCTGCGACCGTGGCGAGACCACCCGCAAGGACGCCGCCGGGGTGATCCTCTACACCGCCGAGAACGCCACCCAGATGGCCCTGCAGGCGATCCAGATCCTCGGCGGCAACGGCTACATCAACGAATTCCCCACCGGCCGCCTGCTGCGCGACGCCAAGCTCTACGAGATCGGCGCCGGCACCAGCGAGATCCGCCGCATGCTGATCGGCCGTGAGCTGTTTAACGAGTCGCGCTGAGCGCATCCAGGCGTAGGGTGGAAAACGGCCGCCGGCCTTTTCCACCTCAATACGAACAGGCGGAAAACCGCTTCGCGGATTTCCACCCTACGGGAGCCCGTCCATGGCCATCCTGCATACCCAGCTCAATACCCGTTCGCCGGAGTTCGCCGCCAACAGCGCGGCCATGCTCGAACAGGTGAACGACCTGCGCGCCCTGCTCGGGCGCATCAGCGAGGGCGGCGGCGCTATCGCCCAGCAGCGACACACCGCGCGCGGCAAGCTCCTGGTGCGCGAGCGTATCAATGCCCTGCTCGACCCGGGCTCGGCCTTTCTCGAGGTCTCGGCCCTGGCCGCCCACGAGGTCTACGGCGAGGACGTTCCGGCCGCCGGCGTGGTCGCCGGCATCGGCCGCGTCGAGGGCGTCGAGTGCATGATCATCGGCAACGACGCCACCGTGAAGGGCGGCAGCTACTATCCGCTGACGGTGAAGAAGCACATCCGCGCCCAGACCATCGCCCAGCAGAATCGCCTGCCGTGCATCTACCTGGTCGACTCCGGCGGCGCCAACCTGCCGCGCCAGGACGAGGTGTTCCCCGACCGCGAACACTTCGGCCGCATCTTCTTCAACCAGGCCAACATGAGCGCCCAGGGCATCCCGCAGATCGCCGTGGTGATGGGCTCGTGCACCGCCGGCGGCGCCTACGTGCCGGCCATGGCCGACGAGACCATCATGGTGCGCAACCAGGCCACCATCTTCCTCGCCGGCCCGCCGCTGGTGAAGGCCGCCACCGGCGAGGTGGTCACCGCCGAGGAGCTGGGCGGCGCCGACGTGCACTGCAAGACCAGTGGGGTGGCCGATCACTACGCCGAGAATGACGCCCATGCCCTGGCCATCGCCCGCCGCTGCGTGGCCAACCTCAACTGGCGCAAGCAGGGCCGGGTGGAGAGCGCCGCGCCGCGCGCGCCGCTGTACGCCAGCGAGGAGCTGTACGGGGTGATCCCGGCCGACGCCAAGCAGCCGTTCGACGTGCGCGAGGTGATCGCGCGGCTGGTCGACGGCAGCGAGTTCGACGAGTTCAAGGCACTGTTCGGCACCACCCTGGTGTGCGGCTTCGCCCGCCTGCACGGCTATCCGGTGGCCGTCCTCGCCAACAACGGCATCCTCTTCGCCGAAGCGGCGCAGAAGGGCGCGCACTTCATCGAGCTGGCCTGCCAGCGCGGCATCCCGCTGCTGTTCCTGCAGAACATCACCGGCTTCATGGTCGGCCAGAAGTACGAGGCCGGCGGCATCGCCAAGCACGGCGCCAAGCTGGTCACCGCGGTGGCCTGCGCCAGGGTGCCGAAGTTCACCGTGATCATCGGCGGCAGCTTCGGCGCCGGCAACTACGGCATGTGCGGCCGTGCCTACGATCCGCGCTTCCTGTGGATGTGGCCGAACGCGCGGATCGGCGTCATGGGCGCGGCCCAGGCCGCCGGCGTGCTCACCCAGGTCAAGCGCGAGCAGGCCGAGCGCAGCGGCAAGACCTTCTCCGCCGAGGAGGAGGAAGCCATCCGCCAGCCGATCCTCGAGCAGTACGAGCGCCAGGGCCACCCCTACTATTCCAGCGCGCGGCTGTGGGATGACGGCGTGATCGACCCGGCGCAGACTCGTGAGGTACTCGCCCTGGCCCTGTCGGCCAGCCTGAACGCCCCGATCGAGCCGACCCCGTTCGGCGTGTTCCGGATGTAAGCCCTGCGCGACCGGCACCCAGCGCCTGCCTGTAGGAGCCAGCTTGCTGGCGATCCCGGGCAGGCCGCGAGGCCGGATGATCGCGAGCAAGCGCGCTCCTACAGGAAGCAGCAGATGACCGATTTCCAGACAGTACGACTCGAATTAGATGCGCGCGGCTTCGCCACCCTGTGGCTGGACCGCGCCGACAAGAACAACGCCTTCAACGGCGCGATGATCAGGGAGCTGATCCAGGCCCTCGACCAGGTCAAGGACCGGCCCGAGC
The DNA here is from genome assembly GCF_057738225.1 of Stutzerimonas sp. CXK-1. Classification (NCBI taxonomy): domain Bacteria; kingdom Pseudomonadati; phylum Pseudomonadota; class Gammaproteobacteria; order Pseudomonadales; family Pseudomonadaceae; genus Stutzerimonas; species Stutzerimonas sp. CXK-1. The sequence continues at coordinate 1,015,504 of NZ_CM173217.1, read as the reverse complement.
TGCGCTTCCTCATCCTGCGCGGCCGCGGCCGGCACTTCTCCGCCGGCGCCGACCTGGCCTGGATGCGCGAGGCCGCCGAGCTGGACTACGACGCCAACCTGGCCGACGCCCACGAACTGGGCGAGCTGATGTACAACCTCTACCACCTGCCCCTGCCGACCCTGGCCGTGGTACAGGGCGCCGCCTTCGGCGGCGCGGTGGGCCTGGCCGCCTGCTGCGACATCGCCATCGGCGCCGAGGACGCGCTGTTCTCGCTGTCCGAGGTGCGCATCGGCCTGGCTCCGGCGGTGATCAGTCCGTTCGTGGTCCAGGCCATCGGCGAGCGCGCCGCGCGCCGCTATGCCCTGTCCGCAGAACGCTTCGACGGCTTGCGCGCCCGCGAGCTGGGCCTGCTCGCCGAAACCTACCCGGCCGCCGAGCTGGACGCCGCCGTCGAGCAATGGATCGCCAACCTGCAGTTGAACAGCCCGCAGGCGATGAAGGCGACCAAGGACCTGCTCGAGGAAGTCGGCAGCGGGACCCTCGGCCCGGACCTGCGTCGCTACACCGAAAGCGCCATTGCCCGCCTGCGCGTCAGCCAGGAAGGCCAGGAAGGCCTGCGCGCCTTCCTCGAGAAACGCAGCCCCGCCTGGCAGGAGAAGCAAGCATGAGCCGACACATCGACACCCTGCTGGTGGCCAACCGCGGCGAGATCGCCTGCCGGGTGATGCGCACCGCCAAGGTCCTGGGCCTGACCACCGTGGCCGTGCACAGCGCCATCGACGCCGAAGCACGCCACGCCCGCGAGGCCGACATCCGCGTCGACCTCGGTGGCGCCAAGCCGGCCGACAGCTACCTGCTGGTCGACAAGCTGATCGAAGCGGCCAAGGCCAGCGGCGCCCAGGCCATCCACCCCGGCTATGGCTTCCTCTCCGAGAACGCCGGTTTCGCCCGCGCCTGTGATGCGGCCGGGCTGATCTTCCTCGGCCCGCCGGCCAGCGCCATCGACGCCATGGGCAGCAAGTCGGCGGCCAAGGCGCTGATGGAAACCGCTGGCGTGCCGCTGGTGCCCGGCTACCACGGCGAGTCCCAGGACTACGAGACCTTCCGCGCCGCCGCCGAGGTGATCGGCTACCCGGTACTGCTCAAGGCGGCCGCCGGTGGCGGCGGCAAGGGCATGAAGGTGGTCGAGCGCGAGAGCGAGCTGGGCGAGGCACTGGCCTCCGCGCAGCGCGAGGCCCAGGCCGCCTTCGGCGACGCGCGCATGCTGGTCGAGAAGTACGTGCTCAAGCCGCGCCACGTGGAGATCCAGGTGTTCGCCGACGGGCACGGCAACTGCCTGTACCTCAACGAGCGCGACTGCTCGATCCAGCGCCGCCACCAGAAGGTGGTCGAGGAGGCCCCGGCCCCCGGCCTGTCGGCGGAACTGCGCCACGCCATGGGCGAGGCGGCGGTCAAGGCGGCCAAGGCCATCGGCTACGTCGGCGCCGGCACCGTGGAATTCCTCCTCGATGCGCGCGGCGAATTCTTCTTCATGGAGATGAACACCCGCCTGCAGGTCGAGCACCCGGTCACCGAGGCGATCACCGGCCTCGACCTGGTCGCCTGGCAGATCCGCGTCGCCCGCGGCGAACCGCTGCCGATCAGCCAGGACGAGGTGCCGCTGAACGGCCACGCCATCGAGGTGCGCCTGTATGCCGAGGATCCGGACAACGATTTCCTCCCCGCCACCGGCACTCTCGATCTCTACCGTGAAGCCGCGGATGGCCCGGGCCGGCGCGTCGACAGCGGCGTGGCCGAAGGCGACACCGTGTCGCCGTTCTACGACCCGATGCTCGGCAAGCTGATCGCCTGGGGCGAGAACCGCGAGCAGGCCCGCCAGCGCCTCTTGGCCATGCTCGCCGAGACCGCCGTCGGCGGGGTGAAGACCAACCTGGCCTTCCTGCGTCGCGTGCTGGCTCATCCGGCCTTCGCCAACGCCGAGCTGGACACCGGCTTCATCGCCCGCCACCAGGGCGAGCTGTTGCCGCCGCAGGGCGAGCTGCCGGAGTCGTTCTGGCAACTGGCCGCCAGCGCCTTCGTGCAAGGCGAGGCCGAGCGCGAGCGCGGCGACGACCCGCACTCGCCGTGGCAGAGCAAGTCCGGCTGGCGTGCCGGCCTGCCGGCCGAGACCGACCTGGCCCTGAGTTGTGGCGAGGCCCAGCAGATGGTCCGCCTGCGCCCGGCCAGTGCGCCGAAGGCGCAGCTGACCGGCGAGCAGCTGGTGGTCGAGCAGGATGGGCTGCGCCGCCAGCACTGGGCGATCCGCCGCGGCGACAACCTGTATCTGGAATGGGATGGCGAACTGCGCTGCGTCCAGCGCGTCGACCCGATCGCCGAGGCCGAAGCCAGCCACGCCCACCACGGCGGGCTGACCGCGCCGATGAACGGCAGCATCGTCCGCGTGCTGGTCGAGGCGGGCCAGCACGTCGAGGCCGGCGCCGCCCTGGTGGTGCTGGAGGCGATGAAGATGGAGCACAGCATCCGTGCGCCCCAGGCCGGGGTGGTCAAGAGCCTGTACTGCAGCGAGGGCGAACTGGTCAGCGAAGGCACTGCGCTGGTGGAGCTGGAGGACGCCTGAGGCAGATAGGGAGCCCGGTGGGCAAGGCTGCGCCGTTGTCCACCAGACACTGGCACCGTCCCCCGTAGGGTGGAAAACTCGCGCAGCGATTTTCCACCATGACCATCACCGTCGCGCCACAGAATCCGAACCTCGACACGGAACCACAGATGAACACAACCGCCATTGCCCTGCCCCAGCATGTCCGCCTGGTCGAAGTCGGCCCGCGCGACGGCCTGCAGAACGAGAAACAACCGATCAGCGTCGCCGACAAGGTGCGCCTGGTCGACGACCTGAGCGCCGCCGGCCTCGAATACGTCGAGGTCGGCAGCTTCGTCTCGCCCAAGTGGGTACCGCAGATGGCCGGCTCCGCCGAGGTGTTCGCGCAGATCCAGCAGAAGGCCGGCGTTACCTACGCCGCGCTGACCCCCAACATGCAGGGCTTCGAGGCGGCCATGCTCGCCGGGGTGAAGGAAGTCGCGGTGTTCGCCGCCGCCAGCGAGGCCTTTTCGCAGAAGAACATCAACTGCTCGATCGCCGAGAGCCTCGAACGCTTCGTGCCGGTGATGGACGCCGCCCGTGCGCAGGGCGTGCGCGTACGTGGCTACGTGTCCTGCGTGCTCGGCTGCCCCTACGAGGGCGAAGTGGCGCCGGAGCAGGTCGCCACGGTGGCCAGCGAGCTGTTCGAGATGGGCTGCTACGAGGTCTCTCTCGGCGACACCATCGGCACCGGCACCGCCGGCAAGACCCGTACCCTGTTCGAGGTGGTCGGCCGCGACATCCCGCGCGACAAGCTGGCCGGGCACTTTCACGACACCTACGGCCAGGCGCTGGCGAACGTCTACGCGAGCCTGCTGGAAGGCATCCAGGTGTTCGACAGCTCGGTGGCCGGTCTTGGCGGCTGCCCGTACGCCAAGGGCGCCAGCGGCAACGTGGCCAGCGAGGATGTGCTCTACCTGCTGGACGGCCTGGGCATCCACACCGGCATCGACCTCGACGCGTTGATCGCCGCTGGCGAGCGCATCTGCGCCGTACTCGGCCGCGACAACGGCTCGCGCGTGACGCGCGCCCGGCGTGCCAGCGCCTAGCGGCAGGACTCGCCAGTCATGTTCCTGTCCCTATACTGCGTTTCCGTTTCCATCCGCCATGCATAAACCAGTCAACCGCCGCCCAGCCCGCATGGCTGGCGTGGCGACCACCGGAAGAATCTGGAGCCCCACATGCAAGACGTCGTCATCGTAGCTGCAACTCGCACCGCCATCGGCAGTTTCCAGGGCGCACTGGCCACCGTCCCAGCCGTCGAGCTGGGCGCGACCGTCATCCGCAGCCTGCTGGAGAAGACCGGGCTCGACCCGGCCGAGGTCGATGAGGTGATTCTTGGCCAGGTGCTGACTGCCGGCGCCGGGCAGAACCCCGCCCGCCAGGCCGCGATCAATGCCGGCCTGCCACACGCCGTGCCGGCAATGACCCTCAACAAGGTCTGCGGCTCCGGGCTCAAGGCGCTGCACCTGGCTGCCCAGGCGATTCGCTGCGGCGACGCCGAAGTCGTCATCGCCGGCGGCATGGAGAACATGAGCCTGGCCCCCTACGTCATGCCTGGGGCTCGTACGGGCCTGCGCATGGGCCATGCGCAGATGGTCGACAGCATGATCACCGACGGCCTCTGGGACGCCTTCAACGACTACCACATGGGCGTCACCGCCGAGAATCTGGCAGCCAAGTACGACATCGACCGCGAGCAGCAGGACGCCTTCGCCGCGCGCTCGCAACAACGCGCCAGCGCCGCGCTAGAAGCCGGCCGCTTCGCCGATGAAATCACCCCGGTGATGATTCCCCAGCGCAAGGGCGAACCCGTCGCCTTTACCCGCGACGAGCAGCCGCGCGCGGGCACTACCGCCGAGGCGCTGGCCAAACTGCGGCCAGCCTTCAAGAAGGATGGCAGCGTCACCGCCGGCAATGCCTCGAGCCTCAACGACGGTGCGGCCGCGGTCATCCTGATGAGTGCCGCCAAGGCGCAGGCGCTGAAATTGCCGGTGCTGGCCCGCATCGCCGGCTACGCCAACGCTGGGGTCGACCCGGCGATCATGGGCATCGCCCCGGTTTCGGCTACCCGCCGCTGCCTGGAAAAGGCCGGCTGGACGCTGGACCAGCTGGATCTCATCGAAGCCAACGAGGCCTTTGCCGTGCAGGCATTGTCGGTGGGCAAGGAACTGGGCTGGGACGATGAAAAGGTCAACGTCAACGGCGGCGCCATTGCCCTCGGCCACCCGATCGGCGCCTCGGGCTGCCGCATCCTGGTCACCCTGCTGCATGAGATGCAGCGTCGCGACGCGAAGAAGGGCCTGGCTACCCTCTGCATCGGCGGCGGCCAGGGCGTGGCGCTGGCCATCGAGCGCTAAGCCACTCTTCCCGGCCGCCCGCGCATAGCGGCGGCCGGGCTTACCAACGGACGAACAGATGTCGACACAGACCTACAGCATTTCCGACCTCGCCGCGGAACTGGACATCACTACCCGGGCGATCCGCTTCTACGAAGAACAGGGCATGCTCTCGCCAACCCGCCGCGGCCAGGAGCGCATCTACTCGCCAAAAGACCGCGTCACTCTCAAGCTGATCCTGCGCGGCAAGCGCCTCGGCTTTTCGCTAGCTGAATGCAAGACCCTGATCGAGCTCTACGACCCCAAGGCCGGTAACAGGAAACAGCTGAACATCATGCTCGAGATGATCACCGAGCGCCGCCGGCAGCTGGAGCAGCAAATGCTCGATATCCGCCAGATGCAACTGGAACTGGATACCGCCGAAGAACGTTGCCGTACCGCACTCGAGCACACGGAGCGGGAAGTCGACCGTTGAGGGAGCAGGCGCTTACCGCTAGCCGTGAGACTCGACCTATGGCCCGCTCCGGCAAGCGCTGCGCGCAAAGACAACAGTTGAGCAAAAGAAAAAGGGGTTAGCTTTCGCTAACCCCTTTTTACATATGGTGGCTACACCGGGACTTGAACCTGGGACATCAGCATTATGAATGCTGCGCTCTAACCGACTGAGCTATGTAGCCAAGTGGCGCGCATTATTCTCCTGCGGCTCCTGGCTGTCAACCCCACGCCCGTAAATTTCTAATCCTTTTCAACCGCTTACCTGCCGAGCGCCGGCTTGGCTCTAGCTGTGCTGGCGCAGGTTCGGGCGGGTGGCCATGAGCAGGCCGGCGAAGATCAGGCCGCCGCCGATCCAGTGGTAGTGCCGCAGCGCCTCGCCGAGCAGCAGCCAGCCGAGCAGTGCGGTAAAAACCGGCATCAGGTAGCTGGCCAATGCCGCCCGAGCGGCACCGACGCGGGCGACGCCATTGTTCCAGGCGAGATAGGCGACCAGCGAGGCGAACACGGCGGTGTAAGCGATGGCAGCGAGGTTTGCCGGGGTGGCGGTGAATCCGCCTACCTGATGGAGCTCGTAGAGATAGAGCGGCAGGATCAGCGGAATGCCGATGTAGATCAGCGTGGCCAGCAGCACCAGCGGTGGCACTGCGAGCCGCGTTGCCCAGCGACGCAGCAGCAGCGTGTAGAGCGCCCAGGCGACTACCGCGACAAGCATCAACAGGTCGCCGCGGCGAAAATCGAGGTTGGAGAGCGCGCTCCAGCTGCCCTGGCTGATGAGGTAGACAAGGCCGCCAGCCGCCACGGCCATCCCGGCCCAGGCACGGCGCAGCGGCCATTCGCCGAGCAGCAGGCCGGCGCCGATGAAGGTGGCCAGTGGCAGGCAGGTGTTGACCAGCGTGAGGTTGATCGCCTCGGTGCTCTGCGCCGCCGAATAGAGCAGCGAGTTGTAGCTGGCGATGCCCACTGCGGCGAGCGCCGGCAGTCGCCAGCCTGCGGCACGCAGGGTGCGCCGGTGCGCCAGGATCGAGCGCGCGACGAAGGGCAGCAACAATGCGCCAGCGAGCATCCAGCGCCAGAACGACAGGCTCAACGGTGGTATCTCGCCGTGATAGGCGCGCGCGACCAGCGCGTTGCCGCTCCAGCAAAGCACGGCCACCAGCAGCCCGAGCAACGCCCAGGCCTGACTGCGGTTGGCTACAGCGGTTTGCGCGGCTGCAGGCGGTATTGTGTCGGCAGTTGTTCCGCGCTGCTGATGGTGACGTCTAGGTCTTTCCACAAACCATCCTTGATTCCATAGATACAGCCGTGAATCGACAGCGGTTGGCCGCGGTGCCAGGCATTCTGGACGATATTGGTATGGCTGACGTTAGCGACCTGCTGGATCACGTTGAGTTCGCACATCCGGTCGACCCTCGCCTCCTCGTCCGGCAGCGCTGCGATGGCCTCGTAATAGTCGTGATACAGGTCGCGAATGCCGCGCAGCCAGCCATCGATCAGGCCGAGCTGATCGTCGCGCATGGCCGCACGCACACCACCGCACCCGTAATGGCCGGTCACCAGGATGTGCCGCACCTTCAGCACGTCCACCGCATACTGGATGACCGACAGGCAGTTGAGATCGGTCTGCAGCACGACGTTGGCCACGTTACGGTGTACGAACAGCTCACCGGGCAACAAGCCGACGATTTCGTTTGCCGGCACTCGCGCATCGGAGCAACCGATCCACAAGTACTCGGGCACCTGCTGCCCGACGAGTTTCTCGAAGAAGGCCGGATCCTCCTGCTTGATGGCTTCGGCCCAGCTCCGGTTGTTCTGCAACAGCTGATCAAGGTCGTTCATCGTCGCCCCCTGGCAAATTACCTGGCGTCACTTTACCGAGCGCCATCGAAGCACAGCAGGGGCGTACCTCTTCAGGGCTAGGCGTCTACTTGCCCGGCCCCGTCGGTCTCGAGACGAACGAGCGCAGGTCACGCAGGAAGTTGTCGCGCCAGGCGTCGAGATCGGCGGCGCGAATCGCGCACATCATATGCTCATAACGATCCTTGCGCTCGGCCAATGGCATGCGCAGTGCCCGATCGAGCGCTTCGGCCATGCCGATGCAATCATAAGGATTGACGATCAGCGCCGAGGTCAGCTCGCGCGCCGCACCGGCGAAGCGTGAGAGCACCAGCACGCCGGGATCCTCCGGATTCTGTGCCGCCACGTACTCCTTGGCCACCAGGTTCATGCCGTCGCGCAGCGGCGTGACGAACCCGATATCGGCCTGGCGAAACAGCCCCATCAGCACCCGGCGGTCGTAGCTCTTGTTCAGATAGTGCAGCGGTGTCCAGTCGAGATCGGAAAGACGGCCGTTGAGGTGCCCGGCCTGCGATTCGAGCTGTTCGCGAATGTGCTGATAGGTCCGCACGTCGGAGCGCGAAGTCGGCGCGATCTGCAGGAACTCCACGTTGTTGCGGTGCTCGGGGTACTTGTCGAGAAAACTCTCGTAGGCCTTGAAACGTTCCACCAGGCCCTTGGAATAGTCGAGCCGATCGACGGCGACGATGGTCTGGCGCCGCTGATCGCTGGCGCGCCGCATCGGATGCGTTCGCCCCTTGTAGCCCTCGGCCAGCTGCGCGATCTCGTCCGGGACCACCCCGATCGGGTAGACCCCGGCCCGGAAGTTCTGCCCGTACGCCGTCAGGCTGCCGTCCTCCTCGATCCGCCCGCGCACCTCACGCGTGACGTAATCCTGGAATGCCAGCCGGTCGGTTTCGGTCTGAAAGCCGATGAGGTCGTAGTAGCACAGCGTCTTGAGCAACTCGTTGTGCGGCGGGATGACGGTGAGAATTTCCGGCGGTGGAAACGGGATGTGCAGAAAGAAGCCGATGCGGTTGCGAATGCCCAGCTGCCGACAGGCCTCGGCGAAGGGGATCAGGTGGTAGTCGTGGATCCAGATGATGTCGTCGGGCTCGAGCAGCGGCTTCAGCTTTTCGGCAAGCATCGCATTGACCCGGCGATAGCCGTCATATTCCTCGCGGTTGTAGCGCGCCAGGTCGATGCGGTAATGGAAGATCGGCCACAGCGTGGCATTGGAAAAGCCCCGGTAGTACTGATCGTAATCGCGCTTGGTCAGGCCCAGGGTCACATAGGTGATATTGCCGACGGTTTCACTCTGCACGCGGGGCGATGCGCTCACGTCGCCATTCCAGCCGAACCAGATCCCGCCGGACTGGCGCAACGCATCGTAGACCCCGACCGCCAATCCGCCGGCCGCTACCTTGCCGGGGCGGATCGGCGCGACGCGGTTGGACACCACAACTAGACGGCTCATTGCGTTTCTCGCTTCTGTTCCGGTTGAAAGAGGGGCGTCGTGGGCAGGCCTGTCACCAGGCGCTGCAGCCAGGCGGCGACCGCTGCGACATCGTGCAGGCGCAGCTGGGCGCAGGTCGGGCCTTCGCCGACCTTGATCGAGATGCCGCCCAGCTCGTTGACCGCCTCGAAGCCGGCCTCGTCGGTCAGGTCATCGCCGACGAACACGGGCAATCGGCCGGCAAACGGCGCCTCGTCCATGAATGCACGTATCACCTCGCCCTTGCTCGCCCCGCGCGGCTTGAGTTCGTACACGCACTTGCCCGGCTGCAGCGTCAGGGCGTGCCCATAACGGGCCACGAAGTCGCCCGCCAGTGCTTCGGCCTGAGGCCCCAGCTCAGGCGCACCACGATAGTGCAGCGCAAAGGCGATGCCCTTGCTCTCCAGCCGCAACCCGGGGTGTTCGGCGCAGGCGATAGCCAGCTCCTGCTCGATCTCCGCCATCAGCTCGAGATCCAGCGCCGCCTGGGCCATGGCGCCATCCGCGCTGCGCCGCTCGGCACCATGAATGCCGGCAGCCGGCAGGCGCAGCGGAAACAGCAGACCGTCAAGCTGGGCCAACGGACGCCCGGAGATCACCGCGACGGGCACCCCCTGCCGATGCAGGTCGGCCAGCGAAATCAGTATTGGGGGTGGGATGAATACGTCGTCGGGACGGGGCTGGATATCTGCAAGCGTGCCGTCGACGTCGAAGAAAAAGGCGCAACGCTCGGGGCATTGCGCTAGCTGCCAAGAGGATTCGTTCATGTTCATTACGACTCCTGTCTGCGTGCTGTGGTTCTGGCGCTGTTGCACCGCGCTCACCGAAGCCTGCGACCACAGGGCGGCAGGCCTGAATCTTAACCGTGCCCGCCGGTCACAACTGCATCACCGCAATTGCCTGCAGGAGGTGTTCCATGAGCGAGCAGAAGCCCTATACACCGCGCGAAATCGATGACACCGAAGACCGCATGGGCTCGGTACCGCCCCTGGACTTCAGCGCTCGCAAGGACGAGCGCAAGGGACGAATCGGCGACCCGGTGCCGGAACGCGAAGCAGAAGAGACCTACCCGCCCGAGCGCGTCGCCGAAGCCGGGATGACCGAGGGCGAAGTCCCCGACGGCGATACCACCCTGGATGACCTGGCCCCCGAGACGCTGATTCCCGAGGATGGCGCGCGGTCACCGGAGGATCGTGGCCCGAGCGAGCCGGCCGATCGTGATCTGAGTGTAGTGTCCGAGCACCGCATCGGTGCCGACGTCGACCTCGACGAGGCCGAACAGGCGCGTTACGAGCCGCTGGATGGCAAACCCTGGGACGGCCCGGCCGATGGCGATGCCGATACGGGATTGAGTGGCGGTAGTGCCGTCCTGCAAAGCGACGACAGCGTGCTCGAGGAAGACGATTCGGTGCTCTCGGATGATGAGCTCGAAGGTGATGCCCCGCTTGACTCCAGCCGCGACAAGCGTCCGGGCGAGTGACCGAGCCGCTTGCCGCGCCCGATCGCCGGGTGGGGTCTGGTCGTAGGGTGGATGTCGCTTTTACATCCACCTTCCCCGAAGCACGGTGGATCGGTGAAGCGTGATCCAACCTACGAGGCCGGCCACAGCTTGAGATCGGGAAACGCGAGAGGTGGAGCCCGCTAGTTTCCAGCCCAAGCACCGCAGTCTCGGGCCGCGCAGCAATCAGTCCAGGGGGCGTAGGGTGGATGTCGATTTTTACATCCACCTTCCCCGAAGCACGGTGGATCGGTGAAGCGTGATCCACCCTACTATCTGGCAGTTGTAGGGTCGGCTTTAGCCCACCGGGGAACGCCGCCTCATGGGTCAGCGGACTGAGCCACCGTCCGCCGGGCGGAACACTCCATCAATCGAGCAGCGTACAGGCCATGACCAGGGCGTCTTCGCGCCCATCGGCCGCCGGGTAATAGCCTCGCCGACGGCCAACCTCGTTGAAACCGTAGCGTTCGTAAAGACGATAGGCCGCGACATTGCTCTCGCGCACCTCAAGGAAGCACTCGCGCCCGCCCCGCGCCTGGGCGCGCGCCATCAAGTGCTCGAGCAGGCGCAGCCCCAGACCGCGCCCCTGGCTTTGCGGTTTGACGGTGATATTGAGCAGGTGCGCCTCGTCGAGGATCACGTTGATCACACCGTGCCCGACCTGCTGCTCGCCCTCGAACATCACCCAGCACTCGTAGGCGCTCAGCGCGTCGGTGAAGATGCCGCGGGTCCAGGGATGGCTGAAGGCGGCGTATTCGATTTTCAGCACCGCGTCGAGATCCGCCGCGGTCATCGGGCGGAAATTGATGGTTTCACTCATGGGACTGCCCAGCACCTATCGTCCAGCGCGCCTTGCTGCGGCGCAGGGCGCGCCACAGCTGCGCCTTGCTCGCCGGTTCTTCCATCAGCTGTTCGAGCCCGGGCAGCGCCAGCGCCTGCCCGATCCCCTCGATCGCCAGTTCACGATACAAGGCCGTGTCATCCACCTCGCCGGCGTAGCGCAACGCCGGCAGCCCGACGAGCCATATGCAGTCACAGCCCATCTGCTCGAGCTCGCCCATCAGCACACCCTGCACGTAGTCGCGAGCGGCCGCCCCGCCCTGGTCAAGGCTGCCACGATGCAGCAGCGGCCAGCGGATCGGCTCACCGTCACCGACCTGCTGCGGGCTGTCGGGCAGTTGCGCCGCGCGCAGCAGGTCCTTGAGCAGGATGTAGGCCGGGTCACGGCTCTGAAAGGGTTCGCCGGTAGGCAGTTCGATCAGCAGCAGCACATTACCGGCGCGCAGCAACTGCAAGGCAAAGCGTGGCGGTGGCTCGACGGCCTTGGCCGGCTCGACCGTACTCGCTTCCACCTCTGCCACCACCGCTGGCGCCGCCTGCTTCGGCTCGGGCATGGCGATGCGCGGGCGGGGCGGCTGCGGCGCGGCGGGCGGAGGCCCGAGTGGCTTGACCTGCTCGACGATTTCCGGCTCCGCAACCGCCGGCTCTGGCTCGGCAGGCAAACGCAGCCGCTCGACACGCGAAGGCGCCGCGAAGGGCAGTTCTGTGCGCGGCAGCCAGACAGCGACCTGCATGGCGTCGAGATAGGCCCGACGCCGGGTTTCGGTGATCAAACCCCTTCCACCTGCGGATGCGCCTTGGCGCCGACCTGCATCAGGTTGAGCGCGTTGAGATAAGCCTTGGCCGAGGCGACGACGATGTCGGTATCGGCACCGTTGCCATTGACGATGCGCCCGCCCTTCTCCAGCCGCACGGTCACCTCGCCCTGGGAATCGGTGCCCTGGGTGATGGCGTTGACCGAATACAGTTGCAGCGTGGCACCGGAGGCGGCGATGGCCTCGATGGCCTTGAAGGTGGCGTCCACCGGGCCGGAACCTTCGGCCTCGGCGCTGCGCTCCGCGCCATCGACGCTGAGCACCAGTTTCGCTTCGGGGGTGGTGCCGGTCTTGCTGGCGACTTCCAGGCTGCTCAGCTTGAAGTGCTCGGGCGCCTCGTCGGCGAGGGTGTCGGAGACCAGCGCCTGCAGGTCTTCGTCGAAGATTTCATGCTTCTTGTCCGCCAGCTCCTTGAAGCGGGCAAAGGCAGCGTTCAGCTCTTCGCCTTCCAGTGCGATGCCGAGTTCATCCAGACGCGAACGGAATGCGGCGCGGCCGGAATGCTTGCCCATGACCATCTTGTTGGCGTTCCAGCCGACCGACTGGGCGGACATGATCTCGTAGGTTTCGCGGTGCTTGAGCACGCCGTCCTGGTGGATGCCCGACTCGTGGGCAAAGGCGTTGGCGCCGACGATGGCCTTGTTCGGCTGCACCGGAAAGCCGGTGATGCCCGAGACAAGGCGCGAGGCCGCGAGAATGTGCTCGGTCTCGATGCGGGTGTGTACGTCGAGCAGGTCCTGGCGGGTCTTGATCGCCATGACGATCTCTTCCAGCGCGGCGTTGCCGGCACGCTCGCCGAGGCCGTTGATGGTGCATTCCACCTGGCGCGCACCGGCGACCACCGCCGCGAGGGAGTTGGCCACGGCCAGGCCCAGGTCGTTGTGGCAATGCACGGAGAACACCGCCTTGTCGGCGTTGGGGATGCGCTCGAGCAGCTGGCGGATGGTGTCGGCGTACTGGTGCGGAATGGCGTAGCCAACGGTGTCCGGGATGTTGATGGTGCGCGCGCCGGCATCGATGGCAGCCTCGATGATGCGGCAGAGGAAGTCGATCTCCGAGCGTCCGGCATCCTCGCAGGAAAACTCCACGTCGGCGCACAGGCTGCGCGCCTTCTTCACCGCGCGCACTGCCTGCTCGACCACCTGGTCCGGCTGCATGCGCAGCTTGTACTGCATGTGGATCGGGCTGGTGGCGATAAAGGTGTGGATGCGCCCAGAGTTGGCGCCGGCCAGTGCTTCGGCGGCACGCTCGATGTCGGCATCGACGGCGCGCGCCAGGCTGCACACGGTGCTGTCCTTGATGTTGTCAGCAACCAGCTTCACCGCGGCGAAATCGCCGGGACTGGCGATGGCGAAGCCCGCTTCGATCACGTCCACCTTCAGCCGCTCCAGCGCCCGGGCGATGCGCAGCTTTTCCTCACCGGTCATGGACGCGCCGGGGCTCTGCTCGCCGTCGCGCAGGGTGGTGTCGAAGATGATGACGCGATCATTGCTGCTCATAGGAAATCCTCACGGCTGCCGAGCGCCTCTCAGGGGGCGCTGTAGTCCATGGATTGTCGCGTGAAATGAACAAAGCGGGAAGGCGAAGCTGCGTTTGGCTTGGGTTGTCGTCGCGTAGGGTGGAAAACGCCGAAGGCTTTTCCACCGCGGGGGAACGTTGGTGGAAAACGCTTCGCGGTTTTCCACCCTACGCCAGAAAACACAAAGCCCGCCTTTAGGCGGGCTTTGGGCTGATCGACCGAGCTAGAGCCATGCAAGGCGCAACGACCAGCGGAAGTAACAGCCGAAGGCTGGCCCGTAGGGTGAGCGCCAGCGAATCAGAACAGGCGAGGAAGCGGAGTTTACTGCTGTAAATGAGCATGACTCGCTCCGCTCGCCCTTCGGGCCGGCCTAAAGGCCGTTCGGTGGCAAGCCACCGTCCGAGCCTGTTTTTAACGCAGCAGGGCCGACGCGCAGCCGATCAAGCCTGATCCCAGGGACGATCGCCGCGCTCGTCTTTGATCCGAGTCGGCAGGCCCATGACATCGAGCAGCTTGAGGAACGGCTGTGCCGGCAGTTCTTCGACGTTGACCATGCGCTTGGCGTCCCACTCGCCACGGGCGATCAGCAGCGCCGCGGCAACCGGCGGCACGCCGGCGGTGTAGGAGATGCCCTGGCTGTCCGTCTCGGCGTAGGCCTCTTCATGGTCGGCCACGTTGTAGATGAACAGCTCGCGCGGCTGCCCATCCCTGGTGCCCTTGACCAGGTCGCCGATGCAGGTCTTGCCGGTGTAGCCCGGCGCCAGCGAGGCGGGATCAGGCAGCACGGCCTTGACCACCTTGAGCGGGACCACTTCCAGGCCTTCGGCGGTGCGCACCGGCTGCTCGGAGAGCAGGCCGAGGTTCTTCAGCACGGTGAAGACGTTGATGTAATGCTCGCCGAAGCTCATCCAGAAACGGATGTTCGGCACGTCGAGGTGCTTGGAAAGCGAGTGCACCTCGTCATGACCGGTCAGGTAGAGGCTCTGTTCGCCCACGACCGGCAGGTCGTCGGTGCGTTTGACCTCGAACATGCGGTTGGTCGTCCACTGGCTGTTCTGCCAGCTGTAAACCTGACCGGTGAATTCGCGGAAATTGATTTCCGGGTCGAAATTGGTGGCGAAATACTTGCCGTGCGAACCGGCGTTGACGTCGAGGATGTCGATCGACTCGATCTTGTCGAAGTATTCCTGCTGAGCCAGGGCGGCATAGGCGTTGACCACGCCCGGGTCGAAGCCGGCACCGAGGATCGCGGTGATGCCCTTTTCCTGGCATTCGGCCAGGTGCTTCCACTCGTAGTTGCCATACCACGGCGGTGTTTCGCAGATCTTGCCCGGCTCTTCGTGGATCGCGGTATCGAGATACGCGGCGCCGGTGTCGATGCAGGCGCGCAGCACGGACATGTTGAGGAAGGCAGAGCCCACATTGATGACGATCTGCGATTCGGTTTCACGAATCAGTGCCTTGGTCGCTTCCACGTCCATGGCGTCCAGCGCATAGGCCTTGATCTCGCCGGGCTGCTTGAGCCCGCCCTTGGCCTGCACGCTGTCGATGATGGCCTGGCATTTGGAGATGCTGCGCGACGCGATAGCAATACGACCGAGTTCGTCGTTGTGCTGCGCGCACTTGTGGGCCACCACCTTGGCAACACCTCCTGCACCAATGATAAGAACGTTTTTCTTCAATTCCGGGATCACTCCTTAATCTGCCGGCCTCAGGAGAGGCTGGACAGGTAGTCGTTAAAGTCGAACTCACGAACCACCTCGACGCTGCCGTCGAGCTGCTTTACCACGATGGACGGCATTTTCAGGCCGTTAAACCAGTTTTTCTTGACCATGGTGTAGCCTGCCGCGTCGATGAACGACAGCCGATCGCCGATGGCCAGCGGGCGATCGAATTGGTACTCACCGAAGATGTCGCCGGCCAGGCAGCTCTTGCCGCACACCATGTAGGTGTGCTCGCCGTCATTGGGCGCCATCTTGGCGTTGAGGCGGTAGATCAGCAGGTCGAGCATGTGCGCCTCGATCGAGCTGTCGACCACCGCGAGATTCTTGCCGTTGTACAGGGTGTCGAGCACCGTGACTTCCAGCGAGGCGCTCATGGTGATCGCCGCTTCGCCGGGCTCCAGGTAGACCTGCACGCCGAATTTTTCCGAGAAGGCCTTCAGCCGCGCGCAGAAGGCATCGAGCGGATAGCCTTCGCCGGTGAAATGGATACCGCCGCCGAGGCTGACCCACTGGACCTGTTGCAGCAGATGACCGAAGCGCTCCTCGATGGTGCTCAGCATCTTGTCGAACAGCTCGAAGCTCGCGTTCTCGCAGTTGTTGTGGAACATGAAGCCACTGATCTTGCCCATGACCTTTTCGATCTTGGCCGGGTCCCATTCGCCCAGACGGCTGAACGGCCGCGCCGGGTCGGCCAGCAGGTAGTCCGAACTGCTGACCTGCGGATTGACGCGCAGGCCGCGGATGGTGCCCTCGGTGCGTTCAGCGAAGCGCTCCAGCTGGCCGATGGAGTTGAAGATGATCTTGTCGCAGTTGGCGACCATCTCTTCGATCTCGTCGTCGGCCCAGGCCACGCTGTAGGCGTGGGTTTCGCCGGCGAACTTCTGCCGGCCGAGCTTGAGCTCGTACAGCGATGACGAAGTGGTGCCGTCCATGTACTGCTGCATGAGGTCGAACACCGACCAGGTGGCGAAGCACTTGAGTGCCAGCAGCGCCTTGGCGCCGGACTGCTCACGCACGTAGGCGATCTTCTCGAGATTGCCCAGGAGCTTCTGTTTGTCGATGAGGTAATACGGCGTCTTGATCATCTGTTCGTGCCCCGAGGGAGTTGCCGGCTGAACCGGCAGCCCGCATTCGCAAAAAGGGCGAATTGTGCCGTTAACCGACGGAGATCGAAATAGCACTTCGACACTTCGTCATCTTTGGTGACGTTCGGCGCGCTCTGCCAGCCCGCCGACCCCGGCCAGCCTAACCTGGCGGTGATGACGCAAAGGTGACCTTCGCGACGCGCTTGGGCAAAACGCCCGATTGTCTGCCCAGCCATCACAGGGGTGTCGATGCAGTACAATCGGCGCTTTTTCATTGGCTGGACTGGCGCCACGATGATCGAACCCAAGCGCGTACTGCGTGCCCTCGCCGAACACTGGACGTTGCTCGAGCCGCTGTGCGAGCGTTTCGACGCCGGCACCCTGAGCCTGGTGGAGTTGCGCCATCAGCTCGCCGCACAGCTGCCCGAAGGCACGCCCACCGACATCACCGCCCTGCTCGACCAGTGGATCCGCCTGGACATCCTGGTGCCGGTGGCCAAGAGCCCCAACCGCTTCGAGCTGAACGCACAGATCCACGACTTTCTCGCCTACCTGCGCCGCGAACACCGCCTCGGCCTGTGCCTGGAAATCGAAGCCTACCTGCGCCACCTGGAGCGTCTGGCCGGGCATATCCTCGATGCCTTCGAGATTCGCGACGGCAACGACCTGGCCCGCCAGCTACGCCTGCTCGACATGCGCGTACGCGATGTACTGAAGAAACTCGACAACGACGAACAGGCCCTGGTCGCGGTGGCCGACCGGGCCAAGACCAGCGACCGCCAAATCCCGCTGCGCCAGCGCTATGCCGAGGTGCTGGCGACCTGGGACGAGTACGTCGAGCCAATGATCCAGCTGGTCTCCGCCGACGGCGCCTTCGAGCAGGGCGTGCATCGCGTCGAGCAGGTGCTGATGAAGCTGCTCGGCGAGCAGCAGCGCCTCGGCCAGCTGGTGGACGACGACCTCCTGCTGCGCACTCATGCGCGCATCCTGGAAATGCAGACCACCGCCCAGCTGACCCTGCGCAAGGCCCGCGAGCTGTTGCTGCCGCTACGCGAGGAAGCGCGTCGGCACAACGCCGTGACCCGCGGCGCGGCGCTGGCGCTGTCGGCGATCCGCAAGAAGGGCCTGGACGCCGTACCACAGGCCTCGCTGCCGCTGTTCACCCGTCCCCAGAGTACCTTTCTCGGCACTGCCAGCCAGGTCGAAGCCTACGTCTACGCCCTGGCCCGCTTCGAGCCGAAGCCGGCGCAGTTCCCGCGGGCCAGCGGCAAGCGCAAGGGCGAGCAGCCGCGCGCACCGCGCACCGCACGGGAGATGATCGAGCGTTGCCAGCAGGCACTGCCTCTGCCGGACCTGATGGCCTGGCTGCTGGAACAGGAACCCGAGGGCGCCACCGACGAGCTGCTCTACTGGTTCTCGCGCCTGTCCCGCGACAGCCGCTTCCAGCGCGATCGCCTGGAACGTCGCGAGTACCTGACCCGCGAACACCGGGTCAGCCTCAGCTCCTTTGCGCTGGTGGCCAATGCCAATGATTGAGCTATTCGACCGGCCGGAGGGATCGTCCGGTGGAAAAGGCTTCGCCGTTTTCCACGGGGCGGCCTACCGCACTACGGCCACTCCCACCTTGGCGGCCAAGCCTGACGTAGGGTGGAAAACGCGAAGCTTGTCCACCTTTGCCAACGCCAAACTTACCAGTGGAAAAGGCTTCGCCGTTTTCCACGCTACGACAGAGCCACATCTATGAACATCGACCTCAAGGAAATGACCCAGCTGGCGCCGATCTTCCGCGAGCTGTTCAAGGGCTATCACCTGTCGCGCAGCGAGCCGGAGCCCTACGCGCAGCTGTCGAACATGCAGGACCAGTACCGCGCACTGTTCAAGGCGCTCGGCTTCGAGCTGGTCTGCGATCCGCGCGGCTTCTACTACTTCGTCCCGGAGCAGATGGGCGCGCAGGTGAACAAGACCGCCCAGCGCCTGGCGCTGTTCACCTTTATCCTCGTCGAGCACCTGGCCGACCAGGGTCGCGATCCGCTGGCCGTGCTCGACGGTGGCAGCCTTGGCCGCGATGAACTGCCGGCGCTGCTGGACAAGTACCGCGACCTCTTCCTGCAGGCCGAAGTCACCACCCAGGAAGAACTGGAAGAAAAGGTCATCCGCCGCCTGACGCAGCTGGGCTTCGCCGAGGACAGCAACGGCGTCTACCGCTTCCTGCCGCCGATGCACCGTTTCCTCGACGTCTGCCTGTCGGTGCAGCAGGACCGCGATCTGGCCGCCAGCCTGCACAGCAGCGACCTGCCGCTGCCCGCCCCGGAGCTGATCGCCGAGGACGAGGGCGAAGACGACATCATCCTCATCGAGGAAGCGGCCGAAGAATCGGAAGAAGACGCCTTGGCGCGCGCCATCGCCGAAGAAAAGGAGCTTGAAGCATGAGCCAGGAACGCTACGGCATCCGCCGCTTCGCACTGCTGAACACCGCCGGCTACAGCCTCGGCATCTTTCCGCTGGAAAACCCGCTGTCGGTCTACGGCGCCAACAACCTCGGCAAGTCCGCATCGATCAACGCGCTGCAGTTCCCGATCCTGGCGCGCATGTCGGACATGAGCTTCGGCAAGTACAGCCTCGAGCAGTCGCGCAAGTTCTACTTCGCCTCGGACACCAGCTACATCCTCGTCGAAGTCATGCTGCCCCACGGCCCGCATGTGATCGGCGTGGCCGGCCGCGGGCCGGGCGGCGGCTTCGGTCATCAGTTCTTCGTTTATCAGGGCTCGCTGGACCTCGACCATTACCAGCAGAACGGCACCTGCCTGCGCCAGCGCGAGCTGTTCGCCAACCTCGAACGCGCCGGCATCAAGGCCTACGAGGCCAAGCCGGACGAGCTGCGCCGGCTGCTGGTCGGCGGGCATACCTCGATCCCGCTGGACATGACGCTGATCCCGCTGCGCTCGACCAGCGAGCAGAGCCTGAAGACCTTCCGCGCACTGTTCATCAACCTGCTGCATATGCGCGAGATCACCGCAGCGAAACTCAAGCAGCTGTTCCTCGATGCCTTCGAGCACAGCCTGCGCTCGGGCAGCGTCGACTATATCGCCGCCACCGAAGAAGCCTTCCGCGACGTGCG
The DNA here is from genome assembly GCF_057738225.1 of Stutzerimonas sp. CXK-1. NCBI lineage: Bacteria > Pseudomonadati > Pseudomonadota > Gammaproteobacteria > Pseudomonadales > Pseudomonadaceae > Stutzerimonas > Stutzerimonas sp. CXK-1. Next base: position 996,126 of record NZ_CM173217.1, on the reverse strand, counting down.
CCGCATGGAGCAGGACTACCAGGCACTGGTCGCCGCCGGCCCCCTGGTCGAGGCGCTGGCCGCCGGTGTCGCCCAGCGCGAGCTGCTGCGCGGCAAGCTGCATCGCCTGTCGCCGCTGCTCGACAACCTGCTCGGCACCTGGCACGACTACGCCGATGCACGCAAGGAAGAGCTGGTGATCCAGGCCGAGCACTACCGTCGTGAGCAGGACGGCCTGCAGAACGAACAGCGCGGTTCGACCGGCGAACTGATGCGTCTGGAACGCGAGATCAGCGAAATCCAGCGCTGGCTGGGCGAGCTGGCGGTGCTGAAGAACCGCTTTGCCCTGATCGAGGATGCCCATGTGCTGGAGCAGCAGCTGCTCGCCGCCAAGGACGCCCATGACGAGCTGGCCGGTGCGCTGGCGCAGTCCCGTCAGTTCTCCAGCGAGGACCTGGACGAGCGCCTGCGTGATCTGGAAAAACGCCTGAAGTCGGTCCGGCAACAGCTCGACCATGCCGACAACAACAGCTACTCGCGTCTGCGCGAGGAGTTCTCCCAGGCCGATGTGGATCGCCTGATGCGCCTGTTCAATGGCCAGCTGTTCAGCCTGCCGCTGGGTGAAAAAGGCATCAGCGCCGAGGGCGACGACTGGGTCAAGGCCGTGGAAGCGGTGCTGGATCGTTTCAAGGGCGACACCTTCTCGGTGCCGGGCCTGTCCATCGACCTCTCGCATATCGAGCCACCGGCGCTGCAGGCCCTGGCCGACCGTGCCGCCCTGCGCGACCAGAAGGATCGCCTGGAGCGCGAACTCAAGCAGCTCAAGACCCAGCATGCGGTGGCCGTCGACCGCGCGGCGAGCAAGGCCCAGGCCGAGGCGCTGTATCAGGCCGTGCTGGATGCGCAGAAAGCGCTGGAAGACTTCCGCCGCAGCCAGACCCTGGCCGCCGAGGAGCCGGCGAAGCTGGAACAGCTGGCCCAGGCCGAGGCCGCCCAGGAAGAACTCAAGCGCACCAGCGACGCCTTCGCCGAGCGCGTGCAGCACCTGTCCGCCAAGCTGCAGCTGGTCGGCCGTCAGCTGGCCGATCTGGAAGCCAAGGAGCGGACGCTGGAAGACGCCCTGCGTCGTCGCCAGCTGCTGCCGGCGGATCTGCCGTTCGGCACGCCTTACATGGACCCGGTGGACGACTCGCTGGACAACCTGCTGCCGCTGCTCAACGACTACCAAGACAGCTGGCAGGCGCTGCAGCGCGTCGACGGTCAGATCGAGGCGCTGTATGCCCAGGTGCGCCTGAAGGGCGTGGCCAAGTTCGACAGCGAGGAAGATCCCGAGCGTCGCCTGCAGCTGCTGGTCAACGCCTACGCCCACCGTCAGGACGAGGCGCTGACCCTGGCCAAGGCCCGCCGTGCCGCGGTCACCGACATCGCCCGGACGCTGCGCAACATCCGCAGCGACTACGAGAGCCTGGAACACCAGCTCGCGCTGTTCAACCGCGAGATCAACAAGCGCCAGGTTTCCAACCTGGCGAGCTTCCGCATCGTGTTAGCGCCGAACAAGGATGCGCTCAAGCACATCGACCAGATCATCCACAGCGCCGGGCAGTACGAGGAAGGCGAGACGCTGTCGGTGTTCGATCTGTCCCAGTCCGCCGAGCAGGACGCGAAGAACGAGGAAGCCAAGGAGTACCTGGCTCGGCTGGTAGCGGCGAACAACAACCAGCTGGGCCTGAAGGACCTGTTCGAGCTGGCGTTCGAGATCACCAAGGTCGGCGGCCAGCCGGTGATTCATACCGACATCGACGGTGCGGCGTCCAACGGCACCACCATGACCATCAAGGCGCTGACCAACATGTACCTGTTGCTGCATTTGATGGACCGCGAGCAGGCTGGGCGCATCCGCCTGCCCTACTACCTCGACGAGGCGGCGGACATCGACGAGCGCAACCAGCAGGCGCTGATCGAAACCAGCCTGCAGCTGGGCTTCGTGCCGATCCTCGCATCGGTGAAGCCGCAGGTCTCGGCCCATGTCGCCATCGACCTTGAGGGCGGCAGCGGGCCGGCCGGCATCTACATCGACGAGGCGGACTGGAAATACATCAGCCGCCGCGAATCGGTCGCCAGCCAGACCACTGCTTCAGCCCAACGGACCGAAGAACCGGCCTGACCTTCCGCAACGAAAAAAGGGCCCCGAGGGGCCCTTTCATGCGTGCGTAGGGCGGGCTTCAGCCCACAGTGACGCCCGGTCGACCGTCACTTGTCTCCGGCCGCTCGCCCCAGTTCGATCTTCGGTGCCCAGCCGAACCACTCGTCCTGCGGCTCCTTGAACAGCGCGAAGGTCTGTCCCGGCAGTGCGCGATTGCCCATCTGCTCGCCCTCCGGTGTGGCGAAGGCAACGCCGCCCTCGATCAGCGACTCCAGCGAATCAGTGCGCAGGCTGGCGCCCTTGAACAGGCTGAAGTTCACCCCGAAGCCGCTGGTTTCCCAGAAGCGACTCCCGGTACGCACCAGGGGCGCATAACGTGGATCGATCAGCACCTTGATCAGTACTCGATCGGCATTGGCGCCAAGCTCGTAATCCACCACCTCGCCTACCTTAACCTCGCGGTAGGTCACCGCGTTTCCGGGTTTGATCGAGCCCAGACGCGCGGCGCTGAGGGTCAGGAAAAGCCCCTTGGCCGCCTCCGCTCGTGGTTCGTGCTCAAGCGCAGTGAATCGAGTCTGCCTCGGCGCCCCGGCCGAGGCCGGTGCGACTTCCAGATACGGGCCGGTGACCAGCGTCTCCAGGTTGGCCGTGCGCACGATGCCCAGCTCCGGCCGCACCACCCAGAACTGGCTACCCGCACGGGCGATCCGTTCGGCGCCAGTGGTGATCTGCGCCTCTACCACAACCCCGGTCAGATCGTCGGTAAGGGTTACCGATCGCACCGTACCCACCTCCAGGCCCTTGTAACGAACCGGTGTCCCGGCAGCCAGCCCATCGGCACGACGAAGCAGCACCTCGACGGCCTCGCCCTTGGCCAGAGCGGCCTCGCGGTCGGCATGCAGCACGAACCTCGGGATACGCTGCGTCAACGCTGCCTGGGGATCGGGCGTATCGAATGCGATACCGCCTGCGAGCAGGCTCTGCAGCGACTCACTGCGCACCTGAATGCCGGACAGCCCCCCATTCACCGTGACCCCACTGGCGTTCCAGAACCGAGTCGAAGCGTTGACCAGATCAGCGTAGGGCGGCTCGATGTGCACGCCGACGACCACGCTCCGCTTGTCTCGCGAGAACTGGTAACTCTGTACCGACCCTACCTTGACCTGGCGGTAAAGCACCGGGCTGCCGACATCCAGCGAGCCGAGCTGGTCAGCAGTGAGCACCAGATGCAGCCCAGGGGCACGCACATCCAACGGAGGTGCCTTGGCACGCGCCTCGAAGCTGCGCTTCATCGCACCGCCCTTTTCGCCGGGGCGCACGGCGATGTAGTTGCCCTTGACCAGTGCTTCCAGGCCAGTGATACCGCCGAGCGAAATGGAAGGCTTGACCACCCAGAACTCGGTGTCCTCCACGAGATAGTCTTCGAGCAGCGGGTCAATGGTAAGCGTGGCCTCGGCACGAGAAAGATCCGGCTCGACAGCGAGTGCCTTCAGCGTACCCACCTGCATGCCCTTGTAGATCAGGGGCGTCCTCCCGGCCTGCAGCCCCTCGAAATCGGTGAGGGTCAAGGTGGCCTTTATCCCGGCCTGGGCCGCGTCGAAGTCTTCATACAGACGGAAGGGCAGGCTGGGATCGGTCGGCGGGCTATCCTGCCGATGCTCGGGCGTCGCAAAAGCAATGCCTCCGGCGACGATACTGGCGAGCGACTCGGTACGAAACTTGACCCCAGTCAGCCCCGCATCAACGGTGATTCCGCTGGCGTTCCAGAAACGGGTGTGTTTACGCACCAGGTGAGCGAACTCAGGTTGAATGAACAGCTTTATCTCAACAGTTGAGTTGTCTTGGGCCAATACATAGTTCTTGACCTGCCCAACCTCGATCTGGCGATAAAAGACCGGGCTGCCGCGGTTCAGCGAGCCGAGCCGTTCGGCCTTTAGCGTCAAGTGCAGCCCGGCGCGCGCATCGGGAATCGGCGGTTCCTCCGCCAAGGCGATGAATCGCCGGGCCGGCTCGCCGCTCGCCGGACTGATACCGATATAGTTGCCCGACACAAGCGTCTCCAGGCCGGTGATACCTGCGAGCGTCACGCTCGGCTTCACCAGCCAGAAGCGGGTCTCACTGCGGAGATATTCGCCGACGTCCTTGTGCATCTCGACCTCGGCAACGACATGCTGCTGCGCGTCTTGCTGATCGAGGCGCAAGTCACGCACGGTACCGATCGTCATCCCCTTGTAGATCACATGCGTCTTGCCAATCTCGATTCCTTCGGCGCTATCGAAAACGATCTGAATGGCAATGCCTCTCTGCGTGTAGGCCTGCCAGGCAAGCCAGCCACCTATTAGCAATGCGATGATCGGCAACACCCAGATAGCCGACCAACTGGATGCCGGGCGCACTTTTGCTGCGGGAAGGTCTGTCATGAGTCGTGTTCCGAATACGAATCCCAGATAAGGCGAGGGTCGAAGGTCACGGCAGCCAGCATCGTCAGAATGACGACGCTGGCGAAAGCCACCGCTCCCAGGCCGGCATCGACGCGGGCCAGGCTACCGAAATTGACGATGGCAACGAGAATGGCGATGACGAAGATGTCCAGCATCGACCAGCGCCCAATCCATTCAATGAAGCGAAAGACCAGAATGCGTTGCCGTGCCGACAAACGCTGACGACGCTGCACCGAGAGCAAGAGCATAGCGATGCCGACCAGCTTGAACGTGGGCACGAGGATGCTGGCAACGAAAACCACGGCGGCGATCGGCAGCATTCCATGCTTGGCCAGCGTCACCACGCCAGACATGATGGTGTCTGGCGATCCGCTGCCGAAGGTGCTCACCGTCATGATTGGCAGGAGGTTAGCAGGCAGATAAAGCAAAGCGGCCGTGATCAGCAAAGCCCACGTCCTGCGGATGCTGTGCGGGCGCCGCAGGTGGATGGTGGCTCCGCAACGCGCGCAATGCTGCGGCCCGTGATCGGTCCGGGCCACGTTCAACTGGTGACATTCGAGGCAAACCATCAGACCGGCATCAGCGGCGCGCATCAGAGTTCTCCGAAAGGGCCTGCCACACCTGCTGCGGCGACATGACGAGCTCAAGCCAAACCTGGACCAGCAAGAGCGCCACGAAGCAGCCGAGCCCAACCCCTACGCTGAGTTCAGCCATATCACGAAGCTTGATCATGGCGACCAGTATGCCAAGCAGGTAGACCTCGAGCATTCCCCATTCTCGGAGGTGGTGATAAGCGCGATACAGGAACAAGCCGAGACGACGAGCCCGACCGGTTGCCACACTGAACAGCACCAGCAACTGGCAAAGCAGTTTCATTAGCGGAACCGCCATGCTGCAAAGGAAAACCAGCGCAGCGACGCCCTGCATTCCGGTGTGGAACAGGCCTAGAACCCCGCTCCAGATCGTATCGGACGTGGTGCGCCCCAGTAGATCCAGCCGCATGATCGGCAGGAAGTTGGCCGGAAAGTACAACAGCAATGCCGTGACAACGAGAGCAAGCCCTGGCCGTACAACGGAACGGCGCAAGCGCAACAGCTCATATCCACAACGGGGGCAGTTCGCAACCTGCCCGTACACCATCTCAGGTTTGCGCATGAGCAGATCGCACTCGGGACAAGCCACGAGCCGGTCGATGGATAACTCGCGCAAAGCAGAAGGCTGACTCCTCGACATAGGCCCCCAAAGCATGGCTAAGCTTCACAACTTATCATCTGGCCAATAGATCGACGCCGGCGCAACGCCCAAGCCCGAATACATGACCACCGCATAGGAAGTGGAGCGCTCTGATTTTCCCGTTGCGCAAAGACAAACCCCCGACCAGCGAGTGCGGGTCGGGGGTTTGGTATAGGTGCTTGACGATGACCTACTCTCACATGGGGAAGCCCCACACTACCATCGGCGATGCGTCGTTTCACTGCTGAGTTCGGGATGGGATCAGGTGGTTCCAACGCTCTATGGTCGTCAAGCAATTCGGTTGCTGTATCGGTGTTGAGTCGCTACAGCGAATTGGGTATGTGATGTCTGGCTTTGCAGTTCAATTCGAATTTTCGGCTGTTGTCGGCTTCGACCGACCCACAATCGTCAGATTGTTTGGGTGTTATATGGTCAAGCCTCACGGGCAATTAGTACAGGTTAGCTCAACGCCTCACAACGCTTACACACCCTGCCTATCAACGTCGTAGTCTTCGACGGCCCTTCAGGGAGCTCGAGGCTCCAGTGAGATCTCATCTTGAGGCAAGTTTCCCGCTTAGATGCTTTCAGCGGTTATCTCTTCCGAACATAGCTACCCGGCAGTGCCACTGGCGTGACAACCGGAACACCAGAGGTTCGTCCACTCCGGTCCTCTCGTACTAGGAGCAGCCCCTCTCAAATCTCAAACGTCCACGGCAGATAGGGACCGAACTGTCTCACGACGTTCTAAACCCAGCTCGCGTACCACTTTAAATGGCGAACAGCCATACCCTTGGGACCGGCTTCAGCCCCAGGATGTGATGAGCCGACATCGAGGTGCCAAACACCGCCGTCGATATGAACTCTTGGGCGGTATCAGCCTGTTATCCCCGGAGTACCTTTTATCCGTTGAGCGATGGCCCTTCCATACAGAACCACCGGATCACTAAGACCTACTTTCGTACCTGCTCGACGTGTCTGTCTCGCAGTCAAGCGCGCTTTTGCCTTTATACTCTGCGACCGATTTCCGACCGGTCTGAGCGCACCTTCGTACTCCTCCGTTACTCTTTAGGAGGAGACCGCCCCAGTCAAACTGCCCACCATACACTGTCCTCGATCCGGATGACGGACCAGAGTTAGAACCTCAAGCATGCCAGGGTGGTATTTCAAGGATGGCTCCACGCGAACTGGCGTCCACGCTTCAAAGCCTCCCACCTATCCTACACAAGCAGGCTCAAAGTCCAGTGCAAAGCTACAGTAAAGGTTCACGGGGTCTTTCCGTCTAGCCGCGGATACACTGCATCTTCACAGCGATTTCAATTTCACTGAGTCTCGGGTGGAGACAGCGCCGCCATCGTTACGCCATTCGTGCAGGTCGGAACTTACCCGACAAGGAATTTCGCTACCTTAGGACCGTTATAGTTACGGCCGCCGTTTACCGGGGCTTCGATCAAGAGCTTCGCTTGCGCTAACCCCATCAATTAACCTTCCGGCACCGGGCAGGCGTCACACCCTATACGTCCACTTTCGTGTTTGCAGAGTGCTGTGTTTTTAATAAACAGTCGCAGCGGCCTGGTATCTTCGACCGGCATGAGCTTACTGAGCAAGTCATTCACTCTCACCGGCGCACCTTCTCCCGAAGTTACGGTGCCATTTTGCCTAGTTCCTTCACCCGAGTTCTCTCAAGCGCCTTGGTATTCTCTACCCGACCACCTGTGTCGGTTTGGGGTACGGTTCCTGATTACCTGAAGCTTAGAGGCTTTTCCTGGAAGCATGGCATCAACCACTTCGCTTTCTAAAAGAAAGCTCGTCATCAGCTCTCGACATTGAGATCCCGGATTTACCTAAGATCCCTGTCTACCGCCTTAAACTTGGACAACCAACGCCAAGCTGGCCTAGCCTTCTCCGTCCCCCCATCGCAGTAACCAGAAGTACGGGAATATTAACCCGTTTCCCATCGACTACGCTTTTCAGCCTCGCCTTAGGGACCGACTCACCCTGCGTCGATTAACGTTGCGCAGGAACCCTTGGTCTTTCGGCGTGCGAGTTTTTCACTCGCATTGTCGTTACTCATGTCAGCATTCGCACTTCTGATACCTCCAGCAAGCTTCTCAACTCACCTTCACAGGCTTACAGAACGCTCCTCTACCGCTCAACTTACGTTGAACCCGTAGCTTCGGTGCATGGTTTGAGCCCCGTTACATCTTCCGCGCAGGCCGACTCGACTAGTGAGCTATTACGCTTTCTTTAAAGGATGGCTGCTTCTAAGCCAACCTCCTAGCTGTCTAAGCCTTCCCACATCGTTTCCCACTTAACCATGACTTTGGGACCTTAGCTGACGGTCTGGGTTGTTTCCCTTTTCACGACGGACGTTAGCACCCGCCGTGTGTCTCCCGTGCTGACACTTGCTGGTATTCGGAGTTTGCATCGGTTTGGTAAGTCGGGATGACCCCCTAGCCGAAACAGTGCTCTACCCCCAGCAGTGATACACGAGGCGCTACCTAAATAGCTTTCGAGGAGAACCAGCTATCTCCGAGCTTGATTAGCCTTTCACTCCGATCCACAGGTCATCCGCTAACTTTTCAACGGTAGTCGGTTCGGTCCTCCAGTCAGTGTTACCTAACCTTCAACCTGCCCATGGATAGATCGCCCGGTTTCGGGTCTATTCCCAGCGACTAGACGCCCTATTAAGACTCGCTTTCGCTACGCCTCCCCTATTCGGTTAAGCTCGCCACTGAAAATAAGTCGCTGACCCATTATACAAAAGGTACGCAGTCACCTAACAAAGTAGGCTCCCACTGCTTGTACGCATACGGTTTCAGGTTCTATTTCA
>NZ_CM173217.1:0-982500 GCF_057738225.1 Stutzerimonas sp. CXK-1 | reverse complement strand
CACCGCCAGCGACACCCTGCTCGTCAAGCGCCCAAACCGCCCAAACCCAGCCGGCCACAACCCCGGCGGCAGCGGGGCTGGCCAGCCCAATGAACCAGCGCTTGTCGACCTTGCCGATCTGCGTGTTGAAACGTGCCAGGCGCAAGGCCGCACAAGCGGCATAGATAAACGCCACGGTCAGCCCCACGTTGCCAAGCTCGGACAAAGCCCACTCGTAGGCAAGCAGAGCCGGAGCCAGACCAAAAGCCACCATGTCTGACAGCGAGTCGTATTCGGCGCCAAAGGCACTCTGCGTATTGGTCAAACGGGCAACTCGGCCATCCAGGCTATCGAGCACCATGGCGACGAAAACGGTTGCCGCGGCGACATGCAGGTTGCCGTTTATCGCACTGATAATCGAGAAAAAACCAGCAAACAGGTTCGCCGTCGTAAACAGGTTGGGCAGCAAGTAAACGCCGCGGTGACGTACCTTCCGGCCATCGGAGTCATGGCTTTCCTCGACATGCTCATCGATGGGTAACAAGCTTTCCGGCTCGTTGGGAGTGTTCGACTCGTCGGGATGTTCGGTCATGCACGATCACCATTTACTGCGGGTTCGAAAGAATGGACAGAGCTTCGCTTACGCGGTTCATCATCCAGCCACGCGCTTTATACCAAGAATGCGCCCTTAAACGAAAAAACGCGGCCTTGGCCGCGTTCCTTCGTGATCATGTCGATCAGTTCTTGCTCTTGTCGACGATCTTGTTCGCCGCGATCCAAGGCATCATCGCGCGCAGCTTCTCACCGACGACCTCAATGCCGTGTGCCGCATTGTTACGGCGATAAGCAGTCATCGACGGATAGTTGGCCGCACCCTCGGTGATGAACATCTTGGCGTACTCACCGTTCTGGATGCGCTTCAGAGCGTTGCGCATGGCAGCACGGGATTCGGCGTTGATGACTTCCGGACCAGTGACATACTCGCCGTATTCGGCGTTGTTGGAGATCGAGTAGTTCATGTTGGCGATACCGCCTTCGAACATCAGGTCAACGATCAGCTTCAGCTCGTGCAGACATTCGAAGTAGGCCATTTCCGGAGCGTAGCCCGCTTCGACCAGGGTTTCGAAACCGGCCTTGACCAGTTCGACGCAACCGCCGCAGAGAACGGCCTGCTCACCGAACAGGTCGGTTTCGGTTTCGTCCTTGAAGGTGGTTTCGATGATGCCGGTACGACCACCGCCGACGCCACAGGCATAGGACAGCGCGACGTTACGGGCATTGCCGGATGCGTCCTGGTAGATCGCGATCAGGTCAGGGATACCGCCGCCACGGACGAACTCGGAGCGCACGGTGTGACCCGGCGCCTTCGGTGCGATCATGATCACGTCGAGATCGGCGCGCGGCACGACCTGGTTGTAGTGGATCGAGAAACCGTGGGCGAAAGCCAGGGTTGCACCCTGCTTCAGGTTCGGCTCGATCTCGTCCTTGTACAGGCGACCCTGGAACTCGTCCGGAGTCAGAACCATCACCAGGTCAGCCGAAGCAACAGCTTCCTTCACCGGCTTGACGGTCAGACCATGGGCCTCTGCCTTGGCCACCGACGGCGAACCAGTGCGCAGGCCGACCACTACGTCAACGCCGGAATCCTTCAGATTGCACGCGTGAGCATGGCCCTGGGAGCCGTAACCGATGATTGCGACTTTCTTGCCCTGGATGATGGAAAGATCGCAGTCCTTATCGTAGGAAACCTTCATGTAATACCCCTGTTACTGGCCTCGTGGGCCCTTCAATAAACTGTTTGCCGTGACGCGCCGCGAATGCGGCGCATCGCCTCAGATGCTCAGCACCTTGTCGCCACGCGAGATCCCAGTTACGCCGCTACGAACCACTTCAAGGATCGCCGCAGTGCCGATCGCCTGAATGAAGCTGTCCAGCTTGTCACTGGTACCGGCGAGCTGAATCGTATAGACGCTTGGCGTCACATCGACGATCTGGCCGCGGAAGATGTCCGTGGTGCGCTTGACCTCGGCACGCTGCGCCCCGGTGGCCTTGACCTTGATCAGCATGAGTTCACGCTCGATGTGCGCACTCTCGGACAGGTCCACCAGCTTGACCACCTCGACCAGCTTGTTCAGGTTCTTGGTGATCTGCTCGATGACGTCCTCGTGACCGATGGTCGTCAGGGTCAGACGCGACAGAGTCGGATCCTCGGTCGGCGCGACGGTCAGGCTTTCGATGTTGTAGTTGCGCTGGGAGAACAGACCGACGACACGGGACAGCGCGCCCGGCTCGTTTTCCATCAGCAGGGAAATGATGTGTCTCATGGTCAGGTCCGCTCCGTCTTGCTCAGCCACATGTCACGCATCGCACCGTCCCGAATCTGCATCGGGTAGACGTGCTCGGTGTTGTCCACGGCAATGTCGAGGAACACCAGACGGTCCTTCATGGCGAAGGCCTCTTCCATCATCGGCTTGAGATCCTTCAGATCGGTGATACGCATGCCGACATGACCGTAAGCCTCGGCAAGTTTGACGAAGTCAGGCAGCGACTCCATGTAGGAATGTGAGTAACGACTGTTGTACTGCATGTCCTGCCATTGGCGGACCATGCCGAGCGCACCGTTGTTCAGATTGACGATCTTCACCGGCAAGTCGTACTGCAGACAGGTCGACAGTTCCTGGATGTTCATCTGGATACTGCCCTCCCCCGTCACCACGGCGACTTCGGCGTCCGGGAAGTTGAGCTTCACGCCCATGGCCGCAGGCAGACCAAAGCCCATGGTGCCCAGGCCACCAGAGTTCAGCCAGCGGTTGGGCTTGTTGAACTTGTAGTACTGGCAGGCAAACATCTGGTGCTGGCCGACATCCGAGGCGATATAGGCATCGCCCTTGGTGACTTCGCACAGCGTCTCGACAACGGTCTGCGGCTTGATGATCGAGCCGTCGCCCTTGTCATAGGGGAACAGGCCGCGATTACCGCGCCATTCTTCGATCTGCTTCCACCAGCTGGCAAGCGACTCGGCATTCGGTGCCTGACCGATCTCTTTCACGATCGCAACCATCTCGCTCAGCACGCTGTCGACCGGACCAACGATCGGGATGTCGGCCTTGATCGTCTTGGAAATCGAGGCCGGGTCGATGTCGATGTGAATGATCTTGGCGTTAGGGCAGAACTTGGCCGCGCCATTGATGACGCGATCATCGAAACGGGCGCCCACGGCCAGAATCACGTCCGAATGGTGCATCGCCAGATTCGCCGTGTAGCTGCCGTGCATGCCGAGCATGCCGACGAACTGACGATCGGTGCCCGGGAATGCCCCCAACCCCATCAAGGTATTGGTCACCGGCAGGTTGAGCATCTTCGCCAGTTCGGTGAGCTGCTCGGAGGCCCCGCCCATGATCACACCGCCACCGGAATAGATGATCGGGCGCTTGGCCGAAAGCAGCAGCTCCGCTGCCTTGCGGATCTGACCAGAGTGCCCGCGTACGGCCGGACTGTAAGAGCGCAGCTTCGCCTTCTTCGGGTAGACGTACTCGAACTTCTCGGCCGGATTGGTCATGTCCTTCGGGATATCGACCACCACCGGACCAGGGCGCCCCGATTGGGCGAGGTAAAACGCCTTCTTCATCACCTCGGGAATCTCCGAGGGATGTTTGATCATGAAGCTGTGCTTAACGATTGGCCGGGAAATCCCGATCATGTCGGTTTCCTGGAACGCATCGGTGCCGACCATGTTGCTTGGCACCTGCCCGGAGATGACCACCATGGGAATCGAGTCCATGTAGGCGGTGGCAATCCCGGTGATCGCATTCGTCGCGCCCGGGCCGGATGTCACCAGCACAACGCCGGCCTTGCCGGTCGCGCGGGCATAACCATCGGCCATGTGTGTAGCGGCCTGCTCGTGGCGCACGAGGATGTGCGTCACCTCGGGCTCTTTGAACAGCGCATCGTAGATATGCAGCAGAGCACCGCCCGGATACCCGTAAATGTACTTAACGCCTTCGTCACGCAGGAAGCGGACGACCATTTCAGCGCCGGATAACAGTTCCACGTTGTTCACCTCTGAAACGCCAGACGGCTGATCCCTCTTGGAACAGCCAGGAATAGGTTTACTGCCGAGCAGGGCATGAGCGACGGTAGTCGCCGACTACGTCAGCCACTGACGAGCCAGTATCGGGACGGCCCTAGTGTTGCGGGAGTCCCACCCAGCGCGAGGTAACGCGTTGCGGGTGATGCGGAGTCGGCGCGGGTAGCACCTCATGCTTGTCAAACTGAGCGGAGACCCGCTTGCGGCGAGCTGCTCAGGACAGCAAGCCTCGGATTGTTCGGATTAGAGGCAGCCAAGTCAAGTCTGCCGTTGCGTTTGCGCGGCGTTGCGCTGTGACCTGGTACAGAAGCGCCGGCTACCGATTTGGTTATAGTGCAGCCACCAAGACACCCCGTTAAGGATTCTCGATGCGCTCGATGCTCGTCGCCGCCAGCCTTCTGGCCGTGCTCGGCAGCCCTGCCTGGGCGGCCCAGGTATACAAATGGGTTGATGCCCAGGGAACAACACATTTCGGAGCTCAACCTCCACCAGATCAGCCGGCGCAAACCATCAATACGGTCGCCGCCCCGCCGGCCCCGGTCGCGCCGACACCGCCGCGCGCGGAAGCAAAGGACCCGCAGGCCGAAATCGACGAGAAAGTTCGGCGTCAGGTCGCCGAGCAAGAGGCACAGCGCAAACAATACTGCGAAACACTGCGCACCAACCTGGCTCAACTGCAAAGCAACCCGCGCGTTCGGGTCGAAGAAGGTGGCGAACTGCGCCGCATCGGTGAGGAGGAGCGCCAGGCACGCATCACCGAAACAAAGAAGAAGATTGCCGAGGAGTGTGACCTCAACCCTCGCTGAGCAGTTGATCAAAGCGCTCTAGCGCCTCGATCAACCCAGCCAGCGGTCGCCCCGCGTAGGCCACTTCGGCCATGGGACCTAGCCCCGATACCCTAGGCAGGGGCCACTCCTGCTCGACGATCTGCTTCATTCTTGGCAAGAGCACCCATTGCAGCCACTGCTCGAACGGGAGCGTATCAACGCAGAATGGCGCGCTGCTGGCCAGCGCCTGGGCCGAGGGCGCCACGTCGGCCCACAGCCCTGCGACCCTCAGCTCGCGCTCGATGAGCAACAACACATCGGCCAGTTCCGGTATACGCCGATCCATCACAGACTGACCTTGGCACGCTGGCGAGCGGCTGCGGCCCCTGCTGCATCGCCCTGCCGTTCGCGTGCCTGCGCGATCATTTCCCAGAGGCTCGCCTGCAAGGCAGGACGGCCGCTGGCGTAGCTCAGCGCGCGCCGCGATAGCTGCTCAGCCTGCACAGCATCGCCCTGCTCGAGCCGAACCTGGGCCAGCCGGTAGAGCACCTGCGGCTCACGCGGCGCGATCCGTTGCGCGCGCTCCAGACTCGAGGCGGCACCGTTGAGGTCGCCCCCGGATTGCTGCTGGCGGGCCGTGGTGAGCAATGCCAGCACCGGCCCGTCGAGTTGCTCGTCTGCCGAGAGCCCACCTGAGGACGGCACGCCGGTCGGCGCCGGTGCAGGCGCGGCCGGCACTGGCGTCCCCATGGACGGCGTGCCGACAGCGCCTGCTCCCGAATCCCATTGCGGCGTTGCGCCGGGCGTACTATCGACGGTACCGGCATCTGGCGCCGCGAACGTTTGTAAGGGCGCCGAATTGCCCGGTGGCACCATTACCATGACGCCCGAATCCGCCGTTTGCCCGGCGGGTGCCGGAGCCGCGCCGGCAGGCCGGTACGCCTGACGTGCAACAGTCTGCTCGGAAACCGGCGCACCAGAGTCCACCACCGGGATCGCGCGGCGATCGACACTGGCACATCCCTGCACGGCCATGGCAATCACGCACAAAGCCATCAATTGCTTGTTCACGTACACCTTTTCGAACTCCTAGTGGCAGCCGCGCAATCAACGCTACTGCAGCCAACCCCTGACCCAGTCCATGACCGACTCGGCAGGCGCCTGAATACCACAACCCGGCCCCGGAGCCGGCTCGCTACCCCGAATGTAGGGCATCTGAACCGCACCAGGACAACGTTCATCGGTGCCCTGGCCGGTGCGCGAATCGACCCAGACCTGCACGACGTTTTCCGGCAGCGGCGAGTTCAATGGCAACGGATCGGCCCGCCGCATGAAATCCGTCCACACCCGCAGCGCGCCGGTAGCACCGGTCAGCGACGTCTTGCCGTTGTCGTCGCGCCCTAGCCATACCACCGCCAGCAAGTCCTGACTGAAGCCGGCAAACCAGCTGTCACGCAGATCGTTGGTGGTCCCGGTCTTGCCCGCCAGGTTGAGCGAGCGTGGCAGCTGGTTGTACGCCGAACGCCCGGTGCCCTCATGCATCACGCGCTGCATGGCCCGCTGCGTAAGGTAGATGGCGCCCGGATCGAAACGCTGCTGAATCTGGAACGGATAACGCTTGAGCGGCTCGCCCTCGGCGGTCAGTACGCTGCGAATGCCGCGCAACGGCGTGTTGAAGCCGCCGTTGGCAAGCGTCTGATACACATCAGCGACCTCGATCGGCCTTAGCGCCCCAGCCCCGAGCAGCATCGAAGGATAAGCCGGCCAGTCGACAGATACCCCGAGGCGCTGCAGCGTCTTGAGCACGTTCGGCACACCCAGATCCAGGCCCAAGCGGGTGGTCGACAAATTGTAGGAGTTGGCCAGCGCCTGGTAGAGATAGACAGTGCCGTGCGCCTTGCGGTCGTAGTTCTGCGGTCGCCACACCTGCCCGTCCGCGCCCTTGACCGAGAAGGGCTCATCTTCCAGCAGACTGGTCAACGTGTACTGGCTGGGACGCTCCAGTGCCGTCAGATAGATCACCGGCTTGATCAACGAGCCAATCGGCCGAACCGCATCAAGAGCCCGGTTGAAGCCAGCGTAGCCAGGTTGCCGACTGCCCAGCATCGCCTGGATTTCGCCGGTTTCCGGATTGGTCACCAGCATGGCGCCTTCGACGGCCTCAGCCCCCTTGCCAAGGCGTTTGAGCGTATCGCTCATGGCCTGCTCGGCCTTGAGCTGAAGAATCGGATCGAAGCTGGTGAATACCCGCAGTCCTTCTTCGGTAAGGTCTTCCTCGCGATAGTCCTCACGCAACTGACGCTTCACCAGATCAAGGAAGGCCGGGTAGGAGCTGTCGGCCATGCTGCCGCGCTGGGTGATCCCGAGCGGCTTCTGCTTGGCGGCTGCGACTTCGGCCTGATCGACGACCTGCTGCTCGGCGAGCAGGTCGAGCACAAGGTTGCGCCGCTCGAGTGCGCGCTCCGGATGCCGGCGCGGATTGTAATAGGTCGGCCCCTTGACCATGCCGACCAACAGGGCGATCTGGTGCAGCTTCAGCTCGGCGAGCGGCTGGCCGAAGAAGTACTGGCTGGCCAGCCCGAAGCCATGGATGGCACGCCGACCATCCTGGCCGAGGAAGACCTCATTGAGGTAGGCCTCGAGAATCTCCTGCTTGTCGTAGTGCAGCTCCAGCAGCACCGCCATCATCGCCTCGGTGGCCTTGCGCGTCAGGCTGCGTTCGTTGGTGAGGTAAAAGTTCTTCACCAGCTGTTGCGTCAGCGTACTGCCGCCCTGACGCACCGCGCCGGCCGTCAGGTTCACCCAAACGGCACGGGCGATGGACTTGGGCGAAACGCCGAAGTGCTCGAAGAACTCCCGATCCTCGACTGCCACCAGCGTCTGGACCAGATAGGGCGGCACCTGATCCAGCTTGATCAGGATGCGGTCCTCGTTGTGCGCCGGATAAAGGCCGCCGATCAACACCGGTTCCAGGCGCGCGACGGCCAGGCTGGAGCCGTCAGCGCTATTTAGCCCGGCAACGAAGTCACCGGAAAAGCGCACCCTGATGCGTCGTGACTCCTCGGCGCCTTCATAGAACTGAAAACCGCGGGTCTGCATCTCCACATTGTTGCCGGCCACGGAAACGCCGCCAGGACCGGCGACGGCCTTCTCGCGCCGATAGCCAAGGGCGTCCAGCTCGGCGAGGAAGTCGTCCTTGGCCAGCTTCTGCCCGACGAACAACTCGAGCGGACGCGCGTAGACCTTTGCCGGGATGGTCCAGCGCTTGCCGGAAAATTTTTCCTGGACGATGGCATCGAGATAAACGGCGAAACCGGCGAGGATCACGAGGCCGACGATCGACAGCTTGACGACCCAACCCAGCCACGGCCGGGCGGCACTGGATCGGCGTCGAGTGCGATTGCGAGGGGAGCGGGACTTAGTCATGGCGGCGGATTATACGCAGCTTTGTCATGCACGGCCGAGCGCCTCTCGACGGTTTCCAGCAGCGGAACGAGCAGTGATAATGCCGGCGTTTTTTCACGGTGTGGCCTGTAAAGCGTTCCGGCCCGCCTGGCGCCAACTCTCGAAGCAAGGAGTGACCGTGAGCCAAGATCTGATCAGCGCGTTACAGAACCCCGCCCTTTATCCCCACCCGGTCGATGCGTTCCGGGTGATCGAAACCCACATTTCCTGGGTCATCCTGACCGGCCACTACGCCTACAAGATCAAGAAGCCCGTGGACTTCGGCTTCCTGAACTTCACCGAGCTGTCCGCCCGCAGGCACTTCTGCGAAGAGGAACTACGGCTGAACCAGCGCATGGCCGGGGACCTCTACCTGCAGGTACTGCCGATTACCGGTAGCGCACAGGCACCGCAGCTTGGCGGCCCGGGCGAGCCTATCGAATATGCGCTGCAGATGCGCGAGTTCCCCCAGGCCCAGCTACTGGCCGAACTCCAGGCACGGGGCGAACTGACCGAAGCGCACATCGACCAGATGGCCGACCGTATCGCCAGCTTTCACCTGAGCACGCCACACATCGCCGCCGACCATGCGCTCAATACTCCCGAAGCCATCGTTGCCCCGATGCGGCAGAATTTTGAGCAGATCCGTCCGTTGCTCAACGAAGCGAGCGACCTGGCGCAGCTGGACAGTCTCGAGCAGTGGATGGAAACCAGCATCAGTCGCTTGCAACCGGTGCTGCAGGCCCGCTGCGATGAGGGCTTCATTCGCGAGTGTCATGGTGATCTGCATCTGGGCAACGCCACGCTGATCGATGGCCAGGTCGTGCTGTTCGACTGCATCGAGTTCAACGAGCCCTTCCGCCTGATCGACATCGCATCCGACGCGGCCTTTCTTGCGATGGACCTGGAGGATCGCGGCCTCAAGTGCCAGGCGCGTCGTTTCATCAACGGCTGGCTCGAGCAAACCGGCGACTACGCGGCGCTGCAGCTGCTGAACCTCTATAAAGCCTACCGTGCCCTCGTACGAGCCAAGGTCAGCCTGTTCCGCCTGTACCAGGAGCAAGACCCGGTCCAGCGCAAGGTGGTCCTGCGCCAGTACCGCAGCTACGCCAACCTGGCCGAGAGCTACAGCGCCATCCCGTCGAGGTTTCTAGCGGTGACGCATGGCGTTTCGGCGGTGGGCAAGAGCCACGTCGCCATGCGTCTGGTCGAAGCGCTTGGCGCCATCCGTCTGCGCTCGGACGTGGAGCGCAAGCGTCTGCTCGGCACGCAACCCCAGGAGGCGACCGGACGGCTCGATTCGGGCATCTATAGCCAGGCGGCGAGCGAAGCTACCTACGCCCGCCTCCACGAACTGGCTGGGGCCATTCTCTCGGCCGGTTTCTCGGTCGTGATCGATGCCACCTACCTCAAGCGCGCACAGCGCACGGCCGCCGCCAGCATGGCAGAAAGCACGGGTGTCCCATTCGTGATTCTCGATTGCAACGCGCCCGACGCGGTCATCGAACTCTGGCTGGCTCAGCGCCAGCTTGAGGGTCACGACCCATCCGACGCCAATCTCGATGTGGTTCGCGCCCAACAGGCCAGCCGTGAACCATTGGACGAGGGCGAGCTGCTGGTCGCCCGCCGCGTGGAAACCAACGACGCCGCCAGCCTTGACAGTCTCGTCGGGGCGATTCGCCAGCGGCTACCTGGGCTCTGAGCCAACGGCCGCGTCCGGCAGAGCCCGTCGACGCGGCCTATACTGGCGACATCGTCCCGTCGATGCCTCGCCATGACCGATTCTTGCACCGCAGCACCATCGACCGCCCCTTCGCGCGACAGCGTGGCCTTGTTCGCCGCCAACGCCGGAGCCTATGCCGCATTCCGGCCAACCTACCCGAGCGTCCTGTTCGACTGGCTCGCACAGCGTTGCGCGCAGCGCGAACGGGCGCTGGATATCGGCTGCGGCAACGGCCAGGCCGCGCGCGCCCTGCGCATGCATTTCGATGAGGTCATCGGCTGCGATGCCAGCGTCGAACAGCTTTCCAGCGGTGAAGACTGGCAGGGCGTAAGACGCCTCGCCGCTGACGCCGAACAAATCCCTGTCGCCGATGGCTCGCTGGACCTGGTGGTGGTTGCGCAGGCCCTGCACTGGTTCGCCACACCCGTCTTTTTCGAAGAAATTCGCCGCGCACTGCGTCCAGAGGGCTTTTTCTGCGCCTGGTGCTACAGCTTGCTCAGCGTGACGCCGGCGATCGATGAACTGATCGGGACGCTCCACGGCGATACCCTTCGCGGCTGCTGGCCGGAGGGCCGACGCAGCGTCGACGCCGGCTATTGCGACATCGAGGTGCCGTTCGCCCGGCTCGCCGCACCGGAGTTTGCGCTCGAGACCCGCTGGAACCTGGCACAGCTCGTCGGCTATCTGCGGACCTGGTCAGCGGTTGCCAAGTATCGTCAGCTACACGCCAGCGACCCCGTCGATGCACTGCTTGCGGAACTATCGAGCCGTTGGGGCGCGCCCGCGACCACTCGCACGATCCGCTGGCCGCTGCACCTGATCGCCGGCTATCCGCACCGTTGCGCCACGGGGTAACACATGCACGACGAACTTCTCGCCCTGCGCAACCTAGGCAAGACATCCGTCCAGTGGCTGCATGCCTGCGGCATCCATAGTGTCGAAGACCTGCGCAAGCGTGGCGCCGTCGACAGCTATGCCGCCGTCAAGGCCCGCGGTTTCGGCGCCTCGCGCGTATTGCTGTACGCCATCGAAGGCGCCCTTCTGGACTGCCAGTGGCAAAGGCTACCGGCCACAGTCAAAGCCGAGCTGAACCGGGAACTGGAAGCTTTTTTGCGCAACCGGAGCTAGCTCACATCCTCCGATTCGTACCGTTTACTCCCCCCCGCGCCACGCCTATCGTTCGCCCATTGCCCCTTCGCCCCACCCGTTCGCTCAAGGATTGTCGACATGTACCTACTCGGCGAGCAACCTGCCTATGCAGACCAACTGATTCAGCGCCTGCAGGGCATCCCAGCCCAACTGCTCGAGGGACTGGCACCGGCTGGCCCGGCGCTGGAATGCCGCCGCACCGACGACCTCGGCGCCGAGCTGCCGGAACAGCAGCTGTACCTGATCGAGAGCGGCCTGCTGCATGTGCTGATCGACGACAAACCGCTGTGCTACCTGCACGAAGGCGACCTGCTCGGTCTCTATCAGGGTCGCGAGCTCCCGCCATGCCGCTACCGCAGCGATGAGCCGGTGCTGCTCGTGCCCTACTCGCGCAGCGCGGCGTTGGGCCACATCCACGCCGCGCCTGAGCGCCAGGAGCTGTTCGTGCAGTACCTGGCGGGGCAGACGGCGCTGCTATCCGATGCCCTCGCACGCTTCAGGCAGCCAGAGCTGCGACCGACGACGGGGTTCCAGCATTTCGCGGCCGGAGAAGAGCTGATTCGCCAGGGGGACGAAGCCGACAATGTCTTCATCATCATCGAAGGGCGTGCGGATGCCATCGTCGATGGGCACAAGGTGGGTGATGTGCAGAAGGACGAGATCTTCGGTGCGATGGCGGTATTCACTCAGGAAAAGCGCAGCGCCAGCGTCATCGCCAGCGAACCCTGTACGGTGATGGTCATCCCCAAGGAGCAGTTCATCGGCCTGGCCCAGAGCAATCCGCGGATTGCACACAGCCTGATCGAGAGCATGGCCCGGCGAATCGATCTGCTGAACAAGGAGCTGACGCAGTTGCGATTCGCCACCGTGGCGTGACGAAAGGTGCATCCGAGTGCTTGACTCGCTAATGAGAATTGTTATTATTACCTCAACTGATCGCGAGATCAGCCGGTAACTGAAAGCCTAGGCAGTCGGACTTTCGGGTTATCTCCTCATCAGGCTAATCACGGTTTTTGACCCGGCACCCGCCGGGTCTTTTTTTTTTTGCCTGACGAAACGACTCAGGGCTTTCCGCCGTCGGCCGCGGCCTTGAAGCCCGCACAGTGATCCTGCTCCGGCAGGCCCGGGGTGAACCAGACAAAGTCTGCCTGCCGCGGCTCGACCGGCTCACCGACCTCGGCAAGCATCACCACCAATGGGGCTGGCCCACCCAGGTCGGCAATATGCAGCGGCACACCGACATCGCGGCGCGCATGGAAGCCGCCCGCCAATAACAGGGCCGGCGCCGGCGCGGCCAATAGCCGCTCGGCCATGCGTCGATCACGTTGTTGCTGTATGCCGACCATCGCAGGCACCTGAGTGTCGGGCAACATGCCGCAATGCGACTGCACGATCTGCGCCGTCAGCGCCTCGATCACCGCCCGCCGGGACGAGGCTCTGCCGGGTATCGGCACAGGGGAACGGTAGAGTTCCACTATCTCGCTTCGGTCCAGATTGGCAGCCAGCAGCGGGTATGGCTGAGCAAGCGCATAGCTCACCAGCGATCCGTAGAGATTCCACGGCCAGCCTTCAGACCAGTCCAGCCGGGCGGGCAGATCGGCAGGCCTGTCGCCGCGCGCCAAGTCCGCTCGCGCCTGATCAACCCGGGCCTGCTGTGCCGGAACGATCATTTCCAGCAGCACGCTGCCCTGCGCGCGCTCGTGCGCAAGCGCCTGCAGGAGCCAGAGCTGGAGGCTGTGATGGTCTGGATTGTCGTGGCGCTCCCCTACGATGACCCGCTCGGCGGGCGCTAGCCGTTCGACCAGCTGCCGGGGATCGATCGCCTGCCCCGTACGCAAGTCGACGATGCGCCCGACCTCGCTGTGCTCCAGCCCCTCGGTCGCCTGCCACTGCGGCAAGACCGGAGCTGACGAACTGCACGCGGCCAGTAGCAAGCACAACAACGAAAGACAGCGACGCATCGAGACACCTCACAAGCGAACGTACGGGACTGCCGGCGACTATCGCATGCGCAGCGCCGGACAGCATCCGGGGCGATTGCCGCGACCGCAGCGAAGCGGATAATGCGTTCTTTTGCGCGGGAGCCCGAAGATGATTCGTCTCTGTCCTGGCCACGAAATAGGCGAAGGCCAAAGCCGCGGCTTCGAGCTGCCCGAGCTGCGGCTGGTCGCGGTGCGGCGCAATGGCAGGGTGTATCTGTACGAAAACCGCTGCCCTCATCGCCAGCTACCGCTGGAATGGCAGCCGGATCGTTTTCTCGACGACAGTGGCAGCCTTTTGCAATGCGCGAGCCACGGCGCGCTGTTTCTCATCGAAACCGGGCTCTGTGTCGCGGGCCCTTGCGAAGGCCGTGCGCTACGGGCATTGCCACACATAGAGGAACGAGGCTGGATCTGCCTGAAAGAGGAAGGCCGGGATGACGACTGACCGCGCGCCATGCTGGACGAGCTTGGGTATGATGCCGCGCACTGTTTCAGGTGGAACGACCATGCGCCGTGTGCTGACCCTGCTGTTTCTGCTGCTCTTGCCCCCGCTGACCCAGGCAGGGCTGTTCGATAAGCAACCGCCCGCGCTGGGAACGCTGAACAACAGTGCCGACTTCCTTCCGGTTCGCGAAGCCTTCCGCCTGAGCGTCACCCAGAGCTCCCCCAAACAAGTGAAGCTGCGCTTCATCGCCGCGCCTGGCTACTACCTCTACCGGCATCGGTTTCAGTTCACCACGACCACCCCCGGCGTGACCCTGGGCGAAGCTCAACTGCCTAGGGGGGAGCAGAAGACCGACGACTACTTCGGCGAGGTCGAAGTGTATTACGGCGTGCTCGATGTAGAGCTGCCGGTCAGCAACCCCGACAGTCGGTCATTCGGTCTGCGTGTCAGCTACCAGGGCTGCGCCGACCAGGGGCTTTGCTATCCGCCAGAAACCGAGATGCTCACCATTGGCGACGAGCCTCCGGCAGGCGAGCAGACCCAGGCTGCGAGCACCGATGGCGAGCCGCTGCTGCGCTCGGTGCTGCTGTTCTTTCTCGCCGGCCTCGGCCTGACCTTTACCCCCTGCGTACTGCCCATGCTGCCGATTCTGTCCGGCGTGGTCCTGCGCGGTCAGCCAAGCACCGGCCGCAGCCTGGCGCTTTCGCTGGCGTACGTACTGCCAATGGCGACTGGCTTCGCGTTGCTCGGCGCGCTGATGGGGCAGTTCGGCGCCGAACTCAACCTCCAGGCCAGGCTGCAATCGCCCTGGGTACTGGTCCCGTTTGCACTGTTCTTCGTCGCCTTCGCCCTTGCCATGTTCGGCTTGTTCGAACTGCGCCTGCCGCAGGCGATCAGCGCCCGGCTGGATGGTCTCGCCAACCGTGCCCGGGGTGGATCGATTGCCGGCGCCGCGCTATTGGGCGCCGTCTCCAGCCTGCTCGTCTCGCCCTGCGTCTCGGCGCCACTGGCCGGCGCGCTGCTGTACATCAGCGCCAGCGGAGACGCCCTTGGCGGTGGTCTGAAGCTGTTCGCACTGGGTCTGGGCATGGGCACGCCGCTGGTCCTGTTCGCAACGGGCGGTAGTGCGCTGCTGCCCAAGAGCGGGCCTTGGATGGTGCAGGTGCGCAACGCCTTTGGCGTGCTGCTGCTGGCCGTCGCCGTGTGGATGCTCGAACGCATCCTGCCCGGCCCGCTCGCATTGGCACTGTGGGGCACGCTCGCGGCCGGAACGGCGATCTTTCTCGGTGCGCTCGAATTCGTACCCAAGACCTCGCCTCGCAAGCTCGCACAGCTGGCAGGCCTGGCGCTGCTGGTCTATGCCCTGGCCGCCTGGGTCGGTGCGCTGCAGGGAGCCGACGACCCATTGCGTCCGCTGGCACGCGCGCTGCCGACCGAAACGGCGGAAACGACCGATCGGTGGCATAGCGTTTCCACCCCCGAAGAGCTGCAGCGCCAGTTTGCGGCCGCCAGACAGGCGGGCCAGCCGCTGCTGCTCGACTGGTATGCCGACTGGTGCATCAGCTGCAAGGTGATCGAGCGCGAGGTGTTTCGCGCCACGCAGATCGCCCCGCGCCTGAACGGTTACCGCCTGGTTCGTTTCGACATCACCGAGAGCAATGCCGAGCAACGCGCTCTGCTGGACCGCTACCAGTTGTTCGGCCCTCCGGCGATCCTCTTCTTCGATCGCCAGGGGGCCGAGATCGGCGCCGCGCGAGTGGTAGGCGAACTGGACGCCGGCGAATTCGCCACGAAGCTGGATATCGCCGCCGACCAGCTGTGATTTGCGCGGCGAATTCCAGATATCGTGCGGCCATTTCCGCCGATCGCCACATGACTGGACAGTCAGCCCGGCCTTCATGCATAGTCTTGGCCTTTTCCGGCCGCGGTTCCACGCGCGCCGTGCCAACGAGAAGAACAAGGGACATCCATGGCCACGTTTCTGGTCCTTCACGGCCCGAATCTCAATCTGCTGGGTTCGCGTGAGCCCGGCGTCTACGGCGCCGTTACCCTGGCGCAGATCAACCAGAACCTCGAGCAGCGCGCGCGCGAGGCCGGCCATCACCTGCTGCACCTGCAGTCGAACGCCGAATACGAACTGATCGAACGCATCCACGCTGCGCGCGACGAAGGCGTGGACTTCATCATCATCAATCCCGCCGCGTTCACCCATACGAGCGTCGCATTGCGTGACGCGCTGCTTGCGGTGAGCATCCCATTCATCGAAGTGCACCTATCCAACGTGCATAAACGGGAACCCTTCCGCCATCACTCCTATTTCTCCGACGTAGCGGTTGGAGTGATTTGCGGCCTCGGCGCCAGCGGCTATCGCCTCGCCCTGGATGCCGCCCTGGAACACATCGCAGCTTCCTGACCGGCGACGCACCTGTCAGCCTCGGGAGACTGCGAACGGCAATGCCCTCTGAACTTAGCCTGGGAGTCAACGCTTCATGGATATTCGCAAAGTCAAGAAACTGATCGAACTGCTGGAAGAGTCGGGCATCGACGAGCTGGAGATTCACGAAGGTGAAGAATCCGTTCGCATCAGTCGCCACAGCAAGCAGATGGCCGTGCAGCAACCGGTCTATGCGCCGGCTCCCGCGCCGGTCGCTGCCCCGGCACCTGCTGCCGCACCCGCCGCAGGCGAATCGGCGCCGGCCGCGCCAAAGCTGAACGGCACCGTGGTTCGCTCGCCGATGGTCGGCACCTTCTATCGCGCCTCTTCGCCGGAAGCCAAGCCTTTCGTCGACGTCGGCCAGACCGTGAAGAAAGGCGACATCCTCTGCATCGTCGAAGCCATGAAGATGATGAACCACATCGAGGCCGAGACCAGCGGCACCATCGAATCCGTCCTGGTGGAAAATGGCCATCCGGTTGAGTTCGATCAGCCGCTGTTCACCATCGTTTGAACCGCCGGGAGCCAACGATGTTGGAAAAAGTACTGATCGCCAACCGCGGCGAAATTGCGCTGCGCGTACTGCGCGCCTGCAAGGAGCTGGGCATCAAGACCGTCGCGGTGTACTCCACCGCCGACCGTGATCTGATGCACGTCTCGCTGGCCGACGAGTCGGTGTGCATCGGCCCGGCGGCCTCCGCCAAATCCTACCTGAGCATTCCGGCCATCATCGCGGCCGCCGAAGTGACCGGCGCCGACGGCATCCACCCCGGCTACGGCTTCCTTGCCGAGAACGCCGACTTCGCCGAACAGGTGGAAAAGTCCGGCTTCACCTTCATCGGCCCGACCGCCGACGTCATTCGCCTGATGGGCGACAAGGTCTCGGCCAAGGATGCGATGAAGAAGGCCGGCGTACCGACGGTGCCGGGCTCCGACGGCCCACTGCCGGAAGACGAGGAAGAAGCGCTGAAGATCGCCCGCGAAGTGGGCTATCCGGTGATCATCAAGGCCGCAGGCGGCGGCGGTGGTCGCGGCATGCGCGTGGTGCACAAGGAAGAGGACCTGATCGCCTCGGCCAAGCTCACCCGTAACGAAGCTGGCGCTGCCTTCGGTAACCCGATGGTTTACCTCGAGAAGTTTCTGGTCAATCCGCGTCACGTGGAGATCCAGGTACTTGCCGACGGCCAGGGCAACGCCATCCACCTGGGCGACCGCGACTGCTCGCTGCAGCGCCGCCACCAGAAGGTGATCGAGGAAGCTCCTGCGCCACTGATCGACGAAGAGGCTCGCCGCAAGGTCCAGGCCCATTGCGTGCAGGCCTGCCTCGACATCGGCTACCGCGGCGCCGGCACCTTCGAGTTCCTCTATGAAGACGGCAACTTCTACTTCATCGAGATGAACACCCGCGTCCAGGTCGAGCATCCGGTCACCGAAATGGTCACCGGCGTGGACATCGTCAAGGAAATGCTGCTGATCGGCGGCGGCCAAAAGCTGTCGATCACGCAAGAAGACGTGGTGATTCGCGGCCATGCCATCGAGTGCCGGATCAACGCCGAGGATCCTCGCACGTTCATGCCGAGCCCGGGCAAGGTGAAGCACTTCCATGCGCCCGGCGGCAACGGCGTTCGCGTCGATTCGCACCTGTACGACGGCTATGCGGTACCGCCGAACTACGACTCGCTGGTAGCCAAGCTGATCACCTTCGGCGGCAGCCGCGACGAGGCCATGGGCCGGATGCGCAATGCCCTGGACGAACTGATCGTTGACGGCATCAAGACCAACGCCCCGCTGCATCGCGAGCTGACGCGCGATGCTGGCTTCTGCAAGGGCGGCGTGAACATCCATTACCTGGAAAAGAAACTGGGTATGGACAAGCACTGAGCCACAGGCCCGGCGCTGCAAACAGAGGCTGCCTTCCGGGCGGCCTCTGTCGTTTTCGCAACCCCTCGCTGCACTGGCCGCGCTGCACCCTCTCCAGTAAGCTTGCCCGCCATCCCTGCCCATCCCGAAGAGGCCTCCCATGTCCTGGCTGCAAGTCCGACTCGCCATCACGCCCGAGCAGGCGCCCGAACTGGAAGACCAGCTGCTGGAACTCGGCGCCGTTTCGGTCACCTTCATGGATGCGGAGGACCAGCCCATCTTCGAACCCGACCTGGGAACGACGCCGCTCTGGACCCACACGCACCTGCTCGCCCTGTTCGAGGATGACACCGACGGCGACTCGCTGCTCGCGCATCTCGCGCTGCTGCGCGGCGGCCAGGTGCCGGAGCACCAACTCGAGCGCATCGAAGACCAGGACTGGGAGCGTAGCTGGATGGACAACTTCCAGCCCATGCGTTTCGGCAGGCGCCTGTGGATCGTACCGAGCTGGCACGAAGCACCGCAGCCCGAGGCGGTCAATCTGCTGCTGGACCCCGGCCTGGCCTTTGGTACCGGCACCCACCCCACCACCGCCCTCTGCCTGGAGTGGCTGGACGGCCAGCCCCTTGGCGGCTGCAGCGTGCTCGATTTCGGCTGCGGCTCGGGCATCCTCGGTATAGCCGCCTTGCTGCTCGGCGCCGCTTCGGCGCGCGGCACCGACATCGATCCACAGGCGCTGGAGGCCTCGCGCGACAACGCCGGCCGCAACGGCTTGGCGGCCGACGCTTTCCCGGTCTACCTGCCGGCCGACCTGCCGCAAGAGCCCGCGGACGTCGTGGTTGCGAACATCCTTGCCGGCCCGCTGGTCGAGCTGGCACCGACCATTACCGCACTGGTCAAAAAGGGTGGGCGCCTGGCGCTGTCCGGGATTCTGGCCGAACAGGCCGACGAGGTCCGCAGTGCCTACCAGGCCGCGTTTGATCTTGACCCGACGGCCGAAAAGGATGGCTGGGTGCGAATCAGCGGCGTGCGCCGCTAACGGCAGCGCTGCCGGATCAGCCATCGCCTGCGCTAGACTAGCCGGCATTTTCCTGCGGAATCGTGCATGACCAGCTTCATCACCCAGTGCCCTCACTGCAGCACCAGCTTCCGCGTCAGCAGCACCCAGCTGACTGCCGCGCGCGGCATGGTGCGTTGCGGCGCCTGCCTGGAAGTGTTCAATGCCGCGCACGCGCTTTCGCAGGATCCGCAGAGTGGGCAACCGCAGCAAAGCCCCCTTGCCGAGGCGCCCACGCAAGCTCTGGCGCCTGCAGCTGCCGCGCCCGGCGCCGGCCCCGACAGGGCTGCCCAGGACGACTCGCAGTGGATCCACGACGACCTTGACCTGGACAACCTGGATCTCGATGAAGAACTGGCCAAGCTCGAAGCTCAGGAGCGCGCACTCTCGCGAGACCTCAACGAGCTGACCGAAGCCAATACCCTGACGGCTCGCCCGCTCGCGCAGCCACCACACCCGGACGAGGCCTGGGCCGAAGCGCTGCTGGCCGAGGAACAGCGCGACGACACCAAAGCACCGCCCGCCGCCAGCCCCTTTGCCAATGACCGACTCACGCCGGCTGATCGCAACACCGCGACCCCCCCGGCACCACTGACTCGCCCCGCTGCGCCATCCAGCGCGGCCCCGCTCGAGGAACGCATCGAGCCCGCACTGAGCACGACGGCGCTTGAAACGCAGGGTTCCGACGACGAGCAGACGGCCATTGAGCACTCCCGACAGGAGCCCGACCTGCCAAGGGGCGACTTGTTCGAACTCGAGGAAGAGCCGTTGCAGCTCGACTGGCGCGAGCAACGCAAGCCGTGGGGACGCTGGTTGGGCTGGGGACTGCTGAACCTGCTCGCTGCGGGCGGCCTCGCCGCTCAGTATCTGGTCTACAACTTCGACGAACTGGCACGGCAGGATCGCTACCGTCCCTGGTTCGAACTGGCCTGCCCGTCGCTAGGCTGCACACTGCCATCACGCGTGGACATCAGCCAGATCCGCAGCAGCAACCTGGTGGTGCGCAGCCATCCGGACTTCGAGGGCGCGCTGGTGGTCGATGCCATCCTCTACAACCGCGCCCCCTTCGCCCAGCCCTTCCCACTGCTGGAGCTGCGCTTTGCCGATCTCAACGGCAAACTGGTCGCCAGTCGCAGCTTCAAGCCCGGCGAATACCTCGCCGGCGAACTGGCCGGCCAGCATGAGATGCCGCCGCAGGTCCCTATCCACATCGCGCTGGATATCCTCGACCCGGGTGCCAAGGCGGTCAATTACAGCCTCAGCTTCCAGTCCCCGGAGTGAACTGGCGGCGCGCCAGGCGCCGCCAACAACTTCTGGCGATAAGCTTTCGGCTGCTCAGAATTTGTTCAGAACGACCTTTAACCCGTCATCCGGAGCGGGTATTATGCCCACCCTTTTTTGCAGTCCCGATCGACCTAACAAGCAGGCTCCAGGCAGGGAATCTACATGTCAGCGGTACGCATCGGCCCTTACACCTTACCGAATCGCCTGATTCTCGCGCCCATGGCCGGCGTGACCGATCAGCCGTTCCGACGCCTGTGTCGTCGCTTCGGCGCCGGCATGGTGGTCTCGGAGATGCTGACCAGCGACGTGCGCCTTTGGCACAGCCGCAAGTCCCGTCTCAGGCTGCAGCACGCAGGCGAGCCCGAGCCCCGCTCGGTCCAGATCGCCGGCGGTGATCCGCAGATGCTGGCCGAGGCGGCTCGGCGCAACGTCGAAATGGGCGCCCAGATCATCGACATCAACATGGGCTGCCCGGCAAAGAAGGTCTGCAACAAGGCCGCCGGCTCCGCCCTGATGCGCGACGAAGCCCTGGTCGCGCAGATTCTCGAAACCGTGGTCGCGGCCGTCGACGTTCCGGTGACGCTGAAGATCCGCACCGGCTGGGACCGCGACAACCGCAACGGCGTGGCCATCGCGCGCATCGCCGAACAGGCGGGCATCTGCGCACTTGCCGTGCACGGCCGGACCCGCGCCGACCTCTACACCGGCGAGGCCGAATACGAAACCATCGCCACCATCAAGCAGAGCATCGGCATTCCGGTGTTCGCCAACGGCGACATCGACTCTCCGCACAAGGCACGCGAAGTGCTGGCCCGAACCGGCGCCGACGGTCTGTTGATCGGCCGTGCAGCCCAGGGCCGCCCCTGGATCTTCCGTGAGATCAATCACTTCCTCGAACACGGCACGCTGCTGCCGACGATCGGTGTCGAGGAACTGCGCGGCGTTCTGCTAGAACACCTTGATGCGCTGCATGCGTTCTATGGCGATGTGATGGGCGTACGCATCGCCCGCAAGCACGTCGCCTGGTATCTCGAATCACTGCCGGGCGCACGCGAGTTCCGCGCCCGGTTCAATCGTCTGGACGACAGGCTGGCACAAGGACTGGCCATTCAGTCCTTTTTTGCCGAGCAACGCTCAGGGCCCAACGCGGAGGATGGACAGGGGGAGGCCGCATGACGCTTTTGAACGAAACCTTGGTAACTGGAACAGCATCCGTGAGCGACAACCTGAATCTCAAGCAGCACCTCAGCACGCCGAGCGACGCGGGGCAGACCCTGCGCGGCAGCGTCGAGAAAGCGCTGCACAATTACTTCGCCCGCCTAGAAGGGGCCGACGTCACGGACGTGTACAACCTGGTGCTCTCCGAAGTCGAAGCGCCCTTGCTGGAAACCGTGATGAATTACGTCAAGGGCAATCAGACCAAGGCCTCCGAGCTGCTCGGCCTGAACCGAGGCACCCTGCGCAAGAAACTCAAGCAATACGATCTGCTTTAACGAGGGCCGCGTGCCGCCGAACGCGGGTCCCCGCGCGCGTGCAGCCTGTCGCCCGTAGCCTGCAGTCCCATTCTGGAACCGTTATGACCGACCAAACCACTCGCCTACCCGTTCGCCGCGCACTGATCAGCGTTTCCGACAAGACCGGTGTCGTCGACTTTGCCCGTGAGCTCGCAGCACTCGGCGTCGAGATCCTATCCACCGGGGGCACCTTCAAGTTGCTGCGTGACAACGGCGTGGAAGCAGTGGAAGTTGCCGACTACACCGGTTTTCCGGAGATGATGGATGGCCGGGTCAAGACCCTGCATCCGAAGATCCACGGCGGCATCCTCGGCCGTCGTGACCTCGACGGCGCGGTCATGGCCGAACACGGCATCCGGCCCATCGACCTGGTGGCGGTCAACCTGTATCCGTTCGCGGCCACCGTTGCCAAGCCGGGCTGCACGCTGCCGGACGCCATCGAGAACATCGATATCGGCGGCCCGACGATGGTTCGCTCGGCAGCCAAGAACCACAAGGACGTCGCCATCGTGGTCAACGCCGACGACTACGCGAGCGTGCTCGATAGCCTGAAAAACGGTGGCCTGACCTACGCCCAGCGCTTCGACCTGGCGCTCAAGGCGTTCGAACATACCGCGGCCTACGACGGCATGATCGCCAACTACCTGGGCGGCATCGATCAGGGCACCGATACGCTGTCCACGGACAATCGCAGCCTGTTCCCGCGCACCTACAACATGCAGTTCGTCAAGGCGCAGGACATGCGTTACGGCGAGAACCCGCACCAGCAGGCCGCCTTCTATGTCGAGAAGCCCGATGAAGCCTGCGTCGCCACGGCCCGCCAGCTGCAGGGCAAGGAGCTGTCGTTCAACAACGTGGCCGACACCGATGCCGCGCTCGAGTGCGTGAAGAGCTTTACCAAGCCGGCCTGCGTGATCGTCAAGCATGCCAACCCGTGCGGCGTCGCGGTCGTACCGGAGGACGAAGGCGGCATCCGCAAGGCCTACGACCTGGCCTACGCTACCGACAGCGAGTCGGCATTTGGCGGCATCATCGCCTTCAACCGCGAGCTCGACGCCGAAACGGCGAAGGCCATCATCGAGCGGCAGTTCGTCGAAGTCATCATCGCGCCAGTGGTGGCGGCCGAAGCGCGCGCCGTCGTGGCCGCCAAGGCCAACGTCCGCCTGCTCGAATGCGGCCAGTGGCCGGCCGAGCGCGCACCGGGCTGGGATTACAAGCGCGTCAACGGAGGCCTGCTGATCCAGAGCCGCGACATCGCCATGATCACCGAGGCCGACCTGAAGGTCGTGACCCAACGTGCGCCGACCGAGCAGGAACTGCACGACCTGATCTTCGCCTGGAAGGTAGCCAAGTTCGTCAAATCCAACGCCATCGTCTATGCCAAGCACCGGCAGACCGTCGGCGTCGGCGCCGGACAGATGAGCCGGGTCAACTCAGCACGGATCGCGGCCATCAAGGCTGAACACGCGGGGCTGCAGGTGCAGGGTGCGGTCATGGCTTCCGATGCGTTCTTCCCCTTCCGCGACGGCATCGACAACGCGGCCAAGGCCGGGATCACCGCAGTGATCCAGCCAGGCGGCTCGATGCGCGATGAGGAAGTCATCGCGGCAGCCGACGAGGCCGGCATGGCGATGGTATTCACCGGCATGCGCCACTTCCGTCACTAAGGTGGCATGGCCGCGCTGAAGCAGACGCCCGGGTTGTTGCGGACGACTTCGCTCATGCTCATTGCCAGTCGGCAACTGCGCTTGAGCGAAGCCCTCCGCGCCTGGCACCGACCCGACGCCATCGCGGCCCGGATAGATTTCGCAAGAGCAACAGCTTTCGTAGGGTGGACAGCCGCCGCTGTCCACCGATCGGGCCACGGGCCCGACTCCCGCAGGAGAATGCAATGAACGTATTGATCATCGGCAGCGGTGGCCGCGAGCACGCCCTGGCCTGGAAGGTGGCGCAGGATCCCCGCGTCGAAAAGGTTTTCGTCGCCCCGGGCAACGCCGGCACGGCGCTGGAAGCCAAGTGCGAGAATGTCGCCATCGACGTGCTGGCCATCGAGCAGCTGGCCGATTTCGCCGCGACCAATGTCCAGCTCACCATCGTCGGCCCCGAGGCACCGCTGGTCAAAGGCGTAGTCGACCTGTTCCGCAGTCGCGGCCTGTCGATCTTCGGCCCAACCGCGGGAGCCGCCCAACTGGAAGGCTCCAAGGCTTTCACCAAGGACTTCCTCGCACGCCACGACATCCCCACCGCGGCCTATCAGAACTTCACCGAAGTCGAACCCGCACTTGCCTATCTGCGTGAACGCGGTGCACCGATCGTCATCAAGGCCGATGGCCTGGCCGCGGGCAAGGGCGTGATCGTCGCCATGACGCTGGCCGAAGCCGAGGAGGCGGTACGCGACATGCTCTCGGGCAACGCCTTTGGCGACGCCGGCGCGCGCGTGGTGATCGAGGAATTCCTCGACGGCGAGGAAGCCAGCTTCATTGTCATGGTCGACGGCGAGAACGTGCTGCCGATGGCGACGAGCCAGGACCACAAGCGTGTGGGCGATGGCGATACCGGCCCGAACACCGGGGGCATGGGCGCCTATTCACCAGCCCCGGTGGTCACGCCCGCAGTGCACCAGCGCGTGATGGACGAGATCATCTACCCGACCGTGCGCGGCATGGCCGCCGAAGGCAACGTCTACACCGGGTTCCTCTATGCCGGTCTGATGATCGACAAGTCGGGCGCACCGAAGGTCATCGAGTTCAACTGCCGCTTCGGCGATCCGGAAACCCAACCGATCATGTGCCGGCTGGAGTCGTCGCTGATCCTGCTGATCGAGGCCGCCCAGGCCAAGGCGCTGAACAAGGTCGAAGCGACCTGGGACCCGCGCCCGACCCTGGGTGTCGTGCTGGCAGCCGGCGGCTATCCGGGCGACTACGCCAAGGGCGACGTGATCGACGGGCTCGACGAGGCGGCAGCGCTGGACGGCAAGGTGTTCCATGCCGGCACCGCGCTCGACGCCGAAGGCCGGGTGGTGACGGCCGGCGGTCGTGTCCTGTGCGCCACGGCGATCGGCGAAAGCGTCGAACAGGCCCAGCAGCAGGCCTATCGCCTGGCTGAAAAGATCCGCTGGAACGGGATGTTCTATCGCAAGGACATCGGCTATCGCGCCATTGCGCGTGAGCGGTCCGACCGCTGAGCGGGCGCCTTTCGCAAATACGGGCGAAGACGCATCTGATGGCGTCTTCGCCCGATTACAGGCCGGTAGCCGCGTGACTATAATCCGCCGTCACACTCGAGAAGGGACTTCGGTCGTGGGGCGGTTCTGGATTGTCATCGCGTTGTTCCTGAGCCTGCTGGCAAACGCGGACGTGTTTGCAGCCCCGGCGTCCGACGCTCGTCTGGAAGATGAGGCCGGGCAGACCTGGCGCATGCTGATCGATCGCTCTGCGCGCCTGTCACTCGAAGAGGTCGCCGTACAGCGCCCGCTGTTCCAGCGACTCGATGCCCGTGCGTTCAGCGCGCCGGCCAGCGAGCAGGCGGTCTGGCTGCAGGTCAACCTGCCCCCCTTTGCCCAAGCCCATTGGCTCTGGCTGTATGCCCCGCGCATGCAGTACGTGGACTTCTACCTGCTCAACAACGGCCAGATCGAACGGCACACCGCCACCGGAGAGCTGCGCCCGCTCAGCTCCCGGCCGTTACCCGATCGCGCCTACCTGTTCGAGTTGCCGAACGACGGTGAGGTACGCACGGCTTACATACGCCTGCAGTCGAGCCATCCGATGATGACCTGGTTCCAGGTG
Organism: Stutzerimonas sp. CXK-1; assembly: GCF_057738225.1. Lineage (NCBI taxonomy): Bacteria > Pseudomonadati > Pseudomonadota > Gammaproteobacteria > Pseudomonadales > Pseudomonadaceae > Stutzerimonas > Stutzerimonas sp. CXK-1. The sequence continues at coordinate 956,987 of NZ_CM173217.1, read as the reverse complement.
CTGGATGAAGCCGGCCTGGTCAAGCAGGCCAATCCGGCCTACCTGTTCGGCGCCCTGTTCGGTGCGCTCGGGCTGCTGGTGATCTATAACCTGGCGCGCTTCGCCTACACCCGCAGCTACAGCCATGTCTGGCTGGCGCTGACCCTCGCCGCGATGCTCTGCTGCGCGGTCGCCAACCTCGGCTTGCTCGCCACCTGGGCACCGCGACTGGTCTACAGCCAGCCGTTGATCGCCGACCTTTCGACGCTGGCCGGCTGCGTCGCCCTGCTCGGTTTCACCATCGCCTTCTTTCATCAGCGCAGCCGACCCTGGTGCAACTGGCTACTGGGCCTATCGTTCAACCTCTGCCTGGCGCTGGCAGGCGCGATCATGCTTGGCCCCTGGCTGTGGAACGTCTGGCTGATCTACGGACTGGTAGCGCTTGCGGTGTTCGCCTGCTTTGGTGTCGCGACCTATCACTGGCGCGATGGCTACGCTCCGGCGCGCCTGATCAGCATCGGACTGGCGCTGTTCGGCAGCACCTATCTGTTCTTCCTGCCCGCGCTGCTGGGGCTGGAGCAGTTCAAGCCAGGCCTTTTGACCGGCGGGTTGTTCAGCGCAGCGATGTCGTGCGGCCTGCTGTTGAGCCTCGCCCTGCTCGAACGCCAGCGCCAACTGCTCGCCGACAGCCGTACTCGCCATACCGCCCTGGCAGTGATGAGTGCCGAGCTGCGCACCAAGGCGGATTTCCTCGCCCGCGTCAGTCACGAGATCCGCACGCCGATGAACGGCGTACTCGGCATGAGCGAACTGCTGCTCAACACTTCGCTCTCGGCCAAGCAGCGCGACTACGTGCAAACCATCCATAGCGCCGGCAACGAGCTGCTGAATCTGATCAACGAGATCCTCGACGTCTCCAAACTGGAGAGCGGCCAGATCGAGCTGGAAGAGGTCCAGTTCGACCTCAGCGCGCTGATCGAGGACTGCCTGAACATCTTCCGGCCCAAGGCCGAACAGCAGCGAATCGAACTGGTCAGCCATATCCATCCGCAGTTGCCGGTGATCATCACCGGTGACCCCGGAAGGCTGCGCCAGGCGCTGCTCAGCTTGCTGGAGAACGCGTTCCGCCAGACCGAGGCAGGCGATCTGCTGCTGACCTCCTCGCTGGAGCATTCCAACGGCAAGCCCAGGCTGCGCATCAGCCTGCAGGACAGCGGTAAGCCGCTGGAAAGCCATGAGCGCAACGCCCTGCTCAACGCGTCCCTGGACAATCACGAGCTGCTTGCAGCCTCCAGCCATGGCGGCCGGCTCGGCCTGGTGGTAGCGCGCCAGCTGGTGCAACTGATGGGTGGCGAGCTGGGCATCCACAGCGACGACGCCGGCAATGCCGTGTGGATCAGCCTGCCGCTGAACGCCGACGACCTGCTGCATGCCTCCGCCGAATTCGACCGCACCCTGCAGGGCACCCGTTTGCTGGTGGTCGATGACAACGAGACCTGCCGCAAGGTCCTGGCGCAGCAATGCACCAGCTGGGGCATGGAGGTCAGTGCCGTGGGGTCCGGGCGGGAAGCCTTGGCCCTGCTACGCACCAAGGCGCATCTGAAGGATTACTTCGATGCGGTGCTGCTCGATCAGGACATGCCAGGCATGAACGGCATCCAGCTGGCGAGCAAGATCCGCGAGGATTTCAGCCTGACCCATGACCTGTTGCTGATCATGCTCACCGGCATGAGCAGCGCGCCGACCAAGGTCGAGGCGCGCAATGCCGGGATCAAGCGGATCCTGGCCAAGCCGGTGGCCGGCTACACCCTGCGCACGACCCTTGCCGAAGAGCTTGCCCAACGCCACAAACGCGAGGAGCGCCCGGCGCCGCCCGCACCGACGCTGCCGACAGCCACCGAAGTACCGACCGATTTCCGCATCCTGGTCGCCGAGGACAACAGCATTTCGACCAAGGTCATCCGCGGCATGCTCAACAAGCTGAACCTGACGCCCGACACAGCCAGCAATGGCGAACAGGCGCTGCTGGCGATCAAGGAGCAACCCTACGACCTGGTGCTGATGGATTGCGAAATGCCGGTCATGGATGGCTTCGAGGCCACCCGCCAACTGCGCGAGTGGGAAGCCAGCGAGGGGCGCCCACGCACGCCGGTGGTGGCGCTGACCGCGCATATTCTCAGCGAGCATCGGGAGCGCGCCCGGGAAGCCGGCATGGATGCGCACATGGCCAAGCCCGTCGAGCTCTCGCAGCTGCGCGAGCAGGTGGAGCACTGGGTGCAGTTCAAGGAGTCACGCGTCTCGTCCGAGACGCACTGATCGCGGCGCTCAAGCGACGATGTCGCTGATGACCAGGCCGCTCGCTGGCCGGGACGGCATGCGGGTCTCGTCGACGCGCAGATCCTGTTCGGGCACCCGGTAATCCATCCGCTGTGTCAGCAGGCGCACCGCAGCCTTGGTCAGCTCGATCGCCGGCCGCTCACCCGGGCAGCGATGCCCTTGTGCCAGGTCCCCGCCACCCTGGGTCAGAAAGCTGTAGGCGTTGCCCTCCCAGCCAACGAATCGTTCGGGGCGGAACGCTTCAGGATCGGCCCAACTGCGCTCGTCGCGGTTGGTGCCGTAGAGGTCCAGCAGAACCCGAGTGCCCTTGGGAAAACGAAACCCACGCCAGTAAAAGTCCTCGCGAACTCGCGCGGCGGTAAACGGGAAAAAGGCGTGCAAGCGGCGCACTTCCTGGACGAAGGGCTCGACCATCCCGTCGTCCTGCCGCAGCCGCTCTCGCCACTGCCGATGCCGGGCCAGCTCCAGCGCGGCGAAGACGATGAAGCGCGATACCGCCACGGTCGGACGCAGCAGGTTCAGAAGCTCGACCGCGGCCGTGGCCAGCGGCAGCAGCTGGCCATTGGCCTCACGGTGCCAGGCCAGCGTCGCCAGCGCCGAAGCCGGCGATGCCTCGGCGCGACGGACCGAGGCGAGCAAGCCGACCGCCCAATGTTCAGCCTCACGCCGAGAGCGGCGCGCGTGCCAATGCCTCGCACCGATGCCGCCGGCACCCTCGATCAGCGCGGTCAGTTGTTCACATCGTTGCCCTACCTCCGCTTCCGGCAGCGGCACGCCCGCCCAGGTGCAGACACTGCGGGTGAGCAATTCCTCGACAGCCGGAAGCAATGTCACCTGCCCCGCCGCGCGCCACCGGGGCAGCGCCGCCAGCCACTGCTGCTGGAACAGCGCAACCAGCGCCTGCACCTGCTCGGCCCCGAGCAACTGGAGAAACATACCCTTGCGCTGCCGATGAGCTTCATCATCGAGGCCTTGCACGCCACCCTGGCCGAACAACGTCTTCTGCAACATCCGCGGAGCCGCGCCGGCGCGTTCGAAGCGACGCTCGTCATAGAACAGCCGAGCCGCTTCTTCGCCGCTGATGCACAGCGTGTTCTGCAGCAACAGGCGCACCTGGAACACGTCACTGTGCAGTCGCCGGCAGCGTTTCTGGATGAAGGCGTTGCCGTCGCTGAGCAACGCCAGCGAACCTTCGATTCGTTCCTCGCGTGGAATTTCGCTCATGGGTCTGTCCCGGCTCATTTCTCATGCTGACCATGCCCATCCGCGGGCGTGCCCGTGCGGCGACGGGCTGCAGGCTGCACTGAACAAATCCGGATTGCCGCTGCCGATCTAAGCAGCACTGGCCGAATCGAACACTTACGTGCATGCTTTGCGCCCCTGCCGGGCAAAGCGCCATATATCCAGACGCCGGACCTGCCGTAGCGAGGAGCCCCAATCGATGACGAGACGAAGCGATGTCGCCTGGACCCTGATCGGGCTCGTGGCGGTACTGCTGTCCGGCTATCTGCTGTACGAAGAGGTTCGCAACATTTCCCTGGCCGAGCTGGCCGACAGCCTGCGAGCCATTGCCCCCATGCACTGGCTGGCGGCGGCCTGCGCCACGGCCGGTGCCTACTTCGCACTGGCCTGGTACGACCGCATCGCCATGCTCCACCTGGGCAAGCGAATCTCCTGGTGGTTCATCACGCTCTGCTCATTCACCACCTACGCGCTGGCACACAACATCGGTGCTTCGGTGTTTTCCGGTGCCGTGGTCCGCTACCGGGCCTACCGCAGCAAAGGCCTGACACCGCAGGAAATCGGCATCCTGATCGTTTTCTGTTCCTTGACCTTCGGCCTGGGCACGCTGTCGGCCGGCGGCGCGGTACTGGTGCTGAAACCCTCGGTACTCGATCGCATCGTCGAGGTGCAGCCGGCGGTTGCGATCGGCATCGGCACCTCGCTGATGGGGCTCGTCGGGCTCTACATATTCGGTGCCTGGCGCCAGCTGCGCCCCCTCAAGCTGGGCAAGTGGCAGGTGGAGTATCCACGCCTGAGGGTGGTGGCCCGTCAGCTGCTCGCCGGGCCACTCGAGCTGCTCTGCGCCGCGGCGATCATCTACGTGGCATTGCCGGTGGAGAACAACCCGGGTTACCTCACCGTTCTCGGCGTCTTCCTGGCATCGTTCTCGCTGGCCTTGCTATCGCATGCACCCGGCGGGCTCGGCGTGCTGGAGGTAACCTTTCTCGCCGCCATGCCCGAACTGGCCACTGCCGATGTGCTGGCCGCGCTCATCGTCTTCCGTGTGCTCTATCTGTTGCTGCCCTTTGCGCTGGCCATCTTTGTCGTGCTCGGCTTCGAGATAGGTCAGTGGTCCGATCGCCGCAAGCCGCCAGCGGGATGAACAAAACGCGAAGCGGGGCTGGCGACTCGACCCGACACAGGCGATCATGACCGCCCTCGAACGCGACACACCGACATGAACGACACTTCCACCGCCCAGACCGAGCACCAACCTCGCCCGCTGATCGACATGGCGGTCAGCATCGTCATCCCCTCGATCATCCTGATGAAACTCAGCGGCGAGCATCGTCTCGGCGCCGATGGCGCCCTGGTGCTGGCCCTGGCCTTCCCGCTGGGGTGGGGCCTGTGGGAGCTGGTGCGCTATCGCAAGTTCAACTGGATTGCCCTGCTCGGGCTGGTCAGCGTGCTGCTCACCGGCGGCATCGGGCTGTTGCAACTGAATACGCGCTGGCTGGCCATCAAGGAAGCGGCGGTGCCCGGGCTGATCGGGCTCGCGGTCCTGTTCTCCACGCGCACTCGCTATCCGCTGATCCGCACCATGCTCTACAACCCGAAGGTCATCAACGTCGCCAGGGTTCATGAACAACTCGAGACCAAGGGGCAGACCGAGCACTTCGAGAAGCGCCTGCAGCGGGCGACCTACTGGCTGAGCGGCACCTTTTTCTTCTCGTCGGCCATGAACTACGTGCTGGCCAAATGGATCGTGCACAGCCCGGCCGGAACCGAGGCGTTCAACGAAGAACTGGGGCGTATGACGCTGCTCAGCTACCCGATGATCGCCATCCCCAGCATGCTGATGATGATGGCCATCTTCTACTACCTCTGGCGCACCATCCATGGCCTGACCGGGCTATCGCTGGAGGAGATCATGCACGCCCCCCACGAGCGCAAGTAGCGGGCGTGCCTGGCGTCAGAACACCAGCTTGAACAGGCCGATCACGACAATCAGGCCAATGATGAAGATGATGCCAGCAGTGCCACCGATGAACTTGAGCATGGGTACCTCCTTCACAGTCGTCATCCGATGGACAGCGAACGCCGTGCCGGCGTTCTCTCGAACTCACGCCGTCAGCCGGCGAGCAGATGCATCCAAAGTGGCAGGCTGACCGCCGCGACCACGGTCGAGAGAAACACCGCCGAGCCGACCGGCCGGGTGTCGTCGGCATGCCGAACGAACGCCAGCACGTTCACCCCGCTCGGGCAGGCCGCCAGTAGCACCAGCACGCTGCGCGCCTCCATGCTCAGCCCGGGCAGCAGCCCCGAGAGCCACCATACCGAGAGCGGAAACAGCCCCAGCTTGATCACGCTCAGCACGAACGCCGCCGGACTTGGCCGCAATCGATAGCGCGCCAGACTCAACCCCAGCACCAGCAGCGCACAGGGTAGCGCCGCCTGGGCCAGCCAGCCCGCCAGGCGCCAGAATGGCTCGGGTAGCTCGAGCCCCGACAGGTTGAGCAAGGCTCCGGCAACCAGGCCGACGATCAGCGGATTGGCCAGATTCTTCAGCAGCGCGGCGCCACTGACGCGCTCGCCGGAACCCAGCGCCACGTAGAAGCTCTGCAGCGAAAACAGAATCAGGCTGTGGAATACGAGAATGGCGAACACGAAAACCAGGCTTTCGCTGCCCAGCAATGTGCTGACCAGCGGAATGCCGACCAGCACGTTGTTCGAATAGGCGGCGGTGAGACCGAGCGCCGTGGGACGACCGCGCAGCCGATGCGCCACCAGGTTGACCAGGACGAATACCAGCAGCACCGGCGCGAAGTAGGCGACCAGCAGCATCGGCGACATGCCTTCGCCCAGCTCGGCCCGGGCGATGCCGTTGAACAACACGGCCGGCATGAACAGTTTGAAGGTCAGCGACGCGAGGCCGGAACTCCCCTCCGTGCTCAACCAGCCGCGCCGCCCGATCAGCAGGCCCAGGGCAATCAAGGCGAAGATCGGCAGAATCGCTTGAACCGCTACCATGCAACGCTCCCGCCGCTCAGTACAAAGTTGGCAAAAGCGTCAAGAATACCGGTCGCGCCGCGCAGGCGCATCCTTGCTGGCGTGCGAATCAGGCGAGCGAGGCGTGTGCGCTGCGTGCTGACGCCATGGACAAGCGCTCCAAGACGTCGGCGAGATCCTGCCGCCAGTCGCGCTGGGCTATCCCGAAGGCTTGCTCCAACCGGCTGCAGTCAAGCACTGACCAGGCCGGCCGCTGCGCGGGCGTAGGGTAGTCGAGCGTCGCGATTGGGCTGACCTGCGGCAGCTGCGCAAGCAGCCCGAGCCGGCCGGCCTGTCGAAAGATTTCTTCGGCGAACTCGTACCAGCTGCACGGCGGCGAGCCGCTGTAGTGGTAGAGGCCCCAGGCCAGCGAGCCCTCCCGGCCATAGCGGCGCGCCAGCTCGAGTAGCACCTCGGCGATGCTGCCAGCCGCCGTCGGACCACCCATCTGGTCGCTGACCACACCCAGCGCGTCGCGCTCGCCACCCAGACGCAGCATGGTCTTGACGAAGTTGCGCCCATGAAAGCCGTAGACCCAGCTGGTGCGCAGGATCAGATGCCTGTCCAGACATTCGCGTATCGCATCTTCGCCGGCCAGCTTGCTGGCACCGTAGACGCCGGTAGGTCGCGTGGGGTCGCTCTCGCGATAGGGCGCCCGACCATCACCGGCGAAGACATAATCGGTGGACAGATGCAGCAGCGGAATGCCGGCGCGCGCAGCAGCGTCGGCAAGGTGACGCGGGCCGTCTCGATTGACGGCGAACGCCTGCTCGACCTCCGTCTCGGCATGATCGACATGCGTATAGGCCGCCGCATTGATGATCAGTTGGGGCTGAAGCTGCCAGAGATCACGCTCGATCTGTGCCGGGCAGCCGATATCGAGCTGCTGGCGGCTTCGCCCGATCGCCGTCATGCCGAACGCCGCCGCCCTCTCGACCAGCTCGCGGCCGACCTGCCCGCTCGCGCCACATACCAGAATCCGCATCGTGTAATTGCCCCGTCGATGACACGCCCGCTGCCAGCGTGCGCCTTGGAATGATTGCCGAGCCAGCCGACCACCCCGAGCCGACGTAGCCCTTCGTCCCGCTCGTTTATCGACCGTCAGGCTGCTTGCCGGAGCTGCTTTCAACCGATCTCCGCACGCAGCCTCGTTGAGGCTCGCAAACGGCCGCTTTGTTCCGCGCCCGTATCATTCAGCTACAACTTTGGTCGCAAGCTTGAGTATCAGAGGAGCACCGGCACCCGCCGCGCCAGACGGATTTCCTCGGGAGACAGCTCCGCCGCATAGGCGAGCACCTCGACGCCGGCCGCCCGCGCATCCTGCAGCGCCGCATGGTAAGCCGGATCGATCTCCCGGGCGGCGCGGACCGCCTCGACGTCAGTCAGATTCACGCAGTACAGCAGCACCGCCCGGACACCCGCACGCGCCTGGGCCGCGAGCTCTCGCAGGTGCCGCGCCCCCCGCGCGGTGACCGCATCGGGAAAGGCTGCGATCGGGTCGTCGGCAAATCCAAGCGTGACGCTTTTGACTTCCACATAGACCTCGCCGCCGGGAAAGCTCAATTGAAAGTCCACTCGGCTCTTTTCCTGACCATAAGCGACCTCCCGCCGCAGCGCGGTAAAGCCATCCAGCTCGGCGATCACACCGGCGAGCAGCGCTTCTTCGACCAGCCGATTGGCCCGCGCCGTATTCACGCAAGCCAGGCGACCATGTGGCGTCTGCACCAGCTCCCAGGTGCCCGGCAGCTTGCGACGCGCATCGTTATGGCGGGAAAACCATACGCGCGCGCCCTCCCCCATGCAGTTGAGCATCGAACCGGTGTTGGGGCAGTGGATGCACAACGGCTCGCCGCCATCGGTCAGCACGTCGGCGAAGAAGCGCTTGTAACGACGAACCAACGTGCCCGTCTCGAGCGGCTGCGGGTAACGCATCAGGGCCGCCAGCTCTGCAGGCCACGGGCGATGCGCGCCACCGCCTGCTCCAGCACCGGCAGCGCCTGGGTATAGGCGAATCGCACATGGTGCCCGGCCTGGTAACGACCGAAATCGAGACCGGGCGTGATGGCGACGAACTCGGTTTCCAGCATGTGCTGACAGAATCGGTAGGCATCGCCGCCGAAGGCGCGGATATCGGCATACAGATAGAAAGCGCCCTGCGGCTCCACCGCTATCACGAAGCCCAACTCGCGCAGCGCCGGCAGCAGGAAGTCACGACGCCTGGCGAACTCGGCGCGACGCGCCTCGAGGATTTCCAGCGTCGGCGCCTCGAAACACGCCAACGCCGCATGCTGGGCCATGCTCGGGGCACTGATGTAGAGGTTCTGCGCCAGCTTCTCCAGCTCCGGCACCGCGGCCGGCGGGGCGACGAGCCAGCCCAGCCGCCAGCCGGTCATGCCGAAGTACTTGGAGAAACTGTTGAGTACGAAGGCCTGGTCGTCGACTTCCAGAACACTGGGCGCGTCCATGCCGTAGGTCAGCCCGTGATAGATCTCATCGACCACCAGGTGGCCGCCGCGCGCGCGCAATGCAGCCGAAAGCGCCGCCAGCTGTGCGCGATCCAGCACCGTGCCGGTGGGATTGGCTGGCGAGGCCACCAACGCGCCGACGCTGGCGGCGTCCCAGTGGCGCTCGACGAGTTCGGGCGTCAGTTGGTACTGGCTCTCCGGGCCGACCGGCACCAGCTGCGCAGCCCCTTCGACCAGGCGCAGGAAATGCCGATTGCACGGGTAGCCGGGATCGGCCAGCAACCAGTGCTTGCCCGGATCGACCAGCAGGCTGCTGGCCAGCAACAGGGCACCGGAGCCACCGGGCGTCACAAGAATGCGTTCGGGGTCTATGGTTAAACCATGGCGCAGCCCATAAAAGGAAGCGATCGCCTCGCGCAGCTGCGGCAAGCCTCGCGCGGCGGTGTAGCGGGTGTGGCCGGCCGCGAGTGCCGCCTGCCCCGCCGCGACGATGGGCGCCGCCGTGGTGAAGTCGGGTTCGCCGATTTCCAGGTGAATGACGTCATGGCCCTGAACCTGCAGCTGATTGGCCCGGTCCAACAACGCCATGACATGAAAGGGTTCGATCGCACGGCTGCGTGCGCTGAAAGACGAGGTCATCGGACCTACCTGATCGGTCAAAACAGGGATTCTAACCAAGGCCCCGCAAAGCCAGAAGCCACCATCGTTTAGGGGAGTAGCGCGCCCCGAGCCGATCTGGTAAGTTCGCCCGCTTGCAGCCGCAGGGCCGGCACGGGCCGGCGGGGACCACCATCTGCGCAATGGACATAGCGAGAGGCGTTCATCCATGCCCATTACCAAAGCGACACCGACTAGCAGTCAACTGATTCGCGCCTTCGAGCCGTACAAGGAAGCCCCCGGCGAGGAGTACATGAGCGACAAGATGCGCGCTCATTTCACCGGCATCCTGAACAAGTGGAAGCAGGAGCTGATGGAGGAAGTCGATCGCACCGTGCACCACATGCAGGATGAGGCCGCCAACTTCCCGGATCCGGCCGACCGCGCCAGCCAGGAAGAGGAATTCAGCCTGGAGCTGCGCGCCCGCGACCGCGAGCGCAAGCTGATCAAGAAGATCGACGAAACCCTGCAGCTGATCGAGGACAACGAGTACGGCTGGTGCGAGTCCTGTGGTGTCGAGATCGGTATCCGCCGCCTCGAAGCCCGTCCGACCGCCACGCTCTGCATCGACTGCAAGACGCTGGCCGAGATCAAGGAAAAGCAACTCGGTTCCTGATCCCGACGGGGCGCTTAGGCGCCCCGCTTCTTTTCCCCCTGTCGCCCCATCGATGCCCGCCCGTTCCACGCCCACTCCCGCAGCCGAACGCTATGTCGGGCGTTTCGCACCTACCCCCAGTGGCCTCCTGCACTTCGGCTCGCTCGTAGCCGCGCTGGCCTCCTACCTGGATGCGCGTGCCGTCGGCGGCATCTGGCTGCTGCGCATGGAAGACCTGGATCCACCGCGCGAGATGCCCGGCGCGCAGGACGCCATCCTGCATACGCTCGAAGCCTACGGTATGCAGTGGGACGGGCCGGTTCTGCGCCAAAGCGAACGTCTTCCCCTCTACAACGCGGTCATCGACGACCTGCTTGCCCACGGGCTGGCCTACCCCTGCAACTGTTCGCGCAAGCAACTGCAAGCCCATGCCGGCGTTTACCCGGGCTTCTGTCGTGACGCCAACCCGCCGCTGCAGGACGCCGCCATCCGTCTTCGCGTAGCAGCCCGCGAGTACAGCTTCAATGATCGCGTACAGGGTGAGTTTCACCAGCACCTGGGACGCGAGGTGGGCGATTTCGTCATTCGCCGGCGCGACGGCCTGATCGCCTACCAGCTCGCCGTGGTGCTCGATGACGGCCAGCAGGGCGTGACCGACGTGGTTCGCGGCGCCGACCTGCTCGACTCCACGCCACGCCAGCTCTACCTGCAGGAGTTGCTGGGCCTGCCACGTCCGCGTTACCTGCATTTGCCGCTGATCATCCAGCCCGACGGCCACAAGCTGGGCAAGCGCTACCGCTCACCGCCGCTGCAGCCCCACGAGGCCGCGCCTCTGCTGTTGCGCGCATTGCGCGCGCTCGGCCAGCAGCCGGACCCGGCATTGGCGCAGGGCACGCCGGAGGAGGTGCTGCGCTGGGCGACAGCCCACTGGGATGCGACGCGCATTCCTCGCTGCCGCACGCTGGCCGAGGCCCAGCTGCGCTGATCGCACGCGCTTCGCAGAGGCAGCGCGCTTCTAGCCGGCAGCGGCTTCCTTTACCATCGGGCCCACTTCCGATGTGAGAGGCGGCATGTACATCTACCGACTGGTGCTGCTCCTGGTGGTGGGGATCTACCTGTTCTCCCCAGCCATCATGGACTGGTGGATCGACCCCAACGGCGCGTGGTATCGGCCCTATCTGCTGTGGCTGATCCTCATCGTGGTGACCTTCATCCTGCAGAGCCAGCGTGATGCCGACGAACTTTAGCCTGAGCCACCTGGTACTGATCAGTGCCGCCTACCTGCTGGCGTTGTTCGGCGTCGCCTGGTTCAGCGAACGTGGGCTGATCCCGCGGGCGATCATTCGCCATCCGCTGACCTATACGCTGTCACTCGGCGTCTATGCCAGCGCCTGGGCCTTCTACGGCACGGTCGGGCTGGCCTATCAGTACGGCTATGGCTTTCTCGCCACCTACCTGGGCGTGTGCGGTGCCTTCCTGCTGGCACCCGTGCTGCTCTACCCGATCCTGCGTATCACGCGCACCTATCAGCTCGCCTCGCTGGCCGACCTGTTCGCCTTTCGCTTTCGCAGCACCTGGGCCGGCGCGCTAACCACGATCGTCATGCTGGTCGGCATGCTGCCGTTGCTCGCCCTGCAGATCCAGGCGGTGGCCGACGCGATCGGCATCCTGACCCTGGAGCCGATGCAGGAGCGCGTCGCGCTCGGCTACTGCGCGCTGATCATGCTGTTCACCGTGCTCTTCGGTGCACGCCATATTGCCGCCCGGGAGAAACACGAAGGCCTGGTCTTCGCCATCGCCTTCGAGTCGGTGGTCAAGCTGGCAACCTTTGGCGCGATCGGCCTGTATGCGCTGTATGTGGTATTCGGCGGCCCGCACCAGCTGGAGCTCTGGTTGCTGCAGAACCAGTCGGCGCTGCAGGCGTTGCATACGCCCCTGCAGGAAGGGCCCTGGCGCACGCTGCTGCTGGTATTTTTCGCCTCGGCGATCGTCATGCCGCACATGTTTCACATGACCTTTGCCGAAAACATCAACCCGCGTGCGCTGGTCAGCGCCAGCTGGGGGCTGCCGCTGTATCTGCTGTTGATGAGCCTGGCAGTACCGCTGATCCTCTGGGCCGGGCTCAAGCTCGGGGTAAGCACCAACCCGGAATACTTCACGCTTGGTCTCGGCATTGCCGCCGGCAACGAAGCGCTGGCACTGCTCGCCTTTCTCGGCGGCCTGTCGGCTTCCAGCGGGCTGATCATCGTCAGCACCCTGGCCCTGTCGGGAATGGCACTCAACCACCTGGTCCTACCGCTCTACCAGCCATCCTCGGAAGGCAACATCTACCGCTGGCTGAAGTGGACGCGGCGCAGCCTGATCCTGGCGATCATCCTGGCCGGCTACGGCTTCTACCTGCTGCTCGGCGCCGAGCAGGACCTGTCGAACCTGGGGATCGTCGCCTTTGTCGCGACCCTGCAGTTCCTTCCTGGCGTGCTCTCGGTGCTCTACTGGCCGACCGCCAATCGGCGCGGCTACATCGCCGGGCTGGTGGCGGGAATCGGCGTCTGGCTGACCACCATGCTGCTGCCGCTGGTCGGCAACCTGGATGGCTTCTACATCCCCTTGCTGAACATGGTCTACGTGCTGGACGACACCAGCTGGCACCTGGCGGCAATTGCCTCGCTGGCAGTGAATGTCCTGGCCTTCACCCTGGTTTCGCTGTTCACCGACAGCAGCCCGGAGGAGCAAAGCGCGGCCGAGGCCTGCGCCGTGGAAAATCTGCGGCGACCGCAGCGCCGCGAACTGCTGGCCGCCTCACCCCAGGAGTTCGCCACCCAGCTGGCCAAACCGCTGGGCGCCAAGATCGCCCAGCGCGAGGTCGAACAGGCCCTGCGCGACCTGAAGATGCCCTTCGACGAGCACCGCCCCTACGCCCTGCGCCGGCTGCGCGATCGCATCGAAGCCAACCTGTCGGGCCTGATGGGCCCCAGCGTCGCGCAGGACATCGTCGAAAATTTCCTGCCCTACAAACATGGCACAGAGGGCTACGTCACCGAGGACATCCACTTCATCGAGAGCCGCCTGGAGGATTACCACTCGCGCCTGACCGGCCTGGCCGCCGAGCTCGACGCCCTGCGCCGCTACCACCGGCAGACCCTGCAGGAGCTGCCGATGGGGGTCTGCTCGCTGGCCAAGGATCAGGAAATCCTGATGTGGAACCGTGCCCTGGAAGAGCTGACCGGCATTCCCGCGCTGCAGGTCGTGGGTTCGCGGCTGCCCACCATCGCCGAACCCTGGCGCAGCCTGCTGGTGGATTTCATCGCCCAGGCCGACGAGCATCTGCACAAGAAGCGCCTGTCGCTCGATGGCACCCGGCGTTGCCTGAACCTGCACAAGGCGGCCATCGCCGAACCACTGGCGCCCGGCAATAGCGGCCTGGTCCTGCTGGTCGAAGACCTCACCGAGACCCAGGAGCTGGAGGATCGGCTGGTGCATTCCGAGCGCCTGGCCAGTATCGGCCGGCTCGCCGCCGGGGTCGCCCACGAGATCGGCAATCCGATCACCGGCATCGCCTGCCTGGCGCAGAATCTGCGCGAAGAGCGCGAGGGCGACGGGGAGATCATCGAGATCAGCAGCCAGATCATCGAGCAGACCAAGCGCGTCTCGCGGATCGTGCAGTCACTGATGAGCTTCGCGCATGCCGGCAGCCGCCAGCAGAGCCTGTATCCGGTGAGCCTGCGCGATATCACCCAGGAAGCCATTGCCCTGCTCTCGCTCAACCGTCAACGCACCGAAGTCCGCTTCGTCAATCAGTGCCACGCCGAGCACCTGGCCGAGGGCGACGCCCAGCGCCTGGCCCAGGTGGTCATCAACCTGCTGTCCAACGCGCGGGACGCCTCGTCGCCAGGCGGCACGATCCGCATCAACAGCGAGCAATCCGAGCAGACGGTCTACCTGATCGTCGAGGATGAGGGCAGCGGAATTCCCAAGGCCATCCAGGATCGGCTGTTCGAGCCATTCTTCACCACCAAGGACCCTGGAGAGGGCACCGGGCTGGGCCTCGCGCTGGTCTATTCGATCGTGGAAGAGCATTATGGCCAGATCGATATCGACAGCCCGGCTGACCCGGTAACGCAGCGCGGCACCCGTTTCCGCATCACCCTGCCGCGGCATGTCGAGGCATCACATGCCGCAAGTTGAAGAGGCGACGCCGTCCGGCTCGACGCCGGGACGCCTCCAGACCGCCGAGAGAGTACCGATGTCACACATACTGATCGTCGAAGACGAAACCATCATCCGCTCCGCCCTGCGACGCCTGCTCGAACGCAATCAGTACGAGGTCAGCGAAGCCGGTTCGGTGCAGGAGGCGCAGGAGCGCTACAGCATCCCCGCCTTCGATCTGATCGTCAGCGACCTGCGGTTGCCCGGAGCGCCGGGCACCGAGCTGATCAGACTCGCCGAAGGCACCCCGGTGCTGATCATGACCAGCTACGCCAGCCTGCGCTCGGCGGTGGACTCGATGAAGCTAGGAGCGGTCGACTACATCGCCAAGCCGTTCGACCACGACGAGATGCTGCAGACCGTGGCGCGTATCCTCAGCGACCGCCAGCAGCTTGCCAGCCAGCCTGCCATCGCGCGCGAGGCCCCGCCTTCGACCGCCGCCAGCAGCAACCAGGCGAGCGATATCGGCATCATCGGCCACTGCGCGCCAATGCTCGACCTGTTCGGCAAGATTCGCAAAGTCGCCCCGACCGATTCCAACGTGCTGATCCAGGGCGAATCGGGCACCGGCAAGGAGCTGGTCGCCCGCGCGCTGCACAACCTCTCACGCCGCGCCAAGGCGCCGATGATCTCGGTCAACTGCGCGGCGATTCCGGAAACCCTCATCGAATCCGAGCTGTTCGGCCATGAAAAAGGCGCCTTCACCGGCGCCAGTGCCGGGCGCGCCGGACTCGTCGAAGCGGCCGACGGCGGCACGCTGTTCCTCGACGAGATCGGCGAGCTGCCGCTCGAAGCCCAGGCACGCCTGTTGCGGGTGCTTCAGGAAGGCGAGATCCGTCGTGTCGGCTCGGTGCACTCGCAGAAGGTCGACGTGCGACTGATCGCCGCCACCCACCGCGACCTCAAGACCCTGGCCAAGACCGGGCAGTTTCGCGAGGACCTCTATTACCGTCTGCACGTCATCGCGCTGCGCTTGCCGCCGCTGCGCGAGCGCGGCCACGACGTACTGGAGATCGCCAGCGCCTTTCTCGATCGCCAGTGCGAGCGCATGGGCACCGAGCCGATGCACTTCTCGCGCGAGGCCGAGCAGGCGATCCGACGCTATTCCTGGCCAGGCAACGTGCGTGAACTCGAAAATGCCATCGAGCGAGCCGCGATTCTCAGCGAAGGGCCGGAAATCAGCGCCGAGCTGCTGGGGCTGGATATCGAACTCGACGACATCGACGATGACTTCGAGCCGAACTGCGGGCCTCTCGCCGCAAGCGCCTCCAACGAGCCCACCGAAGATCTGTCGCTCGAGGACTACTTCCAGCACTTCGTCCTTGAGCACCAGGACCACATGACCGAAACCGAGCTGGCCCGCAAGCTCGGCATCAGCCGCAAATGCCTGTGGGAGCGCCGCCAGCGCCTGGGGATACCGCGACGCAAGTCGGGCGCTACCGGGTAGGCAGGTGTTACCGTCGCAGCGACGAGTAACAGGGAACCGGGTTCATCGGTAACGAAGAACCCGGTTTTTTATTGCCTTGTATCTCCCCAGATTACACAAGCACCTGAAATATAAGGATTTTCCAAAACTGGCACGCCACCTGCTTACCACATGGCACAACAACAATAACAAGCGACCCCACAATAAGAACAAGACGTAACGGCTCCAGCAAAACAACGACAACAACGCGGAGGCGCAGCTAACTGATTCTTTTGGAGAGGACTTGCCAAGGCCACTGGCCAGCTGACCGGACCGAGAAGAACAAGAACTGCATGTAAGCGGCACCCGTACCGGCCGACAGGCAACTCAGCGACCAAAGAAATCCGTTTGCTATTGGCTCCTGATCGGAGCGTTCTTCCCAGCGATACTGATCCCTGGGAACAGGTGAAAACAAAAACAAACGCCTGCGAACAATAACAACAGCACGCGACAATCTTTCCAGAGGGGAGCTTCGGCTCCCCTCTGTGCTATCGCCTCACAGTTTTGACACCCCCGCCTCCTTCGTTCACCATCGCTTGCTACCCGGTGCTAGAATCCGCGCACGTTTGCCGGCATTCGCGTGCCGTTCCGCTATCTCGCCAACAGTGCCTCCCTCATGCTGAAAAAGCTGTTCCAGTCATTTCGCTTTCCCCTGCGCCGCGTCCCGCACGCCCGACGCTCTCCCGAAATACTGACCAGCCGGCAACACTCGCTGCATCGAAACGAAATCAGCCGGTACGCCGTCAATGTCGTCGAGCGCCTTCAACAGGCCGGCTACGAGGCCTACGTCGTCGGCGGTTGCGTCCGCGACCTGCTGCTCAAGCTCGACCCCAAGGACTACGACGTCGCCACCAGCGCCACGCCAGAGCAGGTGCGCGCCGAATTTCGCAACGCGCGGGTAATCGGCCGCCGCTTCAAACTCGTCCACGTGCACTTTGGCCGCGAGATCATCGAGGTGGCTACGTTCCGCGCCCACCACCCGCATGAGGACGAGGAGCAGGACCACCACCAGGCCGCTCGCAACGAAAGCGGACGCATTCTGCGCGACAACGTCTACGGCACGCTGGAAGACGACGCCCAGCGTCGCGACTTCACGATCAATGCCCTGTACTACGATCCCAGCACCGAGCGCATCCTTGATCACACCCACGGCGTGCATGACATCCGCAATCGTCTGGTGCGGCTGATCGGCGATCCCGAGCAGCGTTACCAGGAAGACCCCGTACGCATGCTGCGTGCCGTACGTTTCGCCGCCAAGCTCGACTTCGAGATCGAACGGCACAGTGCCGAGCCCATTCACGACCTCGCCGAGCTGCTGGAAGACATCCCGGCGGCACGGCTGTTCGAAGAGGTCCTCAAGCTGTTCATGGGCGGTCGTGCCGAGCAGACCTTCGACCTGCTGCAGGAATATGGGCTCTTCGCACCGCTGTTCCCGGCGACCGCCGTGGCGCTCGAGCGCAACCCCGACTATGCCGAGACGTTGATCCGCAACGCCCTGGCCAATACCGATCTGCGCATCCAGCAGGGCAAACCGGTCACACCGGCGTTCCTGTTCGCTGCGCTGCTCTGGCCCGCCCTGCCAGCACGCGTGCTCGAGCTGCAAGATCGCGGCATGCCGCCGATCCCCGCCATGCAAGAGGCGGCGCACGACATCATCTGGGAACAGTGTCAGCGCACTGCGATTCCCAAGCGCTTCACCATCCCGATGCGCGAGATCTGGGATATGCAGGAACGCCTGCCGCGCCGGCAGGGCCGCCGCGCGGATCAGCTGCTGGAGAATCCGCGCTTCCGAGCCGGCTATGATTTCCTGCTGCTGCGCGAGAGCGCTGGCGAACAGACCCACGGCCTTGGCGAATGGTGGACGCGCTATCAGGACGTCGACGACAGCGAGCGCCGCCACATGATTCGCGAGCTCAGCAGCCGCGACGAAGGCGGCGCCCCGCGCAAACGCCGCCGCAGCGGCGGGGGGCGTCGCCGTCGCGGCAGTGGCTCGCCGGCCGCGGCCGACTGATGGAGCGCGCCTATATCGGGCTGGGCAGCAATCTGGCGGAGCCCGAGCAGCAGCTCCGCGATGCGATCGCCGCACTCGCCGGCATCGCGAATACCGAGCTGATGGCGGTCTCCTCGTTCTATGCCAGCGATCCACTCGGGCCAAGTGACCAGCCGCGCTATGTGAATGCGGTCGCCGCACTGGATACCGGGCTTGCGCCGCTGCAACTGCTCGATGCACTGCAGGCGATCGAACTCGCCCAGGGGCGTCAACGCAAGGCCGAGCGCTGGGGCCCGCGCACCCTTGACCTGGATATCCTGCTGTTCGGCAATCGATCGCTGAGCGAGCCGCGACTGACCGTGCCGCATTACCACATGCACGCGCGCCCCTTCGTGCTATATCCGTTGGCCGAGCTCGTGCCCACCGGCTTTCGCCTTCCGGACGGCCGTACGCTCGACGAGCTGATCGCCGCGTGCCCCTTCACCGGACTGGAACGCTTGGCGACCGATCTGTAACGCATTGCGGTAACGACCGTAACACCCGGGTAACACCCATCATTGACTTAGCTGGGCGTCAACCCGAGTATAAGCGCCCTCTGCTGGTACCGATTGTCGCACGCAGCTGCGCACGGCCCGGCGACAGACCCCTCAGAGGCCCCGAAGAGGACGGCTCATGCCAGACGTAACCCTGACCACACTGCAAGGGCTCAAGCAGAAGGGCGAGAAGATCGTCATGCTGACCTGCTACGACGCCACCTTTGCCCGCACGGCATGCGATGCGGGGGTGGAGATGCTGCTGATCGGCGACTCGCTCGGCATGGTCCTGCAAGGTCACGACAGCACGCTGCCGGTGAGTGTTGCCGACATGGCCTATCACACAGCCAGCGTCAAACGCGGTAACCGCGGCGCCATGATCGTCGCCGACCTGCCGTTCATGGCCAATGCCACGCTCGAGCAGACGCTGAACAATTCCGCGATGCTGATGCAGGCCGGAGCGCACATGATCAAGCTCGAAGGTGCCGGTTGGCTGGCCGAATCGATCGGCCAGCTGGCTGAGCGCGGCATCCCCGTCTGCGCGCACATGGGCCTGACGCCACAGGCGGTCAACCTGTTCGGCGGTTACAAGGTGCAGGGCCGGGGCGAGGCGCAGGCCGAGAAGATGCTCGCCGATGCCCGTGCCCTGGAGGCTGCCGGTGCGGCCATGCTGCTGCTCGAATGCGTGCCCAGCGAGCTGGCGGCCCGCATCACCGAAGCGGTCCGCATCCCGGTGATCGGCATTGGCGCCGGTAGCGCCACCGATGGGCAGGTTCTGGTGCTGCATGACATGCTCGGCCTTTCGCTCAGCGGTCGGGTACCGAAGTTCGTGAAGAACTTCATGCAGGCACAGAGCAGTATTCCGGCCGCCATTGCCGCCTATGTCCGCGCCGTGAAAGCGGTCGAGTTCCCTGCAGCCGAACACGAGTTTTCCGCATGAACATCGTCAAGACCGTCGCCGATCTGCGTGCCGCCGTGGCGCGTGCCCGCGGCGAGGGCAAGCGCATCGGCTTCGTGCCGACCATGGGCAACCTGCATGCCGGGCATATCGCCCTGATCAAGAAGGCCGGCCAACGCGCCGACTTCGTCGTCGCCAGCATTTTCGTCAATCCGCTGCAGTTCGGTCCGAACGAGGATCTGGCCAGCTATCCGCGGACACTGGCCGCCGACCAGGAAAAACTGGTCAACGCCGGTTGCCACCTGTTGTTCGCCCCCAGTGTCGAGGAAATGTACCCTCACGGTCAGGCAGACCAGACGCTGGTGCGCGTGCCGGGTGTGTCCGAGGGGCTGTGCGGGGCCAGTCGGCCTGGGCATTTCGATGGCGTATCGACGGTGGTGACCAAGCTGTTCAACATGGTGCAGCCCGACCTGGCCGTGTTCGGCCAAAAGGACTTCCAGCAGCTGGCAGTGATCCGCACCATGGTGCGCGACCTGAACATGCCGGTGCAGATCATCTCCGAACCGATCGTGCGCGCCGACGACGGCTTGGCGCTGTCCTCGCGTAACGGCTACCTGACCACGGAAGAGCGGACCATCGCCCCGCAGCTGTATCGCACATTGTGCGAACTGCGCGATGCGATTGCCGGCGGCGAGCGCGACTATTCGGCGCTGGTCGAGCGCGGCCTGAACCGCCTGCGTCAGGCCGGGCTACGTCCGGACTATCTGGAGCTGCGCAACGCCGTCGATCTGCAGCCGGCCGATCAGCACTCGCGCGAGGTCGCCATCCTCGTAGCAGCGTTTCTCGGCAGGACACGCCTGCTCGACAACATCCTGGTGGAAACCAGCACGACCGCCCACTGAACCCGCCCTCCCGCAGCCTTGAACACACCCAAGGCTTCGGGCACACTCTGCGCCGCTTGCGCCCCCGGAGGACCCTGCCATGCACGCCATCATGCTCAAGGCAAAACTGCACCGCGCCGTGGTGACCCATTCCGTACTCGACTACGAAGGCTCCTGCGCCATCGATGGTGAGTGGCTCGACCTGGCCGGGATCCGCGAGTACGAACAGATCCAGATCTACAACGTCGACAACGGCGAGCGCTTCACCACCTACGCCATTCGCGGCGAGGAAGGTTCGAATATCATTTCGGTCAACGGCGCCGCCGCGCACAAGGCGGGTGTCGGCCACCGATTGATCATCTGCGCCTACGCCCACTACAGCGAAGCCGAGCTGGCGAACTTCAAGCCGCACGTGCTCTACATGGGCGCCGATGGCGACCTCAGCCACACCAGCAACGCCATTCCGGTCCAGGTTGCCTGACCTGCCACGGCGATGCCCGAAAGCCCGAAGCGCAGTCTGTGCTTCGGGCTTTTTCGTATCGACCAGGCCGCCAAGAACCTGCGGAACACAGCGGCACGGCACAGGTCTGAGCAGACTCGGCGGTAGCGCCGGCCATGCATTGCTACCGCCCTCCTGCATTGCCATATGATGGCCTGACATAGCAAAGGAAGCCGCCTCATCATGAGCTATTACCTGAACCCTCTCGATGTCACCGCCCTGCCATCCTGGAAAGCTCTGGAAGAGCACCGCCTGGCCATGCAGCACTTCAACATGCGCGAGGCCTTCCAGGCGGACCCGGAGCGTTTCAACGAGCTATCGGTCTCCTGCTGTGGACTCTTTCTCGACTACTCGAAGAACCTGATTACCAACGAAACCCGCGCCTTGCTGGTCAACCTGGCCCGTGAGGCGGGCGTCGAGCAGGCGGCCCATGCCATGTTCAACGGCGAACCGGTCAATGCCTCGGAACGGCGCCCGGCACTGCACACCGCCCTGCGCCGCCCACTCGGCGACAGCCTGATGGTCGACGGCCACAACCTGATGCGCGAAGTGCACGGCTCCCTGGCGCAGATGACGGATATCGTCGGGCGTATCCACAACCATCTCTGGCGGGGCTACAACGACAAGCCGATCACCGACGTGGTCAACATCGGTATCGGCGGTTCCTTCCTCGGCCCGCAGCTGGTGTCCGAGGCCCTGCTGCCGTTCACCCAGCAAAGCGGCGTGCGCTGCCACTACCTGGCCAACATCGACGGCAGCGAGTTCCGCGAGGTGACCGCGAATCTGAATGCGGAAACCACCCTGTTCATCGTTTCGAGCAAGTCGTTCGGCACCTTGGAAACCCTGAAGAACGCCCAGGCCGCACGAACCTGGTATCTCGCTCGCGGCGGCAGCGAAGAAAAGCTCTACCGGCACTTCATCGCGGTGACCAGCAACAAACAGGCGGCGATCGACTTCGGTATCCGTGAGAAGAACGTATTCCCCATGTGGGACTGGGTTGGCGGGCGCTATTCACTCTGGTCGGCGATCGGCCTGCCGATCGCCCTTGCCATCGGCATGCACAACTTCAAGGACCTGCTGTCCGGCGCCTACAGCATGGACCAGCACTTCCTGCACGAGCCCTACGAGCGCAACATGCCGGTCCTGCTGGCGATGCTTGGCATCTGGTACCACAACTTCTGGGGCGCACAGAGCTACGCCTTCCTGCCCTACGACCATTACCTGCGCAACTTCGTCAAGCACCTGCAGCAGATGGACATGGAGTCCAACGGAAAAAGCGTGCGCCAGGACGGCAGCCCCGTATCCTGCAGCACCGGCCCGGTCATCTGGGGTGGTGTTGGCTGTAACGGCCAGCACGCCTACCACCAGCTGTTGCACCAGGGCACCCCGCTGATACCGGCCGACTTCATCGTTCCGGTGGTCAGCCACAACCCCGTCGCCGATCACCACGAATGGCTCTACGCCAACTGTCTGTCGCAGAGCCAGGCGCTGATGCTTGGCAAGACCCGCAGCGAGGCCGAAGCCGAGCTCCGCGCCAAGGGCCTGGCCGAAGCCGAGATCGCCCGGCTGGCACCGCACAAGGTGATTCCGGGCAACCGCCCGAGCAACACCCTGGTGATGGAGAGCATCAGCCCCGGGCGCCTGGGTGCGCTGATCGCGCTCTACGAGCACAAGGTATTCGTGCAAGGCGTGATCTGGGGTATCAACTCCTTCGATCAGTGGGGCGTGGAGCTGGGCAAGGAACTGGGCAAGGGCGTCTACAACCGTCTGACCAGCTACGAGAGCTCGGCGGCCGAGGATGCGTCTACCCAAGGCCTGATCGACTACTTCCGCGGCCGCCACCGCGGCTGACGTTGCCGCCCAGAGCGTCGTGGAGCGGCTCCGCCGGCACATCGAAACGCAGGTGCTCAGCCTGACCGGGCTGGCCCTGCCGGGCATCGACTACGAGTCACCCGCGGGCGACCCCGGCCTCTTCGGTCCGGATTCGCTCTGCTGGCGCGTCCATGGTGACTTCACTTCGATGCTCGTCGGCGGCATTGCCGCGCTGCTGTTGCAAGCCCTGCATCCGCTGGCGCTGGCCGGTGTCTGGGACCATTCCCGCTTTCGCGAGGATCTCCTTGGCCGGCTTCGCCGCACCGGGCAATTCATCGCCGGAACCACCTTTGCGAGCACCGATGATGCCGAACGACTGCTCGAACGGGTTCGTCGTATCCACCTGGGCGTCACCGGGCAGGCCGAGGACGGCCGCCCTTATGCGGCATCGGACCCCGAGTTGCTGACCTGGGTGCATGTGGCCGAAGTCAGCTGCTTTCTCGAGGCGCATCTGCGCTACCGCAATCCCGCTCTGTCTCCCGCGGACCAGGACCGCTATCTCGCCGAGGTTTCGATAATTGCCGGACGGCTCGGGGCTACCCGTGTGCCGACCACCCGCGAGGCGACCGCTGGCTATTTGCAGGCCATTCGCGGCGAGCTGGTTTGCGATCACCGCTCGCACGAAATTCTTCGCATCCTGCTTGCCGCCCCGGCACCCAGTCGCCTGGCGCAACCGTTCGCCAGGCTGATGCTCAGGGCCGGCATCGAGCTGCTTCCGCAATGGGCTTGCGAGATGTTCGGGATCTCGATGTCACCGGCGCGGCGCTGGCTGACCCGTCATCAGGTCCGGGCCACGGCGGGCGTGCTGCGCTGGGCGGTGCGCAACGGTTCGGTGCATCGGGCACGACGTCGCATGGGATTACCGCCACGTTGAGCAGCCGCAGCGCGGCGTCGATCGCATGAGGAACCGGGACGACGTGCCATACTCCAAGCCAACCTATCCAGAGGAAACCTTGGCAAATGCGCAACGGTCTGAAGCGCCTGGCGATCGCCGCGGCAACCGCACTCATCTGCTACGCCCTGCTCGGCTTTCTGATCCTGCCCGGGCTCGCTCAGCGCATCGCCAACCAGCAGCTCGCCGTATACGCCTCCGTTCCGGCGAGCCTGGCGCGAATGGAATTCAACCCGTTCAGCCTTGAGCTCGATGTCTTCGCTCTGTCACTGGGCACAGCCGAGCAACACGACGTCGGCTTCGATCACCTGTATGTCGATCTCGCCTGGGACAGCCTGTTCCGGCGCACCCTGCACCTGAGCGAAGTGCACCTGGAGGCACCGCGAGCGCAGTTGCGCTTTGCCAAGGACGGTACCTTCAACCTGGCCCAGCTGTTCAGAGCCCCCGAGCAAAAATCCGAGCCCGAGACGCCGGCCGCCGAAGGCGAGATATTTCCGCTGCAACTGGACCGTTTCCGACTCAGCGCCGGCCAATTGCGCTTCATTGATAAGCGCCCCAGCGAGCCTATCGACCTGCTTTACGACGAGCTGAATCTGGAGCTGCACAACCTCGTCACCCGGGAGGATGGGGCCGCCGACGCCACGCTGGCGGCCTCTGGCCCAAGCGGCGGGCACATCGGCTGGCAGGGCCAGCTGAACCTCGCCCCACTGCGCTCCAGTGGCAGCCTGACCGTGGACTCCGTGGCGCTGGCGGACTTCTGGCCATACGTCCGCGACGCAGCGCCCCTGGCTCTCGAGCGCGGCACGCTCAGCGCCAGTACGCGCTACGAACTGGATTTGAGCGAGGCCTTCCAGCTGCGCCTGCTCGACCTGGACGCCACGCTCGCGCCGCTGGCGATCGATGATCTGCAGGGCAATCCACTCGTGCGTCTGGAGCGCCTCGAAGTCGCGGAAACAAAGCTCGACCTGGCCGATAAGCGCCTGCAAATCGGCAAAGTGCGCAGCGCCGGGCTGGAAACCTGGGTCATACGCGAGCAGGACGGTGCACTGAACTGGCAGCGGCTGTTCGCCGAGCCGACAGCCACGGACAGCAAGACACCTGCCGCGCAACCGAGCGAGCCCGCCTGGCGGATTCAACTGAGCGAGGCGCAGCTGGCCGACTATCGCATCCACCTGACTGACCGCTTGCCCGAGCAGGAGGTTGCCCTCGAACTCGCGCCCCTGAAGCTCACCCTTCGACAGTTCGATAGCCAAGCAAAAACGCCTTTCAAGGTCGATCTGGATACCGGAATCGGTCGCCAGGGCAACCTGCAGGCTACCGGCGAGCTGCAACTGGCTCCGTTGAGCGGTCGGCTCGACGTTCGCACCCGGGATCTCGATCTGCGCGTGGCGCAGGCCTATCTCGCCCCCTTCATTCGACTCGAACTGCGCAGCGGCATGCTCTCGAGCGACCTGCAGCTGACGCTGGATGGAGCCGAACCGCTTGCTTTTTCGGCAACCGGTACGGCCGAGATCACCCAACTGCATACGCTCGACACGCTGAAGGACCGCGACTTCGTCAAATGGCAGCGACTGCGGCTCGAAGGCATCGACTATCAGCACCAACCCCAGCGACTGGCCATCGAAACGGTCGATATCGATCAGCCATATGCGCGCTTCATCATCAACCCGGACCTGAGCACGAACATCAACGAGCTGCTGGTCGACCAGCCTGGAGAGCCAGCCGCTGCCGCGCCGGCCGGCCCGGCCAGCGCCCCGTTGGCGCTGCATATTGGCGGCATCCGGTTGACCGATGGCTCGGCCAACTTTGCCGATTTCAGCCTGCGCCCGCCGTTCGCCACCGCCATTCAGGATCTCGACGGCCACATCGGCACGCTCGACAATCAACAGCAGCCCGCCGCGCCGGTCGATATCACCGGCAAGGTCGACCGCTATGCGCCGGTCGCCATCAAGGGCAGCCTGACGCCCTTCGACCCGCTGCAGCGCTTGGACATCGCGACCAGCTTCCGCCAGGTTGAGCTGACTACGCTCACGCCCTATTCCAGCAAATTCGCCGGCTATCGTATTCGCAAAGGCCGTCTGAACCTGGACCTGCATTACCGCATCCAGCAGGGGCAACTCGACGCACAGAACCGGGTGGTACTCGAGCAGCTTCAGCTCGGCGAGAAGGTCGACAGTCCCGATGCCGTCGACCTACCGGTCCGCCTCGCGGTCGCCCTGCTCAAGGACACCCACGGCACGATCGACATCAAGCTGCCGGTCCAGGGCAACCTGAACGATCCGCAGTTCAGCGTCATGCCGATCATCTGGCAGACGCTACGTAATCTTGTCCTGCGCGCCGCCCAGGCTCCGTTCAAATTCCTTGCCGGGCTGGTAGACGGCGGACAGGAGGATCTCAGCCAGATTGCGTTTGCTCCAGCAAGCAGCGAGCTCGACGCCCAGGCACGCGCCAACCTGAAAGCCTTGGCCCAGGCGCTGCAACAGCGCCCGCAACTGGTGCTGGAGGTAGAGGGCCGCAGCGCGGCCAGCGAAGGCAGAGCGTTGGCCGAGCAGCGACTTGAACGCGAGTATCAGAGAACGTTCTACCGCGTGCTGCAACGCCGCGGAGAAAAGGTGCCGGGCAGCGAAGACGAGCTCGTCGTCGCCGACGACGAGAAACCGGCGTTGCTCGAAGGCATCTATCGCAGTCGCCTCGGACGCCAGCCACCAGAGCAGTGGCGCGAACTGGAGGAGGACGCCCGTGCCCAGCAGTTGCGCGAAGCGGTCATCGACTCCTGGTCGTCGAGCGCCATACTCTTGCGCAACCTTGCACGCGAGCGGGCCGCTACGATCAAGAACCAGCTGACCGACCTGGGCCTGGATCCGCAACGCGTCTACCTGCTGGACACCAGCACGATCGACGCGCAACCTGATGGCGAAATCACCGTTGTGTTGCATCTCGGGAGTGAGTAATGAAGTCATTGGCATGGCAGCTGGTGCTGGTTTCGCTGTTCGCGGCCCCCTCGATCGCCGCGGCCGACACCTTTCGCTGTGGCAGCCAGCTGGTCAGCAGCGGCGACCGCAGCTTCGAAGTGGAGCGCAAGTGCGGTCCACCGACACATCGCACGCCGATAGGTTATACGCTCGGTCCGAACGACCGACGCGAGTTCGTCCTTGAGGAATGGGTGTACGGGCCAAGCAACGGGATGCTCAGCATCCTGACCTTTGAAGCCAATCGACTGATCCGGGTCGAAACCCGGCGGGCACAGTGAGAACGCGCGTGCGCCTAGCTGCGCTTGCCATGCTGCCCCTTATGTTGCTCCTCAGTGCCGTCGTTGAGGCAGGCTCGACATACCGCTGTGGAAGTCGCCTGGTCAGCCTGGATGCGTCCACCTCGGAGGTCCTGGGCAAGTGTGGCGAACCACAGGGACGCTCGCTGACCGGCTACAAGGAGATCGTCGACGACTATGGGTTCCGCCAGGAAGTCGCGGTCGAGGAATGGGTTTACGGCCCCACCCACGGCATGTACCACTACCTACGCTTCGAGGGAGGCCGGCTGCGCAACATTGACAGCCAGCGGGGCCAATAAAAAACCCCGCCATGGGGCGGGGTTTCAGTACAGGCTAACGGTCAGTCGGCGGCTTTCAGGCCGTCGGCAGCCACTTCGCGTACGCCTTTGATGCCCTTGGCCTTTGCGATCGCCGCCTCTTTCTCGGCCTCGGTCGCTACGGTGCCGGAAAGCGATACCACACCGTCTTTGGTTTCGACTTCAATCTGCATGCCCGGGGTCGCGTCTTCGACCAGCAGCACGGACTTCACTTTCGTGGTGATCCAGCCATCGGAGACAGCATCGCCTGCCTCTTCCATGGCGTGCTCAGCCTCCCGGGAGGCGTCATTGGCCGCGAGCATAGTCGCTTGGCTGTCGTCGATGGCAGGCGTGCTGGCTGCCATCGCGTATCCGGCGACCGAAACACTCAGAGCAGCACCAACGGCGGCAGCGGTAAGGGTCTGAATTTTCATAGCTGTCACTCCTGTTCTCGTGGTTTACGGGGCTCTTGCTCCCGCCCCGCTCTCTTGTTCAGAGTCGCAACCGACGTGCCAGGTTTCGTAGAAAGTTATTTCCCTTTTAAATCAGTAACTTGATAAACCAAAGTGGTTGACTGGCTGTTGCAGAGTGCAATTTTGCCTACCGTCCGGCTTGCAAACTGCATGTGATATCCGCCGTCAGCTCATACGAAAAAAGGGCCCGAAGGCCCTTTCTCTTACGCAACGAGACGGTCAGACGCCCGAAGCTTCGGCTGCCGCGACATCCTTGATCGACAGCTTGATGCGGCCACGGTTGTCCACGTCAAGCACCAGCACCTTGACTTCCTGGCCTTCCTTCAGCACGTCGGTGACTTTCTCGATGCGCTGATCGCTGATCTGCGAAATGTGCACAAGACCGTCCTTGCCCGGCAGGATGTTGACGAAAGCGCCGAAGTCGACGATGCGCTCGACCTTGCCGACGTAGATCTTGCCGATTTCGGCTTCGGCAGTGATGCCCAGCACGCGCTGCTTGGCCGCTTCTGCCGCTTCCTTGGTTTCGCCGAAGATCTTGATCGAGCCATCATCTTCGATGTCGATCGAGGCCTTGGTTTCTTCGCAGATGGCGCGAATGGTGGCGCCACCCTTGCCGATCACGTCGCGAATCTTGTCTTGGTCGATCTTCATCGCCAGCATGGTCGGAGCGTTGGCCGACAGCTCGCTGCGCGATTGGGCAATGACCTGATTCATCTGACCAAGGATGTTCAGGCGTGCTTCCAGCGCCTGCCCCAGAGCGATCTCCATGATCTCTTCGGTAATGCCCTGGATCTTGATGTCCATCTGCAGCGCGGTTACGCCGTTGGCGGTGCCGGCAACCTTGAAGTCCATGTCGCCCAGGTGGTCTTCGTCACCGAGAATGTCGGTCAGTACGGCGAACTTGTCACCTTCCTTGACCAGGCCCATGGCGATACCGGCTACCGGCGCCTTCATTGGCACGCCGGCGTCCATCAGCGCCAGCGAGGCACCGCACACCGAAGCCATCGAACTCGAACCGTTCGATTCGGTGATCTCGGATACCACGCGAATGGTGTAGGGGAACTCATCGGCCGACGGCAGCATGGCGGCGACGCCACGACGAGCGAGACGGCCATGGCCGATTTCGCGGCGGCCGGCGCTACCCATACGCCCACACTCGCCGACGGAGAACGGCGGGAAGTTGTAGTGCAGCATGAAAGCGTCTTTCTTCTCGCCTTCCAGCGTGTCGAGCAGCTGCGCATCGCGCGCGGTACCCAAGGTCGCAACAACCAGCGCCTGGGTTTCACCACGGGTGAACAGGGCCGAACCGTGGGTCTTGGGCAGTACCCCGACCTCGATTTTCAGCGGGCGCACGGTACGGGTGTCACGGCCATCGATACGCGGTTTGCCGTTTACGATGTTCTCGCGAACGGTGCGGTACTCCAGCAGGCCGAACGCCTCCTTGACCTCGCCGACGCTCGGCTGGCCTTCGCCCTCGGTGGCGAAGCGGGCGATGACCTGCTCGCGCAGCTGATCCAGACGGCTGTAACGCTGCTGCTTGATGGTGATGGTGTAGGCCTCGGAAATCGCCTCGCCGAACTCGGCCTTGATGGCCGACAGCAGCGCGGTGTTCTCGACCGGGGCACTCCACTCCCACTTCGGCTTGCCAGCCTCGGCGGCGAATTCCTTGACAGCCTGGATGACGGCTTGGAACTCCTGATGGGCGAACAGCACGGCGCCGAGCATCTGGTCTTCGGTCAGCTCCTGCGCCTCGGACTCGACCATCAGCACTGCTTCCTCGGTGCCGGCCACGACCATGTCGAGGCTCGAGGCCTTGAGCTGCTCGTAGGTCGGGTTCAGCAGGTAGCCGGTGCTCTCGTGGAACGCGACGCGCGCGGCGCCGATCGGACCGTCGAAGGGGATGCCCGAAATGGCCAGCGCAGCAGAAGTACCGATCATCGATGCGATGTCCGGATCCGTCTTCTTGCTGGTGGAAACGACGGTGCAGACTACCTGCACTTCGTTCATGAAGCCTTCCGGGAACAGCGGGCGAATCGGCCGGTCGATCAGGCGCGAAGTCAGGGTTTCCTTTTCCGACGGACGCCCTTCACGCTTGAAGAAGCCGCCGGGAATCTTGCCGGCTGCGTAGGTTTTTTCCTGATAGTGGACCGACAGCGGGAAGAAGCCCTTGCTCGGATCGGCATTCTTCGCACCTACCACGGTGACCAGCACAGCCACGTCGTCATCGACGGTGACCAGCACGGCGCCGGTGGCCTGACGGGCGATACGGCCAGTCTCCAGGGTTACGGTCGACTGACCGAACTGAAATTTCTTGGTTACCGGATTCACGGTGTTTTCCTTCTCTTTGTTGCCTTTGGGGAAATCGGCAGGAACCTCGGGAGTCGGCCCGATCACTCCTGCAAAAACCAAAAAGCCGAAAGCCCGAAGCTGTAGCGGAGCGTGGCTCCGACTCTCAACCTCAGGCTTCCAGCTTCAGGCTTCCAGCTCGCAGCGTCTTAGCGACGCAGGCCCAGACGACCGATCAGGGTGCTGTAACGAGTGGTGTCCTTACCCTTCAGGTAATCCAGCAGCTTGCGACGCTGGTTGACCATGCGGATCAGACCACGACGGGAGTGGTGGTCCTTGCCGTTGGCCTTGAAGTGGTCCTGCAGCTTGTTGATGTTGGCGGTCAGCAGGGCTACCTGCACTTCCGGAGAACCGGTGTCGCCTTCAGCTTGCTTGTACTCGTTAACGATCTGGGCTTTTTCTTCAACGCTCAGTGCCATGATGGGCTCCTTGAGTGAACAGGCCGGGATAGGCTCCCGTGTGAGTAGTAAGAGGCATGACCGTGCCTGCTGACAGCCACCCTCGACGCCCCCATAACGGAGGCGATCGGTCATTCCGACCGAATCAACCGACGCGGCGCTACACGCCCATCGTCCGACACTTCACCGATTCCGATGAAGCGCCCGTTCTGATCTTGCACTCGAACCATGCCGAAAGCTGGCGCATCCGGCGCGCGTACAGGCTGGCCATGTAGCCAGTAGTAGGCGCTGTGCTCGGAAAAGCTCAGCAATGGCCAATGCTGCAAACCGCAATCGACCGGCTTCAGGAAGCGGTCGAGCGCCTCGCTGCCACCTTCGCCATGAGCCTGCTCCAACGCCTCAAGACTGACCGTGTCAGCCAGAACGAAGGGACCCGCCTGGGTCCGCCGCAGCTCTGCCACATGCGCACCACAGCCGAGCGCTCTGCCGATATCCTCGACCAGGGTGCGGATGTAGGTGCCTTTGCTGCAGGAAACCGCGAGCCGCACACGGTCGCCGATCACCTCCAGCAATTCGAGGCGCGTAATGGTAACAGAACGCGCCTCACGCTCCACTACTTCTCCGGCTCTGGCCAGCTTATAGAGTGGCTGCCCATCGCGCTTCAGCGCCGAGTGCATTGGCGGGACCTGTTGGATATCGCCGCGGAAACGAGGCAACACGGCTTCGATGTCGGCCGCGGACAGCGCTACCGGACGGCGCTCGAGCACGTCGCCCTCGGCATCGGCCGTGCTGGTCGTCACGCCGAGCTGCGCCACCGTCTCGTAGGCCTTGTCGGCATCGAGCAGGTACTGCGAAAACTTCGTCGCCTCACCAAAGCACAGCGGCAGCACCCCGGTCGCGAGCGGATCCAGGCTGCCGGTGTGTCCAGCCTTTTCGGCATTGAGGAGCCAGCGCACTTTCTGCAACGCAGCGTTGGAGGTGAAGCCGCGCGGCTTGTCGAGCAGAATGATGCCGCTCACCGAGCGACGAATGCGTTTGACCTGAGCCACGCTTACTCCTCGCGCCCTTCGCCGTGCTTGCGATCTTCTGCCACGGCGCGCTCGATGAGCGAGGACAACTCGACGCCGCGGCGAATGCTCGCATCGTATAGAAAGTGCAATTGGGGAATGGTGCGAACCTTCATTGCTTTGCCCAGTTGCATACGAAGAAATCCGGACGCCTCGCCGAGAATGTGCAGGTTGGTGGAGATCGCCTGCTCGTCGTCATCCTTGCCCATCACGGTGATATATACCTTGGCGTGTGACAGGTCACGGGTGACGTCAACCCCGGTAATGGTCACCAGCCCGAGGCGCGGATCCTTGATTTCACGCTGAATCAACAGTGCCAGCTCTCGCTGCATCTGATCGCCGATACGTTGTGTTCGGCTGTAGTCTTTGGCCATAAAACTGCCTCTAGCTGCAAGCTGCAGGCTTGGAATTCATCGAGCCGCAAAGCCAAACGGCAAGCGCCAAGTGGAACAGGTCGCACTTGAAGCTTGCCGCTTGAGCTTGCCGCCTGGGTGGTTATAGCGAACGCGCCACTTCGACCTTCTCGAATACCTCGATCTTGTCGCCAGCCTTCACGTCGTTGTAGCTCTTCACGCCGATACCGCATTCCATGCCGGCGCGCACTTCGGCGACATCGTCCTTGAAGCGACGCAGCGACTCCAGCTCGCCTTCGAAGATCACCACGTCGTCACGCAGCACGCGGATTGGACGGTTGCGGTAGACATTGCCCTCGAGGACCATGCAGCCGGCGACCGCGCCGAACTTCGGTGAGCGGAACACCTCGCGGACTTCGGCGACGCCCAGGATATTCTCCCGCACATCACTGCCAAGCATGCCGGACAGCGCCTTCTTGACGTCTTCGATGATGTCGTAGATGACGTTGTAGTAACGCAGATCCAGGCCTTCCTGCTCGACAATCTTGCGTGCGCCCGCATCGGCACGCACGTTGAAGCCGAACAGCACGGCGTTGGATGCCAGCGCAAGGTTGGCGTCGCTTTCGGTGATACCACCGACACCGCCACCGATCACGCGCACCTGCACTTCTTCGTTGCCCAGGTCGCCGAGCGAACTCTGCAGCGCTTCCAGCGAGCCACGAACGTCGGCCTTGAGGACGATGTTCAGCGTCTTCTTCTCGTCCTGACCCATGGTTTCGAAGATGTTTTCCAGCTTGCCGGCATGCGCACGGGCCAGCTTGACCTCGCGGAACTTGCCCTGACGGAACAGCGCGATCTCGCGCGCCTTCTTCTCGTCGGCCACCACGATCAGCTCGTCGCCGGCCTCAGGCGTGCCGTCGAGGCCGAGGATCTCGACCGGAATGGACGGCCCGGCTTCCTTGATCGGCTTGCCATTCTCGTCGAGCATCGCCCGAACACGGCCGTAGTTGACGCCGCACAGGACCATGTCGCCCTGGCGCAGCGTACCGTCCTGAACCAGCACGGTGGCTACCGGGCCACGGCCCTTATCCAGACGCGACTCGACGACGACACCACGGCCAGGCGCGGTCGGCGTCGCCTTGAGTTCAAGCAACTCGGCCTGCAGCAGGACCGCTTCGAGCAGTTCGTCGATACCGGTACCGGCCTTGGCCGAAACCGGAACGTAGGGCGCATCGCCACCCCACTCTTCGGGGATCACGTCGAGCGCAGCCAGGCCGTTCTTGATGTTGTCCGGATTGGCTTCCGGCTTGTCCATCTTGTTCACAGCGACCACGATCGGCACACCGGCTGCCTTGGCATGCTGCACAGCTTCCTGCGTCTGCGGCATCACGCCGTCGTCGGCCGCCACCACCAGAATGACGATGTCGGTCGCCTTCGCACCACGCGCACGCATGGCGGTAAATGCTGCGTGACCGGGGGTGTCGAGGAAGGTGACCATGCCACGGTCGGTTTCCACGTGGTAGGCACCGATGTGCTGGGTGATACCACCCGCCTCGCCCGCAGCAACCTTGGCGCGACGGATGTAGTCGAGCAGCGAGGTCTTGCCGTGATCGACGTGGCCCATGACCGTCACCACCGGCGCACGGGAAACAGCCTCGCCTTCGAACTTCAGCGATTCGGCCAGTTGCTCTTCGAGCGCGTTGTCGCTGACAAACTTGACCTTGTGCCCCAGCTCTTCCGCTACCAGCTGAGCGGTTTCGCGATCGAGCACCTGATTGATGGTGACCGGCGAACCAAGCTTGAACATGAACTTGATGACTTCGGCGGCCTTCACCGACATCTGTTGCGCCAGCTCCGACACGGTGATGGTCTCGCCGATGGAAACCTCACGCACCACCGGCCCGGTCGGGCTCTGGAAGCCATGCTGATTGCGCTTCTTGAGCTTGGACTTGCCGCCACGACCGCCGCGACGGAAACCGTCGGCGTCGTCGTCGCCACTGCGCACGGTGCGAGTCAGCGGCGCCTTGCTCTTGAGCGACGGGCGGTGCTGCGCATGCTTGCGGTCACGACGCTCATCGTCGTCGCGCGCCTTTTCCGTGCGACGCGGTTCTTCCACGCGGCGGGGCTCCTCGCGCTTACGCTCCTCAGCCGCCGGCGCAGGCGCTTCTACCGCAGCAGCCGGTGCAACGGGTGCGGGCTTCGCCTCGGCCTCGGCGCGGGCGCGCTCTTCAGCCTGCCGACGGGACTCTTCCTCTGCGCGCTGGCGAGCCTCTTCCTCAGCCTTGGCGCGCGCGGCCTCTTCGGCGGCTCGCTGCTGCTCGAGTTCGCGCTGCTTTTCCGCCTCGATTTCGTCGGCGCTGCGCTTGACGAAGGTCTTCTTCTTGCGCACTTCGACGCTGATGGTCTTGCTGCCACCCACTTTCAGTTTGGTGGTGGTCTTGCGCTGCAGCGTGATCTTGCGCGGCTCGTCCACCTTGGCTCCATGGCTGCTCTTCAGATGCGCCAGCAGAGCCTGCTTTTCGTTATCGGTCACTACTTGCTCGGCGCTGGTGTGCGACAGTCCCGCTTCGCGCATCTGCTGAAGCAGGCGCTCGACCGGTGTGTCGACCACCTGGGCCAGTTCTTTCACCGTGACTTGCGTCATGCATTTCTCTCCTCAGGCCGCTTAATTAACTCACTCGAACCAATGGGCTCGGGCGGCCATGATCAGCTTGCCGGCACGCTCTTCATCGATGCCGTCTATCTCGAGCAGATCATCGATCGACTGCTCGGCCAGGTCTTCGCGGGTAACAACGCCGCGGACTGCCAACTCGACTGCCAATTCCTTGTCCATGCCCTCCAGCGCGAGCAGATCTTCCGCCGGCTGGGCGTCGGCCAATTTCTCCTCGGTGGCAATCGCCTTGGTCAGCAGACGATCCTTGGCGCGGGTGCGCAGCTCATTGACGATGTCTTCGTCAAAGCCGTCGATGCCAAGCATTTCCTCCATCGGGACATAGGCGATTTCTTCGAGGGTGCTAAAGCCTTCCTCGACGAGTACCTGCGCCAGCTCCTCATCGACGTCCAGTTCGTCTACGAAGTGACGAAGGATGTCGCCGGTCTCCTCCTGCTGCTTGGCCTGGATATCCGACTCGGTCATCACATTCAGCGTCCAGCCAGTCAGCTGACTGGCCAAGCGCACGTTCTGACCGCCACGCCCAATGGCCTGGGCGAGGTTATCCTCGGCCACAGCGATATCCATGGCGTGAGCATCTTCGTCGACGATGATCGCAGCGACTTCGGCCGGCGCCATAGCATTGATCACGAACTGGGCCGGGTTCTCGTCCCACAGCACGATATCGACGCGCTCGCCGCCGATTTCGCCGGAGACGGCCTGTACGCGCGAGCCTCGCATGCCAATACAGGCGCCTTGCGGATCGATACGCTTGTCCTTGGAACGAACAGCGATTTTCGCGCGCGAGCCCGGATCACGCGAGGCAGCCATGACCTCGATGAGCCCTTCGGCGATTTCCGGAACTTCGATACGGAACAGTTCGATGAGCATCTGCGGGGCCGTACGCGACAGGATCAGCTGCGGGCCACGATTCTCCGTACGGATTTCCTTCAGCAGCGCGCGCATCCGAGCACCAACACGGAAGGTTTCCCGCGGGATGATGTCTTCGCGAGCCAGCAACGCCTCAGCGTTATTGCCCAAATCGACGATCACGCTATCGCGTGTGACCTTCTTCACCGTGCCGGAAATGATCTCGCCAACGCGATCACGATAAGCCTCGACGACCTGCGCACGCTCAGCCTCGCGAACCTTCTGCACGATGACCTGTTTAGCCGTCTGCGCGGCGATGCGGCCGAACTCGATGGACTCGATCTTTTCCTCGAGTACATCTCCGATCTTCGCATCGGGCTTGCGCTCCTGCGCCATGTCCAGGGTCAGCTGGTGAGCCGGATCCTCGAAATCCGCTTCTTCGACCACCGTCCAGCGGCGGAAGGTTTCGTAACTTCCATTCTGACGATTGATCTGCACGCGCAGATCGACCTCGTCTTCATAGCGCTTCTTGGTGGCGGTCGCCAGGGCCAATTCGAGCGCTTCGAATATCAGGTTGGCCGGCACGCCCTTTTCGTTGGATACCGACTCTACAACTAGCAGTACTTCTTTACTCATCGTACGCCTCGCCTATCGCAATCCTTTGGGTTCGCGGGATCCGCGCTCAATCAAAACGGGGAACAATGTTGGCCTTGTCGATCAGATCGATCGGCAACAGATACTCATGATCATCCACCAGCACTACGACATCCTGGTCCTCTACGCCGCGCAGGACGCCCTGAAAGTTGCGCCGCCCTTCGAAAGGCGAACGCAGCTTGATTTTCACCTGGTCGCCCACATGCGTAGCGTATTGCTCCAGCGTGAAAAGAGGACGATCCATGCCTGGCGAGGACACTTCGAGCGTGTAATCCACACTGATCGGGTCCTCCACGTCGAGGACACCGCTCAACTGACGGCTCACTTTTTCGCAGTCTTCGATGAAGATGCCGTCCGGATGATCGATATAGACCCGCAACAGTGAATGGCGCCCCTGGGACAGAAACTCGATCCCCCAGCATTGATAGCCGAGCGCCTCGACCACGGGGGCCAACAAGGCCTGCAACTGTTCTAGCTTGCTCGACATCGAAGTCCCTCGCGCATGCTCTAGAAATGAAAAATGGGCGCAACGCCCATCCCTGACAGCCGCCTGTAAGTGCCGGCGACCTGGCTTGAAGCTAATAAAAAGCCCCTTTTGAAGGGGCTTTTTATCAACTGGTTGCGGGGGCTGGATTTGAACCAACGACCTTCGGGTTATGAGCCCGACGAGCTACCAGACTGCTCCACCCCGCGCCAAACTGGGCACGAATCATACAACCACTCGCACCAGCACGTCAAGAAACAAGAAAGCCCGCACTTGGCGGGCCTACTTGTTTGGTACCGAGGAGGGGACTCGAACCCCTACAGCCTATGGCCACTACCACCTCAAGGTAGCGTGTCTACCAATTCCACCACCTCGGCAAAACCCTTACGGCTTCTGCTGCTCCTGAGGAACGTCTGACGCTCCTTTTTCCAGAACCGGCACATCACCAGTTGCTGGCTCCGCAGCCGGAACCTCCAACACCGCCGGATCAGGCAAGCCTGCCTCCGACAACGCGCCTGCCTGCTGCTTCGCAAAAAAAGCCAAGCCCAAGCTGGTCACGAAAAAAACGGCGGCCAGTATAGCAGTAAATCGACTCAGAAAGGTAGTACTACCTTGACTACCGAACACCGTTGCCGATGCCCCCGACCCGAATGAGGCTCCCGCATCGGCACCCTTGCCGTGCTGCAGCAGCACCAATACAACCACACCCAGAGCAACCAGCAGATGCACCACAATCACAACAGTCTGCAACATCTGTTCAGTTCCCCGCGGCGCGACAAATCGCACCGAACTCATCTGCTTTCAGGGAAGCGCCACCCACAAGCCCCCCATCGATATCCGGCATGGCGAACAGCTGCGCTGCATTATCCGCCTTAACGCTGCCGCCATATAGCAGCCGCGCCACCTCTGCGACTTCCGAATCATGCTCCGCGAGCATTCCACGAATTGCCGCATGAACTTCTTGCGCCTGCTCGGGCGCTGCCGTCAAACCGGAACCAATCGCCCAAACCGGCTCATACGCGATAACAGCACCAGCAAAACTGGCGATACCTCTATCAGCAATCACGCTCGACAACTGCTCGCGCACCACTTCCAAGGTTCGCCCTGACTCTCGCTGCTCGAGCGTTTCGCCAAGGCACAGCACAGGCACCAAACCGTTTGCCTGCACCGCAGCAA
The DNA here is from genome assembly GCF_057738225.1 of Stutzerimonas sp. CXK-1. Taxonomy (NCBI): domain Bacteria; kingdom Pseudomonadati; phylum Pseudomonadota; class Gammaproteobacteria; order Pseudomonadales; family Pseudomonadaceae; genus Stutzerimonas; species Stutzerimonas sp. CXK-1. The sequence continues at coordinate 919,411 of NZ_CM173217.1, read as the reverse complement.
ACTTTCGACTGATCGTTTCCAGCCCCTCTCCCAGTATCAAGCGCCGCTCGGAATGACCGACCAACACCCACTCGACACCGAGATCAGCCAATTGCGCCGCTGAACTCTCCCCCGTCAAGGCACCAAAACCACTTTCTACCGAGCAATCCTGCGCCCCAACAGAGATCGGCGTTCCCGCGACGCTCGCAATCACCTTTTCAAGATGCATTGCGGATGGAAAGACGACCACATCAATATCCGGCGATAATTCTTGCTCGCGCAACGAATCGATCAGCTTTGCAACGCTGGCGCGGGTACCGTTCATCTTCCAGTTACCTGCAACCATCTTGCGCCGCATGCTTTACCTCGTCGGTCAAAGTGGGCGCAGATGTTACTCAACGACCCGCACCCTGGCAAGCCTGTTATTCACAAACTTTTGCCACCACCGCTGCGAGGTGCTCAGCATGCTGACGCACTACCGATTCCTCGTCGCCTTCTACCATCACTCGCACTAACGGCTCGGTGCCCGATTTGCGCAGCAATACTCGCCCGCGACCGGCCATTTGGCGGTCCACCTCGTCACAGGCCGCCTGCACATCGGGATTGCTCAGCGGATCGACGCCTCCCTTGAGCCTGACGTTGATCAGGACCTGTGGGCACTTACGCCAGGCCAAGCGCTCCTGAGCGAGCGTCTGCCCGCGACGACGCAGCGCAAGAACCACTTGCAGCGCAGCGATGATCGCGTCACCGGTAGTGGTGTGCTGGGAGCAGACGATATGACCGGAATTCTCACCGCCCAGCTGCCATCCCCGCTCCAGCATTTCGGCGATCACGTAGCGATCACCAACCTTGGCCCGCGAGAACGGGATCTCTCGATCCTTGAGCGCCAGCTCGAGCCCAAGATTGCTCATCAGGGTCCCGACAACTCCGCCGGTGAGCCGCTCACGCTCCTGCAAGTCGGTGGCAATGATAAACAGCAGTTCATCGCCATCGACTACCGCACCAGTATGGTCGACCATCAGTACGCGATCACCGTCACCATCGAACGCGATACCCAGATCGGCGCCTTGCTCAACCACAGCCTTCTGGAGCTGAGCGATGTGCGTCGAGCCGACATCGGCATTGATGTTCAATCCGTCCGGCTGGGCACCGATCACAGTCACCTGCGCGCCCAATTCACGGAAAACGCTCGGCGCCACCTTGTAGGTCGCACCGTGGGCGCAGTCGAGCACGATCTTGAGACCGGAAAAGTCGGTACTGGTCGGCACACTGCTCTTGCAGAATTCGATATAGCGGCCAGCCGCATCGTTGATTCGCGACGCCTTGCCGAGCTGCGCAGACTCGACCACGCTCATCGGCGCATCGAGCAGCTCCTCGATCATCAGCTCTACCTCATCCGGGAGTTTGGTACCGCGCCCGGAAAAGAACTTGATGCCGTTATCATGGTGCGGATTGTGCGATGCGCTGATGACGATCCCGGCGTCGGCATGGAACGTTCGGGTCAAGTAGGCGACCGCGGGAGTGGGCATAGGCCCGAGCAGCAACACATCGGCACCGGCAGCCGAGAGACCGGCCTGCAAGGCCGACTCAAACATGTAACCGGAGATGCGGGTGTCCTTGCCGACCAGGATCCGACACTTGCCCTGCCTGCGAAACGCCATTCCCGCGGCCCAGCCGAGCTTGAGCATGAAATCCGGGGTAATCGGATACTGACCGACATGCCCCCGAATACCGTCGGTGCCGAAATACTTTCTCATCGAATCCTTCCCTAAACCGCGTTTTCGACCGCGGCAATCATTCTGACGACGTCGACCGTTTCGGCGACATCGTGCACACGTATGATGCTGGCTCCTTTTGCCACCGCTAACGCGGCGAGCGCCAAGCTGCCATAAAGGCGACCATCGACCTCGCGCCCAAGCACCTTACCGATCATGCTCTTGCGCGAGACTCCGACCAGCAGTGGGCGCCCCAGCGCTTCGAGCTGCTGGAGGTTTTTGAACAGCGAGAGATTATGTTCCACGGTTTTGGCGAAACCGAAGCCCGGATCAAGGATAATTCGCTCGCGAGCGATGCCGGCCGCCTCGCATGCGTCCATGCGGTCAGCCAGGAACTGCCGCACTTCGGCGGTTACGTTCTCGTACCGCGGATCGTCCTGCATGTCCGCCGGCTCGCCCAGCATATGCATCAGACAAACCGGCAGCCCGGTCGCTGCAGCGGCATCCAGAGCGCCATCCCGTTGCAGGGAGCGCACATCATTGATCAGTCCGGCCCCTAGCCTCGCCACCTCACGCATCACTGCCGGAGTCGAGGTATCCACCGATATCACGACATCGAGATCCCGCGCGATAGCCTCGACCACCGGCGCGACGCGCTCGAGTTCCTCGGTAGGAGAGACCTGACGCGCACCGGGCCTCGTCGACTCACCGCCGACGTCGATGAACGCAGCACCAGCGGCCACCATCTGCGCAGCATGCCGCAGCGCTGCATCACGCCCGGCGAAGCGGCCACCATCGGAAAAGGAATCGGGAGTTACATTGAGGATGCCCATCACCTGCGGACGGGCCAAATCAAGAACCCGGCTGCCGAAGGTCAGCCGGGTCTGTAATGAAGCATCGGTCATTCAATATTCCTGGAAAGATCAGTGCTCGCCGGCAGGACCTCCGATCGGAGTTTCCGGGCGCCCGCCTTCAGAAGACAACGGCGTCCCGGATGCGCCCGAGCCTCCCTGCCAGTCGCGCGGTTCCCGCGGCTCGCGTCCAGCCATGATGTCGTCGATCTGCTCGGCATCAATGGTTTCGTACTTCATCAGCGCCTCGGCCATCATGTCGAGCTTGTCACGGTTGTCCGAGAGAATCTGCTTGGCGGTGCCATAGCAGTGATCGATGATCGCCCGAACCTCCTCGTCGATAAGCTTGGCCGTTTCGCCAGAAACATTTGCATGCTGGCTGCCGGCACTGCGCCCGAGGAACACTTCGCCTTCCTCTTCGGCATACATCAACGGGCCGAGCTTTTCGGACAACCCCCACTTGGTCACCATGTTTCGCGCCAGCTGCGTGGCCCGCATGATGTCGTTGGAAGCGCCCGTCGTAACGCCTTCGAAACCAAGCGTCATCTCTTCTGCGATACGCCCGCCGAACAAGGAGCAGATCTGACTGACAAGCGCCCGCTTGGACAGGCTGTAGCGATCCTCCTCCGGCAGGAACATTGTCACACCCAACGCGCGGCCACGCGGAATGATCGAAACCTTGTATACCGGGTCGTGCTCGGGAACTACCCGACCGACGATCGCATGCCCTGCCTCGTGATATGCCGTGTTCAGCTTTTCCTTTTCGGACATGACCATCGACTTGCGCTCGGCGCCCATCATGATCTTGTCCTTGGCGAGTTCGAACTCGCGCATCTCCACCAGACGCTTGTTGGCGCGCGCGGCGAACAGAGACGCTTCGTTGACCAGGTTGGCCAGATCCGCACCGGAGAATCCGGGCGTACCCCGAGCGATGACCGCCGGATCGACATTGTCACCGACCGGCACCTTGCGCATATGGACCTTGAGTATCTGCTCGCGCCCGCGAATATCGGGCAGGCCGACCACGACCTGGCGATCGAAGCGCCCGGGCCGCAACAGCGCTGGATCCAGTACGTCCGGCCGGTTGGTGGCGGCAATGACGATGATCCCGTCGTTCATCTCGAAGCCATCCATCTCGACCAGCAACTGGTTGAGGGTCTGCTCGCGCTCGTCGTGACCGCCACCCAGCCCGGCACCACGATGACGGCCCACAGCGTCGATCTCGTCGATGAAGATGATGCAAGGCGCATGCTTTTTCGCCTGCTCGAACATGTCGCGAACACGGCTCGCACCGACACCGACGAACATCTCGACGAAATCCGAGCCAGAGATGGTGAAGAACGGCACCTTGGCTTCGCCCGCGATCGCCTTGGCCAGCAAGGTCTTACCGGTCCCGGGCGGACCGACCATCAGAACACCGCGCGGAATACGGCCGCCCAGGCGCTGGAACTTACCCGGATCGCGCAGGAACTCAACGAGTTCATGAACCTCTTCCTTGGCTTCATCACAGCCAGCGACATCGGTAAAGGTAGTCTTGACCTGGTCTTCGGAAAGCAGGCGTGCCTTGCTCTTACCGAAGCTCATCGGGCCGCCCTTGCCTCCGGCGCCGCCCTGCATCTGCCGCATGAAGAACATGAACACAGCAATGATCACCAGAATCGGGAAGCTCGCGACCAGCAGTTGGGTCCAGATGCTCTGCTGTTCCGGCTGCTTGCCCTCGATAACGACGTTGTTGTTGATCAGATCGCCGATCAAGCCGTTGTCCTGGATAGCCGGACGGACAGTCTTGAACGTCTCGCCGTCGTTGCGCTTACCGATAATCACGAAGCCGTCGACCGTCACACGCTCGACCCGACCTTCCTTGACCTGCTCGATGAAGTCCGAGTAGTTCAGCGTCTGCGGCTCGTTCGGGGTGGAGAAATTGTTCATCACCGTGACCAGAACGGCGGCGATGATCAGCCACAGAATCAGGTTTTTTGCCATGTCGTTCAAAATAACTACCCTCTGGAGCAGGTCCGCAACACGGACCCGCATGACGGCCGAAAGCCTTGCCGGTTTAACTTACTACACAACGTGACGAAGCTGGCACTCCGTCTGTAACCCGGTATGAAACGCGGCGCCGCAAGTCAGTCCTGGCCACCTCTGAAGCCACGCGCCAACAAGTACTGCTCGCGCGATCGATCACGAGACGACAAGGGCTTGCGCATCTGCACCTTGTCGAAGTTCTGCCTGACCTCCTTCAGATAAGCATCGAAACCTTCACCCTGGAAGATTTTGATCAGGAAGTCTCCGCCGGGGCGCAGCACGCGCATGGCAAGATCCAGCGCAAGTTCGCAGAGGAACATGGCCCGCGGCTGGTCGGCAGCCCGCACACCACTCATATTGGGGGCCATGTCGGAAATAACAAGATCGACCGGATGCTCACCAATGGCCTCGAGGATCTGAGCAAACACCGCGTCCTCGGTGAAATCGCCTTGAATGAACGTGACATCGGCGATCGTATCCATCGGCAGGATATCCGAAGCGATCAGGCGCCCCTTGTCCCCGATCAGACGGCTGGTAACCTGCGACCAGCCACCTGGCGCCGCCCCCAGATCAACCACCGTCATGCCCGGACGCAGGATGCGGTCCTTCTCCTGGATCTCGAGCAGCTTGTAGCTGGCGCGCGAGCGATAGCCGTCCTTCTGTGCCATTTTGACGTAGGGATCATCGAAATGTTCTTTGAGCCACCGCGGGCTCGTCTTGGAGCGTGCCAAGCTGTTACCTCATCTGGGCGGGTGCAGGCCTGTCGGTTACACTAGCCGCCGTTTATCAAGTTCGATGCAAGGGTCGCGATATGCCGCTCACCAATGAGCAGAAAAAGCAGTACAAGGCCATCGGCCACCAACTGAAGCCTGTGCTGATCGTAGCGGAAAACGGCCTCAGCGGAGGCGTTCTGGCAGAGCTCGATCGAGCGCTCAACGATCACGAGCTGATCAAGATACAGTTCCGCCTGGCCGAGCGCGACGATAGACGCGCGTTGATGGAAGAGCTATGCGGGATCGCCGGCTGCGAGCTTGTCCAGACCATCGGCAAGATGGCTCTGGTCTACCGACGCAACCCGAAGCCCAACAAGCAGCTATCCAACCTGCACCGCCATCAGGCCTGATCGATAGCAGCGGCTCACTCGCCTGCGCGAGGAGCCGGCTGCAACACCAGCAGCACACCAATCACGGCCATTGCCAGGTAGCCGAAGGTCACCCAGAACGCCGATGCCTGGGGCAGAAAGTGGCGGACGGCGAAAAACAACGCCGCCGCACACCACGCCAGCAGCAAGAGCTGACCACGCAAGTCCAGTACAAAGCGCCGCAACCCGTTCAACTGCACGAGCACCATCGCCTGCAGGGCCACACAGAAGGCCGCGAAGCCGACCAGCAAAGGGCGCAATACGTCCGCCACATCGTCTACCAGCAGCGGCGCCCAGCCCATTCGGGCGAGCGCCGGCAGCAGAACGAAGTGCAACATCCAGAGCCCGCCAACCCAAAACGTCTGGGCCAGCCGCCAGCTCATCGCGGCGGCACGCAACGGCTCAGATATGGCGAACCTCGACGATCTCGTACTCGACCACTCCGCTCGGGGTTCGGACCGTCACGACGTCGCCTTCCTGCTTGCCGACCAGGGCACGCGCGATCGGCGAACTGACCGACAGCTTGCCCTGCTTGATGTCCGCCTCATCATCACCAACGATCTGGTAGGTCACCTGTTCGTCGGTATCGACATTGGCAATATCGACCGTGGTGCCGAAGATCACCTTGCCGGTATGCGGGATGTTCGACACATCGATGACCTGGGCATTCTGCAGACGCCCTTCGATATCACGGATACGCGCCTCGACCATGCCCTGCTGCTCGCGCGCGGCGTGATATTCGGCATTCTCCTTCAGATCGCCCAGCTCCCTCGCCTCGGCAATAGCCTGGGTGATCTGCGGACGCATTACGGTCTTGAGGTGCTTGAGCTCCTCTTCCAGGGCGCGTGCGCCCTGGACAGTCATGGGGAATTTGGTCATGCGTTGATTCCTGCATGGAGATCCTGCAGACGGCGCACGGTCTTCTCGGGACCGAACTTCAGCGCTTCACAGATCGCCTGACCACCGGCAATGGTGGTGGTGATGCAGATCTTGTGCTGCAGGGCGTTACGACGAATGGAATAGGAGTCGGCGATCGACTGCCGCCCCTCGGTGGTGTTGATGACCAGCGTCACCTCGTCATTCTTGATCATGTCGACCACATGCGGACGGCCTTCGGTCACCTTGTTCACCCGGCGCACCGGCAGCCCAGCCGCTTCGATCACTTTAGCGGTGCCGGCGGTGGCTACCACTTCGAAGCCCAGCTCGACCAGGTCACGCGCAACCTGGGCAACCAGCGGCTTGTCGTCCTCGCGCACGCTGATGAACGCGCAACCCGACGTCGGCAGGATTTCGCTAGCACCCAGCTGAGCCTTGGCGAACGCTTCGGCAAAGCTGTCGCCGACTCCCATGACCTCGCCGGTCGACTTCATTTCCGGACCGAGGATGGTATCGACGCCCGGGAACTTGGCGAAGGGGAACACCGCCTCTTTCACACTGTAGTAGGTCGGAATGATCTCGCGAGTGAAGCCCACTTCCGCGAGAGTCTTGCCCGCCATGACGCGCGCGGCGACCTTGGCCAGCGACTCGCCAACGCACTTGGACACGAACGGGACGGTACGCGAGGCACGCGGGTTGACCTCGAGCACGTAGATGTCTTCGCCTTGCACCGCCATCTGCACGTTCATCAGACCGACCACGTCGAGTTCCAGGGCCATCTTGCGCACCTGCTCGCGGATTTCGTCCTGGATATGCTGCGGCAGCGAATAGGCCGGCAGCGAGCACGCGGAGTCGCCGGAGTGAACGCCGGCTTGCTCGATGTGCTGCATGATGCCGCCAATCACCACGGTCTCGCCGTCACAGACAGCATCGACATCGACCTCGATGGCGCAGTTGAGGAAGTGATCCAGCAGCACGGGGCTGTCATTGGATACCTGTACGGCTTCACGCATGTAGCGCTTGAGCTCTTCTTCCTCGTAGACGATCTCCATCGCGCGACCGCCCAGCACGTAGGACGGACGCACAACCAGCGGATAACCGATGGCCTTGGAAGCGGCGATGGCCTCTTCTTCGCTACGCGCGGTGGCATTCTGCGGTTGACGCAGGTTCAGCCGCTGAACCATCTGCTGGAAGCGTTCTCGGTCCTCGGCGCGGTCGATGGCGTCCGGGCTGGTGCCAATGATCGGCACGCCGGCTTCCTCCAGGGCGCGGCAGATCTTCAGCGGCGTCTGACCGCCGTACTGGACGATCACGCCTTTCGGCTGCTCGACGCGGACGATTTCCAGCACGTCCTCCAGGGTCACCGGCTCGAAGTACAGACGATCGGAGGTGTCGTAGTCGGTGGAGACGGTTTCCGGGTTGCAGTTGACCATGATGGTCTCGTAACCGTCTTCACGCATGGCCAGCGCGGCATGTACGCAGCAGTAGTCGAACTCGATACCCTGGCCGATACGGTTGGGGCCGCCGCCGAGGATCATGATCTTGTCGCGGCTCGACGGGTTGGCCTCGCACTCTTCCTCGTAGGTCGAGTACATGTAGGCGGTATCGGTGGCGAACTCGGCCGCACAGGTGTCGACACGCTTGTACACCGGCAGCACCTTGAGCTTGTGGCGGTGGCTGCGCAGGTTCTTTTCGGTCACGCCGAGCAGCTTGGCCAGGCGCGCGTCGGAGAAGCCCTTGCGCTTGAGCTTCCACATCAGGTCCCGATCGATACTGGAAAGGCCCAGCGTCTTGACCTGCTCTTCTTCCTTGACCAGGTCTTCGATCTGTACGAGGAACCAAGGATCGATCTTGGTCAGGGCGAACACATCCTCGATGCTCTTGCCAGCCCTGAACGCATCCGCCACGTACCAGATGCGGTCGGCGCCCGGTACGGTCAACTCGCGCTTGAGCGTGCTCTCGGCCTCGCTGTCTTCCAGGTTCAGCTTCGGATCGAAGCCGGTGGCGCCGACCTCCAGACCGCGCAGGGCCTTCTGCACGGATTCCTGGAAGGTGCGACCGATGGCCATGACTTCACCGACCGATTTCATCTGGGTGGTCAGGCGCGCGTCGGCCTTGGGGAACTTCTCGAAGGCGAAGCGCGGCACCTTGGTCACTACGTAGTCGATCGACGGCTCGAAAGACGCCGGGGTACGGCCTCCGGTGATGTCGTTGGACAGCTCGTCGAGGGTGTAACCGACCGCCAGCTTGGCGGCGATCTTGGCGATCGGGAAGCCGGTGGCCTTGGAGGCCAACGCCGAAGAACGCGACACGCGCGGGTTCATCTCGATGACCACCATGCGCCCGGTATTCGGGCAGATGCCGAACTGCACGTTGGAGCCACCGGTTTCCACACCGATCTCACGCAGCACCGCCAGCGAGGCGTTGCGCATGATCTGGTATTCCTTGTCGGTCAGGGTCTGTGCCGGCGCGACGGTAATGGAGTCGCCGGTGTGAACGCCCATCGGATCGAAGTTCTCGATGGAGCAGACGATGATGCAGTTGTCCTTCTTGTCGCGGACCACCTCCATCTCGTATTCCTTCCAGCCGATCAGCGACTCGTCGATCAGCAGCTCATTGGTCGGCGACAGATCCAGACCGCGAGCGCAGATCTCCTCGAACTCTTCACGGTTGTAGGCGATGCCGCCGCCGGTACCACCCATGGTGAAGGACGGCCGGATGATGCAGGGAAAGCCGACCTGCTCCAGCACGCCATAGGCTTCATCCATGTTGTGGGCGATACCCGAGCGCGGACAGGCCAGGCCGATGTCACGCATGGCCTTGTCGAAGCGGGAGCGGTCCTCTGCCTTGTCGATGGTGTCGGCATTGGCACCGATCATCTCGACGCCGAACTTCTCCAGCACGCCGTGGCGCTCGAGGTCCAGCGCGCAGTTGAGCGCCGTTTGGCCGCCCATCGTCGGCAGCAGCGCGTCGGGGCGCTCCTTCTCGATGATCTTGGCCACGGTCTGCCACTTGATGGGCTCGATGTAGGTGGCGTCGGCCATGGCCGGGTCGGTCATGATGGTGGCCGGGTTGGAGTTCACCAAGATGACGCGGAAGCCTTCTTCCTTCAGCGCCTTGCACGCCTGCGCACCGGAATAGTCGAACTCGCAGGCCTGGCCGATGACGATGGGGCCAGCACCGAGGATGAGGATGCTTTTGATATCTGTACGTTTTGGCATTTTCGTTACTCGAATCCTTAGGTCGGTCGGCGAGTCATCTGGAGAGTTACTGCGCGCCGCCTGGGCTGCGTTGCGCGGTACTCACTTCCTCGCCGTACTACCTGTACTGTCTCGTCGTTGCGTTCCGGGCGCCTTGCCCAGACCGCGCTCGCTACACTTTCAGGACGACTCGTTTACTGTCGCTTGGCCATGGCCTCGATGAAACGATCGAACAGCGGCGCGACGTCGTGCGGACCAGGACTCGCCTCGGGGTGCCCCTGGAAGCTGAAAGCCACCTTGTCGGTACGCTCGATGCCCTGCAGCGTGCCGTCGAACAGGGATTTGTGCGTGGCGCGAACGTTCGCTGGCAGGCTCGCGTCGTCCACGGCAAACCCATGGTTCTGGCTGGTGATCATCACCACCCCGGTCTTTAGATCCTGCACCGGATGGTTGGCACCGTGGTGGCCGTTGGGCATCTTCACGGTCTTGGCGCCGGAGGCCAGTGCCAGCAGCTGATGGCCAAGACAGATCCCGAATACCGGAATGTCGGTCTCGAGCACCTCTTGAATCGCCTTGATCGCGTAGTCGCACGGCTCGGGGTCGCCTGGACCGTTGGCCAGGAAGATGCCGTCGGGATTCAACGCCAGCGCCTCGCTGGCCGGTGTCTGTGCGGGCAGCACGGTCACCCGGCAGCCGCGCGCGGTGAGCATGCGCAGAATGTTGTATTTGACGCCGTAGTCGAAGGCGACCACGTGGTACGGCAATTCGCTTGCTGGGATTTCCGCGTGGCTGTCGGTTTCCAGACTCCACACCGAGGAGCGCCATTCGTAACGCTCCTTGACGCTGACTTCCTTGGCCAGATCCATGCCCTTGAGCCCCGGGAAGCTGCGCGCCAACTCGAGCGCCTTCTCTTCGGTGGCATCCGCTCCAGCCAGGATGCAGCCGTTCTGCGCACCTTTCTCACGGAGGATACGCGTCAGGCGGCGCGTATCGATGCCGGCGATGGCAACGGTGCCGTTCTCCTTAAGATAATCCGGCAGCGACTGCTTGCTGCGCCAGTTGCTGGCCAGCAACGGCAGGTCGCGGATGACCAGACCAGCGGCCCAGACGCGCCAGGACTCGGCGTCCTGCGGCGTGGTGCCAGTGTTGCCGACATGGGGGTACGTCAAGGTGACGATCTGCTTGGCATAGGAAGGATCGGTAAGGATTTCCTGATAGCCGGTCATGGCGGTGTTGAACACCACCTCACCGATGGTCTGGCCATCGGCGCCGATGGATTCGCCGCGAAAAATGCTGCCATCAGCAAGGGCGAGAATGGCTGGCTTAGTCAAGAGACCTCCCGTAGATCAAGGCTGGAGCAGACGCAGATTGTAAAAAAGCGGGATGACGTATGAAGGTCATCCCGCTTTTTTGTTTGATTCATTTCTGCGCAACTTTTAGTGGACACACTAAAGCGGGCAGCTTACAGAAAAAGCCTATTTTGGTCCACCCCGACAGAGTAGCCGGATGACCGCTCAATGCAGCCCGAGCACATCCTGCATGTCATAAAGGCCAGCCGGCTTGCCGTCGAGCCATAGCGCAGCGCGCACCGCACCCTTGGCGAAGGTCATGCGGCTGGAGGCCTTGTGGGTGATCTCCACACGCTCGCCATCGGCGGCGAACAGCACCGTGTGGTCTCCCACCACATCCCCGGCACGCACTGTGGCAAAGCCGATGGTTTCGCGTTGCCGCGCGCCGGTCTGCCCCTCGCGACCATAGACGGCGACCTTCTGCAGGTCGCGCCCGAGCGCTTCGGCCACCACCTCTCCCATGCGCAGCGCGGTGCCGGATGGCGCATCGACCTTGTGCCGATGGTGGGCCTCGATGATTTCGATATCCACATCGTCGCCGAGCACGCGCGCGGCCGTATCGAGCAGCTTCAGGCAGAGGTTGACACCCACGCTGAAGTTGGCAGCGAAGACGACGGGAATATCCTTGGCCGCCTGCGCAAGGCGCTCCTTCTCCTCGGCCGAGAACCCGGTGGTACCGATCACCATGGCCTTGCCGGCCCGACGACAGATCTCCAGATTCTTCAAGGTGACGGAAGGATGCGTGAAGTCGATCAGGACATCGAATTCGTCCACGGCCCTGGCCAGGTCGCCCGACAAGGGCACGCCGAGACGCCCGATGCCCGCCAGTTCGCCGGCATCAGCCCCGACCAGGGTGCTGTCCGGGCGATCGATCGCCGCGGTCAGGCCAGCCGCGCCCGCGGTCTGCTGTACCGCCTCGATCAGGATCTTGCCCATGCGCCCGGCGGCACCCATCACTGCAATACGTCGCATATCCAATAGCTCCAAGGGTCACGGAAGGCCGAAGGCTTGCGCGCATCGCGGCAGCCTTCGGCCGGCACTCACACGTCGCCGAAAAAGCGCTTCACACCCTCGAACCAGCCACTGGCCCTGGGCGAATGGGAGGTGTTGCCCTGCAGCGAGGCGCGAAACTCTTCGAGTATCTCGCGCTGACGCTTGCTCAGGTTCACCGGCGTTTCCACCACGACGCGGCACATCAGATCGCCCGGCGCGCCCCCACGCACGGGTGCGACTCCCTTACCCCGCAGGCGGAACTGCTTGCCGGTTTGCGTACCCTCGGGAATCTTCAGCTTCACTCGACCATCAAGCGTGGGCACCTCCAGCTCACCACCAAGCGCGGCATCGGCAAAGCTGATCGGCACTTCGCAGTACAGATGTTTGCCGTCGCGCTGGAAGATCGGATGCTCGCGCACGCTGACCACAACATAGAGGTCCCCCGCCGGACCGCCCTGGGTACCGGCTTCACCCTCGCCGGACAGACGGATGCGATCGCCGGTATCGACACCAGCCGGCACCTTCACCGACAGGGTCTTCTGCTCTTCCACACGCCCCTGCCCGTGGCAGCTGCCGCATGGGTCGGAGATCATCTTGCCGCTGCCATGGCAGCGCGGGCAGGTCTGCTGCACGGAGAAGAACCCCTGCTGCATGCGCACCTGGCCAATACCACCACAGGTCGTACAGGTGACCGGCGTGGTTCCCTTCTTCGCGCCAGAGCCGTTGCAGACCTTGCACTCGGCAAGCGTCGGGACCCGAATGGTCACTGTGGTGCCGCGCACAGCCTCCTCGAGATCCAGCTCGAGCGTGTAGCGCAGATCGCTGCCGCGCTGGGAGCCGCCACGCGAAGCTCCGCGGGCGCCACCAAAGAAATCGCTGAAGACGTCACCGAAGATGTCCGAGAAGTTGGCACCACCAAAACCTGCACCGCCAGCCCCACCCATCTGCGGGTCGACCCCGGCGTGACCATACTGGTCATAGGCTGCCCGCTTGCTGGCATCGGAGAGCACTTCATAGGCCTCGTTGGCCTCCTTGAACGCCTCTTCAGCCGCCTTGTCGCCCGGATTACGGTCCGGGTGGTGCTTCATGGCGAGGCGGCGGTAGGCCTTTTTCAGATCCGCCTCGCTCGCGCCGCGCTCGACACCCAGCACTTCGTAATAATCACGTTTGGCCATAACTTTCCTGAACCCTCAATTCATGCCCTCCAGACACGCCGACGCGGGAGTGAACTCCCGCGTGGCAGTCGGCCCGACCGGAGGCAGCCGGTCGAGCTGGAGCGAAAAGCGGCAGGCCCGAGGCGCTGCCGCATCCCTGGAAACCCCAGGGGTCATAAGCGGAAGCTTACTTGTTGTCCTTGACCTCTTCGAACTCGGCATCCACGACGTCATCGCCCGCCTGCGACTTGCCTGCCTCGGCCTGCCCCTCGCCGCCCTGCGGCTGCTCGGCATACATCTTCTGGGCCAGCGGAGTGGACGCCTGGGACACGGCAGCGATCTTCGCTTCGATTTCCGCCTTGTCATCGCCCTTGACCGCTGCTTCCAGCTCGCCCAGCGCCTTCTCGATGCTGGCCTTGTCATCCGCACTGGCCTTGTCGCCAGCCTCGGTCAACATCTTGCGCGTGGCATGCACCAGCTGATCACCCTGGTTGCGCGCCGTCACCAGCTCCTCGAACTTGCGATCCTCCTCGGCGTTGGCCTCAGCGTCGCGCACCATCTGCTCGATCTCCTCCTCGGACAGACCGGAGTTGGCCTTGATCACGATCGACTGTTGCTTGCCGGTCGCCTTGTCCTTGGCGGACACATGCAGAATGCCGTTGGCATCGATGTCGAAGGTGACCTCGATCTGCGGCATGCCGCGCGGCGCCGGCGGGATGTCAGCCAGATCGAAGCGACCCAGCGACTTGTTCTGCGCCGCCTGCTTGCGCTCACCCTGCAGCACGTGGATGGTCACGGCACTCTGGTTGTCGTCGGCGGTGGAGAACACCTGCGACTTCTTGGTCGGGATGGTGGTGTTCTTCTCGATCAGCGGAGTCATCACACCGCCGAGGGTCTCGATGCCCAGCGTCAGCGGCGACACGTCCAGCAGCAGCACGTCCTTGACGTCGCCAGCCAGCACCGCGCCCTGAATGGCAGCACCCATGGCAACGGCTTCGTCCGGGTTGACGTCCTTGCGCGGCTCCTTGCCGAAGAACTCGGCGACCTGCTTCTGCACCAGCGGCATGCGGGTCTGGCCACCGACCAGGATCACGTCGTCGATCTTGGAGACGTCGATGCCGGCATCCTTCAGTGCGATGCGGCACGGCTCGATGGTCCGCTCGACCAGATCCTCGACCAGCGACTCCAGCTTGGCACGGGAGATCTTCACGTTCAGGTGCTTCGGACCGGACGCATCGGCCGTGATGTACGGCAGGTTGACGTCGGTCTGCTGGCTGGAGGACAGCTCGATCTTGGCCTTCTCGGCCGCTTCCTTCAAGCGCTGCATGGCCAGCGGATCACCCTTGAGGTTGATGCCGCTTTCCTTCTTGAACTCGTCGACGAGATAGTCGATCAGGCGAATGTCGAAGTCTTCACCACCGAGGAAGGTATCGCCATTGGTGGCCAGCACCTCGAACTGATGCTCACCGTCGACCTCGGCGATCTCGATCACCGACACGTCGAAGGTACCGCCGCCCAGGTCATAGACGATCACGGTATGGTCGCCCTTGGCCTTGTCCATGCCGTAGGCCAGCGCCGCAGCGGTCGGCTCGTTGATGATCCGCTTGACGTCCAGGCCGGCGATGCGACCGGCGTCCTTGGTGGCCTGGCGCTGGCTGTCGTTGAAGTAGGCCGGCACGGTGATCACCGCCTCGGTCACGGCTTCACCCAGATAGTCCTCGGCGGTCTTCTTCATCTTCTTCAGGACTTCGGCGCTGATCTGTGGCGGCGCCATCTTCTGGCCCTTCACCTCCACCCAGGCATCGCCGTTGTCGGCCTTGACGATGCTGTAGGGCACCATCTTGATGTCCTTCTGCACGACGTCCTCTTCGAAGCGACGACCGATCAGACGCTTGACTGCATAAAGGGTGTTCTGCGGATTGGTCACCGCCTGGCGCTTGGCCGACTGGCCGACCAGGGTTTCGCCATCATTGGTGTAGGCGATGATCGAAGGCGTGGTGCGCGCGCCCTCGGCGTTCTCGATGACCTTGACGTTGCCGTTTTCCATGATGGAGACGCAGGAGTTGGTGGTCCCCAGGTCGATACCGATGATTTTGCCCATATCTCTCTCCGAATCTTGGTTGGTCCGCGCCTTCAGCCTGGCGCCGGATAAAGCTTTAATTTCGCTTGCCTAGCAGATGGGGCCTGCGCCCGCTATTTCAAGCCTTCTCGTCGATCGAAGGCGGCGCGTCTGCCGGAGCCTTGCTGACAACAACCATGGCCGGCCGCAACAGCCGCCCATTGAGCAGGTAGCCCTTCTGGAACACCTTGATCACGCTGCCTGGCTCGGCATGCATGCTCTCCTCCATTGCCATCGCCTGGTGGTGCTCGGGATTGAAGGGTTCACCCACCGGGTCGACTGCCACGAGCTGGTGCCGTGCGAGCGTGTCGAGCAGCAGCTTATGGGTCAGCTCGAGCCCTTCGCGCACCGCCTTGCTGGTCTCGTCGTCCGGCCGTGTCAGCTCCAGGCCACGCTCCAGGCTGTCGGCTACCGGCAACAGGTCGCCAGCGAACTTCTCCAGGGCGAACTTGTGCGCCTTTTCCACGTCCTGCTCGGCACGTCGGCGGATGTTCTGCAACTCGGCAGCCACGCGCAGCGACTGATCCTGCGCCGCGGCGAGCTGCTCTTCGAGCGACTGCACGCGCGCGGCAAGATCCTCGGCCACGCTGTTTTCGGCTTCGGGATTTTCCGGGGGCTGGTTATCCAGGTTCTGCTCGTCGGCCATGCGCTCCTCCATATCTGTCTCAATGCGGGGCATCCCCCGCGCATGTGCCGCTATATGGGGGCAGCGAAGAGCGCTTCAAGGCACCGGGAGCAGATATGCGCAAAAAGGCGACACATCCGCCGCAGCCGACTCGATGCAGCGTTCGACGGTGCTTGAAGGGCGCCGAAAAAGCACTGTATAAATAGCCAGCCACATCAATTGGAGCGCCGCCATGCTGGTCCATCTGTCGGTCCACAACTACGCCATCGTCGAACACCTCGATCTCGAACTGCAGCGAGGGATGACGGTGATCAGCGGCGAAACGGGCGCAGGCAAGTCGATCATGCTCGATGCGCTGGGCCTCGCACTTGGTGATCGCGCCGACAGCAGCGTGGTCCGCCAGGGTGCGGACAAGGCAGATATCCTTGCCAGCTTCGATCTGGCCGATATCCCTGATGCCCAGGCCTGGCTGGCCGCGCGCGACCTCGACAACGACGGACCGTGCATCCTGCGCCGCGTGATTACGGCCGAAGGTCGTTCGCGCGGCTACATCAACGGGTCGCCCTGCCCGCAAGGCGATCTCAAGGCGCTCGGCGAGCTTTTGATCGATATTCACAGCCAGCACGAGCATCAATCGCTGCTCAAGCCAGACACGCATCGCCGCTTGCTGGACGAGTACGCCGGCGCTCAGGAGCTGGCCCGGCAGGTCCATCTCGCTGCGCAGCGCTGGAAGCAAACACGCCAGACGCTCGACCGCCTGAGCAACGCGAGCGACGAGCAACGTGCACGCCATCAGTTGCTCAGCTATCAGCTCGAAGAGCTGGAGAATCTGGCGTTGGGCGAACATGAACTGGAGCAACTGGAGCAGGAGCACAAGAACCTCGCCAATGCCGGGCAACTGCTCGGCGCCTGCCAGCAGGTCATGGAACTCTGTAGCGAGAACGATGCCGGGAATGTGCTATCGGCGCTCACGTCAAGCCTGCAACGCCTGACGGCTTTCCAGGGTCAATCCGGCGCGCTGGGCGAAGCCGTCAACCTGCTCGCCAGTGCGCAGATCCAGGTCGAGGAAGCAGTTGGCGAGCTCAACCGTTTCATCGACCATTTCGACGCGGACCCCCAGCGCCAACAAGCGCTGGAAGAACGACTGGATGCCATCTACGGCCTGGCACGCAAGCATCGTGTACAGCCGGCCGAACTGCCCGAGCTGCAGCAACGCCTGCTGAGCGAGCTGGAAAGCCTGAACGCCGATGACGAGGCCGTCGAACGTCTGGGCGAGGAGCTCGAAGCCTACGCACGGCATTACCTCGAGAAGGCCGAAGAGCTGAGCCGCGTTCGTCAGGCGGCGGCTACCTGCCTGGGCGAAGCGGTGGAAGACGAGATCCAGCGCCTGGGAATGCCGGGCGGGCGCTTCAGCGTGGTGCTCAAGCCGGTCGCGCCGGGCGAGAACCCGCCACACGGCCTGGAACTGGTGGAGTTCCTGGTCAGTGCCAACCCCGGTCAGCCGCCGCGTGCCCTGGCCAAGGTCGCTTCGGGCGGTGAACTCTCGCGCATCAGCCTGGCGATTCAGGTCATCACCGCACAGACCTCGCGCACGCCGACGCTGGTATTCGACGAAGTCGATGTCGGCATCGGCGGCCCTACGGCCGAGATTGTCGGCCAACTGTTGCGTCGTCTCGGCGAGCGCGGCCAGGTACTCACAGTTACCCACCTGCCGCAGGTAGCCGCCCAGGGCCACAACCACCTGTTCGTGCACAAGGCGCGCGGCGTCGACGAAACCCGCACCGCAGTTGCCGAGCTGAATGGCGACGCCAGGGTCGAAGAAATCGCCAGAATGCTCGGTGGGGTCGACCTGACCGAACAGTCGCTGGCCCATGCCCGGCAGATGGTCTCTACCGCGCAGGCATAACGCTTCGCCGCGAGAGCAGCTGCAGCCGCCATAAATGAAAAACCCCGCCACTATGGGCGGGGTTTCAGTATCGACCGCGCTGATCAGCCCTTCTTGCGCACGTAGAGCACCAGATTGTGATCGACCAGCTCGTAGCCGTGGCGAGCGACGATCTCCTTCTGCAGCTTTTCGATCTCCGAATCGAAGAACTCGATGACATCACCGCTATCAACGCAGACCATATGGTCGTGATGGCCACCGTCGGCCAGCTCGAATACGGCATGCCCCCCATCGAAGTTGTGGCGAACCACCAGGCCAGCCGCCTCAAATTGAGTCAGAACGCGGTAGACAGTCGCCAGACCGACGTCTTCACCGGCCTCCATCAGCGCCTTGTAGACGTCCTCGGCGCTCATGTGGCGCTGGCCCGTGCTGTCGAGCATTTGCAGAATCTTCACCCGGGGAAGGGTTACTTTCAGACCAGCTTTACGAAGTTCGTTGTTCTCAACCATGGTTGGCTTTCTCGCTGCTGCTGTTTCGCAGCCTCCTTCAATACGGGTATGATCCGGGTTCTTTGCCCAGCCAAGATAGTGGAAGTCACCCACCGATGCAAAACACCAAGCTCATGCTGACCAGCCTCACGCTCGTGGGCCTGTTCGCACTCGCCGGTTGTTCGTTTCCTGGGGTATATAAGGTCGACATTCAACAGGGCAATGTCGTCACGCAGGACATGATAGATCAGCTGCGCCCCGGAATGACCCGTAAGCAAGTGCGGTTTATCATGGGCAACCCCCTGATCACCGACACCTTCCACGCCAATCGCTGGGATTACCTCTACAGTATCCAGCCTGGCGGTAGCCAGCGTCAGCAGGAGCGGGTCAGCCTGGTGTTCGACGGCAACGATCAACTGGTAGGCCTGGCCGGCGACTTCATGCCCGGTGTCAGCCGCGACGAAGAGATTCTCGGCACCTCGCCGACGCCGTCCAGCGTCAGCGAAAAGCCGGCCCAGCAGCCGGCCGAGCGGCCGACGCCGGGCTCGCTGCTCGAGGAAATCCAGCGCGAGGTCGATGCGGCCGAACCCGTTCCGGTTCCGATCCCGGAGCCGCTGGAAACCGAATGAACAAAGCCCGGCTATCGCCGGGCTTTCTTTTCTCCCTGTCCCTGGCAGAGGCCTCACCAGCCGCTGCTGACTCAGCGTTGGGTCAACTGCCTGTACAGTTGCGGCAGACGCACCGGCAGCTGTTGCGGCTCCTTGATCAGCGTGTAGCCGTTGGCCCCGAACATGTACGGCAGGTAATCGCCGGCCTCGCGGTCGATGGTGATGCAGAAAGGCAGCAGTCCCTGCTGACGCGCCTCCAGTACCGCCTGGCGCGTATCTTCGACACCGTAGCGCCCTTCATACAGGTCCAGATCGTTCGGCTTGCCATCGGTCACCAGCAACAGCAGCTTGCGCCGCTGCTTGCACTCGGCCAATAGACGGGTGGCCTGGCGGATCGCCGCCCCCATGCGCGTGTAGTAGCCCGGCTTGAGTGCCTGAATGCGCCCGCGCGTCTCATCGCCATAGGCCTGGCGGAAACTCTTGAGCTCCTGCATGCGCACCTGCTGGCGGCGCAGCGAGGAGAACCCATAGAGGGCGAACTGATCGCCGACAGTCGACAGCGCCTCGCCAAACAGCAGCATGCTGTCGGTCACTACGTCGATGACCCGGTGCTCGTTATCCAGATGCGCATCGGTCGACATCGAGAGATCGGCCAGCAACAGGCAGGCCAGGTCACGGCGATTCTGCCGCTGCTCCATGAACAGACCGCGCTCGGCACAATGGCCGTTCTGCCTTTCGACGTGGAAGTCGAGCCAAGCCTGAAGGTCCAGCTCCGAGCCTTGCGGCTGCTGGCGCAGCCACTGACGATCGGTACGCAGGTGCTCGAACTGACGCCGCAAGCGCCGCGCCAGCGGCGCCAGACGTATCGGCAGCGGCTTCGCTTCGGCGCCCCGCGGCAGCATCATCTGGAGGTTGACGAAGTCCTTCTGCAGGCTCTGCTTGCGATAGTCCCACTCCGGCAGTTTGATTCCGGGGCCCAATGGAATGTCGTCGAAGTCTGCCGCCGGCAGGTCCAGGTCGAGTTTCAGCCCGCCACCCTGGCGCATGCGCTGGCGCGACAGGGCCAGTTCGTCCAGGTCCTCGGCCACGCGGGCGGCGTCCAGGTCCTCGGTATCGTCGCCGCAGCGATCCAGCTCGACATGCTCGGACCAGCTGAACAGGTTCTCCAGACGAAACAGCAGCAGGCCACTCTTGCTGGTGCTGTCCTCGACGCGTCGGGCCCGCTTGCGCTGTCGGCTCTGGCCGTTAGGCGGACTTTCCAGAGCACCCTCGCCGTCCGCGCCCTGATCCAGACTCTGCGGTTCGCCCAGGTTCTGCGCCGGATAGAGCCACAACGGTACGGGCCAGGGCGCACGTTCGCTGCGCGGGAACTGCACGACACAACCGGGTTCTCGCAGCGCCTGACACACGGCCTGCTCCAGGGCGGCCTCGCCACGGGGCAGGTCGGACGGATCCGGACGCAACTGCAGGTGCGCCTCGACCAATCGGCGATAGCGCGAGCGCATTGCCGGGAACTGTTCGAGCAGGCGCTGCGTCCAGCGCTGGTTGTCGCGCGCCCAGTGGCGCATCTCACCGGCCTGCGCGGCCAACAGTGCGAGCCAGCGATAGAGGTCGCGATTCAAGGCCGGGTCCGGATAGACCGCCAGGCTTTCCGGCAGCCTCAGGTTGCTGCTGTCGCACCAGGCCACAGGCAGCTGCTTGCAGGTGCCGGCGACCTGCTGCAACAGATTGCGCCGCACCAGCAGGTCGCGTGCGCTGGCCGCCTCGACACCGATACCGCTGGCACCGCCCATGGCGCGAAACAATAGCGACAACGGCCGCTGCATCTCCTGCAGTTCGACGCGCGCCTCGGGAAAGTCCGGGCTGGCGCGGCGAGTGATGAAACGGTGCCAGACGCTACCGACCCACTCTTCGACTTCGATGGCGAATGCCATGGTGATCACCTCGTAGCGCTTGGAAAACGACGACGGCCCGCTAGTCAGCCGGGCCGTCGATGCTCACTGCGTCCCGACTCAGGCGGTAGCCGCGACCGTGGAAGCCACGGTCACCCGGCCACGCTGGCGGAAGCTGTAGAGGTAGCAGATCAGGCCGATCAGGAAGAACACCCCGGCGATCAGGCGCAGCCAGAAGAAGACGGCCAGCTGATCAGCAGTGTTCATGAACGACATGGCAGCGCCATCGGCGGGCAGACGCTGCAGCCACACTTGCACCACGCCGGCGGCGGTGAGGAACAGGGTGATCGCCATCATCGAGATGGTCATCAGCCAGAACCCCCAGACTTCGATGGTCTGCGCCCGTGCATCCGGCGCTTCACCCAGCCCGCGCAGGCGCGGCATGGCGTAGCTGATCATCGTCATCACGATCATCGCGTAGGCACCGTAGAAGGCCAGGTGACCGTGGGCGGCCGTCAGCTGCGAACCGTGGGTGTAGTAGTTCACCGGCGCCAGGGTGTGCAGGAAGCCCCACACGCCTGCACCGAGGAACGCGGTGACCGTGGTGCCCACTGCCCAGAGCGAAGCGGCGCGGTTCGGGTGCTCGCGGCGGCGACGGTTCACCATGTTGAAGGCGAACAGCACCATGGCGAAGAACGGCAGCGGTTCCAGCGCGGAGAAGATCGAACCCAGCCACAGCCAGACGCCCGGTGCGCCGATCCAGAAGAAGTGGTGACCAGTACCGATGATGCCGGTGATCAGCGCCATGGCAATGATGACGTACAGCCACTTCTCCACGACTTCGCGGTCCACGCCGGTGATCTTGATCAGGACGAAGGCCAGCATCGAACCCATGATCAGCTCCCAGACGCCTTCCACCCACAGGTGAACGACCCACCACCAGTAGTACTTGTCACGCGCCAGGTTCTCGGGGTTGTAGAAGGAGAACAGGAAGAACACCGCGAGGCCGATCAGACCGGTCATCATCACCGTGCTGACCACGGTCTTGCGACCTTTGAGCATGGTCATGCCGATGTTGTAGAGGAAGCCCAGCGCCACGATCACGATACCGATCTTGGTGATCGTCGGCTGCTCGAGGAACTCGCGCCCCATCGTCGGCAGCAGCTCGTTGTGAGTCAGCTTCGCCAGCCCGGCGTAGGGCACCAGCAGATAGCCGAGAATGGTCAGCACGCCGGCTGCGGCGAACACCCAGAACAGGACGATCGCCAGTTTCGGGCTGTGCAGTTCGCGGTCGGCTTCCTCGGGAATGAGGTAGTAGGCCGCGCCCATGAAGCCGAACAGCAACCAGACGATCAGCAGGTTGGTATGCACCATCCGTGCGACGTTGAATGGAATCAGCGGGAACAGAAAGTCGCCAACGACGTACTGCAGCCCCATGATCAGACCGAAGAGGATCTGCCCGACGAAGAGCATCAGCGCAAACACGAAGTACGGCTTGGCGACGGCTTGCGATTGGAATTTGAGATGCGGATTCATGATGCTCATCTCTCAGCCCTCCCTGTTTGGCGGCCAGCTGTTGGTGTCGATCTTCGAAGTCCACTTGAGGAACTCCGCCATGTCGTCCACTTCCTGGTCGGTCAGATGGAATTGCGGCATCGCCCGGCGACCCGGCGCGCCCAGCGGCTGGGCCTTCATCCAGGCATGCAGGAACGGCTTGAAGCCCTCCTCGCCGCCGCGACGAACAAAGACGTTACCCAGCTCCGGCGCGAAGTAGGCGCCCTCACCGAGCAGGCTGTGGCAGCCGATGCAGTTGTTGTTTTCCCAGACTGCCTTGCCGCGCACGACCGCCTCGGTCATTTCCGATTCGTTCGATCGCTCGGGGAAAGTCTGCTCTGTGTGATAGGTAAGGCCCAGGAATACCAGGAAGAAGAACACGCCTCCTCCGAAGTAGATATTCCGGGCCATACCCTTGGTGAAGGTCTCGGACATGGTCGCCTCCTATTGGCTTGGCGTGGCCAGTTTAAGAAGGCGCCTATCGAAACCCGCTTGATAGCAATCAAGAAAAACCCGAACGCGGTAGTCAGGCTTTCCTCAGCCGGCAATGAAAGAGGCAGCGACCCGCATGCAGTCGCTCACCCCGTCTGGTTTGGGGCCCGGCGGCAGCTATTCGCCGCGGATGTACTGTTCGAGCTGCTGGATCAGGCTGTCCTGCTCGGCCATGGTTTCCTTGACCACGTCACCGATGGACAGCAGGCCGAGCGTGCGCCCCTCTTCCACCACCGGCAGGTGGCGCAGGTGCTTGTCGGTCATGATCTGCAT
The DNA here is from genome assembly GCF_057738225.1 of Stutzerimonas sp. CXK-1. Taxonomy (NCBI): domain Bacteria; kingdom Pseudomonadati; phylum Pseudomonadota; class Gammaproteobacteria; order Pseudomonadales; family Pseudomonadaceae; genus Stutzerimonas; species Stutzerimonas sp. CXK-1. Next base: position 896,192 of record NZ_CM173217.1, on the reverse strand, counting down.
GCACTCTCGCAGGGTCTGCCGCGGCTCCACCGTGACCAGCGACGAGGTCATGATCGCGCTCACCGGCGTGGCAAACGACGAGCGCCCGAGCAGGACCATTTTCCGTGCGTAGTCGCGCTCGCTGATGATGCCTACCAGCTTTCCACCGGCATCGGCGACCGGCAGCGCGCCGACATTCTTCTCGGCCATCAACCTCAGTGCATCGAGCACCGAGTCGGTCGGGGCGATGGTGACGACCCCTTGTATCTGCTTGGCGCTGAGCACCTGGGCGATCGTTTTCATGGAATGCTCCTGTTGTTCTCCGGTCGGGGCGGGGCCGCCCCGTTTCTCGGCATCCTTCGATCAACATATCGCGCCAGGCGCGGCCGGCAAAGTACCTGGCCGGGTAGCCCAACCGGCACTAGGCGGTCAGCTTGAGGCCCAGCAGGCCGGCCACCAGCAGCAGCAGACTGAGCAGGCGCCAGAGCCCGGCGCTCTCACCGAACAACAGAATGCCGAGCAGTACCGTACCCAGTGCACCGATGCCCACCCAGATTGCATAGGCGGTACCGACCGGCAGGCTTTTCATCGCCTGCGCGAGCAGATAGAAGCTCGCCGCCATGCTGAGCAGGGTGAAGACTGTAGGCAGCGGACGGGTGAATCCCTCGGATGCCTTGAGCCCCAACGCCCAGGCAACTTCCAGCAAGCCGGCGACGACCAGCATGATCCAGGCCATATTCATGGCTACAAACTCCATGCACAGGCAGGGTCGTCCCCGCAGACTCAGGCAGGCCGGCGGGTCGTCCCGCGGCGAGGCGGACCTTAGCACAGCGCGCCGCAAGATGGCCGACCGGAGGACTGCCGGCTAACCCAGGCCGCGCAACAACTGGAGTTGGCGGCGCAACTGTTCAGCCTGCGCCCGCTCGGCGCGCAGGCCAGCGGCCAGCTCGGCGTTCCGCTGCTCAAGGCGGCGAATCACCTCGCCCACACCCTGCATCAGCCCGCGCAACACGTCGAGCTCGACGCACTGCGCCTTGCAGCGCAGCCACTGCAGCCAGCAGAGCAACATCAGCAGCAGCGCCGCGAAGGATGAAAACAGCATGACCATCCAGGACAGACTCATCGGCATTGTCTCGCACTCCCTATGCGCCAATCGCAACGCCGCCACGATATGTCCAGACTGACGACAGGTCGATATTGTTTACTTGCACAGGTAAACAATTGGTGCGCACCGGCGGCGTACCGCGGCTGATACGGCTCGAAAGCGCACTTGCCTGCAGCACGACATGTCAAGGAAGTGGGCGGATGACCGCTCCCTCAGTCATCCACACCCAGCCGGGCCGACGCCCGAGCCGGGCGCGCTGGCATACGGTCCAGCTGCAGGAACAGCACCGAGGCGAGCATGGCCATGGCGCCGACACAGAGAAAGGTCAGACGAAACGCGTGCAGCAAGGCGTCGCCCGTCGCGCCGGGGCTGGTGAAGCCTCCGAGCAGAGCGCCGGCCGTGGCCACGCCCAGGCTCATCGACAGCTGGACCACTACCGAGAGCAGGCTGTTGCCGCTGCTGGCGTCGCGATTGCTCAGCCCGACCAGCGTCACGGTGTTCATCGCGGTGAACTGCATGGAGTTGACCATGCCGATCAGCCCCAGATGCAGGAGCACCCAGAGCCCAGCAGTACGCTGGTCGAACAGCGCCAGACTGGCGATCAGCGCCCCCAGCAGCAAGGTGTTACCGACCAGGATGCGTCGGTAGCCGAGCCGGTCGATCAGCTGACGTGCGATCGACTTGGTCAGCATGGCGCCAATCGCCAGAGGCACCATCATCATCCCGGCCTCGGCTGGCGAATAACCCAGCGCCAGTTGCAGCAGCAGTGGCAACAGGAACGGCAACGCGCCACTGCCCAGGCGGGCGAACAGGTTGCCGAAGATGCCGACGGCAAAGCAGCGCGTGCGAAACAGCCTGGGGCTGAACAGCGGTTGCTCGATGCGACCGGCACGCAGCCAGTACGCCGCAAGGCAGGCGACGCCGGTCGCGAGCAGCAGCATGACGCGCGCATGCGGCAGCTGCAGCTCGCCAAGCCCTTCGAGCGCGATGGTGATCAACACCATCGCCGCACCGAATAGGGCGAAGCCCAGCGTATCGAAGCGCGTCCGCTCCGGCCCACGCAGATCCGGCATGAAGCGCAGCGCGGCGAGGCTGCCGAGCAGGCCGACCGGCAGGTTGATCAGGAAGATCCAGTGCCAGGAGGCGTACTCGACGAGCCAGCCGCCCAGCGTCGGCCCCAGCAGCGGGCCGACCATGCCCGGCAAGGCGATGAACGTCATCACTCGCACGAACTCGCTGCGCGGAAAGGCCCGCAGCACCACCAGCCGACCGACCGGCAGCATCAGCGCCCCGCCAATCGCCTGCACGATGCGGGAGATGACCAGCAGGTTGAAGCTGCTCGACAGCGCACAGAACAGCGAGCCCAGGGTGAACAGCGCAATGGCGACAAAGAACACGCGCCGTGAACCGAAGCGATCGGCCAGCCAGCCCGAGGCGGGAATCAACAGCGCGACCGTGAGCATGTAGGCGATGACGACGCCCTGCATGCGTAGCGGATCCTCGGCCAGGTCGCGCGCCATCGCCGGCAGCGCCGTATTGAGAATGGTGCCGTCGAGCGTCTGCATGAAGAAGGCAGTGGCGATCAGCCACGGCAGGACCCGAGCGGTGCGAGCGTCCAGTTCGACAGGTGATTGCATGGCAGCCTCTGAAAACCGAGGGGCATCATGTTAGAGGATCGCCGTCCCTCCGGTTCGCCAGCGCAGCGGCGTACAGGCTCGGCTTCGCCGTCTGCACACCTCTTCACCGCGCGCAAGTCTGCGACAAGTTGTCGCCGTAACAATTTATTTCTTTCAACATTGACGCGAATCATTATCATTAGAAGGCGCAAGCGAGATCATTCGCGTCACACCTCGTCAGGAGTACCACTCATGCGCCATCCGATCATGCTAGCCACCGCCACCCTGCTGCTCGCCCCACTGGCCCAGGCCAAGGAATACCCGATCGGCGAACCGCAGCAATGCGGCGGTATGGAAGTCGGTGCGGTCTACCTGCAACCGGTGGAGATGGATCCGGCCGGCATGATGCGTGCTGCGGCCGAGTCCGATGTGCACCTGGAAGCTGACATCAGCGCCCTGGAAAACAACCCGAACGGCTGGCAGGAAGGCAGCTTCGTGCCCTACCTCGGCATCCAGTACGAGCTGCGCAAGAAGGGCTCGGACGAAGTGATCAAGGGCGACTTCCACCCGATGGTCGCCAATGACGGGCCGCATTACGGCGACAACGTCAAACTGCTCGGCCCCGGCAAGTACCAGCTGACCTACAAGATCCTCCCACCCGGCTCCGGCCATGCCATGTTCGGCCGTCATACCGACAAGGAAACCGGCGTCGGCCCCTGGTTCGAGTCCTGCGAGCTGACATACGAATTCACCTATGCCGGCATCGGCAAGAAGGGCGGCTACTGATGGCCCTCCCGCTGTTGCGACGCGCCCTGTGCGCAACGCTGCTCGCCAGCTTCGCCGCTGGCGCGCAGGCGGGGCTGCCGACCTACGAGCTGACCATCCGTGACGGCCACTTCGAACCGTCGACCATCGAGGTCCCGGCACGCCAGCGTTTCAAGATCGTCGTGCACAACGCCGGCAGCGGGCCGACCGAGTTCGAGAGTACGCCGCTTCGCGTGGAGAAGGTCCTCTCGCCGGGCGTCACCTCCTTCGTGGTGATCCACCCGCTCAAGCCGGGCCGCTATCCGTTCTTCGACGAATTCCATCTGGACCTCCCGCAAGGCGAGATCGTCGCCAAGTAGTCCCTGCAAGGAGACAACCATGGGCCAATCCCTGTTCATCGTCTGGCGCGAAAGCGTCGAGGCCCTGCTGGTCATCGGCATCCTGCATGCCTGGCTGCGCCAGCAGCCGGCGGCAGGCGGCGCACTGCGCATGCTCTGGAGCGGCGTAGCCGGGGGCCTTGGCCTGGCCCTGCTGCTGGCCTGGGGAGTGCTGCAGGCCGGCGAGTGGCTGGCCGGTAGTGCCGGCGAGTGGTTTCAGTGCGCCATGCTGGTCACGGCCAGCCTGCTGATCCTGCACATGGTCGGCTGGATGCACCAGCACGGGCGCACGCTGAAGGCCAGCCTGCAGAACACCGCCGCCGAGCGGCTCAGCCAGGGCAACGGTATCGGCCTGGCCGTGCTGGCGATGCTGGCGGTCGGCCGCGAGGGCAGCGAGACCGTGGTGTTCCTTTATGGCATCGGCAACCAGCAACAAGGCCAGGACCTCACCGGCTTCGTCATCGGTGGCCTGCTGGGCTTCGCCCTGGCCCTGCTCACCTATGGCCTGCTGCAGGCTGGCAGCCGCTTCTTCAGCTGGCGGCGTTTCTTCCAGGTCAGCGAGGTACTGCTCCTGCTGCTGGGCGGCGCCCTGCTGATGGCTGGCCTGGATCGCTTCGCCGGCCAGCTGATGGGCATGGAGCTGCCCGAGCAGGTCTATGGCTTCCTGGGTGACCCCCTCTGGGATACCTCTGCCCTGCTCGATGACGGCAGCACCCTGGGCAGCACGCTCGCCGGGCTTACCGGCTATCGCGCCATGCCTTCGCTCGCCGCCGTGCTGACCATGGCCCTCTACTGGCTGGCAGTCTGGCTGTGGCTGCGCCCCCGCCCGCAGCGCTCACTGGCCGCGGAGCCGGCATGAATAGCGCGACACCCCTGCTGGCACGACTCGGCGACGGGATGCGCCGTCATGCCAGCCTGATTCGCACCGTGCAATGGATCGTGGTCGGTTTCTACGTAGTGCTGCTGGTGCTGCCGGCGTTTCTCAGCCTGCCGCCCTCGCAGGCACGCATGCTGGATGACCTGACCCTGTTCGCGCAGTTCGTCTTCTGGGGCCTTTGGTGGCCATTCGTCCTGCTGTCGATGATTTTTTTCGGCCGACTCTGGTGCGGCGTGCTCTGCCCGGAGGGCTCGCTCAGCGAGTGGATCAGCTGGAAGGGCCTGGGTCGGGGCACGCCACGCTGGATCCGCTGGAGCGGCTGGCCCACCGTCGCCTTTGTGCTCACGACTGTCTACGGGCAGTTGATCAGCGTCTACGACTACGCCCAGGCGGCGCTGTTGATCCTTGGTGGTTCGACGGTCGCGGCCATGATCGTGGGTTTTCTCTATGGACGCGGCAAGCGCGTCTGGTGCCGCCATCTATGCCCCGTCAGCGGCGTGTTCAGCCTGCTCTCGCGGCTGGCGCCGCTGCACTACAAGGTCGACGAGCAGCGCTGGCTGGAAAATCAGCCGCCGCACCTGGCCACGCCCAACTGCGCCCCACTGATCGACATCCGCCGCATGCGCGGCAATAGCGAATGTCATGCCTGCGGCCGCTGCAGCGGGCAGCGTGGCGCGGTCCAGCTCAGCGCGCGCTCACCGAACGAAGAGATCCTCATCGTCGGCTCGCAATCGCGCAGCCACTGGGACAGCACGCTGCTGCTGTTCGGCATGATCGGCCTGGCGATGGGCGCGTTCCAGTGGACGGTCAGCCCCTGGTTCATCACCCTCAAGCAGGCGCTCGCGGAATGGCTGGTCGAGCGCGATATCTTCTGGCCACTGGAAGCCAATGCCCCCTGGTGGCTGTTGACGCATTACCCGCAGGTCAACGATGCCTTCACCTGGCTCGACGGCACGGTCATCCTGCTCTACATCTTCGGTTGTTCGCTGCTGATCGGCTCGGCGCTCTGGCTGCTCTTGCGCGGTGCGACCTGGCTCATGGGCCGCGGTGGCGACGTGTTCGAGCACCTGGCCCTGGCGCTGACGCCGCTGGGCGGTGCGGGCCTGTTCCTGGGGCTGTCCGCAACGACGGTCAAGCTCCTGCGCTACGAAGGCTTCGCCCTGGACTGGGCGCAGCCGGCACGCGCGGCGCTGCTGTTCGGGGCCATCGCCTGGAGTCTGCTTCTGGCCTGGAAGGTCATCAGCGTGCGCGGCGGCCACGGCCTGCGTCGACTCCTCGCCTTCGCGCCGGTCATCGCCGCCTGCGCGCTGGTCGGCTTTGGTTGGTATCTGCAGTTCTGGGGCTGGAGCTGAGGGCGCCTGCTGCCCTCGCGGTCGACGCCGGCGATCAGCCGCGCAACACGAAGGTCGGGAACAGCCGATCCAGGCGTTCCCACAGCCGCTGCTGGTCGTAGGGTGCGCGGCTCTCGGCGAGGTCTTCGTCGAGCATGCGCGCGGTGCGTACGCACTGCACGGCGAAGCGTTCGACACCCAGCCGGCGCAGACGCTGGGCCAACCCCCACAGGCTATCGGCATCGAACAGCTGCCAATGCACGGTGGTCCGGCATTCGTGCGCGACGCCACTTTCCAGCAGATGCTCAAGACTCTTCCAGTTGGCCTTGCCGCTGCCCTCCACGCCGGTGATCGCCGCGCTCTGTTCGGGTAGCGCCTTGACGTCGAAACCGACCCAGTCCACCAGCGGCAGGATGTTGGCGAACAGCTTCGGCTTGATGCCGGCGCTGTGCAGGCCAACCTTGTAGCCCAGCGCCCGCACCTGGGCGATGGCCTCGGGCAGCGCGGTCTGCAGGGTTGGCTCGCCGCCGCTGAACACCACCGCCTCGAGCAGGCCGACGCGCTGCTCGAGAAAGCCGAGAATCTCCGACCAGGGCTTTTCCTCGCTGCCGCAGGCAGGAATCAGCTGCGGGTTGTGGCAGTAGCGACAGCGCCAGCCGCAGCCCTGGCAGAACAGCACGCAGGCCAGATGGTCGGGAAAGTCCAGCGTGGTCAGGGGGACGAGCCCCCCGACGCGAAGTGCTGCGGTCACCGCGCCGCCGCTTCAGTGAAATGCAGGCGCTCGCGGTGCTCGGACTGCTTGCCAGGATTGAACGCGGCGACCGGGCGGTGATAGCCCATCACGCGGGTCCAGACTTCGCAACGCTGGCGCTGGTCCTGGGGCAGTTGGCTGGCTTGGCTCATGTTGCTTCTCCTTACTTGCTGGGGTGTGAGTATGCAGCGCCGCATTGTGCGGAGCTGCGGGGCATGGGGTCGCAGCTCAGACGGCCCGGACCGCTTCGGCCTGCTGCAGCAGCGCCTCATCGCATTTCGGGCAGAACTCGTGCTCGCCGGCGAGATAACCGTGCACCGGGCAGATCGAAAAGGTCGGCGTCACCGTCAGATAGGGCAGGCGGAAGCGCGACAGGGCGTTGCGCACCAGCTTCTTGCAGGCCTCGGCCGAGGAAATCTGCTCGGCCATGTAGAGGTGCAGCACCGTGCCGCCGGTGTACTTGCACTGCAGTTCGTCCTGCAGCGCCAGGGCCTCGAACGGGTCGTCGGTGAAACCCACCGGCAGCTGCGATGAGTTGGTGTAGTACGGCGCCTCGGCCGTGCCCGCCTGGAGGATGCCCGGAAAACGCTTGCGGTCTTCCTTGGCGAAACGATAGGTGGTGCCCTCGGCCGGCGTCGCCTCGAGGTTGTAGAGGTGCCCGGTGTCTTCCTGAAACTGCACCAGCCGCGCCCGCACGTGATCGAGCACCTCGAGCGCCAGCGCGCGGCCGGCTTCGCTGTCGAGCCCCTCGGCGTCATCGGTGAAGTTGCGCAGCATCTCGTGCAGGCCGTTCACGCCGATGGTTGAGAAGTGATTGCGCAGGGTGCCGAGGTAGCGCTTGGTGTAGGGGTAGAGCCCGGCATCCATATGCTGCTGGATGACCTTGCGCTTGACCTCCAGGCTCTGCCGCGCCATCTCCAGCAGGCGATCCAGCTGCTGGAGCAGGGCCGCCTTGTCGCCGCGGTAGAGGTAACCCAGCCGCGCACAGTTGATCGTCACCACGCCCAGCGAACCGGTCTGCTCGGCCGAGCCGAACAGCCCGCCGCCACGCTTGAGCAGCTCGCGCACGTCCAGCTGCAGGCGGCAGCACATGGAACGCACCTGGTTGGGCTGCATGTCCGAGTTGAGGAAGTTCTGGAAGTACGGCAGCCCGTAACGCGCGGTCATCTCGAACAGGCGCTCGGCGTTGTCGCTGTCCCAGGGGAAGTCGTGGGTGATGTTGTAGGTCGGAATCGGGAAGGTGAACACGCGGCCGAGGCCGTCGCCGGCCTGCATGACTTCGATATAGGCGCGGTTGATCAACTCCATCTCCGCCTGCAGCTCGCCGTAGGCGAAGGGCATTTCCTCGCCGCCGATATAGGGGATCTGCTCGCGCAGGTCCTCCGGGCAGACCCAGTCGAAGGTCAGGTTGGTGAACGGCGTTTGCGTGCCCCAACGCGACGGCACGTTGAGGTTGTAGATGAACTCCTGGATCGCCTGGCGCACCTCATCGAAACCAAGCTGGTCCTTGCGCACGAACGGCGCGAGATAGGTATCGAAGCTGCTGAACGCCTGGGCGCCGGCCCACTCGTTCTGCAGCGTGCCGAGGAAGTTGACCATCTGCCCCAGGGCGCTGGACAGGTGCTTCGGCGGGCCCGCCTCGACCCGTCCGGGAATGCCGTTGAAGCCCTCGGTAAGCAGCGTGCGCAGTGACCAGCCCGCGCAGTAGCCGGCGAGCATGTCCAGGTCGTGGATATGCAGATCGCCTTCGCGGTGCGCCGTGCCGATCTCCGGGCTGTAGACCTCGTCCAGCCAGTAGTTGGCGGTGACCTTGCCCGACACGTTGAGGATCAGCCCACCCAGTGAATAGCCCTGGTTGGCGTTGGCCCGTACGCGCCAATCCTCACGCGAGAGGTATTCGTTCATCGAGGCGGCGACGTCCACCACCGCCTTCTTGTCACGACGCAGGCGCGCATGGCGCTCGCGGTAGACGATGTAGGCGCGCGCCGTGTCGAAGTACCCCGCCGCCATCAGTGCTCGTTCGACGCGGTCCTGAACCTGCTCGATTTCGACATGCGGTTCGCCGCTCAGCTGCTGTGCTACCGCTTCGGCCAGCGTCGCCGCGGCCTGCTCGGAGAACTCCCCGGTACTCCTGCCCGCGGCGGCAATCGCGCGCGCGATCTTCTCCGTACTGAACGGCATGTCCCTGCCATCGCGCTTGCGCAGCCGCGTCGGTGCCTTTCCGACAGTCATGTCCACCCCTCGCTCCTCACAACATCTAGTTGCTGTTCATTCAGAAAACACAAGATGCTGTGCATGGTAGGGAGGTAGGCCGCAGATAAATTGATGACCGTCAATTTGCTGCGGATGCTGGAAATTTTTTTAACGCGACAGATCGGCGCAGCCGGCTTACTTGTCCAGCGTCAAGGAAGCCGAGCCGCCGAGCCTCCTAGCATGCCCCTCGATCAACTGCATCTCGTGCGCCGGGAGGACCGATGCTTACCGAAATGTCCCTCATCACCGCGCTGCGCAGCCACCACCTGTTCAGCCGGCTACCGGATGCCGCCATGCAGGAGGTCTGCGCGCTGGCAAATCTCAAGCGGCTACCGGCCGGTGCCACCCTGTTCCACCAGGGCGACAAGGCAGACCGCTTCTACTATCTGTTCAGCGGTCAAGTAAAGCTGCATCGGGTGGTCTGCGACGGCCAGGAAAAGCTCGTCGAGGTGATGCGCGCCGGCGATTCCTTTGCCGAAGCCCTGCTGTTTCGCGGCACGCCCTATTACCCGGTCAGCGCCACGGCACTGAAAGCGAGCCTGGCGGTCAGCCTCAACGGCCCGCATTACCGACGCATCCTCGAAGAGCAGCCTGGCATCTGCCTGGAGATTCTCGCCACCCTCAGCGTGCGCCTGCACCAGCGCATGGTCGAGATCGACACCCTGACGATGGCCAACGCCAGCCGGCGGGTGGTGCGCTTCCTGCTGCAGTCCGCCGGCGAGCGCGACGGCGTGGTGACCCTCGACGTGCCCAAACGCCTGGTCGCCTCCAAGCTCGGTATCCAGCCGGAAACCTTCTCGCGCATCCTTCATCGCCTGGTAGAGGCCGGCACCATATCCGTGGAGCGTCGGCGCATCGAGATCCTCGACGCGAACACCCTCGCTGCACACGACGAATAACGCGCCGGCCCGTTCTTGACTGCAGTCATGCACGCCGGCCGCCCGCATGCGGATACTGCCCCCTCCTCGCCAACGCATCGGGAGTGCTCATGACCACGTCAAACAACGGACCGCTGGTGTATTCCTGCTCGGGCTGCTCGAACGTCGCACAGATGGCCAATACCCTGGCGGTTCGCCTCGACCGCGCCGGGCTGGCGGAAATGTCCTGCATTGCCGGCGTTGGCGGACGGGTGGAGGCGCTGGTCAGGAAAGCCAACTCCGGCCGGCGCATCCTGGCCATCGACGGCTGCCCGCTGCACTGCGCGCGAGCCTGCCTGGCGCAGCACGGCGTCACCCCGGATGTGCACGTCACGCTCAGCCGCTACGGGCTACGCAAGCGCTATCGTCAGGATTGCAGCGAAGAGGAAGTCGGCGCGCTGTTCGAGGACATGAAGGCGATCATCGCCAGCGACCGCATGCGCCCCCGGCCGCTGGCTTGCTGAACAACTGACCCCTGTCAGGTACCGGCTGGCTGGGCCCGGCCGGCCGCTGCGACCTCTTCGCCGGCGCCCTGCAGTATCTTCCACAGCCAGCCCGGCAGGGTATCGGGGTCCAGGCTGTCGATCAGATTCTTGATCGCCAGGCCCAGCTCGGTATCACCCTCGATGATCAGCCGACGACGGAAGAACAGCGTGTCCGGGTCCTCCTGGCGACTGGCGAGCAGGAGGAATTCGCGCCAATTGCCGCGGATGCTCACTTCCACCGGCGCATGCTCGGCGATCCGCAACCGGCCGTTGGCGCAGGTGAGGCACCAGGCCAGACCAAGATCGCAGACCTCCAGCTTCATCCAGCGTGCGTCCAGCACGTCGAATGCGCCGTCGGCCAGGGCCTCGGCGAAAACCTGATTGAGGCTGCGCTCCAGCGCCAGACGCTGGAGCAGGAACGGCGTCTTTGCCGCCAGGGGCAGCAGGCGGCTACCGAGGTTTACCAGATGCGTGCGCGGCTTCAGCATAGCCCGGCCTCCTCGGCACGCAGCATGCCCGGCTGGCCATGCCAGTAGCCGTTGCAGCCGTCCACCGCGAGTGGCGGCAGCCCGCCCTGGCGCACGCTATCGAAGGCGGCGATGACCTGCTCCATGCCTTCGGCTCGCGGGCTCAAGCGCAACAGGTCGGCGCCAGCCTGGACCAGCGCCGGATAATCGGCCAGCAGGTTGCTGACCGAGGCGGACATCGTCTGGATGCCGTTGATGGTGAACAACGGTTCGTTCTCCTGGCTGAGCAACGGGATGCCTTCCGGGTAGTTCTGACAGCAGAACTGGCAATCGTCCTTCGGCCGATTCTCGGCGCGCGCGGTGAAACAGCGCGCCGAATAGGCCAGCGGCAGATGGCCATAGGCGAAGATTTCCACCTCCGGCCGCTGCACGCCGAGCTCATCGGCCTGGCGCAGCGCGCTTTCGATCAGCTGCCCGGAAGCCTCGACCGGCGGAACCCAGCGGATCATGCCGCTGGCCACCAACTCGCCCAACGCATGGCCGTTGTAGATGTTGAGTGCCGGTCCGCCGACGAAGGGCAGCTTCTTGCTCGCCAGGTACTGCACCGCGCCCATGTCGTTGGCCTCGACCAGCAGCTCGCCGTTGTCGCACAAGCGGCGCAAGGCGGAGAGTTCGGAGGCCGCCTCGACCAGCGTCAGGCCGGAGAGCACCAGCTGCGCGCGCGAGGCCTCGGCCAAGTCGCGTGCCAGGCCGAGCCAGTCATCAAGCATCATCGCCCGGCGCTTGGAGCACACCGTTTCGCCCAGGTACATCACGTCCAGCGGCTGATCGGCCATGCTGGCGTAGAAGTCGTGGGTCTTCTGTCGATCCCAGTAGAACAGCACGGGGCCGAGAGCTAGTTTCATGGTGGTGTCCTCGTTTATTGCCAGGCGCGGTGGTAGGCGCCCAGCGTGGTCTGCGAGCCCTCGGAAAGCCCGTCGAGCACCTCGCGCCAGGCCGGCTGTACCGCATAGCGCTGCGGTGCCTTGAGGTAGCTGTCCAGCGCGGCGCGCCAGACGCGGGTGACCTGCTCGACATAGGCCGGGCTGCGCTGGCGACCCTCGATCTTCATCGCCGTGACGCCGATGGCGGCCAGTTCGGGAATGAGGTCCAGGGTATTCAGGCTGGTCGGCTCCTCGAGCGCATGGAAGCGCTTGCCATTGACCATGAAGCGCCCTTTGCACAACGTCGGGTAGCCGGCCGACTCGCCTTCGGCGTAGCGGTCGATGAGCACATTGTTCAGGCGGGAGGTCAGCCCCTCGGCCTCGTCGCTCCAGCGCACCGCCTTGGCCGGCGAGCATACGCCGCAGAGGTTCGGCGACTCGCCAGTGAGGTAGGACGAAAGGTGGCAGCGGCCCTCGGCCATGATGCACAGGCTGCCAAAAGCAAAGACTTCGATCGGCACCGGGCTGCTCGCTGCGACCTGCTTGACCTGCTTGAGCGACAGCACCCGCGGCAGCACCGCCCGGCTGATGCCGTAGCGTTCCTGGAAGAAACCCAGCGCGGCGGCATTGGTTGCCGAGCCCTGTACCGACAGGTGCAGTTTCAGCTGCGGATGCCGCTTGCTGGCGTAGCCGAGCACGCCGGCATCGGCCGCGATCAAGGCATCCACGCCCAGGTCGGCGGCCTGATCGACGGCGCGCTGCCAACGCGACCAGCCCTCCGGCTGGGCATAGGTATTGACCGCCACATAGAGCTGGCGGCCTTTCTCGCGGATCAGCTGCAGGCCTTTGTCGAGCTGCTTGTCGTCGAGATTGAGGCCGGCGAAATGACGCGCATTGGTGTCGTCACGAAAGCCAACGTAGATGGCATCGGCGCCCTGCTGGACGGCGGCCTTGAGCGCGGGCAGGCTTCCTGCCGGGCAGACCAGGTGCATGGCAACTCCTAGACGTATGGAAACGGGCGCGCCGTGCGACAGACGCAAGCGTCGCCCGGCTGATGGCAAACAGCGGGCAGTCTAGGGAGCCGGCTCGGCGCCAGCATTGATAGGGGTCAAGGTTGAACGGCCCGCCACGGCAGGCTCGCGACGGGCTCAGACGCCCTCGTCGCCCTCGAATTCCTCGGTGGCGCGGGCGACCATCTGGCGCCAGGCGCCGGATTCCTCGGCCAGCAGGCGCATGGCCTTGAGGCTCGCCTCGAAGGCATCGCGGTAGTGCAGCGGGTCGGCCTGGCTGACCGCCAGCTCGGCATGCGCGCGCGCCTGGTCGAGCAGCGCTTCGAATTCGTCCCGGTCCAGCGCCATGGTGTTCTCCTCGCAGGTTGCAGATTGAAGATAGACCACCACGGCGCGCCGGGAGTCGCCGCCCAGGCCAGCGGGCCGACGAGCGCGCCTACTTGAGCTTCAGCCGCCGCGCCAGCTTGTGCAGGTTGCTCGGGTCGACATCGAGCAGCCGCGCAGCCTTCGCCCAGTTCTCCCCGCACAGCTCGAGCGCCCGCACGATGGCTCGACGCTGGCTGTCATCGACCGTCTGGCGCAGCGGCAGCACAGTGTCACCAGGCTCGGGTGCAGCCGGCTCGGTGGCCACCGCCAGGCTCGGCAGCACATGGCTGTCGAGGTCCAGCATGTCCGCCTCGAGGGTGAGGATCTCGCTGCGCGAGGCGCCGCGGCTGAGCAGACGCAGGGCCGCGCGACTGATCACATGCTCGAGTTCGCGCACGTTGCCCGGCCAGCCATAGCCCAGCAGTGCGCGCTCGGCCGCCGGCGACAGGCGCACGCTTCGCAGGCCCAGGCGTGCCCGATTCAGTTCGAGGAAATGCCCGGCGAGGATCAGCACGTCATTGCCGCGCTCGCGCAGCGGCGGGATCGGCGCCGGGTAGACCGACAGCCGGTGATAGAGGTCGGCGCGAAACAGGCCGTCGCGCACGCTATCGCGCAGGTTGCGGTTGGTCGCCGCGATGATCCGCACGTCGACCTGACGCGGCTTGTCCGCACCCAGGCGCTGGATCTCGCCGTTCTGCAGGGTGCGCAGCAGCTTGGCCTGCACCGTCAGCGGCAGCTCGCCGACTTCGTCGAGCAGCAGCGTGCCGCCGTTGGCCGCATCGAAACGCCCCGGGCGATCGGTGGTGGCGCCGGAGAACGCCCCCTTTACATGGCCGAACAGTTCGCTCTCGGCAAGCGACTCGGGCAGCGCCGCGCAGTTGACGTGCACCAACGACTTGTTGCGCCGCCGCGAATGGCGGTGCAGCCAGCGCGCGAACATCTCCTTGCCCACGCCCGTCTCGCCGAGCAGCAGCACCGGCAATTCGGAGTCGGCGACCACCTGCAGCTCGCGCAGCAGACCGCGAATCGCCTCGCTCTGCCCGAGGATCTCGCTCTCCCCCGGGTCGAAGCTGCTGTCGGAGACATCGCTGCGCGCCAGGCGCAGGCCGCGGTTCTCGTGTTCGAGGCGGGTCACCCGCACGGCCGCCTCGATCATCAGCGTGTAGCGCTGCAGGTCCAGGCGGGCGGCATCGTCGAAGGTCCCGGCATGCAGTGCATCGAGCGTCAGCGCGCCCCACAGCTTGCCCTCGACGAACAGACTGACGCCCATGCAGTCGTGCACCGGCAACGGCTCACCGACGTGCTCGTCGAGCAGCCCGTCGTAAGGATCGGGCAAACGGCTGTCGGGTTCGAACCAGGTCGGTTCACGCTGCGAGAGAATTGCCGCCAGGCGCGGATGCTGCGCGACCACAAAGCGCCGGCCGAGGGCCTCCTGCACCAACCCGGTGGCGGCCAATGGGCGCAGGCTGTCGTCGTCCAGGCGCAACAGTACGACCGCACCGCAGCGAAAGCGCTGTTGCAGCGTGTGCACGAGCCGCTGCAACCGCACGGCGTTGGGCAGTTCGGTGATCAGGTCCGCGAGTAGGGCTTCTTCCATCATGGTCATTACTACCTTACAAGGTGACAAGAACCCTACCCGAAGACGGTAATGTTCACCAGCACCAGCTGGAATAGCTTGTTTTATCAAAGGGTTACACATGGCATGCCGGTTGCGTTGGTAGCCGCAACCTCTCACAGGAAATTGCCATGAACCTGATCGATGAAACCCTGGGGACCCTGGCCTGCTCGATTCCCGGGGCCACCCGGGTATTGCGCCAGTACCATCTCGACTTCTGCTGCGGCGGCAACGTCCCGCTACGCGAAGCCGCCAGCAGCCTCGGCCTGGATGCCGAGCAGATCGCCAACGAACTCGCCGCGCTGGGCGACACCCAGCAGGGCCCGGATTGGCGCGAGGTCAGTTCCGGCGAGCTGATCGAGCATATCCTCGCGCGCTTTCATGAGCGCCACCGCGATCAGCTGCCGGAGCTGATCCGCCTCGCCAGCCGCGTCGAGCAGGTCCACGGCAGCAAGCCCGAATGCCCCAACGGGCTGGCCGAACACCTCTGGTGCATGCAGCAGGAACTCGAGAGCCACATGCTCAAGGAGGAACAGGTGCTGTTCCCCATGCTGCAGCGCGGCATGCGCACCCCGCAGACCGATGGCCCGATCTCGGTGATGCGCTACGAACACGACCAGCATGGCAATGCGCTGGCTCAGCTGGCACTGCTGACCAACGACATCACCCCGCCGGCGCATGCCTGCAACACCTGGCGCGCGCTGTACCGCGGCCTGGAAGAACTGCGTGACGATCTCATGCAGCATATCCACCTGGAGAACAACATCCTGTTCGCCGGTGCCCAGCAGTAACCGAGCCAGGCGGCGCACCACGCCGCCTGGCCAGGAGAGCCGTCCGATGAAGCATCTGATCCAACCGCTCGCCTGGGGCGTGACCCTGGCCTCGATATTGGCAGCCGCCAGCGCGCTGGCACTGAGCCTGGCCACCCCGATGGCAGCCGCCGCGACCGCCGCACCTCATCACCTGCACAGCGCGCAGGAGGCACTGCCGGCCAGCGCCGGGCACGCGACCGATGCGGCGCTGCGCGAGGGCATGAGCCGGGTCCGCGATGCCCTGCAGAGCGCCGGCATGGCACCCGACGACCAGGCTGCCGCGGTGCTCGCCGGTGAACTCGAAGCCGCCGGCGCCTACCTCGTGGCCAACTGTCGCCTGCCCGAAGCCGCCGACACGGCGCTGCACGGCGTGCTCGGCAACCTTCTCGGCGCCGCCGACCGGCTGCGCGGGCCCGGCGCCGAGCGCGACGCCGCGCTGCGGCAGGCACGCTCGGCGCTCGCCCGCTATCAGCAGCTGTTCGACGCACCGCACTGGCGCTGACGGCCGTCAAACTCGAAAGACCGCGTCGCGCAGTGCTATCGTCAGCGACGCGCGCCTCGTCAGACCTAGAACAAAGGATGCCCTTGCATGGTGCTTCATCGCGTACATCACCAGATTCTCCGCAGCCATCACCTGTTCGAGCCGCTCAACGAGGAGCAGCTCGACGAACTGATGGCCTCCAGCCAGCTGCTCAACCTGGACAAGGGTGACAACCTGTTCCACCAGGGCGAGCCGGCCCACTCCTTCTACTTCGTCATCTCGGGCGCGGTGAAGATTTACCGCCTGACGCCGGACGGGCAGGAAAAGGTCTTCGAGGTGATCGGCAACCGGCAGACCTTCGCCGAGGCGATGATGCTGATGGACACGCCCAACTACGTAGCCTCGGCCCAGGCGGTCTGCCCGACTCAGGTCTATCGGTTCTCCAACACCGCGTACATGCGCCTGCTCGAGACCAACCAGCGCCTGGCCTTCGCCCTGCTCGGCAAGCTCTGCGTGCGCCTGCATCAGCGTCTCAACGAAATCGAAACGCTGTCGCTGAAGAACGCCACGCACCGCGTGGTGCGCTACCTGATGACCCAGCTGGCACGCGCCGAGGCCACTGCGTTCGAGCTGCCGATGGCCAAGCAGCTGGTCGCCGGGCATCTGTCGATCCAGCCGGAAACCTTCTCGCGGATCATCCGCCGCCTGATCGACGAGGGCATCATCACCCAGGAAGGCCGACTGATCACGGTGCTCGACCGGCAGCGCCTGGAACAGTTCGAGTGACTTGATTCCCGTCATGGGGCGTATAGCGCGGGCTGTGACAGCCTGCGGCTACGGAGGAAACAGACCATGGCCGCCTGCCTTTACTGTCAACGGGACAACCCCTCGGGGCAAGACGAGTGCCGTCATTGCGGCATGCCCCTGCCAGCCCTTGCCGACGGTGCGGGCGCGCGCCGTCAACGGCGCTTCCTGTGGTTCTGCATCGCCCTGGCGCTGTTCTGCGCGGTGATGATCGCCTGGCTGCCTCGCAGCATGCCCTGACTTCAGATGCAAGAAAGGCCGCCCAAGGGCGGCCTTTCTCGTCTGCGTCGATCAGAAGTGGAAGTTGGTGCTCAACAGCGCCGTGCGCCCCGGTGCAACGTGGGCCATGTGGCTGGTGTAGACCTGGTCGAAATAGCGCTTGTCGGTCAGGTTCTGCACGTTCAGCTGCAGATCCAGATGCTTGCTCACGCGATAGGCCGCCATCGCATCGTAGCGCCAGTACGACGGCACCTCGACGCTGTTGGTGACATCGCCGAAGCGCGAATCGACATAGTTGGCGCCGCCACCGACGGTCAGCACCGGCGTCAACTGGTAGGTGCTCCAGAAGCTGAAGCTGTTCTGCGCAGTGTTCGGGATGTCGTTGCCGTTGGCACCGCCAACCACATAGTCGACATCGGCCGGACCGTTGCCAGGGCGCGCATTGACATCCACACGGCCGCTTTCGACGATCTCGCCGTCGAGATAGGTGTAGCTGGCAAAGGCATTCCACTTCGGCGTGATCTGCCCATTGAGGCCCAGCTCGAAGCCATCGACGCGGGTTTCGCCAATGTTGCTCGTGGTGCCGTCGGCTTCGAGTACGCGGGCGTTGGTCTTCTCGGTGCGGAACAGCGCCGCCGTGACACCCAGACGGTCGTCGAAGAAGTCCCATTTGGTGCCGACTTCGTAGTTGCGGTTGCGCTCCGGCGTCAGCTCCTCGGTCGCCACGGCGATATTGCTGGCGCCCTCGCCGGCAGTTTCACCCACCGGGTTGGCCGAGGTCGACCAGGCCGCGTAGACGCTGCCATTGGGTAGCGGATTGAACACCAGGCCCAGCTGATAGCTCCAGAAATGGCTCTTGTTCTCCAGCTCGGTCGTTCCGTCGACGGTGTTGGTACCGCGCGTGACGGTCACGCCGCTGGCCCGGGTTTCGAAGTCGTCGTAACGCAGCCCGACGTTCAGCGACCAGCGCTCGTCGAACTTCAAGGTGTCGAAGATATAGGCCGACAGGGTATCGGTATCGGTATCGGTGAAGGCGTTGCTATCGGTGATGCTGCCGGTCCACGCCGCCTCATGGTCCGGATTGCTCAGGCTGGTGCAGTCGCCGCTGCTCACGTGCGCCGGGCTGCACGTGCTGCCTGCGGTGCCCGGGCTGATGAAGTAGGCGCGATTGTGAACGCCCTCCCGACTGATCTCCACGCCGGTGACGAGGCTGTGCTCGATCGCGCCGGTGGCGAACAGTGCCTTGAGATCGGTCTGGTTGACCCAGCCCTCGGACGTGGAATTGCGGCTTTTCGGGGCCCGATAGACCAGGCCCTGCGACAGGTTGCCGGTCTTCGAGTCGTTCGGCGTGGTGACGATGTAGTCGAGCGTGGTGCGCACCACGCGCGTGGTGTTGAGCAGCGTCAGGCTGTCGTTGAGGTCGTGCTCGAGCTTCAGCGTGCCGGCGTCGGTCGTGCTGTCGCGGTAGTCGCGGTTGCTCAGCCCGTAGAAGTTGTCACGGTCGACCGCAACCGGCTTGCGCACCGAGTCGGGCGCGGTGGCATCGGTCAGCGGCAGTCCGTAATCGGGGATGTCATCGGTTTCCAGATGATAGTAGGACAGCGTTGCCCGCGTCGGTGTGTCGAAGCCGAAGGTAATCGTCGGCGCCACGCCCCAGCGGCGCACTTCGACACCGTCGCGCCCAGCGACGTTGGCTTCATGCTTGAGCAGGTTCAGGCGCCCGGCGACGTTGTCAGCCAGCACCCGGTTGACGTCCAGCGTGTAACGGCGCGTCTGGTCGGAGCCGTAGGTGAAGCTGGCATCACCGAAGTCCTGCTGCTTCGCGGTCTTGCTGATCAGGTTGAGGCTGCCGCCGGTTGAACCCGCGCCGGTATAGGCCGAGCCCGGCCCCTTGCTCACTTCGATGCGCTCGATATTGAAGATCTCGCGGGTCTGCGAGCCGACATCGCGCAGGCCGTCGATAAAGGTGTCGCTCTCGGCATTGAAGCCGCGAATGATCGGCCGGTCGCCTGCCGGATTGCCACCTTCGCCGGCACCAAAGGTGATGCCCGAAGTGGTACGCAGCGCATCGACCAGGCTCAGCGAGCCCGTGTCGCGAATCACCTGGTCGGTGATCACGGTGACCGACTTCGGTGTTTCACGCAGCGGCGCGGTGTACTTGTTGGATGCCGATTCGTCGGCCTTGTAGGCCTCCTGTTGGTCGCCGACCACGGTCACGGCGTCCAGCGCCACCGGTTCGTCGGCGGGCCGACCGGCACCGGCGGCAGCAGGAAGCGACAGGGCAGTGACAGCGGCGCCCAAGGCAGAAGCAAACAAGCGAGGGGAATTCGGTTCCGGGATTTGACGCGACATCGATAAAGGCATCCTTGAGAATGTTATGCAAAGCAAAACGATAATTCATATTGTTTGAGAATATATTCTGATACATTCCGCCCCCGCTTGAGAACTGCAAACGCGAACTTTTATCACTCGCAGGGGTATCGCCCATGCTGCTACGCATCGCCCAAGTCTTTTCTGCAGAAGAGGTGGCCCGCATCCGCGCCGCGCTCGAAGCGGCCGAATGGCTCGATGGCCGCGTCACCGCCGGCTACCAGTCGGCGCGCGCCAAACACAACCTGCAGCTGGCCGAGGACGATCCGCTGGCTCGCGAGATCAGCGAGGCGATGTTGCAGCGGCTCTGGCAGCATCCGCAGTTCATGTCCGCAGCGCTGCCGAACAAGGTGTTCCCACCGCTGTTCAACTGCTACACGGCCGGCGGCGAGTTCGGCTATCACATCGACAATGCGGTGCGCCAGGTCCGCAACAGCGCCGAGCGGGTGCGCACCGACCTGTCGGCGACGCTGTTCTTCAGCGAACCCGACGAATACGACGGCGGAGAGCTGGTTATCCAGGACACCTATGGCACGCAGCGGGTGAAGTTCGCTGCCGGCGACATGGTGCTCTACCCCAGCACCAGCCTGCACAAGGTCGAAGCGGTAACCCGCGGCGCACGGCTGGCCTCGTTCTTCTGGATCCAGAGCCTGGTGCGCGAGGATGCCCAGCGCACCCTGCTCTACGAAATGGATCAGGCCATCCAGAAACTGACTGCCGATGTGCCGGACCACCCATCCCTGGTGCAACTGACCGGCACCTACCACAACCTGCTGCGCCGCTGGGTCGATGTCTGAGCACCGCCTGCGCCGATGCGAGGCCGTCGACATCAGTGCCCTTGGCGACGAACCCCGGGCCCTGGCACGCCTGGCGCTGAACGGCGCCGCCACGGGCGATGCGCACGCCCAGGCATTGCTCGCCCAGCTGCTGCTCGATGGTCACGGCATCGAGGCCGACCCGCGACTGGCCCTGAGCTGGTTTCGCATCGCCGCGGCGCGCGGCCATGCCATGGCGAGCAACATGGCCGGGCGCTGCCTGGAGCACGGCTGGGGTTGCCGGGCCGACGTCGCCGAGGCGGCGACCTTCTATCGCCGCGCCGCCGCGCTGGGGCTCGACTGGGGCTGCTACAACCTGGCCAACCTGCTGGCCACCGGGCGCGGCGTGCCGCAGGATCTGCCGGCGGCCTACTGCCTCTACCGGCAGGCCGCCGAGGCTGGCCACGCCAAGTCGATGAACCTGGTCGGGCGCTGTCTGGAAGACGGGCTTGGCGTCGCCGCTGACCCGGCAGCCGCCCGCGCCTGGTACCGACGTTCGGCCGAAGCCGGTGACTTTCGCGGCCAGTTCAGCCACGCCGCGGTGCTGCTGGCGCAAGGCGCCCTGGCCGATGCCCGCCACTGGCTGCAGCTGGCCCTGGCGAACGGCCACCTTAAATTCATCGACACGGCTCTGACCGCGCTGCGCGCCGCGGCGCTCCCCGAACTCGAGGATATCGTCGCCGCCTACGCCGCGCGCCGCGCCGCCCTCGCCAGCGGCGCCCGGACATGAAAACGCCCCGGCAAGCGGGGCGTTCTTCAACCGGCGGCGCGGCTTAGATGTAGTAGGCCTTCAGCGGCGGAAAGCCGTTGAACTCCACCGCGCTGTAGCTGGTGGTGTAGGCGCCGGTGGACAACCAGTACAGGCGGTCGCCGGCGGCCAGGTTCAGCGGCAGGCCGTAGCGGTAGTTCTCGTACATGATGTCGGCGCTGTCGCAGGTCGGGCCGGCGATCACCACTTCTTCCATCTCGCCCTTCTTCTCGGTCCAGATCGGGAACTTGATGGCTTCGTCCATGGTTTCGATCAGCCCGCTGAACTTGCCGACATCGGCGTAGACCCAGCGCTCGACCGCGGTGCGCGACTTGCGCGAAACCAGCACCACTTCGCTGACCAGGATGCCGGCGTTGGCGATCAGCGAGCGGCCCGGCTCGAGGATGATCTCCGGCAGCTCGTCGCCGAAGTCTTCCTTGAGGAAGCGGATGATCTCGGCGGCGTAGGTTTCCAGGTCGTTGGTCTTGGCGATGTAGTTGGCCGGGAAGCCGCCGCCCATGTTGATCATCTTCAGGACGATGCCGTCCTCTTCCTTCAGGCGCTCGAAGATCACCTTGACCTTGGCGATCGCCGCATCCCACACGGAGATGTCGCGCTGCTGGCTGCCGACGTGGAAGGAGATGCCGTAGGGCTCCAGGCCCAGCTGGCGGGCGAGAATCAGCAGGTCCATGGCCATGTCGGTCTGGCAGCCGAACTTGCGCGACAGCGGCCAGTCGGCCGTGGTCGAGCCTTCGGTGAGGATGCGCACGTATACCTTGGAGCCCGGCGCGGCCTTGGCGATGTTGCGCAGGTCGGCCTCCGAATCCGTGGCGAACAGGCGAACGCCCTTCTCGAAGAAGTAGCGGATGTCCTTGGATTTCTTGATGGTGTTGCCGTAGCTGATGCGCTCCGGGCCGACGCCGCGGGACATCACCTTGTCCAGCTCGTAGATCGAAGCGATGTCGAAGCTCGAACCCTTGTCCTTGAGCAGGTCGATGATCTCGACCGCCGGGTTGGCCTTGACTGCGTAGTAGATCTTGGCGAACTCGAAGCTGCCGCGCAGATCGTCATAGGCCTTGCTGATGGTCTCGGTGTCGATCACCACGAAGGGGGTTTCGTGCTGGTCGGCGAAGGCCTTCATCTTCTGAAAGGTGGCGCGAGGGTAATAGTCTTCGATCTTGATCATGCCAGGGCTCCGAAATCGGGAAACGGAATCGAAATTAGGGAGTGGGCGCATACGGCCCGTCACGAACGCCTGATCAGTTTCCCCACTTTGGTTCGCCTACTTCCCAAGGCATGTCGCCGAGTATCACGGGTGATCTCTCGTCGTCAGTACTTGAGCCGGATGGATCGTTGCCAGCATGGACGTTCGGGCGCGAACTTTAGGACCAAGGGGGGCCCAGATCAACCAAAAAAACGCCCCGACCGGCCATCCGCTGGCGGTTGTTCTCGATACTCAACAAAGCGTCCTGGAAACTGCACAAATCCTGGCTTTGCGAAGGGGCGAGCGGGCCACAGGCGCTGTCGTTTGCCGCTATAATCCCCGCCTTTTTTGACAGACCGACTACTCCGTCGACGGGTTCCTTATTCAGATGACCACTCAGGCCGCCGAAGTCGCGAAGCGCCGTACCTTCGCCATCATTTCCCACCCCGACGCGGGCAAGACCACCATCACCGAGAAGCTGCTGCTGATGGGCAAGGCGATCGAGGTCGCCGGGACCGTGAAGTCGCGCAAGTCCGACCGTCACGCCACCTCCGACTGGATGGAAATGGAGAAGCAGCGCGGCATCTCCATCACCACCTCGGTGATGCAGTTCCCCTACCGCGAGCACATGGTCAATCTGCTCGACACCCCCGGCCACGAAGACTTCTCGGAAGACACCTACCGCACCCTGACCGCGGTGGACAGCGCGCTGATGGTGCTCGACGGCGGTAAGGGCGTGGAGCCGCGCACCATCGCCCTGATGGAAGTCTGCCGCCTGCGCGATACGCCCATCGTCAGTTTCATCAACAAGCTCGACCGCGACATCCGCGACCCCATCGAACTGCTCGACGAGATCGAGGCGGTGCTGAAGATCAAGGCCGCGCCGATCACCTGGCCGATCGGCTGCTACCGCGACTTCAAGGGCGTGTATCACCTGCGCGAAGACAAGATCATCGTCTACGTGCCGGGCCACGGCCATGAGCGCACCGAGCAGAAGGTCATCGACAAGCTCGACTCCGACGAGGCCCGCGCGCACCTGGGCGACATGTACGACGATTTCGTCGAGCAGCTCGAACTGGTCCAGGGTGCCTGCCACGAGTTCGATGAGCAGGCGTTCCTCAAGGGCGAGATGACACCGGTATTCTTCGGCACCGCGCTGGGCAACTTCGGCGTCGACCAGGTGCTCGACGCCATCGTCGACTGGGCGCCGATGCCGCTGTCGCGCGCCGCCCACGAGCGGGTGGTCGAGCCGGTGGAAGAGAAGTTCAGCGGCTTCGTGTTCAAGATCCAGGCGAACATGGACCCCAAGCACCGCGACCGCATCGCCTTCATGCGCATCTGCTCGGGCCGTTACGAGAAGGGCATGAAGATGCGCCACGTGCGGCTGAAGAAGGACCTCAAGATCGCCGACGCGCTGACCTTCTTCTCCAGCGAGCGCGAGATGCTGGAAGAGGCCTGGGCCGGTGACATCATCGGCCTGCACAACCACGGCACCATCCAGATCGGCGACACCTTCACCGAAGGCGAAGTGCTGGGCTTCACCGGCATCCCGCACTTCGCCCCGGAACTGTTCCGCCGCGTGCGCCTGAAGGACCCGCTCAAATCCAAGCAGCTGCGCCAGGGCCTGCAGGAACTGGCCGAGGAAGGCGCCACCCAGGTGTTCTTTCCCGAGCGCAACAACGACATCATCCTCGGCGCGGTGGGCGTGCTGCAGTTCGACGTGGTCGCCAGCCGGTTGAAGGAGGAATACAAGGTCGAGTGCGCCTACGAGGCGATCAACGTCTGGTCGGCGCGCTGGATCGAGTGCAGCGACGAGAAGAAGCTCAAGGAATTCACCGACAAGGCCTACGAGAACCTCGCCGTCGACGGCGGCGGCCACCTCACCTACCTGGCGCCGACCCGGGTCAACCTGAGCCTGATGGAAGAGCGCTGGCCGGACGTGAAATTCCGCGCCACCCGCGAGCACCACTGAGACGACGCGGCCAACGGCAAATGCTTCGCGAGCAAGCTCGCTCCTACGAGTCCGTGCCCTGTAGGAGCGAGCTTGCTCGCGAAGCACTACGACAACTGAAAGAGACGCAACGGAATGCGCTTTCATGGATGCGACCTGCGCAAGGGGCGGGTCAGCCTGCCCAATCAGACCTACGTCCTAACCTGCGTAACGCTTAATCGCACCACCCTGTTCGCAGACTGGCCCGCCGCGTCATCGCTAGCGCAGGAAATCCATAGGATCGGTCAGTCACACGCGGTCGACTCGCTGGCCTGGGTCGTCATGCCAGATCATCTGCATTGGCTCGTGCAGCTGAAAAGCGGCTCGCTAGGCCAGTTGATGCAAGGCCTGAAATCGCGGAGCGCGATCGCCACCAACCGCCTGCGCGGAAGTCACGGGGCGATCTGGCAGAAGGGCTATCACGACCGCGCTGTGCGAAACGACGAAGATCTGCGCAGTGTTGCGCGGTACATCGTGGCAAACCCACTGCGCGCTGGGCTGGTCAGGCGTCTCGCCGATTACCCACTCTGGGACGCCGCCTGGTTGTGACGAGAGGGCCCGTCCTGCCTGGAAGCTTCGCGAGCGAGCTCGCTCCTACAAAAGCCAGCAAGCCTGCCCGTAGGAGCGAGCTCGCTCGCGAAAAGCCTGTCTCCGGCGGCTCAGACCAGGCGAGCCGGGGCGCTCTGCAAAGGCTCCAAACCGACCGGACACGCACGGACCGCTGCGCTCCCGCCAGCTTCGCGAGCGAGCTCGCTCCTACAAAAGCCAGCAAGCCTGCCCGTAGGAGCGAGCTCGCTCGCGAAAAGCCTGTCTCCGGCGGCTCAGACCAGGCGAGCCGGGGCGCTCTGCAAAGGTTCCAAACCAACCGGATACGCACGGACCGCTGCGCTCCCGCCGGCTTCGCGAGCAAGCTCGCCCCTACAAAAGCCAGCAAGCCTGCCCGTAGGAGCGAGCTCGCTCGCGAAAGGCCTGTCTCCGGCGGCTCAGGCCAGGCGATCAGAGAAGTTCTGCAACGACTCCGGACCGACCGGACACTCACGACCCGCTGCGTCCCCGCCAGCTTCGCGAGCGAGCTCGCTCCTACAAAAGCCGGCGCGCAAGCCTGCGGGACCAAGCCTGAGCCCGCTCTCCCCCGCTCGCTACTCCGCTTTCTCATCCAGCACAAAGGCGACCAGAGAATCGCCGATCTCCGTCCCGAACGAGCCATGCCCACCGGCCATCTGCACCACGTATTGCTTGCCGTTTTTCTCCGACACGTAGGTGATCGGCGTGGCCTGGCCACCTGCGGGCAGGCGGCCCTTCCATAGCTGCTCGCCGGTCTTCAGGTCATACGCCCGCAGGTAGTAGTCCAGCGTGCCGCTCATGAAGGCCACCCCGCCCGCGGTGACGATCGGCCCGCCCAGCGCCGGCGTACCTACCGGGAAAGGCAGCCCCAGAGGCGCGCTGTCACGACTGGTGCCGTTCTTGTGCAGCCAGACCTTCTTCATGCTGCGCAGGTCGAGCGCGGTGACATACCCCCACGGCGGCGTCTGGCAAGGCAGGCCAATCACCGACATGAAGGGCTTGAGCGTCACCATGTAGGGCGCGCCCAGGTTCGGCTGCAGGCCGGTTTCGCCGCCGCCGGTGCGCTCATCCGGAGCGACCTCGCTACGCTTGACCATGGTCGAGACGAAGGCCAGGTAGTTCGGCGCGCCGAACAACAGCTGGCGGTGTGGATCGACCGCTACGGACGGCCAGTTGAAGGTCCCGACATTGCCCGGGTAGATCAGCGAGCCCTGCTCCGACGGCGGCGTGAAGTCACCTTCATAGCGCAGCTTGCGGAACTCGATGCGACACATCATCTGGTCCAGCGGCGTGCCACCCCACATGTCGCGCTCGCGCAGCGGTGCCTGTGGCGCATAGCTCAAAGCCGAGGTGGGCTGGGTCGGCGCGGTGAATTCGCCGTAATCGGTGCCCTGCGGAACGGGGATCTCCTTGACCGGCACGATCGGCTCGCCGGTGCGCCGGTCGAGCACGTAGAGGTCACCACGCTTGGTCGGCTGGACAATGGCCGGCACCACACCCTGCGGCCCGTCGATGTCGACCAGCGTTGGCTGCGAAGGCAGGTCGCGGTCCCAGAGGTCGTGGTGCACCGTCTGGAATTCCCAACGCACCTTTCCGGTCGCCAGCTCCAGCGCGACCAGGGTAGCGGTGAAGCGCTCCGTCTCGGGTGTGCGCGGTTTCGCCCATTGGTCGGGCGTCTGGTTGCCGGTGGGGATGTAGACCAGGCCCAGCGACTCGTCGGCCACCGACGTCGTCCACCAGTTCGGCGTGCTGCGCGTATAGGTCTCTCCCGGTGGCAGGGGCTCGGTGGCGTCCGGGTTGCCCGGGTCGAAGTTCCAAACCAGTTCGCCACTGCGCACGTCGTAGGCGCGAACCACGCCCCCGGGCGAATCCACCGCGCCGTTGTCGGTGATCGAGCCGCCGACGATGACCAGCCTTTCGGTGACCACCGGCGGCGAAGTCGGCAGATAGACACCCAGCGCGCCCTCGCCCAGGCCGGCCTTGAGATCCACCACGCCGGCATCGCCGAAGTCCTCGCAGGGCTTGCCGTCGTCGGCGTCCAGGGCAACGAGCGTACCGTCGTTGGTCGGCAGGAACAGGCGGCGCTCGCAACGCGCCGCTCCCTGCCCGGTATCGCCGGGGCTCGCGGCGTAGCGGGTCGCGTCGTGGAAGGCCAGCCCCCGACAAGTCATGTGCTGGTAATACTCGGCCTCGCGGTTGATGTTCGGGTCGAAGCGCCAGCGCTCCTCTCCGGTGGTGGCGTCCACGGCGA
This sequence comes from Stutzerimonas sp. CXK-1, assembly GCF_057738225.1. Lineage (NCBI taxonomy): Bacteria > Pseudomonadati > Pseudomonadota > Gammaproteobacteria > Pseudomonadales > Pseudomonadaceae > Stutzerimonas > Stutzerimonas sp. CXK-1. Next base: position 869,097 of record NZ_CM173217.1, on the reverse strand, counting down.
TGGCGATGCTGTGAGGGGTGCAGAGGTAGAGGTTGTCGCCGATCTTCAGCGGCGTGACCTCGTAGGTGAACTCGCCCGGATCGTTCGGCCCCGGCAGGTCGCCGGTGTGGAATTCCCAGGCCTTCTTCAGTTTGCCGACGTTCTGCGGCGTGATCAGGTCCGCCAGTGAGTAACGGTTACCGCGGTCAGAGCCACCGTAGGCGGTCCATGCTTCGGCCTCACGGCCGGCCTGGCCTTCCGGGGCAAGGCCTTGCATCTGCGCGTCGCTGAACTGGCCCTCGATCGAGTGGTAGTCCTGCGTCAGCGAGTAGCCGGCCATCAGCGCGCCGGCCAACAGGCCCACGCCAAGCAGGCCACTGGCACCGTCACGCCAGACCCGCCGGCGGCCGACATGGCGATTGACGAAAGGCAGGATCAGCCAGAGCCCGAGGAGGCACCAGAGGTCGATGCGCGGCGCCAGCTGCCACCAGTCGAAACGGACTTCGTACAGCGTCCACGCCAGTGTCCCGAGCAACAGCGCGGCATAGAGCCAGAGCGCGGCGCGTCGGCGAGCGAACAGCAACCCGGCAACCAGCAGCAGCCCGACACCGGCGATCAGGTAGTACCAGGAGCCGCCCAATGTGGCCAGGTAGCCGCCGCCTACAGCCAGCACCACGCCCAGCACCACCACCACCAGGGCCGTCAGGGTGATTCGCAGGGGCCGTGGCCCGTGATCGATGCTCATGCAGTGCCTCCACCGTCTTGTTCTGGAAATCCGGGAGCGAAACGTTCTGACACAAAGACTCCCCCGGCATTCAGTGGATACGGCGGCGGGCCGTTTAGTTCAGCCCTTGCAGCGCACCGCTCAGGGTGCGGCGCCGACCGAGAGCGGCTGTGTCTCGGACTGTTTGAGCAGTGCGTAGATCGCCCCGGTCAGCAGGCTGCCGGCAAGGATCGCGACCAGGTAGAGCAATGCATGGTTGATCGCGTTGGGGATCAGCAGCACGAAGAGCCCGCCATGGGGCGCCAGCAGCTTGGCACCGAACGCCATGGACAGCGCGCCGGTCAGTGCGCCACCAGCGATGCTGGCGGGAATCACCCGCAGCGGGTCCTTGGCAGCGAAGGGAATCGCGCCCTCGGAGATGAAGCAGCAACCCAGCACCAGCGCGGCCTTGCCGGCTTCGCGCTCGGTCTGGGCGAACTTGCGCCGCGCGATCAGCGTGGCGATGCCCATGCCGATCGGCGGCACCATGCCGGCGGCCATGGTCGCAGCCATCGGCGCGTAGCTTTGCGAGGCGAGCAGCCCGACGGAGAAGGCATAGGCCGCCTTGTTCACCGGCCCGCCGAGATCGACGCACATCATGGTGCCCAGCAGCAGCCCGAGCAGGATGGCGTTGGAGGTGCCCATGGTGTCGAGGAACTCGGTGAGCCCGGCGAGCAGCTTCGCCACCGGCGTGCCGACGATGTAGATCATCACCAGGCCCGTCACCAGGCTGGCCAGCAGCGGGATGATCAGGATCGGTTTGAGCGACTCGATGCTGGCCGGCAGTGGAATCCAGCGACTCACCGCCTTGGCCGCATAGCCGGCGACGAAACCGGCGATGATGCCGCCAATGAAGCCCGCGCCGAGCGTGCCGGCCAGCAAGCCGCCGATCATGCCGGGCGCCAGACCCGGGCGGTCGGCGATGGAATAGGCGATGTAGCCGGCCAGCAGCGGCACCATCAGCTGGAAAGCGGTTTCGCCGCCGATCTTCATCAAGGCAGCGGCTAGCGTGCCCTCCTCCTTGAACGCCTCGATGCCGAAGACGAACGACAGGGCGATCAGCAGTCCGCCCGCCACCACCATCGGCAGCATGTAGGACACCCCGGTCAGCAGGTGCTTGTAGACGCCGGTCTTCTCCGCTTTCTGCTCTCCCGTAGCGGCACTTGCCGTGACGCCACCGCCGAGCACGGCCGCTTCCTGCAGCGCGCGATCCAGCGTCGCCTCCGGTTGCTTCAGTGCGACACCGGTGCCGCAGCGGAACACGCGCTTGCCGGCGAAACGGGTGACATCCACCTCGATATCGGTCGCCAGCAGCACCGCGTCGGCTTCCTCAATGGCCTGGGGGTCGAGCACGTTGCGCGCGCCCACCGAGCCGCGCGTCTCCACCTGCAGGTCGTAGCCCTTGCGCGCGGCCGCCTGCTGCAGCGCCTCGGCGGCCATGAAGGTGTGCGCCACGCCGGTCGGGCAGGCGGTGATGGCCACCAGCTTGGGTTTGCCGGCGGAAGGCGCGGCGTCGGCTTCGTCGACCGGCTGCAATTCGGTCGCGGTATCGGCGGCGCTGCGCAGGAAGCCTTCCGGGTCGAGCAGGGCCTCGGACGGGGTCGATTGCACGACGCGCTTGCCGACGAAGCGTTGCAGCGACAACGGCCCGGTTTTCACCACCACCACCAGATCGGCCTTGGCGATCTGCGCGGCCGTGAGCGGCGAACCGATGGCCTTGGGGTCGTGGACTTCCACGGCGGTCGACCAGCCCAGGCGCTGGGCCGCGGCCTCGAGCAGGCGCGAGGTCAGCACGCTGGTGACCATTCCGTTGGGGCAGGCCGTGATGATGAGCAGATTCATTCCTTCACCTCTTGTAATTATTGGCTGAGCGGCTGCAGCCGCACGGCCGCTTCAAGCTCGGCCAGTTGCGCCCGATCAGTGATACCGAAGCCGATTTGGCCGACGGCCTGAGCGGCAATCGCCGTGGCATGCGCCAGGGTGCGCTCGGCCGGCCAACCCGCCAGCAAGCCGTGGAGCATGCCGGCCAGCAGCGAATCCCCGGCGCCCACGGTGCTGACCACCCGCATCTTCGGCGGCTGGGCATGCCAGGCGGCAGCCGGCGAAAACCAGCTGACCCCGGCGGCGCCCTGGGACATCACGACATGCTCGATGCGGGCGTTCAGGCGACGCGCCTCGTCGGCCAGGGCCTGTGCGTCGGCCGGATCGAGGGCGCGGGCCTGGGCCAGTTCCTCTTCGTTGGGCTTGATCAGCCAGGGTGACAGGGCCAGCCCTCCGCGCAGCGCAGCGCCACTGGTGTCCAGCGCGACACGCGCATCGAGCCGCGCGAGCCGCTGCAGCAGCTCGACGAACCACGGCAGCTCGACGCCACGCGGCAGGCTGCCGGCCACCACGACCAGCTCATGGCCAGGCACCAGGCGTTCGAGGCGGGCGAGCAGCTCGTCGCGCTGGGCGGCACCGACCTCCAGCCCCGGGCCATTGATATCGGTGATCCGCCCATCCGCCTCGGCCAGCTTGATGTTGCTGCGGGTCTCGCCCGCCACGCGGACGAATTCGTCGGCAAAGCCCCGCGCGGCGAACAGCTGCTCGAAAGGCTGGGCATTGGCTTCGCCGAGAAAGCCGGTCACGGTCAGCTGGTGGCCGAGATCGGCCAGGACCTGGGCGACGTTGAGCCCCTTGCCGGCGGCATGGACTTGCAGGTTGTCGCTGCGATTGACTTCGCCCAGGCGCAGCGCGGGCAGCTGCACGGTGAGATCCAGTGCAGGATTGAGGGTCACGGTCAGTACGCGCGCCATCAGCAATGCTCCCCGACGAATGCGCGCACTTCATGCGCGCCGGGCAACATCAGGGCCTGCTGAGCGAGTTGCTGACAGGCGACGAAGTCCAGCTCGCGCACCCGCGCCTTGACCAGCGCGATGCTGCGCGCCGACACGCTCAACTCGTCAACGCCCAGCCCCACCAGCATCGGTATCGCCAGCGCATCGGCGGCCAGCTCGCCGCAGACGCCCACCCATTTGCCCTGCGCGTGGGCGGCTTCCACCGTCATGCCGATCAGGCGCAACACGGCCGGGTGCAGCCCATCGGCCTGGCCGGACAGCGTCGGGTGGCCGCGGTCGATGGCCAGCGTGTACTGGGTCAGATCGTTGGTGCCGATGCTGAAGAAATCGACTTCCTGCGCCAGCACCGGCGCGATCAGCGCGGCGGACGGGATCTCGATCATGATGCCCACCTGCAGGTCGGCCACCGGCAATTCGACGCGCAGGCGATCGACCAGCGCCTTGGCGGTGCGCCATTCCTCGATATTGCCGACCATGGGAAACATGATCCGCAGCGGCCGGCCGTCGGCGGATGCGAGCAAGGCACGCAGCTGGGTTTCGAGGATGTCCGGGCGCTGCAGGCTCAGGCGAATGCCGCGCACACCGAGGAAGGGGTTCTCCTCGGCCGGCATCGGCCAGTACGGCAGCGGCTTATCGCCGCCGACATCGAGCGTGCGCACCACCAGGGGCCGGCCTTCGAGGGCTTCCAGCACACGGCGGTATTCGGCTTCCTGGGTCGCCTGATCCGGCGCCTGAGCGTGGTTCATGAACACCAGTTCGGTGCGCAGCAGGCCGATGCCCTCGGCACCGAGCGCCACCGCCTCGGGCGTCTCGCCGGCGGCGCCGATGTTGGCAGCGATCTCCACCGGATGGCCGTCACGGGTGATCGCCGGCTCCAGACGTCGCTCATGGGCCAGGCGCTTGCGTTCCTCCCGCGCGGCGCGCTCGCCCCGGGCCTCATCGAGCTGCGTATCGCTCGGCGCCACCAGCAGCTCGCCGCGCTCGCCATCGAGCAGCAGCAGGGTGTTGGGCGCCAGGCCGAGCACACCGGGCCCAGCGCCGACGATGGCCGGAATACCCAGCGCCCGCGCGATGATGGCGCTGTGCGAGGTGGCGCCGCCGCCGGCGGTGAGAATGCCGGCGACGCGCTGGGCATTGAGGGTGGCGACGTCCGACGGCGCCACCTCGTCCATCACCAGAATGTAGGGCTCATCCGGGGCCTGCTCGGCTTCGACACCAGCCAGGCAGGCCAGCACGCGGCGGCCCACGTCGCGCAGGTCCGCCGCACGCTCGGCGAGCAGCTGGTCATGTAGCGCCTCCTGCTGCTGCGCCGCGCTTTCGATTTCCTCCATCCAGGCCGCCTCGGCGCTGAGGCCTTTCTGCAGGCGCACCTGCACCTCTTCGCGCAGGGCGGGATCCCTGAGCATGGCCTGGTGAGTGGTGAAGATGTCGCGGATGCTGGCGACCTGGCTCTGCGCGATCAGCGTGCCGATTTCGGCGAACACCTTGTCCAGCGCCGCGTCGAGCCGCTGCAGCTCGATAACGGGGGATTCGCCGCGCCGCGGATAGTCGATCGCCTGCGGCTTGCGCACCAGCACCGGGCCGATGGCGATGCCGGGCGAGGCGGCGATGCCGATGACCTGCTCGCCGGCCCGCAGGGCGGGCACATCCTGGGCGGCTTCATGCAGTTGCACGGTGGCAGCTGGCTGCTCCGCCGACTCCCCGCCGGCTGGCAGCGGCTCGATTTCCTCGCCCAGCCCTTCCTCCACCGCGCGCACCAACGCCGGCAAGGCATCGTCGGCGATCGAAGGCTCGGCGATGAACTCCAGCACCTGCCCACGATGCGAGCCCATCGCCAGCAGCTTGCTCAGGCTCTTGGCCGACACCCCCGCGCTCTGGCTGCCGGCTAGGCGCACGCGGATCTCGCCGGCAAAGGACTGTGCGACCTCGGTCAGCACCTGGGCCGGGCGTGCGTGCAGGCCGTGGGCATTGGCCAGCGGCACGCGGGCGCTCGGCCAGTCCGCCGGCACGTCGCCGCCCAGTGCTTCGAGCACTGTGCGACTGGAGGTCGCCTGGCTCAGCTCCGCGCCGCGCCCCTCGATCAGCAGGTTGCACAGGCGCTCGAGCATCGCCCGGTGCGCTTCACCGAGACTGGCCAGCACGAACAGGCCGTTGAGCGGCTGGCCGTGATGATCCAGCGACGCGGCGGGTGTGACGAACGCCAGCCCCGGTCGCTGCACCGACTGCTCGCTGCTCAGCCACCAGAGGCCCTCGCCCAGCGGCAAGGCCTGGTCAAGCGCGAGCCCGGCATTGAAGCCGGAGACCACGCACTCGGCGCGCTTGAGCAGCTTGACGCCCTGCCAGGCCAGCTCATCGAAGTCCTCGGCGGCGACGCCCAGCCCGACCAGCTCGCCATCGAGCGCCAGTTCCTGCGGCGCCCCCTGCAGCAGCGCGATGATCGCTTCGGGGCTGCCGGCCTTCTGCAGCGCCTCACTGAGGTCGCCCTCACCGAGGGCGCGGGTCAGCAGCTGCAGCAGACGCAGATGCTCGTCGGAACGCGCGGCGATGCCGATGGCGAGGTGGACCTGCTGGCCGTTGCCCCAGTCGACGCCCTGCGGAAAATGCAGCAGCCGCACGCCCGTGGTGAACACCTGATCGCGGGTCTCCGGGGTGCCATGGGGGATCGCGATGCCCTGGCCGAGAAAAGTCGAGCCCTGGGCTTCGCGTGCGCGCAAACCGTCCAGGTAGCCGGGCGCCACCAGCCCGTCGGCGACCAGCACCTCGGCCAGCAGCGCCAGCGCTGCGCTCTTGTCGGCGGCGACCTGATGCATGTGGATGTGCTGGGCATTGAGTTCAAGCATGGAAACACTCCTTGCGGGCACGCGATTGTTCTTATCCCGCCGGCGACATCAGCTATTGCACCGACTGTGGGCTGTGACTGAATCACTGCTGAAACGTTTCAGCAAAGGCTGGCACATTACGCAACTTTGCGTAACTCTAGAAGCCCGGAGGCCGACCATCCGTCTTGGTCAGGGCCATCACTGCGCCGCCGCGCCCAGGTGCAAGCGCACGTTCCAGCAGGATTTTTTCGTTGAAACTGACCGACCTCGCCCGCCTCGCCAACGTTTCGGTAACCACCGCCAGCTATGTGCTCAACGGCAAGGCGCAGCAGCGGCGAATCAGCCCGGCCACCGTCGAGCGTGTGCTGGCGGTGGCCGAGCAGCAGGGCTTCCAGCTCGACCAGCAGGCCGCCGGGCTGCGCCGCGGCCAGTCGCGCACGCTCGGCTTCATCGTCCCGGACCTGGAAAACCCCAGCTACGCACGTCTGGCCAAGCTGCTCGAGCAGCGTGCCCGCCAGCGCGGCTACCAGTTGCTGATCGCCAGCTCCGACGATGAGCCGGCTACCGAGCGCCAGGTGGTGCAACTGCTGCGCTCGCGGCGCTGCGATGCGCTGATCGTCGCCAGCTGCCTGGCAGCGGACGATGCCGGCTACCGCAAGCTCCAGGCGACCGGAACCCCGGTGATCGCGCTGGACCGTGCGCTGGATGCCGAGCACTTCTGCTCGGTGGTCAGCGATGACCGCGAGGCCGGCGCGCAACTGACCCGCTCGCTGGACGTGCCGCCCGAGGCGCATGTCGCCCTGATCAGCGCGCGCCCGGCGCTGCGCATCAGCCAGCAGCGCGAGGAAGGTTTCCAGCAAGCACTGGCGCAGCACCGCGGGCCGGTCAGCATCCTGCGGGCCGAGCAGTTCAGCCGCGCCTGCGGCCGCGAACAGATGCTCGCCCTGCTCGACCGCGGCGCGCTGCCCGATGCGCTGGTCACCACGGCCTATGTGCTGCTCGAGGGTGTCTTCGATGCGCTGCGTGAGCGCGATCTGCTCTGGCCCGAACAGCTGCGGCTGGGCACCTTCGGCGATGCGCAGCTCCTGGATTTCCTGCCGATCCGGGTCAACGCGATCTCCCAGCAGCACGCGCAGATCGCCGAACAGGCGCTGGAGCAGGCGATTCGCGCGATCGAAGAGCACGACTATCGGCCCGGCGTGATCGCCATCGCCCGCGAACTGAAGATTCGCCGGCTCTGACGCGCGCCACCAAGCCCCGAATCGGCACCTTGCCTGCGCAGACCTCGCAGGCAAGGCCGGGCCTGGCGTAATTCGCGAGCAAGCTCGCCCCTACAGGTTCTGCCACTATAGGCAGACCGTTAACCCGGCGGCCTGATAGCCCAGCCCCCTAGAACGAACCCACCCTTGCAATGAACATCGAACAGATCATCCAGCGCCTGCATGCGATCCGCGATCGCAACGACTGGCGGCGCTTTCACAGCCCCAAGAACCTTGCCATGGCCGCCAGCGTGGAAATGGCCGAGCTGGTGGAAATCTTCCAGTGGCGCAGCGAGGACGAATCGCGTCAGCTGCCGGCCGAGGCCCTCGCCCATGCCGGCCAGGAGGTCGGCGACATCCTCATGTACCTGCTGCTGATGTGCAGCGAACTGGGCATCGACATGGAGCAGGCGCTGCTGGACAAGCTGGCCGACAACGAACGGCGGTTTGCCCGATGAGCGACCGCCACTTCGATGCGCTGGCGGCACGCTTCGCCGAAAAGATCTACGGCGGCGCCAAGGGTGCGATCCGCCTGGCGGTGCTGCAGGCCGACCTGGCCGAAATCCTGCCGCCACGGCCGCTGCGCGTACTCGACGTGGGCGCCGGCCTTGGTCATATGAGCCTCTGGCTGGCGCAGCAGGGCCACGAGGTCACGCTCGCCGAACCCGCCGCCCCGATGCTCGACGGCGCCCGCGAGCGCTTCGCCGCCGCCGGGCTCGAGGCGCGCTTCATCCAGGCCAGTTGGCAGCAGCTGGCGAGCGCCGGGGAGCAGACCTATGATCTGGTGATCTGCCACGCGGTGCTCGAGTGGCTGGCCAAACCGGCAGCGATCCTGCCGGTGCTGCATGGCCTGCTGGACGCCGATGGCTGGCTGTCACTGGCGTTCTACAACCGCGATGCGCTGATCTACCGCAACCTGCTGAAGGGGCATTTCAAGAAGCTGCGTACGCAGTCGTTCGCCGGTGAGCGGCAGAGCCTGACGCCGCAGCAGCCGCTGGACCCGCGCGAGCTGGCGGCACAACTGGCCGAGTATTTCGCGGTCGAACGGACTAGCGGCGTGCGCGTCTTCCATGACTACATGCCGAGCGATTTCCAGGCGCGTACCGAGCTTGGCGAGCTGCTGGAGATGGAACTGGCCTATCGACGCCATCCCACCTTCCAGGGCCTGGGCCGCTACCTGCACTGGCTGTGCCGGCCCCGCTGAGGGCGAGGAGGAAACCATGGCGCCAGCCGCGAGAACCCTGCGCAGCGGCGCGCGCGCGTTGAGCGTGTTGCTCGGCTTGTTGGGCCTGGCCGCGTGTGCCGCGCGCAATCCATACACCGCCGACTCCACGCCGCTGCCGCCTGCACCAGCAGCCTCCAGCGAGCGGGCGCTCGACCCCTCCGCCTACCCCGCAGCACCGCTGGACTTTTCCGCCTACCGCAGCTGGCGCTGGCAGGCCCTGCCGGCCGGCTCCGGCGTCATCGGCCCGGAACAAGTGCAGGAGATGGTCGCAGGCGCTCTCGACCAGCACGGCCTGCGACCGGCCCCTGCGCAGCAGAAGGCCGATGTCGAGGTGAGCGTGGGGGTACGCAACGAGCGGCGCATCCGTCAGGTCTACGACGACTATGGCGGCTATTACGGGCGCGGCCCCTACGATCGTGCCTATGGCGCCTGGGGCAGCGTTCCGCTGGTGCGCAGCTACGAAGAAGAGGTGCTGGTGGTGCAGATCGAACTGTTCGACCCGGCGCTCGGGCGTCGGGTCTGGAGCAACCGGGCCGAGGCACGCGTGAGCGATGACCGCGGCGAGCGGGCCGACGCCTTGCGCCGGGCCATCGCCCAGGCCCTGGAAGATTACCCGCCGCGCTGATGCCCAGGCCGGCGCTCACCCCTCAAGGCCGTTGGCCGCTATCGTCGGAGATCGCTCATGCTGCGCCACCTCGTTCTGATACCGCTGCTGCTGGCCCTGGCCGCGTGCCAGACCGCCCAGCTGCAGCGCGACTTCGACCCCAGCCGGGATTTCGCCGGCTATCGCAACTGGAGCTGGAAGGAACCGGCCGTGCAGTACCGCCCGGACGATCCGCGCCTGAAGAGCGACCTGACCGAGCAGCGCATCCGTAACGCCATCGCCGAGCAGCTCGACCAGCGCGGCCTGCGGCCGGCACGCGACGCGGCAGGTGCCGGGCTGCTGGTGCAGGCCTGGTACATCGTCGACCAGCGTACCCAGACCTATACCACCCTGTCCGGCGGGGCCTGGGCCGGTTACTGGCCAGGCTACTGGGGGCCGACCTACGCCGACAGCCGCACCGTGGACTATCAGGTCGCCACGCTGCAGATCGACCTGTTCGACGCCCGCGACGGCAAACTTGTCTGGCGTGCCAGCAGCGAGGACATCCTGCGCCGGGCCAGCAGCCCCGAGGAGCGCGCCGGCATGATCCGCCAGGCCGTGGCACGGGTGCTCTCGCAGTATCCGCCGCGCCCCTGAGCCGATCGGCGCGCTGCCCTGCCGGCTGCCGGTAGCCTTGGCTGGCAGCGGCGAGGATAATCCGCGCCCCATCGATCGTTCCCTGGAGGCGCCCATGCCCACCGTCGCCTGGTGGCTGCTCACCCTACCCTTCATTGCCGGGGCATTTCTGCCGCTGCAGGCCGGTATCAATGGCCAGATGGCCCGCCAGCTCGGCAGCGCCCTGAGCGCCGCACTGGTGTCGTTCGCCGTCGGCACCCTGGCGCTGCTCTGCATCGTCCTGGCGCAGCGAGCGCTGCCCAATACCGAGGCCTTCCGCAACCTTAGCTGGTGGCACCTGAGCGGCGGCCTGCTGGGCGCTTTCTTCATCGCTACCGCCGCCTTCGCCGCACCCCGGACCGGCGCCCTGCTGTTCATGGTGCTGGTGCTGGCCGGGCAACTGGCCATGGCGCTGATGCTCGATCACTTCGGCTGGGCGGGTTTTCGCCAGGCGCCGGTCAGCCTGGGCAAGCTGGCCGGCCTGGCGCTGATCGTCGGCGGAGTCTGGCTGATTCAGCGCGGCTGAAAGCGGCGCCGTCAGCGGCGCTCGAAGGCATAGAACAGGTTCGGTTCGCTGACGAGATAGAGGTCGCCACGCGCGTCCAGAGTCAGGCCTTCGCCCTGCGGAACGCTATCCTCGAGACCGGCAAAGCCAGACCACAGCGAGCGGAAGCTGACCATCTCGCCGTTGCCGTCGAGTTCCAGCAGCATGCGCGCCTCGTCGCTGAGCAAGACCAGATGGCCGGTGCGCTCGTCGAAGTGCACCGAAGCCAGGTCGCTTGCCATGTCCTTGTCCTCGATCCAGGCCTGGCGATCGATGATCTCCAGGCGCATGTCGCCAGCGAGCGCAGCCCGCAGGCCGCGAATCTCGTACAGCTTGCGCGGCGAGTGTTCCTTGACCACGAACAGGCGGTCGCCGGCACGGTCGTAACCGACGCCCTCGAAGCCGCTGTTCTCGTCCGCGTGCAGGGCAAGGGTCAGCGAAGGATAATCGGCGCGCCGCAAGGGGCCTGCCTGCTGCGGTACGGGCATCACCACCAGCGCCTGACGGCGTTCTTCAGCCACCAGCAGCAGGTCGTCGCCCAGATAGGTCACCGCCTCGACATCCTCGAAGCCCTGCAGCGGGTAGCGCGCGATGAAGCCACCCTCGCGGTCGATCGCCAGCAGTTCGGAGGGCGAATTCACCACCGCCCAGAGATGCCCCCGGCGCTCATCCCAGGTCAGCCCTGAGAGGTTGCCTTTCACCGTGGCGACCGGCTGGGCGTCGATGCGCACCCGGTACTCGGGCAGCCACAGGCTGCGATGCTCCCAGCTCGACTCGTTGAGCGCCGTGCGGAGCGAATACAGCAGTCGCTCGTCAAGGTGCACCTGGCCGGCGGCATACAGGAGACACAGCAGGAGGCCGCCCAGCCAGAATTTTCGGCCCGCATGTTCGCGCAAGCGTGCAATCGCCTTCATCGTTCGTTCTCCGGTTCGGTCTTGCAGCCTGCCTGCCGGCAGTTGCATTTGGATGACGCAGGCAAGACGTCCCGAAAGCGACACGCATGGCCAAGCCGAGTACGGACCCCGCCAGGCAAGGCGGGTTCCCCCGACGTGACGGAACTCGCCTGCACCGCCGTAGCCAAAGTGACGAATGGCGCTGCGCTGCAGCGTCGCGATCGTCCAGGGAGAGCAAGATGCGGGTAGAAGGCGTTTTCGAATGGCTGGGGCAGGCGATCGGTACTCTGATTCGCTACGTGGTCGAGGCGCTCAGCGGCTTCTTCGCATTTTTCGCCAACGCCGGCCACGAGTTCCTCGAGGGGCTGTCCCGCACCCTGGGCATGGACCGCTCGCTGCTCAGCCTGGCGGCACTGGTGCTGGGCCTGATGCTCCTGGCGGCGGCCGTCAGTGCCTTTGTGCGCCGCTCGTTCATCTCCGGTTTGATCTGGCTGTTTCTCGGCCTTTGGCTGCTGAGCTGGCTGATCCACTGAGACGGGGCCGGCAGAGCTGAATCGCGGCGCCGGCGGCCGTATAGTAGCCGGCTGACTGGAGACCGCGATGAACCGCATGCTCGCTGCCTGGCGCCACGCCCCCACTCATCACCGGGTGTGGGCGCTGGCCGCCCCGATGATTCTGTCGAACCTCTCCGTGCCGCTGGTGGCGCTGGTCGACAGCGCGGTGATCGGCCATCTGCCGCATGCCCACCAGCTGGGTGCGGTGGCGGTCGGCAGCAGCCTGTACACGCTGATGGTCTGGGTAATGGGCTTCCTGCGCATGGGCACCACCGGCTTCGCGGCCCAGGCCAGCGGCCGCGGTGACGGCGGCGCGCTGCGCCAGGTGCTTCTGCAAGGGTTGCTGCTGGCTCTGCTTTGCGGGCTGGCGCTGGCCCTCGCGGCCATCCCGCTCAAGTCCTGGGCACTGCAGCTGATGCAGCCATCCACGGCGCTCGACGATCTGACCCGCGAATATTTCCATACCCGCTTGCTGGGCCTGCCGGCAGCACTGGCCAGCTACGCCCTGATCGGCTGGCTGCTCGGCGCGCAGAACGCCCGGGCGCCGCTGGCAATCCTGCTGACAACCAACCTGACAAACGTCGTGCTCGATCTCTGGTTCGTGCTCGGCCTGGAATGGGGCGTGGCCGGCGCCGCGCGCGCCTCGGTGATCGCCGAATGGAGCGGCGCCCTGCTGGGCCTGCTGCTGGCACGGCGGGTGCTGGCACGGCATCCGGGCCGTATCGATCGTGCGGCGCTACGATGCTGGTCGAGCTGGCGACCGCTACTGGCGGTCAACCGCGATATCTTCCTGCGCTCGCTGGCGCTGCAGCTGGTGTTCTTTCTGGTCACGGTGCAAGGCACCCGGCTGGGCGATGCCACGGTTGCCGCCAACGCCCTGCTGCTCAATGGTCTGCTGCTGACGGCGCACGCCCTGGACGGGTTGGCACATGCGGTCGAGGCACTCAGCGGTCACGCGATCGGCGCGCGCGCGCCACTGCAGCTGCGCCGGATCATGGTGGTGGCATGCGGCTGGTCGGTGCTGGCAAGCCTCGCCTTCGGGCTGTTCTTTCTCTTCGCCGGCGGCTGGTTCATCCGTTTGCAGACCGACATCGCCGAGGTACGCCAGCTCGCACTGCAGTTCCTGCCCTACCTCGCCGCCCTGCCCCTGATCGCAGTGTGGAGCTATCTGCTCGACGGGCTGTTCATCGGCGCCACCCGTGCCCGCGAAATGCGCGACAGCATGCTGCTGGCCGTGGCCGTGGCGCTGCCGCTGGGCTGGTGGCTGCAGGGCCTGGGCAACCATGGGCTCTGGCTGGCGTTTCTCGCTTTCATGTTGCTGCGCGGGATCTTTCTCGGCACGGTAGCGTTCCGTCTGCAACAATCGGGCGCCTGGTTCCCAGGCACATGCCCATCGTCACCCGGAAAAACCGTTACAGGACACTGAAATGGCCTACGCCATCGCAGCCTATCTGCACTTTCTCAGCCTCTTTCTGTTGTTCGGCCTGCTGCTGCTGGAACACCAGTTGTTCCGCCAGCCGATCACGCTGGAGCGCGCGCGCAGCCTGTTTCGCACCGACATCCTGTTCGGCATCGCCGCCGGGCTGGTGCTGCTGACCGGCGCCGCGCGGGCGATCTTTTATGGCAAGGGCCTGGCCTATTACCTGAACAACAGCCTGTTCCACGCCAAGATCGGCCTGTTCGTCGGCGTCGCACTGCTGTCGATCTATCCGACCGTCACCTTTCTGCGCTGGCGGCCGGCCTTGCAGGCCGGGCACGCCCCGCAGGTCAGCCCGGCGACAGGCCGCTGGGTACGCCTGGTGATTCGCCTCGAGCTGCTGGCGTTGCTGTTCATCCCGCTGCTGGCGGTATTGATGACACGCGGCTTCGGTGTGCTGGCCGAATGATCGCGGCCAGCACACCCGGCCCTGGCCGCTCAGGGGGTCAGGTACGACGAGCGGGTCAACCCCAGCCGTAACGCGTCGATGTACTGGGTCCGCTCCTTGGCGCTGAGCCGGGCACTGGCCACCTTGTCGCGGTAGTAGGTCATCAGCTCTTCCGGCGAGAGATGGACGTAGCGCAGCATGTCCTCGATGGTGTCGTGGGTCTCGATCCCGGCGTGGTAGTAGCTGCCATCCTCGCGCTGGTAGACGTTCACCGAATCGGTGTCGCCAAACAGGTTGTGCATGTCGCCGAGGATTTCCTGATAGGCGCCGACGAGGAACACGCCAAGGAAGTACTCCTCGCCAGGCCGCACTTCGTGGACCGGCATACTGCTCTCGATACTCTGCTCGTCGACGTACTGCTTGATCTTGCCGTCCGAATCGCAGGTGAGGTCCTGCAGCACGGCGCGCCGCACCGGCTCTTCGTCCAGACGCTGCAGCGGCACGATCGGCAGGATCTGGTCGATCGCCCAGGTGTCGGGCAGGCTCTGAAACACCGAGAAGTTGCAGATGTATTTGTCGGCCAGTTTGTCGTTGAGCTCGTCCAGCACCGCACGGTGCGAGCGCTGGCGCGCCTTGAGCTGGTTGTACAAGCGACGGCAGATGGCGAAGTAGCTCTGCTCGGCAAGCGCCTTCTGTGCCAGCGTCAGCCGCCCGGAGGCGTACTGCGCGCCGGCCTCGCTCAGGTAGTGCGTGGCCCGCCAGTAGGTTTCGGTGACCATTTCCGGGTCGGTCGGGCCGAGCAGATCGACCAGCGACTGCACGATATCCGGCAGTTCGTCGTAGTTGCCGACCTCCGGCACCTCGTCGTTGTGGCGCTCGATGTCGGTGACCTGCATTACCAGCACGGCGTGGTGCGCGGTCATCGCCCGGCCGCTCTCGGAGAAGATGTTCGGATGCGGCAACCCCTGGCGGTCGCAGAATTCCTTGAGCATGCCAACCACGGTGCCAGCGTACTCGTCGATGTCGTAGTTGATCGAGCTGGCGTTGCGCGAATGGGTGCCGTCGTAGTCCACGCCAAGGCCGCCGCCGACATCGATGTACTCGACCGGCAAGCCCAGCGCGCGCAGCTCGGCGTAGTAGCGGATCGCCTCGCGGAAGCCCTGCCGGTAGTCGGCGAGATTGGCGATCTGCGAGCCCATATGGAAGTGCAGCAGGCGAATGCCCTGATCCACGCCCGCCGCTCGGAAACGCTCGATCACCGACAGCAGCTGGGCCGCAGAGAGGCCGAACTTGGAGCGCTCGCCGCCGGTATCGGCCCACTTCGACGATGCCAGCGAGGACAGGCGTACACGCAGGCCGACCTGCGGCATGAGCTTCAGCTCGGCGGCTTCCTCGATCACCAGGTCCACCTCGGACTCTTTCTCGATGACGATGAACACGCTGTGCCCGAGCTTCTGCCCCATCAGCGCCAGGCGGATGAACTCGCGATCCTTGTAGCCGTTGCAGACGATGGTGCCGCCCTTCGGCGCCAGTGCCAGTACTGCCATCAGCTCGGGTTTGGAACCGGCTTCCAGGCCAATCGAAACATTCTGCGTGGCAATGATGTTTTCGATCACCGCTTCCTGCTGGTTGACCTTGATCGGATACAGCGCGGTGTAGCGACCGGCGTATTCGAGGCGCTCGATGTTTGCATCGAACGCACCGGTCAGCCGCCGCACGCGGTTCTGCAGGATGTCCGGGAAGCGCACCAGCAGCGGCAGCGACAGGCCGGCCTCACGCAGCTGTTCGATCAGCCGGCAGAATTCGATCGGCTCGCCCTTGGGCCCCTGCGGCCGTACCTCGACCCGGCCCTGGTCGTTGATCGCGAAGTAGCCGGCGCCCCAGTGACGTATGCCATAGACGCTGCGGCTGTCTGCAGCGGTCCATTGGCTTCCGTCGTCTTTGCGCGTACGTCTTACAGGCATCTGGGCCTCCCTAGGAAAAATCGGCAGCGTCGGCGGGCGACGCGAGTTCAACGATTTGGACAGCCGCGACAGGCGAATCCGCGAAAGCCGTGGTGACGGCGAAGCCTATCAGCCGCCCGACTTCTTCGCCTTGAAGCCACGTTTGCCGAGCTCGTCGAGCAGCAATTGGACGTGATCGCCCTGAATCTCGATGACGCCGTCCTTGAGTGCCCCTCCGGTGCCGCAGCGACGCTTGAGCGCGCTCGCCAGCTCCTTGAGTTCGGCCTCGGCCAGCGGCACACCGCTCACCGTCGTGACCGTCTTGCCCCCACGCCCCTTGGTTTCGCGGCGCACACGGGCGATGCCATCGCCCTCGGGCAGCTGCGCCTGCTTGCAGATGCAGGCATCGATCGGCTGGCCGCAGGCCGGGCAGTGGCGCCCGGCATCGGTCGAATAGACCAGCCCGCCCAGGCCGGCCAGCGAGGTGGTTTTTTTCGCCACGCAATTGACCTCACAGAAAGACAGCGGCCCGCCAGTGCGGGCCGTGATGCGCAAATTTACCAGCTAAGCAGCCTGTCTCGCAGCGTCGCGCGCCGCTTGCGCGCTCAAGCCAGCCGCGCAGCGGGAGCATAGGGCGCCGGGTCGATGATCGGTTCCCGCCCCTGCATCAGGTCCACCAGCAGCCGGCAGGAAGCCGGTGCGAGCACCAGCCCGTTGCGGAAATGCCCACAGTTGAGCCACAGACCGGCATGACCGGGCGCCGCACCGATATAGGGAACGCCATCGGGCGAACCCGGCCGCAGCCCGGCCCAGTGCCGGACGACCTCTGCCTGGGCCAGTGCCGGCAACAGCTCCTCGGCGGTCCGCTTCAGGCTGTCGAGTGCATCGGTCGTGGGCTGCTTGTCGAAGCCGACGTCCTCGAGCGTGCTGCCGACCAGGATATGACCGTCCTTGCGCGGGATCGCATAGCGTCGCTTGGCCAGGACCATGCTCGGCAGGAAGTCCTCCGAACATTTATAGAGGATCATCTGCCCCTTCATCGGCTTGACCGGCAACTGCAGTCCCAGCGTGGCCAGCAGTTCCGCGCTCCACGCGCCGGCAGCGACCAGAACCTCTTCGGCCCGCTGCTCGCCCTGGCTCGTGTGCACTCCCACTACCCGGCTGCCATCCAGCACGAACCCGGTGGCCCGGCAGTTCTCGACGATCCGCACGTTGGGCAGTGCGGCCAGCGCAGCGCGCAGCGACTGCAGCAGCCGCGGATTACGCACATTGGCGACGTCCGGCATGTATACCGCGCGCGCAAACCCCGGCCCGAGCGACGGAACCGCGCGGTGCACCTCGTCGATCGCTACGGCACGCAGATCGCGGCGCTGCTCGCGCGCCCAGGCAAGCGCCTGTTCCTCATCGTCAAGGTCAAGCCAGTACAGCCCCGTCCGGTAGACCTGCGGGTCAACCCCAGTCTGCGCCAGCAACTGCTCGCCCAGCTGCGGATAGAAATCCTGCGACCAGTGCGCCAACGCCGTGACCGCCTCGCTGTAGCGCCAGGGATACAGCGGCGACACGATGCCGCCACCCGCCCAGGATGCTTCGCGCCCGGTATCGCCCTGATCGAGCAGGGTGACCTGACAACCTGCTTCGGCCAGCTGAAGCGCACTCAGCAAACCAATTACTCCGCCTCCGACGACTACGACACCCTGCTTCACATTCCCCTCCGCCTCTATTCACATTTCGCCGGCCTAGCGCTTGACATGCAGCCAGACTCATTTAAAAGAACTCCGCCTCTTGACTCTCCGGATCGCCGCGCTGAAGACGTGCGCTGCCAGAGCGGCGGAACATCATACGTGCAAAGGAACTGCACCATGCCGAACCGAAATCAAGGCTTCTCTCTGATCGAATTGATGGTCACCCTTTCCTTACTGGCCATTTTCGTATCGATCGCCATACCAGCCCTTGGCGGACTGGCTGACCGAAATCGCCAGCAGGCGTTGCGACAAGCCCTGTGGACAGCAATCCAGACCGCGCGCGCCGCAGCGGTGCTCAATCGCGAAACGATCGAAATCTGCGGTTCTGATGATGGGACCACCTGCAATGCCGACTGGACGAGCGGATGGCTCATTCGCTCCGTAAGCGCCGGGCGGACGCTCAGCATCATGCAGCCACCCGAGGCCGCGGGGCTGCGCTGGAAAGGCCTGGGCGGCAGCATACGCTTTCGCAGCACCGGTGCGGCGCCATTGAGCAATGGCACCTTTTTCCAATGCTATGAGAGCGAGACAGCCTGGCAGCTTAAGCTAAGCCGCCAGGGCCGCCTGCGTCTGACTAGCGCCAGCGAAAACGATCAAGACGCTTCGCTGTGCAGCAGCTGACCCCACCGAGCGACATCGCAAATGCTTGGCCCCGATCACGCCTGCGATGCCGGTCACACTCGATAATGCAGGCTTACCGGCTGTCCGCAGAAACCCGCCGGTTATCTTCAAGGCCAGGACAATCCAGAGCCGCCGGCGACATCATCCCCTGAGGTTTCTTATGGAGCACCACCATGTCACGCCGTAGCGACATGCATGGATTCACCTTGATCGAGCTGATGATCACCTTGGCATTGCTGACGATCGCCGTATCGATCGCCGTTCCCAACTTCACGTTTCTGGTTCAGAAAACTCGCTTGCAAGGCAAGGCGGACGACCTTGTCCGTCTGCTGCAGTACGCACGCGGCGAAGCCGTCACCCGGCGCACCACGGCCACCATTACCGTCGACGACGACGGCCCCTGGATTCTGCGCGTCGGCAGCGACGAGCGGCAGCTGGAACATATTCCAAGTCAGGCCCAGCTTCTGGCAGACGTCACGCAGATCACTTTCCGCCCCAATGGAACAGCCAGCCCCGCAGTCATCACGCTGTGCCGGGAAAGCGACCCTGAAACGGGCTTTGTCGTCGAGGTTCAACCCAGCGGAGCGCCGCGGCTGCACCCTCGCGGGGAAGACACCGACGGCAGCGTTCTAACCAGCTGTACGCCATGAGGACGGACATGAAAAGCAACGGTTTCAGCCTGATCGAAGTGATGGTCACCCTGGTGCTCACCACCATCGGGATTCTCGGCATGGTCGCGATGCAGGGCCGTAGCATTCAGTACACCCAGGATGCCGTGCAGCGAAATGCCGCTGTCATGCTGACCAGCGATCTGCTCGAAATCATTCGTGCCAATCCGACGGAGATCTTTCAGAAGGCTCCCCCTTCCGATCCCTTCTACAGCGGTTTCAAGAACACCTCGATCTTCTACAAGGCAGCTGGTAGCGATTTCGCCACGGCACCAGCGGATTGCCCGAGCAACCCCAAGACGGCGCAGGAAATGCGTGATTGCTGGGTCGCTAGCGCCCAGGCAAGCCTACCGGGCGCTGCCGACCTGTTCGAAGACGCCTTCTATGTCTGTCGCAGTTCGACACCAGGGAACTGCGACGACAAGGGCTCGATGCTGGAAATCCAACTGGCTTGGACCGTCAAGGCAGGCACCTGCCCGGACGACCGGGCACCGAACGACACCACCTGTATCTACCGAGCCCGAGCAGAACTATGAAACCGACCGGCATGCCCGCTCAACGCGGCCTATCGATGATCGAACTTCTGGTAGCGCTGGCGATAAGCAGTTTCCTGTTGCTAGGCATCTCCCAGATCTATCTGGATAACAAGCGGACCCACCTGTTCCAGCAGAGCCAGACAGCGAACCAGGAGAACAGCCGCTTCGCAGCACTGATGTTCAATGAATATCTAAGCCGGGCCGGCTATCGCCGGGCACCCGACCAGCTGATCGAAGATGCCTTTCCGCAGACATCGTCGAGCGCCGATTGCGAGGCATTCACCAAGGGCAGCGCAGTGACGGCCACCCCGGACGGCAGAGGAATCTGTTTGCGATACCAGCCCTTGGTCAGCGGAGAACTGGATTGTCAGGGTGCCAGCACCGTCGCCTTCGACGATTCCAAGGCGTTCAAGCCTGCTCCGGCAAGCAGCTTGGTCACCCTGGTGCTGCGCTACTCCCCGGGTACCGAACTGGACGAGGGGGCACTGCAGTGCAAGAGCCTCAGCGCCACCAGCCCGGCCTATGTCGAACTGTTAAACGGCGTCGCCGATTTTCGCCTTGAGTTCGGCGTTGGCAGCCAGGACCTGCTCGAGAAGAAACTCGCCGAAGGCAATGGTCGCTTCGTGACGGCAGCCGACTGGACGACCAATAGCGGCCCGATCAGAGCCGTACGCTACGCCATGCTGCTCGCCAGCCGAGAGAGCCAGCGCGACGGCGAATCGCAGATATACAGCGATTGGTACGACAGCGCCGACACCGCGACTCAAGCGCGACTAGCGGCAGGCGATGACGACCGCATCTATCAGATTGCGCGCGGAACCCAGACGATCAGGAACCTTATGCCATGACGCTCAAACAGCCATCCCAGGAGCGTGGCGCTGCGCTCCTAGTTGCCCTGATCATGCTGCTCATTCTGACCGTTCTGGCGGTATCCAGCATGCGTGGCGTAGTACTGGAGAGTCGTATCACCGGTAACCGCGCCGAAAGCCTGCGCCTACAGGCTGCCGCCGATGCCGCCTTGCGCGAGGGCGAGTTCCGCTTTTACGGCCCGGCCTATCTGCGCGACAAGCTGGAGCCTAGCGACAGCAACTGCCAAAAGAGCAACACGCTTCAGACCAACGGAGCAAACCGCCCTTGCCTTCTAGCGATTGCTGACGAAGCCGATCGACGGAGCTTCATGCTCGACCCCCTCGCATTCCTCGCGAGCAGCTCGGCCGAGAACAAGACAGGGCACGACACCGCGGCGGCTGGCGACACCGACGTGGTCACCTGGATGCCTTATCGCGGGCGCGAGGCTGGCAACAACAACGCCACCTCCGCCGACTTCGGTGCGTACTGGAATACGATGCTCATCAGCGTTGGCGAGGACGACGCAACAGCCCTGAACGCCGAGTACGGCGCCGTGATGGAAGGACGCGGGACCTATTTCTACCAGATCAATGGCCAGGCCGATGACCGCTTGGGGCTGCAATCCACAAGCGCCAATGTCTATGTCGGCCTGAACAACTAAGGGAACGGATATGCCCACAAGCCTAACTGCAAAATCACTGCTCTGTGCAGGACTGGGTATTGCCATTCTTGGCGCCTCGCTCAACCTCCAGGCCGCCATTTCGCAACAACCCCTGTCGCTCACCGAGGGCGTCGCCCCGAACCTGCTGGTCACTCTGGACGACTCGGGCAGTATGGCCTGGGAATACGCACCCGACGGTCGCTCCAATTGGGGGATCGCACTGCAATCGAATGCGACGAACTCGATGTATTACAACCCGAACCATAGCTACCGGCTGCCGAAACGGATCTCGCTGGACAGCTCGGGAGAGGTGGTGGTCCAGGAGTACAGCGCCCCTACGGACTATGCCGCGGTACCCGTGGATGGCTTCAATCCCAACGGCAGCAAGGCAGTGCTGTACGGTACTACGCAGAGTTGCAACTGGTGGGGTTGTACCACCAATACAGTCGACGAGTTTTTTTATTACCGCTACAACGTAAGCGGTTCCACTTGCCCATCGAACCCGACCAGCAAGCCCGCTAACAGTTGCTTTACCAAGGTTTCCGTCACCGGGGACGAACGCAAGAATTTCGCCATCTGGTATTCGTTCTATCGCACGCGGAACCTCGCGACACGGACGGCGGCCAATCTGGCCTTCTATACCCTGCCGGAAAATGTCCGATTGACCTGGGGCGCACTCAATACCTGCGATATCGGCGAAGGCAGCACGTCCGGCAACTGTAACAACAACACCATCCAGCGCTTCGCAGGCCAGCATCGGGTGAATTTCTTCAACTGGCTGAGCAGCCTGCCACGCTCAGGCGGAACGCCACTACACAAAGCTCTAAAACGAGCCGGCGGCTTTTTGCAGAGCAATGCCAAGGCATATCGAGATGACGACGGCAGCGAGTACAGCTGCCGGGCCAGTTATCACATTCTCATGACCGACGGCATGTGGAATGGCCAACCCAGCGGGTCGACCAACAACGACGGAGTACTCGACTACCCGTACAAGGATGAACAGGCCAATACACTCGCCGACTGGGCCTACTACTACTGGGCCACAGATCTGCGATCAGGCCTGGCGAATCGCATTACTCCCTACATGCCTTTCGACACTGACGACAACGACCCCCGCAACAATCCCGCCACCTGGCAACACATGGTCAATTTCACCGTGGGCCTGGGCCTGACCAACGCGCTGCAGCTCAACACCGCGCCCACCTGGAGCGGCTCGACGTTCGCCAACCATACCGAGCTGATGAACATGGGCAGCAACGGCAAGCGCTGGCCAACCGTAGGCAACGATGACCCCGACAACGTCTATGACCTCTGGCACGCGGCGATCAACTCCCGTGGCGAGTTCTTTAGTGCGGATTCACCGGACAGCCTGGTCGCAGCCTTCGCCGACATCCTGAGCCGTATTTCGGAGCGCACCACCTCGGCAGCCAGTCCGGCAATCAACTCAGGCATGCAGGACGACGGCACCGGCGGCCTCGTCAGCTACGCTTACCAGACGTCGTATTCAAGCGAAGACGGCTGGGCCGGAGACATCAAGGGCTACCTGAAAAGCAAGACGTACAATACGACCACCAGCAGCTACGAGCTGTCGGTAGAAGAGGAATGGAGCGCCAAAGCCAGGCTGGCCGCCCGGACCTCTGCACGAAACATCTACATCGCCAGCTCTACCGACGGGTCGCTAAGCGACCCGGACGGCCTGAGCGACTTCTCATGGACGAACGCAGGGGACTTGAACCAGGCCGGAACGCTGGCCTATTACCTGCGCCAAAACCCGGACGATGGCGACACTCTCGAAGACGTCGCCACTACGAAGGCCCAGCTGCGCCTGAGCTTCCTTCGCGGCCAACGGGGCGATGAGGGCTCCCTGTTCCGGACACGCACCACCGTCCTGGGCGACATGATTGCCTCCAAGCCAGCCGCCGTGAGAGGCGCCCGCTATCTGACGAGCTTTGCCGAGCGCCTACACCCAGACAGCGGCTACGCCGACTTCGTGACGGCACAGCAGACGCGAGCACCGCGGGTCTACGTAGGGGCCAACGACGGAATGCTGCACGGCTTCGATGCCACTAACGGCGAAGAAACCTTCGCCTTCGTTCCGTCCGCCGTATTTCCCAAGCTGCACAAGCTGACCGGCAAGAGCTATGAAGGCGCCCATCACCAGTTTTACGTCGACGGTTCACCCGTGGTGGCCGATGTCTACATGAGCGGCGAATGGCGCACGGTATTGGTCGGTACGCTTCGGGCCGGGGGCAAGGGCCTATTCGCACTGGATGTGACCGACCCGAGCAATATCAAACTCCTCTGGGAGTTCGACGACGGCGATATCCCGCAAGAGAAATCCGTTCGGCTGGGTTACAGCTTCCCTCGGCCCACGATTGCCCGTCTGCATAACGGCAAGTGGGCCGTGGTGACCGGCAATGGTTATGAAAGCACCAGCAAGGACAACGGCAAGGCTGCGCTGCTGATCATCGACATGGAAACGGGCGCACTGACCAAGAGCCTCGAGGTGGTCGGCACCGATGGTGTGAGCAATGGCTTATCGACACCGAAGCTGGCCGATTTCAACGCCGACGGGATCGCCGACTTTGCCTACGCAGGGGATCTGCAAGGCAACCTCTGGCGCTTCAACCTGACCCCCAGTGGGATGGAGGCTCCCTATCTCCGCCAGGAAGTCGAGAGCACCGATGCGGAAATTGGCTTTGTGGTCTCGTACGGCGGTGACCCGCTGTTCCGCGCCAGGACGGGTGCGGGCGTTCGCCAACCCATTACCGCCGCCCCCTCGATCATTCGCCACCCTACATTGCACGGCTACCTGATCGTCGTCGGCACAGGAAAGTACTTCGAGGAAGGAGACAAGGACGGTTCGACGGTCGACCAGAGCATCTATGGCATCTGGGACACCGATACACTAGCGCCGACGGCCACACTGCAGCCTGCCAATCTGACCCGGACGTCATTGCAGGCACAAAGCATGGACGCGACGCTCGAAGACGAAATCAACGGCCGCGGTGCGCGCCTTTTGAGAAGCGAAAGCGTCGAATGGGCCGTACCGCCAACCCCAACAAATCCAGAATGGGATGACGACGGCCGCAAATATGGCTGGTACTTCGACCTGCCGCTGGACAGCGAGATGATGATCGAGGACATGGTCACACTTGGCCGCACGTTGTTCTTCCAGACATTGGTCCCCAATGCCGACCCGTGTTCCTCTGGCGTCGAGACCTGGACGTACGCGATCGACCCACAGACCGGCGGACGCACGCAGCACCACGCGTTTGTTGACCACCGTAGCGCAAACAACGCCGATACCGTCATTTCAGCAATACGCCAGGATGGCGAGGGCGGCCTTACGCTCGGCCAGACGCCGGACAGCAAGTACGAGCTGTGCACGGGGCTCGAATGCAAGCAGGTTTATCCCGACCCTTCCAGCCTGGGACGCCAGAGCTGGCGACCGATTGCGGAGTGAGACCCATGACTCGTCGAAATTCGTATTACTCAGCGATAGTCGCGATAGGCTTTGCAAGTGGGCTGCATGCGGCGACCTTTGAGGCCGTAGGTACCATCAGCGACGTACAGCTTGGGCGCAACCTGATAGTCGTCGACCGACAAGCCTACTCGCTGCCCAACAAGACGCTACTCGGCGGCTCCCCGGCGATCCTGCAACTCAAGCCGGGATACCTGGTCGGCTTCAGTGGCACCAAAGCGTCACCCCATTCCATTATCGACTCGCTTTACCTGTATCCAGAGTCGGTACGTGTTGTCGAGCAGAGGGAACAGTCACAATGACTCGCTCCAAAGGCTTCACCCTGATTGAACTGATGATCGTCGTAGCCATCGTGGGCATCCTGGCAGCTATCGCTTACCCCAACTACATCGAATACATCCAGAGGAGCAACCGCAGCGAGGGCCAGGCGCTACTCAACGATGCCGCGGCAAGTCAGGAACGGTTCTTTGCGCAGAACAACACCTACGTCACGAACCAGGCGAATATTGCCCGACTTGGCCTTCGCAATACGAATGGCACGACGGTGACTTCGGACAACGGTAAATACCGGCTGACGGTTGGCTCCGTAGCCAACGATGGGGGTTATACCCTCACCGCAACGCAGCAGTTTGGCGACACGGCATGCGGAAACCTCACGCTCAATGCCGTCGGCATACGGGGTCGCACTGGCAGCAAGGCTGTCGAAAGCTGCTGGAAGTAGGTTTGCCGCGCTCCGGGAGGGCTGTATCGGATGCACCGGAACAGCCCTAGCCAATAAGCAGCCCTGCAATAGCACAGCAGGCTGACATGCCTGTGTGACTACTACCGTTACGTTAAAGCGCTTTCAAACGCAGTTCCTTCGGCATCGAAAACGTCACGTTTTCCGGCCGCCCATCCAATTCTGAGGTGGCGGTTGCCCCCCACTGCATCAGGCGCTCGATGACGCCGCGAACGAGCACCTCGGGGGCCGATGCACCGGCGGTAATGCCAACCTTTTCTGCTGTGGCAAACCAGCTGCGCTCCAGGTCCTCGGCTCCGTCTATCAAATGGGCCGGGGTGCCCATGCGCTCGGCCAATTCGCGCAAGCGGTTGGAATTGGAACTGTTGGGGCTGCCGACCACCAACAGCACGTCACATTCGGCAGCCAGTTGCTTGACCGCGTCCTGACGATTCTGGGTGGCGTAGCAGATATCGTCCTTGCGTGGCCCACCAATCGACGGGAAACGCTGACGCAACGCATCGATGACACGACTGGTGTCGTCCATCGAAAGCGTCGTCTGCGTGACGAAGGCCAGCGCCTCGGGATTGCGTACCTGCAGACGCTCCACATCCGCCTCGTCTTCGACGAGATAGATCGCACCGCCGTTACGCGCATCGTACTGACCCATGGTGCCCTCGACCTCCGGGTGGCCCTGGTGGCCGATCAGAATGCACTCACGTCCTTCGCGGCTGTACTTGGCTACTTCGAGGTGAACCTTGGTGACCAGTGGGCAAGTCGCGTCGAAAACCTTCAGACCGCGGCTCTCGGCTTCCAGGCGCACGGCCTGGGAAACCCCGTGAGCACTGAAAATCACGATCACGTCATCCGGCACCTGGTCGAGCTCTTCGACGAACACCGCGCCGCGGGCGCGCAGGTCCTCGACGACGAACTTGTTGTGTACCACCTCGTGGCGCACGTAGATCGGGGGGCCGAACACTTCCAGCGCACGGTTGACGATCTCGATCGCGCGATCGACGCCGGCGCAGAAGCCGCGGGGGTTGGCGAGTTTGATTTGCATGGTCGTCTCGGCACGCACTGGAAAGTTCGCCGGACACGCCGGCGGGCGGGTCAGGCTGGCCTGACGTCGAAGATCTCGACTTCGAACGACAGCGCCTTGCCCGCAAGGGGATGGTTGAAGTCGACAGTCACCTGGCGCTCGTCGAAGGCCTTGACCACGCCAGGCAGTTCGGTGTTCGCCGCATCATTGAAGATGACCAGCAAACCCTCGGAAAGCTCCATCTCCTCGAACTGGCTACGCGGCATGGTCTGCAGGTTCTGCGGATTGTGCTGACCGAAGCCCTGCTCCGGCTCGATACGGAACTGGCGCTTGTCGCCGGCCTTGAGCCCATAGAGCTGCTGTTCGAAGCCAGGCAGCAGGCTCCCATCACCCACCTTGAAGGTGGCTGGCTTCTTGTCGAACGTACTGTCGACCACTTCGCCATTTTCCAGGCTGAGGGCGAAATGCAGGGTGACTTGCGTGTCCGGCCCGATGCGCTGGTCAGTCATTTGCCGTTTCTCCGGTTTTATTGCCCTTGAACATGTCCAGCGCCAGCATCACGGCGCCGACGGTAATCGCGCTGTCGGCGATGTTGAATGCGGGGAAGTACCAGCGGTTCTGCCAGTGGACAAGAATGAAGTCCACCACATGCCCGAGCACCATGCGGTCGTAGAGATTGCCCAATGCACCGCCGAGCACCAGCGCCAGCGCAATGGCCAGCCAGGTCTCGCCAGGCTTCAGTCGCTTGAGCCAGACCACCAGCACCAGGCTCACGCCGATGGCGATGGCTGCGAACAGCCAGCGCTGCCAGCCGTCATGATCGGCGAGAAAGCTGAAGGCCGCGCCCGTGTTGTAGGCCAAGGTCCAGGCGAAATAACCGGGGATCACATCGGCTTTCTGATACAGGCTGAAGTTGGCCTCGAACCAGTGCTTGGTCGCCTGATCGAGCACGATCACCAGCACACTGAGCCACAGCCACGCGAGCTTGCCGAAGCGTGCGGTCATCGCCCGCCCTCCGTGACGCATGCTGTCCAGCGAGCCCGGTCACGCATAGTGGCGCACCTCACCGGCACCTTCGATATTCTCGACGCAGCGGCCGCAGATTTCCGGATGCTCAGCGTGGGCGCCAACGTCAGGCAGATGATGCCAGCAGCGTCCACACTTGGCATGCGCCGTCTTCCTGACCAGCAGCTTGAGCCCGGGCATTTCACTCTCCACCGCCTCGGCAGGCGCCTCGGCCAACGACGCGACGTCGACAGCTGAAGTGATCAGCACGAAACGCAGCTCACCGCCCAGCTTGGCCAGTTCGGTGACCAACGACGGCTCAGCGTACAGCGTCACCTCGGCCTGCAGGTTGCCGCCGATGACCTTGGCATTACGCTGGTTTTCCAGCTCCTTGTTCACCGCCGCCTTGACCGCCATGACCTTGTCCCAGAACGGCCGGCCCAGCTCGAAGCCTTCCGGCAGTTCGGCAAGCCCTTCGTACCAGGTATTGAGCATCACTGACTCGTTGCGCTCGCCCGGCAGGTACTGCCAGATCTCTTCGGCGGTGAATGCCAGGATCGGCGCGATCCAGCGCACCAGTGCCTCGGCGATGTGGTACAGCGCAGTCTGGCAGGAACGCCGCGGTAGACTGTCGGCGCCCGTGGTGTACTGACGGTCCTTGATGATATCCAGATAGAAGCCGCCCAGCTCCTGCACGCAGAAGTTGTGCACTTTCTGATAGACATTCCAGAACTTGTAGGTCGTGTAGGCCTCTTCGATCTCGCGCTGCAGCAACAGCGCACGGTCGATGGCCCAGCGGTCCAGCGCGATCAGCTGATCGTTCGGCACCATGTGCTGCGCCGGGTCGAAGCCGTCGAGATTCGAGAGCAGGAAACGCGCGGTGTTGCGGATACGCCGGTAGGCATCGGCGCTGCGCTGCAGGATCTGCTTGGAAACCGCCATCTCGCCGGAATAGTCGGTGGCCGAAACCCACAGACGCAGGATATCGGCGCCCATACTGTCGGTGATTTCCTGTGGGGCGATCACGTTGCCGAGGGACTTGGACATCTTGCGGCCGTTCTCATCCACGGTGAAGCCATGGGTGAGCAAGCCGCGGTACGGCGCGTGGCCATCGATGGCGGCGCCGGTCAGCAGCGAGGAATGGAACCAGCCGCGATGCTGGTCGGAGCCTTCCAGATAGAGATCGGCACGCGGCCCCTGCTCGTGGCCCATGGGGTGCGAGCCACGCATCACGTGCCAGTGGGTGGTACCGGAGTCGAACCAGACATCGAGGGTGTCGTTGGTCTTCTCGTATTGCGCCGCCTCGTCGCCAAGCAGATCGACCGGGTCGAGTTTGAACCAGGCTTCGATGCCCTCGCGCTCGACGCGCTGGGCGACCTGTTCCATGAGGTCGACGGTGCGTGGGTGCAGCTCGGCGCTTTCCTTGTGCAGAAAGAACGGGATCGGCACGCCCCAGTTGCGCTGGCGCGAGATGCACCAGTCAGGACGCCCAGCGATCATGCCGTGCAAACGCGCCTGTCCCCAGGCCGGGACGAACTCGGTCTGCTCGATGGCATCCAGCGCACGGCGACGCAGCGAACTGCCGTCGTGGGCGACCTTGTCCATGCCCACGAACCACTGCGCCGTAGCGCGATAGATCAGCGGGGTCTTGTGTCGCCAGCAGTGCATGTAGCTGTGCTGGATCGACTCATGCTTGAGCAGCGCGCCGACTTCGGCGAGCTTCTCGACGATCGCCGGATTGGCTTTCCAGATGAACTGGCCGCCAAAGAACGGCAGGTCAGGGACATAGACGCCATTGCTCTGCACCGGGCCGAGAATGTCGTCGTTCTCCATGCCGTAGTGCTTGCAGGAGCGGAAGTCGTCCTCGCCGTATGCCGGCGCCGAATGGACGATGCCGGTACCGGCGCCGGTTTCCACATAATCGGCCAGATAGACCGGCGCGAAGCGCTCGTAGAACGGATGACGGAAGCGGATCAGCTCCAGCGCCTTGCCCTCGCAACGGGCGATGATTTCACCGGCCAGGCCATAGCGCTGCAGGCTGGACTCGACCAGTTCCTCGGCCAGCACCAGCAGGCGCTCGCCGGTATCGACCAGCGCGTAGACGAACTCGGGGTGGACGTTGAGCGCCTGGTTGGCCGGAATGGTCCAGGGCGTAGTGGTCCAGATGACGATGCTGGCGCGTTTGGCCAAGCCGGCGACGCCGAAGGCCGCGGCCAGCTTGTCGGCGTCCTCGACATCGAAGGCGACATCGATGGCATCGGATTTCTTGTCCTGATACTCGACTTCCGCTTCGGCCAGCGCCGATCCGCAGTCGAAGCACCAGTTGACCGGCTTCAGCCCCTTGAATACGAAGCCACCCTCAACCATCTTGGCCAGCGCGCGGATTTCACCGGCCTCGTTGGCGAAGTCCATGGTCTTGTAGGGGTTGTCCCAGTCACCCAGAACGCCGAGACGAATGAAGTCGGCCTTCTGCCCTTCGATCTGCTCGGCGGCATAGGCGCGGCAGCGTTCGCGGGTCAGCTCGGCGGGCTGGTTTTTGCCAAAGGTGGTCTCGACCTTGTGTTCGATGGGCAGCCCATGGCAGTCCCAGCCCGGCACGTACGGAGCATCGAAGCCAGCCAGCGTCTTGGAGCGGACGATCATGTCCTTGATGACCTTGTTCACCGCATGGCCGATATGGATGTTGCCGTTGGCGTACGGCGGGCCATCGTGCAGGACGAACTTGGGGCGGCCCTCGCCGATCTGCCGCAGCTTCCGATACAGGTCGATGCTGTTCCAGCGCTGCAGAATCTCCGGCTCGCGCTGGGGCAGACCGGCCTTCATCGGAAATGCCGTGGACGGCAGATTGAGGGTCGCTTTGTAATCGGTCATTTCAGTCCTGACTCATGGTGGAGAGTGAAGCCCGCCAGTAATCACGGGCGGCGGCGATATCGGCGCTTATCGCTGCCTTGAGCGCCTCGAGGGAGGCGAAACGCTGTTCGTCGCGCAGCTTGTGATGAAACACGACCTGGGCGCGACGGCCGTACAGATCGGCCTGCAGATCCAGCAGATGCACTTCCAGGTGTGGCTGACCGTCACTCCTGACGCTGGGACGCATGCCAATGTTGGCCACCCCGGGGTGCGGCGAGCCGTCGAGC
Organism: Stutzerimonas sp. CXK-1; assembly: GCF_057738225.1. NCBI lineage: Bacteria > Pseudomonadati > Pseudomonadota > Gammaproteobacteria > Pseudomonadales > Pseudomonadaceae > Stutzerimonas > Stutzerimonas sp. CXK-1. The sequence goes on along the minus strand of NZ_CM173217.1, from coordinate 838,698 downwards.
ACGAGGCTGACCATGTACACGCCGCTCAGTGGCGTACTACGGCGCTTGAGTTGCACGTTTGCCGTTGGGGCGCCGAGCTGGCGACCGAGTTTCTGACCGTGCACGATCCGCCCGGTCAGGCTGAACGGGCGCCCGAGCAACGCCTGGGCCGCCTGCAGATCGCCGCGGGCGAGCACCTCACGCAACCGTGTACTGCTGACCCGCTGACCGTCCACCTCGATCGTGGTCGCCGCCTCGACGCTGAACCCTTCGGCGGCTCCGGCCCGGAGCAGGAAATCGAAATCACCCGCCCGATCACACCCGAAGCGGAAGTCGTCTCCGACCTCGAGGTGCCGTACCGCCAGCCCTTCGACCAGCACCGCTTGCACGAACTCCGCGGCACTGAGCTCGCGCAACCGCCGGTTGAACGCCAGGCAGAGCACCTGATCGATACCCTGCTGCTCGAGCAGGCACAGCTTCTCGCGCAGACGGGTGAGGCGGGCCGGCGCCTTGTCCGGCGCAAAGAACTCGCGCGGCTGCGGTTCGAATATCACCACGCAGCTGGGCAGCCCCAATTCGGCCGCACGCTCGCGCAGACGTGCAAGGATGGCCTGATGCCCCCGATGCACCCCGTCGAAATTGCCGATGGTAGCTACGCAGCCCCGATGTCGGGGGCGCAGGTTGTGAAGACCACGAACCAGCTGCATACCGCACTTCTTGCTTGAAAAGTGGCCGATTATACGCAGACCCCACCCCTGCGGACAGGCTTAAACCGGCGCTGATCGCAGTCAGTGACGCAGATGGCGAGGCCTCAAGCCCAGCAGCACGAGCCCGGCCCCGTAGGCCAGAATACCGCCGCAGACCAGCAGCGCCAGTTGCCAGGCGCGCTGCTGCCAGCCCCAGACGAACCATTCGGCCGCAGGCGGGTTCAGCCAGTAGACGAAACCCACCATCGCCGCGCAGCCGCCAGCCAGGCGCAAGCCGAACAGCAGCCAGCCCCGCTGTGGCCGATAGACGCCGATGCGATACAGCCCCCAGAACAGCAGACCGGCATTGAGCATCGACGACATGGAGGTCGCCAGGGCCAGCCCGACGTGCTTGAGCGGCCAGATCAGCAGAAGATTGAACACCATGTTCGCGATCATGCAGGTAATCGCCACACGCACCGGCGTCTTCAAATCCTGTCGCGCGAAGAATCCAGGGGCCAGCACCTTGATCAGCATGAAGGCCAGCACCCCGAGCGAATAAGCCTGCAGCGCGTTGGCCGACTGCACCACCGCCTGCTCGGTCATCGCTCCGTAGAAGAACAACCCGGCGATAAGAGGTTCGGCAAGAATTCCCAGCGCCAGGGCGGCCGGCACACCGACGAGCAGCACCATGCGCAGCGCCCAGTCCAGCGTCGAGGAAAAAGCCTTGGGATCGTCACCGGCATGCTGACGCGACAGGCTCGGCAGAATCACCGTGCCGATCGCGATGCCGAACGCACCCAGCGGCAGCTCGGACAGGCGATCGGCATAGTAGAGCCAGGAGACGCTACCCGTTTCCAGAAAGGAGGCCAGCACCGTGTCGAGCAGCAGATTGATCTGACTGACCGAGACGCCGAACAGCGCCGGCACCATCAGCAGCATGATCCGCCGCACGCCCTCGTCGCCAAACCGCACCCGCGGCCGGGGTAGCAGGCCCAGCCGGGCGACGTAGGGAAGCTGGAAGCCGAACTGAGCAAAACCGGCGATGAACACACCCCAGGCCAGTGCCATGATCGGCTCGTCGAAATACGGCGACAGCAGGACCGCCGAACCGATCATGCAGACGTTCAGCAGCACCGGCGTGAATCCCGGCACGGCGAAATAGCCGTAGCTATTGAGCACACCCGAGGTGAACGCGGTCAGCGAAATCAGCAGCAGGTAAGGAAAGGTGATCCGCAAGAGCTCGCCGGCCAGCGCCATCTTCGCCGGATCGTCATGAAAGCCCGGGGCGAAGATCATCACCACATAAGGCGCCGCCAGCACGCCGAGCACCGTCAGCGAAGCAAGCACCAACGTGAGCATGCCGGCCGTACGGTCGACCAGTTGCTTCACCTCGACCAGGGGGCGCTTGGCCCGGTACTCGGACAGCACCGGCACGAATGCCTGGGCGAAGGCGCCCTCGGCGAACAGCCGGCGCAGGAAGTTGGGGATCTTGAAGGCAATGAAAAATGCGTCGGCGGCGGCGCCCGAGCCGAAGTAGCTCGCGACTACCATGTCACGCACCATGCCCAGCACACGCGACAGCAGGGTCATGACGCTGACCACCGCACTGGAACGCAACAGGCCACCTTTACCGGCTGTGTCGGTCATTCGTTTGACTCGGCGAGAAGAACCAGGGAGCACGCAGGCGCAGGCGCGACCCGCGCGGCGCACATACGACCCACGAAGAGGGCGCGAGTTTAGCCCTGAGCCGCCTGTCCAGCCAGCGCCGTGACGCCCCGGCAGCAGGCTTGACAAGCCTCACCGGGATCGGCATGATTCGCGGCCTTATTTGCTTTGCAACCCCCACGTTTTCGAGGAGTTCGACGGTGGCCAACAGCCCTTCCGCCAAAAAACGCGCAATTCAGGCTGAGAAGCGTCGCAGCCACAACGCCAGCTTGCGCTCCATGGTTCGTACCTACATCAAGAATGTGGTCAAGGCGATCGACGCCAAGGACCTGGAAAAAGCCCGCACCGCTTACACTGCTGCCGTTCCGGTCATCGACCGCATGGCTGACAAGGGCATCATTCACAAGAACAAGGCCGCTCGTCACAAGAGCCGTCTGAATGCTCACATCAAGGCGCTCGGCCAAGCCGCTGCCTGATGGACTGATGCTCCGAAAAAACCGGCCTAGTGCCGGTTTTTTCATGCTCGCCAATCAGCAGCCCTAGCTCTGCCGATCACTGCCGACCCCATGGCAGGATCGGAATCGCCGTTACCGCATTCTGCGGACTACCCTCGATGACCCGATCGCTGTAGACCAGATACACCAGCGTGTTACGCGACTGATCGAAGAAGCGCACCACCTGCATGGTCTTGAACACCAGCGAGGTCCGCTCCTTGAATACCTCCTCGCCATCCTCGAGCTTGCCGACAAAGCTGATCGGCCCTACCTGGCGACAGGCTATCGACGCCTCGGCACGATCCTCAGCCAACCCCAGACCACCCTTGATGCCGCCGGTCTTGGCCCGCGACAAATAACAGGTCACCCCGCGCACCTTCGGGTCGTCGAACGCCTCGACCACGATCTTGTGGTTGGGCCCCAACCATTTGAATACGGTATCGACCGAGCCGATCTCCTCCGCCATGAGCGGCGCCCCAATCAGCAAACCCGCCAGACCAATGATCAGCCGTCGCATCATCACCTCAAACCAGGATCATGTTGTCGCGATGCACCAACTCGGGCTCATCAACGTAACCGAGCAATCTCTCGATCTCGTCAGATGGCCGCCCGATGATGCGCGCCGCCTCGGCGGCACTGTAGTTGACCAGCCCGCGCGCCACCTCCACACCATCCGGCCCCACGCAGACAACCATCTCGCCCCGCCTGAAGCCGCCCTCCACAGCCCGCACACCCACCGGAAGCAGGCTGCCATGCGCCTGCTTCAGAGCACGCACTGCACCCGCATCAAGCGAAAGCGTGCCCCGCGTCTGCAGGTGCCCGGCCAGCCACTGCTTGCGTGCGGCGTGCCGGCTGCATTCGGGAGCCAGCAGGGTACCCAGGCGCTCGCCTGCCTTAAGACGCGACAGCACTTGCTCGATGCGACCACCAACGATGACCGTGTGCGCGCCGGAACGCGCCGCCAGGCGGGCTGCCCGCAGCTTGGTCTGCATGCCTCCACGCCCAAGGGCGCCGCCCGTACCACCGGCAACAAGATCCAGCGAAGGGTCGTCCGCTCGCGCTTCGCTGATCAAGGCGGCATTCGGATTAAGCCTGGGATCGGCATCGAACATGCCGTCCCGATCGGTCAGGATCACCAGCAGGTCCGCCTCGACCAGGTTGGCGACCAGCGCCGCCAAGGTGTCGTTGTCACCGAAGCGGATTTCGTCGGTCACCACGGTGTCGTTTTCATTGATGACCGGCACGACCCCTAGATCGATGAGCGTGCGCAGCGTGCTGCGCGCATTGAGGTAGCGCTTGCGGTCAGACAGGTCGTCATGGGTGACGAGGATCTGAGCCGTCTGCTGCTCACACCGCGCAAAGCTCGATTCCCAGGCGCGAATCAACCCCATCTGCCCGACAGCGGCGGCAGCCTGTAACTCATGCACTGCCTTCGGCCGCGCCGTCCAGCCCAGGCGGCTCATGCCAGCAGCCACCGCACCGGACGACACCAGCACGAGCTCCACGCCAGCCACGCGCAGGGCAACCATCTGATCGACCCAAACCGCCATCGCCGCCTGATCCAGGCCACGACCATCAGCCGTCAGCAGGGCACTGCCGATCTTCACCACCCAGCGCCGCGCGCCGCTCACCTTGTCCCGCATTTCATGCCTTCCCCAGACGGCAAACCTTAGCTCCGGAAGCGCCCCACGCAGAACCGCATGAAGCAGCGCTCACCCTCTTCAGCGCACGTAGAAGATCTCGGCGCCATCCTCGTCATCGTCATCATCGTCGAAGTCATCGTCATCGACCTCGTCGACCGCCTTCACGCCGGCGCGACGCAGCGCCCGCTGGTCGTCGAGCTCCTGCAGGCGAGCCCGCGCCTCGTCCTCGATCTGACGATCCAGCTCGGCAAGCTGCTCGGCGTAAGCCGGCTCTTCGGCCATACGCAGCGCGCGCTCATCCAGATAACGCATGATCGCCTGACTGAGCTCCTCGGTTCCCTCGCGCTCCAGGGCAGAGATGACGAACACCGGCCCCTTCCAGTCGAGACGCTCGACCACGCTGCTCACTCGCGCTTCGCGCTCATCATCGAGCAGCTGGTCAGCCTTGTTCAGCACCAACCAGCGGTCGCGCTGGGTCAACGCCGGACTGAACTTCTCGAGCTCCCCGATGATGGTTTCTGCAGCATCTGCCGGGTCGCTACCATCGACCGGTGCGATATCTACCAGATGCAGCAGCAAACGCGTACGCGCCAGGTGCTTGAGAAAGCGGATTCCCAACCCCGCGCCCTCGGATGCCCCTTCGATCAAGCCGGGAATGTCCGCAATGACAAAGCTCTTGAAGCGCCCCACGCTGACGACACCAAGGTTTGGCACCAGCGTGGTGAACGGATAATCCGCCACCTTGGGCTTGGCCGCCGAAACCGAGCGAATGAACGTGCTCTTGCCGGCATTTGGCAGGCCAAGAAGACCGACGTCGGCCAGCACCTTGAGTTCCAGCTTAAGGTCACGCGCCTCACCCGGCTTACCCGGCGTGGTCTGCCGCGGCGCGCGATTGGTACTGGATTTGAAGCGGGTGTTACCCAGGCCATGCCAACCACCCTGGGCAACCAACAGACGCTGCCCGGCCTTGGTCAGGTCGCCCATGATTTCCTGCGTTGCCGCATCGATCACGGTAGTGCCCACCGGCACCGGCAGGATCAGATCGTCCCCCTTGGCTCCGGTGCAGTCCGTGCTACCACCCTTCTGGCCGTTCGGCGCAGCGAAGCGGCGGGTATAACGGTAGTCGACCAGCGTATTGAGGTTTTCATCGGCCTCGAGATAGACCGAACCGCCATCGCCACCGTCGCCCCCGTTGGGACCACCCTTCTCGATAAACTTTTCGCGACGAAAGCTCATCATGCCGTTGCCGCCGTCGCCGGCCTTTACGTGGATCGATACTTCATCGACGAATTTCATTGGAACGCCTCCCGCCACCGGACGGGCCGAAAGAAACAGATACCAGGCGGCACGACACCTACAGGTGCTCGGACCGACCTTCGGAAATACAAACAAAAAAGCCCCGTCGCATGACAGGGCTTTTCCAGCAACGCCGCGATTAGGCCGCGACGACGCTCACGTAGCGACGGCCAAAAGCGCCCTTCACTTCGAACTTGACCACACCTTCGACCTTGGCGAAGAGCGTGTGATCCTTACCGATGCCGACACCGACGCCCGGGTGGAACTGGGTGCCACGCTGACGCACGATGATGTTGCCAGCCTTGATGACCTGACCACCGAACATCTTCACGCCAAGGCGTTTACTTTCGGAATCGCGGCCGTTGCGGGTAGAACCGCCAGCTTTTTTGTGTGCCATGAGTTCAATACTCCTGTGTAGGGATCCAGGCCCTGTTAGCCCTGGATACCGGTGATTTTGACCTCAGTGAACCACTGACGGTGGCCCTGACGCTTCATGTGGTGCTTACGGCGACGGAACTTGATGATGCTCACCTTGTCGTGACGGCCCTGGGCAACCACCTCAGCGGTAACCTTGGCACCCTCCACTACCGGAGCGCCGATCTTCACGTCTTCGCCGTTACCGATCAGCAGAACGCGGTCAAAAGTGACAGCCTCGCCAGTCGGAATCTCGAGCTTTTCGATCTTGAGGAACTCACCTTCGGCAACCTTGTATTGCTTGCCGCCGGTAACGATAACTGCGTACATCTGTGTATCTCCGTTAATCCTGCTCACCCAGCGCTTTATAAGAGGAGGTATTGGCTGGCATGGCTGCATGGGGCCGGAAGGGACGCCCGTGCAATTGCGTAAGGCAGGGAAATGCCCAGGGGAAAGTTCAGGGTCCGCGATTGTACGCACGCAGGAGAGCCCACGCAAGGCCCGATATTAGCTGCCTTGACAGCCCCCGACCCGGCTCATAGCATGCCGCGCAATCTCCGAGGAGCCCCCGATGCAACCCCAGGCCTTCTACCAAGTCGTAGCGGACGATTTCGCTGCCGTTGACGGCATTATCCGCAAGCAGCTGACGTCTCGCGTGCCCCTGGTAGAAAAGATCGGGGACTATATCACCTCGGCCGGTGGCAAGCGCCTGCGCCCACTTCTGGTCCTGCTCAGCGGTAGCGCACTCGGGCATCAGGGCGACCAGTTGCGCCTGCTCGCGGCGATCATCGAATTCCTGCACACCTCGACACTGCTGCACGACGACGTGGTGGACATGTCCGGCATGCGTCGCGGCCGCTCGACCGCCAATGCACTGTGGGGCAACGCGCCCAGCGTTCTGGTCGGCGACTTTCTTTACGCCCGCTCCTTCGAGATGATGGTCGAACTCGGCTCGATGCCAGTCATGCAGATCATTTCCCAGGCGACCCGGGTCATTGCCGAGGGCGAGGTACTGCAGCTATCCAAGGTGCGTGACGCCAGCACCACCGAGGAAATCTACATGGAGGTCATTCGCGGCAAGACCGCGATGCTTTTCGAGGCCTCGACGCACAGCGCCGCCACCCTGGCCGGGGCGACGCACGAGCAGCGCGAAGCGCTACGCGTCTTCGGCGACCACCTGGGCATCGCCTTCCAACTGGTCGACGATTTGCTGGATTACCAGGGCGACGCCCAAACCCTCGGCAAGAACGTCGGCGACGACCTCGCCGAAGGCAAACCGACCCTGCCGTTGATCTATACCATGCGCGAGGGCACCGAAGCCCAGGCCAGCCTGGTACGCCGCGCCATCCAGAAAGGCGGCATCGAGGATCTCGAGCACATCCGTGAGGCCGTCGAATCCTCTGGTGCGCTCGGCTATACGGCGCAGCTGGCTCGGCAGCATGCCGACCGCGCGATCGCCAGCCTCGAGCCGATCCCGCACAACCGCTACCGGGACGCACTCATCGAACTCGCCCAGTTCGCCGTAGCCCGGACCCACTGATACATCGCAAAGCACCAGCACACCGGCACGCCGATGGCCGGGGGCATTTCGCGCTTGCAATTTAGAAAACGATAATTATTCTCATTATCGAAATCTAATTGTGGAGGCGACGCCATGACATACCTGATCGATGCCTGGCTTGATCGGCCGGAGCCTTATGTGAGAATCCTCGACCGCGCGACCGGCGCGGTCTGCGCGCAACTGGAAGGCGAGGCACTGGAGGAGCTCTGCGCCCAGGGCGATCTGACGATCCAGGAGCTCAGCACGACAGAGCCCTGCGCGCTGAAGGAACAGGTGCGCAACCTGTTCCTGTTCTGCTACGCCCGCGCTCTGAAATCCTGAACGCGGCGCGCGGCTTCAGAGCACTTCGAGCAGTTCGACATCGAAGACCAGCACACTGTGAGGCGGGATGCTACCCACGGCCTGCGCGCCATATGCCAGCTCGCTGGGCACGTAGAGACGCCACTTGCTGCCAGCGTTCATCAGTTGCAGCGCCTCGGTCCAGCCTGCAATCACGCCACCGACCGGGAACTCTGCCGGTTGGCCACGCTGGTAAGAGCTGTCGAACACGGTGCCGTCGATCAGCGTACCGTGGTAGTGCGTCCGCACGCTGTCCTCGCGCGTCGGGCGGGCGCCCGAGCCCTCGGTGAGCACCTCGTACTGCAGACCGGAAGACAACACGACAACGCCTTCGCGCTTGGCATTCTCGCCCAGGTAGGCGCGCCCTTCTTCGGCCGCCGCCTCGGCCTTCTGCCGGGCCTCGGCCTGCATGCGCTCGCGGATCACGGCAAAGCTGGCGCTCAGCTCGGCCGCATCGACACGGCTCGCGGCGTTGGCGAAGGCATCACGAATGCCGGCGATCACCGCATCGATGCTGATACCCGGAGGTGGATTGTCACGCAGCTGGTCACCCAGCTGACGGCCAATGCCATAGCTCACACGGGTTTCGTCGGTATTCAGTTCGAGATCGGTCATGCCGGCTCCGCTTGCAGATTAAAAGGGCCGGCAGACTAGCACAGTCGCCCCGACCCGACCTCACCGCTACCAGGCCGAGCGCATGCTGAGAGGGACCCTGAGCGGCTCACCAGCCGTTGCCGGAAGGCCGCACATTTCTTCGTGCGCCGATGCATGCAACAGGTAGAAGGGCACTTCCGGCATGTCGCGCAGCAGATCACGCGCGTGCTCGACCGAACGCACATGCCAGACGCGCTCCGCTTCGTCACGCAGGCGATGCCGGACACCACCAACTTCGCGGATCTCCAGCAGATAGAAGCCACCTTCCAGTGAAATCAGCTCCAGCGATTCGACGGCGCCCACCTGGGCCAGTTCGATGAGTTGCGACAGTTGCATCCGATCACCTCCAGGCATGCGTCGGGGCGTCATGCACGATTCAATGCTTGGTGAGCTTGTCCAGGTACCCCATCGCGAACGCTGAGACGACAAAGGTCAGGTGAATGATGACGTACCACATGAGCTTGTCGCCATCGAGCTGCTGCGCATCCATGAACATCCGCAGCAGATGGATCGAAGAGATCGCCACGATGGAGGCCGCAACCTTCATCTTCAGCGAGCCGGAGTCCATTTTGCCCAGCCAATCGAGCTTCTCCTTGCCCTCGTCGATGTCCAGTTGCGATACGAAATTCTCGTAGCCGGAGATCATCACCATCACCAGCAAGCCACCGACCAACGCCATGTCGATCAGCGACAGCAGCTTGAGGATCAGGTCACCTTCGCTCAGCGCGAGCACGCTAGGCAGTATGTGCCAGATCTCCTGGAAAAATTTGATGGTCAGCGCCAGCAGCGCAAGCGCCAGGCCGAAATAGATGGGAGCAAGCAGCCAGCGCGCTGCGTACATCGCGTTCTCGAAAAAGCGTTCCATGAGATTCCACTACAGGTCAGACGGCTGCCGGCGAGTATACGCAGCGCCAACTGGCAGACAAGCTCGACACCCCTACCTCGAGGGCAGCCCGACGAGGCCATACGCCGATGGCTATGGACGGGTTTCCCAACCGCTGAGGAAGCGAGCCTGATCGGCGTTGACCTTGCGCAGTTCGGCCTGCATGTGGAGTTGCCAGATGGCCGGGTCGGCAGCTTCCTCATAGCCCTGGCTGCGCAGGTTGCTGACGATGGCCTCGAGCACCGACTCGGCCATCCGGTGCCCGCGAAACGGCCCCTGAACCCGGATCGCAGTTGGCTGCGATCCGGACAGCCCCGCCGCGCAGAGCAGCGTCCAGAGCCCATTGCCCCCGGCAACCGGGCGAATGATGCATTCGATACGGGTCACCAGACCCAGGCATTGGCGATTCAAGCAAAGCGCGTGCGACATGGCGGCGGTCCTCGCGACCGGCCGGCTGCCTAGCGACTGCGGAACAGGCGACCGGCTTTTTCCTCGGAAGCTCTAAATCAGCATGGATCAAGAGCAGCAAATACTCCTAATCCGCAGACAAGTGGGCTCACCGATCGTTCCGTTTACGCCGCCATCACCTCGCTACGATGAGCCTTCCGCTGCCGGATCGAGCTTACCTGCCTCGGGCTTTTCGTCTTCCTCCAACTCGATCTCGGCAATCTCCCGCAGCCGCTCGACCACACGCGCATTGACGCTGCCCGGGGTGAAGCGCCCCTTGTCATCGGCGATGCCTACCGCTTCGCCAACGAGCAGCGAGAGCGCCTCATCGACATGCCGAACCGCGTATACGTGGAAGCGATTGCTGCGCACCGCCTCGAGCACGCGCTCGTCGAGCATCAGCGTGGAAACGTTGGCGAAGGGAATGATGACCCCCTGCTCGCCCGACAGGCCACGCGCCTCGCAGAGCCTGAAGAAGCCCTCGATCTTCTCGTTCACGCCACCCACGGCCTGCACTTCGCCGAACTGGTTGATCGAGCCGGTAATGGCGAAGCACTGCTTGAGCGGCGTGCGTGACAGCGCCGAGATCAGCGCACAGCACTCGCCCAGCGAGGCGCTGTCACCATCGACATAGCCGTAGGACTGCTCGAGCGCGATGCTTGCCGAGATTTCCAGCGGAAACTCCTGCGCGTAGCGGCTGCCGAGGTAGCCGGTGAGGATCATCACCCCCTTGGAGTGGATCGGCTGGCCGAGGTTGACCTCGCGCTCGATGTCGACGATCCCCGAACCGCCCGGGTAGACCGTCGCGGAGATCCGTGCCGGCATGCCGAATGCCGAATCGCCAACCTCCAGCACGGTCAAGCCGTTGCATTTACCGATCGCGGCGCCCTCGGTGTCGATGAGGATCACGCCCGCGAGAATATCCTCGAGAATGCGGGCCGACACCCGGCCCGTGCGGGTCTCCTTGGCCTTCAGGGCGCGCTCGATATGGCCGACGTCGGTCACCTCGTCCTTGGCCAGCTGACGGATGAAATCCGCCTCGCTGACCAACTGGAACAGATCGCCGATGCGCGCCGACAGACGCCCCTGATGCTCGGCCAGCCGTGCGCTATAGGTGGCCAGGCGCGCGACAGCCGCAGCCGTCAGCGGCGCCATGTCTTCTTCGGACGTCCGCGTCTTGAGCAACTGGGCGAACTGCTCGAGGCTGTCCTCGGCCAGCGGTATGTCCTCGTCGAAGTCGACCAGCACGCGAAACATCTCCTGGAAGTCCGGATCCAGGTCCTGCAGCGTGTAATACAGCTGGCGCGAGCCGATGATGATGACCTTGACGTTCAGCGGAATCACTTCCGGCGTCAGCGTCACGGTCGCCAGCCGGCCGAGTTCGGCCAGCGGCGACTCCATCTTCAGCTTCCGCGACTGCAAGGCGCGCTTGAGCGCATCCCAGACAAAGGGCTCGCTGAGCAGCTTTTCGGCCTCGAGCATGAGGAAGCCACCGTTGGCGCGATGCAGCGCACCGGGGCGCAACTGGCGATAGCTGGTGTACAGCGCGCCCTGGTCGGTGTTGTATTCGATGCGGCCGAACAGGTTGTCGAAGGTCGGGTGCGGCTCAAACACCACCGGAGCCCCACCATTGGTGCCGTGACCAACGATCAGGCTCGGCGAATACTGCTCTTCGAGCAGCTGGCGGTTCTGTGCTTCCGGCCGGTTCTCGTCAACCAGCTGTTCGATCACGGTGCGCAGCAGGTTGCCCTGCACCGCTCGCAGATAATCCTCGATGCCCGGATTGCCCGCGTACTTCTCCGCCAGCGGTGCGATCAACGGCTGCAGCGACTGATTGATGGTCTCCTCATTCAGCTGGCGCAACTGGTTGCTGGACTCACGCTTCCACTGCGGCAGACTGGCCAGTTCCTCGTTGAGGCGAACCTCGAGCGCGGAAATGTCATCGTGATAGCGCTCGCGCTCGATCTCCGGCAACTGGGCGAACTCCGCCTCGTCCATCGACTTGCCGTCCTTCATCGGCGTAAAGGCGATGTTGGTGCTGTCGCGGTACAGCGCGATCTCCTTTTCCAGCGCGAGCTTTTCGATCACATCCAGCGCCTTGTCGTAACGCTGGTTGAACGCGCGATCGATCGCGCTCTTCTTCTGCTGGAAGCTCGGGTGCTCGAACACCGCAGGAAAGGTCGCGAGCAGGTTGTCGATCAGCTGATTGATGTCGGCGATGAGCTGGCCCGCCGTACCTGGCTCGAGCCTGAGAGCCTTCGGCTCGCGGGGCTCGTCGAAGTTATTGATGTACAGCCAGTCGGCCGGCGTCTCGAGCCGCTTGCCTTCCGCCTTGAGGTAGCGCCGCACGAACGAAAAGCGCCCGGTCCCCGGCTCGCCCATCACGTAGACGTTGTAGCCCGGACGGGGCATCGCAACGCCGAACTGCAGCGCCTCTACGGCGCGCTCCTGGCCAAGCACGCCGAAAAAGGGTTCGAGTTCATCGGTGGTGGTGAAGCTGAACTGGCTCGGATCGAAGGGACGGGTCAGCGCATCGGGTGCCAGGCGCAGCCCGGCAGCGACAGGTTGGGACATCGGAATTCCTTGCAGGGGTGGCGCGAGGCCGCAAATCGATCCGCCATTCTGGCGAGGGTCGATACGGCTCGCAAGGTTCACGGACAGTTGGCCAGATGCGGCGCAAACATGCTGTGACATTTGCCCCGCACGACCAGCCAGCCAAGCTTGACCCAGGTCAAGCCCGGCTGCAGCGAGAAGCGGCTAGCTAGAGCCACCCAAACAAGGAGTCGTGTCTCATGCGCAAGCTAAGCGTCCTAATCGGTAGCCTCCTACTGACAACCACTGCCTCAGCCGCCAACGATCTGCGCGAGCGGGCCAATGCGGTGTTCAAACCGATTCCCGATCAGGTAAGCGAAGTCCGTGGCAAGCCGGTCAGTCAGCCCCAGGCCGTGCTCGGCCACAAGCTCTGGTTCGATCCCCGCCTGTCGAGCAGCCATGTGATCAGCTGCAACAGCTGCCACAACCTGGCGATCGGCGGCAGCGACAACGTGCCGACGTCGATCGGCCACGGCTGGCAAAAGGGACCGCGCAACTCTCCCACCGTGCTCAACGCGGTCTTCAACGCTGCGCAATTCTGGGATGGTCGCGCCAAGGATCTGCAGGAGCAGGCCAAGGGCCCGGTCCAGGCCAGCGTGGAAATGAACAGCACGCCCGAACGCGTGGTCGCCACGCTCAAGAGCATTCCCGAGTATGTCGCCGAGTTCGAAAAGGCCTTCCCGAACGACAAGGACCCCGTCAGCTTCGACAACATGGCCTATGCACTGGAGGCATTCGAAGTCAGCCTGGTGACGCCGAAATCGCCATTCGACCGCTTTCTCGGCGGTGACGACGCCGCGCTCGATGCCAAGCAGAAGCAGGGCCTTGCCCTGTTCATGGACAGTGGCTGCGCAGCCTGCCACAACGGCGTCAATGTCGGCGGCCAGGGCTACTTTCCGTTCGGCGTGATCAAGAAACCAGGTGCCGAGATTCTGCCCGAGGGCGACAAGGGGCGATTTGCCGTAACCAACACCGCGAACGACGAATACGTATTTCGTGCCGCACCGCTGCGCAACGTCGCGCTGACTCCGCCGTACTTTCACAGCGGCGAAGTCTGGGAGCTGGAGCAGGCCGTGGCGATCATGGGCGACAGTCAGCTGGGACGCGAACTCAGCGACGGCGAAGTCGGTGCCATCACCGCCTTCCTGCACAGCCTGACCGGCGAACAGCCCAAGGTGGCCTATCCCTTGCTGCCGGCGAGCACCGAAGCAACGCCCAAGCCGCTCTGATCGTCGCCAACAGGATGCACGCGCCCCGCTTGCGGGGCGCCGTCCGTCGGCGGCCGTTCAGCCCTGCCGGCCGTTCTGTTCCTTGAGCAGGTCGCGGATCTCGGTCAGCAACAGCTCTTCCTTGCTTGGTGCAGGCGGAGCGGAGGGCGCTTCGGCTTCCTTGCGCTTGAGGTGATTGATTGCCTTGACCCCGAGGAAGATGGCGAAGGCCATGATGGTGAAATCGATGACCGTCTGAATGAACTTGCCATAGCCGAGGGTGACCGCCGGCGCATCGCCGACCGGCTCACGCAGCACTATTGCCAGCTCGGAGAAGTCGACGCCGCCGATCAACAGGCCCAGCGGTGGAGTGATCACATCGCCAACAAACGACGAGACGATCTTGCCGAACGCCGCGCCGATGATGATCCCGACCGCCATGTCGACGACATTTCCCCGAACGGCAAAGGCCTTGAACTCGTTGAGAAGGCTCATCTTGAATTCCTGTTCCAGAAGGTGATTGACCGCTGCGTTGACCGGAGCGTACCGCCAAGGGTTCCCCGATCAGGCCAAGCATAGACGGCGCTCGGGCGCGCGGGCCAGAGCAACAGGCGCAGCGAGGGGCGGCGCTGCTTCGCGGCGGCTTGATCGCGATCAAAAGCAACGGCCCAGGCAGGGCGTTATGTTAGCCCCCCCTCTCATCTGGAGCGCTTCCATGCACGTTGACCATCATCCCCTGATCAAGGACTTCCCCGAAAAGCGCGAGCAGCTCCAGCGGCTGCGCCAGCAGGACACGGCGTTCGCCCGCAAGGCGGACGACTACGAGGAACTGGACAAGCGCATCTGCCGCGTCGAAGACGGCATCGACACGCTGGACGACGCAGCGCTCAATGAGCTGAAAATGCAGCGCGTCGCGCTCAAGGACGAGATTGCCCGCGACCTCAAGAAAGCCTCGGGCAGTTGCTGCGGCGGCTGCTGCGGCTGAACCGCCGCGCACCTCCAGGGCCCGCTTCCGGCGGGCCCTTTCGTTTCCGCAGGCAAGTGCGCTAGAAGAGCCCGCCGAAGCGAAAACCGACGCCTACCCAGACGAACGCCACGGCGGTCAAGGTGATCAGCAGAATGTGCAGGCCCAGCTGAGGCAGACGCTTGCCATCGAGCCGCGGAATCAACGCCAGCCGTGCATGCAGCCCCAGAACGGCGGTCAGCCCCAGCAGCAGCAGCTTGCCCTGAATCAACCGGGCGATCGGATTGCTGCCGAACCATTGCCCGTGCGGCAGCCAGAGGCCCGCCATCCAGAGTCCGGTCACCACCTGCACCACCAGGGCCGGCACACCGACACGCTCGTAGAGCTGCTCGAATCGCCGCACCGGCTGCGGGTCGCGCCCACGCAAAGCACCCGGCAGCACGCTGAACAGCAGCACCAGATGGCCGCCGCCCCAGACGCTCGCCCCCAGCAGGTGAACAAACAGCAGATAGCGCATCGCAAAGACTCCTGTGCGTTTTGTTGACAGTCTCGCGCGGCGGCCGTGGCCTTGTAGCTGATGGCGATCAAGCCAGCCGTTATCATGCGGCTCCTTTCCTCGACCGGAGTTTCCCATGGCCAAGGCCAAGCGCATGTATGGCTGCACCGAATGCGGCTCGACCTTCCCCAAGTGGGCCGGCCAGTGCGGCGACTGCGGCGCCTGGAACACCCTGGTGGAAACGGTCGTCGAGGCCACCCCGGCTGCCTCGGGGCGTGCCGGCTGGGCTGGAGACCAGGCCAACATCAAGACCCTGGCCGAGGTCAGCGTCGAGGAAGTACCGCGCTTCTCCACGGCCTCCGGCGAACTCGACCGTGTGCTCGGCGGCGGCCTGGTCGACGGCTCGGTGGTGCTGATCGGTGGCGATCCGGGTATCGGCAAATCCACGATCCTCCTGCAGACGCTCTGCGCCATCGCCCAGCGCTTCCCGGCGCTCTACGTCACCGGCGAGGAATCCCAGCAACAGGTGGCCATGCGCGCACGGCGCCTCGACCTGCCGCAGGACAAGCTCAAGGTGATGACCGAGACCTGCATCGAATCGATCATCGCCACCGCGCGGCTGGAAAAGCCCAAGGTCATGGTCATCGACTCGATCCAGACCATCTTCACCGAGCAGTTGCAGTCGGCGCCGGGCGGCGTGGCCCAGGTGCGCGAGAGCGCAGCGCTGCTGGTGCGCTTCGCCAAGCAGAGCGGCACGGCGATCTTTCTGGTCGGCCATGTCACCAAGGAAGGTGCGCTGGCCGGCCCGCGCGTGCTCGAGCACATGGTCGACACCGTGCTGTATTTCGAGGGCGAATCCGATGGCCGCCTGCGCCTGCTGCGCGCGGTGAAGAACCGCTTCGGCGCGGTCAACGAACTCGGCGTGTTCGGCATGACCGACAAGGGCCTGAAGGAAGTCACCAACCCCTCGGCGATCTTTCTCACTCGCGCCCAGGAAGCGGTGCCCGGCAGCGTGGTGATGGCCACCTGGGAAGGCACCCGGCCGATGCTGGTGGAAGTGCAGGCGCTGGTCGACACCAGCCACCTGGCCAACCCGCGCCGCGTGACCCTAGGCCTGGATCAGAACCGCCTGGCCATGCTGCTGGCGGTGCTGCACCGCCACGGCAGCATCCCCACCTACGATCAGGACGTGTTCATCAACGTGGTCGGCGGCGTGAAGGTACTGGAGACCGCTGCGGACCTCGCCTTGATGGCCGCAGTCATCTCCAGCCTGCGCAATCGCCCGCTGGATACCGATCTGCTGGTGTTCGGTGAGGTGGGCTTGTCCGGCGAGATCCGCCCGGTACCGAGCGGCCAGGAACGCCTGAAGGAAGCCGCCAAGCACGGCTTCAAGCGTGCCATCGTGCCCAAGGGCAATGCGGCGAAGGAGGCCCCGCCCGGCCTGCAAATCATTGCCGTGACGCGCCTGGAGCAGGCCCTCGACGCCCTGTTCGAATGACCGATTAGCCGCCCAGCGCGGCGAGCTCACGCTCAAGCAGGCTGGTATCGCCCAGGTTGAGCTCGACCAGGCGACGCAGGTGAGTCATCGAATCGAGGTCGATGTGCTGGCAGGCCAGGCCGAGCAGGCCGTCATGCTCGTGCGCCGGCAACACCTCCATCTCGACCTGCACGTCGGCGGCCAGGCGGATGCTCGCCTGTAGCGGCAGATCCTTCTGCACGCCCCCGCCAACCGGGCATTCGACCAGCAGCCCCTTGAGCGACAGGTCGTGGACGCGCACCGTCCATTCTCGTTCACCCTGGATTAACAGGGCTTCGGCCTCGAATCCGATCCGCTGAAAGCGGCGACGCTCGGAATTGTCTTGCATGGTTCTCCTCCCTGGCCCTGCCAGCTAGAGCCAGCGCCTGACGCGCCGGCAGTAGTCACGGTACTCCTCGCCGAACAGCTCGCCCAGCAGGCGCTCTTCATGCCCGATCACACCACGCTGCATCACGACGATCAGCGCGGGCAACAGCAGCCATGGCCACAGGCTGCCCCAGAGCAACGCCACGCCGCCGTAGATCAGCGTATCGGCCAGATAGATGGGATTGCGCGAGAAGCGAAAAGGTCCATCGGCGAGCAGCCGCCGCGGCGTGCCGTAGGGATTGACGGTAGTCCGTCGCCGCAGCATCAGGAGCGCCGCCCAGAGCATCAGCAGCACACCGGCGTCGATCAGTCCCCACCCCAGATAGCGCGTCCAGAGATTGTCCGGCAGCGGGAACGGCCAAAGGCTCTCGACGCCCCAGGCGAGCGCGAGAAACAGCAGATAGATCACCGGAGGCGGGAGAATCACCCGCGAGCTGCGCTTGTGCATCGAATGCCTTCCTTGCCGACTACGGACAGTCTAGCGTTGGCACGGCGCAAAAAGCAGAAAGCCCGCTTGCGCGGGCTTTCCTGGAGCGACCGGTGATTACTTTCCGTACACCGGGAACTTGGCGCAGACAGCCGCGACCTTGGCTCGCACCGCGTCGATCACCGACTCGTCGCCCATGTTGTCGAGGATGTCGCAGATCCAGCCGGCCAGCTCGCGGCACTCGGCTTCACCGAAACCACGGGTAGTGACGGCTGGCGTACCGATACGCAGGCCGGAGGTGACGAAGGGCGAACGCGGGTCGTTCGGCACGCTGTTCTTGTTCACCGTGATGTGGGCACGGCCGAGTGCGGCGTCCGCATCCTTGCCAGTGATGTCCTGCTTGATCAGGCTGAGCAGGAACAGGTGGTTCTGCGTACCGCCGGAGACCACGTCGAAGCCACGCTCGATGAACACCTGGGCCATGGCCTGGGCATTCTTCACGACCTGCTGCTGATAAGCCTTGAACTCGGGCTGCAGCGCTTCCTTGAAGCAGATCGCCTTGGCGGCGATGACGTGCTCCAGCGGGCCGCCCTGGGCACCCGGGAAGACGGCGGAGTTCAGCTTCTTCTCGATCTCTTCGTTCTTCTTGGCCAGGATCAGGCCGCCGCGCGGGCCGCGCAGAGTCTTGTGGGTGGTGGTGGTAACCACGTCGGCGAACGGTACCGGGTTCGGGTAAACGCCAGCGGCAACCAGACCGGCGACGTGCGCCATGTCGACGAAGAGATACGCACCGACCTTGTCGGCGATCTCGCGGAAACGCGGGAAGTCGAGCTTCTGCGAGTAGGCCGAGAAGCCGGCGACGATCATCTTCGGCTTGTGCTCGACAGCCAGGCGCTCGACTTCGTCGTAGTCGATCAGACCCTGGTCGTTGATGCCGTACTGCACGGCGTTGTAGAGCTTGCCGGAGGAGGATACCGAGGCACCGTGGGTCAGGTGACCGCCGTGGGCCAGGCTCATGCCGAGGATGGTGTCGCCAGCGCTGAGCAGAGCCAGGTAAACCGCGGCGTTGGCCTGCGAACCGGCGTGCGGCTGGACGTTGGCATAGTCGGCGCCAAACAGCTCCTTGGCACGGTCGATGGCCAGCTGCTCGACCACGTCGACGTACTCGCAACCGCCGTAGTAGCGCTTGCCCGGGTAACCTTCGGCGTACTTGTTGGTCAGCACGCTGCCCTGGGCTTCCATCACCGCCGGGCTGGTGTAGTTCTCCGAGGCGATCAGCTCGATGTGGTCTTCCTGACGCTGGGCTTCCTGCTGCATGGCAGCGAAGAGTTCGGCGTCGAAGCGTTCGATGGTCAAGTCACGGCTGAACATTGGGTGTCCTCTGAGATCAGCTGGCAGTTGGGAAGAAGGCGCGGATTCTAACGCATCCGTGCAGGCTGCGGTATGAAAGCCAGTCAAGCGGCCACGAGCCACGCTCATGCCGGCGACGCCAGCTGGAACCGGGCGCGGTTTGCCCTGTCCCGAGCAATGGAGTAGCTTTGCGCGTTTGACTTGGACGGCCCTGCCGAGCCGGGTTTCCATGCTTTTTCACCACTGTCACGGGCATCTGTTTCCATGGCTCAATACGTCTACACCATGCATCGGGTCAGCAAGGTCGTGCCCCCGAAGCGTGAGATCCTCAAGAATATCTCCCTGTCGTTCTTCCCGGGCGCCAAGATCGGCGTGCTCGGCCTGAACGGCGCGGGCAAGTCCACGCTGCTGCGCATCATGGCCGGCGTCGACACCGAGTTCGACGGCGAGGCCCGGGCCATGCCGGGCATCAAGGTCGGCTACCTGCCGCAGGAGCCGCAGCTCGATCCGGCCAAGACCGTACGCGAAATCGTCGAAGAGGCCGTGGGCGAGATCAAGCAGGCCCAGGCCCGCCTCGACGAGGTCTATGCCGCCTACGCCGAGCCGGATGCCGACTTCGACGCCCTGGCCGCCGAGCAGGCCAAGCTCGAGGCCATCCTGCAGGCCGCCGACGGCCACAACCTCGAGCGCCAGCTGGAAGTCGCTGCCGACGCGCTGCGCCTGCCGGCCTGGGACGCCAGGATCGAGCACCTCTCCGGCGGCGAGAAGCGCCGCGTGGCACTGTGCCGCCTGCTGCTCTCAGCGCCGGACATGCTGCTGCTGGACGAACCGACCAACCACCTGGACGCCGACTCCGTGGCCTGGCTGGAGCGTTTCCTCCACGACTTCCCCGGCACCGTGGTGGCGATCACCCACGACCGCTACTTCCTCGACAACGTCGCCGGCTGGATCCTCGAACTCGACCGCGGCCATGGCATCCCCTTCGAGGGCAACTACTCGCAGTGGCTGGAATCGAAGTCCGCGCGCCTGGAGCAGGAAGCCAAGCAGGAGGCGGCCCACGCCAAGGCGATGAAGGCCGAGCTGGAATGGGTACGCCAGGGCGCCAAGGCGCGCCAGGCCAAGTCCAAGGCCCGCCTGCAGCGCTTCGAGGAAATGCAGTCGCAGGAATTCCAGAAGCGCAGCGAAACGAACGAGATTTATATCCCGGCCGGCCCGCGCCTGGGCGACAAGGTCATCGAGGTCAACCACCTGACCAAGAGCTACGGCGACCGCGTGCTCATCGACGACCTCTCCTTCAGCATCCCCAAAGGTGCCATCGTCGGCGTCATCGGTGGCAACGGCGCGGGCAAGTCGACGCTGTTCCGCATGATCACCGGCAAGGAGCAGCCCGACAGCGGCAGCATCGAACTGGGCGATACCGTGCAGATCGCCAGCGTCGAGCAGAGCCGCGAGAACCTCGATGGCAACAAGACCGTCTGGGAGCAGGTCTCCGATGGCCTGGACATGATCCGCGTCGGCAACTACGAGGTGCCCTCGCGCGGCTATGTCGGCCGCTTCAACTTCAAGGGCGCCGACCAGCAGAAGTTCGTCAAGGACCTGTCCGGCGGTGAGCGCGGCCGCCTGCATCTGGCGCTGACGCTCAAGCAGGGCGGCAACGTGCTGCTGCTCGACGAACCGTCCAACGACCTCGACGTGGAAACCCTGCGAGCGCTGGAAGAGGCGCTGCTGGACTTCCCCGGCTCGGCCATCGTGATCTCCCACGACCGCTGGTTCCTCGACCGTATCGCCACGCACATCCTCTCCTACGAGGACGACGCCAAGGTGTACTTCTTCGAAGGCAACTACACCGAGTTCGAGGCCGATCGCAAGAAGCGCCTCGGTGACGCCGCCGCCCAGCCGCACCGGGTCAAGTACCGCAAGCTGGCGCAGTGAGCCATGAGGGAAGCCTGCCGGGGCTTCCCTTGTTCGAACGCCATCGCCGCAGGTGATGGCGTTTTGCTGCAATAGCTGGATAATCGGCGGCCGACTCGCCCAGCTCGCGGTGCCACCGCCGCGTCTGAAAACTCGTGACGGACGAAGGGACCCCCGCATGGCGGCTCTAGGCTTGCGTGGTAAATCGTTGCTGGCTCTGCTGCTCAGCTGCCTGCTGGCGTTCGCTTTTGCCGGATTCATTGGCTACCAGGCACTCGAAGGGGTGCAGAGTCGCTTTGGCGAGGCCTATGCGAAAAACCTCGTCCAGCTCAATCGCGAGCGGGTGTTCGCCCCGGTGTCGCGCGAGCTGGCACTCGCCCAGCGCCTGGCTGGCTCGCAGATCACCCTCGCCTGGCTGCAGAACGAGCAGGATCCCGCCTGGCGCGAGCTGTTCTTTCGGGAGGCCGCAGCCTTTCAGCAAACCCTCAGCGATCACCTCTATTTCGCGGCGTCCGCCCGCGGTCAAGGCTATTACGCCAACGGCCCGGGGCAGGAGCCGAGCCAGCAGCCTCGCTATCGACTCGAACAGGGCAACCCCCGTGATGCCTGGTTCTTCCAGGCGTTACGCGAAACCACGCCCTACCAGATCAATGTCGACCGCTCCGTCGTCACCGGCGAGCTGA
Organism: Stutzerimonas sp. CXK-1; assembly: GCF_057738225.1. Taxonomy (NCBI): domain Bacteria; kingdom Pseudomonadati; phylum Pseudomonadota; class Gammaproteobacteria; order Pseudomonadales; family Pseudomonadaceae; genus Stutzerimonas; species Stutzerimonas sp. CXK-1. The sequence continues at coordinate 817,100 of NZ_CM173217.1, read as the reverse complement.
AGGTCTGGTTCAACGTACTGGTCCACGGCAGCGACGGCCAGGCGCTCGGCCTGGTCGGTTCCGGCCTGGACCTGAGTCACTTCGTCAAACAGTTCACCGCAGCGGACAAGAGCGGCGTCGAGTCGATGGTGCTCGATGCCTATGGCTCGATCCTGATCCACCCCGACCAGGACCTGGTCACCCTCAATGCCGCGCAGGGGCGCTCGTTGTCGACCAGCCTGCTGGGAATGTTGACCGACCCCGAGGATGCTACCGAGGTGCGGGGTGTGATGCGCGACGCCCGGCAAGCACCCGGCGAGGTGATGATGCTCAAGGTGGCGATCAACGGCGCGCCGCGCCTGCTCGCGCTGAGCTGGATTCCCGAGCTGCAATGGTTCGTCGCCAGCGTGGTCGACCTGAGTACCGCACAGGTCATCGAGCTGCGCCCGCTGCTACCGGCCATCGCCCTGTTCGTGCTGCTGATCGTCGCACTCATCGGCGGCGGCGCCTGGCTGGTGGAAAAGCGCGTGCTCAAGCCCCTGCGCCAGTTGCGCCGCAGCGCCCAGGCACTGGCAGCGGGCGAATACGGAGCGCCCTTGCCGACCGATCGCGACGACGAGATCGGCGAGCTCAGCGCGGCGTTCGGCGCGATGGCCCAGCAGGTCCGTCGGCATACTCACGAGCTCGAGGATCGCGTCCGCGAGCGTACCCGTGAGCTGGAACAGGCCAACCGCGAAATGGCCGCCGCGCACAAGAAGATCGACGACTCGATCGACTACGCCAGCATCATCCAGCGCGCCATTCTGCCCAATCGACAGATGGTCAGTACGCTCGGCGAGCGGCATGCCGTACTCTGGCGACCGCGCGACGTCGTGGGCGGCGATTTCTATGTGTTCCGGGCGAGCGAAAGGGGCTGTCTGTTCGGGGTCGTCGATTGTGCCGGCCACGGCGTGCCCGGCGCGCTGATGACCATGCTCGCGCATGCGGCGATCGACCAGGCGCTCGATGCCATCGGCATCGAAGACCCCGCCGCCGCGCTGAGCCGCACCGACATGATCGTGCGCGGGATGCTTCGAGAAGAGGGCATGCCACGCGGACTGGCGACAAACATGGACCTGGGCCTCGCTTTCGTTGATCTGCAGCAGCGCGAGGTGGTCTATGCCGGGGCGAAGATTGCGCTCTACTATTGCGACGGCGAAGACGTCCGGGAGATCCGAGCCGCACGCCGGGCCATCGCCGACAAGCGGGCCGGTGAGTACCACAACAGCCGAGTCGATTTGCGACCCGGGCGGACCTTTTACATGACCACCGATGGCTTCCTCGATCAGGCCGGTGGCGACGACGGCTTCGGTTTTGGCAACAGCCGGTTCGAGGAGTTGATCCGTCAGCACGCGCGCCTGCCGCTCGACGAGCAGGGCGAGGCATTCAGCGCAGCGCTAGAGCGTTACCAAGGCGACTATCCGCAGCGCGACGACATCACCATGCTGTGCTTTCGCTTCGATTGAACGAGTTCCACCAGGAGTCCCCATGGAACCCATCGACCTGTTCGCCATGCGCGAACACTACAACCGGCAGCAGATCCTGCTGTGCTTCAACGGCCCGATCTCGCGCAGCCTGATCGAGGAGATCGGCAACGCCCTGCGCAACTACATGCAGGCCGAGCACGCGCACCCGTCCTCGGCCATGGACGTGTTCGCCGTCTACGTCGAGATGACGCAGAACATCCGCCACTACACCCGCGGGAAGAACTGGAGCGACCAGCAGGCCGGCGCGACCGTGGTCGTCTCGCGCGATGAGCAGGGCCGCTATGTGGTTTCGGCCGGCAACCTGATCGAGCAGGCCGACGGCGAGACGCTGCTGGCCGCCGTGGCCAGCCTGGCGCAGCTGGACAAGCCGGCGCTCAAGGCCATGTACAAGGAGCAGCTGCGCAAGCCGCGCGACGAGCACGTCGTGTCCGGCGCCGGCCTCGGTCTGATCGACATCGCCCGCAAGTCCAGCGAGCCCCTGCGTGCAGCCATGCAGCCGGCCACCGACGGCCTTCACTTCATCAGCCTGAGCGCGGTCATTTGATTTTCAGAGCACGCACGATATGAACGATTTTTCCATTCCCGGCAGCCAGTCCACTCCTGCCATCCAGTCCGATTGGGCCGCCGGCACCGTCTCGATGCAGGGCGACTCCTACCCCGAGAATTCCTACGAGCTGTTTCATCAGGTCTTTGCCTGGATCGAACGCTTTCTCGCCGAAGCCGAACGCCCGCTGAGCCTCGAACTGCGCCTGCTGTACCTGAACACCAGCAGCATCAAGGCCATGATGGACATCTTCGACCTGCTCGAGGCCGCACACCAGCAGGGCCGCAGGGTCGGCGTGAACTGGCACTACGACACGCGCAACGAGCGGGTCATGGAGCTGGCCGAAGAATTCAAGGAAGACTGCACCTTTCCCTTCTCGATTCTGAGCCAAGACTGAGGGCTGTCTGATGCGCGGGCCGCAACCCCTTGAGCAGGAAATCGCCGAACTGCTGGCCGAACCGGAGCACGAGGCGCATCGACTGCACGATGCCCTGGCTCGCCTGTGGGGTGCGCACCGCGACCTGCTCGAGCGTATCGAGCGTATCGCGCGGCTGTCCGACGGCTATCAGAGCATTGCCCGCGAGCGCGAGCTGAGCATGACCGCGCGCTTCGAGAAGCAGCTGCACCGGCTGGAAAAGGTCGCACGCATTTCCGATCGCTACCAGAGCATGATGCGCGACCTGAACGTCGCGCTGAAGGAAGCCTCGACACACGATGCCCTGACCGGCATCGCCAACCGTCGCCTGCTCACCGAAAGGCTGCGCGAGGAAAGCGAGCGGGCCCGGCGCTATACACGGCCGCTGTGCCTGGCATTGCTGGACATCGATCACTTCAAACGCATCAACGATGACTACGGCCATGAGGTCGGCGACCAGGTGCTGATCGAGATCGCCCGGGTCATGGAAGCCGAGCTGCGCGATCACGACCTCTGCGGACGCTGGGGCGGCGAGGAATTCCTCGTGCTCATGCCCGAGACCGACGCGGAGCGTGCCGCCCTGGTGACCGAGCGCTTGCGGCGCGCGCTCGAAGCCCTGGTCGTGCGCGCCAATGACGAGCCGCTGTCGGTCACGGTGAGCATAGGCCTGGCTGAACTGCAGCGCGAAGAGAACTACTCCAAGGCGATCAATCGCGCCGATGTCGCCCTGCTGAAGGCCAAGCGCAGTGGCCGCAATCGCTGCGAGCGCGCCGACTGAGCGCACTCGGCAACCCCTCCCCTAGCTGTCCCCCGGCTCGCCACCGAGCCACCAGGCACTCGCTCCGACACATCTGGTAGCAAAGTACCTTGCCGGCGCTGAGCCGCCCGCCGCAAACCGCGGCAAGCCGTTCCAGCACAACGTTGCCGAGACGCAGGCGAGAGCGTGCGCGCGTCCGGCCGCCTGTCGTCCTCCGCCAGTGACGCAGCAGTGTCATTTTTTTGTGCATGCGAGCGTACCATGAACGAACAGACAACCTGCAAACGCACTTTCACGGTGCAAAGACGCTTTGTTACAGTCGCCGACCCCAATTTTTCGATCGACTGCCGTGCGCGGTCACGTGAGAGGCCCTTCCATGTTCGAGACCGTTGATTCCTTTCTCGCTCGCCTGAAGCAACGCGATCCGCACCAGCCGGAGTTCCATCAGGCGGTCGAGGAGGTGGTACGCAGCCTCTGGCCCTTCCTCGAAGCCAACCCGCGCTACCTGCAGGCCGGCATCATCGAACGCATGGTGGAGCCGGAGCGCGCGATCATCTTCCGCGTGCCGTGGGTCGACGATCAGGGCCGGGTCCAGGTCAACCGCGGCTATCGCATCCAGATGAACAGCGCCATCGGCCCGTACAAGGGCGGCCTGCGCTTCCATCCCTCGGTCAACCTCGGCGTACTCAAGTTCCTCGCCTTCGAACAGGTCTTCAAGAACTCCCTGACGTCGCTGCCCATGGGCGGCGGCAAGGGCGGCTCGGACTTCAATCCCAAGGGCAAGAGTGACAACGAAGTGATGCGCTTCTGCCAGTCGTTCATGAGCGAGCTGTATCGCCACGTCGGCGCCGACCTCGACGTGCCGGCCGGCGACATCGGCGTCGGCGGGCGCGAGATCGGCTTCCTCTTCGGCCAGTACAAGCGCCTGGCCAACCAGTTCACCTCGGTGCTGACCGGCAAGGGCCTGGCCTACGGCGGCAGCCTGATCCGCCCGGAAGCCACCGGCTACGGCTGCGTGTACTTCGCCGAGGAAATGCTCAAGAGCCGTCACAGCAGCTTCGACGGCAAGCGCGTGGCGATCTCCGGCTCCGGCAACGTCGCGCAATATGCCGCGCAGAAGGTCATGGAACTGGGCGGCCGCGTCGTCTCGCTGTCCGACTCGGGCGGCACCCTGCACTTCCCCGACGGCCTGACCGGCGAACAGTGGGCCTACCTGATGGACCTGAAGAACGTCCGTCGCGGCCGCCTCGAGGAAATGGGCGCCCACTTCGGCGCGACCTACCTGGCCGGCCAGCGCCCGTGGAACCTGCCCTGCGACATCGCCCTGCCCTGCGCCACGCAGAACGAGCTGGACGAAGATGACGCCCGCGCGCTGCTGAATAACGGCTGCATCTGCGTGGCCGAAGGCGCGAACATGCCGTCGACTTTGGAAGCCGTGGACCTGTTCCTCGAAGCCGGCATCCTCTACGCGCCGGGCAAGGCGTCGAATGCCGGGGGCGTGGCCTGTAGCGGCCTGGAGATGAGCCAGAACGCCATGCGCCTGCACTGGACCGCCGGCGAGGTGGATACCAAGCTGCACGGCATCATGCAGTCGATCCACCACGCCTGCGTCGCGCACGGCGAGGAAAATGGCCGGATCAACTACGTCAAAGGCGCCAACATCGCCGGCTTCGTCAAGGTCGCCGACGCCATGCTGGCCCAGGGCGTGGTCTGACGGCAGCGAGCAAGCTAGCGATAAGGCCAGAGCCCCGCCGGTCACCCGGCGGGGCTCTGTCGTTTGGCGCGCGCCATGCGGGCAACGACTGGGCCTCGAACCCCAACCACCGCCCACGTGGATGGATTCGGCCATCCACCCTGCTCGCAGCTCGCAGCTCGCAGCTCGCAGGCGTAGGGTGGAAAACGCGCGCAGCGATTTTCCACGCGGCGCAGATGAACAAGCCGCCCTACCAGTAATTCTCCACCGCCACCTGCCCCGGCCGTCGCGTCAGCGCCAGCTGCAGGTCCCGCGTCTTCAGCACCGCACGGGTATCCTCGATCATCTGTGGATTGCCGCAGAGCATGATCCGCGAATGCTCGGGGCTCAGCGCCAGGCCCGCGGCGCGTTCCAGTTCGCCGGTCTCGATCAGCTGCGTGATGCGCCCGTGCAACGCACCGGGGACCTGCTCGCGGGTCACCACCGGCAGGTAGGTCAGCTTGTCGCCGAGGCCTTCGAGGTACTCACGCCGCGGCAGGTCGGCGATCAGCTGCTGGTAGGCCAGCTCGCGCTGCTGGCGCACGCTGTAGACCAGCACGATGCGCTCGAAACGCTGCCAGGCCTCGAAATCCTGCAGGATCGAGAGGAACGGTGCGATGCCGGTACCGGTGGCCAGCAGCCAGAGATCGCGCCCGTCCGGGAAGCGATCGAGGGTGAGAAAGCCGAAGGCCTGCTTCTCGACCAGCAGCTCGTCGCCGACCGAGAGCCGGCTCAACTCGCTGGTGAACTCGCCGTCCGGCACTACGATGGAAAAGAAATCGAGAAACTCGTCGTGCGGCGCCGAGACCATCGAGTAGGCGCGCCAGACGATGCAACCACTGGGCTTGCGCACGCCAAGCCGGGCGAACTGCCCGGCCGTGAAGCGAAAGCCGGGGTCGCGCGTGGTGCGCAGGGTGAACAGATTGGATGTCAGCGTCTGCACTTCGAGCAGCCGCTGGCGGGTGAACTTCTCTTCGCTGGCGGTCATACTTCGCTCCCTCCGAGCGTCTTCGGGCCTCGCCCGTATAGCGTCTTGATACCTCTTTCCGACGTCGACAAACACCGCCAGTTCTCATGCCTATTCTGCAAACGCCCCTCGCCAGCCTCGACCTGGTCCGCCAACCGGAGCAGCCCAACGAGCCGCTGCAGGCCTTCGACGCGGCCGACGAATACCTGCTGACGCAGCTGGCCGAACAGCATCTGCCGGGCGAAACCCGGGTGCTGGTGCTCAACGATGCCTTCGGTGCGCTGGCCTGTTCGCTCGCCGGGCATGCGCAGGTGACCAGCAGCGGCGACTCGCATCTGGGCTGGCTGGCACTGCAGAAAAACCTTGAGCGCAATGCCCTGGCGGCCGACGCAGTGCGCTTCGTACCGGCCAGCGAGACACCCCGGGGCCCCTTCGATCGCGTACTGATCCGCGTGCCGAAGACCCTGGCGCTGCTCGAGGAACAGCTGATCCGTCTGCACGGCCAGCTCGCCCCCGGCGCCCAGGTGATCGCCGGCGCCATGGTCAAGCACCTGCCGCGCGCCGCCGGTGACCTGCTGGAGCGCTACATCGGCCCGGTACAGGCCTCGCTGGCGGTAAAGAAGGCCCGTCTGCTCAGCGCCACGCCAGTCGATCGACCGGCGCCGGTCTCGCCTTATCCGACGCGCTACCGCCTGGAGCGACCATCCATCGAGCTGTCCAATCAGGCCAACCTGTTCTGTCGCGAGGGCCTGGACATCGGTACCCGCGCGTTCCTCCCGCACCTGCCCCGGGCCTTGGGCAACCTGCGCGTGGCCGACCTCGGCTGCGGCAACGGCGTGCTCGGCATCGTCTACGCGCTGAGCAATCCGCAGGCCGAGCTGACCCTGGTGGACGAGAGCTACATGGCGGTGCAGTCGACGCGCGAGAACTGGCAGGCAGTCCACGGCGAACGCCCGGCCGACATCCGCGCCGGCGACGGCCTGGCCGAACAGCCCGCGGCCTCGCTGGATCTGGTCCTGTGCAACCCGCCGTTCCACCAGCAGCAGGTGGTCGGCGATTTCCTCGCCTGGCGCATGTTCACCCAGGCGCGGGCGGCGCTGGCCAAGGGCGGCGAGCTGTGGATCGTCGGCAACCGCCACCTGGGGTACCACCACAAGCTCAAGCGCTTGTTCGGCAAGGTCGAGCAGGTCGCCGCGACGCCCAAGTTCGTCATCCTGCGGGCCATCAAGGGATGAGCGAGGCGGCACCACGGCTGAGCATCGGCCAGTTCGCCGCACGCACCGGGCTGTCGGCCGACACGCTGCGCTACTACGAGAAGATCGGCCTGCTGCGCCACACCGTGCGAGACGCCAGTGGCCGCCGTGTCTACGGCGCGCGCGATGTCGAATGGGTCGGCTTCATCCTGCGCCTGAAGGACACCGGCATGGCGCTCGGCGACATCCTTCGCTACGCCGACCTGCGCGAGCAGGGCGACGCCACACGCGCCGCTCGCCAGGCGCTGCTCGAGGCCCATGCGCAACGCTTGCAGGCGCGCCTGGCGCGTGACCGCGAGCACCTCGCCGCCCTGCAGGCGAAGATCGAGCTGTACCGCCACCCCACCGACGCTTGACCTGGAGTTCACTCCAGGGCGCAGGCTTTTCGTCATCTACCCGCAGAGGACGAAAACATGCCCGCATCCACCCGCTACCGCGAAGGCCTGGCCACACTTGAACGCATCGACGGCGAAGCCGGCCGCAAGGTCATCGACAGCCTCCAGGCGATCGCCCCGGACCTGGCCCGCTACGTCATCGAATTTCCCTTCGGCGACATCTACCAGCGGCCCGGCCTCGACCTGGCGCAGCGCGAGCTGGCCACCGTCGCGGCACTGACCGCGCTCGGCCACTGCCAGCCTCAGCTGGCCGTGCATCTGCATGGTGCGCTGAATGTCGGCTGCACCCCCGAGCAGATCATCGAAGTGATCATCCAGATGGCCGTCTATGCCGGTTTTCCCGCTGCGCTCAACCGCATGAGCACGGCCAGGGCGGTGTTTGTCGAGCGCGGCCTGCTCGCCGACAGCGCCGCCGCCGGCTGAACGGTGCGGCCGGCATGCTAGGCTGGCCGGCCCTGCCCTGCCGGCGACCACCCGATGTCCACGTCCGTCAAACCGCTGCTGCGTCAGCAGCGCCCCTTCATTCGCTACTGGTTCGCCCGGGTGTTCACCGCCAGCGGCTTCCAGATGCTGGCCGTGGCCATCGGCTGGCACCTGTACGAACTGACCGGCAGCGTGCTCGACCTCGGCCTCGTCGGCCTGGCCGAGTTCGCCCCGCGGCTGCTGTTCATTCTCTGGACCGGGCATGTAGCCGACCGCTTCGATCGCCGCCGGGTCGCCGCGCTGTGCCAGGGCCTGCAGGGGCTCATCGCGGTGACCCTGGTGCTTGGCGCCGGCGGACTGGGCGTGACCCGCGAGATGATCTTCGTGCTCGCCTTCCTGCTCGGCACGGCGCGCGCGTTCGAGGGGCCGGCGACCCAGGCGCTGCTGCCGAGCCTGGTGCCGGCGGCGCTGTTCCCGCCGGCCGTCGCCGCCTCGTCATCGGCCATGCAGACCGCGACCATCGTCGCGCCGGCGCTTGGCGGGCTGCTGTTCGCCATTGGCCCGTTGTGGGTCTATGCGCCGGTAGCCGTACTCTTCACCCTGGCCTGCAGCCTGATGCTGAGCCTGCCGGGGCGCCCGGCGCCAGCGAAGCAGAGCGGCCCGGCGATGGACAACCTGCTGGCCGGCATGCGCTTCATCCGCAGTCGCCCGGACATCTTCGGCGCCATCTCGCTGGACATGTTCGCCGTGCTGCTGGGCGGTGCCACCGCGCTGCTGCCGGTATTCGCCAAGGACATCCTGCTGACCGGCCCGTCCGGCCTCGGCCTGTTGCGCGCGGCTCCGGCCGCCGGTGCGCTGCTGATGTCGCTCTGGCTGGCGCGCCACCCGATCAACCGCCAGGTCGGCCGGGTGATGTTCGCCGCGGTCGGGGTGTTCGGCCTGGCGACCATCGCCTTTGGCCTGTCGACCTCGTTCTGGCTGTCGCTGGGCGTGCTGGTGGTGCTCGGCGCGGCGGACATGATCAGCATGGTGATCCGCGGCGCCTTCGTGCAGCTGGAGACGCCCGACGCCATGCGCGGCCGGGTCAGCGCGGTCAACGGGCTGTTCATCGGCGCCTCCAACCAGCTCGGCGAATTCGAGTCCGGCCTGACCGCACACCTGTTCGGCACCGTGCCGGCGGTGGTGATCGGCGGCGCCGGCACGCTGCTGGTCACCGGCGCCTGGATGAAGCTGTTCCCGACGCTGGCCAACCGCGACCGGCTGCACCGCGAGCCCGACTGAGCGGCGCGGGCAACGCCCGTGCGCGCTCCGCTAGAGCAGCTTGTCGAGGGTGATCGGCAGTTCGCGCACGCGCTTGCCGGTGGCATGGTAGATGGCATTGGCCACCGCTGCGGCGACCCCGACGATGCCGATCTCGCCGACGCCCTTGGAGCCCAGGTCGTTGACCACGCTGTCGTGCTCCTCGACGAAGATCACGTCGATCTCCGGGATGTCGGCGTTCACCGGCAGGTGATACTCGGCCAGGTTGTGATTCATGTAGCGCCCCAGGCGATGGTCGATCAGCGTTTCCTCGTGCAGCGCCTGGCCGATGCCCCAGACAACACCGCCAACGATCTGGTTGCCCGCGGTCTTCGGATTGACCACACGCCCGGCGGCCACCGCGCTGACCACCCGGCTGACCTTCACCGTGCCCAGCGCTTCATCCACCCGCACCTCGACGAACACCGCCGAGTGCGTGCCGGTCGCCCAGTTCTTGCGCTGCTCGCCGGGCTCGACGCGCACCTCGGCGTCCAGCGCCCCGCTGACCTCGACGATGCGCTCGAGTTCGACCGCCGAATACGGCGGGCGCTTGAGGCGCATGCTGCCGTTGCTGAAGGCGACATCGTCGATGCCGGCGCCGGTGAACGGCGAGGCCGGTGACTGCTGGGCGGCATCGAGCAGCTTCTGCCGCAGCGCCAGGCAGGCCTGGTGCACCGCGCTGCCCACCGAGGAAACGGTCGCCGAGCCACCTTCGAGCGGTGCCTGCGGCAGGCTCGAGTCCCCCAGGCGGAAGTCGACCCGCTCCATCGGCAGGCCGAGCGCGGCCGCGGCGATCTGGGTCATCGCCGTGTAGGTGCCGGTACCGATGTCCGCCGTGGCGCTGCTGACCTGCAGGCGGCCATCGGCATCGATGCAGGCCCGTGCGCTGGCGGGCATCTGCAGCGCCTCCCAGACGCCGGTGGCCATGCCCATGCCGATCAGCTGGTCGCCGTCGCGCAGGCTGCGCGGGGCCGCCGGCCGGCGCGACCAACCGAAGCGCTCGGCACCCTGCGAATAGCAGGCACGCAGCTCCTTGCTCGAATAGCGCTTGCCCTGGTTGCCGTTGAGCTCGCTGTAGTTGCGCAGGCGCAGTTCCAGCGGGTCGACGCCCGCCGCATAGGCCAGCTCGTCCATCGCGCACTCGAGGGCGAAGACGCCGATCGCCGCGCCGGGGGCGCGCATGTCCAGCGGCGTGTAGACGTCCAGCGAAGCGAGCCGGTAGCCCAGCTGCACGTTGTCGCAGGCGTAGAGCATGCCCGACCAGTCCACCTCGTGCTCGGTGAAGTCCTCGAAGCTCGAGGTCTGGCCGATGGCCTGGTGCGCCAGCGCCTGCAGACGGCCATCGCGATCGGCGCCCAGGCTCAGGCGCTGCAGCGTGCGTGGCCGATAGCCAAAGGTGAACATCTGCTGGCGGGTCAGCTCCACGCGCACCGAGCGATGCAGCTTGAGCGCCGCCATCACGGCCAGCGGCAGCTGGTACTGCGGGCGCAGGCCCGAGCCGAAGGCGCCCCCGACGAAAGGCGCGAGCACGCGGATCCGCCCCTGCATGCCGAACACCTTTTCCAGGTAGCGCTGGCAGTTCTGCACGCCCTGGGTCTTGTCGTGCACCAGCAGCTCGCCGTCGGGCTGGTAGAACACCGTGGACGCGTGGGTTTCCATTGGGTTGTGATGTTCGACCGGGGTCTGGTACTCGCACTCGACGCGCACCGGCGCGACGGCAAAGGCACCGGCGAAATCGCCGCGCGGCTCCGGCGGCGGCTCGGGGGCCTCGTGCGCCTGCTCGCTGACGGCCAGCAGGTCGGTCTGATGCGGCTCCTGGCGGTACTCGATGCGCACCTGCGACGCCGCATGTCGCGCCAGTTCGCGCGTTTCGGCGACGACCAGCGCGAGCGGCTGGCCGTTGTACAGCACGCGGTCGTTGAACAGCGGGCGAAACGGCGAACCATCGGCGGCATCGTCGTCCTGGTAGGGCTTGTCGTAGCTGGCGACCGGCGGGCGGTTCTCGTGCGTCAGCACCAGCACGACGCCATCGAGCGCCTCGGCCTCGCGGGTATCGATGCACAGCACCTGGCCGCGGGCGATGCTGCTGCAGACCACCACGCCATGCAGCAGGCCCGGCGTATCGAATTCGGCGGCGTAGCGCGCCTGGCCGGTAACCTTCAGCGGTCCATCGACCCGGGCCAGGGGCTGACCGACGGGTGCGGCGAGGGTATTCATCGCGGGGTTCCTCCTGCGGCTTCGCCGAGCGCGCGAACGATCGCGCGCCGGGCCAGTTCGATCTTGAAGGCATTGCCGGCCAGGGGCTGAGCACCCTGCAGCAGGCGCTCGGCGGCCTCGGCAAAGGCCGCCGGTTCGGCCCGGCGACCGCAGAGCAGTTGCTCGGCCTCGATCACGCGCCATGGCTTGTGCGCCACACCGCCCAGGGCGATGCGCGCACCGCGGATCTGCTCGCCGTCGAGATCCAGCGCGGCGGCCACCGAGACCAGCGCGAACGCATAGGACGCGCGGTCGCGCAGCTTGAGATAGGCGCAGTGGTTGGCGTAGCCCTGCGCGGGCAGCTCGACGGCCGTGATCAGCTCGCGCTCATCGAGGTTGTTGTCGCGCCAGGGTTCGTCGCCCGGCAGGCGGTGGAAGTCGGCGAAATCGATGCGCCGCTTGCCCTGCGGGCCCTGGGTATGAACCTGCGCGCCCAGCGCCGCCAGCGCCACGCAGAGGTCGGACGGATGCACCGCCACGCAGGCCTCGCTGGCGCCGAGGATCGCGTGCATGCGGTTGAGGCCGTCGCGCGCCGGGCAGCCGCTGCCCGGTTCGCGTTTGTTGCAGGGTGTCTGCGCGTCGTAGAAGTAGTAGCAGCGGGTGCGCTGCAGCAGGTTGCCGCCGGTGCTGGCCATGTTGCGCAGCTGCGGCGAGGCGCCGGCGAGGATCGCCTTGGCCACCAGCGGGTAGCGCGCCTCGATGCGCGGGTCCCAGGCCAGCTCGGCATTGCCGACCAGCGCGCCGATCAGCAGGCCGCCTTCGGGCGTCGGCGTGATCTCGCGCAACGGCAGGCGGTTGATGTCGATCAGCCGGCGCGGGTGCAGCACGTTTTCCTTCATCAGGTCGAGCAGGTTGGTGCCGCCGGCGATGAAGCGGCTGTCCGGGCCGATCAGCGCGAGCGCCTCGTCGATCGCCTCGGGGCGGTGATAGCTGAACGGCGTCATGCGTCGCCTCCCTGGCCGCGCAGGGTCGGCAGCGCGTCCTCGATGGCGGCGAGGATGTTCGGATAGGCGCCGCAGCGGCACAGGTTGCCGCTCATCTGCTCGCGCAGCTCGTCGCGGGTCCGGGCCCGGTTCTCGTTGGCCAAGCCTACCGCCGAGCAGATCTGCCCGGGCGTGCAATAGCCGCACTGAAAGGCATCGTGGCGAACGAAGGCGGCCTGCATCGGGTGCAGCGCGTCTTCGTCGGCCAGGCCTTCGATGGTGGTCACCTGCGCGCCGTCCTGCATCACCGCCAGGCTCAGGCAGCTGTTGATGCGGTGGCCGTCGACAAGCACGGTGCAGGCGCCGCACTGGCCGTGGTCGCAGCCCTTCTTCGTGCCGGTCAGGCCCAGGTGGTCGCGGAGCAGGTCGAGCAGGGTGGTCCAGGGCTGGACATCGAGCTCGCGGCGTTCGCCGTTCAGCTCGAGCGTGATGTGGCAGGCGGCGGGTGCGCCTGCCTCGGGGAGGTTCTGGCTCATGGCAGCCTCACGGTCAGGTGGCTCAAGGGCGGCATCCGTGCATCTGGGGTTACGACCGGCCGCGCGCATCCATCGTTCAGCGGCTTCGTCGACCGCTCAGGCACAGCGCTGCGCGAGCGTCTCGCCGGCCCCGTTGCGGATGGCCACGACCTGCGCCATCAGCGACAGCGCGATCTCCGCCGGCGTGCGGCTGCCGATGGCCAGGCCGATCGGCCCATGCAGCCGCGCCACGGCGCTCGCCTGCAGGCCCAGCGCGAGCAAGCGCTCCTTGCGCGCCTTGCTGTTGCGCCGCGACCCCAGGGCGCCGACGTAGAACGCCGCCGAGTCGAGCGCGGTGAGCAGCGCCATGTCGTCCAGCCGCGGGTCGTGGGTCAGTGCGACGATGGCGGTGTGGGCGTCCGGCTCGATCGCCGCCACCGCGTCGTCCGGCATGCCCGAAACGAAGCGTACCGCCGCCGGCCAGTCATGCCGGTAACCGGGCCGCGGGTCGCAGATCAGCACTTCGAAGCCGAGCCCCAGGGCGAGCTCGGCGGTGTAGCGCGACAGTTGCCCGGCACCGATCAGCAGCAGCCGCCAGGCCGGGCCGAACGGGGCCTGCAGGGTCTGGCCGTCGAAGCGCAGTTGCGTCTGGACGTCGGCCGGCAGCAGCTCGACCCGGCCGCTCTGCAGGTCCAGCCGCCGCAGCACGCGCTGGTGCGCCGAACAGCGCGCAAGCAGCTCGTCGAGCCAGGCGACCGTGCGTAGCGGCTCCTGCACCAGGCGCAGGGTGCCGCCACAGGGCAGGCCGAAGCGCGCCGATTCCTCCTTGCTGACGCCGTAGGTGATGAGCTCGCAGCGCTGTCGTTCGGGCGCGTCGCCGATACGCGCCAGCAGATCGTCCTCGACGCAGCCGCCGGATACCGAGCCTTCCACCCGGCCGTCCTCGCGCAGCGCCAGCAGGGAGCCGACCGGCCGCGGCGCGCTGCCCCAGGTCTCGACCACGGTGTAGAGCCATACCTGCCGACCGTCGCCCAGCCACTGCCGGGCGCGGCGCAGGACGGCGAGATCCACGCTGTCCATTCCCACTCCTGTCTCGATCATGGCCGGCGGTTGTCGGCCTGTCTTGACTGACTGGACGCCAGGCGGGTTGGTTCGCCGTAGCCGGGCCGGGGTGTGCTCGCGTGACGAACTCCTGCCGACGAGCGGTGTTCTACAGAAGGTCCCGGACGGCCGCGCCCGCCGTCCCCGCCACGATTCGACGTCCAGGAGCCCGGATGCCCTCCTCTTCCTCCGTCCGACCGCTGCACCGCTGGCTTGCGCTGCTGCCCTGCCTGCTGGTGCTCGGCGGCTGTGCCGACGACAGCGAGCCGGCCGCGCAGCCCCCGCGGGTGGCGATCGTCGAGCCGCTGCAGCCCGCCCGCCCGGCGCCCGAACCGTTGCGTTTCGCCGGCGTGGTGCAGAGCGTGACCAGTACCCAGCTGTCGTTCGAGGTGCCCGGCCGCATCGAGCGCATCGCCGTCGACGAAGGCACGCACGTCAAGCGCGGCCAGCTGCTGGCCGAACTCGACCGCACCGACTATCAGCTGCAGCTGCGCGAGGCGAAGGCACGCCTGGCCCAGCTGGAGGCGGACCTGGCGCGCAAGCGCGAGCTGCTCGCCGAGGGCATCCTCGCCCCGGCGGCCGTCGAGCCGCTGCAGGCCAATACCGTGGCGGCGCGCGTGGCGCGCGACAGTGCCTTGCGTGACCTGGCTCGCACGCGCCTGAAGGCACCGTTCGACGGCGTCATCGCCCGCCGCCTCGTCGAGCCGGACATGGTCGTCGCGGTTGGCACCCCGGTGTTCGCCATGCAGGACAACGGCCACGTCGAGGTCGCCGTCGACCTCCCGGAAAATGCCGCGCTGAGCCTGCCGCTCGGCCCCGAGCTGGAGGCCGAGGGCCGGCTGGTGATCGCCGATCTCAGCCTGCCGCTGCGCTACAAGGAACACAGCACGCAACCGCAGGAGGGCGCACGCACCTACCGCCTGATCCTGCAGGGCGAGTCGCCTGAGGAGGTCAACGTGTTGCCCGGCATGGCCATGCGCGTCGAGCTGGTCCGTCCGGTGGCGCTGCAGGCACCGCTGCCGGAGCATTTCCGTGTACCGCTGGCGGCGCTGCAGACCGCCAGCGACGGCAGCCACTACCTGTGGTTCGCCGCCGACGGCCGCGCCCGCCGGCATCGCGTACAGCTGCAGGCGATCGAGCAAGGCGACGCGCTGGTCGCCGGCGACGGGCTCGAGGGTGGGCGCCCGCTGGTCGTCGCCGGCGCCAGCAAGCTGCATGAGGGCCAGGCCATCGAAGCGCGGCAGCGGAACTGAGCCGATGGATTTCGCCCGTTACGCGATCACTCGTGCCGTCAACGTCTGGATACTGGTGCTCACCTGCCTGGTCGGCGGCGTGGTGGCGTTCTTCGAGATCGGCCGCCTGGAAGACCCCGAGTTCACCATCAAGGAAGCGGTGATCAACACCCAGTACCCCGGCGCCAGCGCGCTGGAGGTCGAGCAACAGGTCACCGAGACGCTTGAGAGCGCCATCCAGCAGATGTCGCAGGTCAAGGAGATCCGCTCGCGGTCGTTGCCCGAACTCTCCGAAATCCGCGTGGAAATCCAGGATCGCTATGCCGGCGATGCCCTGCCACAGATCTGGGACGAGCTGCGCAACAAGGTCGGCGACGCCCAGGGCGACCTGCCCTCCGGCGCGCGCCCGCCACAGGTCAACGACGACTTCGGCGATGTCTACGGCATCTTCTATGCGCTGACCGGCGAAGGCATGACACCGCACGAGCTGCACGAACTGGCCAAGGAACTGCGCCGCAGCCTGCTGGCCACCGACGGCGTGGGCAAGGTCGAGATCGCCGGCGTGCAGGAAGAGCAGATCGTCGTCCAGGTCGACCAGGCGCAGCTCGCCGCGCTGCGCATCGGCCCCGACGAGATCGCCGCGGCCTTGGCCGACGCCGACGCTGCGGTCGAAGCCGGCGGCGTGAAGAGCGGGCAGTTCTTCCTGCGCCTGCGCCCCAGCGGCGCCTTCGACTCGCTCGATGAGCTGCGCGCGCTGCCGGTCGGCCAGGGCGACGGGCGGGTCGATCTGGGCAGCATCGCCAGCATTCGCCGCGACTATGCCGAGCGCCCGCGGCAGATCATCCGGCACAACGGCGAGCCGGCGCTGACGCTGGGCATCAGCGGCATTTCCGGGAGCAACATCGTCGAGGTCGGCGAACGCGTGGAGGCCACGCTGGAGGCCATCCACTACCGCATGCCGGTCGGCGCCGAACTGCACCCGCTGTACCAGCAGCACCGCATCGTCGATGAATCGGTCAACAGCTTCGCGCTGAACGTCTTCCTCTCGGTGGCCATCGTGGTCGGCGTGCTGTGCCTGGCGATGGGCCTGCGCGCCGGCGCGATCATCGGTGCGGTGCTGTTTCTCACGGTGCTCGGCACGCTGTTCGTCATGTGGCTAGCCGGCATCGAGCTCGAACGCATCTCGCTGGGCGCGCTGATCATCGCCATGGGCATGCTGGTGGACAACGCGGTGGTGGTCTGCGATGGCATGCTGATCCAGCAGCGACGCGGGCAGAGCATTCTGCAGGCCGCACAGCAGACGCTGCGCCAGACCCAGTGGGCGCTGCTCGGCTCGACCATCATCGGCATCCTGGCCTTTGCCGGCATCGGCCTGTCGCAGGACACCACCGGCGAGTTTCTCTTCTCGCTGTTCTTCGTCATCGCCGTCTCGCTGCTGCTGAGCTGGCTGCTGGCGCTGCTGGCGGTCCCGCTGTTCGGTCACTACCTGCTCGAGTCGCGCCAGCCAGACAGCGACAAGGAACCCGACGAGCCCTACCATGGCCCGCTCTACGACCGCTTCCGCCGGCTGGTGCGGGGCGTGCTGCGGCACGCCTGGCTGACGGTCGCGGTGCTGGTCGGCCTGACCGCGCTCAGCCTGTTCGGCTTCACCCGCCTGCCGCAGAGCTTCTTTCCGCCGTCGAGCACACCGATCTTCTACGTCAACCTGTTCCTCCCCCAGGGCACCCATATCCGCGAGACCAGCCGCACCGCCGAGGAGGTCGGCCAGTACCTGGCCGGGCTCGACGGCGTCACCGACGTCTCCACTTTCGTCGGCGCCGGCGCCTCGCGCTTCATGCTCACCTACATGCCCGAGCAGCCGAACTCGGCGTTGATGCACTTTCTGGTGCGCACCCGCGACGCCGAACGCATCGAGGGCCTGGTGCGCGAGATCAACGATCGCCTGCCGCGTCGCTACCCCTCGGCGGACGTCGCGGCCATGCAGTTCATGTTCGGCCCCAACGCCGAATCCAAGCTGGAGGCCCGCATCAGCGGGCCGGACATCGCCACCCTGCGCGCCCTGTCGAACGAGGGCCAGCGCCGGCTCGAGGAGCAGGGCCGGGTGTTCAACATCCGCGACAACTGGCGCCAGCCGGTGCCGGTCCTGCAGCCGCGCCTGGCGCTCGACCGGCTGGCCGATGCCGGCCTGACGCGCCAGGCGGTCGCGCGCTCGCTGTCGGTGGCCAGCGAGGGCCAGCAGGTGAGCCAGCTGCGCGAGCGCGACGAGCTGGTACCGATCCTGCTGCGCGCGGCGCCGGAAGACCGCGCCAGCGACGACGACCTCTTGCAACGCCTGATCTGGAGCCCGGCGAGCGCGCGCTACGTGCCACTGGCCCAGGTCGCCGACGGCGTCGAGCCGGTCACCGAGAACACCCTCATCGGCCGCTACGACCGGGTGCGCACCATTGCCATCCGCGCCGAGCCGCTGGACGGCGAAAACACCAACGCCGCCCATCAGCGTATTCGTCCGCTGATCGAGAGCCTCGACCTGCCGCCGGACTACCGCCTGGAATGGGGTGGCGACTACGAGCAGTCCAGCGAGGCGCAGCAGGCGCTGGCCAGCACACTGGCCACGCCGTACCTGGCCATGGTGCTGGTCACCGTGTTGCTGTTCGCCCGCGTGCGCCAGCCGCTGATGATCTGGCTGGTGGTGCCAATGGCCATCTGCGGGGTGACCTTCGGCCTGCTGGTCACCGGTCAGTCGTTCGGCTTCATGGCCCTGCTCGGCCTGCTCAGCCTGACCGGCATGTTGATCAAGAATGCGGTGGTGCTGGTCGACGAGATCGATCGGCAGATCGACGACCAGGTGCCGCGCCTGACCGCCATCGTCGAAGCCTCCGCCTCGCGCCTGCGCCCGGTGGTAATGGCCGCCGGCACCACGGTGGCGGGCATGATCCCACTGCTATTCGACCCGTTCTTCGCCAACATGGCCGTCACCATCATGGGTGGCCTGAGCTTCGCGACGCTGCTGACCCTGCTCGCCGTGCCCTGCCTGTACCTGCTGTTCATGCGCGTGCGCGCGGAGGAAACCGCATGATGGCTCGCACTGCCCTATCCGCCGTGCTGGCGGCCACGCTGGCGCTTGCTGCCTGCACGAGCGTCCCGCCGCAACCGCCGCCCGAGCTGCCGCCCGAGTGGTTCGGCCCGGCCTCGGCCGCCCCGCTCGATGAGCAGGCGCTGGCCGACTGGTGGCAGCGCTTCGACGACCCGCAGCTGAGCGCCGTGGTGCAGCGCGCCATGCAGCGCAACCATGACGTGCGCCTGGCCATGCAGCGGGTCGAGGCGGCACGCGCGCAGCTGCGCCAGTCGCGCGCCGGGCTGTTCCCGACCTTCGACCTGCCCGGCTCGGCCAGCCGGCAATGGATCGAGAACGATCAGCAGGCGCCGGCCGAAGGCCCGCTCGCCGAGATCGTGCCGGACGACGACTGGATCAGCTTCGACAGCTGGGAGCTGGCCCTGCAGGCCACCTGGGAGCTCGACCTGTTCGGCGCCACCCGAGCCCGCAGCGAGGCCGCCGGCCAGGCGTTGCGCTCGGCCCAGGCGCAGGCGGTCGCCGCCCGCCTGGCGGTGGCCGCCAACGCCGCGCAGGGCTACCTGCAGTTGCGGGCGCTGGCGGCGCAGCGCGCCTTGCTGGTCGAGGCCATCGCCATTGCCCGCGAACTCGAGCGCATCGCCGGGCTGCTGTTCCATGCCGGCGAAGTGACCCGCCTGGACGTCGAGGCCACCGCGGCGGAGCGCGCCGGGCTTGAAGCCGAGCTCGGCGCGCTGGAGATCGACCTGGCCGAAGCCGGGCTCGCACTCGATACGCTGCTGGCCGAGCCACCGGGCAGCCATGCCGCCCGGCTGGCCGAGCCGGCGCCGATCCCGCTGGCGCAGGGCCCCATCCCGGCCGGCCAGCCGATCGACCTGCTGCGCCGACGGCCGGACCTGATCGCCGAGGCGGCACGCCTGCGCGGCAGCGAACTGGAGGCGCTGGCGGCACGCCGCGACCTGTTCCCGACCCTGGCCGTACAGGCCGCGGTCGGCCGTTCGGGGCTGGCCCTGGGGGACGCGATTTCCAGCGCGTCGAACTTCGCCCGGGTCGGCGCGACCTTTGGCCTGCCGTTTCTCGACTACCGCCGGCGCGGCGCGGCCATCGACCTGGCCGATGTCGAGAACCGCAGCGCCTACATCGGTTTCGAGCAGGCCCTGGCCGAGGCGCTGGAAGAGGTCGAGCGCGCGCTGGCGCGGATCGACGGGCAGACCCGGCGGCACGCCGCGCTCGAACGCACCCTGGCGCATCGCCAGCGCGCCTATGCCCTGGCCCAGCGCAGCTACCGGGTCGGCGAGGTGAACCTCAGCGAAGTGCTCGACGCCCAGCGCGGCGCGCTCCAGGCGCGCCAGCGCGCGGTCGCCGGGCGCTCGGCGTTGGCCACCGCCCAGGTCGCCCTGTTCGTCGCGCTGGGGGGCGGTTGGACGGGCGCGAGCGAGGGCCCCGCGCACGCCGGCGACGACTGATCGGCTGCGACGCTCGCGGCGCTGCACCGCTACCGGCTGGCGGTGTAATATCCGCGGCTTTTGCCACTGGCGCGACCTTGGGCTTTGCTAAAGAGCGCGCGAACGTCTCCGATCAAGACCGGTAAACAAGGGAAATCCCATGCTGGAAAAGCTGTTCCAACTCAAGGCTCACCACACCACGGTGCGCACCGAGATCCTCGCCGGTCTCACGACCTTTCTGACGATGGCCTACATCCTGTTCGTCAACCCGAGCATCCTTGCCGAGGCCGGGATGGACCACGGCGCGGTGTTCGTCGCCACCTGCCTGGCCGCGGCCATCGGTTCGGCGGTGATGGGCCTGCTGGCCAACTACCCGATCGCGCTGGCGCCGGGCATGGGACTGAACGCCTTCTTCACCTACACCGTGGTGCTGACCATGGGCTACACCTGGCAGACCGCGCTGGGCGCCGTGTTCCTCTCCGGTGCGATCTTCTTCGCGCTGTCGATCTTCAAGATCCGCGAGTGGATCATCCACAGCATTCCGCTGGCCCTGCGCGCCGGCATCGCCGCGGGCATCGGCCTGTTCCTGGCGATCATCGCGCTGAAGAACGCCGGCATCGTGGTCGACAACCCGGCCACCCTGGTCGGCCTCGGCGACCTCACCAGCGGCGGGCCACTGCTGGCCTGCCTGGGCTTCTTCGTGATCGCCGCACTGGCCTACCGCAAGGTCACCGGCGCGGTGATGATCGGCATCCTGCTGGTCACCGGGCTGTCGATCGTGCTCGGCCTCTCCGAACTGGGCTCGGTGGTCTCGATGCCGCCGTCGCTGGCGCCGACCCTGCTGCAACTGGACATCGCCGGCGCACTGGACATCGGCCTGCTCTCGGTGATCTTCGCCTTTCTCTTCGTCGACCTGTTCGACACCTCCGGCACCCTGATCGGTGTCGCGCAGAAGGCCGACCTGCTGGACAAGGACGGCCGCATGCCGCGCCTGGGCCGCGCCCTGCTGGCCGACAGCACCGCAACCATGGCCGGTGCCGCGCTGGGCACCTCGACCACCACCAGCTACATCGAGTCGGCCGCCGGCATCAGCTCCGGCGGGCGCACGGGCCTGACCGCCTGCGTGGTCGCCCTGCTGTTCCTGCTCAGCCTGTTCTTCGCCCCGCTGGCTGGCGCCGTGCCAGCCTACGCCACCGCCCCGGCGCTGCTGTTCGTCGCCGTGCTGATGATGAGCAGCCTGGCCGGCATCGACTGGGACGACCTCACCGTCGCCGCGCCGGTGGCCATCGCCGCGCTGGCCATGCCGCTGACCTTCTCCATCGCCAACGGCATCGCCTTCGGCTTCATCGCCTGGACCGCCATCAAGCTGCTGGCCGGCCGCTGGCGCGAGCTGAGCCCGGCGATGTGGATCCTCTCGGCGCTGTTCGTGATCAAGCTGGGCTTCTTCAACGGCTGATGGCGCCTGGTAGCGGTGGGCTGAAGCCCACCCTACCGTCCCCGCACAACGCTCAGGCGTCGGGTGGGCTTCAGCCCACCAAAGCCCCGTGCGGGACCGGACCAGCCCTGACAACCCGCGCCGGCGCGCCGTACAATCCGCGCCCTTGCTGTTGCGCAGGTGGATGAGGTTTTTCCATCCACCTTTGTCACGCGAACGGTGGATGAAAAAACCGCCTTCCACCTAAGATCTACCTACCATTTCAAGAGCCATCATGAGCGCTCCGCAATTCGACCCCGCCACCTACGCCGCCCAACTCGCCGAGAAAGCCGCCCGGCTGGCGGAGCTGCTGGCGCCCTTCGCCGCACCGGCAGCGGAGGTCTTCGACTCGCCGCGCGAGCATTACCGCCTGCGTGCCGAGTTCCGCCTGTGGCGCGAGGATGGCCAGCGGCACTACGCGATGTTCGAGCCCGGCGACAAGCACAAGGCGATCCTGATCGACGACTTCCCCATCGCCAGCCGCCGCATCAACGAGCTGATGCCACAGCTGAAGGCCGCCTGGCAGGCTTCGGAAGTCCTCGGTTTCAAGCTGTTCCAGGTCGAATTCCTCACCACGCTGGCCGGCGACGCGCTGATCACCCTCGCCTATCACCGCCCGCTGGACGAGGCCTGGCAGGCCGAAGCCGAACAGCTCGCCGCCCGGCTGGGTGTGAGCCTGGTCGGCCGTTCGAAGGGCAAGCGCATCGTCATCGGCCGCGATTACGTGGAAGAGGAGCTGGTGGTCGCCGGGCGGACCTTCCGCTACCGCCAGCCGGAAGGCGCCTTCACCCAGCCCAACGGCGAGGTCTGCCAGAAGATGCTGGGCTGGGCGTACGAGGCGCTCGGCGAGCGCGACGACGACCTGCTCGAGCTCTACTGCGGCAACGGCAATTTCACCCTGCCGCTGGCCACCCGCGTGCGCCGGGTGCTGGCCACCGAGATCAGCAAGGCCTCGGTCAACGCCGCGCTGGCCAACATCGCGGATAACGGCGCAGGCAATATCGAACTGGTGCGCCTCTCCGCCGAGGAGCTGACCCAGGCCCTCAACGAGGTGCGCCCGTTCCGCCGGCTGGCCCACATCGACCTGAAGAGCTACCAGTTCGGCAGCATTTTCGTCGACCCGCCGCGCGCCGGCATGGACCCGGACACCTGCGAGCTGGCCCGCCGCTTCGAGCGCATCCTCTACATCTCCTGCAACCCCGAGACGCTGGCCGCCAACATCGCCCAGCTGCACGACACCCATCGCATCGAGCGTTGTGCGCTGTTCGACCAGTTCCCCTATACCCACCACATGGAAGCCGGGGTGCTGCTGGTCCGCCGCTGAGCCATGCGCCGCCTTGCCCCTGGCGGCGGCGCACTTCCATAATCGGTCGCACAAGAACGAGACCGAGCTGCCATGGCCATCGCGCGCGAATACCTGGACCAACACGGCCTGATCATCGGCGTATCGCCCGAGCGCTTTCGCGCCATGGCCATGCCGCTGCTGTTCGATCACCTGAATGCGCAGTGCGAGGGGACCATCGCGGTCAACCGCGAAGCGCGCATCGTCTGGATGAACGACAAGTACGCCGAGAAGATCGGCATCCGCGAGCCGGCCAGCGCGCTGGGCAAGGAAGTCGAGCAGGTACTGCCGGCCAGCCGCCTGCGCGAAGTGGTACAGAGCGGCCAACCGAGCATGCTCGATTTGATGGCCTTTGGCAGCGAGCACTTCGTGGTCACCCGCATCCCGCTGCGCGACGAGGACGGCACGCTGGTCGGCGCGCTGGGCTTCGTGCTGTTCGACCGCGCCCGCCACCTCAAGCCGCTGATGGCCAAGTACAGCCACCTGCAGACCCAGCTGCTGGCCACCCAGAACGAACTGGCCAAGGCCCGCCGTGCGCGCTACACCATCGCCGGCTTCATCGGCACCAGTGCCGCGGCCGGCGAGATCAAGCGCCAGGCCCGCTGGGCCGCGCAGCTCGACGCCACGGTGCTGCTGCGCGGCGAGACCGGCACCGGCAAGGAACTGCTCGCCCAGGGCATCCACAACCTCTCGCCACGGGCGCGCGGCCCCTTCGTCGCGGTGAACGTCGCGGCGATCCCGGAAAGCCTGGTGGAAGCCGAGCTGTTCGGCACCGCGCCCGGCGCCTTCACCGGGGCCGACCGCAAGGCGCGCATCGGCAAGTTCGAGGTCGCCAATGGCGGCACCCTGTTCCTCGACGAGATCGGCGACCTGCCGCTGGCGCTGCAGGCCAAGCTGCTGCGCGTGCTGCAGGAGCAGGAGGTCGAGCCGCTGGGCTCCAATCAGGTCAAGCCGCTGAACGTGCGGGTGATCGCCGCCACGCACATCGACCTCGAGGCCAGGGTGGCCGCCGGTGAATTCCGTGACGACCTCTACTATCGGCTCAACGTCCTGGCGCTGCGCGAGCGCCCGACGGACATCCCGGCGCTGGTCGAACATCTGCTCGACGACATCGCCAACCGCTCCGGGCAGGCGCCGATGGAGCTGAGCCAGGAGGCGCTGGCCCTGCTCTGCGCGCAACCCTGGCGCGGCAACGTGCGGGAGCTGGGCAACCTGCTCGAACGCGCACAGTTGTGTGCCGAAGGCCCGCAGCTGACCGCCACCGACCTGCTGCCGCTGCTCGCCGAGCCCGTCACCGAGGGCGAGCCGGCAGTCGCCGTCGCGGCGCCGGCTGCCGTCGCTTCCTCGCCGGAACCGGGCGCCCCCGTGCCACCGCTGGCCATGACCCTGGCCGAAGCCGAGCGCCAGGCCCTGCAGCATGCCCTGCAGGCCTGCGCGGGCAATCGCCGGCGCGCCGCGGGGGTGCTCGGGATCTCGCGTGCAAGCCTCTACAGCAAGCTCCAGCTGCACGGCATCGGCGGGCGCTGAACCGCGGCAGGATCGGGCCGGCTGTTCTACCTTCATGGCAGGGCCGCCGATTTCCGGCGCCGTCAGGGGTGGGATGCGATGACCGACGATGCAGGCAAACTGGTTTTGAGACTGGCCGTGGGCGTGCTGATTCTGCTGCACGGGATTCACAAGCTGCTGCATGGCGTCGACGGCATCGCCGGCATGCTCGCCGGCCATGGGCTGCCGAGCGTGCTCGCCTATGGCGTCTACCTCGGCGAGGTGGTCGGCCCGCTGCTGGTGATCCTCGGCCTGTACACGCGCCTCGGCGCCCTGCTGATGCTGGGCAACATGCTGGTCGCCCTGGCCCTGGCGCACCGCGCCGAGCTGGCCTCGCTGGGGCCGATGGGCGGCTGGGCGATCGAACTGCAGGCGCTGTTCCTGTTCGGCTCGCTGGCGATCCTGCTGCTTGGTGCCGGGCGCTTCAGCCTCGGCGGGGCGAACGCCCGCTTCAACTAGCCGCGCCTGGCGCCCGGTGCCGCCGCGCCGGGCGACCGATCATCGCCTTCGCGCGCCCCCTTCGTTTCACTGGCATGGCATTGGCTTGAGCGGTCCTTGCGTCGCCTTGACGCAACCGATCGATAACAAGAAAAAGGACCCATCCATGCCTTCGATACCCCCTCTTGCACTGGCTCGCGTCGGCCTGCCGCTGGCTTCGCTTTGCCTTGCCCTGGCCAGCGAAACGGCTACGGCCGCCGGCTGCGCCGAGCTGATCGGCACCGGCATACCGGCCGAGGCCATCGCCCTGCCGACCCGTGGTGCGCAGGTCACCGCCGCCGTGGCCAGGCCGGCCGACGGCACGACTCCGGCCTACTGCGACCTGAGCGCCGAGATTCGCCCGGTCGATCCCGCCGCACCGGCGATCCGCATGCGCCTGGCGCTGCCCGAGCGCTGGAACCGCAAGGCCCTGATGCTCGGCGGTGGCGGCTACAACGGCAGCGTGCCGAACGTCGCCGGCAACGTTCCGGCCGGCCCGCTGGGCCGGCCCACACCGCTGGGCCGGGGCTATGCGGTGTTCGGCAGCGACTCGGGGCATGTCGCCGACCCGCTGCACCCCGGCGCCTTCGCCTGGAACGAAGAAGCGCTGGCCAACTACGCGCACGACGCGCTGAAAAAGACCCGCGACACCGCGATCGAGGTGATCCGCCTGCGCTACGGCGCTGCGCCCGAACGCAGCTACTTCGCCGGCGGTTCCACCGGCGGGCGCGAGGCGCTGGCAATGGTGCAGCAATGGCCGACCGACTTCCAGGGTGCGATCGCCCTCTACCCCGCCTACAACGCCGCCGCGCTGAACCTGCAGTTCGGCCGCATCAGCCGCGCCCTGGCCGCACCCGGTGCCTTTCCCAGCCTGGAGCAGCGCGCCGCCCTGCTCGAGGCGGCGCTGCAGGCCTGCGATCAGCTGGACGGCGTGCGCGACCGCGTGATCAGCCACCAGGCCGCCTGCAATGCGCGCTTCGACCCCGCGCGGGCCCGGCTCGATGGCCGCCCGCTGCGTTGCCGAGGCGGCGCCGCGGGCGGCGAGCGCTGCCTGTCGGATGCGCAGATCGCCGCCCTGCGCGTAATCGACACGCCGATCCGCTTCGCCAGGCCGCTGGCCAGCGGCGAACGCGGCTACCCGGGCTTCAACGCCTGGGGCACCGACTTCGGCCGCCCCGGCAGTGGCCTGCAGCAGGTGGTCAACCGGCTGGGCCTGAACACCCTGCCGCCGGCCTACCCGATGCCGCCGCATGGCACCGGCTTCGAGGAGGGCGCGCCCTACCACGCCGGTTTCTGGGACGAGTGGATCCGCCACTTCGTGACACGCAACCCGGCCTTCGACTCGCTGACCTTCGACCCGCAGCGGCCCGGCCCCTGGCAGGCGCGCATCGATCAGCTGTCGCTGCGCCAGGACGTCAACCGCACCGACCTTTCGGCCTTCGCCAGAGCCGGCGGCAAGCTGCTCATCGCCCATGGCACCGCCGACCAGCTGGTCAGCAGCCGCGCCAGCGCCGAGTACTACCGGCGCATCCGCCGCGACATGGGCCCGGGCAAGACACGCCAGTTCCTGCGCTATTACGAGATCCCCGGCTATGGCCACGCCGCCAGTACCCAATTCAACGCCGCCTGGGACTCCTTGAGCGCCCTCGAGGCCTGGGTCGAGCACGGCCGTGCGCCACGCCGCCAGACCGTCACCGATACGGTCGGGGTGCCGGGCCGCACGCGGCCGCTATGCGAGTACCCGAGCTGGCCACGCTATGTCGGCAAGGGTGACGTCAACCGCGCCGAGAGCTTTGTCTGCAGCCCCATCCGGGGTGCACACCGCTGACAGGCAGCGTCCAGCCAGCTGGACACCCCGAGCCGACCAGCCGTCAGCCCTGATGGACATGTCCAGCCAACTGGACATGTCCATCCCTCGCCTTGACTGCCTGCAGGCCTCGCCACGGGCCGGCGGGCGACCGCTACCGACGATGCCGCACGGCTGGCACGCCTTTCGCTCCGCCTGTTGCGGCCGTGCGCACACGGCCCCGGCCAGTGCCGGTACAGAACAACAACAAGAGGACACACCATGCGACTGCACCATCGATCCGTCTGCCCGCTGCTCGCCAGCGCCCTCGCCCTGGCCGTCGCCGGCCCGGCCAGCGCCGCCTTCGTCGAGGACAGCAAGGCCAGCATCGATCTGCGCAACTTCTACATGAACCGCGATTTTCGCTCCGGCGACGGCCAGTCCAAGGCCGAGGAATGGGCGCAGGGCTTCATGCTGAAAATGGAATCGGGCTACACCGAAGGCCCGCTCGGCTTCGGGCTCGACGCCATCGGCCTGCTCCGGGTGAAGCTCGACTCCAGCCCCGACCGCGTCGGCACCGGCCTTCTGCAGAGCGACCGCGAGGCGCCCAACCGTGCCCAGGACGACTACGGCTCGGCCGGGCTGACGGCCAAGGCGCGGCTGTCTGCCACCACCCTGCACGTCGGCACCCTGCAGCCGCTGCTGCCGGTGGTGATGCGCAACGACAGTCGCCTGCTGCCGCAGGCCTTTCGCGGCGCCTGGTTGCAGAGCAAGGAGATCGACGGCCTGACCCTCGATGCTGGCAAGCTCGACCGGGTCAACCAGCGCAATTCTTCGGACAACGAGCAGATGACCGCCTTCAACGGCGGCAAGCGCAACATCGTCTTCGGCCGCCAGACGAGCAGCGACCAGTTCCTGTTTGCCGGCGGCCGCTACGCCTGGTCGGCCGAGCTGAGCACCAGCTACTACTACGGCGGCCTCGAGGACATCTACCGGGAGCACAACCTGGGCCTGGTCCACGTACTGCCGCTCGGCGAGGGGCGCAGCTTCAAGACCGACCTGCGCTACGTGCATCAGACCGATGACGGCGGCAGCAACGTCGACGCCGACGCCTTCGGCCTGCTGTTCAGCTACAAGCACGCGCAACACACCTTCAGCGCCAGCTACCAGCGCCTCGATGGCGATACCGGCTTCGCCTACCTCTCCGGCGCCGACAATTCGCTGATGCACCTGGTGCAGATCAACGACTTCGGCAATCAGGACGAGCGCTCCTGGCAGCTGCGCTACGACCTGGACTTCGCCGGCTTCGGCATTCCCGGCCTGAGCCTGATGACCCGCTACCTGTCCGGAGACAACGTCGAGCGGGGCGCCGGGCTCGGCGAGGGCAAGACCTGGGAGCGCAACACCGACATCGCCTACGTCATCCAGAGCGGGCCGCTGAAGAACCTCGGCCTGCGCTGGCGCAACGCGACGACGCGCAGCAACTATGCCAGCGACCTGGACGAGAACCGCCTGATCATCAGCTACAGCCTGCCGCTCTGGTAATGCGCGCCGGCCGGGCTGCGGCCCGGCCGACGCCGACCGGCCGTCCCCTGCCGGGAACACGGGTGGGGGTATGGGTCTCCACATCGGTACAAGCCGAATCGGGAGGTTTCCAATGCTGGTCTTCGAACCCCTTTACACCCCGGGCCTTGCGCAACTGTCCTACCTGGTCGGCGACAGCAAGGCCGCCATCGCCGCGGTGATCGACCCGCGCCGCGACATCGACGTCTACCTCGACATGGCCCGCGAGCGCGGCCTGCGCATCGCCTACGTGTTCGAGACCCACATCCACGCCGACTTCGTCTCCGGTGCCCAGGCCCTGGCGGCGCGCTGCGGCGCCCGGCTGGTCGGCGGGCGCAGTGACGACTACGGCTTCGCCCTGCACCAGGCCGAGGACGGCGAAACCTTCGCCCTCGGCCAGGTCAGCCTGCAAGTGCTGCATTCGCCTGGGCACACCCCGGAGCACATCTCGCTGCTGCTGCGCGACAACCAGCAGGGCGAACAGCCCTTCGCCCTGTTCACCGGCGACACCCTGTTCAACCTCGACGTCGGCCGCCCCGACCTGCTCGGCGCCGGCAGCGAGCGCGCACTCGCCGCACAGCTGCACCACAGCCTGTTCGAGCGCTACCTGCCGCTGGGCGAGCGCATGGAGGTCTACCCCTGCCACGGCGCCGGCTCGGCCTGCGGCAAGTCGATCGGTGACCGTCGCCACTCGACCCTGGGCAACGAGCTGCTGTTCAACCCGGCGCTCAAGCCGCGCAGCGAAGCCGAGTTCGTCGACTGGCTGCTGGCCGAGATGCCCGAACCGCCGCGCCACTATGCCCGGCTGAAGCAGCTCAATGCGCGCCCGGCGCCGCTCAGCGCCGGCCCCGCGCTGCCGGCACCGCTGTCGCCGGAGGAGTTCCGCCAGCGCACCCTCGACCACGAGGCCGTGCAACTGGTCGACGTGCGCTCGATCCTCGCCTTTGGTGGCGGCCACGTGCCCGGCGCGCTGAACATCGCGCTGCGCAACGAGTTCGTGAACTGGGCCGGCTGGATGCTCGACGACCAGCGGCCGATCTACCTGGTCGGCGAGGACAGCGCCGAGGTGCAGCAGGCCACCCTGCAGCTCTATCGCATCGGCCTGGACCGCGTCGAAGGCTACCTGCGCAACGGCATGACCGACTGGCAGAACGCCGGCCTGCCGCTGGAACGGGTGCGCGAGTGGACGGTGGAGGAACTCGACAGCCGCCGCGGCGACCCCCAGGTGCAGGTGCTCGACGTGCGCAGCCACAACGAGGTGCGCCAGGGCCGGGTGCCGGGCGCGCAGCACGCCTTTGTCGCCCACCTGCCCGAGCAGCTCGACCGGCTGGATCGCGACAAGACCGTGGCGGCCTATTGCGGCAGCGGCTACCGCGCATCGATCGCGGCGAGCATCCTCAAGCGCCATGGCTTCCGCGACGTGGTCAACGTGCCCGGTTCCTGGACCGCCTGGCAGAAGCACGACCTGCCGGTGCAGCAGGCCGGCTGAGCCACTCTAGTGGCCTGTTTGGCTAGTTCAGTTAGTCAATTTCGGCGCCCGAGGCCCCGCTACTGCGTTGCCACTCCTCGCCATAGCCCTGCTATGACTCGTCGCGGCGCCTTGTCTCGGAACCTCGTGCATCCGAACTTGAGTTAACCAACTAGCCGCACAGGCCACTAGTACTCCACCGCCAGGCGGGTGCTGGCCGGCTCGGCCTGGCAGGCCAGCACCCAGCCCTGGCGCAGCTGCGCGCTATCGAGCACCAGGTTGCTGCGCATGCGCGCCTCGCCCTCCACCACCCGGCAGCGGCAGGCGCCGCACACCCCGGAGCGGCAGGCCTGCGGCGGTTGCAGGCCGACCGCCTCCATGGCTTCGAGCAGCGCTTCGCCCGGCTGTACGTCAAGCTCGCGGCGGCGCCCGTCGAGGGTCACCTGCAGGCGGCTGGCGCGCGCTTGGTTGCCTCGCGCGGGGGCAGGCGCGGCGCTGGCGAAACGCTCCAGATGGATGCGCGCCGGCTCCACGCCGTGCTCGGCCAGGGCCTGCACGGCGCCGTCCATGAAGGCCTGCGGGCCGCAGACAAAGGCTTCGACGCGCGGCCAGCCGGCGATCTTCTCGGCGATCGCCCGGCTGCTCGGCACGCCCTGCTCGGCGTCGAGCCAAATGCACAGCTGCAGCCGTTCGGGGTGGCGTGCGGCGAGCGCGGCCAGCTCGTCGGCGAAGATCAGCGATTCGGCATCGCGGCTGGCGTAGAACAGGAACAGCCGACCGCGCCCCTGCTCGAGCACCGCCTCGAGGATCGCGCGCAGCGGCGTGATACCGCTGCCGGCGCCGAGCAGCAGGTGATCGCCATCCAGATCCCTGGAAACGAAGACACCGGCCGGCGGCAGCAGCTCGAGGCGTGCGCCCGGCCGAAGCTGGTCGAGCAGCCAGTTCGAGGCGCGCCCGTCGGGCACGCGCTTGACCGTGATACGCAGCGTGCCGTCGTTGCCGACCGGCTGCGACAGCGAATAGCAGCGCAGCAGCGGTGGCTCGGCGCAGGGCACACGCAGGGTGACGAACTGCCCCGGTTGCGCAGCGAAGCATTCCCTGAGCGCCGGCGGCACACGCAGGCTGAACGAAGCGCTATCGGCCGTCTCGGCCTGGCGCGCGCTGACCTCGAGCGTAGTGAAGGCCGGCGCCGCGACCACTGCGGCAGGCGCCGGGCCACTCGCCGGCGCCGGCTGGCGCGGGCCACGCAGCATCGACCAGGCCAGCTTGCGGCGCAGCAGCAGCACGTAGCCGATATGCAGGCCCACCAGGGTCAGCGCCAGGTTGGCGAAGAATTCGTGCACTTCCTCGGGGTCGCCCAGCCAGCCGACCAAATCGATGTCACTGGCGGCACCGAACAGCTCCGGGCTGACGCCCGGCAGGTCGGCCAGCACGTCGCCGTTATCGACCATGCCCAGGCCGATCAGGCTGGCCAGCGCCAGGCTGACCAGGGTGGCAAAGGTCAGCCAGCTGCCGAACGCGCCGAGGCTCGGCTTGCGTGGTTGCGCCGGCAGTAACCGCGGGAAGCCACGCGGGCGCAGCAGGGCAATCACCAGCCGCGCGAGCAGCAGCCCGACCAGGCCGTAGCCCAGCCAGACATGCAGTAGCTCGGCATCGTCGCCGGTCAGGTAGACCGCGACGAAGAAACCGGCCAACAGCCAGTGGAACAGACGAAAACGGTTGAAAACGGCCACGACGGCGATCCTCTCTGATGGATGCCGCACTTGTAGGCCGCCGAGCTGAAGCGAAGCTGAACGCCATCGCCGCGCGGCGTTCAGCTTCGCGTAAGAAGCGCCGGCTAGGCTGCGCTCAACCCACCTGGAGAGCGCTTTATGAAAGCCCACTGGATCGCCCTGGCCTGCTGCCTCAGCCTGCCCGCCCTGGCCGAAACCGAACACCCGCTCTTGCCCGGCTACGCCACCCAGGCGCGCCAGGCCGATCCGGCCTTCGCCGGCTTCTCCGCCGAGCGCGGCAAGGCGCTGTACTTCGCCGAGGAGCAGCGCAACGGCAAGACCATGAGCTGCACCACCTGCCATACCGCCGACCCGCGCCAGGCCGGCAAGACCCCCGCGCACCGCAAGGTCGACCCGCTGGCACCGGTGGCCAACCCCGAGCGCTTCACCGACCTGAAGAAGGTCGAGAAGTGGTTCCGCCGCAACTGCGACGACGTCTTCGCCCGCGAATGCACGGCACAGGAAAAAGGCGATTTCATCAGCTGGATCACTGGCCTGAAGTAGGAGCACGCCCATGAAACGCATCGTTGCGCTTGCCACCCTCACCGGGCTGGCCCTGGCGCTGACCCTCGGCGGCTTCAGCCTGGCCGACGACGACGAACATCACGAACGCAAGGGCTACAAGAGACCCAAGCGCCTGGCCGTGCCCAGCGACGCACCGCTGGTGTGGAAGGAGGAATGCGCCGCCTGCCACATGCTCTATTCGCCCGGCCTGCTGCCGGCCGATGCCTGGCGCGAGCAGATGCGCACCCTCGGCGACCACTACGGCAGCAACGCCTCGCTGGACCCGGTGCAGGAACAGGAAATCCTCGATTTCCTGGTCCGCGCCTCGGCCGCCAACCGTTTGCCGGTCGAGCCGTCGCCGACCGCCGGCGAGCCGCCGCGCATCAGCCAGACCCGCTGGTTCGAGCGCAAGCACCACGAGGTCAGCGAGGCCAAGTTCGCCCGCGAGGCGGTCGGTGGCCGCTTCAACTGCGTGGCCTGCCACCGCGACGCCGAGCGCGGCGACTTCGACGAGGACCGCGTGAAGATCCCGCGCTGAGGCGATGGCCGGTGCGCCCTGTTCATTCCATGGAGAGAAACCGATGACGACCCCTACCCTGCGTGGCGCCCTGGCACTGTCGCTGCTGCTGAACCTCGGCGTGCTCGGCACGCTGGCCTGGCAGAAGCTGGCCACCGACGGCCTGCCGATGCCTTCCGGCGCGCCGACCGCGTTGTCACGTGAATTGCAGCTGAGCGCCGAACAGCTCGGCCGCTGGCATGACCTGCGCGCACCCTACCTGGCCCGCCTGCGGGCCGCCGAGACGGCGGTGGCCGAGCAGCACCAGCGGCTGCTCGACGCGCTGCTTGGCGAGCGCGCAGACGCGCAGCGCATCGCCGGCGAACAGGCGCGCCTGGCCGAACTGCGCGAGGCGCGCCAGCAGTTGCTGGTCGAGCAGTTGCTGGCCGAGCGCGAGTTGCTCGATGCGCGGCAGCGGGATCGGCTGGTGGGCTATCTGGCTGCGCAGGATGCCGTGGGGGCGGTTGCCGTGGGGCGATAGCTTCGGCACGGGCGCCGGGCCGGGCTCTTTGCGGCTGGCTCGGCGCTGCCGACTTTCGCTCGTCAGCCCTTCGCAGAAGCGCTTCAGGGGTGCTGGCTGGAGCCTTCGTTTCGCCCTGCCGGGCGATTCACTTTCTTCACTCGCCGGATGGCCGCCCCCCAAAAAGCAAGCAAAAACGCTTGTCTCTCCATCGGATCCCGCATTCCACCCGCGCCCCGGGAACGGCGTACAAGAGCACGCCTGGTCCTCTCGCCGCGCCCATACCGCTCGCCCTGACACAACGACTGCGCTCACCCTCCTGAAGGAGGCATGACAGGTCGTGCACAGAAAGCAACGCCAAAGCTACGTCTCGTTCCTGCAGGCGACTCGGACCTCGATCCCGTCAGGAGGCCGAGTGGAGATGTTGCGCAGGGGGACGCGAGGCATGGACGCCCGGCGAGCAACGAAGGGACCGAGGCGCCCCGTCGTGAGAGGGCGCCGAGCCCAGCCACCAGTGCGAAGGAAGTCTGGCCGCCAAGCGGGCGGCCCCGGATGTCGGCCGCGCTTACTCTTTGGCTGCTTTCTCTGCGAGCAACGATACGAAGCGAAGCGGAGCAACAGCCGCAGGCTGGCCCGAAGGGCGAGCGATGCGAGTCAAGTGACTCGGCCGGGGGCCGAAACCCGAGGCAGCAGCACACGCGGCAACCGCTCCTACCCTCGAACGAAATCAAACGGCTGAAACTGCAGGCTTGCCGATCCAGGCCACACCCCGATAGATCAATAAAGGAAATATGGCCACGTACGGGCAGGCGGTAGCGTTCAGACCGCCTGCCCCACCACTCAGCCCTCCCGTGGCGGGCGGCTCCCCGGCGCCGCTGTCGCTGCCGGCTGCCCCCCACCGGCACGCGCCAACCGGCGTGCGGCGGGCTGCTCGTCGCGCTCCCGATCGGCCGTGGTATTGCCCAGCAAACTGCCGGTCGCCACCTGCAGGTACGCCTGCAAATCACGCAGCATCGGCGCCGCACGGGCGGCATCCTCGATGCGCTCGGCCGCGGCATCGGTGCCGAGCCGGTAGCGGTACAAGCGCGGCTCGAGGTCCTTGGGCTGCACCAGTACCTGGTCGCCGCGCAGTATCGCCACGGTCTGGTCGCTGCCCGAGGGTTTGATGATGCCGAAGCCCGGATCGCGCTCGTCCAGCGCCAGCAGATCGCGGCCCCAGCACTGGTGGCGCACTTCGCCCCCGAGACGGCCCATGATGGTCGGCACCACGTCGACCTGGGTGCCGACTACCTGGCGCCGCGCACCAAAGGTTTCGGTCACGCCGGGGGCGATCAGCAGCAGCGGTACATGGAAGCGGAACAGGTCCATTTCGGTGAGCTGCTCCGGCGCACCGAAGCCATGGTCGCCGACCACCACGAACAGGGTGTCGTTGAACCAGGGTTTCTGCCGGGCCTGCTCGAAGAAGCGGCCCAGCGCCCAGTCGGCGTAGCGCATCGCGGTCAGGTGCTCGTCGAGCGAGCCATGCCCGCTGACCGCCTGCACCGGCAACGGATCGGGCAGCGCATAGGGCGTGTGGTTCGACAGCGTCTGCAGCAGTGCGTAGAACGGTTTGTCCTGGCCCAGCGCGTCGAG
This sequence comes from Stutzerimonas sp. CXK-1, assembly GCF_057738225.1. NCBI lineage: Bacteria > Pseudomonadati > Pseudomonadota > Gammaproteobacteria > Pseudomonadales > Pseudomonadaceae > Stutzerimonas > Stutzerimonas sp. CXK-1. The sequence goes on along the minus strand of NZ_CM173217.1, from coordinate 782,689 downwards.
CTCCTGCACCGCGCGGTCGAACATGTCCTGGTCGGAAACGCCCCAGGTCGGGTCGGAGACCACCGGGTCGACATAGTCGTTGCGGCCGACGAAACGGGTCATGCCCTGGTTGCCGAAAAAGCCCAGCTGGTTGTCCCAGGCGAAATCGCCGTTGTAGACGTAGACATCGTTGAACGCACGCGCGCTGAGCAGTTGCGGCAGCCCGGAGAAGCGGTGGCTGCCCTCGGGCGACTGCATCAGGTATTCGAAGCCCGGCAGGTTGGGAAAGCAGGCCATGCTGGCGAACATGCCCTGGTGGGTGTGGGTGCCGTTGGCGAAGAAACGCTCGAACAGCAGGCCCTCGCCGGCCAGCCGGTCGAAGTTCGGGGTGATGCCGTCGCGGCTGCCCAGCGCGCCGACATACCGCCCGGCAAAGCTCTCCATCAGGATCACCACGACGTTGCGCACCGGTAGCCGGCCGGCCTCGGGCGCCTGGTAGTCGCGGCGCACCGCGGCCAGCTCACCGTCAACCAGCCGATCGTTGCCGGTCAGCAACAGCGCGCGGGTGCGCGTCAGGGCTTCGCCTTCGGGCAGTACGGCTTTCCAGGCGTTGTCACGGTGATCGGAATAGCGGTTCTTCGCCGCCTCGTAGAGCGACAGCGCCGGGTTCAGGCCGAGCTGGTTGACGAACACCGAGTCGGTGGTGAAGGCATCGCCCCAGCGCAGCGGCGGGCCCTGGCGCAGGGTGCCGCGGGCGGCGACCACGCTGACCAGCACCAGCGCGACCAGCGTCGCACCGCGCCAGTGCCAGCCCAGCGGCGCCGGGCTGCGCGGCCTGCTGGCCAGCGCGCCGACCTGCGGCCGGCAACGGCGGTCGAGCCAGCCGAACAGCAGCGACCAGAGCAGCGTCAGCCCACCCCAGACGCCGAGCAGCTTCACTACCGGAAAGCCGTGCCAGAGCATGCTGAGGACGGTCGCCGGATCTTCGGACAGGTACTGGAAGACCAGGCTGTTCAGGCGCTGGTGAAACTCCTGGTAGAAGTTCAGCTCGATCATCCCGAGCAGGATCACCAGGCTGGCGCAAACGCCCAGCCAGACGCGCTGCAGCCTGCGTGCGGCCATCGCCCGGCGGCTGAGCACCGCCAGCGAAAGCGGCAGGAGGATGTAGACGAGCAGGCGCAGGTCGAAGCGCAGGCCGTTGCCGAAGCCTTCGAGCAGGGTCCCCAGGCTGGCATCACCGAGCAGCTCGCGGTTGAACAGCAAGAGCGCCAGGCGCAGCAGGGAGAACAACACGAGCAGCGCGAGCGCGCTGCCGGTCATGAACAGCAGGTGGTGGCGCAGGCCTGGCTGGCCGGCCGACGCGCGAGCGGTTCCATCGGTCATGAAAGGGTTCCTGGGCAGATCGGAAGAGGACTCAAAGCAGGATCACCGCCCAGACCACGGCGATAAGCGTCATGGTTAGCAGCTGGGCGGCGCTGCCCATGTCCTTGGCGCGCTTGGACAGCGGGTGCAGTTCCAGCGAGATGCGGTCGACGGTGGCCTCGATCGCCGAGTTGAGCAGCTCGACGATTGGCGCCAGGAGCACCACGGCGATCAGCACGGCGCGTTCGACGCGGCTGACATCGAGCAGAAACGCCAGGGGGATCAGCAGCAGGTTGAGCAATACCACCTGGCGGAAGGCCGCCTCGCCCACATAGGCCGCGCGCAGCCCGGCCAGCGAATAGCCGCCGGCCTGGACGATACGCCGCAAGCCCTGGCGCCCCTTGAGCGTGGCCGCATCGAGCGACTCGGCTAACGGTTCAGTGTCCATCGTCGACCTCCTGGGCGCCGAGCAGGGCCGCCTGGTAGTGCGCCTGCAGCGCGGCCCAGTCGGCGGTCGAGATCGCCGGGGCACGCCGGCGCAGCTGGTCCATGTCGCGTCGCGAGGCCTGCCGAGGCCACAGGCGCCGGCGGCATTTCTCCAGATCGAGCAGCGCCACCTCGACGTGAGCGTCCGCTCCTGCTCCGTCTACGCGCAGGAAGATGTGCTTGGGGTAGAGGCAGCCGTGCTGCCAGCCGGCCCGATGCAGGCGCGCGAGCATTTCACCCAGGCGCTGCAGCAGCCGGGCCTGCACCGCGGCATCACGCAGGTGACGCGCTTCCTGATACCACTGCTCGAGGCTGACGAAGCCGCTCAGCTCCTCGGTGACCAGCAACGCCTGCCATTGCCCGGCCGGGCGCTGCGCCGCGCAGTAGACCACCCGCGGTACCCGGATGCCGAGCCGCTCCAGGGCGCGCAGCGCCTGGTATTCGCGCAGCGCCGTGGGGCGGCCGAACGGGTGCGCCAGCGAGCGGTACAGGTGGCCGGTCTGGCGCTTGCAATACAGCAACGGCCGTTGCGGATCGGCCAGGCGCAGGCGCTTGACGCCACTCTCGCCATCACGCCGCTGGTTGGGCTCCTCGACCCACTCGCCCTGCGCCTCCCACCAGCGCTGAAAGGTACTGGCCTGCGCCAGCGCTCCGGGTATCACCAATGGCATGCCCATGGTCAGCTCCGCTTGCGCAGTACGTAGACCCGCCACATCGCGTAGCCGGGCAGGAAGTCGCGGTGGCCGAGGATGTCGAAGCCGGCCTCGGCGAATTCCGCCTCGACCAGCCCGCGCGGTACCACGAAGCGGTTCTGGTTTTCCTTGGCCGGGCGCCGGCGCTCCAGGCGCTTGCGCTTCCACGCCTTGTAGTTGCCGTCGACCCACAGCGAGAGGATCAGGGTGTCGCGGGTGACGCGGTGGAATTCGCGCAGCATCGCCAGCCGGTGCTGCGGGTCGGCCACGTGATGCAGCAGACGCATGCAGAAGATCGAGTCCACCGCACTGTCGTGCATGTCGATGTCGAACGCCGAGGTCTGGAAGGTCTCGACCCGCGCGACCACTTCAGGCGGCTGCTCGCTCTGGGCGACGGCCAGCATGTCGGCCGAGTTGTCGGCGGCAAAGATCATCCGGCTGGGGTGCTCGGCCAACAGCGGCCAGAAGCGCCCGGCGCCGCAGGGCAGATCGAGCACCAGGTCCGGTTCGCCGGCGCGGGTCAGCGCCCAGCGGGCGAGCTGTTCGTCGCGCCAGTGCGACAGGCGCCGCGCGATGCCGTCCTGGTGCTTGTGCAGGTACTGGTAGGCGTGGTCGCGGTCGTACTTGCGGGAAAAGTCCAGTTCGATGGGGTTGGATCGAGGCATGACGGGCACCGCTCTATGAAGGTCACGCCCCAACCTAGCTTGACCGCCATCAAGGCCCCGTCAAAAGACTGTGAAAAAAACGTCAAGAACCGAGCGCCACACTGAAACAGCTGCCGCACGGTCGCTGCGCCTGCACGCGCACCTGCCAGCCCTGGTGCGCGCAGATCCTGCGCACCAGCGAAAGCCCGAGGCCGAGGCCCTCGCCGCGATTCTCGGCACCGCGCACGAACGGCTGGAACATGCGTTCCTGCTGCTCCGGCGGAATGCCCACGCCGCTGTCCTCGACACGAAAGCCGCCGCGTTCGAGCACCAGGCGGATGCCGCCGCTGTCGGTGTAGTGCAGTGCGTTGCGCAACAGGTTGGACATCACCGTGCCGAGCAGCGTGTGGTTGTATAGCCTCTCGTCGTCGCCTTCGCGAACCACCTCGAAGGCCAGCCCCTTCTCGCGCATCGGCGGCGCCCAGCGCTCGCTCTGCTCACGCGCCACCTCGTCCAGGCTGGCGCTGCCGCCAAAGGCGAGCTGCTGATCGGGACGCGAGCGTGCCAGCAGGAGAAAGGTCTCGACCAGCGCCTGCATTTCTTCGGCGGCGCGCTGGATACGCTCGGCCTGACGCCGCGAGCGCTCGGGCAGCTCGCCGGCCAGCAGCAGTTCGCAGGCGCCGAGCACCACCATCAGCGGGGTGCGCAGCTCATGGCTGACGTCGGCGGTGAACAGCCGTTCGCGCTCGAGCGTCTGGCGCAGCTGGCCGAGCGTGCTGTCGAAGGCCGCGGCCAGATGGCCGACCTCGTCGTCGGCGTACTGCAGGGCCAGCGGCGGCGCCAGTGGATGCAACTGGTCGCGATGACGTACCTGCAGCGCCAGGCGGCTCACCGGCGCCATCACCTTGTGCGCCATCAGCCGGCCGAGCAGCCAGGCGCCGAGCACGCTGAGCACGAAGCCGGCGAGCACGGTGTTGAACAGCGCGTTCTCGCGCTCCTCGAACTCGTTCTGCTCCTCCATCAGCACATAGCGCTCGCCATCCAGGTCGCGCACGTAGACGTAGTACGCCTCGTTGCCGCGCACCACTTCGGTGAAACCTTCGGCCAGCGCGGCGAAGCCGTCGGGCAGCGGGTGCTCCGGTAGCGCGGTGCTGAAGAACAGGGTGCGCGCATCCAGCCGCGGCGGCTGGCCGCTGGGCAGGTCCTCATGCAGGACGGTGTCCATCTCGCGGCCCATTTCCTCGGTCACCAGCTGCGACTCGATGGAATAGACCACCGCGACGATCCCAAGCGAGAACATGCCGCTGACCAGCAGCGTCATCAGCGTGAAGGCAATGACGATGCGGCGGGCGAAAGGCTGCTTAGCGAGCATCGCTCTGCTCCGCCAGGCGGAAGCCGACGCCATGCACCGTGTGCAGCAGCGGCCGCTCGAAGGGTTTGTCCAGCGCCTGGCGCAGCTGGTGGATGTGGCTGCGCAGGCTGTCGCTGTCGGGCACGTTGTCGCCCCACAGGGCTTCCTCGAGCGCCTCGCGCCGCACCACCGCCGGGCTGCGCTGCATGAGGATGGCGAGCAGCTTGTGGCCAATGGGGTTGAGCCGGATCGGCACGCCACCGCGGCTCACCGCCAGGGTGTCGAGGTCATAGACGAGGTCGCCGACCTGCAGCTGCCGGCGCCGGGAACCCTGGCTGCGGCGCAGCACCGCTTCGATGCGGGCGACCAGCTCGGACAGGGCGAAGGGCTTGACCAGGTAGTCGTCGGCGCCGGCCTCGAGCCCCTTGATGCGATCGGGCAGCGCATCGCGGGCGGTGAGCATGATGATCGGCGTGTCGCGCCGCGCATCGTCGCGCAGGCGCTGGCACACCTGATAGCCGTCGATACCGGGCAGCATGATGTCCAGCACGATCAGGTCGTAGTCTTGGGTGGCCGCCAGATGCAGGCCGCTCAGGCCGTCCTGGGCGCAATCGACGAGGTAGCCCTTGAGCTCGAGGTAGTCGAGCACGTTGGCGAGGATGTCGCGGTTGTCTTCGATGACGAGGATTCGCATATCGGTTCGCGGCTATGACGATTTTTTCACGGCTTCTTTACGAAGGGCTCACGGACGCACTCGCAGACTTCGCCGCGTTCGTCCTTAGCCGTGGATCATACGATGCCTTTTCCCCGACATGCTCAGCTTCGTTATCTCGCCCTGCTTCTGGGCCTCTGGCTCGGCACCTTCGTGCTGACCCGCTCGGCGTTGCTCGTCGCGCACTGGCAGGAGGCGACCGCCGGCCCGCTCGACATCCTGCGCATCTATGCCGAAGGCGCGATCTACGACCTGGCCTACCTGGCCTTTGCCGCCGTGCCGCTGGCGCTGTATCTCGCGCTCTGCCCGCGAAAGATCTGGGCCAGCCGCTGGCACCGGCTCGGCCTGCGCCTGCTGCTGGTGCTGAGCCTCTACGCGATGCTGTTCACCGCGGTGGCCGAGTGGCTGTTCTGGGACGAGTTCGGCGTGCGCTTCAACTTCATCGCGGTGGATTACCTGGTCTACTCCGACGAGGTCATCCACAACATCATGGAGTCCTACCCGCTCTTCACCCTGCTCGGCCTGCTCGCCGCCCTGGCCCTGGCACTCGGCCTGGCCCTGCAGCGGCCGGTCAGCCGCGCCCTTGCCGCACCGAGCCTGCCCTGGCGCGGGAGCCTGGCGACGCTGGCCAGCGTAGCGGGCCTGGCACTGGCCGCGGCACTGGTGGTTGGCCAGGACTTTCCGCGCGGCAGCGGCGGCAACGCCTACCAGCGCGAGCTGGCGAGCAACGGCCCGTTCCAGTTCTTCGCCGCCTTTCGCAACAACGAGCTGGACTATCCGCAGTTCTACGCCACGCTGCCCGACGCCGAGATCGGCAGCCGCCTGCGCCGGGAAGTCGCCGAGCCGAATGCGCGCTTCCTCGGCAAAGACCCGCTGGACATCCGCCGGGCGATCGACAACCCCGGCCAGCCACGTCATCTGAACGTCGTGCTGGTGACCATCGAGAGCCTCAGCGCCAAGTACCTGGGCAGCTTCGGCGACGCGCGCGGGCTGACCCCCAACCTCGACGAGCTGCGCAAGCACAGCCTGACCTTCACCAACTTCTACGCCACCGGCACGCGCACCGACCGTGGCCTGGAGGCGATCACCCTGTCCGTGCCGCCGACCCCGGGGCGCTCGATCGTCAAGCGCATCGGTCGCGAGAGCGGCTTTGCCAGCCTCGGCCAGCAACTCGGCGCCCAGGGTTACGACAGCGTGTTCCTCTACGGGGGGCGCGGCTATTTCGACAACATGAGCGCCTTCTTCGGCGGCAACGGCTACCGCGTGGTCGACCAGAGCAGCGCCGACGAAGCGGACATCCACTTCAAGAATGCCTGGGGCATGGCCGACGAGGACCTCTATGCCCTGGCCATGCGCGAGGCCGATGCCGACCACGCCGCCGGCAAGCCGTTCCTGCTGCAGCTGATGACCACCTCCAACCACCGCCCCTACACCTACCCGGACGGCCGCATCGACATCCCCTCCGGCGAGGGCCGCGAAGGTGCGGTGAAGTACACCGACTACGCCATCGGCCAGTTCCTCGACAAGGCGCGGCGCAAGCCCTGGTTCAAGGACACGCTGTTCGTCTTCGTCGCCGACCATACCGCCGGCAGCGCCGGCTCGCAGGACCTGCCGGTGGCCAACTACCACATTCCGCTGTTCGTCTACGCGCCGGGCCTGATCGAGCCGCGCGAGTTCACCGGGCTGGCCAGCCAGATCGACCTGGCCCCAACCCTGCTCGGCCTGCTGAACATGGATTACGTGTCGACCTTCTTCGGCCGCAACCTGTTGCGCGAGGATGCCGCGCCGGGACGCGCACTGATCGGCAACTACCAGCACCTGGGCCTGTTCGACGGCCGCGACCTGGCGATCCTCAGCCCGCGCCTGCAGGTACGCCGGCATGACGAGGCGCTGCGCTCGAGCCGCGAATCCGAGGCGCCGCTGAGCGACCCGCTGGTGCAGCGCGACATCGCCTACTACCAGGGCGCGAGCCACGACTACCGCCAGGGCCTGCTGAGCTGGCGGGCGCCAGCACCGCACGCCGATCAGCTCAGCCAACGCTAGACCGACCCGGCGCCCGACCAGGGCGCCTCTGGAGTTCCGATGCCCCGCCTACCCGACCGCTGCGAAAGCAGCCGCCCGTACAACTTCGTCCTTGGTTTCGGCGTGCCCGCCGCGCTGATGCTGGCACTGCTGATCGGCGACCCCAGCGAACTCGACTTCGCCTTCTCCCGGCTGTTCTACGAGCCGGGCGTCGGTTTCGTCGGCCGGCACAGCTGGCTGCTCGAGGACTTCCTGCACGACCGCGTCAAGCAGGCGGTGATCGTCATCGGCGTGCTGGCCATCGCCGGCTTTCTGGTCAGTCTGCTGCCGACACGCCTGGCGCGCTGGCGCCGCTCGCTGGGTTACCTGGTGCTGGCACTCGGCGTGTCGACCAGCATCGTCACCCCGCTCAAGGCCCTGACCGGCGTGCATTGCCCCTGGAGCCTGACCGACTTTGGCGGCCAGGAGACCTTCACGCCGCTGCTGGCCGAACGCGCACCTACGCTCAAGCCCGGTCGCTGCTGGCCCGGCGGGCACGCCTCGGCGGGCTTCTCACTGCTGGCGCTGTTCTTCGTGTTGCGCGACCGCCGCCCGCGCCTGGCGCGCTACGCGCTGGGGCTGGCACTGGGCCTGGGCACAGTGATGTCGCTGGGCCGGGTCATGCAGGGCGCGCACTTCCTCTCGCACAACCTGTGGACGCTGCTGTTCGACTGGACGATCTGCCTGGCCTGCTACCGCCTGGTGCTCTATCGGCCGGCGCCGGCTCTGCAAGGTGCCGTCGCCGTCGAGCCCGCGCTCTAGTCAGCCGCCGGAAACGACAAAGGCGCAGGGTGCGGTTGCCCCTGCGCCTTTTTTTCGTCTGGACCTCAGCCGCTGGCTCAGCGATGGAAGGCCTCGGCCCGGTCCTGGTCGACCTGATGACGCCACTCGCGGTCACGCTGGCGCTGCCAGGCATCGCCACGCCGCGACGGCAGGCCACCGCTGCCCAGCGGCAGCGCCTCGCACTGGCGATAGCCGTCATCCCAGCCCTGCGCATAGAGCGGCTGGCTTAGGTAGCGCGGCACGTCCTTGCGAAATGCGGCCATGGCGCCGGCGGCCTGGCGGCCGCTGCTGCAACCGGCACCATAGCCCTCGAGGTAGGCCGGCGGATAGCCGTCGCCGGCGGGCTGAGCGGGGTCACCCTGACAGCCCGCCAGCACCAGTGCGGCGAACAAAAGCGCCAGCGGCGCAGCGGCAGGCCGCCCCGCGCGAGGCCGGGTCGAGGAGCAATCAGGCAAGCGGCGCATGAACATCGAATCACCCTGCAGGAGGCGACCGCACGCAGGCAGCGCGCGGCATCCGAGGCAGTCTGCGCGGGGCGCCGTCAGGGTTCCGTCAAACCGGCGTGAATGAAACGTGAAGCCGCGGGCGCCGGCCTGCCACCCGACCAGCGGCGAGGCCGCTGGCTTCAGCCCTCGCGGCGAAATCTGTAGAACAGGTTCGGTTCGCTGACCACGTAAAGCGTGCCGTCATTGTCGATCGTCACGCCTTCGGGCTGCGGTGCCGAGCGTTTCAGATCACTGAACAGGCCGTTGAGGCTGCGGTAGCTGAGCATCCGCCCGTCGCCGCTGAGCTCCATCACCAGATGCGACTCGTCGCTGAGCAGAATCAGGTGGCCGGTGGCGGCATCGAAGTGGATGTCCGAAAGGTCGGTGGCGAACACCTGGCCCGTGATCCAGTCGCTGCGGTCGCGCACCTTCAGCTGCAGCCCCCCGTCGAGGCTTGCCGCCACGCCATCGACCTCGTAGAGCTGGCGCGGGTCGCGCTCCTTGACGATGAACATGCGGTCGCCGGCGGCATCGTAGGTCACCCCTTCGAAACCCTTGTTGCCGTTGAGGTTGATGCCCAGGGAAAAGAACCTGGCCTCGGCGCTGTCGATGGTGCGCGGCACGGCCGGCAACTGGAAGATGCTCACCTGCTGGGCCCGTTCGTCGGACACCGCCACGCGCCCGCCGCCCATGTAGGTGAGCCCTTCGATGTCGCCAAAACCCTGCAGCGGATAGCGCTCCAGCAGCTCGCCGGTCTTGCTCAGCGCGACGATTTCGGTCGGCCCGCCGTTGACCACGCCCAACAGGCGGTCAAGGTCGGTGTCATAGGTGATAGCCGACAGGTTGCGTGCGATGCCCTCGATCGGCTTGGCGTCGATCTGCACCCGGTAGGCGGGCAGCCAGCGATTGGCGACGCCCTGGTCGGTGACGTTCATCTGCCGGGTCAGGTAGAAGTACAGCCGCTCGTCCCAGTGCAACGCCACACCGACGCCCAGGCCGACCAGCAGCGCCAGCAGGCCGAACAGCCGACGCCGGCCGAACCGCAGCTTCAGGCGTTGCCCGGGGTAAAGGGAGATCTGCATCATCGTGGTACTTCCTCGTCCTGGCGCCGCCAGTTCTGTTCGGTAAGGAGCGTCCAGTGCCCGTGCTGTCCCGTTTCATGGCCCGCCTGCAAGGCTGGGCCCGTGCCCTCAAGCGCGACGTCATGGCGCTCTGGTTCTGCGCCCGCCACCCGGCGCTGCCCTGGTGGCTGCGCCTGCTGACCCTGGCCATCGTCGCCTACGCCCTGAGCCCGATCGACCTGATCCCCGACTTCATTCCGCTGCTCGGCTACCTCGACGACCTGCTGCTTCTGCCGCTGGGCATCTGGCTGGTACTGCGCCTGACGCCGCCGCAGGTGCTGGCCGAAAGCCGAGAGCAGGCGCTGGCCTGGGAGGCACGGCGTGCGGCCCGCCCGACCAGTCGCGCCGGTGCCGTGGCAGTCGTGCTGATCTGGCTGCTCGGCGCCGCGCTGGCCGGCTACTGGCTGCTCGGGCAAGGCCGACCATAACCAGCGCCTTGTGAAAAAAACGTAACGGTCGAGCGCCGCCAGAACAGCGCTCGCCGCTTAAGACTGCCTTAAGTTTGCCGCCGCAGACTCCAGCCCAGATTCCTGAACCGAGGTTCCCCGAATGGAACTCCCCTGGGTTGATCACACTGACGTACTGGCACGCATCGGCCGCGAGCGGCCGATGACCCTGCAACTGGCCCAACCCGATCAAGGCGAGCGCCGCATGGCGCTGGAAGCCTTCATCCACCAGCGCTTCGCCGAGCACTACGGGGCGCACGTGAAGCACTTCATGCCTTGCCTGCTTGGCCTGCACGACGACGACGGCACCGTGCAGGGCGCCGTCGGCCTGCGCAGCGCGCGGCGCCGGCCGCTGTTTCTCGAGCGTTATCTGGACGCACCGATCGAAGAGGCCGTCAGCCTGCGCAGCGGCCGGGCGATCCCCCGCGAGGAGATCGTCGAGGTCGGCAACCTGGCCGCCTTCGGCAATGCCTCGGCACGCCTGTTGATCGTCGCGCTGACCGACCTGCTGGTCGCCCAGGGCTTCCGCTGGGTGGTGTTCACCGGTACTCCGGCGCTGCTCAACAGCTTCCAGCGTCTGGCGCTGACGCCGCTGCCCCTGGGCCTGGCCGATCCGGCACGAATGGGCGACGAGCTGCCGGACTGGGGCAGCTACTACGCCAGCCGCCCGCAGGTGATGGCCGGCGAGATCTTGCCCGGCCACCAGCATCTGCTGCAGCTCGGCGTGTACGCCCGGCTTGGCTATCAGCCGCTGTTCGATACCGGCGAGGTGCCCCATGCAGCCTGCAGCTGAACGCTTCTGGACGGCCCTTGAACAGCACAGCGGCATGGCCCTGAGCGAGGGCACGCGCCAGCTGAGCTATGCCGAACTGCGCCACGAGGTCGCCGCCCGTGCCAGCCGGCTCGAAGCGCTCGGCGTCGCGCGCGTCGCGCTGGCCCTGGACAACGGCCTGGAATGGGCGCTGTGGGACCTCGCGCTGCTGCGCGCCGGGCTGGTCTGCGTACCGCTGCCGGGCTTTTTCTCGCCGGCGCAGCAGGCGCACGTGCTGGAGCACGCGGGCATCGATTGCCTGATCGGGGCGACCCCGGCACCGATCGAGCGCAGCGGCTTCACCGCCCAGGAGCCCGGCCTGTACCTGCGTCAGCCGGGCGCCGTCACCGCGGTGCCGCCCGGCACCCTGAAAATCACCTATACCTCCGGCACCACCGGCCAGCCCAAGGGCGTGTGCCTGGATGCGCGCGCACAGCTCGCGGTGGCCGAGAGCCTGTGGCAGGCCAGCCTGCCCTGCGCGGTGGAGCATCACCTGTGCGTGCTGCCGCTGGCGACCCTGCTGGAAAACATCGCCGGGCTCTACGCACCGTTGCTGGCCGGCGCCCGCGTCGAGCTGCGCCCGCTGGCCGAGGTCGGCTTCAGCGGTGCGGCGGGCTTCGATCTGCCGCGCTTTCTCGGCACGCTCAACGAGAGCCGCCCGCACAGCCTGATCCTGCTGCCGCAGCTCTTGCTGGCGCTGGTCAGCGCTGCCGAGCAGGGCCTGCCGCTGCCACCGGCGCTGCGCTTCATTGCGGTCGGCGGTGGCCGCGTCGCGCCGCAACTGCTCGAGCGTGCCGAGCGTCTCGGCCTGCCGGTGTTCGAGGGCTACGGCTTGTCCGAATGCGCCTCGGTGGTCTGCCTGAACACTCCCGTGGCACGGCGCATCGGCACGGTCGGCCGGCCGCTGCCGCACGTCGAGCTGCGTCTGGCCGAAGATGGCGAGGTGCTGGTCAAGGGCCCGCACATGCTCGGTTATCTCGGTGAGCCGCCGCTGCACGACGACTGGCTGGCCACCGGTGACCTCGGCCATTTCGAGGACGGTTTCCTGGTTCTGCATGGGCGCAAGAAGCACCAGTTCGTCACCGCCTACGGGCGCAACGTCAATCCCGAATGGGTGGAGGCCGAGCTGATCCAGCAGGCGCCGATCGCCCAGGCCTGGCTGCATGGCGAGGCGCTGCCGCAGAACGTCGCGGTGCTGGTGCCCCGCCGCGCCGATTGCAGCGATGCCGAATTGCAGGCGGCGGTGAGCCAGGTCAACGCCGGCCTGCCGGATTACGCCCGGGTGCACCGCTGGCTGCGTGCCAGCGAACCCTTCCGCGCCGACAACGGCCTCGCCACGGCCAATGGCCGGCTGCGTCGCCCGGCGCTGCTGAGCCGTTATCGCACCACGCTCGACACCCTTATGCCTTCCCTTCAGTGAGGTCTCTCATGGATTTCTTCGATCAGTTGCAACACCGGACCAGCGCCGAACGCGAGTACCTGCTGGCCTCGCCGATCATTCACGCCGCGCTGGCCGGCACCGCCACCCGCGAGCAGTACATTGCCTTCCTGACCCAGGCCTACCACCACGTCAAGCACACCGTGCCGCTGCTGATGGCCTGCGGTGCGCGCCTGCCCGAGCGGCTCGAGTGGCTGCGCGAGGCGATTGCCGAATACATCGAGGAAGAGCTCGGCCACCAGGAGTGGATCCTCAATGACATCCGCGCCTGCGGCGGCGATGCCGAGGCGGTGCGCAACGGCCAGCCCGCGCTGCCCACCGAACTGATGGTGGCCTACGTCTACGACCGCATCGCCCGGCACAACCCGGCGAGCTTCTTCGGCATGGTCAATGTGCTCGAAGGCACCAGCATCGCCCTGGCGACCCAGGCCGCCGGCGTGCTGCAGGACAAGCTCGGCCTGCCGGCCAAGGCGTTCAGCTACCTGACCTCCCACGGCAGCCTGGACATGGAGCACATCGAGTTCTTCAAGAAGCTGATGAACCGCCTCGACGACGAGGCCGACAAGGCCGCGGTGGTACATACCGCACGCGTGGTGTACCGCCTGTATGGCGACATCTTCCGCAGCCTGACCGCACCGGAGCACGGCCATGCAGCTGCGTGACACGCGCATCCTGCTCACCGGCGCCAGTGGCGGGATCGGCCAGATACTGGTGGAGCGGCTCTGTGCCGCGGGCGCCAAGCTGCTGCTCGCGGGGCGCTCGGGCGAGGCGCTGGAGTACCTCGCGCAGCGTTTCTCCGGCCAGGTCAGCCTGGTCTACGCCGACCTCACGCGCGCCCAGGACCGCCAGCAGGTGGCCGATGCCGTGCGTCGCCAGGGCTGCGTCGATTGCGTGATCAATGCCGCCGGGATCAACCAGTTCAGCCTGCTCGAGCAGCAGAGCGAGGACGCCATCGCGCGGCTGATCGAAGTCAACGTGACGGCCACGCTGCAGCTGACCCACCTGCTGCTGCCGCTGCTGCACCAGCAGCCGCGGGCACTGCTGGTCAACCTCGGCTCGACCTTCGGTTCGATCGGCTTTCCCGGCTTTACCGCCTACTGCGCCAGCAAGTTCGCCCTGCGCGGCTTCTCCGAAGCGCTGCGCCGTGAGCTCGCCGACAGCCGCATCAAGGTGCTCTACATCGCGCCCCGGGCCACTCGCACGGCGATGAACAGTGCCCAGGTGGTGGCAATGAACGACGCGCTGAAAGTCGAGATGGACGACCCGCAGCAGGTCGCCGAGGAAATCCTGCGGGCCATCGTCCGCGAGCGCGAGGAGCTGTACCTGGGCTGGCCGGAAAAGCTCTTCGTGCGCCTCAACGGCATCCTCCCGCGGCTGGTCGACCAGGCGCTGCGCAAGCAGCTGCCGGTGGTCAAGCGCTTCGCCGACGCCGACCGCCCGCGCACCCCGCCGCCCCCTTCAGATACCCTGCCCGGAGATTCCCGATGACCCGCCACCCGTTACTGATCGCCGCATTGCTGCTGACGCTCGGCCAGCCCGCGCTGGCTCTGGAGCCTGCCGGTGCGCAGGCATTGCACAGCCTCCAGCAGCGCTGGGCCGAGATCAACTACCAGACCCCCGAGGCAAAGCGCGAGGCGGCCTTCGCCAAACTCGCCGACGAGGCGAAACAGGCCGTGGCCGCCGAGCCGAACGCTGCCGAACTGCACATCTGGCACGGCATCGTGCTGAGCACCTGGGCCGGCGCCAAGGGCGGCCTCGGCGCACTGGGCCTGGTCAAGCAGGCCAAGGCCGAGTTCGAGCAGGCCATCGAGCTCGACCCGAACGCGCTCGATGGCTCGGCCTACACCAGCCTGGCGAGCCTCTACTACCAGGTGCCCGGCTGGCCGATCGGCTTCGGCGATGACGACAAGGCCGAAGCGCTGTTCAAGCAGGCCCTGGCGCTGAACCCGAACGGCATCGACCCGAACTATTTCCACGGCGACTTCCTGCTGCGCCAGAAGCGCTACGGCGAAGCCCGCGTCGCGCTGCGCAAGGCGCTCGCCGCGCCGCCACGGCCCGGCCGCGAGACGGCCGATGCCGGGCGCCGCGAAGAGGCCCAGCGGTTGCTCGACGAGGTCGAGACCAAGCTGCGCTGATCGCCGTCGTGGCGGCTGCCCTGGCGGACCGCCACGCCCCCTCCCCGGCCGCCCCCGGCCGCTGCCATACTCCGCCAGACAAGGGCGCGCCGGCGCGCCCGCCTGGCTGTTCACCCTTCAGGAGATCACATGCGCCTATTGCTGGTGGAAGACGACCCGGCGCTCGGCGAAGGCATCCGCACCGCGCTCAAGCCCGAAGGCTATACCGTCGACTGGCTGCAGGATGGCGCCAGCGCCTTGCATGCGCTGACCCACGAGAGCTTCGACCTCGCCGTGCTCGACCTCGGCCTGCCGCGACTCGACGGGCTCGAGGTGCTCCGGCGTCTGCGCGCCGAGGCCAATCCGGTGCCGGTGCTGGTGCTCACCGCGCGCGATGCCACCGCCGACCGCATCGCCGGGCTCGATGCCGGGGCCGATGACTACCTGGTCAAACCCTTCGATGTCGCCGAACTCAAGGCGCGCCTGCGTGCGCTGCTGCGGCGCAGCTTCAACCGGGCAGAGCCGGTGCTGGCCTACCGCGACATCCTGCTCGATCCGGTCAACCAGCAGGTCAGCTACCAGGGCAACCCGGTCAACCTGCCGCGCAAGGAATTCGTCCTGCTCCACGAACTGCTGGCCCAGCCCGGCCGGGTGCTGACTCGCGACAAGCTGCAGCAGGTGCTCTATGGCTGGGACGAGGACGTCGAGAGCAATGCGCTGGAGGTGCACATTCATCACCTGCGCAAGAAGTTCTTCCCCGAGCTGATCCGCACCGTGCGCGGCGTCGGTTATCTGGTGGACAAGTGATGCTGCGGCGCTCGATCCGCAGCCGCACCCTGGCGCTGGTGGTCGGCACGCTGGTGCTGTCGCTGTCGCTGATCTCCTGGCAGAGCTACCGCGACGCTCGCCACGAGACCGAGGAGCTGTTCGATGCGCAGCTGGCGCACAGCGCGCGGCTGGTTCAGGGCCTGGTGGTACGCGATCTCGACAGCGAAGCGCGCCGCCGCCTGCAACAGGCGCTCGACGAGGCGGCCAGTGTCGGTCGCGGGCTGCCCGGCCACGCCTACGAAAGCAAGCTGGGCTTCAAGGTGTTCGATCGCCAGGGGCAGCTGTTGCTGCAGTCGGCCGGCGCTCCGGAGGGTGAGTTGCGCCAGCTGCTCGATGCCAGCGGCCAGCCGGCCGACAGCGACCTGAGCGAGCCCTTCGCCGGGCTTGCCGCCGGTTATCACGACGTACGCCTCGGCCCGCATCTCTGGCGGCTGTTCCTGCTGCACGACGCGCAGGACGACCTGTGGATTCTGGTCGGCGAGCGCGGCGACGTGCGCGGCGAACTGGTTGGCAAGATCGCCCGCCGCAGCCTGATGCCCGATCTGCTCGGCCTGCCACTGCTCGCCCTGCTGCTCTGGCTTGCGGTGGGCTGGGGCCTGCGCCCGCTGGCGCGCATGGCCGAGCTGCTGCGCAACCGCGACCCGCAGCACCTCGCGCCGCTGCTGCTGGCGCCGTTGCCACGCGAGCTGGAGCCGGTCGCCGCCTCACTCAACCGGCTGCTGCAGCAGGTCCACCAGCTGCTCGAGCGCGAGAAGCGCTTCATCGCCGACGCCGCCCACGAGCTGCGCACGCCGCTGGCGGTGCTGCGCATTCATGCGCAGAACGCGCTGCAGGCCGAACAGCCGGAGGACCGCGAGCAGGCGCTGCAACAGCTCCTGGCGGGGGTCGACCGTACCACCCGTGTGGTCGCCCAGCTGCTCACGCTGGCCCGCCTGGAGCCCAGCGCGCAACGCCTGCGCCTCGAAGCACTGGACCTGCTCCCGCTGTGCCGCGAAACGCTCGCCGAACTGACCCCCTTGGCGCTGGCGCGCGGCCAGGAACTCACGCTCGAGGCGGACGAAAGCGCCGATTACCAGCTCACCGGCGACGCCGCCGCGCTGAGCACCCTGCTGCAGAATCTGGTCAGCAATGCGCTGCAGTACACGCCGGCCGGCGGGCAGATCCAGGTCGGCCTGCAGGCAACGGACGATGCCATCGTGCTGCGGGTGGACGACAGCGGCCCCGGCGTCCCGGTCGAGCAGCGCGACAAGCTGTTCGAGCGTTTCTACCGTCAGGGCGACGGCCAGGGCGCCGGGCTCGGGCTGGCCATCGTCGCGCGCATCGTCGAGCTGCACGGCGCCAGCATCCAGTTGACCGAGTCGCCGCTCGGCGGCCTGCAGGCGGGCGTACGGCTACCGCGACAGCTCGCCGCAGTACAGTCGGTCGCTCGCTAAGCTTCGCTTAAGCTGGCCGCTCTAGACTGTCGGCATTCCCCTACATGGAGTGCGTGAAATGTCCGCTTCGAACCCCGTGGCGCGCTACGGCCGCCTGAGTATCGCCCTGCACTGGCTGATGGTGCTGCTGATCGCCGGCGTCTACGCCACCATCGAGCTCAAGGGCAATTTCCCCAAGGGCAGCGAACCGCGCGAGTTGCTCAAGCAGTGGCACTTCATGCTCGGCCTGACGATCTTCGGGCTGGTCTGGCTGCGCCTGATCGCGCGCCTGCTGAACCCGGCACCGGGCGCGGTCGCCGGTGCAGCCGGCTGGGAAACTGCCCTGGCCAAGCTGGTCCACCTGGCGCTGTATGGCCTGATGATCGGTCTGCCGCTGCTCGGCTGGCTGACCCTGAGCGCCGCGGGCAAGCCAATTCCGTTCTTCGGCCTCGAGTTGCCGGCACTGATAGGCGCCGACAAGGCCCTGGCGGGGGAGATCAAGGAAATCCACGAGACCCTGGCGGTCGCCGGCTACTGGCTGATCGGCCTGCATGCGGTGGCAGCGCTGTTCCACCATTACGTGCGGCGCGACGATGTACTCAAGCGCATGCTGCCGCAGCGCCCATAACGCCTGATCGGCAACTGACGAAAGACGCCCGGCGACCGCAGTCACCGGGCGTGTTTTCGTTCAGGCCAGCAGTTCGCTGAACGGCAGGTACTCGATCTGCTCACCGGCTTCCAGCGTGCGCTGGCAGTCTACGATGGCCAGGCCTTCGGCCCAGGTGGCCGAGGTCAGCATGGCCGAGCCCTGGCGTGGAAACAGGCGGACCTGCAACTGACCATCCACCGCCTCCAGCCGCGCGCGCAGATACTGCCGGCGCACGTTGGCCTTGCGCCAGGCGAAGCCGGCGGGCAGGCGCAGCGGCCGGACGTCCCCCTGCGTGCAACCTTGCGCTCGCAACAGGAATGGCCGCGCCACCACCAGCGAAGTGACCAGCGCCGCGGCAGGGTTGCCGGGCAGGCCGATCCACGGCGTCCCGTTGACCTCGCCGAAGGCCAGCGGCTTGCCCGGCTGGATCGCCAGGCGCCACAGGTGCAGCTCGCCCAGTTCGCGGATCGCCTGCTTGAGATGGTCCTCCTCGCCGACCGAAACGCCCCCCGAGGTGATGATCAGGTCGAAGCGACTCGCCGCATCGGCCAGGGCTTCGCGGCTGGCTGCCAGATCGTCGACCAGGATCGGATAGTCGTGCACCTCGCAGCCGAGGCTCTGCAGCACGCCGAGCAGGCTGTAGCGGTTGGAGTTGTAGATCTGCCCGGACTCGAGCGGCTCGCCCGGCTCACGCAGTTCGTTGCCGCTGGACAGCAGCGCCACGCGCAGCCGCCGGTAGACCTTGACCCGCGCCACGCCAAAGGTCGCCAGCAGGCCGAGTTCCTGCGGGCGCAGACGCTTGCCGGCCTCGAGCAGGCGCTCGCCGGCGGCGGTTTCCTCGCCACGGCGGCGCACGTTGTCGCCGGCAGCCACCGCCGGCAGCCAGATGCGTTCGCCCTCGACGCGGCAGTTTTCCTGGGCGACCACGGCATCGGCACCCGGCGGCAGCGGCGCGCCGGTGAAGATGCGCACCGCATGCCCGGCCGGCAATTGCTGCTCGGCGGCGTCACCGGCGGCGATGCGCCCGGCCAGCGGCAGGGCTCCGCCCTCGGCCGGCAGGTCGGCGGCGCAAAGGGCGTAGCCGTCCATCGCGCTGTTGTCCCAGGCCGGCACCGGAAAACTCGCCTCCAGCGGCTCGGCGAGCACGCGCCCAAGCGCATCGCGCAGGGCGACCTCTTCCACCGCAGGCGGCGCCGGCACCCGTGCCAGCAGCTCAGCGATGGCCTCGTCGACCGGCTTCAGGCCGCCAACGTCGCAGCCACAGGCGCTCATGAGCGGGGCCCGCAGTAGTCGACCGCGGACGCCTTGAGGTGCGGCACGAAATTGCAGGGTTTGGTGCGGCTGTCCAGCTGCTCGACGAGAATCTTGTTCCAGGCGGTGCGGCAGGCGTTGGTCGAGCCCGGCAGGCAGCAGACCAGCGTGCCGTTGCTCATCCCGGCCAGCGCGCGGGACTGCACGGTGGAGGTGCCGATCTCGCCCAGCGAGACATGGCGGAACAACTCGCCGAAGCCGTCGACGGCCTTGTCCATCAGCGGCTGCACCGCCTGCGGAGTGTTGTCGCGGGCGGTGAAGCCGGTGCCGCCGGTGATCAGCACCACCTGCACGTTCTCGCTGGCGATCCAGCTGCAGACACGGGCGCGGATCTGCCAGATGTCGTCCTTGACGATGGCGCGCTCGGCAAGGCTGTGGCCGGCGCTGGTGAGGCCATCGATCAGGGCCTGGCCGGAGGTGTCGGTGTCCAGGTTGCGGGTGTCGCTGACCGTGAGCACGGCAATGCTCAGCGGCTGGAATTCGGTGTTCGACAGGTGAGCCATGGCTCGAAACTCCCTTGAAGATGTGTGCGCAGGCTGCACCGGCGCTCAGCGCGAACCCATTCCCCGTTGGAGGTATGCCCGCGCGGCATGGGTGCAATCGGGTCTGACAACGCGGCGAGCGGTTCCACGCCCCAGGCGGGCAAGGCGCTCGGCCGGACCGGGCGAAACCGCTCGATGGTAGCGAATTCGTGCGGCGGCTCGAAGCCCGTCGCGACGGCTTCAGCCACCGCTGGCATTCATGAAGCGCAGCACCTGCACTTCGCCGCCGCTGGCGAACTCGTGACGCAGCGGCTTGCGCTGCAATGCGCCATGGATGGCCTCGATCACCGGCTGGTCGCGCGTCGGGTGGCGACGCAGCAGGCCGCGCAGATCGATGGAGTTTTCATGGCCCAGGCACAGCAGCAGACGCCCTTCGACCGTCAGCCGTACGCGGTTGCAGGTGGCGCAGAAGTTGTGTGAATGCGGCGAGATGAAGCCGACGCGCGTCTGCGGATGCTCCGGCAGGCGCACATAGCGCGCCGGCCCACCGCTCTGCTCGGCGGAGTCGATCAGCGCATGGCGCTCAGCGATCAGCGCCTTGACCTCGTCGCTGGAGCAGAAGCTCTCGCCGCGTGAACGGCCGACGTCGCCCAGCGGCATTTCCTCGATGAAGCTGATGTCCAGCCCGCCGCGAATGGCGAAGTCCACCAGGTCGGCGACTTCCTCGGCGTTGCGCCCCTTCATTACCACGGCGTTGAGCTTGATCCGCTCGAAGCCGGCGGCTCGCGCCGCGTCGATGCCGTCGAGCACCTGCTGCAGGTGACCGGTGCGGGTGATGGTGTGGAATTTCTCGGCATCCAGGCTATCGAGGCTGATGTTCAGGCGCTTGACCCCGGCGCGGGCCAGCGGCTCGGCCAGCTTGACCAGCTGCGAGCCGTTGGTGGTCATCACCAACTCACGCAGACCGGGCAGCGCGGCAATGCGCTCGCAGAGCCCGACGATGCCCTGGCGCACCAGCGGCTCGCCGCCGGTGAGGCGAATCTTCTTCACGCCCAGGCCAACGAAGATGCGCGCGATGCGCTCCAGCTCCTCCAGGCCGAGCACCTGCTGGCGCGGCAGAAAGGTCATGTCCTCGGCCATGCAGTAGACGCAGCGGAAGTCGCAGCGGTCGGTGACCGACATGCGCAGGTAGTCGATCTGGCGGTTGTGCGCATCGCGTAGGTGAGTCATCGAGGACCTCTGAACTGCATAGGGTGGATGACGCTCGTTAATCGCCAGGCCGCGCCCGATGGGAGCCGAGGCACCGCCATCGGGCGCGGAGCCAGGCCACCGTCAATTCATCAGCGGTGTGTCGGCGCCCGGCATCAGAATCCCTTCGATGTTGGCCGCGCCGATCAGGCTCTTGATGTACTGGCCGACGCCGATCTGCCAGACCCGCCCGTTGAGCTCGGCGCGGATGGCCCCGGCGACGATCTCGTAGGGCAGTTGCTGGCCTTCGATGCGCTGGTCGACGTGCACCAGGTGGTAGCCGTAGCGGCTCTCCAGCGGATGCGCGCAGAGCCCTTCGCCCTGACGGAACAGCTGGCGCTCGAACTCGGGCACCGTCTGGCCTTTGCTGATCTGTCCCAGCGCGCCGCCCTGCTCCTTCGACGGGCAATCCGAATGGCGCAACGCCAGTTCGGCAAACCGGCCTGGCTCGGCCTTGAGCTGGGCCAGCAGGGCCTCGGCACGCTCGCGTACCCGGCTGCGCTCTTCGGCGTCGTCCGGCGGGCAGGCCAGCAGGATGTGCCGGGCGGCGAGCAGAGGGGCGCTGAAGAAGCGCTGGCGGTTGCCGTCGTAGAACTGCCGACAGGCGCTGTCGTCGGCCAGCGGCAGCTGCACTTCCTGTTCGATCAGGGCACGGGTGGCGGCTTCTTCCTCGCTTTCACCGGCCTGCGCGCGGACCAGCAGGCCCAGCTCGGCAATGCGCTGCTGCAGCAGCTCGCGGATCACCAGCGCCTGGGTGGCGAGGTAGACCGCCTCGTCACGGCTGTCGGCCGGGTGGTATTGCAGCTCCTGGGCGATCGCCTGCGGCGCGATTTCCACGCCGTTGACGCGTACCCGCGGCCACTCCTGCTCGCTGCTGGCGATCAGCAGCGGCGCGGCCTGTTCCGCTTCGCTTTCGGCCGGGGCGTCCTGCTCGGCCACCTCGTGGGGCAGTTCCTCGAACAGCGGTGCCTCGACCGGCCGTTCCAGCTCGGGGCGCACACCGCCACCGCAACCACCTCCACTTCCACTACCACCGCATCCACAACCCATGACGGCCTACCTCTCGAAAACTGGAAACGCGTATCGGCTGTGGCCGGCGCGCACGCCGGCCACAGCTGTTCAGTGCACGCTGTCGCGGGCCTTGGCCGTGGCATAACCCGGCGCCGGCGTGTTGCCGGCCTGGGCACGCGCCGGGGCCTGGTAGCCCAGCGGCCGCTTGACCCGCTTGGCCATCGGCTTGACACCCTTCTGGCGGACGATCTGGTAGCGCCGGCCCAGGTACCACACCGGGGCACTGACGATGTGCACCAGGCGGGTGAAGGGGAACAGCACGAACAGGGTCAGGCCGAGGAACACATGCAGCTTGTAGACGATGCCCACCGATTCGATGGCGCCCGCGGCCTTGACCGGCTGCAGCGTCACCACGCTCTGCGCCCAGTTGCCCAGCAACACCATCACCGAGCCATCGAGATGGCCGAGCGAGGCGAAGATGGTCAGCAGGCCGAGCACCAGCTGAGCGAGCAGCACGAAGAGGATCATGATGTCGCTCTTGTTCGAGCTGGCACGCACGCGCGGGTCGTTCAGCCGGCGCTGGATCAGCATGATCAGGCCGATCAGGCAGAGCACGCCGAAGAAGCCGCCGGAGACCATCGCCACCACCTGCTTGGCACCGCTGCTGATGAAGTGGTGATAGACCGAGGCCGGAGTCAGCAGGCCGACGAAGTGCCCGGCGAGGATGAAGATCACCCCGACGTGGAACAGGTTGCTCGCCAGGCGCATGCCCTTGGGCTGGAGCATCTGGCTGGAGCCGGCCTTCCAGCTGTATTGCGACAGGTCGAAGCGCGCCCAGCTGCCGATCAGGCAGACCGCCAGGGCGATGTAGGGGTAAACCCCGAACAGCAGGAAATTGAAGTTAGACATTGCGCACCTCCTGGGCCAGCGCGGCTTGCCCGTCTTGCTTGAAATCGGTCCAGTGCAGCGGCACCGGGGTTTCTTCGCGAGCCTTGCCCGGGCCGCCCGGCATGGACGGGCAGCGGTCCTGCTGCTCGGCCTGGAGGAAGTTCACCTGTTCTTCCTCCCAGACCTTGTCCAGCGCCTCGAGCGAGTCGTCGCGCACCTCGCCGGCGACCTGCTCGCGCAGCTCGCCCACGGCCTGCTCGACGGTCTGCCCGGCGATCTGCAGCAGCGCGTGGAAGCACGCCGCGTGCGGGCTCTCGCGCTCTTCCAGGCGTGCGGCGAGCAGCGCCAGGAGGTGCGCCACGTCGGCCAGCCCCTCGCGGGCCTCGAGCTCCTCGCGGGTGGCGAGGTACTCGAGGTACAGCGGGATGTAGTCCGGCAGCTCGCGCACGCCGATGGCGAACCCGGCGGCCTCGTACTGCGCCATCAGGTCGACCATGGCCTGGCCGCGGTCACGCGACTCGCCATGCACGTGCTCGAACAGCAGCAGCGAGAGCGTGCGGCCGCGGTCGAACAGCTCGGTGTAGCGCTCCTGCACGTCCATCAGATCGTCCTCGGTCAGCGCGTCGAGCAGCCGGCGCAGCGCGATGCGCTGCTCCGGGCTGATCTCGCGGGCCGAGGCGATCGCCTGCGCCAGCTCCTGACGTCCGTCGAGCAGATGCTCGCCGGGGTAGTCGAGCAGCAGGGAGATCACCTTGAGGATCTTCATGCTCAGTCCTCCCACAGCTGGACGGTCTTGATGATGTCGCGGCGGTTGGCCTTCTTCGCACCGAACATGTTGGTGTCGGAGGCGCCGGAGCAGCCGCTGCCAAAGCTGAAGCCGCAGCCCGAGCGCTCGGCGAAGGCATCGCTGGCGGCTTCTTCGCGGTGCGCCGAGGGGATCACGTAGCGGTCCTCGTAGTTGGCGATGGCCAGGTAGCGGTACATGTCCTCGACCTGGTCGACGCTCAGGCCGACGCTCTCCAGTACCTCGAGGTCCTGCACGCCGTCGACCTGCTCGGCGCGCTTGTAGGCACGCATGGCGAGCATGCGCTTGAGCGCCAGCTTGACCGGCTTCTCGTCACCGGCGGTGAGCAGGTTGGCCAGGTAGCGCAGCGGAATGCGCAGGCTGTCGACGTCCGGCAGCACGCCGTCCATGCTGACGTGGCCGGCGGCCGCGGCGTTCTGGATAGGGGACAGCGGCGGCACGTACCAGACCATCGGCAGGGTGCGGTACTCGGGGTGCAGCGGCAGCGCCAGCTTCCAGTCCACCGCCATCTTGTACACCGGCGACTTCTGCGCGGCCTCGATCACCGACATCGGCACGCCGTCGTCGAGCGCCTGCTCGATGACCTTCGGGTCGAACGGGTCGAGGAAGATCTCCAGCTGCTTCTGGTACAGGTCCTGCTCGTTGACGGTGCTGGCCACTTCATGGATGCGGTCGGCGTCGTACAGCAGCACGCCGAGGTAGCGGATGCGGCCCACGCAGGTCTCGGCACAGACGGTCGGCATGCCGGCCTCGATGCGCGGGAAGCAGAAGATGCACTTCTCGGATTTGCCGCTCTTCCAGTTGAAGTAGATCTTCTTGTACGGGCAGCCGCTGATGCACATGCGCCAGCCGCGGCACTTCTCCTGGTCGATGAGGACGATGCCGTCCTCTTCGCGCTTGTAGATCGCGCCGCTCGGGCAGGAGGCCGCGCACGCCGGGTTGAGGCAGTGCTCGCACAGGCGCGGCAGGTACATCATGAAGGTGTTCTCGTACTCGCCGTAGATGTCGGCTTGCACCTTGTCGAAGTTCTTGTCCTTGCGGCGCTTGGCGAACTCGGTGCCGAGGATTTCCTCCCAGTTCGGGCCCCACTCGATCTTCTGCATGCGCTGGCCGGAAATCAGCGAGCGCGGGCGGGCCACCGGCTGGTGGTCGGAGATCGGCGCGGTGTGCAGGTTCTGGTAGTCGAAGTCGAACGGCTCGTAGTAGTCGTCGATCGAAGGCAGGTCCGGGTTGGCGAAGATGTTCGCCAGCACGCGGAACTTGCCGCCGATCTTCGGGTTGATGGTGCCGTCGCCGTTGCGCACCCAGCCGCCCTTCCACTTGTCCTGGTTTTCCCACTCTTTCGGGTAGCCGATCCCGGGCTTGGTCTCGACGTTGTTGAACCAGGCGTATTCCATGCCTTCGCGGCTGGTCCAGACGTTCTTGCAGGTGATCGAACAGGTGTGGCAACCGATGCACTTGTCCAGGTTCAACACCATGCCAACTTGTGAACGAATCTTCATGGCATCAATCCTCAGATATCTTGCGGCAGGGGTTGCGGCAGCTCGTTGCCATTGGGGCCATCGAGCCAGTCGACCTTGTTCATCTTGCGCACCACGACGAACTCGTCGCGGTTGCAACCCACGGTGCCGTAGTAGTTGAAGCCGTACGCCAGCTGGGCGTAGCCGCCGATCATGTGGGTGGGCTTGAGCACCACGCGGGTCACCGAGTTGTGGTGGCCGCCGCGGGTCTTGGTGCTCTCGGCGCCGGGCACGTTCACGATGCGTTCCTGGGCGTGGTACATCATCACCATGCCTTCCTTGACCCGCTGGCTGACCACCGCGCGGGCGGTCAGCGCGCCGTTGGCGTTGAAGCACTCGATCCAGTCGTTGTCCTCGATGCCGACCTTCTTGGCATCGATCTCGCTCATCCAGACGATCGGGCCGCCACGGCTCAGGGTCAGCATGATCAGGTTGTCGGTGTAGGTGCTGTGGATGCCCCACTTCTGGTGCGGGGTGATCCAGTTCAGGCAGATCTCCGGGTTGCCGTTGGACATCTTGCCCTGCACGTAGCCGGTCGAGCGGGTGTTGATCGGCGGCCGGTAGCTCTGCAGCCCTTCACCGAAGGCCAGCATCCAGGGGTGGTCCTGGTAGAACTGCTGGCGACCGGTGATGGTGCGCCACGGGATCAGCTCGTGGACGTTGGTGTAGCCGGCGTTGTACGACACGTGCTCGTCTTCCAGGCCGGACCAGGTCGGGCTGGAGATGATCTTGCGCGGCTGTGCCTGGATGTCGCGGAAGCGGATCGCCTCGTGCTCCTTCGGCAGCGCCAGGTGGGTGTGGTCGCGGCCGGTGAATTCCGACAGCGCAGCCCAGGCCTTCACCGCGACGTGGCCGTTGGTTTCCGGAGCCAGGCTCAGGATCACCTCGGCGGCATCGATGGCCGATTCGATCTTTGGTCGGCCCTGGCTGACCCCCTCCTCGCGCACCTTGTAGTTCAGCTCGCCGAGGAACTCGACCTCGTGCTCGGTGTTCCAGTTGATGCCCTTGCCGCCGTTGCCGAGCTTGTCGAGCAGCGGGCCGAGCGAGGTGAACTTCTTGTAGGTGTTCGGGTAGTCGCGCTCGACCACCGTCATGTTCGGGCAGTTCTTGCCCGGCATCGGGTCCGTGCCTTCGGTCTTCCAGTCGCTGCCGCCGAACGGCTGGGCCAGCTCGCCGGGGGTATCGTGCAGCAGCGGCACGGTGACCAGGTCCTTTTCCACGCCCAGGTGGCCGACGGCCATCTCGGAGAAGGCCTTGGCGATGCCCTTGTAGATTTCCCAGTCGGAACGGGCTTCCCAGGCCGGGTCGATCGCCGCCGACAGCGGGTGGATGAAGGGGTGCATGTCCGAGGTGTTCATGTCGTCCTTCTCGTACCAAGTGGCGGTCGGCAGGACGATGTCGGAGTACACGCAGGTCGAGGACATGCGGAAGTCGAGCGTGGTGACCAGGTCGAGCTTGCCGATGGCGCCCTCGTCCTGCCATTCGGCCTCGGTCGGCTTGAAACCGCCGCGCTTGCCGAGGTCTTCGTTCATCACGCCGTTCTTGGTACCCAGCAGGTACTTGAGCATGTACTCGTGGCCCTTGCCCGAGGAGCCGAGCAGGTTGGAGCGCCAGACGAACATGTTGCGCGGGAAGTTTTCCGGGCTGTCCGGCTGCTCACAGGAGAAGCGCAGCGAGCCGTCCTTGAGCGACTTGACCACGTAGTCGACCGGCGACAGCCCGGCCGCTTCGGCCTCGCGGCAGATCTGCAGCGGGTTGCGGTTGAGCTGCGGGGCGCTCGGCAGCCAGCCGGCGCGCTCGGCGCGGATGTTGTAGTCGAGCATGTGCTCGGGGAACTGCGACTTGTCGGCCAGCGGCGAGAGCACTTCGTGGATGCTCATCTTCTCGTGGCGCCACTGCGAGCTGTGGTTGTAGAAGAAGCTGGTGCCGTTCATCTGCCGCGGCGGGCGGCTCCAGTCGAGGCCGAAGGCCAGCGGCAGCCAGCCACACTGCGGGCGCAGCTTCTCCTGGCCGACGTAGTGGGCCCAGCCACCACCGGTCTGGCCCACGCAACCGCAGAGCATGAGCATGTTGATCAGCCCGCGGTAGTTCATGTCCATGTGGTACCAGTGGTTCATCGCCGCACCGACGATGATCATGGAACGCCCATGGGTCTTGTCGGCGTTGTCGGCGAATTCCCGGGCGATCTGGATGGCCTTCTCGCGCGAGACACCGGTGATCTTTTCCTGCCAGGCCGGAGTGCCGGGGACGCTGGCGTCGTCGTAGCTGGAGGCGACGTTGGCGCCGCCCAGGCCACGGTCGATGCCGAGGTTGGCGGCCATCAGGTCGAACACGGTGGCGACCTTGGCGGTGCGGCCGTCGGCCAGGGTGATGCTGCTGACCGGCACACGGCGCAGCTGCACGTCGTCGCCTTCGACGGCGGTGAAGTATTCGTGGGTCTGGCCGCCGAAATAGGGGAAGGCCACTTCGGCGCTCTCGCCGCCGATCTGGCTCAGCTTGAGGTCGACTTCACGGCCCTCGCCGCCCTCGCGGGCCTCGATGTTCCACTTGCCCTTCTCGCCCCAGCGATAGCCGATCGAGCCCTGCGGCGAAACCAGCCCGCCGTCGGCGTCGACGCCGATGGTCTTCCATTCGGGGTTGTTGTCCTGGCCGAGGTTGTCGGCCAGGTCCGAGGCGCGCAGGAAGCGGTCGGCGACGTAGCCGCCGTTCCGCTCGTCGAGCAGCACCAGCATTGGCAGGTCGGTGTAGCGCTTGGCGTAGTCGGTGAAGTAGGCGCTCGGCTGCTCGAGGTGGAATTCCTTGAAGATGACGTGGGCGAAGGCCTGCGCCAGCGCCGCGTCGGTGCCCTGCTTGGGGTTCAGCCAGAGGTCGGTGAGCTTGGCCACCTCGGAATAGTCCGGGGTGATCGATACGGTCTTGGTGCCCTTGTAGCGGACCTCGGTGAAGAAGTGCGCGTCAGGCGTGCGGGTCTGCGGGACGTTGGAGCCCCAGGCAATGATGTAGTTGGAGTTGTACCAGTCGGCGGACTCCGGCACGTCGGTCTGCTCGCCCCAGATCTGCGGCGAGGCCGGCGGCAGGTCACAGTACCAGTCGTAGAACGACAGGCAGACGCCGCCGATCAGCGACAGGTAGCGGCTACCGGCGGCATACGAAACCATCGACATCGCCGGGATCGGCGAGAAGCCGACCACGCGGTCCGGGCCGTACTGCTTGACGGTATAGACGTTGGCCGCGGCGATGATCTCGTTGACCTCGTCCCAGCTCGAGCGGATGAAGCCGCCCATGCCGCGCTTGCTCTTGTAGGACTCGGCCTTGGTCTTGTCCTCGACGATGCTGGCCCAGGCCTCGACCGGCGCCATGTTGCGGCGCGCCTCACGCCACAGCTTGAGCAGCGGCTTGCGCACCTTCGGGTACTTCAGGCGGTTGGCGCTGTAGATGTACCAGCTGTAGCTCGCCCCGCGCGGGCACCCGCGCGGCTCGTGGTTGGGCAGGTCGTTGCGGGTGCGCGGGTAGTCGGTCTGCTGGGTTTCCCAGGTGATCAGGCCGTTCTTGACATAGATCTTCCAGGAGCACGACCCGGTGCAGTTCACCCCATGGGTGGAACGCACGATCTTGTCGTACTGCCAACGGGAACGGTAGACGTTCTCCCAGTCACGGGACTCGATGCGGGTTTCGCCATGCCCGTCAGCGAACTCTCCTTGCTTGCGATTGAAAAAACGCAGCTGGTCGAGTAGGTGGCTCATCGTTTCTTTCCTCTCAGGCTGAGCGCAGGCCGGGCCCGCGCTCTTCTTTTAATGCGGTCGTCCGGCCTAGCAGGGGGTCTCGGCGCCTTTGCGCGAATACCACCACCAGGTCACCAGGATGCAGGTCACGTAGTAGGCAACGAAGCCGTACAGGGCCATCTCCGGGCCGCCGGTCAGGGCGATGGACGAGCCGAACGACTTGGGGATGAAGAAGGCGCCAAAGGCCCCGATCGCCGAGCTGAAGCCCAGCACCGCAGCCGACTCCTTGCCGGCGGCGCGCAGCACCTCGTCATTGGCGGCACCGTGCTTGCCGGCGCGACGTTCGTGCAGGGTGCGGAAGATCACCGGGATCATGCGGAAGGTCGAACCGTTGCCGATCCCGGTGGTGATGAACAGCAGCATGAACATCGCCAGGAAGCCGTAGAAGTTGCCGCCCTGTCCGGCCTGCGGCAGGAAATACAGGACCCCGAACACCGCGGCGATCATCACCACGAAGTTCCACAGGGTGACGCGCGCACCACCGAGCTTGTCGGCCACCCAGCCACCGACCGGGCGCACCAGCGCGCCGACCAGCGGGCCGAGAAAGGCGAAGCTCAGCGCGTTGACGTCCGGGAAGGAGGTCTTGATCAGCATCGGGAAGGCGGCGGCGAAGCCGATGAACGAGCCGAAGGTGGCCAGGTACAGCCAGCACATCAGCCAGTTGTGCTTGCGCTTGAAGATCACCGCCTGCTCGCTGAACGAGGCCTTGGCCGAGCTCAGGTCATTCATGCCGAACCAGGCGGCGACGGTCACCGCGAGGATGAACGGCACCCAGATGAAGCCGGCGTTCTGCAGCCACAGCTGGCTGCCATCGGCGAGTTCCTGCGGCTGGCCGCCCGCGGCGCCGAACAGACCGACACCGATCAGCAGCGGCACGCTGAACTGCATCACCGACACGCCGAGGTTGCCCAGGCCCGCGTTCAGGCCGAGCGCGGTGCCCTGCTGCGCCTTGGGATAGAAGAAGCTGATGTTGGACATCGAGGAGGCGAAGTTGCCGCCACCGAAACCGCAGAACAGCGCGATGATCACGAACACGCTGTAGGGCGTTTCCGGATTCTGCACGGCAAAGCCCATCCACAGCGCCGGGATCGCCAGCGAGGCGGTGCTGATCGCCGTCCAGCGCCGCCCACCGAAGATCGGCACCATGAACGAGTAGAAGATGCGCAGCGTGGCACCGGACAGCCCCGGCAGCGCGGCCAGCCAGAACAGCTGGTCGGTGGTGAAACTGAAACCGATGGCGTTCAGGCGCACGATCACCGTGCTCCAGACCATCCATACGGCGAAGGCCAGGAGCAGCGCGGGGATCGAGATCCACAGGTTGCGGGTGGCGATCGCCTTGCCGGTCGACGCCCAGAACTGCGGGTCTTCGGGCCGCCAGTCGTGGATCACCGGCCCCTGTTTGGACGGCTTGCCTGCCGCAGGTTTGACGAGAACAGTCATGGTCATTCTCCAGAAGAATCAGGGCGCGGACGACAACCGGCCCTGGCCGGCCTTGCCCATCACGGGGGTTGTGCGGATTTCGCTGAAGTACATCCAGATCAGGGAGACCCAGACGACGCCGTAGAGCAGCATGAAGGCCGAGGAACGCACGCCGGTGAGGTCGACCAGGGCGCCGAACATGATCGGCAGGATGAAGCCGCCAAGGCCGCCGGCCAGGCCGACAATTCCGGAGATCACGCCCATGTTCTCGGGGTAGTCGTCAGAGATGTACTTGAAGACCGAGGCCTTGCCGAAGGCGAAGGCGATGCCGACGACGAACAGCAGCGCGGTGAACACCCAGGCGTTGAGGCCGATGTGGAAGGTGCTCGGTCCGTTGACCGTCTGGATGGTGAAGCTGGTTTGCGGGTAGGAGAGCAGGAACAGGCACACCCAGCACACCCACATCACCCACCAGGTCACGCTCTGCGCACCCCAGCGGTCGGACATCCAGCCGCCCACCGCGCGCAGTACGCCACCGGGCAGCGAGAAGCAGGCGGCCAGCAGCGCCGCGGTCTGCAGATTGAAGCCGTACTCCTGCACGTAGTACTTGGTCATCCACAGCGCCAGTGCGACGTAGCCACCGAAGACGATCGAGTAGTACTGGCAGTAGCGCCATACGGCCGGGTCCCTCAGCGCCTGCAGCTGGCTCCTGAAGGTCACCGTGGTAGCCACGCGGTGCGCCTTGTTCTCGCTGGTGAGAAACCAGAACAGCAGCGCGGTGATGAACATGATCGCCGAGTAGACCTTCGGCACCATCTGCCAGCTGGCTGCGGCGATGATCGCCGGCGCGATGAACTTGGTCAGCGCCGAGCCTGCGTTGCCGGCGCCGAAGATGCCCATCGCCAGGCCCTGGGTGCTCTTGTCGAACCACTTGGCGACGTAGGCGATGCCAACCGAGAAGGAACCGCCGGCCATGCCGACGAACAGGCCCAGCACCAGGAAATGCCAGTAGGCCGTGGCCTGGCTGATGAGGTAGATCGGTAGCACGCAGACCATCATCAGCACGAAGAAGACGATGCGTCCGCCGAACTTGTCGGTGAGCATGCCCAGCGGCAGGCGTACCAGCGAGCCGGTCAGCACCGGCGTCGCGGCCAGCAGGCCGAACTGGGTTTCGTTGAGTTGCAGGATGTCCTTGATCGGTACGCCAAGCACCGCAAACATCATCCAGATCATGAAGCAGATCGTGAATGCGACGGTGCTCATGCCGAGTACCAGACCTTGCCGAACATTCATTCTTGCCATGTCGAACCCCCCCGAAGCGTCGACCTGGCTCGCACGCTAGAGAGGGAAGGCCCTGATTCCGTTGACCTGGATCAAGACCGAATAACCGACCAAAAGCGTATGATTTGGCCCGCTACCACCTTGGAGGTAGCTCGAGAAATCCGCGAAAACGCCCTGTAGAACAGGGATTTACGCCGGGCCCGCAAAGCAGGGAGGCATGCCGGACGGCCCGAAAAACTCTTTGGAGGTAGCGTGCGACTGGTTCAGTGGATTAGGGGCTCGCTGCCGGTTCGCGCCGGACTCGCGGTCATGCTCATCGCCATCCTCGCCCTGGGCAGCGCGGTCAGCGCCGGCATGATCGCCTGGCTCAGCGAGGACGACGCCGCCGCCATCAACACCGCCGGCTCGCTGCGCATGGCGACCTACCGGCTGGCCTGGAAGCTCGAGGCCCAGGCCGCGGAAGAAGACATCCAGACCCTGGGGCGCAATTTCCAGCATCGCCTGGAGAGCGTCAGCCTGACCCGCATTCTCCAGGGCGAGGCCGAGGCGCCGCTCAACCATGCCTATGCCGAACTGCGCGAGCGCTGGCGTACACAGCTGCTGCCCGCACTCGAACGCGGCGATGCGAGCGGTTTTCAGGAAAATGCCGACGACTTCGTCAGCCAGCTCGATCGTTTCGTACTGCTGCTGCAACATCAGAGCGAGCGCAAGCAGAGCTGGCAGCAGGCCATTCAGGGCACCGCGCTGTTCGTCACCGTGATCGTGCTGATGGTCGGCATGTACAGCCTGCACAGCAGTGTGCTCAACCCGCTGCAGGAACTGGTCAGCGCCACCGAACGCTTTCGCGCCGGCGATCTGAGCGCACGCGTGCGCTACCGCGCCGATGACGAGTTCGGCCACATGGCGCTGAGCTTCAACGCCATGGCCGATGCCCTGGAAGAGTCGCACCACACGCTGGAGATGCACGTGGCGCGCAAGACCGCGCACCTCGCCCAGGCCAACGCCGCGCTGCAGTTGCTCTACCAGAGCAGCCGGCGCATCGCCACCGACCCGGCTACCGCCGACTCGCTCGACAAGCTGATCGACAGCTTCCGCAACCGGCTGCCCGGCCTGAACCTGACTCTTTGCCTGCACGGCGACCCGCGTGAACCGGCCACCCAGTTGATCGCCCTGCACGGCAGCGAGCTGCGGCAGATCTGCGCGCCAGGTGACTGCGCGAGCTGCAGCATGCACAACGGTAGCCGTCTGATCGCCTGCCCGGTGGTCAATCTGGGCAGCGAGCTGGGCGAGCTGCGTGCGGGGTTCGCCGATGGCCGCGCGCCGGAGCAATGGGAGATGGAGCTGATCGAGGCACTGGCCAACCTGATCGGCACCGCGCTGTCGCTGGAACGCCGACGCGAGCAGGATCACCGCCTGCTGCTGTTCGAGGAGCGCGCGATCATTGCCCGCGAGCTGCACGACTCGCTGGCCCAGGCGCTGTCCTACATGAAGCTGCAGGTGACCCGGCTGCAGACGCTGATCAATCGCGGCGAGTCGCCGCAGACGCTGGAAAAGGTCGCCGAGGAGATCCGCGAAGGGCTGAACAATGCCTATCGCCAACTGCGCGAGCTGCTCACCACCTTCCGCCTGAAGATTCAGGACGGCGGGCTGGACAAGGCGCTGCAGGACACCGTGCGCGAATTCTCCGAGCGGGGCCAGTTCCCGGTGCACCTGAACATCCAGCCGCTGGCCTTCGACCTGCTAGCCAACGAGCAGATTCACCTCCTGCAGATCGCCCGCGAGGCGCTGTCCAACTGCGCCCGCCATTCCGGCGCCGATCAGGTCTGGGTCACGCTGCGCCCGGCCGGCGATGCGCTCGAGTTGCTGGTCGAGGACGACGGCTGCGGCCTGTCTGGCGACTACGACCAGCGCCAGCACCACGGCACGACGATCATGCAGGAGCGCAGCCGTCAGCTGCACGGCCAGCTGACCCTCGAGCCGCGCACTCCACGCGGCACGCGTGTACGCCTGACATTCAAGCCGGGATTTCTCGGCAACCAACCCAAGGGACAGATCGCATGAACGACACACGTCACAGCATCCTGCTGGTCGACGACCACCCGATGATGCGCCGCGGCATGCGCCAGCTGCTGGAGCTCGAAGACGACCTGGCCGTGGTCGGCGAGGCCAGCAACGGCGAGGAAGCCCTGCGCCTGGTGCCGGACCTCGCCCCCGACCTGATCCTGCTGGACAACAACATGCCTGCGCTCAACGGCATCGAGACGCTCAAGCGCCTGCGCCAGCAGGGTTACGAAGGCAAGGTATTGCTGTTCACCGTCTCCGACGCCGAGGAAGACGTGCGTGACGCCCTGCGTCATGGCGCCGACGGCTATCTGCTCAAGGATATGGAGCCGGAAAAGCTCATCGACCAGATCCGTGAAGTGCTGCAGGGCGACCTGGTGGTCAGCCCGGCGCTGGCACGCGTCATGGCCCAGGCCTTGCGGGTCGGCCAGCCGGTGACCTCCGAAGCGGAGCTGACCGAGCGCGAACGGCAGGTGCTGAAGATGATCGCCGGCGGCAACAGCAACAAGATGATCGGCCGCAAACTGGGCATCACCGAGGGCACGGTGAAGGTGCACGTGAAGAACCTGCTGCACAAGCTCGGCCTGCGCTCGCGCGTCGAGGCAGCCGTCTGGGCGCTGGAGCACGAGCGGATGCGCGGTTGAGCACCGGCTGCCTCTTTGGAGATAGCCGGTTTTATCGCTTCCGGGAGGCGACTGGCGCCTGGCCAGCCTCCTAGGATGCAGGCAAGGAGGCCGCATGCTTACCCATTCCACCCTGCTGGTGACGCTGTTCCGCCACCCGCTGTTTCAGGCATTACCCCAACCGGCGCTGCAGGAACTGGCGCTCGGCGCCGGCAGCCGCCGCCTGCTACAGGGCGCCACGCTGCACCACGAGGGCGATCCGGCGCGGCATTTCTTCATCCTGGTGCATGGGCAGATCAAGCTGCACCGGCTCAGCGGCGACGGGCAGGAGCGCGTACTGGAGATCGTCCGCCCCGGCGATGTCTTCGCCGAGACACCGCTGTTCGACGAGCAGCCGCATTACCGGCTCAGCGCCACTGCGCTGCGCGAAACGCTGGTGCTGCAGGTCCAGAACGCCTGCTACCAGCGCCTCTTGCAGCAGCACCCGCCGCTCGCGCAGGCCATGCTTGCGCGACTCAGCCAGCGCCTCAACCGGCGGCTGGACGACATCGATAACCTGGCCACGTCCAACGCCAACCACCGGGTCGCACGCTTTCTCATCCAGGCGCAGGAGTCCGACAGCGGCATCGTCAACCTCGACGTGCCGAAGCGGCTGATCGCCTCGAAGCTGGGCATCCAGCCGGAAACCTTCTCACGCATCCTGCACCGGCTGATCAGCGCCGGGCTGATTCGCGTGCACAACCGCCGCATCGAGATCCTCGACCCGCTCAACCTCGCCGCCTATCAGCGCGAAGCGGGCTGATCGGACGCGCCGTCCCGCTCGGCGGCATCATCCGCCCCGGCCTCGAACGGCGCCGGGCCGTCGCCCAGGCGGAAGGGCTGTGGCGGTGTATCGTCGAGCCGGCGCGTTGGCGGTGGTATGGGCTGGGCATCCTCCTCCGGTTCGCGCAGCAGACGGTAGGCGAGCGCGGCGAGCAACGCCGCCAGCAGGCGATAGATCAGCGAGGCAAGGTCGAAACCGATCAGGCTGCCGCCGTCGAGCCACAGCGACAGCAGGCGCCCAAGCACCAGCGCTGCCATCAGGAACACCAGCATCATCAGCGCGGTGCGCATGCGTTCCGGTGCGCGCGCCGCCCAGAGCAGGAACAGCGCCAGTCCCAGTTGCAGCCCACCGTAGTAGACGCGCATGTGGCTGATCGATGCCGACTCCATGAGCAGCATGCCGTTGAGATTGGCCATCTCATACGGGCGTACCCAGTAGGCCAGGCTGAAGGCCAGCATGAACAGGGCCTGGGCCAGCAGTACGAAACGGGCAAAACGCATCGAAAACGCTCCTGATGACTCGATCCCCGGTCGCCATACGACCGCTCGTCGGGGGCTTGGTTCGATCCGGAGGCACCCTGCGGATCGCCACATTTGCCCACACTTTGCGGCTTTGGCCCCGACGCTGGCGGGGCTATGCTGCCGGCTTCGTCACCGGAGGTTTTCCATGCGTCGTCTATTGCTTGCCACCACTCTCTTTGCCGGCCTGGCGCAGGCCGCCGAGCCGATCGCCATCGACGTCCATCGCGACGCCAACTGCGGCTGCTGCAAGGCCTGGATCGAGCACCTCGAGGCCAACGGCTTCAGCGTGACCGACCACGTCGAGCCCGACATGGTCGCGGTGAAGATCGCCAATGGCGTGCCGCCTCGGCTCGGCTCCTGCCATACCGCCGTGATCGGCGGCCAGTTCGTCGAAGGCCATGTGCCGGCAGCCGACATCCTCAAGCTGCGTGCCCAGCCGGACCTCGCTGGCGCAGCGGTGCCCGGCATGCCGGTCGGCTCGCCCGGCATGGAGATGGGCGACCGCCAGGACGCCTATCAGGTCATCGGCCTGGCCAAGGACGGGTCCGAACGGGTCTTGGCCGACTATCCTGGGCACTGACCGGCCACGGCACCGATGCGCTGTCCCGTCGGTCTGATGGCTGACAGACACAGCGGAGAACCGAGCCCATGCGCTGGAAACGTGCGCGTCGCAGCGACAACGTGGTGGATGCCCGAGGGCGCAGCGGCATGCGCCTGGGCGGAGGGCTGGGCCTGGGCGGCATCGTCATTGTCGTGGTGCTCGGCCTGCTCACCGGGCAGGACCCGCTGCAACTGCTCGGCCAGCTCGCCGGGCAGGACGGCTCGACCGTTCAGCAGCAGCGCCCGAGCGCCACAGGCGACGACCCGCAGGTCGATTTCGTGCGCGCCATTCTTGGCGATACCGAAGACACCTGGCGCGCGCTGTTCCAGCAGGGCGGCGCGCAGTACCGCGACCCGACGCTGGTGCTGTTCCGCGGCGGGGTGAACTCGGCCTGCGGCTTCGCCAGTTCGGCGGTCGGCCCGTTCTACTGCCCCGGCGACCAGCAGGTCTACCTGGACCTGCAGTTCTTCGACGAGATGGCCCGGCGCTTTTCCGCCGCCGGCGACTTCGCTCAGGCCTATGTCATTGCTCACGAAGTCGGCCATCACGTGCAGACCCTGCTCGGCGTCTCGCAGCAGGTTCAGCAGGCCCGCGCGCGCGGCGCGCGGCTCGAAGGCGACAACGGCCTGCTGGTCCGCCAGGAGCTGCAGGCCGACTGCCTGGCCGGCGTCTGGGCGCACCATGCCCAGCAACGCCACGACTGGCTGGAGCAAGGCGACCTGGAGGAAGCACTCAACGCGGCCAGCGCCATCGGCGATGACCGCCTGCAGCAACAGAGCCAGGGGCGCGTGGTGCCCGACGCCTTCACCCATGGCACCTCGGCGCAACGGGTCCGCTGGTTCCGCACCGGTTTCGACAGCGGCGAGCCGGGGCGCTGCGACACGTTCAAGGCTCCGCGCTTATAAGCTCAGGCAGAGCGGCCGCTGGCAAACGCCATGCGCTTGCACCGCTCCGGGCGAAGCGCGTGGCGCACCCAGTGCGGGCTCAACCCAGCTGCGCCAGCAGTGCCGCACAATCGCACGCATGCCACTCGGTCAGTTCCGGCCAGGGGTTGTCCGGCAGGTTGACCAGCACACCCTGCGCCCCGGCGGCCCGGGCACATTCGAGATCGAAGCGGTAGTCGCCGACCATCACCAGCGCCCCCGACTCGACGCCCCAGCGCTCGGCGAGCTTGAGCAGGCCGCCCGGATGCGGCTTGGGAGGTGCCTCATCGCGGCCGAGAATGTCCTCCGGCACGAAGCAGTCACCCAGCCCGAGCGCCTGCAGCGTCACCAGCGCGAGCTCGTGGGCGTTGCGGGTCAGCACGCCGAGCCGGCAGCCACGCTCGCGCAGCGCATGCACCAGCTCCAGCGCACCGGGGGCCGGGCGCGCCGCGTAGGCCAGCTCGCGCTCGTGTTCGAGCAGCCAGGCGCGCTTGGGCGCCGCCTGCTCGGCCGGCAGCGCGGCGAGGTGATGCAGGATGTCGTCGTCCGCGGGGATGTCCAGCGCGCGGCGGATCGCCGCGAAGTCATGCACGGCGATGGTCAGGGTGCCGTCCATGTCGAACACCCAGTGGCGCAGCGCGGCAAGCGTCACATCCAGTCCTCTCGGGCACGGATCAGCCCTTCCTGGGCCACCGAGGCCACCAGCTCGCCGGCACGATTGAAGATGCTGCCGCGCACGAAGCCGCGTGCATTGCCCGCCCAGGGGCTGTCGATCGAGTACAGCAGCCAGTCGTCGAGTTTCACCTCGCGGTGGAACCAGATCGCATGATCAAGGCTGGCCAGCTGGATGAACTTGCTCCAGGAGCTCACGCCGTGCGGCTGCAGCGCGGTGCCGACGAAGCTGAAGTCCGAAGCGTAGGCCAACAGGTACTTGTGCAGCGCCGGACTGGCCGGCAACGTGCCATCGGCGCGGAACCACAGGTGGCGGATCGGCTCGAGCGGCTGCGGGTTGGTCGGGTCCTGCAGGGTCACCGGACGGATCTCGATCGGCTTGGGCCGACGCAGCTTTTCCATCACCCGCTCGGGCACCAGCGGTGTGAGCTTGTGCAACAGCTCCCACTCGCTGGCCAGGTCTTCGGGGCCGACCACGTCAGGCATCCGCAGCTGGTGTTCGTAACCGCTCTCCTCGGCCTGGAACGAGGCGATGCCGGTGAAGATGATCCGCCCCTTCTGGATGGCGCTGACCCGGCGCGTGGTGAAGCTGCGCCCGTCACGCACCCGGTCGACGTCATAGACGACCGGCTCGTGGGAGTCACCCGGACGCAGGAAGTAGCCGTGCAGCGAATGCACGTGACGCGTGGTTTCCACGGTCTGGCTCGCCGCCGAGATCACCTGACCGAGCACCTGCCCGCCGAACAGCTGCGGAAAGCCCAGATCCTGGCTGGCACCGCGAAACAGGTTCTCTTCGATGCGCTCGAGCGAGAGCAGATTGACCAGATGGTCGAGGGTCTGGGTCATGGACGTTTTCCTAGGGGCACGGGGCAGGTCGCCATGGTACGGATTCGCGCGGCACGGCTCCAGCGCGGCGGCGAACGCCGCCGATCGTGCCGCCTGCGCGCGGCTTGAGGCCGGCTCGCGGCGGCCGGCATACTCGTCGGCAAACCTGCCGGATGCTGCCATGGCCCTGCCGCTGATCTATCACGACGACTACAGTCCGCCGCTGCCCCCGGGCCACCGCTTTCCCATGGAGAAATTCCGCCTGTTGCGCGATCACCTGGTCGACAGCGGCCTGACCCGGGACGACGCGCTGCTGCGGCCCGAGCTCTGCCCGCGCGAGGTGCTCGCGCTGGCCCACGACCGCGACTACGTCGACCGCTACTGCGATGGCGAAATGAGCCGTGAAGAGCTACGCCGCCTCGGCCTGCCGTGGAGCCCGGCGCTGGCCCGACGCACGGTGCGGGCGGTCGGCGGTTCGCTGCTGGCCGCCGAGCAGGCGCTGCAGCACGGCCTGGCCTGCCACCTGGCCGGCGGCACCCATCACGCCCATCGCGACCATGCCTCGGGCTTCTGCATCTTCAACGACCTGGCGGTGATCGCCCTGGCGCTGCTCGAGAGCGGGCGCGTCGGCCGCGTGCTGATCTTCGATTGCGATGTGCATCAGGGCGACGGCACCGCACGCATCCTGGCGAACGTGCCCGACGCGGTGACCGTCTCGCTGCACTGCGAAAAGAACTTTCCGGCGCGCAAGGCCGAAAGCGACTGGGATATCCCGTTGGCGCCGGGCCTTGGCGACGCGGACTACCTGAAGGTGGTCGACGATACGCTCGGCTATCTGCTGCCGCTCTACCAACCGGACCTGGTGCTCTACGACGCCGGCGTCGATGTCCACCGCGACGACGCCCTCGGCCTGCTCGCGCTCAGCGACGCGGGGTTGGCCGCGCGCGATTCGCGGGTCATCGAGCACTGCCTGGAGCGCGACATTCCGCTGGTCGGGCTGATCGGCGGAGGCTACGACAAGGACCGCGCCCTGCTCGCCCGCCGCCACGCCCAGCTGCACTTCAGCGCCGCCCGTGCCTGGCAGCGCTACGGGCTGGGTTGAGCCCGCTCAGCTCATCCAGGGCGGCGGTGGCGGCTCGTCGTCGCGCTCCTCGCGCTGAGCTTCGCGGCGCGCCTGATCGGCGAGCGCGGCCTTGATCTCGCGCATCACCGCGTCCAGGTCGGCGGCATCCTCGGGCTCGGCGAACTCGCCGGTGAGCGGGGTCTGCGGTGTCAGCCGGCCCTCCTCGTAGAGCGCCCACATCTCCTTGGCGTAGCGGGTGAAGCGCAGCTCGGGAGCGAACTGCCCGAAATAGGCGGCCATGTTGCCGACGTCACGCTCGAGCATCTCGAACGCATGGTTGTTGCCCGCGGCATCCACCGCCTGCGGCAGGTCGATGATCACCGGCCCCTGGCCGTCGAGCAGCACGTTGAACTCGGAAAGGTCTCCGTGCACCAGCCCTGCGCAGAGCATCTTGACGATCTCGCCGATCATGAACGCATGGAACTCGCGGGCATCGTCCGGGTGCAGGTCCACGTCGTTCAGTCGCGGGGCGGCATCGCCGTCGTCGCCCACGATCATCTCCATCAGCAGCACGCCGTCGAGGAAGTCGTAGGGCTGCGGCACGCGCACACCGGCCGCGGCCAGCCGGTACAGCGCGGCGACCTCGGCGTTCTGCCAGGTTTCCTCGCGCTCACGCTTGCCGTACTTCGAGCCCTTGGCCATGGCCCGGGCGTCGCGGCTGTTACGCACCTTGCGCCCTTCCTGATACTTGGCGGCCTGCCGGAAGCCCCGCTTGTCGGCCTCCTTGTAGACCTTGGCGCAGCGCAGCGCCTCGCCACAGCGCACCACGTAGACCGCGGCCTCCTTGCCGCTCATCAGCGGCCGCACGACTTCATCGATCAGGCCGTCCTCGATCAGTGGTTCGAGTCGCTTGGGGGTTTTCATCGCGAGGGCGGGCTCCTCTGGCAGGCATGGGCGGCCGCAGGTTACGGCAATCGCCTCCGGCCTGCCACGCCCCGCGTCCGGGTTTGAAAGCCTGAAACGGATTGGCAAGCATCCGCGCGCGGATCGACAATCGCAGCCTCCCCGATTGCTGAGGTCGCCGCCATGCTCGACACCGAACGCTGCTGGCAAGCCGTCTGCGCGCGCGATGCGACGCTCGACGGCCGCTTCGTCTTTGCCGTGCGCTCGACCGGCATCTTTTGCCGGCCGAGCTGCCCGGCGCGTCGCCCGCGGCGCGACCGCGTGGCCTTCTACGTCAACGCCGAGCAGGCCGAAGCCGCTGGCTTCCGCCCCTGCCGCCGCTGCCACCCGACGGGAATCGACACGGCCGCGCAGCTGGATGAACTGGTCGCCGCCGCCTGCCGCCTGCTCGACACCGCTGAGCGCGCGAT
The DNA here is from genome assembly GCF_057738225.1 of Stutzerimonas sp. CXK-1. Taxonomy (NCBI): domain Bacteria; kingdom Pseudomonadati; phylum Pseudomonadota; class Gammaproteobacteria; order Pseudomonadales; family Pseudomonadaceae; genus Stutzerimonas; species Stutzerimonas sp. CXK-1. Next base: position 742,083 of record NZ_CM173217.1, on the reverse strand, counting down.
CCCTCTGGCGCAGCTGGCCGCGCGCATCGGCCTGTCGCCGTCGCACCTGGCACGTGCGTTCAAGGCACGCACCGGCCTGACCCCAAGCGCCTGGGCGCAGGCGCGACGCCGCGAGCGGCTGCAGGCCGCCCTGCCGACGGCAAGCAGCGTGCTGGATGCCGCGCTGAGCGCCGGCTACGGAGGTGTCGGCGCCGTTTATGCCGATGGACAGGGGCTGAGCCCGGCGCAGCGGCGGCGCGGCGCCAGTGGTGAACAGCTGCGCTATGCCATCGCAGCCTGCCCACTGGGGTTGTTGCTCATCGCGGCGAGTGAAAGGGGCATCTGCGCCCTGTTGTTCGGCGACAGCGAGGAGGCGCTCGAGCAGGAGCTGCGCCTGCGCTTCGCCGCGGCAGAACTGCGGCGCGACCAGCCAGGCTTGGGCGACTGGCTGCAGGCCGTGGTCGCTCAACTCGAGGAGCCCGCCCGCGCCGCCCATTTGCCGCTGGACCTGCGCGGCACCGCCTTTCAGCGCCGCGTCTGGCAGGCGCTGCAGACGATCCCGCCGGGGCAGACGCGACGCTACGCCGAGCTGGCCGACGCGCTCGGCAGCCATGCCCGCGCGGTGGCACGCGCCTGCGCCAGCAACCCGGTCGGGCTGCTGGTGCCCTGCCACCGGGTGGTCGGCGCCGGCCAGGCGCTGACTGGCTACCGCTGGGGCCTGGCGCGCAAGGCCGCCCTGCTCGCCAGCGAGTCTTCGAGCACAACCGAGGGAGACTGAGGGCTTCGGCGTGGTCCGATCTACAACAGCCCCACGCCAGGAGCCCCCGTGACCGAACTCAAGCGCTACCGCATCCATTACCGCATCAACGGCCAGCCGACCTCCCTGCAGATGAGCGCCTTTCAGGAGCCAAGCCTGGAACAGGTGGAACTGGAGATTCTCCTACATCACGTGCGCGAACCCCGCGCGGCGACCGACACCCCCTGGGAAATACCCGAGCTGCCCAGCGAACAGGAGCGCATGCAGGAGCTGGGCGTCAGCGACATTCAGATCGAACTGGAGCGCAGCTAGCGTTTCAGCGGGCTCGCAACGCTGCCCTACAGCGCCTAGCATCGCCCCAACAGCCAGTCAGCGGGGACCCTCGTGCGCCTGATCGACACCCACACACACCTGGACTTCGAAGACTTCGATGCCGACCGCAGCCAGGTGCTGGCACGCAGCCGCGCCGCCGGTGTAGAACGCCTCATCGTGCTCGGCGTGCATGCCGACAACTGGCAGCGCGTCTGGCGCCTGGCCTGCACCGAGGACGCCGTCTATGCCGCGCTGGGGCTGCATCCGGTGTTCCTGCAGCAACACCGCGACGAGCACCTGACAGCCCTCGCCGACTGGCTGCAGCGCTTGCACGGCGAGGCGAAGCTCTGCGCCATCGGCGAGATCGGCCTGGATTTCTACATCGAAGACCCGGACCACACCCGCCAGCAGGCCCTGCTCGAGGCGCAGCTGGAGCTGGCCAACGAATTCGAGCTGCCGGTGCTGCTGCACGTGCGCCGCGCCCATGCACCGATGATCGCCACACTCAAACGCTACGAACTACGCCGGGCCGGTGTGGTGCATGCCTTCAGCGGCAGCTGGGAGGAGGCCCGCGAGTACATCAAGCTCGGCTTCAAGCTCGGCCTCGGCGGTGCCGGCACCTGGCCGCAGGCGCACCGCATGCACCGGGTGCTGCGGCAATTGCCGCTCGACAGCATCGTGCTGGAAACCGACGCCCCCGATATAGCGCCCTGCACCCACCCCGGCGAACGCAACAGCCCGGAGCACCTGCCGGCAATCTGCGAGCGCCTGGCCGAACTGCGCGGCCTCAGCCCCGACGAACTGGCCGAGGCCAGCTATCGCAACAGTTGCGAGCTGTTCGGCTGGGCCTGACCGAGCAGCCCCTCTACACCCGAAACGCCGCAATCAGTTCGCGCAGCTGGCCGACCAGTTGGCTCATCTCGCGGCTGGCCTGCTCGGTCTGGCCGGCGCCTTCGGCGGTGCGCTGACCGGCCTCGTTGATCGAGACGATATTGCGGTCGATGTCATGCGTCACCGCGGTCTGTTGCTCGGCAGCGGCGGCGATCTGCTGATTCTGATCGACGATCAGGCCGACCGCGCCAAGAATGTTTTCCAGCGCCTGCTCGACCTGCGCCGACTGGCTGACCGTATCGTCCGCCAGTGCATGGCTGGCGTGCATGGTCCTGACTGCCGCACCGACTCCCGACTGCAGCCGGGCGATCATCTCCTCGATTTCCTCGGTGGACTGCTGGGTCCTTCGTGCCAGGCTGCGCACCTCGTCGGCGACGACCGCGAATCCGCGGCCCTGCTCGCCGGCACGGGCCGCCTCGATCGCGGCGTTGAGTGCCAGCAGGTTGGTCTGCTCGGCAATACCCTTGATCACGTCGAGCACCTTGCTGATCGCGGCGCTATCGTCGGCCAGCCGGTTGATGACCTCCACCGATTGCTGGATTTCCGCTGCCAGCCGCTCGATACCGCCCACCTGGGCGACCACCAGCGCACGGCCACTGGCGGTTTCTTCGTTGACGCTTTGCGCACTGCCGACGGCGGCCTCGGCGCTGGTCGCCACGGCCTGCGCGGTGGCGGCCATTTCGTTCATCGCGGTCGCGACCTGCTCGATCTGCGCGCGCTGTTCGCCGACCGTCTGGTTGCTCTGCCCGGAAACCTGCTCGACCTGCCCCGCCTGGCGCTCGACTTCGCCGACGGTATGGCCGACACGCTCGATCAGCTCGCGGATGCGCGCCACGGTCGCATTGAACACTTGCCCGAGTTCGCCCAGCTCGTCGCGGCTGACCACCTGGTAACGCACCGTCATGTCGCCATCGGCGACCTTGTCCATGATCCGGCCGAGCGCATTGAGCGAAGCCCGGGTCGAGACGTAGAAGGCGCCATACAGATAGGCAACCAGCAGGAACACCACCACCAATGCCGCGAGCAGCAGTCCCATCAGCAGCCGCTTGTCGGCCAGGCGCTGCTGCAGGCGCTGATCGAGGAAATCGAGCACCGCGTCGTTGAGTTCGTAGGTCTTGGCCATCTCGTTGTTGATGCGCTCATAGAACGCATCCCAGGGGCGGTCCAGTGCATCGGCGAGGATCACTTCATCCTGGATGATTTCGCTGCTCGCGCCCAGCGAGGCACCGCTCAGCGCCGCCAGCTCGGCCAGGCGCGCGCGCGCGGCCGACGAGCTGTCGACGGCGTCCTGCAGCTGCGCCTGGTACTGCGTCTGCAGTTTTTCCAGCTCCTGCACCAGACCATCGAGGATGTTGCTGGCCTCGGAGTTGAGATAACCCTGACCAAAGGTGTAGGCCCCCACGGCACGCCCTTCACCCAGCACCGAGGTGATGGTCGGCGTGACGCTGGTCAGCAGTTCGGCGAGCAGGCGCACTTCGCGCTCGGCATCCTGGCTGAGCCCCGACTGGCTGGCGATCAGCTTGATGATGACCTGCGAACTACCCAGCAGACTGCCGGCCATCGCCGCCTTGGATTGCAGCGATTGCTCGGCCTGGGCCTCGCCGAGTGCGCGTTGCATCTGATCGCGGCGGGTATTGAATTCGGTGACCTGCTGCGGATCGCTGCTCACCGGCTGCAACGCCTGCAGGCCGCTGGCCAGCCGCCCCTCGACATCCTGCAGGCGAGCGTTGAGGGTCTGCACGTTGCCGGTCTGGCCAATGATCGCCTCGACCTGCACCAGGTCGTGCCAGTCCTCCAGGTCGCGCCGCAGGCGAAGCGCGGCGCCGAGCAGCTCGAGGCTCTGCAGCTCGCTGCGGGTCCCGACGAATTCGCGATAGGAGTCGCGGACCAGATAGAAGTTGGTCAGCGCCATGGGAACGAAGAACAGAAGACTGACCAAGCTGAACTTCATGCCGAAGCTCAGGCGATTCATGAATGCGACTGCTGGATACAACAGGCTTTTCACACGACGTCTCCCAGGTCTTATTGGTATGTGCTTGCGGCATGGGGCCACAGCAGGGTTCGTCAGGAGGATCGAGCCGACTTATACGGGATATCGGTTGGGCGCTGTGTAACTTAAGGTAATGGCCAAATGACAGTGCAACGTCGCCAGGCAGAGGACCGCGTCGGAAGGCCCGTGCCAGAGCCTTCATCGACGGCAACGATGGCGAGGCATTCGTGCCTCAGAGGAGAATCACCCAGAGCGCGACGGCCGCGTACCAGAGCACCCGCGAGCGCACCAGCAGCGCCGCGAGGATATCCAGCCGGGCAACGGCGTCGTGCGATGAGCTTGCTGGCAGGTCGGCGGCCAGCGGGCCGGCCTCGGCCAGCAGACGGCACGCCGGGATGTCCCAGTTGAGCAGTTCCTGCAGCAGCACACGGCTGGCTGCGCTGAAGTTGCCGACCAGCGCGAAGCTCGCCACCAGCACGCGCACTGGCAGCCAGTCCAGGCCGTGGCGCAGCTGGGCGGCCTGTTCGCGCACCGCCTCGACCCGCGCATGCCGCTCGGCCAGCGCCAGCAGCCGGTAGGCCAGCGCCAGCATCGGCCCCAGCAGCAGGTACCAGAACACCACTGCGAAGAAGTCCTGATAACCGCGCCAGAGCTGCCGATGCTCGACCGCCCGCGACAGCTCGTCGGGGCTGTCAGCGCTCAGTTCGAGATCCCGTTCGGCCACGAGTTCGGCGGCTTCCAGATCACCGCGGCGCCAGGCGTCGCGGAACGGCCCCAGCTCGCGCTTGGCATGCCCGCGACCGAGCGAATAGAGCAACACCAGCAGGTGCAGCGGCAGCAACAGCCAGCCATAGGCCAGCGGCTGCAGCGCCATCAGCAGCAGGCCGAGCAGCAGTACCGGCAGCAGCACCAGGATCGCCAGTAGCAGCCAGGGCGCAGCGGCCAGGCGGGGGTTGTTCTCCAGGCGACGCAACTGCGCCAGCCAGGGAGCATCGTGCTGGATACGCCCGCGCCAGTCGGAGAATTTCTCCACCAGCAGTGCCAGCAACATCACCAGAAAACTCATGGCCAGGTCCTTGTTCGGTTGGGCTCAACAAACGATCGCCGCAGCGCGCAGGCGCCGCCAGTCAAAGGCCGGCCCCGGGTCGGTCTTGCGCCCTGGGGCGATATCGCTGTGCCCGCAGACGCGCTCGGGCGTGATGGCCGGATAGGCCTGCTGCAGCAGGCGACACAGGTCGATCAGCGCGCCGTACTGCGCGTCGCTGTAGGGGCACTCGTCAGTGCCTTCAAGCTCGATGCCCAAGGAGAAGTCGTTGCAGCCCTCGCGGTCGCCGAAGCACGACACCCCGGCGTGCCAGGCCCGGTCCAGACAGGAGACGAACTGGGTGATGGCGCCGTCGCGCTCGATGAGAAAATGCGCGGAAACCTGCAGCCCGGCGATTTCCTCGAAGAACGGATGCTCGCGGCAATCCAGGCGATTGGCAAAGAACTCCTGCACCTTGCCGGTACCGAAGCAGCCCGGCGGCAGGCTGATGTTGTGAATCACCAGCAGAGAGATTTCGCCGTCCGGCCGCCGATTGAAGTTCGGCGACGGGCAATGGCGAACGCCCTGGCACCAGCCTGTGGCGCGGTCCAGCTGCATGGAGCGGTCCTCGGTTGCTCAAGCACGCAGGCTAGCCGCAGCACCGCTGCGCCTGCAAGCCCGGCGCAGGCTTAGCCCCCGCGGCGCGCGGCGGCCTTTTCTTCGCGACGCGACGCCAGGCGATCGGCCAGGCGCGTCGGCTCGGGCAAGCGATAGCGCGTCACGTAGCGCATCACCAGCTGTGGCGCGCTGGTCAGACTGACGCGGTTGCCCGGCGAGACGATCAACGGGCGCACCCGGTCCTTGCTGCGCAACAGCGTACCGATGGTCTCGCCGGCTCGGTCGCGCAGCGGCACCTGCTCACCGCGCAGCTCACCGAGCGGCTCATGGTCGCCGCAGAGAATCTTCTTCGCCACGCCGATGGTCGGCAGGCCGGTGACCACGCCGAGGTGGGCGGCAATGCCCAGACGGCGGGGGTGGGCGATGCCGTGACCGTCGGCGAAGATCAGATCGGGGATGGCCGGCAGCGCCGCGAGCGCCTGCAGCACCGCGGGCAGTTCGCGAAACGACAGCAGGCCCGGCACGTAGGGCATCGTGGTCGGGATGCGCGCCAGACTCTGGGCCACCACCTCGAGACTGTCGGCATCGAGCAGGACCACGGCGGCGCGGGTCAGCGCGCCCCCCTCCTCGAAGCCGACATCGACGCCAGCTATCAGGCGCAGCTGTGCAGGCAATTCGTCCTCCAGCCGCACCTGCTCGGCGAGCCGCTTCTGGAGCTCGCGCGCGGCGCCTGGTGTGCCATCCCAGTCACCGAACGGATTGGCAGGATACGGCGAGCGTGTGGCGGTCATGCGATGAATCTCCTGATGTCGGGCAGCTTGCTGAAGGGGTGCGCTTTCGGTCGCAGCTGGACAGCGCGGCGGAAAAATAGGACGCTCCCGCCGCAAGACGGCAGTTTCACCCTGCCATGGCCTAAACAACAATCAGAAAAGACCATGTCCAACGCCCATTCCCTGCGTCGCGTCAGCATCCTGGCAACCGAAGGCGTATTCGCTTCGACTCTCATGCAGGCCAAGGATTTCTTTCATATGGCCAGTCTGCGTCTGGCCCGGCAACTGGGCGGCCCTCTCGCCCCAGCGTTCGAAACGCGGCTGGTGAGCCCCGACGGCGCTCCGGTCACGAGCTTCAGCGGCACCGAGATCGCGGTCGACGGCGCACTGGAAGACACCGATGCGGTCATCCTGCCGGCATTCTGGGCCGACTTCGACGCGCTCTCGGCCCACTACCCGCAGGTCGCTCCCTGGCTCCGCCAGCAGCATGCCGCCGGCAGTGCGATCTGCGGCGAGGCCACCGGTGCCTTCTGGATGGCGCATGCGGGCCTGCTGGACAACCGCGAGGCGACGACCCACTGGCGTTTCGCCCGCGAGTTCGTCGAGCGCTTTCCGCGCGTGCAGTTCGCCTCCGGCAAGCACCTGACCGACAGCGACAACCTGTTCTGTGCCGGCGGCACCACCTCGTCCTGCGATCTGTATATGTACCTGATCGAACGCTTCTGTGGTGCGAACGTCGCCCAGGGCATGGCGCGCGACGTGCTGTTCGAGGTCCAGCGCAACTACAGTCCCGGGCGCCTCGGCTTCGGTGGGCAGAAGTTGCACCTTGACACTCGCGTGCTGCAGATCCAGGAATGGCTGGAAGAACATTTCGCAGAGAAGTTCCGCTTCGAGGACGTCGCCCGGGAGCACGGCATGAGCATCCGCAACTTCATGCGGCGTTTCCAGGCGGCTACCGGCGACAAGCCACTGCATTATCTGCAGCGGCTGCGCATCGAAACGGCGAAGAATCTGCTCTCGACCACGCGCAAGAGCATCAAGACGATCAGTTACGAGGTCGGCTACGACGATGCGAGTTTCTTCGCGCGGCTGTTCCGCCAGCACACCGAACTGTCGCCCAACCACTACCGCCAGAAATACCGGCCCGAGGCCTAAAGCGCAGCGCCCGCCAAGCAGGCCGGTTGCGGCAGGCGGTCACTGCCCAGGTCGCGCATGTCGGCCTGGCGCTGCGGGCTACGATCGCCGCCGGCTCAGGGCTTGTGCGGGCGCGACAGGTATTCGTGCGACTGCATTTCCAGCAGGCGGCTCAGGGTGCGCTGGAACTCGAACTCCAGACGGCCACCGGCGTAGAGGTCCTTGAGCTCGACTTCGGCCGAGAGGATCAGCTTGACGTTGCGGTCGTAGAACTCGTCGACCAGGTTGATGAAGCGCCGCGCCATATCGTCCTTGGCGACGTTCATCTGCTCGATGTTGGAGACCAGCACCGCCTCGAAGATCTTGCCCAGCTCGATGTAGTCGTTCTGGCTGCGCGGCCCGTCGCACAGCGCGCGGAACTCGAACCAGGCGACATCGTTGGCGACCTTGCGCGCGCGGATCTCGCGATTCTCGATCATCAGCGCCTCGTCCTCGAGCACCTTGCAGTTCTCGGTGAGCAGGCTCTTGAAGCTCTTTTCCAGGCTCAGCTCGGCCTCGGCGTCGAGCGGGAAGTGGTAGAGCTCGGCCTGCTCCAGGGCACGCAGGCGGTAGTCGATGCCGCTGTCGACGTTGACCACCTCGGTGTGTTTTTTCAGCAGCTCGATTGCCGGCAGGAAGCGCGCCCGCTGCAGGCCGTCCTTGTAGAGGCCGTCGGGCACGATGTTGGAGGTCGCGACCAGGCTGACGCCGTTCTTGAACAGCTCCTCGAGCAGGGTAGCGAGGATCATCGCGTCAGTGATGTCAGAGACGAAGAACTCATCGAAACAGATCACCCGCGCCTCGTCGGCGAAACGCTTACCGATGATCGTCAGCGGATTCTTCTCGCCCTTGAGGGTCTTCATTTCCTCATGCACGCGCTTCATGAAGCGGTGGAAGTGCGTGCGCATCTTCTGCTTGAACGGCAGCGCGTCGTAGAAGGTGTCGACCAGATAGGTCTTGCCGCGCCCGACGCCACCCCAGAAGTACAGGCCCTTGACCGGCTCCTGGGATTTCTTGCCGAACAGCTTGCCGAACAGCCCGCCATTGTTGCGTTCGCTGGCGAGCAGGTCGTCGTAGAGCCGCTGCAGATGACGCACGGCATTTTCCTGCGCGGCATCGTGGAAGAAATCGGGACGTTTCAGGTCAGCCTGATAGCGCTCAAGAGGAGTCATGGCGGAGCCGGGGTTGGAAAACGGGGCCGACACTTTAGCCGCGCCCTCGGCGGATGGCAATTTACTCAGATCGTTCAAACCTTGGACCTCCCGGGGATCTGGACGAGGCGTTCGACCTCAGGGAATGCCGGCGGTGCGCCGACACGCGACGCAGGCAGCCGGTCCCGGTCAGGAGCCAGGCGCCTGCGCCAGGCTCAGCTCTGCGCGAGGGTGGCGATGGCTTCGCGCACTCGCAGCATCGCGGCGTCAAGCGCATCGGGGTCGGCGTAGCTCGGACTGTCGGCGACGCATTCCTCGTCCAGCCAGAGGGTGAACTGCGTACCCTCGTCTTCGCGCAGTTCCAGCGCATCGGGGCCACCGGCGATCAGTCGCTGAGTCAAGGCACCGATCGCCTGCGGGTTGCTCAGCGGGCGCGAGAGCAACAGCTCCTCGCCGTCGGCGCCGAAGAAGCGGAAACGGAAGCTGCCGTCGGCTTCGCGGAAACTGGCGAAGCGGGCCGTCTTGCTGGCCTTTTTCTTCGACGGGGCGGCCACCTGAGCCTGGCTGCGGAAGCTACGCAGCCCGACCGACTCTCGCAGCTCGCCGAGAAACGGCGTGGCGATGCGGCGCGCCTTGGCCGCGCCGGCCTGGAGAATGTCTTCGAGCTCGGCCGGCTTGGCGATCAGTTGCGCATAGCGCTCGCGGGCCTCGCCCAGCTCGGCGTCGAGCAGTTGGAACAGCCGCTGCTTGGCCTCACCCCAGGCCAGGCCGTCGAGCAGCTCGGCGCGGAACGCAGCCAGCTGCTCTCCGCTGGCGAAGGCCTGATAGAGCGTGTAGAGGTGAGAACTGTCCGGGTCCTTGGCCTCGCCTGGCAGCTTCGAGTCGGTGACGATACGCGCCACCGCGTCCTTGAGCTGCTTGGCCGAGCCGAACAGCGGGATGGTGTTGTCGTAACTCTTGGACATCTTGCGTCCGTCGAGCCCTGGCAAGGTGGCGACGCTTTCCTCGATCACCGCCTCAGGCAAGGTGAACAGCTCGCGCCCCTGGCCGAACAGGTGGTTGAAGCGCTGGGCGATGTCACGGGCCATTTCCACGTGCTGGATCTGGTCGCGCCCCACCGGCACCTTGTGCGCATTGAACATCAGGATGTCCGCCGCCATCAGCACGGGGTAGCTGTACAGGCCCATGGTCACGCCAGCATCCGGGTCTTCGCCGCTCTCGACGTTCTTGTCCACCGACGCCTTGTAGGCATGCGCGCGGTTGAGCAGGCCCTTGGCGGTGACGCAGGTCAGCAACCAGGTAAGCTCTGGAATCTCCGGAATGTCGGATTGCCGATAGAAGGTCACCCGCTCGGCGTCGAGCCCGCAGGCCAGCCAGGTCGCGGCAATTTCCAGGCGCGAGCGCTGGATCCGCAGCGGGTCGTCACACTTGATCAGCGCGTGGTAATCGGCCAGGAAATAGAACGAGTCCGCCGCCGCATCGCGACTGGCGACGATGGCCGGGCGGATGGCGCCGGCGTAGTTGCCCAGGTGCGGCGTGCCGGTGGTGGTGATGCCGGTGAGGATTCGGGTGTTCATCGCTTTTCGATCTCGATCGGGAAAGCCTGGGGCCGCGCGAGCACGCCCCTGGGCGAGGTCGGAAGTTACGCCTGCAGTCGCGGAGCGACCAGCTCCTTAAGCTCGACCAGCTTGCCGTGAAAAAAGTGGCCGCATTCTGCCACTTTCAACAGCTCGTGGGGGCGACTGAGCGCGGCCGAATAGGCGTAGACGGTTTGCGGGTCGATCACCTCGTCGTCTTCCGGTTGGATGATCGAGACCGCGCCGGCCGCTGGCAGGTTGGCACTGTCCAGACGCGACACCGCTGGCGCCACGAGAAACACCTTGCGCACCTCGACACCGCGCGCCTGCAGCCGGGCGAACAGGCTCGCCGCGACGAAGCCGCCGAAGGAAAAGCCGAGCAGCACCAGTGGCAACCCGGGCCGCTGCGCCAGCAACCAGTTCACCGCGGCCTCGGCGTCATCGACCTCGCCCTGCTGCATGTCGTGGCTGCCGGCGCTGCGGCCCACGCCGCGGTAGTTGAAGCGCAGCGTGCTGTAACCGGCGTCCCGCGCGGTGCGCTGCAGAGTCGAAACCACCTTGTTCAGCATGGTGCCGCCCTTGACCGGGTTGGGATGACAGATCAGTGCGAGCCCACTGGCGTCGGCTTCGTCCTGGTACAGGCCTTCGAGCACGCCGCAGGGGCCGTCGATGGAAATGGGGGTTTCGCGTTTCAACAAAGGTGAACTCCGTGACCTTGCGACGAGTCGACTCGTCTTGCTTAGCAGCTGCCCCGACCACCGCCTCGCGGTATACAGAGCAGGTACGAGACGTTAACGTAAGCACAGCCGTTTTTATAGAAGGAAGGACTCGTGGAACAGACCCTCGCGACCTGGTTGCTCCCGATCGCCGGCTTGATCGTCGGTATCGCCATTGGTTTTCTGGTGGCTCGCAACGCCGCGCCAAACCGCACCCAGCGTCAGGTCGACGACCTGCAGGAGCGCTTCGATACCTATCAGAGCGAAGTGGTCACGCACTTCAACACGACGGCCAGTCTGCTGCGCAAACTGACCAGCAGCTACCAGGACATTCAGGACCATCTTTCCGAAGGCGCCAATCGCCTGGCGCTCGACGAGCAGACCCGCCAGCGCCTGCTCGCGGCGTTGCACAGCGAAGAACACCATGGCAGCCGTGAGCGCCTGACCTCCCCCGCGTTCACCGAACCGCCGAAGGATTACGCGCCCAAGAGCGATGACACCCCCGGGACGCTGAACGAGAACTTCGGCCTCAAGAGCCGTCATTGATCCCGCCGGACGGGGTGCCTGCCCCGTCCCTCCCTTCTTTTATTGCTGCAAGCGCATCGACAGGTCGATCGCCTGCACATGCTTGGTCAAGCCGCCGATCGAGATGTAGTCGACACCGGTTTCAGCCACACGCCGCAAACCACCTTCGCTGATGCCACCGGAAGCTTCCAGCTTCGCCCTACCTCGGTTGATGGCGACGGCAGTGCGCATGTCTTCGAGCGTCAGCTCGTCGAGCATGACGATGTCGGCACCGGCGGTAAGCGCCTGTTCCAGCTCGTCCAGGTTTTCCACCTCGACTTCCACTGGCTTGCCGGGAGCGATCCGTCGTGCCGCCTCGACCGCCGATGTGATACCACCACATGCAGCGATGTGGTTTTCCTTGATCAGAAAGGCGTCGTACAGACCGATGCGGTGGTTATGGCAGCCGCCGCAGGTCACCGCGTACTTTTGCGCCAGACGCAACCCGGGCAAGGTCTTGCGCGTATCAAGGAGGCGAACGCCCGTGCCCTCCACCAGGTCGGCGTAGTGTTGGCACCGCGTTGCCACGCCCGACAGCAACTGCAGGAAATTCAGCGCCGAGCGCTCGCCGGTCAGCAATGAGCGCGCCGGCCCTTCCAGCGTGAACAGCACCTGATCCGCCATTACGCGATTGCCATCGCCTACCTGCCAATGCACGGCGACACGAGGGTCGAGCTGACGAAATACCGCATCGACCCAGGCGGTGCCGGCGATGACCGCCGCCTCACGCGTGATAACCGAAGCACGCGCCAGCCGCTCGGCGGGAATCAACTGAGCCGTGATATCGCCACTGCCGATATCTTCCGCCAGGGCTCGGCGTACGTTGGCATCGATCTCGGCGCTCAGTTGAGCAAGGGTAAGGTTAGGCATGACGGGGCTCCACTGGACATGGCGCGAAGTATAAGGACTGATCGCGCCCCATGCAGCGCCGTCTCTCTCGGCAAATTTTTACCGCCTGGCGGAAAACACCCGGCTGATTGTGAGGTCAATCATGTCCGACACATGCGCGGGCCTTGAGCTGTGAAGGCCGCGCTTATAATGCGACGAACGTTCAGAAGCTGGCGCCAGTTAAACGACGGAGTTGTGATTTGCCTCGTTGTAAATACTTGCCGCCGGAGTATGCTGCGCTGGAAATCCGGCATTGCGCCAAGATAGTGGCGCAATGCCAGCAGTCCATTCTGACGACCGACCCGATTCCCGCAGACACCGAAAGTGCATTGCGCCAAGACACCGGCGCCGCAGGAGAGTATCGATGCGAACTGATGCGAAAGTGGTGCACCTGAACAAAGCCGCCCCGGAGCACAGGCCATCTTCGCCCGCCACTCGCTTGCCAGTGGCGATCATCAGCGTGCGCGACAAGGCTGCACAACAATTGCGCCAGGCCTTGCAGGCTCTGTTCGACAGCGCTGACGACTCGCTTTTCGAAATCGCCGACCGCGCCACCAGCAATGCCGAGCAAAACGCCTTCTTCGAAGCCATGCGCGATCTGCGCATGAAACGGCGCAGCATCGAGCGCAGCTTCCTGCAACATCTGTTCGAGTCGTTCACCACGCTCAACCAGTATCAGATCGGCCAGCCTCCGCAACTGGAGAGCCTCTCCGTCGACAACCTCACGCTCGTCCAGAACGACGAGCTGGAGGAATCGGTCGCCATCGACACCATGGTCGCGAAGGTCATGGGGCGCGCCGCCACGCCGCTCAGCCACCTGACCACGCGCATGAACACCCTGGTCAGCCGCAAGCTTGACGACAAGAGCAACCCGCTCAGCCCCCATTCGGTATGCGAATGCTTCGTGGCTGCCTGCAGCGATCTGGGCGTGGAGATCAAGGTCAAGCTCATCATCTACAAGCTGTTTGAAAAGCATTTGCTCAGCGAACTCGACAACCTGTACGCCGAAGCCAATCTCACCCTGACCGCAGCCGGCATCCTGCCCGAACTGCAGTCTCAGCCGCCTCGCCGGGCGCCTCTGCAGCGCCCGGCGCCTGGCGCATCCTCGCCAGCGGCAGGCAGCGCCAGCAGCACCTCACCCATGCTTGACGATGGCCTGCAGGAAGCCGCCTTCTCCGCGATTCAGGACCTGCTCGCCGAGCTGCGCAACAGCACAGCGCTGCCCTCACGCAGCGCGCCCCAGGATGCGGTCCCGATCAGCACCGGCGATCTGCTGCGCCTACTGTCGCACATGCAGACGCGCGCGCCGGCAACGGTCGATGATTACGACATGCAACAGCAGCTTGGCCAGCTACTCGAGCGAGTCAGCGCCAAGAGCGGAAAATCCAGGGTCGTAGGCCAGGTCGATGAAGACGTCATCAACCTGGTCTCGATGCTGTTCGAGTTCATCCTCGACGACCGCAACCTGCCCGACTCGCTCAAGGCACTGATCGGCCGCCTGCAGATTCCGCTGCTAAAGGTTGCGGTCATCGACAAGACCTTTTTCAGCCGCGGCAGCCATCCCGCCCGACGCCTGCTCAACGAGATCGCTTCGGCAGCGATGGGCTGGGGCGATCAGGACGAAGCCCAGCGTGACAGCCTCTACCAGAAGATAGAACAGGTGGTGAGCCGCCTGCAGAACGACTTCACCGACGATCCGATCATTTTTGCGGAACTATTGGCCGACTTCCTCGCCTTTGTTGGCGACGAGCGGCGCCGGAGCGAGCTGCTGGAGCAACGCACGCGCGACGCCGAGGAAGGCCGAGCCAAAGCGGAGCTTGCGCGCCAGGAAGTCGAATTTGCACTCAATGAACGCCTGCTCGGCAAGACCCTGCCCGAGGTCGTCGTCAGGCTCCTGCAAGAGGCGTGGAGCAAGGTTCTGCTGCTGACCTGCCTGAAGCATGGGACGCAGTCCGAACAGTGGCAGGCCGCGCTGGACACCATGGACGAACTCATCTGGAGCGTCACGCCTCACGAGGACGCCGAATCACGTGCGCGCATGCTGCAAGTCGTGCCTGACCTGCTCAAGGCACTGCGCGAGGGGCTCACCAGCGCCGCCTTCGATCCGTTCTCTACCGGGCACTTCTTCACCGAACTCGAGGCGCTGCACCTGCGCACGCTGGAACAAACCGAGCAGCCGGCCGAAGCGCCACGCGACGTATCGGCCGAGTCGGCAGCAGAGCAGCCAGCCGAAAATCAACCTCCGGCAATGGTCGAGGTCGTCGAGGAAATCGTACTGCTTGCACCCGGCGAGAGCCGCGAGCCAGAGCCGCAAATCAGCCTGCCCGAGGACGATGATGCGCTGACCAAGGTCGACAACCTCAGGGTCGGAAGCTGGGTGGAGTTTCAGGAGGACGAAGAACACAAGCTGCGCTGCAAGCTGGCCGCGATTATCAAGCCGACCGGCAAGTTCATCTTCGTCAACCGCACCGGAATGAAGGTTCTGGAGAAGACCCGCACCGGCCTTGCCCTCGAGTTTCGCCGCGGTGCGATCCACCTGCTCAACGACACCCTGCTGTTCGACCGCGCGCTCGAATCGGTGATTGGCAACCTACGACGGCTCAAGGACGCCTGACCCCGGGCGGCACCTGCCCTGCAGGCCAGTGCGGCTATGCCGGCCGCACCCACGCCGCTAGAATGCCTGGACATTCGTTCGAGGTGCCCATGCCCAGCCGACTGAATCCCGAGGACCAAGAGCGCGTCGAGCAATACCTCCGCGCCCCCCAGCATCAGGTCGAGCGCAAGCCGTTCCGACCATTGCTGCTGCTCGTCCTGGTCGTGGCCGTGGTTGTCGGCCTTGGCCTTCTCAGTCGCCTGCTCGCCAGCCTCGCGCACTAATCAAGCCGCATCAGACGGCCACAGAATCCTTGCACAAGCCTATGAGCCCCATCCATGACACATCGCATCGTAATCGTCGGCGGCGGTGCCGGCGGCCTCGAGCTGGCTACCCGCCTGGGACGCACCCTGGGCAAGCGCGGCCAGGCACGCATCACCCTGGTTGACGCCAACCTCACGCACATCTGGAAGCCGCTGCTGCATGAAGTCGCCGCGGGCTCGCTCAACTCGTCGGCAGACGAGCTGAACTACGTCGCCCAGGCCAAATGGAACCACTTCGAGTTCCAGATGGGCCGGATGTGCGCGCTGGACCGCAGCCGCAAATGCATTCAGCTCGAGACCATCGCCGACGAGACCACGGCGGCCGCTCCCACTTCGCGCATGCTGTCCTACGACACCCTGGTGATCGCGGTCGGCAGCACGACCAACGATTTCGGCACGCCCGGCGCCGCCGAACACTGCATCTTTCTCGACACGCGCAAGCAGGCCGAACGCTTCCATCGCCAGTTGCTTGCTCATTACATGCGCGCCCAGGCCGATGACAGCTCACCTGCAAGCATCGACATGGCGATCGTCGGAGCCGGCGCCACAGGGGTCGAACTGGCGGCCGAACTGCTGCACGCAGCTCGCGAACTGGCCGCGTACGGACTGGATCGGATCAGCCCGGACAACGTCAACATCACGCTCATCGAGGCCGGCCCGCGCGTGCTCCCAGCGCTGCCCGAGCGAATCAGCCAGCCGGTTCATCAGACCTTGCTCAAGCTCGGCGTTCGGGTCATGACCAACGCCGCCGTGAGCGAGGTCGAACAGCACGGGCTGCGTACCCGTGACGGCGAGTTCGTGCCGTGCAGCCTCAAGGTGTGGGCGGCCGGAATTCAGGCGCCGGCTTTCCTGCGCGACCTGGACGGACTGGAAAGCAACCGCATCAATCAGCTGGTCGTCCGCCCAACGCTGCAGACGAGTCGTGACCCGGACATTTTTGCCTTTGGCGACTGCGCCGCCTGCCCGCAACGCGACAGCGAGCGCAACGTGCCGCCGCGCGCTCAGGCGGCACACCAGCAAGCCTCGCTACTGGCCAAGTCACTGAAACTGCACCTGAGCGGCCAGCCACTGCCGGAATACCACTACCGCGACTACGGCTCGCTGATCTCGCTGTCGCGCTTCTCGGCCGTTGGCAACCTCATGGGCAACCTGACCGGCAACGTGATGCTCGAAGGCTGGCTGGCGAGAATGTTCTACATCTCGCTTTACCGCATGCACCAGATCGCGCTGTATGGCGTTGCCCGCACGGCACTGATGATGCTGGGCGATCGGCTCAGTCGCAGCACCGAACCGCGGCTGAAGCTCCACTGAAAGCGCACCTGCGGCCAAGGCACCGATAACCTTGGCCGCCTCGCCAAAACGCAGGCATAAAAAAAGCTGGAAGGCCTTTCGGCACTTCCAGCTCTCTTCGCTTCCGAAGAAGCCGATATGGTGGGTCGTGTAGGATTCGAACCTACGACCAATTGGTTAAAAGCCAACTGCTCTACCGACTGAGCTAACGACCCATAAATGGTCGGGGTAGGGGGATTCGAACTCCCGACATCCTGCTCCCAAAGCAGGCGCGCTACCGGACTGCGCTATACCCCGATTGGAATTTGGCTCCGCGACCTGGACTCGAACCAGGGACCCAATGATTAACAGTCATTTGCTCTACCGACTGAGCTATCGCGGAACAACTCTATTCCAGCCCCTCAGCGCAACGTTCGCGCTTCAGAGGCGCGCCATTTTACGGTTCACGAATGGGCTGTCAACCCCAAACTTGCGATTCGCATCAGTAATTTACGACAGCCTGGGTTCCGGCTGCTCCCGCGCGCGGGGAGCGGCCGGAAATCGACTCAGGCGAAGACGATTTCGTCGCCCTCCACGCTCGCCTTGATAGTGGCGCCAGGTACGAAGCGACCCGCGAGAATCTGCTGCGCGAGCGGGTTCTCGATCCAGCGCTGAATGGCTCGCTTGAGTGGCCGCGCACCGTAGACCGGGTCGTAGCCGACGGCAATCAGCTTGTCCATCGCCTCCTGTGACAGCTCCAGGCTCAGTTCACGCTCGGCCAGGCGCTTGCGCAGGCGGCCCAGTTGAATCTCGGCGATACCGGCGATCTGATCCTTGCCGAGCGGATCGAACACCACAACCTCGTCGATTCGGTTGATGAACTCGGGCCGGAAATGCTGGCTCACTGCGTCCATCACCGCCGCGCGCTGTGCCTCGGGATCACCGACCAGCTCCTGGATCTGCGTCGAGCCCAGGTTGGAGGTCATCACGACCACTGTATTGCGGAAGTCCACGGTGCGCCCGTGGCTATCGGTCAGGCGCCCGTCCTCGAGGACCTGCAGCAGGATGTTGAAGACATCCGGATGGGCCTTTTCCACCTCGTCCATCAGCACGACCGAGTATGGCTTGCGGCGCACGGCCTCGGTCAGGTAGCCGCCCTCCTCGTAGCCGACGTAGCCCGGAGGCGCGCCGATCAGGCGAGCGACCGAGTGCTTCTCCATGAACTCCGACATGTCGATGCGGATCATCGCCTCCTCGGTATCGAAGAGGAACTCGGCCAACGCCTTGCACAGCTCGGTCTTGCCAACCCCGGTCGGCCCGAGGAAGAGGAATGATCCACTCGGCCGGTTCGGGTCAGCCAGGCCCGCGCGCGATCGGCGCACGGCGTTGGAAACCGCAACCACGGCCTCATGCTGCCCGATGACACGGGTGTGCAGCTGGTCTTCCATGCGAAGCAGCTTGTCGCGTTCGCCCTCGAGCATCTTCGAGACTGGAATGCCCGTCCACTTGGAGACGACTTCGGCGATCTCCTCGTCGGTCACCTTGTTGCGCAGCAGCTGGTTCTCGGTCTTGCCGTGCTGGTCGACCATCTGCAGGCTGCGCTCCAGGTCGGGAATGATGCCGTACTGCAGCTCGGCCATACGCGCCAGGTCACCCTTGCGCCGCGCGGCCTCAAGATCGGCCTTGGCCTGCTCGATCTTTTGCTGGATCTGTGCGGAGCCCTGCACCTCGGCCTTTTCCGACTTCCAGATTTCTTCGAGGTCCGAATACTCCTTCTCCAGCTTGGCGATGTCGTCCTCGAGCTTGGCCAGGCGCTTGCGGGTCGCCTCGTCGTCTTCCTTCTTCAGCGCTTCGCGCTCGATCTTCAGCTGAATCAGCCGCCGATCCAGGCGATCGAGCTCCTCGGGCTTGGAGTCGATTTCCATACGGATGCGACTGGCCGCCTCGTCGATCAAGTCGATGGCCTTGTCAGGCAGCTGCCGATCGGTGATGTAGCGGTGGCTGAGCTTGGCCGCGGCGATGATCGCGCCGTCGGTGATGCTGACCCCGTGGTGCACCTCGTAGCGCTCCTTGAGGCCACGCAGGATGGCAATGGTGTCTTCTTCGCTCGGCTCATCGACCAGCACCTTCTGGAAGCGCCGTTCGAGCGCAGCATCCTTCTCGATGTACTGGCGATACTCGTCGAGGGTGGTCGCGCCAACACAATGCAGCTCGCCACGCGCGAGCGCCGGTTTGAGCATGTTGCCGGCGTCCATCGCGCCCTCGGCCTTGCCGGCGCCGACCATGGTGTGCAACTCGTCGATGAACAGAATGATCCGCCCTTCCTGTTTGGCCAGCTCATTGAGCACGGCCTTCAGGCGTTCCTCGAATTCGCCGCGGAACTTGGCGCCGGCGATGAGGGCCCCCATGTCCAGCGCCAGCAAGCGCTTGTCCTTCAACCCGTCGGGGACCTCGCCGTTGACGATGCGTTGGGCCAGCCCCTCGACGATCGCGGTCTTGCCGACCCCCGGCTCGCCGATCAGCACCGGATTGTTTTTCGTACGCCGCTGCAGGACCTGGATGGTTCGGCGAATCTCGTCGTCGCGGCCGATCACCGGATCGAGCTTGCCGTCCTCGGCACGCTTGGTCATGTCGACGGTGTACTTGTCGAGCGCCTGACGCGATTCCTCGGCATTGGGGTCGTTTACCGCCTCTCCGCCACGCAGGTTGGAAATGGCATTCTCCAGCGCCTTTTTCGATACACCCTGGCCGAGCAGCAGCTTGCCGAGTCGGGTATTGGGATCCAACGCCGCCAGCAGGACCAGCTCGCTGGAGATGTACTGATCGCCCTTCTGCTGCGCCAGGCGATCGGCCTGATTGAGCAGCCGCGCCAGGTCCTGGGACATGTTCATGTCCCCGGTGGGGTTCTGCAGTTTCGCCAGACCGTCGAGTTCCTTGGTCAGCGCCTGACGGAGCGAATTGATGTCGAAGCCCACCTGCATCAGCAGCGGCTTGATCGAGCCGCCCTGCTGTTCGAGCAGCGCCTGCATCAGGTGAAGCGGCTCGATGGCCGAGTGGTCCAGGCCAACGGCAATGGACTGTGCGTCGGAGAGGGCAAGCTGCAGCTTGCTGGTCAGACGGTCTATACGCATGAAGATTTATCCTCGAGTGGAGCGGGCCGGCATTGACTCGCCGAAAACCATGACCCGCGAGATGCAGCATAGATGAGGATGATTGTTGGCGATTCAAGCCACGCGGGGTTGACCGAGATCAGGCAAACCGCGCTCGGCCCGCCGGGATGAGCCCCTCAGACAAGCCAGACGAGGCTGGCGAAACGCCCCGTACGCGCATTGCGCCGATAGGAATAGAAACGCGGATCGCTATAGGTGCAGAACCCACCGCCATGCACCGAACGGACCCCAGACGCCGCCAACCGCAAACGGGCGAGTGCATAGAGGTCGGCCATGAAGCGCCCGCCGTTGACGCTCGGCACGAAAGCGACTGCAGCATCGGCATGCCCCTCGAGAAATGCCTGGCGCACCTCGGGGCCAACCTCGAAAGCATGCGGCCCGATTGCCGGACCGAGCCAGACCAACACCTCTTCCGGCGGGACCTGCAGCGCCGCCAAGGTATTTTCCAGCACGCCACCGGCCAGCCCCCGCCAACCCGCATGCGCAGCGGCGACCCGCTCGCCGCTGCGGTCGCAGAACAGCACCGGCAGGCAGTCGGCGGTCAGTACCGCACAGGCGCGGCGCCGCACATCGGTCCAGCAAGCGTCAGCCACCCTGCCAGACACGGCGGCGTCGACCACATCGCAGGAATGCACCTGAGACAGCCAGGCGACGTCGCAGCCAAGGGCTTCACACAGGCGATGACGATTCTCGGCGACCGCCTGCGGCGCATCGCCAACGTGGTCACCGAGGTTGAAGGTCTCGAACGGCGGCAGGCTGACTCCCCCGCTGCGCGTGGTCACGCAGGCCCGCACGTTGGCGGGGGCCGGCCAATCCGGCACCAGCCAATCGCCCGGCCACGGAGTCATCCGACGAAGGCCTCACGGTCCTGCTGCAGCAGGGTCAGCAGCCAGACGAAATCATCTGGCAACGGCGACTCCCACTTCATCCGCTTGCCGGTGGCCGGATGCTCCAGCTCGAGAAAGCGTGCATGCAGGGCCTGCCGGGGAAACGCGCGCAGCTCCTGTACCAGGGTCGGGCTGGCCGCCGGAGGGATGCGGAAGCGGCCGGCATACAACGGGTCGCCCACCAGGGGGTGGCCGATATGGGCCATATGCACGCGAATCTGGTGCGTACGCCCGGTCTCCAGCTTGACCCGCACATGGGTGTGCGAGCGAAAACGCTCCAGCACCCGATAGTGACTGACTGCCGGCTTGCCGCCTTCGGCCACCGCCATGCGCTGGCGCTGCTGGCCATGACGGCCGATAGGCGCGTCGACGGTTCCACCACTGATCACTACGCCGATGACGATGGCTTCATAGATGCGGCTGACGCTGCGCGCCTGCAGCTGCTCGACCAGCCGTGTCTGCGCCTCCAGCGTCTTGGCCACCACCATCAATCCCGTGGTGTCCTTGTCCAGGCGATGGACGATGCCGGCGCGTGGCACGTTGATCAACCCGGGCACATGATGCAGCAGCGCGTTGAGCAACGTGCCGTCGGCATGCCCGGCCGCCGGGTGCACGACCAGCCCTGCCGGCTTGTCGATCACCAGGATGTGTTCGTCTTCGTAAACGATGTTCAACGGGATGGCCTGCGCCTCCCATTCACCCTGCGCCTGCTGCTCGGCGCTCAGTTCTAGCACCGCACCGGCATGCACGGTGTCACGCGGGCGCAGTACGGCGCCATCGACGGTAAGCACGCCGTCCTTGATCCAGGCGGCCAGGCGCGACCGCGAATGCTCGCTGAAGAGCTGTGCGGCAATCTGGTCAAGGCGTTGCCCGCCAAGGTCGAAAGGCACCTCGGCGCGAAGGTGGATAGCCTGCTTGCTGGTCGTGGACATAAGGGCACTGCGGCGGGGGCGCGGCCTTTGGTTTCGGCCACGCGCTTGTGTTTAAATACGGCGTCTTTGCCCCGGCAAACCGGGGCGCCCATCATAACAGGACGGCTCCGTGCGAGACAGCCAGCCGTCACAGGGACGCAAGCCGCCATGCAAGTGAAACACCTGCTGCTGATCGCCATTCTCGCCCTCACCGCCGCCTGCTCGTCCAACGAGACGGTCGACGAGAACCTGGGTGAAGTCGAGCTTTACCAGCAGGCGCAGGCCGACCTGGACAGCAAGGCTTACACCAGCGCCATCAGCAAGCTCAAGGCGCTCGAGTCGCGCTATCCCTTCGGCCGCTTCGCCGAGCAGGCGCAGCTGGAATTGATCTACGCCTACTATCGCAACATGGAGCCGGAAGCGGCCCGCTCGTCCGCCGAGCGCTTCATTCGCCTGCATCCGCAGCATCCGAACGTCGACTACGCCTATTACCTGAAGGGGCTGGCCTCGTTCGATCAGGATCGCGGTCTGCTGGCGCGCTTCCTGCCGCTGGACATGACCAAGCGGGATCCCGGCGCGGCGCGCGACTCGTTCAACGAGTTCGCCCAGCTCACCAGCCGTTACCCCAACAGCCGCTACGCGCCGGACGCCAAGGCGCGGATGATCTACCTGCGCAACCTGCTGGCGGCCAACGAGATTCACGTCGCTCATTACTACCTCAAGCGCCAGGCCTATGTGGCGGCTGCCAACCGTGGCCGCTACGTGGTCGAGAACTTCCAGGGCACCCCTTCGGTAGCCGACGGCCTGGCCGTGATGACCGAGGCTTATCAGCGCCTTGGCCTGGATGAACTGGCCGCCAGCAGTCTCGAAACGCTGCGCCTGAACTACCCTGAGCACGCTTCGCTGGAAGACGGTGAATTCACCCCACGCGAGACCGAAGAGGACTCGCGCAGCTGGCTGAGCCGCGCCACGCTCGGCCTGATCGAAGGCGACGTGCCGCCACCAGATACCTCGCGCGCCAACCGCGACGTCATCCGCCAGTACGAAGCCGCCGAGCGCGACCTGCCCGAGGAGCTGATTCCGGTACTGGACGAAGCGCGCGAAGCCGAAGCACCGAAGCGCTCCTGGTGGAGCCGGCTGACCTTCGGCCTGTTCGACTAACCCCCGGCGCCTCGCGGGCAGGCGCCTGATCCGCCGATTCGATCGCGGCTGACCGCGCAGCCACGCTCGAGGACGTTTCAATGGGCCTGCTTCGCTTGCTGTTCTGGATCGCCATCATCGCCGCCGCCGTCTGGCTGTGGCGCCGGGTCTTTCGCAAGCCGCCCGCCGGCAACGCGCAGACCGCCGAGGTAACGATGGTCCGCTGTGCGCATTGCGGCGTGCATGTACCGCAGAGCAAGGCCTTGCGGGCCGCCGATGCCTGGTACTGCAGCCAGGCGCATCTGGAGCGAGGCCGGCAACCCGGTGGACACTGACACCCTGGCCATCGCCGCTGGCCAGAGCCAGCGCATCCTGCGTCTCTACCACCTCTACCGCCTCGCCATCGGGCTGGCGCTGGTGCTGCTGATCAGCAGCGACCTGCACAACGACCTGCTGCAGATGAGCAACCCGCAGCTGTTCAGCTACGGCGCCTGGCTCTACCTGATCGTCAACATCGTTGTCGCGGTACTGCTGCAGAACCCCACACAGACGGTACAGGTCCTGGCGCTGGCCCTGGTCGACGTGATGCTACTGGCCGCCCTGTTCTATTTTGCTGGCGGCACGCCCAGCGGGATCGGCAACCTGCTGATCATCGCGGTAGCCATCTCGAACATCCTGGTACGCGGCAAGGTCGGCTTTCTGATCGCCGCGGTCGCGGCTACCGGCCTGATCTACCTGACCTTTTACCTGAGCCTCAGCCACCCGGCCGCCAACAGCCAGTTCGTCCAGGCGGGCGCACTGGGCACGCTGTGCTTCGCCGCCGCTTTTCTGGTCCAGGGCCTGACGCGTCGCCTGCAAGCCAGTGAAGACCTGGCCCGTCAGCGCGCGGCGGACGTCGCGAACCTCGAGGCGCTGAACACGCTCATCCTGCAACGCATGCGCACCGGCATTCTCGTGCTCGACCCGCAGCAGCGCGTACTGCTGGCCAATCAGGGTGCACTGCAGATGCTCGAACAGGACAGCCTCACCGGCACGAAGCTGGCCGAGCATTGCCCGGATCTGATCGCGCGCCTGGGCCAATGGCAGAACAACCCGACCTTGCGCGCCCAGGGACTGCAGATTTCCAGCGGCGGGCCGATGCTGCAGCCAAGCTTTGCCTCGCTGCAGCATGGCGAGCGATGCAACACGCTGGTGTTTCTCGAAGACATCTCGCAGATCGCCCAGCAGGCCCAGCAGCTCAAGCTGGCTTCGCTCGGCCGGCTGACCGCCAGCATCGCCCATGAGATCCGCAACCCGCTTGGTGCGATCAGCCATGCCGCCCAGCTGCTGCAGGAATCCGAGCAGCTCGACGGCCCGGATCGACGGCTGGCACAGATCATCCAGGATCATTCGAGACGCATGAATCTGGTGATCGAAAACGTCCTGCAGCTGTCGCGCCGACGGCAGGCGGAACCGCAGCTGCTGGACCTGAAGTACTGGCTGCATCGCTTCGTCAGCGAGTTCCGCAGCGGCCTTTCGCCGCGCCAGTGCCTGCATCTGGAAACCATCGGCAGCTCACTGCAGACCCGCATGGACCCCAATCAGCTGACGCAGGTGCTGACCAACCTGGTGCAGAACGGCCTGCGCTATAGCGGGCAGGTGCACGACACAGCCCAGGTATGGCTGCGCCTGTACCGCGACGAGTCCAGCGACCTGCCGATGGCCGAAGTGCTCGACGATGGTCCCGGCGTTGCACCGGAACAGCTGAGCAACATCTTCGAGCCCTTCTATACCACCGAGAGCAAAGGCACCGGGCTGGGCTTGTACATTTCGCGGGAGCTGTGCGAGAGCAACCAGGCGCGCCTGGACTATCAGCCCCGTCCGGAAGGTGGCAGCTGCTTCCGCATTGTCTTCGCCCATCCGCGCAAGCTGGGCTGAGACGAAGCTGCGGCCCGTCACACAACCGCCAAAGCAGGCGCCGGGCGCAGCCGCCAGCGGTTAACATGAGCTCCGCAACCCGCTTCACACACCGTGCAGACCGAACATGAGCGCCCGCCAGAAAGCCCTGATCATCGATGACGAACCCGATATCCGCGAACTGCTGGAGATCACCCTCGGGCGCATGAAGCTCGACACGCGCAGCGCCCGCAGCGTCAAGGAGGCGCGCGAGTGCCTCAGCCGCGAGCATTACGACCTGTGCCTGACCGATATGCGCCTGCCCGACGGCTCCGGCCTGGAGCTGGTACAGCACATACAGCAGCAGTACCCGCATCTGCCAGTCGCGATGATCACCGCCTACGGCAGCCTCGATACGGCAATCAGCGCACTGAAAGCGGGCGCTTTCGACTTCGTCACCAAACCGGTGGATCTCAACCGCCTGCGCGAGCTCGTCAGCACGGCACTGCGCCTGCGCCCAAGCACCCCGGAAGTACCCAGCGACAGCCGCCTGCTGGGCAACTCGCCGCCGATGAAGACGCTGCGCAAGCAGATTGGCAAGCTCGCCCGCAGTCAGGCTCCGGTGTATATCAGCGGCGAGTCCGGCAGCGGCAAGGAGCTGGTTGCGCGCCTGATCCACGAGCAGGGCGCACGCGCAGAGCGGCCTTTCGTCCCGGTCAACTGCGGTGCGATCCCGTCGGAGCTGATGGAGAGCGAGTTCTTCGGACACAAGAAGGGCAGCTTCAGCGGCGCCATCGAGGACAAGCCGGGGCTGTTCCAGGCCGCCAATGGCGGCACGCTGTTCCTCGACGAGGTCGCCGACCTGCCTTTACCCATGCAGGTCAAGCTGCTGCGCGCGATCCAGGAAAAAGCCGTGCGCGTGGTTGGCGGCGCTCAGGAGGTCATGGTCGATGTGCGCATCCTCTGCGCAACGCACAAGGATCTCGCCAGCGAAGTGGCGGCCGGGCGTTTCCGCCAGGACCTCTATTACCGCCTGAACGTCATCGAACTGCGCGTGCCGCCGCTGCGCGAGCGTCGCGAAGACATCGGTTTGCTGGCCGACGTGATGCTCAAGCGCCTGGCGGCCGAGTGCGGCGAGCCGCCGGCACGGCTGACAGCCGATGCGCTGGCCAAGCTGGAGAGTTATCGCTTCCCCGGCAACGTCCGTGAACTGGAAAACATGCTCGAGCGCGCCTACACGCTTTGCGAAGACGACCAGATCAAGGCCGGCGACCTGCGCCTGGCCGAGGCCGTGCCGGCAGCCGACGGCCAGGAGAACAATCTGGCGCAGATCGACAACCTGGAAGACCATCTGGAAGAGATCGAACGCAAGCTGATCATGCAGGCGCTGGAGGAGACGCGCTGGAACCGCACCGCCGCCGCACAGCGCCTGGGGCTGACTTTCCGCTCGATGCGCTACCGGCTGAAAAAGCTCGGCCTAGATTGAGCAGAGCGCGGCGGGCCCGTTGGAGGCGAGCCCGCCGCCTGGCCTCAGCCCTGCGACAGCAGCGTGCGCAGGTCGATGATCGCCGCGTTGGCGCGGGAAATGTAGTTGGCCATCACCAGCGAATGGTTGGCGAGGATGCCGTAACCACTGCCATTGAGCACCATCGGGCTCCAGAGCGGTTCCTGCGCGGCCTCAAGCTCACGAATGATCTGCCGTACGCTGACCGTCGCATTCTTCTTGGCCAGCACGTCGGCGAAATCCACTTCGATCGCCCGCAGCAGATGCGACAGCGCCCAGGCCTGGCCGCGCGCCTCGTAGAACACGTTATCGATCTGCAGCCACGGCGTTTCGACCACTTCCTCCTTCACCTGCGGTACCACCCCGGCGCGCTCCTGTTCCGGCGCGACGTTGGTATCCAGCCGCACCCGCCCGACACTCGCCGACAGGCGCTGGGACAGGGAACCGAGCCGGGTTGCCACATCGCCCAGCCAGTTGTTCAGGTTGTCGGCGCGGGTATAGAACAACGCCTTCGGCTCGGCTGCGCTCAGGCGAGCGAGATAGCGGTCCAGCGAACGGATGCCGTTACGGTACTCGCCTTCGGAGGCCGGCAATGCCCAGCTGCGATTGTCGAAATGGAAGAACGGCTCGCCCTTGGAAAGATCGGGGTCCTCGGTCGACTGCGATTGCGACCGGGTGAAATCCTTGCGTAACGCGCGAGTCAGGTCGCGGACCTGCACCAGCACGCCGTATTCCCACGCCGGCATGTTGTCGAGCCAGACACCAGGCGGCGCGATGTCATTGCTCAGGTAACCGCCAGGCTTGTCGAGCAGCGTACCGGCGACCTGCTTGAGCGTTTCGACGGTCGTGTAGCCGTTGACCAGCTGGCGCCCGGAATCCTGCGCCGCCTCGCGGGCGTGTTGCTGCACCGGGAACAGCGCCGGTTCGCGACTCCAGTACCAGCCAACCAGAATGGCCGCGACCAGATAGATCGCCAACAAGGCTCCAAGGATCTGCCAGATCGGCTTGCCGGACCCGGTACGCGCCGAGCTGCCATTCGAGCGGCCTAGACGTGCGAAACGATTCTTCAGGTCGAGCATGGGCGACGTGTCCTTCTCTCGGTAAGCGGATGACCCGCGCCGACAGAGCGGCAGCGGCGGCCACCACTATAACGCAGCTTTCCGATCGACTCGGTGCGAAATTGTGAACCAGGCCGCCTCGGACTGGCATGGCCCGCACAGGTTAGTGATAGCATGCAGCCACCATTGCGCGTATCACCCGGAGCCGCAGGGATGTCGGATCAGGAAGGCCTCAAACAGCATTTCGCCCAGCGTGTGATTCACCAGGCGCGGGAAGTACTGGAGCTCTGGCAGCAGCTGCAGCGCAGCGAGTGGAGCGATCGCTACCACTCGACACTGACCGATGCCACGCTGCGTCTGCGGCGCTTCGCCGAGCGCTTCGAGCAAACCGAGCACAGTGAGCTGGCGATCGGTATCGAGGATTGTCTGAGCGACATCCGCGACAACCGCGGGCGCCTGTCCAGCGAAAGCATTTCGACGCTCAGCCAACTGATCTACCGGCTCGCACGCACCGGCCTGCGGCACAGCGACCCGCACAACCAGATGTTCCTGCCGCCGCTGAGCAAACCGATCTACATCGCCCTGCAGGACGTCCAACGCGCCCAGCACCTGGTTCGTCAGCTGGATTTCTTCAGCATGACCGCACGCGCCTTCGCCAACGACGACGAGTTCCGCGCGGCCATGAACGAACGCCACCCGGCGGCCATCGTCATGGAGGTGGACTTCAACGGTGCAGGTGAGGGGCTACGCTTGGCCGAGCGTATCCAGCAGGGGCTGGACGACAAGCTGCCGATTCTCTTCTTCAGCCATCAGGAAACCGATACGCCGACTCGCCTGGCCGCGGTGCGCGCCGGAGGTCTGGAGTTCTTCACCGGCACGCTGGACGCCTCGAGTCTCATCGAAAAGATCGAGATATTCACGCGGACCGCGCACTACGAACCCATCCGCGTGCTGATCATCGACGACTCACGGGCCCAGGCAACGCATACCGAACGCGTGCTGAACAATGCCGGCATCGTGACCCAGACGCTTACCGAGCCGATTCAGGCGATTACCGCGTTGGCCGAGTTCCAGCCTGACCTGATCATCCTCGATATGTACATGCCAGACTGCCTGGGCACGGAGCTGGCGAAGGTGATCCGTCAGCACGAGCGATACGTCAGCGTACCGATCATTTACCTGTCGGCCGAGGACGACCTGGACAAGCAGCTCGACGCCATGGGCGAAGGCGGCGACGACTTCCTGACCAAGCCGATCAAGCCAAGCCATCTGATTGCCACGGTGCGCACCCGCGCGGCGCGCGCCCGCAGCCTCAAGGCGCGAATCGTGCGCGACAGCCTTACCGGCCTTTACAACCACACCCATAGCCTGCAACTGCTGGATGATGCCCGCTTCCGTGCGCGGCGTGACAACCGCCCACTGGCCTTCGCCATGCTGGACATCGACCACTTCAAACGGGTCAACGACACCTATGGTCACCCCATGGGCGACCGGGTGATCAAGAGCCTCGCGCTGTTCCTCAAGCAACGCCTGCGCAAGACCGACCACATCGGCCGCTACGGCGGCGAAGAGTTCGCCGTGGTGATGCCCGACACCAGCGCCGAAGCCGCCATGGGCGTGCTGGACGAAATTCGCCGGCGTTTCGGTGAGATCCGCTACCCGGCACAACCGACCGACCTCAGTTGCACGTTCAGCTGCGGCATCACCGAGTTGGCGTCCGATGCGGACGTCAAAACGCTCACCCAGCAGGCCGACGCCGCCCTCTATCGAGCCAAGCGCGAGGGACGCAACCGTGTGGAGCGGTTCTGAGGCCACCGCCCGCTCCCGGCACCCATCAGCGAACTGCCGCACAGCCTGAAGCGCTGTCATCAGCCTGACATCAAAACGCCATAACCTGCCGCCTCCTAAGCAGTCGTCGCGCGAGGCCGGGATGCGTCTGAAGTCGCTCACCACCATCAATACCCTACTGCTGATCGGCGTCTGTCTGGCGCTCGGCGCAACGCTCTGGTGGTCGGAACGCGCCCTCGAGCGGCCCTATCTGCTGATGGCCCGCTACCTGACGCTTTCGCAGCAGTTCGAACACCAGAGCGCAAACAACATTCGCGCTTACCTGGCCGGCGGCGATGCGTTGCGCCACAGCGAGGCCGCGACTTCACTGGCGGCTCTCGACGCCGAGCTGCGCGAGTTGCCCGAGGCGTTCGCCCAGGCCCTGAGGCCCAGCCTCGCCTCGCTCGGCGAGTTCGTCGCGGGCGATCTGCTGGCCGCCGGCAAGCTCGCTGGCGACCCGCAGGGTTTGCTGCTGCAAGCCGAGCGCGAGATCGCCGCGACGCTCGACCAGCTCGCGGCCTATGCGCAAAGCAGCACCGATCCTGCAGCGGCGGCCTATCGCAGTCCCCTGTTCGAGGCCAGCCAGCAGCTGCTGCGCCTGAGTCACGCACGCGGCAAGCTGATCGCCAGCGGCCGCGAGCAACTCGTCGACGAGGTCCTGCAGGCGCGCGAGGCGCTGCAGCGCACCGCCGAGCGCATTCAGCAGCTACCGCTGCTCGGCGTCCTTGAAACACAACACTCGGCCGCAAACGACTTCGCCGCGTTGCTCGACCTGCAGACAGAGCAGACGCAGCAGGAGGCGACCGACAAGGGTGAAGCGCTGCGTCGGGAACTGGACAGCCTGCTCGCGCGCTATCCGCGCGAACTGGATCGCACCCGTGAACTGATCGCCAAGCGCAGCGCACTGACCAGCACCACCGAACAGCGCCTGGCGGCGGTGCAGCAGGCGCTGGCCGAGCTAGAGCCAGCCGTACGCGCCGAACACGGGCGTATTCAGCGCGAGGTGCGCCTGGTTCAGGGCGGCATCATCGCCCTGATCCTGCTCATCGCCCTGGGCATCGACCGCCTGCAGCGCCAGCTCACACGGACCCTGGGCGCGCTGGTGCCCTCACTGTCGGCGTGGGCGCAGGGCGATTTCACCGACGAAGTGCAGATCCATTCACGCCTGGCCGAGCTGGGAGAAATGGAGACCTCGCTCAACCGCCTGCGCAGCTATCTGCTCGAGCTGGTACGCACCCTGCGCCAGCAGGCCGAGGATGTGGCCGGCAGCAGCCGTAGCCTGGACAGCATGAACGACGAGCTGCAGCGCAGCGCCCGCCGACAGGCCGACAACACCGCACAGATCCGCGACTCGCTGGGCGAGCTGGAGGCGACCATTCAGCAGGTCGCCGGCGGCGCGGGCGAAGCAGCCAGCGCCGGGCGCAACGCCGCCCAGGCAGTCGGCGAGGGACAGCAAGTCATCGCCGAAAGCCTGGGCGGGCTGCATGCTCTGGTCGGCGAAGTGCAGGACAATGCCCAGGCCATCGAGCGCCTGAGCGAAGAGACATCAGCCATCGGCAAGGTGCTGACCGTGATCCGCTCGATTGCCGAACAGACCAACCTGCTCGCGCTCAACGCCGCAATCGAAGCGGCGCGCGCCGGCTCGCATGGGCGTGGCTTCGCCGTGGTCGCCGATGAAGTGCGCTCACTGGCGCAGCGCACCACAGGTGCCACCGAGGAAATCCAGCAGCTCATCGCGCACCTGCAGGGTGCCGTTGAACAGTCGCTGCAGGCCATGCGCGAGCAGGTCGAGCATGCCGAACGCACCGCTCAGCTGGCGCAGACCGCCGATGGCGCCCTGGAAGGCATCGTGCGCACCATCGCCGATATCGGTCGCATGGCCGAGCAGATCGCCGACGCCACCGCGCAGCAGAGTGCTGCGGTCAGCGAAATCCGCCGCCATAGCGAGCATATCCACGAGCTCGGCGACACCAATCTGGCGCACATCTCCCAGGGTCGCGAACGCAGCGCGCAGATGCTACGCCTGGGCAATCAACTGCAGGATGCGACGCGTGCCTTTCGCTTCTGAGCCCCAGGCTCAGCGCGGCGCAACCGGACGCTGAGGCTTGCCCTTGCCGCCCTTGCCCGGCTTGCTGTCCTTGCGTCGCTGCTCGGCGGCGGCCTTGGCCTGCTCGCGCTTGTCCCAGGGATTGCCGTCCTGGCTGCGCGGCGGCAGCCCGGTGTGCTGGGTAAGCAGCGGACGCCCTGCCGACGCACCGCCCGCCTTCTTGCTGCCGACGGGCGTGGAGTTCTTGCGCCGAGCGCTGTGGTAGCCATCGCTCGCCGGCTGGTGAGCCGGAATCAGCTGATGCTTGGCCGGGCCGATCAGGTCGGCACGCCCCATGCGAATAAGGGCCTCGCGCAGCAGTGGCCAACCCTTGGGATCGTGATAACGCAGGAAGGCTTTGTGCAGGCGGCGCTGTTCTTCGCTCTTGACGATGGTGACGCCTTCACTCTTGTAGGTCACCTTGCGCAGCGGGTTCTTGCCGCTGTGGTACATCGCCGTGGCAGTAGCCATCGGCGACGGATAAAAGGCCTGCACCTGGTCGGCGCGAAAGCCGTTGGCTTTCAGCCACAGCGCCAGGTTGAGCATGTCCTCATCGGTGGTGCCGGGGTGCGCCGCGATGAAGTACGGGATCAGGTACTGCTCCTTGCCCGCCTCCTTCGAGAACTTCTCGAACATCCGCTTGAAGCGATCATAGGAGCCGATGCCCGGCTTCATCATCTTGTCCAGCGGGCCACGCTCGGTATGCTCCGGCGCGATCTTCAGGTAGCCGCCGACATGGTGGGTGACCAGCTCCTTGACATACTCCGGCGACTCGACCGCCAGGTCGTAGCGCAGCCCCGAGGCGATAAGAATCTTCTTCACTCCCGGCAGCGCCCGGGCCTTGCGGTACAGCTCGATCAGCGAACTGTGGTCGGTGTTGAGGTTCTCGCAGATCCCGGGGTAGACGCAGGACGGCTTGCGGCAGTGCTTCTCGATATCGTGGCTCTTGCACGCCAGGCGGTACATGTTCGCAGTCGGCCCGCCAAGGTCGGAAACGACGCCGGTGAAACCCGGGACACCCTTCATCTGTTCGATTTCGTGAAGGATCGACTCGTGCGAACGGTTCTGGATGATGCGGCCCTCGTGCTCGGTGATCGAGCAGAAGGTGCAGCCGCCAAAGCAGCCGCGCATGATGTTCACCGAGAAACGGATCATCTCGTAGGCCGGAATCTTCGCGCCCTCATAGGCCGGGTGCGGCACGCGCGCATAGGGCGCGGCGAACACGTAGTCCATTTCCTCGGTCGAGAGCGGGATGGGCGGGGGATTCAGCCACAGTTCGCGTTCGTCGTGCCGCTGCACCAGCGCGCGGGCGTTGCCGGGGTTGGTTTCCAGGTGCAGCACGCGGTTGGCATGCGCGTAGAGCACCGGATCATTGCGCACCTTCTCGAACGAAGGCAGACGAATCACCGTCCGCTCGCGTTCCAGGCGCGGGTGCGGCAGCAACTCCACGGGCCGCGCCTCGGCGGGGTCGTCGGCCGGCGGCTGACCGTTCTCCAGCGCGCAGGCTTCCAGGTCGCGGGTGTTGACGTAAGGGTTGACGATCTTGTCGATCTTGCCCGGCCGGTCGATGCGGGTCGAGTCGATCTCGAACCAACCCTCGGGGGCGTCTTTGCGGACAAAGGCCGTACCCCGCACATCGGTGATCGCCTCGATCGCCTCGCCAGCGGCCAGACGGTGGGCGACCTCGACGATCGCTCGCTCGGCGTTGCCATAGAGCAGCAGGTCGGCGGTGGCGTCCATCAGGATCGAACGGCGTACCTTGTCGGACCAGTAGTCGTAATGTGCAATGCGCCGCAGCGAGGCCTCGATACCACCAAGCACCACCGGCACATGGCTGTAGGCCTCCTTGCAGCGCTGGCTATAGACCAGGCTGGCACGATCCGGCCGCTTGCCGGCCAGGCCGCCGGCGGTGTAGGCGTCGTCGGAGCGAACCTTGCGGTCGGCGGTGTAGCGGTTGATCATCGAATCCATGTTGCCGGCCGCCACGCCGAAGAACAGGTTCGGCTCGCCAAGCGCCATGAAGTCGTCCTTCGAGCGCCAGTCGGGCTGGCTGATGATGCCCACGCGAAAGCCCTGGGTTTCCAGCAGGCGGCCGATGATTGCCATGCCGAACGACGGATGGTCGACGTAGGCATCTCCGGTCACGATGATGATGTCGCAACAGTCCCAGCCGAGCAGATCCATCTCCGCTCTGCTCATCGGCAGGAACGGCGCCGGGCCGAAGCATTCGGCCCAGTACTTGGGATAGTCGTAGAGCGGCTTGACGGCGTGCATGGCGAAGACCGGGGGCAACGAAAACGGGCGCGGAATATAGCACAAAAAATGATCAAGCCCGACTACCCCGCGCGGTCTTTCCCCGGTAGCCAGATAGCCTGCGCAGCCCACCATCGGCGTGGGTATACTCGCGTGACCCTAGCCACGCCTCGCTCTCGGGAGTCCCTGGTGCGTTTCGTCCTGTTCGCCTTGCTCCTGAGCCTGTGCAGCCTCGGCGCTGCCCGCGCGGAAACGACCTTGCTGGCCCCTGCCGACAGCGGTCGAAGCCTGAATGCCGACGTGGATCTGCTCGCCGACCCTGGCGCCAGCCTGGAGATCAGCGATCTTCAGCGCCCCGAGGTCCAGGCCCGCTTCGAACCCGCGCAGGGCAAGGCCAGCGTCGGCCAGAGCCCCCACCCCTGGTGGATCAGGGTCAGCCTGCAGCGCACGAGCGATGCCCCCGTCCAGTGGTGGCTGGAGATCGGCTCGGTAACCCTGAAGGATCTACGAATCTACCTGTCCGATGGCGCAGGTGGCTGGCAGGCGCGTCAGTCTGGCGAACTGGTCGGCTTTGCCGAGGGGCGCGACTACCCATACCGACGCATGCTGTTGCGCCTTCCGCAGCTGGCCGACGATGCGCCGCTGACCTTCTACCTGCGCACCCACGACCCGGCCGGCAACTCCTTTCCACTGCGCGTGTGGCAACTGGATGCACTGCAGGCACAGGCCGCGGGCGAGAACCTGTTTCTCGGCCTGGTCTACGGCGTGATCCTGGCGATGCTGCTGTACAACCTGTTCATCTTCTTCAGCCTGCGGGACAAGGCCTACTTCTGGTACGTGATGACCACCAGCGGCGCGCTGCTGATGATCGTCGCGATGACCGGCCACGGCTTCCAGTACCTCTGGCCGAACGGCCCGGTGCCGCTCTGGCTGGACCGCATCAGTATTCCGGCCCTCTGGGGCTTCAGCGCCTGTCGCTTCACCCAGACCCTGCTGCAGACCCGGCACTTCGCACCCTGGGCACACCGTCTGCTGAGCCTGGCCTGCGGCCTCTACGTACTGGCCGTGTTGTTGAACCTCGTCGGTTATCGTGCGTTCGGCGCCTGGGTCTTCGTGGCGCTGGCACTGACCGCCATTCCCGCCTCGCTCTGGGCCTCGTTCCGGCGCTGGCGCCTGGGCTATTTCCCTGCGCTGCTCTATCTGATCGGTTTCGGCGTGATCCTCGGCAGCGTCAACCTGCTGCTGTTGCGCGCCACCGGCGTGGTCCAGCCAGCCCCCTGGAATGCTCACATCTTTCCACTGGCTGTGGCCGCCGAGTCGATTCTCTTCTCGTTCGCACTGGCGTACCGCATCCAGATCCTCAAGCAGGAAAAGGCCGCGGCCCTCGAGCGCGCCGATCGCGAAAAGGCGGCACGGCTCGAGCAGGTGCAGGCCAGCGCAGCGCAGCTCAGCCAGGCGGTGGAGACCCGCACCGCGGAGCTGGCCGAGGCCAACCGGCACCTCAGTGAGCGCGAGCAGGAACTCAAGCATGCGGCCTTCCACGATCCATTGACCGAGCTGCCCAACCGCCGCTACTTAATCGAACGAGCCGAGGCTGCTCTGGATGAAGCGGGCCGAAAGGCCGAGGCGGTTGCGCTATTACTGATCGACCTGGATCACTTCAAACCGGTCAACGATCACCACGGCCATGATGCCGGCGACCTGCTGCTGCGCACCCTGGCGCTGCGCCTGCGCACCCTGGTACGCGCAGGCGACATGGCTGCACGGCTCGGCGGCGACGAGTTCGCACTGTTGGTGACCGGACCGAATGCCGAGAGTGACGTGGAGCAGATCGCCGAGCGCCTGCTGCGTGAGCTGGCGCACCCGGTACCGTACCGCAACGCCACCCTGGCCGTGACGGTAAGCGTCGGCGCGGCCTTTTATCCACGTCACGCCGAACACTTCGCAGGGCTATGCAAGGCCGCCGACCAGGCGCTGTATCGCGCCAAGCATCAGGGCCGTGCAGGCTGGGCGCAACACGATGAGCGCCCAGCCTCCGCCGATCAGCCGACGTAACGGCGCGGCACCCGACCGGTGACTTTCGTCAGCAATTCGTAGCCGATCGTGCCACACGCCTGGGCCAGCTCATCGATGGGCAGCTGCGCGCCCCACAGCTCGACCGCATCGCCAAGCCGGGCCGCCGGCAGGTCAGTGAGATCCACCGCGAGCATGTCCATCGATACCCGACCAGCCAGTGGTACACGCTGCCCCCGGATCACGACCTCGGTTCCGGGCGGTGCGGTGCGCGGGTAGCCATCGGCATAGCCGCAACTGACTGTACCGATACGCGAAGGCCGCTGCGCTACCCAGGTCCCGCCGTATCCCACGCTCTCGCCGGCGTCTATCTCACGCACAGCGATCAGCGCGCCGGTCAGCGTCATCACCGGCTGCAGGCCCAGCGTCGTCGCCGCCAGTTCGGCAAAGGGCGTCGCGCCATAGAGCATGATGCCCGGACGAATCCACTCCATGTGCGCCTGAGGCAGTGTCAGCACCGCCGCCGAGTTGGCCAACGTGCAGTTATCGAAACCAAGCTGCATCACCTCGGCATAACGCTGCAGCTGCAGGTCGGTCAGCGCGTGCCCACGCTCGTCAGCACAGGCGAAGTGACTGATCAGGTTCAGTTCGGCCACCTGCGGCGCATCCTTGAGCCGGGCATGCCAGGCACGCAGGCCGGCGATATCGAAGCCCAGCCGATGCATGCCCGAATCGAGCTTGAGCCAGACATTCAGCGGGCGGGCCAGATCGGCCGCCAGCAGCGCCTCGGCCTGCGCCTCGCCTTGCACGGCGACGTCCAGGCCGAGTTCGGCCGCACGCGGCAGCTCGGCTGGTTCGAAGCAGCCCTCGAGCAATAGCAGGCGTGCAGTAGGCGCGACCTCGCGCACGACCTCGGCCTCCTCGATGCAGGCGACGGCGAACCCGTCGGCGATGTCCTGCAGCGCCTGGACCGCGCGCCTCGCGCCGTGGCCATAGGCATCGGCCTTGACCACGGCGAAGGCCCGGCGCTGCGGAGCGCACTGCTTGGCATGGAGATAATTGTGTCGAAGCGCGGCCAGATCGACCGTTGCAACCAGGGGACGCATGGCGGATGTTCCGGTAGGGAGAGGCTGTCTAGCTTCAGGCTTCAGGCTTCAGGCTTCAAGCCGCCAAAGCGATCCTCGACGCTCGGCCGGTCGAAGCCTGACCCGTGCGCTTATTCGTCGTCGAACTGGTAGCTGCCCGGCGCGAGGTTCTCGAAACGCGAGTACTTGCCAAGAAAAGCCAGGCGGGTCGTGCCGATCGGGCCGTTCCGCTGCTTGCCGATGATGATTTCGGCGACGCCTTTGTATTCGGTTTCCGGGTGATAGACCTCGTCCCGGTAGACGAACATGATGATGTCGGCGTCCTGCTCGATGGCCCCGGATTCGCGCAGGTCGGAGTTCACCGGGCGCTTGTTCGGGCGCTGCTCGAGCGAGCGGTTGAGCTGCGAGAGGGCGATCACCGGACAGTTGAATTCCTTGGCCAGCCCCTTGAGCGAGCGAGAGATTTCGGAAATCTCGTTGGTCCGATTGTCACCGCTGGAGCCGGGAATCTGCATCAGCTGCAGGTAGTCGACCATGATCATGGCGATCTCGCCGTGCTCGCGGGCAAGGCGCCGAGTGCGCGCGCGCATTTCCGACGGGCTGATACCGGCCGTGTCGTCGATGAACAACTTGCGGTCGTTGAGCAGGTTGACCGCCGAGGTCAGCCGCGGCCAATCGTCGTCGTCCAGCTTGCCCGCCCGCACCTTGGTCTGATCGATACGTCCGAGCGAAGCGAGCATACGGATGACGATGGATTCGGACGGCATTTCCAGCGAATAGACCAGCACGGCCTTGTCGGTACGCAGAACGGCGTTCTCCACCAGATTCATGGCGAAGGTGGTCTTACCCATCGAAGGGCGCCCGGCGACGATGATCAGGTCCGCCGGTTGCAGACCATTGGTGGCCTCGTCGAGATCGGTGAACCCGGTGGACAGACCGGTGATCGCCTCGCCGGCATTGAACAGGGTGTCGATGCGGTCGATGGCCTTGACCAGGATGTCGTTGATGCCCACCGGCCCGCCGGTCTTCGGCCGCGCTTCGGCGATCTGGAAGATCAGTCGCTCGGCCTCGTCGAGGATCTCCTCGCCGGTGCGTCCCTGCGGTGCGTAGGCGCTGTCGGCGATCTCGTTGCTGATGCCGATCAACTGACGCAGCGTCGCACGCTCGCGAATGATCTGCGCGTAGGCCTTGATGTTCGCCACCGAGGGCGTGTTCTTCGCTAGCTCGCCCAGATAGGCCAACCCGCCGACCTGCACCAGGTGGCCTTCCTTGTCCAGCTGCTCGGACAGGGTGACCACGTCGAACGGCATGTTGCGCTCGGCCAGCGCGTAGATGGCACGGAAGATCAGCCGGTGATCGTGCCGGTAGAAGTCACCGTCGGAGACCTGGTCGAGCACGCGCTCCCAGGCGTTGTTGTCCAGCATCAGGCCGCCAAGGACGGCCTGCTCGGCCTCGATGGAATGCGGCGGCACCTTGAGCGCGGCGGTTTCCAGGTCGTATTGCTGGGGCACACTGATGTCGTTCATGGTTCTCGCGAAACTCGAAACTGCAGAAAAACAAAGGGCACGCCCCACCTGCGTGGAAGCGTGCCCGATGTTACTCGCCAGGCACCCGGGGTGCCAGACGACGGCTTAGGCCGCGACTACGATCACCTTGACGGCAGCTTCGACGTCGGTGTGCAGATGCAGCGCGACGTCGTACTCGCCGGTCTGGCGAATGGTGCCGTTGGGCAGGCGAACTTCGCTCTTGGCCACTTCCACGCCAGAGGCGGTCAGGGCGTCAGCGATGTCGGCGGTACCGATGGAACCGAACAGTTTGCCCTCGTCACCGGCAGTAGCGGTGATGGTGACTTCCAGTTCAGCCAGCTGAGCAGCACGAGCTTCGGCCGAGGCCTTCTTCTCTGCAGCAGCCTTTTCCAGTTCGGCACGACGCGCTTCGAAAGCCGCGACGTTGGCCGCAGTGGCAGCGGTAGCCTTGCCTTGCGGCAGCAGATAGTTACGACCGTAACCGGCCTTGACGTTTACCTTGTCGCCCAGGTTGCCCAGGTTGGCGATCTTTTCCAGCAGGATGACTTCCATTTGAGTCTCACCTCTTAACTTTTAACCTTCACCGTTCGCAGGCCCCGCACCGTTTCTGTCGGCGGCGCGACCGCGAAAATCAAACAGACTGTCGACCATGGCCAACACGGCCAGTAGCGGATAAATCAACTGCATGAACAGCACCAGCGTGACGTAGAGCCCTACCAGCCAAAAACGCTGCAGGCGCCCCTGTGCGACCAGCCCATGCACCAGCGCGACGCCGGCAAACACCAGCGGCACACTGCACAGCGGCGTCAGCATCGCCAGCTCCGCGCCGAGGTTCGGGCCGAGCAGCATGCCCGCCAGCAGCAGCGCTGCCAGCAGCGGGCGCAAACGCAACGCCCGGAACTCCTTACCGAAGCCACCCGGGTTGTACAGCGCGGCCTGCCAATAGCGCGCCAGCATCAGGCTGAGCAGCGTGGTGATCTGCAGCAGTGCCGCAAGCAGCCCGGTCAACACCGGAGCCAGAAGCGACTCTAGCCGCGTCCGCTCATCCACCGAAAGTTGCTGGTAGGCGTCCGACAGTGTCTGCGGCAATACCTTCTGCAACTCGCCGGCCAGAGCCTTGATCGGTTCGTCGAAGACCAGGCCAAGCGCCCAGGCATAGAGCAAACCGACACCGACACTTGCCATCAGCACACGGGCCCAGGATGCCTGATTGCGCAGCAGCATCCCCAAGCCCAACGTGCCAAGCATCACCAACAACGTGCGTGGGTCACCGAAGTACCACCACACCAGTGCCGGCAACGCGCCCCAGACCAGCACACCCAAGGCGTCGTTAAGCCCGCGACGCAGCAACACCAGACTTCCAGCCGCGGCGCTGAGCCAGAACAGCATCGGCACTGCCGCCGCGCCCGCCATCACGAAGATGGCTTGCTTGCGGCCGCGCATGATGTAGTCCGCCAAAGCGCGCACGCGATCAATCCCTACTTCGGTCGACCAGCCGAATCAACGGCCGTGGCTGTCGGTGTAGGGCAGCAGGGCCAGGTAGCGGGCACGCTTGATGGCGGTAGCCAGCTGACGCTGATAACGGGCCTTGGTACCGGTGATGCGGCTCGGAACGATCTTGCCGGTCTCGGAGATGTAGGCCTTCAGGGTGTTGAGATCCTTGTAGTCGATCTCTTTCACGCCTTCGGCGGTGAAACGGCAGAACTTACGACGACGGAAAAAACGTGCCATGAAATAGGCTCCTCAATAGATCCGGTGATTACTCGTCAGCGGAGTTGTCGCTGTTGTCGCTCTCGTTGGAGCCTTCAGCGTTCTCCGGGCGCTCGCGACGCTCGCGACGCTCGCTGCGGTTTTCCTCGGCCTTGAGCATTTCGGATTGCTCGGTCACGGCTTCGTCGCGACGGATGACCAGGTTACGGATGACGGCGTCGTTGTAGCGGAAGTTGTCTTCCAGCTCGGCCAGTGCCTTGCCGCTGCACTCGACATTCATCATGACGTAGTGAGCCTTGTGCACGTTGTTGATGGCGTAAGCCAGCTGACGACGGCCCCAGTCTTCCAGGCGGTGGATCTTGCCGCCATCTTCTTCGATCAGCTTGGTGTAACGTTCCACCATGCCGCCGACCTGCTCGCTCTGGTCCGGGTGAACCAGAAAGATGATTTCGTAATGACGCATAAATGCTCCTTACGGGTTGCAGCCTGCCGACGATGCGGTCAGGCAAGGAGTGAATGACTTTGTTGTCTTGCCATTGCCAGGACGAACAGAAGCCTGCCGTCCGGGCAAGGGGCGCCATTCTAGAGAAGGGCCATTAGCTGCGCAAGGCGAATTGGCGAAGTTTTGATCAGCGCGATCAGCCCCTGCGCTCGCGCGCAATGGCCTCGAGCAGCGCCCGCACCTGCTGGATATCGTAGGGCTTGAGCATCGTGCGAACGTCGGCCAGCGCTTCCTCGCGCGCATCGACGGCGTAGCCCGAGGCAATCACCACAGTAACGCCCGGATGATGCTGGCGAACGCGGCGCGCCAGCTCGATGCCGCTCATGCCATGCAATCCGACATCGGTCAGCAGCACATCGAACTCACCACTTTCCAACTGCGCCAACGCATCCTCGGCCGTCTCACTGAGCGTGACCTGATGCCCCAGTTCGAGCATGACCTCCCCGGTCAGCATCCGCAGGGTCGGATCATCCTCGACAAAGAGCACCTGCAGCCCCGCTTCATCTGCATTTGCGCGCTCGACAGGAACCGTGTCCTCGACCACAGCCGGAGCCGGCCGCTCCTCGCTTCCCTGGCCAGAGGCCTCTTGCGCACGCGGCAGATAGACATGCACCGCAGTGCCACCCTGCTCTCCATTGTCGAGCCTGACGAAGCCCCCACTCTGCTTGACGAAGCCGTACACCATGCTCAGGCCGAGCCCGGAGGCATTGGTTTCCTGCTTGGTGGTGAAGAAAGGTTCGAAGGCGTGACTACGAACCGCGTCGCTCATGCCTACGCCCTCGTCGATGACACTGAGCACGACGTAATCACCCGGCGCGATATCGGCCGCCTCGCCATGCACTTTCTCGGTCAGCGTGGAGTTGTGCAGCCGGATCTGCAAGCGTCCCGTCCCGGCCATCGCTTCGCGCGCGTTGGCGGCAAGATTGAGCAGCACACTCTGCAGGTTGCCCACGTCGGCATGCACCGGCCACAAGCCACCCGGCACGTCCACCTCGACAGTGATTGACGAGCCCAGCGCACCGTCCAGCAATTCATGCATATCGCCGATCAGTTGCTCGAGGTGAACCCGCTGCGGACGCAGCGGCTGCCGACTGGCGAAGGCCAGGAGCTGCGATGCCAGCCGCGCCCCCTTATCCACGCCGCTGACCGCCGAATCGAGACGCCGCAAGGCGGTTTCATCGGCGCCCAAGCTGCGCCGAAGCAACTGCAGGTTGCCGCCAATGATCTGCAGCATGTTGTTGAAGTCATGCGCAATGCCGCCTGTCAGCTTGCCCACCGCTTCCAGCTTCTGCGCCTGCAGCAGCGCAGCCTCTGCCGCCTGCCGCTCCGCCTCGCTCTGCAGCAAGGCGGCGGTCCGCTCCCGGACCAGCTCTTCGAGGTGTTCTCGATAGCTGCGCACCTCATCTTCAGCCCGGCGCTGTTCGGTGACATCGTGGCCGAGCACGAAAATACCGCTGACGCGACCACTGCTCTCGGTGATCGGCTGATAGAGAAAATCGACGAACAACTCCTCTAGCGCCCCCTGCGGATCGCGCCGCAACCGTACGGGCGCCTGGCGCCGGACGATGGGCTCGCCACTGGCGAAAGCATGATCGAGCAGCTCAAGGAAGCCCTGACCATCCACTTCAGGCAATGCCTCGCGCACCGACCTACCGATCAGCTCACGATGGCCGGTAAGTCGCTGGTACTCGGCGTTGACCAGTTCGAAGATGTGCTCTGGGCCACGCAGAAAACAGACGAACCCCGGGGCCTGCGCAAACAGGCGGCGCAACAGATTGCCCTCGTCCTGCACCAGACGCGCCCTGGCGATGATCGCCTGGCCGATCTGCTGCAGCGGCTGCATGCGCGCCTCGGCGGCCGCGCGGGCGGCCTGCATGCCGTACAGCTCGGTGATATCCGAGGTGTGCTGAAGGATGGCAGACACCCTGCCATCGTCATCGAGCAACGGGGTGTGGGTCGCGCTCCAGTATCGATCCTCGAACACCGGCCCGTGCTCGGTCTGCCGGCTGATCGAATAGCGGATTACCGGAATGGTGTCGGGCACCCGGCGCTCAAGGACCCGGTCGAACGACTCCAGCAACTCTGCGACATTCACTGCATCGGGCTGTTGCGGATCAACCGCAAAGGCCTCATGCAGGCGCTGACCGAGGATTTCCTCGCGACGGCGCCCGGTCAGCCTGAGGTAGGCATCATTGGCATCGAGGATGGCCAGATCCGGAGCCAGCAGCACATAGGCATTGGGCGACAGCCGAAACAGGCTCTCGAAACTCGGGCGTTGCTGCATGAAGTCCTCCTTGGTGCGCCCGGAATCGAGCGATTGCGCGCCCCGACAAGGCAGCGCGCAGCATGCGCAACGGCGGCGGCGAACGGGCATAGATCAGCCCATTGACCGCCAAACGCGCGATCGGTTGCAGAATGAAGAAAACTGGCGGCCGCAGGCCGCCAAGGGGGATCAACCGCCGGACGTCGCCCGGCGCTGGCGCAGCGCCTCGAACAAACAGACCCCCGTGGCGACCGATACATTGAGACTGCTGACGCTACCGGCCATCGGCAGGCGCACCAGATAGTCGCAATGCTCGCGGGTCAGGCGACGCATGCCCTTGCCCTCTGCCCCCATGACCAATGCGATCGGCCCACTGAGATCCTGACTGTAGAGCTCCTGCGACGCCTCGCCTGCGGTGCCGACGATCCACACGCCGCGCTTCTGCAGCTTCTCCAGCGTCCGCGCCAGGTTGGTTACCGCCACCAGCGGCACCACCTCGGCGGCGCCACAGGCGACCTTTCGCACCGTGGCGTTGAGCGTTGCCGACTTGTCCTTCGGCACGATCACCGCCAGCGCCCCCGCTGCGTCGGCGGTACGCAGACAGGCGCCAAGGTTATGCGGATCGGTCACACCGTCGAGCACCAGCAAGAGCGGCGGCGCCTCGCTGCGATCGAGCAATTCGTCGAGCATAGGCTCGCCCCAGACCTGGCTGGGGCTGACCTCGGCGACCACACCCTGATGGACGCCCTCGACCCATTCGTCCATTTCCCGCCGTTCGCAGGAAGTGACGCCGATCCTGGCCTGAGCAGCCAGTTCGAGCACCGCCTGGACGCGCGGATCATTGCGGCGCTCGGCCAGCCAGATCCGTTTGACCCGCCGAGGATGATGACGCAGCAGGGCCTCGACCGCGTGCAGGCCGAACACTTTTTCCAGGTCGCTCATGATTTGGCCTTGCGCTTTCTCGCGGCCGAGCCACTGCCTGACTTGGCCGGCGCGGAGGCCGGACGCTTTCCGCCCGACGTCCGCTTGCCCTTGCTCGACTTACCGTCCTCGGTGCGCCCCGGCTTGCCGCCGCGACCACCGGTCTTGGCCTCATCCAGTAGCGCCTTCTTCATTGCGCGACTCTTCTGAACATCGGCGCTGCCGGCGTCGCCCCCTTTGCCCGACTGGCTCCGCCGCCCCGTGTGCGGGCGCCCGCCGACATCGCGCGAGGTGTCGCCGCGTGCACCGCCCTCGACCAGCTCGAAATCGATCTTGCGCTCGTCCAGATCCACGCGCATGACCCGAACCGACACCGTATCGCCCAGGCGGAAATTCCGCCCGCTGCGCTCGCCGGTCAGACGATGATGCAGCGGATCGAAGTGGTAGTAGTCACCCGGCATCGCCGTGACATGGACCAGCCCCTCGACATAGATATCGGTCAACTCTACGAACAAGCCGAATCCGGTCACCGCGGAGATCACCCCCGGGAACGTCTCACCGACCCGATCACGCATGAACTCGCACTTGAGCCAGTTCACCACGTCACGAGTCGCCTCGTCGGCCCGGCGCTCGGTCATCGAACACTGCTCACCGAGCTGCTCCAGGGCGCTTTCGTCGTATGGATAGATGCGCACCTTCGGCATGCTTGCCGCACCGGCGCGCCGTACATGTGGCGTCTCACGCCGCGAACGAATGACGCTGCGAATGGCGCGATGCACCAGCAGGTCCGGGTAGCGCCGAATCGGCGAGGTAAAGTGGGCGTAGGCCTCGTAGTTGAGGCCGAAATGCCCGTGGTTGTCCGCGCTGTAGACGGCCTGACTCAGCGAGCGCAGCATCACGGTCTGGATCACGTGGAAGTCCGGGCGATCCTGGACCTTTTCCAGCAGCGCCTGGTAATCCTTCGGCGTCGGCCCCTCCTTGCCTTTGTGCAAAGACAGACCCAACTCGCCGAGAAACGCGGTGAGCTTCTCCTGCCGCTCCAACGGTGGCGCATCGTGGACACGATATAACCCGGGCAGCTTGTGCTGCTGCAGGAACGCGGCCGTCGCCACGTTTGCGCAGAGCATGCATTCCTCGATCAGCTTGTGTGCATCGTTA
The DNA here is from genome assembly GCF_057738225.1 of Stutzerimonas sp. CXK-1. Lineage (NCBI taxonomy): Bacteria > Pseudomonadati > Pseudomonadota > Gammaproteobacteria > Pseudomonadales > Pseudomonadaceae > Stutzerimonas > Stutzerimonas sp. CXK-1. The sequence continues at coordinate 697,599 of NZ_CM173217.1, read as the reverse complement.
CGCTCGGTGGGCTTGATGGCGGCGATCTTGCGGTCTTCGCCGAACAGAATGCGGGTCTCCTGCGTCTCGAAGTCGATAGCGCCGCGGACATGCCGGGCCTTGGCCAATACCTTGTACAGGGCATGCAATTGCTTGAGATGCGGCAACACCTCAGCGTACTGACCAGCCAGCTGCTTGGCCTCCGCCGACTTCGGCTGCTCGAGCATCGTACTGACCTTGTTGTAGGTCAGCCGCGCGTGCGAATGGATCACCGCCTCATAGAACTGATAGTCGGTCATCTTGCCGGTCTTGCTCAGGGTGACCTCGCAGACCATCGCCAGGCGATCGACCTGCGGATTCAGCGAACACAACCCATTGGACAAGGCCTCGGGCAGCATCGGCACGACGCGCTCGGGGAAGTAAACGGAGTTGCCGCGGTTCTGCGCCTCCTGGTCCAGCGCCGAGCCGACCCGGACGTAGTGGGAAACATCGGCGATGGCCACGAACAGCCGGTAGCCGCCGGAGAAGAGGTTCCAGCTGCGCAGCTTCTCGCAATAAACGGCGTCATCGAAGTCACGCGCATCCTCGCCGTCGATGGTAACGAAGGGCAGATGTCGCAGATCGACGCGCCGCTGCTTGTCCTTCTCCTCGACTTCGGGCTTGAGGCGCGCAGCCTCCTTGAGCACGGCTTCAGGCCAGACGTGCGGGATATCGAAGCTGCGTAGTGCAACGTCGATTTCCATGCCCGGCGCCATGTAGTTGCCGATCACCTCGATGATGTCGCCCTGGGGCTGGAACCGTTGCGTGGGCCAGTGCGTGATTTTCACTTCGACGAACTGTCCGGGCTTGGCATCCAGGGCGCGACCGGGGGTGACCAGCACCTCCTGCTGAATCTTCGGATTGTCGGCAACCACGAATCCCACATCGCTTTCGATCTGGTAGCGGCCAACAATGGTTTCGTGGGCACGGCTGATGACCTCGACAATAGCGCCCTCGCGCCGACCACGCCGGTCGATGCCCGAAACACGCGCCAGACACCGATCGCCGTCGAACACCAGCCGCATCTGTGCCGGGCTCAGAAAAAGGTCGTCGCTACCATCGTCCGGGATGAGAAAGCCGAAACCGTCGCGGTGCCCGCTGACGCGCCCACAGATCAGGTCGAGCTTGTCCACCGGCGCATAGGTGCCGCGGCGGGTATAGATCAACTGGCCATCGCGCTCCATGGCACGCAAACGCCGGCGCAGCGCCTCGATCTGCTCATCGGAAACCAGGCCGAACTCATCGACCAGTTCTTCCCTGGCCGCAGGCGAACCACGCTCCCCCAGGTGCTGCAGGATCAGCTCGCGGCTGGGGATGGGGTTGTCGTACTTTTCCGCCTCGCGGGCGGCCTGGGGATCGAGCGATTGCCAGTCGGCCATCAAGAAATGTCACCTTTCATTCATATTCAGAGGGATTGCATTACTGCTTTATATTGAAGCGCGAAACGCACCCGAGGCGCAGCCTCGATGCGAATTATTTTTCACTGTCAGGGGTTTACAAGCTCCGACCTCAGCCTTATAGTTCGCGCCCACGACGTCGGACAGACGTTGTATCACGGAAACGGCTTGCAAACATCGTTTCTCGTGCCCAGGTGGCGGAATTGGTAGACGCACTAGGTTCAGGTCCTAGCGGTGGCAACACCGTGGAAGTTCGAGTCTTCTCCTGGGCACCATCATCTTGAGGAAGCGAGCAATCGAGTCCTCCGATACGAAGAAGTCGACTTCGGCCTGAACGGCGATAAACGACAAGCCGGCGATGGCTTCAATCATCGCAACGTGCCCAGGTGGCGGAATTGGTAGACGCACTAGGTTCAGGTCCTAGCGGTGGCAACACCGTGGAAGTTCGAGTCTTCTCCTGGGCACCACTCTTGAAGAAAAAACCGAGCCCTGGCTCGGTTTTTTCGTTTCAGCAGCATACCCGGCCTTGCCAGCGCTTTGCTTTGCAGGTGAACAGACAGAAAAAAGCCGCCCATAGGGCGGCTTTTTCGTTTCAGCCTCAGCCTCAGCCTCAGCCTCAGCCTCAGCCTCAGCCTCAGCCTCAGCCTCAGCCTCAGCCTCAGCCTCAGGCGTAGGGATGACGCAAAACGATGGTTTCGTTTCGATCAGGCCCGGTCGAAACGATATCTACCGGCGCCTCGATCAACTCCTCGATGCGGCGGATATAGGCTCGGGCATTAGCGGGCAGCTCGTCGAGGCTCTTCGCGCCAAGGGTCGACTCGGACCAGCCCGGCAACTCCTCATAAACCGGCTGCAGACCGACATAACTGTCGGCGTCTGTCGGCGCATCGACCAGCACCTCGCCGACGGCGTCCTTGTAACCGGTACAGATGCGGATCGTTTCCAGGCCGTCAAGCACATCGAGCTTAGTCAGGCATATGCCGGAAATGCTGTTGATCTCGATGGCGCGACGCAGAATCACCGCATCGAACCAGCCACAACGCCGAGCACGCCCCGTAGTCGAGCCAAACTCGTGACCGCGCTCGGCAAGGCGAGCACCGACCTCATCGAACAGCTCGGTCGGGAACGGCCCCGACCCTACGCGCGTCGTGTAGGCCTTGGTGATACCGAGGATGTAGTCGAGATACAGCGGACCAAAGCCAGAACCGGTCGCGGTACCGCCTGCGGTGGTACTGGAACTGGTCACATAGGGATAGGTGCCATGGTCGATATCGAGCAGCGAACCCTGAGCGCCCTCGAACATGATGTAAGCGCCCTGCTTGCGCAACTCGTGAAGACGGGCCGCGACATCGGTCATCATCGGCTTGAGAATCTCGGCGTAGGCCAGCGCCTCGTCGAGCGTCTTCTGAAAATCTACCGGCTCGACCTTGTAATAGTTCTGCAGCACGAAGTTGTGATAGTCGAGCAGCTCGCGCAGCTTCTTGGCAAAGCGTTCCGGATTGAACAGATCACCGATGCGCAGCCCGCGACGAGCGACCTTGTCTTCGTAGGCAGGCCCGATACCACGCCCCGTCGTACCGATCTTGCCCTCGGAGCGAGCCGCCTCACGCGCCTGATCCAATGCCACGTGATAAGGCAGGATCAACGTACAGGCAGGGCTGATGCGCAGACGCTCACGCACCGGAACCCCCTTCTCCTCGAGCTTGGTGATCTCGCGCAGCAACGCATCCGGCGCAACGACCACGCCGTTGCCGATCAGGCACTGCACGTTTTCACGCAGGATCCCGGACGGGATCAGGTGCAGAACGGTCTTCTCACCGTCGATGACCAGCGTATGACCGGCGTTGTGGCCGCCCTGATAGCGCACCACCGCGGCCGCCTGGTCGGTCAGCAAATCGACGATCTTGCCCTTGCCCTCATCACCCCACTGGGTGCCCAGGACCACGACATTCTTACCCATAACCCTTTGTCCTCTTCGGCGAAGCGTGCCGGCCCTGCCGGCAAGAAATTACAGAATCCGTAGCGATGCGGCCCGCGCAGGCGCGCCTCAGGATGCCAGTGGCATCACTTTCCAGCCGTCCTTGCCCCTGACCAACGAACGATCGCACCCTGCTTCGAGGGCCTCAGCCTGCGACTGCCCCTCGAGAGCCTGAATGACGCGCTCTCCCGACTGACGCAGGCGCGCAATTTCCGCCCAGAGCGTCGACTCAGCGCCCTCCGGCGCCCAGATACCGGCGGCAGGCGTATCCAGCTCGGCGTTACCCAGACTCACGAGCGTCTTGAGATCGGTAGAGAACCCCGTAGCCGGGCGCGCACGACCGAAGTCCGCCCCAATGGCATCGTAGCGTCCGCCCTGTGCGATTGACTGACCGACGCCTGGTACGAACGCGGCAAACACCACTCCGGTGTGATAGTGGTAGCCGCGCAGTTCACCCAGATCGAAGTAAAGCGGGATTTGCGGATAGCGCGACGCCAGCTCTTCAGCGACCCGAGCCAGCGCAGCCAGCGCATCACGCACTTCGCCCGGAGCGTCGGCCAGCACGCGCTGCGCCTCGACCAACGCCTCGCGCCCCCCGCACAGACGGGCAAGGGCGCGAATCATCGCGGCCAGCCCGGGCTCGAGCGTATCGGTCAGCTCAGCCAGCTCGTCCATCGCCTTGCGCTGCAAGGCATCGAACAGCCGTTGCTCGAGATCACCAGCGAGCCCGGCCGCCTTGGCCAGCCCGCGATAGATACCGACGTGGCCGAGATCCATGTGCACGTTGGGCACATCGGCGAGTTCCAGCGTTTCGACCATCAGGCTGATGATCTCCAGATCGCTGGCAGCGCTGGCATCACCATAGAGCTCGGCACCCAGCTGGATCGGGCTGCGCGACGTGGCCAGCGCCTGCGGCTTGGCATGCAGCACGCTGCCGGCATAGCACAGCCGGCTCGGACCGGTACGACGCAAGGTGTGTGCATCGACCCGCGCGACCTGAGGGGTGATATCGGCGCGAAAGCCCATCTGTCGACCGGAAAGCGGATCGGTAACCTTGAATGTTCGCAGGTCGAGGTCTTGCCCGGAGCCGGTGAGCAGCGATTCGAGAAACTCCACGTGAGGCGTGATTACCAGTTCATAGCCCCAGCGGTGGAACAGATCCAGCACACGGCGGCGTGCCGTTTCGATACGTGCCGCCTCTGGCGGGAGCACCTCTTCGATGCCATCTGGCAGAAGCCAGCGGTCTACCGTTGCCATATCGCCAATCACCTCTCGATCCGGCAAGCCTATTCAAACGAACCGCGGTCGTAATCGCCCCAGGGCAGACCGGCGGCCGCACGCAATCGGGCCGAGGCCTGGCGAAATAGCCAGGCGCCCGACCAGATATCAGCATGATGTGCCATGCCCGGGAATCGCCTGCGCCTCAGGGGCACAGACGCAAAAAAGCCGGGATGTTCCCGGCTGGCCGATCATAGCAACCTTTTGCCTGATGGTCACCCGGAGAGGCCGCGCCCCACCGGGTGACCACGCTGTCAGCGGGACTTCTCGAGATAACGGAAGAACTCGCTCTTTGGATCCAGCACCAGCACGTCCTGCTTGTTGGCGAAGCTTTCGCGATAGGCCTGCAGGCTGCGGTAGAACGAGTAGAACTCGGGATCCTGGTCGTACGCCGCCGCATAGATCGCCGCCGCACGTGCATCACCGTCGCCGCGCAGCTCTTCGGCCTCGCGGAAGGCTTCCGCCAACAACACGCGGCGCTGACGATCAGCATCGGCGCGAATGCCCTCGGCCAATTCACGTCCCTTGGCACGATGCTCACGCGCCTCACGCTCTCGCTCGGAACTCATCCGCTCGAACACGCTGCGGTTGACCTCGCGCGGCAGGTCGATGCCCTTGACCCGCACGTCGACCACCTCGATGCCAAGCTCCTGCTGCGCAGCGCGATTGAGCGACGAAGTCACTTGTGCCATCAGCTCGTCACGCTGGCCGGACACCGCCTCGTGCAGCGTGCGCTTGCCGAACTGGTCGCGCAGTGCAGCCTCCAGACGCCGAGACAGGCGCTCGTCGGCAATCTGCTTCATGCCCGAGGTCGCGGTATAGAAGCGCTCTGCGTCCGCGACGCGCCACTTGGCGTAGGCATCGACCATCAGGGCCTTCTTCTCGAGCGTAAGGAAGCGCGACGTCGTGGAGTCCAGCGTCATCAGGCGCGCATCGAATTTGCGCACGCTGTTGACGTACGGAATCTTCATGTGCAGCCCGGGCTTGACGTCCGGCTCGACGATTCGACCGAAGCGCAGCATGACGGCACGCTCGGTCTGCGAGACGATATAGAAGCTGTTCCATAGCGCTACCGCCAGCACCACACCAACGATCAGCGCCGTAAGCGATTTGTTACTCATCAGCGGCTCTCCCTGGTGCGAACTTCACGCGGATCGAGCTCCGGCGGCAAACGCGTGGCCTGGCCCGCCGCAGCCGACGACGAGGCCGAACTGCCCGACGCCGCACTACCGGCGCTGCTCGCGCTGTTGACCATCTTGTCCAGCGGCAGGTAGAGCAGGTTGTTTTGCCCGTTTTCGCCAGTGACCATGACCTTGCTGGTGTTGCTCATGACTTCCTGCATGGTTTCCAGATAGAGGCGCTCGCGAGTCACTTCCGGCGCCTTGCGATACTCGGTCAGCAGCTTGCTGAAGCGATCGGCCTCACCCTGAGCGCGCGAGATCACCGCATCACGATAGCCGCTTGCCTCTTCCAGCATCCGCTGGGCCTGGCCTCGCGCCTCCGGAACCACACCGTTGGCGTAGGATTCGGCCTGGTTCTTCTCGCGCTGCTCGTCCTCGCGAGCCCGAATTACGTCATCGAACGCTTCCTGGACTTCACGCGGCGCCGCGGCGCTCTGCAAGTTGACCTGGGTGACCGTGATGCCGGTACCGTAGTTGTCGAGGAAACGTTGCAGACGCTCCTTGACCTCGCCTGCCATCACTTCGCGACCCTCCGTCAGCACCTGATCCATGGCGGTGGAACCCACCACGTGGCGTACGGCGCTGTCGGTCGCATGCTGCAGGCTGACTTCGGGCTGATCGACGTTGAGCACGAACGATTGCAGGTCGCTGATCTTGTACTGGACCGTCAGCGGCACTTCGATGATGTTCTCGTCCTCGGTCAACATCTGCCCCTGCTTGCTGTAGGAGCGCTCACGCGTGACGTTTTCCTGGAACTTGCGATCGATCGGCGGGAAGTAGATGTTCAGGCCCGGCCCGACCGTCTCGTGGTACTTGCCGAAGCGCAGCACGACAGCCTGTTCCTGTTCATCGACGATATAAATCGCGTTGAACAGCCAGACCGCGAGCAGGACGACCAACGAGATCCACACCAGCCCCAGACCGCCGCGACGGCCACGGCCACCGGCCCCACCGCCAGAGCCGCGCTTCTTGTTGCCGAACATGCCGTTGAGGCTGTCCTGCAGCTTGCGAAAGGCCTCATCGAGATCCGGCGGCCCCTTCTGATCCCCACCACCACGGCGACCACCGCCGCCGCCCCAGGGATCCTGATTGTTCGAGTTGCCACCCGGCTCATTCCAAGCCATAGCGCTCTCCATTCTGTTGAAGCCTTAGGCACGTCGACGACGTGCCCGCCAATGCTACCGAAAGCCTCAAACGCGCGGCAAAGCCGCCCTTCCAGGCTTTATTGCAAAGTATGTTGCTGCAGGAACTCGTTTGGCTGAAAACCTTCACGGCTGACCAGGCGATGCAGCTCGACGCGTGGAACACGAACCTGCAGTACGCTGCCGCCCTGCTCATCATGCGTTTCGCTCTGTACTGCGCCCAGTTCGAACAGCTGAGCACGCAACCTGCCAAGCGCCTGCGGCAAGCACAGCATACCCACGAACAGATCATTCCCGAGAAGCTCGGCGATGGCCTGTCGCAGCAGATCCAGCCCAAGCCCCTCACGCGCCGAAACCCAGACTCGCAGCGGCCTGCCGTCGGCATCGCGCTGAATCTGTGGCTCGATGCCCTCGAGCAGGTCGACCTTGTTGTAAACCTCGAGCAGTGGCAACTCGTTGGCACCGATCTCGCCGAGCACAGCCAGCACCTGCTCGATCTGCTGATCGCGCTCGGGCTCGTGGGCGTCGATCACGTGCAGCAAGAGGTCGGCGTTGCTCGACTCCTCCAGCGTGGCACGAAAGGACTCGACCAGCTTGTGCGGCAGATGGCGGATGAAGCCCACGGTATCGGCCAGCACGACCGGACCGACATCGCCGATTTCAATGCGTCGCAGCGTCGGGTCGAGCGTGGCGAACAACTGGTTGGCCGCGTAGACCTCCGCTTCGGTCAACGAATTGAATAACGTGGACTTGCCGGCGTTGGTATAGCCGACCAGCGATACCGAGGGGATGTCAGCACGCCGCCGACCGCGACGCGCCTGCTCGCGCTGCCCGCGAACCTTTTCCAGACGTTGCTTGATTTGCCGGATGCGCACGCGCAACAGGCGACGGTCGGTTTCCAGCTGGGTTTCACCCGGACCGCGCAAACCGATACCGCCCTTCTGTCGCTCGAGGTGGGTCCAGCCCCGAACCAGGCGCGTACTCATGTGCTCGAGCTGAGCCAGCTCGACCTGCAGCTTGCCTTCGTGGGTCCGCGCGCGCTGCGCGAAGATATCGAGGATCAATCCGGTACGGTCGAGCACGCGACACTCGAGAACGCGCTCGAGGTTGCGCTCCTGGCTGGGCGTAAGGGTGTGATTGAAGATCACCAGTTCGGACTCGGTCTGCTTGACCAGATCACGAAGCTCTTCGACCTTGCCGCTGCCAATCAGATACTTGGCTGAAGGCTGGTGACGGGAAACGCTGACGAAGCTCACCGTCTCGGCACCAGCCGAGCGGGCGAGCTCCTGAAACTCCTGAGGATCCTCGCGTACCGCGGGGTCCTGGCCTTCCAGATGCACCAGGATGGCCCGCTCTCCCCCGCCGGGACGTTCGAAGAACAAAGATACCTACCTTAGTCGTTGCCCGACTCGGATTGCTCGGCATCTCCCGCAGCGGGCAGACGCACCGGACGACCCGGCACGACGGTGGAAATGGCGTGCTTGTACACCATCTGACTGACGGTGTTCTTCAGCAGAATGACGAACTGGTCGAACGACTCGATCTGACCTTGCAGCTTGATGCCGTTGACCAGATAGATGGAAACCGGGACGCGTTCCTTACGCAGTGTGTTGAGGTAAGGGTCTTGTAGCGAATGCCCTTTTGACATGTGCCGCACTCCTTAGGGATGGTCTGAAATAGCCATGCATTTCTGGCTGACTTCAGCCACCGCCGATTTTGAAAGAGGCGAGCCGATCAAAATTGAGCGGACACTCGCTCATTTCGGTGCTTTCAGCTGCGGCGAGGACCTCGCGGCGGCCATTTCCCGCATCACAGACGCACCTCTCCTGTGGTCGACAGCAAATGTCGGCGGGCCATCCACAGATTCGACAGGGCAAACAGCGTCATCATTTGCGCAGCATTCTTGGCCAATCCACGGAAGCGCACCTTGGTGTAGCCAAACTGCCGCTTGATCACTCGGAATGGATGCTCAACTTTCGCCCGCACCTGAGCCTTGGCTTTCTCGACCTTGCGGATCGCTTTGTACAAGGCACTGTGCTTGCCATGCTTCTTGTAGGTGCTGCGCCGAGCCGCGATCTGCCAGATGACTGGGCGGCCTTCATGTTCAGGGCGCTTTTCGACTCCGGTGTAGCCAGCGTCCGCGCACACCACGTTTTCCTCGCCGTGCAGCAGTTTGTCGACCTGGGTGATGTCCGCGACATTGGCGGCGGTCACCACCACGCTGTGCACCAGGCCCGAGTCTTCGTCGGCACCGATGTGGGCTTTCGCGCCGAAGTAATACTGGTTGCCCTTCTTGGTCTGGTGCATTTCCGGGTCGCGCTTGCCGTCCTGGTTCTTGGTCGAACTCGGCGCATGGATCAGCGTGGCATCGACGATGGTGCCCTGGCGCAGCGACAGGCCCCGGTCACCCAGGTAGCCATTGATCACCGCCAGAATCCCCGCCGCCAACTCATGCTTCTCCAGCAGGCGGCGGAAGTTGAGGATGGTGGTTTCGTCGGGAATACGCTCCAGGCTCAGGCCGGCGAACTGGCGCAAGATCGTGGTCTCATAGAGCGCTTCCTCCATCGCCGGATCGCTGTAGCCGAACCAGTTCTGCAGCAGATGCACGCGCAGCATCGCCATCAACGGGTATGCCGGACGACCGCCTTCGCCCTTCGGGTAATGCGGCTCGATCAGGGCGATCAAGCCCTTCCACGGCACCACCTGATCCATCTCGATCAGGAACAACTCCTTGCGGGTCTGCTTGCGCTTGCCGGCGTACTCGGCGTCGGCGAAGGTCATCTGCTTCATCGGAAAACTCGGGCAACGGGAGTGGCGTATTTCATCAGAAACGGGAAGTCTTCTTCAGGGTTTCCTTAGAGGATCTGTTTATTCGTGATTTATTCGGTCAACCGACGATCCACGAGTGTGAGAATAGACGGTCTGTTAGCAGTTCAGCTCAATATGTGGAGCTGCTGCAGGTATTTCAATGCTCGCGGCAGATTGTCGCAGGCCAGGCTATCGAGCCAGGCAACCCCCTTCCAACCGCGCAGCCAGGTGAACTGCCGCTTGGCCAGCTGGCGCGTGGCAATGATGCCGCGCTCGATCATCTGGTCATGCGTCATCGCCCCGTCCAGATATTCCCAGACCTGGCGGTAACCCACTGCGCGCATCGAGGGCAACCCGAGATGCAGATCACCACGACCGCGAAGAGCTTCGACCTCTGCAACGAAGCCCTGTTCAACCATGTGAACGAAGCGCCGTTCGATACGCTGGTGAAGCACTTCCCGCTGCGCTGGCGCAATGGATAGCTGCGCAACAGTATAAGGCAAGACGCCGCTGTCCGGCGCATGAGCCCCAAGCTTTTGCGACCTTTGTCTGGCGCGATGTTCGGTCATCGTCAGCCCGCTGACGTGATAGACCTCCAGCGCCCGGATCAACCGCTGCGGATCGTTGGGATGAATGCGTGCTGCGGACTCCGGGTCGATCTCGGAGAGGCGCTCATGCAACGCGGCAAGCCCATCGACAGCGGCCTCGGCCTCCAGTTGCGCGCGCACCTGCGAGTCCGCGGCCGGCATATCCGCCAGCCCCTCGAGCAACGCCTTGAAGTAAAGCATGGTGCCGCCAACGAGCAGGGGGATACGTCCCGAGGCGGTGATCTCCGCCATCGCCTGCAGCGCATCGCCGGCGAAGCGCGCAGCCGAATAGCTTTCCGCCGGATCGAGGATATCCACCAGGCGGTGCGGAAAGCGCGCCAGCACTTCGCTCGACGGCTTGGCCGTGCCGATATCCATGCCCCGATAGACCAGCGCCGAATCGACGCTGACGAGCTCGCAGGGCAGCGCCTCGGCCAGCTCCAGCGCCAGGTCGGTCTTGCCGGACGCGGTGGGGCCCATGAGAAAGATGGCAGGAGGCAGTGCAGGCATTGGCGAACTCACGACTTGCGGCCACATAGTGTCCGGAAGAAGCCCCGCACTAGCAAGCCGAACGGGCGGTCAGCGACCGCGCAGGAACAGCCGGTCCAGATCGTCCATGCCCAACTGCGTCCAGGTCGGGCGGCCATGATTGCACTGCCCGCTGCGCTCGGTTTGTTCCATGTCGCGCAGCAGGGCGTTCATCTCCGGCACCGTCAGCCGGCGATTGGCGCGCACGGCGCCGTGGCAAGCCATCGTCGCCAACAGCTCGTTGAGATGCGCCTGAATACGGTCACTGGTGCCGTACTCGAGCAGGTCGGCCAGCACGTCGCGCACCAATTGGGTCGCCTCGGCCTGCCGGAGCAGCGCCGGAATCTGCCGGATCGCCAGGGTTTCAGGCCCCAAGCGCTGTAACTCGAAGCCCAACCGCTGGAACCACTCGCTGTGCTCTTCGGCACAGTCGGCTTCGCGCTGGCTCACCGCGATCGACTCGGGTACCAGCAGCGGCTGGCCACGCAGCCCCTCGCTGGCCATGGCCGTCTTCAAGCGTTCATAGGTGATGCGTTCATGCGCTGCATGCATGTCCACCAGCACCATGCCCTGGGCATTCTCGGCCAGGATGTAGATGCCCTTGAGCTGCGCCAGCGCGTAGCCCAGCGGCGGCACGTCGGCCTGCGCCTCGGGCAACGCCGCGGGAGCTGGCAGGGGCGTCACGAACTCGCGATAGGCGCCCTGGGCCTCGGCGGTGAAACCACCGGCAGCCGGGCGTGGCATCTGGTAGCCCGCACCGCTTGTGCGCCAGGCCGGCTGGGATTCGGCCGGGGAAGCCTCCAGCACGCTGGCCGACAGGCTCATCTCGTTCTGCCCGGCGAACTCCCCCGCCGCCAGGCCGCTTATCGGCTGCGCAATACCGGCAACGCTGGCAGGGGCAGCCAGCTGGTCTTCGGGGCGCACGTCGCCCAGCGCGCGGTGCAGCGTACCGTAGAGGAAGTCATGCACCATGCGACTGTCACGGAAGCGCACCTCGTGCTTGGTCGGATGCACGTTGACATCCACCACGCCCGGATCGACGTCAAGAAACAGCACGAAGGTCGGATGCCGGCCATTGAACAGCACGTCGCGATAGGCCTGACGCACCGCATGCGCGACCAGCTTGTCACGCACCATGCGGCCGTTGACATAGAAGTACTGCAGGTCCGCCTGGCTGCGCGAGAACGTCGGCAGGCCCACCCAGCCCCACAGGCGCAAGCCATTGCGTTCGACTTCGATCGGCAGCGCCTGCTCGAGAAAGGCAGAGCCACAGACGGCTGCCACCCGCCGTCCGCGCGCCACGTCATCGTCGGCCTGATGCAGCGCCAGCACGCTCTTGCCGTTGTGCCGCAGATGGAAAGCAACGTCGAAACGCGCCAGCGCCAGCCGCTTGATGACTTCCTGCAAGTGGTCGAATTCGGTCTTTTCGGTACGCAGGAACTTGCGTCGCGCCGGCGTATTGAAGAACAGGTCGCGCACCTCGACCGAGGTGCCCACCGGATGCGCCGCCGGCTGCACCCGCGCCTCCATTTCGCGCCCTTCGGTTTCCACCTGCCAGGCCTCGCTGGCATCGGATGTGCGCGAGGTCAGCGTCAGACGCGAGACCGAACTGATCGAGGCCAGCGCTTCGCCGCGAAAGCCCAGGCTCATCACCCGCTCCAGATCTTCCAGGTCACGGATCTTGCTGGTGGCATGGCGCGCGAGGGCCAGCGGCAGATCGTCGGCGGGAATACCGCAGCCGTCATCGCGCACCCGCAACAGCTTGATACCGCCCTGCTCGACGTCCACATCGATGCGCAGCGCGCCGGAATCAAGGCTGTTCTCCAGCAACTCCTTGGCGACCGAGGCGGGTCGCTCGACCACTTCGCCAGCGGCAATCTGGTTCGCCAGCCGGGGGGTAAGCAGCTGGATACGGCGCAACTCAATCATGGTTGCGAGGCCAGCGTGGTGGCAGGAATGTTTAGCGTCTGGCCTATCTTGATGGTGTCGCTCTTCAGGCCATTGGCGCTGCGCAACGAGGCCAGACTGACCTGGTAACGTTGCGCCAGCAGGGCCAGGCTCTCGCCCGACCGCACCACGTGCTCGCGCGGCCCGGCAGCGATCTTGCCGGCGTCGCGCAACCAGGCGACATAGGTTCCGGGCGGCGGGTTCTCGTGGAAGAACTGCTTGACCCCACTGTGAATCGACCGGGCCAGCGCCTGCTGATGGCTGCGCGTCTGCAGCTTGCGCGCTTCCGACGGGTTGGAGATGAACCCGGTCTCGACCAGGATCGACGGGATGTCCGGACTCTTGAGCACCATGAAACCGGCCTGTTCCACGCGGCGCTTGTGCAGAGGCGTGATACGGCCCATGTTGCTCAGCACCTTCTGCCCGACGTTGAGGCTGGAGGACAGCGAGGCGGTCATCGACAGATCGAGCAGCACGCCGGCGAGCATGCGGTCCTTGTCGTCGAGGCTGACATTGCCAGCGCCACCGATCAGGTCGGAGCGGTTCTCGCTGTCGGCCAGCCAGCGCGCAGTTTCCGAGGTCGCGCCGCGATCGGAGAGTGCAAAGACCGAAGCGCCGTAGGCCGATGAACGCGGCGCGGCATCGGCGTGGACCGAGACGAACAGGTCGGCGCCCTTCTTGCGCGCAATCTCGGTGCGTTTGCGCAAGGGGATGAAGTAGTCGCCGGTGCGCACCAGTTCGGCACGGAAGCCCTTCTCGGCATTGATCTGCCGCTGCAGCTCCTTGGCGATCTGCAGTACTACGGTCTTTTCGTAGATCTTGCCCGGCCCGATGGCGCCCGGATCCTCGCCGCCGTGGCCGGCATCGATGGCGATCACGATGTCGCGCTTGCTGGTCGGCGTGGCAGGCAACTTGACCGCCGGCAACGTAGGCGAGACCGGCGCCACGGGAACAGCCGGCGCCGTATTGACCGGCAGCCGGGTATCGGCAGCGGCACCGCCCGGCTGATCGTAGAGGTCGACCACCAGGCGATGCCCGTATTGCTGGTTCGGCGCCAGGGCAAAGCTCTTCGGCGATACCGGAGCCTTGAGATCGACCACCACGCGCAGGGTATCGGCATCGGGTTGGCCGGCACGCAGCGCCGCCACCGGCGTGTTTTCCAGCGGAAGGCCGCTGAGTTGTGCCTTGAGGCTGGCCCCGGTGACATCGATGACGATCCGGTCCGGAGCCTCGAGTGTGAACACGTTGTGCTTGACCGGCCCCGACAGATCGAACACCAGACGGGTGTTGTCCGGCGCACGCCAGAGCCGCACGCTCTGCACATCGGTGGCAGCGAACGCCTGCACCGTGGCGAACAGGACCAGCAGACCGCTAACCAGCGCGCGTATGCGCATACCCAACCTCGTGTTCAATGTTCGTCTTCGGTCAGGGCGTCGCACCAGGCCTGGCCTCGCTCGCCCCGCGGCGAAAGGCGCAACAAGCGCCCGGCGTCATGCGGCGCAATGGTAATGTCCAGGTCTGCCTTTGGCAAAACGCCGGCCCCGCGTTCCGGCCACTCCACCAGGCACAGGGCATCCCCCGCGAAATAGTCGCGAATGCCCAGAAACTCAAGTTCCTCGGGATCGACGAGCCGATAGAGATCGAAGTGAAAGATCCGCACCGTGCCGATCTCGTAGGGCTCGACAAGGGTAAACGTCGGGCTCTTGACCTTGCCGTCGTGGCCGAAGCCGCGGATCAACCCGCGTGAAAGCGTGGTCTTGCCGGCCCCCAGGTCGCCATGCAGATAGATCACGCCGCGCCCGCCGGTCGCCCGGGCGATGCGCGCGCCCAGCTCTAGCATCTGCGCCTCGTCGGCGGCATACAAAGTCACTTCGTGCATGGCGCGTGCTCCTCGAGCAGGTGACGCACCTGCGGGATCAGATCGCCGGCAGCCAGTCCGCGCCCTCCGTCGGCACAACGCTCACCGGCGACCGCATGCAGCCAGGCGGCCAGGCAGCCCGCTTCGAACGGCTCCAGCCCCTGCGCCAATAGCGCACCGGCGACACCGGCCAGCACATCGCCCAGCCCGGCGCTGGCCATGGCAGGATGGCCACGGTCGCACAGGGCCATCCGCCCCTCGGCATCAGCGATCAGCGTCCCGGCGCCCTTGAGCAGCGCGCTGCAGCGAAACCGCCGGGCCAACTCGCGTACCGCGCGAGGTCGATCGGCCTGCACTTCGGCAGTGGTGCAGCCCAGCAGCCGTGCGGCCTCGCCCGGATGTGGCGTGATCAGGCAGCGGGCGGGCAACTCGACTGCGCCGTGGGCAAGCAGGTTCAGCGCATCGGCGTCCCACACCTGCGGCACCTCGGCCTGCACGGCCAGCGACAGCAGGCTGCGCCCCCAAGGCCCCTGCCCCAACCCAGGCCCGACCACCAGCACGTCGGCACGCTCGGTCAGTGCCGTCAGCGCGTAGGTCGACTCGACGCCGCTGCACATGATCTCGGGGCGTCGCACCAGTGATGCGGTGACATGCTCAGGGCGGGTCGCCAGGGTGACCATGCCGGCGCCGCAGCGCAGCGCCGCCTCGCTGGCCAGGAGCGCGGCACCGCCGGTACCCAGGTCGCCACCGATGACCAACACCTGGCCGAAACTGCCCTTGTGCGCGGTCGGGCGCCTTGGCGCCAGCCGCGGCAGAGTGTCCGGGCACAGACGCACCGCTTCGTGCGGCATCGCCGCGACCTGCACCTGCTCGGCTTGCAGATCATCGAAGACCAGCTGGCCGACTCGATCCGGCCCTTCCCCGGTGAACAACCCCAGCTTGAGACCGATAAAGGTCACGGTCACCTCGGCGCGTACGGCATGGCCGAGCAGCGCCCCCGTGTCAGCGCAGAGCCCCGAGGGGATATCCACCGCCAGCACCGGACGCCCGCTTTCATTGATCGCCCCGATGGCCTGCGCATAAGGCGGCCGCACCGCGCCGGTCAGGCCGGTACCAAGCAACGCGTCGACCAGCACACCGTCCAGCGGACTATCGCTGCGCCAGGGCTCGATCACGACGCCCGCCTGCCGAGCCTCGGCACAGGCCTTTGCGGCATCGCCCTTGAGCGCTTGCGGTTCGCCGACCGCGACAACCTTCACCTGCCAGCCGGCCCGCTGTGCCAGCGTGGCGACCAGGTAGCCGTCGCCGGCGTTGTTGCCGCTGCCAGCCAGCACGGTGACCGCGCCAGCATCGGGCCAGCGTCGCCGCAACGCACGCCAGCAGGCGTGCGCGGCACGCTGCATGAGTTCGAAGCCGGGCGTGCCGGCGCCGATCAGGCGTGCGTCGAGTTCGCGCACCTGAGTGGCGGTATACAGGGCGGTGGGCAGCGGGTCGGTCATCGGCAGAGGATCATCGCGGCGGAATGTCTGGCAGAATTATACGCACCCGCCTGAATCGCGCTGCAGTCTCCGATGTCCAGCTCCGCTCTCGACCCCATCGCCCTCGCCGACTCCATCAAGGAGTGGGGCCGCGAGCTCGGCTTTCAGCAGGTGGGGATCACCGGCGTCGATCTCGGCGAGCACGAAGCGCATCTCGAGGCCTGGCTGGCGGCGGGCTACCAAGGCGAGATGGACTACATGGCCGCCCACGGCAGCAAGCGCTCGCGGCCGGACGAACTGGTGCCCGGCACGCTGCGGGTCATCTCGCTGCGCATGGACTACCTGCCCGGCGACACGCGCATGAGCCAGCAGCTGGCCGACCCGGAGAAGGCCTATGTGTCGCGCTATGCGCTGGGCCGCGACTATCACAAGCTGATCCGCAAGCGCCTGCAGCAGCTGGCCGAGCGCATTCAGCAGGTGGTCGGCCCGTTCGGTTTCCGCGCCTTCGTCGACAGCGCGCCGGTGCTGGAAAAGGCCGCCGGCCAGCAGGCCGGGCTCGGCTGGATCGGCAAGAACACCCTGCTACTCAACCGCAAGGCCGGCAGCTGGTTCTTTCTCGGCGAGCTGTTCGTCGACATCGCCCTGCCGGTCGACGAGCCGATGACCCGCGATCACTGCGGCAGCTGCCACGCCTGCCTGGACATCTGCCCCACCGAGGCGTTCGTCGGTGAACGGCTGCTGGACGCGCGGCGCTGCATTTCCTACCTCACCATCGAGTTGAAGGGACCGATCCCGCTCGAGCTGCGCGGCAAGATCGGCAATCGCGTGTTCGGCTGCGACGATTGCCAGATCGTCTGCCCCTGGAACCGCTTCGCCCGCCCCACCGAGCAAGGCGACTTCCAACCGCGCCACAGTCTGGACAACGCTGAGCTGGCGACCTTGTTCCGCTGGACGGAAGAGGAATTTCTCAGTCGCACCGAGGGCTCACCGCTACGCCGCGCCGGCTACGAACGCTGGCTGCGCAATCTCGCGGTGGGCCTGGGCAATGCACCGTCGAGCATCCCGGTGCTGGAGGCGCTCGAGGCGCGCCGCGACGATCCGTCGGAGCTGGTGCGCGAGCATGTGGAGTGGGCCCTGACCCAGCACGCCAAGCGGGCAGGCTAGTCCGACGACGGCGACTGCGCGCCGAGCTCGGCGCTCAACGCACGCAGTTGTCCGGCATCCAGCGTCTCCTGTTGCAGCAGCTGCCGGGCGCAGCGCTCGAGCAGTGCACGACGCGCCTGCAGCAGATCGACGCTACGCTGGAAGGCCGACTGAACCAGCTCCTGCACTTCCTCGTCAATCGCCGTCGCCGTGCTCTCGGCATAGTCGTGCTGGGGCTTGAGGCCGAGCATCGCCTCGTTGCCGAGGAAAGAATTGGGCTCGCGCTCCAAGGCCAGGTGTCCGAGGCGCTTGGACATGCCGTAGCGCGTCACCATCGCCCGGGCAATGTCGGTGACCTTAGCCAGGTCGTCCGCCGCGCCGGTGGACAGATGCGCGAAGATCAGCCATTCCGCGGCACGTCCGCCGAGCAGCACGGCCATCTTGTTCTCCAACTCCTCACGGGTCATCAGGAAGCGATCCTCGATCGGCCGTTGGATGGTGTAACCCAGCGCCCCCATGCCGCGCGGAATGATCGACACCTTGTGCACCGGATCGACGCCCGGCAGCGCCATCGCCACCAGCGCATGGCCCATCTCGTGATAGGCGACGATCTCGCGCTCGCGCGGATTGAGCAGGCGGTTGCGTTTCTCCAGCCCGGCGATGATGCGTTCGATCGCTGCAGTGAAGTCCTGCATCGACACCGCGTCGGCATTGCGCCGGGTCGCCAGCAGCGTCGCCTCGTTGACCAGATTGGCCAGGTCGGCGCCGGTGAACCCCGGCGTGAGCGCGGCAATCGCCTGCGGATCGACATCCGCGGCCAACCGTGCTTTCTTCAGATGCACGTTGAGAATCTGCACCCGGCCGACCTTGTCCGGACGATCGACCAGCACCTGACGGTCGAAGCGGCCGGCACGCAGCAGTGCCGGATCGAGGATTTCCGGGCGATTGGTGGCCGCCAAGAGGACCAGCCCACTGGAGGTGTCGAAGCCGTCCATCTCCACCAGCAGCTGGTTGAGCGTCTGCTCCTTCTCGTCATGCCCGCCGGACAGCGGCCCGGCACCGCGGGCGCGACCAAGAGCGTCCAGCTCGTCGATGAAGATGATCGCCGGCGCCTGGGCCCGCGCCTGCTCGAACAGATCACGCACCCGCGCGGCGCCGACGCCGACGAACATCTCGACGAACTCGGAACCGGAAATGGAAAAGAACGGCACCTTCGCCTCGCCGGCCACGGCGCGGGCCAGCAGCGTCTTGCCGGTGCCGGGCGGGCCGACCAGCAGCACGCCCTTGGGCATGCGTCCGCCAAGGCGGCCATAGGTCTGCGGGTCGCGCAGGAATTCGATGATCTCCTTGAGCTCGTCCTTGGCCTCGTCCACGCCGGCGACATCGGCAAAGGTCACCTTCATGTCGGTCTCGACGTAGACCCGCGCCTTGCTCTTGCCGATCTGCATCATGCCGCCACCGCCCAGGCCGCTGCCGATGCGCCTGAGCAGGAACAACCAGATGCCGAAGAACAACGCCGCCGGCACGATCCACGACAGCAGGTCGCGCAGCAGGGTGCTCTCCACCCGGCCGCTGTAGCGCACCGGGTACTGCTCGAGGAAGGCCGCCAGGTCCGGCTCGACGCGGTTGGTGACGAAGCGTCGCTGGCCGCTCGGCAGCGCTTCCTTGAAGGTGCCTTCGATGCGCCGGTCGGTAACGGCGATCTCGTCGATGCGCCCGGCCTTCAGGTGCGCTTCGAACTCGCTGTAGGGAATCGTCGCGACGGTTTGCTGCTGCGACAGCAGGTACTGCAAACCCATGAACACGAGGATGGCGATCATCCAGTAACGCATGTGGAACTGGGCCTGGTCTTTCACCTGTCTCTCCTTGAGCTCCATGAAGGGCGAAACGCTCGACAGCGGAATCTTGCCTCGCCGCGTGCGGCAACGCCCGGACGCAAATCAGCAAAACGGGTGAATCAGAGCCCGCCGGTGACGCCAAGGCTGAAGCCCAGCGCGGCGGCCAACGAAAATGGCAGCAGCAGGGTATCGAGCAATGCGCTGGCCGGCAGATCCAGCGCGGCATGCCGTGGCGCCTCGGCGCCAAAACGCTCGACCGGGCAACACCCACCGTTGAGGCTGTACCAATCCAGCCGCGTGCCGGCATACACCAGCGGTGCGCCGGGCTTGGCCGCATCCAACGTGCGCACCGTCGCGCAACCGCCGCTCAGTGCGATGCCCAGCACCAGCAGACCGGCACCCAGCACTCTGCCCATTTCGCCTCCCGTTCCACTCGCCACAATCACCATAGCCGCTGGCGGTCAGTCTTCGCTGACCAGATGATGCTCGCCCCAGCGCGGCAGCATGTCCTGCGGAATATTGAGCAGATTGAGGATGCGCGCGACGACGAAATCCACCAGATCGTCGATCGTCTGCGGCTGGTGATAGAAGCCCGGCGAGGCCGGCAGGATCACCGCGCCCAGGTTCGACAGCTTGAGCATGTTTTCCAGATGAATGCTCGAATAGGGCGCCTCGCGTGGCACCAGAATCAGCTGGCGGCGCTCCTTGAGGGTGACGTCGGCGGCGCGTTCGATCAGGTTGTTGCAGGCGCCGCTGGCGATTGCCGATAGCGTGCCGGTGGAACAGGGCACCACCACCATCGCCGTCGGTGCGCCGGAGCCGGACGCCGGCGGCGCCATCCAGTCCTCCTTGGCGAACACACGGATCTGCCCGGCGGCGGCACCGGTGTATTCGGAGAGGAAAGCCTGCATGGCCTGGGGCTTGGCCGGCAATACCACGTCGGTCTCGGTGGCCATCACCAGTTGCGCGGCCTTGGAGATCAGAAAGTGCACCTCGCGGTCTTCCTGCACCAGGCAGTCGAGCAGGCGCAAACCGTACTGCGCGCCGGAGGCGCCGGTCATGGCCAGGGTGATGCGTTCCGGTCCGCTCATGAATGTGCTCCCAAAGCTGCTGCGCTTGCTTATGCTGCGTTGAAACCTTACTCGAATTGCTCACTTGCACCAGCAAGCTCCGCTGTCTCGCAAGGTTTCGCCTTGCCTAAGCTTCGCTCGCGACGCTTTGAGAACAAATTCACCCGGTGCCCGCCACATCGGCAACCCGGCGCGTGGAAATGCCTGCGGCGATTTCCACCCTACCTACGGTCCTCGTAGGGTGGAAAACCGCGAAGCGTTTTCCACCCTACGCCAGTGCGGCGGCCAGCTTGTTGTGCAGCCCACCAAAACCACCGTTGCTCATCACCACCACCTGGGTGCCCGGCACGGCATCGGCCTTGACCTTGGCGATGATCGCCTCCAGCGAGTCGCAGACCGTGGTCGGGACCGGCGAGCCGGCGACGGTGGCGGCCAGGTCCCAACCGAGATTCGGCGGCGCATACCAGATCGCCTGGTCGGCCAGCGCCACGGATTCCGCCAGCCCCTCGCGGTGCGCGCCGAGCTTCATCGAGTTCGAACGCGGCTCGACCACGGCGATGATCGGCGTATCGCCGACGCGCTTGCGCAGGCCGTCGAGGGTGGTGGCGATGGCGGTCGGGTGATGGGCGAAGTCGTCATAGATGGTCACGCCATTGACCTCGGCGACCTTCTCCATGCGTCGCTTGACGCTACGAAACTCGCTCAGCGCCTCGGCGCCCTCCCTGGGCAGCACGCCGACATGCCGCGCCGCCGCCAGCGTCGCCAGCGCATTGTTGACGTTGTGCCGGCCGGTCAGCTCCCACTCCACCACGCCCTGCACCTCGCCGTCGAAGATCACTTCGAAGCGCGAGCCGTCGGCGCTGAGCAACCTGGCCTGCCACTGGCCGCCCTCGCCGGTGGTCTGCACCGGTGTCCAGCAGCCCATGCCGATGACGCGCTTGAGCGCCGTTTCCGACTCGGGATGGATGATCAGCCCCTCGCCCGGCACGGTGCGCACCAGGTGATGGAACTGCCGCTCGATGGCGGCCAGATCCGGAAAGATATCCGCGTGATCGAACTCCAGATTGTTCAGGATGGCGGTACGCGGACGGTAATGGACGAACTTGCTGCGCTTGTCGAAAAAGGCGCTGTCGTATTCGTCCGCCTCGACCACGAAGAACGGCGTGCCGCCCAGCCGCGCGGAGATGCCGAAGTTCTGCGGCACGCCACCGATGAGAAAGCCCGGGCTCATGCCGGCGTGCTCCAGCACCCAGGCCAGCATGCTGCTGGTGGTGGTCTTGCCATGGGTACCGGCCGCCGCCAGCACCCAGCGCCCCTGCAGCACGTGATCGGCCAGCCATTGCGGGCCGGAGACGTAGGGCAGGCCCTTGTTCAGCACGTATTCGACTGCCGGGTTGCCACGCGACAGGGCGTTGCCGACCACCACCAGATCGGGTGCCGGTTCCAGATGCGCCGGCTCGTAGCCCTGCATCAGTTCGATGCCCTGCGCCTCGAGTTGCGTGCTCATCGGCGGATAGACGTTGGCGTCGGAGCCGGTGACGCGATGGCCGAGTTCCTTGGCCAGCACCGCGAGCGAGCCCATGAAGGTGCCGCAGATACCGAGAATATGGATATGCATGGGTGACCTCTGCAATGCCCCGCGCAGCGCCGTCAGGGCGCCCCCGCGAAGCCGGGAAATGCGCGGCAGATTAGCACAGCGGCGCCGGGCAATCGGCCCCTGCCGGCGCCCGGAACCACCGCGCAGATCAACTCGTTCGCCGGCTTCGGCAAGCTGATCTACGCTGAAACGACCGCCGTTTCCACGACCGCTACAAGACCCGGAGACACACCATGCGTTACGCCCATCCCGGCACCGAGGGTGCCAAGGTCAATTTCAAATCCCGCTACGGCAACTTCATCAATGGCCAGTTCGTCGAGCCGGTCGGTGGCCAGTACTTCACCAATCTTTCGCCGGTCAACGGCCAGCCCATCGCCGAATTCCCGCGTTCGGACGCAGCCGACATCGAGAAAGCTCTGGACGCCGCCCATGCCGCCGCCGACGCCTGGGGCAAGACCAGCGTGCAGGCGCGCTCGCTGATCCTGTTGCAGATCGCCGACCGCATCGAGCAGAACCTGGAACTGCTCGCCATCACCGAGACCTGGGACAACGGCAAGGCGGTGCGCGAGACGCTGAACGCCGATATCCCGCTGGCCGCCGACCACTTCCGCTACTTCGCCGGCTGCATCCGCGCCCAGGAAGGCACCGCCGCCGAGATCGACGAGCACACCGCGGCCTATCACTTCCACGAGCCGCTGGGCGTGGTCGGGCAGATCATTCCGTGGAACTTCCCGATCCTGATGGCCGCCTGGAAGCTCGCCCCGGCGCTGGCCGCCGGCAACTGCGTGGTGCTCAAACCGGCCGAGCAGACCCCGCTGGGCATCAACGTGCTGCTCGAATGCATCGGCGATCTGCTGCCGCCGGGCGTGCTCAACGTGGTGCACGGCTTTGGCCGTGAGGCCGGCGAGGCACTGGCCTCGAGCAAGCGCATCGCCAAGATCGCCTTCACCGGCTCCACTCCGGTGGGCTCGCACATCATGAAGCGCGCCGCCGAAAGCATCATTCCCAGCACCGTGGAATTGGGCGGCAAGAGCCCGAATATCTACTTCGAAGACATCATGCAGGCCGAACCGGCCTTCATCGAGAAGGCCGCCGAGGGGCTGGTGCTGGGTTTCTTCAACCAGGGCGAGGTGTGCACCTGCCCATCCCGCGCACTGGTGCAGGAGTCGATCTACGCGCCGTTCATGGAAGCGGTGATGAAAAAGGTCGCGCAGATCAAGCGTGGCGACCCGCTGGACACCGACACCATGGTCGGCGCCCAGGCCAGCCAGCAGCAGTTCGACAAGATCATGTCCTACCTCGACATCGCCCGCGAGGAAGGCGCCGAGGTGCTCACCGGCGGTGCCGCGGAGAAGCTCGAAGGCTCGCTCGCCACCGGCTATTACATCCAGCCGACCCTGCTCAAGGGCACCAACAAGATGCGCGTGTTCCAGGAGGAGATCTTCGGCCCGGTGATCGGCGTCACCACCTTCAAGGACGAGGCCGAGGCGCTGGCCATTGCCAACGACACCGAGTACGGCCTCGGCGCCGGCGTCTGGACCCGCGACATCAACCGCGCCTACCGCATGGGCCGGGCGATCAAGGCGGGCCGCGTGTGGACCAACTGCTACCACCTCTACCCGGCCCACGCGGCGTTCGGGGGTTACAAGAAATCCGGCGTTGGTCGCGAGACCCACAAGATGATTCTCGACCACTACCAGCAGACCAAGAACCTGCTGGTCAGCTACGACATCAATCCGCTGGGCTTCTTCTGATGGGCCGGCGCGGGTGGCACCTGCCGCCCGCGCCTTGAACAAGACACCTGCCGAGCCCTTCCGTGGTGCTGGGGGCGCGCAAAAGGTGCGTTTCTGCCGACATCCGCTGACAAAACACCGGCAATCCTGCATTCCGGTGCCGGGGCATGACGCTTGCTAGGGAGAGACTGCCAACCTATCCAAGAGGATTTCCCCATGGCCCTCGAACACAGCCGCTCCGCGCCACCGCAGCATGCGATCGATTTCGAAACCGTTGGCAGTAGCTATTTCCAGGAACGCGAACTGAAGAAAGGCGCCGCCGGCTGGGTGCTGCTGGTCGGCCTTGGCGTCGCCTATGTGATTTCCGGCGACTACGCCGGCTGGAACTTCGGCCTCGCCCAGGGCGGCTGGGGCGGGCTGTTCATCGCCACGCTGCTGATGGCGACCATGTACCTGTGCATGTGCTTCTCGCTGGCCGAGCTGTCCTCGATGGTCCCGACCGCGGGCGGCGGCTACGGTTTTGCCCGCACCGCCTTCGGCCCATTGGGCGGCTTTCTCACCGGCACGGCGATCCTCATCGAATACGCCATCGCACCGGCGGCGATCGCCGTGTTCATCGGCGCCTATTGCGAGTCACTGTTCGGCATCGGCGGCTGGATGATCTATCTGGCCTTCTACATCGTCTTCATCGGCATCCATATCTTCGGCGTCGGCGAGGCGCTGAAGCTGATGTTCATCATCACCGCCGTCGCCGCCCTTGCCCTGGCGGTGTTCATCGTCGCCATGGTGCCGCACTTCTCGGTGGACAAGCTGCTCGATATCGCGCCGACCACCGCTGCCGGTGCCAGCAACTTCCTGCCCTATGGCTATGTCGGCATCTGGGCGGCGATTCCCTACGCGATCTGGTTCTTCCTCGCCGTCGAAGGCGTGCCGCTGGCCGCCGAGGAAACCAAGAACCCGCAGCGCGACATGCCCCGCGGGCTGATCGGCGCCATGCTGATCCTGGTCGCCTTCGCCGGGCTGATCTTGCTGGTCGGCCCGGGCGGCGCCGGCTCCAGCACTCTGGTGGCATCCGGCAACCCGCTGGTGGAAGCGCTGACCACGGCCTACGGCTCGTCCACCTGGATGAGCGGCTTCGTCAACCTGGTCGGCCTGGCCGGGCTGATCGCCAGCTTCTTCTCGATCATCTTCGCCTACTCGCGGCAGATCTTTGCCCTGTCGCGGGCCGGCTACCTGCCGCGCAACCTCTCGCTGACCAACAAGAACAAGGCGCCGGTGCTGGCCCTGGTAATCCCAGGTGTGATCGGCTTCCTGCTCTCGCTGACTGGCGAGGGTGACCTGCTAATCCTCGTCGCGGTGTTCGGCGCGACCATCTCCTACGTGTTGATGATGGCCTCGCACATCGTGCTGCGCCTGCGCCGGCCGGATCTGCATCGCCCGTACCGGACACCCGGCGGCATCGTCACCTCGGGCGTGGCGCTGGTACTGGCCTGCATCGCGGTCATCGCGGGCTTCCTGGTCGACCCGCGGGTGGTGATCGGCGCCGCGATCATCTACGGGATCTTCATCGCCTATTTCGCGATCTACAGTCGACACCATCTGGTGGCCGGCACGCCGGAAGAGGAATTCGCGGCGATCGAGCAGGCCGAGGCGACACTCAAGTAGGGAGAGCAGCCATGACGTACTCGCACAGCGTGGGCGGCACCACCTGGCGCTTCGACGATCTGCGCGAGGTGATGGCCAAGGCCAGCCCGGCGCGATCCGGCGACCTGCTCGCCGGGGTCGCGGCGGGCAGCGACGCCGAGCGAGTGGCGGCGCAGATGTGCCTGGCAGATGTGCCGCTCAGGCGTTTTCTCGAAGAAGCACTGATCCCCTACGAAAGCGATGAAGTCACCCGGCTGATCATCGACAGTCATGACGCCGCCGCCTTCGCGCCGATCAGCCACCTGACCGTGGGCGATTTCCGCAACTGGCTGCTCGGCGAGGAGGCGGACGAGTCGTCGCTGAAAGCCCTCGCACCGGGGCTGACGCCGGAGATGGTCGCCGCGGTGTCGAAGATCATGCGCGTGCAGGACCTGATCCTCGTCGCGCAGAAGGTCCGCGTCGTCACCCGCTTTCGCAATAGCATCGGCCTGGCCGGACGCATGTCCACCCGGCTGCAGCCGAACCATCCCACCGACGACGGCGCCGGCATCGCCGCGAGC
The DNA here is from genome assembly GCF_057738225.1 of Stutzerimonas sp. CXK-1. NCBI lineage: Bacteria > Pseudomonadati > Pseudomonadota > Gammaproteobacteria > Pseudomonadales > Pseudomonadaceae > Stutzerimonas > Stutzerimonas sp. CXK-1. Next base: position 671,814 of record NZ_CM173217.1, on the reverse strand, counting down.
ATTCTCGACGGCCTGCTCTACGGCAACGGCGACGCGGTGATCGGCATCAACCCGGCCACCGACAGCACCGCCGGCATCTGCGAGCTGCTGAAAATGCTCGACGCGGTGATCAGCCGCTACGGGATCCCGACCCAGGGTTGCATCCTCACCCACGTCACCACCTCCATCGAGGCGATCAACCGCGGCGCGCCGCTGGACCTGGTGTTCCAGTCCATCGCCGGCACCGAGGCGGCCAACGCCAGCTTCGGCATCAGCCTGGCAACGCTGCAGGAAGGCTACGAGGCCGGCCTGTCGCAAAAGCGCGGCACCCTCGGCGACAACCTGATGTATTTCGAGACCGGCCAGGGCAGCGCGCTCTCGGCCAACGCCCATCACGGCGTCGATCAGCAGACCTGCGAAGCCCGCGCCTACGCCGTCGCGCGCCGCTACAAGCCGCTGCTGGTGAACACCGTGGTCGGCTTCATCGGCCCGGAATACCTCTACAACGGCAAGCAGATCATCCGCGCCGGGCTGGAGGACCACTTCTGCGGCAAGCTGCTCGGTGTGCCCATGGGTTGCGACATCTGCTACACCAACCACGCCGAAGCCGACCAGGACGACATGGACATGCTGTTGACCCTGCTCGGCACGGCGGGCATCAACTTCATCATGGGCATCCCGGGCTCGGACGACGTGATGCTCAACTACCAGACCACTTCCTTCCACGACGCCCTCTACGTGCGTCAGGTGCTTGGCCTGCGGCCCGCGCCGGAATTCGAGGAGTGGCTGGCGAAGATGCAGATCCTCCGACAGGACGGCAATCGCCTGCAGCTCGGCCGTGACCTGCCCGAAGCCTTCCGCCGGGCGCTGGAGCAGCAGGCATGAAGCCGCTCCCCGGATCTCCACCGGCATCCGGTGGAAAACGCTGCGCGGTTTTCCACCCTACCCAGGCGCCGCGCCGTAGGGTGGAAAACGACCGCAGGTCTTTTCCACGCGTTTTTCCACGCGTTCTCCTGCGCGCTTGTCCACGCGCCTGACCGCCACGCGCCGAGGTAGCCATGCCCGACCGCTCCCCCACCATCGAAAATCCCTGGCAGCACCTGCGCCAGCTGACCCCGGCGCGCATCGCCCTTGGCCGTGCCGGCACCAGTCTGCCGACGGTGGCGCAACTGGATTTCCAGTTCGCCCATGCCCAGGCCCGTGATGCCGTGCACCTGCCGCTGGACTGCGCCGCACTGGCTGCCGAACTGGAAAGGCATGACCTCAGCCATCTGCACCTGCGCAGCGCCGCCAGCGACCGGCAGATCTACCTGCAGCGTCCCGACCTCGGTCGGCGTCTCGACGAAACCAGCGCCGCCACGCTCGACGCCGAGGCCGGCGACGGCTGCGACCTGGCACTGGTGATCGCCGATGGCCTCTCGGCCCTGGCCGTGCAGCGTCATGCGGCACCCATGGCACTGAAGATCGCCGAGCAGTGTCAGGCCGAAGGCTGGGCGCTCGGGCCGATCAGCTTGGTCGAACAGGGCCGCGTCGCGGTTGCCGACGAAATCGGCCAGCGCCTCAAGGCGCGCATGGTGGTGATCCTGCTCGGCGAACGCCCAGGCCTCAGCTCGCCGGACAGCCTGGGCCTGTACTTCACCTGGGCGCCGCAGGTCGGCCGGCACGATGCGCAGCGCAACTGCATCTCCAACATCCGCCCCGAGGGGCTGAGCTACAACCTGGCCGCGCACCGCCTGCTCTATCTGATGCGCGAAGCGAGCCGCCGGCAGCTCTCCGGCGTCCAGCTCAAGGACGAAGCCGACGTGCCGGCGCTGGACGGTCAGCCGCGCGCCGGCAACTTCCTGCTCGGCTAGCCGGCATCAGGCCGGCTGCCAGGGCTCCAGCGTCTGGCTGTAGACCACCGCGCCGTCGATGTCGCGCAGGCTCACGCTCAGCGCACCGCTCTGGGCGTCGATCTCCACCTCGCCGAAGAACTGGAAGCCCGCCCGCGGCGAGCTGTTTGGCGTAGGCGCCGCCTTCTGAAACACCACCTCCGGGCCGAAGGTGCCGTCCAGCGGATTCGGTCCGAAGCTGCCGGCGTTCAAGGGCCCTGCGACGAACTCCGGGAGCGGCTCGAACGGCTCGATCTCGAACAGCATGCCGGCCGGTGCCAGACGCGGCACCGGAATCAGCGTGCACGCAGGCTTCGGGCCGGCCCCGGCGTCTACTCCACGGCTGCGGAGGTCGCGCTTGCCGCGGGTGAGCGCCGCGCTTATGGTGAGCGCCCCGCCCCGCTGGAAGCCTCGGCATGTGGTCCTTTCGCGCCTGGCAGCGCAAACGCATCCTCGCCCGCAACCCGGTCGATGCCGACCTGTGGCAGCGGGTGCTCGACAGCCTGCCGATTCTCGACGGCCTGAGCGACGGGGAACTCGACCGGCTGCGCGAGCGCGCCGTGCTGTTCCTGCACGACAAGCGCCTCACCGCCCTGCCCGGCGTCGAGCTGCAGGCCGAGGACCGCCTGCGCCTGGCACTGCAGGCGCAGTTGCCGCTGCTGCACCTGGCCGATCTCGGCTGGTATCACGGCTTCCACGAGATCGTCATCTACCCCGATGACTTCCTCAGCCCGCAGAAACACCGCGATGCCGCGGGCGTCGAGCACGAGTGGGACGCCGAGCACAGCGGCGAGGCCTGGTTGCAGGGTCCGGTGATCCTCGCCTGGCCCGGTGTGCAGCAAAGCGGCGGCTGGGAGGCCTACAACCTGGTGATCCACGAGCTGGCGCACAAGCTGGACATGCTCAATGGCGACGCCAACGGCCTGCCGCCGCTGCATCGGCAGATGCGCATCGATGCCTGGGCTGCGGCCATGCAGGGCGCCTACGACCGGCTCAACGCCGCGCTGGACGCCAACCCGCAAGCCGAGACGCCGATCGACCCCTACGCCGCGGAAAACCCGGCGGAATTCTTCGCGGTGACCAGCGAATACTTCTTCAGCGCACCGGACGTGCTGCAGCACGCCTTTCCCGATGTCTACACACAGCTCGCCGCGTTCTACCGGCAAGACCCGCTGGCACGGCTGCAACGGCTGCAGGCCGAGCACCCGGCCTATCGGGAACCCACCTGAAATGGGCGCGTCGAAGCCGGCGTGCATTGCCCGGCGCAATGCGCCTATAATCGCGCCCACTTTTTTACGCCCCCAGGCCGCGCTGGCCGATCACGGAGCCTTTCCTTCATGAGCTACAGCAAAGTCCCGGCCGGCAAAGACCTGCCGAACGACATCTACGTCGCCATCGAGATCCCGGCCAACCACGCGCCGATCAAGTACGAGATCGACCACGATACCGACTGCCTGATGGTCGACCGCTTCATGGCCACCCCGATGTTCTACCCGGCCAACTACGGGTTCATCCCGCACACCCTGGCCGACGACGGCGATCCGCTCGACGTGCTGGTCGTGACCCCCTATCCGGTTGCCCCGGGTTCGGTCATCCGCTGCCGTCCGGTCGGCGTGCTGAACATGACCGACGAAGCCGGCGGCGACGCCAAGCTGATCGCCGTCCCGCACGACAAGCTGACTCAGCTGTACAAGGACGTTAAGGAATACACCGACCTGCCGCCGCTGCTGATCGAGCAGATCAAGCATTTCTTCGAGAACTACAAGGATCTCGAGAAGGGCAAGTGGGTCAAGGTCGAAGGCTGGGAAGGCGCCGACGCCGCCCGCGCCGCGATCAACAAGGCGGTTGCGGCTTACCAGAAGTAAGCCAACGCCACCCCGTAAAAGCCGGCCACAAGCCGGCTTTTTTATTGCCTGCCTTTCACGCCCCCGCCCTTCGTCCCGATCCTTCCGCCCCCCTTCGAACCGCCATGGGCAGCTACGCTCTGATCAGGCAGTGCCGTCACCAGCGGCTGCTCCGATCACCGAGGGAGGATCGATCATCGCGTTGACGCCGTTATGCCTCGCCCTGCGCCATACCGAAGCCTTGCGCGCCACGGCAGGCCCGCTGCCGCCCGCCGCCTGCGGAGCGATACATGGATAGCCAGGCCGAGGTCATCGATTTTCTTTCCCGCCCGGCCAGCTATGGCGAGCCGGACGGTGTCGTCGAGCGCATCGACACCCACGGGTCGGTGATCTTTCTGCATGGCCGCCGGGCCTACAAGCTCAAGCGTGCGGTGGCCTATGCGGCGCTGGACTTTCGCAGCCGCGAGAGCCGCGAGCGGGCCTGTCGCGCCGAACTGGCGGTGAATCGCCGCACCGCGCCGACGCTGTATCTGGAGGTGCGCTCGATCGACCGCGCCGGCACCGGCGGGCTGGTGTTCGATGGTGGCGGTGAGCACGCGCTGGACTGGTTGGTGGTAATGCGCCGCTTCCCGCAGGACGCCCTGTTCGAACGCCTCGCCAGCAGCGGCAACCTCAACGTCGACCTGGCTGAGCGCCTGGGCGACGAGATCGCGCGCTTTCATGCTGCCGCCGAGGTCACGCCGACCTTTGGCGGCGCGCAGGGCATCGCCGAAGTCATCGCCGAAAACCACCGCGAACTGCGCCGCTACCCGGCGCTGCTCGAGGCCGAGGCCGTCGAACGTCTGCACCGTGGCGCGCTCGACGCGCTCGAGCAGCTCGCCCCGCTGCTCGAACGACGCCGCCTCGCCGGCTGCGTGCGGCGTTGCCATGGCGACCTACGCCTGGCCAACATCTGCCTGCTCGACGGCCAGCCGACGCTGTTCGACGGCATCGAGTTCAGCGAGCGGCTGGCCTGCATCGATGTGCTATTCGATCTCGCCTTCGTCCTCATGGACCTCGATCACCACGGCCTCGCCGTCCTCGGTGAACACCTGCTGCGCCGCTACCTGCGCCACGGCGAAGTGCCGGATGACGTCCGTCCGCTACCCTTGTTCCTGTCGTTGCGCGCGGCCACCCGCTCGTTTACCCAGGCCTGCAGCGCCGGCCGCCAGCCCAACGCGCAGCTCGCCGCGGACAAGGCGCGTCGCGCCCAGGCGCTGTTGCGGCAGGCCGAGCACTACCTGCAACGGCTCGGCACACCAACCGACCTGGCCATCGCCCAAACGACCGTCGACCACAGGAGCTGCCCATGATCCCATCGACTCCCCTGCTGTTCGCCCTGCACGACAGCGAGGATTACGCCAGCCGCGTCGCCAACCGCCTCGGCCTGCCCCTGGCCGCGCTGGAGGAGCGCGACTTCGAGGACGGCGAGCACAAGAGCCGCCCGCTGGAGCCGGTGCTCGGCCGCCAGGTGGTGGTATTCCACTCGCTCCATGGCGAGGTCGAACGCAGCGTCAACGACAAGCTCTGCCGCCTGCTGTTCTTTTGCGGAGCACTCAGGGACGCCGGTGCCGCGCGCGTGCATGTGGTCGCGCCGTACCTGTGCTACGCCCGCAAGGAGCGCCGTACCCAATACCAGGACCCGATCATCAGCCGCTATGTTGCGGCGCTGCTGGAAGCTTCCGGAGTCGCGCGGCTGAGCGTCATCGACGTGCACAACCCGGCCGCTTTCGACAACGCCTTTCGCATCCCGACCCGCCACCTCGAAGGCGCCGAGCTGTTCGCCGAGCGCTTCGCCGACCTGCCAGCCGACACCAGGGTCGTGGCGGTCTCGCCCGATGCCGGCGGCGCCAAGCGCGCCGAGCGCTTTCGCCAGGCCCTCGAACGCCGCCTCGGGCGACCGGTCGGCAGCGCGTTCATGGAGAAGTACCGGGCCAACGACGTGGTCACCGGCGACCTTCTGGTCGGCGAGGTGAAAGGCGCGGTCGCGGTCGTCCTCGATGACCTGATCAGCACCGGCGGCACCCTGCTGCGCGCCGGCCAGGCCTGTCAGGCTGCGGGGGCGACGCGCCTGTTCGCCGCCGCCACCCACGGCCTGTTCACCGGCGGCAGCGCCTTGCTGGACAGCCCCCTGTTCGAGCGCATCCTCATCGGCGACAGCGTGCCACCGTTCCGCCTCGACCCGGCCCTCTGCGCCCGGCGCCTGGAGATTCTCGACACCACGGCGCTGGTCGCCGCCTCGCTGACCGAGGAATACGGCCTATGAACAGGCTGCAACCGAACTCGGATGACCTGCTGCTGGTAATCGACGTGCAGAACGACTTCTGCTCCGGTGGGGCATTGGCGGTGCCCGCGGCTGACGAAGTGATAGCGCCGATCAACCGCCTGGCCGAGCGTTTCGAGCACATCGTGCTTACCCAGGACTGGCACCCGGCCGACCATCACAGCTTCGCCAGCCAGCACCCCGGCCACCAGCCGTTCGAGACCGTGACGCTCGGCTACGGCAAGCAGACGCTGTGGCCCGAGCACTGCGTCCAGGGCAGCCCTGGCGCCGAGTTTCATCCGCAGCTGGCGCTGACGGCGCGGGCCGAGCTGATCCTGCGCAAGGGCTACCGGCGCAGCATCGATTCCTATTCGGCCTTCTACGAAAACGACCGCAGCACGCCGACCGGGCTCTGCGGCTATCTGCGCGAACGCGGTATCCGCCGGCTGTTCCTCGCCGGCCTGGCGACCGACTACTGCGTCCTGTACTCGGCGCTCGACGCACGCCGGGCGGGCTTTCAAACGGTGTTGCTGGCCGAGGCCTGCCGCGGCCTGGACATCGAGAGCTCGGTGGCCAAGGCGCTGGCGGCGATGCGCGCGGCCGGCGTCGAGGTGCTCGAGCGCGCTTAGCGAGCGCCGACCAGCGCGGGCTCAGAGACCCTCGCTGAAGCGGTCCGCATCGGCGGCCAGCGCACGGATGGACGCGCTGATCCGCACCGCGTAGGGCGGTGCCGGGTCGAGCCCGCGCAACGCCGGCGGCAGGCTCGCCAACTGCGCGCGGGTGTAGCGGCGCACCTCGTCGAGGCTCGGCGAGGGCCGCAGGCGCTGCCCCTGGTGCATCACCTGTTCGAGCAGCGGCGCGCCGGCGGCAACCTCGGCCTCGAGCGCGAGCGTGTCGCCCTGGCAGCAGCCGGCCTCGTCGTAGCGTCGATAGACCTGCTTGCGTCCAGGCCAGGTTGCCTTGCCTTCGGAGCGCTTGCGGCGCGGCCGTCCGGCGTATTCCTGCAATTTGTAGGCGCAATCGAGCGCCGGCGCATCGCTGGACGTATCCAGCCGCGTACCTACGCCAAAGCCGTCGATCGGCGCCCCCTGGGCCAGCAGGTCACGGATCAGGTATTCGTCCACGCTGCCACTGGCGAACAGGGTCACCCGGCCCAGCCCGCCGGCATCGAGAATCGCCCGCACCCGCCGCGCGTGCGCGCCGAGATCGCCGGAGTCGAGCCGCACGCCATGCACCGCGAGACCACGCGCCGCCAGCTGCGGAGCCAGTTCGACCACCCTCGCGGCGCCAGCCTCGGTGTCATAGGTGTCGATCAGCAAGACCACCGACTGCGGCAGGCTCTCGGCGAAATGGGCGAAGGCTTCGCGCTCGTCGGCGTGCGCCTGGACGAACGAGTGCGCCATGGTGCCGGCCAGCGGAATGCCGAACTGGGCTCCCGCCAGAACCGTGGCGGTCGCCGAGAACCCGGCCAGATAGGACGCCCGCGCGGCAAACAGCCCGGCCTCGGCGCCGTGCGACCGGCGCAGGCCGAAGTCCACCAGGCGCTTGCCCGGCGCCTGCAGCACGATGCGCGCAGCCTTGCTGGCGACCAGCGTCTGGAAATGCAGCAGGTTGATCAGCCGCGACTCGACCAGCTGGGCCTCGGGCAGCGGCGCGGTGACCCGCAGGATCGGCTCGTCGGCGAAGAAGGGCGTGCCCTCGGGCATCGCATGCACGTCGCCGGTGAATCGCAGCGCGGCCAGGTAGTCGAGAAAGGCTGGCTTGAACATCCGCTGGGTGGCCAGCCAGGCCAGCTCCGCGGGGCTGAAGCGCAGCTGCTCGAGGTAATCGAGCGCCTGCTCCAGCCCGGCGGCCAGATAGAAGTGGCGACAGGCCGGCAGCTCTCGAGCGAAAAACTCGAACACCGCGGTCTCGGTCATGCCGCGCTCGAAGTACCCCTGCAGCATGGTCAGCTGGTAGAGGTCGGTAAGCAGCACGCCGGGGGCGGCGAGTCGCGGGGGCTTGGCGGTCATCGGCGGCTCCGTCTCGCCGTAGCGGCGAGCTGATATCGATCAAACTCTAGCTCCACGCCAGCGCCAAAGATGGCGGCAAACGGACCATGAGGCAGCGGCCATGCCCGACCTGCGGCTTTTTCTCGGCGGCGACCTGATGCCGGCCCGCGGCATCGACCAGATCCTGCCGCACCCCGGCGACCCGCGGCTGTATGAAAGCTGGGTGAGCGATGCGAACGACTATGTTGCCCTGGCCGAGCGGCGCAACGGGCCGATCGCCCGGCCGCAGGACTACCGCCAGGTCTGGGGCGTGGTCCCCGAAGTGCTGGCACATCAGCGGCCGCATATCGGCCTGGTCAATCTGGAAACGGCCATCACCAGCCGCGGCCAGCCCGCGCCCAAGGGCATCAACTACCGCATGCACCCGGCCAACCTGGCGCTGCTCGCGGCGGTGCGCCTCGATTGCTGCAGTCTGGCCAACAACCATGTGCTCGACTGGGGCGAGGCCGGGCTGTCCGACACCCTTGCCGCGCTCGATCGCCTGGGCATCCGTCACTGCGGCGCCGGGTTCGACCGCGCCGGCGCGGCGGCCCCGGCGATCCTGCCGGTGGCCAGCGGCGGACGGTTGCTGGCATTCGCCTATGCCACCCCCGAGTGCGGCGTGCCGGCGGAATGGGCCGCCGGCGAGCGCAGCGCCGGCATCGCGCGGCTTGACGAGCTGTCGCCGCGCAGCCTGGCACGGGTCGCCGGGCACATCCGGGCGCTGAAGCGGCCAGGCGATCGCGTGCTGGTGTCGCTGCACTGGGGCGGCAACTGGGACTTCGGCGTGGCGCCGGCGCAGATCCGCTTCGCCCATGGGCTGATCGACGAGGCCGGCGTCGACCTCATCCACGGTCACTCGTCGCACCACGTCAAAGCCCTGGAGGTCTACCGCGGCCGCCTGATCCTCTACGGCTGCGGCGGCCTGCTGGACGACTACGAAGGCATCGACGGCTACGACAGCTACCGCAGCGATCTGGGCCTGCTCTATTTTCCGACGCTCGGCAGCGACGGGCGCCTGCATGCCCTGAGCCTGTATCCGACGCGCCAGCGCCAGTTCAGCATTCAGGCCGCCGAAGGCGAGGACCAGGCGTGGCTGCGGGCCACGCTCGAGCGCGAATACGCGCCGTTCGGCTGCAGCCTGAGCCCTTCGGCTGGGGGCGGATGGCAGCTGGCCTGGCCCGACGCGGGCAGCTGAACCCGCCATCAGCCCGGCAGCGGCGGCTCGGATGCTGGCGTCTGCGGCTCCGGTAGCTCGGTCAGTGTCGCCTCCGTCAGCAACAGCACGCTGGCCACCGACACCGCGTTTTCCAGCGCCACCCGCACGACCTTGGTCGGGTCGATGATCCCCGCTTCGTACAGGTCCACGTAGCGGTTGGCCGCGGCGTCGAAGCCGACGGTGCCGGGCTCGGCCAGCATGCGCGCCACCACCACGCCGGCGTCCACCGCGGAGTTCTCGGCGATGGTGCGGGCCGGCGCCTCCAGCGCGCGACGCAGGATCTGCACACCGGTGCGCGCGTCGCCCTGATGCCGCGGCTCTTCCTCGGCCAGCGCCTGGACCGCACGCAGCAGCGCCAGCCCGCCACCCGGCACGATGCCTTCGGCGATCGCCGCCTTGGTCGCAGCGATCGCATCGTCGAGGGCGTCCTTGCGCGTCTTCATCTCCGCTTCGGTGGGCTCGCCGACACGGATCACCGCGACGCCGCCGGCGAGTTTGGCCAGGCGCTCCTGCAGCTTTTCCCGGTCGTAGTCGCTGCCGGTCTTGTCCAGCTGCACGCGGATCTGCTGCAGGCGCGCCTCGAGCGCCTCGCGCGTGCCCGCACCGCCGATCAGCGTGGTGCTGTCGCGGTCGACCACCACGCGCCGCGCACGGCCGAGCTGGGCCAGCTCGACCTGCTCGAGCGACAGGCCGAGTTCGGGCGAGATCACCTGAGCGCCGGTGAGCACGGCGATGTCCTGCAGCAGCTCCTTGCGCCGCTCGCCGAAGCCCGGCGCCTTCACCGCCACGGCGCGCAGCACTCCGCGGATCTGGTTGACGATCAGCGTGGCCAGTGCCTCGCCGTCGATGAACAGCAGCGGCCGGCCACTCTTGGCAATCTGTTCGAGCAGCGGGATCAGGTCCTTGAGCAGGCCGATCTTCTGGTCGCTGAGCAACAGGTAGGCGTCTTCCAGCACCGCCTGCATCTTCTCGGTGTCGGTAACGAAATAGGGCGAGACGTAGCCGCGCTCGAAGCGCGTGCCCTCGACCACCTCGACCACCGTTTCGAGGGTCTTCGACTCCTCGACGGTGATGACGCCTTCGCCGCCGACCTTTTCCATGGCGTCGGCGACCAGCTCGCCCATCGCCTCGTCGTTATGCGCCGAGAGCGTCGCCACCTGGGCCTTTTCCTTGCGTGTGCGCACCGACCGCGACTGCGAGGCGAGCGAAGCGATGGCGACCTTCAGCGCCTGGTCCAGGCCACGCTTGATGTCGATGGCGCTGGCACCGGCGACGACGTTGCGCACGCCATCGGCGAAGATCGCCTGGGCCAGCACCGTAGCCGTGCTGGTGCCGTCGCCGACGGCCTCGCCGGTGCGCTCGGCGGCCTGCCGCAGCATCTGCGCACCGAGGCTTTCCTCAGGGTCTTCCAGCTCGACCTGCTTGGCGATGGTGACGCCGTCGTTGCAGACCATCGGCGGGCCCCATTGCCGCTTGATCAGCACCGACTTGGATTTGGGCCCCAGCGTCACGCGCACGGCGTCGGCCAGCTGGGTGGTGCCGCGCAGCACCTTCTCGCGCGCGGCGCTGCGAAACAGGATCCGGGTGTGTGCCATGTGCCTTCTCCGCAGGCGCGGCGCAACAGCTGACGGCGCCAGGAATGGACAGCGGTCAGCCTGCGCGTGCCGCACCGGCGCGCGGTTGATAAATGTCAATCACCGGCCCCCCGCGCGTCGCGCAGACGGGGGCCGCGTTTCTTCCGCGCCAGGCAATCTTTCCCGCGCCCGGGTTGTCCCACTTCTGTCACCCGCCCTCAGCCGACGAGCCGATGCCCGAATACCTCGCCCCGGTCCCCCGCTGGGAACCGCACGAACGCCCGACCATGCCGGGCTCGCCCGCGATCCTGCTGCACAGCATGCCGGTGCGGCTGGCCTATGCCAGCGTCTCGGTGCTGGTCGGGCTGACCGGCGGGCTCGGCAATGCGCTGGTGCTGGCCAACCTGCCGAGCATCCAGGGCGACCTGGGCCTGACGCCGAGCCAGGGCGCCTGGCTGCCAGCGGCCTACTTCATGGTCAACGCCTCCACCAATCTGCTGCTGATCAAGTTCCGTCAGCAGTACGGCTTGCGCCGCTTCGCCGAGATCGGCCTGGCGCTGTATGCCGCGCTGACTATCGCGCACGTGTTCGTCGAAGGGTTGGCCATGGCGATCTTCGTGCGCGCGGCCAGCGGCCTGGCCGGCGCGACCACCAGCAGCCTGGCGCTGTTCTACATGCTGCAGGCCTTTCGCAAGGCCGACCTGCCGCGCGGGGTGATCGTCGGCTTCGGCGTGACCCAGCTGGCCACGCCGATCGCCTGGCTGTTGTCGCCGGCGCTGCTCGATCTCGATCAGTGGCACCGCCTGTACGTCTTCGAAAGCGGCCTGGCCCTGTGCTCGCTGGCCGCGGTGGTGGTGCTCAAGCTGCCGCTGGGCGAGCGCATCAAAGCCTTCGAGCCGCTGGATTTCGTCACTTTCCTGCTGGTCGCACCGGCGCTGGCACTGCTCGCCGCGGTGCTCGCCCAGGCGCGCCTGCAGTGGTGGACCGAGCAACCCTGGCTGGCCTACGCGCTGATCGCCGCACTGGTCCTGCTGTGTATCGCGGTGATGATCGAACACCATCGGCGCAACCCACTGCTGCAGACGCGCTGGCTGGGTACTGCCGAGATGCTGCGGTTCGCCTTTGGCGCGCTGGCCCTGCGCTTTCTGCTTTCGGAGCAGAACTACGGCGCGGTCGGCCTGCTGCAGACCCTCGGCATGGGGGCCGAGCAATTGCAGCCGCTGTATGCGGTGATCCTGCTCGGCACGGTCATGGGGATCGCCTTCAGCGCCCTGACCTTCACGCCGAAGACGGCGATCCCGCAGATCCTCCTGGCGATCGTGCTGATCGGCACCGCCGGCTATCTGGACATCGACGCCAGCGACCTGACCCGGCCGCACGACATGTTTCTCAGCCAGGGGCTGGCAGCTTTTGCCGGCGGTCTGTTTCTCGGCCCGCTGGCGATCACCGGGATCGGCAAGGCGCTGCGCAACGGGCCGGGTTACCTGGTCAGCTTTGTCGTGGTGTTCTCGCTCACCCAGTCGCTCGGCGGCCTGGCCGGGCCGGCCGTGCTCGGCAGCTATCAGGTGCTGCGCGAGAAGTTCCATTCGGCCCACCTGACCGAGCAGGTGGTCGCCACCGACCCGCAGGTCGCCGCCCGACTGAACCAGGCAGCGGGCGCACAGCGGCCGCGCCAGAGCGATCCGGCGCTGCGCCAGGCGCTGGGTGCCGCGGCGCTCGATCGTGAGGTCACCCGCGAAGCCAACGTGCTGGCGTTCATCGATGTGTTCCGGCTGGTGGTGCTGCTGGCCATCGGGGTGCTGGCCTGGTCGCTGTTCCACGCGGTGCGCAACGCCCGCCTCGACCGCAAGCGTGCCAGCCCATGAGCCAGGATCAGCAGCCGCAAACCGAACCGCGCGCACCGGCCGAGGCGTCGGCCGCCGCCACCGATGCCGGTGCCCAGCCGGTCGAGCCGCCAAAGACGATCCGCCCGAGCCTGCGCTCGGTGCTGCTGATGGCGCTGGTCGCGCTGCTCGGCATCTTCGCCATCCTCTACGCCTGGCAACTGTGGCCGTTCACCAGCGCCGTCGCCATCACCGAGAACGCCTACGTGCGAGGGCAGATCACCGTGCTGGCGCCCCAGGTCGCCGGTTACGTCGTCGAGGTGGCCGTGCAGGACTTCGAGCGCGTCGAGAAAGGCCAGGTACTGGTGCGCATCGATGACCGGCAGTATCGCCAGCGCGTCGAGCAGCGCCGGGCCGAACTGGCGGCGCGGCGCTTCGAGCTGGAAAACCTCGAGCAGACGCTGGCCGCCAACCGGGCCACGCTGCAGGCCCGACGCGCCGAGCTTTTCGCCGCGCAGGCCGAGCGGGACCGTGCGCGCGCCGACGAGCGCCGGGTCAGCGAGTTGGCCGAGCGCGGCTCGGTCTCGATCCGCGAGCGCGACCAGATCCGCGCCACCGCACGCGCCGCCGCGGCCAATGTGCACAAGGCCGAGGCCGCCATCGAGATCGCCGAGCAGACGCTCAAGGCCAGCGAGGTCTCGCGCGGCGGCCTGCAGGCGCAGATCGCGATCGCCGAAGCCGCCCTGAGCCAGGCGCTGATCGACCTCGACAACACCGTGATAACCGCGCCCCGCGACGGTCAGGTCAGCGAACTCGGCGTGCGTCTGGGCCAGTACGTCTCCGCCGGCACTCAGCTGCTCTACCTCGTGCCCGAGCAACTCTGGGTCATCGCCAACTACAAGGAGACGCAGACCTTTCGCATGCGCCCCGGGCAGCCGGTCAGCATCGCCGTCGATGCACTCGACGGCGCCCGGCTGAGCGGTCGGGTCGAACGCCTGGCGCCGGCCACCGGCTCGGAGTTCAGCCTGCTACGCCCGGACAACGCCACCGGCAACTTCACCAAGGTGGTCCAGCGGGTGCCGGTTCGGATCAGCATCGACCCCGACCAGCCGCTGGCCGCACGCCTGCGCCCGGGCCTGTCGGTGATCACTTACGTCGATACCGACGCGGCCGCCGCGCCATGACGCGCGGGCTGGCCCTGTTGCGCTGGACGGCGGGCCTGGCGCTGGTGGCGCTGACCGGCTGCGCACCGACACCGCGCCCCGTGCCGCCGCAAGCGCAGATCGATCCGCCGGCCGCCTGGCGCGCCGATACGCCAGAGCGCTCGTCGGCGCCGGCCGACGGCTGGAGCCGCTATGGCGACCCGCGGCTGAGCGCCCTGATCGAGCAGGCCCTGGCGCACAATAGCGACGTGCTGCGCGCCGCCGCCCGCGTCGAGCAGGCCCGCGAGCGGATTCGCCTGGCCGACGCCGGCTTGCTGCCGACGCTGGACGCGGCGCTCTCGGTCGGCCGTTCGCGGCAGCTCGGCGCACTCGGCGTCAGCCGCAGCCTGGCCGTGCAACCGAGCCTTGAGGTCGCTTACGAAGTCGATCTCTGGGGCCGTCTGCGCCGCTTGCAGCGCAGCGCGCGCCTGCAGTACCAGGCCAGTGAGAGTGAGCGCGCCGCGGTTCGCCTGGCGGTTGCCAGCACGACCGCACGGGCTTATGTGCGGCTGCTGTCGCTCGACGAGCAGCACGCGGTCACCGGCGCCACGGTCGCCGCACGCCGCGAAGCGCTGCGCGTGGCCGAGGACCGCGCTGCGCTCGGTTATACCTCGCAACTGGAAGTCAGCCAGGCGCTGGCCGAATACGAAGCGGCGGCCGAGTTGCTACCGCAGCTGGAACAGGCCATTCGCGAGCAGGAGCACGCCCTGCGCCTGCTGACCGGGCGCTTGCCGGGGCCGGTGGAACGTGGCGCGACCCTGGCGCAACTGCAACGCCCGCGCATTGCCGCGGGGCTGCCGTCCGAGCTGCTCAGGCGTCGCCCGGACCTGCGCCAGGCCGAACGCCTGCTGGCCGCCAGCGACCAGAACCTGCAGGCGCAGCGCGACCTGTTCCTGCCGCAGGTCCGCCTGTCGGCCAGCCTCGGCAGGTTGTTCGTCGACAGCCTCGATTACGACCCGGTAAGAGTCTGGAGCCTGGGCGGCAGCGTACTGGCTCCGCTGTTCACAGGCGGCCGCCTGGAGGCCGGGCTGAACATCGCCACGGCGCAGCGCGACGAGGTAGCGTTCGCCTACCGCGGTGCGGTGCTGCAAGCGTTCAGCGAGGTCGAGAACGCGCTCTCGGCCATCGAGCAGCTCGAACGTCGTCTGGCCCGCATCCAGACGCGCCAGGTGACGCTGGAGCGCTCGCTGCAGATCGCGCAGGACCGTTACCGCAGCGGCTATTCGTCACATCTGGAGGTGCTCGACGCACAACGCCAGCTGTTCGATGCTCAGCTCACGGCCGTTGCCCTGCGCGAGGCCCTGATCGCCCAGTCGATCAGCCTGTACCAGGCGCTCGGCGGGCCCTGGGACGGACCTTCCACGGCAGCCAGCGCCAATCCGGGTAGCGCGCGCTCGGCGCAGTGAGTCACAGAACGCCAAATCGAATAACCCTAGACGTTGAAAGGATTCCCTCGGCGCCAGACTCCAGCTATGGTGGCAATAGACCACTATGGAGTCACTGGATGACCCGTGCGTTTCCATTGCTTTTGCTGACCCTGTTGCTGGCCCTGGCCGGCTGCGAACCGGCACCCGAAGAAGTGCGCATCGGCAGCAACCGCTGGCTGGGCTACGGCCCGCTATACCTGGCGGACGAACTCGGCTGGACCGGCCCAAGCCGCATCCGCCTGGTCGAATACCCGAACACCACCGGGGTCATCCGCGGCTTTCGCAACGGCATGCTCGACGGCGCCATGCTGACGCTCGACGAGCTGCTGGTGCTGCAGAGCCAGAACGCCGAAATGGATCTGGAGATCCTCCTGGTCACCAATGTCTCCGCGGGCGCCGACGTGCTCTATGCGCGCCCGCCAATCGGCATGCTGAGCGAGCTCAAGGGCCACCGGATCGGCGTGGAGAACACCGCGCTGGGCGCGTTTTTCCTGTCGCGCATCCTCGACAGCGCCGGCCTGACGATCACCGACATCGAAGTCGCCAACCTCCAGGTGCACGAACATCTGCAGGCATTTCGCAGCGGCCAGATCGATGCGGTCGTCAGTTTTGCCTCGGAAGGCCCGGCCCTGGAGAAGCTCGGCGCGCGGCGGGTGTTCGACAGTCGCCTGCTGCCCGACGAGATCGTCGACGTGCTGGTCGTCGACCGGCGCCGGGTCAATGCGCAGGAGCGCAAGCGCCTCGCGGCGCTGTGGTACGACGCCCTGCGCGCCTGGCAGGAGAACCCGGCGCAGACCAATCCGCGCCTGGAACGCCGCCTCGGCCTGACGCCCGAGGCACTACAGGTGACCCTCGGCGGGCTGGTGCTTGGCGATCCGGCGCTGAACCGCCAGTGGCACGAACAGGGCCGCCTGCGCAGCGGCGTGACGCGTCTGGCCAGCTACCTCTCCGGCCGTCAGCTACTGGGCAAGGCCAGCCGCCCCGATGAACTCTTCGCCGAATGCCAAGGGGGCCGCCACCCATGCTGACCCGTCTGTCGCTGCGCAAATCGCTGCCGCTGGTACTCGGCCTGTTCGGCCTGGCCTTCACCCTGCTGCTCACCGCCTGGCACCTGCCGTGGCGCGCCGATGAGGCGCTGCACAGCTGGCGCAACCACACCCAGCAGCACCTGGCGCTGCTGCAGAGCAGCCTGAGCGATCACCGGCGCTACGGCCGCATCGCCGAGATGGAGACCGAGCTGGCCGACCTGGCGAGCCTGGAAGGGGTGCGCTGGGCAATGGTCGTCGACCAGCAGCTGCGCGTGATCGCCACCACCCGCCTGGGCCAGAGCCCGGAAGAGCTGGTTGCCGTCGACGCGGGCGAGCTGGCCGAGCGTATCGCCGACGGGCGTTCGAGCTGGATCGGTACGGACGGCTCGGAACAGCTGGCGGTGTATCCGCTCGATCGCGTCGCCGTTGATGGCCGGCCACTGCGCGAGGCGCTGCTGGTGGATTTCGACGTGCGCCCGATCCTCTGGCAGACCGAGCGGGATGCCTGGCTGTATCTGGCCCAGACGCTGACCCTGCTGATCATGCTCGGTCTGCTGCTGCAGGCCCTCTACCAGTGGCTGATCACCAACCGCCTGGCGCGCATCGATCGGGCCGCACGCGCCTTCACGCTGGACCAGCAACCGCAGCCGCCGGCAGTCACCGGCAGCGACGAGATCGGCCACCTGGCGGCGACCTTCAGCCGCATGATGCTGCAGTTGCACAACCGACAGAACGAACTGCGCCAGAGCGAGCAGCTAATGCGCGAGCTGATCGACAACGCCCCGATCGGCATGCTGGTCGTCGACGACCAGCTGCGCGTGCAACAGGCCAACCCCGCAGCCGCCCGGCTGTTCGGTTGCCCGCCGGAGGACCTGCTCGGCCAGCGCCCGGAGGATCGTCTGTTCGATGCCGACGCCAGCGAGCGCCTGCTCCGCCTGCCAGCCAACACTCCGCTGCAGATGACCGGCCGCCGTGGCGACGCGCAGATTCCACTGGAGATCACCTGTACGCCGTTCGAACGCCACGGCGCGCGGCTCAACCTGGTGCTGCTGCGCGACATCGGCGACCGTCTGCGTGCCGAACAGCGGCTGCGCTTTCTCGCCCACTTCGACCCGCTGACGCATCTGGCCAATCGCCACAACGTGGTCCAGACGCTCGAACAGATGCTCGCCGCGCGCACCCCGCTGAGCCTGCTGTTTCTCGATCTCGACCATTTCAAGCGCATCAACGACGCGCTCGGCCATGAGACCGGCGACCGCCTGCTCGCCTATGTCGCCGATCGGCTGCGCAGCCTGGTGACCGGCAAGGCTTTGCTGGCGCGCACCGGCGGCGACGAGTTCATGGTGCTGCTCGAAGGCAGCCCGCGCGAACAGGCGCAGGACGTCGCCAACCGCATCCTCGATGGCTTCCGTGCGCCGATCCAGGTCGGCAAGTACGAATGCTTCGTCAGCCCGAGCATCGGTATCACCAGCAGTGACGGGCGAGGCACGGCGGTCGATCTGCTCAAGCAGGTTGACCTCGCGCTGTATGCGGCCAAGGCCGCAGGGCGCAACTGCACGGCGCTCTACAGTGCCGAGCTGAGCGCCGAGGCCGACCGGCGCCGCCAGCTGGAACAAGCGCTGCGGCGCGCGCTCGATCGCGACGAGTTCGTGCTGCACTACCAGCCACAAGTCGACAGCCAGGGCCAGCCCCGCGTCATGGAAGCGCTGCTGCGCTGGAATTCGCCGGACCGCGGCCTGGTCCCGCCGGGCGAATTCATTCCGGTGCTCGAAGACAGCGGGATGATCATCGAAGCGACGCGCTGGGTGTTCCGCCAGGCCTGTCGCCAGGCACGCCAGTGGGCCGAAGGCGGCAACCGAGTCAGCATCGCGATCAACCTCTCGCCGCTGGACTTCCGCCAGGCCGACCTGGCCGGCAGCCTGCTCGCCATTCTCGAGGAGGAAGGCACCGACCCGCGCCTGCTCGAGCTGGAAATCACCGAGAGCGCGCTGCTCGAAGCCGACGACCACGTGCAGCAGACCCTGGCCCGCCTGAAGGCCGCCGGCATGCCGCTGTTCCTCGATGACTTCGGCACCGGCTATGCGTCGCTCACCTACCTGCAGCGCTTTCCCTTCGACGGCATCAAGATCGACCGCGGCTTCGTCGCCGGGCTGCCCGATAGCGAGCACTCGGTGGCGCTGGTGCGCGGCATCCTGACCATGGCCACCCACCTTGGCCTGCAGGTGGTCGCCGAAGGGGTCGAGAACGAGCGCCAGGCTGCCTTCCTGCGCCTGAACAACTGCCAGAGCCTGCAGGGCTACTACTATTCGCGCCCGCTGCCGGCCGAGCAGTGCCAGCTCGACTACAAGCCGCGCACACCGACCACCCTGCCGCTACCCCTGGATGGCTGAGCGACTGCCCGGCGCTGGCGCAAACCCGCCGGGCTGACTAACCTGCGGCCTTTTGCCATCGGGGCCGACCATGCCATTGCCCGACATCCTCCTGCTGCTCTGTGCCGGTTTCGCGGCCGGCGGCATGAACGCCCTCGCCGGCGGCGGGACCTTCTTTTCCTTTCCCGCCCTGCTGGCGACCGGCCTGCCGCCGGTGACCGCCAACGCCACCAACGCGGTGGCGCTGTGGCCGGCCAGCCTAGCCGCCGCCTGGGCGGCCCGTAGCAGCCTGCGCGCGCTGGGCCGCTATCTCGTGCCGTTGTTGCTGGCCGGGCTGGCCGGTGGGCTGCTCGGTGGCCTGCTGCTGCTCGCCGGCGGCGACGCCGTGTTCAGCCTGCTGATCCCCTGGCTGCTGTTGCTCGCCACTGCCCTGTTCTCCTCGAGCCCCTGGCTGAGCCGCTGGCTGGCAGCCCGGCGACCGACGCAAGCCGAGGTGCCGGCGCATTCGGCCGGTTCGCTGGGCGCTCACGGCCTGGTCGCCATTTACGGCGGCTACTTCGGCGCGGGCATGGGCATCCTGCAACTGGCGGCGTTTTCCATCGAAGGCCATGCGCTGGTTCGCGCCAACGCGCTGAAGAACCTGATCTCCGCCGTGATCTACAGCGTCGCCAGCCTGACCTTTATCGCCGCCGGGCGCGTCAGCTGGGCCGAACTGGTGGTCGTACTGGCCGGCGCCACGGCCGGTGGCTATGCCGGCGGCGCCCTCAGCCAGCGGCTGCCGACACGCTGGCTCAGGGCCCTGGTGATCCTCGTTGGCAGCGGCATGACGCTCTACTACTTCGCGCGCACCTACCTCGGCTGAACCGGTAGCTGCGCCGGGCGCTTCTTTGTTAATGTCGCGGCCGATTCCGCTCGTCCCCGCACAGGTCCCGCCATGGCCCGCAAGAAAGCCGCCCTCGATTTCGAACAATCCCTCGCCGAACTGCAGCAGCTGGTCGAGCGCCTGGAGAGCGGCGAACTGTCGCTGGAGGATTCGCTGACCTGCTTCGAGCAGGGCATCGGCCTGACGCGCGAATGCCAGGCGGCACTCAACCAGGCCGAGCAGAAGGTGCAGATCCTCCTCGAGCGCGACGGCAAGCTCGAACCGGCACCATTCCAGACGGACGAAGACGCATGATCCAGGGCTACCAGCAGGTCTGCCAAAAGCGCGTCGACGGCTGTCTCGAAGCGCTGTTCAGCGCGCCGCTGCCCCAGCTCGAGCGGCTCTACCAGGCGATGCGCTACAGCGTGATGAACGGCGGCAAGCGCGTTCGCCCGCTGCTCGCCTATGCCGCCTGCGAAGCGCTCGGCGGCGACAAGGCGCAGGCCGATGGCGCCGCCTGTGCAGTCGAATTGATTCACGCCTATTCGCTGGTTCACGACGATTTGCCGGCGATGGACGACGACGACCTGCGACGCGGCCAGCCGACCACGCACAAGGCCTATGACGAGGCCTGCGCGATCCTTGCCGGCGACGGCCTGCAGAGCCTGGCGTTCGAAGTGCTGGCCAGCCCCTCGCACAACCCGGCCGACGCCGCCCTGCGCCTGGAGATGTTCAGTGTCCTGGCGCGGGCAGCCGGCCCGGCCGGCATGGTCGGTGGCCAGGCGATCGACCTCGGCTCGGTCGGGCACAAGCTCGATCGCGCGGCGCTCGAGCTGATGCACCGGCACAAGACCGGCGCGCTGATCGAGGCCAGCGTGCGGCTCGGCGCCCTGGCCAGCGGCCGTGCGGACGCCACCAGCCTGGCGGCGCTGGAGCAGTACGCGCAGGCCATTGGCCTGGCCTTTCAGGTGCACGACGACATTCTCGACGTGGAAAGCGACACCGCGACCCTCGGCAAGACCCAGGGTGCCGATATCGCACGCGACAAACCCACCTACCCGGCATTGCTCGGGCTCGACGCGGCGAAAGCCTACGCGCTGGAGCTGCGCGACCTGGCGCTGCATGCGCTGAGCCCGTTCGACGCCAAGGCCGAACCGCTGCGCGCACTCGCCCGTTACATCGTCGCGCGGCGCAACTGAACCACGCGTGCGCGCCGGCCTGGGTCCGCGGTCGGCGCACAGGCCGCGCGCCAGAGCGCCTCGGGCGCATGCGCGCGGTGCCGGCGCAGTACGGCCCGACGGCCCGGCCGTTCTTATCGCGCATCCCATCGGTTAAACTGCCGCTCTTTTTTCAGCCAGAACGATATCGTCCCGATGCCCAAGACGTTCCATGAGATCCCTCGGGTCCGCCCTGCGACGCCCGTTCTAGACCGCGCGGCCAATCCCGAGCAACTCCGGCGTCTGGGCGAGACCGAACTCGAGGAGCTGGCCAACGAGCTGCGCCAGGAACTCTTGTTCAGCGTCGGCCAGACCGGCGGCCACTTCGGCGCCGGGCTCGGCGTGATCGAGCTGACCATCGCCCTGCATTACGTCTTCGATACGCCCGACGACCGCCTGGTCTGGGACGTCGGCCATCAGGCCTATCCGCACAAGATCCTCACCGGCCGCCGCGAGCGCATGGCCAGCCTGCGCCAGAAGGACGGCCTGGCCGCCTTCCCGCGACGCTCGGAAAGCGAGTACGACACCTTTGGCGTCGGCCATTCGAGCACCTCGATCAGTGCTGCGCTGGGCATGGCCATCGCCGCACGCCTCAAGGGCGAGCAGCGCAAGGCGATCGCCGTGATCGGCGACGGGGCACTGACGGCCGGCATGGCCTTCGAGGCGCTCAACCACGCACCGGAAGTCGGCGCCAACATGCTCGTGGTGCTCAACGACAACGACATGTCGATCTCGCGCAACGTCGGCGGCATGTCCAACTACCTGGCCAAGATCCTCTCCAGCCGCACCTACGCCAGCATGCGCGAGGGCAGCAAGAAGATCCTTTCGCGCCTGCCCGGCGCCTGGGAGATCGCCCGCCGCACCGAGGAATACGCCAAGGGCATGCTGGTTCCCGGCACCCTGTTCGAGGAACTGGGCTGGAACTACATCGGCCCGATCGACGGCCACGACCTGCCGACCCTGATCGCTACCCTGCGCAACATGCGCGACCTCGACGGCCCGCAATTCCTCCACGTGGTGACGAAGAAGGGCAAGGGCTTCGCCCCGGCGGAGGCCGACCCGATCACCTGGCACGCGATCAGCAAGCTGGAGCCGGTGGACGCCCCGGCCAAGCCGAAGAAGCCCAGCGGGCCGAAGTACTCCAACGTGTTCGGCCAGTGGCTGTGCGACATGGCTGCGGCCGATCCGCGCCTGACCGGCATCACCCCGGCGATGAAGGAAGGCTCGGACCTGGTCGCCTTCAGCGAGCGCTACCCGGAACGCTACTTCGATGTCGCCATCGCCGAGCAGCACGCCGTGACCTTGGCCGCCGGCATGGCCTGCGACGGCCTGAAGCCGGTGGTGGCGATCTACTCGACTTTCCTGCAGCGCGCCTATGACCAGCTGATCCACGATGTCGCGGTGCAAAACCTCGACGTGCTGTTCGCCATCGACCGCGCCGGCCTGGTCGGCGAGGACGGCCCGACCCATGCCGGCAGCTTCGATCTCTCCTACCTGCGTTGCATCCCCGGCATGCTGATCATGACGCCGAGCGACGAGAACGAGATGCGCCGCATGCTCACCACCGGCTATCACTTCGAGGGGCCTGCGGCGGTGCGTTACCCGCGCGGCACCGGGCCGAACGCGCCGCTGGAGCCGGGGCTCGAGCCGCTGGAGATCGGCAAGGCCGTGCTGCGCCGCCAGGGCAGCAAGGTGGCGCTGCTGGTGTTCGGCGTGCAGCTGCCCGAAGCGCTGCAGGTCGGCGAAGCGCTCGACGCCACGGTGGTCGACATGCGCTTCGTCAAGCCGCTGGACGAGGCGCGGCTGCGCGAAGTCGCGGCCAGCCACGAGCTGCTGGTGACGATCGAGGAGAACAGCATCATGGGCGGTGCCGGCAGTGCAGTAGCGGAGTTTCTCGCCGCCGAGCGAATCGTCATGCCGGTCCTGCACCTCGGGCTGCCGGACCTCTATGTCGAACACGCCAAGCCGAGCGAGATGCTCGCCGAATGCGGCCTGGATGCCGCCGGCATCGAAGCCGCAGTGCGCCAGCGCCTGGCCGCACTGGACAACGCCTGACGTCGTTTCGGTGGATGGGTGGAGCCATCCACCCTACGTTTGACGCGGCCGTAGGGTGGAAAACTGCGAAGCACTTTCCACGGGTGGCTATCCATCACGCCCGCCCCCCTGAACCTACACCGTGTTCACGGCGCCGCGGTGAATGGGTAAAGCGTCATCCACCCTACGTCTGACGCGGCCGTAGGGTGGAAAACTGCGAAGCATTTTCCACCAACCTCCGCCTCGACCCTCACCTCCGCGCATTCAGCGCAACAGCAGATCACCCTCGATCGGCACATAACGCGTCGCCGCACGGATCAACGACTGCGCAGTGAGCCCCGGCACGCCGTAGGCAGTGGCCTCGACGCCTCTCGCGCGCACCCGCTCGAGCAGCAGGTCGAAATCACCGTCACCGGAGGCCAGCACCACTTCATCGACACGCACGGCGGCATCCAGCACGTCGATGGTGATGCCGACGTCCCAGTCACCCTTGGCCGAGCCGTCACTGCGCTGGATATAGGGCTTGAGCCTGACCGTGAAGCCGAGGTTGCGCAGGATCTGCTGGAACTGCTGCTGGCGCGGATCGCCGCGCTCGATGGCATAGGCATAGGCTTCGACGATCTGCCCGCGGCGGCTGACGTCCGACCACAGCGCCGCATAGTCGAAATGGCAGCCGTAGGCCTGGCGCACGGTGTAATAGAGGTTTTGCACGTCGGCAAACAGGGCGATCTTCTTCACGGGCACCTCGCGCGGGGCGCCCCAGTATAGGCGATGCGTGTCGCGCCTCGGCCGCTTCGGCTAAAGTGTCGCCCTTCGCTGGCCATGCCCTGCCGCTTACGCATGAACGTATTCACCATCCTGCGCGATGCCTGGTTCTTCTACTCGCGTCACTTCGCCACGATCGCCCGCCTGTGCCTGCCGCTGATCGCCCTGGAAAGTCTCACCCGTCTGGGCGCCGACCACCTGTTCGGCGGTGCGACGATGCCGGCGCAGGACCTGCTGATCGGCCTGCTGTTCTACCCGCTGTATACCGGCGCGCTGATTCTCTTCATCGACGCGCGCAGCCGCGGCCATGAGCCGGCGCTGCGCGACGTCCTCGCCCGTGCCCTGCCGCTGTGGCCGGCGCTGGCAGTGCTCACGGGGCTGACCACGCTGCTGATCATGCTTGGCGCCTCGCTGTTCGTCCTGCCCGGGATCTGGGTAATGGTGCGCGTGGCCTTTGCCGAATACCTGCTGGTACTGCGCGGCCACACACCGCTTGCGGCGGTGAAGGCGAGTTTCGAGCTGACCCGCGGGCACTTCCTGCTGGTGCTTGGCTGCGTACTGAGCGTCATGCTGCCGCTCTGGCTGCTCGAGGCCTGGCTCGCCAGCCCGGCCGAAGCGAGCGCGGGGGGCCTGTTCGTGAAGCTGCTGCTGGATGCGCTCGTCGGCCTGCTGCAGCTGCTGCCCACGGTCATGCTGTTCCGCTGCTTCATGCTCTGTACCGGCCAGGAGCGCAACGACGGCTGATCGCTCCGGCGGGCAATCGGCCAGGGGCTTGCTAGGCTTGTGCTTCCCCACCGAGGACCCGCCGCCATGAGCACGACCAACCCCAGTATCCTGTCGCACATCTCGCTAGGCACCAACCGCTTCGAGGAGGCGGCCGCTTTTTACGACCAGGTCCTCGCGCCCCTCGGCTGCCAACGGATCATGGCGCATCCGGGGGCGATTGCCTGGGGTCGCGAATACCCGGAATTCTGGTTGCAGACGCCAATCGACGGAGCCCCGGCAACGGTGGGCAACGGTACCCACGTCGGCTTCTTCGCCAATGACCGCGCCGCGGTGGATGCCTTCCACCGGGCGGCACTGGCGGCCGGCGCCAGCGACGAGGGCGCGCCGGGGCCCCGCGCCGACTACGGCGAGGCCTATTACGGCTGCTTCGTCCGCGACCTGGACGGCCACAAGATCGAGGCCGCCTACTGGGACATGGGCTGAAGGCTAGGCCTGCACCACCTGCCGACCGGCAAGCAGCCGCGGCAGCAGGAAGCGCTCGTAGAGACGCGGAAAAAGCCGCGCCACCAGCCGCGCCTTCCAGCTCAGGTTGGACAGCACCAGCAGGCGCCGGCGCTTGAGCGCCCCTTGGTAGATGGCTTCGGCCACGTCTTGCGGCGAGGCCAGGCGCCCAAGCGCCAGTGCCGGATGCGGCGCGGTGGAGCCATCGCCGACCAGGACGTTCTTGCGCAGGTCGGTTGCGGTGTAGCCCGGGCAGACCAGCATGACGTTCACGCCGCTGCCGACCAGCTCACCGCGCAAGGTTTCGAACAGCCCGTGCAGGGCATGCTTGCTGGCGTTGTAAGCGCCGCGGTTGGGTACCGGCGCGTACTGCGACAGCGAGCTGAGCACGATGATCTGTCCCTGCCGCTCGAGCAACGATGGCAGCGCAGCCTGGGTGCAGTGCAGCGCGCCGTAGAAGTTCACCGCCATGACCCGCTCGAACACTGCCAGCCGGGTGTCGGCGATCCGGCTACGGTGAGTGATGCCGGCATTGTTGACGAGGATGTCGATGCCCCCGAAGCGCTCGATCACCAGCGCCAGTGCCTGCTGCACCGCCTGGGGGTCGGCGACGTCGCAACGCAGGCCGAGGGCATCGGCGTTGTGATGGCTGTGCAGATGCTGAACGAGGCTGTCCAGCGCCGCCTGATCCAGATCGAGGATCGCCAGCCGCGCGCCGGCCTGGGCCATGCGCACCGCGAGCGCGCGACCGATGCCGGCACAACCGCCGGTGATGACGACTACCTTGCGATCGAACACCTTGCTGACGAATACCTTGCGGCGCATGCGGAGCTCTCCGGCCTTTTGCTTTAGAGCATAGTCAGCTACCACCCGCCCCGCCGCGACAAGCGGTGCATGGACAAGCACGGCACGAGTGCGCATCCTGTGCGCCCTCGCCGCCAGGGAAGCGCAACCGTGTATCGAATGCTGCCAATTTTCGTATTGCTGCTGGGTTTGGCCGCCGTCAGTCAGGCGCAGGCCGCCGGACGAACGCTGACAGTGGGGTATTACGATTTTCCGCCCGTGATGTACGGCGATTCGCACGGTGTGACACGTGGCGAGATGGCGGAACTGACCCGTCTGGTGCTGCGCCGCGCCGGTTATCGCCCGCGCTTCCGGCGCCTGCCCAGCGCACGTCTGTATACGGCCCTGAAGAGCGGTAGCGTCGACATCTGGCTCGGCGCACCCGGCAAGCCGGAGCTGCGTGCGCATACGCGCGAGTCCGCGCATAGCCTCGGCCGGGTCGATCTCAATCTGTATCACCGCGCCGACACGCCAGCGCCGCGCATTCCCGAGAGCCTGGTCGGCCAGGGAGTGATCGTCATCAATGGCTACAGCTACTGGCCGAGCGTCAATCAGCTGCTCCAGGACCCGGCGCTGGACATCCGCCTGCTGCGCACCGCCACGCACGAGTCGGCACTGGCCATGCTGCGCTATCGCCGCGCGGACTACCTGCTCGACTACCAGCTGCCGGCCGAACAGGCCCGGCGTGACCAGGGCCTCGAGCCGCTGCCGCACCTGGTGCTGCAGCAGGTGCCGATCCATTTCATCGTGTCGCGCCATATCGCCGACAGCGCGGCGGTGCTGGCCGACCTGGACCGCGCCTTTCTCGCACTGCGCGCCGCCGGCCGCCTGCCCAGCCTGCCGGAGGGCAGCCTCAGCGCCGCGGCTTCGCGCGCGCCGTAGGTTCGGCCTGCAGCGGGTCGTCCGGCCAGTAGTGTTTGGGATAGCGGCCTTTGAGGTCCTTCTTCACCTCGGCATAGGTATTGGCCCAGAAGCTCGCCAGGTCTTGTGTCACCTGCACCGGCCGACGGGCCGGCGATAGCAGATGCAGCTTGACCGGCTGGCTGCCGCCGGCGATGCGCGGGGTTTCGGCAAGCCCGAACAGCTCCTGCAGGCGCACCGCCAGCACCGGCGGGTTTTCGCTGTAGTCCAGGCGAATACGCGAGCCGGACGGTACTTCGATGGCTACCGGTGCCAGCTCGTCGAGTTGGCGCGGCAACGGCCAGGGCAGCAGGGTAGCCAGCATTGGCGCCAGGTCGAGCTGGGCGAAGTGGGAGAGCCGCGAAACCTTGCCCAGGTAGGGCAACAACCACTCTTCCAGACGCTGCAGCAGGGCGGCATCGCTCAGCTCGGGCCAGGCGCTTTCGCCCTGGCGCTCCACCTCCAACCGTCGCAGCAGGGCGATGCGCGCCTGCCACTGGCGCAGCTCGGGCGTCCAGGGCAGCAAGGCCAGGCCACGGCGCCGGACCAGCGCCAGCAGCGCCTGGCCGCGCGCCTGTTCGTCAAGGCTCGGCAGCGGCTCGCGTGCCAGCACCAGCTCACCGACCCGGCGCTGGCGCTCGGCACGTAGGACGCCCTCGCGCTCGTCCCAGTCGAGTTCATCATGCAGGCGCACCTGCTCGCCAAGCACGCCATCGAACAATCCCGCATCGAGCGCCACGGCGCGATAGATGCGTTCTTCGCGCTGGCCCTGCTGACTGCCCAGCTCGGCGATCACCAGCCAGGGCTGCTTCATCAGCCCGTCAGGCTCGACGAACTGCGCCGCTCGACCGTTGGCCAGCCGATAGCTTCCGCCGCCCTCTTGGCGCTGGCGGGCGACGCGATCCGGATAGGCGAAGGCAAGCAGTGCCGCGAGCGCCTGCGCCTCGCTCAACGGCGCCGCTGGCAGGTCGGTATCGGCCGGCAGCAGGCTACGGAACTGCCGGGCAAGCTGGCGCACGCGCTGGACGTCCGCGCCGCGTCCGGCCTCCAGTGCCTGCATGCGCAACGCCAGATCGGCACCGGCGCCTCGCAGGATGTCGCGCTCGACCAGCAGGGCGGCGAGCGACGCGGCCACCCCAGGCCAGCCGAGGGCATGCCCGCGCAGCAGCATATGCGCCAGGCGCGGATGGGCCGGCAGCGTCGCCATGCGCTGGCCGTGCGCCGTGATCTGCCAACCACCGCGTGCGTTGCGCTGCAACGCACCGAGATCGGCCAGGAGTGTCTGCGCCTGGGCATAGGCGGCTGGCGGCGGCATGTCGAGCCAGCTCAGCTCGGCCGGTTCCGCCCCCCAGCGCGCCAGTTGCAAGGCCAGCGACGCGAGATCGGCCTGCAGCATCTCCGCCTCGCCAAAAGCCGCCAGCTGCGCATGCTGGTCTTCCGACCAGAGCCGATAGCAGCTACCCGGCTCCAGGCGCCCGGCCCGACCGGCTCGCTGGGTTGCCGAGGCCCGCGAGATGCGCCGGGTTTCCAGCCGCGTCATGCCGCTGGCCGGATCGAAGCGCGGTACCCGCGCAAGCCCCGCATCGACCACCACGCGCACACCTTCGATGGTCAGGCTGGTCTCGGCGATGTTGGTCGCCAGCACGACCTTGCGCCGGCCGGGCGGGGGCGGCTCGATGGCGGCACGCTGATCGTTGAGCTGCAATTCGCCATGCAACGGGCAGAGCAGGATGTCCTGCCGCTCGACCAGCCGCTCGCGCAGGGCCTCGTGAACGCGCCGGATCTCTCCCTGCCCGGGGAGGAACACCAGCAGGCTGCCGGCCTCCTCGTCGAGCGCCTGCAGCACCGTCTGTACCACCCTGGGCTCGACGCGCTCGCCTGCCCGCCAAGGCGCGCCCCAGCGCACCGCCACCGGGTGCATGCGCCCTTCGCTGCGCACCAGCGGCGCGTCGGCAAGCAGCGCCGAGAGCCGCTCGCCCTCCAGCGTGGCGGACATCAGCAGCACCTTCAGCGGCTCGTCGCGCAGCAAGGCGCGGGCATTGAGCGTCAGCGCCAGCGTCAGATCGGCATCAAGGCTGCGCTCATGGAATTCGTCGAATATCACCAGGCCGACGCCCTCGAGCGCCGGATCGTCCTGCAGACGGCGGGCGAGAATCCCCTCGGTCACCACCTCGATGCGCGTCTGCGGTCCGACACGGCTGTCCAGGCGGATGCGATAGCCCACCGTCTGCCCGACTCTCTCGCCCAGCTCATCGGCCATCCGCTCGGCAGCGGCGCGAGCGGCCAGACGCCTGGGTTCGAGCACGATGATGCGCTGCCCCGCCAGCCAGGGTTCGTCGAGCAATGCGAGCGGTACGCGGGTGGTCTTGCCGGCGCCGGGCGGCGCTTCGAGAACCGCCTCGTCACGCGCATGCAACGCGCGGCGCAGGGCCGGCAGGGCTTCGTCGATGGGCAGTGAGATCATGGGCTACTCCGCTTCAGGCCGCGATTATAGGCAGCCCGGCGGCGGCAGTGGGCGTCGAGCGCGGCAACGAACAGGTCGCCACGGATCGCGGTCTGATGTCGAGAAAACATCATCGCTCCCTTGTATAGTTGCGCCACTATTTCCGGAGGTACGCATGGTTACCCGATCGCTTCCCCGCTCCCGTCTGCTTGGCGGCCTGCTCACCCTCACGCTGGTCACCCAGCTGTCGGCCTGCGGCACGCTGTTCTACCCGGACCGCCGTGGCCAGATCGAAGGCCGTATCGACCCGGCCATCGCCGTGCTCGACGCGGTCGGCCTGCTGTTCTACGTGATTCCCGGGCTGATCGCCTTTGGCATCGACTTCGCCACGGGCGCCATCTACCTGCCGGGCGACGAGTACTCGGTGGCTCCGCAAAAGCTGCAGGAAACCATCGGCGCCGACGGCCAGATCAACCAGGCTCGCCTGAAGGCCATCATCGAGGCCGAAACCGGTCGCAGCCTGCCGCTGGACGACCCGCGCCTGATTCGCCACCAGGGCAGCCTGGACCAGCTCGCGGCGTTCGGCCTGCGGCCGGCGGCGTGAGCGGCCAATGAGCGTCAGCGCAGAGCACGCCCGCCTGCTGCGTCGCGCGTCCGGCGCAGCGCTGGCCGTCGCGCTGTTCCTGGCCCTTAGCAAGGCGGTCGCCTGGTGGCTGAGCGGCTCGGTCAGCCTGCTCGCCGGGCTCACCGACTCGCTGCTCGATGGCGCCGCCTCGCTGATCAACCTGCTCGCCGTGCATTACTCGCTGCGCCCGGCTGACGACGATCATCGCTACGGCCACGGCAAGGCCGAAGCGCTGGCGGGCCTCGGCCAGGCCGCGTTCATCGGCGTCAGCGCCCTGCTCGTGGGGGCGCAAGGGGTCGATCGGCTGCTGCATCCGCAGCCGCTGGGCGCGCCCCTGGTGGGCATCGTGGTGATCGTCGTCTCCCTGCTGCTGACCGCGGCGCTGCTGGCCTACCAACGACACGTGGTCAGGCTCACCGGCTCGACCGCGATTCGCGCCGACTCGCTGCACTATCGCTCCGACCTGCTGCTCAACCTCAGCATCCTGGTGGCGCTGGTGTTGGCCAGCTACGGCTGGGCGCGGCTGGATGCAGTCTTCGGCATCGCCATCGCCTTCTACATTCTCTGGAGCGCGGCGAGCATCCTGCGCGAGGCGGCAGCGGTGCTGATGGATACCGAGCTCTCGCCGGAAATCGGCGAAGACATGCAGCGCCTGGCCCGCACCGTGCCCGGCGTGCTCGGCTGCCACGACCTGCGCACGCGGATATCGGGCACACGCTGGTTCGTCCAGTTGCACCTGGAGCTGCCCGGCGAACTGTCGCTGTCGCGCGCGCATGCGCTGTGTGACGAGGTGGAGGCGGCGATCAAGGCGCACTACCCACGCGCCGAGGTGCTGGTACACGCCGACCCGCAGGAAGTGGTGAAGAAGGCCTGAGCGAAGGGCCGCGTCAGCCCGGCATGTTGCGTGCGTAGAAGATCTCCAGCATCTCGTGGCGCAGTCGCGCTTCGACCTGCTGGCGCTGCGGCGGCGAGAGGTTGCGCGTGGCATCGCCGAACAGGTAGTTCTCCAGCGCGAAGTCCTTGAGCAGCATCTTGGTGTGGAACAGGTTCTCCTGATACACGTTGACGTCGGTCATCTGGTACACCGCGCGAGTGTCGTCGGAGAGGTAGTTCTGGATCGAATTGATCTCGTGGTCGATGAAGTGCTTCCTGCCTTCGACATCGCGGGTGAACCCGCGTATCCGGTAGTCGACGGTGACGATGTCCGAATCGAACTGATGAATCAGGTAGTTCAGCGCCTTGAGCGGTGAGATCACCCCGCAGGTCGAGACGTCGATGTCGACCCTGAAGGTGGCGATACCGTCGTCCGGATGGATTTCCGGGTAGGTATGCACGGTGATGTGGCTCTTGTCGAGGTGCGCAACGACGGTATCCGGCAGCGGCCCGGGCGACTCCTCGATCTGGCTGTCGGTCGGCGTCACCGGCTGCTCGGAGATCAGCATGGTCACGCTGGCGCCTTGTGGGTCGTAGTCCTGGCGGGCGATGTTGAGGATGTTCGCGCCGATGATGTCGACGACATCGCCGAGAATCTGCGTCAGGCGTTCGGCATCGTACTCTTCGTTGATGTACTGGACGTACGCCTGCTGATCTTCCGGCGTCTGCGCATAGCAGATGTCGTAGATGTTGAAGCTCAAGGTCTTGGTCAGGTTGTTGAACCCGTGGAGCTTGAGTTTGCTTGTCGCCATTGAAGATCTCTCGCGTGCGGCCCTGCCCAGGTGCTGAGCATACCGGCAGACGAAACCCCGCCGCCCGGACGCCGGGCCTCTCTACGCGCGGAGGTTAGGCAATTGCGTGATCGACGTGATCGCCCGGGGCAACCGAGCGCACGCCATGCTGGGCGGCCGATGCGCTCGCCAGCGGCTGTCGCCGACCGCCAAGCGCTTACTGCAGCTCGACGATCTCGTAGGAGTGGGTGATCTCGACGCCGGCGCGGCCCAGCATGATCGAGGCCGAGCAGTACTTCTCCGCCGACAGTTCCACGGCACGCTTGACCTGCGGCTCCTTCAGGGCGTGCCCCTTGACTACGAAGCGCAGGTGGATCCTGGTGAAGACCTTGGGGTCCTCGCTGGCACGCTCGGCCTCGACGAAGGCTTCGCAACTATCGACCGCCTGTCGGGACTTTTTCAGGATGCTCACCACATCGAAGTTGCTGCACCCGCCGAGGCCAAGCAACAGCATTTCCATGGGTCGCACCCCGAGATTACGCCCTCCGGCTTCGGGCGGCCCATCCATCACCACAACGTGCCCACTGCCCGATTCACCTAAAAACATGGCGCCATCGACCCATTGAATGCGCGCTTTCATCAACTGGCTCCACAATTTGAAAGGAGCAATAGCTTAACATGTGGACTTCTGCCGCTGCGGACAGCGGACCCGACCAAAGGTGCGTTGACCCACCGCAAAAATGTATCGCAGGTTATGTCTGACCGCTTACCCTCCGGGTTGGCTGGCCAAAAGAGCTGCGGACATGATGAATTCAAACAATAAGAACCAACATTTATCCAAGCATTATCCCGGGACTCAGAGCATGGTAGCTATCACACTCACACCCAAGGTAAAGAACATCGACAAGTTGCTGGCGCACTGCCACCGACGCCGTTACACGGCCAAGAGCACAATCATCTACCAAGGGGATCGTTGCGAGTCGCTGTTCTATATCGTCAAGGGTTCGGTCACCATCCTCATCGAAGACGATGACGGCCGCGAAATGATCATCGCCTATCTAAACGCCGGCGACTTCTTCGGCGAGATGGGCCTGTTCGAAAAGGAGGGCAGCGAGAAGGAACGCAGTGCCTGGGTTCGCGCCAAGACCGAATGCGAAGTGGCGGAACTCAGCTACACGAAGTTCCGCGAACTGACCCAGCAGGACCCGGAAATTCTCTATGCGCTGGGCAGCCAGATGGCCGATCGCCTGCGCGCCACCACGCGCAAGGTCGGCGACCTGGCGTTTCTCGACGTCACCGGCCGCGTCGCGCGCACCCTGCTCGACCTGTGCAAGCAACCTGACGCCATGACCCACCCCGACGGCATGCAGATCAAGATCACCCGCCAGGAGATCGGCCGTATCGTCGGTTGTTCGCGGGAGATGGTAGGCCGGGTACTCAAGAGCCTCGAGGCTCAGGGGCTGGTCTACGTGAAGGGCAAGACGATGGTGGTGTTCGGCACGCGCTGAGCGCGCCCGAGCAGGAAAAGGCCGGAGCCGCGGCGACGCGACTCCGGCCTTTTCGTTTCAGACGAAGGCCGACCCTACTGTGGATCGGCGGCTACCGTGCGCTGACGGCGCTCGGGAAAGAACAGGCGCTGCAACTCGGCGCCCGGCTGTTCGGCGCGCATGAAGGCCTCGCCGACGAGGAAGGCGTAGACCTGGTTGATTTCCATCAGCTCGACGTCGGCCCGATTGAGAATGCCGCTCTCGGTGACCACGATGCGGTCCTGCGGAATGCGCGGCAACAGGTCGAGCGTCGTTTCCAGGCTCACCTCGAAGGTGTGCAGGTTGCGGTTGTTGATCCCCAACAGCGGCGTCTCCAGCTTCAGCGCCCGCTCAAGCTCGCTGGCATCGTGCACTTCCACCAGCACGTCCATGCCCAGCGAACGCGCTTCGGCGGACAACTCGGCCAGCTGGCCGTCATCGAGCACCGCGGCAATCAGCAGAATGCAATCGGCGCCCAGGGCCCGGGCCTCGACCACCTGGTAGGGGTCGATCATGAAATCCTTGCGAATCACCGGCAGGCTGCAGGCCGAACGCGCCTGCTGCAGGTAGGCATCGGCGCCCTGGAAGAAATCGATGTCGGTGAGCACCGACAGGCAGGCCGCGCCACCGGCTTCGTAGCTACGGGCGATCTGCACCGGGTCGAAGTTCTCACGCAGCACGCCCTTGCTCGGCGAGGCCTTCTTCACCTCGGCGATCACTGCCGCCTCCTTGGCGCGCACGCGGCGGATCAGCGCGTCGGCGAAGCCGCGCACCGGATCGGCAGCCGCGGCCTGCCGCGCCAACTCGTCGAGCGCCACTCGGGCGCGGCGCTCGGCCACTTCCTCGGCCTTGCGGGCAACGATCTTCTCCAGCACGGTTGGCACGCTCATCGGGCATTCTCCTGCTTGAACACGGCGGTAAAGGACACCAGCTCCTCGAGCTTGTCGCGCGCCAGGCCGGTACTGAGCGCATCGTGGGCCAGTTCCACGCCCTGCTTGAACGAAGACGCCTGGTCCGCGGCATAGAGCGCAGCGCCAGCGTTGAGCACGATCATGTCGGCAGCCTTCTGACCGTTCTCGGTTTGCCGGCGCCCGAGCGCATCCTTGATCAGTGCCAGCGAACCCTGTGCGTCCTCGACGTTGAGCCCGATCAGGCTCTGGCTACGAATGCCGAAGTCCTCCGGCTGCACGCTGTACTCGCGGATCGCGCCATCCTTCAGCTCGGCCACATGGGTCGGCGCGGCGAGGCTGACCTCGTCCAGGCCATCCTGCGCATGCACCACCAGCACGTGCTTGCTGCCCAGGCGCTGCAGCACCTCGGCCATCGGTCGGCACAACGCCTTGCTGAACACGCCGAGCACCTGATGCTTTACACCCGCCGGGTTGGACATCGGCCCGAGGATATTGAACAGCGTACGCAGCCCCAGTTCGCGCCGCGGGCCCGCGGCGAAACGCATGGCGCCGTGATGTGCCGGGGCAAACATGAAGCCCACGCCCACCGCGTCGACGCTGCGCGCCACCTGCTCAGGGGCGAGGTCGAGGTAGACCCCCGCCGCCTCCAGCAGGTCGGCACTGCCGCTCTTGCCGGACACTGCACGGTTGCCGTGCTTCGCTACCTTGCCTCCTGCTGCGGCGACGACGAACGCCGCCGCGGTGGAGACGTTGAAGATGTTCATGCCATCGCCGCCGGTGCCGCAGGTATCGACCAGCCGCTCGCTGTCGAAGGCGACCGGCGCGGCCAGCTCACGCATGACCTGCACCGCGCCGACGATTTCATCGATGGTCTCGCTCTTCATGCGCATGCCCATGAGGAAGGCACCGATCTGCGCATCGGTACATTGCCCGGTCATGATCTGGCGCATCACATCCTTCATTTCGTCGGTGGTCAGGTCCAGCTGAGCGACGATCCGGTTGAGCGCTTCCTTGATCTCCATCAGCGCGCGCCTCCGGTCTGCTTGAGGAAGTTGGCGAACAGTTCGTGGCCCTGTTCGGTAAGGATGGATTCGGGATGGAACTGCACGCCTTCGACGTTCAGCGTCTTGTGCCGCAGGCCCATGATCTCGTCGACCGAGCCGTCCTCCAGCTGCGTCCAGGCGGTGATCTCCAGGCAATCGGGCAGCGTCTCGCGCTTGACCACCAGCGAGTGGTAGCGGGTGACGGTCAGCGGATTGTTGAGGCCGGCGAACACGCCCTGGTTGCGATGGAACACCGGGCTGGTCTTGCCGTGCATGGCCTGGCGTGCGCGGACCACTTCGCCGCCGAAGGCCTGGCCAATGCTCTGATGGCCAAGGCAGACCCCGAGAATCGGCAGCTTGCCGGCGAAATGGCGGATCACTTCGAGCGATACGCCGGCCTCGTTCGGCGTGCAGGGGCCGGGAGAGACGACGATACGTTCGGGGGCGAGTGCCTCGATCGCCGCGACGTCGAGTTCGTCGTTGCGTACCACGTGCACGTCGGCACCCAGCTCGCCGAGGTACTGCACCACGTTGTAGGTAAAGGAGTCGTAGTTGTCGATCATCAGCAGCATGGCTCGGCTCCTCAGCGCTCGGACTGTTCGGGGGCGGTCTGTTCGGCCAGGGCGACGGCACGGAACATCGCGCGGCGCTTGTTCAGGGTTTCTTCCCACTCGAGTGCCGGCTGCGAGTCGGCGACGATGCCGGCGCCGGCCTGCACGTGCAGCTCGCCGTCCTTGATTACCGCGGTACGAATGGCGATGGCGGTGTCCATGTTGCCGTTCCAGGCGAGGTAGCCGACCGCACCGCCGTAGACGCCGCGCTTGACCGGCTCCAGTTCGTCGATGATCTCCATGGCACGGATCTTCGGCGCACCGGACAAGGTGCCCGCCGGCAGGATGGCGCGCAGCGCATCCATTGCCGAGAGCCCCTGCTTGAGCTGCCCGGTGACGTTGGAAACGATGTGCATCACGTTGGAGTAGCGCTCGATGACCATCTTCTCGGTGAGCTTCACCGAGCCGGTCTCGGCGACCCGGCCGACGTCGTTGCGGCCCAGGTCGATCAGCATCAGGTGCTCGGCCAGCTCCTTGGTATCGGACAACAGGTCGGCCTCGAGGGCGCGGTCGGCCTCGTCGGTGGCGCCGCGTGGACGGGTCCCGGCGATCGGCCGCACGGTAACCAGGCCGTCCTCGACGCGCACCAGCACCTCCGGGGAAGAGCCGACCACGTGGAAGTCGCCGAAATTGAAGAAGTACATGTAGGGCGTCGGGTTGAAACAGCGCAGCGCCCGATAGAGGTCGATCGGCGCGGCGGCGAACGGAATCGACATGCGCTGGGAAATCACCACCTGCATGCAGTCGCCGGCGAGGATGTAGTCCTTGATGCGCGAAACCGCCGCCTCAAAGTCCTCGCGCGAGAAACTCGAGCGGAACACCGGCTCGCCCCTGGCCCCGGTCTCGAAGTCCAGCCCCAGGCGCGGCACGACCGGCTGGCGCAGGCGCTCACGCAGGGCACGCAACTGGGCCAGGCCCTGCTCGTAGGCATCCGCCGCGGCCGGGTCGACCAGCACGATGCAATGCAGCTTGCCAGCCAGGTTGTCGAACACCACCACGGCATCGGAGACCATCAGCAGGATGTCCGGCGTGCCCAGCGGGTCGGGCGCCTCGCAGCGGCCCAGGCGCTGCTCGACGTAGCGCACGCTGTCGTAGCCGAAGTAGCCGACCAGCCCGCCGTTGAAGCGCGGCAGCCCCTCGACCGGCGCCACGCGATAGCGCTGCTGGAATGCCTCGACAAAGACCAGCGGATCCTCGACCTCGGCGCGTTCCTGCTCGACGCCGTCGGTGGTCACGCTGATCCGCTGTCCATGGACGCGCAGCACGGTGCGACAGGGCAAGCCGATGATCGAATAACGGCCCCACTTCTCGCCGCCCTGCACCGACTCGAGCAGGTAGGAGTTGGGCGCATCGGCCAGCTTGAGATAGAGCGACAGCGGTGTGTCGAAATCGGCCAGGGTTTCGAAGGACAGCGGAATGCGATTGTGGCCTTCGGCGGCCAGACGCAGAAATTCGTCGCGGGTCATGTCAGCCTCGTGGTCTGAGGGGCTTGGAACGGTTCGCAAACAGGGGCCGGCCAGATGCCGGCACAGGGGAGCTCAGGCGCGCCAGCGCCAGCGCGCCAGGGCCTTGATGACCTTCATCCACTGTTTGCGAGTCACCACCACGATCTGATCTCTTCGGCGGGCAGGAGGAAAACCTCGCCACACTAGCGCAGCCCCTCAGGCGAAGCAACCAGCTGGCGCAGGTCGTCGAGCACCAGCTCCGGCTCCTCCTCGTCGATCGGTCGACCGTGGTTGTAGCCATAGCTGACCGCGACGCAGGGCGCGCCGGCCGCGCGAGCGGCCAGCACGTCGTTACGCGAGTCGCCGACAAACAGCGCTTCGGCCGCGGTTACGCCGGCCTGCTGCATGACCCAGTGCAACGCGGCAGGATCGGGCTTCTGCTGAGGCAGGGTATCGCCACCGACCAGCCAGCGGAAATAGCCGCCCAGCCCCTTTTCCTCCAGTAACGGCGCGACGAACTGCGACGGCTTGTTGGTGATCACCGCCAGTGCGACACCGCGCTCGCGCAGCCAGTCCAGGCAATCGACGACACCGGGGTAAACGCTGGTCAGTTCATGTGCACCGGCGTAGGCCTGCATGAACAGCGCCAGCGCCGCGTCGGTCTCGTCCTCGCCGACGCCGGCGTGCTCGTAGTGTCCGGCCAGGGCGCGGCGAACCAGCACCCGTGAGCCGTTGCCGACCCAGTCACGCACCCGCTCGATGCCGGCAGGTTCCCGGCCGAGCAGCATCAGCATCCTGTCGACCGCCGCCGCCAGGTCAGGTACCGAATCCATCAGCGTGCCGTCCAGGTCGAACATCGCCAGGCGCGGCAGCTGGCCGTCGAACAGACGCTGCAGCCGGTTCATCGGCGGACCTGCGCCAGCTCGCTGCGCATGGTGTCGATCACGGCCTTGTAGTCCGGCTGATTGAAGATCGCCGAGCCGGCGACAAAGGTGTCGGCGCCGGCCTCGGCAATCTCGCGAATGTTCTTCACGTTCACCCCGCCGTCGATTTCCAGGCGAATCTCGCGGCCGCTGGCGTCGATCAGCGCGCGCGCTTCGCGCAGCTTGTCGAGCGTACCGGGAATGAACTTCTGGCCGCCGAATCCGGGGTTGACGCTCATCAACAGGATCATGTCGACCTTGTCCATGACGTACTTCAGGCAGTCCAGCGGCGTGGCCGGGTTGAACACCAGCCCGGCCTTGGCGCCGCCGTCGCGGATCAGCTGCAGCGAGCGATCGATGTGCTCGGACGCTTCCGGGTGAAAGGTGATGTAGCTGGCGCCGGCCTCGAGGAAGTCGCCGATGATGCGATCGACCGGCTTGACCATCAGGTGCACATCGATCGGCGCGGTGATGCCGTACTTGCGCAAGGCGCTGCAGACCATCGGGCCGATGGTCAGGTTGGGCACGTAATGGTTGTCCATGACATCGAAGTGAACGATGTCGGCACCCGCAGCGAGCACACTGTCCACCTCCTGTCCGAGGCGGGCGAAATCGGCAGAGAGAATCGACGGAGCGATGGCGAAAGGCTGCATGGCGCACCTCTTGAGCAGCGAAAAGGCGGCAGTTTACCCGAGCCCGGTCCCCGCGTGGCCACCGCTGGCCATGCGCGAACAGCGCCGCTACCCTGAGGGTCGCGCCTGGAGAGACGGAATGCTGCCGAGCCTGCTACTAGCCACCCTGTTGCTGCTGCCAACGATCGCGAGAAGCGAGGAGCCGCCCCCGGCGCCTACCGAAGCGCCGCCTGCGGAGCCGGTGCGGGTCGCTGCCGGTGAACGAAGCGAACAGCTCGGCCGGGCCCTTGCCCAGCGCTTTCCGCGTCAGGCCCTCGAACTGCAGGCGGGCGAAGAAACCTTTGTCGGCCTGCAGCTGCCCTCGAACCTGGGGCAGAGCCGTGGCGTCATCGTGCTGCTGCCCGGTGACGGCGAAAGCGCCGACTGGCCCAGAGTCATCGGACCGCTGCGCCGTCAGCTGCCGGATGCCGGCTGGCAGACGCTCAGCCTGACGCTGCCGGATGCGGCACCGGCGCCGCCCGCCGCCGAGCCGGCCGCGCCCGCGCCCGCGCCCGACGCAGGCACCGCGCCCGAGGCGGATGCCGCGCCTGCAGACGGCGCCCCCAGCGAGGCCGGCTATCTGCCGGAGAAGACCGCACCGCCGCCCGACGACGCACAACCGCCGCAAGCACCGGCCGCCGAGCCCAAAGCCGAGCCGGTGAATCAGGCACAGCGAATCGAGGCCCGCCTTGAGGCCGCCCTGACACAAGCGCGCAGCAGTGGCGCGGCGACGGTCGTGCTCGTCGGGCACGGCACCGGCGCCTACTGGGCCGCCCGCTATCTGCAAAACAGCGGTGCGAAAGACGTCGGCGGCCTGGTGCTCATCGAGCCCAGGCGTCCGGCAGAACAGGACAAGCCGCTCGCCGATCTGCTGAGCGAACTGGCGCTGCCTACTGCGGACTTCATCTACGGCCAAACCGGGACCCGCTCGCCGCAAGCGCGCGAGCGCCTCGACGCCAGCCAGCGGGCGCGCCATCCGAACTATCGCCAGATCATCCTGCAGCGGCTACCCGCCGATGCGGCGGCCGAGCAGGAGCAACTCTACCGGCGCGTCCGCGCCTGGCTGGACAAGCAGACAACGCCTTGACCGCGCTCAGCGGAAGCCCCGCCGCTCGCGCACCAGGGCGTAGGCGCTGTGCAGCTCACGGGTACGTTCGGTAGCCTCGCGCACGGCAGCCGGGCTGGCCCCGGCACCGGCCAGCTTGTCCGGGTGGTGGCGACTGAGCAGGCGACGGTAGGCGCGCTTGATGGCCTCCGGCTCGGTATCGGCGCGCACGCCCAGCAGATCCAGCGCTTTCTGATAGGCGCCGCCACGGCTTGCCGGAGCTGCGCCGCGCGGTCGTGGGGCGGTGTCCAGCGCGGCCACATCGGCCGCCGTCCAACCCATCCACTTGCCCCAGAGCAGAATCAGCTCGTGCTCGCGCGGCCCGATCTCGGCGTCGGCCCGCGCCATGCGCCAGCAGGCCTCGAGCAGGGCCCGTGCCTGCTCACGCCGCCCGCGCAGGCGGCGCAGCGGCGTACGCAAGCCGAGATCGTCTCGCTTGCCGCGCGAAAAGGCTTCGATCGCGGCGCGCTGAGCGGCACCGTCGAGGCCGAGCCGCTGCATCTCGGCACGCGCGACCCGGATATGCGCCTCGGTGACCCGGCCGGCGCTCTTGGCCAGCCGGCCCAACAGGATGAACTGCAGCTCGTTGCCTCGCAGCGGTGGCTGCCCACGCAACAGCGCGAGCAGACTCGCCCAGCCCTCCAGCCCCAGGCGCCGGTCCAGCACCTGCCCCAACACGCCGCCAAGCAGCGCGCCAGGGATGCTCGCCAGCAGCCAACCCGCCAGGGCGCCGGCCAGGGTCAGCGGCCAGTACCTCAAGGCTGTTTCTCCAGCAGCCGCTCGACCTGCGCCAGCCGCTCGTGCGTGCCGACATCGATCCAGTCACCAGCAAAGTGCTCGCCGGTCACCTGCCCCTTGGCCATTGCTCTGCGCAGCAGCGGCGCCAGCTTGAACGCGCCGGGCTGCTGACCGCTGAACAGGGCCGGATGCAGCAGCGCCATGCCGCTGTAGGTCAGCGCGACGCCCGCACCCGCCTCGTGCACCTGGCCGTCACGGAGCACGAAATCCCCCTGCGGGTTGTGTGCCGGGTTGTCGACCAGCACCAGGTGCGCCAGCGCCTCGAGCGGCCGCCGCAGGCGCGCGAAATCATAGCGGGTCCAGATGTCGCCATTGACCACCAGGAACGGCTCCTCCCCGAGCAATGGCAGCGCACGCAGGATGCCACCGCCGGTTTCCAGTGGTTCCCCCTCCGGCGAGTAGCGAATGCAGGCGCCAAAGCGGGCGCCGTCCCCCAGGTACGCCTCGAGCTGCTCGCCGAGCCAGGCATGGTTGACCACCAGCTCGTCGAAGCCGGCGGCGACCAGCGCCCTGACGTGGTACTCGATCAGCGGCATCCCCCCGGCACGAACCAGCGGCTTGGGTGTATGCAGGGTCAACGGACGCAGGCGCTCGCCCTTGCCGGCGGCCAGGATCATCGCCTTCATGGGCGCGCCTGCCCGGGCAGGCTGTCGAGCAGCCGTTCAAGCTCGGCCAGCTCAGGCCGTCGCGCCAGCACCTCGCGCAGATAGGCGAAGAATCGCGGTACGTCGGCGAGATAGCGCGGTTTGCCGTCGCGGTGACAGATGCGCGCGAAGATGCCGATCACCTTCAGGTGGCGCTGCACCCCCATGAGGTCGCTGTCACGCTGGAAGTCGCCGAAGGCTTCGGGCAGCGGCACGCCAGCTTCCCGCGCCTGCTGCAAGTAGCGCTGCAGCCAGGCGTCGACACGCGCCTGCGGCCAGCTCAGGAAGGCATCCTTGAACAGCGAGGTGATGTCGTAGCTGACCGGCCCCAGCACGGCATCCTGGAAATCCAGCACACCCGGATTGGGCTCGCTCAGCATCAGGTTGCGCGGCATGTAGTCGCGGTGCACCAGCACTCGCGGCTGCGCCAACGCCGAGTCGATCAGCAGGTCGCAGATGCGCGACCAGCAGGCCTGCTGCGCGGCATCGAAGCGATGACCGAGATGCCGGCTCACGTACCATTCGGGGAACAGCTCCAGCTCGCGCCGCAGCAGCGCCTCATCGTAACTGGGCAGCGGCTGCGCGACCGGGCGGCGCTGAAATGCGATGAGCGTGTCGATGGCATCGGCGAACAGTCGGTCGGCATTGGCCTCGTCGATCACGTCAAGGTAGGTATGCCGCCCGAGATCATCGAGCAGCAGGAAGCCGTTCTCCAGATCGCTCGCCAGCACCGCCGGCACGTGGACGCCTGCGTCCGCAAGCAGCCCGGCGACCTTCACGAAGGGCCGGCAGTCTTCCTGCGGTGGCGGTGCATCCATCACGATCAGGCTGTGCACGCCGTCCGCCCAACGGAAATAGCGACGAAAACTGGCGTCGCTGCTGGCCGCGCTCAGCTCGCCGACCGGGACCTCGCCCCAGTCACGCTCTCGGAAAATGGCAGGTAGCTGATGCGCCAGCCAGGCTTGCAAAGCTGACAGGCGTTGGTCTTCGTGAGGCATTGGGCGTCTCCGCGGCGCTAGCCGATGGGCAGGTCATGCTTTATTATCCAGCATCTTTTTCAGCCCATCGAGAGGCCTGCAGTAAGCCGGCCGATGGCTCGCCGCAAGCACGGACCAAAGAACAAGATGGCAGTCAGATATCCCGCGTTTCGTAGAAAGTTCCCCCTCCTTGTCACTGGTAGCCTGCTTGCTCTGCAACCCGTTGCCGCTCCCTTCGCCAGCGCTGCCGAGCAGTTCGACTGCCAGCCTGGCCCAGGCGGTGGCTGGAATTGCGCGACTACCACGCCCAGCCACGCCTTGCCGCCGCGCCCGGTCGAATCCGCCGGCGTCGCCAGCTCCGCGAGCCGCACGCCGGAGGGCGACCGCCCCGACACCAGCGCCAAGCTGGTGACCGAGAGCAAAGGACGCGCATTGGCCTCACGCAGCCAGGACTACAGCCATCTGGACTGGGTGCCGCGCGAAAAGCTCACCGCCGCGCAACTGGCCGAAACCGGCCCCTACTGCACCGGTACCTACGTCGAGCCCAACCGCCCGGGCAAGTTCGACGACACGCCGATGAGCGAGGCGCCGACCTACGTTTCGGCCAAGGCCACGCGCTACGAACAGGAACAGGAAATCGCCACCCTGGCCGGTGACGTGGTGCTGCGCCAGGG
This sequence comes from Stutzerimonas sp. CXK-1, assembly GCF_057738225.1. Classification (NCBI taxonomy): domain Bacteria; kingdom Pseudomonadati; phylum Pseudomonadota; class Gammaproteobacteria; order Pseudomonadales; family Pseudomonadaceae; genus Stutzerimonas; species Stutzerimonas sp. CXK-1. Next base: position 629,238 of record NZ_CM173217.1, on the reverse strand, counting down.
CAGCATCCAGGCCGAGGCCGACGAGGCCCGCCTGCACCAGCTGGAAAACCGCGGCGAGCTGGTCGGCAACGTCCGTCTGCGTGACCGCAATGCGCTGATGGTGGGGGATCGCGCGGAAATCTTCCTCGACAACGGCGAAGCCAAGGTCGAGAACGCCGAGTATGTGGTGCACTCGGGCAAGGTGCGCGGCAGCGCGCTCTATGCCAAGCGCGAGGAAACCGCGATCATCCGGCTCAAGGACGGTACCTACACCCGCTGCGAGCCGGGCGAGAACACCTGGCATCTGCAGGGCAACAACGTGACGCTGAACCCGGCGACCGGCTTCGGCTCGGCGACCAACGTGACGCTGCGGGTGAAGGACGTACCGGTGTTCTACACACCGTACATCTACTTCCCGATCGATGATCGTCGCCAGTCCGGGTTTCTCGCCCCGAGCATCGGCTCGTCGAGCGACACCGGGTTCTCGCTGCAGACGCCTTACTACTTCAACCTGGCACCGAACTTCGACGCCACGCTGTATCCGCACCTGATGACCGACCGCGGCCTGCTGATGGAAGGCGAGTTCCGCTACCTGACCCGCAGCAGCGAGGGGCAGTTCGGCGCGGCCTATCTGGACGACAGCAACGACGATCGCAAGCTGCAGTCCGAGTATGAAGACCAGCGCTGGATGTACAGCTGGCAGCACCGCACCGGCCTGGACTCGCGCTGGCTCGCCGAGGTCGACTACACCGACATCAGCGACCCGTACTACTTTCAGGACCTGGACACCAACCTGAATATTTCCACCAAGGAGCACCTGGACCAGCGTGGCACGCTCACCTACCGCGGCGATAACTACACCGCGCGACTGAATGCCCATGCCTACGAGCGCGCCACGGTGGCCGACATCACGCCGTACGAGCGCCTGCCGCAGGTCACCCTCGATGGCCGTCTGCCCTTCCAGCCCGGTGGGCTGAACTTCGCCTACAAGACCGAGTTCGTCAGCTTCCAGCGCAGCCTGCGCGACGGATTCTTCTTCAACGAAGACGGCAATCCGGAGCGCTGGTATGACGACCGTCTGCGGGGGCTGACCCGCGCCGAAGGCGAGCGCCTGCACCTGGAGCCGGGCGTCAGCCTGCCGCTGCAGTGGACCTGGGGCTTCGTCAAACCGTCGCTCAAGTACGCCTATACCCAGTACGACCTGGATCTCGACAGTCGCGGCCGCAGCCAGGTTGCGGATTTCCAGGACTCGCCCGACCGCAGCGTTCCGATCTTCAGCGTCGACAGCGGCCTGTATTTCGACCGCGACACCCAATGGTTCGGCAAGGACTACCGGCAGACGCTCGAGCCGCGCCTGTTCTACCTCTATGTACCGAAAGAGGACCAGGACGACATCCCGGTGTTCGACACTGGCGAAAGCAGCTTCAGCTATTCCTCGCTGTGGCGCGAGAACCGCTTCAGTGGTCGCGACCGGATCGGGGACGCCAACCAGCTCTCGCTGGGCGTGACCAACCGCTGGATCGAGCCCAATGGCTTCGAACGCCAGCGCTTGAGCATCGGCCAGATCTACTACTTCCGCGATCGTGAAGTGCAACTGCCCGGCATGTCCGTCGAAGGCCGTCCGGACGCGCAGAGCTCGGTATCGCCCTACGCGCTCGAATACCAGTACCGCTACAACCGTGACTGGCGTTTCACCTCGACCTTCAACTGGGATCCGGACCAGGGTCGTACCCGCTCCGGCAGCGCGATGTGGCACTACCAGCCGGAAGCCAACCCGAACAAGATCGTCAACGTCGGTTATCGCTACCGCAACGACACCATCCGTTTCGACCAGGCCACCGGCGAATGGACCTACGGCGGCGACTACGGCACGCCCGGCACTCCCGAGTACATCGAGGACTACTACAAGATCAACCAGCATGACTTCTCGTTCATCTGGCCGATCGTCCCGCAATGGAGCGTCATCGGACGCTGGCAGCACGACTACAGCCGCAGCCGCACGCTGGAGGCCTTCGGCGGCTTCGAGTACGACAGTTGCTGCTGGAAGCTGCGCCTGATCAACCGCTACTGGGTGGATTACGACGAGACCAGCCTCAACCCCGATCGCAACGACGAGCCGGACAGCGGCATCTTCCTGCAGATCGTCCTCAAGGGACTCGGCGGCGTCGTTGGCAGCGCGACCGAGACCTTCCTCGAACAAGGCATTCAAGGCTACCGTGAACGTGAAGACCAAGCTCTCTGATTTCCTGCGCCCGCTACTGCTGGGCACTCTGCTACTGGGCAGCGCCACGCTGACCACGGCTGCGCTGGCCCAGGTACAACCGCTGGATCGCGTGGTCGCGATCGTCGACAACGACGTGATCATGCAGAGCCAGCTTGATCAGCGCATCCAAGAGGTCCGTCAGACCATCGAGAAGCGCGGCGCGGAAGTGCCGCCCAACGAGGTGCTGCAGCAACAGGTTCTGGAACGCCTGATCAGCGAAAACCTGCAATTGCAGATCGGCGAACGCTCCGGCGTTCGCATCTCCGATGAAGAGCTGAACCAGGCGATGGCCACCATTGCCCAGCGCAACAACATGACCCCCGAGCAGTTCCGCGAGGCCTTGGCACGCGACGGCCTGAGCCCGGAGACCGCGCGCGAGCAGATCCGGCGTGAGATGATCATCAGCCGCGTACGTCAGCGCCGGGTCGCCGAGCGCATCCAGGTTTCCGAGCAGGAAGTGCAGAACTTCCTCGCCTCCGACCTCGGCAAGCTGCAGCTGTCGGAGGAGTACCACCTGGCCAACATCCTCATCCCGGTACCCGAGGCGGCCGATTCGGCCACCATCCAGGCCGCCGAGCGCATGGCACGCGACACTCACGAGCAACTGCAGAAAGGCGCGGACTTCGCCCGCCTGGCGGTGGCCCGCTCCGCCAGCGAGAACGCCCTCGAAGGTGGAGACATGGGCTGGCGCAAGGCCGCTCAGCTACCGCCGCCGTTCGACAGCCTGGTACGCGAGCTGGCCGTTGGTGAGTTCACCGAGCCGGTACGCACGCCGCCCGGGTTCATCATCGTCAAGGTGCTGGAAAAGCGCGGCGGCGAAACGCAGGTGCGCGACGAGGTGCACGTTCGCCATATTCTCATCAAGCCCAGCGCGATTCGCAGCGAAGACGAGGCTCGCCTGCTGGTCAAGCGCCTGCGTGAGCGCATCCTGGCGGGCGAAGACTTCGCCGAGCTGGCGCGCAATTTTTCGGAAGACCCGGGTTCAGCACTCAACGGTGGCGACCTGAACTGGATCGACCCGAATTCGCTGGTTCCGGAGTTCCGCCAGGTGATGGCCAACACCGCCAGCGGCGAACTCTCGCAGCCGTTCCAGTCGCCCTATGGCTGGCACATTCTCGAGGTGCTCGGCCGTCGCGCCACGGACACCAGTGAGGAGTTCCGCGAGCAGCAGGCTCGCAATCTGCTGCGCAACCGCCGCTACGATGAAGAACTGCAGGCCTGGCTACGACAGATCCGCGATGAGGCCTACGTCGAAATCAAGCTCTGATCCGACAGGCCTGAAACAGACGGGGTGATGGCACCAGGTGCCTCACCCCGTTTTTGCTTGCCGAACGCACCGAGGTATCCATGACGCGCTCCCGCCCCTTCGTTCTCACCCCCGGCGAACCAGCCGGTATCGGCCCGGACCTCTGCCTACTGCTGGCCCGCGACGCGCAGGCCAGAACGCTGGTTGCCATCGCCAGCGTGGAACTGCTGCAAGCGCGGAGCGCAGCGCTCGGTCTGTCGATCGAGTTGATAGAGGTACATCCCGGCGCCTGGCCGGAGCATCCGGCGCCAGCCGGCAGCCTCTACGTCTGGGACACGCCATTGCAGGCGCCGGCGCAGGCCGGCCAGCTCGACCCCGCCAACGGTCCCTACGTACTGGAGACGCTGACTCGCGCTGCCCGCGGCTGCCTCGCGGGCGACTTCGCCGGCATGATCACCGCCCCCGTGCACAAAGGCGTGATCAACGAAGCCGGTGTCGCCTTCTCCGGGCACACGGAATTTCTCGCGGAGCTGACCCGGACGCCGCAGGTCGTCATGATGCTGGCCACCCACGGATTGCGCGTGGCACTGGTCACCACCCATCTGCCACTGCGCGAGGTGGCCGACGCGATTACAGCCGAACGTCTCGAGCGTGTGACGCGCATCCTGCACGCCGATCTGGTCGGCAAGTTCGGCATCGCACGGCCACGCATCCTCGTTTGCGGGCTCAACCCGCACGCCGGAGAAGGCGGCCACCTGGGCCGCGAAGAGATCGAGATCATCGAGCCGACGCTGGCGCGGCTGCGTGACGAAGGGCTCGACCTGGTCGGCCCGCTGCCGGCCGACACGCTGTTCACCCCCAAGCACTTGGAACACTGCGACGCGGTGCTGGCCATGTACCACGACCAGGGCCTCCCGGTGCTCAAGTACAAGGGTTTCGGTGCAGCGGTGAACGTCACCCTGGGCCTGCCGATCGTGCGCACCTCCGTCGACCACGGCACCGCGCTGGACCTGGCCGGCAGCGGGCGCATCGACACCGGCAGCCTCAAGGTCGCGCTCGAAACCGCTTACCAGATGGCGGCAGGCAGCTGACGGCGCGGTCGGTGCGTGTCGCGCACGGGCGCAACTGTTAAGCTTCGCGCCTTTGCATCGTTCGCTTTACGCTCTTGCTTGTCGCTTGCAGCTTGAAGCCTGGAGCTGCCTTCTATGTCCGAGTACCAACACCGCGCGCGCAAGCGCTTCGGCCAGAATTTCCTGCATGACGCCGGCGTCATTCACCGCATCCTGCGCGCCATCCATCCGCGAGCGGGCGAGCGGCTGGTCGAGATCGGCCCCGGCCAGGGTGCCCTCACCGAGGGGTTGCTCGACAGCGGCGCCCATCTGGATGTGGTCGAGCTCGATCTCGACCTGATCCCGATTCTCCAGAGCCGCTTCGCCGAGCGAAGCAATTTCGCCCTGCACCAGGGCGATGCGCTGAAATTCGACTTCGCCCAGCTCAGCCGCGAGCCAGCCAGCCTGCGTATCGTCGGCAACCTGCCCTACAACATTTCCACGCCGTTGATCTTCCACCTGCTCGAGCACGCCGGCCTGATCCGCGACATGCACTTCATGCTGCAAAAGGAAGTGGTCGAGCGCCTGGCTGCCGAACCCGGTGGCGGCGACTGGGGCCGGCTCTCGATCATGGTGCAGTACCACTGCCGGGTCGAACACCTGTTCAACGTCGGCCCGGGCGCTTTCAACCCGGCGCCAAAGGTGGACTCGGCGATCGTTCGCCTGGTGCCGCATGCCGAACTGCCGCACCCGGCCAAGGACCCACGCCTGCTCGAACGCGTCGTGCGCGAGGCGTTCAACCAGCGCCGCAAGACCCTGCGCAACACGCTCAAGGGCCTGCTCGATGCCGAAGCCATCGAGGCAGCCGGCGTCGACGGCAGCCTGCGCCCCGAGCAGCTGGACCTGGCCGCGTTTGTCCGCCTGTCCGACCAACTCGCCCTGCGCCAGTAACGGCACCTCATCGACGAGTCTTTTTATGTCCGACGATCAGCGCTACCGGATCGACGTCAGCGTCGTTCCGCATTACCTCAAGGAACACTCCGAGCCGGAACAAAACCGCTATGCCTTTGCCTACAGGGTAACCATAGAGAACAAGGGCCAGGTGGCGGCACAGCTGCTTTCCCGGCACTGGCTCATCACCGACGGCGACGGCCAGGTGCAGGAAGTGCGCGGGGCCGGCGTCGTCGGTGAACAGCCGACGATCGCCCCCGGCGAACGGCATGTCTATACCAGCGGCACCCTGCTGACCACACGTGTCGGCATCATGCAGGGCAGCTACCAGATGCTCGCCGAGGACGGTCACCACTTCGACGCGATCATCGCGCCGTTCCGCCTTGCCGTACCCGGAGCACTGCATTGACCACCTATGCCGTCGGCGACCTGCAGGGTTGCCTCGCCCCCCTCAAGTGCCTGCTCGAGCAGGTCGACTTCAGCCCCTCGCGAGATTGCCTGTGGCTGGCCGGTGACCTGGTCAACCGTGGCCCACAATCACTCGAGGCGCTGCGCTACGTGCGGGACCTCGACGGCTCGGCAGTCTGTGTACTCGGCAACCATGACCTGCATCTGCTGGCGGTCGCCCACAACATCGAACGCATGCGCAAGTCCGATACGCTGCAGGCCATTCTCGACGCGCCGGACCGCAATGACCTGATCGACTGGCTGCGCCGGCAAAAGCTGCTGCACTACGATGAGCACCGGCATACCGCGCTGGTGCACGCCGGGATACCGCCGCAGTGGACGCTGGAAAAAGCTCTCAGGCGCGCGGCCGAAGTCGAGGCAGCCTTGCAGGACGACGCCCTGCTGATGCCATTCCTCGACGGGATGTACGGCAATGAGCCGGCCAAGTGGAACAAGGACCTGCACGGTGTGCCACGCCTGCGCTTGATCACCAACTACTTCACGCGCATGCGCTTCTGCAAGGCCGACGGCACGCTGGAACTTGAAGCCAAGGAGGGGCTGAACAAGGCGCCCTCCGGCTATGCGCCCTGGTTCAGCCATCCGCAGCGCAAGACCCGCAATGTGAAGATCGTCTTCGGCCACTGGGCCGCGCTCGAGGGTCGCTGTGACGAGCCGGACGTCTTCGCCCTGGACACCGGCTGCGTCTGGGGTAACGCCATGACCCTGATGAACCTCGACAGCGGCGAGCTGTTGCGCTGCGCCTGCGATCACGGGAGACCGAACTGATGGAATTCAAGCGCATTGCCCCCGAGCAAGCCCAGCAGATGCGTCGCGAAGGCGCGGTGGTGGTGGACATCCGCGACCCGCACAGCTTCGCCAGCGGCCACATCGCCGGCTCGACCCGGCTGGACAACTACTCGCTGCCGGACTTCATCGCCGCCGCCGACCTCGACCATCCACTGATCGTGACCTGCTACCACGGCCATTCGAGCCAGGGCGCCGCGGCCTATCTGGTGGGCCAGGGTTTTTCCGACGTCTATAGTCTCGATGGAGGCTTCGAACTGTGGCGCGTCACTTACCCGCAGGAAGTGGAGCGCGACGAGCAGTCGTAAGTTTTTGTGTCCCCGTGCAGGCCCCGCGTCGCGCGGGCTGCACCCTGTTTGCCGGCTTCCGCTCCCGGTAAAAAGTCGCCCCGCCCCTTTACGCCGCCGAATCCGAACTATCCTTTAGCTCAGGCCATCCAAACGATGAAAGCCGGGTAGAACGGCTTCGGATTATGGTTTCGACCATTGGGTGTTCGGGGGAACTCCGCTGGCCGCCGTTGCGGCCGGGCTCCGGGATGCCTGATGACAACGCCTACCTGTGCAGCGACGAGGTGAAGTCATGAGCATTTTCAGCCACTTCCAACAACGATTCGAAGCGACCCGGCAGGAGGAATATTCCCTGCAGGAATACCTCGATCTGTGCAAACAGGACCCGAGTACCTACGCCACCGCGGCCGAGCGCATGCTGATGGCGATCGGCGAGCCGGAGCTGGTCGACACCTCGACCGACCCGCGGCTGTCGCGCATCTTTTCCAACAAGGTGATCCGCCGCTACCCCGCGTTCGAAGACTTCCACGGCATGGAGGACTGCATCGACCAGATCGTCTCCTACTTCCGCCACGCGGCGCAGGGCCTGGAGGAGAAGAAGCAGATCCTCTATCTCCTCGGCCCGGTAGGCGGTGGCAAGTCGTCGCTGGCCGAAAAGCTCAAGCAGCTGATCGAGCGGGTGCCCTTCTATGCGATCAAGGGCTCGCCGGTATTCGAGTCGCCGCTGGGCCTGTTCAATCCCGCCGAAGACGCCCAGATCCTCGAGGAGGATTACGGCATCCCGCGGCGCTACCTCAGCTCCATCATGTCGCCCTGGGCAACCAAGCGGCTGCAGGAATTCGGTGGCGATATCAGTCAGTTCCGCGTGGTCAAGCTCTACCCGTCGATCCTCAATCAGATTGCCGTGGCCAAGACCGAGCCGGGCGACGAGAACAACCAGGACATCTCGGCGCTGGTCGGCAAGGTGGATATCCGCAAGCTGGAGGAATTCCCGCAGAACGATGCCGACGCCTACGCCTATTCGGGCGCGCTGTGCCGGGCGAACCAGGGCCTGATGGAATTCGTCGAGATGTTCAAGGCGCCGATCAAGGTGCTGCACCCGCTGCTGACCGCGACCCAGGAAGGCAACTACAACTCCACCGAGGGCCTGGGTGCGATTCCCTACAGCGGCATCATTCTGGCGCACTCCAACGAATCGGAGTGGCACAGCTTCCGCAACAACAAGAACAACGAAGCCTTCATCGACCGTATCTACATCGTCAAGGTGCCGTACTGCCTGCGGGTGTCGGACGAGGTGAAGATCTACGACAAGCTGCTGACCAACAGCTCGCTGTCGCAGGCTCACTGCGCCCCGGACACCCTGAAGATGCTCGCGCAGTTCAGCGTGCTCTCGCGCCTGAAAGAGCCGGAGAACTCCAACATCTACTCGAAGATGCGGGTCTACGACGGCGAGAACCTGAAGGACACTGACCCCAAGGCGAAGTCGATCCAGGAATACCGCGACGCTGCTGGCGTGGACGAAGGCATGAACGGCCTCTCCACCCGCTTCGCCTTCAAGATCCTGTCGAAGGTCTTCAACTTCGACCCGCACGAGGTCGCCGCCAACCCGGTACACCTGCTCTACGTGCTCGAGCAGCAGATCGAGCAGGAGCAGTTCCCGGCCGAGGTGCGCGAGCGCTACCTGCGCTTCATCAAGGAATACCTGGCGCCGCGCTACGTCGAGTTCATCGGCAAGGAGATCCAGACCGCCTACCTCGAGTCCTACAGCGAATACGGGCAGAACATCTTCGATCGCTATGTGCTGTACGCCGACTTCTGGATCCAGGACCAGGAATACCGCGACCCGGAAACCGGCGAGATCCTCAACCGCGCCGCCCTCAACGAAGAGCTGGAGAAGATCGAGAAGCCTGCCGGCATCAGCAATCCCAAGGACTTCCGCAACGAGATCGTCAACTTCGTACTGCGCGCGCGGGCCAACAACAACGGCAAGAACCCGAGCTGGCTGTCCTACGAGAAGCTGCGCGTGGTGATCGAGAAGAAGATGTTCTCCAACACCGAGGATCTGCTGCCGGTCATCAGCTTCAATGCCAAGGCCAGCAAGGAAGACCAGAAGAAGCACAACGACTTCGTGTCGCGCATGGTCGAGCGCGGTTACACCGAGAAGCAGGTCCGCCTGCTATCCGAATGGTATTTGCGGGTGCGCAAGTCGCAGTAACGCAGCCTCACGCCAAAAGCTGTAGGCTGCAGACGAGAGCTTGGAGGGTCGGTTGCCGACGCAGGCGGCCGATCCCTCAAGGCCTGCAGCGTCCCTCGGAGGGCTCGTATGAGCTACGTGATCGATCGGCGCCTCAACGGCAAGAACAAGAGCATGGTCAACCGTCAGCGCTTCCTGCAGCGCTATCGGGGCCACATCAAGAAGGCGGTGGAAGAGGCCGTCAGCCGGCGTTCCATCACCGACATGGAGCATGGCGAACAGATCAGCATTCCCGGTCGCGACATCGACGAACCGGTGCTGCACCACGGCCGCGGTGGGCGGCAGACGATCGTCCATCCGGGCAACAAGGAGTTCGTCGCCGGCGAACGCATCCCGCGCCCGCAGGGCGGTGGCGGCGGCCAGGGTGCCGGGCAGGCGAGCAACAGCGGCGAAGGGATGGATGACTTCGTCTTCCAGATCACCCAGGAGGAATTCCTCGACTTCATGTTCGAGGACCTCGAGCTGCCCAACCTGGTCAAGCGTCACCTGACCGGCACCGACACCTTCAAGACGGTGCGCGCCGGCATCAGCAACGAGGGCAACCCCTCCCGGATCAACATCGTGCGCACCTTGCGCTCGGCGCATGCGCGGCGCATTGCGCTGTCGGGCTCCAGCCGCGCCAAGCTACGCCAGGCGCGCGCCGAACTCGAGCGCCTCAAGCTCGAAGAGCCGGACAACCTCGGCGACATCAAGGCCTGCGAGGAAGAAATCCTGCGGCTGCGTGCGCGCATCGAACGGGTGCCGTTCCTCGACACCTTCGACCTCAAGTACAACCTACTGGTCAAGCATCCCAACCCCAGCTCCAAGGCGGTGATGTTCTGCCTGATGGACGTGTCGGGCTCGATGACCCAGGCGACGAAAGACGTCGCCAAGCGCTTCTTCATCCTCCTCTACCTGTTCCTCAAGCGGAACTACGACAAGATCGATGTGGTGTTCATCCGCCACCACACCAGCGCCAAGGAAGTGGATGAAGAGGAGTTCTTCTATTCGCGCGAGACCGGCGGGACCATCGTCTCCAGCGCGCTGAAAATGATGCAGGAAATCATGGCCGAGCGTTATCCGGCTGCGGAGTGGAACATCTACGGCGCGCAGGCTTCGGACGGCGACAACTGGAACGACGACTCGCCGCTGTGCCGGGACATCCTGATCAACCAGATCATGCCCTTCGTGCAGTATTTCACCTACGTCGAGATCACCCCGCGCGAGCATCAGGCGCTCTGGTACGAATACAACCAGGTGTGCGAAGCCTTCCCCGAGGCTTTCGCCCAGCAGCAGCTGATCAGTGCCGCGGACATCTACCCGGTGTTCCGCGAGCTGTTCCAACGGCGCGTCGGCGCCGGAAGAGGTGCAGCATGAAGAGACAACCCATCTCCACCGGCTCGGAATGGACCTTCGACCTGATCAGAACCTACGACCGTGAGATCGGCCGCCTCGCCGAGCGCTACGCCCTGGACACCTACCCGAACCAGATCGAGGTCATCACGGCCGAGCAGATGATGGATGCCTATGCCTCGGTCGGCATGCCCATCGGCTATCACCATTGGTCGTACGGCAAGCACTTTCTCTCCACCGAGAAAGGCTATCGTCGCGGACAGATGGGCCTGGCCTATGAAATCGTGATCAATTCCGATCCCTGCATCGCCTACCTGATGGAGGAAAACACCATCTGCATGCAGGCGCTGGTGATCGCCCACGCCTGCTATGGCCACAACAGCTTCTTCAAGGGCAACTACCTGTTCCGCACCTGGACCGACGCCAGCTCGATCATCGACTACCTGGTGTTCGCCAAGCAGTACATCACCCAGTGCGAAGAGCGTCATGGCATCAATGCCGTCGAGGATCTGCTCGATTCCTGCCATGCGCTGATGAACTACGGCGTCGACCGCTACAAGCGCCCCTACCCGATCTCAGCCGAAGAAGAGCGCCGCCGCCAGGCCGAACGCGAAGAGCATCTGCAACGGCAGATCAACGACCTGTGGCGCACCATTCCACGCCTCGGCGACAAGGACGAGGAACAGGAAGCCGGCCAGCGCTTCCCGGCCGAACCGCAGGAGAACATCCTTTATTTCATCGAGAAACACGCGCCGCTGCTCGAACCCTGGCAACGCGAGATCGTGCGCATCGTGCGCAAGATCGCCCAGTACTTCTATCCGCAGCGCCAGACCCAGGTGATGAACGAAGGCTGGGCCACGTTCTGGCACTACACGCTGATGAACGACCTGTACGACGAAGGCCTGGTGACCGACGGCTTCATGATGGAGTTCCTGCAGTCACACACCAGCGTCATCTACCAGCCCGGCTTCGACAGCCCCTATTACAGCGGCATCAACCCCTACACCCTGGGCTTCGCGATGTATCAGGACATCCGCCGCATCTGCGAGAACCCCACCGAGGAGGACCGCCGCTGGTTCCCCGACATCGCCGGCAGCGACTGGCTGACCACCGTCAAGTTCGCCATGCAGAACTTCAAGGACGAGAGCTTCATCCTGCAGTTCCTCTCGCCAAAGGTGATCCGCGATCTGAAGCTGTTCAGCGTGCTCGACGATGACCGCAAGGACGAACTGCTGATTCCGGCGATTCACGACGAAAGCGGCTATCACACGATTCGCGAACTGCTCGCGGCACAGTACAACCTTGGCAACCGCGAGCCGAACGTGCAGGTCTGGAACGTCAATAGAAGAGGTGATCGCTCGCTGACGCTGCGTCACCAGCAACACGACCGCAAGCCGCTCGGCGATTCGACCAGCGACGTGCTCAAGCATCTGCATCGGCTTTGGGGCTTCGACGTTCACCTGCAATCGATGCAGGGCGAGCAGGTGGTCAACACCCAACACATGCCCCCGCGCAACAGCGAGGCGGAAGCCGAGCCACGCTTTCCCGGAATGAACTTCGCCTGAGCCGTGTCGCTCGGCACGGTGCGCCCTTCCGGGGGCGCCGCGCGCCGGTCGGTCGGGTACGCCGCCTGCCGTATGGCGGCGCTATGCCTTATCCTCCGTGCCAACGGAGGTATTCATGCAGATCTACAAAGTCGGTGGTGCGGTACGCGACCGCCTGCTCGGAAGACCCGTCAGCGAGATCGACTGGGTGGTCGTCGGCGCGACGGCCGAACAAATGGAAGCCTTGGGCTTTCGCCCGGTCGGCGCAGATTTCCCGGTGTTCCTGCACCCGCAAACCGGCGACGAATACGCGCTGGCCCGCACCGAGCGCAAGAGCGGCCGCGGTTACGGGGGCTTCACCTTCTTTGCCAGCCCGTATGTCACGTTGGAACAGGACCTGCTGCGCCGCGACCTGACAATCAATGCCATGGCCGAGGACGAACACGGCCAGCTCCATGACCCCTATGGCGGGCAACGGGACCTGGCAGATCGCTTGCTGCGCCATGTCTCGCCGGCCTTCGCCGAAGATCCGCTCCGGGTCCTGCGTGTCGCACGTTTCGCCGCGCGCTACGCCGACCTCGGTTTTCATATCGCCAGCGAAACGCTGGAACTGATGCGCCAGCTGTCCCGCTCCGGCGAATTGCAGGCGCTGACGCCCGAGCGCAGCTGGAAGGAAATCTCCCGCGCCCTGATGGAGCCGCGACCGGACGTGTTCCTACAGGTGTTGCGCGACTGCGGCGCACTGGCCGAGCTCTATCCGGAACTGGACGCGCACCTGGCCCCTACGCCAGACGCCCTGCTGGCCGCGCTGCGCGAATGCGCCCGGCGCCAGCAGCCGCTGCCGGTGCGCTGGGCGGTGCTGCTTTCGCCACTGAGCATCGAGGACGGTCAGGGCGTCGAGCCGGTCCGGGCGATCAGCCAGCGCAGCAAGGTGCCCCGGGATTGCCAAGAGCTCGCCGAGCTGGTCGCCGGCTACCGCCACGCCGCTGCACGGGCGCTTGAGCTGTCGGCAAACCAGCTGCTCGACCTGCTGCAGCACTTCGACATCTACCGCCGCCCGGAGCGCTTCGAGCGCTTCCTCATCGCCAGCGAAATAGCCGGCGCCGCTGCACCCAGCAGCGGAGCAGCTTTCCACGCGCAGGCCGAGTATCTGAGGGGAGCGGCTGACGCGGCACGCCAGGTGACTGCAGCCCCTCTGGTCGAGCAAGGCTACCGGGGAGCCGAACTGGGCGAAGCGCTCAAACGCGAACGCGTGGCCGCTGTCGCACGATACGCCGCGTGCCGCTAGCGCTGTCTCAGCCAACGGCGGGGGGCTCGGAAAACGGTGAAGGTTGCAGCAGATACTCGGGGGTCAGCGCCATACCGTTCCAGCCGAAGGGCACCGGCCAGAGGCGCTGATCGATGGAGGCGCGGCGCCAGAGCTCGGCAAAGCTCAGCCCCGCTTCGGGGTGGATTCGCTCGGGCACCAGCAACGACAGCGGCCAGAGCACGAAGGCGTTGCGCAGCACTTCCGGCCTCGGCAGTCTCAGCCCATCGAACTCACCGACCAGATCGGCATAGAGCAACACGTCGATATCCAGCGGCAAACCCTTGCGATCCGGCGCATAGCGACCATTGTCCGCCTCGATGAACTTCAGCCTTCGATCCAGTTCGATCAGCGGCAGGTCCGTGCACCCGGCCACCACCAGATTGTAGAAATTGTCACCGCGGTAGCCTACCGCAAGGCTTTCGAAGACCGGCGAGCAATGCATGTCGCTCAGCAGTGCCGCCAGCGCGTCGAGTCCGGCATGCAGATGCCTTTCGCGCTCGCTGTTGCTGCCGAGGCCGAGCAGAACGGGAGTCAACGGCATCCGCGTTCGATCTCCACGCCCAACGCGCGTGCGCGCGCATTGACTCCCGGCTTGGTCACGCGCAGGCGCAGCCAGGGAATGCCGAACTCGGTCATCAGCTGCGCCGCCAGTTGCTCGGCGAAGGTTTCCACCAATTCGAAACGCACAGCACCGGCGAAACGATCGATGGCCTGGCCGACCTTGGCATAGTCCAGCGCCTTGTCCAGTTCGTCCTTCTCCGCAGCGGGACGAATGTCCCAGCCCAGGGTCAGATCCAGACGCAGGCTCTGGCGGATGCCGCGCTCCCAGTCATAGGCACCGATCACGGTGTCCACTTCCAGGCCTTCGATAAACACTGTATCCAAACCGTCTCTCCCGCGGCACGACAAGCCGAGGCCGCACCGTTAGACTCAGGAGCTCCCTGCCCCGGATGATTTCCATGTTCTGGCTGCTGACACTGTTCGCTTACCTGCTCGGTTCGCTGTCATTCGCCATTGTGCTCAGCCAGCTGTCGGGCATGCCAGACCCGCGGGCCGGTGGATCGGGTAACCCGGGCGCCACCAACATGCTGCGCCTGGCGGGACGCCGCCTGGCCATCGGCACCCTGCTCGGCGACCTGCTCAAAGGCTTGCTGCCTGTCACGCTCGCCGCCTGGCTTGGCTATGACGCTCAGCAGCAGGCCTGGATCGGTCTGGCAGCCGTGCTTGGCCATCTCTATCCAATTTACTTTCGTTTCCAGGGCGGCAAGGGCGTTGCCACTGCGGCCGGTGTACTGCTCGGCCTCTACGCCCCGGCCGCGGCGCTCGCGGCGGCCGCCTGGCTCACCGTGTTTCGCCTGACGCGCACCAGCTCCCTCGCCGCGCTGATTGCCTTGCCGCTTTGCCTGCCTCTGCTGGCCTGGCGACAACCTGGATCGCTGTTGCCGATGAGCGTGCTCGCACTGCTGATCGTCTGGCGACATCGCAGCAACCTGCAGGCTCTGCTGGCGGGACGGGAACGGCATTTCTGATGGCGCCGCTCAAATAGCCGGCAGCGCCTCCATCGGCCAGCGTGCCTGCACGCCGATCTGCGGCCCGTCGTGCTGCCCGGCCAGCAAGCGCTGGCAGCCTGCGTAGGCAATCATGGCGCCATTGTCCGTGCAGAACCGTGGCCGCGCATAAAAGACCTGCCCTTTCATCTCGGCCAGCATGGCTTGCAGCGCCTCGCGCAGCGCGCGGTTGGCACTGACCCCGCCGGCGATCACCAGCGATTTCAGGCCGGTCTGCTTCAACGCGCGGCGGCACTTGATCGTGAGCGTTTCGACCACCGCCTGCTGGAATGCGAGGGCGATGTCGCTGCGGGTCTGCTCGCTGTCGTCACCGGCCGCCCGACGCTGTTGGAATGTATTGAGGGTAAAGGTCTTCAACCCGCTGAAGCTGAAATCGAGCCCTGGCCGATCGGTCATCGGCCGCGGAAACACGAAACGCCCCGGCACGCCGTGCTCGGCCAGCCGGGCGATTTCCGGCCCGCCGGGATACGGCAGGCCCATCAGCTTGGCGGTCTTGTCGAAGGCCTCGCCGGCAGCATCATCCACCGACTCACCGAGCAGCTCGTAGCGACCGATGCCATCGACGCGCACCAGCTGGGTATGCCCGCCGGAAACCAGCAATGCGACGAACGGAAACGCCGGCGGCTGCTCCTCGAGCATCGGTGCCAGCAGATGCCCTTCCATATGATGCACACCAACCGCCGGTATGCCCCAGGCGAACGCCAACGCCTGCGCGCAGGAGGCCCCGACCAGCAGCGCGCCGACCAGTCCTGGGCCGGCGGTATAGGCGATCGCATCGATCTGCGCAGCATCACGCTCGGCATCGGCAAGCACCTGGCGAATCAGCGGCAGCATGCGCTTGACGTGATCGCGCGAGGCGAGCTCGGGCACTACGCCGCCATAGACGCGATGCAGGTCGATCTGGCTGAATAGCGCGTCGGCCAACAGGCCCTGCTCGCTGTCGTAGAGCGCGACGCCAGTCTCGTCGCAGGAAGTTTCCAGCCCCAGCACCAGCATGGGTTCGAACCGTCCGAGGGAAGCGAATGAAGCCGTGCATATTAATCGCCGGGGTCGGCCACCGGCCAGCGCTTTTCGATCAGGGGCTTTGCATTCCTCCAGCCGAGGCGTTAACATCCGCAACCCTTAAAACCAGCGTGCTTGCGAGTCATTTGCCGAAGCGCGTTGCCACCGGTAATCAAGTGAAGGTAAGTCCTGGATGCCCGCTGTCAAAGTTAAAGAGAATGAACCCTTCGACGTAGCACTGCGTCGCTTCAAGCGCTCCTGCGAAAAGGCCGGCGTTCTGGCCGAAGTCCGTTCCCGCGAGTTCTACGAGAAGCCGACTGCCGAGCGCAAGCGCAAGGCTGCTGCCGCAGTCAAGCGTCACGCCAAGAAAGTGCAGCGCGAGCAGCGCCGTAGCGTCCGCCTGTACTGATCCGGTACCGCTGACGTCGCCTAAAGCCCGGCCCTGGCCGGGCTTTGCGTTTGCATGCAGACTCCGCTTCGCCAATCGGCGAAAGGCCGGAGTTTTTTCGTTTCCGGTCCCATGCACTGCGAACTAACCTGATACCCCTATGGCCGGACTGATCCCGCAATCCTTCATCGATGACCTGCTCAACCGCTCCGATATCGTCGAAGTGGTGGGCTCGCGCATCCAGCTGAAGAAGGCCGGCAAAAACTACACCGCACGCTGCCCCTTCCATAACGAGAAGACCCCCTCCTTCAGCGTCAGCCCGGACAAGCAGTTCTATTACTGCTTCGGCTGTGGCGCCGGCGGCAACGCCCTCGGCTTCATCATGGACCACGATCATCTGGACTTCCCCCAGGCGGTCGAGGAGCTCGCCCGGCGCGCCGGACTCGAAGTTCCACGCGAGGACAGTGGACGCGGGCACAAACCGCGGCAACCGGTCGACTCCCCCCTCTATCCGCTGCTCGCCGCCGCTGCCGACTTCTACCGCCAGGCACTGAAGAGTCATCCGGCCCGCAAGGCCGCGGTCGACTACCTGAAGGGGCGCGGACTTTCCGGCGTCATCGCCCGCGACTTCGGCCTGGGCTTCGCGCCGCCCGGCTGGGACAACCTGCTGAAACACTTGGGCGGCGATGCGCTGCAGCAAAAGGCGCTGATCGACGCCGGGCTGCTGATCGAAAACGCCGAATCCGGCAAGCGCTACGACCGTTTCCGCGACCGCGTGATGTTCCCGATCCGCGACAGCCGTGGCCGGGTGATCGCCTTCGGCGGCCGCGTGCTAGGCGATGACAAGCCCAAGTACCTGAATTCGCCGGAAACCCCGGTCTTTCACAAAGGCCAGGAACTCTATGGCCTGTACGAAGCCCGCCAGGCCAACCGCGATCTCGACGAAATCATCGTCGTCGAAGGCTATATGGACGTCATCGCCCTGGCCCAGCAAGGCTTGCGCAATGCCGTCGCGACGCTGGGCACGGCCACCAGCGAGGAGCACCTCAAGCGCCTGTTCCGACTGGTGCCGAGCGTACTGTTCTGCTTCGATGGCGATAGCGCCGGACGCAAGGCGGCGTGGCGCGCCCTCGAGGCGACCCTGCCGAACCTGCAGGATGGGCGGCGCGCGCGCTTTCTGTTTCTCCCCGAAGGCGAAGACCCTGACAGCCTGGTTCGCGCCGAAGGCACCGACGCCTTCCAGGCACGGATCAACCAGCAGGCCCAGCCGCTGGCGGACTATTTCTTCCAGCAACTGAGCGAGGAGGCCGACCCGCGCTCACTGGAAGGCAAGGCGCACCTGGCTACGCTGGCCGCACCGCTGATCGAAAAGGTCCCAGGGGCGAACCTGCGGGCCCTGATGCGCCAGCGCCTGGCCGAACTCACCGGGCTCAACGGCGAAGCGCTGCACCAGCTTGCAGCCACCCCCTCACCCGCCAGCACCCCGCCCGGCGACGACTACGGGTATTACGACGCAATATCCGTCGATTACGAGCCCCCCAGCTACGAGCCGGCTCCCCCACCCGCAGGCAAGGGCAGCAAACGCCCCTGGAAGAACGATTGGAAGAAAAGCGGCCAGCGCCAGGATTTCACGCCGCGAGCACCGCGCACGCCAGCAACCGTCGAGCCGCCAGCCCTGACCACGCTTCGCACCCTGCTACACCATCCGGAGCTCGCACAGAAGGTCGAAGATGCCAGTCATTTCGCTGCCGAAGACGACACTTACACCCAGCTACTCATCGCCTTGATCGGTACGCTGCAGAAAAATCCCCGCCTGCGCAGCCTGCAGCTGATCGCGCGCTGGCACGGAACCGACCAAGGGCGTCTTTTACGCGCATTGGCGGAGAAAGAATGGCTGATATCGGCCGATAACCTTGAACAACAGTTTTTCGACACCATCTCAAGCCTTGCCGCCAGACAACGCGAGCGCAGCCTCGAGCAGTTGCTGCGCAAGGCTCGCCAGGGTGCCCTGAGCGCAGAGGAAAAAGATCACCTGCGCGCACTGTTGAATCGCAACGCAGCACCTGCAGCACCGACCTCAACTGGCGCGTGAGGTCCTAGCTCGGCTATAATGCTCAGCTTGTTTTCAGCCCGCCAGAACCTTCAGTGGATAGGGTTATATGTCCGGAAAAGCGCAACAGCAGTCCCGCCTCAAAGAGTTGATCCAGCGTGGCCGTGAGCAGGGTTACCTGACTTACGCCGAGGTCAACGACCACCTGCCGGAGGATATTTCCGATCCGGAACAGGTGGAAGACATCATTCGCATGATCAACGACATGGGCATCAACGTATTCGAGACCGCTCCGGATGCCGATGCCCTGTTGTTGGCCGAAGCCGATACCGATGAAGCGGCCGCCGAAGAGGCTGCCGCAGCGCTCGCTGCGGTCGAGACCGACATCGGCCGCACCACCGACCCGGTGCGCATGTACATGCGCGAAATGGGTACCGTCGAGCTGCTGACCCGCGAAGGCGAAATCGAGATCGCCAAACGCATCGAGGAAGGCATCCGCGAGGTGATGAGCGCGATCGCTCACTTCCCCGGCACCGTGGACGGAATCCTGGCCGATTACGACCGCGTCGTCAGCGAGGGCGGCCGTCTGTCCGACATCCTCAGTGGCTACATCGATCCTGATGACGACGGCGCCGCCGCCCCTCAGGAAGTCGAGCCGGTCGCGCCCCAGGTTGCCTCCAAGGCCGCCGCGGACGACAAGGACGACGACGAGGAGGACGAAGAGTCGAGCGACAGCGACGAGGAAGAAGGCGACGGCGGTCCGGACCCCGAAGTTGCCCGCATCCGCTTCGGCGCAGTGGCCGAACAGCTGGCCAAAGCCCAGAAGGCCCTGAAGAAGTTTGGCCGCGGCAGCCAGCAGGCCACCGATGAACTGGAGGCACTGGCCATCCTGTTCATGCCGATCAAGCTCGTGCCCAAGCAGTACGACGCACTGGTCGAGCGTGTGCGCGACGCGCTGGCGCGCATCCGCGCCCAGGAGCGCGCCATCATGCAGCTCTGCGTTCGGGATGCCCGCATGCCGCGCGCCGACTTCCTCCGCGAGTTCCCCAACAACGAGACCAACCTCGGCTGGGCCGAGGCCATCGCCAGCGGCAAGAGCAAGTACGCCGAAGCGATTGCCGCGCGCAAGGACGACATTCGCGCCTGCCAGCAGAAGCTGGTGGACCTAGAGCAGGAAACCGGCCTCAGCGTTGCCGACGTCAAGGACATCAACCGCCGCATGTCCATCGGTGAGGCCAAAGCCCGCCGAGCGAAGAAAGAGATGGTCGAGGCCAACCTGCGCCTGGTGATCTCGATCGCCAAGAAGTACACCAACCGCGGCCTGCAGTTCCTCGACCTGATCCAGGAAGGCAATATCGGCCTGATGAAGGCGGTGGACAAGTTCGAATACCGCCGCGGCTATAAGTTCTCGACCTACGCCACCTGGTGGATTCGCCAGGCCATCACTCGCTCGATCGCCGACCAGGCGCGCACCATCCGCATCCCGGTGCATATGATCGAGACGATCAACAAGCTCAACCGCATCTCCCGCCAGATGCTGCAGGAGATGGGCCGCGAGCCGACGCCGGAAGAGCTGGGCGAGCGCATGGAGATGCCCGAGGACAAGATCCGCAAGGTGCTGAAGATCGCCAAGGAACCGATCTCCATGGAGACGCCGATTGGCGACGACGAAGACTCGCATCTCGGCGACTTCATCGAGGACAGCACCATGCAGTCCCCGATCGACGTAGCCACCGTGGAAAGCCTCAAGGAAGCCACCCGCGAGGTACTCGCCGGGCTGACCGCACGCGAAGCCAAGGTGCTGCGCATGCGCTTCGGCATCGACATGAATACCGACCACACCCTCGAGGAAGTCGGCAAGCAGTTCGATGTAACGCGCGAGCGGATTCGCCAAATCGAAGCCAAGGCGCTGCGCAAGCTGCGTCACCCGACGCGAAGCGAGCACTTGCGCTCGTTCCTCGACGAGTGACTGCCAAACCCCGGTTCGCCGGGGTTTTTTATGCCCGCAATCGAGCTTGGTTGGCGCTGAACTATCACCCCGGTATAATCCGCCCTCCTACTGAGGGCCTATAGCTCAGTTGGTTAGAGCAGAGGACTCATAATCCTTTGGTCCACGGTTCGAGTCCGTGTGGGCCCACCAACTCCAAGGCCGCGCAATGCGCGGCTTTTTCTTGCGCATTTGCCGGCAATTTCCGCGCGCGTCAGGTGCGCCGTGCTTCGTTGCGCTGGGTCATTGACCCAGGCAAGGCTTCGCCGCATCCTCCGGAACTTTCCGGCCAACAACAAGGACATGCCGCAATGAAACTGGAGACCCTGGCGATTCATGCGGGCTACAGCCCGGACCCGACAACCAAGGCCGTGGCGGTGCCGATCTACCAGACCACATCCTATGCGTTCGACGATACCCAGCATGGCGCCGACCTCTTCGATCTGAAGGTGCCTGGCAACATCTATACGCGCATCATGAATCCCACCACCGACGTGCTCGAACAGCGTGTCGTTGCATTGGAAGGCGGTATCGCCGCGCTGGCGGTGGCTTCGGGCATGGCGGCGATCACCTATGCGATCCAGACCATCGCTGAAGCGGGCGATAACATCGTTTCGGTGGCCAAGCTCTATGGCGGCACCTACAACCTTTTCGCCCACACCCTGCCGCGTCAGGGCATCGAGGTGCGCTTCGCCGCCCACGACGACATCGCCGCGCTGGAAGCGCTGATCGACGACAAGACCAAGGCGGTCTTCTGCGAGTCCATCGGCAACCCGGCCGGCAATATCATCGATCTCAAGGCGCTGGCTGACGCCGCGCACCGTCACGGCGTTCCGCTGATCGTCGACAACACGGTGGCGACGCCCATCCTCTGCCGACCGTTCGAACACGACGCCGACATCGTCGTCCATTCGCTGACCAAGTACATGGGCGGCCACGGCACCAGCATTGGCGGCATCGTCGTCGACTCCGGCAAATTCCCTTGGGCGCAGCACAAGGAGCGCTTCGCGCTGCTCAACACGCCGGACGTGTCCTATCACGGCGTGACCTATACCGAAGCCTTCGGTCT
This sequence comes from Stutzerimonas sp. CXK-1, assembly GCF_057738225.1. NCBI lineage: Bacteria > Pseudomonadati > Pseudomonadota > Gammaproteobacteria > Pseudomonadales > Pseudomonadaceae > Stutzerimonas > Stutzerimonas sp. CXK-1. Next base: position 607,709 of record NZ_CM173217.1, on the reverse strand, counting down.
GGCCGCTTTCATCGGCCGCTGCCGCGTGGTACCGCTACGCAACATGGGCGCAGCGATCTCGCCGTTCAACTCGTTCCTGATCCTGCAGGGCCTGGAGACCCTCGCCCTGCGCATGGAGCGCCACTGCGAGAATGCACGCAAGGTGGCCGAGTTCCTTCAGGCCCACCCCCAGGTCGCCTGGGTGAAGTACGCCGGCCTCAGCGATCATCCCGAGCATGCGCTGGCGCAGCGCTACATGGGCGGCAAGCCGGCGTCGATCCTCTGCTTTGGCATCGCCGGCGGCCTGGAGGCCGGCGCGCGCTTCATCGACGCCCTCAAGCTGATCGTTCGCCTGGTCAATATCGGCGACGCCAAGTCGCTGGCCTGCCACCCGGCGAGCACCACCCATCGTCAACTCAATGCTCAGGAACTTGCCCGCGCGGGCGTGTCCCAGGACCTGATCCGCCTTTCCATCGGCATCGAACACATCGATGACATCCTTGCGGACCTGGCACAGGCACTGGACGCCGCCAAGGGCTGACCTCCTCTCGCCCACCCGGCTTGATATTCGCAGGCGAGGCTCCACATTAATCGGCATACCGCCATGGAGCCTCGCCATGACCGACTCACTGATCGTCCCCTGTGCGCATTGCGCCAGTCTCAACCGTATCCCCGCTGCTCGGCTCAGCGACGCGCCACATTGCGGACGCTGCAAAGCCGATCTGCTCTCTGCGCAACCCTTCGAATTGCAGGCGGGCCAGTTCGCCAACCAGATCAAGGGCGACCTGCCGTTGCTGGTGGACGTCTGGGCCAGTTGGTGCGGGCCTTGCCGCAGCTTCGCTCCGGTATTCGCCCAGGCCGCGTCCCAACTTCAAGGCCGCTGCCGGCTGGCGAAGCTGGACAGCGAAGCCAACCGACAGCTGTCGACTCAGCTGGGCATCCGCTCTATTCCAAGCCTGATTCTGTTCCGGGACGGCCGCGAGGTAGCCCGGCAAAGCGGTGCCATGCCGCTGCCACAACTGCTCAGCTGGTTGAAGCAGCAAGGCGTTGGATAGCACCGATCGATGCCATTTAGCCATCACAACATGCTAGGCTGCGCCCGCGCCGAAGAGCGCTTGGATCTGTCAGCGAGAAGGAGCTGTTGTGAAGCTGTCCCATCTGTTTGTCATCGGAGCGATCGTGGCTTCGACCGGTTGCGCGAGCGGCCTTAATTCCTACCAGAAATCCGAACTGCGCCATTTCGAGGCTGCCGGGCTTGCCGTCGAGGAAAAGAACCCCGCCGTGGGGACCGCGCTCGGCCTGCTGCCCGGTGGCGGCTCCTTCTATGGCCGCGAGTATGGCCTGGGCGTCGTCAATCTGCTGTTCTGGCCGCTCTCGATTCTGTGGGATCCGGTTAGCGGCCACAGCGCCGCCGAGACCATCAACTATCACGCGACCAAACAGCACGTGAGTACGCTGGAAAATCGGGAGCTCGATGCACTCGAGGATCGGTTGACGCGCAACGAGATCGACATGACGCAGTACAGCATCCAGAAGCGCCGGGTCGAAACGAAGTATCGCTACAACTAGGCCCTCTCCCGCAGCCGGGCTCTTCGGCTGCGGAACAACCCTCTCGGGACGCCTGTCCACTGAACACGTCGCAGCTACCAGGAGCCCGCACATGTTCGGCAAGAGCACGCACAAATTCGAAGTGAACTACATCTACCAGAACGATCCGCGCGCCGAGATCATCGAGTCCGACGAGCAGAGCCTATCCAGCGCGCATGCGGCTGAACACCTGATCCGCCTGCACAATGCCGATGCCGAGAACCGCCTGGTGATGCCCGATGCCGACGCGGGGGAGCAGGAGCTGTTGCGGCAGGCTGAAGTGCTCGGTATCACCGACATCCGAGTGACAAAGGTTGTTCATGAGCATGAGCCCGGAACCACACCGGGCCACTATCAGCAGCCCTGAGCCTCGATCCTCAATAGAAGTACCAGCGTAGCTGCAGCTGCACCTCGGTCGCTGCGGCCTCGGCAAAAACCCGCTCGAGACCAAGGCGCAACCCCACATCGCGACTCAGCTCGAACTGCTGAGCCAGCCCGAGCCGGCGGCGCACCTCGCCATGATGGAAATAGTCGCCTCGCGCCTCCAACAGCAGGTTGCCCATCCGATTGCGCCACAGCAGCCCGCTGTCGAATCCGACAGCGGGGCTGAGCCATGCCGCTGCGTCGGGATTGTGTTCGATCCGCACCGTCGCCAGGGCAAAACCGAGCAGCGCTTCATTCAACTCCCAAGTGAAGCCACCGCCACCATTGATATGCCCTACCAGACGCTCGTCCGCCTGCTCCGTGGCTACCCGCTCGAGGCCGGCGGCCACCTGCCACGACCATGGTTTGAGCAGCGGTGACATCGGCGTCAGCGAGCGGATGCCGGCCAGATCCAGCCGCCGCAGCTGCAATCGACCGCCTTCGTACTGACGAAGCTGTAGCTGTGCAATCTCGATCTGCGCACCGAGCGGAAAGCCCTCGAGGTTGTCCAGCAGATCGTGATAAGCCATCCGAAGGCCGTAGTCGGCGAAGGCACGGCCATCCCGACTGCCGACGCCAGCCAGCAGCGTTCTCGATTCATGCCCCTGCTCGGGCAGTGCCGGCTGCTCGATCTGCAATCGAGGAGGCGGGTTGCGATTGATCGCCTGGAGTAATCGATAGCTGTGAGCGGCATTGCGCGGGTCTCGCTCCTGCCCTGCCGCGTGATAGCGCAGCAGGCGATAGGCCGCATCCTGAATCAGCGCGCGCCGCTCAGCGGCCAGTTTCAGATAGTCCGGCTCGTCGACGACGCTCGGGCTGTCGGCAAGACGGGAAACCCATGCGAGCTCCTGCGCTTGCAGCGGTGCACTGCGCGTCAGGAGTTCGCGCTCACGCGATGGCCGGTAATCGATGCGCTCCACCAGGCCGGCATCCTTGACCGCACGTACGGAGTCGGCGGGAATCGCGGTCAGGGGAAACTGCTCGGTAAGCTCCAGACCTGGCCGGGCGATCTCCAGCAGCTCCAGCAGCCGATAGGAGCAATTTTCATCAAAGAAGAAGTAGTCGAACTGGATCTGCTTGAGTTCCCAGACGTGCTCGAGCATCCGCCCGGTTTCTTCGGGCGTGAGATTCAGCCGGTACTCCCAGAGGTCGCGGTTTTCCAAACGACTGTATTCGCCGATCTTTTCGCGATAGGGCAGCAGTGAGAACAGCCCGGGGTAGCCGCCCATCAGGCCTTTCCAGGCGTAGAGAATGCTGTTGTCCATGCCCTCGATGAAGGCACCGAAATTCAACGCATAACTGAGCAGCGGGCTGCCTTGCGTATCGATGTCGACCTGATCGATGCGCAGCAGCGTATGGCCGAACATCGACGAAGGGCTGTTGAGATAGGCCGCCGGAAACACCAGCACACTGCTGTGAGGGGCAATGTCGGCATACCACTCATTGAACTCGGCACAGGAGACGGCAGGAAGATCATCCAGTGCCAGCTGCTCGCGCAGCCAGCGGGTACGCGCCGGATAGACGCACTGCGGATGCCGGTCGCCCAGGCTGGACGGAGCATAGAGGCCGGCCAGGGTAGCCGTCAGCTCTGCGGCTGGGTTCCACGCGCCGTCCTCGGCCAGAAAGAAGGCGTCATCGTCGACGTAGCTGCGCCAGCCAGCCAGCTTGCCGCGTTCGTAATGGCCAAGCGAGAGCCAGTAGGGATCGCTTGCCAGCCGCTGCAACCGATCAGCCGGAACGGGGGCAGCCGCCTGCACGAGGGCGCTCGCGCAGCAGCACGTCAGCAGGAACAGTGTTCGAAACATGCCTGGCCAAGAGATAGCCTGAGAGAAACGTGCCCGCTGAGCGGGCACGATGAGGAGACCCGTGTCAGACCTGCTCGGCGTAGTGAGCCAGGCGGGCGTCCTGCTTCAGTACGGCCAGGGTCGCCGCGTGGACCTGCTCGGCAGTCACATCAGCAGAGCTGAAGATCTGCTCGAAATGAGCATGGGTGACGGCAGCGAAGTGCGCACGATCCTCGGGTTTGACACCGAGCACCACCGCATAGGTGGTCAGGGCTTCGCCCTCGCCCTTGGCCATATCCTCCGACAGCTCGGTCATGATGCTGCTCAGCACCAGCATTGGCTTGCCGTTGTAGGTCAGCGTGCCATCGGTAGAGCAACCGTTGGTGCCCGACGTCATGCCGAAGGTGGCATTGCCGGAAGTGCCGTTGGTGATCGACGCCACCAGGTGGGAAGGCAGGCCGCGCTGGCCTTCGAACAGCATGTTGCCCCAACCGCAGCCGGGGCCGCCGGGCGCTTCGGCGAAGGCGCCGGCCGATACAGTGCAGAGCAGGGACGCTAGCAGAATCCGTTTCATGTTCGTTCTCTTATCCAGTGAAATGGCCGACGCCCTTGCCGGCCGCGCCGTAGCTTTCGGCATATCCCGCGGGGCTGTCAAGGCGAACCCGTGCGCCGCGGCGCATTGCGTCAACAAAAGCCCGGCCGGCAACCACTGAAAGCGCAAACGCCCCGCTCGAGCGGGGCGTTGACGTTACGGCGACCGGATCAGACCTGGTGGTACGGCAGTGACAGCTCGTGCACAGCCTCGATGAACGCGCCGGCATGCGCCGGATCGACCTCTGGCGTGATGCCATGACCAAGATTGAAGACGTGGCCGTTGCCGTGGCCGAAGCTGGCGAGAATTCGGCCGACCTCGGCGCGAATCGCTTCCGGCTTGGCGTAGAGCACGCTCGGGTCCATGTTGCCCTGCAGAGCGACCTTGGCACCTACACGAGCACGGGCACTGCCAATGTCGCAGGTCCAGTCCAGACCCAGCGCCTCGGCACCGCTGTCGGCCATGGATTCGAGCCACAGCCCGCCGCCCTTGGTGAACAGGATCACCGGCACCCGGCGTCCATCATGCTCGCGGATCAGCCCGTCAACGATCTTGCGCATGTAGGCCAGCGAAAATTCCTGGTATGCCGCCGCCGACAGGCTGCCACCCCAGGAATCGAAGATCTGTACCGCCTGGGCGCCGGCGCGGATCTGGCCGTTGAGGTAGCTGGTGACGGACTGCGCCAGCTTGTCGAGCAGCGCATGCATCGCTGCCGGATCGCTATAGAGCATCGCCTTGGACTTGCGGAAGTCCTTGGAGGAGCCGCCCTCGACCATATAGGTCGCCAGCGTCCAGGGACTGCCGGAGAACCCGATCAGCGGCACACGGCCATTCAGTTCACGGCGAATGGTGCGCACCGCCTCCATGACGTAACCCAGATCCTGCTCGGGGTCGGGGATCGGTAGTGCTTCGATGTCGGCTGCAGTGCTGACCACTTTCTTGAAACGCGGGCCTTCGCCTGTCTCGAAGTAGAGCCCCAGGCCCATGGCGTCAGGAACCGTGAGGATGTCCGAGAAGAGGATCGCCGCATCGAGCGGATAGCGATCCAGCGGCTGCAGCGTCACTTCACAGGCCAGCTCCGGATTCATGCACAGGCTCATGAAGTCGCCTGCCTTGGCGCGGCTGGCACGATATTCCGGCAGGTAGCGGCCAGCCTGGCGCATCATCCATACCGGGGTGACGTCGACGGGCTGCTTGAGCAGGGCACGAAGGAAACGGTCGTTCTTCAAGGCAGTCATGTAGGGGTTCCCGCGAAAAATTGCCGTGCATTGTCGCAAAGCGGATAGCAAAAGGCACGGCGAACGCCGTGCCCTTTCAATCGGCTTGATTCAGGTCAGGCCGATGCGCTGAGGTTCAGACGCCGAGGTAGTCAAGAATTCCTTCGGCAGCCTGACGCCCCTCGAAGATCGCGGTGACGACCAGGTCGGAACCGCGCACCATGTCGCCGCCGGCGAAGATCTTCGGATTGCTGGTCTGGTGCTTGAACTCACCGAGCTCCGGCGCGATCACGCGACCCTGATTGTCCAGCTGGATACCGATATCCTCGAACCACGGGGCCGGGCTGGGACGGAAACCAAAGGCGATCACCACGGCATCGGCCGGTAGCACTTCCTCGGAACCCGGGATCGGCTCGGGGCTGCGACGACCACGGGCATCAGGCTCACCGAGGCGCGTCTCGACGACCTTGACGCCTTCGACCTTGTCCTCGCCGATGATGGCGATCGGCTGACGATTGAAGAGGAACTTGACGCCCTCTTCCTTCGCATTCTTCACCTCACGGCGCGAGCCGGGCATGTTCTTGGCGTCACGGCGGTAGGCGCAGGTAACGCTCTTGGCGCCCTGGCGGATCGAGGTGCGGTTGCAGTCCATCGCTGTATCACCGCCACCCAGCACCACGACCCTCTTGCCCTTCATGTCGATGAAGTCTTCGGCCGATTTCTCGAAACCAAGGTTGCGGTTGACGTTGGAGATGAGGAAGTCCAGCGCGTCGTACACACCGGGCAGGTCCTCACCCGGGAAGCCGCCTTTCATGTAGGTGTAGGTGCCCATGCCCATGAACACCGCGTCGTATTCGGCGAGCAGCTGGTCCATGGAGATATCTTTACCCACCTCGGTATTGAGGCGGAATTCGATGCCCATGCCAGTGAAGATCTCGCGACGACGGCTGAGAACGGTCTTCTCAAGCTTGAACTCCGGAATACCGAAGGTCAGCAGGCCGCCGATTTCCGGGTTCCGATCGAACACCACGGGGGTGACACCATTACGCGCCAGCACATCGGCGCAACCGAGACCGGCAGGACCGGCGCCGATGACCGCCACACGCTTGCCGGTCGGCTTGACCTTGGACATGTCCGGTCGCCAGCCCATGGCGAAGGCCGTGTCGGTGATGTACTTCTCGACAGAGCCGATGGTCACCGCGCCGAAACCGTCGTTCAGCGTGCAGGCGCCCTCGCACAGGCGATCCTGCGGGCAGACCCGGCCACAGACTTCCGGCAGCGTGTTGGTCTGGTGACACAGTTCGGCAGCCGCGAGGATGTTGCCCTCGGAAACCAGCTTCAGCCAGTTCGGGATGTAGTTGTGAACTGGGCACTTCCACTCGCAGTACGGGTTGCCGCAACCGAGGCAGCGGTGCGCCTGTTCGCAAGCCTGCTCCGGCTTGAAGGGTTCGTAGATCTCGACGAATTCCTTCTTGCGCTGGCGCAGCAGCTTCTTCTTCGGATCCTTGCGCCCGACCTCGATGAACTGGAAGTCGTTGTTTAGACGTTCAGTCATTTGAAACCTCATCAGCTAGCTTGAGCCGGCGCGCCTGGCCCGCAGAGGCGGGCCAGGCGTCACTGGCATGCAGCACTACGCTCAAATTCTTATTGCGGGTTGGCTCGGGTGCTGGAAAGCAGCGACGCCAGATTCGCGGCCTTTGGCTTGACCAGCCAGAAGCGGCGCAGGTAATCGTCGAGATTCTCCAGGATCTGAGCGCCCCAGGCGCTGCCCGTCTCGTTGACATACTCACGCAGTACCGACTGCAGATGGCTGCGGTGCGCTTCCATCGTCTCGCCGGTAATGCGGTGCAGGTTCACCAGCTCGTTGTTCACCCGATCGATGAAGCTGTTGTCCATGTCCAGCACATAGGCGAAGCCGCCTGTCATGCCGGAGCCGAAGTTGGAGCCCGTCTTGCCCAGAACACAGACGAAGCCGCCCGTCATGTACTCGCAGCAATGATCGCCAGTGCCCTCGACGACGGCATGCGCCCCCGAGTTGCGCACCGCGAAGCGCTCACCGGCGGTGCCCGCCGCGAACAGCTTGCCCCCGGTTGCACCATACAGACAGGTGTTGCCGATGATGGCCGACTCCTGAGAGGCGTAACCGGCTTCGCGCGGCGGAGTGACCACCAGCTTGCCTCCGGTCATGCCCTTGCCCACGTAGTCGTTGGCATCGCCCTCGAGGTACAGATGCAGACCGCCGGCGTTCCATACACCGAAGCTCTGTCCGGCGGTACCCTTGAAGCGGAAGGTCAGTGGCGCATCCTTCATGCCCTGGTTGCCGTGCAGGCGTGCGATTTCGCCCGACACGCGCGCGCCGATCGAGCGATCACAGTTGCAAATCGACAGCTCGTACTCGCCGCCCGCCTTCTGTTCGATGGCCGACTTGGCCAGTCGCACCATTTCCTCGGCCAGCAGGCCCTGGTCGAATGGCGGGTTGCGGTCGACTTCGCAGGTCTGTGGCTTGTCGGCCAGCTCGCTGCCGCCGAGCAGCGGCGAGAGGTCGAGTGCCTTCTGCTTGTCGGTCTCGCCAGGCAATACATCGAGCAGGTCGGTACGACCGATCAGCTCTCCGAGACTGCGCACACCGAGACGAGCCAGCCACTCGCGGGTTTCCTCGGCAACAAAGGTGAAGAAGTTCACCACCATGTCGACGGTCCCGATGAAGTGGTCCTTGCGCAGTTGTTCGTTCTGCGTCGCGATGCCGGTCGCACAGTTGTTCAGGTGGCAGATGCGCAGGTACTTGCAGCCCAGTGCGATCATTGGCGCCGTACCGAAGCCAAAGCTTTCGGCGCCGAGGATCGCCGCCTTGATCACGTCCAGGCCGGTTTTCAGACCGCCATCGGTCTGCACCCGGACCTTGCCGCGCAGATCGTTGCCACGCAGGGTCTGATGGGTCTCTGCGAGCCCCAGCTCCCATGGCGAGCCGGCATAACGAATCGATGTCAGCGGCGAGGCGCCGGTGCCGCCATCGTAGCCGGAAATGGTGATCAGATCGGCATAGGCCTTGGCCACGCCGGCCGCGATGGTGCCCACGCCCGGCTCGGCAACCAGCTTGACCGAGACAAGCGCCTGCGGGTTGACCTGCTTGAGGTCATAGATCAGCTGCGCAAGGTCTTCGATCGAATAGATATCGTGATGCGGCGGCGGCGAGATCAGCGTGACGCCCGGCACCGCATAACGCAGGCGTGCGATCAGGCCGTTGACCTTGCCGCCCGGCAACTGGCCGCCCTCGCCAGGCTTGGCACCCTGGGCAACCTTGATCTGCAGTACTTCGGCATTGACCAGATACTCCGGCGTGACGCCGAAGCGACCGGTGGCGACCTGCTTGATCTTGGAGCTGCGCTCGGTACGGTAGCGGGCCGGGTCTTCCCCACCCTCACCTGAGTTGGAACGCGCGCCGATCCGGTTCATCGCCGCAGCGATCGCCTCATGCGCCTCTGGCGAGAGGGCTCCGAGGGAGATGCCGGCAGAGTCGAAGCGCTTGAGGATCTGCTCCAGCGGCTCGACTTCCTCGAGCGCCAGCGGCTGGGCCGCCTCCTTGACCTTCAGCAGGTCGCGGATCATCGATACCGGCCGCTGGTCGACCAGTGCGGTGTATTCCTTGAAGCGCGAATAGTCGCCGCTCTGCACCGCCGCCTGTAGCGCACCGACCACATCGGGGTTGTAGGCGTGATACTCGCCGCCATAGACGAACTTGAGCAGACCACCCTGCTGGATCGGCCGACGAGCGTTCCAGGCCTCGGTCGCCAGCGCCTTCTGCTCGGCTTCGAGATCGACGAAACGCGCGCCCTTGATCCGGCTGGCCACGCCGCGGAAGCTCAGATCGACCACCTCTTCGGCTAGGCCGACTGCCTCGAACAGCTGCGCACCGCGATAGGATGCGATCGTGGAGATACCCATCTTCGAGATGATTTTCAGCAGCCCCTTGGAGATGCCTTTGCGGTAATGCTTGAACACCTCGTAGAGATCGCCCAGCACTTCACCGGTACGGATCAGGTCGCCAAGCACCTCGTAGGCAAGGAACGGGTAGACCGCGGTCGCGCCGAAACCGATGAGCACGGCAAAGTGATGCGGATCGCGCGCCGTCGCGGTTTCCACCAGAATGTTGCAGTCACAGCGCAGGCCGGTCTCGACCAGCCGGTGGTGCACGGCACCCACGGCGAGCGAGGCATGCACCGGCAGCTTTCCGGGCACGATGTGCCGGTCGCTGAGCACCAGCAGCACCTTGCCGGCACGCACCGCCTCTTCGGCCTGGTCGGCGATATTGCGCACCGCGGCCTCGAGGCCGACGCTCTCGTCGTAGTTGAGATCGATCAGGTGGCGCTCGAAACCCGGCCGACCCAGCTCCATGATGCTCCGCCACTTGGCAGGCGAAATCACTGGAGTCGTCAGGATGGCGCGATTGGCGTGGTCAGCGGTTTCCTCGAAGACGTTGCGCTCGGCTCCCAGACAGGTTTCGAGCGACATCACGATGGCTTCGCGCAGCGGATCGATCGGAGGATTGGTGACCTGCGCGAACTGCTGACGGAAGTAATCGTAAGGCGAGCGAACCCGGCGCGAAAGCACAGCCATGGGCGTATCGTCGCCCATCGATCCGACCGCTTCCTGGCCCTGCTCGGCCAACGGGCGAAGCACCTGGTCACGCTCCTCGAAGGTGACCTGGAACATTTTCATGTACTGCTTGAGCTGGTCGGCGTCGTAGAACGCCGAGCCATGATCGTTATCGTCGAGCGTCGACTGGATGCGCAGCGCATTTTCACGCAGCCACTTCTTGTAAGGGTGGCGCGATTTCAGTCGATTATCGATGTCGGCAGTGTGCAGCACTTCGCCGGTCTCGGTATCCACGGCGAGAATCTGCCCAGGGCCTACCCGCCCCTTGGCGATGACATCTTCGGGCTTGTAGTCCCACACGCCCACTTCCGATGCGAGCGTAATGTAGCCGTTCTTCGTGGTGACCCAGCGAGCCGGACGAAGACCGTTACGATCGAGCAGACACACCGCATAGCGGCCGTCGGTCAACACCACGCCCGCCGGGCCATCCCACGGCTCCATGTGCATGGAGTTGTACTCGTAGAAGGCGCGCAGATCGGCGTCCATGGTTTCGACGTTCTGCCATGCCGGCGGAATAATCATGCGCACGCCGCGGAACAGATCCATTCCGCCGGTGACCAACAGCTCAAGCATGTTATCCATGCTCGAGGAGTCGGAACCGGTGCGATTGACCAGCGGTGACAGGCTCTCGAGGTCGGGCAACTGCTCGTTGGCGAACTTCAGGCGACGAGCCTGAGCCCAGTTGCGGTTGCCGGTGATGGTGTTGATCTCGCCGTTGTGCGCGAGGAAGCGGAACGGTTGAGCAAGCGGCCACTGCGGCATGGTATTGGTGGAGAAGCGCTGGTGGAACACGCAGATGGCGGTAGCCAGGCGCTCATCGCCAAGGTCGGGATAGAAGCTAGCCAGATCGGCTGGCATCATCAGGCCTTTGTAGATGATGTCCTTGGCCGAAAGGCTGCAGACGTAGAATTCTTTGTCGGCGACCAAGGCCACTTCGGCGCGGCGGCGCGCAAAGAACAGCTTGATGGCGAACTCGCGATCGGAGAGCTCCGGCGCTGCGACGAATACCTGCTCGATACGCGGCAGGCGCTCGAGGGCCAGCCGACCAAGCACGCTGGTGTCGACCGGAACTTCGCGCCAGCCGACAACGTCGAGCCCTTGAGCGACCAGCTCCTCACTCAGTCGCCCGCGTGCGCTGTCAGCTTTCGCTGCATCCTGACTGAGAAAGACCATGCCGACAGCGTACTGCTCGGGCATTTCGACATCGAAGCGCTCCCTGGCGACTGCGCGAAGGAAGGCATCGGGCTTCTGCATCAACAGACCGCAGCCGTCGCCGGTCTTGCCGTCGGCGTTGATCCCGCCCCGATGGGTCATGCAGGTCAACGATTCGATGGCGGTTTTTAGCAGGTGATGGCTTGCCTCGCCCTGCATGTGGGCAATCAGGCCGAAGCCGCAGTTATCCTTGAATTCTTCAGGACGAAACAGACCTGCTCTCATAGGCGCTCCACCAGCTAATACGTTGTAAATCAACCCCTTACTGACGGAGCGCTGAAAAGCCCCGTCATACACGCGGGCAAAAGGGGGAGCAGTTTACAAAGGCTGCTAGAGCGACACAAACAAAAATTTGCAAGCCCCAAAACGGTGCATCGCGCACTTTTTTGGGGCAATTTTTACTGTGCAGAGCGAATTTCGCCCTGCACACTCGAAAAACTACGCACCCAGGGCTTGCCCGCCTGAAGCTTGGCCGGCAATTTCTTCACGGCATCAACGGCCTGCGCACGCGAAGCAAAACTGCCGTAGGTAACCACGTAGAGCGGCTTGCCTTGGTGATTCTTGACGAAGTATCGGAACTCGCCTCCGTATTCCTGCACCAGTGCTTTCGCATTCTTCTCGGCACGAGTCCCAACGACCTGAACCAGATAGCGACTCCCCGGCTGCTGCGAATACCACGACTGTGCGGCAGACGAAACGGTCGAATCGCGTGACGGTGCGGCAACCGGTCGCGGCGCTACAGCCACTGTTGGCGCGGGAGAGGCTTGCGGCGCTGGCGTTGGCGTTGGCGTTGGCGTTGAGCTTGCCGGCGAAGAGCCCGAAGCAGCAACATCTGGCGGCAGCGCCCCCGGCGCAGCGATCGCATTGTCGCCGTCGTCCTCCGGCGCACCGGCCGCAGCGGCGAGCGGCTCGCGAATGACCGGCTGCGCCTCGCTGCCAAGCGGTAACGGCAGCGGCTTCTCGGCACCGTTGAACTCTATGGCAGCCCCGGAGGAGCCGGTTTCGCTCCGAGCATCGAGACCTGCATTACCTGCGAGCTCACCTGGCCCCTCCTCTCCACTCCTGAGCACCAGCGCGACCACGACCACCAGCACGACACCAAGGGCGGCAAGCAGGTGCTTACCAGGCAATGGCAAGCCCCAGTTTCGCTTTCGCCCACGGGAAGCCGCCGATTGCTGCATGCTTTCGACCAGCTCCTCTCGCGCAACTTCGTTTATCGCGCCAGGCCAGCCACCCGACTCCTCATGGATCCGCACGACCTGCTCGCGGGTGAAGCAGTCCAGATCGCTACCGGCGCCTTCCAATCGAGCTGCCAGGTACTCTCGGGTCTCGTCCTCTTCATAGGGCTGCAATGCGATGACGTGGTACGACTCCTGTGCCGCCCCCCCGCTCAGCGCCTCAAGACGGGAGACCAAAGCATCCAGCCCGAAGAGAAACACGTGCGGCCTTGCTTCGGCGTTGCCGTTGGCGAGCCGCATGAGGGTTTCGATCGCCGCCCCTGTGAGACGGTCTGCATCATCGACCAGCAGATAAACTTCTTGCCCGGTAATGGCGAGCTGGACAATTTGCGCCATGATCGCCTCGAAGTCGGCGACCGGGGCGCTCACGGCCTGAGCAATCTGCTGAAGCAGCGCACTGGCATCCAGCGACCCAGAAGGAGTGATCACCACGCTTTGTACCGACTGCTTGTTGCTGCTGGCGACGAGCGCCTGGCGAAGCAGCGTCTTGCCGCTCCCCTCAGGCCCGGTCACAACAAGCACTAGCTGGCTATAGCGAGCCAGGTGATGCAACTGCCCAAGCACCGGCTTGCGCTGCGCCGGGAAAAACTTGAATCCAGGCACCCGCGCAGCGAAAGGATCGTGGGAAAACCCGTAATGGGCGAGAAAGGCGTCGTCAGCAGCCAGACCAGTCATGTTCATGCTCCAAGCTCTTGCGCAATCGAACGGTAGTCGGCAACAAGGGTTTCGTTCAGTACATCGCGAGAGAAATCAGCGGTCACCACGGCCTGCCCCAGCGACTTGAGCAGAACCAGACGAAGCTGGCCGTTCTGGACTTTCTTGTCGACCGCCATATGCGTCAGGAAGTCTTCCGCCCGCATGTCGGCGGGTGGCTCCACCGGAAGCCCCGCAGCCAGAAGCAGGCGCATCGCACGATCACGCGCCCCGCCATCGATCCAGCCCAGGCGTCGGGACATCTCCAACGCCATGGCCGATCCAGCGCCCACCGCCTCGCCGTGCAACCAGGCCCCGTAGCCCTGATGCGTTTCGATTGCATGGCCGAAGGTATGCCCAAGATTGAGGATCGCTCGAATACCTTCTTCGCGCTCGTCTGCACCGACGACCCGCGCCTTGGCAGCACACGAGCGGTGAATCGCCTCGTTCAAAGACGCCATGTCGAGCGCCAGCAGCTTATCGATGTTGCCTTCCAGCCACTCGAGAAACGGTGCATCGCAGATCAGGCCGTACTTGATGACCTCCGCCAAGCCCGCCGACAGTTCGCGGGCCGGCAGCGTGGTCAAGGTGGAGGAATCGATGATCACGCCGAGCGGCTGGTAGAAGGCACCGATCATGTTCTTGCCAAGCGGGTGATTGATGCCCGTCTTGCCACCGACCGACGAATCGACCTGTGAGAGCAAGGTGGTAGGCACCTGTATGAAGTCGACACCGCGCTGATAACACGCCGCTGCGAAGCCAGCCATGTCGCCGACCACGCCACCGCCCAGGGCGATGATGGTGGTACGCCGGTCGTGCCGGGCCTGGAGTAGGCCGTCGAAAATCAGCTGTAGCGTCTGCCAATTCTTGAACGCCTCGCCGTCTGGAAGAACGATCGGCGTGACGGCGTAACCCCCAAGGCTGGCCAACAGGCGCTCAAGATACAGTGGCGCGACCGTCTCGTTGGTCACCACAGCGACCTGACGACCTCGAATAAGCCCTGCGAAAAGCTCGCTGCGCGACAGCAGCCCTTCGCCGATATAAATGGGATAGCTACGCTCGCCGAGATCGACCTTCAGAGTCTGCATGACGCCCCCGCTGGATAAAGGGCGCTAGGATAGCGCAGATTGCTCCCGCCCATCACGAGACGGCAGCCCCTCAAGCCGGCGCAGAATCTCACCGACCACCGCGCGCGGCGGACGGTCATCCGTCTCGATGATGATGTCGGCTACGGATCGATATAAGGGATCGCGCAAAGACATCAGCTCGGTCAGCGTCTTGCGCGGATCCAAGGTCTGCAACAAGGGGCGATTGCGGTCCCGGGCAGTCCGCTCGAGCTGTTGGTCCACTGATGTACACAGATAGACCACCCTTCCGCCCGCACGCAGCGCCTGCCGATTCTGTTCTCGCATGACGGCACCACCGCCAGTCGCCAACACCATTCCGCCAAGCTGGCATAGCTCGGCGATGACGGCCTGCTCGCGATCACGGAAGCCTTGCTCGCCCTCCACATCGAAAATCAGTGGAATACTAGCCCCCGTGCGCTGCTCGATCTCCTTGTCCGAATCCTTGAAGGGTACGTGCAGCTCTTTTGCCAACAGGCGCCCGATGGTGCTTTTGCCTGCCCCCATCGGGCCTACGAGAATGGTATTGGTCACCGCATCAATGACTCACAGCTATCGCTTGGTTACTCATGATACGCGGAGTCAGGAAGATCAGCAGTTCCGATTTTTCGTTGGTTACAGTGTCACGACGGAACAGGCGACCGAGGTAAGGCAAGTCCCCCAGGAACGGTACCTTGTCGACCGACTTGCTCTGCGTATTCGAGAAGACGCCACCGATCACAATCGTCTCGCCGTCGTTGACCAGCACTTTGGCATTGACCTCGTTCTTGCTGATCGGGGGCACCCCGCCTACGGCATTGCCAAAATCAGGCGCGTCCTTGGTGACTTTCACCTCCATGATGATCCGATCGTCAGGCGTGATCTGAGGCGTAACTTCCAAGGACAATGCGGCCTCTTTAAACGAGGTGCTGGTCGCGCCGCTGGAGCTGGCTTCCTGGTAGGGAATTTCGGAGCCCTTCAGGATCTTGGCTGTTTCCTTGTCCGAGGTAACGACCTTCGGCTGCGAAACGACCTCACCATTTCCGGTCTTTTCCATGGCAGAAAGCTGAAGGTCTAGAATCGCATTGTCCGTAACGAAGCCAAGACCAATGCCGGACGTCGAGCCGACCGCCCCCATGTCTACGAATGGCGTGTTGGCGGGCCACTTGAGCTCCTGGCCACCACCCTCCGCGTCTTCCACCGTCAGATTTCCATTCTTACCCCAGGCGCTCCATTTGCGGCCAGTACCGAGGTTTCCGCCCCAGCGCACCCCAAGACTCTTGTCGTAATCGACGTTCGCCTCGACGATCCGTGCCTCGATCATCACCTGGCGAACCGGGATATCCAGCTGCATGACGATGCGGCGCAGTTCGTCCAGCCGCTCCTGGGTCTGGTAGGCGATGATGCTGTTGGTGCGGTCATCGACGGCGATGGAGCCGCGCTCCTCGGTTGCCCCGCTGCCATTCTCGGTGACCGACTGGAACAGACGCGCAATGTCGGCAGCCTTGGCATAGTTGACCTGAATCAGCTCGCGCCGCAGCGGCGCCAGCTCGGCGATTTGCCGCTGCGACTCGAGCTCCTGCCGCTCACGGGCCGCGATCTCGTCCGCAGGCGCCACAAGCAGCACATTACCTACCTGGCGCTTATCCAATCCCTTCGTCTTGAGCACCAAGTCAAGCGCCTGATCCCACGGCACATTCTGCAGACGCAGGGTAATGTTGCCCTGCACGGTGTCACTGGCCACCAGGTTCAGATCGGTGAAGTCGGCAATCAGCTGCAGCACCGAGCGCACATCGATATCCTGGAAGTTCAGCGACAGCTTTTCCCCGCTGTATGCAAAGCGCTCAGACTTGCGCTTCTCGGCCTCGTCTTCACTCAGCGGCTTTACGCTAATGGTCAGCTGGTTGTCCGTCTGGTATGCGAGATAGTCATATCGGCCGCTCGACTCGATCGCCACACTGGCGCCGCCGGATGAGCTGGTGGCATCCACAAAGCGCACCGGCGTGGCAAAGTCCTGCACATCCAGGCGGACACGTAGCGCTTCCGGCAGCTGTGCCTTGTCGAACTTCACATTGATCTTTCCGCCCTGCTCCTCGATGGTCGAGCCGACCGATGCGTCGGACAGGGTGATCACGACATTGCCTGCTCCGTCTTCGCCTCGTCGGAAATCGATATTACTGATGGCTTTGCCGACCATCTTGGCAGCGACCGGCGCAGGCCGGCTCGCTACCGGGGACGCAGCCGCGGACGCAATTGGGGCAACCGCCCCCTCGTTCTCGCCGAGAACAATGAACAGCTCGTTACCTTCGACGCGAGTGGCGTAGGGCACGAGCGACGCAAGATTTACGATCAGACGGGTACGCCCCTGCGCTTCGACCACCGTTACGCTACGCGCGTTGCCAAGGCCCAGCTCCCGGTTCTTCACACCAAGCTTGTTCGAAACGCCTGGCAGGTCCAGCGCAATGCGGGCCGGCTGCTCTAGCGTATAGCCGCGCGGCTTGCTGACCGGCTCATCGAAGGCCAGCTTGAGCTCGACCCGATCTCCCGGTAGCGATGCCACATCAAGCTTGTTCAAATTCGCTGCCAACAGCGCAGGCGAGGCAAGCAGCGCCAGCATGGCGACGCCTACACGAGAGAGGGTGCTATTCATAAATTGCTTCCGTTGTGCAGACCAATCTAGGTTTTCCATTGTCTGGTGCCCTCGCTCAGGTGCGCTCTTTCAGGTTCAAGCTGCGCGGGCGTTCCAGCCACCCACCATCGCCGTCTGGCACGATTTCCACCACGTCGACACTCGCCTCGCTGATCTCGACGATGCGTCCGTGGTTGCGTCCGAGGTAGTCACCAACCTTTACCCGATGCACGCCACCGCCACCGAGAACCAGCGCGTAGCGCCCGTCGCGATTGCTCAGCGTGCCGACCATGACGAAGTTTTCGATGTTGAAGCCTTCGAGGAACTGACGCACCCGGGTCTCATCCGGATGAATGTTCTTCGTACCCTTCTGCCGCTGCGCCAAGTCGACCTTGATCGGCGGCTGAAATGGATGCCGCATGGCCGAAGCGCTGTAGGTAAAGGCCTCATAAGGAACGAATGGCGGCAGTGGCTCGATGGAGCCCTTGGGCCTGGCCCTGACCTCATCGAGGTACTGCTGGAGGTCGGTGAAATCGTTGCCACCGCTGCAGCCAGTCAACGCCAGCACGAGCAGAGCAGAAAACCAAACTCGGGACTTTCTCATTTCTGCAGCCCCTTCTCGTTATAGCGATAAGTCTTGGCGAGAATCTTCATGCGCAGTTTCGATGAACCGGCGTCCTTCACCGGACTGATATCGAAGTCATGGAGGGTGACGATACGGGGCAGACTGGCAACGCCGCTGACGAATGTTGCGAGATCGTGATAGCCGCCCACTACGGATATCTGGATGGGAAGCTCGATGTAGAACTGCTGCGCCACTTCCGGCTGCAGCTTGATCTCTTCGAACTCGAGGCCGCTGCCCAAACCGGTGCGAGTGATGTCCTCCAGCAGGCCGGGCACTTCGGTATCGCTCGGCAGTTGACGCAACAAGGCGCCGAACGACGTCTCCATTTCCGCCATTTGCGCTTTATAGGCTTCGAGGTTGGCCGCCTGGAATGCCTTGGTGGAAAACTGCTGCTTGAGGCTTTCCTCTTGAGCTCGCTGCTGCTCGAGCTCGACGTTGAGATCGCTCAGATGGAAGTAGTAGCCGCCGACCAGCAGAGCAACCAGCAGCAAGACCGCCGCAATGACCTTGATCGGCCCCGGCCAGGAACCCAGGTTGTTCACGTCCAGCTCGGACAGATCTACCTTCTTCAGGCTTTCGATGGTTTCAGCCAGACTCATGGCTTGGCTCCTTCCTTTGCAGCAACCGGTTGCGTTTGCTGCACGGTCAGCTGAAATACGTTTTCCTGATCGATCGCCCCCGCCGTCACCGCTTTAACCTCGATGAGATTCGGCGCATCGAGCCACTCAGACCCATCCAGGTTGCGCATCAGGTTCGAAACGCGATTGTTCGACTCGGCCGCGCCCGCAATGGAGATGGTCTTTCCGGCCATCTTGAGATTGGTGAAGTAGACTCCGTCCGGTAGCGTACGCACCAACTGGTCGAAGACTCGCGCGATGATCGGACGATTGCCCTGCAAGTCCTGAATGATCTTCATCCGCTCGAGCAACTGCTGGCGTCGCTCCTTCAGCTCCTTGATTTCCTTGATGCGCGCATCGAGCAGGGCAATTTCCTGACGGACAAAATCGTTGCGTGCGACCTGGTTCTCGATGGCGCCCTGCAGCAAACGGTCACCCAGGAATAACAGGCCAGCGGCGAGCAGAACCACACCGACCAGACTGACCAGGAAGCGCTGCTTGCGCTCTTCGCGCAGCTGTTCGCGCCAGGGAAGTAGGTTGATCCGTGCCATCAGTCGAAGCTCCTCAGGGCCAAGCCACAGGCAATCATCAGCGCGGGCGCATCGCTCGCCAGCGCCCCGGCGTTGACCTTGCTGCTCAGCGACATGTCGGCGAACGGATTGGCAACCATGGTCTGCGTGCCCACCTTCTGCTGGATGAGCCGGTCGAGATCCGGTATCGAAGCCGTGCCACCTGCCAGCAGAATGCAATCCACGTCATGGAACTGACCGGCTGCGAAAAAGAACTGCAGTGAGCGCGACACCTGCTGAACGACCGCCTCCTTGAACGGCTGCAACACTTCGGTTTCGTAGTCGTCCGGCAAGCCACCCTGTTTCTTCGCCAGCCCTGCCTCCTCCACCGAAAGCCCGTAGCGACGCTGAATTTCCTCGGTGAGCTGGCGACCGCCAAACAGCTGCTCCCGGGTATAAATGGTACGGCCGTTGTGCAGCACACTGAGCGTGGTCATGGTGGCGCCAATATCGACGATGGCGACGGTGAGATCGGCGTGCCCCTGTGCAAGCATGGGCGCGAGCAGATCGTAGGACCGCTCTAGCGCATACGCCTCTACATCGACCACCTTTGCGCTCAGACCGGCGAGCGCTAGAGCGGCCTCGCGGATCTCCACGTTCTCCTTGCGACAGGCCGCAAGCAGCACGTCCACGCGCCCAGGCGCGCGCGCCGCAGGACCCTGAACCTCGAAATCGATGGCAACTTCTTCGAGCGGGTAAGGAATGTACTGGTCCGCCTCGATCTTGAGCTGATTCTCCAGCTCGTCATCGCTCAGGCCGCCGTCCATTTCGATGGTCTTGGTAATGACCGCCGAGCCGGAGACAGCGACAGCGGCTTGCTTGCAACCGGTCTTGGCGCGCGCCACAACACGCTGCAGGGCCTGCCCGACGCCCTCCAGCTCGGCGATGTTCTTCTCGACCACTGCGTTGGGCGGCAAAGGCTCAACGGCGTACGCCTCGACCCGATAGCGATTGCCTGAGCGGCTTAATTCCAGGAGCTTGACCGAGGTCGAACTAATGTCGATCCCAAGTAGCGTATTCGCTTTCTTAGTGAAGAGCCCTAGCACAACCGATTTCCTATCGATATCCGCAAGTTACGGATTAATTATGTTTTGCCGCATTAGATTACAGGCTTGACAGAACCGCAAATGGCTAGAAGGCAAAAAAAACGCATATACTGTGATCCGTTTTTCTCTTTCGGCATCGTCTGCTGCCGCACCCACTGCTTTCCGGATTTCTAGAGCCCTGATGCGTCTTCTGAAGTTTCTCTTGTGGTCCAGCCTTGGCTTGCTGTGCGCCGTCCTGCTCAGTATCAGCGGGGCGTTCCTCTACCTGAACCCCAACCTCCCCTCGGTCGAATCGCTGCGCAACGTCCAGCTGCAGATCCCCTTGCGCGTGTTCAGCGCCGACGAAAAGCTCATCGCCGAATTTGGCGAAATGCGCCGCTCGCCGATCCGCTTCGAAAAAATCCCCGAAGACTTCATTCACGCGCTGCTGGCCGCCGAAGACGACAATTTCGCTAACCATTATGGCGTCGACGTAACCGGCCTGATGCGCGCTGCCGCGCAATTATTGAAGAGCGGGCACATCCAGACCGGCGGCAGCACCATCACGATGCAGGTGGCCAAGAACTACTTCCTGACCAGCGAACGCAGCTTTTCACGCAAGATCAGCGAGATCCTCCTGGCCCTGCAGATTGAGCGTGAGCTAAGCAAGAACGAAATCCTCGAGCTGTACGTCAACAAGATCTATCTCGGCCACCGCGCGTACGGCATCGAAGCGGCCTCTCAGGTCTATTACGGCCAGTCGATCAAGGACTTGAGCCTGGCGCAGCTGGCGATGATCGCCGGTCTGCCGAAAGCCCCCTCAGCGTTCAATCCTCTGGTCAACCCGACACGCAGCAAAGAGCGACGCGACTGGATCCTCGGCCGAATGCAAAAGCTCGGCTACATCGACCAGCAGCGCTACGAGCAGGCCATTGCCGAGAGCGAGACGGCGCGCTATCACGGCGCTTCGCCCGAGCTCGAGGCGCCTTACATCGCCGAGATGGCGCGGGCCGAAATGGTCGGCCGCTATGGCAGCGCCGCCTATACCGACGGCTTTCGGGTCGTCACCAGCGTGCGCAGCGACCGCCAGGAAGCCGCCAACCAGGCCCTGATCGACGGCCTCATCAGCTACGACCAGCGCCATGGCTACCGCGGCGCCGAAGCGCAACTGGGCACAGAGCGCAGCAAATGGCTGGATGAGTTGAGCAGCCGCCGGGCGCTCTCGGGGCTCCAGCCAGCCGTCGTGAGCCAGGTCGGAAACGACGGCATTCAGGTACTGACTCGTGACGGCCAGGAACACGCGGTGAGCTGGGACAGCATGAAATGGGCTCGCCCCCATCTGGCCACCAACAGCCTCGGGCCACGACCGACCAAGCCATCCGACGTCGTCAAACTTGGCGACTTGGTACGCATTCGCTGGACGGACAAGCACGCCCTGTTCAGCCAGATCCCCCAGGCTCAGGCGGCCCTGGTTTCGCTCGACCCGCAGGACGGCTCTATCGAGGCGCTTGCCGGCGGCTTCTCCTTCGGCCAGAGCAAGTACAACCGTGCCATCCAGGCCAAGCGCCAACCCGGGTCCAGCTTCAAGCCGTTCGTCTACAGCGCAGCCCTCGACGCCGGCTACACCGCAGCGACCCTGGTCAACGACTCGCCGATCGTTTTCGTCGAGGAAGGTATGGACCGAGTCTGGCGACCGAAGAACGACAACAATACCTTCCTCGGCCCGATCCGCATGCGCGAGGCACTATATAAGTCCCGTAACCTCGTATCCATTCGCCTGCTCCAGGCCATTGGCATCGACTACGCCCTTGATTACATCACCCGCTTCGGCTTCAAGCGCGAGGACTTGCCGCGCAACCTCTCCCTGGCACTGGGCACCGCCACGCTGACCCCAATGGAAATCGCCACAGGCTGGACCGTTTTCGCCAATGGCGGCTACCGCATCGAGCCTTATCTGATCGAGCGCATCGAGGACAGGCAGGGCGAGGTACTGTTTACCGCGAACCCGCCGCGCGTCCCGCACGAGCAAATCGCTGCGCAGGAGGATAGCTCGGCAGTCAGCTCCGCCGAAGCTGTCGCAGGGGAAGACGAAAGCGCACCGCAGGTGGCCGAGCGCATCATCGATGAGCGCACCGCCTACATCATGACCAGCATGCTTCAGGATGTGATCAAGCGCGGCACCGGGCGACGCGCACTGGCCCTGGGGCGCAACGACCTGGCCGGCAAGACCGGCACGACCAACGATTCGTTCGACAGCTGGTTCTCCGGCTATAACGCCGATATTGTCACCACCGTCTGGAGCGGCTTCGACCAGCCGCGAAGCCTTGGACGCAACGAGTACGGCGGCACCGTGGCTCTGCCGATCTGGATGAGCTACATGGGGACCGTGCTCAAGGACCAACCCGAGCACCTGCCGCCGGAACCTGAAGGCATCCTTACCCTGCGCGTGGACCCGGTCAGCGGTCGCGCCGCCTCGCCGGGAACGCCGGACGCCTACTTCGAAGTGTTCAAGAGCGAAGACTCGCCACCGCCGATGAACGAACTCGCGCCCGACCTGCAGATCCCGGGCAGCCCGTTACCGGCGAACGAAGCCGCGCCGCTGGACCTGTTCTGAGGTCCACAGGTCGCGCGAGCCGACCAGAAGTGCCCGCGCGATCTCATCGGTCACATCGAGCGCTCGCCAGCCGACCGATCTGCGACACCAAAGAAAACGCCCTGACTAAGCAGGGCGTTTTTTAGCGCTCGTATCGATTGTCAGACGAAGACGTCATCCACCGACTTCAGCGGGTAGTTGGCCGGATAGGGCAGCGTCGCAACACCACTTTCGATGGCCGCCTTGGCCACCGCATCGGACACCAGGGTGATCAGCCGCGGATCCATCGGCTTGGGAATGATGTATTCGCGGCCGAACTCCAGGCTCTGCCCGCCATAGGCCTCACATACCTCGGCAGGAACCGGCAGCTTGGCCAGATCACGCAGCGCCAGCGCAGCAGCAATCTTCATCTCTTCGTTGATGCGCTTGGCGCGGACATCCAGTGCGCCCCGGAAGATGAACGGGAAGCCGAGTACATTGTTGACCTGATTCGGATAGTCGGAACGACCGGTCGCCATGATCACGTCGGAACGTGTGGCATGCGCCAGTTCCGGGCTGATTTCGGGATCGGGGTTCGAGCAGGCGAACACGATCGGATTGGCTGCCATGCGCTTGAGACCTTCGGGGCTCAGCAGGTTGGCACCGGAAAGGCCGACGAACACATCAGCGCCGTCCAGCGCGTCGTCGAGGGTTCGCTTGTCGGTTTCGTGAGCGAAAATCGCCTTGTACTGGTTGAGATCGTCGCGCCCGGCATGAATCACACCCTTGCGGTCGATCATGAAGATGTTCTCGATCTTCGCCCCGATGCTCACCAGCAGCTTCATGCAGGAGGTAGCCGCCGCACCAGCACCCAGGCAGACGATCTTCGCGTCTTCGATGCTCTTGCCCGCGATCTCCAGCGCATTAAGCATGCCAGCCGCGGTAACGATCGCAGTGCCATGCTGGTCGTCATGGAAGACAGGGATATCGCACTGCTCGATGAGCGCGCGCTCGATTTCGAAGCACTCGGGCGCCTTGATGTCCTCGAGGTTGATGCCGCCGAAGGTAATGGAGATGCGCTTGACGGTATCGATGAAAGCCTGCGGGCTTTCGGCATCGACTTCGATATCGAACACGTCCACGCCAGCGAAGCGCTTGAACAGAACGCCCTTGCCTTCCATTACCGGCTTGGACGCCAGCGGCCCCAGGTTACCCAGCCCCAGAATTGCGGTGCCGTCGGAGATGACCGCCACCAGGTTGCCCTTACCGGTGTAGCGGTAGGCCAGCTCGGCATCACGAGCGATCTCACGAACGGGTGCGGCAACGCCTGGACTGTAGGCCAACGACAGATCACGAGCGGTGGCAGTAGGCTTGGTCAACTCTACGCTCAGCTTTCCCGGACGCGGCTGGGAATGGTAGTCAAGAGCGGCAGTTTTCAGGTCAGTCATTTGGCATTTCCGCTTATTTTATTGGGACAGACAGCCGGCCGAGCATACGCCAAGACCGAGCGGCGCCTCAAGCTAGACCACCCCAGGGCTGTCAAGCCTCGCCCCTTACGACTTTCAGGGCATACTCGCCAAAGCACGCACAGATATGCGACGTCTTCGTCAGCGCACTTCCAGCATCGCTGGATGGGTCAGTCGCAGCAGCCAACGCGCCTGCCGCTTGGCCTTGCGCCCCTGGCGATCGACGACCCAGCCACGTACCTCGACGTCACGCCCCTCCAGCCTCCGCAGCGCCGCGACATCGAACCCAGCCAGCTGCCGCGGCGACACCTGCAGCACCATCGGCCCGTCAAGCTCGAGCCATACACCGCCGCGATTACGCTCGACGCGCATGACCCGGCCGCGAATCAACGCAAACCCACCCTGCCTGATGGCCTCGGGCCGCTGAGCCTTGGCCTGCCGCCAGAGCCCCAGATGCGCCTCGCGAGCCTGACGTTCGGCGGCCTGATGGCAGGCGACCAGCGCCGCGTTCGGATAAGCCGCCACGAAATAGCCCAGCCCGGCCAGCAGTTGCTCAGCCTCGAGATTTCCGCCCCGACTGTCATACACGTGCGCGAGCAGGCGCCCATAGCGGTCATGCGACTCGGCCCCGGGCTGCACGAACACCCGGCCCTCGCTGGCCTCGACCAGCGCCCGCAGGTTGCGCGTCGCCTGCTCGGCAAACGGCTCGGCCGAGCGCCCCTTGCGGCCCCGCTCCGGCGTGTTGAGGCCAATCATGCGCACACTGCGCCCGTCATCCAGCCGCAGCGTATCCCCGTCGATGACCTGCGCGACCCGCTGGAGCTCGAGCCCCTGCGGCGCCGGGCAGAGGGCGTGCACGGGAAGCGCCAGGACTGCAGAAACGAAAAAGGCGCCCACCAGGGACGCCTTTCTCAAACGCTCGGAAAACCCCATGGGATTTTCGGTTCGGCTTACTTGGCGCCGAACACACCGAAGCGCTGCTTGAAGCGGTCGATGCGACCACCGGTATCCAGCACTTTCTGCTTGCCGGTGTAGAACGGGTGGCACTCGGAGCACACGTCGAGGCTGAGGTCCTTGCCCAGAGTCGAACGAGTCTGGATGACGTTGCCACAACTGCAGGTCGCCTTGACCTCAACGTAGTTCGGATGGATATCGGCTTTCATGATGAATCCTCTTGGATTGCGTGCCGCCACCCGACCCTATGCCGAGCACCGCACGAATTAGGGCGCGAATGATACCAGAGGCTTGCGCTGTTGCAAGCGCAGGACCGCGCCGCTGCTCGGCGGTCAGCGATCGGCTACCATCGCCGTCCACCCCTCAGGAATGCCCCGTGGCCCAGACCATCCTTCGCCTCGCACTACCCTCGCCGTTGCGGCGGTTGTTCGATTATCTGCCGCCCGCCGGCAGCCGCACCGCCCAGCTGCAGCCCGGCGTACGGGTACGCGTGCCTTTCGGCCGGCGCGAGGTGATCGGCGTGCTGGTCGAACTCGCCGACCGAAGCGAGGTTCCCGCGGACAAGCTGCGTCCGGCGCGCGAGATCCTGGATGCTACGCCGCCTCTGCCGCCGGCCATGGTTCGCCTGTGTCTTTGGGCTGCCCAGTACTACCAGCACAGCCTGGGCGACACCTTCAGCTGGGCGTTGCCAACCCTGCTGCGCCAGGGTGAGCCTGCCGAAGTTCGCCTGGAGCGTTTCTGGCTGGCGTGCGAGGGCGCCAGCCTCGATGACCCGCGCCTGAGCAGGGCGCCTCGTCAGCGCGAGGCACTCAAGACCATCGCCCAGCACCCGCATGGCGTCGCCCATAGCCTGCTCGGCAAGTTGCAGATCAACCGTGACAGCCTGGAGCTCCTACGCGAGAAAGGCCTGGTACGGCTGGAGGCACGGCGCAGCAGCCCGCCCGCGCCCCACCACGGCAGTTGGCTGCTGCAGCCGGAGCTCCCGCTCAACGCCCAGCAGCGCGCTGCCTTTACCGCCGTGCAGGCAGGCTTTGGTGGCTTCCAGGCCTTTCTTCTCGCGGGCGTGACCGGTAGCGGCAAGACCGAGGTGTACCTGCAACTGATCCACCGCATGCTCGAAGCCGGCCGACAGACCCTGGTACTGATCCCGGAAATCAACCTGGGGCCGCAGACGCTCGCGCGATTCGAGCAGCGCTTCAATGCCCGTATCGCCCTGCTGCATTCCAATGTCAACGATCGGGAGCGGCTGGACGCCTGGCTGGCAGCGCGCGATGGCGAAGCCGACATCATCATCGGCACCCGCTCGGCGCTGTTCACGCCGATGAAGCGGCCGGGGCTGATCATCATCGACGAGGAGCACGACGCCTCCTACAAGCAGCAGGAAGGCCTGCGCTATCACGCACGCGACCTGGCGCTGGTCCGCGCCCGCCAGGAGGACATCCCGATCCTGCTTGGCTCGGCGACACCTTCGCTCGAGAGCCTGCACAACGCGCACAGCGGCCGCTACGCCTTGCTGCGCCTGAGCGAGCGAGCCGGCGGCGCGAAGAGCCCGCGCTTCCTGCGCCTGGATGTAAAGAGTCGACCACTGGAAGCGGGCATTTCGGCACCGCTCGAACAGGCGATCGGCCAGACGCTGAAAGCCGGCCAACAGGTGCTGGTCTTCCTCAACCGCCGCGGCTTCGCGCCGACACTGCTCTGCCACGATTGCGGCTGGATCAGCCAGTGCCCCCGCTGCGACGCCCGCATGACGCTGCACCAGCGCCACCACGAGCTGCGCTGCCATCATTGCGGCCACGTTCAGCGACCGCCAAGCAACTGCCCCAGTTGCGCCCATGTCGACCTGCGCCCGGTCGGCGCCGGCACCGAGCGCGCCGAGGAACGGCTGGCGACGCTGTTCCCGGACGTCCCGGTGCTGCGCATCGACCGCGACAGCACCTCGCGCAAGGGCGCCATGGAACAGCTCTACACCACCATCAACCGCGGCGCGCCGTGCCTGCTGGTGGGCACGCAGATGATTGCCAAGGGCCACCATTTCCCGCGCGTGACGCTGGTCGCCATTCTCGATGCCGATGGCGGACTGTTCTCGGCCGACTTTCGTGCCGCCGAGCGCATGGCGCAACTGATCGTCCAGGTCGCCGGCCGGGCCGGCAGGGCCGACGAGCCCGGCCGGGTCATCATCCAGACGCACCTGGCCGACCATCCGCTGTTGGTTCAGCTGACCGAGCAGGGCTATTTCGCCTTTGCCGAGCAGGCGCTGAGCGAACGTCGTGCTGCCGGCCTGCCGCCTTTCAGCCATCTCGCCCTGCTGCGCGCCGAAGCCCACAAGCCCGGTCAGGCGGAAGACTTTCTCGACCAGGCCTGCAGCGAGGCCGAACAGTTGCTCGACGAGCTGCAACTGCAGGGCATCGAGCTGCTCGGCCCGATCCCGGCGCCCATGGAGCGCCGTGCTGGGCGCTATCGCGCGCAGTTGCTGCTGCAAGGTAGTGCGCGAATCGCGTTGCACCGCCTGATGGGTACGCTGCTTCCGCGGCTGGAGGCACTGCCCAGTGGGCGGGCGGTACGCTGGTCGGTGGACGTCGACCCGATCGATCTGTTCTGAGGCCGCTGCAGCCATGAACGGCCCGCGCCGCTTGAAGCGCTGACTCAAGGCCGTCGATAATGCCAAGTTTTCGCGCACTTCCGCCGACAGAGCCGACCATGAAAGACAGCATTCGCCACCTGATCCAGCAAGCCCTCGCCCGCCTGACCGAAGATGGCGTGCTGCCCGCAGGGCTGGCCCCGGCCATCCAAGTGGAGAACACCCGCGACAAGAGCCATGGCGACTTCGCCAGCAACATCGCGATGATGCTGGCCAAGCCCGCCGGCATGAAGCCGCGCGACCTGGCGCAAAAGCTCATCGAGGCACTGCCGGCCGACGCCGGCATCAGCAAGGTGGAGATCGCCGGGCCGGGCTTTCTCAACTTTTTCCAGAACACCGACGCACTTGCCCAGCGGCTGGATGCGGCACTGCACGACGAGCATCTCGATGTGCGCAAAGCCGGCCCGGCGCAGCGCGTCGTCATCGACATGTCCTCGCCGAACCTGGCCAAGGAGATGCACGTCGGCCACCTGCGCTCGACGATCATTGGTGACGCCGTCGGTCGGGTGCTGGAGTTTCTCGGCGACGAGGTGATCCGCCAGAACCATGTGGGCGACTGGGGCACCCAGTTCGGCATGCTGCTGGCCTATCTGGAGGAGAAACCTGCCGCGGCGGAAAGCGAGCTGGCCGACCTCGAGCAGTTCTATCGAGCCGCCAAGCAGCGTTTCGACGAAAGCCCCGCCTTTGCCGACCGGGCACGTGAGCTGGTGGTCCGGCTGCAGGCCGGGGATGCCGAGTGCCTGCGCCTGTGGACCCGCTTCAACGAAATCTCCCTGTCGCATTGCCAGAAGATCTACGACCGCCTGAACGTCAAGCTGAGCCCTGCCGACGTCAAGGGCGAGAGCGCGTACAACGACGCCCTGCCGGGCATCGTCGAGACGCTGCGCGCCAAGGGCCTGCTCACCGAGGACGAAGGCGCCCAGTGCGTGTTCCTCGAGGAATTCCAGAACGCCGAAGGCAAGCCGCTGCCGGTCATCGTGCAGAAGGCCGGAGGCGGGTACCTCTACGCCACCACCGACCTGGCCTCGCTGAATTACCGCAGCCAGACGCTGAACGCCGATCGCGTGCTGTACTTCGTCGACCAGCGCCAGGCCCTGCACTTCCAGATGGTGTTTGCCGTCGCGCGTCGCGCTGGGCTCGTGCGCGAGCAACTGCAGCTCGAGCACATGGGCTTCGGCACCATGAACGGTGCGGACGGCCGGCCATTCAAGACGCGCGACGGCGGCACGGTTAAGCTGATCGACCTGCTCGACGAAGCCGAGCAGCGCGCCTATGCCCTGGTCAGCGAGAAGAACCCCGACCTCGACGAGGCGGAACTGCGCAACATCGCCCGCGCCGTAGGCGTCGGCGCGGTGAAATACGCAGACCTGTCCAAGCATCGCACCAGCGATTACCGCTTCAACTTCGACCTGATGCTCAGCTTCGAAGGCAACACCGCACCCTACCTGCTTTATGCCTACACCCGCGTGGCCAGCCTGTTCCGCAAGCTGGGCAAGGGCATGCAAGAGGTCGACGGGCACATTCAGCTCGACGCCGAGCAGGAGCAGGCACTGGCCGCAAAGCTGGCGCAGTTCGGCGAAACGCTCAACAGCGTTGGCGAGAAAGGTGAGCCCCACCTGCTATGCAGCTACCTGTACGACCTCGCCGGCCTGTTCTCGAGCTTCTACGAGAACTGCCCGGTCCTGGCCGCCGAGGACGAAGCCGTGCGCACCAGCCGCCTACGCCTGGCCGCACTGACCGGCCGCACGCTGAAACAGGGCCTGGAGTTGCTTGGCCTGGAACCACTGGAGCGGATGTAAGTGGCAGCACGGAAGAAAGCCGCACCCAAACGCGGCGCCAGCCGCTATCAGGCACCGGCGAAAAAGAATGTGCCGGGCTGGGTCTGGCTGGTCTGCGGCCTGGCGATCGGCGGGTTTCTCGTATTCCTCGCCACGCTCGAACCCGGCGGCGACGAGATCAAGCGCACCAAGGAGCCGCCGCAAGCCAAGCAGCAAGCCAAGCCCAAGCCACAGGGCGAGCAGCCGCCGAAGCCGAAGTACGACTTCTACACCCTGCTGCCCGAGTCCGAAGTGATCCTGCCGCCGGAGACGAAGGAGCCGGAGGCGCCAGCCAAAGCGGTGACGCCCGAGCAGGCTGCGAAGCTAGATGAGGAGCGCGCGCTCGCCGCACTCAGCGGGCAGGTGCCGCCGCCTCCGCCCACGGTAGCGAAGGCGCCGGTCACCCAGTTCTTCCTGCAGGCCGGCTCGTTCCGCAAGCAGGTCGAAGCCGACAAGGTGCGCGCACAGATCATCCTGCTTGGCCAGGACGTTCGCGTCGAGCGGGTCACGGTACGCGAAGAGCCCTGGTTCCGCGTGCTGGTCGGCCCCTTCACCACCCGCGAGCAACTCAACCTCGCGCAGAAGACGCTGGCCGGCAGCGGCTACAAGAACCTGCTTCTGCAGCAACGCCAGGTGCGCTGAGAGCAAAAAGCAAAACGCCGGGCGAACCCGGCGTTTTGCATTGGCGGCAGTCAGCTCTCACGCGGTGCATAGGCAAAGACGTCGGCCCGCATCTGATGCGGGTCCATACCGGCCTCGACCAGTGCATCCAGCGTGCCGTACACCATCGCCGGCGAACCGCTGGCATAGACATGCAGCGACTTGAGGTTACTGAAGTCCTGGCGAATCGCCTCGTGCAGCAGCCCGCAACGACCGCCCCAATCGCAGACGTCGCTGACCACGCGGTGAAGGTGAAGATTGGGCATGCGCCGCCACTCGTCCCAATGCCGCAGCTGATAGAAATCTTCGGGCCGGCGCACGCCCCAGTACAGATGCACGGGATGGGCGAACCCGGCGGCACGGCAGTATTCGATCAGGCTGTGCATCTGCGCCATGCCGGTTCCGGCCGCCACCAGCACCAGCGGCCCATCCGGCAGCTCGGCCAGATGCGTATCGCCGAAGGGCATCTGCACTCGGGCGAACCCCTGACGTCTGATGAAAGCCAGCAGCTCGATGGCTGACGCATCGCGCGCCAGTACGTGCAGCTCCAGTTCGCGACCACTGCCTGGCGCCGACGCCAGCGAGAACGCCGACCATTCGCCGTCCTCGCGCTGCAGCAGCACATATTGGCCGGCGTAATAGCGCGGCTGCCGCCCGGCCGGCAACCGTAGCAACAGACGCACCACGTCACCGCCGACCGCTTCATACGCGGCCAGCTGGCAGCTCAGCTCGCGCACCGGCAACTCGCCGGGCGCCAGTACGCCATCCCAGTGCAGCACGCAATCTTCCAGCGGCTCGGCCAGGCAGGCGAGCAGTTCGCCGTGGTCGCGCACTTCGCCATCCTGCCGCACGCGCCCTTCGACCAGCAGCGAGGCACAGATATGACAGTTGCCGTTGCGACAGCTCTGCGGGCACTCGAAGCCCTGGCGCCTGGCCGCATCGAGAATACGTTCGCCGGGCTCTACCTCGAGCACGGCACCGGATGGTTGCAAGGTTACTTTCATGTGCACGTCGAATTGTCGAGCGGTGTGTCCGCCAAGGCTGCAGGGCGTCTGCGCGCCCCTGTGTTCAGTCGATGCCCAGCTGGCCCCAGAGTTCATCGACACGGCGCTTGACCGCCTCGTCCTGAACGATGGCCCTGCCCCATTCGCGGCTGGTCTCGCCCGGCCATTTGTGCGTCGCATCCAGGCCCATCTTCGAGCCGAGCCCAGAGACCGGCGAGGCGAAATCCAGGTAGTCGATCGGCGTGTTGTCGATCAGCACCGTATCGCGCTTGGGATCCATGCGAGTGGTGATGGCCCAGATCACGTCATTCCAGTCACGCGCATTGATGTCGTCGTCGGTGACGATGACGAACTTGGTGTACATGAACTGGCGCAGAAAGGACCAGACGCCGAGCATCACCCGCTTGGCGTGGCCCGGGTACTGCTTCTTCATCGTCACCACCGCCATGCGGTAGGAACAGCCCTCCGGCGGCAGGTAGAAGTCGACGATCTCCGGGAACTGCTTCTGCAGAATCGGTACGAACACCTCGTTCAGTGCCACGCCGAGAATCGCCGGCTCGTCCGGCGGACGCCCGGTATAGGTGCTGTGGTAGATCGGCTGGCGGCGATGGGTGATGCGCTCGACGGTGAACACCGGAAAGGTGTCGACCTCGTTGTAGTAACCGGTGTGGTCGCCGTAGGGGCCTTCCGGTGCGGTCTCGCCCGGGTGGATGTGCCCCTCGAGAACAATCTCGGCATAGGCCGGCACCTGCAGGTCCGAGCCGATCGCCTTGACCAGCTCGGTGCGCGAGCCGCGCAGCAGGCCGGCGAAGGCATACTCGGAAAGGGTGTCGGGCACCGGTGTGACCGCGCCGAGAATGGTCGCCGGATCTGCGCCCAGGGCCACGGCCACCGGGTACGGCCGATCCGGATACTTCTGGCACCACTCGCGGTAGTCCAGCGCGCCGCCACGATGGCTGAGCCAGCGCATGATCACCTTGTTGCGGCCGATCACCTGCTGGCGGTAGATGCCGAGGTTCTGCCGCTCCTTGTTCGGCCCGCGGGTGATGGTCAGGCCCCAGGTGATCAGCGGCGCGGCATCCCCCGGCCAGCAGTGCTGCACCGGAATTCGCCCGAGGTCGACGTCATCGCCCTCGAGCACGACCTCCTGACAGGGCGCATCCTTGAGCACCTTGGGCGCCATGCTGATGACCTTCTTGTAGATCGGCAGCTTGCTCCAGGCATCTTTCAGGCCCTTGGGCGGCTCCGGCTCCTTGAGGAAAGCCAGCAGCTTGCCGATCTCGCGCAGCTCGGAGACATCCTCGGCACCCATGCCCAGCGCCACGCGCCCAGGCGTGCCGAACAGGTTACCGAGCACCGGCATGTCGAAGCCGCTCGGCTGCTCGAACAGCAGCGCCGGCCCCTGCTTGCGCAGGGTGCGGTCGCAGATCTCGGTCATCTCCAGCACAGGCGACACGGGCGTGGCGATGCGCTTGAGCTGGCCGCGCTGTTCCAGGCCACTGATGAATTCGCGCAGATCACGGTACTGCATGCATGAGCCTCGCAGGGTCCGGCAGGGTTCGGCCGCAGAGTGTAGCCGCGGGGCGGGCAAATCCAAACCGGCAGACAGACGAAGGCCGGGTTTCCCCGGCCTCGGTGAAACGACCCGACGCTTACTTGCGCTTCATCGACATGAAGAATTCGTCGTTGGTCTTGGTGTCCTTGAGCTTGTCGAGCAGGAACTCGATGGCTGCGATCTCATCCATCGGATGCAGCAGCTTGCGCAGGATCCACATGCGCTGCAGCTCGTCCTCGGCAGTCAGCAACTCCTCGCGGCGGGTGCCGGAGCGGTTGATGTTGATCGCCGGGAACACGCGCTTCTCGGCGATGCGGCGGTCCAGCTGCAGCTCCAGGTTGCCGGTGCCCTTGAATTCCTCGTAGATCACCTCGTCCATCTTCGAGCCGGTTTCCACCAGCGCGGTGGCGAGGATGGTCAGGCTGCCGCCTTCCTCGATGTTGCGCGCCGCGCCGAAGAAGCGCTTGGGCTTTTCCAGCGCATGGGCGTCGACACCACCGGTCAGCACCTTGCCGGAGCTCGGGATCACGGTATTGTAGGCGCGCGCCAGACGGGTGATGGAGTCGAGCAGAATGACCACGTCCTTCTTGTGCTCGACCAGGCGCTTGGCCTTCTCGATCACCATTTCGGCGACCTGCACGTGGCGGGTCGGCGGCTCGTCGAAGGTGGAGGCGACCACTTCGCCGCGCACGGTGCGCTGCATCTCGGTGACTTCTTCCGGACGCTCGTCGATCAGGAGGACGATCAGGTGGCATTCGGGATTGTTGCGGGTGATGTTGGCCGCGATGTTCTGCAGCATGATCGTCTTGCCCGCTTTCGGCGGGGCGACGATCAGGCCGCGCTGGCCCTTGCCGATCGGCGCGGTCAGGTCGATCACGCGGCCGGTGAGATCCTCGGTGGAGCCGTTGCCGGCCTCCATTTTCAGCCGTTCATTGGGGAACAGCGGAGTAAGGTTCTCGAACAGGATCTTGCTCTTGGCATTCTCGGGACGATCGTAATTGATCGAGTCCACCTTCAGCAGGGCGAAATAGCGTTCGCCTTCCTTCGGCGGGCGAATCTTGCCGACGATGGTGTCACCCGTGCGCAGGTTGAAGCGGCGGATCTGGCTCGGCGAGACGTAGATGTCATCGGGGCCGGCCAGGTAGGAGGAATCCGCGCTGCGCAGGAAGCCGAAACCGTCCTGCAGGATCTCCAGCACACCGTCACCGGAAATCTCTTCGCCGCTCTTCGCATGCTTCTTGAGCAGGGAAAAGATCACGTCCTGCTTGCGCGAACGGGCCATGTTTTCGATGCCCATCTGTTCGGCCATTTCCAGCAGTTCGGTGATGGGCTTTTGCTTGAGTTCGGTCAGATTCATAGAAAGATCAGGAAGGGGTATGGAAGCGTTGGCTTGGGCGGCCGAGCTGCAGGAGACGAACGAGAGTTCGTTATGCTTCAAGAGGCTGAAGTGCGTCGGCGACGACATGCAAGAGGGCGACGGAAGAATGCGTCGCGGGGCCGAATTTATCACCGCATGGAGCAAGCGTCCACCCTGCTTCCATAAAAAAGCCCCCGCGGCGGCGGGGGCTTTGGTCGAACCAGAAGGCTCAGATGTTGCTATCGAGGAACGCCGCCAGCTGCGACTTGGACAGCGCGCCAACCTTGGTCGCCTCGACGTTGCCGTTCTTGAACAGCATCAGCGTCGGGATGCCGCGCACGCCGTACTTGGGCGGGGTTTCCTGATTCTCGTCGATGTTCAGCTTGCACACCTTGAGCTTGCCCTCGTAGTCCTTGGCAATCTCGTCGAGCACCGGAGCGATCATCTTGCAGGGACCGCACCATTCGGCCCAGTAGTCGACCAGCACCGGACCGTCCGCTTGGAGCACGTCCTGCTCGAAGCTGGTGTCGGTAACATTGTGGATGTACTCGCTCATGGATGATCTCCAGGTTCCGAACTGAAAGTGGGCGTCATCATAGCCCCGTTGCCGACGGACCGAAAGCCACAGCCCATCGCCCGGACATTCCACACGAGGATGCCCGCTACAGCGGCACGACGTCGCCCTGCGTTGGCGATGGGCTGTCGATCATGTCACGATGTTGCGGT
This sequence comes from Stutzerimonas sp. CXK-1, assembly GCF_057738225.1. NCBI lineage: Bacteria > Pseudomonadati > Pseudomonadota > Gammaproteobacteria > Pseudomonadales > Pseudomonadaceae > Stutzerimonas > Stutzerimonas sp. CXK-1. Next base: position 573,014 of record NZ_CM173217.1, on the reverse strand, counting down.
TCCGCACCGAGATCCATTCATGCGCACGACCTCCTCTGACGCCTTTCCCTTGATCGCCGCCCTCGACCTGGGCTCGAACAGCTTCCACATGGTTCTGGCCCGTACCAGTAACGGAGAACTGCGCATCCTCGAGCGGCTCGGCGAAAAGGTGCAGCTGGCCGCCGGCATCACCGAACAGCGGGTGCTTGATGAGGCCGCCATGCAGCGCGGCCTGGACTGCCTGCGGCGTTTCGCCCAGCTGGTCAACCATCTGCCCGAAGGCGCGGTGCGCGTGGTCGGCACCAACGCCCTGCGCGAGGCGCGCAACCGTGCCGAGTTCATTCGCCGCGCCGAATCGATCATCAACCATCAGGTCGAGGTGATCTCCGGTCGCGAGGAGGCCCGCCTGATCTACCTCGGCGTCGCCCACACCTACCCCGGCGCGCCCGGCAAGCGCCTGGTGGCGGACATCGGCGGCGGCAGCACGGAATTCATCATCGGCGAGCACTTCGATTCACAGCTGCGCGAGAGCCTGCAGATGGGCTGCGTCAGCTACACCCAGCGCTTCTTTCGCGATGGCAAGATCACCCCGGCCCGCTACGCGCAGGCCTACACAGCGGCGCGCCTGGAACTCATGGGCATCGAGCAGGGCCTGCGCCGGCTGGGCTGGGAGCAGAGCATCGGTGCCTCCGGCACGATCCGCGCCGTGGCGCAGGCTATCCAGGCCGGCGGCCAGGGCAACGGCGAGGTCAACCCGGGCGGGATCGCCTGGCTCAAGGGTCGCCTGTTCAAGCTCGGCGATGTCGAGCGCATCGAACTGGACGGCATCAAGCCGGACCGCCGCGGCGTGTTCCCGGCCGGCCTGGCCATCCTCGAGGCCATTTTCGACGCGCTCGAGCTGCAGAGCATGAGTCATTCCGAAGGCGCGCTGCGCGAGGGTGTGCTCTACGACCTGCTCGGCCGACATCACCGCGAGGATGTGCGCGATCGCACGCTGAGCTTTCTCATGGAGCGCTATCACGTCGACACCGAACAGGCCGCGCGCGTCGAAGCCAAGGCACTGGAAGCCTTCGACCAGGTGGCGGCCGACTGGGGCCTGGACGACGAGCGTCTGCGTGAACTGCTCGGCTGGGCGGCCCGCATCCACGAGGTGGGCCTCGACATTGCCCACTACCACTACCACAAGCACGGCGCCTACCTGATCGAGCATTCCGACCTGCCCGGCTTCTCGCGCCAGGACCAGCAGATGCTGGCACTGCTGGTCCGCGGCCACCGCCGCAATATTCCCAAGGCCAAGTTCGAAGAGCTCAGCGAGGACGGCGTCAAGCTGACCCGCCTCTGCGTACTGCTGCGCTTCGCCATCCTCTTCCATCACATCCGCGGCCCGCAGCAGGCGCCGGACTACCAGCTCAGGGCCGACGGCGACTGCTTGCACGTGCTGTTTCCCGAGGGCTGGCTGGGTAGCAACCCGCTGACCGCCGCCGATTTCGCCCAGGAAGCCGAGTGGCTCAAGCGCATCGATTTCACGCTGGATGTGCGCTGATCGAGACCTGCGCTGACGAAAACGCCCGGCCAAAGCCGGGCGTTTCGTTTGCGCGCAGCCGCCGCCGTTAACGCCCCGTGGTGTTGCTGAGCCGCTCGAGCAGGGTGTTCTGGGCGTTGCGCGCGAGCTGATTGCCACTCGGGCTGTTGCGCACGTAACTGCCGTCGGGCTGCAGGATCCAGCTCTGCGTGTTGTCGGTCAGCAAGGCCTCGAGTTCCTTCTTCACCCGCGTCACCAGCTTCTTGCCTTCGACCGGGAAGCAGGTTTCCACCCGTCGGTCGAGGTTGCGCTCCATCCAGTCGGCACTCGACAGGTAGAGCTTTTCGTCGCCGTCGTTGTGGAAATAGAACACCCGGCTGTGCTCGAGGAAGCGTCCGATGATCGAGCGCACCTGGATGTTGTGCGATACCCCGGCGATGCCCGGGCGCAGGCAGCACATGCCCCGCACGATGAGGTCGATACGCACGCCTGTCTGGCTGGCCTTGTACAGCGCCTTGATCATCTTCGCGTCGGTCAGCGCGTTGACCTTGAGGATGATGTGCGCCGGCTTGCCCTCGGCGGCATGCTGCGTCTCCAGCGCGATGAGGTCGAGCAGCGTCTTCTTCAGGGTGAACGGCGAATGCAGCAGCTTCTTCATGCGCATCACCTTGCCCATGCCGATCAGCTGGCTGAACAGCTTGGAGACGTCCTCGCACAGCGCGTCATCGGAGGTCAGCAGGCTGTAGTCGGTGTACAGGCGCGCGTTGCCGGCGTGGTAGTTGCCGGTACCCAGGTGCGCGTAGCGGCAGAGTTCGCCGTTTTCGCGACGCAGGATCAGCATCATCTTGGCGTGGGTCTTGTAGCCGACCACACCGTAGATCACCACGGCGCCGGCCTGCTGCAGCCGACTGGCCAGTTGCAGGTTCGATTCCTCGTCGAAACGCGCACGCAGCTCGATCACCGCGGTGACCTCCTTGCCGTTGCGCGCCGCCTCGACGAGGGCGTCGACGATCTCCGAGTTGGCGCCCGAGCGGTACAGCGTCTGCTTGACGGCCAGCACGTGCGGGTCCTTGGCCGCTTCACGCAGCAGGTCGACCACCGGCGTGAAGGATTCGAACGGGTGCATCAGCAGAATGTCCTGCTTGCTGATGACGTTGAAGATGTTCTCGCTGTTCTGCAGCAGCTTGGGGATCGCTGGGGTGAACGGCGCGTATTGCAGCTCCGGATGACTGTCCAGGCCGGTGACGCTGAACAGCCGGGTCAGGTTGACCGGGCCATTGACCCGATACATCTCGCTTTCGGCCAGGCCGAACTGCTTGAGCAGGAAGTCCGCCAGGTGTTTCGGGCAGGTGTCGACCACCTCCAGGCGCACCGCATCGCCGTAGCGCCGCGAGATCAGCTCGCCGCGCAGCGCACGTGCGAGGTCCTCGACGTCCTCGGTATCGACCGAGAGGTCGGCATTACGCGTCAGGCGGAACTGGTAGCAGCCCTTGACCCGCATGCCGTGGAACAGGTCGTCGGCGTGTGCATGGATCATCGACGACAGAAACACGAAGTGATCGCCCGCCCCGCTGACCTCCTCCGGCACGCGGATGACCCGCGGCAGCGAGCGCGGCGCCGGAATGATCGCCAGCCCGGAGTCACGGCCGAACGCATCGATGCCTTCCAGCTCGACGATGAAGTTCAGGCTCTTGTTCACCAGCAGCGGAAAGGGGTGCGTCGGGTCGAGCCCGATGGGCGTGATGATCGGCGCGATCTCGTCGCGGAAATAGCGCCGCACCCAGGCCTTGAGCTTGGCCGTCCAGTGGCGTCGACGAATGAAGCGGATCTGATGCTTGGCCAGTTCCGGCAGCAGTACCTCGTTGAGAATCGCGTACTGCCGGTCGACCTGCTCATGCACCAGCTCGCAGATTCGCGCCAGCGCCTGATGGGGCTGCAAGCCGTCGGCGCCGGCCTGCTCGCGGGCAAAGGTGACGCGTTTTTTCAGGCCGGCAACGCGGATCTCGAAGAACTCGTCGAGGTTGCTGGAAAAGATCAGCAGGAACTTCAGCCGCTCGAGCAGCGGGTAGGACTCGTCCAGCGCCTGCTCCAGCACGCGGATATTGAATTGCAGCTGCGACAGCTCGCGATGGATGTACAGGCTGGTGTCGTCCAGGCTCGGAACCGGCGCGACCGGAGCCGCTTCCGGCTCGACTGCCGGCGTCTCGGGCACGGGCACCTCGACGCCGGCCTGGGCCGGCAGCGCCTCCTGCGTTTCATCGATCTGCAACTGCGTTTCGCTGAGTCCCTGATTCATGAGTGCCTCGGGCTCACTGGCCCCGTTTCAATTGTTGTGCGGCGTGCTTGGCGAAGTAGGTGAGGATGCCATCGGCTCCGGCGCGCTTGAAGCCGACCAAAGACTCGAGGATGACCGCCTCCGAAAGCCAGCCGTTCTGAATGGCCGCCATGTGCATGGCGTACTCGCCGCTCACCTGATAGACAAAGGTCGGCGCCTTGAACGCCTCTTTCACGCGCCAGACGATGTCCAGGTACGGCTGCCCCGGCTTGACCATGACCATGTCGGCGCCTTCGGCCAGGTCCGCGGCGACTTCGTGCAGCGCCTCGTCGCCGTTGGCCGGATCCATCTGGTAGGTATTCTTGTTGCTCTTGCCGAGGTTGCCGGCCGAACCGACGGCATCGCGGAACGGGCCGTAGTAGGCGCTGGCGTACTTGGCCGAGTAGGCCATGATGCGCACGTTGTGATGGCCGGCCACCTCCAGCGCTTCGCGGATGGCCTGGATGCGCCCGTCCATCATGTCCGAAGGCGCGACCACCTGGGCGCCGGCCTCGGCATGCGACAGCGCCTGGCGCACCAACGCATCGACGGTGATGTCGTTCTGCACGTAGCCGTGCTCATCGAGGATGCCGTCCTGCCCGTGAGTGGTGAAGGGGTCGAGCGCCACATCGGTGATGATGCCGAGTTCCGGAAAGCGCTCACGCAGGGCACGCGTGGCACGCTGGGCGATGCCCTCCGGGTTCCAGGCCTCGGCGGCGTCCAGCGACTTCTTCTCCAGCGGCGTGACCGGGAACAGCGCCAGTGCCGGAATACCCAGCGCAACCAGTTCTTCGGCCTCCTCGAGCAGCAGATCGATCGACAGCCGCTCGACGCCCGGCATCGACGGCACGCTCTCACGGCGGTTCTCGCCGTCGAGCACGAACACCGGCAGGATCAGATCGTCGACGGTCAGCGCGTTCTCGCGCACCAGGCGACGCGAGAAATCGTCGCGACGATTGCGACGCAGGCGAGTGGCGGGAAAAAGTCGATCGGCAGGAACGAAGCTCACAACGGACTCCTGGCCCGCAGAGCGGGCGCGAATGTGACATATATAGGCCGGCGGCATGACAGAACTGTTACAACAGGCGACGCCACCGCGAATCCGACATTATGGCCAGCCCGTGGCGCCTGTGCCAGTGCTTTGTCCGCGCACCTCGGCGAACGCCGCGCACTCGAAGGAACGGCCGTGCCCGCCCGCCATCCAACGCCTAGGCAGGGCTTACCTCCATGCTCTGCAGGCTTTAGCATCGCCTTTACGCCAGCCCCGGCCCCGGGGCGTCGAACCATTCCAGGAGTATCGCCATGAACAAGAAAGTCGCCGTGATCCTGTCCGGCTGCGGTGTCTACGACGGCTCGGAAATCTACGAAAGCGTCGCTACCCTGCTGCGCCTGGACCAGCGTGGCGCCGCCGTGCAGTGTTTCGCACCCGACATCGCGCAGGCGCATGTGGTCAATCACATGACCGGCGAGGAGATGAACGAGAGCCGTAACGTGCTGGTCGAGTCCGCGCGCCTGGCACGCGGCAATATCAAGGACCTGCGCGAGGCGCGCGCCGAGGACTTCGACGCGTTGATCCTGCCGGGTGGCTTCGGTGCGGCGAAGAATCTTTCCGATTTCGCCAGCGCCGGGGCGAACTGCACGGTGCTTCCGGAGGTGCTGCGCGTGGCCCAGGCATTCGCCCAGGCCGGCAAGCCGATCGGCATGATGTGCATCGCACCGACGATGGCGGCGCAGATCTTCGGCCAGGGCGTGGTCTGCACGCTCGGCAGCGACGAGGCGGATGCAGCCAAGGCAGCCGTGCAGATGGGCGTCGAGCATCAGGCCTGCGAAGTCAACGACATCGTCGAGGACACCAAGCACAAGCTGGTCACCACGCCTGCCTACATGCTCGCCGAATCGATCAGCGAGGCCGCCGGCGGCATCTACAAGCTGGTCGACCGCGTACTCGAGCTGACCCACGAAGCCTGACGCCGACCGGGCGGGCCGCGCCAGCGGGCCGCCCGAGCAAGGGTGATCCGGCCAATCGCCCCGCCGCAGCTGCCCCGCCTCTGGCGCCGACCGCCTACTCTGATGCAGCGTGACGTTTCATTTTTGTGGAGCGCGGCCATGAGCGAGCACAGTGAACTGAGCCTGTCCGAACACGAAGCCGTACGCCAGCTGTTCGAGCGCATTCCGTTCAACCGGGAGCTGGGCATCGAGCTCGACGAAGTCTCCGCCGAGCGCGTGGTGATGCATCTGCCGATGCAGCCACAACTGGTCGGCAACTTCGTCCACGGCATCCTGCATGGCGGCGTGATCGCCTCGCTGCTCGACGTGGTCGGCGGGGCCATGGCAATGGTCGGCGCGTTCGATCGGCACCGCCATTTGGACGAATCCGAACGCGCCATCCGGCTTGCGCGGCTGGGCACCATCGACCTGCGCATCGACTACCTGCGCCCCGGGCGAGGCCAGCGCTTCAGCGCCACGGCCACCCTGCTGCGCTCGGGCAACAAGGTCGCCGTGGTGCGCTCGGAACTGCACAACGAAGCGGGCGTGTTGATCGCCGTCGGCACCGGCACTTATCTCTGCGGCTGAGCGGCCGATACAGGCGAAGCGGCGGCCCTTTCCACTTGCCGCGCAAAGCAATAGCCTATTGCCACTATTCGTGAGGCAGGACGCCCAGACCTTGAGTGCTGCCCATGAGCCGACTGCTGCTGTCCTCCCTGCCGCCAGACCAGATCGCCCTGCCCGGCGCCTCGCACGATCCCGGCCTGGTGCTGTTGTCATACCTGGTCGCCAGCGCCGCGGCCTACACCGCGCTGGCTCTGGCGCATCGCGTCAGCCAGAGCGTTGAGGCGCGCTATCGCGAATATTGGCGCTGGGTCGGCGCCCTAGCCCTGGGCGGCGGTATCTGGTCGATGCACTTCATCGCGATGCTGGCGTTTCAGGCGCCACTGGATATTGCCTACGATCACCGGGTTACCCTGCTCTCGCTGGTGATCGCCGTGGCCACCTCCTACCTGGTCATGCGCCTGCTCGGCCGCGAGCGCCTGCGCAGCTGGCAGTACGGCCTGGCGGCTACCGCCGCCGGCACCAGCATTGCCGCGATGCACTACACCGGGATGGCGGCCATTCGCTCGGCGGCCACGCTGCACTACGAGCCCTGGGCCTTCGGCCTGTCGATCCTGATTGCCATCGCCGCCGTGCTGGTGGCGCTGGTCCTGGGCTTCCACTTCCGCGAACACCATGGCCGCAGCCACCACTGGCAACGGGGCGCCTGTGGTCTGGTCATGGGCCTGGCCATCGTGTCCATGCATTACACCGGCATGCACGCACTGGTGCTGGCGGTGCCGCGCAGCCTGCTGCTGCAGATCGCCACGCACGCCGGCAGCGGACACCAGCAAGCCCTGGCGCTGGCCATCGGCGTGGTGGCACTGCTGGTGATCGTCGCCGGCATCGCCGCAAGCTGGGCCGAGCAACGCTTCAGCGAACAGCGCGAGGCGCTGCACCGGGCCGAGCACCAGCTCAACGCGATGACCCACTACGATCCGCTAACCAACCTGCTCAACGGCCGGGCGTTCACCGAAATGGTCAGCCAGCTGCTAGTCGCACGGGAGCAGGCCGAGGCCCTGGCCGTACTGGTGGTGGACCTGGACAACTTCAAGCGCATCAACGACAGCCTCGGTCATCGCAGCGGTGATCTGGCGCTGCAACTGGTCGCCCAGCGTATCCGCGCGGTGCTCGGCACGCATGACCGCTTGGCGCGCTTTTCCGGCGACGAATTTTGCGTGCTCACCCTTGGCGACCTGCAGGCCGCCCAGGAACTGGCAGGACGCATCCTCGAACAGTTGCGGCCACCGCTGCCGATCGAGGATGTCCAGCTGTGCCTGACCGCGAGCATCGGCATCAGCCAGTATCCGGAGGACGGCAGCAGCTTTGACACGCTGTTTCGTCACGCGGGGCTCGCGGTCGGCCAGTGCAAGGCCAGCGGGCGCAACCGCGCGCTGCGCTTCGATCCCGCTCTCGAGCAACAGGCGCGTGAGAATCTCGCCCTCGAACAGGACCTGCGCCAGGCGATCCGCGGCAACCAGCTGGCGGTGCATTACCAGCCGATCGTCGATTGCCGTAGCGGCCAGCCGATCGGCCTCGAGGCGCTGGTGCGCTGGCAGCATCCGCAGCTGGGCTTCATCAGCCCGGAGCGCTTCGTCGGCCTGGCCGAGCGCAACGGTTTCGTCGGCGAGCTGGACAGCTGGGTTGCCCGGCGCGCCTGCCAGGATCTCGTCGAGCTGCTCGCCGCCGGGCACGACCTGCGCGTGGCGATCAACTGCTCGGCCCTGAACCTGGGCAGTCCCTTCCTGCCGAAGGTGGTCGCGCGGATCCTGGCCGATACCGGGCTGGCGCCGAGCCGGGTTTCACTCGAAGTCACCGAAAACGCCCTGATGAACGACTTTGTCGCCGCGGTGCGCAACCTCGAGCAGGTGCGCCAGCTGGGCCTGAAGATATCCATCGACGATTTCGGCAGCGGCTACTCGTCACTGGCCTATCTCAGCAAGCTGCCACTGGATACGCTGAAGATCGACCGCGCCTTCGTTCGGGAGATCGCCGAACAGGCCAACGACCGCGCCATCACCGCTGCGATCGTGGCGATGGCGCACAAGCTGCAGCTCAAGGTAGTGGCCGAAGGGGTGGAAGACCGGACGCAGCTGGCCCATCTGCAGGACAATCGCTGCGACTACATCCAGGGCTATCTGTTCAGCCGCCCGCTGCCCCTGCCGGCGTTGCGCGACTGGCTGACGGCGCGCCTCAGCGTGACCGCGACAAGCGCGTAAGCAGGCGGTCCAGCGCGTTGGCGAAGGCCTGGCGGTCGCGCTCGCCGTAGCTGGCCTGCCCACCGCCCATCTGGCCCTGATCGCGCAAGTCGCTGAACAGGTTGCGCACCGCCAGGCGCTCGCCCATGTTGCGCTCGTCGAATTCGCGCCCGCGCGGGTCGAGCGCGGCGACGCCCTTCTTCACCAGCCGATCGGCCAGCGGCACGTCGCTGCAGATCACCAGCTCACCCGGCATGGCGTGCTCGACCAGGTAATCGTCTGCCGCATCCGGGCCGCTGGGGACCACGATCAACCGGACACAGGCGAATGGGGGCTTGACCTGACTCTGCCCGGCGACCAGCAGCACCTCGAAACCGCGCTTGAGTGCGAACTTGACCACCTGATCCTTCGCTGCCCGCGGGCAGGCGTCGGCGTCGATCCAAATCCGCAGCGGTGCCGGCAGCGTCATGCGGCCGCCCGGCGCACGGTGGCCAGCAACGCGGCGGCCCCGGCAAACATGGCGGCGAAGGTACGATTGACCAGGCGCTGCTGACGCGGCGTGCGCAGCAGGCGCAGGACACGCGCAGCAAGCCCCGTGTAGGCAGCCATGACGATCAAATCGACGACCACCATGGTCGCGGCCATCGCGACGTACTGCATCAGCAGCGGCGCCTTCGGGTCGAGAAACTGCGGCAGCACCGCGAGGATGAACACGATCGCCTTGGGGTTGCTGGCATTGACCAGAAAGCCGCGCAACACAAGGCTCAGCGGGCGGCCGATGGGACGCCCGAGCGAAGGATCCTGCAGCGCCTCGGGCATTGCCCGCCATTGCTTGACCGCCAGCCACAGCAGGTAGGCGACGCCGAACCACTTGATCAGGCTGAAGGCCAGCGCCGAGGTCGCCAGCACGGCACCGACGCCCGCGGCGACGATGGCGATCTGCAGCAGCAGCGCCAGTTGCAGCCCGATGGCATTCCAGTAACCCCGCCAGAAGCCGTACTGCAGCCCGCAGGACATCGAGGCGATGGCGCCGGCACCTGGCGAGAGGCTGATGATCCAGCAGGCGACGAAAAAGGCGAGCCAGGTTTCCAGTGTCATGCGAGGTCTCCTCTGCAGCGCGGCCGGACGGTCAGTCCGGCAGGTCCTTGCCGAGCTTCATCGGCTCCTTGAGCTTGCGCCGCATGGCCTTGCGCATGCGGATGTTCAGCGCCTCGACGCCCAGCGAGAAAGCCATGGCGAAATAGACGTAGCCCTTGGGCACGTGCACGCCGAAGGCCTCGGCGATAAGCAGCGTACCGACCACGATGAGGAACGATAGCGCAAGAATCTTCAGCGTCGGGTGGTGCTCGATGAAGTCGCTGATGGTGCCGGCCGCCGCCATCATCACCAGCACGGCAATGACGATCGCCGCGATCATCACCGGCACGTGATCGACCAGACCGACCGCAGTGATCACCGAGTCGAGCGAGAAGACGATATCGATCACCGCAATCTGCAGGATGATACCGATGAAGCTGGCCCTGGCCGCACCGCCGGCCGACTGCTCCTCTTCCTCGCCCTCGACGCTGTGCCAGATTTCCATGGTGCTCTTGAACAACAGGAACAGGCCGCCAAAGAACAGGATCAGATCACGGCCCGAGACGCCCTGCCCGAGCACGCTGAACAGGTCGTTGGTCAGACGCATGACCCAGGCGATCGACAGCAGCAGGAGAATGCGCGTGCCCATTGCCAGCGCCAGGCCGAAGAAGCGCGCGCGGGGCTGCTCGGCCTTGGGCAGCCGGCTGACCAGAATGGAGATGAAGATGATGTTGTCGATGCCGAGGACGATCTCCAGGGCAGTCAACGTCAGGAAAGCGACCCAAATCTCCGGGTTGCTGAGCCATTCCATAAGTTATTTCTCGTGTGGAAGTTGGGTGTGAAGCGGGATTTCGCCGCCGCGCCAACGGCGCACGGCCTTCTGGAAGAACAGACTGTTGGGCACCTGCACGAGGGCGCCGGTTCCAGCCTCGGCGACCTCCTCGAGCGTGGTGTAGAGCAGGTTGATATCGATCACCCGGCCCTTGACGATCGGCTTGTCGGACGACTCCACGAGCTCGACCACGTCGCCCAGACGGAACGGGCCGAGCATCAGGATCAGCACTGCGCAAAGCAGGTTGGACAGCACGCTCCAGATGGCGAAGAAGGCCACCGCAGCCACCGCGACAAAGCCGGAAATGGCCGTCCAGAGCACGGCCGCCGATACGCCGAAGCGCTCGAGCACCATGATCAGCGCGCCGCCCATGATCAGCCAGCGGATGCCGCCGCGCACCGGTAACAACAGCTCGGGCGGCAGCGGGTAGCGGTTCGACAAGCGTGTCAGCGCACGGGCCACCAGGCGCTGCAGCAGATAGGCACCGAGCAGGATCGCCAGCACCTGCGCGGCCAACAGCAGCGGGCCGCGCCACTCCTGGGCGATGTTCAGCAGCTGCTCGTTCATGCACCGGGCTCCAGCTGGCTCTGCAGGCTTTCGAGCAGCTCCAGTGCTTCCAGCCAGGCGTCCTCCAGCTCGGCTTCACGGCTCTTCAGCTCGGCCTGCCGGGCCAACAGATCGCGCAGCTCATCCTTGCGTGCCGCCTCGTACAGCTGGCTGTCGGCCAGCTGCGCTTCCAGCTCGGCCAGCCGCTGCTGCACGTTGCCCAGCTCGGCTTCCAGCTTGTCCGCCTTCTTCCTGTGCGGCGCCAGCTGCTGGCGCAGCGCAGCCGCCGCCTGGCGCTGAGCCTTGCGATCGGTCCGTTCGCCGGCCGGCTCGCTCGTCAGCGGCGCCTGCCGCGCACGGAACTCGACGAGCCAACGCGCATAGTCCTCCAGATCACCGTCGAAGGCCTGTACCCGACCATCGGCGACGAGCAGGAATTCATCGGTGGTGCTCTTGAGCAGATGCCGATCGTGCGAAACCACCAGCACAGCGCCTTCGAAGTCCTGCAGTGCCAGGGTCAGCGCCAGGCGCATCTCCAGATCCAGGTGGTTGGTCGGTTCGTCGAGCAGCAGCAGGTTGGGCTTGCCCCAGGCGATCAGCGCCAGCGCCAGGCGCGCCTTCTCGCCACCGGAGAAATTCAGCACCGGCTCGTCACAGCGGTCGCCGCGGAAATCGAAGCCGCCCAGGAAATCGCGCAGCGTCTGCTCGCGCTCGCCCGGTGCGATGCGCTGCAGGTGCAGCAGCGGGCTGGCCGAGGGGTCGAGCGCATCGAGCTGATGCTGGGCGAAATAGCCGATCACCAGGTTCTCGCCGCGCTGCAGCCTGCCGCCCAGCGGGCTCAGCTCACCGGCGAGGGTCTTGATCAGGGTCGACTTGCCGGCGCCGTTGGGGCCGAGCAGGCCGATGCGCACGCCCGGGGCGAGCTGCAGTTTGACCTTGTCCAGCACCCGCTTGTCGCCATAACCCAGCTGGGCTTCCTGCATATCCAGCAGCGGGCTGGAAATCCGCTCGGCCTCACGGAAACGGAAGTCGAATGGCGAATCGACGTGCGCCGGGGCCAGCTCTTCCAGACGCTCCAGCGCCTTGATCCGGCTCTGCGCCTGGCGTGCCTTGGTCGCCTTGGCCTTGAACCGGCGGATGAAATCCTCCATGTGCGCGCGCTGGGCCTGCTGCTTCTCGTAGGCCTGCTGCTGCTGCGCCAGGCGCTCGGCACGGGTCCGCTCGAACGCCGAATAACCACCCCGGTAAAGCGTGAGCTTGCGCTGCTCGAGATGCACCACGTGGTCGACCACCGCGTCGAGAAAATCGCGGTCGTGGGAAATCAGCAGCAAGGTGCCGGGGTAGCTCTTGAGCCAGTCCTCCAGCCAGAGGATCGCATCCAGGTCCAGGTGGTTGGTCGGTTCGTCGAGCAGCAAGAGATCGGAGGGGCACATCAGCGCCTGCGCCAGGTTCAGGCGCATCCGCCAGCCGCCGGAAAAGCTGCCCACCGCCTGCTCCATCTGCGCACTGTCGAAGCCCAGCCCGGCCAGCAGTTTGCGAGCCCGGGCATCCGCGCTGTAGCCGCCGGCATTGTCCAGCTCGCCATGCAGGCGCGCCAGCGCATGGCCGTCATGCGCAGCCTCGGCCGCGGCCAGCTCGGCCTGGATGCGGCGCAACTCGACGTCGCCATCGAGCACGTAGTCGACCGCCAGGCGATCGAGCGTATCGACCTCCTGGCGCATATGCGCAATGCGCCAGTTCGGCGGTATCTGGCAATCCCCGCCGTCGGCACCGAGCTGGCCACGCAGAAGCGCGAACAGGCTCGACTTGCCGGCACCGTTGGCGCCGACGAGGCCGGCTTTCTGCCCGGGATGCAGGGTGAGGTCGGCGCCGTCCAGCAGACGCTGGGGGCCTCGCTGTAGTGAGAGGTTCTGGAGTCGGATCATAATGGCGGCGGAGTTTATCAGTTCACCCGGAGGGCCAAGCTGGCGCCATGAAAAAAATCCCTGCTTCGCCGCCGGCCGATCTCTGGTCGTTCGCCCTCGCCTGCTACGCGCGCCCGGGCGTCGAGCAGGCCTGTCTGGATCTGCAGGCGAAGGGCGCTGACGTCTGCCTGCTGCTCTGCGCCGCCTGGCTCGAGAGCCGAGCCATCGAGTGCCGGGCACCGCGGGTGGCGCAACTCAAGACGGCCGCCGAAAACTGGCAGAGCTCGGTGGTCGAGCCGCTGCGCCAACTGCGCCACGCCTGGAAGACGAGCAGCGAGCAGGACCCAGCGTTGGCTCGGTTGCGTGAGCGAATCAAGGAACTGGAACTGGACGCCGAGCGCGTTCAGCTTGCCCGGCTGGAGGAAAGCTGCCGAGGCTGGGAAGAGCGTTCGATGGAATCAGGCTGGCTGGCACGCCTGGCACCGGATACAGCGGACCGCGCCGCGCTGCAACAGCTACGCGACGCGGCGCACGAGACTCAGCTGGCGCTGGCGTCCGGCTGAGTTCCCTCGGTGGCGACGGCCTCAGTGGCCTTGCTGGCCGGACGTGCGGGCTTTCGCGCGCTGGGCTTTTTCGCCGTAGCCGCCTTCGTGCTGCCGCCCGCTTTGCTCGCGGCGGCCTTGCTGCCGGCCGGCGCTTTCGTACCCGCCGGCTTCGCACTGGCCGGCTTCGCGGGGGTGGGTTTCGGCTTGGCCGTGCTCGCCGGCGCCGCCTTGCTATTGGCAGCGCTGCTGGCGGCGGCTTTGCCTGGCGCACGCTTGGCGGCCACCGGTTTGGCTGGCGCGCGTGCGCTGCTGGTGGGCTTGCTGGCCGCCGCCTTGGCCGAGGCTGCAGGGCGCTTCGCCGCAGTTGTCGTGGCCTTGGGGCTGGCTGCCTTGTCTGCCTTGGCCGCTGCCGGCTGCATGACCCGACCGACCGCCGTCTCGACCTCCTGAATGCCGCGCGCCAACCCCGTGGCGGTGGCCACGTCACGCTTGAGCTCGGCGAGGTAGGTCAGCATTTCGCCCTGACGCTCCTGCAGCAGCGCCATGGACGACTCGAGTTCTTCGATGCGGTTGCGCGCCTTGGCTTGAGCCTTGGGTTTGCCGGCGCTGCCGGCTTCGTCGAGCCGGGCGCGTGCTTTCAACAGCTTGTCCTGGGCCTTGCCGCGCTGCTTTTCCAGCTTCGCCAGGGCGCTTTCAGCCTCGGCGACCGCCTGCCGGCAAGCCTTGTCGAAATGAACGAGCAGACTGTTGGAGAGTTCTTGCAGCAACTGCAGCGGCGTATTGAGCGCTTTCTTCTTCGCGGGCATCACGATGCCTCCTTGCCGAACGATGCGCCCATACTAGACGGCCCGCGGCGGGCCGGCCAGCGGCTCGACCCCGAGGTCGCCAGCCGCTGACGTCGTCGCGCCTCAGGCGGTGGCGACGGGCTGCTGCTGATGCGCGTTGTGCAACACTTCGATGAGGCAATCCTCCAGCTCGAAGCGCTCTTGCAGCAGCTGGCCGAGCCGCTGCAGCTCGCCTTCAAGCCCGGGGCTGTTCAGACAATCGCCCTGGTCACAGCGATCGTTGAAGGCCAGCGCCACTTCGGTGATCACCTGGATACGCGGATAGATCTGCCGCGCCAATTCGATGCCGCGCTCATCCCCGAAAGCCTCGGCCTCTCCGATGAGCTGCTCGTAGATTTCAAAGTGCCCGGCCGAGACGTAATCGAGCAGCAACTCGCAGAACCGGACCAATGCCTTTCGTGCGTCGTCACTGTTCTCCACTCGGAGCTGGTCGAAGGCGTTGATCAGCTCATGCCGCTCCTGCAGCCAACGGTCGATCAGCAGGTGCACACCACCCCAGCGTTCCTGGGCATTCCGACAGCTCTCGAGCATGTTGACCTCACTTCCCTTATCGATTGGCTATGGCCCTCGTGGGCGCCGTGTCCACGCATGCACATTGGGCGACTGGCGGGTGCGATTTCCGTCACCACAGGGGCAGCCTATGCCCCCGCGCGGGAACCTTCAAGCAAGGTCGGTCGGATGGCCGTAGCGACTCGCAAGGGTGCGCACCTCGTACAGTGACCACCGAGGCACGCCAAGAGTTCGATCGAGAGCGGAGCGAGAAAGCGCGGGGTCAACCGCCGCGCAGCAGTTGCCAGCCGGCGAACGCCAGCATCGCGATGAAGCCCAGCAGGCTCCACTCGGGAATGCTCAGGCCGAGCATCGTCCAGTTGACTTCGGCGCACTCGGCCGTGCCATGCAGCACCAGCCGGGCGATCTCCTGGAACGGCAGCGCCTCCATCATGTATTCCAGGCTCGGCAGGCAGGCCGGCAGCTCATCGGCCGGGATGCTCTGCAGCCAGATCTGGCGGATCGCCGTCGCCCCGCCGAACAGCGCGAATAGCGCTGCGAAGCCGGCATACAGGCGCCGCCCCGTGGCAGCCGGACCATGAATCGCCGCGAGCAGGCAGACAACGCCGAAGCCGATCACGCAGATGCGCTGCACGATGCATAGCGGGCAAGGCGCCAAGCCCATGACGTGCTCCAGATAGAGCGCCGCCGCGATCATCAGCACGCAAGCGAGGAAGGCAAGGACAAAGGGCGAACGTGGGCTGGCCAAGTTCATGGCGACTCCGCAGCGGGGAAAGCCCGCTACGGTAGAGGAAAGCGGGAGCGCCTTACAAGTCGTCTCGCACAAAGCCGTGACGCCGTCATATTCGGCGGCGCCAGGGCCTTACGCCGGGGGCTTCAGCGGACCGCCGGGAGGCGCTGATCGATCAGCCCCAGGCCCTGCTGAAAGAACCGGTTGCCACCCTCGACGTCGCCCAGCTGCGTCAGCAGACGTGCGAGTTCGGCGCAGGTTTCGGCACGGTGTTCCATGCGCAGGCTGGCCTCGAAGTAGTCGCGGGCCTTGCCCCAAAGTTCGTTGCGCAGGCTGATGCGCCCCAGCGCGAGAAGCAGTTCGGCGTTCTGCGAGTGACTTTTGAGCCAGCCTTCGGCATTAGTCAATTGGCGCGCCGGCTCGCGGCCACGAACCAGGCCGTAGCGCTCGACCAGACGGTCGTCGAACTGGCGCTTGAGCGCTGCAAGCAGGACTTCCTCGGCCTTGCCCTCGTCCCCCAGCCGCGCGAGGCCGTCGGCATAGGCACGCACCACCAGTGGCTCGCTGCGCAGCCCGCCAGGCATAGCCTGCCAGCGCTTCTCCAGTGCTTCGCGCGCCTGCTCGGGCGCTGCCCCTTCTTCCACACCAGCCTGCTCGACCGCCGCAGTCCAGGCCAGGCGCTCCAGCTCGTCCAGTCGCGCCGGCGGCAATACGCGCTGCTTACGCAGCTCCGGCAGCAGGCGGCACAGCGCCGGCCAGTCCTGCAGTTCCACATAGAGCTGCTGCAACAGGGTGAGCAGCTGCGGGTGATGCGGATGATCGGCCTGCAATTCGCTGAGCGAGGCCCGCGCCTCGGCATATTGATGACGAGCGATCTGCAACTGAGCCTGGGTCAGACCGATTGCCAGCGCGGCATCCGGCTGGCAATCGCGGGCCTTGCCCAGCAGCTGGTCGCTCTGCTCGTGTTCACCCAACTCATTGGCTGCGCGCGCTGCACCGAGATAGTGCACCAGCGGCTGCCGGTCATGCTCGGCGGCCAGCTTCAGGTGGCCCAGCGCCTTGGCCCACTGCCCTTCGGCCAGCTCGCGCTGCCCGAGGCGTGACGCCTTGTTCACCCGCCGTTCACGATGCCGACGCGACCAGGGATTGACCCACGCGCCGGAGGCCTGCAGCACGCCGAGCAGCCAACGCACCAGCAGCGCCAGCAGCCAGATCGCCGCGACCAAGGCGACGAAGACCCAGAAGGTCGACTCGTAACGGAAACGGTCATAGGTAATCAGCACATAGCCGGGGCTCTGGGCGATCGCCCAGGCGAGAAAGCCGCCCACCGCAAGCAACAGTACGACATACAGGACCAGGCGCTTCATGCAGGCTGCTCCTCCGGCTCGCTCGATTCCTGCGGCGCCTCGGGCGCCGGCTCGACCGGCTGCTGGCCAGGCTGCGCCTCATCTGCTCGCTGACGCTTTTCCACGTAGCGCTGAAGGGCCTCGAGCGCCGGCGCTAGATCGGGCAATGACACCTCGACCGGCTGGCCGGCGAGCTCGCCAAGGCGTCGCCGCAAACCGCTGGCCTGGCCGTTGTCCTCGCTGAAATAGCCGGCAAGCATCTCCTGCGCCTGTGCCAGCGATTGCCGGTAGACCTCGCTGTTGCCGTTGAGTACCGCCCACTGCGCCTGCTCGATCGCCAGCGACAGGGCGAGGCGCACCTGCGCCAGGCTTTGCCCGGCCAGCAGCGGACGCACCTCGGTTTCGGAGTCGAGATCGACCCGGATATAGCGGCTCAGCTCATCGGTCCAGCGCTGCCACTGGCTGCGCGAGCTGTCGGCGGTGGCCGCCTCGCCCACCGCGAATTCAGGTGCCAGGGCATCCAGTCGGGCCGTTTGCCCGCGCAGGGCGCCAAGCTGCAGGAACAGCCCAGTGCGATCCAGCTGCGGCAGGCTACGCAAGGCTTCCAACCCCTCGAGCAGCTTCTGCCGGGTCGCGTAGGCGCGTGGGTCGTCCTGCTTCTGCAGGATCAGGTCCGCCTCATGCACCAGCATTTCGGCGCTCTTGACGTCCTGCATCGCCGACAGCTGCAGCATCGCCATGCGCAGCAGGTGCTCGGCCTCGGCCAGGCGCCACTCCTCGCGGCTGGCGCCGAGCACCTGCTCGACGCGACCGGAGAGCCGCTGCTGATCGCTCTGCAGCGCAGCCAGCAGCCGGCGGCGTTCGTCGAATTCCTCGGCGCTCGGCAGCTGCTCCAACCGCCCGAGCCGCTCGGCCAGCTGGCGATTCTGCTCCGCGAATCGCTCGACCTGATCGACCGCGGACTGGGCCGCCTGGGCCTGCCGGCTTTCCCGCTCGGCGACCTGCTGCAGCTGCCAGTAGGCGTATCCACCCAGCAACAGCCCACCCAAGCCGACCGCCAGCGCCAGGGCTGCGAGCCCTTTGCCCGGCTTTGTCGCAGGCTTTGCTGCGGCGGGCTTTGCCGTGCCAGCCGGTGCGCTATCGGTGGCTGGCTGCGCCTTGCCGACCGGCGTCTGCGGCGCTTCTTTCTTGTTGGAATCTGCTTCGCTCACAATTCGATCCTTGTTTCAGGAGACGGGTATAGGAGTTTCGCGCAGCGCTGCCAGCAGCGCCGTGGTGCCGGCGCCACGGCAGTCCACCACCCGCTCGGCCCCGAGCTGACGCGCCATCTGCGCGACTCGCGGGCTGGGTACGAACAAGGGTAGTTCACGCAGCTGCGCCCAGGCTTCGGCGGCAAGCGCGCGCAACGCTTCGAGCCCCTGGCCACTGCTGACCACCAGGCCATTGAGGTGCTGCGAACGAACGACCTGCTGCAGCGTGCCGGGCGGATAAGCGGGACGCCGGCGACGATAGAGTTCGAGAATATCGACCTGCACGCCGCGGCTGCGCAGGGTTTCGGCAAAGAACTCGCGGCCGCCCTCGCCGCGCAGGATCAGTACTTTGGGGTCCGGCTTGCTCAGCGCCTCGGCAAGGCGCGGCACGGCGAGCAGCGCCTCGCTATCATCGCCCTGCTCGGGCCAGGTCACCTCGAGCCCATAATCCTGCAGGATCGCTCCGGTCGCGGCACCGACGCTGAACCACGGCTGACCGAAAGGTGGCTGCGGCCAGTAGCGGTCGACCAGTCGCAGCCCCAGGCGTGCCGCCGGCTTGCTGACAACGACCACCGCGCTGTAGCGATCGAGTTCAAGGATGGTGGCGCGCTGCTCGGCGGTCTCGGCCAGCGGCTCGATCGCCAGCAATGGCAGACTGGCGCTCTGCACCTCCTGCTCGGCTAGCGCGGCGGCCAGCGCCTCGCACTCCTCTGCAGGCCGAGTCAGCAGCAGGCGCCAGCCGTTCACGCGTGCCCTGCCTCGCCGTATACCGCCTTGAGAATCTGCTCGGCACCTTGCGCCAGCAGCGCTTCGGCGACCTGCACGCCCAGTGTTTCAGCCTCTGTGGCCGGTGCGCGGCCTTCGGCGCGCAGCAGTTGGGTACCATCGGGCTGGCCGACCAGGCCGCGCAGCCAGAGCTGCTCACCTTCGAGCACCGCGTAGCAGGCGATCGGCACCTGGCAGCCGCCATTCAGGCGATGGTTGAGCGCCCGTTCGGCCTTGACGCGCACGGCGGTGGCGTCGTGATTGAGACAAGCAAGCAGTGCGTGCAGCTCGCTGTCGGCGGTCCGGCATTCGATACCGACGGCCCCCTGCCCGCCGGCCGGCAGGCTTTCATCGACCCCGATCGAGGCGCGGATGCGCTCGCCGAAGCCGAGGCGGATCAGCCCGGCGGCGGCAAGAATGATGGCGTCGTACTCGCCAGCGTCGAGCTTGGCCAGGCGCGTGTTCACGTTGCCGCGCAGGAACTGGATCTTCAGATCGGGGCGCCGCGCCAGCAGCTGCGCCTGGCGCCGCAGGCTGGAGGTGCCGACCACGCTGCCGGCCGGCAGTGCATCGAGGCTGTCATGGTGATTGGAAACGAAGGCATCGCGCGGGTCTTCGCGCTCGCAGATGCAATAAAGCCCGAGCCCTTCGGGAAACTCCATCGGCACGTCTTTCATCGAGTGCACGGCGATGTCTGCCTCGTTTTCCAGGAGCGCGGTCTCCAGTTCCTTGACGAACAGACCCTTGCCGCCAATCTTCGCCAGAGGCGCGTCGAGCAGCTTGTCGCCGCGACTGACCATGGGCACCAAACTGACCTTCAGGCCCGGGTGGGCACTTTCCAGACGCGCCTTGACATATTCGGCCTGCCACAGGGCCAGGGCACTCTTGCGGGTAGCAATGCGGATTTCGCGAGACATGAGCAATTCCGGAAGCGATGAACTGGCGCGATGATAACAGGCCAGGCCTCAGGCTTCAGGCCTGCGCGCGGGCCGCGTCGCCGCAGGCGCGGCGACCGCCGGCCTGCGCTTACAGCACCTGCATCAGCTTCCGAACGCCCGCGACGTGCCGGCGGCTGACCGTCAGCGCCTCGTTGTCCAGGCCCTTGAGGAACAGCTGGAAGTGCCCCAGCGGCGTCCTCTGCAGGCGCTCGATTCGGTCGCGATAGACCAGCGCGTTGCGGTGGATGCGCACGAAGCGCTCGCCGAACTCGTCTTCCAGCGACTTGAGCGGCTCGTCGAGCAGCACCTCGCCGCCCTCGTGGCGCAGCGTCACGTATTTGTGGTCGGCGATGAAGTAGATCACCTTGTCCAGCGGCACCAGCTCGATCCCCTTGCGGGTCCGCGCGCTGATATGCGAGCGCGGCCCGGTGCCGGACACCGCCGCCGGGCGTGTCAGCGCCGCCAGCTGCACACGGTTGGGCCGCTCGGCCTTCTTCAGGGCTTCGGCCATGTGTTCCGGCCGTACCGGTTTGACCAGGTAGCCGACGGCACTGACCTGGAAGGCATCCAGCGCGAATTCGTCGTGCGCGGTGCAAAAGATCACGGCCGGAGGCGCATCCATCTCGCAGAGCCTGGCAGCGACCTGCAGACCGTCCAGGCCGGGCATGCGGATATCCAGCAGCACCACGTCCGGACGCAGTTCTTCGATCATCGCAAGGGCTTCTTCACCATTGCTGGCGGCAGGTTCGAGGACACGATAGCCCTCGACGTCAGCCACCAGACGGCTGAGACGCTCGCGAGCCAGGGGTTCGTCATCGACAATCAGCACATTCATAGAGTTCTGGCTTCCTGCTTTTGTCTCGCACATGGATAGCGTAGACAGGTGTAGTGGCGGCCATCACGGCGCTCCACGCTGAGACTCGCTGCCGGTCCGAAAAGTGCCGCTAATCGTGCCTCGATGTTGTGCAATCCCTGCTGCGTCCCGCGGGATGCCTGCGCCAGAGCGCCGCCTTCGAACGGGTTGCTCACCTCGAGCTGGAACACGCCATCGGCATAACGGGCGACCACACTCACCCATCCCCCCTCGATCCGCGGCTGGATGCCGTACGCGACGGCATTTTCCAGCAGCGGCTGCAGCGTCAGCTGCGGAATCGGCAGATCGTCCGGGACATCGCTGACCTGCCAGTCGACCTGCAGGCGCTCACCGAAACGATACTGCTCTATGGAGAGATAGCGCCTGGACAGCTCAAGTTCCTCGCGCCAGGGCACCAGCGTGCCCGGCCGCGCCAGGCTGGCGCGAAACAGGTCGGAAAGGTCCAGCACGGCTTGCTCGGCCCTGGCCGGATCGACCACGACCAGGCTGGCGATGCTGTTGAGGCTGTTGAACAGGAAATGCGGACGGATCCGCGCCTGCAGCGACTCGATGCGCGAGCGCAGCTCGGCCTGCTCCTGACGGCGCCACTGGCTGTGCAGGTAGAAATAGCGCAGTAGTAGGCCAGACATGATCAGACCGATCAGCGCGTGACGCAGGTAGAGGTTGACCTCGCCACTGCGCGCAAGCGGGCCGGCCAGCTGGTAGATGTCGGCCACCGCCGTGCAGGCCAGGGTCAGGCCGACCACCACCGCACAGCACACACCTCCGGCCAGCGCTGGGCGCAGGCGCGCCAGCATCGGCCGCAGCAGGCAGACGGTGCCGGCCGAGAGCAGCACGATCCACTGCACGAAAAGCGAGGTCAACGCCAGGCGCATCCAGTCGAAGCCCGCCATCATCGGCTCGGCCAGAACCAGCACCAGAACCAGCAGTTCGGCCAGCAGTATCAGGCTCAGCAGCGCCTCGGCCTGGCACAGTTCGGGAACGAAGAATTCATCTGAGACGGCTTGCTTGCTCACGGACACGCCCCTGGCTGACTTGGCCTGTGAGTTTCCGCAGCGCCTGCCCCGGCGGCAAGGCATGGCGCATGCCGGACGGTCGTTTTGCCAGCCAGCTCACCCTCGTGCAGCCGGGCAGCGCACAACCGTGGGCGGCGGCAACCCTGCTATCATCGCCGGCCTCTCCTTCTGCTTCGGATTTTCAGCGAGCGCATTCATGAGCACCGACAAGACCAACCAGTCCTGGGGCGGCCGTTTCAGCGAGCCCGTCGACGCCTTCGTCGCCCGTTTCACCGCCTCCGTCGAGTTTGACAAGCGCCTCTACCGCCACGACATCATGGGCTCCATCGCCCACGCCACGATGCTGGAAAAGGCCGGCGTGCTGAGCGCGGATGAGCGCGACCAGATCATCGCCAACCTGAAGGACATCCAGGCCGAGATCGAGGCCGGAACCTTTGACTGGCGCGTCGACCTGGAAGACGTGCACATGAACATCGAGGCGCGCCTGACCGACCGCATCGGCGTGACCGGCAAGAAGCTGCACACCGGCCGCTCGCGCAACGACCAGGTCGCCACCGACATCCGCCTGTGGCTGCGCGACGAAATCGACACCATCCTCGCCGAAATCACCCGCCTGCAGCAGGGTCTGCTGGGTCTTGCCGAAGCCGAAGCCGACACCATCATGCCCGGCTTCACCCACCTGCAGACCGCCCAGCCGGTGACCTTCGGCCATCACCTGCTGGCCTGGTTCGAGATGCTGTCACGCGACTACGAGCGCCTGGTCGACTGCCGCAAGCGCACCAACCGCATGCCGCTCGGCTCGGCCGCACTGGCCGGCACCACCTACCCGATCCAGCGGGAGATCACCTGCGAACTGCTGGGCTTCGAAGCCATCTCCGGCAACTCGCTGGACGGCGTCTCCGATCGCGACTTCGCCATCGAATTCTGCGCCGCCGCCTCGCTGGCGATGATGCACCTGTCGCGCTTCTCCGAAGAGCTGGTGCTCTGGACGTCCGCGCAGTTCCAGTTCATCGACCTGCCGGACCGCTTCTGCACCGGCTCTTCCATCATGCCGCAGAAGAAGAACCCCGACGTGCCCGAGCTGGTGCGCGGCAAGACGGGCCGCGTATTCGGCGCCCTGAGCGGCCTGCTGGTGCTGATGAAGGGCCAGCCGCTGGCCTACAACAAGGACAACCAGGAAGACAAGGAACCCCTATTCGACGCCGCCGACACCCTGCGTGACTCGCTGCGCGCCTTCGCCGACATGGTTCCGGCGATCAAGCCCAAGCGCGAGATCATGCGTGAGGCCGCGCTGCGCGGTTTCTCCACCGCCACCGACCTGGCCGACTACCTGGTGCGCAAGGGCCTGCCCTTCCGCGACTGCCACGAGATCGTCGGCCATGCGGTGAAGTACGGCGTAGAGACCGGCAAGGACCTGGCCGAGATGAGCCTCGACGAACTGCGCCAGTTCAGCGACCAGATCGGCGACGACGTCTTCGCCGTGCTGACCCTGGAAGGCTCGGTGAATGCCCGCGACCACATCGGCGGCACCGCCCCGGCGCAGGTGCGCGCCGCCGTGGCGCGCGGTCGCGAGCTGCTGGCCAGCCGTACCGTCTGAACCGTGGCGGCTGCGCACTCCGGGGCGCCGCAGCCAGATCGAGCGCATCGCTGCGCGGAGGGCTCAGCGTGTCACCCCCACGACCACGCCAACCCTTCGCCAGCGACTGGTTCTTTCCCGCAGCCGCGCTGCACGCGGCGCTGATCCTGCCGCTGTCGGTGCTGAGCCTGCTCGGCCTGCTGCCAGCGCTGCCAGGCCTGCTCACTCCCGCCGCCCACGCCCGCGAGATGCTGTTCGGCTATGGCCTGGCGGTGGTCGCCGGCTATCTGCTCGGCCCGCAACCCCGCCCACTGATCGCCGCGCTGCTTGCCGGCTGGCTGCTTGCCAGGCTCGGCCACCTGTTTTGGCCGGATGCCCCGCTCGGGCCGCTCGCTTCGGCGTTGTTCGCCGCCGGGCTGGCCTGGCGCGTAGTGCCACGCTTTCTCGGCGCCGCGAAGAAGTGGCGCAACCAGATGGTCGCGCCGACCGTCGCCGGGCTCGCGCTGCTCAGCGCCGTCATGGCCTGGCTCCACCTTGTACAGCTACCGGCGAACCTGCGTCTGGCCGCGCTGCTGCTGTTCGCCGGGCTGTTGTTCTTCATGGGCGGGCGCATCATCGCACCGGCGCTCGCTGGGCACGCGCAGAGCCAGGGTCGGCGCCTGGAGGCCCGCGTGCAGCCGCAGCTGGAGGGTGCCGTTCTGCTGCTGCTTGCCGGCGCGCTGCTGCTTGCCTTCAGCCCCTGGCCACTGCCGCGGCGGGTGGCCGGCGGTCTGCTCTGTGCCAGCGCTCTGCTGAGCGCGATTCGCCTGGTGCGCTGGCAGCCCTGGCACTGCCGCACGCGCAACGACCTGCTGGCACCGCTGCTCGGCTATGCCTGGCTGGCGCTTGGCATGCTGCTGCTCGGTGCGCCTTTGAGCGCCGGCCACGAGCCGCCGACGCCGCTGCTCCACGCGCTCACCGTCGGGGCGCTCGGCACACTGAGCTTCAGCGTGATGGCGCGCACGTGGCTGACCCAGCGCTTCCGCGACGCCAACGCCCGCCCCTGGATCTACCCGTTCGCACTGTGCATCAGCCTGGCCGCGCTGATTCGTCTGCTGGCTCCGGCCTCACCTGCTGCGCTGGCCTTCGCCGCCGGCAGCTGGAGCCTGGCCTTCCTCGCCCTGGCGACGCTGTTCTGGCGCAGCCGTGGCCAGCGACGCGCGCGTCGAAGAGAGGCGGAATGAGCTGCACTCGAGCCAGCGCCGCGTGCAAATTTTTCCCTAAGCCGGACTTGGCTTGCTTCGAATCGCGATAAGTAATGCCAGAGTGCGTTGACATTTATCAGCCTCGCGCCACCCGCTCCGACCTAACGTGATCCCAGATGCACCGCGCAGCGCACGGGCCGCACCGCGCCGTCAGGCAGCTATCGGAGTGGATCTCATGGGTCGAATTCTCGTCGCTACGCTGGTGGCATTCGCATCGGCAAGCGTTTTGGCGCAGACCGATACGACAGCCCCCGCCAGCGGTTCACCGAAACCGCGCCCGTCGCGTGCCGAGCAGCGCGAGTTTCCGGGGCTGCCGTGGGGCTCGTTCCGCGCCTTTCCGGAGTTGACCTTCTGGACCATGCGCGACGACAACATCTATGCCCAGCGCAGCGGCGAGATCGAAGACACCGTCTACACCTTTTCACCGACCCTGCTGTTGCAGTCGGACTGGCAGCGTCACGCCCTGAACCTCGACATGGGCGCCGACTTCGATCGCTACCAGGACCACGGCGAGGAAGACGTGGACGACTACTGGCTGGGCTTCGACGGCCAGTACGAGTTCACCGAGCAGACCCGGCTGTTCGGCGGCATGCGCCACACTCGCGACCATGAGGACCGCTATATAGCCGGCACCCCGGGGCCCGATCAGCAGCGCGAACCGACCCGCTACGACCATGAGGAAGCGCACCTGGGGCTGGCCAGCGACCTGGGCAAGTGGCGCCTGCGCGGCGGCACCACCTTCGATCGCTACGACTACGAGGACGCCACCGCCACCTCGGGCGCACGCATCGACAACCGCGACCGCCGCTATGACCTGGTCTCCATCGGCTTGCGCGCCGGCTACGCGCTGAGCGCCGAGTACGAGCCCTTCGTGCAGTACGCCACCGATCAGCGGCGCTACGACCAGCCGATCAACGGCACCGGCTTCAACCGCGACTCCGATGGCTATCGGGCCGCCGCCGGGCTGCGCTTCGTCCGACCGCGCCAGCGCCTGGCTGGCGAGGTCTTCCTCGGCAGCCTGCGCCAGCGCTACGACCACCCGGGCTTCTCCGACGTGCGCAAACCCTATTTCGGTGCGCAGCTGGCCTGGCGTCCCGATGTCGTCACCCGGATCGATCTCTACATCGACCGCTCGATCGAGGAAACCACCGTCGCCCTCGACGACCGTTACGCCGCTGGCACCCTGGATACCGTCTACGGCTTCGAAGTGGAGCGCAAGCTGACCAGCCGGCTGTCGGCAGTCGGCCATGCCGCCTATATCGACAGCGAATTCCTCAGTTACCCGCGGCAGGACAAGATCACCGATGCCGGCGCCGGGCTGCGCTACTACCTCACCCCGACCCTGTTCGTCGGCAGCGACCTGCGGGTGATCGATCGCGACTCCGACGAACTCGATGGCGAGTACCGTCGCAGCCAGATCAGCCTCAGCCTCGGTTACACGCCTGGTCGCTCGAGCAGCTACCGGCTGCCGGCCGCCGCGCTGGCGCATGGTTCGGCCTATCCGCTGACGCCGCTACCGCTGAGCGAACTCTTCGATGGCCTGTACGGCGGTGCCGCGCTCGGACATGGCATGCTCTACAGCGAAACCTCCGGCAGCCGCGGCGACGGCGGCAGCGATGTCAGCCCGCACGGGGCCGACGGCTTCGGCGAGTTGCTCTTCGTCGGCTATGGCCGGCAGTTCGGGCGCTGGTACCTGGGCGCCGAGGCCGAAGGCGAAACCAGCCAGGCCGACTGGTCCTTTGCCAAGAGCAAGGCCGACGCGCGCAGCAGCTCGCTGGACAAGGACGACAGCTATGGATTGAGCCTGCGCGGCGGCTACGTGGTCGACAACGGCAGCCTGCTTTACCTGCGCGCCGGCCGAGTGGAAACCCGCTTCGACAGCTTCTACACGGTGAACGACCAGCTTGTTGCCGCCGGCAGCCGCGACGATCGGCAGTCCGGCAGCCGCTTCGGCGTGGGCGCCGACCTGCCGGCGGGCGAGCGGCTGTTCCTGCGCATGGAATACGTCTACACCGACTATGACGCCTATCCGGTCGCCTACGGCGACGACGAGGGCACCACCAGCGAGCGCTTCGCGCCGGAAGAGGGCCAGTTTCGCCTCGGGCTGGGCTGGCGTCTGACCGCCAATCCGTCACCGCTGCCACGCCTGCCGGCCGTGCGGGGCTTCTATGTCGGCGCACATGCCGGCCATGGCGGCGTCGACTCCCGCCTCGAAGGACGCCATTCGGAGAGCGGCGAGCCGGCGTTCTCGCAGCCCTACGCAGGCGATTTCGCCGGGCTCGGCGGCGTCTACGGGGTGTTTGCCGGCTACGGCCGTGATTTCGGCCGCTGGTATGCCGGGCTGGAAGCGGAAATCGACACCGCCGACATCGACTGGATGCACCGGCGCGATACCAATGGCAGCGGCGGCCGTGATTTCTCGGTGCAGAAAAAGAGCGACTACGGCATCGCGCTGCGCCTGGGCTACAGCCTGCCCAACGGCACCCTGCTGTATGGCCGCGCCGGACCGGTACGCGGTCGCTTCAACACGACCTGGGCCAAGGGCAACAACGCCGACGCCAACATCGATCGCAGCTACAAGGTCGACGGCATGCGCTACGGCCTGGGTGCGGAGATACCGCTGGGGGCCATGGCGTTCGCTCGCCTGGATTACACCCGCACCTATTACGACAGCTACCGCTTCACGACCGCGCACGGAAGCCCGGATGACATGCAGTTCGAAAACCGCGAAAGCCTATTCCGCATGGGCCTGGGCTTGCGCTTCTGATCATCGGCGGCGGCGGGCCAAGGGCCTGCCGTCAGGTGCAACCGCAATACCGGTGTCTTCCATGCGCCAACGGCCCGGAGCACCGGCCCCGCAAGCAAAGGAGCAAGGTCATGAAACACAGTCAGTTCAAACGCAACACCTTCGGGCTTGCCGGCGGGGCACTCATCGTCGCACTCGCCGCGCCGCTGGTGATCACCGGTGCGCTGTCACTGAGCGTCGCCACCTCGAGTGTGGCCGCCGAGCATAGCGGCGCCGGCAAGGGTGGCAGCGACAGCCATGGCGGCCGCGGCGGCCAGGGCAGTGGCGGCAATGGCGGAGAGCGGGGCCAGGGCGGCTCGCGCATGGGCGGCGGGCATGGCGCAGTGGACAAGATCTTCCGCGTCGACCCTGCAGCCGAAGAAGACAGCGACCGCCCCGAGTGGGCCGGCGTGAAGGGCGGCAAGGCGGGTGGCGGTGGCAAGCCGTTCGGCGCCGGCACCAAGAAGGGCGACCTGTTCGGCGACATGTACATCCTGCTGCGCGACCCCAACGGCGTTCCGCTGACCGATGCCAATGGCGAGGAGCTGGTGGTGGCGTTCTACTACGACACAACCGGCGTGCTGGTCCCGGTGACCGACGCCGACGGCCAGCTGGTGGCCATCCCGCGCAACGAAGAAGGTGATCTGCTGACCTCGGTGACAGTCGGCGAAACCACCTACGACGTCGTGCCCGGTGAGGTGGAACTGGGTCGCCTGAGCGTCGGCCGCTCGCCGAGCAAGGTCCTCAACCACTCGCTGGACGAAGCGCTGGCCAAGCTGACCGCCGACGGCGCGGTGATCGCCATCGATTCCACCGGCCGGCTGACGGTCGACGGCACCACCATCGACTCACCGCTGGAAAACCTGGCGCTGTACGAGACCTACATGACCACCGGGACGATTCCTGGCGTCACCTTGCCGGACGGTTTCAACCCGGCCGCCCTGCTCGCGGCGGCTGGTGACAAGACCGGCACCATCAGCGTCGACACACTGGTCTACATGAACTCGATCCTGGGCATCAATTCCGGAACGACGTACTACGACTTCTCCGACTACCAGTACGACCGCACCGCGACTTGGTCCGCCGCCACCGCCACCGTGCTGGTGCTGGACGAGGGCGATCCGGCGGACCCGGCGGACGATGTCTACCGGCCGACCCTGGTGAACCTGTACGACGCCGTGTTCGGCAGCACCGCCTGGAGCGATCCGACCAGTGAAGGCGGCGCCGATGACTTTGCCGCGGCGGCCAACGACTACCTGCAGGTCATCGAATTCGTCCACGACAACGAAGTCAGGTAACGGCCGGGGCGGCTGGCCGCGACGTCAGCCGCCCCGTTCGGGGGGAGCACTATGCGCGTTCGCTACAGATCCCCGCTGCTGGCGGCCACTCTCGCCCTGTTGCTGGCCGGCGGCAGCGGCCCGCTGCACGCCGCCGACGACCACTCCAGCCATGACGGCGGCCACACTAGTCACGACTCCAGCGGCAAGGGCAAGGGGCCGAAATACGGCGGTGGCCGCGATCACGGCAGCAGCCACAGCGATCAGACCCACGAGGAAGGCAGCCACTCCGGGCATACCGGCGGCCCCGGTGGCAGCAAATCGATGGAAAACAAGGTATTCGACGAGGGCCGCGGCAAAGGCCCCAAGTACATGGGCGGCAAGCCCGGAGACGAGTCATCGCATCACGATGACGAGGAGCACACCCACTAACCCGGCAAAACGGCAGGAGAAGCACATGAAACGACTGACCACCGCGCTCGCGCTCGGCACGCTGCTGCTTTCAGGCGCAGCCTTCGCCCAGCAGGCTGGCGGCAACGACGAGCAGGTCTATGGCTCGCAGATCATGACCCAGCAGGAGCGCATGGAGTACCGCAACCGCATGCGCCAGGCGCAGACGCAGGAAGAACGCGAGCGCATTCGCAACGAGCACCATCAGCAGATGCGTGAACGCGCCCGCGAACGCGGCGTGACACTGCCGGAAGAGCCACCGGCGGGCCGCGGCATGGGCCAGGGCGGCGGCATGGGCCAAGGGATGGGCATGGGCCAGGGCGGCGGCATGGGCTCGGGTGATCGCAAGGGCGGCGGAGGCGGCGGCCGCTGAGCAGCCCCGGAGCGGAGCAAGCCGTCGCTGCAGCGGCGGCTTGCTTGCCTTCCACTCCGCCGCGCGCTATCACAACGGTCACGTAACAGCCGGAAGCAGACGCATGACCGAATCAGACCGCCCACGCTTTCGCATCGATGCCGATCGCCAGGCGCCGAGTCGCCGGGTACGCTACGTCGAAACCAACCGTCCGGATGACGGCAGCTGCACCCTCTGTCAGCTGGACGACGAGAATCCGGCCCCGCTCGAGACACCCATGACCCAAGACGCCCACGACAACGAAGAAGACGAGGTCTTCGCCCAAGCCACCCTGCTCGAGGCCATCGAGAACCAGCTCGAATCCGGCGAGCCGCCGGCAGCCCAGGCCACCCTGAACAAGCTCACGCTGGTGGGCTACGAACGTGAGGAAAGCCTGGAAATGATGGCGCTGGTGCTGGCCAACGAGATCCAGAGCATGCTCGCCGAGGATCGGCCGTTCGATGCCGCGCGCTACGAAAGCCTGCTGCGCGCGCTGCCCGAGCTGCCCGAATAGACGCAGGTCAACCTCGGCCGGGGATCTGCATCTACACTCAGCGGACCGGGCCGAGGCCCATCTTCCCAGGAGTGGACATGTCCTATACCCCAGAGTTGGTCGCCGAGCTCGAGATTCTCTGCCTGTTCAACCTCGACAACCATCAGGAAGGTCTGAAGGTTCACCATGACGCCGCCGCCGAGGCGATCGCCGCGGCCGCACGCCTGCACCGCAAGGGGCTGACCACCCAGGCCGACGGCGGTTATCTCACCAGCCTGGGGCGCGACGCCGCCGAACACGCCCAGGCGCTGCTGACGATTCTGCGCGGTCCGCAAGCCGTCTGAGCCCCACGCTTCGCCCAGGCCGCGCTCAGCTCAAGTCGGGGCGCGCGCGGCCGATGACAGTCCGACTCCCGTTTTTGACTGCGAACGGCAATGACCGGCTGCCCAAAGATCCAACCGATCCTGGAAGAAGGCATCGACCGCAAGGTGCTGGCGACGCTGCGTGCGCGCTTCCTGCAAATCAACGCGGCGCGCATCGAGCGTGCCCTGCTCGGCCTGTCCAGCCGCCAGCAGCAGGTGTTCCGCCTGTTGCCCCTGCTGTTTCATGTCAATCACCCACTGCTGCCTGGTTACGTTTCGGCCGCCACGCCGGCCGGGCTCAGCGGCTTCGAACCGGACGGCGAGCTGCTCGGCGAGGCCCAGCGCCTGGCGCGCTCGTTCGCCTACAAGCCGCTGCGCCACCGCCCGCCACAGCCGATCCTGGCGCTGTTCGCGATGGGCAGCCTGGGCACGGTCGCGCAGGACGAGAGCAGCGATCTGGACGTCTGGGTCTGCCATGAGCCGACGCTGGACGCTTCGCAGCTCGCCGAACTGCGCCGCAAGTGCGACCTGCTGCAAGGCTGGGCGGCCAGCCAGGGCTGCGAGGCGCACTTCTTTCTCGTCGATCCGGTGCGCTTTGCCAGCGGCGAGCGCCAGGCGCAGCTGAGTTCGGACGACTGTGGCAGCACCCAGCACTACCTGTTGCTCGATGAGTTCTATCGCACCGCGCTGTGGCTCGGCGGCCGCGTGCCGCTGTGGTGGCTGGTGCCAGCCTACGAGGAGCACCGCTATCCGGACTATGTCGCGGCGCTGCTCGAACGGCGCTTCATTCGCGCCGAAGAGGTGCTGGACCTCGGGCATCTCGCGCAGATTCCGGCGGGGGAATTTGCCGGTGCCGCCCTCTGGCAGCTGTACAAGGCGCTGGAGTCACCCTACAAGTCCTTGTTCAAACTGCTGCTGGTCGAGGTCTATGCCAGCCAGCATCCACAGGTGCAACCGCTGGCCCTGGCGTACAAGCAGGCGGTCTACGACGGCCGGCTCGACCTCGATGAACTGGACCCGTACATCGCCGCCTATCGCGCCATCGAGGGCTACCTCGCCGAGCACGCCGACCGCGAGCGCCTGCAGCTGGCGCGCCGCGCGCTGTACCTGAAGATCAACCGCGCCCTGAGCCGACCGCCGCGCAATCGCACCAAGAGCTGGCAGCGCCTGCTGGCCGAGCGCCTGACACGGGACTGGGGCTGGGACGAACGCTGCTTCGCCGGCCTCGACGGGCGCAAGCAATGGAAGGTACGCCAGGTCCTGCAGGAACGCCGCGCGCTGGTCAACGAGCTGACCTACGGCTACCGCTTTCTCAGCGACCTGAGCCAGCGGCTGGAGGCTGCCAGCCCGATCAGCGGGCGCGACCTCAGCGTGCTCGAACGCCGCCTGCAGGCGGCCATCGGGCGCAAGGCGGGCAAGGTCGAGGCCGTCAACCTTGGCATTTCCCCGGACATGTCCGAAGGCAGCCTGACCCTGCTACAGGGCACCGACGCCAGCGGCGAGCCGAGCTGGTCACTCTACGAGGGCAGCCTGACGAGCGCCGATTGCGCGCACTACGCACCGCTGCGCCGCATGCCGGAACTGGTGCCCCTGCTGGCCTGGGGCCATCGCAACGGAGTCATCGACGGCGGCACCCACATTTCGCTGCATCCCGGTGACAGCGGCCTCGGCGAGACCGAGCTGTTCGGCCTGCTCGGCGAGCTGCGCCAGGTCTTCCCGCTACCGCTTGGCGCAGTGGCCGAACAGGCATTGCTCGACCCGGCCACACCACGCCAGGTACTCCTGCTGATCAACGTCGGCCTGGACCCGTTCAGCCTGCTGGCGCCGCAGCAAATGCCCAACTGCGCCGAGCAGAGCGACCCGCTCGGCTATGCCAGCGCGCGGGAAAACCTGGTTCTGAGCATCGATCAACTGGTGCTCAACAGCTGGAACGAACTGAGCGTCAGCCGCTACGAAGGGCCACAGGCGCTCGCCGACTGCCTGCGTGATCACCTCACCGGCCTGGCCGGTGCTGGCGATTGCGGCCTGCAGGTGCGCTGCTTCTCGCGCAACCGCGGCCAGGCCATCGCCCGGCGCGTGATGGAACTGCTGCTCGATGCGCAGAGCAACCTCGACGCGACGCACCGCCGCTATCTGCTGCAGATCCGCCAGCGGTTCCACCTGTTCGAACGCCGCGCAGAGGACGTCGCGCACAGCTGCCTCAGCGATCGCACGGCGCTGCTTGAGCACCTGGGCGAGGCGCACCATGACAGCGACCCGATCCGCCTGGACCGCTATGCACTGCGGGACGACGATCTCGGGCTGATCCTGCCGCTGGGGCGGCCCGACTGCCTGCAGGTGTTCTACCGCGTACGCGGCGACAGCGCCGAGCTCGCCGTGCTCGACGAGCGCAATGCGCTGTGGACCCAGCAATGGCCGTTTCGCGACGAGCAGCGCCTGCTGATGCCGCTGCTGCGCTTTCTCCGCTCGATGATCCACCGACGCAACGCGCAGCGCTCGCTCAGCAGCCTGCGCCCATCCTCAGGACTGGAAATCCTGCTCTACCGGATTCGCACACCGGCCGGGCAGCCGCCCGTGGTCGAGCGCCGCCCGGTGCCGCAGGACGAACCGGACGACCCGCTCTACGAGGTGCAAGCCATCGTCGAATCCCGCGAGAACGGCCGCAGCACGGTCACGCTGTACTGCAACCACCAGGAATTCTCGGGGCTCGAATACGGCGCGCGGCTGTTCACTGCAGTCGCCGAATACATTCTCTCGCAGCGGCGCAACCGCGAGCGCTACCCCTGCTACATCACTGACCTCGACCTGTCCGGCCTGCGTGGCAGGGGGCAAGGGCAGACCGTGCATTACCTGCGCTACAAGGCACGCCTGGAGGCGGCACTGAACCAGGCGCTGCAGATGGACAGGTGAAAGGGTGCGCCGAGCGCAAAAGAAACCCGCTCATCGAGCGGGTACAGGCACCGCGCCCGGCCGCTGGCCGGGGCAGCTACGCTGGCGCGGTCAGAACGGATCGCCCGCCGCCTCGGGCTGGTATTCGACTTCCAGCAGGGTGAGTTGCAGCACCTTGCCACCCGGCGTCGGCCAATCGATGTGCTGGCCGACGCTCATGCCGAGCAATGCCGTGCCGACCGGCGCGAGTACCGAGACGGTGCCCTCCTTGCCGGCATCGTGCGGGTAGACCAGCGTCAGGTGGTAATCCTTGCCGCTGCCCTCTTCGCGGCAATGCACGCGCGAATTCATGGTCACCACGCCGGCAGGCATCTCGCTGCGTTCCACGACCTGCGCCCGCGACAGCTCCTGCTCCAGGGCCTCGGCTGCCGGACCGTAGTCGTCCAGGCTATCGAGCAATTTCTCGAGCCGCTGCAGATCGAGTTTGGTGAGGATGATGGACGTTGCGTTGGTCATGGTCGTGGGCCTGCTCCTGTTTAGTTCGAAAGGCAAAAAAAGCAAAACCCCGCCCGAAGGCGGGGTTTTGTGACCTGCACTCGACCCTATCACAGCCGACCGAATTCGCAAGCCCGGCAATGCAACAGGGCGATTCAGAGCTCGTCGAACTCCACTGCCTCGCCGCCCTGTTCCTGAGCCGCACGGCCCAGCAGCTCGCCGAGTCGCTCGGCACTGGTATCGCAGACCCAGGCCTCGATCGCCTCGTCGTAGTCGAAGTGAAAACCGCCGGAACGCGCGGCGACCCATAGCTGGCGCATCGCCGGCTGACGGCTGACGATCAGCTGGCTGCCGTTGGCGAAGCGTACCGTCAGCACCCCACCGGCGTTTTCCAGATCGACGTCCAAGCCACTGTCATCGAAGGCATCCTCGATCAGCTGCTGCGCAGCATCGACCAGATCGTGATAACGGGCTTCGCTCAGGCTCATGTGCAATTCCTCGGTAGAGCGGCCCCTGGCCGCGGACAATGCCGGCGAGCTTATCAGGCACGCGGCGCCGCTAGCGAGGCGCAGCCGGCCCGCCGAGCTGCTCGCATAGGCAATGGCACAGGCGCTGGGTATACTCCGGCGATTAGATTTTCCAAGGATTCCAGTCCCATGAAGCGTCTGCTGCTTCCGTTCCTCGCCCTGGCCGTGCTTGCTTCGGCCCTCAGCGCCTGCGGCCAGAAAGGCCCCCTGTATCTGCCAGATGATCAGGCGACCGTGAAAGAACGCTCCAAAGACCGTTTCGAACTTTAAGGGGACTCATTCATGGAAGCCTTTTCGTACCGCGACGGTCAGCTGTTCGCGGAAGGCGTGGCACTGTCCGCGCTCGCTCAACGCTTCGGCACGCCCACCTACGTGTACTCGCGTGCGCACATCGAGGCGCAGTTCCGCGCCTATGCCGATGCACTCGGCGACCTGCCGCACCTGGTCTGTTTTGCCGTCAAGGCGAATTCCAACCTCGGCGTGCTGAACCTGCTGGCACGCCTGGGCGCCGGCTTCGACATCGTCTCGCGCGGCGAACTGGAGCGGGTGCTGGCCGCGGGCGGCGAGCCGAGCAAAATCGTCTACTCCGGCGTCGGCAAGAGCCGTGACGACATGCGTCGCGCCCTGGAAGTGGGCGTGCACTGCTTCAACGTCGAATCCACCGAGGAGCTCGAGCGCCTGCAGCAGGTCGCTGCAGAAATGGGCGTGACCGCCGCCATCTCGCTGCGGGTCAACCCGGACGTCGATGCCCAGACCCACCCCTACATCTCCACCGGCCTGAAGGAAAACAAGTTCGGCATCGACATCGAGCAGGCTCCGGCGGTATACGCCCGCGCCGCCGACCTGCCGAACCTCGAGGTAGTCGGCGTGGACTGCCATATCGGCTCGCAACTGACCAGCCTGCCCCCGTTCCTCGACGCACTGGACCGCCTGCTCGCCCTCGTCGACCGGCTGGCCGAACAGGGCATCGCCATTCGCCACCTGGACCTGGGTGGCGGCCTCGGCGTGCGCTATCGCGACGAGCAGCCGCCGCTGGCCGGCGACTACATCGCCGCGGTGCGCCAGCGCATGCAGGGTCGCGCATTGACGCTGGTGTTCGAACCGGGCCGTTCGATCGTCGCCAACGCCGGCGTACTGCTGACCCGGGTCGAGTACCTCAAGCACACCGCGCACAAGGATTTCGCCATCGTCGACGCCGCGATGAACGACCTGATTCGCCCGGCGCTTTACCAGGCCTGGATGAACGTCATCGCCGTGCAGCCCCACGAGGGCGATACGCGGCGCTACGACATCGTCGGACCGATCTGCGAGACCGGCGACTTCCTCGCCAAGGACCGCGAGCTGGCGCTGGCCGAGGGTGACCTGCTGGCGGTGTGCTCGGCCGGCGCCTACGGTTTCGTCATGAGTTCGAACTACAACACCCGTGGCCGTGCCGCCGAGGTACTGGTCGATGGCGACCAGGCCCACGAGGTACGCCGCCGCGAGAGCGTGCAGGATCTCTACGCCGGCGAAAGCCTGCTGCCTGCCTGAGGCCCGACACATGCTTCTGCGCTTCACCAAGATGCACGGGCTGGGCAACGACTTCATGGTCATCGACCTGGTCAGCCAGCACGCGCACATCCAGCCCAAGCACGCCAAGCAGTGGGGTGACCGCCACACCGGCATCGGTTTCGACCAGCTGCTGATCGTCGAACCGCCGAGCGATCCGGAGGTGGACTTCCGTTACCGCATCTTCAATTCCGACGGCTCGGAAGTGGAGCAATGCGGCAACGGCGCCCGCTGTTTCGCCCGCTTCGTGCTGGACAAACGACTGACGCTCAAGCGGCGCATCCGTGTGGAAACCAAGAGCGGCATCATCGAGCTGCATGTGCGTCCCGATGGCCAGGTCAGGGTCGACATGGGCCCGCCACGCCTGGTGCCAGCCGAGATTCCGTTCCAGGCCGAGGCCGAGGCGCTCAGCTATGCACTGGACGTCAACGGACAGGCCATCGATATCGCGGCCGTGTCGATGGGCAACCCGCACGCCGTGCTGCGCGTCGATCGGGTGGATACGGCGCCGGTCCACGAGCTCGGCCCGCTGGTCGAGCACCATCCGCGCTTCCCGCAGCGTGTCAACGTCGGTTTCCTGCAGGTGATCGACCGCCAGCACGCGCGTCTGCGCGTGTGGGAGCGCGGCGCCGGCGAGACCCAGGCCTGCGGCACGGGTGCCTGCGCGGCCGCGGTCGCAGCGATTCGCCAGGGCTGGATGGATTCGCCGGTGCAGATCGACCTGCCCGGTGGCCGTCTGTCCATTGAATGGGCCGGCCCCGGCCAGCCGGTTATGATGACCGGCCCCGCCGTGCGCGTTTACGAAGGACAGGTCCGCCTATGACCGAACACACGCCGACGCCCGCTGCGCCACTGCCCGATGCCGAGGCGGTGGCCGCCTATCTTCGCGCCCATCCCGAATTCTTTGTCGACCACGACGAGCTGCTTGCCGAGCTGCGCCTGCCGCACCAGCCCGGCGCCGCCGTCTCGCTGGTGGAACGGCAGGTCAAGCTGCTGCGCGAACGCAACATCGAGATGCGCCATCGCCTGTCGCAGCTGATGGATGTCGCCCGCGACAACGACCGGCTGTTCGACAAGACCCGCCGCCTGGTCCTCGACCTGCTCGATGCCGACAGCCTCGAAGCCGTGGTCAGCGCCGTGGAGGACAGCCTGCGCCATGAGTTCCAGGTTCCGCACGTCGCGCTGATCCTGTTCAGCGACAACGCGCTGCCGGTCGGCCGCTGCGTCACCAGCGCCGAAGCCCACCAGGCCATCGGCGGCCTGCTCGGCGGGGGCAAGACCATCTGCGGCGTGCTGCGACCGCACGAACTGGCCTTTCTGTTTGGCGAGCAAGAGGCGGCCAGCGTCGGCTCGGCAGCCATGGTGTCGCTCAACCATCAGCTCGGCGTACTGGCGATCGGCAGCCCCGACCCGCAGCACTACAAGAGCTCGCTGGGCACGCTGTTTCTCGGCTACGTGGCCGAAGTGCTGGCGCGCGTGCTGCCGCGCTTCGCCATGCCGTTGCGCTCGGTACGCTGACCGTTCGCCGGGGCCGCTGGCACCAGCGATTCCGGCTCATCTGGCACCATCCGGGAGGCGAAGCGAAGCCGATGCTGCAGCCCCATCTCGACGCCTATCTGGAACATCTGCGCAGCGTTCGCCAGCTGTCGCCGAATTCGGTCGACGGCTATCGGCGCGACCTGGCCAAGGTGCTGGCCCATTGCGAACGCCTCGGTATCGCCAGCTGGGCCGAGCTGAGGCCGGCGCAACTGCGCCAACTGATCGCCGAGCAGCATCGCCATGGCCAGAGTGGCCGCAGCCTGGCGCGGCTGCTGTCGTCGGTGCGCGGGCTGTATCGCTACCTGAATCAGGAGCGCCTTTGCGAACATGACCCGGCCAACGGCCTGTCGCCCCCCAAGGGCGAACGACGCCTGCCGCGCCTGCTCGATACCGATCGCGCCATGCAGCTGCTCGATGGTGGCGTCGAGGACGATTTCATCGCGCGCCGTGACCAGGCGCTGCTCGAGCTGTTCTATTCCTCCGGCCTGCGCCTGTCCGAGCTGGTCGGACTGGACCTGGACCAGCTGGACCTGGCGGCGGGCCTCGTACGCGTGACCGGCAAGGGCAGGAAAGTGCGCGAGCTGCCGGTCGGCAGCAAGGCACGCGAAGCGCTGCGGGCCTGGTTGCCGCTGCGCCAGCTGGCCGCTCCGCAGGACCACGCGGTGTTCATTGGTCGCCAGGGGCGGCGGCTCAGCCAGCGCGCCGTGCAGCTGCGCGTGCGCGAGGCGGGCGTGCGCGAGCTCGGGCAGCACCTGCATCCGCATATGCTGCGGCACAGTTTCGCCAGCCATTTGCTCGAATCCTCGCAGGATCTGCGCGCCGTCCAGGAGCTGCTCGGCCACGCCGACATCGGCACCACGCAGATCTATACGCATCTGGATTTCCAGCATCTGGCCAAGGTCTACGACCAGGCTCACCCACGCGCCAAGCGCAAGCAGGACGGCGAACCATGAGTATCCGGCTGATCACCTTCGACCTCGACGACACGCTCTGGCACACAGCACCGATCATCCAGGGCGCCGAGACGGCACTGCGCGACTGGCTGGCGGTCAATGCCCCGCGCCTGGGCGGCTTTCCGATCGAGGCGCTGGGCGCCATCCGCCGCATGCTGGTCGAACAGGAGCCGTCGCTGCGCCATCGCGTCAGCGAGCTGCGTCGGCGCATCCTGTTCCACGCACTGAGCGACGCGGGCTATCCGGACGCCGAGGCACGGACACTGGCCGAGGAAGGTTTCCGTGTTTTTCTCGACGCGCGCCATCAGATCGAGCTGGCCCCGGAGGTTTTGCCGACCCTGGAGTGGCTCGCCAACCACTTTACGCTTGGCGTGATCACCAACGGCAACGCCGACGTTCGCCGGCTGGGGCTCGCCGACCACTTCCGCTTCGCGCTCTGCGCCGAAGAGCTGGGCATCGGCAAGCCCGATCCGCGACCGTTCCGCGAAGCCCTGCGGCTGGCGGAGGTAACGGCCGACGAGGCGGTGCACATCGGCGATCACCACGAGGACGACATCTTTGGCGCACAGCAGGCCGGGCTTCGCGCCATCTGGTACAACCCCGAGCGTCGCCCCTGGCTGCAGGCTGGCCAACCGGATGCCGAGGTGCACAGCCTCGTCGACCTGCCCCGACTGCTGCTGAGCTGGCAGCGCGGCGAATGACTGAAACGAAAGAGCCCGCGCAATGCGGGCTCTTTCGTGTCTGTGCGGCTCAGATAGGCCGGCTGCCGTACTTGCTGTCCGGCTTTTTCGGCGGGTCGGCGACCACGTTGGGTTCGACCTCCTGGACCCGGCCACCGCGAGCCAGAAACTCCTCCATCGCCCGCGCCAGCGCCTCGCGCTCACGCTGCTTGGCTTCCAGGCTCGGCAGTTCTTCGGGCTCGGCCGCCTTGGCCTTGGCCTTCTTCGAGGGCGTGGCACGCTCGCTGTCGGTGCCTTCCTCGTCCAGGCTGTTCTCCCCCTCGTCCGCGGCTTCCAGCTCCTCGCCTTCGTCCTCGTCCCCTACTTCCAGGTCGTCTTGTTCGAGTTCTTCGTCGCTCATGTTCAACCTCATGGCATGCCAAAGCGGTAGATATATAGCTCAGCGGTGCAATTTGTCCGCTGCTTCAACAAAAATTCAACTATCGGACGCGTGAAGCGTCGCCAGCAGCCGCCGCGATCCGCCCTGGTCGCGATGCTCCCCCAGATAGATACCTTGCCAGGTCCCCAGCGCCAATCGCCCCTGGCTGACCGGCAGGCTGAGCTGGCAACCGAGCAGGCTGGCCTTGAAGTGCGCCGGCAGGTCGTCCGGCCCCTCGTAGTCGTGCTCGTACCCCGCCTCGCCTTCTGGCGCCAACCGATTGAAGAAGCGCTCGAAATCACGCCGGACCGACGGGTCCGCGTTCTCGTTCACGGCCAACGAAGCGGAGGTGTGCTGCAGCCACAGGTGTAACAGACCGACCCGGCAACTTTGCAGTTCCGGCAGGGCCGCCAGCACTTCATCGGTGACGAGATGAAAGCCACGCGGTCGCGCGCGCAGCGTGATCAGCGTCTGGTGCCACATATATCGGCTCTGCCCTTGTTCATTCCAGGCGGTCGCGCCGGGCGGGCGACAATCGCCGCGCCTGCATTCGATCGGGCGCATTCTAGCGTGGCCGCAGAAAAAACAAAGGGCGCCCGAAGGCGCCCCGTTTAGAGCCTTTCCGAATCAGTGCTTGGTGAACTCCGGGTAGGCTTCCAGGCCGCATTCGACCACGTCCACCCCTTCGTACTCCTCTTCCTCGCTGACACGCAGGCCGATCACCGCCTTGAGAATGCCCCAGACCACCAGGCTGGCGACGAAGACCCAGGCAAAGATCGAGGCCACGCCCAGCAGCTGCGCGGCGAAGCTGCCGTCGGCATTGGTCAGCGGCACTGCCAGCAGGCCCCAGATGCCGGCCACGCCGTGCACCGAGATGGCGCCGACCGGATCGTCGATGCGCAGCTTGTCCAGGGTGAGAATGCTGAACACCACCAGCACGCCACCCACGGCGCCGATCATGGTCGCCTGCAAAGCGCTGGGCGTCAGCGGCTCTGCGGTGATCGCCACCAGACCGGCCAGCGCACCGTTGAGGACCATGGTCAGATCGGACTTGCCGAACAGCAGCCGCGCGGTGATCAGCGCCGCGATCAGGCCACCGGCTGCGGCCATGTTGGTGTTGGTGAACACCTGAGCCACCGCATTGGCATCCTCGATG
This sequence comes from Stutzerimonas sp. CXK-1, assembly GCF_057738225.1. Classification (NCBI taxonomy): domain Bacteria; kingdom Pseudomonadati; phylum Pseudomonadota; class Gammaproteobacteria; order Pseudomonadales; family Pseudomonadaceae; genus Stutzerimonas; species Stutzerimonas sp. CXK-1. The sequence goes on along the minus strand of NZ_CM173217.1, from coordinate 532,451 downwards.
GTGCTCATCTTCAGCTGCGAGCCGCCGTTGAAGCCGAACCAGCCCATCCAGAGAATGAAGGCACCGAGGGTCGCCAGCGGCAGGTTGGCACCGGGGATGGCATTGATCTGGCCATTGGGGCCGTACTTGCCCTTGCGCGGGCCAAGCAGCAGAACCCCGGTCAGCGCCGCGGTGGCGCCGGCCATGTGCACCAGGCCCGAGCCGGCGAAGTCGAGGAAGCCGGCCGCATCGAGGAAGCCACCGCCCCACTTCCAGAAGCCCTGGATCGGGTAGATGAAGCCGGTCATCACCACTGCGAAGGCGATGAAGGCCCACAGCTTCATGCGTTCGGCAACCGCACCGGAAACAACCGACATGCAGGTCGCGGCGAACACCACCTGGAAGAAGAAGTCCGCCCGAGCCGAATAGTAGGGTGCGTCCTCGCCACCGGCGGCAACCAGGTCGACCGCATGCTCGTCGCCGATCAGCAGCCCCAGGCTCGGCAGGATGCCGCCCTCGGGGCTGGAATACATGATGTAGTAGCCGATCAGCAGGTACATGATCGAGGCCACCGCGTAGAGCACGATGTTCTTGGTCAGTATCTCGGCGGTGTTCTTCGCTCGCACCAGGCCGGATTCCAGCATGGCGAAGCCGGCCGCCATCCACATGACCAGCGCGCCGCAGATGACGAAGTAGAAGGTATCGAGTCCGTACTGGACGGGTATCAGTGCCGTGCTATCCATGTTCACCTCTCAGTCGCGTATGTCCGATGTCTTGCTGTCGGCTCGCCATTCTTGCGGCAAGCCGACCCCGTGCCCCGGAGTGCGCTCCGGGGCCGGCTGTTTGGCTCGGGGTTACAGGTTGTAGCCGCGCTCGTTGTGCAGGCTGAGATCCAGGCCGACCGACTCCTGCTCTTCGTTGACGCGCAGGCCCATGACCACGTCGATGACCTTGAGGATCACGAAGGTGACGATGGCGGTGTAGACCACGGTGAAGAGCACGCCCTTGAACTGGATCCACAACTGCAGGCCGATGTTCTCGACCTCGCCGAAGCCACCGAGCGCCGGCGCGGCGAAGGCCCCGGTCAGGATCGCGCCGACGATGCCACCCACGCCATGCACACCGAAGGCGTCCAGCGAGTCGTCATAGCCGAGCTTGCGCTTGAGGCTGGTGGCACAGAAGAAGCAGATCACCCCGGATGCCAGGCCGATCACCAGCGCGCCCATCGGGCCGGCAGTACCGGCAGCCGGCGTGATCGCCACCAGACCGGCAACCACGCCGGAAGCGATGCCCAGTGCGCTGGGTTTGCCGTGCGTCATCCACTCGGCGAACATCCAGGCCAGCGCGGCGGCGGCAGTGGCGATCTGGGTCACCAGCATGGCCATCCCGGCAGTGCCGTTGGCGGCGACTGCGGAACCGGCGTTGAAGCCGAACCAGCCGATCCACAGCATGGCGGCGCCGGTCAGCGTGTAGCCCAGGTTGTGCGGTGCCATCGGCGTGGTCGGGTAACCCTTGCGCTTGCCCAGCACCAGGCAGGCCACCAGGCCGGCGATGCCCGCATTGATGTGCACCACGGTGCCGCCGGCGAAGTCCAGCACGCCCCAGTCCCACATCAGGCCGCCGTCACCGGCCCAGACCATGTGCGCGATCGGCGCATAGACGAGGGTGAACCATACGGTCATGAACACCAACATCGCGGAGAATTTCATGCGTTCGGCGAAGGCGCCGACGATGAGTGCCGGGGTGATGATGGCGAAGGTCATCTGGAAGGTGATGAACACGCTTTCCGGGAAGGCGCCGACCAGGCTGTCGACGGTCAGGCCGCTGAGAAAGGCGCGCTCCAGCCCACCGACGAAGGAGCTGAAGTTGGTCACGCCCGCTTCCATGCCGGTGGTATCGAAGGCCAGGCTGTAGCCGTAGACCATCCAGAGGATGCTCATCAGGCCGGTGATGGCGAAGCACTGCATCATCACCGACAGCACGTTCTTCGAACGGACCATGCCGCTATAGAACAACGCCAGGCCGGGAATGGTCATGAACAGCACCAGCGCGGTGGCGGTGAGCATCCAGGCCGTGTCGCCTGAATCGAGCGTCGCCTCCTGCGCCAGGGCCAGGCTCGGGCTTAACAGAGACAAAAGGGCGCCTAGCCCTGCGAATTTACGCAGAGTCATGGTGTTTTACTCCTGGGGCGGGGGGTTCGGAGGGCGCTTAGATCGCGTCGGTATCGGTTTCGCCGGTACGGATGCGGATCGCCTGCTCCAGGTTGACGACGAAGATCTTGCCGTCGCCGATCTTGCCGGTGTTGGCAGCCTTGGTGATGGCCTCGATGACGCGATCGAGCTGATCGTCAGCGATGGCGACGTCGATCTTCACCTTTGGCAGGAAGTCGACCACGTACTCGGCGCCGCGGTAGAGCTCGGTATGCCCCTTCTGACGGCCGAAGCCCTTGACCTCGGTTACGGTGATGCCCTGAACGCCGATTTCCGACAGTGATTCGCGTACGTCGTCCAGCTTGAACGGCTTGATGATGGCAGTGACTAGTTTCATGAAACTTCTCCCGTTTAGGTGGACTTGCCCCAGAAGTACGAACCCGGGTTCAAGTCTAAGCGCAGTGTCTGGCTGTTGTAACGCTTCGGCTGGCGCCGCGGCGCATCCCGACATCACCCACCAGCTCAATGACCTTTGCGGCGGCGTGCACCTGCAACGCTCCGGCAGCTGGAGCAAAGCAGAATCGGTGCCACTTTTGCCCAGGCCCCGTCGTAAAAGCGCTGCAGCCATGTCGAGGTGAGCCGCAGGGCAAAATGTCATCAGCCCACGCACCAACTCAGTGCATCGCCAGCGCAGCGGTTGCCCGGATTCTGTGCAGCGACCGGCGGGCGGCAGGTGCAAGGGCGCGTGCTACACTGCCGGGCCGGTTCACCAACAGGTACGTCCCTCATGTTGCCGCCCAAAGCCTTTCTCGATGCCATCGGTTCCCAGGCCTCGCGCCTGTTCAATGGCGAAAACCCGCTGCCACGCGCCGAGTTCGAGGCTCAGCTCAAGGGCATCCTGCAAGGCGCGCTGAGCAAGCTGGATGTCGTCAGCCGCGAGGAGTTCGACAGCCAGATGGTAGTACTCGCGCGCACCCGTGCCCGCCTCGAAGCCCTGGAGGCGAAAGTCGCCGCATTGGAAGAAAAACTCGCGCCGCCACCGGCCGAATGAGCCGGGCGCGACACGATCAAGGAGTGATCGAATGTCCCTCGCCCTCGTCCACAGCCGTGCCCAGATAGGCGTCGAAGCGCCGGCGGTCACGGTCGAAGCCCATCTGGCCAACGGCCTGCCGTCACTGGCGCTGGTCGGACTGCCGGAGACGGCTGTCAAGGAAAGCAAGGACCGCGTGCGCAGCGCGATCCTCACCTCGGGGTTCGATTTTCCCGCCCGCCGCATCACGCTGAACCTGGCTCCGGCCGACCTACCGAAGGATGGCGGCCGTTTCGACCTGGCCATTGCGCTCGGCATCCTCGCCGCCAGCGGCCAGCTGCCGGGCGAACCGCTGGCGCAACTGGAATGCCTCGGCGAGCTCGCCCTGTCCGGCGCGTTGCGCCCGGTCCAGGGCGTACTGCCCGCAGCGCTGGCCGCACGCGCCGCCGGCCGAGCCCTGCTGGTACCGCGAGCCAACGCCGAGGAGGCCAGCCTGGCCTCTGGCCTGACCGTCTACGCCGCCGATCATCTACTGGAGGTGGCTGCGCATTTCTCCGGTCAGACACCGCTGGCGCCCTACCAGGCCGAAGGTCTCCTGCGCCAGGAGCTGCCCTACCCCGACCTGGCTGACGTGCAAGGCCAGCTGGCGGCCAAGCGCGGCCTGCTGATTGCCGCCGCCGGTGCCCACAACCTGCTGTTCTCCGGCCCGCCCGGAACCGGCAAGACGCTGCTGGCCAGCCGTCTGCCGGGCCTCCTGCCGCCGCTCGGCGAGCAGGAGGCGCTGGAGGTGGCCGCCATTCGATCGGTGGCCGGCCATGGTCCGCTCGAACACTGGCCACAACGACCGTTCCGACAGCCGCATCACAGCGCCTCGGGACCGGCGCTGGTCGGCGGTGGCAGCCGTCCGCAGCCCGGGGAAATCACCCTGGCGCACCAGGGTGTGCTGTTTCTCGACGAGCTCCCCGAGTTCGACCGCAAGGTGCTCGAGGTCCTGCGCGAACCGCTGGAATCCGGACACATCGTCATCGCCCGGGCTCGCGACAAGGTGCGCTTTCCCGCGCGCTTCCAGCTGGTCGCCGCCATGAATCCCTGCCCCTGCGGCTATCTCGGCGACCCCAGCGGCCGCTGCCGCTGCACGCCGGACCAGATCCAGCGCTATCGCGGCAAACTCTCCGGCCCGCTGCTCGACCGCATCGACCTGCACCTGACGGTCGCGCGCGAAGCCACCTCGCTGAACGCGCCGCGCCTCGAGGGTCAGAGCAGCGCCGCGGTGGCCGGCCAGGTCGCCGCGGCACGTGCCGTCCAGCAGGCGCGTCAGGGTTGTGCCAATGCCTTTCTCGATCTCGCCGGCCTGCGCCAGCACTGCCGGCTGAGCACGGAGGACCAGCAGTGGCTGGAGAAGGCCTGCGAGCGGCTGGCGCTCTCGCTGCGCGCGGCGCATCGCCTGCTCAAGGTGGCACGCACCCTGGCCGACCTCGAACAGGCGCCGGGCATCACCCGCGCGCACCTCGCCGAAGCCCTGCAGTACCGCCCCTCGGCGACCGCCTGAGTCGCCGGCCGCTCCACGACAGGCGCAGCATCCGGGCCGAGTCTATGGTCTGTGGTAAGGTTCACCGTTTCGCCACAGGCGGCCACTCCCAAGAACGCTAATCAAAGGAGAGCAGCATGGAGGCCCAGACGTCCTCGCCCTCGACCATCAACCGGCCGGTTTTCTTCGGCTCGGCCATCATCCTTCTGGCCTTGCTGATCTACAGCATCGGCTTTCAGGAAAACGCACAAACCGTATTCAGCGATGCCCAGGCCTGGATCATCGCCAACGTCAGTTGGCTCTACATCCTTGCCGTCGCGGTGATCCTGCTGATGGTCACGCTGGTTGCACTGAGTCGCTATGGCGACATCAAGCTCGGTCCCGACCATAGCGTGCCCGACTACAGCTACCTGACCTGGTTCGCCATGCTCTTCTCGGCCGGGATGGGCATCGGCCTGATGTTCTTCGGTGTCGCCGAGCCGGTGATGCACTTCCTCTCGCCACCGATCGGTGATGGCAGCACGGCCCTCGCCGCGCGCGAAGCGATGAAGATCACCTTCTTCCACTGGGGGCTGCATGCCTGGGCGATCTACGCGATCGTGGCGATGATCCTGGCCTACTTCGCCTATCGCCATGGCCTGCCCCTGACGCTGCGCTCGGCGCTCTACCCGCTGATCGGCGAACGCATCTATGGCCCGATCGGCCATGCCGTGGACATCTTCGCCATCATCGGCACGGTGCTCGGGGTCGCCACCTCGCTCGGGCTGGGCGTCACGCAGATCAATACCGGGCTCAATCACCTGTACGGCGTACCGGTGTCGATACCGGTGCAGATCGGCCTGATCGTCGCAACCACCCTGCTGGCGACGATTTCCGTGGTCACCGGCCTGGACAAGGGCGTGCGCCGTCTGTCGGAGCTGAACCTGTCGCTGGCCCTGCTGCTGCTGCTCATGGTGCTGATCGCCGGACCGACGGTGTTCATCCTGCAGACCTTCGTGCAGAACACCGGCAGCTACTTCTCGGAAATCATCAACAAGACCTTCAACCTCTACGCCTACGAGCCGAATGACTGGATCGGCGGCTGGACGCTGTTCTACTGGGGCTGGTGGCTGGCCTGGTCGCCCTTTGTCGGGCTGTTCATCGCGCGCATCTCGCGCGGGCGGACCATCCGCGAGTTCGTCGCCGGCGTGCTGCTCGTACCGACCGGCTTCACCCTGCTGTGGATGACCGTGTTCGGCGACACCGCCATCCACATGATCCTCTGGGAACACCTCGATAGCCTCGGCAAGGCCATCGAGCAGGACAGCGCGCTGGCCCTGTTCGTGTTTCTCGAGCAGTTCCCGTTCTCGTCGCTGGTCTCGCTGGTGGCGATCGTCATGGTCGTGGTGTTCTTCGTGACTTCGGCCGACTCCGGGGCATTGGTCGTCGACATGCTCGCCTCGGGCGGCCACCAGGGCACGCCGACCTGGCAACGGGTGTTCTGGGCCGGCTCCATGGGCGCGGTGGCGATCGCGCTGCTGCTCGCCGACGGCCTGACCGCGCTGCAGACGGCGACTATCGCCAGCGCCCTGCCGTTCACCATCGCCCTGCTTTGCTCGATGTGGGGCCTGCTCAAGGCCCTGCGCCTGGATGCCACCAAGCAAGGCCTGCGCTATCAGTCGCTGACCACCTCACCGAGTGCGCCACGCACGCCCGGCGGCTGGCAGCAGCGCCTGCACAACCTCATGCAATTCCCGCGACGCCCCGATGTGGTGCGTTTCATCACCGGGGTGGTTCGCCCGGCCTGCGAGGCTGTGGCCGACGAGATGCGCAGCGAGGGCTATATCGCCGAGGTCAGCGAAGGCGAGGACCGGCGCGTACGCATCGAGATCCGCCATGAGGGCGAGCCGGACTTCATCTACGAGGTGCGCCCGCGTGCCTATGAGATGCCCAATTTCGTGCCCAGCCTGGGCGAAGAGGACGAGCGCCAGTACTTCCGTGCCGAGGTGCATCTGAAGGAGGGGGGCCAGGACTACGATCTGATGGGCTGGAGCCGCGACGACGTGATCGGCGACATCATCGACCAGTACGAGAAGCACCTGCACTTCCTGCACATCGTCCGCTGAGCAGGCCGGGGCCCGGCCGCGCAGCCGGGCCTCACTGCCGCGACTGGACAGGCGCGCGGGCCTTTTCCGCGAGAAAGGCCGCCAGCTCCTCGAGCGGCAGCGGCTGACTGATCAGGAAGCCCTGCACCTGGTGCGCGCCGAACTGCTTCAGCCCGCGCAGCTGCTCTTCGGTCTCGACGCCCTCGGCGACGATCTCCAGCCCGAGGTTGTGCGCCAGGCTGATCATCGCCTGAACCAGCTGGCGGTCGCCGTGCATGGCGGCGACAAAGCTCTTGTCGATCTTGAGCAGGGCGATCGGCAGGCTGGAGAGGTGCACGAAGGACGAGAAACCGGTACCGAAGTCGTCCAGCGAGAAGCGCACGCCCAGCCGCGCGAGGCTGTCCATGGTCCTGCGCACCTGCTCGCTGCGGCGCATCACCGCGGTTTCGGTCAGCTCGAACTCCAGCCAGCGCGGATCGACGCCGCATTCGCCGATCAGCCGGTTCAGCGTTGGCAGCAGCTGGCTGTCCTGGAACTGCCGGAACGACAGGTTGACCGCCATGTGCAAGCCGTCCACGCCACGGTCGCGCAGCTGTTGCAGATCATGCAGGGCGCGCGCGATCACCCAGTAGCCCAACGGCACGATCAAGCCACTCTCTTCGGCCAGCGGAATGAACGCCCCTGGCGGCAGCAGCCCGCGCTCCGGGTGGGCCCAGCGCACCAGCGCCTCGACGCCAAGGATGAGCCCGCTGTGCAGGCACAGGCGCGGCTGGTAGTGCAGCTCCAGCTCGCCGCGGCGCAGCGCCCGGCGCAGCTCGCCCTCGAGGTCCACGAGCGTGCGCGCGGCGCGGCTGCTGTGCTCGTCATAGGCATGCCAGGTACAGCCCTGGCTGGCCTTGGCCTGGCGCATCGCCAGCTGTGCGTGGCGCAGCAGCGGATCGGCACCGATGCCGGCGTGGGCATGCGCCAGGCCCAGGCTGCAGCCAAGCATCAGGCTTTCGCCGTCGATCCAGTAGGGCTCGCCCAGTGCCTCGACGAGCTGGTCGGCGAGCTGCTCGGCGCGCTGGGGGTCGCGGCGGGTATCGATCAGCAGGGCGAATTCGTCGCTGCCCAGGCGTGCGAGCGAATCACCGGCCTCCAGCGCGGTTTCCAGCCGGGCCACAACCTGCAGCATCAGACGGTCGCCCGCCGCGTGGCCGAGCGCATCGTTGGCCCGTCGGAAGTTGTCCAGGTCCAGGTAGCCCAGGGCCAGCCCGCGCCCGTGGTGCTCGGCCAGCGCAGCCATCAGCTGGGCCTGAAAACCCTGGCGGTTGACGATGCCGGTCAGCGGATCATGCTCGGCCAGGCGCTGCAGCGTGCCCTGCAGATTGCAGCGTTCGCGCACGTATCGCAGGCAGCGGCGCAGCACCTCCGGGCTCAGCTGGCTGCGCACCAGCCAGTCCACCACGCCCTCAGGCGTCTCGGATGGCTCCTGCTCGAGCAGCAGGATCACCGGCCAGCGGCACTGTGACAGCAACGGCCGCTGCGAGGGTGTGGCCAGCACCACGCAGGGCTGGTCACCGTCGAGGCGCTCGCGCACGTCGTCCCAGTCCTCCGCCACCAGCAGCGGCTGACGGCTGCCGGCCGCCGCCAGGCAGGCGCGCAGACGCCGGGCCCAGGCGGGCTGATCGGCGAGCAGGACCAGAGCCATGCTTTGAGTGGACGCGGACAAGCGACCTCCGTTGAGCAAAGAAGAGGCGCTTGACCGCCTCGCTGACGCCACCGTCCGTGTTGAGCGCGGGTGCATCCAGGCCTGGCCTGCTTCCGGCACCGCGCGACAAGACTAAAGGAATCTGTGCATTAGCCAAGGCCCCAGGCCAACCAAGCCGCTGCCGGAGGCCAGCGCAGACGACGACCGGCAGGTCGATACCGGCTTCGCCAGAGGTCTGCACGCGGCACCCTGTTAAACTCTCGCCCCCGCTCGAAACGACCTGAACGAAACATGTCCCGACTCAACCCCCGGCAGCAGGAAGCCGTGAACTACGTCGGCGGCCCCCTGCTGGTGCTCGCCGGCGCCGGCTCCGGCAAGACCAGCGTGATCACCCGCAAGATCGCCTATCTGGTGCAACAGTGCGGCATCCAGGCCCGCCACATCGTCGCCATGACCTTCACCAACAAGGCCGCGCGCGAGATGAAGGAGCGCGTCGGCACCCTGCTCAAGGGGACCGAGGCGCGCGGGCTGACCGTGTCCACCTTCCACAACCTGGGCATGAACATCATCCGCAAGGAATACGCGCGCCTGGGCTACAAGCCCGGTTTCTCGATCTTCGATGACGGCGACATCAAGGCGCTGCTCACCGACATCATGCAGAAGGAATACGCCGGCGACGACGGTGCCGATGAGATCAAGAACCTCATCGACAGCTGGAAGAACGACCTGATCCTGCCCGACGAGGCCCTGGCCAACGCCCGTGGGCCGAAGGAGCAGACCGCCGCCATCGTCTACCTGCACTACCAGCGCACGCTCAAGGCGTACAACGCGGTGGACTTCAACGACCTGATCCTGCTGCCGGTGAAGCTCTTCCAGGAGCACGCCGACATTCTGGAAAAATGGCAGAACCGCATTCGCTACCTGCTGGTGGACGAATACCAGGACACCAACGCCAGCCAGTACCTGCTGGTCAAATTGCTGGTGGGCATGCGCAACCAGTTCACCGTGGTCGGCGACGACGACCAGTCGATCTATGCCTGGCGTGGCGCGCGTCCGGAAAACCTGATGCTGCTGAAGGAGGATTACCCCTCGCTGAAGGTGGTGATGCTGGAGCAGAACTACCGCTCCACCAGCCGCATCCTCAAGTGCGCCAACATCCTCATCGCCAACAACCCGCACGTGTTCGAGAAACAGTTGTGGTCGGAGATGGGTCATGGCGACGAGATCCGCGTGATCCGTACGCGCAACGAGGACGCCGAATGCGAGCGCGTGGCGCTTGAAATCCTCACCGAGCACCTGCGTACCCAGCGCCCGTACAGCGACTTCGCCATCCTCTATCGCGGCAACTACCAGGCCAAGCTGATGGAGCTGAAGTTGCAACACCACCAGATTCCCTATCGCCTGTCCGGCGGCACCAGCTTCTTCGCCCGCCAGGAGGTGAAGGACCTGATGAGTTACTTCCGCCTCTTGGTCAACCCGGACGACGACAATGCCTTCCTGCGGGTGATCAACGTGCCGCGCCGCGAAATCGGCTCCACCACCCTGGAAAAGCTCGGCAACTACGCCAGCGAGCGCGGCATCAGCATGTACGCCGCCGCCGACGAGATCGGCCTCGGCGCGCATCTGGACAGCCGCTACACCGAGCGCCTGGCGCGCTTCAAGCACTGGATGGACAACGTGCGCCAGCAGTGCGCGCAGAACGACCCGATCGCCGCCATCCGCAGCATGGTGATGGACATCGACTACGAGAACTGGCTCAGGCAGAACGCCTCCAGCGACAAGGTGGCCGACGCGCGCATGGGCAACGTCTGGTTTCTCGTCGACGCGCTGAAGAACACCCTGGAGAAAGACGAAGACGGCGACATGACCATCGAGGACGCCATTGGCAAGCTGGTGCTGCGCGACATGCTCGAGCGCCAGCAGGAAGAGGAAGAAGGTGCCGAAGGCGTGCAGATGATGACCATGCACGCCTCCAAGGGCCTGGAATTTCCCTCGGTGTACATCATCGGCTTCGAGGAGGAGATCCTGCCGCACCGCTCCAGCATCGAGGCCGACACCATCGAGGAAGAGCGGCGCCTGGCCTATGTCGGCATCACCCGCGCCAAGCGCAACCTGGCGCTGACCTTTGCTGCCAAGCGCAAGCAGTACGGTGAGATCATCGACTGCACGCCGAGCCGCTTCCTCGACGAGCTGCCGCCCGAAGACCTGGTCTGGGAAGGCGGGGAAGAGGCGCCGGTCGAGGTGAAAGCGGCGCGCGGCAACGACGCGCTGGCGGCGATGCGGGCGATGCTCAAGCGCTGACGGCAGGGCTCGCTTTTTCTCGCGGTCGATTTGAATCCTGTAACCCGGCCGCGGCATGCTGGTGGCGTCGCGGTTACGGGAGGGTCGGGATGTATCACGGCGAACGCTTCAATGCCTGGACGCACCTGGTCGGTGCTGCCCTGGCCAGCGTCGGGGCGATCTGGCTGCTGGTGCTTGCCGCGCTCGACGGCTCGCCGGCAAAGATCGTCAGCGTGGCGATCTACGGCCTCAGCCTGATCCTGCTCTACAGCATCTCGACGCTCTATCACAGCCTGCGCGGGCGGGCGAAGGTGGTCATGCGCAAGCTCGACCACCTGTCGATCTACCTCTTGATCGCCGGCAGCTACACGCCGTTCTGTCTGGTCACCCTCGCTGGCGCCTGGGGCTGGACGCTTTTCGGTATCGTCTGGGGCCTCGCGGTGATCGGCATGCTGCAGGAGATCAAGCCGCGCTCCGAAGCACGGGTGCTGTCACTGGTGATCTACGCGGTGATGGGCTGGGTCGTGCTGGTGGCGGTCAAGCCGCTGTTCGCCGCCCTGGGCGGCGCCGGTTTCAGCTGGTTGCTGGCCGGCGGCATCTGCTACACGGTGGGCATCGTCTTTTTCGTCTTCGACGACCGCTTCCGGCACTGGCACGGCATCTGGCACATCTTCGTGATGGTCGGCAGCCTGCTGCACTTCATCGCCATTCTGTTCTACGTGCTCTGATCGGCCTCCAGCGCCGCCGCGCTGCCCAGCACCGCCTCCAGTTCGCGTGCAGCGGCACGCATCCGTGGCACGAACTCCAGCAGCTGCGCCATCGAACAGCGGATCACCGGCGCGTGGCTGAACAGGCAGGCCAGCAGCTCGCCGTCGGATGCACGTACCGGCACCGCACAGGCGACCATGCCGTCGATGAACTCCTCGCAGTCGGTGCCCAGTTGCTCTTCCCGCACCCGCGCCAGGTCGTCGCGCAGCGCGCTGAGGTCAGTGAGGGTGTTGCGCGCCATCCGCTGCAGCGGCAGGCGCGGCAGCACCCGCTCCAGCTGCTCCGGCGGCAGCGAGGCGAGGTAGAGCTTGCCGCTGGCGGTGCACCAGAGCGGCGTGTGGCTGCCGATCGGCAGGTTGATCTGCAGCGGCCAGTTGGTCTGCACCCGGTCGAAATAGAGCATGTCCAGCCCGTCCGGGATGGCCAGCCCGCAGGTCTCGCCGATGGCTTGGGAGAGCTGGCGCAGGATCGCCTGGCGCAGCGCCTTGTGCCGGCTGCTGCGCAGGATGTTCAGCGCCGCGACATGCAGGCGCTCGCCCGGCAGCAGCCCGCCGCGCAGACCGAACTGCAGGAAGCCTTCCTTCTCCAGCGTCTGCACCAGCCGGTGCGCGCTGGCCTTGGGGATGTCCAGGCGCTCGGCCAGCGCGGTCGGGCTGAGCGGCTCCTTCGCCGCGGCGACCGCTTCGATGATTTCCAGCACGCGGGTGATGGAAGAGCCTTTCTCGCGGGGAGTGCTGCGCATCGTCTGCCTTGTCGTTCGATAGAAATGGACGCCCCGCAGGGCGCCCGGGAGTGTAGCGATCGGCACCGCCAGTGCAACGGTACCGCGCGGGTTACTTCATGGTCGGCATGGCGAACTCGGCGCCGGCACGGATACCGGTGGGCCAGCGCCGGGTCACGGTCTTCATCCGGGTGAAGAAACGCACCCCATCCGGGCCGTGCATGTTCAGCGGGCCGAACACCGAGCGCTTCCAGCCGCCGAAGCAATGGAAGGCCATCGGCACCGGAATCGGCACGTTGACGCCAACCATGCCGACCTTGACGTTCTCCTCGAACTGCCGCGCGGTGTCGCCGTCACGGGTGAAGATCGAGGTGCCGTTGCCGAACTCGTGGTCGTTGATCAGTTGCAGCGCCTCGTCGAACGACGCAACCCGCACCACGGCCAGCACCGGGCCGAAGATTTCCTCGCGGTAGATGCGCATGCTCGGCGTGACCCGATCGAACAGCGTCGGGCCGACATAGAAGCCGTTCTCGTGGCCCTCGACCTTGATGCCGCGACCGTCGCAGACCAGCGTTGCGCCCTCTTCCACGCCCAGATCGATGTAGCCGCTGACCTTCTGCTGGTGCTCGCGGGTCACCAGCGGCCCCATGTGCGGCTCGGGCTCGACGCCCAGGCCCGGGCCGGTGCGCATCTGGCTGATTTCGCCTTTGAGCATTTCGACCAGCTTGTCAGCCACCTCGTCGCCGACGCACACCGCGACGGAAATCGCCATGCAGCGCTCGCCGGCCGAGCCGTAGGCCGCGCCCATCAGCGAGCTGACCACCTGCTGCGGATCGGCGTCGGGCATCACCACCATATGGTTCTTCGCCCCGCCCAGCGCCTGGCAGCGCTTGCCGTGGGCCGAGGCGGTGGCATAGATGTATTCGGCGATGGGCGTCGAGCCGACGAAGCTGACCGATTGCACCCGCTCATCGGTGAGCAGCACGTCCACCGCTTCCTTGTCGCCGTTGACGATGTTCAACACACCGGTCGGCAACCCGGCCTCGGCCAGCAGTTCGCCGATCAGCATCGTCGCGCTGGGGTCCTTCTCCGAGGGCTTCAAGACGAAGGTGTTACCGCAGGCGATGGCCACCGGCAGCATCCACAGCGGCACCATGGCCGGGAAATTGAACGGGGTGATCCCGGCGCAGACGCCCAGCGGCTGCATCAGCGAGTTCGAATCGATGTCGCGGCCGACATTGGAAGAAAACTCGCCCTTGAGCAGATGCGGGATGCCGCAGGCGAACTCCACCACTTCCAGCCCGCGGGTCACTTCGCCCTGGGCGTCGGAAAAGACCTTGCCGTGCTCGCTGGTGATCAGCCGGGCGACGTCGTCGCGACGTTTTTCGAGCAGTTCCTTGAAACGAAACATGACCCGCGCGCGCACCAGCGGCGGCGTCTTCGACCAGCCTTCGAAGGCGGCCTGGGCAGCGGCGATGGCCTCACGGGTCTCGTCCGCCGAGGACAGCGAGACATACAGGCGCGGCTCGCCGGTGGCCGGGTTGTAGACGGTGGCATGGCGCTCGGAGCGGCCTGCGACGGCCTCGTTGTTGATCAGATTGCCGAGGGTCTGCATGGCTTCACTCCTGGTTCCAGACGGTTTCGTAGAGGTCGATGATTTCCGCTTCCGTGGGTACGCGCGGGTTGTTGCCGGGCGAGCCGGAGGCCAGCGCCTGGCGCGCCATGGTCTCGCGCAATTCGAAGAAGCGTTCGCGGGCGATGCCGAACTGTTCCGGGCTCGGCACTTTCAGCTCCTGATTGATCGCGCGCAGCTCGGCGAGCAGCTTGGCGTTCGCCACCTCGACGCTGTCGGTCTGTGCGGCGACGCCCATGGCCCGGGCGCAGTCGGCGTAGCGCTCCGGCGCCGCGGGAATCGAGAAGGCTGTGATCGCCGGCAGCAGCATGGCGTTGGACAACCCATGCGGCACATGGAAGAAGGCGCCGATCGGCCGGCTCATGCCATGCACCAGCGCCACCGAGGCGTTGGAGAAGGCGATTCCGGCCAGGGTCGCGCCGAGCATCATGGCCTCACGCGCGGCGCGGTTGCCCGGCTCGTGGAAGGCCGTGCGCAGGTTCGGCGCCAAGAGGCGCATGGCTTCCAGCGCCTGCGAATCGCTGTAGAGGCTGGCCTTGCGGCTGACATAGGCCTCGATGGCGTGGGTCAGCGCGTCGATGCCGGTGTCGGCGGTGACCCGAGGCGGCAGCGAGAGAGTCAGCTCGTAATCGATCAGCGCAGCGATGGGCATGAAGCCGAGGCCCGCGCAGAGCATTTTCTCGTCGCTGGTCTCGTCGGTGATGATGGTGAAACGCGTCGCCTCCGAGCCGGTGCCGGCGGTGGTGGGGATCGCGATCAGCGGCAGGCCGGCCTCGCTGACATCGCGCGGGAAGCGGTAGTCGCGCATCTCGCCGCCGAACTTGCCGAGGATGCCGATGGCCTTGGCCGAGTCGATCGGGCTGCCACCGCCGAGGGCGACGATGGAATCGAAATCACCCTGGCGGACCATTTCGACGCCGGCGCGAATGGAGGCAGCGGTCGGTTCGGGCAGGGTATCGGCGAAGCACTGGCTGGCGATGCCGGCCTCTTCCAGCTGACCGGCGATGCGCGCGACATAGCCGAGCTCGACCATCATGCGGTCGGTGACGATCAGCGGGCGACTGCAGCCCAGTTCCTGCAATACGCGGGCGAGTTGCCCGCTGGCGCCAGCGCCGACTTCCATCAGGCGCGGCAGAACGATGCGATGACTCATAGGGGCCCTCCACGGTCGCGAGGGCGAACCCTCCGCACTTATTCTGAGACTCAAAGTATCGATATGACAGGCAGAGCCTAGAAAGCAGCCGGGAGTGCGTCAAGTGAAAAATGAGACAATTCGTCTCGTTTTAGCCAGCGACGAGGTTAGACTGCTACCGAAGAGCGGCGAGACAGCGATCGGCGTCCTGCTGCAGACGCGTTCGCGCCGCGCGCAGCCGGTGCGCTTGTGCGGCGGACAGTTGCGCGAGATCGGCATCCACATTGAGCAAGGCCGCCGACAGCGCGGCGTGCAGCAGCAGCCCCCCAGCGTGCACATCGCTGGACAGCGCGCCACGCACGAGCGGCCGGGCGACGACAGCGATCTCCAGCCCCTGCAGGCAACCGTGCGCACTGGCCAGAGGTACGGCGCAGGCCTGGCGGGCCGCCAGGTCGCGCGCCTCATCGCCTCGCTGCGCGGCCTGCAGGTAGTCGCTGAAGGCCTGCATGTCTTCGTCGGCGAAACGGCCGAGGCGGCCCAGCAACGACTCGGCCTGCGCGAGCTGCTCGGCCAGCGCGACGCTGTCGGCGTGCCGACGGCTGATACGCAGCGCCTTGACCACCAGTGCCAGCCCCAGGTCGGCGGTCACCGCGGCGGCCGCGCCGCAGCCAGGCGTTGGCGCGTCGGCGGCCAGCGCGGCGCGGAAGGCCGCCAGGGACTCGCGCCAGAGCTCATCGCTCACGGCTGGTCGAGCACCTTTGGCCAGGCCAGCAGCACATCCAGCATGCGATTGGAGAAGCCCCATTCGTTGTCGTACCAGGCCAGCACCTTGACCAGGTCCCCCTGCACCCGCGTGTGGCTGAGGTCGGCCACGCACGACAGCGGATGACCATTGAAGTCGCTCGACACCAGCGGCAGGTCATTGCATTCCATCACCCCTTGCGGCATCTGCCGTGCGCCTTCAATCAGCGCCCGATTGATCGCCTCGACACCGCCCGGCGACCGCTCGGCGACAAAGGTGAGGTCGACCAGCGAGACATTCGGCGTCGGCACCCGTACCGCCAGGCCGTCGAGGCGGCCGGCCAGCTCCGGCAGCACCAGGCCGATGGCCTTGGCTGCGCCGGTGGTCGAGGGAATCATCGACAGCGCCGCAGCACGGGCGCGGTAGAGATCACGGTGCGGTTTGTCGAGCAGGTTCTGGTCGTTGGTGTAGGAGTGCACGGTATTGAGCAGCCCTTGGCGGATGCCCACCGCTTCGTGCAGCACCTTGGCCAGCGGCGCCAGGCAGTTGGTGGTGCAGGAGGCGTTGGAAACCACCCGTTGGCTGCCGAGCAACTGATGGTTGACGCCGTAGACCACCGTCAGGTCCGCGTTGTCGAGCGGGTGCGACACCAGCACACGCCGCGCACCGGCCTGCAGGTGCTGGTCGACCTGCTCGCGCTTCTTGAATACCCCCGAGCATTCCAGCACCACATCGACATCGAGTTCCTTCCAGGGCAGTTGCGCCGGATCGCGCTCGCGCAGCAGCCGGATCGACTGGCCGCGGATCTGCATCACGTCGTCGCGCACATCGACCTGGCCGTGAAAGCGGCCGAAGGTCGAATCGAAGCGGGTCAGATGCGCCAGGGTGGCGATGTCGCTGAGATCATTGATGACCTCGACGTGGATGCGGTTTTCCAGTCCGCGCTCGAACAGCGCGCGCAGGACGCAGCGACCGATACGACCGTAACCGTTGATGGCAATACGCAGCATGACAGTCTCCAGTGAGAGGGGCTGACACAAGCTTAGGCGCCCGTGCCAGAGCTGCGTTCCCATTGCCGAACCCATCGTCGGTAGACGGGTCGGATCGCTCAGATGGCGGCTGATGTCAGCCCTTGAGTCCTCGTCCCGCAAGCCGCCCGCGCCGACCATCCGCACCGGAGGAGCCCTGACCGTGAAGCCCTACCCACTGAACGCCGATCAATGGCGCGGCTGGCATTGCGACGCCTTCCCGCAGGGCAGCTGGCAGGTGGCCGGCGACGAGCTGCAGGCGATTGCCGGCGCGCCGCGCATCGACCTGATCTCGCGTCAGCGCTACCGTGATTTCGTCTTCCGCTTCGAATTCAGCCTGCCGCAGCGCGGCAACTCCGGCGTGTTCTACCGCGTCGACGAGGCCGCCGAGCTGGCCTGGCACAGCGGCCCGGAGATGCAGCTGCTCGACGACGCCCACCACCCCGACGGCCGCCAGCCGACCACCCGCAACGGTGCGCTCTATGCGTTGCGCGCCGCCGAGCCGGCTACGCCGATCGAACACGGTAGATTCATCAGCGGCGCGGTCAGCCTGCGAGGCCAGCACGTCGAGCATTGGCTGGCCGGGCGCCGAGTATTGGCCTGCGCACTGGACGACCCTGGGCTGCGCGAAGCGATGCGCGGCGGCAAGTTCGCCGGCTTTGCCGGCTTCGCCCAGGCCAGCGAGGGCCATCTGGTGCTGCAGCACCACGGCGAGGCCGTTCGCTTTCGCCGCTTGTCGATCGAACCGGTGGATTGAAATACCCGCTTTGAACTGGCGGGTCGATTTAGGCGAGAATGCGCGGCTTTCCAGGCTGCGGAAAGTCGCAGTGTTGGCGCCATTCGACGAGGCGACGCGAAAAACGCGTCGCCTCGTGCCGTTTCATGGCGCTGCACCGAGGTCTTGTCCGGCCTGTTTCCAAGGGGTTCGCTTGAGGTTGCGCGTTCGTGGAACAGCTGAAACAGAAAATCCGCAGTGAAGGCATCGTACTGTCCGACCGAGTCCTGAAGGTCGACGCTTTCCTCAATCATCAGATCGATCCGAAGCTCATGCAGGCGATCGGCCAGGAATTCGCCCGGCGCTTTCGCGATGCCGGCGTGACCAAGATCGTCACCATCGAGGCCTCGGGCATTGCCCCGGCGGTAATGACGGGGCTGGAGCTTGGCGTCCCGGTGATCTTCGCCCGCAAGCACCAGTCGTTGACGCTCACCGACAACCTGCTAACCGCTTCGGTGTATTCGTTCACCAAGCAGCTGGAAACCACCATCGCCATCGCCTCGAATCACCTGTCGCCCAGCGACCGGATCCTGATCATCGATGACTTCCTGGCCAACGGCAAAGCGGCCAAGGGGCTGATTTCGATCATCGAGCAGGCTGGCGCGAGCATCGCCGGGCTCGGCATTGTCATCGAGAAGTCTTTCCAGGCCGGGCGCAAGGAGCTGGAAGAAGCCGGGCTGCGCGTCGAGTCGCTGGCCCGTGTGAAGTCACTCGAGAACGGCCAGGTCCAGTTCGTCGAATAAGCTTCAGCCACGCCGCCAGAGCGCGACCAGAGCACCCTGCGTACCACCGACCGGATCGCTTACCGGCACGGGAACCTGTGCTGCCCTCGCGGCGGCTAGGTCGTGGCTGTCAGCGTCCGGCCGCAAGGCGTCGTAGCGCTGCTCGAGCGGATAGCCGCCGACCACCTCGAAATCGTCACTCGCCTCGAGCTGGCAATGCCCGGTGCCGGCCGGTAGCACCAGCGCATCGCCGGCCTGCACCTCCACCTCCTGACCGGATTCGCCGCCGAGCTTCAGCCGAGCACGGCCGCGCGCGACGCCCAGCACTTCGTGCGCCGTTGAATGGTAGTGCTGATAGTCATACACGCCGGCGCGCCACTGCGCGGGCCAGAGATGACTGGCGAACAGCCGCTCGAAGGCGCTGGCGTAATCGCCGCCGGCCAGGGGCAAACCGCGGTAGAGCAATACGGGGTGCGGGCTGTTCGGCGTTCGGCCGTCGCTGCAAAAGAAGAGCTGTTCCGGCTGCGGAGCGGTGCTGGGCATATCGACCTCTGGAAGCTGGCGGTGCCACGCGGGATGCGCAGCCGTACATGTCCAATGGACCGACGCCAGCCCGGCTTTTCTCCGCCAGAAACGACGAAGCCGCCCAATCGGGCGGCTTCGTTGCGGGTGCGATCAGCGCGTGGCGATCACAGGCCGGACATGTGCTCGATGGCGGCCTTCAGTTCGTCATCCGAGCAATCGGCGCAGGTGCCTTTCGGCGGCATGGCGCGGATACCGTTGATGGCGTGCTGGAGCAGCGTGTCCAGACCGCCAGCCGCATCGGCGCGGGCCTTCCAGGCGGCGGTGTCGCCAACCTTCGGCGAGTTGAGCAGGCCGGAGCCATGGCAGGCGTTACAGAACTTGCCGACCACATCGGCACCGCTGCGCGCTGCACCACCCGCTGCAGCAGCCGCACCGGCGCCAGCAGCGGCACACTCTTCGCCCTGCACGCAGACTTCGCCAACCGGCTTCAGACGTGCCGCGATATCATCATTGGTCGCAGCCTGAGCGCTCACTGCCCACAGGGCCACTACGGCAGCCTGCGCTACCAGGATCTTCTTAATCAGGTTCACCTTATACCCTCATGTGGCTGGTTACGCTCGCGGCCACGGTATCGCGAGCGGCCGGTAGTATACCGACAAGCCTGCCCGCCTGAAACAATCCGCCGCCATAGCGACCCTGTGTCGCATTGCACCGCCAGCGGTCGCCGCTTTTTCAGAAGTTGGCCGGGGTGGTCGCGCTGATCAACCGTGCCGGCTGGTCGAAGGGATTGCGAAAGCGATGCGGCTTGCTGCTCTCGAAGTAGTAACTATCGCCGCGTTCGAGGATGTAGGTCTGACCGTTGACGGTAAGTTCGAGCCGCCCCTCGATCAGCATGCCGGCCTCCTCGCCCTGGTGGTTGAGCATTTCCTCGCCGGTATCCGTACCCGGCGGATAGGTCTCGTCGAGGAAAGCGATGGCGCGCCCCGGATGGGCCTTGCCGACGAGTTTCATGCTCACCGCGCCGTCCGAGATATCGATCAGCTCGCCGGCCTTGTAGACCACCTGGGTGTCGCCGTCCTGATCGAAGTCGGGCGAGAAGAACTCCACCAGCGACATGGGGATCCCGCCCAGCACCTTTTTCAGCGAGCTGATCGACGGGCTGACGCTGTTTTTCTCGATCATCGAGATGGTGCTGTTGGTCACCCCGGCGCGCTTGGCCAGTTCGCGCTGTGAGAGCCCCTTGAGCTTGCGGATGGTCTGCAAACGAACGCCAACGTCCAATACGGGAGCCCCCTTTAAGAGCGATACGGATTGGCGCCAATGATGGCAATCGCGTTCAGTATTTACAACACGACGAAGCGACCAGGCGCTCTTGCGCACTGGCCGCCTGGGCGGTGTTAGAGATCGGGCCCGGAGAGGTCCGGCAGCGCGGCGACGACCGTGATCTCGACGCGCACCTGCGGCGCGTACATCTCGGCCCTGACGGTGGTTCTCGCTGGCGCGGAACCCGCCGGGACCCAGGCGTCCCACACCTCGTTCATGCCGGCGTAGTCACCGTCGATGTCACGCAGGTGTATCAGCGCCGACAACAGGCGTGTCTTGTCGGTGCCCACCTCGGCCAGCAGGCGATCGATGCTGGCGAGCGTTTCGCGGGTCTGCTGGCGGATGTCCCCGGACAGATCGTCAGCCAGCTGTCCCGAGAGATAGACCGTGCCGCTGTGGATGACCGCTTCGCTGTAGCGGGTTTCAGTGTGCAGACGCCGGATGGGCATGCTTGCGTTGCTCCTTGCGGTAGCCGTATCGGGAAATGTCCAGCCCATCGGTGCTGATCTGCGGCCGCTTCGAGGCCAGCAGATCGGCCAGCACCCGACCGGAGCCACAGGCCATGGTCCAGCCGAGCGTGCCATGCCCGGTGTTGAGGAACAGGTTGCGATAGGGCGTCGCGCCAATGATCGGGGTACCGTCCGGCGTGGCCGGGCGAAGTCCGGTCCAGAATACCGCTTCGTGCGTGTCGCCGCCCAGCGGATAGAGGTCGTTGACGACCATCTCCAGCGTCTCGCGCCGGCGCGGGTTGAGCGACAGGTCGTAGCCGGCGATCTCGGCCATGCCGCCGACGCGGATGCGCTGATCGAAACGGGTGATCGCCACCTTGTAGGTCTCGTCGAGCACGGTGGACATCGGGGCCATGCCCGGATCGGTGATCGGCACGGTCAGCGAATAGCCCTTGAGCGGGTAGACCGGCGCGCGAATGCCCAGCGGCTTGAGCATCTGCGGGCTGTAGCTGCCCAATGCGAGGACGTAGCGATCGGCGGTCTCCAGCTGGCCATCGATCCAGACGCCGGCGAGGCGGTCGCCCTGGTGTTCGAGGCGCTGGATATCCCGCCCGAAGCGGAACTCGACACCAAGTTCCCGGGCCATTTCCGCCAGGCGAGTGGTGAACATCTGGCAATCGCCGGTCTGGTCATTGGGCAGGCGCAGCGCGCCGGCCAGTTTGTGAGCCACCTTCGCCAACGCCGGCTCGGCGCGCGCGATGCCGTTGCGGTCGAGCAATTCGTAAGGCACGCCGGAGCGCTCGAGCACCGCGATGTCCTTCGCTGCGGCGTCAAGCTGCGCCTGGGTGCGGAACAACTGGGTGGTGCCCAACTGGCGTCCTTCGTAGCCGATGCCGGTTTCAGCACGCAGCTCGTCAAGGCAGTCGCGACTGTATTCGGACAGACGCACCATGCGCTCCTTGTTCACCGCATAGCGCGCCGCCGTGCAGTTGCGCAGCATCTGCGCCATCCACAGGTATTGAGCGACGTCACCGGTGAGCTTGATCGCCAACGGCGCGTGGCGCTGCAACAGCCACTTGATCGCCTTGAGCGGTACGCCCGGCGCGGCCCAGGGTGAGGCATAGCCCGGCGATACCTGTCCGGCATTGGCGAAGCTGGTTTCCATGGCCACCGCCGGCTGGCGATCGACCACCACCACCTCGAAGCCGGCCCTGGCCAGATAGTAAGCGCTGGCCGTGCCAACGACGCCACCGCCCAATACCAGAACACGCATTGCAAGCCTCCTCGCCCGTTCGCCGCGGACTTATCCGAGAGTCGTTCTTGAGGCGAGTATAGAAAGGCCTATCTAGTGTTATTCCCTATATAAACGGCTAAATTCGGCGTTTATTAACGGCACCAAGCCTTTCTGTGGAGGTTATTTACCCATGCGAACCCGCCATCAGGCTCGCCGCGAACTGGACAAGATCGACCGCCATATCCTGCGCATCCTCCAGGCCGAAGGTCGCCTCCCCTTCACCGAGCTGGGTGAGCGGGTCGGGCTGTCGACCACCCCCTGCACGGAGCGCGTCCGCCGCCTGGAGCGCGAGGGCATCATCCTCGGCTATTCGGCGCGCCTGAACCCGCAGCACCTCAAGGCCGGCCTGCTGGTGTTCGTCGAGATCAGCCTGGCCTACAAGTCCGGCGACATCTTCGAGGAGTTTCGTCGTGCCGTGCTGAAGCTGCCGCATGTGCTCGAATGCCATCTGGTGTCCGGCGACTTCGACTACCTGATCAAGGCGCGCATCTCGGAGATGGCGTCGTACCGCAAGCTGCTCGGCGACATCCTCCTCAAGCTGCCGCATGTCCGCGAATCGAAGAGCTACATCGTCATGGAAGAGGTCAAGGAATCGCTGGAGCTGCCGGTACCTGACTGAGCGACCGGCCGCCTGCGGCGCAATGCGCCAGCCGTTTCGGCCGATCTGCCCTGTCCGAGGTTTTGCCCTGCGCGCCGCTGCCGGTCTACCCTAGGGCGCATGCGAACCGAACAGAACTCCTGCGCCACGCCGACGGCCGAGGCCGACCACGCCCCTTCCTACTATGCTGCGAGCCGCAACCGCGAACTCGACCTGCCCTGCCTGGAAGGCGAGCAGCGCGCCGACGTCTGCGTGATCGGCGGCGGCTTCAGCGGGCTGAATACCGCCATCGAACTGGCCGAGCGCGGACTCTCGGTCATCCTTCTCGAAGCACGTCAAATCGGCTGGGGCGCCAGCGGCCGCAACGGCGGCCAGTTGATCCGCGGAGTTGGCCACGACGTCGAGCAGTTCAGCTCCGTGCTCGGCGAGGAAGGCGTCACCGAGCTCAAGCGCATGGGCATCGAGGCCGTGCAGATCGTGCGCGAGCGCATCGAGCGATACGGCATCGACTGCGATCTGACCTGGGGCTACTGCGACCTGGCGACCAAGCCCAGGCACCTGCAGAACTTCGACGAGGAATATGCCGATCTGCAGCGCCTGGGCTATCCGCATGCGCTGCAGCGCGTTTCACGGGTCAACATGCCGACTGTCATCGGCTCGCAGCGCTACCTCGGCGGGCTGGTCGACATGGGCTCGGGTCATCTGCACCCGCTGAACCTCGCCCTGGGCGAGGCGCACGCCGCACGCTCTTTGGGCGTGCAGCTATACGAACACTCACCGGTCACTCGCATTCACCCCGGTACGCCTCTGCGCATCGAAACCGCCAGCGGTAGCGTGCAAGCCGATTCGCTGGTGCTGGCCTGCAATGCCTACCTCAACGGCCTCGAGCCCAGGCTCGCCGCCAGGGTGCTGCCAGCCGGCAGCTACATCATCGCCACCGAGCGTTTGCCCGAGCCCCTGGCGCGCGAACTGCTGCCGCAGAACATGGCGGTGTGCGACCAGCGCGTGGCACTCGACTATTTTCGCCTCTCGGCCGACCACCGCCTGCTATTCGGCGGCGCCTGCCACTACTCCGGCAGGGACCCGAAGGACATCCGCGCGTACATGCAGCCGAAGATGCTCGAGGTGTTTCCACAGCTGCGCGGCATTGGCCTCGACTTCGCCTGGGGCGGCATGATCGGCATCGGCGCCAACCGCCTGCCGCAGATCGGCCGGCTCGACGATCAGCCCAACATCTATTACGCCCAGGCCTATTCCGGCCACGGACTCAACGCCACCCACCTGGCCGGCCGCCTGCTCGGTCAGGCCATCGCCGAGCGCCAGAGCCGGGGCTTCGACCTGTTCGCCCGCGTGCCGCACCGTGCTTTTCCCGGTGGTCGCGCGCTGCGCTCGCCACTGCTCGCGCTGGGCATGCTCTGGTATCGGTTCAAGGACCGCTTCTGAATTTCGCTCGCGGGCCGGCGTCCAAGCGAAACGAGCCTCCCGGACAGGACACCACCGTGCGCGCGTCCCTGCTGCTACTGATCGTGCTGGCGCTGGTCGGCTGCGCCAGCCATCCTCGCCCCGAGCCGAGCCAGGCGTTGCCCGCCGAGAATTCGCCGCTGGTGCAGCGCATCGAGCAACTGGCTGCCGGGCATGCCGCCGGCCAGTCGGGCTATCGGCTGCTGCCGCAGAGCAACGAAGCCTTCGCGGCGCGCGCCGAGATGATTCGTGCCGCCAGCCGGAGCCTGGACATCCAGTACTACATCCTGCACGACGGCCTGTCGACGCGCGCCCTGGTCGTCGAGTTGCTCGCCGCCGCCGACCGTGGCGTGCGCATCCGCCTGCTGCTCGATGACACCGCCAGTGACGGGGGCGATTACCGCATCGCGACCCTGGCCGCCCATCCAAACATCCAGATCCGCGTGTTCAATCCGCTGCACCTCGGCCGCAGCACCGGTATAACGCGCGCCCTCGGGCGCCTGCTGCATCTGTCGCAGCAACATCGGCGCATGCACAACAAACTGATGCTCGCCGACAGCCACCTGGCCATCGTCGGCGGGCGCAATCTGGGCGACGAATACTTCGATGCCGACCAGCGGCTGAACTTCACCGACATTGACCTGCTCGCCGCCGGCCCCGTGGCGCGGCAGTTGGCCGACAGCTTCGATCAGTACTGGAACCACAGCCTGAGCGTGCCGATCGAGCAGTTTCTCTGGCGGCCTCCGCGCCAGGCGAGCCTGGACAAGGCCCGCCGCCAGCTGCACCGGTCGCTCGACAAGGCGCGCCGCGAGGCCGACGCGCTTTACCACCGGCTGCTGCGCTATCGGCAACAACCGCAGCTGCGGCAATGGCTGGACGAGATGATCTGGGCGCCCGGCCAGGCCATGTGGGACGCTCCGGACAAGGTCACCGCCCCCGGGCTGCCCGGCCCGGAACTGCTTTTGACCACTCAACTCGCACCTGCCCTGGGCTCGGTAAAGCGTGAGCTGACCCTGGTCTCGGCCTATTTCGTGCCGACCGACGAAGGCGTCGACTATCTGGCCGGGCTCGCCGAGGCGGGCGCCACCGTCCGCGTATTGACCAACTCACTGGAGGCTACCGACGTACCCGCGGTGCACGGCGGCTACGCCCCGTATCGACGGGAGCTGCTCGCACGCGGCGTGCGGCTGTTCGAAATGCGGCGTCAGCCGGATGAAAAAACCTCGTACAACCTGTTCGGCGAGTCCGAGTCGAGCCTGCACAGCAAGGCGGCCGTGTTCGATCGACAACGGGTCTTTATCGGCTCGCTGAATTTCGACCCGCGCTCGGTGCTGTGGAACACCGAGGTGGGGATTCTGGTGGAAAGCCCTGAGTTGGCGGCCGAAGTGCAGCGCCTGACGCTGGAAGGTATGGCCCCGGCGATCAGCTACGAAGTGCGGCTGATCGAGCGTGAAGGTGAGCAGGTGCTCGCCTGGCTGGCCGAGGACAATGGCCGGCGCCACCTGCTGCTCAAGGAGCCGGGCGGCCTGTGGCGTCGCCTCAATGCCTGGCTGACTGACGTCATCGGCTTCGAACGCATGCTCTAGCGGCCACACCCGCGGCGAGAAAATCGTTCTTTGGGGTGATACCACTTCGCCAGTGGTGGTCTAGTCTCTGCGATTGCCAACTGCGCACGCGATACCGCTTCGATAAAAACAAAAAAGGAGCACAACAATGCGCCATCGCATAGGGATATGGCTCTTGGTGCTGTTACTCGGCTGGCTACCCGCCTTGGCCGAGAGCGCCACCGAGCAGGAACTCTCAACCCTGCAGACCCTGCAGATCCACGCCAGTCGCGCCACCAGCAGCCTGCTGCTGTACCGCGGCGAGGGCTTTCAGAAGGCCCACCTGGCCCGCATGGAACGCGACATCCAGGCGCTGGATACAGCGCTGCAGGCCCTGCCCTCGGTCAGCTCGCCGCTGCGTGAGAGCCACCGAGCGCTCGAAGCCAAGCTACGCGAGGGGGCGGCCTTTGGTTTCAAGGAAGACGACATGCCCTGGGGCTGGCCGCTGGAGCTGAGCAAGGCCTTGCGCGACTTCCTCACCGCCGCGCGCGCCCAGCAGGGGCCGGGCGTACATGCCGAACTGCCGGCCAAGGTCGAATACCTTGCGGTGCAGTATCTGAGCCGCGCCTACATCGGTTCATTCGAGACCGCCCGCGAACAACCCGACACTTATCTCGGCCAGGACGAACGGCAGCTGGTGCCGGCAATCGACGCCGAGTTCGCCACCCTTCAGGGGCAGGAATCGAAACTGGCCTCGCTGAAGACCCGCTGGGATTTTCTCAAGGTCGCTCTCGAGGACATGAACAGCGCCAGCAACAACTTCTCGACGGCCTCGGGCCGGCCGTTTGCTCCGATCACCGTGGACCGGCACACGCGCAGCCTCAGCGACCAGTGGATGGCGCTCGGCCAGTAAAGCCGGACGGCGTCAGGCCTCGGCGCGGCGATTACGCTGGCGGACCGGTCCGACCCGCGCCTCGATGGCTCGACGCAGCGGCTCACGCAGCCCGCAGAGGAAGCCGAGTTCGGCGGCGACGAACAGTGGCCCGACGATCAGCCCGCTGAGGTCGTCGACGAATGCCGGCTTGCGCCCCTCGAAGAAGTGGCCGACGAACTGGATGATCCAACCGACGACGAACAAGCCGAGGCCGGCGCTCAGCCAGAGCGGGAGCGGCGCTCGGGCCAAGACGGCGCCCAGCCAGACGCAAACGGCGAGAAAGGCCGCCATCAGGATGCCGTAGCGAAGATCCAGACGCAGATAGAAGACCGCTGCGGCCAGCGCGACCGGCAACAGCGGGCTCAGCCAAAGGCCGGCGTATTCGGCTCCGGGGCGCGACAGCAGGATCGCCACCGCCACCACGATCATCGGGACGCCGATGAAGTGCGTGAGCAGGTTGCGCGGGTCGCGGTGATAGGCCGCGTATTGGGCGAGGTGATCGGTCAGGGTCTTCATGGCCAGCGCTCCGGATCGGCTGCGGAGCACCTGGCGGCGCTCCTTCACGAGTCCGTACATCCTAGCCCGGCCGCGACCTTTCGCCGCAGATCAGTCGCTGAAATCACTCTTCCGGGCGATAACCCAGCCGCAACCCACCCCAATGACGCCCCTTGACCATGATCGGCACCGACAGGTCGTGCATCAGCTCGCCGGTGTCGCGGCTGTAAGTCTGCAGCAGCACCGGCCGCTGGTGGCTGCCACAGCGAGCTCCGGTGCGATCGTTGAACAGGCGCTTGCCACGGCTCCTGGCGCGATCGATATCTGGATCGCCGACCGGCGGGTGGTTGAACGCGCGGTTGTGCGTCGGCACGTAGCCTTCCGGCGTCGTGGCGATGGCGTAGACGACCGCCTCGCTGCCAGCCAGCAGCGGCTCCTGGATCGGCGGCAGTACCTCGTCGGCATAGCGGTCGAACCGGGTGTGGTACTTCTGCGGATCGGTTCCGGCCTGGGCCTGATACTTGCGGTCGAACAGGTCGTCGAGGCGGATGCGCCCGGCGTCGATGTCCGCCTCGAAGCGCGCCGCGATTGCCGTGGCGCCGCGGCGCGCCAGGTCGAACATGTGCTGGTGGTAGTCGTCCAGCTGGACCTCGGCCAGCTGCTCGCTCGCGCTCTCGGCCTGACCGACGAGTTTTTCGGCCGCCTGCTCGAGCTGACGGGTCTGCTCGCCGCTGTCCAACGCATCGCTGCGCAGTTGATCGAGCGCGACGAACAGCGCGGTGAGGCGCTCGTGATTGCTCGCGGTGCCTGCGGTGATCTGCGCCACCTGTGCCTCGACACCGCTGGCCAGCTCGGCAATACCGGTCAGTTGCTCGCCGGCGCCGGCCACTTGCACGGCGGCCTGGTCCAGTTCGTGCGCCTGCTGCTGGATGAAGCTCACCACCGCCTCGCTCTGCTGGCGGATGTCGGCGACCATGCGGCCCACTTCCTCGGTCGCGGTGCTGGTGCGCGCCGCCAGGTTGCGCACCTCGTCGGCGACCACCGCGAAGCCGCGCCCGGCCTCGCCGGCACGCGCCGCCTCGATGGCCGCGTTAAGCGCCAGCAGGTTGGTCTGGCTGGCGATCGATTGAATCACGTCGGTGATCTGGCGGATGTCATCGGTGCGTGCGGACAGGCCGTCGATCAGTTCGCGACTGGTGCGCGTCTGATCGCTGAGTTGCTGCATGCGAGTGATCGCCTGAGCCAGGCCGGCCTGGCCCGTGTCGCTGCTCGCTCGCACGCTTTCGGCGGCCTGCAGCGCCTGACGCGCCTGCTCGGCGCTGTGCTGTTCGGTCTGGGTGACCGCTTGCGCTCCGTTAGCGATTTCACTGATGGCCTGCAGCTGTGATTGCAGGCGGCTGGCCAGCTGCTCTGCACTGAAGGCCACCTGCGCCGAGGCCAGGGCATTGTGGCAGGTAGTGTGCGAAAGGTTTTTGCTCAGCTCGGTGAAGTCCGGCCGAGCCGCTTCCTCTGCTGCCGGCACCTGCGCCACGCGCCAGGGGCCAAACCAGGGCCACAGCGCGGCAGCGAGAAATAGGGCCAGGCTGAAGGCCAGCGGCGGCTCCTGCCAGGCCTGCAGCAGAGCGACGGCACAGATACCCAGCCCATGGAGCAGGCCGACCAGTGGAAAACGGCGATTAGCGGAACGCATCGGAGGCCTCTTGTTCTCTCGTCGCAAGAACAGTTTTACCTGGACGCACCGGGAGACGACAGTGGCCCTTGGTAGCAAGTGGCCTGCATTGGAGGCCAATCAGGCTAGCGGCCGGGCACGACGAAACTGAAGGCGTCACTGGTCGGCGGGGCTGCGCCGATCAGCTGGCGTCCGGAGTGGCCAGCGGCAGACCGAGCTGGACGCGCCTGCGTAGCCACGGGCTGGGACGATAGCGCGCCTCCCCGCCGTAGCACCGCTGCAGCCCCTCGAGCACGGCAAGCACCTGCGCACCGCCATAGTGTTCACCCAGCGCTAGCGGTCCGCGCGGATAGCCCAGCGCCAGTTCGACTGCTCGGTCCAGCGTTGCCGCGTCGGCGATGCCCTTTTGCAGGATCTCGCAGCCCAGGTTGACGATGCTGGCGATGACGCGCTGACTGACGAATCCGGGCGAGTCGTTGATCACTTCAACGGCCACGCCGTCAGCCGCCAGCGCCTGGCGCGCCTGCGCCTCCACGCCGGGCTCGAGTGCCGGCTGGCGCATCAGCACGCGCCGGCGCTCGAAGTTGGAGAAGGCATCATAGGCGAGCGTGCGCGGTGCCGGCAGCGCGAGCCGGGCGATGGCCGCACTGGCATCTTCACCCAGCGGTGCGATCAGGCAGATCGCCTGCGCACCCGGGTGCTCGCCCGCCTCGACCTCTCCGCCAGCCATGCGAATCAGCGCGCTGAGCGCCGCATGCAACTGCGGATCCTCGACCCCGAGCCAGAAAGGCTGACGCAACTCCACCGGCGCATACTGCGGCTCGGCCGAGCGCAGCTGGCGCCCTTGCTCGTAACGATAGAAGCCAAGACCGCTCTTGCGCCCGAGCAGGCCGGCCGCCACCCGCTGCGCAGCCAGCGGCGATGGGCTATAGCGCGGATCCTGATAGTACTGGTGGTAGATCGACTCCATTACCGCATGGGAGATATCCAGCCCCGTCAGATCGAACAGCTCGAACGGCCCCATGCGGAACCCGGGACCGTCTCGCAGGATGCGATCGATCTGTTCGGCGCTGGCGATGCCCTCGCCGAGTATGCGCAGCGCTTCGCTGCCGAATGCCCGCCCGGCATGGTTGACCAGAAAACCCGGCGAATCGGGTGTAATCGCCGGGAAATGGCCGGCCAGCTCGACCAGCGCGACCAACCGCTCGACGACCGTTGTCTCGGTACGCTCACCCCGCACCACTTCCACCAGCCGCATCAGCGGCACCGGGTTGAAGAAATGCAGGCCCGCAACGCGTTGCGGGCAGCGGCACCCGGCTGCAATGCGTGTGATCGACAGCGACGAGGTGTTGCTGGCGAGCACGGCGTCCTCGGCCACCAGCGCCTCCAGTTCGCGAAACAGCGCCTGCTTCGCACTCAGCTCCTCGACGATCGCTTCGATCAGAAGATCGCAGTCGGCCAGCTCCGCCAGCGTCTTGGCCGGCTGCATGCGCTGCAAGGTGGCGGCAAGTGCCTCCGGTGTGAGGCGCCCTTTGGCCACACCGCGCGCCAGCAGCTCCCGGTTTGCCTGCAGGGCCTGCTCCACGGCCTGCTCGCGCGCATCGAACAACCTGATTTCGATGCCGGCCGACGCGAAGAGCTGGGCGATTCCACGCCCCATCACGCCCGCGCCGATGACGCCGATCCGCTTGAACATGCCACCTCCTCAGCTTGATCAAGTTCCGCTATGCGAAACAGCATTTCGTGAAGTTGACCACGAGCCTAAAGACTGCCAGTCTGCCGCGCAAGCCAGCCGCCCGCCCCTTCCCATGCTCGAGTTCCCGTCACTGCCTGTCTCACGGCGACCGCCCCCACGACGCCCCCAACGCAAAGCCCGATGCAGGCAGGAGTGCGTCCTTCCAGGCGCCACGGACGCCTTCGTCCTACGGGAGCGGCGCTGAGCCATGCTCGCCCTGCTGCCTCTGGCGCTGCTGTGCGAGTTATTCGCCCTGGTGATGCGGCAGCCAGCACTGAGCGTGACCAGCGGCATCCTGCTGACGGCGTTCTTCGTCTGGCACTGGCGTTCGCTAATGCCCTATCCCAGCCGCCTTGGGCTGGTCACGCTGGCATTGCTGGCCTACTGGCTGCTGAGCGGCGAGGCCAGTTGGCCCCAGGTGCAGCGCATGCTTGCCTCGGCGGCCTATTACGGCGCCTTCGTCGGTGCGCTGGGGCTGATGCACTGCCTGGTTCGGCGCCTGCAGCAGTTCGACGCCCTTCACCGGCTGCTGCTTGCCGGCCCGTCGGCGGGGCTGTATCCCAGCTACCTGCTGAGCAGTTTTGCCATCAGTTCGATCCTCAGCTTCGGCATGCTCAACCTCGTCTGCGGCTCGCTGGACCGGCATCTGCAGCGCCACGGGCATGCCGAGGAGGCGCGCCGCGAGGGCAGCCG
Organism: Stutzerimonas sp. CXK-1; assembly: GCF_057738225.1. Taxonomy (NCBI): domain Bacteria; kingdom Pseudomonadati; phylum Pseudomonadota; class Gammaproteobacteria; order Pseudomonadales; family Pseudomonadaceae; genus Stutzerimonas; species Stutzerimonas sp. CXK-1. The sequence continues at coordinate 501,469 of NZ_CM173217.1, read as the reverse complement.
AGGGGTAATGGTCGCCGCCCTGCGAGGCTTCGCGCTGGTTCCTCTGCTGGCCCCGACCAGCGTGGCGATCGCCATCCTGACGCGCGAATTGCCCGGGCTGAGCTGGGTTCACCTGCTGCCCTTCGGCCTGCTGGCGGCAACGGTTCTGCTGCTGATCGGCTGGCGGCTGGACAACCACCGCCTGCAGCGCCTGCGCGAAGCCGGCGCAGCGCAGCCATCGGCAGCCTCGACCGGACAGCCGGGGATGCGCCGCCTGGTGCTGGCGAGCCTGCTGGGCATCCTCGCCATCGCTCTGTTGGCGACGTTCAGCTGGCTGTCGGCCACGCAGGCGGCCATGCTGCTGGTGCCGCTTGCGGTGATCGTCACCCTGCTCGGCTGGGGCGAGCGCCCGGCTGCGGTCTATGGCGAAGTGCGCGACACCCTGGCGGGCATGCGCAACGAGACATTCATCTTCGCCAACTCGGCCGTGCTCGCCGGCCTGGTCGCCGCGCTGGTTCCGGTGCAGGCGATCGCCGGGCACCTTGGCGTGACGCCGCTGCTGAGCTTCTTCCTGGGCCTGCTTGGCATGCTCGCGATCATCGGCCTGGCGCTGCTTGGTGTCGCGCCCATCGTTTCGCTGAGCCTGTGTACGGCTCTGCTCGCCCAACTCGGCGGGCATGGCATACCAACCATGCAACCAGCCGTCGCCCTGCTCACCGGGTTTTCACTCGCCATGCTGCTCTCGCCCTACGGGCCCTCGGCGCTGATGCTGGCGCGCCACGCCGGCCTTTCGCCGTGGCGTATCGCCTTCGGCTGGAACGGCCGCTTCGTGCTACTGGCGCTCGGGCCGCTGATGCTGGTGCCGCTGCTGGCCTGACGGCCGGGGCCGCTCGGCATCCGAAGCTACATCCAGCCCAGCTCGGCCATGGATAGAGGCTCGCCATCACCGACGATGAAGTGGTCGAGCACGCGCACATCGATCAGCGCCAGCGCGTCCTTCAGACGCTGCGTCAGCTGGCGGTCGGCCTGGCTCGGCTCGGCAACGCCCGAGGGGTGGTTGTGCGTGAGGATCACCGCGGCCGCATTCTGTGCCAGCGCGCGCTTGACCACCTGCCGCGGGTAGACGCTGGCACCGTCGATGGTTCCCTGAAATAGCACCTCGAACGCCAGCACGCGGTGCTTGGAATCCAGAAAAAGGCAGCCGAACAGCTCATGTGGCTCGTGACGCAAGCGCGCCTTGAGGTAATCGCGCACCGCCTGTGGGCTTTCCAGGGCCGACTCGCGACGCATGCGCTCGGCCAGGTGGCGACGCGCCATTTCCAGCACCGCCTGCAGCTGCGCGAACTTTGCCGGGCCGAGGCCGAGATGCGCGCTGAATCGCTCGAGGTCGGCTTCGAGCAGCGCTCGCAGGCTGCCAAACTCATTGAGCAGATGGCGCGAGAGGTCGACCGCACTCCTGCCGGCCACGCCCGTACGCAGAAAAATCGCCAGCAGTTCGGCGTCGGAAAGTGCCGCCGCGCCTTGCTGCAGCAGCTTTTCCCGCGGGCGCTCGGCCGCGGGCCAATCTCGGATGCTCATGTGTTCTCCCTGTCGAGCCGCCCGCTGTTCCGTTACAGGCGCTGTGCTATCTTAGCCGTCATTTTTTCGGCGGCCGCTGTGCCGCTTTCGACGCAGTTCACATCTGCACGACTCCACCCGCAACAAGGCAGGCCTATGCAGCGGCTGTATCGTAAACGCATCGTCCTGGGCGTCGGCGGCGGCATCGCCGCCTACAAGAGTGCCGAGCTGGTCCGTCGGCTGCGCGATCACGGCGCCGAGGTGCGCGTGGTCATGACCCAGGGCGGCCGCGAGTTCATCACCCCCCTCACCCTGCAGGCGCTTTCCGGCCACCCGGTACATCTGGACCTGCTCGACCCTGCCGCCGAGGCCGCCATGGGCCATATCGAGCTGGCACGCTGGGCCGACCTGGTGCTCATCGCGCCGGCCACGGCCGATCTGATGGCCCGCCTGGTCCAGGGAGTCGCCAACGACCTGCTAACGACCCTGGTGCTGGCCACCAAGGCGCCGGTTGCGCTGGCGCCGGCAATGAACCAGGCGATGTGGGCCGACCCGGCTACCCAGGCCAATCGCGAGCGGCTGCTCGAACGCGGCATCCGCCTGTTCGGCCCGGCGTCGGGTAGCCAGGCCTGCGGCGACGTCGGGCTAGGGCGCATGCTCGAAGCCGAGCAGCTGACGCAGGCTGCGGCCGACTGCTTCGAGACGGGCCTGTTGACCGGCCGGCACCTGCTGATCACCGCCGGGCCGACGCAGGAAAACATCGACCCAGTGCGTTACATCACCAATCACAGCTCCGGCAAGATGGGCTTCGCCCTTGCCGAAGCAGCTGCCGAGGCGGGCGCGCGCGTCACGCTGGTCACCGGCCCGGTGTTCCTGCCGACGCCCGACCGCGTGCAGCGCATCGACGTGGTCAGTGCGCGCGACATGCTCGCCGCCTGCGAGGCCGCGATGCCTTGCGACCTGCTGATCGCCGCCGCGGCGGTGGCCGACTATCGTCCGGAGGTGGTGGCGCCGCAGAAGCTCAAGAAAGACCCGAACTCCGGTGATGGCCTGCTGCTGCAGATGGTGCGCAACCCCGACATTCTCGCCACGCTCGCCGCGCGTGCCGATCGGCCGTTCTGCGTCGGCTTCGCGGCCGAAACCGAGAACCTGCTCGAGTACGCCAGCCGCAAGCTGCGTGACAAGAACCTCGATCTCATCGTCGCCAACGACGTGGCCAACCCCAGCATCGGCTTCAACAGCGAAGAGAACGCCGTCAGCGTGATCGACCGCCAGCAGCAGGTGACCCGCTTCGGCCAGGCCAGCAAGGGGCATATCGCCCGGGCGCTGGTGGCCTTCATTGCCGACCGCTATACAAAGGCCTGACATGCACAAGCTCCAAGCCAAGATCCTCGACTCCCGCCTGGGCCGCGACTTCCCGCTGCCCGAGTACGCAACCCCCGGCTCTGCCGGCCTCGACCTGCGCGCCATGCTGCAGGAAGACGCCACCCTGGAGCCTGGCCAGACCCTGCTGATTCCCACGGGTCTGTCGATCCACATCGGTGACCCTTCGCTGGCCGCGCTGGTCCTTCCGCGCTCGGGCCTCGGCCACAAGCACGGCATAGTGCTCGGCAATCTGGTCGGGCTGATCGACTCGGATTACCAGGGCGAGCTGATGGTCTCGTGCTGGAACCGTGGCCAGAGCACCTTTCGCATCGCCGTGGGTGAGCGTATCGCTCAGCTGATGCTGGTACCGGTGATCCAGGCTCAGTTCGAGCTGGTCGAGCAGTTCGACGATAGCGCGCGCGGCAGCGGCGGATTCGGCCACTCCGGCACCCGCTGAACAAGACACCCACCGCCGGCAGACTTTCAGGACGAAAACGAGGAGCCCCATGCCGTTCTTCAAGCGCAATGCCAAGGACTCAGGCGCACTGAATCCGGCCCGCCCCGAACCCGCCGCACGTGGCGCCTCGCCGCTCGCACCACTGCTGCCTGGCCTGGCGGCCGCGCTAGCCGGCTTGCTCGCCGCCGCCGCGGTGCTCTGGTTCGGCCTGCAAAGCCAGCAGCGCGAGCAACAACAGCAGGTTGCCATGGCCTGGGGGCAGAGCCAGGCCAGTGCGCTCGATCAGGCCCTGCGTCAGCTGGCGGCCGACACCCAGACGGCAGCCGCCAGCCCGGCGGTGCTCGAAGCGCTGGCCAGCGCCGATGGCGAGCAGATCGCCGCGGCGGAACGCAGCCTGCGCTACCCGTCAGGGGTGGTCGACGTTCATCTCAATCCACGCGCCAAGGCCAGGCCGGACAGCACGCGGCCCGGCCCGATGAACTTCGCCGCGCTCGACCTGCTGCAGCGTGCCGAAGCGGGCAAGCATCCGGCCCCCGAAGCCTACAAGGTCGGTGATCGCTGGCTGGTCTACAGCGTCGCGGCAGTGCAGCCCGATCCGCTGCAGCCGCCACAGGGCACCCTGCTGCGCGTGATCGAGCTGAATCGTCTGCTCGGCACGCTACCCAGGCTGCCGGCCGCCGCCGGGCAGCTGCAGATCACCCAGCAATTCAGTGGTTCGTCGACACAGGTGCTGACGCGACAAGGCACTGGCGACGGGGCTGCGCCGTCTCTGAACCTGCCCAGCAGCAACCCCAACTGGCACCTGCAGTTCCAGCCAGCATCGAGCAGCGAAGGCATGGCGCCACTGACGCTTGCCGCCGCCGTGCTGCTGGCGTTGGCCGGGGTACTGATCGGACTGCAACTGGTGCTGGGCGCCCAGCAACGTCGCCTGCGTCAGGACGTGCTGCAAATCGGCCGGCTGCTGCAGGAACTCTCCAATGGCAAGGTCATCCAACTACCGACCTTGAGCCTGCCAGCGCTCGACGCACTGGCCAGGAACATGGCGCGCCTGCCGTTCCGCCAAACCGCCTCGGCAGTCAGCAGCAAACCGGCTGTTGCGGCGTCCTCCGCACAGCGAGCCCCATCCAGCGAGCACGTCGATCCGCGCCTGCCGCCAACCGACGTGCTCGACATCGATATTCTCGACGAGGACCAGGATCCCTTCGGCCTCGACATCAAGGAGCGAGAGAACGCAATGAGTAGCGCCAAAGCCCCGAACTTGCCCGCCAGCATCTTCCGCGCGTACGACATTCGTGGCGTCGTCGGCGACAGCCTGACCAGCGAGACCGCTTACTGGATCGGCCGGGCCATCGGCTCCGAAAGCCTGGCCAAAGGCGAACCCAACGTTTCCGTCGGCCGCGACGGACGCCTTTCCGGCCCCGAGCTGGTGCAACACCTGATACAGGGCCTGGTGGACAGCGGCTGCCATGTCAGCGACATCGGCATGGTGCCGACGCCGGTGCTCTATTACGCCGCCAATATCCTCGCCGGACGCTCTGGCGTGATGCTTACCGGCAGCCACAACCCGCCGGACTACAACGGCTTCAAGATTGTCATCGCTGGCGACACCCTGGCCAATGAGCAGATTCAGGTGCTGCGCCAGCGCATCGAGAACAATGACCTCAGCGAAGGCGTCGGCTCGGTCGAGCAGGTCGACGTGCTCGACCGCTATTTCGATCAGATTCGTGGCGACATCGCCATGGCCAAGCCGCTTCGCGTGGTGGTCGACTGCGGCAACGGCGTCGCCGGCGTCATCGCGCCCAGGCTGATCGAGGCACTGGGCTGCAAGGTCATCCCGCTGTATTGCGAGGTCGACGGCAACTTCCCCAACCATCACCCGGACCCGGGCAAGCCGGAAAATCTGGTCGACCTGATCGCCCGGGTGAAGGCCGAGAAAGCCGACCTGGGCCTGGCCTTCGACGGCGACGGCGATCGCGTCGGCGTGGTGACCAACGCTGGCACGCTGATCTATCCCGACCGTCTGCTGATGCTGTTCGCCAAGGACGTCGTGTCGCGCAACCCCGGGGCCGACATCATCTTCGACGTCAAGTGCACCCGCCGCCTGACCCCGCTGATCAGCGGCTACGGCGGCCGCCCGGTGATGTACAAGACCGGCCATTCGCTGATCAAGAAGAAGATGAAGGAATCCGGCGCCTTGCTCGCCGGCGAGATGAGCGGACACATCTTCTTCAAGGAGCGCTGGTTCGGTTTCGACGACGGCATTTACAGCGCCGCCCGCCTGCTGGAAATCCTCAGCCTGGACAAGCGTGACGCTGAGCAGGTGTTCGCGGCGTTCCCGTGCGACATCTCCACCCCGGAGATCAACATCACGGTGACAGAAGAAAGCAAATTCACCATCATTGACGCCCTGCAACGCGATGCCCAGTGGGGCGAGGCCAACCTGACCACCCTCGACGGTGTGCGGGTCGACTATCCCAAGGGCTGGGGCCTGGTTCGCGCCTCCAACACCACACCCGTCCTGGTGCTGCGCTTCGAGGCCGATACCGAAGAAGAGCTCAGCCGCATCCAGACCGTGTTCCGAGCTCAGCTGCTCAACGTTGCACCCGACCTGAAACTGCCGTTCTGATCTGCGGAGCCCTGCATGACCCTCAGCCGTGAAGCTGCCACCCAATTCGCCAAGGTACTCTCCGAGGCGCTGCCCTACATTCGCCGCTTCGTCGGCAAGACCCTGGTGATCAAGTACGGCGGCAACGCGATGGAAAGCGAGGAGCTCAAGACCGGCTTCGCGCGTGACGTGGTGCTGATGAAGGCCGTGGGGATCAATCCGGTGGTGGTGCACGGCGGCGGGCCGCAGATCGGCGACCTGCTCAAGCGCCTGAACATCGAAAGTCACTTCATCGACGGCATGCGGGTAACCGACAGCCAGACGATGGATGTGGTCGAAATGGTGCTCGGTGGCCAGGTCAACAAGAGCATCGTCAGCCTGATCAACCAGCACGGTGGCAGCGCCATCGGCCTGACCGGCAAGGACGCCGGGCTGATCCGGGCGAAGAAGCTCAAGGCCACGCGCCAGACGCCAGAGATGACCAAGCCGGAAATCATCGACATCGGTCATGTCGGCGAGGTGACCGGGGTGAACACCGAGCTGCTGGAGATGCTGGTCAAGGGCAACTTCATCCCGGTGATCGCGCCGATCGGCGTTGGTGAGCACGGCGAGTCCTACAACATCAATGCCGACCTTGTCGCCGGCAAGGCCGCCGAGGCACTCAAGGCCGAGAAACTGATGCTGCTGACCAATATCGCCGGACTGATGGACAAGCAGGGCCAGGTGCTCACCGGCCTGTCAACCGAGCAGGTCGATGCCTTGATCGCCGATGGCACCATCTATGGCGGCATGCTGCCAAAGATCCGCTGCGCCCTCGATGCAGTGCAGGGAGGCGTGACCAGCGCGCATATCATCGACGGCCGCGTTCCCAATGCGGTACTGCTGGAGATCTTCACCGACGTGGGTGTCGGCACGCTGATCACCAACAAGGCCGGCTGAGCGGCCGGCGTCGGGACGAAAAAAGGGGAGCCACAGGCTCCCCTTTTTCATGCCGGCCGCTCAGTGCTGGACGCGGAACGACTCGAACAGTGCCGGTATTCCCGGGAACATGCCGATACCCAGCATCACGGCGCACAGCAGGACGAACACGATCGACGGAATCACCCAGCGATGCATGTGGCTCAGGCTCTGCCCGCGCTCCTTGTCGCCGATCAGCCCGAGGTTGTCGAGCAGCACCGTCAGCGACCAGCCGAACACCGGGTTGACCAGGGCCGAGGAGAACACCACGATCGCTGCCGACTGCGAGGTCTTGCCCTCACGGGTCATCTGCATGCCGGCCTCGAGCAGCGGCAGGTACACACCGACCAGCAGCGCCACGGAAAGCACCGGCGGCCAGATGGCGAGGTCCATCGGATAGCCGAGAATCGCCGCCACGATGCAGAGCAGACCGGTAAGTACCGCGCCTGCCGGAATCGGTCGCTTGGCGATCGCCGCCGGCACCATGTAGGTGCCCCAGGACGACGCCAGGTTGCCGCCACCGAGCGCCGTGCCCACCGCCTGGCGTGCTGCGGCGACGCACATGGTGTCGTCGATGTTCATCAGCACCTTGTCCGTGCGCGGCGGATAGTTGAGCTGCTGGAACACGCGATGACCGAGGAAGTCCGGTGACCACATCGCCACGGCGAGCACGGCAAAGGGCGCCACCGCAACGAAGTGGTGCAATTCCGGAAGGCCGAGCTGCCAGCCGCTGTTCTCGCCCCACCAATAGGCCGGGTTGAGGTTGGGAATTCCTGGCTCGGTAGAGAACTCGAAGGGCGCGCCGAGCGCGAAGGCGATGACCGCCGCCAGCACGGCGCCCAGCGGGATCGCCAGCCAGCGCATGCGGATGTGCTCAAGGTAGGCATACATGACGATCGTCGAAAGCACCACGACAAAGGCGATGTAACCCAGGTCGAAACCGTTGGCCCAGGCGAACAGCTTCTGGATCTGCGAGGTCACCCCTATGAAGCCGAGATAGAGCAACAGGCCTCCGCACACACCGTCACTGGTCAGGCGCGCCAGCAGGCTTCCGCCCTTCGCCACGCCAAGCGCAAAGCCGAGCACACCGACCATCAGCCCCAACGCCATGGGATGACCGCCGGAGGCGACGATCAGCGGAATCAAGGGAATCAGCGGGCCGTGCGTCCCAGCCAGGTTGGCGGTCGGATTGAGAAAGCCGGAGAACAGCACCACGAACAGCACCGCCGCGATCAGCATCTCGAAGCGGACGTTCTCGATGACGAACGCGTTCGACAAGCCGAGCGGACCGGCGAACGCCGCGACCACCGCCGCCACCATGACGATCTTGCCGATCGTCGCCGCCATGGCAGGCACCCAGTCCTCGACCTCGAAGCGGTAATCGCGCCAGGGCAGGTTCGGCTTCCAGCGCCGCGGGGCCATGATCTGCAGCTCGTGTTCCAGATAATCGCTGCGCGACGCGAACTCGGAGTATGGCTTATGCCGCTCCGGATAACTGCTTAGGTCGCTATCTTTCATGCGAAAACTCACCGTCGAAAAATTCGCGGCGAAAGGTACAGACCTAACGGGGAATACTCATCAATACCTTAAAAGCATTGATCCAGAGCGGCTTGTTTGTTAGCGGCCAACCGTTCTTGCGTGCGGTCAAGAATCGCGTTCAGCGATCGCCGAGCAGCTCGGCCACGCGCTGGCGTTCCTGACTGAAGGCACTTTCCGCCTCGGCCCGGGCGGCCTCGTAGCGCTGCAGGTCGCGCTGCAGGCCGGCCTGCTCCTGCTCGAGGTTGGCGATCTGCGCCAGCAGGTTCTCCGGCACGCGGCGCCCCGAGCGCTCATGATTGGCAGCCTGCTGGCGAAGGCTGGCGTGCTGCGAACGCAGCGACTGCAGGTTGCCGCGCGCGATGCCGATGACGCTCTCGAGCTCGGCCAGCTTGCGCGCCTTGGCCCGCTCTACATCCTCGACGCTGGCATACAGCCGCAACAGCCGGGCATCGGCCTCGGCGCGCTGTCGCTCTTCGAGCAAGCGCTGGCGTTGCGCCGCGGTCGGTGCCGGTGGCACGACCTGGATCACCCGCCCTTGCTCATTCAGCACCTCATAGCCGCGCGCGACATGCTGCGGCGGCACACCCTGACGATCGAGCACCACCACTCCGCGCTCGTTCGTATAGCGGTACAGCTCGGCGCAGGCATGGTTCGCCGCCATCAAGATAACCGCTGAAAGCAGAGCAAGCAGGGCGCGCGATGTCGGCATGGGAAGTGGAGTCCTGCAGAGTCAGATTCCGTATTGCTCGCGATAGGCCTCGACCGCGGGCAGGTGCTGTTTGAGCTGATTATCGCCGGCGAGATATTCCAGGACTTGCGACAGCGACACAATACTGATCACCGGCATCGCGTAGTCGCGCTCGACTTCCTGGATTGCCGACAGTTCGCCCTGTCCACGCTCCTGACGGTTCAGCGCGATCACCACCCCCGCAGCCTGTGCCTGCTGACCATGAATGATCTGCATCACCTCACGGATCGCGGTGCCGGCGGTGATCACGTCGTCAATGATCAGCACGCGCCCGTTGAGTGGCGCGCCGACCAGCGTACCGCCCTCGCCATGATCCTTGGCTTCCTTGCGATTGAAGCACCACGGCAGATCAAGCTGATGGTGCTCGGCCAGGGCAATCGCTGTCGCCGCCGCCAGCGGAATGCCTTTGTAGGCAGGCCCGAAGATGACGTCGAAATCGATGCCACTGTCGGCAACCGCCGCAGCGTAGAACTTTCCAAGCTGAGCCAGGGCCTTACCGCTATTGAACAGACCGGCATTGAAGAAATAGGGGCTGGTTCGCCCGGACTTGAGCGTGAACTGACCGAAGCGCAGTACCCCACGCTCGATGGCAAAACTGATGAACTCGCGCTGGTACGCCTGCATGTAGGAAAAGCCCCGAAAACAGCGGTTTAGCTAATTGCGAAAAGGTTGGGTTATCATACACGCACGTGTTTTTAGGGGCCATTTATGCGGATCATCAGCGTCAACGTGAATGGCATTCAAGCCGCAGCTCAGCGAGGCTTGCTCAGCTGGCTGCAGGCGCAGAATGCCGATGTCATCTGTCTGCAGGATACCCGCGCCTCCGTTGTGGAACTCGACGACCCGGCCTACCAGCTCGACGGTTACTTCCTCTACTCATGCGATGCCGAAATCCCCGAACAGGGAGGCGTCGCGCTGTATTCGCGACTGCAGCCGAAGGCCGTCATCACTGGGCTCGGCTTCGAAATGGCCGACCGCTACGGCCGTTACCTGCAGGCCGATTTCGACAAGGTCAGCATTGCCAGCCTGCTGCTGCCTTCGGGCCAGAGTGGCGACGCCAGCCTGAACCAGAAATTCAAGTTCATGGATGACTTCGCCCATTACCTGGACAAGCAGCGCCGCAAGCGCCGTGAATACCTGTACTGCGGCTCGCTCTACGTCGCGCACCAGAAGCTCGATGTGAAGAACTGGCGTGATTGCCAGCAGAGCCCCGGCTTCCTCGCGCCGGAACGCGCCTGGCTGGACGAAGTGTTTGGCACCATGGGCTATGTCGATGCACTGCGTGAAGTGAATCGCGAGGGCGATCTTTTCAGCTGGTGGCCCGATACCGAGCAGGCCGAGATGCTCAACCTCGGCTGGCGCTTCGACTATCAGATCCTCACGCCCGGGCTGCGCCGCTTCGTCCGTAGCGCCCGCCTCCCGCGCCAACCGCGCTTTTCCCAGCATGCTCCGGTGATCGTCGATTACGACTGGACGCTGAGCCTCTGATGCAGACCGCGCGCGTGGCGCGCGGTCTCTACCACCCGCAGCAACGGGCTATTTCACCAGCCGCCAGCAGAACGGATAGCGATAGGGCTTGCCTTCGTTGGCGCGAATGCCGGCGATGATCACCAGCACCAGCGCCACCACACTGACCAGCACCATCAGCGGAAAGCCGATGATGATCCATGCGAGCACGCCGCAGATCATCATCAGGATGCTGAAGGTGATCTGGAAATTCAGCGCCTCCTTGCCCTGCTGATCGACGAAGGGATCGAGATCCTTCTTCAGTTGCCAGACCAGCAGCGGCCCGACGACGTTGCCGATCATCGGCGCCAGAAACCAGAAGAACGCTGCGTAGTGACAGAGCATCGCCCACTGCCGCGCCTCACGACTGGGCACTGGGACCGGTGGCTGGTCGCTCATGGCAATGACCTCAGACGCTCAGCGCCAGGCGCTGCACTTCGAACAACTCGCGCATGCCGCTCTGGGCCAGCTCCAGCATGGCGTTGAGCTCGTGCGGCTGGAACGCGGCACCTTCGGCAGTGCCCTGAACCTCGATGAAACCACCAGCATCGGTCATCACCACGTTCAGGTCGGTCTCGGCAGCCGAGTCTTCGAGATAGTCCAGATCGAGCACCGGCTGCCCCTGGTAGATACCGACCGAGACGGCCGCCACCATCTGCTTGACCGGATCGCCTCCCTTGAGCGCACCGCGCTTCTTCATCAATGCCAGGGCATCGACCAGCGCCACCATCGCGCCGGTGATCGATGCCGTGCGAGTGCCACCGTCGGCCTGGATCACGTCGCAATCGATGAACAAGGTGTTCTCACCGAGCTTGCTCATGTCCAGCGCCGCCCGCAGCGAGCGCCCGATCAGGCGCTGGATTTCCAGGGTGCGGCCGCCCTGTTTGCCTCGACTGGCCTCGCGCTGATTGCGCTCGCCGGTAGCCCGCGGCAGCATGCCGTATTCCGCGGTCAGCCAACCCTGCCCCTGACCCTTGAGAAAGCGCGGCACGCCCGACTCGACGCTGCAGGTACAGATGACCCGGGTGTCACCGAATTCAACCAGGACAGAGCCTTCGGCATGCTTGGTGTAGTTGCGGGTGATGCTGATCGAGCGCAGCTGATCTGCAGCACGGCCACTGGGACGCTTCATGGAATGATCCTGTCTGGTCTGGGTATTGGCCGCCATTATAGAAGCCTGGCCCGGAAAAACGACTGCCCGCCCGGCGCGACGACACGCAGCGCGCCATTTTCCTTTACAATCGCCTGCTTTTCGCAACCGGCTACGAGAGGCAACCGATGGTCCACAGCATGACGGCATTCGCCCGCAGCGAGCAGGCCGGCCCCCACGGCACCCTCAGCTGGGAAATCCGCTCGGTCAACCATCGCTACCTGGAGCCACACCTGCGTCTGCCCGAGGCGTTTCGTGATCTCGAAGGCCCGGTGCGCGACGCTCTGCGCAAAGGGCTGTCGCGCGGCAAGGTCGAATGCACCCTGCGCTTTGCCGAGGAGAAAGCCGGCAGCGGGCTGCAGGTCGACACCGAGCGCGCCCGCCAGCTGATCGAGGCCGCCCAGGCGGTGGCCGAGCTGATCGACCAGTCCGCACCGATCTCACCGCTCGACGTGCTCGCCTGGCCGGGCGTGCTCGTCGCCGAATCCGCGGATCCCCAGGCGCTCAACCAGAGCGCGCTGAAGCTCTTCCACATGGCGCTCGAGCAACTTCGCCAGGGCCGCCAGCGCGAAGGCGAGGAACTCGCCCGACTGATCGACGAGCGCCTCGACGGCATCCTCGAGCAGGTCGCCACCTTGCGCGAGCAGGTGCCGCAGATGTTGGCTGCGCAACGGCAGAAGATTCTTGATCGCTGCAATGAAATGCAGCTGGAGATCGACCCTCAGCGCCTAGAGCAAGAGATGGTCCTGCTCGCGCAGAAGAGCGATGTTGCCGAGGAACTCGACCGCCTCAGCACTCATGTAGGCGAGGTCAAGCGTGTGCTCGGTGCCGGTGGCGCGGCCGGGCGGCGACTGGATTTCCTGATGCAGGAGCTCAACCGCGAGGCCAACACGCTCGGCTCGAAAGCCTTCGACCCACGCAGTACCCAGGCGGCGGTCAACCTGAAGGTCCTCATCGAGCAGATGCGCGAGCAAGTCCAGAACATCGAATAGCCCGACAACCCTGATCCGATTCAACCGCCGCTTTCGCAGGAACCCGTCATGCCCGCCACCACCGGTACGCTCTACATCATTTCCGCACCTTCCGGCGCCGGCAAGACCAGCCTGGTCAAGGCGCTGATCGACGCCCAGCCGCAGGTTCGCGTCTCGGTCTCGCATACCACGCGCGCAATGCGCCCGGGCGAAGTGGACGGGGTGAACTACCACTTCGTCAGTCGCGAGGAGTTCCTCGAGCGCCTGGCGCAGGATGAGTTTCTCGAGCATGCCGAAGTCTTCGGCAACCTGTACGGCACCTCGCAGCGCTGGCTGGAGCAGACCCTGGCCGAGGGTTTCGACCTGATTCTCGAAATCGACTGGCAAGGCGCCCAGCAGGTGCGCAAGCTGATGCCGCAGGCCAAATCGATCTTCATTCTCCCGCCGACCCAGGAAGCATTGCGTCAACGCCTGAACAACCGCGGCCAGGACAGCGAGGAGATCATCGAGCGGCGCATGCGCGAGGCGGTCAGCGAAATGAGTCACTACGTCGAATACGACTATCTGGTGATCAACGACGACTTCAGCCACGCGCTGAGCGACCTGCAGTCGATCTTTCGCGCCAACCGCCTGCACCAGCAAAGCCAGCAGCAGCGCTATCGCCAGTTGCTCGAGCAGCTGTTAGCCTGACCGGGCACGGCAGCCTCGGCCCGCTTTTGCCGCTTCCCTAAAAGCTGGTGATTTTTTAGACTATTCCGTCCGCTCGCCCGCACGGGCATGCCTTATCGCTATTGATCACGAGGAACACCATGGCACGCGTTACCGTTGAAGATTGCCTGGACAACGTCGAGAACCGCTTCGAGCTGGTCATGCTGGCCACCAAGCGCGCGCGCCAGCTGGCCACCGGCGGCAAGGAGCCGAAGGTAGGCTGGGAAAATGACAAGCCGACCGTCGTCGCCCTGCGCGAAATCGCCTCGGGCCTGGTCGATTACGACGTGATCGCCCAGGACGAGATCGTTGATGAAGAACCGCTCTTCGTCCAATACGAGGAAGAGCCGAACGAGACCATCTGATCAATGCCCGGTCGACGTCGAGCTGCATCACTCGAAGCCTGCCGGCAAGGAGCAACGCCTTGCCAGCCATAGACGCCCTGGCTGATCGCCTGTCGACCTACCTCGGCCCGGACCAGGTCAACCTGGTCCGCCGCGCCTATTTCTATGCCGAGCAGGCCCATGACGGCCAGCGTCGGCGCAGTGGCGAAGCCTACGTCACGCACCCGCTGGCAGTCGCCAACATCCTCGCCGACATGCACATGGATCATCAGAGCCTGATGGCCGCGATGCTGCATGACGTGATCGAGGATACCGGCATTCCCAAGGAAGCCCTGGTTGCGCAGTTCGGCGAAACCGTCGCCGAACTGGTCGACGGCGTCAGCAAGCTGACCCAGATGGACTTCCAGTCCAAGGCCGAAGCGCAGGCGGAAAACTTCCAGAAGATGGCCATGGCCATGGCCCGCGACATTCGCGTCATCCTGGTCAAGCTCGCCGACCGTCTGCATAACATGCGCACCCTCGAGGTACTGGCCGGGGAGAAGCGCCGCCGCATCGCCAAGGAAACGCTGGAAATCTACGCCCCGATCGCCAACCGCCTGGGCATGCATACCATGCGCGTGGAGTTCGAAGACCTGGGCTTCAAGGCGATGCACCCGATGCGCTCCGAGCGCATCCGCGCTGCCGTGCGCCGGGCGCGCGGCAATCGCAACGAAATCGTCGAGAAGATCGAGGAATCGCTGATCCACTGCCTCGAGCGCGAAGGGCTCGAAGGCGAGGTGATGGGCCGCGAAAAGCACCTCTACAGCATCTACAAGAAAATGCGCGGCAAGCGCCGGGCGTTCAACGAGATCATGGACGTCTATGCCTTCCGCATCGTCGTCGACAAGGTGGACACCTGCTACCGCGTGCTCGGCGCCGTGCACAACCTGTACAAGCCACTGCCCGGCCGTTTCAAGGATTACATCGCGATCCCCAAGGCCAACGGCTACCAGTCCCTGCACACGACCCTGTTCGGCATGCATGGCGTGCCCATCGAGATCCAGATCCGCACCCGCGAAATGGAAGAGATGGCCAACAACGGGATCGCTGCGCACTGGCTGTACAAATCCAACGGCGAGGAAACGCCCAAGGGCACCCACGCACGGGCACGGCAGTGGGTCAAGGGCGTGCTGGAACTGCAGCAGCGCGCCGGCAATTCGCTGGAATTCATTGAGAGCGTGAAGATCGACCTGTTTCCGGACGAGGTCTATGTCTTCACTCCCAAGGGCCGCATCATGGAGATGCCCAAGGGCTCGACCGCCGTCGACTTCGCCTATGCGGTACACACCGACGTTGGCAACACCTGTATCGCCTGCCGCGTCAACCGTCGCCTGGCGCCGCTCTCGCAACCCCTGGAAAGCGGCTCGACGGTGGAAATCGTCACCGCTCCGGGCGCACGGCCGAACCCGGCCTGGCTGAACTTCGTCGTCACCGGCAAGGCTCGCACCCACATCCGCCATGCGCTCAAGCTGCAGCGTCGCTCCGAGTCGGTGAACCTCGGCGAACGCCTGCTGAACAAGGTTCTCGCCGGCTTCGAGACCAGCCTGGAGAAAATCGGCCCCGAGCGCATCCGCCAGACCGTCGCCGAATACCAGGTCGACTCGATGGACGACCTGCTCGAGGACATCGGCCTGGGCAATCGCATGGCCTACGTCATCGCTCGCAGACTGATTGCGAGCGAGGGCGAACAGGCTCCGGCCGACGAGGGCCCGCTGGCGATCCGTGGCACCGAGGGCCTGGTCCTCAGTTATGCCAAGTGCTGCACTCCGATTCCGGGCGACCCGATCGTCGGTCACCTGTCGGCCGGCAAGGGCATGGTGGTGCATCAGGAGAGCTGCCGGAACATCAGCGAGGTTCGCCACAACCCGGACAAGTGCATCCAGCTGTCCTGGTCGAAGGACGTCACCGGCGAATTCAACGTCGAATTGCGCATCGAGCTCGAACACCAGCGCGGCCTCATCGCCCTGCTCGCCGGCAGCGTCAATGCCGCCGACGGCAATATCGAGAAGATCGGCATGGACGAACGCGATGGCCGCATCAGCGTCGTGCAGCTGGTGGTCAGCGTGCACGACCGCGTGCATCTGGCACGCGTGATCAAGAAGCTGCGCACCATCAAGGGCGTCACGCGGATCACCCGCGTCAAGGCTTAACCGTATCGGCCGACGAACCTAGGGTGGATGTCGCTTTCACATCCACCCTGACTCCGCTTTGCCTTGTCGCTTGAGGCGCACCGCAGTTTCCGCCTGCGCAAACCGGGCGAGGCCTTGTCGCGCCACGACGGTTCATCCGCCGCCCATGAACACGGGCGATTGCGAACCAGCTCTTGAAAACCGGCAGCCCGCTTGCGAACCACTCGCCTGTTTAGGCAAGGTGCCGCCTCGCATACCGATAAGGAAATTGGTCATGTCCGGCAAACCCGCCGCCCGCCTGGGCGATTCCAGCAGCTGCCCGAAGACCGGGCATGGGAACAACCCCATCGCGAGCGGCTCGCCCGATGTTTTCTTCGACGGCCTACCCGCCGTCCGCGCTGGCGACAGCACAGGCTGCGGCAGCACCCTGTCAAGCAATCTCGTTCCCAATGTGCTGATCAATGGCAAACCAGCCGCCACCCTGGGCAGCCTCGGCGACCACGGCAGCGTGGTGATCGGCGGCTCGGGCACCGTGATCATCGGCGCCTCACACACGCCGAGCCCCTTCGTGCCACCCGAGCCGCTGAATATCGCCACCTCCGCGCATGCCATGCTGGCCAGCCCCGCCTTGCCCCAACGGTCGGCTATCCCCATGGCCCGTGCTTGGCAGGAAGAGCCCGGCGACCTCGCCCCACTGGGGCTGGAACAAGAGGACGAAGAGGAAGAGCTGGGCGACCAGCCGCAGCAGCTGGAGCGTCAGGCCATCACCCTGCGCATCGGCGTGTTCTTCGACGGCACCGGCAACAATGCCGCCAACAGCGCCATCGGCGCCCAGTGCCGCGCACCGGCGCTCGGCCTCGACGAGCAGGAAGCGCTGGCCATGGTCCAGCGCTGCGAAGCGCATCATCTCGACCCGGACAGCAGCTACGCCAACGATGTGAGCAATATCTGGCGGCTGTATGATCTCTACCCGAATGACTCGGGCCAGGCATTGCCCGCTAGGACGAACAATGCCAGCTTGCGGGTCTACGTCACCGGTATCGGTACAACCACTGGCGAACCAGACACCCTGTTTCCCGGCCAGGTCTTCGGCCAGGGTGCGACGGGGGTACTGGCCAAGGTTGCGGAAGGCATAACGCTTCTCGCAGAAGCATTGGTAGATTTCAAGGACGAAAACCCCGAACACTTACTGGCCCGGCTGGAACTGGATATCTTCGGTTTCAGCCGCGGTGCTGCGGCAGCCCGGCATTTCGCCAACCAGGTGCTACTGCGCGAGCGGGGTCCATTGGGCGAAATGCGCCAAGCGGGCAAGCTCGGCGTTACGCGCAGCTTCGATTGGCGAAACGACGTCGCCGTCAACTTCATCGGTCTGTTCGATACCGTGGCCGCTATCGGCGGCTGGGACGACTGGGGCGATCCCAGCGATGACGTCAACGGCGGAATCGATCTCCATCTGGCGCCCGATGCGGCCCGCCAGGTGGTGCATCTAGTCGCCCGTGACGAATACCGGCGCAACTTCGCCCTCAACCAGGTCTCCCCGCAGCACCGGGGATCGTGCTGCCCGGCGCCCATTCGGACCTGGGCGGTGGCTACCAGCCACTGTGCCGCGAGCGGCTCTACCCCATACGCCCACGCAGCAACTGGGTCAGCCGAACGACCACCCCATCCAACACCCTGGCCTACCAACAGGCGCAGCAGGACACCGAACTCGCCCGTCAGGCCGACCTTCTCCACCCACATGACCGCACCGCGCAGCTAGGAACGGACGTCTGGGAGCACTTCATGCCCTCCAGCGGCGGACGCGGCGACCAGATGAAATACGTGCTGGCGGCGCCCTATCTGGAGCGCAGGGTCTACGGGCACCTTTCGCGGGTGTATCTGCGGGTCATGCATACGCTTGCTGTGGAAGCAGGCGTTCCGCTCGATTTCATCGACGAACAAGACAGCAAACTCTCTCTACCCGCAGAGCTTGTACCTATCAGCGGCAAGCTGCTGGCCTGGGCCAGAAGCGGCAACGGCGCGCTGGATATGGAAGAGGAGCGCCTGCTGCGCCAGCGCTATATTCACCTGTCGGCCAATTGGAACGCCGCTGCAGGACGTGGCGGTAGCCTGCTCGATGTGGTCTTCGTCAATGCCCCGGCCGAACGCGGACGGGCACGCCATGCCGACCGGCCCCAGGAGAAAAAGCGATGAGAGCACCACTGCTTGGCCTGTTTCTTATGCTGCTCGGCGGCTGTGCCAGCGCCGAGAGAGGCCCCGGAAGCCTGCCGTACAAATACTGGTACCTGGGTTTTCTGGCGCCGGACTATATGGAGGTTTGGGTGGAGACAGCCGGCGTGAAAGATATTCGTGGACGTAATTTTTTTCACGTAGGTAGCGGCATAGTGGCCGTTCGCACCCCGCCAGAAGGCCAAGGGAACGCTGCCGGTTGGGGTGAACGCTTCGGCAGGGGTGCGGGGCGCCACGTCAATGGCGCCGATCTGCCCGAGCGCATCTACGTGCGGTGGCAGTCCCTAGCGGAACCCCAGACCTATCGGGTGGTCTTGGACATTCCCGAACGCGCCCGGCAATTGATGAGCGAACGGCTTGATCCACCCTGCCCAGCCAGTGATTACCGTTATGCCCTCACTTTGGGACTCGCACCGGGCGGCGTGGTCAGGGGCTGGGTCATGAGCACCTGCGGCGAGCCCATCGAAGTCCTGCGCGCCCAGGCGGAAATCGAGCCAAAGGGCCCCTATGAAGGAACCTCCCAGGGGGCCCATCGGCCGCTT
This sequence comes from Stutzerimonas sp. CXK-1, assembly GCF_057738225.1. Lineage (NCBI taxonomy): Bacteria > Pseudomonadati > Pseudomonadota > Gammaproteobacteria > Pseudomonadales > Pseudomonadaceae > Stutzerimonas > Stutzerimonas sp. CXK-1. The sequence goes on along the minus strand of NZ_CM173217.1, from coordinate 482,644 downwards.
TCGGAAACCTCCAGAGCCTATATCGAAAAACACGGTATCCCCTACGGCTCTTGGTGAGCAGGCAAGCGATCATGACCGCCTCCAAGTTGCCGCTCATCTTGGCCTTACTGTTTCTCGGCGGCTGCGCCGAGAGAAACCCCGGCAGCCTGCCCTATAAATGCTGGCGCCTGGGCTTTCTGGCTCCAGACCATATGGAGGTCTGGGTAGAAACCGCCGATGTGGAGGACATACGCGGCAACCTTTTCTATCGAATGGGAGGGGGGCACCGTATCGATCGCCAAGCCGTCCGATGGCAGCGGGAACACCGCTGGGTGGTGCAGCGGCCTAGGCTGGGGCGCGGGCCGTCATGTCAACGGCGCCGACCTGCCCCGGCGCATCTACGTGCGCTGGCAATCCCTGGCCGAGCCCCAGACCTACCGGGTCATTCTCGAGATTCCCGAACGCGCCCGACAGTTGATGAGCGAGCGGCTCGATCCGCCCTGCCCCGCCAGCGAATACCGGGAAGCCTTCGCCTTGGGACTCGCACCGGGCGGCGTGGTCAGGGGCTGGGTCATGAGCACCTGCGGCGGGCCCATCGAAGTCCTGCGCGCCCAGGCGGAAATCGAGCCCAAGGAGCCACCCCAAGGCAAGACCGGCGGCCAGTACGCACTGCCATTAGAGCCCGAATCCAGAGCCTATATCGAAAAACACGGCATTCCCTACGGATCCTGGTGAGCAGTCAGGCGCGAGCCGCGGCCACTGTTTCCACACAATACCGGGTTAGAATCCTTGTCCCCGGCTTTCGCTCTTCACTTGAGGCTCGCCACTCAAGGCTTGCCGCACCCCCGAAGGAGATCCCATGTCCCGCACCGTCATTTCCACCGACAAGGCGCCTGCCGCCATCGGCACCTATTCCCAGGCCATCAAGACCGGCAACACCGTCTACCTGTCCGGGCAGATTCCGCTGAATCCGCAGACCATGGAGCTGGTCGAAGGCTTCGAAGCCCAGGCCGTGCAGGTGTTCGAGAACCTCAAGGCGGTGGCTGAAGCGGCTGGCGGCTCGCTCAAGGACGTCGCCAAGCTGAACATCTTCCTCACCGACCTTGGCAACTTCGCCACGGTCAACGAAGTGATGAGCCGCTACTTCGAACAGCCCTACCCGGCCCGCGCGGCCATCGGCGTCGCCGCCCTGCCGAAGGCGGCGCAGGTCGAAATGGATGCGATCATGGTGCTCGACTGAGCCAGCCGCCTGCGCGTCCTGTCGTAGCCGACGCGGCGCGCAGGCGACCATTCGAAAGCTACTGCACCCAGACCTCCACGCGCCGATTGAGCGGCTCGTAGGTCTCGTCCGGGGTCGCCCGCAGTGGGTCCGCTTCGCCATGGGAAGCGACCCGTAGCTGCAACAACTCGATGCCACTGGCCTGCAGCTTGCGGGCCAGCTGCCCGGCGCGCTTGAGCCCGACCCGCTCGTTATAGCCAGCCTCACCAAGCGTATCGGTATGGCCGATCACGCTGACCATCGCCGGCGCGCGCTGTCGCAGACTCGTTAGAAGCTGCGCGTAGACCCGCTGCGACTCATCGGTCAGCTCGTTCCAGTCACGAAAGTACAGGCGAAATCGCAGCGGCGCCGGCGCCAACGATGCACTCACCCAGTCCGGTTCGTCGCGATTACCAGTGCCGCGTAGCCAGCCGCCGCCGGAATACCAGGCAGCCTCGCCCGGCTCTTTCAGGCTCAAGCGCTGCTCGCCCTCCGCCACCGTCACGCTGCCAGGCCCTTCGAGCAGAGTGACACGGCTGCTACCACAGCCAGCCAGCGCCGACAGCAGCCATAAGACCGACCAATGCCACGGCTTCATCGGCCAGCCCTCACCAGCACGCCGGCCGCTCCGTCGAGCGTGACCTGGCCATCGGCGGTATCGATGCGCAGTGCCGCCCCCGCCAGGCGCGTGAGTTCACCCCCCTTCAGATAGAGGCTGCCGCGCTCCAGCCGAGCGCGAAAACCGAGCGCTCGTCGCGCCGGGGCGAACTCGAAGGCCGCCAGGCGCAGTCGGCTTTCCGGCCCCAGCACCAGGCGCGTGCCGTCATTCAGGGCCAGGCCAAGGCGACCCTGGTCGGTTTCCAGCACGGCACCGACCACCAGAGCTTGCCCGAGCCGAACCGGGGCGACCTGGCCCCGATTGATGAACCGCGACGCACCGTCGACCGAGCGCACCAGCCCGATCACTTCGGGCAATGCAGACGCCTCGGCCGCGCCGGGCAACGCCACGGCGACCAACATGCCAAAAGCCACCCCGTGCAAAACGCGATACATGGTTAGCCAAACCTCCCCTGTTGCGGCTGCCTCTCTCTGGCAGCAACAGGTGGCCCAAGATTCCCCCTCGATGGGTAAAAAGGTGAACAGCGCACCCTTCGACAACGAATCGGACGCCCACGCCGAACGATCAGGAGTTCAGTCCGTCACCGGTCATTCGTCGCAAAGGCATCGTCCATTCGTCGCACCGCCCCAAGCTGGCCGGTGCTTGCCGTATCCTCGCCAGCAGTCGGGAAGGGGAAACCGACCAGCGGTCGAGCACATAACTCACATCCATAAGCCTGCGGCCGTAAAGCACAGTACCGATGTGCTTGCGGGTCGACCCGCGTAAAAAAACTGTGGTCCGCCACCGGCGGTTGTTTATCGATGCATCGGGCTGGCCCGATTGGATGTGACATGAAGAAACCACGACTGCTCCAAGGCCCACGCGGCCTTGCGCTTGTTGCCCTGTTGCTGGTCGGCGCCGCTGCGCTGGCTTTCTGGGCGCTCCGCTCCACCCCACCGGCGACGCCCGCCGAGCCCGGTACCGCAGCTGCCATGCTGGCCGAGCTGCAGGCATCGCGCGAGCCCTGGCAGGCCAACCGCGGCGACCTTTCGCGCCTGATCGGTGACCTGCGCGAGCAGCGCATCGCGAGTGCCGCCCTGGCCCCGGATGCGGTCTACGTGACCGCCGTTGACGGCGCCCGCTACTGGGTGCCGGACATCTCCGGGCGCGCCGCCGGCCTGCTGCTCGGCCAGTACGCCGATGCCGCCACCCGGCTGTTCCCGCTGGCCCTCTATGAAACCGACGCCGAAGCCCGCTGGTACAAGCCGCTGGTACCCTACCTACCGTTCGCCCTGGTGCTGGTTCTGGCGCTGGTCTACCTGGCGGTGCGCAGCAGCGGTTTCCAGATCCAGCGCAAGCGCAGCGAGGTCGGCTTCGATGACGTGATCGGCGCCAGCGAGGCCAAGCAGGCGCTGCGCGACGTCACCGCCTACCTGCGCGACCCGCAGGCCTATGCGCGGCTCGGCGCGCGTCCACCCAAGGGCGTGCTGCTGACCGGCGAACCCGGCACCGGCAAGACCCAGCTGGCCAAGGCGCTGGCCGGGGAAGCGAATGCCAGCTTCATCCAGGTGACCGGCAGCGACTTCTCTTCGATGTACTTCGGCGTCGGCATCCAGAAGGTCAAGTCGCTGTTCCGCACCGCACGCCGGCAGGCACCGTGCATCATCTTCATCGACGAGATCGACGGCATCGGCAAGCGCGCCGAACAACAGCGCTCCAGCGATGCCGAGAGCAACCGCATCATCAACCAGTTCCTCGCCGAGCTGGACGGTTTCGACGGCAGCAGCGGCGTGCTGGTGCTCGGCGCGACCAACTTTCCGAACTCGCTGGACCCGGCGCTGGTGCGCGAAGGCCGCTTCGACCGCAGCATCGCCGTCGGCCTGCCCGGCCTCGATGACCGCGAGGCGCTGTTCCGCCTGTATGCCGGCCGCGTGCGCGCCGAGCAGGGCCTGGACTTCGCCCAGCTGGCGCGCAACACCGTCGGCCTGACGCCCGCAGCCATTGCCCAAATCGTCAACCATGCCGCCCTGCTGGCCGCCCGCGCCGGCGCCGGTACGGTCGCCATGGGGCATTTCGTCGACGCCATCGAGACCTGCCGCATCGGCGAAAAGCCCGCCGGCGTCAGCCCGATGTCGGAAACCGAGCGCAAGCGCATCGCCGTCCACGAGGCCGGCCACGCGCTGGTCGCCGCGGCGCTGAAGGTCGGCCGGGTGGAAAAGGTCACCATCCTGCCGCGCGGCCAGGCGCTCGGCGTCACCCTGGTCACGCCGGTCGAGGACAAGCGCCTGCACCTGCATTCGGAACTGCGCGCGCGCATTCAGATGCTACTCGCCGGCCGCGGTGCCGAGCAGCTGTACTTCCACGAGGTGTCGTCCGGCGCCGGGCAGGACCTGCAGGAAGCCTCGAAGATCGCCCTGTCGATGGTCGGTGCGCTGGGCATGAGCCCGAGCGGTTCGCTGCTCAGCCTGCAGGCGGTACGCGATGCGCACATCGAGTTCGATTCCGGCGAAGCCATCCGCGCCGCCGACGACCTGCTGCGCCAGCTCGAACGCGACTGCCTGGCGCTGCTGCAGCGCATCCGTCCGGCACTGGATGCGATCACCACGCGCCTGCTCGATGAGGAAACGGTACCGGGCGAGGCCGTCTATGCCGCCATCGCCACCCTGCCGGAAGTACCGCAGGAGGCGAGCGTCAGCCATATCGTCGGCCATGCGCTGCATGCCATCGATCGCGTCGCTGCCAGCGCGCTGGAGCATGCCGAGCATTTCGAGCTGTCGCCGCAGGACAACCCGCGCGACGACGGACCGGGGATGGCCTGAGGTCGGCGCGCCCCGGTAACGGCTTCGGTGGAAAAGCGCTGCGAGCGTTTTCCACTCTACGCTCCTGCGGGCACTGCGTAGGGTGGATGGCCGAAGCCATCCACCGGAAGCCCCGCCCGCAGCCCTCGCCACCCGCCACCCGAACCTGCGCGCCCCTCGCCCACTGCGTGGAAAAGCGCTGCGCGCGTTTTCCACCCTACGCTCCTGCGAGCCGCGTGGGGTGGCTGGCCGAAGCCAGCCACCGAACGCCCTGGCCGCCAGCTTCGCCACCTGCCACTCGAGCCCGCGCACCCTCGCCCATTACGTGGAAAAGCGCTGCGCGCGTTTTCCACCCTACGCTCCTGCGAGCCGCGTGGGGTGGATGGCCGAAGCCAGCCACCGAAAGCCCTGGCCGCCAGCTTTGCCACCTGCCACTCGAGCCCGCGCACCCTCGCCCATTACGTGGAAAAGCGCCGTGCGCATTTTCCACCCTACGCTCCAGCAAGCCACGTAGGGTGGATGGCCGAAGCCAACCACCGAACGCCCTGGCCGCCAGCTTTGCCACCTGCCACTCGAGCCCGCGCACCCTCGCCCATTACGTGGAAAAGCGCTGCGCGCGTTTTCCACCCTACGCTCCAGCGAGCACCGTGTAGGGTGGATGGCCGAAGCCATCCACCGAAAGCCCCGGCCGCGGCCTTGCCCGTCGCAGGCAGGCACGGCGCCACCCGGCCGGGGCTAGTCCAGCACCACCAGCCGGTTGGGCAATTCGTTGCGCGGATGGGTCTTGGGCACTTGCTCGCGCAGCAGCTCGCCGCAGGATTCGATGCAGGCGAGAAAGCCTTCGAGGACCTGCCCGTCGCGCACGCGCCCGGTGAACTCTGCGACCACCGCCTGCCAGGCGCTGTTGTCGATACGGCGGGAAATACCGCGGTCGACGAGGATTTCCACGTAGCGCTCAGCTTCGGAGACGAAGATCAGCATGCCGGTCTCGCCCTCGGTGTGGTGCAGGTTGAGTTCGAGGAACTGCCGGCGCGCCAGGTTGCAGGCCCGCCAGCGGCGCACCGCCGGCGGGATCAGCCGGGTGGTCAGGCCCGGCAGGCGAAATAGCAGCGCCAGCCCCACGAAGGTTGCCCATTGCACCAGCACCAGCTGCCAGGCGCTCAACCAGCCGCTGAAGAACAGCAGCGCGCCGGGCAGCAAGAGGGCGATCAGGCTGGCCCAGAGCAGCGGAATATAGCGGTAGTCGTCGGCGCGGGCGGCAAGCACCGTCACCAGCTCGGCGTCGGTGTGTGCCTCGACCCGCTCGATCGCCGCGGCGACCTGTTGCAGCTCGCTTTCGCTCAGTAGCGTCATGTCCTCTCCTTACCAGCCGCCGGAAGCGCCGCCGCCACCGAAACCACCGCCGCCTCCACCGAAGCCGCCGCCGCCAAATCCGCCGCCGCCACCGAAGCCACCGCCGCGGCCCATGCTGCCGAGCAGTGCCCCGAGCAGAAAGGCGCGCCCGCCACCGCCGCGGCCTCCGCGACCGCCGCCAAGCAGGAAGATCACCACCAGCATGCCGAAGAACAACAGCAATCCGAGCCCGCCGGGCCGCTCCCCCTGCAGCGGCATCACCGGACGCAGCTCGGCCGGCAGGGGTTCGCCGCCGAGCACCCGGATGATCGCCGTCGCGCCATCGAGGATGCCGCGGGCAAAGTCGCCTTCGCGAAACGCCGGGACCATGATGCGATTGATGATCACCGAGGACTGCGCATCGGTGAGTTCACCTTCCAGGCCGTAGCCGACCTCGATGCGAATCTGGCGCTCGTCACGCGCGACGATCAGCAGCGCGCCGTTGTCCTTGGCCTTCTGCCCGATCCCCCAGGCGCGCCCGAGCTCGACACCAAAGGCCTCGATGCTGCGCCCGCCGAGGTCCGGCACGGTGACCACCACCAGCTGCTCACCGCCGCTGCGCTGCTCATGACCGGCCAGCAAGCTCGTCAGGCGTGCCTCGGTCTGAGCATCGAGCAGCTCGGCGCGATCGACCACCCGCCCGGTCAGTGCCGGCAGCTCGTGCTCCTGGGCGGCCAGGGGGCCAACCAGCAGGAGCAGACCGAGCAGGCACAGCGCGCGGATCATTCGAACTTCACTTGCGGCGCCTGATCGGCATTGGTCGCCGTGGCCTCGAAGGTCTCGCGAATCGGCATGTCGCTGTACATCAGCGTGTGCCAGATGCGCCCAGGGAAGGTGCGGATCTCGGTGTTATAGCGCTCCACCGCGGCGATGAAATCACGCCGGGCCACCGCGATGCGGTTCTCCGTGCCTTCGAGTTGCGACTGCAGGGCGAGGAAGTTCTGGTTGGACTTGAGTTCCGGGTAGCGCTCGGAGACCACCATCAACCGGCTCAGCGCACCGGACAGCTGGTTCTGCGCCTGCTGGAAGCGCTGCAGTTGCTCGGGGTTGTCCAGCGTGTTGGCATCGACCTGGATCGACGTCGCTTTGGCGCGCGCCTCGATCACCGCAGTGAGGGTCTCCTGCTCCTGGCGGGCGAAGCCCTTGACCGTTTCCACCAGGTTGGGGACCAGATCGGCGCGCCGCTGGTACTGGTTTTCCACCTGGGCCCAGGCAGATTTCACCTGCTCGTCGTACTGCGGAATGTTGTTGATGCCGCAGCCGGCCAGAAGCGACGACATGAAAAGCACGACTGCCAGCTGCCAGGCGTGGGTGAAGCGCAGGGTTCGCATGATCCGTTCATCCATCGATCCGAAGTGTTCCTCTAAGGATAGCCAGCCGGCGCAAGAGTTCAGGCCGAACAACCGGAGCGAAGCGTCGCAGCGTCCTGCTCAGCGAGCGGCCAGCCAGGGCGAGGACGCCAACAGCTCGGCGCAGCGCTGCTGCAGATGCTCGCGCAGCAGCCGCACCGGCTTGCTCAACTGTGCGCGATGGGCGCAGAGCAGGTTCAAGGGCGCCGCCTCGCCGAGACAGTCTGGCAACAGCACCTGTAGACGGCCCGCGGCCACGTCGTCGGCGATGTCCAGCCAGGACTTGTAGGCCAGCCCGAGGCCGGCCAGGGCCCAGCGTCGCACCACGTCGGCATCGTCGCTGATCCGATCACCGCTGACCTGCACGGTGAGCGCCCGGCGTCCCTCCTGAAAGCACCAGCGGTCATGCACGCGCCCGGCGAGCATGAAGCGCAGGCAGTTGTGCGCCGCCAGTTCGTCCAGCCGCTGCGGCGCACCGTGACGCTGCAGGTAGGCAGGCGAGGCGCACAGCACCCGGCGGTTCTCGCCAGCAACCGGCAGCGCGACAAGGCTGGAATCCTCCGGCGCGCCATAGCGCAGGACCAGGTCCACCGGCTGGCGGAACAGATCGGTCAGCCCGTCGCCCAACAGCAGGCGCAGCTGCAACTGCGGATGGCGCGCCTGGAATTCGTCGAGCCAGGGCAGCAGCACGTTGCGCCCGAAGTCCGATGGCGCCGACAGCTGCAGCACGCCGCTGATCGCCTCGCGCCCGCCAGCGAGCGCCTGGGCACCCTCGTGCAGGCTGGCCAGTGCTGCCCGGGCATGCAGCAGATACGCCTCGCCCTCGGCGGTCAGGCGCAGGCTGCGGGTGGAGCGCACGAACAGTCGCGCCCCCAGGCTCGCCTCCAGGCGCTTCAAGGCCGCACTGGCCACCGCCGGCGACACGTCGAGCCCGCGCGCGGCCGCGGAAAGGCTGCCGCTGTCGGCGGTACGGACGAACAGCTGGAGGTCGTCGATACGCAGCATTTTCAAAATCCTGTTGAAAGAGCCTCGCTTATCGCCCCGTTTTTCCGCCGCGTCAAATAGCTGAGCATGCCCCTCCACCGAACCCATACGGAGCAACAGCATGAAAGCGGTCGCCTACTTCGAATCCCTCGCCATCGACGATCCCCGCGCGCTGCAGGACGTGGAACTGCCCGAGCCGGTACCCGGCCCGCGCGATCTGCTGGTGGAGGTGCGCGCCATTTCGGTCAACCCGGTGGATACCAAGGTACGCCGCAACACTCAGCCCGAGGGCGGTCAGCCGAAGGTGCTGGGCTGGGACGTCGCCGGTGTGGTGGTCGGGGTGGGCAGCGAAGTCAGCCTGTTCAAGGTCGGCGACGAGGTGTTCTACGCCGGCTCCATCGCCCGCGCCGGCGGCAACAGCGAACGCCATCTGGTGGACGAGCGCATCGTCGGCCGCAAGCCGCAGAGCCTGAGCTTCGCCGAGGCCGCCGCACTGCCGCTGACCGCCATCACCGCCTGGGAGCTGCTGTTCGAACGCCTGCAACTGGTGGAAGGCCAGAGCGCCGGGCAGCAGCTGCTGATCGTCGGAGCCGCCGGCGGGGTCGGTTCGATCATGCTGCAGCTGGCCCGCCAGCTCACCGAGGTCAGCGTGATCGCCACCGCCTCGCGTCCGGAAACCCAGGCCTGGGCGCGTGAACTGGGCGCGCACCATGTCATCGACCATAGTCAGCCGTTGCACGCCGAGCTGCAGCGCGCCGGTTTCGCCAGCGTCAGCCATGTCGCCAGCCTGACCCAGACCGACCAGCATTTCGACCAGCTGGTCGAGGCACTGGCACCCCAGGGCCGCCTGGCGCTCATCGACGATCCGGCCCAGCCGCTGGACGTGATGAAGCTCAAGCGCAAAAGCCTGTCGCTGCACTGGGAACTGATGTTCACCCGCTCACTGTTCGAGACGCCGGATATGATCGAGCAGCACCACCTGCTGCAGCGCGTCAGCCAGCTGGTTGATCTGGGCGTGCTGCGCACCACCCTCGGCGAGCACTTCGGCACCATCAACGCGGCTAACCTGCGCCGCGCCCATGCCCTGCTGGAAAGCGGCAAGGCCAAGGGCAAGATCGTGCTGGAAGGCTTCTGAGCTAGATAGCCTCCAGGCTAGATCACTCCGGCCGCGCGCAGGCCGACGATCTGCTCGTCGTTCATGCCCAGCAGGCGCTGCAACAGCGCCTCGCTGTGCTCGCCGAGCAGCGGCGGCGGGTTGCGGTACGCCACTGGCGAAGCGGACAGCCGCAGCGGGCTGGCCACCTGCGGCACACGGCCGGCCAGCGGATGCGGCATATCGACATTCAGCCCGCGATGCTGCACCTGCGGGTCGGCGAACACCTGCGCCAGGTCGTTGATCGGCCCGCAGGGCACACCGGCCTGCTCCAGCGCACTGACCCATTCGGCCGTGGTGCGGAACACCGTGACCTGGCGGATCAGCGGAATCAGTTCGGCGCGATGGGCAACGCGCGCGCGATTGGTGGCGAAGCGGGCATCAGCCGCCCACTCGGGACGCCCGGCCACCTCGCAGAACTTGCGGAACTGACCGTCGTTGCCGACGGTGAGGATGATGTCGCCGTCGGCAGTGGGAAAATCCTGATAGGGCACGATGTTCGGATGGGCATTGCCCATGCGCCTGGGCGCCACGCCGGTGGTGAGATAGTTGAGCGCCTGGTTGCCGAGGCAGGCGACCTGCACGTCGAGCAGCGCCGTGTCGATATGCTGGCCCTCGCCGCTGCGTTCGCGATGTGCCAGCGCAGCGAGCACGCCAACGGTGGCGTACAGGCCGGTGAGGATATCGGTCAGCGCCACACCGACCTTCACCGGCCCGGCGCCCTCCTCCGCATCGCTGCGGCCGGTCAGGCTCATCAGCCCGCCGAGGCCCTGGATCATGAAGTCGTAGCCGGCACGCGCAGCGTAGGGGCCGTCCTGGCCGAAACCGGTGATCGAGCAATAGATCAGCCGCGGATTGATCGCCTTCAGGCTTTCGTAATCCAGCCCGTAGGCGGCCAGCCCGCCGACCTTGAAGTTCTCCAGCAGCACATCGCATTGCGCCACCAGCTCGCGGATGATGCGCTGGCCCTCGGGCCGGGTGAAGTCGACGGTCAGCGACTGCTTGTTGCGGTTGGCGGTCAGGTAATAGGCCGCCTCAGAGGTGTTCTCGCCGTGCTGGTCCTTGAGATAGGGCGGGCCCCAATGGCGGGTATCGTCGCCCGTGCCAGGGCGCTCGACCTTGATCACCTCGGCGCCGAGATCACCGAGGATCTGCCCGCACCAGGGCCCGGCGAGCACGCGCGACAGGTCGAGAACACGGATATGGGACAGGGCGCCGGGCATCGCGACTTCCTTCGTGGGTAGGGTGGAAAATGACCGCAGGTCTTTTCCACCAATGGATACGGGACCGGGAGCAAAGGTGGAAAACGCTGTCGCGGTTTTCCACCCTACGAACCGTCAGAAGAACGCCTGGATGCCGGTCTGCGCGCGGCCGAGGATCAGTGCATGCACATCGTGGGTGCCCTCGTAGGTGTTCACCACCTCCAGGTTGACCAGGTGCCGGGCCACGCCGAACTCGTCGCTGATGCCATTGCCGCCCATCATGTCGCGCGCCATGCGCGCCACATCCAGCGCCTTGCCGCAGCTGTTGCGCTTCATGATCGAGGTGATTTCCACCGCGGCGCTGCCCTCGTCCTTCATCCGGCCGAGGCGCAGGCAACCCTGCAGGGCCAGGGTGATCTCGGTCTGCATGTCGGCCAGCTTCTTCTGGATCAGCTGGTTGGCCGCCAGCGCCCGGCCGAACTGCTGGCGGTCGAGCACGTACTGGCGCGCGGTGTGCCAGCAGAACTCGGCGGCGCCCAGCGCGCCCCAGCTGATGCCGTAGCGGGCACTGTTCAGGCAGGTGAACGGCCCCTTCAGCCCGCGCACGTCGGGGAAGGCGTTCTCTTCCGGGCAGAACACGTTGTCCATGACGATCTCGCCGGTGATCGACGCGCGCAGGCCGACTTTTCCGTGGATCGTCGGGGCGGACAGCCCTTCCCAGCCCTTTTCCAGCACGAAGCCGCGAATCTCGCCAGCCTCATCCTTGGCCCAGACCACGAAGACATCGGCGATCGGGCTGTTGGTGATCCACATCTTGCTGCCGGACAGCCGATAGCCGCCGTCGACCTTTTTCGCCCGGGTGACCATCGAACCGGGGTCGGAGCCGTGGTTCGGTTCGGTGAGGCCGAAGCAGCCGATGTATTCGCCGCTGGCCAGCTTGGGCAGGTACTTCTGCCTGGTCGCCTCGTTGCCGAATTCGAAGATCGGCACCATCACCAGCGAGGACTGCACGCTCATCATCGAGCGGTAGCCCGAATCGATGCGCTCGACCTCGCGGGCGATCAGGCCGTAGCACACGTAGTTCAGCCCGCTGCCGCCGTAGGCTTCGGGAATGGTCGCGCCGAGCAGGCCGGTCTCGCCCATCTCGCGAAAGATCGCCGGATCGGTGCGCTCATGGCGGAAGGCTTCCAGCACCCGCGGCGCCAGCTTGTCAGCGGCGAACTGCGCGGCGCTGTCACGCACCATGCGCTCTTCTTCGGTCAGCTGCTGGTCGAGCAGCAGCGGGTCGATCCAGTTGAAGCTTGCTTTGCCGGCCATTCGGGAGGCTCCTCTTGTTGTCTTCGGCACCGCAGGCGCGCGGGCGGGATGGGCTGATCCTAGGCGCCGCAACGGTGCGTCGCAAACGAGGATTTCGCACCAAACTGTGCGTTTCGCTCACTCCGAGATAAGCTTTTGTCCGATTATCAGGCTCATCACGTGAGGTCTTTGCATAATGCGCCGGAAGATTCCCAGCACCGCCGCGCTGATCGCCTTCGAGGCCGCCGCCCGCCACGAGAGCTTTACCCGCGCAGCCGACGAGCTGGCGCTGACCCAGAGCGCCATCTGCCGGCAGATTGGCGGGCTGGAGGAATTCCTCGGCCTGGCGCTGTTCCGCCGTTCGCGGCGCGGCGTGAAGCTGACCGCCGCCGGCCAATCCTACGCCCGTCGCATCGCCGCGCAGCTGGACGCGGTCGAGCGCGACACGCTGTCGGTGATGGGCCAGCAGGGCGCCATGAGCCTGGAGCTGGCCGTGGTGCCGACCTTCGGCACCCAGTGGCTGGTGCCGCGCCTCAGGCATTTCCAGGCGCTGCACCCGGAGATCACGGTGAACCTGACCAACCGCACCCGGCCCTTTCTCTTTGCCGATACCGAGTTCGATGCTGCCATCTACTTCGGCGATGCCGACTGGTCCGGTACCGAGGCGCACTACCTGATGCCCGAGGACCTGCAGCCAGTCTGCAGCCCCGCCCTGCTGCGCGACGCTCAGCCGTTCACGACCCAGGCCCTGAGCGAGCTGCCGCTGCTGCAGCAGACCACCCGGCCCTATGCCTGGCGGCAGTGGTTCGATTCGCTGGGGCTGAAAGTCGCCCGCGACATGACCGGCCCGCGGCTGGAGCTGTTCTCCATGCTGGCGCAGGCGGCCGAGCATGGCATGGGGGTGGCGCTGATCCCGCCGTTTTTGATCCAGCGCGAACTGGCCGAGGGGCGGCTGGTGCTGGCGCATCCGCACGCCTACCGCAGCGAGACGCGGGCGTACTACCTGATGATTCCCGAGCGCAAGGTGGAGTCGGCGGGGCTGGTGGCGTTTCGGGAGTGGTTGAAGGAGGAAGCGAGGGTTTGGCGGGAGGCGCCGTAGGGCCGTGTGGCCAGCCGTAGGGTGGAAAACCGCGCAGCGTTTTCCACCACAGGTAACGTGCAGCCCTGCGTCTGACGAGCCAGGAGCCCAGGACACCCCGAAATGAGGGCACCGGATCGCGGGCTCAGGGCGAAACTACTTCTTCTTTTTCGGCTTCAGGTATTTGGTCAGCCCCTGAAACCACATCACCAGCGCCGGATTGCCCTGGATCTGGATGTCCTTGTTCTGAATTCCCTGCATGAACGCCAGCTGCTTGTTCTTCGCCGTCATGGTCGCGAAACCATAGGCGGCATCCTTGAAGCCCAGGGAGAACGCTGGCTCAGTCGCCGGGCCGCGCTTGCTGGTGACGCGCTGGTCCTTCACCACGAAATGCCGGGCGACCTTGCCGTCCAGGGTGTGCAGCTGAAAGCTCAGGTTCTTGTCACCCAGCTGCTGCTGGAACTCGGGATTGGTGCGGCTGGCCTTGGCCATCAGGCGGCCAAGCATCCAGAGCAGGAAGCGAAATTTCATCAGGCGGGCATCCGACGGGAGGATTCGATTTGCGCCGCATTGTAGCGGCTCGTCGGCAGCGAAAAAGCGTGGGTAACGAGGAGTCCGAGCGGGACCGGGCAGTCAGATCGCCCGGAGCCCGGAGCCCGGAGGCTCCGGGGCAGCCCATCAGTTGATGGCGTCGCGCAGCATCTTTCCCGGCTTGAAGGCCACAGTGTTGCTGGCCTTGATGGTGACCGGCTCGCCGGTCTGCGGGTTCTTGCCGGCGCGGGCTCCGCGGTGGCGTTGGACGAAGGTGCCGAAACCGACCAGGGTGACGCTGTCCTTGCGGTTCAGCGCATTGGTGATTTCGTCCAGAACGGCGTTGAGGACACGGTTGGCCTGATCCTTGGACAGGTCAGCCTTCTCGGCGATGGCGGCGGCAAGTTCCGGTTTACGCATTGGTAGCCTCTGAGACTTTGTTGTTGTTGTGTCTTGGCCGCTCCCGAGGAACGACCCTGAAAGGCGCTGCGACAGCTCTAGCTGGGCAGACTCAGGGAGAATGGCACGCTGCTAGCACTGGCGCCAGTCTTCTACGACTCAAGGCTTAGTCAGCTCGAAGGCTTTAGCGTCAGAGTTTGCGGCAGTTCCGCCAGCACCGGCGGCAGCTGCCGATTGAGCGCGAGCTTGTCCTGCACCGCCGCGCCGGTCAGTGCATAGCCGAGCAGCTTGCCGTCTGCGCCCAGGTACAGCGCCTTGATGTCTGCGCCCTGCCCTTCGACAACCCAGCGCCCTGCAGCGTCGGCCGCCGGTGGCGAGACCACCAGCGGGCAGGCCGGCGTCTTCACCGTGACCGGCATGGGCCCGTAGCTGACCTCCGTCGGCGTGCCCAGCAGCGTGCGGGCCAGGGCGCGCACGCCACTCATCAGCGGCATCACATAGAGCAGGTTGAGCCCGTCGACCTCGGCGCAGTCGCCCAGCGCATAGACGTGCGGCGCGGAGGTGCGCAGCTGGCGGTCGACGGCAATACCGCGCGCGACGGCCAACCCCGCCTGGGCCGCCAGTTCGGTGCGCGGGCGCAGGCCGACGGCGCTGACCACCAGATCGCAATCCAGCCGGCGGCCGTCGGCCAATTGCGCGCTCAGCGCGTCGCCGTGGCGATCCAGCCGCTCGACCACGGTACCCAGGTGAAAGCGCGCACCCAGCGCCTCCAGGCCCTGGCGCACCGCCGCGGCCGGCTGCGGCGGCAACAGGCCGGGCATCAGTTGCTCGGCCGGCGCCACCACATCCACCTCGTAGCCGCCCAGGCGCAGGTCGTTGGCAAATTCACAGCCGATCAGCCCGGCGCCCATGATCAGCACCCGCTTGCGCCCCTGGGCGGCGGCACGGAAATGGCCGTAGTCGAGCAGGTCGTTGATCGGATGCACGGCATCGGCGGCATCGCCGGCCAGCGGTACCCGCAGCGTCTGCGCGCCCCAGGCGATCACCAGGTCGCGGTAGGCGACCGGCTCGTTGCCCAGCCAGATGCGCTGCGCCGCCGGCTCCAGCCGGGTGACCTCGGTATGGGTGCGAATCTCGGCCTTCAGCTGCGCGGCCATCGCACCGGCGCTGGCCATGCCCAGGCTTTCGGCATCCTTGTTCATGGCAAAACCGGTGGAGAGCATCGGCTTGGAATACGAGCGCCCATCGTCGCGGGTGATCAGCAGCAACGGTATGTCGCCGTCCAGCTTGCGCAGTTCGCGTGCGAGGTTGTAGCCGGCCAGGCCGGTGCCGATGATGACGATGGGTGCAGTCACGAAGTGTCCTCGCTCGGTTGGTAATCGGAAATCAGGAGATGGCGATCATTTCGAAGTCCATCTTGCCGACGCCACAGTCCGGGCATACCCAATCCTCGGGCACGTCTTCCCAGCGGGTGCCAGGGGCGATGCCGTCGTCCGGCCAGCCTTCGGCCTCGTCGTAGATGAATCCGCAGACCACGCACTGCCACTTTTTCATGTTTCACCTCGCTCGTTGCGTTGCGCCGCAGCCTATACCACAAGCGGCCGGCGGCAGAAGTCGACAAACGAAACGGGCGGCCGAAGCCGCCCGTTCCACCCGTTGCTGCGCTTAGCCAGCAGCGACCGTCAGCGGGTCGCCGATGCCCATCACGTAGAACCCGATCAGGCCGATGCTGCCAGCCAGGATGAGGTAGTACAGCGTCGGCAGCATGGTCTTGCGCAGGGTGACCCCTTCGCGACCGAGCAGGCCGACGGTGGCCGAGGCCGCTACCACGTTGTGGATGGCGATCATGTTGCCCGCCGCGGCGCCCACCGACTGCAGCGCCACCATCAGCGCACCGGAGAGGCCGAGCAGCCCCGCGGTGTTGAACTGGAACTGCGACAGCATCAGGTTCGACACGGTGTTGGAACCGGCGATGAAGGCCCCCAGTGCACCGACCGCCGGGGCGAAGAACGGATAGACCGAGCCCACGCTGTTGGCCACCAGCTGCGCCATGGCCACCGGCATGGACACCAGGTCCGAGCCGTTGACGCCCGAGTTGATGAGGATCCGCACCATCGGGATGGTGAAGATCAGCACGAAGCCCGCGCCGAGCAGCGTCTTGCTCGACTCCGACACCGCTGCCACCAGCTCGCCGGCACGCATGCGGTGCAGGAAGAAGGTGACGATCACCACCATGCAGAGAATCCCGCCCGGCAGGTACAGCGGCTCGAGGGTACCGGACACGCCGGTCTCACCGAGGATGTCCTTCCAGCCGAAGCTCAGCGACATCAGCGCTGCCTTGACTTCCGGGAACACGCGCGAGATCACCAGGAACACCGCCAGCAGCAGGTAGGGCGCCCAGGCCATCGGCACGGAGATCGGCGTCTTGCCGGCGACATCGTCGAGCTTCATCTCGATCTTGCCCATCCACTCGGCCGGCCATTCGCTCGCCGGAGCGAAGTCCCAGCTTTCCTTCGGCAGCAGGAAGCCGGCCTTGGCCGCCGGCACCACGATGGCCAGGCCGACCAGCGCGCCGATCATCGAGGGGAATTCCGGGCCGAGGAACACGCCGGCAGCGGCATAGGGGATGACGAAGCACAGACCGGTGAACACCGCGAACGGCGCCATCGCCAGGCCTTCGGCCCAGGATTTGTTGCGGCCGAAGAAGCGGGTCATGATGCTGAGCATGATCAGCGGCATGAGAATGCCGCACAGCGCATGGATGATCGCCACCCGCGAGAAGATCAGGTGGAAGAACACATCCCAGTTGCTGCCCAGGGCGATCAGCTGTTCACCGATCCCGGTCTTGTCCAGACCACCGCCCACACCGACCAGGATCGGCGTCCCCACGGCACCGAAGGATACCGGCGTCGACTGCACCATCATCCCCAGCACCACCGCCGCCAGCGCCGGGAAACCCAGTGCTACCAGCAGCGGCGCGGCGACCGCGGCCGGCGTACCGAAGCCCGAGGCGCCCTCGATGAAGCAGCCGAACAGCCAGGCCACGATCAGCGCCTGGACGCGACGATCCGGGCTGATGTTGGAAAAGCCCCGACGAATCGCGGCGATGCCCCCGGAGTGCTTGAGCGTGTTGAGCAGCAGGATCGCACCGAAGATGATCCAGAGGATCGCCGCGGTGAGAATGAGCCCCTGCAGCGTCGAGGCCAGGACGCGGTTGAACGTCATGTCCCAGGCAAGCAGCCCGATCAGCGCGGTGAGGACGAAAACCAGCGGCATCGCGTACTTGGCCGGCCAACGAAAGCCGATCAGCAGGACACCCGCCAGCACCAACGGCACGAAGGCCAGTATGGACAGTAGTGTTTGACTCATTGTTGGTTCCTGTTTTTGTTGTGAACCGCTTTTTTGTCCGGGCAAGCCCGGTGCCTTGCATGGATACCCGCCCCACCGTGACCCTGCGGCCGACGTCGTGGCGGTCCCCCGGGTGCCTGCCGTACTGCCTGGCAGGTCCCCATGCTCGAAAGCCCCGAGCGCCAAGAGGCGTCCGGGGCTCGTGTTTCAGCCGGGCGGGAGCGCACTCCCGCCTTGCCGCTCATCCAGGCCTCAGGCCGGGTTGGCCGCCTTGAAGCGCTGCCGCCACTGGTGCAGCAACGGCTCGGTGTAGCCGGCGGGCTGTTCGCGGCCCTTGAACACCAGATCGCTGGCGGCCTGGAAGGCGATGGACTTGGCATAGTCCGGCGCCATCGGGCGGTACAGCGGGTCACCGGCGTTCTGCTCGTCGACCACCTTGGCCATGCGCTCGAGCGTTTCCTGCACCTGCTCGCGGCTGACCACGCCGTGGTGCAGCCAGTTGGCGATGTGCTGGCTGGAGATGCGCAGGGTGGCGCGGTCTTCCATCAGGCCGACGTTGTGGATGTCCGGCACCTTGGAGCAACCGACGCCCTGCTCGACCCAACGCACCACGTAACCGAGGATGCCCTGGCAGTTGTTGTCCAGCTCCTGCTGCTTTTCCTCGGCGCTCCAGGTGTCCTCGGCGACCACCGGGATGGTCAGCAGATCATTGAGCAGCTGCTCGCGCTCGGCGGCCAGGTCGACCTTTTCCAGCTCGCTCTGCACGGCCTGCACGTCGACCTGGTGGTAGTGCAGCGCATGCAGGGTGGCACCGGTCGGCGACGGCACCCAGGCGGTGTTGGCGCCGGACTTCGGGTGGCCGATCTTCTGCTCGAGCATGGCCGCCATCAGGTCCGGCATGGCCCACATGCCCTTGCCGATCTGCGCCTTGCCGCGCAGGCCGCAGGCCAGGCCGACCAGCACGTTGTTGCGCTCGTAGGACTTGATCCACGGCGTGTTCTTCATGTCGCCCTTGCGCAGCACCGGGCCGGCTTCCATGCAGGTGTGCATCTCGTCACCGGTGCGGTCGAGGAAGCCGGTATTGATGAAGGCCACACGGCTCTTGGCCGCGGCGATGCAGGCCTTGAGGTTGGCGCTGGTGCGGCGCTCCTCGTCCATGATGCCCATCTTCAGGGTGAAGCGCGGTACGCCGATCAGGTCCTCGACGCGGCCGAACAGCTCGTCGGCAAAGGCGACTTCCTTCGGGCCATGCATCTTCGGCTTGACGATGTAGAAGCTGCCGGTGCGCGAGTTGCCCTTGCGCTTCAAGTCATGCTTGGCGATCAGGCTGGTGAACACGCCGTCCATGATGCCTTCGGGGATTTCGCTGCCGTCTTCCAGGAGGATCGCCGGGTTGGTCATCAGGTGGCCGACGTTACGGATGAACAGCAGCGAGCGGCCGTGCAGTTTCAGCTCGCCGCCGTCCGGCGCGCTGTATTCGCGGTCCGGGTTGAGGCGACGGACGAAGCTGGAATTGCCCTTGGCCACTTCCTCGCTGAGGGTGCCCTGCACGATGCCCAGCCAGTTGCGGTAGGCCAATACCTTGTCGTCGGCATCCACCGCGGCGACCGAGTCTTCGCAGTCGAGGATGGTCGACACGGCGGATTCGATCAGCAGGTCCTTCACGCCGGCGGCGTCGGTCTGGCCGATCGGGCTGTTCGGGTCGATCTGGATCTCGATGTGCAGGCCGTTGTTCTTTAGCAGCACGGCCTTGGGCTCGACCGCTTCGCCCTGGAAGCCGACGAATTTCTCCGGCTGCTTGAGGCCGGTGACGCTGCCGTTCTCCAGGGTGACCTTGAGCTGGCCATCCTGCACGCGGTAGGCGGTGGCGTCGGCGTGGCTGCCTTCGGCCAGCGGCGCGGCCTGGTCGAGGAAGTTGCGGGCAAAGGCGATGACCTTGGCGCCACGGACTTCGTTGTAGCCCGGGCCCTTCTGTGCGCCGCCCTCTTCGGAGATGGCGTCGGTGCCGTAGAGCGCGTCATACAGCGAGCCCCAGCGGGCGTTGGCCGCGTTCAGCGCATAGCGCGCGTTCATGATCGGCACCACCAGCTGTGGACCGGCCTGGGTGGCGATCTCGCTGTCGACGTTGGCGGTGTCGATCTTGACCTCGCCCGGCACCGGCAGCAGGTAGCCGATGGACTCGAGGAAGGCGCGGTAGGCGGCCATATCCTTGATCGGGCCCGGATTGGCCTTGTGCCAGGCGTCCAGCTCGAGCTGCAGGCGGTCGCGCTCGGCGAGCAGCTCGCGGTTCTTCGGCGCCAGGTCGTGGACCAGGGCATCCAGGCCCTGCCAGAAGGCGGCGGCTTCGATACCGGTGCCCGGCAGGACTTCGTCTTCGATGAAACGCTTGAGGTTGGCCGCGACTTGCAGGCGGCCCAGGGTTACACGCTCGGTCATCTGTCGTTCTCCTTGTCTGTTCAGTTGGCCAGGGCGGCGACGCCGGCCTTGGCGATCTGGGCGTCCTGCGCGGCGGTCACGCCGGACACGCCGACCGAGCCGATGACCTGGCCGTCGACCACCACCGGCACGCCGCCTTCCAGCGAGCAGACCACCGGCGCGGAGAGGAAGGCGCTGCGGCCACCGTTGACCATATCTTCATAACCCTTGGTTTCGCGGCGACCGAGCGCGGCGCTGCGGGCCTTCTCGCTGGCGATGTAGGAGGCGATCGGCGCACAGCCATCCAGACGCTCCAGCGCCAGCGGGTGGCCGCCGTCGTCGGCGACGACGATGGTCACGGCCCAGCCGTTGGTCTGCGCTTCGGCGCGGGCGGCGGCGAGGATGGTGGCGACTTCGGTCTGGCTCAGTACGGCTTTGCTTTTCATCTCGATTCTCCTGTCTGCGTATTTCGGTTGTTCGGTTGGCGCGCGGCGGGCGGGCCGGAGGGTTCGATTCGGTGGAAATTCGCTTTGCGAGATTTCCACCCTACGGCGTCGTAGGGTGGAAAACGGCGCAGCCTTTCCACCGTCACCCCATCGATTCCTCGACCACTTCGATCCAGTGCTTGACCGGCGTGCGGCCGGCGCCGTCGAGGTGGGTCTGGCAGCCGATGTTGGCGGTGACGATCACTTCCGGCTTGCCGCTCTCCAGCGCGTTGAGCTTGTTGTCGCGCAGCTGGTGGGAAATCTCCGGCTGGGTGATCGAATAGCTGCCCGCCGAGCCGCAGCACAGGTGCGCATCGGGCACCGCGGTGAGCTGGAAGCCCAGGCGGGTGAGCACGTCTTCGACCGCGCCGCCGAGCTTCTGTGCGTGCTGCAGGGTGCACGGGCAGTGGAAGGCCATGCGCTTGTCGGCGCGCACGTCGAGCTTTTCCAGCTCGGCGCTGCGCAGCACCTCGACCAGGTCCTTGGCCAGCTCGCTGACCCGTGCGGCCTTCGCCGCGTAGGCCGGGTCGTCCTTGAGCAGATGGCCGTATTCCTTGACGAAGGCGCCGCAGCCGCTGGCGGTCTGCACGATGGCTTCGGCACCCGCCTCGATGGCCGGCCACCAGGCGTCGATGTTGCGTCGTGCGCGCTCGAGGCCGGCGTCCTGGGCGTTGAGGTGGTAGTCCACCGCACCGCAACAGCCGGCCTCACGCGCCGGGCTGACGCTGATGCCCAGGCGGTCGAGCACGCGCGCGGCGGCGGCGTTGGTGTTCGGCGACAGGCTCGGCTGCACGCAGCCCTCGAGCATCAGCACGCGACGCTGGTGCATGACCTGCGGGCGCGGTTTGGCCGGGCGAATCTCGCGCGGCAGGTGGTCCTTCAGCGAGGCCGGCATCAGCGGCTTGAGCGCATTGCCGGTACCGAGCAGCGCCTTGAACAGCCCCGGACGCGGGATCACCGTGCGCAGGCCGCCGCGCACCAGGCGCTCGCCCAACGGGCGCTGGACCTGGCGCTCGATGAAGTCGCGGCCGATATCCAGCAGATTGTGGTACTTCACCCCGGATGGGCAGGTGGTCTCGCAGTTGCGGCAGGTCAGGCAGCGATCCAGGTGCAGCTGGGTGCTCTCGGTCACCTCGCCGCCCTCGAACATCTGCTTCATCAGGTAGATGCGCCCGCGCGGGCCATCCAGCTCGTCACCGAGCAGCTGGTAGGTCGGGCAGGTGGCATTGCAGAAACCGCAGTGCACGCAGGAGCGCAGGATGCTTTCGGCTTCCTCGGCGCGCGGCAGTTTTTTCGCGGCTTCGCTCAGATTCGTTTGCATACGTCGTCAGACCTCGGAATACATGCGGCCGGGGTTGAAGATCCCCTGCGGATCGAGCGCGGCCTTGAGCTGGCGGTGGTAGCGCAACAGCGGCGCCGACAGCGGCTGGAACGGCTCGGCGGCACCGGCGGTGAAACAGGTGGCATGGCCGCCGACTTCCGCCGCGATGGCGCGGATGCTTGCCGCGTCGGCATCGGACTTCAGCCAGCGCTGGGCGCCGGCCCAGTCCACCAGTTGCTCGCCCGGCAGGGCCACGGCCGGCGTGTTGTTCGGCAGCGACAGGCGCCACAGCGGGCGCGCGTCGGCAAAGAAGGCCAGGCGCTGCTCGCGCAGGTCATTCCAGTAGCCGGGCTCGAGGTCCTCGCCACCGATGCGTTCGCGCGCGGCGTTGACCGACCCTTCGCCG
This sequence comes from Stutzerimonas sp. CXK-1, assembly GCF_057738225.1. NCBI lineage: Bacteria > Pseudomonadati > Pseudomonadota > Gammaproteobacteria > Pseudomonadales > Pseudomonadaceae > Stutzerimonas > Stutzerimonas sp. CXK-1. Next base: position 460,652 of record NZ_CM173217.1, on the reverse strand, counting down.
CCTTCCAGGCGCAGGTGCAGCACCTGGCCGTCATGGCTGGCGGCGCTGATCGGTACCGGCTGCTGGCCCCATTCGGCAAGCTTGAGCAGCGCGCGCTCGAGGTCGATTTCCAGACGCAGGCTGGTGCACTGGCGCGGCTTGGGCAGGACCTTGAGCGAAACTTCGGTGAGCACGCCGAGGCAACCGAAGCTGCCGGCCATCAGGCGCGACAGGTCGTAGCCGGCGACGTTCTTCATCACCTCGCCGCCGAAGCGCAGGTGCTTGCCCTGGCCGGTGATGATGCGCGAGCCGAGCACGAAGTCGCGCACCGAACCGCTCCACGGGCGCCGCGGGCCGGACAGCCCGGCGGCGATCATGCCGCCGACGGTGGCGCCTTCGCCGAAGTGCGGCGGCTCGCAGGGCAGCATCTGCCCGGCTTCGTCCAGGGTGGCCTCGAGTTCGGCCAGCGGCGTGCCGGCACGCACGCTCACCACCAGTTCGGTGGGGTCATAGCTGACGATGCCGCGGTGCTCGCGCACGTCGAGCAGCTGGCCCTCGACCGCGCGACCGAGGAATGCCTTGGTCGCGCCACCCTGGATGCGCAGCGGGGTCTTGGCGGCGAGCGCCTGGTTGACCTGGTCCAGCAACAGCGCGCTGGCGTCGTTGGCGAATACGGACATCAGAAACGCTCCAGTTCGGGGAAAGGCAGCTGACCGTTGTGGATGTGCATGCGGCCGAATTCGGCGCAGCGATGCAGGGTCGGGATGTTCTTGCCGGGGTTGAGCAGGCCGCTCGGGTCGAACGCCGCTTTCACCGCGTGGAACAGGGTCAGCTCGTCGCTGTTGAACTGCGCGCACATCTGGTTGATTTTCTCGCGGCCGACACCGTGCTCGCCGGTGATGCTGCCGCCGACCTCGACGCAGAGTTCGAGGATCTTGCCGCCCAGTTCCTCGGCGCGCTCCAGCTCACCGGGCTGGTTGGCATCGAAGAGGATCAGCGGGTGCATGTTGCCGTCGCCGGCGTGGAACACGTTGGCCACGCGCAGTCCGAACTGCTCGGACAGATCGGAAATGCCCTTGAGCACGCCCGGCAGCTCGCGCCGCGGAATGGTGCCGTCCATGCAGTAGTAGTCCGGCGAGATGCGCCCGACCGCCGGGAAGGCGTTCTTGCGCCCTGCCCAGAAGCGCACGCGCTCGGCTTCGTCCTTGGCCAGGCGCACTTCGGTGGCGCCGGCCAGCTTGAGCACTTCGCTGACGCGCGCACAGTCGTCGTGCACGTCGGCTTCCACGCCATCCAGCTCGCAGAGCAGGATCGCCTCGGCATCCACCGGATAGCCGGCGTGGATGAAGTCCTCGGCGGCGCGGATCGACAGGTTGTCCATCATCTCCAGGCCGCCGGGGATGATGCCGGCGGCGATGATGTCGCCCACCGCACGGCCGGCCTTCTCCACCGAGTCGAAGGCGGCCAGCAGCACCTTGGCCACCTGCGGCTTGGGCAGCAGCTTGACGGTCACCTCGGTAACGATGCCGAGCATGCCCTCGGAACCGGTGAACAGCGCCAGCAGGTCGAAGCCCGGCGAATCCAGCGCGTCGGAGCCGAGCACCATGCGCTCGCCTTCGACGGTGAGGATTTCCACCTTGAGCAGGTTGTGCACGGTCAGGCCGTATTTCAGGCAGTGCACGCCACCGGCGTTCTCGGCGACGTTGCCGCCGATCGAGCAGGCGATCTGCGACGAGGGGTCCGGCGCGTAGTACAGCTCATGGGGCGCGGCGGCCTGGGAAATCGCCAGGTTGCGCACGCCGGGCTGGACGCGGGCGAAGCGCCCGGCCGGGTCGACCTCGAGAATCTTGTTGAAGCGCGCCATCACCAGCAGGATGCCCTGCTCCAGCGGCAACGCACCGCCGGACAGCCCGGTGCCGGCGCCGCGGGCGACCACCGGCACGCCGCGCTGGTGACAGAGCTTGAGCAGGGTTTCGACCTGCTCGACCCGCTCGGGCAGCACCACCAGCATCGGCGTGGTGCGGTAGGCCGACAGGCCGTCGCATTCGTACGGCTTGAGGTCTTCGCCGCGATGGAGGATTTCCAGGTCCGGCAGCGCTCGCTGCAGCTCGGCCAGCAGGGCGGCCTTGTCGACCTTGGGTAACGCGCCGTCGACGCGTTCGTCGTAGAGGATATTCATGCAGATTCGCCGCTCTCGTACGGTCACCCCAGCACGGCCGCTGCGGTGAGATGCCGCATCTTTAGCCGGCCCGGGCGGCGGCGTCCATGCCAGCGACAACTGGTCCTACCAGTTTTTGTAGTGAGACCCTGCAAGGCACTACGCGAAACCCGCTCCGACCGGCGCCACTGCACATCTGCAGGCACTGAGGCTAAACTCGCCGGCAACTGGTCCTACCAGCTGTGGAGAACCCTGCATGCTGAGCGAAAAACACAATGACCGTCGTCAAGTCGCCGACGTGGTGGCCGAGCGCATCGAACGCTTGATCGTCGATGGCGTGCTCAAGGTCGGCCAGGCGCTGCCCTCCGAGCGGCGTCTGTGCGAGAAGCTCGGCATCTCGCGGTCGGCGCTGCGCGAGGGCCTGCGGGTGCTGCGCGGGCGCGGCATCATCGAGACGGCGCAGGGCCGCGGCTCCTTTGTCGCGCAGCTGTCCGACAGCCACGACGCCAGCCCGCTGATGCACCTGTTCAACTCGCAGCCGCGCACGCTTTACGACCTGCTCGAAGTGCGCGCCCTGCTCGAAGGCGAATCGGCACGGCTGGCGGCGCTGCGCGGTACCGAGGCGGATTTCATCCTGCTGCGCCGGCGCTACGAGGAAATGCTCGCCGCGCATGCCGATGGCGAAGGCGCCGACCCGCGTGAACATGCCCGGCTGGACCACGCCTTTCACCTGGCCATCTGCGAGGCCTCGCACAACCCGGTGCTGGTGCACACCCTGCAGTCGCTCACCGACCTGATGCTCAGCACCGTGTTCGCCTCGGTGAACAACCTCTATCACCGGCCGGCCCCCAAGCGGCAGATCGATCGCCAGCATTCGCGGCTCTACCATGCCGTCACCGAGCGCCTGCCGGATCAGGCGCAGCGCGCGGCGCGCGACCACATCCACAGCATTCGCGACAACCTCAAGGAAATCGAGCAGGAGGAGCAGCGACTGGTGCGGGCGACCATGCGGTTGGAGGGTTGGGCGTAAAACCCGGAAGCTGGACGAACGCAGGGGGGCTGTCGATTCTTACACCCAAACCGGGCCCTCGAAAGCTCACCTCAGGGCTAAGCGAGTACCGCCTGGTCGCGGCCCTGATGCTTGGCCTTGTAGAGCAGGCTATCCACCCTTTCGAGAAAGGCCTCGGGCTGGTCGAACGGGCCTGGTACGAGAGTACCGACGCCTAGACTGATCGTCAGCAGCGGTGCGACCTGGGAGTGGGCGTGCTGGATATTTTGTTCGCGAATCAGCTGGCGACAGCGCTCGGCAACCTGGGCAGCAGCCTGCGCATCGGTCTCTGGAAGCAACAGGACGAACTCTTCACCGCCATAACGGGCCAGCAGGTCACGCGGGCGCACGGCGGCACCGCTCAAGGCCTGGCCAACGCTTTTCAGGCAATCGTCGCCACGCACATGGCCATAGTGGTCGTTGTACTGCTTGAAATAGTCGATATCCAGCAGGATCAGGGATAGCGGCAGGCTGTTGCGCTGGGCATTGCTCCACTCCATCTGCAAGCGGTTGTCGAACATGCGCCGGTTGGCCACGCCGGTAAGGCCGTCCTGATAGGAAAGTTCTTCCAGCTGCTTCTGCAGCTGCAACAGCTTTTGCTCGGTCTGCTTGCGCTCACTGATGTCGAACATGAAGCCAACCAGCGCTTCGACCTCGCCCGCGGCATTGCGCAGCACATGCACCACATCGCGGATCCACACATAACGGCCGTCGCGGGTCAGCGCGCGATAGTCGGCCTCGTGGTCGAGCCCTGACTGGGACTGCGCCACACAGAAATTCACCACCCACTCGCGGTCTTCAGGGTGCATGCGCTCTGCCCAGTCATTGGCGCTCAGCCAACTGCCCTGCGGCCAGCCCAGCAGGGTTTCGATCTGCGGGCCGATATAGGCAAACGTCATGGTGGCCCAGTCGATCTTCCAGGGGATGGCTTTGGTCGATTCCAGCAAGGTCTTGTACACCGCACTATCGTTCATCATCGAGCCGTTCATCATCGAGTCGTGCAGGTGCATGGCGGACATTCCGGGCGGGGAATGCGCAGGTTGTAACCAACATCGGCAACCCGCGCAACCGCCGGGGCCATCGCGCTGGCCGGCTTTCTTGTTAGACTCCCCGCCTTCTCGGAACCGCACCCTCTATCGCCTGTGCCTGAACTTCACACATGGCTGACCGCCAACCAACTGCCGACGCCGCTCGACCCGCTGCAGCATGACTGGCTCTACGTCGACAAAGGCTCGCTCACCCGACGCCTCACCGAGCTGGCAGGCGGTGCGTTCAGCGTCACGCCGCTCGTCGAGGGCTGGCAGCTGCTGCGTGACGACGAATGCAGTGCGCTGGGCGTGGCCGGGGGCAGCGAAGGCTGGGTGCGCGAAGTCTACCTGTGTGGGCACGGGCGGCCCTGGGTGTTCGCCCGCAGCGTCGCCGCACGCGCCGCGCTGGAGCGTTCCGACATGGACCTGCAGCGCCTGGGCAGCCGCTCGCTCGGCGAACTGCTGTTCAGCGACCCGGCATTCACCCGCGGCACGCTGCAAGCCTGCCGCTACCCGGCGGCCTGGCTGCCGCCGGAGCATCGCCACCCCGACCTGTGGGCGCGCCGCTCGCGCTTCAGTCGCGAGCCCCTCGGCGTGCTGGTTGCTGAGGTATTCCTGCCCGAACTCTGGCAAGCCGCCGGCCTCGCGCCGTGAGCCGCGCTGCCGCGTCTGATTCGTCATCTTCCGCACGGAGCCGCCGATGTATCTGAAACTCCTGCAATCGTGCAATCGCCTTCACCCGCGCGCCTGGGACTTCATCCAGCTGATGCGCTGGGATCGACCGATCGGCATCTACCTGCTGCTCTGGCCGACGCTCACCGCCCTGGTGATCGCCGGCGGTGGCCGACCGAGCGTCGCCAACGTGATCATCTTCACGCTCGGCGTGTTCTTCATGCGCTCGGCCGGCTGCGTGATCAACGACTTCGCCGACCGCAATTTCGATGGCCATGTGCAGCGCACCCGCGAGCGGCCGATGGCCACCGGCCGGGTCAAGCCGCGCGAGGGCTGGGTGCTGTTCGCCGTGCTGGTGACGCTGAGCTTCGGCCTGGTGCTGCTGACCAACGCCACCACCGTGTGGCTGTCGTTCGGCGCACTGGCGGTCGCCTCGCTCTACCCGTTCATGAAGCGCTACACCTACTACCCGCAGGTGGTGCTCGGCGCAGCCTATTCCTGGGGCATCCTGATGTGCTTTACCGCCGAGCGCGGCAGCCTGCCGCCGGAGGCCTGGCTGCTGTTCGTCGCCAACGTGGTGTGGACGGTGGCCTACGACACCTACTACGCGATGGCCGACCGCGAGGACGACCTGAAGATCGGCATCAAGTCCACCGCGATCCTGTTCGGCGATGCCGACCGCGTGGTCGTCCTCACGCTGCAGGGCCTGGCGCTGTTCTGCCTGGCGCTGGCCGGCGCGCGCTTCGAGCTGGGCCTGTTCTTCAATGCCGGATTGCTGGTCGCGCTCGGCCTGTACCTCTGGGAGTTCCGCCAGACCCGCACACGCGACCGCCAGGCCTGCTTCCACGCCTTCCTGCACAATCACTGGGCCGGGCTGGCCGTGCTGGTCGGCTGCATCCTCGACTACGCCGCCCGCTGAGCGGCCTCCGCCCCTGGCGCAGACGGCCTGTTGACGCCATGCTGGCCGTCTCCAGGCTGTCACATCGCTGCAACAATTGCGTTATCTAATGCCGGGCGACAAGAACGACCGAGGCTTGACCATGAACGGCAAGAGCATACTGATCGTCGACGACGAAGCGCCGATCCGCGAGATGATCGTCGTCGCCCTGGAAATGGCCGGCTACGAGTGCCTGGAGGCGGAGAACACCCAACAGGCGCATGCCCTGATCGTCGATCGCCAGCCCGACCTGATCCTGCTCGACTGGATGCTCCCGGGCACCTCCGGCATCGAACTGGCGCGCCGGCTCAAGCGCGACGAGCTGACCGCCAACACGCCGATCATCATGCTCACCGCCAAGGATGAGGAAGACAACAAGATCCAGGGCCTGGAAGTCGGTGCCGACGACTACATCACCAAGCCCTTCTCGCCGCGCGAACTGGTCGCCCGTCTGAAGGCCGTCCTGCGGCGCGCCGCTCCTGCCGACAACGAGACGCCGATCGAGATCGGTGGCCTGCTGCTCGATCCGATCAGCCACCGCGTCACCATCGACGGCAAGCCGGCCGAGATGGGCCCGACCGAATACCGCCTGCTGCAGTTCTTCATGACCCACCAGGAGCGTGCCTATACCCGCGGCCAGCTGCTCGACCAGGTCTGGGGCGGCAACGTCTACGTCGAAGAACGCACCGTCGACGTGCACATCCGCCGCCTGCGCAAGGCACTCGGCGAAGCCTACGAAAACCTGGTGCAGACGGTGCGCGGCACCGGCTATCGTTTCTCGACGAAGAACTGAGCCGACATGAGCGAGGCTCTGCGCCAGCGCAAACGCGCAGGACAGCCCGAACGGCCACACCTGCCACTGGATCGGGAGCACAGGGATTGAACCGCGACTGGCAAGGCGCGCTGGTGCGCAAGCTGCTGCTTCTGCTGGGCGTCTGCCTGCTGCTGGGCCTGGCGACCGGCGAATACGGCTGGGCCCTGGCGCTCGGCGCGCTCGGCTACCTGGCCTGGACGCTTTATCAGGTGCTGCGCCTGCAGCGCTGGCTCAAGAGCAGCGAGCCGGATTCCCCGCCTCCGGATGCGGTGGGCCTGTGGGGCGACGTGTTCGACAGCCTCTACCAGATGCAACGCCGCGACCTGCGCCTGCGCGGCCAGCTGCAGGCCGTGATCGACCGCGTGCAGGGCTCGACCGCTGCACTCAAGGATGCGGTGATCATGCTCGACAGCGACGGCAACCTGGAATGGTGGAACCCCGCCGCCGACCACCTGCTCGGCCTGAAGAAGCGCCAGGATAGCGGCCACCCGATCACCAACCTGGTGCGTCATCCGGCGTTCAAGGAATATTTCGAGAAGGGCCACTACGAGGAGCCGCTGGAGCTGATCTCGCCGATCAACGACCGCATCCGCCTGCAGTTCAACATCACCCGCTACGGCAACAGCGAGCATCTGCTGCTGGTACGCGACATCACCCGGCTGCATCAGCTCGAACAGATGCGCAAGGATTTCGTCGCCAACGTCAGCCACGAACTGCGTACCCCGCTGACGGTGATCTCCGGCTATCTGGAGACGCTGCTGGAGAACAGCGACCAGGTCAACCCGCGCTGGCTGCGCGCCCTGCAGCAGATGAACCAGCAGGCCGGACGCATGCAGCACCTGCTCAACGACCTCTTGCTGCTGGCCAAGCTCGAAGCCACCAACCCACCCACCGGAGGCGTGCCGCTGGACATCGCCGCGCTGTTGCAGACCGTGCAGCACGACGCCCAGGCGCTGTCCGGCGAGCGCGGCCATCGCATCAGTCTCGAGGCCGATGCGTCGCTGCGGCTCAAGGGCAGCGAGTCGGAGCTGCGCAGCGCCTTCTCCAACCTGGTGTTCAATGCGGTCAAGTACACGCCCGACGGCGGCGACATTCGCATCCGCTGGTGGCGCAACGAGTACGGTGCGCACCTGAGCGTCGAGGACAACGGCATCGGCGTCGAACAGAAGCACCTGCCACGCCTGACCGAGCGCTTCTACCGGGTCGACTCCAGCCGCGCCAGCAGCACCGGCGGCACCGGCCTCGGCCTGGCCATCGTCAAGCACGTACTGCTGCGCCACCACGGCCGCCTGGATATCAGCAGTACGCCCGGCAAAGGCAGCGTATTCACCTGCCACTTCCAGCCAGAGCAGGTGGTGACCGACTAGACCGAACGATGGATTCGTCGGCGGCAACGCCCGGCTCGCTTGAAATGCCGCCGGGCTGCCCCCATCCTCACGCGGGTCAACGGCCTTTCCCGAGCTCATGGACCCTTCCCCCGGTTACACCGCCCCCTCGTACTTCGCCGATTTCGGCCTGATTCTCTTTGCCCTGTTCCTGGTACTGCTCAACGGCTTCTTCGTTGCCGCCGAGTTCGCCATGGTCAAGCTGCGCTCCACTCGCGTCGAGGCGATCGCCGATGCGCATGGCTGGCGCGGGCGCATCCTGCGCAAGGTGCACAACCAGCTCGACGCCTACCTGTCGGCCTGCCAGCTGGGCATTACGCTCGCCTCGCTGGGCCTGGGCTGGGTCGGCGAGCCGGCCTTCGCCCATCTGCTCGAGCCGGTGCTGGCCGCCGTCGGCATCGATTCGCCGGCGCTGGTGCACGGCATCGCCTTCTTCACCGCGTTTTTCATCATTTCCTACCTGCACATCGTGGTCGGCGAGCTGGCGCCCAAGTCCTGGGCGATCCGCAAACCCGAGCTGCTGTCGCTGTGGACGGCCGCACCGCTGTACCTGTTCTACTGGCTGATGTACCCGGCGATCTACCTGCTCAACGCCAGCGCCAACGCCATCCTGCGGATCGCCGGCCAGGGCGAGCCCGGGCCGCATCACGAGCATCACTACACGCGTGACGAGCTCAAGCTGATCCTGCACTCGAACCGCGCCATGGACCCGAGCAACCAGCACATCCAGGTACTCGCCTCGGCGGTGGAAATGAGCGAACTGGAGGTCGTCGACTGGGCCAACTCGCGCGAGGACCTGGTGCAGCTCGAGCACGATGCGCCGCTGGCCGACATCCTCGAGCTGGTGCGTCGGCACAAGTACAGCCGCTATCCGGTCTACAACCGCGACCTCGGCGAATACGTCGGCCTGCTGCACATCAAGGACCTGCTACTGGCCCTGGCCGGCGACGAGCGGCTCGCCGAGCATTTCTGCCTGGACGACCTGCTGCGCCCGCTCGACCGGGTGTCCAAGCACATGCCGCTCAATGCCCTGCTCGAGCAGTTCCGCCAGGGCGGCGCGCATTTCGTGCTGGTCGAGGAAGGCGACCACAAGGTGATCGGCTTCCTGTCGATGGAAGACGTGCTCGAAGTGCTCGTCGGCGACATCCAGGACGAACACCGCAAGGCCGAGCGCGGCATCCTTGCGTACCAGCCCGGCAAGCTGCTGGTACGCGGCGACACGCCGCTGTTCAAGATCGAACGGCTGCTCGATGTCGACCTCGACCACATCGAGGCCGAAACCCTCGCCGGGCTGGTCTATGAGAGCCTCAAGCGCGTTCCCGAGGAGAACGAGGAACTGCGCGTCGACGGCTTGCAGATCATCGTCAAGAAGATGCGCGGGCCGAAGATCGTCCTGGCCAAGGTGCTCAAGGCGTCGTAGAAACCACCAGCCCCGGGACGACGATAATGAAGGGGGGCTGCGTCACTCGCCGCCCACGGCGAAGTTCGGCAGGCTGTTGACCGGCTGGGCGAAGTCGAAGGGAATCGACTCGATCGCCAGCCCGACGTTGCGCTGCACCACGAAGTGCAGGTGCGGCCCGGTGCTGTTGCCCGTATTGCCAGAGCGCGCCAGCCGTTCCCCGGTTGCGACGCGCTGGCCTTCGCGCACCATCACCGAGCCCTGCATCAGGTGCAGGTAAACGCCCATGGTGCCGTCATCGTGCAGCACGCGAACGAAGTTGCCGGCCGGGTTGTTGCCGCGCCCGCTCTGCTCGTTCTCCACCTTCACCACCATGCCGCCGCGCGCGGCAATGATCGGCGTGCCCTCGGGCATGGCGATGTCCACGGCATAGCGGCCCTTGGCAGTGAAATGGCTGTACTGGCCATTGGCGCCCTGCGTCTGGCGGAACGGGCCGCCGCGCCAGGGCAACGGGTACTTGTAGGGCTTGGGCAGCAGGCGCGGGTCACCCAGGGCGTGGCGCAGGCGCGGTGTGTAGCGCAGCGGCTTGGCCGGATCGCGCGGCGCCAGGGTGGCCAGGCGGATCTGGCTGCGCGGCGGCAGGACCCAGCGAATCGGCTTGTCCGGCGCACCGACGGCATTGCTGACGTTGCTCAGGCTCAGCTCGATGTCCACCGGGGCGAACAGGTCGTTGCGCACCAGCAGGGTTTCGCCAGCGGCATGCTTGCGCGTCTCGAGCTTCACCTGGTTGTCGAGCTTCTCGACCATGCGGTCGCGAAACACGAACACACGTGCACCCGGTGCGGCCTGGTCGGAATAGGTCACCACACCGTTGGCATCGGTGTACTTGTAGATGGTCAGCGCGCTGGCCGGCATCACGGCCAGCGACAGCCCGAGCAGCAGAAGGATACGCCCCAGCATGATGGCAATTCTGGTAGTTGTAGGAGTGTTGGCGGGCACAGCCTAGCAGTGCCCTGCAGCGCGCGGCGAGCGGCCAGCCCCGCGGCTGTGAAACGCATCAAGCACAGGTGGCTCCAGGCGATGGGCGGCGCTAGGCCCCCGGGACGAAATGCCGCTGGGCGGTGCCGCGGGCGATCAGCCGGGACAGATAGTCCAGCTTCTGCGGGTCGCGGTCGACGAAGCGGAACGATAGCTGCAGCCACTCGCTGTCAGGCTTGGGCTCGAGTGCCGCCACCGCGTGCAGATAGCCGTTGAGCCGCGCCACCTCGGCGCCCTCGCCCTGCTCGAGGTCGAGCACGGCGCTTTCCAGCACCTGCGGCAGGTCGTCGCCTCGACGCACCACCAGCAGCGCCTCCTTCAGACTCAGCGCCTTGATCACGCAGGCCTGGGTGCCGGCGGCCAGGCGCAACTGGCCCTGGCCGCGCCCGCCCGACGCCGCCGCAGGCTTGCTCGCCGCTGGGGCCGCGGCAGGCGGCGCGGCCACCGGCGCCGTCGCCTCCGGCTTGGGCTGGCGCACGACCTCGGCCTTGCCGCCGGTCAGCGCAGCGAGCGAATCGTTGGCGACGCCACCGGCCAGCGCTCGGGTCGGCGCGCTGGCGGCCAGGGCATCGAGCTTGCCGGCCCGGCCGAGCGCCTTGCGCACCTTGGTCGCCAGCTGCTCGTTGGAGAACGGCTTGCCGATATAGTCCGAGACGCCGGACTGGATCGCCTGCACGACGTTCTCCTTGTCGCCGCGGCTGGTGACCATGATGAAAGGCACGGTCTTGAGTGCGTCCTGCGCGCGGCACCAGGTAAGCAGTTCGAGCCCGGACATCTCGGGCATTTCCCAGTCGCAGAGGATCAGGTCGAAACGCTCGCGGCCCAGCAACTGCTGGGCCTTGCGGCCATTGACGGCCTCTTCGATGACGATGCCGGGGAACTGACTGCGCAGGCCCTTCTTGATCAGGTCGCGGATGAAAGGCGCATCATCCACCACCAGTACGCTGACTTTGCTCATCGGTCCCTCCCCTAGCCGTTGCGGCAAGCATATCGGCAAAGCATGTCGAGACTGAAGCGCGACGACCTGCCGGACGCCGCAACGCAGACAGCCATTCGCGGTCGCGGCATACTCTGCCCTTTTTCGAGCGCAGCCGAGGCCCGCATGGTCAAGCACATTCTGGTCGCCCACGATCTCAGTCCGGACGCCGATCTGGCACTGCGCCGCGCCGCACAGCTGGCTCGCCAGTGCAACGCGCAGCTGAGCCTGGCGCATGTCTGCGAGGCCGACGAGCAGGCCGCCGGTGAGCAGCTGCAGGCACAACTGGACCAGCTGGGCCTGGACGATGTACGCCTGTGGCTCCGCCCGGGGCCTACAGTCGAAGGGCTGCTGGCGCTGGCCGGCGGCATCGAGGCCGACCTGCTGGTACTCGGCCGCCACCATCGCCAGTCACCGCAAGGCTTCGCCGGCACCACACTGGAACGCATCCTGCTGGCCACCCCGATTCCGCTGTTGCTGGTGACGCATCCGGCAATCGAGCCCTACCGCCAGGCCCTGGCTGCGCTGGATTATTCGCGCTGCGCCAACCGGGCCCTGCACGCCGCCTGGCAGCTATTGCCGCCCGAGGCGAAGCTGCATGCGCTGAACATCGAGGAAGTCGCGGAGATTCACGGGGCCGATCCGGCGGCGCTGGCGCTGCAGGTCGAGCTGTTCGGCCAGCTGATCGACGATACGCGCACAGCGCTCGGGGCCGACGAGGGGCGGCTCAGCTACAGCCTGCATCAGGGCGAACGGCTCAACTGCCTGGATGCGGCGATCAGCGAGCTGCAGCCGCAACTGCTGGCGCTCGGCGGGCACAGCCGCAGCGAGCTGAGCCACGCGCTGCTCGGCAGCCTGACCCGGTACTTCTTCGATAACCCGCCATGCGATGTGCTGGTCGCCCGCTAGGCGTCGAGCAAGTCGTGCAGTTCGACGAACTGGCGACTCAGCTTGTGTCGCGCATCGAGGTGCACCAGCGGCAGGCAGGCCTGGTGCGACTCGCGCATCTTCACCGAACTCATCAGGTACACCGGTAGCACCGGCAGGCCCTCGGCAACCAGCGCCTCGATCATCTGCTGCGGCAAGCCGGCGCGCGGCTGGAACTGGTTGACCACGATGCCCTCCACCGCCAGCGCCGGGTTGTGGTCGTCGCGTACTTCTTCGATCTCGGCCAGCAGGCCATAGAGCGCCTGTCGGGAAAAGGCATCGCAGTCAAAGGGAATCAGGCAACGGTCGGCGGCAATCAGCGCCGACACCGTGTAGAAATTCAGCGCGGGCGGGGTATCCAGGTAGATCCGCTCGTAGTCCTCGGCCAACGCCTCGAGCAGTTTGCGCAGCTTGTTGATCTTGTGCTTGGCCTCCAGCTTCGGCTGCAGGTCGGCCAGTGCCGGGCTGGCAGTGATCAGGTCGAGATTGGCAAAGGGCGTCGGGCTGATCGGCGGCCGCGCCTTGCGCGCACTCGCCCCGCCCTCGAGCACCTGGACGAAGAACTCGGCGATGCCCAGCGGAATGTTGTCACCCAGCTTGCCGCTGAGGTAATGGCTCGAGTTGGCCTGCGCATCGAGGTCGATCAGCAGCGTGCGGTAACCCTGTGCGGCACTGATCGCGGCGAGGTTGCAGGCGATGCTGGATTTGCCGACGCCACCTTTCTGATTGAACACCACCCTGCGCATGTCTCGTCTCCCTGATCTGATCGCCCGAGTCTATACGGCAAACGCGACATCTACCTGACAGCGCGGCGATTTGCCGAGCCTGGCAACGCCGGGCCGCGCCCGGCACGCGGTTGCGTACCGCCAAAGCCCTGCTACGGTTAGCTCTACCGATAACAATAAAAGGCACACCGAATGCCTCTCCCTCCGGGTACTCGTCGCCCCTGTCTGACAACGAGCCGACACCACCGATCCCGCGCTGCCGGCCTGCCCGCATGGCAGGGCGCCGGCTGCCACTATCCGACATGCAACCTGTTCCGGCCGACCACACGGCCGGCCGCCTGCTTCCGCTTCCCATCCAGCCACCGGCCGGGCGACGCCTCTTGCGGCGCGCCCGGCACGGCGGTCCAACGCGCAAGGAGATACGCATGAAGCCAACAGCCATTGCAGCGGCAACCCTCGCCGCGGCACTGACCGTGCCGGTGTCGGCGGCCGAATTTTCCGACGGCAAGGTGAAGATCGGCATTCTCAACGACCAGTCCGGCGTGTACGCCGACTTCGGCGGCAAGTGGTCGTACGAAGCGGCGAAGATGGCCGCCGAAGACTTCGGCGGCAAGGTCAAGGGTGTGCCGATCGAGATCGTCACCGCCGACCACCAGAACAAGCCGGACATCGCCTCGAACATCGCGCGTCAGTGGTACGACCGCGAGCAGGTCGACGCGATCATGGAGTTGACCACCTCTTCGGTCGCCCTGGCGGTGCAGGGCATTTCCAAGAGCAAGCAGAAGATCAACCTGGTCACCGGCGCCGCAACCACCGAGCTGACCGGCAAGCAATGCTCGCCCTATGGCTTCCACTGGGCCTACGACACCCACGCGCTGGCGGTCGGTACCGGCGGCGCGCTGGTTTCCCAGGGTGGCGACAGCTGGTATTTCCTCACCGCCGACTATGCCTTTGGCTACTCGCTGGAAGAGCAGACCTCCACCTTCGTCAAATCCAAGGGCGGAGAGGTGCTGGGCTCGGTTCGCCATCCGCTGGCGACCACCGACTACTCATCGTTCCTGCTCCAGGCGCAGGCCTCTGGGGCGAAGGTCATCGGCCTGGCCAACGCCGGCCTGGACACCGCCAACAGCATCAAGCAGGCCGCCGAGTTCGGCATCGTCGCCAGCGGCCAGCGCCTGGCCGCCCTGCTTTTCACCCTTTCGGAAGTGCATGGCCTGGGGCTCGATGCCGCTCAGGGCCTGACCCTCACCGAAAGCTTCTACTGGGATCGCGACGACCAGTCGCGCGAGTTCGGCGAGCGCTTCTTCAAACGCACCGGGCGGATGCCGAACATGATTCAGGCCGGCACCTACTCCGGGGTGATGCAGTATCTCAAGGCAATCGACAAGGTCGGCAGCGACGCGACCGAGCCGGTCGCCAAGGCCATGCACGAGATGCCGGTGAACGACGTCTTCGCACGTAACGCCCGGGTCGGCGCCAACGGCCGGCTGATCAGCGACGTCTATCTGATGGAGGTGAAGAAGCCAGAGGAAAGCCAGCGCGACTGGGACTACTACAAGGTGCTGGCGACCGTCCCGGGCGATGAGGCCTACATCAAGCCGGCCGAGAGCGGCTGCGAGCTGGCCGGGAAATGAACATGGCCGTCCGCTCGGAAAGCCCGCGCGAGCCCGAGCCCGCCGAGCAGCACCCGGTGCTGCTCGCGGCGCGCGGCCTGCGCAAGGAGTTCGGCGGTTTCGTCGCGGTCAACAATGTCGATCTGGACGTGCGCCATGCCCAGGTGCATGCCCTGATCGGCCCCAACGGGGCCGGCAAGACCACGGTGTTCAACCTGCTGACCAAGTTTCTGCAGCCCACCGCCGGCAGCATTCGCCTGCTCGAACAGGACATCACCCGCACCGACCCCGCGCGCGTCGCGCGGCTGGGGCTGGTGCGCTCGTTCCAGATCTCGGCGGTATTTCCGCACCTCTCGGTGCTGGACAACGTGCGCGTCGCCCTGCAGCGCCCCAATGGCCTGGCGACCCAGTGCTGGCTGCCGCTGCGCTCGCTGAACCGCCTCAACGACAGGGCCATGCAGCTGCTCGAGGCGGTCGGCCTGGGCGACCGGCGCAACGACCTGGCAGCCGACCTCTCCTACGGGCGCAAGCGCGTGCTGGAGCTGGCGACCACCCTGGCGCTCGAGCCCAAGGTGTTGTTGCTCGACGAGCCCATGGCCGGCATGGGCCACGAGGACGTGCACACGGTCGCCGAGATCATCCGCGAGGTCGCACGCGACCGCGCCGTACTCATGGTCGAGCACAACCTCAAGGTGGTCGCCGACCTCTGCCAGCAGGTGACAGTGCTGCAGCGTGGCGAAATCCTCACCTCGGGCGACTACCGCAGCGTCAGCGAGGACGAACGGGTACGCGAGGCCTACATGGGGACCGACGATGACTGACGCTTTGCTCGAGGTCCGCGACCTCAATGCCTGGTACGGCGAAAGCCACGCCCTGTACGGCATCGACCTCGATGTGCACGAGGGCGAAACCGTGACCCTGCTCGGGCGCAACGGGGTCGGCAAGACCACCGCGCTGCGCTCGATCGTCGGGATCATCCGCACCCGCAGCGGCAGCATCCGCTTCGATGGCAAGGACCTGCTGCGCGTGCCGCTGCATCGCACCGCCCGTTGCGGGATCGGCTACGTGCCCGAGGAACGCGGCATCTTCGCCACGCTGAGCGTCGAGGAAAATCTCACGCTGCCGCCGGTGATCGCCAAGGGCGGAATGAACCTGAAGGAGATCTACCAGCTGTTCCCCAATCTCGAGGAGCGCCGCAAGAGCCCCGGCACCAAGCTGTCCGGCGGCGAGCAGCAGATGCTCGCCATGGCGCGCATCCTGCGCACCGGCGCGCGCCTGCTGCTGCTTGACGAGCCCACCGAGGGCCTCGCCCCGGTGATCGTCCAGCGCATCGGCGAGGTGCTGCAGACCCTCAAGAAACGGGGCATGACGATCCTGCTGGTCGAGCAGAACTTCCGCTTCGCCAGCAAGATCGCGGATCGCTTCTACGTGGTCGACCACGGCAAGGTCATCGATCGTTTCACGGTCGGCGAACTGCCGGGTCGCATGACGATGCTCAACGAAGCGCTGGGGGTCTGATGACGACACTCTTCGACATACCCATTCAGGCCCTGCTCGGCCAACTGCTGATCGGCCTGATCAACGGCTCGTTCTACGCCATGCTGAGCCTCGGGCTGGCGATCATCTTCGGCATGCTGAAGATCATCAACTTCGCCCACGGCGCGCAGTTCATGATCGGCGCCTTCGCCGGCTACCTGCTGCTGGCCACCTTCGGCATCGGCTACTGGCCGGCATTGCTGCTCGCACCGCTGATCGTCGGCCTGGTCAGTGCCGCGATCGAGCGCGTCGCGCTGTCGCGGCTGTACAACCTCGACCATCTCTACAGCCTGCTCTTCACCTTTGGCCTGGCGCTCACGCTCGAAGGCGCCTTCCGCTATTTCTACGGCTCGTCCGGACAACCCTATGCGGTACCGAAGGAACTGGCCGGTGGCTACAACCTGGGCTTCATGTTCCTGCCCAAGTACCGCGCCTGGGTCGTGCTGGCATCCTTGGTGATCTGTATCGCCAGCTGGCTGCTGATCGAGAAGACCAAGCTTGGCGCCTACCTGCGCGCCTCGACCGAAAATCCGACGCTGGTGCGCACCTTCGGCATCAACGTGCCGCTGCTCCTGACCTTCACCTACGGCATGGGGGCGGCGCTGGCCGGGCTCGCCGGGATGCTCGCCGCGCCGATCTATCAGGTCAGCCCGCTGATGGGCTCCAACCTGATCATCGTGGTGTTCGCCGTGGTGGTGGTTGGCGGCATGGGTTCGATCCTGGGCGCGATCATCACCGGCTACATGCTCGGCATCCTCGAAGGGCTGACCAAGGTGTTCTACCCCGAAGCCTCCAATATCGTGATCTTCGTGATCATGGCGATCGTGCTGCTGGTGCGCCCGGCCGGCCTGATGGGGAGGGACGCCTGATGAACAGCCAAGCGCGAATCGACGCCGGCGCCAAGCGCCGGGCGCTGCGTCTGGAAACAGTGCTGATCGGCATCGGCGTGCTGCTCCTGGCGCTGGCGCCGTTGTATTTCTACCCGATCTTCCTGATGAAGGTGCTGTGCTTCGCGCTGTTCGCCTGCGCCTTCAACCTGCTGCTCGGCTACACCGGGATCCTGTCTTTCGGGCACGCAGCCTTCTTCGGCGGCTCGGCCTATTTCACCGCCCACGCGGTCAAGGAGTGGGGCCTGTCGCCGGAACTCGGCGTGCTGGTCGGCGTGGCCGGCGCCTCGCTGCTCGGCCTGGTCATCGGCTTTCTGGCGATCCGCCGGCAAGGCATCTATTCGACGATGATCACCCTGGCGCTGTCGCAGATGTTTTTCTTCTTCTGCCTGCAGGCGCCCTTCACCCACGGCGAGGATGGCATCCAGAACGTGCCGCGCGGACGGCTGTTCGGCCTCATCGACCTGAGCCAGCCGCTGTTCATGTACTTCTTCGTGCTGAGCGCCTTTCTCGCCGGCCTGTTCGTGATCTGGCGGGTGATCCATTCGCCCTACGGCATGGTGCTGCGCTCGATCCGCGAGAACGAGAACCGGGCGATCTCGCTCGGCTATTCGGTGGCACGCTACAAGCTCGGCGCGTTCGTCATGTCCGCCGCGCTGGCCGGCCTGGCCGGCGGGCTGAAGGCCCTGGTGTTCCAGTTCGCCACGCTGACCGACGTGAGCTGGCAGATGTCCGGCGAAGTGGTGCTGATGACCCTGCTCGGCGGCATCGGCACGCTGGTCGGGCCAGCCTTCGGCGCCGCGCTGGTGACGACCCTGGGCAACTACTTCGCCACGTCCAACTTGCCGGTGACGCTGGTCACCGGCATCATTTTCATGGTCTGCGTGCTGGTCTTCCGCCGCGGCATGATCGGCGAGCTCTACGCCTCACGCCTGGGCCGCCGACTGGCGCAGCGCCGCGAGGAGGACTAGGCCAGGCGCCGCCGCGGGTCAGACCGCGACCGGCGCCTTGATGTGCGGATGGCTCTGGTAGCCGACCAGCTCGAAATCCTCGAAGCGGAAGGCGAACAGGTCACGTACCTCGGGGTTGAGTTTCATCGTCGGCAACGGCAGCGGCTCGCGCGTCAGCTGCAGGTCGGCCTGCTCCAGGTGGTTGGCGTACAGGTGGCAGTCGCCGCCGGTCCAGATGAACTCGCCCGGCTCGAGATCGCAGACCTGGGCGATCATCAACGTCAGCAACGCGTAGCTCGCGATGTTGAACGGCACCCCGAGGAAGATGTCCGCCGAGCGCTGATAGAGCTGGCAGCTGAGCTTGCCGTCGGCGACGTAGAACTGGAACAGCGCGTGACACGGCGGCAGTGCCATCTGATCGACCAGTGCCGGGTTCCAGGCCGAGACGATCAGCCGTCGCGAATCGGGATTGGCGCGAATCATCTCCAGCAGCTTGGCGATCTGGTCGATCGACTCGCCATTGGGCGCCGGCCAGCTGCGCCATTGGTAGCCGTAGACCGGGCCGAGGTCGCCGTTCTCGTCGGCCCATTCGTCCCAGATCGACACGCCGTTTTCCTTCAGGTAGCCGATGTTGGTCTCACCTTTGAGGAACCACAGCAGCTCGTGGATGATCGAGCGCAGGTGGCATTTCTTCGTCGTGACCAGCGGAAAACCCTCGGCCAGATCGAAGCGCATCTGGTAGCCGAAGACGCTGTAGGTGCCGGTGCCGGTGCGGTCGCTCTTGTAAGTGCCGTGTTCACGCACATGCCGCATCAGGTCGAGGTACTGTTTCATCGCAGGCTCGTGGAATGGAAAAGGGCCAATGGTAAGAGGCCCGGCCGCGCTTGTCGCGTCGGCCGGGCCGGACGGTCAGGCAATCGCCTTCGGCGGATTATGCCGGTAGGCCCAGGCCATCAGGCCCGCGCCGCCGAGGATCATCGGCACGCAGAGCACCTGTCCCATGGTCAGCCAGCCGAACGCCAGGTAGCCGAGCTGCGGGTCGGGCACCCGGACGAACTCGACGATGAAGCGGAAGATGCCGTAGCAGATCGCGAACAGGCCCGATACCGCCATCGTCGGGCGCGGCTTGCGCGAGTAGATCCAGAGAATCACGAACAACGCCACGCCCTCGAGGGCGAACTGGTACAGCTGCGACGGATGCCGCGCCAGCTGCTGCGGATCGGTCGGAAACACCATGGCCCAGGGCACATCGCTCGCCTTGCCCCAGAGCTCGGCGTTGATGAAGTTGCCGATGCGTCCGGCACCGAGGCCGATCGGCACCAGCGGGGCAATGAAGTCCATCAGCTCGAAGAAGCTCTTGCCATTGCGCCGCGCGAAGATCCAGGTGCACAGCAGCACACCGAGCAGACCGCCGTGAAACGACATGCCACCCTTCCAGATCTGCAGGATCAGGCTCGGATCATTGAGGTAGGCCGGCAGGTCGTAGAACAGCACGTAGCCGAGGCGGCCACCGACGATCACCCCCATCGCCACCCAGAACACCAGATCGGACAGCTTGTCCTTCGGCCATTCGGGCGCGAAGCGCTGGACCCTGCGCGAGGCCAGCAGCCAGGCGCCACCGATGCCGACGAGGTACATCAGGCCGTACCAGTGGATCTTCAGCGGGCCAAGGGCCACGGCCACGGGGTCGATCTGCGGATAGGGCAGCATCGAAGTCTCCTTAGATCAAGAAATTGGTGCCCACGGTGAGCAACAGCAGGGCGAACAGACGGCGCAGCACCTTGGGCGACAGTCGGTGCGCCAAGCGTGCGCCGAGCCGGGCGAAGAACATGCTGGTCAGGGCGATGCCGACCATCGCCGGCAGATAGACGAAGCCCAGGCTCCACTCCGGCAGCGCGGCTTCGTGCCAACCGACCACCATGAAGCTCGCCGCACCGGCGACGGCAATCGGTACGCCACAAGCGGCGGACGTCGCCACCGCCTGTTGCATCGGCACGCTGCGCCAACTGAGGAAGGGCACGGTCAGCGAGCCGCCACCGATACCGAAGATCGCCGAAGCCCAGCCGATCACGGCGCCGGCGACCGTCAGCCCCGGCTTGCCCGGCACGCTGCCGGCCGCTTTTGGGCGCAGATCCAGGCCCATCTGCACGGCCATGAGAATGGCGAACACACCGATGATCTTCTGCAGGACCGGCCCCTGCAGCGCAGCAGCGGTGAGGCTGCCGAGGCCGGCGCCAGCAAGGATGCCGAGGGTCATCCAGCCCACCAGCGGCCAGCGAACCGCGCCTTTCTGGTGATGTGCGAGCACCGAGTTGATCGAGGTGAAGACGATGGTTGCCAGCGACGTCCCCACGGCAAGATGGGTGAGCACCTCGGGGGCGACGCCCTGCGCGGTGAAGCTGAATACCAGCACCGGCACGATCACCAACCCGCCGCCGACACCGAACAGCCCGGCCAGCACGCCGGCCAGGGCGCCAAGGGTCAGGTAAAGCACAAACTCCATCGCGGCATCCAACCAGGCGAGCAAAGGCGAAATGGTAGCGGAAAGCCGGTGCGAAGCCGAGTCGTGGTTGCCGAACCGCTCGCCAGCCTGCACTCTGCCGCTCCAGCCTTCCGCAAACAGGGCGAACCATGTGTCTGATCGTTCTAGCCCGGCGCCCCGGGCACCCGCTCCCCCTGGTGGTCGCCGCCAACCGCGACGAGTTTCACGAGCGCCCGAGCCTGGCCCTTGGCCGCTGGGAAGATGCACCAGAGATCATCGCCGGCCGGGATCTGCAAGCCGGCGGCACCTGGATGGGCATCACCGAAACCGGTCGCTTCGCCGCGCTGACCAACATTCGCGTCGGCGGGCAGCCGGCCGGCAAGCGCAGCCGTGGCGAGCTGCCGGAAGCCTTCCTGCGCGGCGAGGCGGCCCCGGAGTCGTTTCTGCGCGCGCTTTGCGGGCGCCTGCAGGACTATGCCGGCTTCAACCTGCTGGTGGGCGACCGCGACGAACTCTGGCATCTGAATTCGCATAGCGGCACCGTGCAACGCCTGCCGGGTGGCGTCTACGGGCTCAGCAACGCCGACCTGGACAGCCCGTGGCCGAAGCTCGAACGCGCCCGCGCGGCCTTCACACACTGCCTGCTGGAGCCGACACCCGAGGCGCTGCTGGAGCTGCTCGCCGACCGGCAGCGTGCCGCCGACAGCGAACTGCCGAGCACGGGGGTTCCGCTGGAATGGGAGCGACTGTTATCGAGCATCTTTATCGCCAGCCCGGGTTACGGTACGCGGGCGAGCACCGCCCTGTTGCACCACGCCGATGGCCGGCTGGTGGTAGTCGAGCGCAGCTACGCGGCCGACGGCCGCGCCAGCGATACCTGGCTGCAGCTCGAAACGCGCGCAGGGTGAGCGCAGCCGTCAGACCGCGGCGGACGGATTGAGCAGGCGGTTGAGGCCGAGGTTGCGCAGGGTCAGCTGCACGGTGGCATGAATGACCTGCGGGCTGTCGAGCACCATGACCCGGGCGAGCAGATCCTTGGCGGTCTGCATGCTGATCTGGCGCAACAGCCACTTCACCTTCGGCAGGTTGGTGGCGTTCATCGACAGGCTGTCGAAGCCCATCGCCAGCAAGAGAATCGCCGCCGCCGGATCGCCGGCCATCTCGCCGCAGATGCTCACCGGCTTGCCTTCCTCGTGCGCTTCGCTGACCACACGCTGCAGGGTCTGCAGCACCGCCGGGTGCAGGTAGTCGTAGAGGTCGGCAACACGCGGATTGTTGCGATCAACGGCCAGCATGTACTGGGTCAGGTCGTTGGAGCCGACCGAGATGAAATCGGCCATTCGCGCCATCTCGCGGGTCAGGTAGACCGCCGCGGGCACTTCGATCATCACGCCCACGGGCGGCATCTCGATATCCAGGCCCTCGTCGCGCACCTCGCCCCAGGCGCGGTGAATCAGGTGCAACGCCTCTTCCAGCTCGCGGATCCCGGAGATCATCGGCAGCAGAATGCGCAGGTTGTTCAGCCCCGCGCTGGCCTTGAGCATGGCGCGGGTCTGCAGCAGGAAGATTTCCGGATGATCGAGCGTGACGCGGATGCCGCGCCAGCCGAGGAAGGGGTTCTCTTCCTTGATCGGGAAATAAGGCAGGCACTTGTCGCCGCCGATGTCCAGGCTGCGCATCGTCACCGGCAGCGGATGAAAAGCCTCCAGCTGCTCGCGGTAGATGGCCATCTGTTCCTTTTCGCTGGGGAAACGCTCCTTGATCATGAAGGGCACTTCGGTGCGATACAGACCGACGCCTTCGGCGCCGCGCTCCTGCGCCCGTACCACATCGGCGAGCAGGCCGGTGTTGACCCAAAGCGGCACACGATGCCCGTCGGTGGTCTCGCAAGGCAGCTCGCGCAGCACGTCGAGGCCCTCGGAGAGCTGACGCTCCTGCTCGGCGAGTACCTCGTACTGCTCGCGCAATACCTTGCCGGGGTTGGTGATGATTTCGCCCCGGTAGCCATCGACGATCAGCTCGATGCCATCGAGCTTCGAATAAGGCAGGTCGACCGCACCCATCACCGTCGGAATGCCCATCGCCCGCGCGAGGATGGCGACGTGCGAGTTGCTCGAACCGAGCACCGAGACCATCCCCACGAGCTTGCCTTCAGGCACCTCGCCGAGCATTGCCGGCGACAGTTCCTCGCTCACGAGGATGGTCTTGTCCGGGTAGGTCAGCGTCTGCTGGTGGGCTTCCTGCAGGTAGGAAAGCAGACGCCGGCCGATGTCCTTGACGTCCGAGGCGCGCTCGCGCAGGTAGGCGTCGTCCATCAGCTCGAAACGCCGCACGTGGTCGTTCACGACCTGGCGCAGGGCGCCCTGCGCCCACTGCCCGGTGCGAATGACCTTGATCACCTCACCGCCGAGCGCGGAGTCGTCGAGCATCATCAGATAGACGTCGAACAGCGCACGCTCTTCCTTGCGCATCTGGCTTGCCAGTTTTTCCGACAGCGTGCGCATGTCGCGGCGCACCGACTCGAGGGCATTGTGGAACAGCGCCAGTTCGGCCTCGACGTCCTCGACCTGCTTGTCCGGCACCACCTCGAGATCGGCCGGAGGCAGCACAACCACGGCGGTCCCCACCGCGGCTCCCGGGGCGCCGGGAATACCGCCGAAGCGCGCCTCCTGGATACCCTTGCCCTGGCGGCCGAGGCCGCGGATCGAGCCGGTCGCCTCGGCGTGCGCGATAACCCCGGCGAGCTGCGCGCTCATGGTGACGAGAAAGGCTTCCTCGCCCTCGTCGAACTGCCGCCGTTCACGCTGCTGGATGACCAGCACGCCCATGACGCGGCGATGGTGGATGATCGGCGCGCCGAGAAAAGAGGCGTAGCGTTCCTCGCCGGTTTCGGCGAAGTAGCGATAGCGGGGGTGTTCAGAGGCATGCTCGAGATTGAGCGGCTCCTCGCGCGTGCCGACCAGGCCGACCAGGCCTTCGCTCGGCGCCATGCTGACCTTGCCGATGGCGCGCTTGTTGAGGCCTTCGGTGGCCATCAGAACGAAGCGTTCGGTTTCCGGATCGAGCAGATAGACCGAGCAGACATGGCTGCCCATGGCCTCCTTGACTCTCAGCACGATGATGCCCAAGGCCGCCTTGAGGTCCTTGGCGGCATTGACTTCCTGGACGATCTTGCGCAGCGTGCCGAGCATGCTCAAAGAGGCTTTCTCCTCTTCAGTCCCGCACCGGCAAGCGCGGGGCCAGTTCTTTGAGTGCGCGACGATAGACCTCGCGCTTGAAGGTGACCACCTGTCCCAGCGGATACCAGTAGCTGACCCAGCGCCAACCGTCGAATTCCGGCTTGCCGGTCAGATCCATCCTGACCCGGTCTTCGGCGCCGACCAACCGCAGCAGGAACCACTTCTGCTTCTGGCCGATGCACAGCGGCTGGCTGTGCGTGCGTACCAGGCGCTGCGGCAGCCGATAACGCAGCCAACCACGGGTACAGGCAAGGATGTCGACATCGTGCTGCTCGAGCCCCACTTCTTCGTTGAGCTCACGGTAGAGCGCTTCTTCGGGTGTCTCGCGAGCGTTGATGCCGCCCTGGGGAAACTGCCAGGCGTCCTGATTGATCCGCCTGGCCCAGAGGACCTGGCCGAAATCATTGGTCAGGATGATACCGACATTCGGCCGAAAACCATCGGAATCGATCACGACTAGCAACCTCGAAAACGCATGTCGCCGCATTGTTCCACAAAACGGCAGCGAGCCGAAAGCGCGGCAAGCGGCCGCTGGAATCAGCCGTCAACACGGCCCTGACCGCCCCTGCCGGACATGGCGAACGGGCCGATACGCCGCTCGCCTACCGACGGCCGAGTTCCGCTATGCTTGGCGCCCTCTGACTGATGACCGAGGTTCCCGACCGTGCGCTTGGCCCTATTCGACCTGGACAATACCCTGCTGGCCGGTGACAGCGATCACGCCTGGGGCGAATTCCTCTGCCAGCGCGGCCTGGTCGATGTCGACACCTACCGGGCGCGCAACGACGCGTTCTATCAGGACTATCTCGACGGCAAGCTGGACGTCCACGCCTACCAGAACTTCTGCCAGGAGATTCTCGGGCGCCGCGAGATGGCCGAACTGCAGCGCTGGCACGACGAGTTCATGCGCGAGCACATCGAACCGCTGGTGCTGGCCAAGGGCGAGGCGCTGCTGCGTCGGCACCTGGAGGCGGGTGACCGGGTAGCCATCGTCACCGCGACCAACCGCTTCATCACCGGCCCGATCGCCGCACGCCTGGGCGTGGAAACGCTCTTGGCCACCGAATGCGAGATGGTCGACGGGCGCTACACCGGCCGCCTGACCGACATCCCCTGCTTCCAGGAAGGCAAGGTGCAGCGCATCGAGCGCTGGCTGGCGGAAAACGAGCAGACGCTCGAGGGCAGTTACTTCTACAGCGATTCGCGCAACGACCTGCCGCTGCTCGAGCGGGTCACCCATCCGGTGGCGGTCGATCCCGACCCGGTGCTGCGGGCGATCGCCGAGGAGCGCGGCTGGCAGGTCATCTCGCTGCGCCCGTGATCCGACGAATTACGCGCCGTGCTGCGGCGCGGCGCTAATGCGACACCCCAAAGGAACCCGACACCGCGGTCAGCCTGCCCGGGACACCGCTCGCACGCTCACAAGAGGAGCAGCATGCCCGCGTCCCTCGAACAACGCAGTTCCCGACCGATCGTGGTGGTCGCCCTGGCCACCGCACTGTGCCTGACCGGCGATTCCATGCTGTACATCGCCCTGCCGATCTACTGGCACGAAGTCGGCCTTGAGGCGCTCTGGCAGGTGGGCGTACTGCTCTCGGTCAACCGCCTGATCCGCCTGCCGTTCAACCCGCTGATCGGCTGGCTGTACCAGCGCATCAGTCTGCGCGCCGGCCTGCTGCTGGCCACCACGCTCGGCACCCTGACCACCCTGGGCTACGGCATCGCCAAGGGGTTCATCGCCTGGCTGCTGTTGCGCGCGCTGTGGGGCATCGGCTGGTCGTTCTTCCGCATCGGCGGCCTATCGGCGGTGGTCTACTGTGCCACCGGCCAGTCGCGCGGCCAGGCGATGGGCCTGTACAACGGTCTCTATCGACTCGGCAGCCTCGTCGGCATGCTGCTCGGCGGCCTGCTGGTGCCGGTCTACGGCCTGCCGGCACTGGCTCTGAGCTTCGCCGCCATGGCCCTGCTGGGCCTGCCATTGCTGCTGCGCCACTTCCAGCCCCCGGCGGCGCTCGACGAGCGCCAATTGCCGACGGCGCCCGCCGCCGATACCCCGCGACGGTCCGCACGGCTGAACGGCAAATACCGGGTGATCGTCAGCGGCTTCTGCACCGCCATGCTGATCCAGGGCGTGCTGGCGGCGACCCTGAGCGCACTGATCGAACGTTTCTACGGCAACCGGCTCGACCTGTTCGGCCTGCTGCTCAGCGCGACCGCGCTGTCTGGCATCCTGCAGGCGCTGCGCTGGTCATGGGAGCCTTGGCTGGGTCGGCGCTTCGGTGCCTGGTCCGACGGCCCGCGCGGCCGCTCGCGGCTCTATGGCGGAACGCTGCTGGTGGCGGCGCTGAGTTTCGGCCTGATGGCCAGCGGCCTGCCGCTGCTGCCCTGGCTCGCCGTGACCCTACTGGTGATGCTGCTGGCGACGGCGCTGACCACCCTTACCGATGCGCTGGCCAGCGACGCCGCCAGCACCAGCAACGTCGTCGCCTTCATGACGCGCTATTCGATCGCCCAGGACCTGGGCGCTGCCCTCGGGCCGCTGCTCGCCTACCTGCTGATCGGGCTGGCCGACGGCTTCGCCTGGCTGTACTGGGGCGGCTCGGCGATCTACCTGCTGTTGGCCCTGGCCTGGCTGCGCCGCAGGGGCCGTGCGGGCGATTGATCAGACCGGCTTGGCGCCCATCAGCGCCGTGATTGCGATCAGCACCAGCAGTACCAGCACGCCGTAGATGCCGGCATTGCGTGCGGCGGTGGCGTTGCCCGGTGCCTGCCAGGCGGCGAGGCGGCCGGCCAGCAGCGGCACCAGCGCTACCAGCACGACGAACAGCACGGAGCTGGCCAGCAGCCATAGCTGCCCCAGCGGCCATCCGGCCAGATGTGTCATCCACCATCCGGTCAGCGGCAATGACAGGCCGATCACCGCCAACAGCGGCAGGGACAGCCGGCGGGTGCGTTGCAACTTGCGCTGCAGCACGGCTTGGTCGCCGCCGCGGGCCGCCTTCCACAGCATCAGCAGGTGCACGATCACGCCCAGCAGCAAGAGCACTGCGGTGGCGCCATGCACGATGCGGAGGGACAGGTAGTGTTCCATTGGCTTTCCTTTATCTGCGCTCAGCCGAGAAACAGCTTGTAGGCGGGGTTGTCGCTTTCATCCCAGTAGCGGTAGCCGATCTTGTCCAGCGCCGCGGGTACCAGGTGGCGCTCCTCGGCAGGCACCTGCAGGCCGGCGACCACCCGGCCATCGGCCGCGCCGTGGTTGCGGTAGTGGAACATCGAGATGTTCCAGCGCCCGCCCAGCTTGTTGAGGAAGTTGAACAGCGCGCCGGGCCGTTCCGGGAATTCGAAGCGCAGCACCATCTCGTCGCTGACCCCGGCCGCGTGCCCACCGACCATGTGTCGGGTGTGCAGCTTGGCCAGTTCGTTGTCGGTCAGATCGAGCACCGGGAAGCCCTTGTCACGCAGGCCCTGCACCAGCGTCGCGCGCGGATCGTTTTCCGGATGGGTCTGCACGCCGACGAAAATGTGCGCCTCGCGGTCGGTGTGGTAGCGGTAGTTGAATTCGGTGATCTGACGCTTGCCGATCGCCTCGCAGAAGGTCTTGAAGCTGCCCGGACGCTCGGGGATGGTCACGGCGATGATCGCTTCACGCTTCTCGCCAAGCTCGGCGCGCTCGGCGACGTGCCGCAAGCGATCGAAATTGATGTTCGCCCCCGAGTCGATACCGACCAGCACCTGGTCGCTGACCCCTTCGCGCTCGGCGTACTTCTTGATACCGGCGACCGCGAGCGCGCCGGCCGGCTCGGTGATCGAGCGGGTGTCGTCGTAGATGTCCTTGATCGCCGCGCAGATCTCGTCGGTGCTGACGGTGATCACCTCGTCGACATAACGCCGGCAGATGTCGAAGGTGTGCTGGCCGATCTGCGCCACGGCCACGCCGTCGGCGAACAGGCCGACCTGCTCGAGCACCACGCGCTCGCCGGCGGCCATCGCAGCCTGCAGGCAATTCGAATCGTCCGGCTCGACCCCGATCACCTTGGTCTCGGGCCGCAGGTACTTGACGTAGGCGGCAATGCCGGCGATCAGCCCGCCGCCACCGACCGGCACGAAGATGGCGTCGATCGGCCCCTGGTGCTGGCGCAGGATCTCCATCGCCACGGTGCCCTGCCCGGCGATCACATCCGGATCATCGTACGGGTGGATATAGACGTAGCCCTTCTCCTCGACCAGCTTGAGCGAATAGGCCAGCGCGTCGGGGAAGGCATCGCCGTGCAGCACCGCTCGCCCGCCGCGTGCGCGCACACCCTGCACCTTCAGCTCGGGCGTGGTGCGCGGCATCACGATGGTCGCCTTGATGCCCAGCTGGCGGGCCGCCAGCGCCACGCCCTGGGCGTGATTGCCGGCGGAGGCCGTGACCACGCCGCGCGCCAGCTCATCGGCCGACAGCTGGGCCAGCTTGTTGTAGGCGCCACGAATCTTGAAGGAGAACACCGGCTGCAGGTCTTCGCGCTTGAGCAGGACCTGGTTGCCGAGGCGTTCGGAAAGCTGACGGGCCGGTTGCAGCGGGGTTTCCACGGCGACGTCATAGACGCGCGAGGTGAGGATCTTCTTGACGTACTGTTCGAGCATCGTGGCGGTCTTGAGCGGGTGGGCAGGCGTTTCGCGGAAGCGCCGAGTCTACCCCGCGACCGGACCGACGACCACCGACAATCCCGCGGCAGAACACCGGTACAGCGGGTGAGCGACATCGGCCAGTCATGCGCGGCTATAATCCTCGGCCCGTCTCCCGCCCCGGATGTCCACGATGAACCAGGACCAGCTCAAGCAGGCCGTCGCTCAGGCCGCCGTCGACCTTATCGTTCCCCAGCTCACCGACCGCAGCATCGTCGGCGTCGGCACCGGCTCGACGGCGAACTTCTTCATCGACCTGCTGGCGCAGCACAAGGGCTTCTTCGATGGAGCCGTCGCAAGCTCGCAGGCCACCGCCGAGCGACTGAAGCAGCACGGCATCCCGGTCTACGACCTGAACAACGTCGCGGACCTCGAGTTCTACGTCGACGGTGCCGACGAGGCCAACAAGCACCTGGAGCTGATCAAGGGCGGCGGCGCCGCATTGACCCGCGAAAAGATCGTCGCCGCGGTGGCCCGCACCTTCATCTGCATCGCCGACGCCAGCAAGCTGGTCGAACAGCTCGGTGCCTTCCCGCTGCCGGTCGAGGTGATCCCCATGGCGCGCAGCCACGTCGCCCGCGAGCTGGTCAAGCTCGGCGGCGACCCGGTCTATCGCGAGGGGGTGGTGACCGATAACGGCAACGTGATCCTCGACGTGCACAACCTGATGATCGGCTTCGCCCCCGACCTGGAAGCGAAGATCAACAACATTGTCGGCGTGGTGACCAACGGCCTGTTCTCCGCGCGCCCGGCCGACGTCCTGCTGCTCGGCACGCCGAGCGGCGTTCAGACACTCAAACGCTGAAGGCGGGGCGGCACCCGACGGAACCGGCGGCTACGCTTGTGAGGGCGCTCACCGCGTGACCACCAATCAGGAGGGTGTCGCCATGTCCGGCAAGTTCCATCTGAAGAAATCCAGCAACGGGCAGTTCCACTTCAACCTGCTGGCCAGCAACGGCCAGGTCATCCTGTCCAGCGAGCAGTACAAGGCCCACGCCTCGGCGCTGGGCGGAATCGAATCGGTACGCAAGAACGCTACGCGTGACGGCGCGTTCGAAATCAAGACCGGCGCGGGCGGCAAGCACTACTTCGTGCTCAAGGCCAGCAACGGACAGGTCATCGGCCAGAGCCAGATGTATGCCAGCGAGCGCAGTGCCGAACAGGGCTGCGACTCGGTGCGCCGACACGCACCCGACGCGCCCCTGCAGGACGAGAGCGCTGCCCTCGCCTCCTGACAACACAGGAGGCCTGGCGCCCAACCTCGGCGGCAGAACACCGGGGCAGACTTGCCTCGCCGAGCCGGTACAGCATGCCGTCTGACGTCACGGCCAGGCCTCCTGGGCTTCAGCCATGGCGGCCGGCACGCCGGTGTCTGTCGCCACGCTTGAACGCCAGCATCAGGCGCGGCGCCAGACAAATGCCCGCTGTGCTCGCCGTAGCGCAGGCTGCAACGGTCGGGCCGCGTCGAGGCGGGAAAACGAGGGTTTTGTAGCTCCGCTACGGATCGCCGTCCTTGGCGCACCGTCTGTATGACAGGCCGGCGCGGATCAGGGCCGTGCCGGCACGGCCACCTTGCGCTGGAACACGTAGAACCGGTTCGGTTCGCCGACCACATAGATGTTGCCGGCGGCGTCCATCGCCACGCCTTCGGCCTGCTCGATACCCTCGACCAGCCCGTTGAGCCCGCCGAACAGGCTGATGAAGCTGCGCGGCCGGCCCTGCAGGTCGAGCTCGACCAGCAGCCGCGACTCGTCCGACAGCATCAGCACGTGCCCGCTGCGCGGATCGATGGTCACCGAAGACAGGTCGCGGACGATGAGCGGCCGCTCCGGCAGCGCCTGCAAGACCCCGGCGGCGCCATCCTCGCCGGGAAACGGCAGCTCGAACAGCCCCTGCGGATCACGCTCCTTGGCCAGCAGCAGGCGCTGGCTGCGCGGGTTCCAGGCCAATCCTTCGAAGCCCTTGTTGCCCGCCTCGGGAAAGCCGAGATCGTAGCTGGGCAGATCGGCCAGATCGAGGCGCTCGACGTCGGGCTCCAGACGGAACACCGCCACCAGCCGGCGACGTTCGTCGACGATGGCCATGCGCCCGTCGCCAAGCGCCTCGACCGCCTCGGGGTCGGCAAAACCGACCAGTTCGATGCTGCGCAGAATCAGCCCGGCCGGGGTGAACTCGACCAGCTTGGGGTGTTTGCCGGTCACGGTGAACAGCGTGCCGGTCAAGGGATTCCAGGTCAGCCCGGAGGTTTCATCATCCTCCAGCCCGGCCAGGCGCGTTTCCAGCGCCAGCTCGTAGTTCGGCAGCCAGATGCCGGCCGTTCGCTGCTCGAGCGGGACGCTCCGCTCCTGCCAGAGCAGCCGTAGCTGGTCATCCCAGTGCAGGAGTTTTGCAGCGATCAGCAGGGTGACCAGCAGACACGCCACAGCGACCCAGGCGAACAGGCGCCAGGCACGGCGAGAAGAAGGCATGGGTGATTCCATCGACGCAGGGCAAGGGATTACAGCACGCCCGCGCCAACAGCGGAACACCCGGAAAAAGGCGGCCGGACCGACGCCCGGCCGCCGAGCGATCAGAGCACGCGGCTCTCGAAACGCGACAGGCCGACCAGCTCGAGCACCAGCTGGTCGCCCGATTGCAGCGGGCCGACACCAGCCGGCGTACCGGTCAGCACCACATCGCCCGGTTGCAGGCTGAAGTGGCCGGCGATGTGTCGGATCAGCGGCACGATGGAATTGAGCATCTGGCTGCTGTTGCCGTCCTGGCGCACCTCGCCATTGAGCGTCAGGCGAATGCCGATATCGCCCAGGTCTTCGACCGCATCACCCGGCACGAAGGGGGCCAGTACGCAGGCGCCGTCAAAGCTCTTGGCCAGCTCCCAGGGGTGGCCCTTTTCCTTCAGCTTCGCCTGCACATCGCGCAGCGTCAGGTCCAGCGCCGGGGCAAAGCCCGAAATCGCGTCGCGGATCTCTTCCTCACCGGGCTGGCGCGACAGCGGCTTGCCGATCAGCACGGCGATCTCCGCTTCGTAATGCACCGCACCGCGATCGCGCGGAATGGCAAAGCCACCGGCCAGCGGCACCGCACAGCTGCCCGGCTTGATGAACAGCAGCGGCTCGCTCGGCACCGGGTTGTTCAGCTCCTTGGCATGCTCGGCGTAGTTGCGCCCGATGCAGACCACCTTGCCCAGCGGGTAGTGGATCGGCGTGCCGTCGGTGTACTGATGCTTGTAGTTCATGGCAGTCCTCAGCCGTGGGGCGGCAGCGCTTGCTGCCACCAGTCGCTGTCGGGGATGGAAAGCGCAAGGCGCCTTCCACCTGACGGATCAGAGAGAAAAGATCTTGCCCGGGTTCATGATGCCGTTCGGGTCGAACGCCGCCTTGACCGCCTTCATGTAGGCGATCTCGGCCGGCGAACGGCTGTACTCGAGGTAGTCGCGCTTGGTCATGCCGACGCCGTGCTCGGCGCTGATCGAGCCGTTGTACTTCTGCACCGTCTCGAACACCCACTTGTTCACTGCGGCGCACTTGTCGAAGAACTCTTCCTTCGACAACGCCTCGGGCTTGAGGATGTTCAGGTGCAGGTTGCCGTCGCCGATATGGCCGTACCAGAGCACCTCGAAGTCCGGGTAATTGCGGGTGACGATGGCGTCGATGTCGGCGAGGAAGGCCGGCACCCTGGAGACGGTCACCGAGATGTCGTTCTTGTACGGCGTGTAGTGGGCGATGGTCTCGGAGATGAACTCACGCAGCTTCCACAGGTTCTGCAGCTGCTGGTCGCTCTGACTCATCACCCCGTCGATCACCCAGCCTTCGTTGACGCAGTGCTCGAAGGTCGCCAGCGCCTGCTCGGCGCGCTCCTCAGTGGTGGCCTCGAACTCCAGCAGCGCGTAGAACGGTGCGCGCGTCTCGAACGGTGCCGGCACATCGCCGCGGGCGAGGATCTTGTCCAGGCACTTGTCGGAGAAGAACTCGAAGGCGGTCAGGTCCATCTTGTCCTGGAAGGCGTGCAGCACCGGCATGATCGAATCGAAGTCCGGCGTGCCCAGCACCATCGCGGTGAGGTTGGTCGGCTGGCGCTCCAGGCGCATGGTCGCCTCGACGACGAAGCCCAGGGTGCCCTCGGCGCCGATGAACAGCTGGCGCAGGTCGTAGCCGGTGGCGTTCTTGATCAGGTCCTTGTTCAGCTCGAGCAGGTCGCCCTTGCCGGTGACGACCTTCAGGCCGGCGACCCAGTTGCGGGTCATGCCGTAGCGGATCACCTTGATCCCGCCGGCATTGGTGCCGATGTTGCCGCCGATCTGGCTCGAGCCGGCCGAGGCGAAGTCCACCGGGTAGTACAGGCCCTTGTCCTCGGCGAACTGCTGCAGCTGCGCGGTGACCACACCCGGCTGGCAGACCACGGTGCGGTCGGTGGCGTTGAAGTCGAGGATCTGGTTCATGTAGTCGAAGGCCACCACCACTTCGCCATTGGCTGCGACGGCGGCGGCGGAGAGCCCGGTACGGCCGCCCGAGGGCACCAGTGCGACCTTGTGCTGGTTGGCCCAGCGCACGATGGCCTGCACCTGCTCGATGCTCTTGGGAAAGACGATGGCCGACGGCGCCGGCGAGAATTGCTTGGTCCAGTCCTTGCCGTAGGCATTCAGCGAATCGGCATCGGTCAGCACTTTGCCAGGCTCGACCAGGGTCTTCAGCTCGTCGATCAGGGCGAGATCGGTCATCACGGGAACTCTCATACGATTCATGGTCACCCTGAGTACGCTTCAGCTCAGGAGGTGGGGTGTTTCGAGGGGCTCGTATGCTAGCATACGCACCCTTTTCAAACGTGCCTCGGCAGACTCCCGGCACCGGCGACGCCGGGTCGGTCAGCCTTCGCTGGACACTTCGTCCTCTCTTTCGGCCCTAAGGTTTTAACGCAGATGAGCCAGACCTCTCTCGACAAGAGCAAGATCAAGTTCCTTCTTCTCGAAGGCGTCCACCAGAACGCTGTCGACACCCTCAAGGCGGCCGGCTACTCCAACATCGAGTACCTGAAGACCGCGCTGTCCGGCGACGAGCTGAAGGAAAAGATCGCCGACGCCCATTTCATCGGCATCCGCTCGCGCACCCAGCTCACCGAGGAAGTCTTCGACGCCGCCAAGAAGCTGATCGCCGTCGGCTGCTTCTGCATCGGCACCAACCAGGTCGACCTCAACGCGGCCCGCGAGCGTGGCATCGCGGTGTTCAACGCCCCCTATTCCAACACCCGCTCGGTCGCCGAGCTGGTGCTGGCCGAGGCCATCCTGCTGTTGCGCGGCATCCCGGAGAAGAACGCCTCCTGCCACCGTGGCGGCTGGATCAAGTCGGCGGCCAACTCCTTCGAGATCCGTGGCAAGAAGCTCGGCATCATCGGTTACGGCTCGATCGGCACGCAGCTCTCGGTACTCGCCGAGGCCCTCGGCATGCAGGTCTACTTCTACGACGTGGTGACCAAGCTGCCGCTGGGCAACGCCACCCAGGTCGGCTCGCTGTACGACCTGCTGGGCATGTGCGACATCGTCTCGCTGCACGTGCCGGAACTGCCGTCCACCCAGTGGATGATCGGTGAGAAGGAAATCCGCGCGATGAAGAAGGGCGGCATCCTGATCAACGCCGCGCGCGGCACCGTGGTCGAGCTGGACCACCTGGCCGCCGCGATCAAGGACGAGCACCTGATCGGCGCCGCCATCGACGTGTTCCCGGTCGAGCCCCGCTCCAACGACGAGGAGTTCGAAAGCCCGCTGCGTGGCCTGGATCGCGTGATCCTGACGCCGCACATCGGTGGTTCGACTGCCGAAGCGCAGGCCAACATCGGCCTGGAAGTCGCCGAGAAGCTGGTCAAGTACAGCGACAACGGCACCTCGGTGTCCTCGGTCAACTTCCCCGAAGTCGCCCTGCCGTCGCATCCGGGCAAGCACCGCCTGCTGCACATCCACCAGAACATTCCGGGCGTGATGAGCGAGATCAACAAGGTGTTCGCCGACAACGGCATCAATATCTGCGGCCAGTTCCTGCAGACCAACGAGAAAGTCGGCTACGTCGTCATCGACGTGGACAAGGAATACTCCGACCTCGCCCTGGAGAAACTGCAGCACGTCAACGGCACCATCCGCAGCCGCGTGCTGTTCTGATCGGCCCGCGGTGAGGCAAGAAGGGAGGCCCAGGCCTCCCTTTTTCATGCCCGCCGCTCAGTAGGCGCCGCGTGCGCCGCCTTCGCCGCCCGTGCCGCTGGTACCCGGGGCGGCCGGTGGCTGGCCGTCAGCCCCCTTGTCGACTTGCGGAGTCGATCCGTCGCCGCCGGTCCCGCCGGTATCGGTCGCCGCACCGCCCTGGGTCGAGCCCTGCGCCGCACTGCCGAAGCCCTTGCCACTCATGTCGTTGCCACGCGCCTCGGGCTGCTCGGACTGCGCCGCCGCCGGTTCGGCCGTCTGCCCGTGCTCGGCGGCCGAAACCACGGCCGGCAGGCACAGCGATAGGCTCAAGGCGGCAATCTTGCTCCAGTTCATGATCGTTTCCTCGCTGGGGTGACGGAGGTTAGAGGGCCGCCGCCGTCCGGAGGTTGCATCGCTCAGCGCAGCATCTGCCAGAGTGACGCCGCGATCCCGGCGATGCTCTCGCCGGCGACGAGCCCGGCCGCGGCGACGATCACGAAGCGTTCGGCCAGCTGCCGCGAGCGCACGGCGAGCAGCCAGGCAAGCAGCGCACCCAGGCTCATCATCAGCGACACCGAGGCCGGGATCACGAATGCCAGCCCGAGCGCCGCCGAGCTCGGCAGCCAGCGCAACCGCGCCGGCGGCAGCAGCGCCTCGAGCACGCCCAGCGGCAGTCCCACCAGCGCCCCGGCCAGCATCGCCAGGCGCGTCTCGCCGGCGAGCGCATCCGGCCCGCCGCCGAGCGCTTCGGCCACCGCCTTCCAGGTCGCCACCGCCGGGGCCGGCCACTCGGGGGTGATCAACATGCTCTGCGGCGAGGGAATCAGCAGCTCGTAGACCAGCACCCCGACCAGGCTGCCGAGCGCAATGCCCAGGCATTGCGCCACCGCCTGGCGCCCGGGCGAGGCACCGATCACATGGCCGACCTTGAAGTCGTTGAGCAGGTCCGTGCATTGCCCGGCGGCGCCGCCGGCGGTGTTGGCGCTCATCAGGTTGACCGTCAACTGCCCGGGCGCCAGTACGCCGAAGCCGAGCTGCGACAGCTGGCCCATGGCGCCGATCGGCGGGATGCCGGTGGCACCCACGACCCGGGCAGCGACGATCGCCAAGAGCAGCGCCAGGGGAATCGACAGCGCCGCCAGCCAGGGATCGATGCCGAACAGCGTCGTCTGCAACGCCACCACCAGCAGCGCCGCCAGCGCCAGGCCGAGCAGCGGCAGCGCCGTGAATTTCGGGCCCGCCGCCCGGCCGACCCGGCGCTGGCGCAGCAGCCGCACACCGAGCCCGGCGAGCGTCGCCGTCACCATCAGGCTCACACCGGGCCAGAGCAGCCACTCCACCAGCGCGGCGAACTGCGGCCCGCGGGTGTCCGCTGCCAGCAGCACCCGACCACTGTCGTGCAGCCAGGGCGCGACCACACCCCAGGCCAACAGCGCGCCGAACAGCAGCGACAGACCGATGCGCAGGCCGACGATGCCACCGAAGCCAAGCAGCAACAGCGAAGGCTCGAGCTGGAACGTCAGGCGCTCCAGCGACACCGACGGCGCCCAGCGCGGCAAGGCCCACCAGAGCACGTCCGAGAGCTTGAGCAAGGCGGCGGTACTCGCCGCCGCCGCCAGCACCCGCAACCGCCGCCCGGCCTCCGCACCGTGGCTGTAGATCTGCTCGAGCGTCGCCAGGGTCGCCATGCCTTCGGGAAACCGCAGACCGGCGCCAACGATCAACGATGGCCGGAGATACCAAGCCACCCAGACGCCGAGAAAGCTGACCGAAAACACCCAGGCGACCAGGGGCCAGGTCGGCACCTGCTCGCCGGTCAGCAGGCTGTAGGCGGGAATGGGCGCGACCAGGCCGGCCGAGGCGATCGAGGCACAGGCCGAAGCCGTGGTCTGGTTGATGTTGCTTTCATGCAGCGTCCACGGTGGCCGGCCGAACCAGGCTGCCGCGCTCTGCCAGAGGGTGTAGCCGACCAGCAGGGCGATGATCGACATGTTGAACGACCAGCCGATCTTCAACCCGGAATAAAGATTGGAGGGCACCAGCACGGCCCCCAGCAGCAGCCCGGTCGCCAGGGCGCGGAGGCTGAGTTCGCGGCGCTTGGTCGTCGCGGCCTGAAATTCGAGCATTCGCTAACCCTAGCGCATTTGCCGACGGCGCGAAGCAATCGCCTCGAATTGGCGGCATATTCGCGGCTTTTCCACTCGCGGCATGAACTTCGACGTCAGGGGCTGGTCGGTTAGTGACTTTTGCCACCTTTCACTTGCAGCCCGACTCTAGGTACCGGACATGGATGCGGATCTTACCCGGGGCGAAACCTCTGCCAGCGGCAGAGTCACCCTTCTGACCCACAACGAACTGCTGGGGCGCTTCTTTCGCCACTTTCTCGACGAACAGGCCCACCTCAAGGTGGCACTGGCCAGCCTGTCGCCGCCGGAGAACGGCCTCGACGGCGACCTGATCCTGGTCGATGCCGGGCACAGCGAAACCGGCGAACTGTCCTCGCTGATCGAACAGATCGACGGCAAGACGCCGCTGGCCCTGGTCAACATCGTGCCGGACCAGGCCATGGCGCTGGTCGATCGTCACCCCTGGATACGCGGCGTGTTCTACACCCAGGCCACACCCGAACACCTGCTCAGTGGCATCCGCACCCTGCTGGCCGGCGGCGACTGGCTGCCGCGCATGCTCATGGAGCGGCTGCTCGGCCAGTTGCGGCGGATGCGCCAGCTGGCCGAGAGCAAGGCCACGCTGACACTGCGCGAACGGGAGATCCTCAGCCTCGCCGGCAAAGGCCTGTCCAACGCGGAAATCGCCGAACGCCTGTGCCTGAGCCCGCACACCATCAAGAGCCATATCCACAATCTGCTGCGCAAGATCGGCGCCTCCAACCGCGCCGAGGCGGCCTACCTGCTGCGCAGCCGGCTCGACTGGACCGAGTCGTGCGAGGCCTGAGCCGGTACGGCTTAAGCCTCGCATTTGCGCGTTTTTCCATCCTCGGATGGATATCCAGCCCAGCGGGCAGCGCGAAGAATCGGCTGGTCGATTCTTCGAGGAGCGTGCCATGACGCCTCCCCTCTGTGCCGCTGCGCTCGGCCTGGCCGCCCTGCTCGCCGGGCCCGCCACGCTGCAGGCCGCCGACCTGCTGGACAACGCCGACCTCTACGGCGCAGCGACCAGCGCCGCCGCGCAGGATCCGCTGAACCGCAGCGCCTGGGTGCTGCAGCAGGGCAGCGACAACCAGGCCCTGCTCGACCAGCGCGGCCAGCTGCTGCGCGGCCGCATCCTGCAGAACGGTGCCGCCCAGGAAGCGCTGATCCTGCAGCAGGGCAGCGGGCTGGAGGCGCTGATCCGCCAGTCCGGTTACGGCAACAACGCCGCCATCGTCCAGCTCGGCAACGACAATGCGGCCAGCATCGAGCAGGTTGGCGACTACAACAACGCACGCCTGGAGCAGCAGGGCGACGGCCTCAGCGGCGCGATCATCCAGCACGGCTCGGGGATGGACATCCAACTCATCCAGCGGCGTTGAACCCGGCAGGACGCCGCCCACGCAGGAAGCCGAACGGATGCTCGCCATGACACTCGCCTCGATACTGCTCGCCAGCGCCGCGGATGGCGTACAGGCAGCGCTCAGCCTCTCCGCCGCCGGCGAGGATGGGATACAGACTCAACTGTGCTTTACCGGCCACGGCCAGCAGGTGCGCTATCGCCTGCAGCTGACCTCGACCGGCGCCGCCGGCACCAGTCGCAGCGGCCAGGGCGGCACGCTGGTGGCCGCGAGCGAACCGCTCTGCCCGGTGCGCAATCGCCTCGGTGCTGGAGCCGGGGTTCGGTTGCAGGCCGAGCTGCGCTGGTGGGTCGATGGCCGCGAACAGCCCCCGATCCGCCGCCAGTGGCCGCCGGCGGAGGCGCCGGACAGCCACGCCGGCTGAGCCGCTAGACCCGCGACAGGTGCCGCGGCTGGCTCTGGCTCAGGCGCCGGCCGAGCGCCATCCCCTTGAGTTCGATGCAGTGGTAGGTGAACGTCGAGACCATCAGCACCGCGCCCAGCAAGGCCACGGTCAGCAGCACATCGATCAGGCGATCGCCGGAGGTGATGTAGCGCATGATCTGGTGGCTCTGCGGGTTCTCCAGAATCACCGTGAACTCGGCGCCGAGCAGCCGCGACAGCACAATCGCCACGCTGGTGAAGACGAACAGCACCGCGGCATGGGTCAGGTAGATCGAGAACGACAGCTCGCCGAGGCGCTTGAACAGCCGCATCCGCAGCAGCCGCGAGATCACCCCGCGCTCGAAGGCGAAGACCAGGATCACGGCGCAGAACAGCAGGCTGGCGAGCAGCCCCTTGTGCGGTAGTTCGGCGGTCAGCACCCGGTAGACCAGCAGCACACCGAGCAGCTCCAGCGCATCGAACAGGGGGCCGTCGTCCAGCCGCATCACCGCCTCGCGGATTCGCTCGTAGAGCCGGTACAGCAGCACGCCGGCAAAGAAACAGGTGCCGCCACGGCGGATGAACGCCAGCATCGGCTCCGGCTCGACGAACAGCAACGCAGCGCTCACCAGCGATACCGCGGCGAACAGCTGCAGGCTGCGGCGCGGCATCAGCAGCAGCGTCAGGCCGAACACCAGATACAGGTAGTACTCAATGCTGATGCTCCAGGCCGGCGTGTTGAACGACAGGCTTTCGCTCCAGGGCAGCCAGGACTGCATGAGCAGCGCATTGGGCAGGATTTCGCCGGGCGCGGTCTTGCCACTGAAGGCCGGGTCGTTGAACGAGAAGCCGTGATGCTGGGCAACCAGCTTGGCGCACTCGAGCAGGATGAACACGGCGAGCATCACCAGGTGCAGGGGCAGCAGGCGGAATGTCCGGCTGATCACGAAACGGCGCAGCACGTCCGGGCTGAACGGCCGGTTGCCGTAGGCGTGGCAGAGCACGAAGCCACTGAGCACGAAAAAGAACTCGACGAACAGGTCCGCGTTGCGAAAGAACCCGAGCTCGGAAAAGCTCAGCAGGATCTGCGCGTGGAACAACACCACGGCCAAGGCACAGAGGCCGCGAAAACTATCCAGCACATCGAAGCGTTGCACTGCTACCTCCTTGTCTGCGCGCCTGCCAGCAGGCATGGGGAAAGTCGGAGCGCGATCGGTCGCGCACCAAAAAATAGGAGCGGAGCGCTCGCTGAAAAGTTTCGAAACATCTGGGGGCAGGCAGCGCTTTTGCGTGCTCGATCAAGTTGGGCAAGGGGGCGCCGTGCCCGGCCTCACCAGAGCCAGCCGAGCCAGAGCAGCAGCGCCAGCAGCCAGGCACTGAAAGCCAGCACACCGCGATCGAGCCAGCGGTTCCAGTGCCGCTCGCGACGGCGCCAGGCGCTGCGATCGGGCTGCCAGTTCGGCTCCGGCAGGGGGGGCCGGCGCAGCAGGCGGGTCAGCCGCAGCGACGCCACCAGCGCCGGGTTCGGCAGCTGCCTCAGGCGCCGCGGCACGCTCCAGCCCCGCTGCAATGCGAGGGCCGCCAGGCCCAGCGCTGCCAGCAACGGCCAGAGCGCCGCCCAGACGCCGCCGGGATAGAGCCCGGCAAGCAGCGGTTCGCGCAGCGGCGACCAGACCCACGGCAATACCACCGGCGCGAGGCTCAGCAGCGCCCAGGGCAACCATTGCGATGGCCGCGGCGCCGGTCGGCGCATCGCCCGCTGCTCGCCACGCAGCAGCCACAGGGCGCGCAGCAGCAACAGCGCGGTGGCCACGCTGGCCAGCGCCAACAGCACGCCCCAGGCGGCAAGCGGGCTGGCGTGCCAGGCATCCTTGAGCAAGTACTTCACCGCCGCTCCGCTGGTCAGCGGCGCGCCCATGATTGCCAGCGCCGGCAACCAGAGCACGAGCCAGCTCCCGCGCGTGAGGCGACTGTCGTGCGCCAGCCCGGCGGCGAGAAACAGCGCCCCCTTGGCCAGGCCGTGATGCACGCCGAACAGCACGAGCAGGGTCAGCAACGCCGCAGACGGCGCCCCGGCGCCCCAGGCCAGCGCCAGGATCATCAGCAGCCAGCCCATCTGGCTCACCGACGACCAGGCCAGCACCGCCTTGGGTTTGCTGGCACACAGCCCCAGCGCGGCGGCATAGAAGGCGCCGAACAGCCCCGCCAGCAGCATGGGCGTGCTCCAGGCCGCGAGCGTCGGATCGGCCGCCGGCAGGCATCGCCAGAGACCCAGCACCCCGGCCTTGAGCATCGCCCCGGAAAGCACCGCACTGGCCGGTGCCGGCGCCTCGGGGTGGGCCAGCGGCAGCCAGACATGCAGCGGCCAGAAACCCGCCTTCAGGCCCAGGCCGACCAGCAGCAGGCCCAGGCTGAGCGAGTCGATCGGCTGGGCCTGCCAGCTGGCGAAGTCGAACGCCTGCCCGGTCGCGTGGCTACGCAGCAGCAGCCCGGCGAGCAGCAACATCTCGCCGCACAGCGCCAGCTGCAGGTACAAGCGCGCGGCGCGGCGCGGGCGCGGCCCGGCGTGGTGGGCGATCAACCCGTAGGCAGCCAGGCTCATGGCGCTGAAGCC
Organism: Stutzerimonas sp. CXK-1; assembly: GCF_057738225.1. NCBI lineage: Bacteria > Pseudomonadati > Pseudomonadota > Gammaproteobacteria > Pseudomonadales > Pseudomonadaceae > Stutzerimonas > Stutzerimonas sp. CXK-1. Next base: position 419,480 of record NZ_CM173217.1, on the reverse strand, counting down.
CAGGTAGAAGCTGAGCGCGTCGGTAGCAACGATCAGCAGCAGGTTGCCGGCCAACGCCAGCTGCCGGAACACCCAGAAGCGCAGCCGCTTCGCATCGGCTGCCAGGCTGCCAACCGCCGACCAGAGCACTGCGGAAAAGCCCAGCCAGGCGCGCGTCAGCAGGTCATCGCCGCCCCAGCGCACGCCTTCCCACAGCCAGGGCAGTTCCAGCGCCGGCGCCGGCTGCAGGGCTGCCAGCAGACCCGGCAGGCAGGTCAGCGGCAGCAGCGGCAGGAGGCGCTCGCGCAGCCACGGCAGCAGGGCTGCGGCAAACAGCGGTGCGAGCGGCACCAGCAGCCAGAGCCAGGCGTTCACAGGACGAACTCCCGCTCGACGATCAGCTGACTCCAGCCCAGCGGGCTCAACGCGGTGGCCGCCAGCAGGCCGACCAGCAACGACAACAGCGCGGTGAACAGCGGCGGCAACAGGAGCATCCAGTGGGTTTCCAGGCGCCGTTCGGCCCAGCGGTTCTCGTGCCAGTCCGCCGGCGTGGCGAACCAGCCGCGCCAGAGCAGCGGCAGAAAGTACGCCGCATTGAGCAAGGCGGAACCGAGCAGTACCAGGACGACCCAGTCCTGGCCGACCTCCAGCGCGCCCAAGCCCAGCGTCCACTTGCTGATGAACCCGGCGATCGGCGGAATGCCGATCATGCCCAGCGCGCCAACCGAAAAGGCGGTCATGGTCCAGGGCATGCGCCGGCCGACACCGTCCATTTCGCGGATGCGGTGAATGCCGAGGGTCTCGGCGAAATTGCCGGCGCAGTAGAACAGCGTGACCTTCATCAGCCCCTGGTGCACCAGGTGCACCAGCCCGCCCACCGCGGCGATCGGCCCGAGCAGGGCGACGCCCAGGGTGATGTAGGACACCTGGCTGATCGTCGAGTAGGCCAGGCGCTTCTTCAGCTCCTGCTGCTGCAGCGCGCGCAACGAGCCGAACAGGATGGTCGCTGCCGCCAGCCAGAGCAGCGGCCGAGTCAGTTCCAGTTCGAGCAGCGCCTCGGCGCCGTATACGTCGTAGACCACGCGGACGATGCCAAAGGCGCCGGCCTTGACCACCGCCACCGCATGCAACAGCGCGCTGACCGGCGCCGGCGCGACCATCGCCTGGGGCAGCCAGCCGTGCAGCGGAATCAGCGCCGCCTTGACCCCCAGCCCGGCGATCAGCAGCACAAAGGCCACGCGCAGTGCCAGTTCATGTTCGTCGACCTGGCCGAGCAGGTAGCCGGCCGCCTGGAAGTCCGGCGTGCCCGCCAGCCCGTGCAGCAGGGCCACGCCCATCAGCACCAGCGCCCCGCCGCCCAGCGTATAGGCGAGGTAGACCCGGCCGGCGGCCAGCGAATCGGGCGTGCCGCGGTGCACCACCAGCGGAAAGGTCGCCAGCGTCAGCAGTTCGTAGAACAGCAGAAAGCTGACCAGGTTGCCGGCCAGGGCGATGCCCACGGTGGCGCTGACGCAGAGGCTGAAATAGCCGAAGAAGCGCGAGCGCAGCGGTGAGCGCTCCAGGTAGCCGATGGCGTACAGCGTAGTCGCCGCCCAGAGCAGCGAAGACAGCGCGACGAACAGCAGCGACAGCGCGTCGGCCTGCAGTACCAGCGGCGCCCCCGGCAACAGCGGCACGCTGAAACGGAATTCCAGTCCCTGGCTGACGCCGTAGAGCAACCAGCCCACCAGCACCAGCTTGACGGTCACGCCGAGCAGGTTGAGCGTCACCCGCAGGCGCTGCTGCTCCTCGCGCAGGGCGAAGATGATCAGCCCGGGCAGCAGCGAGCTGAGTACGATCGCCAGGGGCAGCCAGGTCTGCGGATTCATCAGCCCAACCCTCCGAGCCAGCGCAGCAGCGGTTCGCTGACCAGCGCCAGGCACCAGACCAGCAGCGCCGGCAGCAGCGCCAGCCATTGCGCCGGGCGATCGGCACGCAGGCTCGGCGGGTTCGGCCGGGCGCGGTCGAAGCCATGGCTGACCACGCGCATCACATAGGCAGCCGAGAGCAGCGTGCCGAGCAGGATGCCGAAGGCCCAGGGCCACAGCCGCGGCTCGGCCAGCAGCGGCTCGAGCAGCAGCCATTTGGCGACAAAACCGCCACTGGGCGGCAGCCCGATCAGGCTGCCACCGGCCACGGCAAAGGCGGTCAGCGCCACCGGCACGTTCTGGCTGGCTCCCTTCATCCCGCGTACGCGCGTGCTGCCCAGAATGCTCTTCAGCTCACCGGCAGCGAGAAACATCGAGGCCTTGGCCAGCCCGTGCGCCAGCACGAACAGCCACAGCGCAGCGTGCAGTCGCGGGTCCTGCAGCTGCAGCAACAGGCCGAGCGCGAGCAGCGCATACCCCAGCTGGGCCACCGTCGAATAGGCGACCAGGCTCTTGAGCAACGGCGCACGCAGCGCCGACCATCCCCCCGCCAGCAGCGCCAGCACGCCGGCGGCGGCGAACAGGCCACCGGCCTCGCGGCCCAGCTCGGCGGGGGCAATCTCGCTCCACAGCAGCCAGAGGATGTACAGCGGCCCCTTGACCACCAGCGCCGAAAGCAGGGCGCTGACTGCCGTCGGCGCCGCGGCGTGGGCCGGTGGCAACCACAGGTGCAGTGGCCACAGCGCCGCCTTGAGCATCAGGCCGAGGCTGGCCAGCAACAGCGCCGTGCGGGTCGCGGCATCCGCCTCGGCCAACGCCGCCAGCGAGGGGATGTCGAGCACGCCGTAGCGTCCATAGAGCAGTGCCACGCCCAGCAGATAGGCCAGCGAACCGGCGAGCGACAGCAGCAGGTAGTTGAGCGCCGGCTTCCAGGCCGCATCGCCGGCCAGTGCGACCAGCGCCACCGCGCAGAGGGCGAGCAGCTCCAGCGTGACGTAGAGATTGAACAGATCCGCCGACAGCCAGAGCGCCGCGAGCGCCGCCTGCAGCAGGCAGGACAGTGGCCAGAAGTCCTCGCCGCCCGCCGCATGGGCGATGCGCGTGGCGTACAGCGCTACCAGCAGGTGCAGCAACGCGGTGAACAGCAACAGCAGCGCGGCCAGCGGGGTCAGCCGCAGGCGGATCGCCAAGCCTTCCGCCCAGCCACCGACCAGCAGCTGCTGGCTGCCACCGGCGAGGACCTCGACGAGCGCCAAGGCTGCGGCCAGCAGGCTGGCGAGGCTCACAGCGACCACCCAGCGTCCCGGTCGACGCGGCCGGGCCAGCAGCAGCCAGAGCGCGCCGGCCAGCGGCAGCAGCAGGCTGAGCAAGGCGCTGTTCATGACCGTTTCTCGTCGCGGCGGGCCAGGCCGTTGACCAGGCGCAGGGCCAGGGCCGTGGCGCTGACGGCCACCACCAGACCGGTGACCACCAGCGCCACCAGCAGGGGATCGGTCGGCGTGTGGCGCGCCGCCAGGGCGATCATCAGCAGGAACACGCCACTGCCCATCAGGTTGATGGCGATGATCCGCCGCAGCGGCTGGCGCAGGGTCAGCAGGCCATGCAGGCCGAGCAGCCAGAGCCCGAGGCCAAGGGCAACCCACAGCAGTGTGGCGTTCATCGCTGGCGCTCCGCGCGCTCGCCGACCACCAGCAGCGCCAGGCTGAGGCCGATGGACAGGGTTGCTGCGGCCTCGATCAGCAGGATCAGCGGTTTGGCCCAGCCGCTGGGATAGGTCAGCCAGCCACGCCCGAACCAGGCGCACGCGGCAGCCACGCCGACGAACAGCAGCAGCCCGCCGAGCACCGCCAGGCGCAGCGGCAGGCGGTGCCAGCCGAGCGCCGGCAGGGCATCGGCCAGGCGCAGCAGCACCAGCCCTGCGGCCAGCACCGCGCCGGCCTGAAAGGCGCCACCGGGCGAGGCCGCGCCGCGCCAGAGCACATAGCCGCTGGCCAGCACCAGCAGCGGCGCCAGGGTCGGGGCCCAGGCGCGCAGCAGCGGCCAGGGCCGGCTCAGCAACAGCCGGGCCGGGCCGCTCTGCCGGGCGCCGAGCAGCGCCAGCAGCAGCACCGCCAGTTCGAGCAGGGTGTCCCAGGCCCGGAAATTCAGCAGCACGGCCGTCACCGGGTGGCTCACGCCGCTGTCAGGCAACGCCGCCTCGACCGCTGCCGGCAGCGGCGAACGCGCCTCGGCCAGCGGCGCCACGGCATCGAACAACAGCCAGAACAGGGGCAACAGTACCGCCAGCACCGCCAGCCGCCGCGGTGCCGGCAGGCGCGGCTCGCTGCCTTCCAGCGGTTGCCGGGCCAGCGCAGCGAACAGCAGCACGCCGGTGAGGCCGGCGCCGATCGCCGCTTCGGCGAGCGCCAGGTCCGCCGCGCCGAGACGGGCCCAGACCAGCGCCAGGATCAGCCCGAAAGCGATGAACAGCAGCACCGCCGCGTACAGCTGGCGGGCATGCAGTGCCCCGGCCGCCAGGCCGAGCAGCAACACGCCGAGGGTGCCGTCGAGCAGCAGCTCACTCATGCCCGTCCTCCTCGCTCTGCCGCGCGAGCAGCTGGCAGGCGACGGCGCCGGAGGCCAGGATCAGCAGCCAGATCAGCAGCATCTGCGCGATCGCCAGCAGGCTGTCGGCGCGCAGCGACAGGCCGAGGACGATCAGCCCGAGGCCCAGGGTGTCGGCCTTGGTCAGCGCATGCAGCCGGCTGACCGCATCGGGGAAACGCAGCAGGCCGAGGCTGCCAGCCGCCAGAAAACCCAGGCCCGCCAGCAGCGGCGCCCAGCTGGCCCAGTGCAGCCAGTCACTCATGGCGGCTCCGCCGCAGCAGCTGGACCAGCGCAGCACTGGCGATGGCCGCGAGCAGGGCCAGCAGCAGCGCCACGTCACGCAGCGCCGGCTGCTGCCCGGCGTCGGCCAGCACCAGCAGGACCGCGGTGCCGGCAGTGCCGAAGAGCTGGATCACCAGCAGCCGGTCGACCCGAGCCGGCCCGCGGACCACGCGCACCAGGCCGAGCAGCAGGGTCAGCAGCACGAACGCCGCGAGCACTGTCATGCGCCCCTCCCCTCGCCGAACAGCCGCTGCAGCCGCCGCTCCAGTTCCGCCACGGTCGGCTCCCAGGCCTGCGTGGCGTCGAGCACATGGACGCGCAACACATCGCCCTCGATGCGCGACGCCAGCGTCCCGGGCAGCAGCCCCACCAGCGCCGAAAGCAACAGCCGCACGCGCGGCACGCGGCTGGCCAGGCGGTAGCCGGCCCAGGCCGGTGCGACGCGCCGGGGCGAACCCAGGGCCCGCCGCGCCACGTCGATGCCACCGATCGTCATGTGCCAGAGGAAGAAGCCGAGAAACCCCGGCAGGGCGCGCCAACGCAGCCGCCAGGGCTGCAGGCCCAGGCGCAGGCTCAGCCAGGTGGCGAGCAATACCGCGGGGATGCCGACCAACCAGCCGCGCCCCTCGCTGAACAGCGCCCAGAGGGCCGCGTAAGCGAGCAACCAGCCGAGCGGGTTGAAGCCTGGGTGTCTGCGCATGGTGCGATCCATGGGGTTTTCCCGAGTCATGGCTTCTTTGTTTGACAGTCGAGGCCAAGAGTTCGGTGCTGTCCACTGCCGGCCCGAGCCGCCTTGTTTCAGCAGATTGCCGTTTCGCTCCCGCCCGCCGCGGCCCGGCAACCGGCAAGGAACGCCTGCGCCGCAGGCGGGTCAGTGATCTGAGCGCCCGCGCGCGCAGCGACAACAAGACCAAGCCGCCTCGCGGGCACCGACAGCGGCCCGGCGCGACGGCACGACCAAGGAAATCGCCATGAGCGCCATCGTTCTGCTGCTGATCGGCCTGGGGGCCATGAGCCTCGGCTACCTGTTCTATTCGAAGTTCATCGCCGAGAAGATCTACCGGCTCGACCCGAACTACCGCACCCCGGCGCACAGCATGCGCGACGGCGTGGACTACGTGCCCACCAACAAATTCGTGCTCTGGGGCCACCACTTCACCTCGGTGGCCGGCGCCGCGCCGATCGTCGGCCCGGCGATCGCGGTGATCTGGGGCTGGGTGCCGGCATTTCTCTGGGTGGTGCTGGGCACGATCTTCTTTGCCGGCGTGCACGACTTCGGCGCGCTCTGGGCCAGCGCACGCAACAAGGGCCAGTCGGTCGGCATGCTCAGCGGCCGGCTGATCGGCTCGCGCGGGCGCAGCCTGTTCCTGGTGGTGATCTTTCTCGTCCTGCTGATGGTCAACGGCGCCTTTGCCGCGGTGATCTCCAACCTGCTGGTGTCCACACCGACCTCGGTGATTCCGGTGTGGGGGGCGATCCTCGTCGCGCTGGTGATCGGCCAGATGATCTACCGCTACAACATGAAGCTGCTGTGGCCGTCGGTCGGCGGGGTGATCGTGCTCTATGCGCTGATCCTGCTCGGCAACGCCTACCCCATCGTGCTGCCGGAGAGCGTGCTGGGCCTGTCGGCCAAGTCGTTCTGGATCCTGCTGCTGTTCCTCTACGCGGCGATCGCCTCGCTGCTGCCGGTATGGGTGCTGCTGCAGCCGCGCGACTACATCAACGGCCTGCAGCTGTTCGTCGGCCTCGGCCTGCTCTACCTGGCGGTGCTGTTCGGCGCACCGGACATCGTCGCCCCGGCCTACAACGCCGAGATGCCGGCCGACACGCCGAGCATCGTGCCGCTGCTGTTCGTCACCATCGCCTGCGGCGCGATCTCCGGCTTCCACGGGCTGGTCGCCTCGGGCACCACGTCCAAGCAGCTGGACAAGGAAACCGACGCCCGCTTCGTCGGCTACTTCGGCGCCATGGGCGAAGGCATGCTCTCGCTCGCCGCGATCATCTGCTGCACCGCGGGCTTCGCCAGCCTGCTCGACTGGCAGCAGGTTTACACCGCATTCGGCCAGGGCGGCGTGAACGCCTTTGTCGCCGGCGGCGGCACCCTGCTGGCCAACGGCCTGGGGCTGCCGGCCGACCTCGGTGCCACGGTGCTGGCGGTGATGGCGATTCTCTTCGCCGGCACCACCATGGACACCGGCCTGCGCCTGCAGCGTTTCGTCATCCAGGAAGCCGGCGAGCTGGCCGGCTTCAAGGTCAACACCCTGGTCGGCACCCTGATCGCCGTCGGCGTATGCATGGCACTGGCCTACGGCGCCGGCTCGGACGGCACCGGCGGCATGGTCATCTGGCCGCTGTTCGGCACCACCAACCAGCTGCTCGCCGGGCTGACCCTGGCGATCATCACCGTGATCCTGATCAAGCAGGGCCGCCCGGCGATCTACACCCTGGTGCCGCTGGTGTTCCTGCTGGTGATGTCGATCTATGCGCTGCTGGTGCAGATGGGCCAGTTCTTCCGCGCCGAGAACTGGCTGCTGCTGGGCATGGACGTGATCATCCTCATCGCCGCACTTTGGGTGACCTTCGAAGCGGTGATCGCCATGCGCGGCGGCCGCGATCCGCTGGTCGACGTGCCCACCGACGAGCCGCTGCCGTGAAGATCCTCGCCCAGCTCTCGGCCGGGCTGCGCGAGTTCTACGTCGCGCCCTACCGGCGCACCTTCGCCCGCGCCCGGCGCGACGAGGAGGACCTGTTCATGCTGCTGGTGTTCTCCGAGATGCTTGGCGTACCCAACCCGGCGGCCTGGTACACCCTGGAACTGATGCCCGAGCTCTACGAGCGCTTTCACGACTGGCACCGGCGCATGGGCATGGAGCGCTCGCCGCTGGAGCACATCGGATGCTGCTGACGCTGGCCGCGCGCCGCCGCGTGCTGTTCTTCAGCGGCAAGGGCGGCGTCGGCAAGACCACCGTTGCCGCCGCCACCGCGCTGGCCCAGGCCGAGGCCGGGCGCCGCGTGCTGCTGGTATCCACCGACCCGGCGCACAACCTCGGCCACCTCTGGCAACGCGAGGTCGGCCCGCAGCCGGTACGCCTGGCCCCGGGGCTCGACGGCCTGGAGCTGGACCCGGAGCTGACCACCCGCGAACACCTGGCGCAGGTCGGCGCCGCGCTGCGCCAGCTGATGCCGCCGCACCTGGCCGGCGAGGTCGACAAGCACATGGCGCTGTCACGCGAGGCGCCGGGCATGCACGAAGCCGCGCTGCTCGAGCGTATCGCCGACACCCTGCTCGACGGCCTGGCGAGCTACGATCTGCTGGTGTTCGACACCGCGCCTTCGGGCCATACCGCGCGGCTGATGGCGCTGCCGGAAATGATGACCGCCTGGACCGAAGGCCTGCTGCAGCGCCAGCAGCGCCAGTCGCGCTTCAGCCAGGTCCTGCAGAACCTCGGCCAGGACGAGGGCCTGGGGCGCAATGTGCTGGGCGGGCCCGAGGAGCAAGCGGAAGGCGACCGCGGCGCGCGCATCCGGCGCATCCTCAACCGGCGCCGCGAGCGCTTCGCCGCACTGCGCGAGCTGATCAGCGACAGCAAACGCTGCGCCTTCGTCGTGGTGCTGGCGGCCGAACGCCTGCCGGTACTCGAGACCCTGGAGCTGCACGACAAGCTTGCGCGCAGCGGCATCGCGGTGGCCGCCCTGGTCGTCAACAAGCGCTCACCGAACGATGCCGGCCGCTTTCTCGCCGAACGCCACGCGCAGGAGGCGCAGCACCTGGCCACCCTGCGCCAGCGGCTCGGCCAGCTGCCCTTGCAGGAGCTGCCGTTGCTGCCCGGCGACGTGGTGGGCCAGGCCGCCCTGCAGGCCTTCGCCCGGCGGCTGGCCGAGCACTGAGCCGGCGCCGCCGCCCGGCCGGCCCTACACGGCGCGCGTGCTCAGTTGCTCGGCGATGTACTCGGCCTGGCGGATCGCCAGGCTGACGATGGTCAGCGTGGGGTTTTCCGCCGCGCTGCTGGTGAACTGGCTGCCATCGGAGATGAACAGGTTGGCCACCTCGTGGCTCTGCCCATAGCGGTTGCAGACCCCGTCATCCTCCTTCGCGCTCATCCGGCAGGTGCCGAGGTTGTGCGTCGACGGAAACGGCGGCAGACGATGCGCCTTGGTCGCACCCACCGCCTGGTAGAGCGCCTCGCCCTGGCGGTAGGCGTGCTCGCGCATGGCCAGGTCGTTGGGGTGGTCGTCGTAGTGGACGTTCGCCACCGGCATGCCCCAGGCATCGCGCACCGCCTCGTTGAGGGTGATGCGGTTGGTCGGCCGCGGCATGTCCTCACCAACGATCCACAGCCCGGCGAGATGGGTGTAGCGATCCATCACGCGGGTGAAGTCGCTGCCCCAGGCGCCCGGGTCGAAGAACGCCGCCATGAACGGCAGGCCCAGCGACAGCGTCTCCATCTCGTAGCCGCCGGCGAAGCCGCGCTCGGGACGATGCAGCACCTCGTCGCTGATGATCCCGGCCATGATGGTGCCGCGGTAGAAGTGCACCGGTTCCTCGAACTCGGCGAACACCGAGCCGGTGGTGTGGCGCATGTAATAGCGCCCGACGGTGCCCGAGCCGTTGCCCAGACCGTGGGGAAACAGGCTCGACTGCGAGTTGAGCAGGATTCGCGGCGTCTCGATGGCATTGCCGGCCACCGCCACCAGCCGCGCCTTCTGCCGCTGCAGCCGGCCCTCGGCATCGGCGTAGACCACCGCGCTGGCGCGGCCGCGGGCGTCGTGCTCGATGCGCAGCACCTGCGCCTGGGTGCGCAGCTCCAGCTTGCCGGTAGCCTCGGCGGCAGGGATCTCGGTGTAGAGCGTCGACCACTTCGCGCCCATCTTGCAGCCCTGGAAGCAGAAGCCCAGCTGCTGGCAACCGGCACGGCCGTTGCGCGGCCGGCTGTTGATCGCCATGCGCCCGGTGGAGCAGTGCCGGTAGCCGAGTTTCTGCGCACCGGCGTACATCACCTTGAAGTTGTTGTTGCCCGGCAGCCCGGGGATGTCGTGGGTGCGGGTCACGCCCATCTTGTCCTCGGCGCGCGCGTAGTACGGCGCGAGGTCTTCGAGGGTCAGCGGCCAGTCGAGCAGGTCGGCGCCGTTGATCGCGCCGTAGGTGTCGCGGGCACGGAATTCGTGCGCCTGCAGGCGCAGGCTGGCGCCGGCCCAGTGCGTGGTGGTGCCACCGACGGTCTTGCAGATCCACGCCGGCAGGTTGGGAAAATCGCGGGCGATGCGCCAGGAGCCGGAGGTGGTGCGCGGGTCGCCCCAGCTCAGCTGGTTGAACGAGGGCCACTCGTCGTTGATGAAGGTCGCCGGGGACTCGCGCTTGCCGGCCTCGAGCAGCACCACCGGCACGCCCTTCTGGCACAGCTCGTTGGCCAGGGTGCCGCCACCGGCACCGGAGCCGATGATCACCACTACCGAATCGTCGTCGTACTGATAGGTCGTCATCTGGGTCACCTCAGGCAAAGGGCTTCGGACTGGCGTTCAGCGGCGGGTCGGGCAGCCAGGACAGGTCGTTGAAGCCACGGTGCAGGTAGCCGCCCTTGGGAAAGGAGGCGCCTTCATAGCCGAAGTGCAGGTAGGCCAGCTCGTTGCTGTACAGCGCCGTCACCGCCACGCCGCGCACCTGGGCGAAAAACGGCTGCGCCTGCAACGTTTCGAGGATCGCCTGCTGTTCCCCGGCATCGGCCGCCAGCCAGTCGCCGCCCGCGGCGCGGTCAAGCGTGACCACCCCTTCGCGCAGCAGATCGGCGAGCCCCGGGTCGGCGGCGGCACGGCTGTCGAGTTCCTTGACCACCAGGGCGTAGACGGCATCCTCCATGCTGTCGTGGGGATAGAGCCGGCGGACCATGACCAGCAGGCGCTCGGCCTGGTGGCCATCGAGGCGGCTCAGCGGCAGCGACCAGCTGCGCGTCGGCGCGGCCAGCGCCACCGGGCCGTTGGCGAACAGCAGGGTACCCATCAGCAGGCTGCCGGCGCCCTGCAGGAAGCGCCGGCGGTCGAGCGTCATCTCGCTCATGGCATGTCTCCTCTTGTTGTTCTTCTGGGCAGGACGGGACAGGCCTGCCTTGGAAGCCATCCTAGGCAGCCTTCGCCGGCGCCGGGTAACACTGAGGTACTACGTTTGTGCGCAAGGGTCGCGCGGGCGCGCCTGCGAAGCCGGGATCGCGAGGTTGGCGGAGCCATTGCCGAACCGATATGGTCCTATGCGCGTACCTGCCCGCCGCGGCGGGCCATTCACAACGTCGCCGGGATGGCGCAACCGCAACCTGGAGCCGCTATGTGCAATCTGTATTCATCCACCGACCCTTCGCTCTACGAACACCAGACCCGCTCGATCCGCCTTCAGGGCGCGGTGACCAGCGTGCGCCTAGAGCGCGAGTTCTGGTCGATCCTCGAGGAAATTGCCGCCGGCGAGGGTTATGGCGTGCCGCAGTTCATCAACCAGCTGTACAGCGAGGTGATCCTGCGCCGCGGTGAAGTCGGCAACCTGGCGTCCCTGCTGCGCGTGGTCTGCACGGTCTATCTGACGCATGGTCGGCAGTCGGCCAGAACCCTGGAGCTGCTCGCCATGCCGTCACGGCAGCGACGCGGTGCGGCGAGCAACGCCCAGGCCTGAACCGCGGCGTAGTAGTCCGGTGCTACCCGTGGCCGGCGGGCGTGCTTCTAGAATGGGCCGCCTTGCCTAGCCCGATGGAGAGCGCTCAATGCCGTTCAATACCGAACTTCAGCCCGGCGTCTGCGAACAGCCCGATGCCGAGACCCAGGACTATGTGTTCAACCACACCATGCTGCGGGTCAAGGACCCGGAGCGCTCGCTGGACTTCTACAGCCGTGTGCTGGGCATGCGCCTGCTGCGCCGGCTGGACTTCGAGGAGGCGCGCTTCTCGCTGTACTTCCTCGCCATGACCCGTGGCGAGGCGGTGCCCGAAGATGCCGCCGAACGGCAGCGCTACGCCTTCGGCCGCCAGTCGGTGCTCGAGCTGACCCACAACTGGGGCACCGAGTCCGACGACAGCCAGTACCACAACGGCAACGCCGAGCCGCGCGGCTTCGGCCACATCTGCTTCTCCGTACCGGATATCGAACGCGCCTGTGCGCGCTTCGCACAGCTGGACGTGTCCTTCGTCAAGACGCTCGACAAGGGCATGAAGCACGTCGCCTTCATCCGCGACCCGGACGGCTACTGGATCGAGATCGTCCAGGCCGACCTGCTCGGCGAACTCGGCCGCGCCTGAGCCGCCTCAGGGCGCCAGCTGCCGCACGAACCAGTCACCGGCGAGCCGCGCCACCTCTTGCAGGCTGCCCGGCTCGTCGAACAGGTGCGTGGCGCCTTCGACCAGGGTCAGTTGGTGCGGGCAGCGCAGCCGCGCGGCGGCGTCGCGGTTGAGGCGCAGCACTTCGTGGTCGCGCCCGCCGACGATGAACAGCGTCGGCGCGTGGACCTGCTCCAGGGCATCGGCAGCCAGGTCGACCCGCCCACCGCGCGAGACCACCGCGGCAATGTCCGCCGGGCGCGAAGCCGCGGTAATCAAGGCCGCGGCGGCGCCCGTGCTGGCGCCGAACAGGCCGATGCGCAGCTCGCGCAGCCCGGCGTCCTGACGCAGCTGGTCGACTACGCCGGTCAGCCGCTGGCTGAGCAGCGGAATGTCGAAACGCAGGCGCCGGGTCAGTTCGTCGAGGGGCTGCTCCTGCGTAGTGAGCAGGTCGAACAGCAGCGTGGCCAGGCCACGCTCGTTGAAATAGCGCGCCACGTTGCGGTTACGCGGGCTGTGTCGGCTGCTGCCGCTGCCATGCACGAAGACCACCAGCCCGCACGCCTGCGGCGGAACGCGAAGGTCGCCATGCAGCCGGGCCCGGCCCAGGGTGAAGCGCATCGGGGTGCTGACGAGCGGGTTCATGCCGGTTCACCTCCCCGCGCCCAGGCCTGCTGCAGCAACTCCACCACCTGGCGGTCGGAGGTCTGGTCGAACAGTTCGTACCAACGGCCGATGGCATAGAGGTCGTACGGCATGTGCAGGCAGACGACCCGATCGGCGATCCGCTCCAGCTGCGCGATACTTTCAGGTGCCGCCACCGGCACCGCTACGGTGATACGCGTAGCGCCCAGCTTGCGTACCGCCTCGGCCGCCGCACGCATGGTCGCGCCGGTGGCCAGGCCATCGTCGACGAGGATCACCGCGCGGCCCTTGATCGCCGGCCGCGGGCGGTCGGCGCGGTAGGCCTTCTCGCGGCGGTACAGCTCGTCGGTTTCCTGGACCATGGTGGCATCGATCTCGGCCTGCGAAGCGTGGCTGAGCCGGACCACGTCGGGGTTCATCACCCGCACGCCACCACTGGCGATAGCGCCCATCGCCAGCTCGCGGTTGCCCGGCGCGCCGAGCTTGCGCACGACCAGGATGTCCAGCTCCAGCCCCAGCCGTTCGGCTACCTCGAAGGCCACCGGCACACCGCCGCGTGGCAGGGCCAGCACCAGGGCGCCGGCCCAATCGCCCAGCTGGTGCAGGCGCTCGGCCAGCGCCTGGCCGGCATAGCGGCGGTCGGGAAAGGGAATGGTCAGGGACATGGTCGTCTCCTCCGCGTCGGCGAATATCGTCTGAGTCTGGCCCAAGTTGCGGCCGGCCGCCTGTCCTGCAAGGCGCGCCGGCTGCCTGGCCGCGAGGCCCGCTCGATGGGCTCGGCGGCGGCTGCCAGGCAGCGCAGACGGGGCGTCGAAACCTGCACCAGTGAACTACGCTGAAAAGGCCCCTCTCCTTGCTTGTCGAGACTCTGAAAATGGACAAACAGCGTCAGCGCCTCAGCGACAAACTCCTTCAACCCGAACACCACGACCCCTACCTCAAGGCCTGGCATCAGCGCAGCGATACGCTTTGCCCGCAGTGCGGCGCCGCCTACCAGGAAGGCCGCTGGACCTGGCAGGGGCTGATCAACCCGGCCGATGCGCAGGAAGCGCTGTGCCCGGCCTGCCAGCGCATCGACGAAGACGTGCCGGCCGGCACCGTCAGACTGCACGGCGCGTTCGTGCTGCAGCACCCCGACGAACTCTGCGGCCTGATGCGCAACACCGAGGAACTGGAAAAGCGCGAACACCCGCTCGAGCGCCTGATGGCCATCAGCGACGCGACCGACGGCCTGGAAGTGACCACTACCGGCGTGCATCTGGCTCAGCGCATCGGCCATGCGCTGGAAGCGGCCTACGACGGCGAGCTGAAGATCCACTACAACGACGAGGAATACTTCGTCGATGTGCACTGGCAGCGCGACTGACCCTCAGCACGGCTGCGGTGGCAGGGCTGCCGCCGCGACCTGGCCGCTGGCCGCGAGCAGTTGCAGGTAGTCGTCGTAGCGATAGGTCGGCCCGTCGAGACAGGCGTAGCTCGCACCGATGTAGCAGTGCCCGCAGAGCCCGACGCCGCAGTGCATGCGGCGCTCCAGCGACAACCACACCCGGTCTGCCGCCATGCCTGCGTCCAGGCAGCAGCGTGCCACCGCCAGCATCAGCGCCTCGGGGCCACAGCTGAGCACCAGGGCCGGCGCCTCGCCTTCGCTCAGCCACTGACGCACGACGGTGAGCGGGTTGCCGCCCGGCAGGCCGGCTTCGCCCTGGTCGAGCGTCTCGATCAGCCGCAATCGCGCCCGCCACCGCTCGCGCTCGCGCCCGAGCACCTGGTGGGCCCGGCTGCGGGCGGCATAGATCAACGCCAGCCGCTCCGGGGCCTGTTCGAGCAAGCCGGCCAAGGGCGCCAGCCCGCAGCCGCCAGCAACCGCCAGAACGCGTCCGGTCGCCGGTAGCTCGGGCCAGGGGCGGCCGAACGGGCCGCGATAGCCGAGCACCGCGCCCGCCTCGAGGGCGAACAGCGCCGCGGTGAGGCTGCCGGTCCGGCGGATCAGCGCGCTGAAGCGGCCGTTCGCATCGGGTGTGCTGACATAGGTAAAGGCGGCCTCGCCAACACCGGGCAGGGCGAGCATGAAGAATTGCCCGGGGCGCCCCCTCGGCTCGTCCCGCCGGGGCTCGAAGGCAAAGGTGAAATGCCGCGCGGCCTCACCGTCGGCATAGGCCTCGAGCAGGCGCAGCGGCCTGGGCGTCAGGTCGATCATGGCTGGCTGATCCTCTGCATCACCTGGTGCACGCCGATGCTTCCGGGGCAGACCGCATCGCAGCGGCCGCAACCCACGCAGCCATCGCGGCCGAAGCGCTCGGCAAAGGCCTCGCCGAACTTGTGATACCAGAAGCGCTGCACGAGCTGGCCCGGGCCGGCGCTGGGGTTGTGGCCGCTGGCTTCCTTCTGGAAGCCGGCATACAGGCAGGAATCCCAGACGCGCTCCTGAACGACACCGCCCTCGCCCGCCTGCTGCGCTGGCGCGAAGCACGAGCAGGTCGGGCATACCGAGGTGCAGCCGGAGCAGCCGAAACAGCGCAGGCCCAGTTCGTCCCAGGTGCCCTGCGCTACGGTTCCGGCATTCAACGCTGCGCGGCCGGCGGCGATCGCTGGCTGCTCGCCCTGTTCGGCGGCCACGCGCTGGGCATTCGCGGCCCGCTCGTGCACCCAGCCCGGCGCGGCGGCGGGCAGCGCCAGCCCGGCGAGCGCCCGCTCGCCCGCCGCGGAGGCCACCAGCAGCAACCAGTGCGCGTCGAGCCGCGAGAGGATCAGGTCGGCCGTCGCCGGGCGAACGTCCGGCCCGCTGTCCATGCGCGCGCAGAAGCCGTGCCGGCAACTGTGCGCGCAGTCGACACCGACCAGCAGGGTGGCGCCCCGGCGCAGTTGATAGTGCGGGTCGTCGGCGAAGAAGCGGTCCTGATAGGCGATCGCGGTCAGGTCGCAGGCGCTGAGGCCGAACAGCACCTGCGGTTGCGGCTCGGGCAGCAGCGCAATGAAGCGGCCGTGCTCGTAGCGGAACAGCGCCTCGCGCTCGGCGAAGAAGAACGCCTTGGCGGCGAACTGCGGCGGCTCCTCCGGCGCGGCGAAGGGCAGCGCGGAGCCGGCCTCCAGCCGCTGCCAGCGCAGGGCGCCCTGGCTGTCCGGCAGCGGTTGGTAGAGCTGCCGCCGCTCGCCCAGATGGGCGCGCAGCAGCTCGCGCGATTCCAGTTCAAGGGCCTGCATGGCAGTCCTCCGGGGGCCGTTCGAGTTCGATGCGCGGCGCCTGGTCGGCCGGCAACGGTTCGAGCGCCACAGCGCAGGCCTTCAGCTCGGGCATGTGGCTGATCGGGTCCTGCGCGCTGTTGGTCAGTCGATTACAAGGGGCCTCCCGGAAGTGATACGGCATGCCGACGGTGCCCGGCGGCACGTCGTCGGTCAGGTGTGCCCGCGTCTCCAGCACGCCGCGCCGCGAGCGCACCCGTACCCCCTGCGCCTCGTGCAGGCCCAGCTGCGCCGCGTCCTGCGGATGGATGAACAGCAGCCCGGCCGGCGTCTCCCGCTCGAGCAGCGGCGACTTGCGGGTCATCGCCCCGCCGCCGTAGTGGAAATGCAGCCGGTGCGTGGTGAAGCAGAACGGGTATTCGGCGTCCGGGCATTCATCCGGTTCGACCTGCGAAACGGGCAGCAGCTGTGCGCGCCCGCGCGGAAAGCTCTGCATATGCAGGATTGGCGAGCCCTCGGGATGCGCCGCATCGCACGGCCACTGCAGGCCGCCGGGACGCTCGAGCCGCGCATGGCTCATGGCGCTGAAGGAGGGCGTCAGTGCCGCCATCTCGGCGAACACCGCGGCGGCATCCGCCCAGCCCATGCCGGAATAGCCCATGCGTTCGGCAAGGGCGGCGAGGATCTGCCAGTCCGCGCGCGCCTCACCCGGGGGTTCGACCGCCTTGCGCACCCGCTGCACGCGCCGCTCGCAGTTGCTGAAGGTGCCGTCCTTCTCGGCGAAGGCGGCCGCCGGCAGGACCACATCGGCATAGCGCGCGGTTTCGCTCAGGGTCAGCTCCACCACCACGAGAAAATCCAGCGCCTGCAGGGCGCGCGCCAGCTTGTGCTGGTCGGGGTCGGTGACCACCAGTTCCTCGCCGAGCACCATCAAGGCGCGGAACTCGCCACGCAGCGCCGCCTCGCTCATGCCCAGCGAAGTCAGCCCCGCTGCGGCGGGCTGCGCCACGCCCCAGGCGCGGGCGAATCTGGCGCGTACCGCCGCGTCACTGACCTTCTGGTAGCCGGGATAGACGTCCGGCAGACAGCCCATGTCGCAAGCGCCCTGCACATTGTTCTGCCCGCGCAGCGGATTGACGCCGGTGCCCGGCCGCCCGAGCTGACCGCAGGCCAGGGCCAGGTTGGCCACCGCGATCACGTTGCCGGTGCCGCTCTGGAACTGGGTGATGCCCATGCCGTAGGCGATGAACGCACGGCGCGCCTGGCTGTAGGCCCGTGCCAGCTCGATCAGCGCCAGCACCGGCACGCCGGTCAGGCGGCTGGTGAGCGCCGGCGTCAGCTCGCGCACCTGTTCGCGCAGCGCCTGCTCGTTCTCGCAGCGGTAGGCAAGGAACTCGCGATCCTCCCAACCGTTGGCGAAGATGATGTGCAGCAGGCCGTTGAGCAGCGCGATGTTGCTGCCTACGCGCAGCTGGACGTGCTGATCGGCCAGGCGCGCCAGCCGGGTCCGCCGCGGGTCGACCACCACCAACCGGGCGCCGCGCGCCTGCGCGCGGAGCATGCGCGCACCGATCATCGCGTGGTTTTCGGTCACGTCGGCACCGATCACCAGGATCAGCTCGGCCTCGTCGATATCGGCAATCGAGTTGGTCATCGCACCGGAGCCAAGCGTGCGGCTGAGCCCGGCCACCGAAGGGCTGTGGCAGATGCGCGCGCAGTGGTCGATATTGGCCGTGCCGAGTACCGCGCGCGCGAACTTCTGCGCCGCGTAGTTATCCTCGTTCGTCGCATGGGCACAGCTGATCACCCCGACCGCGGCCGGCCCGGCGGCCTCCAGCGCGGCACGCATTTCACCCGCCACCAGCGTCAGCGCCTCGTCCCAGCTCGCCTCGCGGAAGCGCCCATGGGCCTTGATCAGCGGCTTGCGCAGGCGGTCGCCGGGATCGACCGCGAAGCCGCTGGCCCAGCCCTTGGCGCAGAGCTGCCCCTGGCTCACCGGGTGGCCTGCCTGCGGCTCGACGCCGATGACCCGGCCACCCTCGACGCGCAGCCCCAGGCCGCAGCCAACGCCGCAGAACGTGCATACGCTGGGGACCACCTGCATCGGCTATTCCTCCACCGTCAGCGGCCATGCGCACAGGCTTGGCGAGTGTGGCCGCACCCTCGCCCATAAAAGATAGCCGTCGCCTGGCGCTGCGCACGCCTGCCATGAAAAGCCGAGCCCTTCCGTGCCGGGCGGCCGCACAAAAGCGTTGCCGCCAGGCACTTGGCGCCATTAAAGTGCCATTAGTGCAACCCGTCCGCCGAGGCGCCCGGGAGCCGGCCGCCACGCCGCCTGCACGGCGGCCAACCAGGATGGACAGCCGATGAACAAGAAGAACAAAAGGATTCCCTGGCTTGCCCGCAGCGTGCAGCTGCTGGCGCTCGGCCTGCTCGCTTCGACCGTGCCCGCGCAGGCCGGCGAAAGCCTGACCCTGCTGACCTGGGAGGAATATCTCAGCGACGCGGTAATCGAACGCTGGCAGCGCGAAACCGGCGTCGAGATCAGGCAGATCTATTTCGACAACGGCGACAGGCGTGATCGCGTCCTCGCCCAGCCCGACCATCAGATCGATCTCGCCCTCACCGAGATGATCAGCGCCTCACGCTTCGGCGCGCGCGGCCTGCTCGAGCCGCTGGACACCCAGCAGCTGCCCCGGCTGCGCCATGTGCCGCAGCGCTGGCGCAGCAGTTGCGGGCGCTACGCCGTGCCCTACCTGTGGGGCACGCTCGGTATCGCCTATCGCAGCGACCGCATCGCCAGCGCACCGCGCTCCTGGGCCGACCTGCTCGAGCCTGCTCGCCGCGAACCGCACATCATCATGATGGAGGACCACGAAGACATCCTGGCCAGCCCGCTGATCCTGCAGCAGCACTCGATCAACACCTCTGACAATGACGAGCTCAAGGCCGCGTTCGACCTGCTCGTCGCGCAGTCCGGCGCCGTACTGACCTACGAATATGCAATCACCGCGCTGCGCAGCCAGCGCTTTCTCGAGCGTGCCGACATGGCGCTGGCCTACAGCGGCGACCAGCAGGTACTCAACGAGGTCGAGGGCATCGAAGGCGAGCCCTGGCGCTACGTCGTGCCCGAGGAAGGCACCCTGCTCTGGGTCGATTGCCTGTCGGTGCCGAGCAACACGCGCAACAAGGCGCTCGCCTACCGTTTCCTCGACTTTCTCAACCGCCCGGAAATTGCCGCGCTGAACGCCGCCGACCTGGGCGTCGCCACACCGAACGCGGCGGCGCAGGCGCTGCTGCCGGACGAGATCCGACATGACCCGACGATCTATCCGCCGGAGGATGTCCTGGCCCGCAGCCAGGTCTACGAGATGCGACCGCTGCAGGGTACGCAGACCCGGCGGCGTATCATCAGCGCACTGATCAACGCCCATGACGCTCGGTAAACGCGCCCTGCTGGTGATCTTTCCGGTCATCCTGATCATCCAGCTCGTGGCCTCGACGACCGCCTACCTGACCCAGCGGGCCTCGCTGCTCGGCCTCGAACAAGCACGCCTGGAGCAGCAGCTGCTGGCACTGAAATCGGCCTACCTGGACTACGAGGCATTCAACCGCAGCGTGCTCAGCACGCTGATGGATAGCGAGGCACTGCGGGCCTTTCTGCGCGAAACCGACACCGAGTTCCGCAACGACACCCTGGGGCTGCGCATCCAGCAGAGCATCCGCTCGTTGTCCAACACCGAGCTGACATTCGTCGCGCTGGCCGTGGTGCAGCCCGACGGCGAACCGGCCTATTACTTCGAAAGCAGCCTGTCGCCGTTCGCCACGATGAGCGCCACCCAGCAGGAAGCCGCCCGGCAGGCACGGGCGTCGTCGGCGCCTAGGCGCACGGTATACGCCGGCCAGGCCGACGGCGGGCCCCTGTTGCTCAACACCGACTTCATCCTCGCGCAGACCAGCACCCGCCCGCTGCCGAGTCAGCGCGGCGAGGCCTTCGCCGTCCAGCTGGCGGTGCGCCCGGAGCGCTTCATCAGGCTCAAGCAGAGCCTGGAGCGGGAATACGGCGCCGCGGTGGAGATCGCCGCGCAACCGATGCCCGCCGAGTCGGAGCTGTCCGCCACGATCTCGTTGTCGCGCGGGCTGCACGCGCGGCTGACGCCCGCCGCGCATTACAAGGCCGAGCGCCTGCGCACCCTGGGGCTGGCCTTCATCGCCGGCGGCGGGCTCATCTGTCTGGTGTCCATCGGCCTGCTGCTGTGGCTGATCCGTCGCTACATCACCGGCCCGATCAGCACACTCGACGACCAGCTCACCGACCTGCTGCTGTGCCGCCGGGCCGCCCTCGACGAGCCCGGCGACGGCGGCGAGATCGGTCGCCTGACCACGAACATGAAGACGCTCCACGAGCGCAACACCGCCGCGCTGCAGCGCATCCAGGAGATCTCCTGGACCGACAGCCTGACCCAGACCAGTAATCGCGCGCACTTCGGCATGCTGGCCAATGCCATGTATGAACAATGCCAGCATGGCGAGCGGCGCTTGGCGCTACTGTTCATCGACCTGGACAACTTCAAGCAGGTCAACGATCAGCATGGCCATGACGCCGGCGATGCCCTGCTGCGCATCTTCGCCCAGCGCGCCCAGGGCGTGCTCGAGCGCCATCGGCTGCAGCATCCACGGACGGAAACGGCCTTCGCCCGGCTGTCGGGCGACGAATTCGCCATTCTCCTGCTGACCGACAACGAAGACGCCGGCCTGGATGAGCTGTGCGAGGCACTGCTCGGCCTGTGCCGTGGCGGCTTCCGGCTGGAGGACCGCCTCTACCCCGTCAGCCTCAGCATCGGTACCGCCCGCTATCCGGACGACGCCGACTCGATCAGCCAACTGCTGACCCGTGCCGACTCCGCCATGTACCAGGCCAAGGCCGAGGGCAAGAACACCGTGGTGGCCTTCAACGGCGAGCTCGAACAGCGCAACGAGCGCATCCGCCTGATTGAGGATCAGCTGCGCACGCTCGATGGCGACGACCAGTTGCGCCTGGTCTACATGCCGGCGCTCGACCGTGACGGCACGGTGGTCAGCTGCGAAGTGTTGCTGCGCTGGCATTCGCCGACACTCGGCACCGTCTCGCCCGGCGAATTCATTCCCATCGCCGAGCGTGCCGGGCTGTTTCCGAAGATCGACAGCTGGGTCATCGACCATGCGCTGGCCGAATACCCCGCGCTGGTTCGGCTGTTCGGCGAGCACGTCATCCTGGCGATCAACGTGTCCTCGGCGCAGCTGGTCGACGATCGCATCTGCCGCTACCTAATCGAGCGCACCACGCACTACGGTATCGAACCGGGCCGCGTCGAGATCGAGCTGACCGAAACCTACGCAGCCGAACTGAGCAAGGACACCATGGCAGTGGTAACCGCCCTGCGACAGGCGGGCTTTCGCGTGGCAATCGATGACTTCGGCGTCGGCTACACCTCGTTCCAGCAACTGCTGCACTACCCGGCCGACACCATCAAGCTGGACATGGTCATCGTCGACAGCCTGACCCGCCCGGCGATGCAGCAGAGCCTGGCCGCGCTCATTGCCTTCTGCCATGCCCAGGGCAAGCGGGTGAACGCCGAAGGCGTGGACAACCTGCACAAACAGACGGCCCTGCTGGAAGCCGGCTGCGACCTGTTCCAGGGCTACCTGCTCTCGCCCCCACGCTCGCTCGCCGCCCTGGAAGACTGGATGGCCGTGCGCCGCCGAACGCCCGGCTCGCTACGCCTGGAAGCGCTGCCACAGGCGGTTTCGTTGCCGTGTTGAGTGCAGTCACATCAGCCTGGCTAAACGGCAAAAAGGCGCCCGAACGCGCCTTTTTCAATACCGCTGGCTGTTCATGTCTCGTGGAGGCCGTCAGCCTGCCTTGCCCTCTCCGCTCGATTCGCAGCCCGGCAATCTCCTCTACTTCGTCTACGAAGCGGCTAGCCCCCGTTAGTTGGCCGCGCTGCCAACATTCAAGAATCAGAGATAGCTCCGCTTGCGACACGGCGCCATGAACGACACGTTCGATATCGCTCGCTCCGCTGCTGCGTAGTGTTCCCTAACGCTAGGTAGCAACGGTATCCAGCCAAATCGCCGAATCAACAGCGTCTATCTACGGCTGTTGTAACTAGGTCAACGAGAGTCGCTTGGATCGGCCAACATTCGTGCGGACAGGGTTCAGTTTGATATAGCGACAACAAGCCAATAGATAGGAGTGGCTTAGCTTATCTCCAGATTTCTGCAAGCCTCGTATCCTTTACCTGCATCGCAGATGCCCTCCATGAAAAGATTTAACGCAAACACCAGTGGCGCCCCTTAGGGCGCCCGCTGCATTGCCTAGCAGGGCAACAACTCTGCACCATCTAGCTGCTTTAAGGAGTCAAGTCGGTAATTCTTGTTCAGTTGACTCCCCTTACTATTTTTGAAATGCACAACCAGAGCATTCACCAGCGACTCACTCGGTATAAACACGATCTCACTAAACGAGTGACCCAAACGCTTTGCACAATACGCGCCTTCTATATTCTGGAAATGTCGACGAACTTTTGTCTCCGGGTCATCTTTGACTTCGCGTGTGCCGAAGTGAAAATTAAACTGATCAGTCGTGCTCACTTTATACTCATAAAGTTTGCCTTCAGCGATTCCGTCATACCCCTTGTCTGAGTCAGCGATCTGATGACCTAAGTGATGCGCCAACAGAATCTCACCCACCCCGCCTTTCGCCACGGCATCGCGGATGCCCAGCTTCTCCATTTCTTCGAATGCAGATTTAAGATGACCAACAATAATGTCATAAAGATGTGGCATACAAGTCTCTTTCTGCCCAACGTTTGGTTAAGGATGCGTGCATTAGCCCGTTGAGAAAAGGGGGCCAGATTTGATTTTCCGTTAACGCTCGCGGCCTGCCTTGCCCTCTCCGCTCGATTCGCAGCCCTGCAATTCGCTCTACTTCGTCTACGAAGCGATTATCGCCCGTCAACTGGCCGCGCTGCAGACCTTCACGAATCTGGGATAGTTCCTTGCGATACGGCTCCATGAACGAACGCCCACCATTCGTGCACGAACGGGGTTCAGTTCGATATAGCGAGAGCATGCAAGTAGATAGGTGTCGGTTTGTACGACGCATTCCATGTGATACCTAACGCCAGCCATAAGGGGCGCCCTGAAAAGGGCGTCCGGTGGAGGGCCATCGGCCCGGAACAACCTTAATGGCCTTGTTAGGCAATCAATCACTGCTACTCCAAGATTTCGGCTCTTTATAGCGCGCAAGCATTTCAGGTTGTTCTTGGGCAACTTTATAGAAAAACTCCCCCATTTGGCTTGTGAGAACTCTCAAAAAATACTCCAAATATCTCAGCTCTTTTTCACCAAGATGTAGGCCTTCATTGAACTGAAAGTGGGGAAAATTGAATCCCATATCCTTTATGGGAAAAGTAGTAACCCTGAAATGCATCTCTTCTTCGTCCGAGTGGGCGACAATTTTTCGTCTGAGTTCCAGGATTTTCTCAACCAAAGCTTTCTGATCTTGGCTCAAGGTGATACCGAGAGCACGCAAGCCAATTGTTGTTCCTTTTCTAGTCGTTTCGAAAGGGCGTGCCATTGAGATAATCAGAGTGGACTCATAGCACCTGAACCGACGCAACTCGACTTTGCTGTACTTGGCATCGAAATCACAATCCTGAAGTAAAAACGTCAGCGCAGAGAGCGCCTGCTGGAAATCCCAAACAGAATAAATAGCCCTCTCAAGTTGAGCTTCAGTGATGTTCATAATGCCTAACGATTAATCTAACGGGCAGGCAAAAGCGCAGCTTTTGACTGTCCAGCGAACGAAGTGAGCGGCAGTTGAGCGCATTGTTATATTCATAGCGTCCCATTGTAAAAGATAGGGCTTTTATCAATGCCTATATCTATGCGTATAGCGTTGAGCAACGCAAGTGCATTTGCTCTAACCTTTTCCCACTTGTACTCGGCGTTTCCATGGGCGACCAATAGTAAGTTATCTATCAGTTCGTCTTGTGCGTCCATGACAGCCTGTGGTGCGATCATGGCAAGGTAGCCATATATTCTTATACGCTGTTCATTGAATTCATCGAAACGCGCATTAGCTTCATTGGCTTGTAGCCTCCCAGACTCATGAGCATCTAACGCGGATAGAATTCTTGCAATTACATCGATTACGGCTCGATAGGTATGTAATTTGTCGTTTTGAAAGCGAAGCGTCGTTTCTTTTACGATATCAAGCTCAAGCTTTGTTTTCTCAAGCTCAGATGCCAGTTGATGCTTTTCGTTTTCTAGGATTCGCTGCGCCCATAATTTGCCCAGCCAGGTGGACAGGGCAAAAATAATCGCGCCACCTGCGCCAATTGAGGCAATCATTGCCGTTATGATTTTGAATGCGTCATCCCAGGCCATTCTGATTTCTTCTATTGAATATAACGATTAATCTAACAGGCGAGCCAAAGCGTAGCTTTTGTGAGTCCAGTGAGCGAAGCGAACGGTGTTGAGCGCATTGTTATACGGGGCCGCGAAGATTGGTATAGAGGGCAACTGCTTTGCTAAAGGAGCGCAAGTATGGCACTGAGCCAAGCAGCTTTTCTCTAGCCTCTTTGTAGCTGGCAAGGGCTTCTTGAAAATTTTCTTTTTGCTCTGCCATGGCCAAGGAAAAGAACATTGTGCCTGTTGTGGTTGCGCGAGGTGTTTCGGCAGGAATCTTCTCGTTGCGTGCTTGCAATGTGTCCATTATCACTTGCTGCTTTTCGCTAGCAAGGTTTGAGTTAATTAACTTGGTTATCGACAGTATTTCCTGATAAATCAGCTCTCCGAGCTTGATTACTTCCTCTGGCGTTGGAATGTAACCCTGGTGTATCACTCGATTTCTGAGTTCTGGGATTTTTTTGTTGAGTGTGTAGTTGCTGCCAAATACAAGCAGATGAAGAAATAGAAAGGCGCCGATTTGACGCTCTGATTGCTTGGAAACTTGTTTATATGTTTCCTCCAGAGCCTCTTTAGAAACGTTGTTCTTCTTGCAGAAAACATTTATTGCGAACTCAAAAAAGCGCTCATATGCCGATGAAAGGCCAGATGCAGCCTCAAGCGTATATCCCTCAATCAAAGCATTTGCTGCTGACTCAAGAAGTATTTCAAACTTCTGACTTTGAAGCAAAATTGCTGACTTATGACCTCTGGAGCACTCAATAAATGCTAGAGACTCTTCGTAATAGTCAGCGATTATTGGCTCAAACGAAGGGTGCCCAAGTTCTTTTTGACACTCCACACACATCGTAAATATCTTCACAGGGCTGGTTCCTTCAGAGCGTATAACAGTGATTAGACCGTATGCGGCGTTAACGCATAACGGTAGCGTTCGGTATAACTCAGAAAACACGGAGCCACTTATAAAAATATTCCCCTTTTAAAACAAAGACTTAGCTGATCGATCATGGCTTCCACTGTGTTCGCTTGACGGTTGTCTGTTGTGAATCTACGAATACTGTACAAACAACCAGTCAAGAAAGTCATATGGACAGCCAACCGCCCAAGCCGCGCCTGCGGGAGCAGTTTCACGCAGTGATGCGCGCGCATCACTACAGCATCCGCACCGAGAAAAGTTACTGGTACTGGATACGCTTTTACCTGCGGTTTCACCAGATGCGCCATCCGCTGGAGCTCGGGCCTGCCGAGGTCAACCAGTTTCTGAGCTGGCTTGCCAGCGAGCGTCACGTGGCGGCGGCCACGCAAAATCTGGCGCTGAATGCCGTCGTGTTTCTGTACGCCCGTGTACTTGAGCGACCGCTGGGTGATATTGGCGAGACGATCCGAGCCAAACGCCCACCGCGCTTGTCGGTGGTGCTGTCGCACCAGGAGGCGCTGGCGGTCATTGGTCGGCTGGCACCACCCTATGATCTGCTGGCGTCGCTGATGTATGGCGCAGGCTTGCGCGTGGTGGAAGCTGCGCGGTTGTGGGTTAAGGACATCGATTTCGACAAGCAGGTTATCATCGTGCGTGACGGCAAGGGCGGTAAGGACCGCACCACCTTGCTGCCAACCAGCCTGATTGCGCGGCTGACGGAACGGATTGCGCTGATTCGCGGGCGGTGGCAGGCGCGGGAGGCGTTCTACCAGGTGCCGGTGACGGTGCCCCACGCGCTCAAACGCAAGTACCCCAGCGCTTCCGGTTCGCTGCAATGGCAATGGCTGTTTCCCTCCGCCGGGGTATGCATGGATGCGGACGGCGACCCGGCTCGTCATCACGTGCGTGTCAGCTCCATTCAGCGTGCCATCAAGCAGGCGGTGCAGGCCTGTGGGTTGGGCAAGCCGGCGAGTTCCCACACCTTCCGGCATACCTTTGCTACCGAGCTGCTGCGCCGGGGCAGTGATATCCGCACGGTACAGACGCTGCTCGGGCATGCCGACGCGCGCACGACGCAAATCTATTCGCATGTGCTGGGTCAGGCATTTGCGGGGGTGCGCAGCCCGCTGGGTTGAGCGGTGGAGCGACCCATGGTTGGGCGTCTGGGTGTTGATGACGGCGGTCCCTGCCAGGATGGCGACATGCCATCACCCTCGGCAGGGTAGTTCGCGCAGATGCCGTGGCTCAAGTCCATGGGCGCGATTTTTGGATAGAAACAACAAAGGCGCCCGAAGGCGCCTTTGTCTGACTGCAACGGCGTTTAGACCTTGCTGCGCTCGTAGCGCTTGCGGTCGTTCTCGTTCAGCATCTTCTTGCGCAGGCGGATCGACTTCGGCGTGACTTCCACCAGCTCGTCGTCAGCAATGAATTCCAGCGCCTGCTCAAGGGTGAATTTCAGTGCCGGGGTCAGCTGGATGGTCTCGTCCTTGCCCGAAGCGCGCATGTTATCGAGCTTCTTGGCCTTGGTCGGGTTGATCACCAGGTCGTTGTCACGGCTGTGGATGCCGGCCAGCTGGCCTTCGTAGACCTCGTCGCCCGGGCTGAGGAACAGCTTGCCGCGGTCCTGCAGGGTTTCCAGCGAGTAGGTCAGCGCGGTGCCGGTAGCCATGGAGACCAGCACGCCGTTCTGGCGGTTGGTCACTTCACCGGCCTTGATCGGCCCGTAATGGCTGAAGGTCGAGGTCAGAATGCCGGTGCCCGAGGTCAGGGTCAGGAAGGCGTTGCGGAAGCCGATCAGGCCGCGCGCGGGAATGGTGTATTCCAGACGGATACGCCCCTTGCCGTCGGGGATCATGTTGGTCAGATCGCCCTTGCGCAGGCCCATCTGCTCCATCACCGGGCCCTGGTGCTGCTCCTCGATGTCGATGGTGACGTTCTCGTACGGTTCCTGCTTCTCGCCGGCCTCGTTCTCGATGATCACCACTTCCGGGCGGCCCACGGCCAGCTCGAAGCCTTCACGGCGCATGGTTTCGATCAGTACCGACAGGTGCAGCTCGCCGCGGCCGGAGACCTTGAACTTCTCCGGGCTGTCGCCCTGTTCGACGCGCAGCGCCACGTTGTGCAGCAGCTCCTTGTCCAGACGGTCCTTGATGTTGCGGCTGGTGACGAACTTGCCTTCCTTGCCGGCGAACGGCGAGTCGTTGACCTGGAAGGTCATGCTCACGGTCGGCTGGTCGACGGTCAGCGGCGGCAGCGCCTCGACGCTCTGCTGGTCGCAAAGCGTGTCGGAGATGAACAGCTCATCCATGCCCGAGACGCAGACGATGTCGCCGGCGGTGGCTTCTTCCACCTCGACGCGCTGCAGGCCGTGGTGGCCCATGATCTTCAGGATGCGGCCGTTGCGCTTCTTGCCGTCGGCGCCGATGGCGGTCACCGGGGTGTTGGAGCGGACCTTGCCGCGGGCGATGCGGCCGATGCCGATCACGCCGAGGAAGCTGTTGTAGTCCAGCTGCGAAATCTGCATCTGGAATGCGCCTTCGGTGTCGACCTTGGGTGCCGGCACGTGGTCGACGATGGCCTGGAACAGGGCATCCATGTTGTCGTCCATGGCTTCGTGATCGAGACCGGCGATGCCGTTCAGGGCGCTGGCGTAGACGATCGGGAAATCGAGCTGCTCATCGGTGGCGCCGAGGTTGTCGAACAGGTCGAAGATCTGGTCGATGACCCAATCCGGACGCGCGCCCGGGCGGTCGATCTTGTTCACCACGACGATCGGACGCAGGCCGGCCTTGAACGCCTTCTGGGTCACGAAGCGGGTCTGCGGCATGGGGCCGTCCTGGGCGTCGACCACCAGCAGCACGGAGTCGACCATCGACATGACGCGCTCGACCTCGCCACCGAAGTCGGCGTGGCCGGGGGTGTCGACGATGTTGATGCGGTAGTCGTTCCACTTGATGGCGGTGTTCTTCGCCAGGATGGTGATGCCGCGTTCGCGTTCCTGGTCGTTGGAGTCCATCACGCGCTCGCCTTCGGCTTCCTTGCGGTCAAGGGTGCCGGAGAGCTTGAGCAGCTTGTCGACGAGGGTGGTCTTGCCATGGTCGACGTGGGCGATGATGGCGATGTTTCTGAGGTTCTCGATCACTTTGGTTACCTAAAAAATATGCGGGAAGCGTGAAGCCGAAACGGGACGGAAGGCGCAGGCAGCAGCCCGGTCGGGAGGGTGCTTGCGTCGAATGACGATACGGCTGGTCGGACGGGCGCTCTTCACTGGGCGCTTCCAGCAACGGCTTTCGGGCTTGCCGGTCGGTAGACCCGCACGTTCTGGTGCCCCTCGCTCAGCAGGTGATGAGCATGCAGGCGGCTCATGACACCTTTATCGCAATACAGCAGGTACTGGCGGTTGCCATCCAGTTCCTTGAAGCGGTTGTTCAGCGCGTAGAAGGGCACCGTTTCGACTTCGATGCCGGCCAGCTCGAGGGGTTCGTCCTCGGCCAGGTCCGGGTGTCGGATGTCGAGGACGACCTGGCCGGGAAGCGCTTCGCCGACTTCCTCGACCGAGAGATCCTGGCCCAGTTCGTCGATGACCCGGTCGATGGCGACCTGGCGGGTGTTCGCCAGGGCGCGCTCGAGAATCGCCATGTCGAACTGCTTTTCCTCGTGCACGACCCGGTAGCCCTTGGCTCGGGTGGTCGGGTTCACCGAGATCACGCCGCAGTATTCGGGCATGTTGCGGGCGAATTCGGCGGTGCCGATGGCCGTCGCGGTGTCGATGATGTCCTGCTTGTGGCTGGCGATCAGCGGGCGCAGGACGAGCATGTCGGTAGCCGAGTCGATCACCTTGAGGTTGGTCAGCGTCTGGCTGGACACCTGGCTGATAGCCTCGCCGGTGACCAGCGCATCGATGCTCAGGCGCTCGGCGATCTGGGTCGCGGCACGCAGCATCATGCGCTTCAAGACCACGCCCATCTGGCTGTTGTCGACCTTCTGCAGGATTTCGCCGACCACCTCTTCGAAGGGCACGCTGATGAACAGCACGCGGTGCGAGCTGCCGTACTTCTTCCATAGATAGTGGGCCACTTCCATCACGCCCAGTTCATGGGCGCGGCCGCCGAGGTTGAAGAAGCAGAAGTGGGTCATCAGCCCGCGGCGCATCATCTGGTAGGCCGCGACAGTGGAGTCGAAACCGCCGGACATCAGCACCAGCGTCTGCTCCAGCGAGCCAAGCGGGTAGCCGCCAATGCCGTCATGCTGCTGATGCACGACGAACAGGCGCTGGTCGCGGATCTCCATGCGCACTTCGACTTCCGGCGCCTTCAGCGAGATGCCGGCGGCGCCGCAGCGCTGGCGCAACTGGCTGCCGACGTGGCGCTCGACGTCCATCGAGCTGAACGGATGCTTGCCGGCACGCTTGCAGCGCACGGCGAAGATGCGCCCCGGCAGGCGCTCGGCATAGTGCGCCTGGCATTTTTCGACGATGTCGTCCAGGTCGCCCAGCGGGTACTCGTGGACCTCGAGAAAATGCGCAATGCCAGGCATGCAGCGCAACCGCTCGATCATCTCGCGCAGCGCCTTGGCCTCGCCGACGGAAGTCTCCACCTCGATGTTGTCCCACACACCCTCGACCTGGAGCGCAGGGTCCAGGTCCTTGAGCACGGCGCGGATGTTTTTCGTCAGCTGACGAATGAAGCCCTTGCGCACCGGTGGGCTCTTGATGGTGATTTCCGGGAAAACCTTGACGATCAGCTTCATGGACGCAGCGCGTGGCCGGCGAGGCCTGAAAAAGAGGGGCGCGGAGTATAGCGGAAATGGCCAGACCTTTAGTCGGTTTTCTGCACCACTGGCGCAAGGCACCAAAAGGAGGCAGCGCACTGCGGGAGCGCACCATTAGCGTGCACAGCAGTGGCATAGACAGCCTGCCCTGACCGGGGGCCAGAGGCGCAGGCGGCGCCGGCGGGCGCACCGGACCCAACTCGGAGCACTGGCATGCAATTTGCTCCCTTGTGAGGCAGGTCGCCTTGGCGGAACATCGCCACCCGGCTTCAACCTCGATACAGGGAAGCTACTGTCACGCTTCCACCACTTGGAGAACACCCATGTCGAAGTCGCTTCAACTGATCAAAGATAACGATGTGAAGTGGATTGATCTGCGCTTCACCGACCCCAAGGGCCGCCAGCATCACATCACCATGCCGGCCCGCGACGCCGATGACGACTTCTTCGAAGTCGGCAAGATGTTCGACGGGTCTTCCATCGATGGCTGGAAGGGCATCGAAGCCTCCGACATGATCCTGCTGCCGGACGACAGCACCGCCGTGCTCGATCCGTTCACCGAAGAGCCGACCCTGATCCTGGTCTGCGACGTCATCGAACCTTCGACCATGCAGGGCTACGAGCGCGACCCGCGCGCCATCGCCAAGCGCGCCGAGGAATACCTCAAGTCCACCGGCATCGGTGACACCGTATTCGCCGGCCCGGAGCCCGAGTTCTTCATCTTCGACTCCGTGAAGTACAAGTCGGACATGTCCGGCTCGATGTTCAAGATCTTCTCCGAGCAGGCTTCCTGGAGCAGTGACGCCGACCTCGACGGCCGTCAGGGCAACAGCGGCCACTTCATCCGCGTGAAGGGCGGCTACCTGCCGACTCCGCCGGCCGATCCGGATCACGAGATCCGTACCGCCATGTGCAACGCCCTGGAAGAAATGGGCCAGGTCGTCGAAGTGCACCACCACGAAGTGGCCGGCGCGCAGAACGAAATCGGCGTGAAGTTCAACACCCTGGTGGCCAAGGCTGACGAAGTTCAGACCCTGAAGTACTGCGTGCAGAACGTCGCCGCCGCCTACGGCAAGACCGTGACCTTCATGCCGAAGCCCCTGTACGGCGACAACGGCTCGGGCATGCACGTGCACATGTCCATCGCCAAAGACGGCAAGAACACCTTCGCCGGCGAAGGCTATGCCGGCCTGTCCGATACCGCGCTGTACTTCATCGGCGGCATCATCAAGCACGGCAAGGCGCTGAACGCCCTGACCAACCCGTCGACCAACTCCTACAAGCGTCTGGTTCCGGGCTTCGAGGCTCCGGTCATGCTGGCCTACTCGGCCCGCAACCGTTCCGCCTCCATCCGCATCCCGTACGTCGCCAGCCCGAAGGGCCGTCGCATCGAGGCGCGCTTCCCGGATCCGTCGGCCAACCCCTACCTGGCCTTCGCCGCGCTGCTGATGGCCGGCCTGGACGGCATCCAGAACAAGATTCACCCTGGCGACGCCGCCGACAAGAACCTGTACGACCTGCCGCCGGAAGAAGCGGCCAACATCCCGCAGGTCTGCGGCAGCCTGAAGGAAGCCCTGGAAGCGCTGGAAGCCGACCACGAGTTCCTGCTCAAGGGCGGCGTGTTCACCAAGGACTTCCTGGATTCCTACGTCGAGCTGAAGGCGGCCGAGGAAATCAAGGTACGCACCTTCGTGCACCCACTGGAATACGATCTGTACTACAGCTGCTGATCGCCGAATCGAGGCCGGCCAACACCGGCCTCGACCGCGCCCACGAACCCCGCCACCCGGCGGGGTTCGTCGTTTATGGGCCACCCGGGCCAAGCGATGGCCGCCATCAGCAGGGCGTCGCAATTCCGCGCGATCGAACTTGCCTGCCATAGCTGGCGGTGCAAGGCTTCGATCACCCAACCCCCGCGGAGCCTTTCCGATGCGCAACGCACTGCTCGGCCTGCTCGCACTGCTGGCCCTCCAGGCACATGGCAGCGAGATCTACAAATACACCGATGCCCAGGGCAACACGGTGTTCACCAACCAGCCGCCGGAAAACGTCCAGGCCCAACCCGTCGAGCTGCCGCCGGCCAACACCGTCGATATCCGCACGCCGGAGCCGCCGCCGCCGTTGCCAGGCGAGGCGCAGCAGAACGGCCAACCCTATCGGCACCTGGCGATCGCCGGCATCCCCGACGAACAGGCGCTGCGCGCCAACAACGGCACCTTCGTGGTCAGCGCCGAGCTGGACCCGCCTCTGCAACCGAGCCATCGCCTGCGCTTCGTGCTCGACGGCATTCCGCAGGCCGAGCCGAGCCAGGCCACCAGCCTGCAGCTGAACAACATCGACCGCGGCCAGCACCGCCTGGAAGTACAGATCCTGCAGGGCGAACGCGAGATACAGCGCAGTGAACCGCAGCTGTTCACCGTGCAGCGTGTCCACACCTCCAGCCCGGCCCTGCGGGGGCGCTGAGGGTGCAATTGCTCGCCTGGCTTTTGCTGGCCCTGCTGGCCGCCCCGGCACAGGCCGGCATCTACAGTTATCTGGATGCCGAGGGCAACCGCGTATTTACCGACCGCCCCACGACGGCAGCCGAGCCGATCGAGCTCAAGCCGGCGAACCAGATGCCAGCGGTGCCGCTGCCCGCGCCCGCAACACAAGCACCGCCAGCGACGCCCGCACGCGCCGGCTACCAGGCGCTGCGAATCATCAGCCCGGCGGCAGATGCCACCGTCCGCGACAATGCCGGCAACCTGACCATCAACGGCGCGAGCGAGCCACCGCTACGCCCCGGGCACCGCTACCAGCTGCTGTTCGATGGCCAGCCATACGGCGAGCCGGGCGAGTCGGGCACATTCGCCCTGCACAATGTCGACCGCGGCACGCATCGCATCGCCCTGCTGATCCTTGCTGCCGACGGAAGCGAGCTGGCACGCAGCGCCGAGCAGGACGTCCACCTGCGGCGCATGTCGCTGGCTCAGCGCCGCAAGGCTCGGCCCTGCGCGAAAGACGACTACGGCGTGCGCCTGGAGTGCCCGCTGAAGGACAAGCCGGAAGAAAAACGCGACATCCCGTTCGTGCCCTATCTATGATCAGGCGGCGCACTTTTTTGGTGCGATAGCTCGCCAACGGCTGCGGGAAAGCCCAATTTGGTTCACGCAGCCTGCCCGAGGCGTGCAGGGAACCGCCATTTCGCGCCGCTATGGCGCGTTGGTTTGCTTCTTGCATTTGACGGTCTACCCACCGGATGCGGACCCGCCATGATCAACGATGCCTTGCAACGCCTGCTGCTCGAGAATCTGACTACCGCAACCCTTCTGCTCAATGCGCGGCTGCGCCTGGAGTACATGAACCCGGCTGCCGAGATGCTGCTGGCGGTCAGCGGCCAGCGTAGCCACGGCCAGTTCATCAGCGAGCTGTTTACCGAATCCCCCGAGGCGCTCTCGGCCTTGCGCCAGGCAGTCGCCGAAGCCCATCCGTTCACCAAGCGCGAGGCGACCCTGACCTCGGTCAGCGGCCAGACGCTGACCGTCGACTACGCCGTGACGCCCATCCCGACGCAGCAGGAAACCATGTTGCTGCTTGAAGTGCTGCCGCGCGATCGCCTGCTGCGCATCACCAAGGATGAGGCCCAGCTGTCGACCCAGGAAACCACCAAGCTACTGGTGCGCGGCCTGGCCCACGAGATCAAGAATCCGCTGGGCGGCATCCGCGGAGCGGCGCAGCTGCTGGCCCGCGAGCTGCCCGACGAGCACCTGAAGGATTACACCGAGGTGATCATCGAAGAGGCCGACCGCCTGCGCAATCTGGTCGACCGCATGCTCGGCTCGAACAAGCTGCCGTCGCTGGCGATGACCAATATCCATGAGGTGCTGGAACACGTTGCCAGCCTGATCGAGGCCGAGTCACAGGGACGCCTCATTTTGGTGCGCGATTACGACCCAAGCATTCCGGAAGTGCTGATGGACCGCGAGCAGATGATCCAGGCGCTGCTCAACATCATGCGCAACGCCATGCAGGCGCTGGCCGGGCAGACCGAACTCGGGCTCGGCCGGCTCACCTTGCGCACGCGCACGCTGCGCCAGTTCACCATCGGCCATGTGCGCCATCGCCTGGTCGCACGCATCGAGATCATCGACAACGGCCCGGGCATCCCCGCCGAACTGCAGAACACCCTCTTCTACCCGATGGTCAGCGGCCGCCCCGACGGCACCGGGCTGGGCCTGGCCATCACCCAGAACATCATCAGTCAGCACCAGGGCCTGATCGAGTGCGAGAGCCATCCGGGACACACCGCCTTCTCGATCTTCCTGCCGCTGGAACAAGGAGCCACAACGCCATGAGCCGAAGCGAAACCGTCTGGATCGTCGACGACGATCGCTCCATCCGCTGGGTGCTGGAGAAGGCCCTGCAACAGGAAGGCATGGACATCCAGAGCTTCGACAGCGCCGACAGCGTGCTCAACCGGCTGGCCCGGCAGCAACCCGACGTGATCATCTCCGACATCCGCATGCCGGGCACCAGCGGCCTCGACCTGCTGGCCAAGATCCGCGAACAGCATCCGCGCCTGCCGGTGATCATCATGACCGCGCACTCGGACCTCGACAGCGCAGTGGCCTCCTACCAGGGCGGCGCCTTCGAGTACCTGCCCAAGCCGTTCGATGTCGACGACGCCGTTTCGCTGGTCAAGCGGGCCTACCAGCATGCCCAGGAGCAGCAGGCCCAGGCGCCGACGCCCGATCAGCACCACACGCCGGAGATCATCGGCGAGGCGCCGGCAATGCAGGAGGTGTTCCGCGCCATCGGTCGCCTTTCGCACTCGAACATCACCGTACTGATCAACGGCGAGTCCGGTACCGGCAAGGAGCTGGTCGCCCATGCCCTGCACCGCCACAGCCCGCGTGCAGCCTCGCCGTTCATCGCGCTGAACATGGCGGCGATCCCGAAGGACCTGATGGAGTCCGAGCTGTTCGGCCACGAGAAAGGCGCGTTCACCGGCGCGGCCAGCCAGCGCCGCGGGCGCTTCGAGCAGGCCGACGGCGGCACGCTGTTCCTCGACGAGATCGGCGACATGCCGGCCGATACCCAGACCCGCCTGCTGCGCGTGCTCGCCGATGGCGAGTTCTACCGTGTCGGCGGGCATACCCCGGTGAAAGTCGACGTGCGCATCATCGCCGCGACCCACCAGGATCTCGAGGCGCTGGTGCAGGCCGGCAAGTTTCGCGAGGACCTTTTCCATCGGCTCAACGTCATCCGCATCCACATCCCGCGCCTGGCCGACCGGCGCGAGGATATCCCGGCGCTGGCGCGGCACTTCCTCGCCAACGCCGCACAGGAACTGGCTGTCGAGACCAAGCTGCTCAAGCCGGAAACCGAGGAATACCTCAAGCACCTGCCCTGGGCCGGCAACGTGCGTCAGCTGGAAAACACCTGTCGCTGGATCACGGTGATGGCCTCCGGGCGCGAGGTGCATGTCAGCGACCTGCCGCCCGAGCTGCTGCACCAGCACGGCGAGGCGCAGCCAGTCGACGACTGGCAGCAGGCACTGCGCAACTGGGCGGATCTGGCCCTTGGCCGCGGCCAGTCGAACCTGCTCGACGAGGCGGTGCCGGCCTTCGAGCGGATCATGATCGAGACCGCGCTCAAGCACACCGCCGGGCGCCGTCGCGATGCCGCGCTGCTGCTCGGCTGGGGGCGCAACACACTGACGCGCAAGATCAAGGAGCTGGGCATGCGTGTCGAC
Source organism: Stutzerimonas sp. CXK-1 (assembly GCF_057738225.1). Lineage (NCBI taxonomy): Bacteria > Pseudomonadati > Pseudomonadota > Gammaproteobacteria > Pseudomonadales > Pseudomonadaceae > Stutzerimonas > Stutzerimonas sp. CXK-1. The sequence goes on along the minus strand of NZ_CM173217.1, from coordinate 383,738 downwards.
GGCGCTGACGAGGACGACGGCGAGGAGGGCTGACGCCGCGAGGCTCAGGATTTGGGGATCAGGGCTACCCTGAGGGCCTGGTCGCGATCTCCTTCGAGGTGCCAGCGACCCTGCAGCGGACGGGTGGCGACGAAGTGCAGCAGCAGGCCGGTCTCGCCGGGCTGCAGCCGCCAGCGCACCGGCATGCCGGCCAGCTGCAGCTCACCGCTGCGGCCCGACGCCTCAGCCGCCAGCAGCAAGGCGAAGGCGCCGTCGACATCCTGCTGCTGACGTACCTCGGGCTCCCCGTCGAACACCAGGCGCAGCCCATCCTCGGTCGGTTCGATACGCTGCAACCGCACCGGCTCGGGCGTATCGAGCCGGCCGAGCATCAGCCCGACGAGAAAGCCGATCAGCAACAGCGAAGCGAAAAACCGCCGGCGCAGGCGCGGCATCGGGTCTGGCGCAGTAGAATCGCCGCGGTCGTCCACTCGGGTGCTGCGCATGTTTCACGTGATCCTCTTCCAACCGGAAATTCCACCGAACACCGGCAACATTATCAGGCTCTGCGCCAACACCGGCTGCAGCCTGCACCTGATCGAGCCACTGGGCTACGAGCTGGACGACAAGCGCCTGCGCCGGGCGGGCCTTGATTACCACGAGTACGCCCCGGTGCGCCGCCATGCCGATCTTGCCAGCTGCCTGGCCGCACTGGGCATCGCCCCGCCCGGCACGCCCTGCGACGGCACCGCGCCACGCCTGTTCGCCTTCACCACCAAGGGCTCGCAGGCCTTTCATGAGGTCGAGTTCCGGCGCGGGGATGCCTTCCTCTTCGGCCCGGAGAGCCGCGGCTTGCCGGACGAGGTACGTGACGCCTTCGCTGCGCAGCGCCGCCTGCGCCTGCCGATGCGCCCTGACAGCCGCAGCCTGAACCTTTCCAACACGGTTGCCGTGGCGGTCTACGAAGCCTGGCGCCAGCTGGACTTTGCGATGGACTGAACGTTGAAATGCCGGTGACGGCCCCCCATATCACCCGCATTCGGGCATTCATCGCCCCGCTGCGTGGAGATTTCCCCCTTGACCACCATCGTTTCAGTGCGCCGCAACGGCAAAGTCGTCATGGGCGGCGACGGCCAGGTTTCCCTCGGCAACACCGTGATGAAAGGCAACGCCAAAAAGGTCCGTCGCCTCTATCACGGCCAGGTACTGGCCGGCTTCGCCGGCGCCACCGCCGATGCCTTCACCCTGTTCGAGCGCTTCGAAGGCCAGCTGGAGAAGCATCAGGGTCATCTGGTCCGCGCCGCAGTCGAGCTGGCCAAGGACTGGCGCACCGACCGTTCGCTGAGTCGCCTGGAGGCCATGCTCGCGGTGGCCAACAAGGACGCCTCGCTGATCATCACCGGCAACGGCGACGTGGTCGAACCCGAGCACGGGCTGATCGCCATGGGCTCGGGCGGCGGCTTCGCCCAGGCCGCCGCGCTGGCACTGCTGCAGAAGGCCGGCGACGACATGTCCGCCCGCGAGATTGCCGAAACCGCCCTGAACATCGCCGGCAGCATCTGCGTGTTCACCAACCAGAACCTGACCATCGAGGAGCTGGACAGCGCGATCTGACAGGCCGATGAAAAACCGGTTGCTGCGGCAATACCGCGTTGCCCGCCTCGCCCAGGTTTTTCGAGCTGCCCGTTCATTCACTGTCCAGCTCCCGGAGTATTGAAAAAATGTCCATGACGCCCCGCGAGATCGTCCACGAACTCAACCGCCACATCATCGGCCAGGACGACGCCAAGCGCGCCGTGGCCATCGCCCTGCGCAACCGCTGGCGGCGCATGCAGCTGCCGGCCGAGCTGCGCCAGGAAGTCACCCCGAAGAACATTCTGATGATCGGCCCCACCGGGGTCGGCAAGACCGAAATCGCCCGGCGCCTGGCCAAGCTGGCCAACGCGCCCTTCCTCAAGGTCGAAGCGACCAAGTTCACCGAGGTCGGCTATGTCGGCCGCGATGTCGAATCGATCATCCGTGACTTGGCCGACGCGGCGCTGAAGATGCTGCGCGAGCAGGAAGTGCACAAGATGCGCCACCGTGCCGAAGACGCCGCCGAGGAGCGCATTCTCGACGCCCTGCTGCCACCCGCACGCCCGGTAGGCTTCTCCGAGGAGCCGGTGCAATCCGGCGATTCCAACACCCGCCAGCTGTTCCGCAAGCGCCTGCGCGAAGGCCAGCTCGACGACAAGGAAATCGACATCGAGGTCGCCGAAAGTCCGGCTGGCGTGGAAATCATGGCCCCGCCCGGCATGGAAGAGATGACCAGCCAGCTGCAGAACCTCTTCGCCAACATGGGCAAGGGCAAGAAGAAGAGCCGCAAGCTGAAGATCAAGGATGCGCTCAAGCTCGTCCGCGACGAAGAGGCCGCACGCCTGGTCAATGAGGAAGAACTCAAGGCCCGTGCGTTGGAGGCGGTCGAGCAGAACGGCATCGTCTTCATCGACGAGATCGACAAGGTCGCCAAGCGCGCCAACGCCGGCGGCGCCGACGTGTCACGCGAAGGCGTGCAACGCGACCTGCTGCCGCTGATCGAGGGCAGCACGGTGAACACCAAGCTGGGCATGATCAAGACCGACCACATCCTGTTCATCGCCTCCGGCGCCTTCCACCTGTCCAAGCCCAGCGACCTGGTGCCGGAACTGCAGGGCCGCCTGCCGATCCGCGTCGAACTCAAGGCACTGTCGCCGGAGGACTTCGAGCGCATCCTCACCGAGCCGCACGCCTCGCTCGCCGAACAGTACCGCGAGCTGCTCAAGACCGAGGGGCTGCAGGTCGAATTCCTCGAAGACGGCATCAAGCGCATCGCCGAGATCGCCTGGCAGGTCAACGAGAAGACCGAGAACATCGGCGCACGTCGCCTGCACACGCTGCTCGAGCGGCTGCTCGAGGAGGTTTCGTTCAGCGCCGCAGACCTGGCGGTCAAGCAGGATGGCGAGGCGATCCGTATCGATGCCGCCTACGTCAACGAGCACCTCGGCGAACTGGCGCAGGACGAAGACCTGTCGCGCTACATCCTCTAACCGCTGCGGCCGTGGCGAAGGCTGCGGCCGATCCTTCCGGAGCGTTGCATGCGCATTCCTACTGCGATCAAGCTGCACAAGGCCTCGAAGACGCTGGAGCTGGAGTACGGCGCCAGCGAGCGCCATGTCCTGCCGGCCGAATTCCTCCGCGTGCATTCGCCCTCGGCCGAAGTGCAGGGCCACGGCAACCCGGTGCTGCAGACCGGCAAACTGAACGTCGCGCTGGACAAGGTCGAGCCGGCCGGCCAGTACGCACTGAAGCTCACCTTCAGCGATGGCCATGACAGCGGGCTGTATTCCTGGGAGTACCTCGACCACCTGGCGCAGAACCAGCAGGCGCTCTGGGCCGACTATCTGCAAGCGCTGGAGAAGGCGGGCAAGTCACGCGACCCGGACGAATCGGTGGTCAAGCTGATGCTCTGAGCACGCAGCCGAAGGCTGGATGTCGCTTCTTGCAACCACCCCAGCGCGGCGCGGTGGATCGGTGAAACGCTGGGTCGATGTCGCACCTCTGGCGGAGCACAAGCGCGATGCGCCGGCTCAGGCCAGTGCCTTGTCCAGCGCGCGCTCGATCTGCCCCTGGATGCTCGGCCCCATCGCCGACAACAACAGCCCCAGGTTGAGCAGCACCTTTACCCGATCCTCGCCCACTTCAATGTGGCCGTCCGCGCCGCTGCGCCGTACGGCCAGCACGTCGCCCTGCCACTGGCAGCTCACACCGAACTCGCTGGCCAGCCGTCCGGCCAATTGCTCGGCCTTGGCACGCGCGGCTTCGCGACCGAGGCTGTGGGAACGCTCAACGATGATTCGGGCCATGCCGACTCCTGACTGCGGGCCGATGAACGGCCGGCACTATACAGCAGCGCGGCGGCAGCAAAACCGCGCAGCCCGATCCAGATCAAGTTTTCCGCTCAGGCCATCGCCCGCCCCGGCACAAGCGTGGAGCTTGCCAACGCCTTTGGGTTTAGAATGCCGCGACATTCTTCCGGTGACAGTGACATGACCGATCCTCGCAAAGTGCATGACGCAGAACCGACCACCCACTTCGGCTACAAGAGCGTGCCGGAGAGCCAGAAGGCGCAGAAGGTGGCCGAGGTGTTCCACTCCGTGGCCGCCAAGTACGACCTGATGAACGACCTGATGTCTGGCGGCATCCATCGCCTGTGGAAGCGTTTCACCATCGAGCTGTCCGGCGCGCGTCAAGGCAACCGGATTCTCGACATCGCCGGCGGCACCGGCGACCTGACCCGGCAGTTCTCGCGCATCGTCGGGCCTACCGGCGAGGTGGTGCTGGCCGACATCAATGCCTCGATGCTCAAGGTCGGCCGCGACAAGCTGCTGGACAAGGGCGTGGCCGGCAACGTCAAGTTCGTACAGGCCGATGCCGAGAAGCTGCCCTTCCCGGACAACCACTTCGACGTGGTCACCATCGCCTTCGGCCTGCGCAACGTCACCCACAAGGAAGACGCGATCGCCTCGATGCTGCGCGTGCTCAAGCCGGGCGGCCGCCTGCTGGTGCTGGAATTCTCCAAGCCGACCAACCAGCTGTTCTCCAAGGCCTACGATGCCTACTCGTTCAGCCTGCTGCCGATGATGGGCAAGCTGATCACCAACGACGCCGACAGCTATCGCTACCTGGCCGAGTCGATCCGCATGCACCCGGATCAGGAAACCCTCAAGGGCATGATGGAAACCGCCGGCTTCGAGCGCGTGACCTATCACAACCTGACCGGGGGCATCGTCGCCCTGCACCGCGGAATCAAACCCTGATGCTGCGCCAGGCTCTGCTTGCTAGCGCCGAGCAGGGGCTCAACCGCGTGCTGCGGCTGGACCCCACGGCACTGCCGCGCCTGGCGCGGCTGGCAGGACGCATCATCGAGATCGACTGCAGCGCGCCGGCCATGCAGCTCTTTGTGCTGGTCGAGGAAGACGGCCTGCGCCTGGCCTCGAGCTGGGCGGCCGACGCCGACTGTCGTCTGCGCGCACCGGCCTCCAGCCTGGTTCGCCTGCTCGTCAGCCGCCAGAAGACGGCCGTGCTGCACGAGCCACAAGTCAGCATCGACGGCGACAGCGGCGTGCTGATGAGCCTGGCCGAAGTGCTGCAGGACCTCGAACTGGACTGGGAATACGAGGCGTCGCGCTGGCTCGGCCCGGTCGGCGCGCAGCTGCTCGGCACAGGGGTGCGCACACCGACCCGCTGGCTGCGCGAGAGCGGCGATTCGCTACGCCAGGACCTGGCCGACTACCTCACCGAGGAAAGTCGTGCACTGGTCGGCCAGCAAGAGGCCGAAGCCCGCTTCAGCGAAATCGATGACCTCAAGCTGGCGCTCGACCGCCTCGAGGCGCGCATCGAGCGCCTCGCCCACAACCTCGCGCCAGAAAAACCCGAATGAAGCTGTTCGCCGCCGCCGCTCGCCTGTTTCGCATCCTGCTGGTGGTGATCCGCTACCGCCTCGATGACATCCTGCTCGATCTGCCGATGCCATTCTGGCTGCGCGCCAGCAGCTATCTGCTGCCCTGGCGCTGGATCCCGCGCCGCCATAGCGCCTTGAGCCGCGGCGCCCGCCTGCGCCTCGCGCTCGAAGGGCTGGGGCCGATCTTCATCAAGTTCGGCCAGATTCTCTCGACCCGTCGCGACCTGCTGCCGCCTGATATCGCCGAGGAACTGGCGATGCTGCAGGACCGCGTCCCCCCTTTCGACTCGGCCGTCGCCACTGCACTGATCGAACAGCAGCTCGGCGCGCCGATCGACAAGCTGTTCGCCCGCTTCGACACCAAGCCACTCGCCTCGGCGTCGGTCGCGCAGGTCCATGCCGCACGCCTGCACACCGGCGAAGAAGTCATCGTCAAGGTCGTCCGGCCGAACCTGCGCCCGGTCATCAGCCAGGACCTGGCCTGGCTGTTCCTGCTGGCACGCTCGGCCGAACGCCTCTCCGCCGACGCGCGACGCCTGCACCTGGTCGAGGTGGTCGACGACTACGCCAAGACCATCTACGACGAGCTCGACCTGTTGCGCGAGGCGGCCAACGCCAGCCAGCTCAGGCGCAACTTCGAGGGCTCGCGGCTGCTCTACGTACCGCAGGTGTACTGGGACTACTGCCGCCCGCAGGTGCTGGTCATGGAGCGCATCTACGGTGTTCCGGTCACTGACATGGCGGCGCTCAAGCGGCAGAACACCGACATGCGCCAGCTGGCCGAGCGCGGTGTGGAGATCTTCTTCACCCAGGTGTTCCGCGACAGTTTCTTCCACGCCGACATGCACCCGGGGAACATCTTCGTCAGCACGCGCGAGCCCTGGAGCCCGCAATATATCGCGGTGGACTTCGGCATCGTCGGCAGCCTGACGCCGGAGGACCAGGACTACCTGGCGCGCAACCTGGTGGCCTTCTTCAAGCGCGACTATCGAAAGGTCGCACAACTGCACATCGACTCGGGCTGGGTACCGGCCGAAACCAAGGTCAACGAGTTCGAGGCGGCGATTCGCACCGTTTGCGAGCCGATCTTCGAAAAGCCGCTGAAGGACATCTCGTTCGGCCAGCTGCTGGTACGCCTGTTCCAGGTGGCGCGACGCTTCAACATGGAGGTGCAGCCCCAGCTGGTGCTGCTGCAGAAGACCCTGTTGAACATCGAGGGACTGGGACGCGAGCTCTATCCCGAGCTGGACCTGTGGACCACCGGCCAGCCCTACCTCGAACGCTGGATGCGCGAGCGCATGAGCCCCAAGCAGGTGCTGAAGAATGTGCAGGCCCAGGTCGAGCAGTTGCCACACCTGGCCAACATGACCCGCGAGCTGCTCGAACGCATGTCGCACCCGCATGCCGACAACCCACCGCCGCCCTGGCAGCACCACCCGCGCGGCTGGCCGCTGCGGCTGCTGGGCGCGCTGCTGCTCGGCGGCGGTGCGGTACTGGCCGCCGAAGCCGCGACCTTGACCGCCGTGGCCGCGTGGCCGGCCTGGCTGATGCTCGTCGCGGGTACCTATATCGTCGTACGCCGATAGCCAGCTGCGGGGGCGGCTGGCACACTGGACGGCACTGAGCGGAGAATTCGATGAACTGGCTGGACGAGATCAACTGGAACGCGGACGGGCTGGTCCCGGCGATTGCGCAGGACCACCAGACCGGCCGTGTACTGATGATGGCCTGGATGAACCGCGAGTCGCTGCAGCTGACGGTGCAGGAGAACCGCGCCATCTACTGGTCACGTTCGCGCGGCAAGCTGTGGCGCAAGGGCGAGGAATCCGGCCATGTGCAGAAACTGCACGAGCTGCGCCTGGACTGCGACGCCGATGTGATCATCCTGATGGTCGAGCAGATCGGCGGCATTGCCTGTCATACCGGGCGGCAGAGCTGTTTCTATCGGGTACTGGAGCAGGACCAGTGGAAGACCGTCGAGCCGGTACTCAAGGACCCGCACGCCATCTACGCGGAGCACAAGCATGAGTGACACCCTGACCCGGCTGGCCGAAGTGCTCGAGGCGCGCAAGGGCGCCGCGCCGGAGAGTTCCTATGTCGCCAGCCTGTACCACAAGGGGCTGAACAAGATTCTGGAAAAGGTCGGCGAGGAATCGGTGGAAACCATCCTGGCCGCCAAGGATGCCGCAGGCAGCGGCGACTGCAGCGACGTCATCTACGAAACCGCCGACCTCTGGTTCCACAGCCTGGTCATGCTTGCCGCCCTCGGCCAGCATCCGCAGGCGGTACTGGATGAGCTGGATCGACGTTTCGGCCTGTCCGGGCACGCGGAAAAAGCCGCGCGCCCGCAAAACTGATTCACTTCGGAGACAACATCATGGGTCTTGGCGGCATCAGCGTCTGGCAACTACTGATCATCCTGCTCATCGTCATCATGCTGTTCGGCACCAAGCGCCTGAAGGGCCTGGGATCGGATCTGGGCGATGCGATCAAGGGCTTCCGCAAATCGATGGGCACCGACGAGGAAAAGCCCGGCGTAGAGGAAAAACCGGGGCAGACCATCGATGCCCAGGCACGCAAGGTCGACGATCCGGCGAAAAAAGACTGACACAGGCGCGCCGCGATGTTCGATATCGGTTTTACCGAACTGCTGCTGGTCGGGCTGGTGGCGCTGGTGGTGCTCGGCCCCGAGCGCCTGCCCGGTGCCGTGCGCACGACGGGCCTGTGGATCGGCCGGCTCAAGCGCAGCTTCGCCAACATCAAGGCCGAAGTGGAGCGTGAGATCGGCGCGGACGAGATCCGCCGCCAGCTGCACAACGAGCGCATCCTCGATTTGGAGCGCGAGATGAAGCAGAGCATCATGCCTCCGGGTAACAGCGGTGCCTCGGCGCCGAGCAGCCCGCCGAGCCCAGCTGCCGAGCCTCCGGCAGCCGCTCCGGTCAAGCCGGCCGGCGATGCCGAAACGGCACGCGAGGATGTACCCGCCGCGGCTTCCGAAAAGCCCTCCGCCCCGACTGAACGCCCCAATCCATGAGCAAGCCGTCCCTCGACGATCAGGAAATGCCGCTGATCGCGCACCTCACCGAGCTGCGCAAGCGCCTGCTGCGCAGCGTGATCGCCATTGGCCTGGTGTTCGCCGGGCTGTTCTACTTCTCCCAGCAGATCTACGCGCTGGTGGCCGCACCGCTGCGCGCCTACCTGCCCGAAGGCGCGACGATGATCGCCACCGGGGTGGCCTCGCCATTCCTCACCCCGTTCAAGCTGACGCTGATGGTCGCGCTGTTCGTTTCGATGCCGATCATCCTGTATCAGATCTGGGGCTTCATCGCGCCCGGCCTGTACAAGCACGAGAAGCGCATCGCGGTGCCCTTGCTGATCTCCAGCATCTTCCTGTTCTACGCTGGGATGGCCTTCGCCTACTTCGTGGTGTTCCCGATCATGTTCGGCTTCTTCGCCAGCGTGACGCCCGAAGGCGTGGCGATGATGACCGACATCGGCCAGTACCTGGACTTCGTGCTCACGCTGTTTTTCGCCTTTGGCGTGGCCTTCGAGATTCCGGTGGCGACCTTTCTGCTGATCTGGGTCGGCATCGTCGAGGTGCAGACGCTGCGCAAGAGCCGGCCCTACGTGCTGGTCGGTTGCTTCGTGATCGGCATGGTGCTGACGCCCCCCGACGTGTTCTCGCAGACCCTGCTGGCGGTGCCGATGTGGCTGCTGTTCGAAGCCGGCCTCCTGTGTGGCAGCATGATCAGCAAGCGTGAAGCCGCGTTCCGCGGCGATGCCGAAGGCGACAGCGAAGCCGACAGCCAGCCACCCGCGCCGCGCCCGTGAACCTGCTGCTGCTCGAGCCGGCCGACTTCATCGCCGCCGACCGCGTGCTGCTGCGCGGTCGGCGGCTGAAGCACATGCGCGAGGTCCATCGGGTCGAGGCCGGTGAATGCCTGCGGGTCGGCCTGCTCGGTGCGCAGATGGGCAGCGGTCGGGTTCTGCGACTCGATGAGCAAGAGGCGGAACTGGCGGTCGCCTTCGACCAGCCGCCGCCGGCCAAGCTGCCGATCACCCTGCTGCTGGCCCTGCCCCGGCCGAAGATGCTGCGCCGGGTGCTGCAGACGGTCGCCGCGATGGGCGTGCCGCGCCTGGTGCTGCTCAACAGCGTCCGGGTGGAAAAGAGCTTCTGGCAGACGCCCTTTCTCGAGCCCGCTGCGATCCGCGAGCAACTGATCCTCGGGCTGGAACAGGCCCGCGATACCGTGCTGCCGACCGTCACCCTCGAGAAGCGCTTCAAGCCGTTCGTTGAGGATCGGCTTCCCGCGCTGGCCGCCGGCACCCGCGGACTGGTCGGCCATCCGGGCGATTACCCGCCCTGCCCACGCGCGCTGAGCGAGCCGGCGACGCTGGCCATCGGCCCCGAGGGCGGCTGGATTCCCTACGAGGTTGAAAAGCTTGGCGAGGCCGGGTTGCAGCCGGTCCAGCTCGGCGAGCGCATCCTGCGCGTGGAGACAGCCGTCAGCGCGCTGCTGGCTCGCCTGTATTGAGGCAATCGCCGCGCCGATGAACGTCGGGCACAGTGGCGCCGTGCCTCGGTCAGATGCACGTACCCAACGAGTAGGTGACTGCCCATGCGCCCCCTGACCATCGACATGCACCGCCTCGAATACGCGCTGGACCACCGCGACACCAGCGAGCACTACCTCGACCTGGAGACCGGCCAGATCCTCGCCGTGCTACCCGGCCAACCGACGCCCGGCGCCGAGGAGAAGTACGACGTGCAGGACGACCGCTACCTGCACATCGAACCCCTGGAGTTGGCCCAGCACCTGGCCATGCGCGAGGCGTTTCTGTTCACCCAGCACGATCCGCACGCGCACGCGGTACTGGCCAGCGCACTGGGCGGACGCAAGCCGCTGCGCACCTTCGACTTCAAGCTCGAGGATTTTCCGGCAGTGCGCCAGGCCTGGCTGCGCTACCAGGAGGTTCAGCTGCGCGAATACGCCACCACCTGGCTACGCGAGAACGGGCTGGAGCCGGCCCACACGGCTAGCTTTCCAGCAGAAAGGTGACCGGCCCGTCGTTCTGCAGGAAGACCTGCATATCGGCGCCGAAGCGCCCGCAGGCGGTCGGTGCGTGCTGTGCGCACGCCCGGCTGAGCAGGTAATCGTAGAGCGCCGCCCCATGCTCCGGCGGTGCCGCGCTGGAAAAGCTCGGCCGTAGCCCGCTGCGGGTGTCGGCCGCCAGGGTGAACTGGGAAACCAGCAGCAGGCCGCCCTCGACGTCCTTGAGCGAGCGGTTCATGCGCCCTTGGTCGTCGGCGAATACCCGGTAGTTGAGCAGCTTGTGCAACAGCTTGTCGGCACGGGCCTGGTCGTCGTCGCGCTCCACCCCGACCAGCACCAGCAGCCCCTGATCGATCGCCCCGATCACCTCGCCAGCCACCTCGACCCTGGCCTGACGTACCCGCTGGATCAGTGCCTTCATCAGGCGTCCTCCGCCGGCGGCAGGTCGAGCAGACGGTGCGCGATATCCGCCGCCGCCCGCACCAGCGCATCGGTGATGCCGCATTCGGCCGCCGAGTGGCCAGCGTCGCGGATGATCTGCAGCTCGCTTTGCGGCCAGGCCTGGTGCAGTGCCCAGGCATTGTCCAGCGGACAGATCGAATCGTAGCGCCCGTGCACGATGATGCCCGGCAGGTGAGCGATCCTGGGCATGTCGCGCAGCAGTTGGTCGGGCTCGAGAAAGGCCTGGTTGATGAAGTAGTGGCATTCGATGCGCGCCATCGCCAGCGCCCGGTGTGCATCGCCGAAACGGTCGACGACCTGGTGGTTGGGGCGCAGCGTGGCGGTACGCCCTTCCCAGCAGGACCACGCCTTGGCGGCGTGCATCTGGGCGATCTGGTCGCTGCCGGTCAGGCGCGCATAGTACGCGCCGATCAGGTCGTCGCGCTCCTGGGGCGGAATCGGCGCAAGAAACTCATCCCAATAGTCGGGGAACAGCCGGCTCGCGCCGTCCTGGTAGAACCAGCTCAGGTCCTGCGGGCGGCAGAGAAAGATGCCTCGCAGGATCAGCGCATGCACCCGCTCGGGATAGGTCTGGGCGTAGGCCAGCGACAGCGTCGAGCCCCAGGAACCACCGAACAGCACCCATTTGTCGATACCCAGGTGCTCACGGATGCGCTCCATGTCAGCGATCAGATGAGCGGTCGTATTGTTTTCCAGGCTCGCATGCGGCGTTGAGCGGCCACAGCCGCGCTGATCGAAGGTGACGATGCGATAGATGGTGGGGTCAAAGAACCGCCGGCTCAGGGCATCGCAGCCGCCGCCAGGACCACCGTGCACGAAGAGCACCGGCAAACCGTCCGCCACGCCGCTCTCGTCGACATAGAGCACATGGGGCTCCTGCACCGCCAGCTCGTGTCGCGCATAGGGTTTGATCTCCGGATACAGGCTCTGCATGGCACACTCCCGCGTCTGCATGGCGGGCATCGGGCCCGCGTGAGTTTTCCCGGCATCATAACGAGGTTGGAGCACTTGGGCATGTCACCCCGCACCCTGCTAGCGCTGTTGCTGAGCCTCCTGCTCGCCGTGAGCGGCTGCGAACGCGACGACGCCCAGGCCGCGCTCGAAAAGGCCGCCAGCGAACTGCAGGAGAGCCTCGAGGCGAAACGGGTCGCCGCCCTGCACGACGCTCTGCACCCGGACTTCCTCGCCCAGGACAGGCACGACCGCAACTGGGCGACGCGCACTGCCGGTACGCTGTTCCTACGTCACCGAAACGTGCGGGTGCTGGTCCTCAGCGGATCCAGCTGGATCGATCCGGCACTGCCGTCGCGCGGCTTCAGCGAAGCGCAGGTCACCCTGAGCGGCGCCGAAGGCCTGCTGCCCGAGCGCCTCGGGCATTACCAGGTGCGCCTGGAGTGGTGGCGCGAAAACGAGCGCTGGCTGCTGGCACGTATGTACTGGCAGTGAGCGGTGGCTCACTGCGTCTCGCCGCGCCAGATCAGCTCGCGGGTGTCGTAACCACGCGCATGGGCTTCATCCAGCAGACGCTCTCGCGTCTCGGTGGAAACCTCGGGCGTGCGCGAAAGCAGCCAGAGGTACTCGCGGTCCGGGCTGCCGACCAGCGCCACGCGGTAGTCGGGATCGAGATAGAGCACCCAGTAATGACCGCGGGTCAGGGTCGGGAACAGCCGGCTGAACCAGTTATCGAAGCGCACCCACAGGCGATCGCTGCGGCCGGGCTCCTGAGGCACCGCTGTGCCCGTCGCTTCCTGCCATTGGCCATCCTCGGTCCGGCAGCGATTGGTCACCGCGACACGCTCGTCGCCCTGCAGGCGATAGTGCGCCTCCGATTCCACGCAGTTGCGCTGGAAGAACATCGGCAGACGGGCCAGTTCGTACCAGGTGCCCTGGTAACGGGCCAGGTCCACCTCACCCGCGGTGTAGGGTTCCTGAGCCGGCTCGCTGGCACAGCCGGCGGTCAGCAAGAAGGCGAGGAGCAGGCTCGGAAAACGCATGAAACCTCCGTCATTTCAGGCCTTTGCCGGAGAACATCATGACCTGGTCACCGGCGAACTGGATGCTGATGAAGCGGTTCTTGTCGCCCCAGGTGCAGCTCGACATGCCGAGCGCTCCGGCACATTCCTCCGGCTTGCCCAGCAGCTGCTCGACCTGCGCCCGGCTCATGCCGGCCTCGAGCTTGGCGTAGTTCTCCTGAGTGATCGGGCTGCAGCCGCCAAGCGCGAGCAGAACGGTCAGCAGGGCAAAGGGACGCAAAGACATATCGGACTCCTTGGAGTGTCTAGACACGATAGCGGGCCAGAGATTCAGCGCCAGCCGCGCTCAGAAGCCTGAGCCGGGCTCGGCCAGATAAGCCAGTTCGGCCGCCGTCGAATCACGGCCGAGAATGGCGTTGCGATGCGGAAAACGCCCGAAGCGGGCAATGACGGCGCGGTGGCGCTGCGCGAAATCGAGAAAGTCGGCGAACAAGGCCTGCTCGTCCGCTGCCGCATGCTCGCGCAGCGCACCGAACTGCAGCACCGCCTGCTCCTGCAGGGCCAGGTTCTCGGCGTGCTCGAGCACCAGATAAACGAACACCCGCTGGATCGGCGCGAGCAGCACGTCGCCACCCTGCACCAGGCCGTCATGCACGAGATGCTGCGCGCGGGCATCGCCAGCAAACGCCTTGGGCGTATTGCGATAGATCATGCGGGGCAGCTGATCGAGCAGCAGGATCAGCGCCAGCCAGCCCTGCGGCGTCGCCGCCCAGTCACCAAGCCCGCCGCCGAGCGCCTCGTCGACCTGGCCACCGAACCGCTCGGCGGCCTCGGCATCCTGCTCGGGACGATAGCCGAACCACAGCCGGTGCTTCTGCGCAGCAACCTCCCCGGCCGTGGCGCCGTCGCCGAACCACCAGTCGAGCAACGCCTGCCAGGGGGCCTGCATGGCTCAGGCCTGGTGGTAGCCGGTCACGCGCTCGACTTCTTCCTTCGAGCCGAGGAACACCGCCACGCGTTGATGCAGCGATTCGGGCTGGATATCGAGGATGCGCTGCGTGCCATTGGTGGAGGCGCCGCCGGCCTGTTCGATGATCATCGACATCGGGTTGGCCTCGTACATCAGGCGCAGCTTGCCGGGCTTCTCCGGCTCGCGGGCGTCGCGCGGGTACATGAAGATGCCGCCGCGCGTCAGGATACGGTGCACATCGGCCACCATCGAGGCGATCCAGCGCATGTTGTAGTTCTTGCCCAGCGGGCCTTCCTTGCCGGCCAGCAACTCGCTGACGTAGCGCTTGACCGGCTCTTCCCAGTGGCGCTGGTTGGACATGTTGATGGCGAACTCGGCGGTCGATTCCGGCACGCGCAGGTTTTCGTGGGTGAGCACGAAGCTGCCCAGCTCACGGTCGAGGGTGAAACCCATCACGCCGTGGCCGAGGGTCAGTACCAGCATGGTCTGCGGGCCGTAGATGGCGTAACCGGCGGCGACCTGCTTGGTGCCCGGCTGCAGGAACGCTTCCTCGCCGAGGGCGTCGTTCTGGCTGAAGCAGGCATCCGGGCAGCGCAGCACCGAGAAGATGGTACCCACCGAGACGTTCACATCGATGTTCGAGGAGCCGTCCAGCGGATCGAATACCAGCAGGTACGCCCCCTTGGGGTACTTGCCGGGAATCTGGTAGGCGTTGTCCATTTCTTCCGAGGCCATGCCTGCCAGGTGCCCCCCCCACTCGTTGGCCTCCAGCAGGATCTCGTTGGACAGCACGTCGAGCTTCTTCTGTACCTCGCCCTGCACGTTCTCGCTGCCGGCGCTGCCCAGCACGCCGCCCAGCGCGCCCTTGGAAACCTGATGGCTGATGGCCTTGCACGCACGTGCCACCACCTCGATAAGGAAGCGCAGGTCCGCCGGGGTATTGTTACTGCGGGTCTGCTCGATCAGGTAGCGGCTCAGGGTGATGCGTGACATGGACTGGCTCCAGAGGGGGAAAAAACCGACGCAGTTTAGCAGGCCGGTGGAAAACAGACTCCCCTCAGACCGGCGCGCCCCGGGCAGAGTTCAGCCCCGGGGCGGCAACTGGCCAGCGTGCTACATGACCTTCCAGATCTCCGTGGCGTACTCGCTGATGGTGCGGTCCGAGGAGAACCAGCCGGTACGCGCCGTGTTGAGCACGGCCGAACGCCACCAGGCGTCCGCATCGCGCCAGCGCGACTCGACCTCCAGTTGCGCCTGCCAGTACGCCTCGAAATCGGCGCAGACCATGAAGGTGTCGTGCCAGCCGAGCCCGTCGATAAGGCCGGTGTAGCGCCCCGGATCGTCGGAAGAGAAGGCGCCGCGGCGAATTGCCGAAAGGACCTCACCCAGACGCGGCGAGCCGATGATGGTCGCTTCGGCGTTGTACTCGCCGGCACGCTTGCGCGCCTCGACCTGCTGCGCGGTGAGGCCGAAGATGAACATGTGCTCGCGGCCGATCTGCTCGCTCATCTCGACATTCGCCCCGTCCAGCGTGCCGATGGTCAACGCGCCGTTGAGCGCGAACTTCATGTTGCTGGTGCCCGAGGCCTCGAGGCCGGCGGTGGATATCTGCTCGGAAAGGTCGGCCGCCGGGATGATGTCCTCGGCCAGGCTGACGTTGTAGTTGGGCAGGAACACGACCTTGAGCAGGCCACGCACGGTCGGATCGTCGTTGATCGTGCGGGCGATGTCGTTGGCCAGTTTGATGATCAGCTTGGCCTGGTGGTAGCTCGCCGCCGCCTTGCCGGCAAAGATCTTCACCCGCGGCACCCAGTCACCGCCCGGGTCGGCGCAGATCGCGTGATACAGCGCGACGGTGTGCAGCAGGTTGAGCAACTGGCGCTTGTACTCGTGGATGCGCTTGACGTGGACGTCGAACAGCGCCTCCGGGTCGACCTGGATGCCGAGTCGCTCGTGAATCACCTTGGCCAGGTGGCGCTTGTTGGCCTGGCGCTGCTCGGCGAAGCGGCGACGGAACTCGACCTGCTCGGCGAAGGGTTCGAGGTCGCGCAGGCGCGTCTGCGGTGAGTCGAGCACGTCCTCGCCAAGCGTCTCGACGAGCAGCCTGGTGAGCCTCGGGTTGGCCTGGTACAGCCAGCGGCGGAAGGTGATGCCGTTGGTCTTGTTGTTGATGCGCTGCGGATAGAGCCGGTGCAGGTCGGTGAACACCGTCTTGCGCATCAGCCCGGTGTGCAGCGCGGAGACGCCATTGACGCTGTGCGAGCCGAGAAACGCCAGGTTGCCCATGCGCACACGGCGGCCATGGCCCTCTTCGATCAACGACACCGAGCGCAGCAGTTCGCCATCGTGCAGGCCGCGGTTGCGCAGGGCGTCCAGGTGATGGGCGTTGATCAGGTAGATGATCTGCATGTGCCGCGGCAACAGGCGCTCCATCAGGCCCACCGGCCAGGTTTCCAGCGCCTCGGGCAGCAGGGTGTGGTTGGTGTAGCAGAGCGTCGCGGTGGTCAGGCGCCAGGCCTTCTCCCAGGGCATGCCATGCACGTCCACCAACAGGCGCATCAGCTCGGCCACGGCGATCGCCGGATGGGTGTCGTTGAGCTGGATGGCCGCGTAATCGGGCAGGTTGTCCAGCGTGCCGCGCTGGTCCAGATGACGACGCAGGAGATCCTGCAGCGAGGCGGCGACGAAGAAATACTCCTGGCGCAGGCGCAGTTCCTGGCCAGCCTCGGTGCTGTCGGCCGGATAGAGCACGCGGGAGATGCTCTGCGCCTTGGCTTCCTCGGCGACCGCACCGATGTGGTCGCCGGCGTTGAAGCGCTCGAGGTGGAAGTCGGCCTCGGCGCGCGCGCGCCACAGGCGCAAGGTGTTCACGCTGGCCCCGCGCCAGCCGACGATCGGGGTGTCATAGGCGTTGGCGCGCACGCCCTCGGCCCAATGCCAGAAGTGCCGCGGCTCGCCATTGCCGTCGGGCAGCGCAGTGACGTGGCCGCCAAAGCCGATCAGGTAGCTGACCTCCGAGCGTTCGAATTCCCAGGGGTTGCCGAAATCGAGCCAGGTCTCGGTCTGCTCATGCTGCCAGCCATCGACGATCACCTGGCGAAACAGCCCGTGGTCGTAGCGGATGCCATAGCCGTGCGCCGGCACGCCGAGTGTGGCCATGCTCTCCATGAAGCAGGCGGCCAGGCGCCCGAGGCCGCCGTTGCCCAGCGCCGCGTCCGGCTCGGACAGGCGGATGCGGTCCAGATCCACGCCCAGCTCGGCGAGCGCCTGGCGCGCCGTGTCCAGCAGGCCGAGGTTGCTCAGACTGTCGAACAGCAGGCGCCCGATGAGAAATTCCAGCGAAAGGTAATAGACGCGCTTGCAGCCCTTGTCATAGGTCTGTCGGGTGCACTCCATCCAGTGGTCGATGACCCGGTCGCGGGTGGCCAGCGCCACCGCCTCGAACCAGTCGAACTCGGCCGCATGCTCGGGATCCTTGCCGACCGAGTAGGTCAGCTTGCGCAGCACCTTTTCACGAAAGGCGGCCACTTCATCGGCGGTGGGAGCGTTGGGTTCCTGCGTCATGAATTACCCTCGCAAGCAAGAGAATCTGGAAGAACGACGGCACCTGCAGGCCGGCAGAAGGCAGTCTAGACAGCTCGCGGGGCATCCGGCCGTCGCCTGGACCAGCGGTTCGCCATTCGAACGCAGGGCAGCGCTGGAAATTCCCCGGGCAGAGGTTATGATCGCGCGCCCCTGCCCAGCGACAACCGCCGTGAAGACCCGACTGATCGCCTCTGCCGACCCCGAACGCCTGGAAACCTGGGTGCGCTACAGCAACGGCCTGTGCCGCGATTGCCAGGCGACCTGCTGCACGCTGCCGGTCGAAGTGCGCATCGACGACCTCATTCGCCTGCAGCTGGTCGATGAGTTCGAGCGCGACGAGCCGGCCAAGCAGGTGGCCCGCCGCCTGTCCCGCGAAGGCGTGGTCGAGCACTTCAACCAGAAGCACGGACTCTTCACCCTGACGCGCATGGCCAATGGCGACTGCCTGTTTCTGGATACTCGCACGCGTCTGTGCAAGGTCTATGACAAGCGCCCGGATACCTGCCGCAACCACCCGCGCATCGGCCCGCGCCCGGGGCATTGCGCCTACGTCCGCAAGGCGGGTCGCTGAGCCGGCGCGAGGCGGCCAGATCGCGCCGGGATCGCGGAAGAACGCCGAGCGGAACTGGCAAAAACGTGACTCAGCGGTCATGCTTGGCGTCTGCCTGTATCTCCGTCACGTTTTAGGAATCCAACCGGCATGAGCCGCGAAAGCCGCTATCTGGAAGCCATTCTCCACCACGACATTCCGCTGACCCGTTCAATGGGCCTGCGCGTCGATGTCTGGGAAAACCACGAGCTGCGCCTGAAGGTCCCGCTGCAGGCCAACATCAATCACAAGAGCAGCATGTTCGGCGGCAGCCTGTATTGCGCGGCGGTGCTGGCTGGCTGGGGCTGGCTGCACCTGCGCCTGCGCGAGGCCGGTATCGACGATGGCCACATCGTCATCCAGGACGGCCGGATCGAATATCCGCTTCCCGTGGTCGACGACGCCACCGCCATCTGCAACGCCCCGGTCGAAGGCGCCTGGGAGCGCTTCGAGGCGATCTACCGCCGCCGCGGCCGTGCCCGCCTGGAGCTGCACAGCCGCATTCTCGCCGCCGACGGCCGTGACGCCGTGCGCTTCACCGGGCAGTACGTACTGCACAAGTAAGCCGCGACGAACGGCGCCCGCCGGATGACGGCCTGGCCTATGCTGGGCGCTTTGCCCGGAGGAAAAACCCGGCATGCGCATCGGCGTCATCTCCGATACCCATGGCCTGCTGCGTGCGCAGGCCAGCGTGGCCCTGCAGGGCTGCGACCTGATCATCCATGCCGGTGACATCGGCAAGCCTGAAGTGCTCGACGCTCTGCGCCAGATTGCGCCGGTGCAGGCCATTCGCGGCAACGTCGATGTCGCGGACTGGGCGACGGCCCTGCCCGAGGAGTTGGACCTCGAGTACGAGAGTCGGCGCCTGCATGTGCGTCACGACTTGAAGACGCTGGCGTTCGACCCGGCCGCCCGCGGTTTCGCCGTGGTCATCAGCGGCCATTCGCACAAGCCCTCGATCGAACGGCGCGACGGCGTGCTCTTCCTCAACCCGGGCAGCGCCGGGCCGCGGCGCTTTCGCCTGCCAATCTGCCTGGCGCTGCTCGAGCTGAGCGCAGAAGGCGCCGCAGCCCAGCTGATCGAGCTCAGCTGACCCCGGTATAGCGGTCGGCACGGTGGTTGATTGCCAGCACCAGATTCAGCGCCACCGCGCCGAGCACCGAGAGCAGCACCCGATCCAGCGGCACCGCCAATACCGCACCGAGCACGATCAGCGCATCGATACCCATCTGCACCTTGCCGGCGCGCACGCCGAAACGCTCCTGAATGTACAGCGCCAGGATGTTCACTCCGCCGAGGCTGGCGCGATGGCGGAACAGCATGAGCAACCCGACGCCCATGGCGACCCCCCCAAAAAGCGCGGCGTAGACCACGTCGAGCCTGGCGAACTGGACCCAGTTGGGCATCAGTTCCGCATACAACGAGACCAGCCCGACCGCGCAGGCGGTGCGCAGGGTGAACTTCCAGCCCATGCGCCAGATCGCCAGCGCATAGAACGGCAGGTTGACGAGAAAGAACAGCGGGCCGAACGACCAGTCGCTCAGGTAGCTGAGCAGAAAGGCGACACCCACGGTGCCACCCGTGAGCAGTTGCGCATGGCTGTAGAAGGTAATGCCGAGGGCGACCATGGCGGTGCCGAGCAGCAGCGCCAGGAGATCCTCCCACAGAGGATGGCGCACAAAGATCGGGGCGACCCGGTCGGTGGCCGGGGCGCCGGTTTCATCGGATGACATGGTCAGATTCCCGTTGGCGACGCGCAGAAGCTTAGAGAGCCGCGCCCGAGCGCGCCTTGGCCTCGGTCAAGCGCGGCGGTCGGCGCGTACCCAGGTCTCGAAACGGTACGCCGGAGCGTCGCCTTCGGCCGGGTGCGCCTCGCGCTCGACGCACTGCCACTCGGCCTCGTCGAAGGCCGGAAAGAAGGCATCGCCTTCCGGGCGCGCATCGATGCGGGTGAGATAGAGCCGCTGCGCACGGGCCAGCGCCTGGGAATAGAGCTGCGCACCGCCGATCAGCATCAGCTCGCCCGCGCCCTGCTCGCGCGCCCACTGCTCGGCCCGCTGCAGCGCAGATTCGAGATCGGTGAAGGTCTCGGCGCCCTCGAGCTGCAGGCCGGCCTGGCGACTGACCACCAGATTGAGCCGGCCCGGCAACGGCCGACCGAGTGAATCCCAGGTCTTGCGTCCCATGATCACCGGCTTGCCGAGGGTCATGGCCTTGAAATGGCGCAGGTCCCCCGGCAGGTGCCAGGGCATGCTGTTGTCGCGCCCGATCACGTGCCGCTCTGCGAGGGCCGCGATCATCGCGAGGGGAAGTGAGGGCTGAGTCATGCCCGCGAGGATAGCAGAGCGCCAGGGCGAGCGGCACGTGCGCATGGTCGGGCAGCTCACCTTGTAGCCCGGCGCCCCGTCTCAGGCAGCCGCGCCACGCTCAACGCACACCCGCTTTGCCTGCCTGCTGCCGGCCAGCGACGAATGCCCGGCAAAACCTGAACCAACCGTTCGTCGGCTTTTGCCTTCCAGAACCAGAGGCCGCTCGCCATCCGGGCCGTGCCGCCGCGCGGCTCGTCGGACAGATGCCGATCTGCCAGCAGTGCTCAAGTGCAGAAAACTTGTATACAAAAGCTGGCATCAAGCGCATTCAATTGTCTACAGTGGCAGCACAATAAAAAAGACGGGAGAAGCTACCCCATGTCAGTCGCGTCCGCCCCCGAAAAACGCCCCGAAGACGAAAACCTCGGCATAGGTGCGAACCTGGCCTACGGTCTGCAACACGTGCTCACCATGTATGGCGGCATCGTCGCCGTGCCCCTGATCGTCGGCCAGGCGGCCGGCCTGTCACCGGCCGACATCGGTCTGTTGATCGCCGCCTCGCTGTTCGCCGGCGGGCTGGCCACGCTGCTGCAAACACTTGGCATCCCTTTCTTCGGTTGCCAGCTGCCCCTCGTGCAAGGCGTCTCCTTCGCTGGCGTGGCGACGATGATCGCCATCATCGGCAGCGACGGCGCCGGCGGGCTACCGGTGGTGTTCGGCTCGGTCATTGCCGCCTCATTGATCGGCCTGCTGATCACGCCGGTGTTCTCTCGCATCACCAAATTCTTTCCGCCGCTGGTCACCGGCATCGTCATCACCACCATCGGCCTGACGCTGATGCCGGTCGCGGCGCGCTGGGCGATGGGCGGCAACAGCCAGGCCCCGGATTTCGGCAGCGTCGCCAACATCTGCCTGGCTGCGTTCACCCTCTTTACCGTGCTGGCGCTGAGCAAGCTGGGCAATGCCAGCATCTCGCGCCTGTCGATCCTCCTGGCGATGGTGGTCGGCACCCTGGTCGCGGTGTTCTTCGGCATGGCCGACTTCTCCCAGGTGCTTGAGGGGCCGCTGGTCGCCCTGCCGTCGCCGCTGCACTTCGGCGCGCCGGAGTTTCAGGTGGCGGCGATCCTGTCGATGCTCATCGTCATCGTGGTCACCCTGGTGGAAACCTCGGCGGACATCCTCGCGGTGGGCGAAATCATCGAGACCAAGGTCGACTCCAAGCGCCTGGGCAATGGCCTGCGCGCCGACATGATCTCCAGCTCTCTGGCGCCGCTGTTCGGCTCCTTCACCCAGAGCGCGTTCGCGCAGAATGTCGGGCTGGTCGCAGTCACCGGCGTGAAGAGCCGCTACGTGGTAGCCACCGCCGGCCTGATTCTGGTCACCCTCGGTCTGCTGCCGGTGATGGGACGCCTGATCGCCGCGGTGCCCACCGCCGTGCTCGGTGGCGCCGGCGTGGTGCTGTTCGGCACGGTGGCCGCCAGCGGCATCCGCACCCTGGCGCAGGTCGACTACCGCAACAACATGAACCTGGTGATCGTCGCCACCTCGATCGGCTTCGGCATGATCCCGATCGCCGCACCGGGCTTCTACCACCACTTCCCCGCCTGGTTCGAGACGATCTTCCACTCCGGCATCAGCTCGGCGGCGATCATGGCGATTCTCTTGAATCTGACCTTCAACCACCTGAAGGCCGGCAACTCCGATCAGCAATCGGTATTCGTCGCCGCCAGCGAGCGCACGCTGCGCTACCAGGACATCGCGGCCCTGCACGATGGCGACTACTTCCGCAACGGCAAGCTGTATGACGCCGACGGTAAAGAAGTTCCGCTGGTCGACGCTCACCATCACGCCGCACCGCCGCCGCGGCCACAGATGCGCGCGGCCAGCTCGAGCAGCGCCTGAGCCCGGCCGGCGGCCAGCCAAAGCAAAAGGGCGGTCATTCGACCGCCCTTTCGTTTCAGGCCTTGCTGGCCACCTTCTGCAGGTTTTCGTGAATCTTGAACAGCACGATCAGCAGCTCGCACCAGACGCGCGTGCCGATCAGGCCGAACACCAGCACAGCCAACCCGGACCAGAGCCCGCCGCCGAACATACCGGCCATGAGTGCGATCGAGCCGACCACCACGCCGACCAGCCCGAGCCAGTACAGCAGCGTAATGATCTTGGGTGTCACCATCGCGTCGAAGAACAAGGTTTGTTTCATGAAAAGTCCCTTTTTCGGTGCGCAGGGGCAGCGAGCACATGGTGCTGAGCATTGGCCGGTCCCTGGCGGATGATGCGGCGAACCGCGGAGTCGATCGGTTGATCGGCGGCGCATACTAACGGACAGCGCACCCGCGTCATTTGACCGATTTCACCCTTCCAATCGGGAGCGGTTATCCTGCCGATCGAGCCCCACGACGAGAAGCCGCGTGCCTGCATCCGCACCGTTTTCACCCGAGACCCCAGCCGACCCGCTCGATCGCCTCTGGCTCACCGAGGCCGTTCGCCTGCGCGAAGAACACGCCGGCCCCCTGGAGGACGACGAGGCCAATCGCCAGGCCCGCGCCGCCGGCGGCGAGCTGCAGGCGAGGATCGAGCACCGCGCGCTCTGGCTGGCGCGTCGCGACGGCCTGATCGAAGCCCTGATGCACTGGCGCCAGGGCGCCCGTCTGGGCGCTTTCGCCCTGGCGCTGCTGGCTGCTGCCAGCGGTGCCGGGCTGGCCTGGGCGGCACTGGGCGACGGTACGCGGCCGATCAACGTGTTCTGGGCGCTGGGCAGCCTGCTCGGGCTGAACCTGCTGACCCTGCTCGGCTGGCTGCTGGCCTTTTTCCTCACGCGTGACAGCGGCGGCGCCCTCGGCCGGCTCTGGCTGTGGCTCAGCGAGAAGCTCGCCCGCGACGCCCGCGCGGCTCAACTGGCCCCGGCCCTGCTTGCCGTCCTGCACCAGCGCCGGCTTGGCCGCTGGCTGCTCGGCCTTGGAGTGCATGGACTGTGGCTGCTGGCGATGGGCAGCGCCTTGCTCACACTGCTCGCGCTGCTGGCCACCCGCCGCTACGGCTTTGTCTGGGAGACCACCATCCTCGGCGAGAGCGCTTTCATCGGCCTGACCCAGGCACTCGGTGCGCTTCCGTCGCTGCTCGGCTTCAGCCTGCCGGATGTCGAGCAGATCCGCGCCAGCGGCATGCTCGGTGGCGACCTCGAGCGCGCGCGGCAGAGCTGGGCCGGCTGGCTGGTCGGCGTGCTGCTGGTCTATGGCCTGCTGCCGCGCCTGGGGCTTGCCGCGCTTTGCCTGTGGCGCTGGCGACGTGGCCGGGCGGCGTTGCGTCTCGACCTCGACCTACCGGCCTATCGCCTGCTGCGTGAACGTCTGCAGCCGACCAGCGAGCGCCTCGGCATCCGTGATGCGGCGCCTGCCCAACTGCACGCGCCCAGCGCCGGCGCTCAGCTCGATGGCAGCGCCGGTGCCGTACTGGTGGCCATCGAACTGGATGGCGGTCGCCCATGGCCGCCGGTTCTACCAAAGGGTGTTGCCGATGCCGGCGTGCTCGACGATCGCGAAGGCCGGCGGCGCCTGCTCGAACAGCTCAGCCGTTTTCCGCCAGCGCGTCTGGTCATCGCCTGCGACCCGCGGCGCTCGCCGGACCGCGGCACGCTGGCGCTACTCGGCGAGCTGTCGCGCTGTGCGGCGGCGACTCGCGTCTGGCTGCTGCAGGCACCAGCCGGCGAGGCGCTCGACAGCGCGCGCATGCAAGACTGGCATCAGGCCCTCGATACGCTGGGGCTGACGCATTCCAGCGCTGCCCCGCTGCGCTGGCTGGAGACTGGCCATGACTGACGCCCTCAAGCTGGCCGTGGTCGGCCACACCAATGTCGGCAAGACCTCGCTACTGCGCACCCTGACCCGTGACATCGGCTTCGGCGAGGTCTCGCACCGGCCGAGCACCACGCGTCACGTCGAAGGCGCACGGCTGTCGGTGGATGGCGAAGCGCTGCTGGAGCTCTACGACACCCCGGGTCTCGAAGATGCCATCGCCCTGCTCGACTACCTCGAGCGACTGGAGCGCCCCGGCGAACGCCTCGACGGCCCGGCACGCACCGCGCGCTTTCTCGACGGCAGCGAGGCGCGGGGGCGCTTCGAGCAGGAAGCCAAGGTGCTGCGTCAGCTGCTCGCCAGCGACGCCGGGCTCTACGTGATCGACGCCCGTGAGCCGGTGCTGGCCAAGTACAAGGACGAGCTGGCGGTGCTCGCCGGCTGCGGCAAGCCGCTGTTGCCGGTGCTCAACTTCGTCGCCCAGCCGGGGCACCGCGATGAGGAATGGCGTCAGGCCCTGGCCCGCCTCGGCCTGCATGCACTGGTGCGCTTCGACAGCGTGGCGCCACCCGTGGACGGTGAGCGCCGGCTGTATGAAAGCCTGGCGCTGCTGCTGGAACAGGCGCGCCCCAAGCTGCAGCGCCTGATCGAGGACCACGAGGCCCAGGCTGCCGCACGCCTGGCCAGCGGCCAGCGACTGATCGCCGAACTGCTGGTGGATGTCGCCGCCTGCCGACGCAGCGTGGCGGCCCAGCCGGAACTGGAGCGTGGCGCCATTCGAGAATTGCACGACGCCGTGCGCGGCCGCGAGCAGCGCTGCGTCGAGGCGCTGCTGCGCCTGTACGCCTTTCGCCGGGACGACGCGGCAGCCAGCGATCTCCCGTTGCTCGATGGGCGCTGGGGCGACGATCTGTTCAATCCCGAGACCTTGAAGCAACTCGGCGTGAAGATCGGCGGCGGCATGGCCGCAGGTGCCGCGGCAGGTGCCGGCGTGGACCTGATGGTCGGCGGTATCACCCTCGGCGCGGCGGCGCTGCTCGGCGCCATTGCCGGCGGCGGTGCGCAGACCGCGCGGCACTACGGCAACCGCCTGCTCGGCAAGCTCAAGGGCCAGCGCGAACTGACCGTCGATGATGCGGTGCTGCGCCTGCTCGCCCTGCGCCAGCGCCAGTTGCTGGCCGCGCTGGCCAGCCGTGGGCATGCCGCCACCGAGGCAATCCGCCTGGCCGCGCCGCAGGATCAGAGCTGGCGCGAAGGCAAATTGCCGGAGGCCCTGGTTCGCTGTCGGGCGCACCCGCAGTGGTCGTCGCTCAACCCGGGCGCGCGGCTGGCCGAGGACGAGCGGCGGCAGGTGCTCGACCAGCTGCAGGCCGATTTGCAGCACGGCTGACCACCGGGCGCCTCAGCCGGCGGCCATGCGCTCACGCCCTTCGACCGCCGGCGCGGCGCTGCCCAGCCGCAGCGTCCAGAGCGTCGCCACAACGATCAGCAGGCCGCCGGCCCAGCCCAACGGATCGAGCCGCTCACCCAGCCAGAGCCCGGCGATCAGCGCACCGAACAGCGGCTCGGACCCCATCAGCAGCGAGACGCGGGTCGCACTGGTCCGCGCTAGGGCGAGATTCTGCGCATAGAACGCAAACAGCGTGGCGAACAGCACCAGGTACAGGCTCAAGGCCCAGAACTGCGGCTCGCGCGGCAATGCCGGCAGGCCACCCGTAGCCGCAGCCAGCACCAGGCAAGCCAGCGCCACCACGCCACTCTGCACGCCGGTCAGCGCCAACGCCGGCACGCCGCGGGCCGCGGTGAGGCGCCGCGTCAGGCAGACGAACAGCGCCCGCAGCAGCGCGGCCAGCAGCATCAGCCCGTCGCCGACGTTGAAGCCGGCCTGCGGCCCGCCGGTGAGCAACCACACGCCAAGCAGCGACATACCGGCCGCCGCGCAAAGGGCTGGATGAGGCCGCTGCCCGAGCAGCAGCCACTCGAGCAATGGCGTCAGGATGACGCACAGGCTGATCAGGAATGCGGCATTGCTCGCGCGGGTGAGGCTCACGCCATAGATCTCGCAGAGAAAGATCGCCAGCAGCAGCAGGCCAAGCGGCAGCCCCGGGCGCCAGGCACGCCGGCCGGCGCCGCGCAACTGCGGCAGCAGGAGCACAAAGGTCAGGCCGAAGCGAATCGCAATGAAGCCCAGCACCGGGTAGAACAGCAGGGCCTGCTTGGCCGCCGCGTAGCTGCTGCCCCAGATGATGGCGACCAACAGCAGCATGCCGTCGGCGACACCGGGCCAACGAGCAGGGACAGGCGTGGAAGAAATCATCGGCGGGCGCTCCAGGGGTCGGAGCGTCATTGTCCGACCGGGCACCTCTGGCGATAATCCTGTCGAAACGAACAGGACTTTTGCACCATGGGAACGAATCAGGCCGCTGACCTCCTGCCCTACATGGCGGCGTTCGCCCGCGTGGTCGAGGCCGGCAGCTTCTCCGCAGCGGCCCGCGAGATCGGCAGCACGCCCTCGGCGCTGAGCCGGCAGATCGCCCGCCTGGAGCAACGGCTGGGCTTGCGGCTGCTCGAGCGCACCACCCGCCAGCTGCGGCTGAACGAAGCCGGCCAGGCATTCTACGCGCAGTGCCGCCAGGCGCTGCAGGCCGCCGACGCCGCGCTGGCGCTGAGCGAAGGCATGATGCGCAGCCCACGCGGCCGGGTGCGCCTGAGCGTGCCCAAGGCCTACGGAAAATTCCTCATCGCGCCGCTGATGGGGCCGTTTCTGCAGCGCTATCCGGAGATCGACGTGCAGCTGCGCATCAGCGATCTGTCACCGGATCTGATCGAGGATGGCTTCGACCTGATGGTGCAGGTCACCGACCAGCCGCCCGAAGGCCTCGCCGGCCGGCCGCTGGGCGAGGTGCGCCAGCTGCTCTGCGCCAGCCCCGAATACCTGGCCCGCCATGGCACGCCGGACCATCCGCAGGCGCTGCTGCGGCACAGCTGTCTGTATCTGGGGGAAACCGCCGGGGATCACCGCTGGCACCTGCGCCGCGACGGCGAGCAGCAGGTGGTCGCCGTGCACGGGCGCTTCGTCAGCAACCATAGCGAGGCGCGATTGCAGGCGGCGTTGGCGCACCTGGGCATCACCTGCCTGCCACACTTCACCGCAGCCGAGGCACTGGCCGCGGGCCGCCTGGTCGAGGTGCTGCCCGGCTGGCGCTACACCGGTTCCTACCAGGGTGCCGCCTGGCTGCTCTGGCGTCAGGACCGCCAACTGCCGCCGAAGCTGCGCGTGCTGATCGATTTTCTCGCCGCGCAGCTGGCCTGAGCGGCCTCAGCGGTTCTTGCCGCTCTCGACTTCCTCGGCCATGCGCGCCAGGCCCAGGTGGCGGACGTCGGTGCCGCGCACCAGATAGATCACCAGCTCGGCGATGTTGCGCGCGTGGTCGCCGATGCGTTCGAGCGAGCGCAGCACCCAGATCACGTTGAGCACGCGGGAGATCGAGCGCGGGTCTTCCATCATGAAGGTCACCAGCTCGCGCAGCGCGGTCTTGTACTCGCGATCGACGGTCTTGTCGTACTGCGCCACCGACAACGCCAGCTCGGCGTCGAAACGGGCAAAGGCGTCGAGCGCTTCCTGCACCATGCGTCGCACCTGGTCGCCGATATGACGCACCTCGACGTAGCCGCGCGGCGACTCGCCTTCCTCGCACAACTGGATGGCGCGGCGGGCGATTTTCGAGGCCTCGTCGCCGATGCGTTCGAGGTCGATCACCGACTTCGACACGCTGATGATCAGGCGCAGATCGGAGGCCGCCGGCTGGCGGCGGGCGAGGATGCGGATGCACTCCTCGTCGATGTTGCGCTCCATCTGGTTGATCTGGTCATCGACCTCACGCACCTGCTGCGCCAGGCCAGAATCGGCCTCGATCAGCGCGGTGACCGCGTCGTTGACCTGCTTCTCCACCAACCCGCCCATGGCCAGCAGGTGGCTGCGCACCTCCTCGAGCTCGGCGTTGAACTGCTGGGAGATGTGTTGGGTGTGGCTGTCTTTGCTGATCATTGTTCTCGCTCCGAGGAGACTGCCGCTAGGCGGCTCTGGTGCACAGCGCACCTGGAAATTGTCCAGTTGACGTTGAGGCCCTTGGGAAATCTTCACTGGCGCGGAGGGCGTGCGCAGACAGTACATCTAGTACGGCAAGCGCGCCCGACAAGGCCAGGGGAGATTTCCCATGGCCTCAACCGTAGCGTCCGGTGATGTAGTCTTCGGTCTGCTTCTTGGCCGGGTTGGTGAACAGCGTATCGGTATCGCCATACTCGATCAGCTTGCCCATGTACATGAACGCGGTGTAGTCGGACACCCGCGCGGCCTGCTGCATGTTGTGGGTGACGATGACGATGGTGTACTTGGATTTCAGCTCGTAGATCAGCTCCTCGACCTTCAGCGAGGAAATCGGGTCGAGGGCCGAGCTCGGTTCGTCGAGCAGCAGCACTTCCGGCTGCACGGCGATGGTGCGGGCGATCACCAGGCGCTGCTGCTGACCGCCGGACAGGCCGAGGGCCGACTCGTGCAGGCGATCCTTGACCTCCTCCCACAGCGCCGCGCCCTTGAGCGCCCATTCGACGGTTTCGTCGAGCACGCGCTTCTGCTTGATGCCCTGGATGCGCAGGCCGTAGACGACGTTCTCGTAGATACTCTTGGGGAACGGGTTGGGCTTCTGGAACACCATGCCGACGCGACGGCGCAGGTCGGCGACGTCTTCGCCCTTGCGGTAGATGTTGGTGCCGTCGAGGTTGATCGCGCCCTCAATGCGGCAGCCATCGACCAGGTCGTTCATGCGGTTGAAGCAACGCAGCAGGGTCGACTTGCCACAGCCCGACGGCCCGATGAAGGCGGTCACACGCTGGCGCGGGATGTTCATGCTGACGTTGAACAGCGCCTGCTTCTCGCCGTAGTACAGGCTCAGGTCCGGCACTTCGATGGCCACCGGCTCGTCAGCCAGGCTCAGGCTGCGTTTGTCGCGTCCGAGGGCGGCGATGTCGATGGAATGGGTGTTGGTTTGCATGTGCTCACTCCGTTCGCAGCGGCAAGCTGCAAGCTTGAATGGCAAGCCCGGGCCGGCGCCCGCGGCTTGCGCCCTCGATTAATGATCCAGCGCCTTGTACTTCTCGCGCAGATGGTTACGGATGACCACCGCGCTGAAGTTGAGAATCGCGATGACCAGCACCAGCAGCAGCGCCGTGGCGTAGACCAGCGGGCGCGCCGCCTCGACGTTGGGGCTCTGGAAGCCGACGTCGTAGATGTGGAAGCCCAGGTGCATGATCTTCTGGTCCAGGTGCAGATAGGGGTAGTTGCCGTTGAGCGGCAGGGTCGGCGCCAGCTTGACCACGCCGACCAGCATCAGCGGGGCGACCTCACCGGCAGCGCGCGCCACGGCGAGGATCAGGCCGGTCATCATCGCCGGGCTGGCCATTGGCAGCACCACCTTCCACAACGTCTCGGACTTGGTCGCACCGAGCGCCAGCGAGCCTTCGCGGATCATCCGCGGGATGCGCGCCAGGCCTTCCTCGGTGGCCACGATCACCACTGGCAGCGTGAGGATCGCCAGGGTCAGCGAGGCCCACATCAGCCCCGGGGTGCCGAACACCGGCGCCGGCGCGGCCTCAGGGTAGAACAGGCGGTCGATCGAGCCGCCGAGGACGTAGACGAAGAAGCCCAGGCCGAACACCCCGTAGACGATCGAGGGTACGCCGGCGAGGTTGTTCACTGCGATGCGGATGATGCGGGTGAGCAGCCCCTGCTTGGCGTATTCGCGCAGGTAGACCGCCGCGATCACACCGAACGGGGTGACGATCAACGCCATGATGATGGTCATCAGCACGGTGCCGAAGATCGCCGGGAAGATACCGCCCTCGGTGTTGGCCTCGCGCGGTTCGTCGCTGACGAACTCCCACAGCTTGGCGAAGTAGAAGCCGAGCTTGTCGGCAATCGACATGTCGTTGGGCTGGTAGGCCCGTACCACCTTGCCGAGGTTGATTTCCATCTCGCGGCCGTCGGCGGTGCGCACCGTCATGCTGTCGCGGCTGAACTGCTGGTTCAGCGCCACCAGTTCGCTCTCCAGCGCCTTGTACTGGGCGTCCCACTCGGCCCGCTCGGCGTCCAGGTCGGCCTGGGCCGTCGCATCCAGCCGACCGCCCAACTCGAGCTGGCGGGTTCTCAGGCGCAGGCGCTCGAGGCCATGGTTGATGCGGCCGATATCGACCTTTTCCAGCTCGGCGATCTGCGCGTGCAGCTCGTCGACACGGGCGATGCGCTGCTGCAGTTCGGTCCAGGCATCGGCACCCTCGGCGACCACCTGGCCCCGCTCCTTGACGTTGACCAGATAGCCGTAGAAATTGCCCCACTCACGCCGCTCGACCGCCATCAACTCGGCCGGCCGGCGCATCTCGCTCAGCCACTCGCCGACCACCCAGGTGAAGTCGGCACCGTAGACCTCGCGGTTGCCCACCTTGAGCAGCTCGCGGGTCATGAACTCACCGCCTTCGACGTCCACCGGCAGGCCGCTGGCGGCCAGGCGTGCACGCGGCACCTCTTCGGCTTCGACCACCTCGCCGGCGACTACCCGCGCCGGACTGCCGGGCACCTGATAGTCGGCGACGATGACATCGGCCGGCCAGAAGTGCGCCAGGCCACGCACCGCGATCACCGAGAGCAGGCCCAGCGTCATCAGAATGGCGATGGCCACCGCGCCGGCGTTCATCCAGACCCACGGCGTGCCGCTCTTGAACCAGGTCTTGAGGTTCTGCTGTTTCACGTTCGTCTACCTTCAGTTCTCAGAGCGACGCATATTTCTTGCGCAACCGGGTACGAATCAGCTCGGCGGCGGTGTTCATCACGAAGGTGAAGCTGAGCAACACCAGCGCGGCGAGGAACAGCACGCGGTAGTGCGTGCTGCCCACTTCCGACTCGGGCATTTCCACGGCCACGTTGGCCGCCAGGGTGCGCATGCCTTCGAAGATATTGGCCTCCATGATCGGCGTGTTGCCGGTGGCCATCAGCACGATCATGGTCTCGCCGACCGCACGGCCCATGCCGATCATCAACGCCGAGAAGATGCCGGGGCTGGCGGTCAGCAGCACCACGCGGGTCAGCGTCTGCCAGGGCGTGGCGCCCAGCGCGAGCGAACCGAGGGTGAGGCTCTTGGGCACGCTGAACACGGCGTCCTCGGCGATCGAGTAGATGTTCGGGATCACCGCGAAGCCCATCGCCAGGCCGATCACCAGGGCGTTGCGCTGGTCGAACGGAATCCCCAGGTCGTTCGACAGCCACAGGCGCATGTCGCCGCCGAAGAACCAGTTTTCCAGGTGGCCGCTCATGGCCAGCGAACCGGCACCGACCAGCAGGATCACCGGGATCAGCAGCAGCGCCTCCCAGCCGTCCGGCACGTTCAGCCGGATGCTGTCGGGCAGCTTGCTCCAGGTCCAGGCGGCGAAGAGGATGCCCAGCGGCATCAGCAGCAGCAGGCTGAAGATGCCCGGCAGATGGTTCTCCAGGAACGGCGCGAGAAACAGGCCGGCGAAGAAACCGAGGATCACCGTCGGCAGCGCTTCCATCAGCTCGATCACCGGCTTGACCTTGCGGCGCAGGCGCGGCGCCATAAAGTAGGCGGTGTAGAACGCGGCGCAGATCGCCAGCGGCGCGGCCAGCAGCATCGCGTAGAAGGCCGCCTTGAGCGTGCCGAAGGCGAGCGGCGCGAGGCTCAGCTTGGGCTCGAAGTCGATGTTCGCCGAGGTCGACTGCCAGACGTAGTCAGGCTCCGGATAGCTCTCGTACCAGACCTTGCTCCACAGCGCGCTCCAGGAGATCTCCGGGTGCGGGTTGTCGATCACGAAACGCTGCAGGCCGGCGGCGCTCTGCACCAGCACGCGGGTCGCCCGTGGCGACAGCGCGGCCGTGGCCTGGCCGTCGGCCACTTTCTCGACCAGCAGCGTGCGGTGCGCGGTGCTGTGGAAGATGCCCAGCTGCCCCTTGGCATCCAGCGCGAGGAAGCCCTTGCGTCGCTCTTCCGGAATGATCTGGGTGATCGGCGCGTCACCGAGGCTGAACTGGCGAACGTGCTTGAGTTCGGCCTGGCCGTCCGCGCCTCGAACCATGAACCACTGGCCGATGCCACCCTTGGAGTCGCCGACCATCAGCGAGATGCCGCCGAGCAA
The DNA here is from genome assembly GCF_057738225.1 of Stutzerimonas sp. CXK-1. Lineage (NCBI taxonomy): Bacteria > Pseudomonadati > Pseudomonadota > Gammaproteobacteria > Pseudomonadales > Pseudomonadaceae > Stutzerimonas > Stutzerimonas sp. CXK-1. The sequence continues at coordinate 351,345 of NZ_CM173217.1, read as the reverse complement.
CGGGCTGACCGTGGTCACCTCGCTGCCGTCGGCCGCCAGCTTGTAGCGACCGTTGAGCTGCTTGCGACGCAGGTCGAACACGTCGGCACTGGCCTTGCCGCTGAATGCGTAGAGCCACAGGTGGCGCGGGTCGATTTGCAGCGCACGGATCGGCTCGGCGAGTTGCGGCAGATCGAGCCGCTGCTGTTCGATGCTGGTCTCGCCGGTCAGCAGGTTTTCCGTGGAGGAGATGCGCAGCGCGTGCAGCTCGGTATCGGTCGCGCCGGCGACCAGCAGGGTGTCGCCGTTACGGCTGATTGCCGGGTGGGCGATCGGCCGGCCCTGCTCGTCCAGCGTCAGCGGCGTCTCGCCGTAGGGATACAGCAGCGCGGGCGTGATGGTCTTCTGGTTGTTCGGGTAGCTGACCTTGTAGCTCTGCTCGACCACCAGGACCTGACCGTTATCCAGGCCCAGCACCAGACGCCGGCTGCCAGGCACGTCCTGACCGATGGAGGCGATACGAGCGCCTTCGGCCAGCGGCACGGCAACCTGCTTGAGCAGCTCGCCACTCTTGAGCGCGAAGAAGCGTGCCTGGCCGTCGGCGCCCAGATGCATGGCCACCTGATTCTGTTCCTCGATCGCCAGCAGCAGCGGTTCGCCCGCCTCGGCCAGCCAGGCCGGCGTGTGCGTCTCGCGCGCCTCGACCTCGGCGCCCTGGAACATCGGCACGACGACCTGGGCGAGATAGAAGAAGATCAGCGTGATCGCCCCCAGCACGGCCAGACCGCCGATGGACACGTACCAGCGCGCCAGGTGGTCTTTGAGCGCGCGAATGCGGCGTTTGCGCTGCAGGGCCGGGGTGTTGAAATCCAGCCGTTGCACATCGGAATTAGCGGTCATGGGCTCTATGTCGTTCATGCCAGGAATCCTGCTCCGGCCGGGTGCCGGGTTTCACAGCCCGCACACTGTACTGCCGGTCTGTGACAGAAAAGTTACAAGGGCAAGACGTGCGAAACCCGCCGGCACTGAAGGCGCGGCGGGTTCCGGGGACGGTGGCGGCGCCAGGCGCCGCCGACCGGCCGTCGTTACAGGCCCAGGTCCTGCTTGGTCTTGTCGATGACCTTTTTCGGCAGCGGGATGTAGCCGTCCTTGACCACGACTTCCTGACCCTGCTTGGACAGCACCAGCTTGAGGAACTCGGCGTCGATCGGGCTCAGCGGCTTGTTCGGCGCCTTGTTCACATAGACGTAGAAGAAGCGAGCCAGGGGGAACTTGCCGGCCAGCGCGTTCTCTTCGTTGGCCTCGAAGGCCTCGCCACCCTTGGACAGCGGTACGGCGCGAACGCTGGAAGTCTTGTAGCCGATACCCGAGTAGCCGATGGCGTTGAGGGTGCTGGACACCGACTGCACCACCGAGGCCGAACCCGGCTGCTCGTTGACGTTCGGCTTGTAGTCACCCTTGCACAGGGCTTCTTCCTTGAAGTAGCCGTAGGTGCCCGATACCGAGTTACGACCGAACAGCTGGATCGGCTTGGCCGCCCACTCGCCGGTCAGGCCCAGGTCGCCCCAGGTCTTGATGTCCTTCTCGCCACCGCACAGGCGGGTGCTGGAGAAGATGGCATCGACCTGCTCGATGTCCAGGCTCTTGATCGGGTTGTCCTTGTGCACGAACACGGCCAGGGCGTCGATGGCCACCGGTACGGCGGTCGGCTTGTAACCGTATTTCTCCTCGAAGGCCTGGATCTCGTTGTCCTTCATCGGGCGGCTCATCGGGCCCAGGTTGGAGGTGCCCTCGGTCAGCGCCGGCGGTGCGGTGGAGGAGCCGGCAGCCTGGATCTGTACGTTGACGTTCGGGTACTGACGCTTGAATTCTTCGGCCCACAGGGTCATCAGGTTGGCCAGCGAGTCGGAACCGACACTCGACAGGTTGCCGGAAACGCCGGAAGTCTTCTCGTAGCTTGGCAGGGCCGGATCGACCGCTGCGACCGCACTGGCCGCGCCCACTCCAGCCGCGACGAAGGTCAGGGCCGCCATCAAACGATTCAGTTTCATACCATGCTCCTAGCAGGGTTGTGTTCGTGTGTGTTGGAACGGTGGCCAGTATCGGCAGGCCGTATGAACACTCTATGAAGCGAATGTGACAATCTGGTGACGGCGAAACGACTTGATCCAGATCGGTCGCCCCGGTACGCAGGCAGTCGGTATACTCGCCCGACCCAGACGGGTCTGCGCCACAAGAACAACCGCGCCGCGAGTCTTCACGATGAAAGATTACGAACAGGAAGATCCGATCCCCCAGGGCGACCTGGCCCTGCAGCTGACCGCGCTGCCCCGCGAAACCAACGGTTTCGGCGACATCTATGGTGGCTGGCTGGTCTCGCAGATGGACCTGGCCGGCACGGCGATGGCCAGCCGCGTGGCCGGCGGCCGGGTGGCGACGGTATCCATCGACCGCATGGCATTCATGGTCCCGGTCGCGGTCGGCGCTCAGCTCTCCTTCTATACCCAGACACTCGAAGTCGGCCGCAGCTCGATCCGCATGCTGGTGGAGGTCTGGAGCGACGACCCGCTGTCCAGCGAATGGCGCAAGGTCACCGAGGCGGTATTCGTCTTCGTCGCCATCGACGGCAGCGGCCGTACCCGTCCCGTCCCGCCGCGGCGCAGCTGAACTCAGCCGGCGGCCGGCGCAACCGCGACGTCGATGCGGTTCTTGCCCGCCTGCTTGGCCCGGTATAACGCAGCATCGGCCTCGTGGTAGAGCTGTTCGGCCGTCTGCTCAGGCTGCAGCATGGCCAGCCCGATGCTCACCCCCACCCGACCGCTCGCCGACTGTGGATGCGCTATGTTGCGTGCGGCGAACGCCGCGAGGACCTGCTCGGCGATGCGCCGGGCGGAGTCGGCGTCGCAGTCGTACAGCAGGACCGCGAACTCCTCGCCGCCGACCCGCGCCACATGATCGAGCGGCCGGCGCGCGAAGCTCTGCAGCAGCTCGCCGCAGATCCGGATCAGCGCATCGCCGGCCGGGTGGCCGAGCCGATCGTTGTAGGGCTTGAAGTCATCGATATCCAGCAACAGCATCGCCAGCGGCGTCTGCTCGCGATGCGCCTGCCCGGCCAGACGCGCCAGCGTCGCGTCGTGGCTGCGGCGGTTGGCCAGCCCGCTCAGGGCATCGTGCTCGGCGACCCAGCCAAGCAGCTTGCGCACCAGGAACTGCTCGCGCTGCGAGTATTCGTGGGCATAGCGGCTGACCGCCCCGATGATCAACAGCACGCCGTAGTAGCTCACCGCAAGCCAGTGCTCGGGCAGTTGCTCGGGTGCCAGCAGCAACAGCGCGAGCAGCACGTCGATCACGATCATCGCCGTGGCGCAGAGCAGGGCGCGCCAGAAGGTAATGCCGAGAAAGAAGAACGAGGCGATGATCAGCAGGCCGGCGCCATAGCGAAAGGCGATGTCCAGACCGATGCGCTCGTACTGGATATCGATGCGCGAGGCGATGGCGCCGATCAGCACCAGCAACAGCGGGAATAGCCGGTCGGCCTGCGCGCGCACCCAGCGGTTGAAGAAGGACAGCGCCAGCACTACCACCCCGGGCACCAGCTGCAGCAGACGCAGCAACGTGAGTTCGCCGATCCAGCCGCTTTTGCCGATCGGCAGATAGCGCCATTCGACGTACAGGTAGCTGCTCACCACGAGAATCAGCAGCAGCGCCGCCAGCTGCTGCGAGAGCCGCGCATGACGGTCCAGATAGCCACGGAAATCCCCCTCCAGCGGCGCGCGGAAGCGCAACAGGCGGAAGCCTTCATGCAACTGCCGCCCATACGGCGTGTCGCGGAAGTCTTCGACATAGGGATGAGCGGGCTTGCGCATCGGGAACCCCGGTTTTCTGGCGCCAAGAATGATATCACCTGGCCATTACGTTGAAAGGGAAAACTCCGCCTCGCGCGCAGGCGCCCGCCGACCGGTTGGTCGCGCTGTGGCCGCCGCACCGCTCAACAGAGCTTGTCTGATACGACACAGGACTTGCGGCCGGCGTTGCGTCAGCCCTAGATTGCCCTGACCTACAAGAATGGATGTATCCGTGACCGACCTGCTGCTGGCCCTGTGGCCGCTGTTCGCCCTCATCGTCGCCGGCTATGCGCTGCGCCTGCGCGGCTTCCCGAGCGAAGCCTTCTGGCCCGGCGCCGAGCGACTCAACTATTTCATCCTCTTCCCGGCCCTGCTGTTCAGCAGCCTGGCCCGCGCGCCACTCGACAACCCCGCCCTGCCCGATCTGGCCGGTGCCGTGCTGCTGGCGCTCGGCTGCGGCTGGGTCGCGCTGTTGATCTGCAAACGCGTGCGCGGCTGGCCAGCCAGCCGCTTCGGTGCGCTGACGCAGGGCACACTGCGCTTCAACACCTACCTGGGGCTGGCCGCAGTCGGCAGCCTGTTCGGCGAGCAGGGCCTGGCCCTGGCGGCGCTGATGCTGGCGCTGATGGTGCCGACGGTGAACGTGATGTCAGTCTGGTCGCTGACCGCCGAACGCGGTGTCAGTGCACGCAGCCTGCTGCTGCCGATCCTGAAGAACCCGCTGATCCTGGCCTGCCTTGCCGGCGCGCTGGTCAACCTCTCGGGCCTTGGCCTGCCCGGCGGCAGCGACCGCCTGCTGGGCCTGCTTGCCGCGGCCAGTCTGCCACTCGGCCTGCTCTGCGTGGGCGCGGCGCTGAAACCCCAGGAACTCGGCGGGGAAGTCCCGGCGCTCGGCTGGAACAGCGCGGTGCGCCTGCTGCTGGTGCCGGCGATGGCCTACGGCGTGGCGAGGCTGACCGGCCTGCCGGCGATGGAGACGACCATCCTGGTGCTGTTCTTCGCGCTACCCACCGCCCCTACCGCCTACGTCCTGACCCGTCAGCTGGGCGGGGACAGTCACCTGATGGCGGGCATCATCACCCTGCAGACGCTGCTCGCCGCCGCCAGCCTGCCGCTGATTCTGCTGCTGCTCGAAGGCTGATCAGCGCGCCACCTGGCCGCGCAAGGCGCGCAACAGCACCGCGGCCATGCCCAACCCGAGGCTGCCGAGCAGCAGCAGCGGGCCGAGATAGCCCAGCGCGCCCTGCAGCCAGCCGAGCAGTGGATGCAGCCAGGCGGCACGGTGCAGCGGGTCGACCGCCAGGTAGCCCTCTGCCTGCCAGACGCGATAGGCAACCTGCAGCGGCACCAGCGCCAGCGGCAGCAACAACAGGCATAGCCAGTAACCGCTGCGTCGATGCCGGCCGAGCAGGCCCCAGGGCAGAAAGGCCGCGCGGATCAGTCCGAAGAAGCAGAACGCGTAATAGCCCACCAGCGCCAGGGCGAACAGTGAGGGTGCGCCGGGTCGTAACCACAGATTGGTCACGGCCAGGCCGCCGAGGCCAAGGCTGCACAGCGCCCAGAGAAGGTAAAACAGCTTTTGCATAGGCCCGCTTCCGCTCGCGTCAGACAGACGCGCATCGGAGCAGAAAGCCCTCGTGCAAACGCACAACCGTTTCACGAAACGACGCATCGAGCGCCGCAAAACCGGCCGCAGCCCGCATCAGCCGTGGGCTGCAGCTCAGTTGCACTCAGAACAGACTGAGCTGGTCGCCATCGGTGGGCGCTGCGACAGCCGGCGTCGTCGGCTCCGCAGCGGCCAGCCGCTCGGCCAGGCCGGATGCACGCTCGGCCCGCGCGTTGACCGCCTCGGCCAGCCGCGCCGGCAGCGCCCACAGCTCGACCCGCTGGCGCGCCCGGGTGATGCCGGTGTACAGCAGGGCACGGGTCAGCAGCGGGCTCGGCTGCTCGGGCAGGGCCAGCAGCACTTCGCTGAATTCCGAGCCCTGACTCTTGTGCACGGTCATCGCGAAGGCACTGTCGTGGCTCGGCAGGCGGGCCGGGGCAAAGCCGCGGAAGCCCTGCTCACCCTCGAAGAACACACGCAGCCCGTCGCCGCTCGGCAGGCACAGGCCGATGTCACCATTGAACAGGCCCAACGCGTAATCGTTCTGTCGCACCATGATCGCGCGCCCGGGATACCAGCGCTCGCGGCTCGCCACCCCGAGGCGACGCTTGAAGCGCGCCTCCAGGGCCTCGTTGAGGCCGGCCACGCCGAACGCACCCTCGCGCTGCGCAGTCAGCGCACGAAAGCCATTGAACGCCGCGAAGGCCGCCGCCGGATCACCCTGCCGTGCGGCCTGCAGATAGGCCGCATAGCCCTGCTCCAGCCGCTCGACCAGCGCCGCCGCCGAGGGCTCGGCGTTCCACAGCAGTTCGGCCGCGCCCTCGCGCAGCAGCGCCAGGGTACCGGGCGCATCGCCGGCATTGATTCGCCGGGCCAGTTCGCCAATGCCGCTATCGCCGGCGAAGCGATGGCTGTGGGTCAGCAACACCACCGCATCGCCGAGGCGCGAGCGCGGTGCCTGGATCGGCACCGCCTGGCCCGTCAGGCGCTCGAGATCGGCGGCCGCCCGGGCGTCGAAGCCGCGCCCCTCGCAGAGCTCGGCGAACACCGCGCCGGCTTCTACCGCGGCGAGCTGGTCCTTGTCGCCCAGCAGGATCAGCCGGGCGCGCGGTGGCAGCGCCTCGACCAGCTTGGCCATCAGGGCCAGGTCGACCATGGAGGCTTCGTCCACCACGAGCACGTCGAGCGGCAGTGGGTTGGCCGCATCATGGCGCACCCGCGGGCTGTCGCCCCGGCTGCCGAGCAGCCGGTGCAGCGTCCGCGCCTCGTCTGGCAGCGCTGCTCTGATCGCCTCGGCGACCGGCAACTGGGCCTTGGCGTTGCGGATTGCCTCGGCCATGCGCGCCGCCGCCTTGCCGGTGGGCGCCGCCAGGCCGATGGCCAGGTTCGCCCCATCGGGTTGTTCGAGCAGGGCGGCGAGCAGACGCACCACGGTGGTCGTCTTGCCAGTGCCCGGCCCGCCGGAAATCACCGCCAATCGGCGCCGCACCGCCTGCGCAGCGGCCAGTCGCTGCCAGTCGGGCGTCTGCCGGTTGAAGGCGAACAGCCGCGCCAGGCTGTCGGCAAGACAGGCTTCGTCAACCTCCGGCGCGTCGCTGGCGCGGGCCAGCAGGCGTTCGGCCAGCTGTTGTTCATAAGCCTGGTAGCGCGCGAGATAGAGCCGCTCGCCATCGAGGATCAGCGGCGCATAGGCGCCAGGCTCGCCGACCAGTGGCGAAGCCTCGAGCTGGGCGCGCCAGGCCTCCAGCGCGGGTAACACAAGGTCGATCTCCGGCCAGGGCCGCCTGCCGGCCAGCCGTCGCAGTGGCAGGCAGACATCCCCGCCTGCCAGCGCTTCGCAACACAGGGCAGCGGCCAGCAGCACCGCTTCGGGCGTCTGCGGCTCGAGCCGTTGCAGGCTGGCGACAAAGGCGCGCTCCAGCGGGCCGAGGGGTAGTACGGCAGAGGTCATCGGGCGCTCCTTGAAACAAACGTCACGGCGTCGCGCGGCGCCGACCCGCGGTCAAGATCGCCCCCAACGTGGCGGGGCCGGCTCGCCCAGCGTCGGGCGCCCCGCTGCGCCGCCGAGGCGGCTCGCAACGGACGCTCGATGAGCGCAGCAGCGCGTGCCCCGAGCGCGGCCGGCCGGCGCGGCCCTACAGCCGATGCGCCCTGATCTCCCGACAGGGCGGGCTTCGGCCCGGCAGGACAGGCGCGTTGATACGCGGCCAAGTGCTTCACCTCTTCCATGCACATCACCTGCCCCCCTCGAACAACCGGTCCAGCGCATCGAGCAGGTGCTCGTCCGGTCGCGCGAAGTACACGCCGGCCTCCGGCATGCCACGCAGGAACAGGTAGAAGGCACCGCCCAGGCAGTCGTCGCGATAGTCGGTCAGGCGCTGGCGCAGGAAGCGGCGCAGGGCCACGAGGTAGATCAGGTATTGCAGGTAGTAGTGCTCACCGGCGAGCGCCTGCAGCAATCGCTCCCCGCCGTAGTAGCTCGCGTCCGGGCCGAGCCAGTTGGACTTGTAGTCGGCGATGTACCAGCGCCCGGCATGTTCGAAGGTCAGGTCGATGAAGCCCTTGAGATAGCCGCGCAGGCTGTCGAACTCCAGCCGCGCCGCGGCCTCGCGCAAGGGCGCCGGAAGGCCGCTGGCGGGGTCGCCGAGCAGCGCGCGCAGGCGCGCCACATCCAGCTCGCGCACCGGAAAGGTGAAGCCCAGTTCCGGCAGGCGTCGGGCCGACGACAGCGCGGACAGGCGCAGGCCCTGGCCGTCGAGGTCGGTGTCCAGCACCTGTTGCAGCTGCGCCGCGGCGACGTCGCGCCATTCGCCCGACAGGCCGTGGGCAGCGAGCGCTGGTTCCACCAGCTCGGCCAATGGGGCCTTGCCGCGTGCCCAGTCCTCGAGAATCGCGTGCAGGCAGGTCCCGGCGCGCGCGCCACGGGGAAAGGCAAAGAAACCACTGCCCGGCTCGGCCGGATCAGGCATCGCCAGGGCGTCGCGATCCGGTGCCTCCATGTGCAGGCCGGCAGCCAGACCGGAAAAGCTGCCGATTCGCCAGGCGCTGTGCAGGCTGCGCCCCAGCTCGGCCAGGCGGTGCGGCGGCTCGGCTCGAAGATTGCCTGCGGCGCTGGCTTCATGCGCCTGCAGCGGCAGACAGGCAAGGCTGCCGGCACTCGCCTCGGCCAACCGCTCGACCTCGCGGCGCAGGCCGAGCGCATCACGCTCGCCGAGATAGTTACCCAGCTCGCCGAGCGCGTCGCTTCCGGGCAGGGCTCGGCCGTGCAGCAGCCAGGCCATGGCGCTGGTATGCAGGCCCTCCTCGGCGAGGCTTCCGTCCTTTTTCGGCTTGCACAGGTTCACGGGCCCCCAGTGCACCCAGAGCCGGTCGCGCGCACGCGTCAGCGCCACATAGGCCAGGCGCAACTGTTCGGCAAAAGTTTCGCGGCGCGCCTGCTCAAGGTGCGCCTCGAGCCGCTCGCTGCCCAGGTCGAGCAGCGGCCGGCCGCTCTCGTCGTGGCAGCTGGCGGCGTCGCGGTTCTTGCCGAGCAGCTTCCCGTCCCAGAGGAAGGGGCAATAGACCAGCGGGTACTCCAGCCCCTTGCTGGTATGGATGGTGACGATCTGCACGCGCTCGGCATCGCTTTCCAGACGCAGCAGGGCCTCCTCGCCACCACTTTCGCCGGCCCGCTGCGCCTCGAACCAGGCGAGCAGCGGCTCGAGCCCGGGGCGCAACAGGCTCTCGGCCTGCAACAGCTCACCCAGGTGCAGCAGGTTGGTCAGCCGCCGCTCGCCGTCGACCCGGGCCAGCAACCGCTCGGCCACGGTCTGTTCATCGAGCCAGGCACGAAACACGCGCATGAAGCCATGCTGCTGCCACAGCTGGTGATAGCGCTCGGCACTCTCACGCTCGGCATCCCACTGCTGGGGATCCTCCTGGCAACGCGCCAGGGCGGTGCTGTCGCGCCCCAGCAGGCGTGTCGCCAGCGCATAACGCAGCAGGCCTTCGCGCCCGGGTTCGGCGTAGGCGGCCAGCACCGCGGCCAGTTCGGCGGCCTCCTCGCTCTGCCAGACGCTATCGCGCCCACGGCGCACGCTGGGCACACCGCGCCGGGCCAGTTCGTCGGCGATCAGCGCGGCCTGCCGGTGGTTGGCCACCAGCACCGCGATATCGCCGCCCTTGAGTGGCGCGAACTCACCGTCCCGCCCGAAACCGACACTTCCCTCGGCAGCCTCGGCCAGCTGCCCGGCAATGCGTCGTGCGCAGTCCGCCGCCGCCCGTTCGGCTGCCTCGCCCTTGTTCAGCGGCTCGTCGCCAAGCCAGACCAGCGCCAGCGGCGCCGCTTCATCGTCCAGCCGCAGGCGCGCACGCGGGCGCTCGGCAGCCCGCACCGGCGGGTATTCCAGGCCGGCCTCGGAGAACGGGCGCGGCCGCTCGAACAGCAGGTTGAGCGCGTCGATCAGTTGCGGCGTGGAACGGTGGTTGACCGGCAGGCTGTAGGGTGCGCGATCGACCTGCTGCTTGGCCTTCAGGTAGGTCGCCAGGTCGGCGCCGCGAAAGGCATAGATGGCCTGCTTGGGGTCGCCGACGAAACACAGCGAGGCTCCGCTGCCCGGCGCGTAGATGCGATCGAATATCGCGTACTGGATCGGGTCGGTATCCTGGAACTCGTCGATCAGCGCCAGCGGATAACTATCGCGCAGCGATGCCGCCAGAGCCTCGCCGACCGGGCCGCGCAGGGCCTGATCGAGGCGGTTGAGCAAGTCGTCGAAGGCCAGCAGGCGCTGCTCTGCCTTGCGTTCGGGCAACTCGCGATTGAGGCGCTCGAGCAGCCGCACCTGCAGCCCGACCAGGCGCTGCCGGCCAGCCGGTACGGCCTGCGCGAGGGCGTCGGCCAGCGCATCGAGGGCCTCGGCCAATGCACACTGCGGCGCCGCGTGGCCCTTCTTGCAGGCCTTGGCAAGCGCGCGAGCGCCCAGCTTAAGCAGGCCTTCGGGCGCGTCGTAACAGGCCGCCGGGTCGGCGAAATAGCTGTCCAGCTCGGCGCGCCAGGCCGGAAACTTCAGCGCCTTGTGGGTGGTCTGGCTGAGCCCCGGGTGCGCCGCCAGCTCGGCCGCCCAGGCGTGGCCAGTCGCCTGCCAGAGCGGCGCGGCTCGCTGCCAGGCCGCGTCCACCGCCGAGAGGTCGGCCGCTGGCGGCGGCTCGGCCGGCTCGACCCGCAGGTAGGGTTTGCCCAGATGCGCGCGCAGGCGCCCGCGCAGCCAGGTCGGGGTGATGCGCTGCTTGGCCAGGAAGCGTGCCCAGGCCGGATCGGCGTCGGCCAGCTCGCTGCGCCAGCAGTCGGCGAGCAGCGCATCGATGAGCTCGCGGTCATCGGCGGTCAGCTCGCTGTCGAAGTCGCCACCGGCCTCGAACGCGGCATCCTGCAGGGCGCGCTGGCAAAAGCCGTGAATGGTGAAGATCGCCGCCTCGTCGAAGCCATGCACCGCCAGCAGCAGGCGCCGTCGCGACGCCTCGTCGGGAAAGCGCGCATGCAGGCGTTGCAGGAAGGCATCGTCGCCTGGCGTACCGTCGTAGATCGCCAGCAGGTCGGCCAGGCGCGTGCGGATACGCTCGCGCAATTCGGCGGTGGCGGCGGTGGTATAGGTCACCACCAGGATCTGCCCCACCGACAGCTGCCGCTCGAGCAGCAGCCGCGCATACAGTGCGGTGAGCGTCCAGGTCTTGCCGGTGCCGGCGCTCGCCTCGATCAGCGAGCGCCCGTCGAAAGGCGATTCGAGCAGGTCCAGGCTCATGCGTCCGTCTCCTCGTCGTCGGCCAGCGCATCGAGTATCGGGCCGATGAGCTGTTCGGCCAGCGCCTCGAAGCGCTCATCCAGTGGGTCGCGATCACGAAAGGCCAGGGCGTTCCAGGGGTCCTCGCATTCGGCGGCGACTGGGCTGAAATCGGCACCGAGCCAGGCCTCCTTCGCGCGCTTGCGGGCGGTTTGCAGCGGCTCGCTGCCACGGCTCGGGTTGCGGTAGCCACGGGCGAAGGCATGACTGCTGCGGGCCAGCAGCGGCAGCGGCTCGCGGATCGCGGAACGGTAGGCGGCCAGCCAGGGCTCGAGCAGCGCCGCGGCATTCTCGAGCGGGCCGAGCTGCCAGTCGCCAGCCGGCGACAGCAGCAGGCTTTCGCGTGCGATGTCCGGGGTGGCGCTGAGGTTGAGCAGCAGATGGCGCAGCCAGAACGGCGCCAGGTCCCACTCGCCGAGACGACCGAGCTTCCAGCCGAACAGGCCGCTGGGCGTCACGCCGTCCAACCAGCCGTGAATGCGCACGCCTCCCAGCTGCACATCCACCGCCAGCGGCGCCGGCACCGCGTCCGGGCGCATTTCGAACAGGCGCGGCGCAAAGGCGCGCACCGGCCCACGCAGCTTGCCCCACAAGGCCTGGCCCAGCTCGCCGCTGGGCAGCCAGCCGGCGGCACAGGCCAGGCGCCGCTCGTCCCCCTCGCTCCAGCCCCGCTCGAGGGCATCGATGGCCAGGTGACGCAGGCCGTTCCAGGCGGGCAGCTCGAGCTCGAACGGCTCATCGCTCGCCAGCGCCTGCTGCGCATCGGGCAGACGCAGCCCCAGGCGCTGCTCGAGCAGGAAGCGCGGCGGGTGGCGGAAGCACTGCAGGAGCTGGGAGGGCTCGAGGGTCAGCCAGGCCTCGTCCGGCTCGTCGAGTTGGCTGGCGAAGGGGCGTGGCGGCTGCGGTGCGGCGGCCAGGCGCTGCGCGGCGCGGTACCAGTGCTCGGCGAAGCCCGCGCAGGGGTCGTCAGCGAAGTTGCCCGGGGCAAAGGGCTGCAGCGGATGCTCGACGCGAATGCGCTGGCTGGCCTTGCGCCCGTCGGCATCGGCCTGCGCGGTCAGGTCGACCGCTTCGAGCACCTCGCTGAGCAGCACCGAAGGCGGCAGTTCGGCGTTGTCGCGCGGGTCGCGGCCGACATAGGACAGGTACAGCGCCTGGCGTGCCGAGAGCAGGGTTTCCAGCAGCAGGTAGCGGTCATCCAGCCGCCGCGCCCGATCGCCACGCCGGGGGTGACGGGCAATGAGGTCGAAGCCGGCCGGCGGGTTACGCCGCGGGAACACGCCATCATCCAGACCGAGCAGGCAGACCAGGCGGAACGGCAGGCTGCGCATCGGCACCATGGTGCAGAACGTCACCGCGCCGGTGAGAAAGCCGGAGGCGCCACCGCCCTGCTGCAGCGCCGCGGTAAGCTGCTGGCGCACCAGATCGAGCTCGACCGGCCGCTCCAGCCCGGACGCCTCGGCCTGCGTGCGCAACGCCGCGCAGGCCTGCGACAGGGCGAGCAGCGTGTCGCCCGCCTCGCGTTCGTCGAACAGCTCATCGAGCAGGGCCTGCAGGTCGTCGGCCCAGGCCGCCAGCGGGCGCGGTGCGGCCAGGCGATCGGCAAGCCGACCGAGCCGCTCGACGAACTCCACCAGCCGCCCGAGCAGCTGGCCACGCGCACCTTCCAGGGCATCCAGCGGCCAGTGCGCACCGAGCAGCGGCGCCTGCGCGCCGGCCAGCTGCGGCGGCGCGGCGAAGCCCAGTAGCAGGCGATCCAGCCCCTGGCGCCAGGTGAACGCCGGATCATCCGGCAGGCCGAGTCGGGCGCGCTGCTCAGCGTCGCGCCCCCAGCGCACGCCGGCCTCACGCAGCCAGTCGCGCAGCAGCGGCAGATCCTCGTTCTCGATACCGGCGCGCCGGGCGATCGCCGGCCGTTCCAGCCAGGCGAGCACCTCCTCGGCGGCAAAACGGCTCTGCGGCAGGCCGAGCAGTTCGAGAAAGGCCTCCACCAGCGGCACTTCGGCGCGCAGGCTGCGGTCGGCCAGGCTGTAGGGTATCCGCGCGCCGCTGGCCCGCCCGCCCGGCGCCCGCGCGGCGAACACCGCCTCGATGAAAGGCGCATAGCGCTCGATGTCAGGGGTCAGCACGACGACCTGGTCGGGAGTCAGCCCGGGGTCGGCGGCGAAACGCGCAAGCAGCTGATCGTGGAGGATTTCCACCTCGCGCAGCGGCGAATGGGCGACGTGCACTTCCAGCGAACGGTCGCCCTCGGCCAGCGCGATACGTTCCTCGGGGCGGCGCGTGCGCAACCGCAGGATGTCGTTCTGCAGCGCCTGCAGCAGGCTGCCATCGTGCAGGTCGGCATCCTCGGAATAGAGCCCGAACTCCTGGCCGCCGAGGCCGAACAGCGCATCGAAGAAATCGCGGCCCTGCTTGCCAAGGCTGGCCAGCAAGGGATGCCCCACGTCCAGATACCAGTCATCGGCACTCGAGGGTTGATCTGCCACGGCGCGGTCGACGCCAGGCTGCTCAGCCGCTGCGCGCGCCGAGCCCGCGGGCTGCGGGAGCTGCCGGGCCAGCTCGCGGATGTCGCGAATCTCGCCCCAGGCTTCGCGGCTCGGGTTGAGCGCGAAGACCACCACATCGATGTGTCGAGCCAGCCCGTCGAGCACGCGCAGGTGATGCGGTGGCAGGCTGCTGATGCCAAACACCAGCAGGCGCTCGGGCAATCCCGCCAGCGGTTCGTCGCCGTGCAGGCGCTGCAAGAGGTCGCCGAGCAGGCGCGCCCGGTGCGGGTGGCCGTCCTTCGTCAGCTCGCGCCAGAGCAGCGCCTGCCAGGCCTCGTCGGGCCCCAGATCACGCGTTTCGCCCCGTTCCCAGGCCGACAGCCAGTCGTCGCGGTAGAGCAGGTACTGGTCGAAGGTATCGGCGATCTTCGCCGCCAAGGCCAGGCGCCGGCGTTCATCGCCGCCGTCCAGGTACTGCCGGAGGCGCGGTGCCTGCGCCAGGTTGTCCGGCTCGCAGAGCCAGCCATACAGGCGCCAGGTCAGGGTGGTCGGGGTAAACGCCGACTGCTCCGGCAGGCTGCCGAGCACCTGGCGGCTCAGCGCCCAGACGAAGGCGGCCGGCAGCTGCAGCTCGAGCTGCATGGCGATGCCCTGCTTGCGCGCCAGCGCGAGGGTCAGCCAGCGCCCCATGCCCTGACTCGGGACCACCACCTGCGCCGGGGCGAAGGGATCGGCCAGCGGCTGGGCGAGCAAGGCCGTGGCCAGTTCACCGAGGGTTTCCAGGTCGGGCGCGTGGTAGAGGCTGAGCATGGGCGGTCCCTTGTGAGCAGGCGGCTAGGTTACCGAGCCCCTGCCGCCAGAGCGAGCACCCAGCCCCTGCCGGGGGGCCGCGCTCTAGTTCTTTCGCCGGGCCTTTTTCCTCCCACAGACCAATATGAATTGCCGCCAGAGGCTCACAGGATGCTTTGAAAGGGCCTGTCGGCCCGCTTTTGCCAGGAGTCGTTCATGCAAACGAAACACAAGACACTGCTCGTTCTTTCCATGCTCGGTGCGCTCGGCACGGCGCCGCTGGTCAGCGCCGCGCCGGACGCCGAACAGGCGCGCCCGATGGGTTCGGTCGAGCGCAGCCACGCGCGCCAGGCCGAAGCACTGCTGGCCGATGCCGTCGAGCACCTGAAGCGTAACGGTGCCGAGCAGGCACTGGCCGACTTCAACCAGCGTAACGGCCGCTTCGCCCAGGGCGAGTACTACGTGTTCGTTCTGGACAAGGCCGGCACCATGCGCGCCAGCAGCGGCGCCTCGCATAACCTGGTGGGCCTGGACGTGACGCAGCTGCAGGACGCCGCCGGCAAGGCGTTCATGGCCGAGATTCTCGACAAGGCAAAGAGCGCCGAGAGCGGTGCGGTCGACTACCACTGGCTGAACCCGAGCAACAACAAGCTGCAGAACAAGACCAGCCTGTTCCGCCGCAGCGGCGACTACATCGTCTGCGTCGGCTATTACATTCCACGCTCCAGCGCCGAGCAGGCGCGGACCCTGCTCGACAAGGCGGTTGCGCTGGTCGAGAAGGAAGGCGGCGATGCCGCGTACCGTCGCTTCAACGACCCGCAGGGCGGCTTCGTGATCGGCGATGAGTACGTCTTCGTGATCGGTCTGGAAGATGGCAAGTACCGCGCCAGCGGCGGCTCCCCGAACCTGGTCGGCACCGATGTGCGTGAGGTGCGCGACGCCGCCGGCGAACCGCTGTTCCAGGAAATGATCGAGCTGGCGAAGAAGGACGGCAGCGGCAGTGTCGATTACGTCTGGCGCAACCCGGCGACCAATGCCGTCGAGCAGAAGCACACGCTGATTCGCCGCGTCGGCGACGTGCTGCTTGGCGTGGGCTACTACACACCCCGCTGAAGCGGACACCCGCCGATGCGTTGATGACAATTCGGTGAACGGGCCCCGTTGGCCAGTGGTCAACCCTTAGAGCCGCCGCGGAGCGAACGTATCGCTCCGCTCGCGCGGCCGACCACTGACCGAGACCCTGTACGCCCATGCTCACGCTGCTGCACCTGCTATCGTCGATCGCCCTGCTGGTCTGGGGGACGCACATCGTGCGGACCGGGATCATGCGGGTGTACGGCTCGCACCTGCGGCGCCTGCTCAGCCACAGCATGGCCCACACGCCACTGGCGTTCGGCGCCGGCATCGGCGTCACCGCCCTGGTACAGAGCAGCAACGCCACTGCGCTGCTGACCTTTTCCTTCGTCGCCCAGGGCCTGATGGCGCTGCCCACCGCACTGGCGATCATGCTCGGCGCCGACGTCGGCACGGCATTGATGGCACGCGTGCTGACCCTGGATCTTTCCTGGCTCTCGCCGGTGCTGACGCTCGTCGGTGTCAGCCTGTTCCTGTCGCGCAAGCAGAGCCGCGTCGGCCAGCTCGGCAGGGTGATGATCGGGCTGGGCCTGATCATTCTGGCCCTGCAACTGATCGTCGCCGCCGCCGAACCGATCACCGAGGCACGCGGCATGCAGGTGCTGTTTGCTGAACTGGCCGGCGACACCCTGCTGGCCGTGGTGGTTGGCGCGCTGTTCGCGTTGCTGTCCTATTCCAGCCTGGCCGCCGTACTGCTTACCGCCACGCTTGCTGGCGCCGGGCTGATCGGCATGCCGGTAGCGCTCGGTGTGGTAATCGGCGCCAACGTCGGCAGCGGCGTGCTGGCTTGGCTGAATGCCAGCCTGCAGCCTCCGCAGGCCCGCCGCGTGGCGCTCGGCAACCTGCTGTACAAGCTGGCCGGGCTGGCGGTGGTGCCGTTTCTCGATCCCCTGGTGGGCTGGATGGCGACCCTCGGCTTCAGCCTGCAGACCCAGGTGATCGCCTTTCACCTGTTCTACAACACGCTGCGCTGCCTGGTGCTGTTGCCCACGGTGCGACCGATGGCCCACCTGTGCGAGCAGCTGCTGCCGGACCGCCGCATCGAACAGGGCATCGCCCAGCCCCGGCACCTCGACCCCGCCGCACTGGAGACGCCAAGCCTGGCGTTGGCCAATGCGGTGCGGGAAACGCTGCGCATCGGCGACCTGGTGGAAAGCATGCTCGCCCGCCTGCTGGAAGTACTGCAGAGCGAGCACCCGCAGGCCGCCGAGGAGATCCGCCGGCTGGATGACGACGTCGATGCGCTGTACAGCGGGGTCAAGCTCTACCTGGCGCGCATGCCGCGCGAGGATCTGGCCGACCAGGAGAGCCGGCGTTGGGCGGAGATCATCGAACTGGCGATCAACCTCGAGCACGCCGGCGACATCATCGAGCACATGCTCGGCAAGGTGCAGACATTGAAAAAGACGCGCCGCATGAGCTTTTCCGAGAGCGGCCTGGAAGAACTCGGCCAGCTGCACGCGCTGCTCAGCGCCAACCTGAGCCTGGGGCTTTCGGTGTTTCTCTCCGGCGACCCGCACAGTGCGCGCCGCCTGCTGCGGCAGAAGCGCGACTTTCGCCAGCGTGAACGCGAGCTGGCCCACGCCCACGTTCACCGCCTGCATCAGCAGGTGCTGGAAAGCATCGAGACCAGCGCCGCCCACCTCGAACTCATCGCCGACATGAAGCGGCTCAATTCGCTGTTCTGCAGCCCCGCCTATGCCGCGCTGGAAGGCAAGGCGGCAACGCGTGAGCGCCTGCCGAGCGAGCCGGCGGCGACGCTGCTGCCCGCCGAGCGCCATCTGCCGGGGCGCCCGGTTTGACCGGCGTCCAACCGTAATCGGCCGGGCATGAAAAACCCGGCCATGCGCAGGGCATGGCCGGGTTCGTCTAGCCTCGGGCAGCCGCTCAGCGCGGCCGGCGGCGACGCTGCAGCCAGATCACCAGACCGAACAGCAACAGGCCGGGGATCCACATCCACTCCTTGGGCAGACGCTCCGTCGGCGCGCGTACGCGCAGGATCTCCTGATCAAACTCCAGCCCCGCCTCGGCCGCCGGGCTGCCGAAGGTGACGCTGTCGATCAGCACCTTGCCGTCTTGTTCGTAGGTCATCAGGCCGAGCTTCTCGAGCTTCTGCGCGCCGCTTTCGCCATCGGGAATGGCCAGCAGCAGGCTGAACTCCAGCGGGTCGCCCACCGCATCCTCACCGCGGATGCGCAGACGCAGCTGGCTGTCCGGGTCCACCCGGTCGAGTGCCTGGACCAGCTCGCTCGGCGGGATGTCGCGATAGGGGTCGTGCACCAGATCCATCCAGAATCCCGGACGGAACAGGGTGAAGGCCACCAGCAGCAGCAGCACGCTCTCGTACCAGCGGCTGCGCACCAGGAAGTAGCCCTGGGTGCCCGCGGCGAAGATCAGCATGGCACCGGTGGCGACGATGAAGATCAGCACGCCGTGCCAGAAGTCGACGTCGATCAGCAGCAGGTCGGTGTTGAAGATGAACAGGAACGGCAACGCCGCGGTGCGCAGGCTGTAATAGAACGCCGTGACCCCGGTCTTGATCGGGTCGCCCTTGGACACCGCCGCGGCAGCGAACGAGGCCAGCCCGACCGGCGGCGTCACGTCGGCCATGATGCCGAAGTAGAAGACGAACAGATGCACCGCGATCAGCGGCACGATCAGGCCGTTCTGCTGCCCGAGCGAAACCACCACCGGCGCCAGCAGGCTGGAGACCACGATGTAGTTCGCCGTGGTCGGCAGCCCCATGCCGAGGATCAGGCTGAAGACCGCGATGAGCAGCAGCATCAGCAGCAGGTTGCCCATCGACAGCAGCTCGACCAGATCGGCCAGCACCAGGCCGACGCCGGTCTGCGACACCGCGCCGACGATGATCCCGGCCGCCGCGGTGGCGATGCCGATACCGATCATGTTGCGCGCACCGGCGATCATGCCCTCGCGCAGGTCGATCAGCCCGTCCATGGCGGTGCCGTGGGTCGCCCCGCCGTCGCCACGCATCCAGGACAGCAGCGGGCGCTGGGTGAGCAGGATGATCACCAGCATCACGGTGCCCCAGAAGGCCGAGAGTCCGGGCGACAGCCGCTCGATCATCAGGCACCAGACCAGCACCACCACCGGCAGCACGAAGTGCAGGCCCGAGAGCAGCACGGCACGGGTGTTGGGCAGTTCTTCCAGCGGTTTGTCCGGGTCTTCGCCAGGCAGCGGCGGGTTGCTCGCCGCCACCTTGAGCAAGCCCAGATAGACCAGCGCCAGCAACGCGCCGATGCCCGGCAGGGCAAAGTCGCCAAGCGCCGGTTTGAGCCAGCCAAGGCCGTAGTAGACCGCCAGCGAGAGGCCGCTGATCAGCGCCGCACCGAAGGCGAAGCCGGTCAGCCGGCGCAGCCAGGGTTTGGGCTGGTGCGTGCCGATCGGCTGCATGTCCTGCTTCAGCGCTTCCAGGTGCACGATATAGAGCAGCGCGATGTAGGAGATCGCCGCCGGCAGGAAGGCATGCTTGATGATCTCCACATAGGGCATGCCGATGTACTCGACCATGAGGAACGCCGCCGCGCCCATCACCGGCGGCATGATCTGGCCGTTGACCGAAGACGCGACCTCCACCGCCCCGGCCTTTTCCTTGGAGAAGCCGACCTTCTTCATCATCGGAATGGTGAAGGTCCCGGTGGTCACCACGTTGGCGATCGACGAACCGGAGATCAGGCCGGTCATGCCCGATGCGACCACCGCGGCCTTGGCCGGGCCGCCGCGCATGTGGCCGAGCAGGCTGAACGCCAGCTGGATGAAGTAGTGGCCGGCACCGGCGCGCTCGAGCAGCGCACCGAACAGCACGAAGAGAAACACGAAGCTGGTGGACACGCCCAGGGCGATGCCGAACACGCCCTCGGTGGTGATCCACTGGTGGTTGGCCATCGCCGTGAAGCTCACCCCGCGATGCGCCAGCAGCCCCGGCATCCAGGGGCCGGCCAGGCTGTAGACGATGAACACCAGCGCGATGATCGCCAACGGCGGGCCGAGCGCCCGGCGGGTCGCCTCGAGCAGCAGCGGAATGCCGATACAGGCCGTGACCAGGTCGGCGGTCGTCAGGTTGCCGGGGCGCTGCGCCAGTTGCTCGTAGAAGATGAACAGGTAGGCGGCACTGGCCGCCGCTACCAGGCCGAGCGCCACATCCAGCAAGGGCACGCGATCACGCGGCGAACGCTTGAAGGCCGGATAGGCGAGAAAGGCCAGCAGCAGGGCGAAGGCCAGGTGGATCGAGCGCGTCTCGGTATCGTTGAGCACGCCGATGCGGAAGATGAACGGCAGCGGCGAGGCGATCCACAGCTGGAACAGCGACCAGGCCAGGGCCAACCCGGCGATGGCCTTGGCCATGAAGCCTTCCGGCAAACGGGCACCGACGTCCTGAGCGATCAGTTCCTCGGTGGAAAGATGTTTGTCTTGCATCAAATGGGGCCTGTTTTTCAGGAATCGTTAACCCAAGAAACCCGTGGCCGACTCGGCACACGGGTTTCGGGTGAGGCATGAGACGCAGACGGACCGCAGCCACGGCCCGCCGGCCGCCTTACAGCCAGCCACGCTCCTTGTAGTAGCGCTCGGCGCCTTCGTGCAGCGGCGCGGTCAGGCCGACCTTGATCATGTCCTCGGGCTTGAGGTCCTTGAATGCCGGGTGCAGACGCTGGAAGCGCTCAATGTTCTCGAACACCGACTTGACCAGCTGGTAGACGACGTCGGCATCGACCTTGGAGGTCGTCGACAGCACGGCCTTGCCGCCGATGGACTGCGTTGGCGAGTCATTGCCCTTGTACAGGCCGCCGGGAATCTCGGCCTTGGTGTAGTAGGTCTTTTCCTTGAGCAGCTTGTCGATTTCCGGACCGGTGATCGGTACCAGTACCGCATCGACGGTGGTGGTCGCTTCCTGGATCGCGCCGTTCGGATGACCGACGAAGTAGGTCATGGCGTCGATGTTGTTGTCGCTCAGGGCGCTGGCCTGCTCGGCCGGCTTGAGCTCGGCGGCCAGGGCGAAGGCCGACTTGTCCCAACCCTTGACCTGCATGATTTCTTCGAGGGTGTCGCGCTGGCCGGAACCGGGGTTGCCGATGTTGACGCGCTTGCCCTTCAGATCGTCGAGGCCCTTGATGTTGGCGTCGCGGCGCGCGAGTACGGTGAAGACCTCGCTCTGCAGCGAGAAGACCGCGCGAATGTCATCCATGGCGCCTTCCTTCTCGAACGGTGCCAGGCCCTTCATCGCCTTGTATTGGTGGTCGGACTGCATGATGCCGAAGTTGAACTCGCCGCTACGCAGACCGTTGACGTTGGCCACGCCACCGCCGCTGGCCGGGGCGTTGCACTTGATGTTCTCGGCGTTGCGGTTGACGAAACGACAGATCGACTGGCCAGCCACATAGTAGACGCCGGTCTGACCGCCGGTGCCGATGGTGACGAATCGCTCCTGGGCCTGAGCCAGGTTGCTCAGACCGGCACCCGCCAATGCAGCGGTGAAGATCCATGCCAAGGATTTGCCTTTCATGGATGCACTCCTTTTCTGGTTGTTTTCGGTTGATCCGGCATCCCTCGTGAGTCTGCGCGGAATAGGGAGTCTAGCAGGCGACCGAGCTGGCAACAGCCGAAACCGGCAAAGGCGCTCGCATGCCAGAAATAGACCGGCCATCGCGTTCAGGGTTGCGGCCTGCAAGACAGATTTATTGTACATGCAGTTGTACATATGTATATTTCTGTACAAGTTTGCTGTGCCAAGCAGGCAAATACCTCCAAGGAGGTACTCCCTAAGTACGCTTGTGATCGCGGATTCGCTGATATCAATATGAGATCAGCGTCACATTCTTTCCGTGGTGAGGAAGCCCGGAAAGCCTCGCGATACATGCGCGCCAACGGAGACTGTCCCCGGATGATCGACGTTGGCGCTTTTTTTTCTGGGTAGTTTTTCCGTGGCGGTGCGCCTCGGGCCTGCAGGACCGTCCGAGACAGGGATTCTCACTGGAGTTGATCACGGCAAGGGCGACGCGCCATAGCGCATCGCAGCCAGACGTGCGTAGCGGTACAGAACAACAACTTCGGCTAGCTCGCGAGAATCCATCATGCGTATGAACCTGCCCGTCACTGGCCGCGAGGTCAGTTACAGCGATAGCGCCAACATCCTCTCCACCACCGACCTCAACGGCGACATCACCTATGTGAACCCGGACTTCATCCGGATCAGCGGTTTCGACGAGCAGGAGTTGCTCGGCCAGCATCACAACGTGGTTCGCCACCCGGACATGCCGCCCGAGGCCTTCGCCGATCTGTGGTCCTGCGTGCGTGCCGGCCGCTCCTGGATGGGCATGGTCAAGAATCGCTGCAAGAACGGCGATCACTATTGGGTCAGTGCCTTCGTCACGCCGATCAGCCGGGACGGCCGAGTCGTCGAATATCAATCGGTACGCACCAAACCGCGGCCGGAGCAGGTCGCCGCGGCAGAGCAGCTCTATGCACGCCTGCGCGACAAGCGGCCGCCCGCGGCGTTGCGTCGTCGGCCGCTGAGCGTCCGCAGCCGGGTGGCAGCGCTTGCCGGTGTCGCTGCCGCGGCCTGCGCCGGTATCGGTGGCGCCATCGCCGGCGTGTCGCCAGGCGCCGCGCTGGCCAGCGGCGGCCTGACCTACGCGGCCCTGGCGCCCCTGCGGCAACTGGCCGAGCAGGCGCGCCGTCTCGGCGACAACCCGGTCGGCCAACTGGTCTATACCGGGCGACGCGACGAGTTCGGCGAGATTGGCTTCGCCATGCAGATGCTGGAAACCGAAGCCGGCGCGATGGTCGGCCGTATCGGTGATGCCTCACGCCAGTTGAACCGGCACGCGCATGAACTGCTGGCCGCCATGGACAGCAGCACCCGGAGCGCCTCGCGCCAGCAAAGCGAAACCGATCAGGTCGCCACGGCGATCAACCAGATGGCGGCCAGCGTGCAGGAGGTGGCCGCCAGTGCGCAGCGCACCGCCGAGGCAGCCAGCCGCGCCGATAGCGAAGCCGGCAGCGGCACCGAGGTGGTCAACCGCGCCGGCGCGAGCATCGGCCAGCTGGCCCGGGACATCCAGCAGGCCGGCGAGGTGATCCACCAGCTGGAGGCGCACAGCAACGACATCACCAAGGTGCTCGACGTGATCCGCGGTGTCGCCGAGCAGACCAACCTGCTGGCGCTCAACGCGGCCATCGAGGCGGCACGCGCCGGCGAGCAGGGCCGCGGCTTCGCCGTGGTCGCCGACGAGGTGCGCAGCCTGGCGTCGCGCACCCAACAGTCCACCCAGGAGATCAACGCGATGATCGCCGCGCTGCAGGACGGTGCACGCCAGGCCGTGCAGGTCATGCAGCACAGCCGCGAGCAGGCCGTGCAGAGCGTGCAGCAGGCCGAGCAGGCCGCCAGCTCCCTGCGCGACATCAACCTGCGGGTCAACGAGATCAGCGCGATGAGCATGCAAATTGCGGCGGCCGTGGAGGAGCAGAGCGCGGCAAGCGAAGACATCAACCAGAACGTCGCGAGCATCCGCAGCAGCTCGGATCATCACGTGGAAAACGGCCTGCGCAGCCGACAGAGCGCCAACGGCGTCGCGCAGCTGGCCGACAGCATGGAGATGCTGGTCCAGCAGTTCTGGACGCAGCGCCGCGGCCCGGCCAGCCGCTGAGGCATACCGCGGCCCATGAATCGGACACGGCATCGGGAGGCAGACTTGTTAGCGCATCAAGGTAAAGGCAAAATGCCATCAGTCTCGTGTACAGCGAGAACGGCTTTACCGCTCAGGGCAACCCGGACCTGAAAGCTAAGGCGCCATTCGTGTTGCTCCTCTGGAGCACCCACGACTGGCGCCTTTTTTGTTTTCAGGCCTGGCCGTACCTGCAGCGTCACAATCGCCATGCATCCTGACCGGGTAGCCAGAAGAAGACGCATGTTGACCGAAGAAACCTTGCGCACCGCGTTGGAAGAGACCGTCCAGGTGCTCGAGCGCACACGCCGCTCATTCAAGTCACGTGAGCTGGGGCAGCTGCGCCGGCGCCTGATCGAGCTGCTCGAGCGGCTGGAGACCGACGAACCCGTCAAGGATAAAGACTGACCGCCACACCACGATCGACCATAACAACGAGGCGCGCCGGCTGATGCGCGCCCATTGCCTCGCGTATTCAGACCATTTACCAGGGACGTTCTGTCTATGCGCACCAACCATCCCGTCAGCGGCCGCGAAGTCGCCGTCGGCGAAACCGCCAACATCCTTTCCACCACCGACCTCAAGGGTACGATCACCTACGCCAACGCCGATTTCGTCGCAATCTCCGGTTTCAGCGAAGCCGAGCTGCTTGGCCAGCCGCACAACATCGTGCGCCATCCGGACATGCCGGAACCGGCCTTCGCCGATCTCTGGGCCACGCTGCGCAGCGGCAAATCCTGGATGGGCATCGTCAAGAACCGCTGCAAGAACGGCGACCACTACTGGGTCAGCGCCTTCGCCACGCCAGTCAGCCGCAACGGCGAGACCATCGAATACCAATCGGTCCGCACCCGGGCGCAACCGGAGCAGATCCGCAATGCCGAGGCACTTTACGCCAAGCTGCATGGCGGCGGCCTGCCGGCGGCGCTGCGGGCGCGTCGGCTCGGCTTGCGCGGCCGGTCCGCTCTGCTCGCCGGCGGTGGCGCCACGCTGGGGGCCGGCGTCGGCCTGCTGCTGGCTGGCGCGCCGGCACTCGCCCTGGCCGTTGGCGTGGTGCTGGCCGGCGGCATGGCTGCGACGCTGGGCATGGTGGCCCTCAGGCCCCTGGCGCAGCTGGCCGAGCGGGCCCGCGAGATCGGCCACAACCCGGTCAGCCAGCTGATCTATACCGGGCGCGCCGATGAGATCGGCGAAATCGGCTTTGCCATCAGCATGCTCGAAGCCGAAGCCGGCGCCGTGGTCGGACGCATCGCCGACTCGAGCCGACAGCTCAGCCGGCACTCGCGCGAGTTGTTGAGCGCGGTACAGAGCAGCTCGCAAAGCGCCTCGCGCCAGCAGAGCGAGACCGACCAGGTCGCCACGGCGATCAACCAGATGGCCGCGAGCATCCAGGAGGTCGCGGCGAATGCCCTGCGCACCGCAGAGGCGGCTACCCATGCGCATGGCGAGGCAGCCAGCGGCGAGCAGATCGTCAGCCTGACCGGCAGCAGCATTCTGCGCCTGGCCGAGGAGATCCAGCGGGCCGCCGAAGTGATCCACCAGCTGGAAACGCACAGCCAGGAGATCAGCCGGGTCCTCGAGGTCATTCACAGCATTGCCGAGCAGACCAACCTGCTTGCGCTCAACGCCGCCATCGAAGCGGCGCGCGCCGGTGACCAGGGCCGCGGCTTCGCCGTGGTCGCCGACGAGGTGCGCAGCCTGGCCCTGCGGACCTCGTCGGCGACTGCGGAGATCCAGCGCACCATCGCCACCCTGCAGGACGGCACCCGCCAGGCCGTGCAGGTGATGCAGCACAGCCGCGAAGAGGCACAGCGCAGCGTCGCACATGCCGGCGAGGCCGAGCGCTCGCTCAACGGCATCAACAGCCGGGTCAACGAGATCAGCGAGATGAGCAGCCAGATCGCCGCGGCGGTGGATCAGCAAAGTGCCGTGAGCGAGGAGATCAATCGCAACATCGTGAGCATCCGGGTCGGCTCGGACGACCACGTGACCGGCGGCCTGCAGAGCCAGGAAAGCGCTTCGGGCGTGGCGCGGCTGGCCGAAGGCATGCAGGAGCTGGTACAGCAGTTCTGGGGCCGCCGGCGCGGCTGAGCACGCGGCCTCAACGCTCGTTGCCGGGAAAACGCACCTGAACCAGCAGACCGCCGAGCGCGCCCTCGCCGAGCTCGATGCCGGCCCGGTGGGCACGGACGATCTCGCCGACGATGGCCAGCCCGAGGCCGGCGCCGTGGCCGGCGCTGTCGCGGCGGTAGAAACGCGCGAATACCCGGCTGCGCTCGGCCGGCGGAATACCCGGGCCGTCGTCCTCGACTTCCAGTAGCCCGCCCTCGCGCACCCGCAGGATCACGTTGCCACCGGCGGGCGTGTGGGCCAGGGCGTTGTGCACCAGATTGCCGAGCAATTCGCTGAGCAGGGTCGGCTCGCCGACTACCCATACCGGCTGTTCGGCTTCGAGCGCCAAGGCCACCCCGCGCTGATGCGCCAGCGCGGCCATCGCCAGGCCCAGCTCGCGGGCCAGCTGCGACAGGTCCAGGCGCTGCGCGCCGCCCTCGGCGATCGACTGCGCACCGCTTTCGATACGCGCCAGCGAAAGCAGCTGGTTGGCCAGGTGGATGACCTTGTCGGTGCTCTGCCCGGCTTCCTCCAGCGTGTTGCGCCAGACCTCGGGCTGCGGCTCGCGCAGGCCCAGTTCGATGCGCGCCTTGAGCGCCGCCAGTGGCGTGCGCAGCTCGTGGGAGGCATCGGCGATGAAGCGCGCCTGGCGCTCGAACTGCCCGCGCAGGCGCTCGGTGAAGCCGTTGAGCGCGCCGACCAGCGGCTTCAGCTCGCGCTGCACATCGACCAGCGGCAACGGCCGCAAGTCGTCCGGGGCGCGGTCCTGCACGGCCTCGCTGAGCCGGGCCAACGGGCGCAACGCCGCGCTGACCGCCAGCCAGACCAGCATCAGCGCGGCAAGCGCCAGCAGGCCCAGGCGCCACAGCGTGTCGCTCAACAGGCTGCGCGCCATGCGCTCGCGCGCGCCGAGCGTCTCGGCCACGCGAATCTCGGCGATGCCGTTGAGCTCGGGTTCGCTGACCGGCTGCAGCAAGCTCACCAGGCGCACGCCCTGGCCCAGGAACTCGCCGTCGTAGAAGCGCGCCAGCGCCGGGTAGTCGTCGGTGCGACGGACCTCGGCACCCGGCGCGGGCAACTGTTCGTAGCCGCTGACCAGGCGCCCCTCGGTGTCCAGCACCTGGTAATAGATGCGTCCGGCACTGTCGTAGGCGAAGGTGTCCAGCGCCACGTAGGGCACGTTGGCGCGCAGCCTGCCGTCGCTGGTCACCAGCCCCTCGGCGATCGCCCGGGCCGAGGCCAGCAGGGTGCGGTCGTAGGCGGTATCGGCGGCGGCGCGGCCGTTCCAGTAGGCACTCCAGGCCCCGTACAGCAGCAGCGGCGTGAGCAGGATCGCCAGCCGCAGCAGCAGCCGTGCACGCAGACTGCCGGCCGCCCCGCGCTCAGCCATCGAGCGCCTCGAGCATATAGCCCAGCCCGCGGAAGGTGACGATGCGCACCGGCTGGCCCTCGAGTTTCTTGCGCAGGCGATGGATGTAGATCTCGATGGCGTCGGCGCTGGCCTCCTCGTCGAGGCCGAATACCTGGGCGGCCAGTTGGTCCTTGCTCATCACCCGACCGGGGCGGGCGATCAGCGCTTCCAGCACGCCCTGCTCGCGGGAGGTCAGCGTCAGTGGCTCGTCGGCCAGGCTGAAGCGCCGCGCATCCAGGTCGTAGACCAGTGCGCCGCAGCGCTGCTGGCGTTCGCCGCCGCCGACGCTGCGGCGCAGCAGCGCCTTGACCCGCGCTTCCAGCTCGGACAGTTCGAACGGCTTGGCCAGGTAATCGTCGGCACCGAGGTTGAGCCCGTGCACGCGGTCGCTGACCTCGCCGCGCGCGGTGAGCATCAGTACCGGCAGCGTCTTGCCGCGCTCGCGCAGGCGCGCCAGCACCTGAAAGCCGTCGAGCCGCGGCAGGCCGACGTCGAGAATCGCCAGCGCATAGTCCTCGCTGGCCAGCGCCAGGTCGGCGGCAACGCCGTCGTCGAGCAGGTCCACGGTCCAGCCGGCGGCGCGCAGGGCCTGGGCCACGCTTTCGGCCAGCGGCGGGTGGTCCTCGACCAAGAGAATGCGCATCTGCCTGCCCTCTGCGATTGCCAACGGAGCGCCAGTGTAGCGGCAGAAATCACCCGACGGCGCGCTGAAAGGCTGGCGAAAGCTTGGCCGCCTAGGATCGCTCGCAGGTGGCTCGACCCACCCCGCGCGGCGCCTGCGCCGCTACAACAAAAACAACAGTGGAGAAAATCGATGCTGACAGCCGTCAGACGTTCCCCCGTCCCTGCCCGCCTCGCCCTTGCCGTTGCCGCCGCCTCGCTGGCGCCTCTTGCCCAGGCCGCATTCATCGAAGACAGCAGCGCGACCCTGCAGACCCACAACATCTACCTGAACCGCGATTTCCGCGAAGGCAGCGGCCAGTCCAAGCGCGAGGAGTGGACCCAGGGTTTCATCCTCGACGTTCAGTCGGGCTTTACCGAAGGCACCGTCGGCGTCGGCCTCGATGCCCTGGGCATGCTCGGCGTCAAGCTGGATTCCGGTGGCGGCCGCGCCGGCACCGACCTCTTGCCGGTACAGGACGACGGCGGCACGCCGGACGAGTTCAGCCGCCTGGGCCTGACCGCCAAGGCCAGGATCGGCGAGACCGAGCTGCGCTACGGCTCGCACATTCCCGAGACGCCGGTGGTCAAGGCCAGCGACAGCCGCACCCTGCCGCAGGTGTTCGAAGGTGCCACCGTCACCTCCACCGATATCGACGGCCTGATCCTGACCGGTGGGCGCCTGGACAAGGTGATCGACCGCTCCTCGACCAATTCCCAGGACCTGCAGCTGAACAACAAGAACAGCCGTTTCGCCAGCGCCGCCGAGGCCGATCACCTGAGCTACGCCGGCGCCGAGTACGCCTTCAACAAGAACCTCACCGGGCGCTACTACTATGGCGAGCTGGATGACATCTACCGCCAGCACTTCTTCGGCCTGCTGGCAGTCAAGCCGCTGGGTGAGGATTCGGCGTTGAGCGCCGACCTGCGCGTGATGCTCAGCGACGACACCGGCGCGGCGAATGCCGGCAAGATCGATAACCAGGCCTGGAACGGCATGCTCGGTTACAGCCTCGGCGGGCACAAGGTCAGCGTCGGCTACCAGCAGATGCGCGGCGACACCGGCTACGCCTACATCGACGGCGGTGATCCGTTCCTGGTCAATTTCGTGCAGATCAACGACTTCGCCAATGCCGACGAGCGCTCCTGGCAGGCCCGTTACGACTACAACTTCGCCGCTGTCGGCATCCCCGGGCTGACCTTCCTGACTCGCTATATCTCCGGTGACAACGCCGAGTACTCAGGCGGCAACAACGGCAGCGAGTGGGAACGCGACTTCGAGTTCAAGTACGTGGTGCAGAGCGGCCCGCTGAAGAACGTCGCGCTGCGCTGGCGCAACGCGATGTTCCGCTCCGACTTCGCCCGCGACGCCGACGAGAACCGTCTGATCGTCAGCTACAGCCTGCCGATCTGGTAAACAGAACAAGAAGAGGACCTTTCGATGAAAACCCGACTCAGCCGTTTTGCCCTGCTGTCGTCCTGCCTGCTGCTCTCCAGCCAGCTCTTGGCCGAACCCAAGCGCCCCGAGTGCATCGCCCCGGCCAAGCCCGGCGGCGGTTTCGACCTGACCTGCAAGCTGGCCCAGAGCGGCCTGAAGGACAGCGGCCTGCTCGAAGCGCCGATGCGCGTCACCTACATGCCCGGCGGCGTCGGTGCGGTGGCCTACAACGCAGTGGTCGCCCAGCGCGCGGACGAACCTGGCACCATCACCGCCTTCTCCAGCGGTTCGCTGCTCAACCTCGCGCAGGGCAAGTTCGGTCGTTACGACGAGAACGCCGTGCGCTGGCTGGCGGCGGTCGGCACTGACTACGGCGCCATCTCGGTGCGAGCCGACGCGCCTTACAAGAACCTCGACGAGCTGATTGCCGCCGTGAAGAAGGACCCGGGCAGCGTAGTGTTCGGCGCCGGCGCCACCATCGGCGGCCAGGACTGGATGCAGACCGCGCTGATCGCCCGCGCTGCCGGGGTCGATCCGAAGAAGCTGCGCTACGTCGCCTTCGAGGGTGGCGGCGAAACGCTCACCGCCATGCTCGGCGGCCATGTGCAGGTCACCAGCAGCGGCCTCGGCGAAGTCACCCCGCAGCTCGACGCCGGCAAGATCCGCATCCTTGCCGTGCTCTCCGACGAGCGTCTGCCGGGCAAGCTCGCCGACATCCCCACGGCCAAGGAACAGGGCTACGACATCAGCTGGCCGGTAATCCGCGGCTTCTACATGGGGCCGGAAGTGCCTGACGAGGACTTCAACTGGTGGAAGACCCGGTTCGACACCCTGCTCGCCGACGAGGACTTCGCCAAGCTGCGCGAACAGCGCGACCTGTTCCCGCTGTCGATGACCGGCGACGAGCTGGAAGCCTTCGTCCAGAAGCAGGTGCAGGACTACAAGGCGCTGGCCGGCGAGTTCGGCCTGGTCAAGTAACGCGAACCGGCCCGCGTTCGCGGGCCGCACGGCGGGCCCGGCAGCTGCCGGGTCGCCGAATCCCTGAGGTATCCCGTCATGTACGTACGTGTCTTCGCCGCGGCGTGGCTGCTCGCCTGCGCCGGCCTCGCCCTGCTCGCCTGGGGCTTCGAGGCGCCCTTCGCCTACGACCCGGTCGGCCCGCGCGCCTACCCGCTGCTGCTGCTGGCACTGATGGGCTGCGGTGCCCTGTGGTTGCTGCTCAAACACGACGAGGCGCCCACCCCGCCGCTCGACCGCGGCATGGCCATGCGCGCCGTGCTCTGCGTGCTCGCGCTGCTGGCCTACGCACTGCTGTTCGAGACCCTGGGCTTCGTCATCGCCACCGCCCTGGCCGGTTTTGCCCTCGGCCTGCTGTTCAACGGTCGCCTGTGGCCCAGCCTGATCAGCGGCGTGCTGCTTGGCGTGCTGCTCTACGGGCTGTTCGATTACCTGCTGGACGTGCCGCTGCCGCTCGGCCTGCTGCGTCTGCTGGAGAGCTGATATGGAAACTTTGAATTTCTTGCTGCAGGGCTTCGACGTCGCCACCCGGCCGACCAACCTGCTGGTGGCGCTGTTCGGCGCCTTCGTCGGCACCGTGGTCGGCCTCTTGCCGGGGCTCGGCCCGATCAACGGCGTGGCGCTCTTGCTGCCCTTGGCCTTTGCCCTCGGCCTGCCGCCGGAGACTGCGCTGATCCTGCTCGCCGCGGTGTACCTGGGCTGCGAGTACGGCGGCCGCATCTCGGCGATCCTGCTCAACGTGCCGGGTGATGCCGCCGCGGTGATGACCACCCTCGACGGTTACCCGCTGGCGCGCCAGGGCAAGGCCGGCATCGCCCTTTCGCTTTCCGCGGTCAGCTCGTTCATCGGCAGCATCATCGCCACCTGCGGCGTGGTGCTGTTCGCCCCGCTGCTGGCCAAGTGGGCGGTGGCCTTCGGCCCGGCGGAATACTTCGTGCTGATGATCTTCGCCATCGCCTGCCTTGGCGGCATGGTCGGTGACAAGCCGGTGAAGACGCTGATGGCCGCGCTGATGGGGCTGGGCCTGGCCACCGTCGGTGTCGACTCGACCACCGGCGTCTACCGCTTCACCTTCGGCAGCGTCAGCCTGTCCGATGGCATCCAGTTCGTCATCGTGGTGATCGGCTTCTTCAGCGTCAGCGAGATCCTCCTGATGCTGGAGAAAACCCACAGTGGGCAGCAGGCGGTGAAGGCCAGCGGCCGGCTGCTGTTCAACTTCAAGGAGTTCTGCCTGACCTTTTTCACCATGGTGCGCAGCGCCGTGGCTGGCTTCGTCATCGGCACGCTGCCGGGCGCCGGGGCGACCATCGCCAGTGCCATGACCTACATGAGCGAGAAGCGCATGGCCGGCGACAAGGGCCGCTTCGGCGATGGCGACCTGCGCGGTCTGGCGGCGCCGGAAGCGGCCAACAACGCTTCGGCCTGTGGCTCGCTGATTCCCATGCTGACCCTCGGCGTACCGGGTTCGGGCACCACGGCGGTGATGATCGGCGCGCTGACGCTTTACAACATCACCCCCGGCCCGCTGCTGTTCGAACAGCAGCCGGACGTGGTCTGGGGCCTGATCGCTTCGCTGTTCATCGGCAACGTGATCCTGCTGGTGATGAACATTCCGCTGGTCGGCCTGTTCTCGCGCATGCTCGCCGTGCCGAACTGGGTGCTGGTGCCAGCGATCACCGTGATCAGCATGGTCGGTGTGTATTCGGTGCACAGCACCACCTTCGACCTGGTGCTGATGGTCGGCCTCGGCGTGTTCGGCTACCTGTTGCGCAAGCTGGACTTCCCGCTGTCGTCGCTGATTCTCGGCTTCGTGCTCGGCGAGATGATGGAAGACAACCTGCGCCGCGCATTGTCGATCTCGAACGGTGAGCTGGGCATTCTCTGGGGCAGCCCGATCACCCTGGCGCTGTGGGCACTGACCGTGGCGATGCTGGCCATGCCGGGGCTGCGCTGGTACCTCAAGCGCCGTCGCGGCAACGTGGTCGAGGCACAGGCCTGAGATGCGCCAGCGGCTGCCGGCCTGGTGGGCAACGCCACTGATCGGCGCGGTCGGCGGCTGGCTGGCGAGTCTGGCCAACTGGCCACTGCCGTGGATGGTCGGCTCGCTGCTGGCGGTGATCGCGGTGCGCTGCAGCGGCTGGCTGGTGAGTGAGATGCCGCGCGGCCGTCAGGCCGGGCAGTGGATCGTCGCCAGCGCCATTGGCCTGCATTTCACCGGCGAGGTGATGCGCGAGGTGCTGGTGCACTTCGGCGTGATCCTCGCCGGCGCACTCGGCACCCTGGCGTTGAGCCTGATCGGCATGGCCATCCTCTCGCGCGGCGGCTGCGATCGGGCCACCGCCTACTTCGCCAGCATGCCGGGCGGCGCCAGCGAGATGGTCAACCTGGCCAGCCGCCACGCCGCCCACCCCGGCCGCGTGGCCGCCGCGCACAGCCTGCGCATGCTGCTGGTGGTGCTGCTGATCCCCGCGCTCTTCACCTGGAGCCTGCCGCCGATCCAGGCACCGGCACCGCTACCGGTCGACGGCTTCTGGCTGGCCGTGCTGCTACCAGCCGGCGGTCTGCTGGCCCTGCTCTGGCGCCGGCTCGGCCAGCCCAATCCCTGGATGCTCGGCCCGCTGACCGTCTGCGCGCTGGCCAGCGCCGGGTTCGATCTGCACATCGGCTTGCCGGACGGGCTCGGCCAGGTCGGCCAGTGGCTGATCGGCTCGTCGCTGGCCTGTCACTTCGACCGGGCCTTCTTTCGCAGCGCGCCGGCCTTTCTGCTGCGGGTGCTGCTGTTCACCCTCTCGGCGATGCTGGTCGCCGCCGCGCTGGCAGCCGGGCTGGGTTGGCTGACGGCACTGGACGAAACCTCACTGATGCTGGGGATGATGCCCGGCGGCATCACCGAGCTGTGCCTGACGGCCGAGGCGTTGCAGCTATCGGTGGCGCTGGTGACGGCGGTGCAGGTGCTCAGGTTGTTTCTGGTGATGTTTCTCGCCGAGCCGGTGTTTCGGCTCTGGCAACGAGCCACGCTTTAGCCCGCCGTCAGGCGGGTTCTTTTTTTGTGGCAGCCGCAGGGACAAGGCTTCCTATAGGGTTTGATCGCCGAGGCCATCCAGCGGCAGAGCCGCGCACGTTGCTCTGCGCGTTCGAAGAGAAAGTGACCCGGCCCACCAGGCGGCTCGTTGAACGGCAGG
Source organism: Stutzerimonas sp. CXK-1 (assembly GCF_057738225.1). Taxonomy (NCBI): domain Bacteria; kingdom Pseudomonadati; phylum Pseudomonadota; class Gammaproteobacteria; order Pseudomonadales; family Pseudomonadaceae; genus Stutzerimonas; species Stutzerimonas sp. CXK-1. The sequence continues at coordinate 318,185 of NZ_CM173217.1, read as the reverse complement.
ACGATGCAGCTCACGGTGGATGGCTTCGGCCATCCACCCTACGAGCACACCAAGCCGCAGCCAGCGTCAACCGAAGAACCAGTAGCACACCCCGATCGCCGCGATCACCCCGGCGAGGTCCGCCAGCAGCGCACAGCCCACCGCATGCCGTGCCCGCTGGATGCCGACGGCGCCGAAATACACCGCCAGCACATAGAAGGTCGTCTCGGTACTGCCCTGCAGCGTCGCGGCGACCAACGCGGGAAAGCTGTCGACGCCATGGTTCTGCATGGTTTCGATCAGCATCGCCCGTGCCGCCGAACCGGAGAACGGCTTGACCAGCGCGGTGGGCAAGGCATCGACGAAGCGGGTGTCCCAGCCGAACGCCTCGACCAGCCAGCGGATGCCGTCCAGGCCGAACTCCAGCGCACCGGAGGCGCGCAGGGCACCGACCGCCACCAGCATCGCCACCAGATAGGGCAACAGGCTCTTGGCCACGTCGAAGCCTTCCTTGGCACCTTCGACGAAGCTTTCGTAGACCGGCACCTTGCGCAGCGCGCCGACCATCACGAAGACGACGATCAGGCCGAACAGCGTGAGGTTGCCGAGCAGCGAGGACAACGACGCCAACACGGTCGCCGAGAGCCCGGCGAGCAGCGCCATGAAGCCGCCGAGCAACAGCGCCCCGGGCACCAGGTAGCCCAGCACCACCGGGTCCCAGAGGCGCAGGCGCTGCATTACAGCCACCGACAGCAGGCCGGCCAGCGTCGAGGCGCTGGTCGCCAGCAGGATCGGCAGGAACACCAGGGTGGGATCGTCGGCGCCCTGCTGTACGCGGTACATGAAGATCGACACCGGCAGCAGGGTCAGCGAAGAGGCGTTGAGCACCAGAAACAGGATCTGGGCGTTGCTCGCAGTGCTTTCCGACGGGTTGAGCGTCTGCAGGGCGCGCATGGCCTTGAGCCCGATCGGCGTGGCGGCGTTGTCCAGGCCGAGGCCGTTGGCGGCGAAGTTGAGGGTGATCAGGCCCAGCGCCGGATGGCCCGGCGGCACCTCCGGCATCAGCCGACGAAACAGCGGGCCGAGCAGCCGCGCCAGGGCTTCGACCAGGCCGGCCTTCTCGGCGATACGCAGGAACCCCAGCCACAGCGTCAGGGTGCCGAACAGCAGGATCATCACTTCCACGGCCAGCTTGGCCATGGCGAACAGGCTTTCGACGAGGGCGGCAAAGACGCCGGGATCGCCGCCCACCAGCCAGCGTGCCAGCGCAGCCAAGGCGGCAACGATGAAGAATCCCAGCCAGAGGCCGTTGAGCATGACGTTCTCCTTTGCGAGTGCCGGCGATGATAGCGGCCCGCAAGGAGGAATGATGACGGTGATGCGAAGAAAGGGACTGGCTGCGCGCCGGAGCGGTCGTTCAAGCCGCTCCGGCGGCAGCGCCTGCCGAACCTGGTCCGTTACCGGAGGCACCCCCTGTACCCCTAGATCGCTCCGCCAGGCAGAGCAACCCGACCCCCTGGTTCATCCCGTACGGGATCTGTCCCTGTGAGCAACCCGGTCAGGGGAAGCTCCTCTGTCGAAGGATGCGGCTGCATCCTTCGGAAAGACTGGCATCCTATGCCGCTGCAGCTCCCTGGCCCGAGCCGCCCGAAGGCGGCTCATACGCGTGGTCAGACTCGCGGCCCGCGACCCCGTCCGAAGATCAGCGAAGCGACGAACAGCACCAGGAAAACCACGAACAGGATCTTGGCGATACCCGTTGCGGTGCCGGCGATACCACCGAAGCCCAATACCGCGGCGATGATGGCGATGATCAGGAAGGTAATGGCCCAACTCAGCATGGCGTGACTCCTCTTGCTACGGAACTGATTGCGAACTGCTCGCCGATCGTCCTTGGCCGTGCTTCATCCTTCTCTCAGAACACCCAACGCTGCTCCGAGCGCAGCGAGCGATAGTCCAGCGACTGCGGCGCTTGACCGGTTCGCGTGATCTCGATTGGTTGAGCGTCGTACATGCCGATTCGTTCCGCTGCCTGCGGCGCTTCCTGACCAACTGGCTGGGAAAGCGGACGCTCGGCGCCCATGATCAGGACAACCACGGCAGCGGTGAGGAAACCTTTGCTGGCTAGGGAAAAGCGGGCTTCGCGGTTCATCCTCAACTCCTTCTAAGCATGGGGTACGTGCAATTGCGTTTGCAGAACACATTGCAGTAGCCGTGCCAGAAGCTATTTGAAGATTTTTCCTTTATTTTTCAATAGGTTGCAAATACACATCGATCAGCCCGCCAGCGTAAATTGCAAGAGCCCCCTATGGGGCCCGTGCATTTTGCAAGCCTTCAGCCAAAGCTGTTCTTCAGCTGCAGCATGCGCTGGTGGCAGGCGCGCAGTTTCGGCAGCTCGACCGCGAGCAGCGCGCGGACGTCCGGCTCGGCTCCGTCGCAGGCGCTCTCGAAGGCCTCGAGGATGCGCTCCTCGGCATGCAGCAGCTGCTCGACATAGGCCTTCGAACGATCGCCGATATGCGCCCGGGTGTCGGCATAGAGTTCACGCAGCCGCCCGAGCGCGGTGCCACCCGCGGCGGGTTGCGCATGGTTGGCGGCTACCTTGACGGCCAGCGCCTGGATGATCTGGGTCTTGGCCTGGGCCATGTCGCGGAACAGGTGCTGCAGCTCGACATCCTTTACTTCCTCGATGGCGTGCTGGTAGAAACGCTGGCCGTCGCGGGTGATCTCGATCAGTTCGTTGAGCTGCTGGACGTTGGTGTTCATGCGATCCTCCTCGAATATGCGCGTTGGTCTCGGCACGCGAAGTGCCGCTGAGTGTTCGACCTCGCCAGCCGGCGATGGCTCCGCGCCGCGGCGCGCCGGATCGAGACGCCAGATGACACGCCGTAGCGCTTGCGACGCTCGGACCGTGCAACTTGCAAGACTTTTCGTAGACTAAGCACTCGCGCTGGCGGGCGAGACGCCAGCGGCACCTCTCTTTTCCCTTTTCATCGCCTTGCTGACTGGAGCGTTCATGGAGCAGACCACGGAAACCGGCGGACGTATTCTTCTGGTGGATGACGAAGCGGCGATCCTGCGCACCTTCCGCTATTGCCTGGAGGATCGCGGCTATACCGTGATGACCGCCGCCAGCGCCGCACAGGCCGAAGCCATCCTGCAGCGCCAGGTGTTCGACGTCTGCTTCCTCGACCTGCGCCTGGGCGAAGACAACGGTCTCGACGTACTGCAGATCATGCGCACGCTGGCACCCTGGATGCGGGTGGTGATCGTCACCGCGCACTCAGGCGTGGACACCGCCGTCGATGCCATGCAGGCCGGCGCGGCCGACTACCTGCTCAAGCCATGCAGCCCCGAGCAGCTGCGGCTGTCGGCAGCCAAGCAACTGGAAGTGCGGCAGATGGCTGCCCGTCTCGAGGCGCTCGAGGGGCAGGTCCAGCAGCGTAGCGACGCGCTCGGCTCGCACAGTCCAGCCATGATGGCCGTGCTGGAAACCGCCCGGCAGGTCGCCGATACCGATGCCAACATCCTCATCCTCGGCGAGTCCGGCACCGGCAAGGGCGAACTGGCGCGCGCCATCCACACCTGGAGCCGGCGTTCGAAGAAGGCCTTCGTCACCATCAACTGCCCCTCGCTGTCGGCGGACCTGATGGAAAGCGAGCTGTTCGGCCATAACCGCGGCGCGTTCACCGGGGCGACCGAAAGCACCCTGGGTCGGGTCAACCAGGCCGACGGCGGCACGCTCTTCCTCGACGAAATCGGTGACTTCCCGCTGGCGCTGCAACCCAAGCTGCTGCGCTTCATCCAGGACAAGGAATACGAGCGCGTCGGCGACCCGGTGACGCGTCGCGCCGACGTGCGCATCCTCGCGGCGACCAACCTCAACCTCGAGGAAATGGTGCGCGAGGGCAAGTTCCGCGAAGACCTGCTCTACCGCCTGAACGTCATCACGCTCAACCTGCCGCCGATGCGCGAGCGGCCCGAAGACGTGATGCCGCTGGCCGAGCGCTTCCTCGCCTCCTTCGTCAAGAACTACGGGCGGCCGGCCCGCGGCTTCACCGATGAGGCGATTGCCGCGCTGAAGACCTATCGCTGGCCGGGCAACGTGCGCGAGCTGCGCAACGTCATCGAGCGCGCCAGCATCATCTGCCCGCAGCAGATTATCGAGGTCCACCACCTCGGGCTCGGCGAACAGGCGGGCAGCAATGCCCCGCGCATCGGCGAACCGATGAGCCTCGAGGCGCTCGAGCGCGCCCATATCGCCGGCGTGCTGAGCACCAGCGGCACCCTCGAGCAGGCAGCGCGCATCCTCGGCATCGACGCCTCGACGCTGTACCGAAAACGCAAGCAGTACGGCCTATGAAACTGCACATGAAGCTTCGAACCCGGTTGTTTCTCGGGTTCTCGGCACTGATGACCGTAGCCCTGCTCGGGTTGATGCTGGCGCTGGTCAGCGTGATGCAGATGGCCAAGAGCCAGGAGCGCCTGATCGGCGACAATTTCACCGCCATCGAACTCAACCAGCAGATGCGCCATGCCCTGGGCAACATGCTGCTCGGGCGGATGCATGCCGAGACCGATGTCGCGCTGCTGGAGCGTGAGCAGGCCAAGTTCGAGGCGCTGCTGGAGCAGCGCCTCGGCGAGAGCACGAGCGCCGAGCAGGAGCGGGACCTGCGCGAGATCAGCGCGGCGTTCGCCCGTTTCGTCGAGCAGCTCACGGTGCCGCACAGCGCCGACTGGACGACCGCGGACGACCAGGCGTTGGGCGATGCCTTCTCCGCCGTGCGCGAGCGCCTGCTGGAGGTGCAGAACCGCGCCTATCAGCACATCCGCGAAATGGAGCAGCACAGCCGCGATCGCGCCATTCTACTGGCCGGCGTGCTGGGCCTGACCGGCGTAGCCGTGCTGCTGATCGGCTTCATTACCGCGCACGGTTTCGCGCGCCGTTTCGGCGAGCCGATCGAGCGGCTGTCCGCCGCCGCCGACCAGATCGGCCGCGGCGACTTCAACATCGCCCTGCCGAGCTCGCCGATCGCCGAGCTGTCCTCGCTGAGCCGGCGCTTCGGGCTCATGGCCCAGGCGCTGCACGAATTCAAGCAAACCAACGTGGAGGCCCTGGTCAACGGCCAGCAGCGCCTGCAGGCGCTGCTCGACAGCATCGATGACGGCCTGCTGATCATCGATCGCGAGGGCCGCCTGGAGCACGCCAACCCGGTCGCGCAACGCCAACTGGCGTGGGAGGAGGAGCACCTCGGCGCGCGTGTCGGCGAGGCGCTCGACGCACCGGAACTCGACCAGGCGACCCGCCAGGTGCTGGACGACAAGCCGCTGGCCGCGCCCCCGCAGGACCTGGTCATCGAGGCCGATGGCGAGCGGCGCCTGCTCGCCTGGCGCATGAGCCCGGTCAGCCATCACGACGGCAGCATCAGCGGCGCCGTGATGGTGCTGCACGATGTCACCGACCAGCGCACCTTCGAGCGGGTGCGCAACGAGTTCGTCCTGCGCGCCTCTCACGAGCTGCGAACCCCGGTCACCGGCATGCAGATGGCCTTCAGCCTGCTGCGCGAACGCTTGAAGTTTCCCGAGGGCAGCCGCGAATCGGACCTCCTGGTCACAGTGCACGAGGAAATGCAGCGGCTGGTCCGGCTGATCAACGACCTGCTGAACTTCTCGCGCTATCAGAGCGGCCAGCAGAAGCTCGAGCTGGTCCAGTGCGACATCGCCGAGCTACTGGAGGGCGCGCGTCAGCGCTTCCTGACGCCTGCCGCCGAACAGGACATCACGCTCACCCTGGAGGTACAGGCGCCGCTGCCGAGCATGCTGCTCGACCGTCAGCAGATCGACCGGGTGCTGGACAACCTGTTGAGCAATGCGCTGCGCCATACCCCCAAGGGCGGCGAGGTGCGATTGCTTGCCCGCCATCATGGCGAGCGGATCATTCTCAGCGTCGAAGACAATGGCGAGGGCATTCCCTACAGCCAGCAGGCGCGGATCTTCGAGCCCTTCGTGCAAATCGGTCGCCGGCGTGGCGGAGCCGGACTGGGGCTTGCCTTATGCAAGGAAATCGCCCAGCTGCATGGTGGGCGGATTGGCGTGCACTCGCGGATCGGCCACGGCACCATCTTCTACGTCGCGCTGCCCATCTGACGGCGCCCGTTCGAGGAGACCCCATGCCGAGTCTGAATCCCAGCGCGCAGCAGCTGGCCCACTATGCCGAGGCAATGCCCGCCGGCACGCCGGTGCTGATGCTCAACCTGCTGCGCTATCACGCCGAGGCCAACTACCCCTCGGGCAGCGCGCATGCAGCCTGCAGCGGCCGCAAGGCCTACGCCCGCTACAGCCGTACCGCGCTGGCCAAGGTCAAGGCCGCTGGCGGCGAGGTAACGCTGATGGCCCAGGCCCACGCTGCGCTCATCGCCCCGGCGGACGAGCAGTGGGACGACATTCTGTTGGTCAGCTATCCGTCCAGGGAAGCCTTTCTGGCCATGCTCGCCGACGAGGAATATCGCGCCGCCACGGTACATCGCACGGCGGCCCTGGCCGATTCGAGGCTGATCGGCGCGACGCGGCGCTAGGCCTTAGCGCTGCGCCTCCAGGGCGGCGAGAATCGCCGCGGTTTCGGCATCGGGCATACCGTCGAAGCGCGCCGGCCGATATTTCATCTGGAAAGCGGCGATCACGTTGTGCGTTTCTTCGTCGAGCATCCCGTGCCGCGGCACCCGGTAGCCCTGCTGCGCCAGTTGCGTCTGGAACCATTCGGTAGCCGGCAGCGCACGACTGAAGACTTCACGGTGCGCGGCGACCAGCCGGGCGTCCGGCCAGGGCAGCAGCCCGGCATCGGCCAGGCGCTTCCAGGGAAACAACGGACCAGGGTCCACCTTGCGCTGCGCCGCGATGTCGCTGTGGCCGACGATCGCCCCCGGTTTCAGCCCGTGGCGCTGCATGATGTCCTTGAGCAAGAGGATCAAGGCATCGATCTGCGGCTCCGGGTAGGGGTACCAGAGCCGACGGCCATCGGCGGTCTGCTCATAGCCCGGATTGACCAGCTCGATACCGATGGAACTGGAGTTCAGCCAGGTTCGGCCCTGCCATTCGCTCTCGCCGGCATGCCAGGCACGGCGATTCTCGTCGACCAATCGATAGATCTTCGCCGGAGCCCGGTCGATCAGGTAATGGCTGCTGACCTCGCCTCGAGAGAGCAGCTCGAGGGAGTGCTCGAAATCGGTCGATGTGTAGTGCAGAACGATGAACTGGGCGCGGCTGTCCTGGGCGACCGCGCTGTAGCGCGTGTCGATTTCCGGGCCGCTGGCGCAGCCGGCGAGCAACAGCAGCAGGGCAACAAGGCCGAAGGCTTTCATGGGTGACCTCTGGTCGACGACTGGATGACGCAGATAGGCGACGGGGCGCGGATTATACGTGCCGGGCCGCTGCCATCCCAGGCAACCCGTCAGCCCGCCTCGATCCGATTGCGCCCGGCGCGCTTGGCTCGATACAGGGCCTGGTCGGCCCGTTCGAAGGCCTGCTCGCCATCGTCCTCCCCGGTGAAGGCGGTAACGCCGGCGGAAAAGGTCACCTGCACCCGTTCGCCCTTGAAGTGGAACGGGCAAGCCTCGATCGCCGTCCGCAGCGCTTCCAGCACACCCTGGCCAGCGGCGATGGCGGTCGCCGGCAGCAACAGGACGAACTCCTCGCCGCCGAAACGGGCGATGAAGTCGGTCTTGCGCAGCCGCTTGCGCAGCTCGGTGGCGATGATGCGCAGCACGCGGTCGCCGGCGAGATGGCCGAAGTCGTCATTGATACGTTTGAAATGGTCGATATCGATGACTGCCAGCAGCAGGTCGCCGCCATAGCGCTGCCAGCGCGACACCTCGATTTCCAGGCGCTCGCTCCAGGCGGCGCGGTTCGGCAGGCCGGTCAGTGAATCCTCCAGCGCTTTCTGCCGCTGCTCGGAGAGGTTTTCACGCAGGCCGCGCGCCGCCTCTTCGAGCACACCGACCCGGGTGACCAGCTGCTGCAGGCGCTCGCCGAGTGCCTGTTCCTGCTCGCTGCGCTGTTGCTTGTAGCAGTCGACAGTGTGCAGCAGCCCGTCCAGGCGCGTCTGCACTGCCTGCTTCAGGCTGGCCAGATCGGTCGCCTGGTGCATGCTGGTCTGCAGGCCGCCGACCTGCTCGCGCAGCTGGGCGTCCAGGACATCCGCCGCTTCCCGCCCCTGGGTATGCCCCTGATGAGCGGCGGCCAGGCTGTTCTGCATCGCCACCAGGCGCTCGTTGAGCGTCTGCAGGTAGGCCTCGAATTCGCGCTGGCTCTGGTCGCTGACCGCGACCATCAGCCCGGCGAGGTCGTCGAGCACCGGGACCAGTTCGTACCAGTTGAGGCCGTGCTGAATGCGTACCCGCAGGGCCTCGGCCTGCGGCTGCCGGTGCTCGGGCAGCCGCAGCGCATCGAGCAGGCTACGCAGCGTGCTCTCGACGTGCTCGGCAATGGCGCTATAGGGCTGATCCGGCGATTCGGGCAGGGCGTAGTCGGCCGCACTGGCGGCCTGGAAGACCACGGGCTCGGCCGGTACCGTCGGAGCTGCTGTGTCCGGGTCGGCGTCGGCGTCGGCGTCGGCGTCGGCGTCGGCAGATTGCTCTACCACTTCGGCCGCCAGCGACAATGGCGTCGGTGCCACGTCCGGGCCCGGCTCGTCCAGCGGAGGTGGTGAGGCTGGCTCTTCGGCCAGCACGGGCGTAATTGGCTCGCCCAACACGCCGTCTGCCTCGTTGCGCTTGCCGAACAGGCGCCGCAGCAGTCCCGGCGCCGGTTCCGGCTGACGGACCTGCAGCGCCTGCGCCTGCAGCGCGCCGAGTTCCCCGAGCAGCGACGGCAGCTCGCGCAGCTGGGACGCACGGCGGTCCAGCTGTTTGCCAAAGCGCTTGAGCGCCCGCCGAACCTCGCCCGGCAGCTCCAGAGCCAGCAACTGAGCCACCAGGCGCTGCAGCGCTTCATGCAAGCGCAGGCTGCGCTCATGGCGGTGTCGCTCGGAATCCAGCACGGCCTTTTCCAGGCGCGGCACCAGCACGTCGAGCCCGCTGTCGAGATCACCGTCCCGCAGGATCTCGCGCATCTTCCTCAGGCACTGCTCGACTCCCGGGTCGGCGCCCTCGACCGCCAGGCTGCTGCGGACCAGGCTGCGCCGCAACAGGTCCAGGCGCTGCTCCCAGCGCGCCTCCTGGCGCTCCTGCTGCTCCAGTAGCTGCAGATACTTTTCCCGCCAGCGCTGCTCTTCTACGGTCATCCGGCTTGCTCCTGCTTGGCCGGCAGAGCCTGCGCATGCAGCGCGTCGGGCAGGCGGATCTCCACCGCCACCGGCAGATGATCGGATATCGGCAACGGCAGCACTTCCACCCTTTCCAGCGCCAGGCCGGGGCTGAGCAGGATATGGTCGAGACAGCGCTGCGGGCGCCAACTGGGAAAGGTCGCCTGCACCTGCGGCGCCAGCAAACCGAGATCACGCAACGGCGACACTTCCAACAGCTCGGTGGCGTGGGTGTTCATGTCGCCCATGAGCACGACATGCCGACAATCGCCGATCAGTTCGCGGATATAGGCCAGTTGGCGGGCTCGCACACGACCACCGAGCGCCAGGTGCATCACCACGACCATCAGCGCGTCGGGTGTGTCACCAAAGCGCAACAGGATGGCGCCACGCCCGGATGGCCCGGGCAGCGGGTGATCTTCCAGTTCGCGCGGCTGCAGGCGACTCAGGACACCATTGCTGTGCTGGGCGAAACGCCCGAGGTTGCGGTTTAGCTGCTGATACCAGTAGGGAAAAGCACCCAGGTGAGCCAGACGCTCGACCTGGTTGATGTAATCGGAGCGCAGGCTGCCGCCATCGACCTCCTGCAGCGCAACGAGGTCGTAGCCTTCGAGCAACTCGCCGATTCGCTGCAGGTTGATCGCACGCCCGGAATGCGGCAACAGGTGCTGCCAGCTGCGCGTCAGATAGTGACGGTAGCCTTCGGTGCTGATACCAACCTGGATATTGAAACTGAGCAAGCGCAGCCGGCCGTCGCGGGGCAGACCGCTGCGATCAAGGCAATGCGGGTTGACCTGGGCCTGCCCGGCCCTGGCCGCCCGCGTGGCGCTCCAGCGGCGCAACATGGTGATTTACTGCGCCGAACGCTCTTTCTCGATGAGGAAGTCGGCCACCTGCAGGGTGCGCTCCGGACCACCGGCCGAGCCCAGATCGAAGCGGTATTTGCCATTGACGATCATCACTGGAACGCCGCTGATCTGGTAAGCCATGCCCAGCTTCTTGGCCTGTTCGACGCGGCTCTTCACGCCAAAGGAGTTATAGGCTTTGAGAAAGGCGTCCCGGTCGACCCCCTGGGTCTGGAGGAAGTCGGCCATTGCCTCGGGCGTAGCCAGCTTGTTGCCCTGCTCGTGGTAGGCGCGGAACACGGCGTCGTGCACCTTGCGCTCGACACCCATGCTTTCCAGCGCGATGAACATCTGCCCGTGCGCATTCCAGACGCCGCCAAACATCGCCGGGATGCGCTTGAAGGCGACATCATCGGGAAGCTGCTCGACCCACGGATTGATCGTTGGCTCGAACTTGTAGCAGTGCGGGCAGCCGTACCAGAACAGCTCGACGACCTCGATCTTGCCGGGCTCGGAAACCGGTACCGGGCTTTTGAGCTCGACATACTCCTTGCCGGCCTGGAAGTCGGCAGCTACGGCCGGCAGGCCGAACAGGCTGCAGGTAGCCAGAACGGCGGCGAGTACGAGTTTGCGCATGGAAGACTCCTTGACCCTCAGAACGTTTGCGCGACAGGCTCCTATAAAACGCGGCAGCTCGCCAGCGTTTTCCGCCGGTCGCGTGCACGACATTCTAGAGCCGGACGCAGAATGCAAAAAGGGCGGCCGGACTTGCGTCCGACCGCCCTTTTCAGGCTAGCCCGCTACGATCAGTGCAGGCCCTGGATGTAGCTGGACAGCGCTTCGATGTCCTTGTTGCTCAGCTTGGCGGCAATGTTGCGCATGATCATCGTGTCGCCATCGTTGGTACGGTTGCCCTCACGGAAATCGGTGAGCTGCTTGGCCACGTAGGCCGCGTGCTGACCGCCGAGTTTCGGGAAGCCCGCCGCCTCGATGCCGACGCCGTTCGGCGCGTGGCAACCGGTGCAGGCCGGCATGCCGACATCGACCTTGCCGCCACGGAACAGCTTCTCGCCCTGCTTGACCAGTTTGGGATCGGCCATGCCGACGGTCATCTTCTGGCTGGAGAAGTAGGCGGCGATATCCGCAAGATCCTGATCGCTGTACGGATCGAGCAGCCCGGTCATCTCCAGCACCTTGCGGCCGACGCCTTCAGGCGCACCCGGGGTACTGCCGGCCTTGATGTCCTGCAATTGCTTGAGCAGATAGCGCTCGCCCTGACCGGCGAGCTTGGGGAAATTCGGGGCCGCGCTGTTGCCATCGGCACCGTGGCAGGCGCCACACACTGCAACTTTGCCCTGCCCGGCTTCGGCGTTTCCAGCCGCGTGGGCCATACCGGTGATGCCAAGGGTCAACAGCAGACTCACGAGTATTTTGTTCATCAGCTCATCCAACTACGGCTAAAGGTTTGTGGTGTTCTCGGGCCGCGCATACCGGCGAGGTCATGACGGCGCTCGTTATGGACGCACCGGGCAGCGTTCCGCCAGGGCGGCTGCGGCTGTTCGGCACCGCATCGGCGCGCATGTGCCAAGGCTCCAGAGAGCAAAGCGCACACAAAATCCGCGGCATTATATACTCCCGCTTGCGAAACGGAAATGAACCATTGCCGCACCCCCTGCGCCGCCACCGGACTCCCCATGCCCCCGAAGAACCCGATTCTCGGCCTCTGCCAACAGGCCAGCTTTCTCATCAGCGCCGCCAAGGTGGACCAGTGCCCCGCCGACGAAGGTCGCGAGGTCGCCTTTGCCGGTCGCTCCAATGCCGGCAAGTCCAGCGCGCTCAATACGCTGACCCACGCCAACCTCGCGCGCACCTCGAAGACTCCCGGCCGCACCCAGCTGCTCAATTTCTTTCGACTGGATGACGAACGTCGGCTGGTCGACCTGCCCGGCTACGGCTATGCAAAGGTTCCGATTCCGCTGAAACAGCACTGGCAACGACACCTCGAAGCCTACCTGGGTAGCCGGGAAAGCCTGGTCGGCGTGTTTCTGATGATGGATATCCGCCACCCGCTGACCGAGTTCGACCGGATGATGCTCGACTGGTCCGGCGCCGCCGAGATGCCGCTGCACATCCTGCTGACCAAGTCCGACAAGCTGGCCTTCGGCGCGGCAAAGAATGCCCTGCTGGCAATCCAGCGCGACATCCGCAAGGGTTGGGGCGAAAGCGTCAGCGTGCAGCTGTTTTCCGCGCCCAAACGTCAGGGCGTAGACGAAGCGCAGCAGGTGCTGGCCAGCTGGCTGGGGCTGGAAGAGCCGGCCGACAGCGACCAAGAGACAGGCGCATAAGCGGGCGCCTGTCTCACTGCCGCGCCAGGCCCGAACGGGATGCAAGGCCCCACGCCAAGCAGAAATGCATCGGCGCCAGATGCTGGTTCAGCGCCGATCATCTTCCTCGGCCAACCGGGCGGGTTGACGCCGCTGAACGGCGCCCGCCCAGCCCGCCCACTCAATCGCGATAAGCCTCCACCGGCACGCAGGCGCAGAACAGATTGCGGTCGCCATAGACGTTGTCCACGCGGTTCACCGCCGGCCAGTACTTATGCGCACGGGCATGGGCGCTTGGCGTTACCGCCTCGGCGATGCTGTAGGGGCGATCCCAGTCGCCGATCACGTCGGCCAGGGTGTGCGGGGCGCGCACCAGCGGGTTGTTGTCTGCCGGCCACTGGCCTTCCTGCACCTTGGCGATCTCGGCGCGGATGCTCAACATGGCTTCGACGAAGCGGTCGAGCTCGGCCTTCGACTCGCTTTCGGTCGGCTCGATCATCAGCGTGCCGGGCACCGGGAAGGACATGGTCGGCGCGTGGAAGCCGTAGTCCATCAGACGCTTGGCGACATCTTCCTCGCTGATGCCGGTCTCGGCCTTCAGCGGTCGCAAGTCGAGGATGCACTCGTGCGCAACCCTGCCGTTGCGTCCGCTGTATAGCACCGGGAAGGCGCCACCCAGACGGTTGGCCAGGTAGTTGGCGTTGAGGATCGCCACTTCAGTGGCATCACGCAGGCTCGGCCCCATCATGGCGATGTACATCCAGCTGATCGGCAGGATGCTCGCGCTACCCCAGGGCGCCGCGCTGACTGCACCATTGCCCGGCTGAGGCCCCTCGAGATCGACCACCGGATGGTTGGCAACGAAGGGCGCCAGATGCGCCTTGACGCCGATCGGCCCCATGCCAGGGCCGCCGCCGCCATGCGGGATACAGAAGGTCTTGTGCAGGTTCATGTGCGAGACATCGGCGCCGATGTCCGCCGGACGCGCCAGCCCGACCTGCGCGTTGAGATTGGCGCCGTCCATGTAGACCTGGCCGCCCTGGGCGTGGATCGCCGCGCAGATCTCGCGCACGTTCTCCTCGTAGACGCCGTGGGTCGACGGATAGGTGATCATCAGACAAGACAGCCGCTCGCCAGCCTCGGCGGCCTTGCGCTTGAGGTCCTCCAGGTCGACGTTGCCGGCCTTGTCACAGTCGACGATGACCACCTTCATGCTGGCCATCTGGGCCGAGGCCGGGTTGGTGCCATGCGCCGACGAGGGAATCAGGCAGACGTCGCGCTGCGGCTCGCCGCGGCTCTCGTGATACTTGCGGATAGCCAGCAAACCGGCGTACTCGCCCTGGGCGCCGGAGTTGGGCTGCATGCTGATGGCGTCGAAGCCGGTGATCACGCACAGCCAGCGCTCGAGCTCGTCGATCATCAGCCGGTAGCCGACCGCCTGCTCGCGCGGAGCGAAGGGGTGCACGTTGGCGAATTCCGGCCAGGTGATCGGAATCATCTCGCTGGTGGCATTGAGCTTCATGGTGCAGGAGCCGAGCGGAATCATCGCCTGGTTCAGCGCCAGGTCCTTGTTCTCGAGCTGCTTGAGATAGCGCAGCATCTCGGTCTCGCTGTGGTGCGCATTGAACACCGGGTGGGCCAGGTAGCCGCTGGTGCGCTGCAGCTCATCCGGGATGCCGCTGGGCAGCTCCCCGGCATCGAGTTCGGCGAGGTCCAGACCATGGTCGGCGCCGAGGAAGATCGCCAGCAACTGCTCGACGGTCGCTTCGGAGCAGGTTTCGTCGAGGCTCACGCCGAGCTTGCCGCGGCCCAGCACACGCAGATTGATGCGCGCCGCCACGGCGCTCTCGATGATCGCAGTCTGCGCACCGCCGACCTCGAGCGTCAGGGTGTCGAAGAAGTGCTGGTTGAGCCGCACGACGCCCTTGCGCTCCAACCCGGCGGCCAGCAGGCAGGTCAGCCGGTGCACGCGCTGGGCGATACGCTTGAGCCCTTCCGGCCCGTGGTAGACGGCATAGAAACCGGCGATGTTGGCCAACAGCACCTGCGCGGTGCAGATGTTCGAATTGGCTTTCTCGCGGCGGATATGCTGCTCTCGCGTCTGCAGCGCCATGCGTAGTGCGGTGTTGCCGCGCGCGTCCTTGGACACGCCGATGATGCGTCCGGGCATCGCGCGCTTGTAGTCGTCACGGCTGGCGAAGTAAGCCGCATGCGGACCACCGTAGCCCATCGGCACACCGAAACGCTGCGTCGAGCCCAGCACCACATCGGCGCCCAGCTCACCCGGCGGGGACAGCAGCAGCAGGCTGAGCAGATCGGCCGCGACGCAGGCCAGCGCCTGACCGGCGTGCAGCTGCTCGATGAACGGGCGCAGGTCGTGGATCTCGCCGTGGGTATCCGGATATTGCAGCAGGGCACCGAACACTTCCTGCTGGGCCAGTTCTTCCAGCGGAGCGACCGTCAGCTCGAAGCCGAAGGCCTCGGCACGGGTCTGCACCACCGAAATGGTTTGCGGATGGCAGTTCTCGTCGACGAAGAAGCGATTGCTCTTGCTCTTGGCGACACGCCTGGCCAGGGTCATCGCCTCGGCGGCGGCGGTCGCCTCGTCGAGCAGCGAGGCATTGGCCAGATCGAGCCCGGTCAGGTCGATGACCATCTGCTGGTAGTTCAGCAGCGCCTCCAGCCGCCCCTGGGCGATCTCGGGTTGATAGGGCGTGTAGGCGGTATACCAGCCGGGGTTCTCCAGCACGTTGCGCAGGATGACGGCAGGCGTGAGCGTACCGTGGTAGCCCATGCCGATCAGGCTGGTCCACAACTGGTTCTGCTCGGCATAGCCACGCAGCTTCGCCAACGCGGCCGGCTCGTCGAGCGCAGCGGGCAGCGCCAGCTCACCCTGCAGGCGGATGGCCGGCGGTACCGTCTCGTCGATCAGCTGATCGCGGCTGCCCAGGCCCAGGGCCTCGAGCATCGCCTGTTGCTCGCTGGCATCCGGCCCGAGGTGGCGCCGCAGGAAGGCGTCAGGTTGCTGAAGTTGTGAAAGATTCGGCATATGCGGCATGGCGGTACTCTCAAAAAACGAAAGCCCCGACGAAGCGGGGCTTTTGCATGGAATCAGGCTTGTGCGCAGGCGGCCTCGTAGGCGGCGGCATCGAGGAGCTTTTCGAGCTCCGCCGGGTCGCTCGGCTGCAGTCGGAAGAACCAGCTGCCATAGGGATCGCTGTTGACCTGCTCGGGCGAGTCGGTGAGTTGTTCGTTCACCGCGATCACCTCGCCGGAGACCGGCGCGTAGATGTCCGACGCAGCCTTCACCGACTCGACGACCCCGGCCTCCTGGCCGGCGCTCAGGGTGCGGCCGACTTCCGGCAGCTCGACGAAGACCACATCGCCCAGCGCCTCCTGGGCGTGGTCGGAAATGCCGACGCTGATGCTGCCGTCAGCTTCGAGGCGGGCCCACTCATGGCTGGAGGCGTAACGCAGATCGCTGGGGATGTTGCTCATCTTGTAAGGTCCTCAAGGCTGTCGACAGTGGGTGACGCGGTTGGCGCGAGACGTCTGCCGAATTTACACCAGTACCTTGCCGTGACGCACGAAGGTCGGCTGCACCACGCGTACCGGATACCACTTGCCGCGAATCTCGACCTCGGCGCGCTCGCCGGTGCCGGCCGGCACCCGCGCCAAGGCGATCGACTTGCCAAGCGTAGGCGAGAAACTGCCGCTGGTGATTTCACCATCGCCCAGCCCGGCGACCCGCACAACCTGGTGCGCGCGCAGGACGCCACGCTCTTCGAGAACCAGGCCGACGAGCCGTGGCAGATCGCCCGCAGCGCGTTGCTGCTCGAGCGCCTGGCGGCCGACGAAATCCCGCTCGGCTGGCTCCCAGGCCACCGTCCAGCCCATGTTCGCGGCAAGCGGCGAGACGTCTTCGTCCATATCCTGGCCGTACAGATTCAGGCCGGCTTCCAGGCGCAAGGTGTCGCGCGCGCCCAGGCCGATCGGCGGAATGCCGGCGCCCACCAGTTCGCTGAGAAAGTCCGGCGCCTGCTCGGCCGGCAGAATGATCTCCAGGCCATCTTCGCCGGTATAGCCGGTACGACCGATGAACCAGTCTCCCTCGGCGAGCCCCTGGAAGGGCTTGAGCTGCTCGATCAGGCTGGCACGGTTCTGGTCGACCAGCTCGGCGGTACGCTCGCGGGCGCTGGGCCCCTGGATCGCCAGCATGGCGAGCTCCGGCCGCTCGCGGATCTCTACCGCGAACCCCTCGGCCTGCCGCTGCATCCAGGCAAGGTCCTTCTCGCGGGTGGCGGCGTTGACCACCAGGCGATAGCCCCAGTCGGTGAGGTAGACGATCAGGTCGTCGACCACTCCGCCGCGCTCGTTGAGCATGGCGGTGTACAGCGCCTTGCCGACGCTCTGCAGGCGCGCCACGTCGTTTGCCAGCAGCCGCCGCAGGTAATCGGCAGCTTGCGCACCGGCGACGTCGACGACGGTCATGTGCGACACATCGAACACCCCACAGTCACGACGCACCTGGTGATGCTCCTCGACCTGCGAGCCGTAGTGCAGCGGCATGTCCCAGCCGCCGAAATCGACCATCTTGGCGCCGAGCGCGAGGTGCTGATCGTAAAGGGGAGTACGCTGACCCATGGGTGTCTCCTTCCGGGCAGGTCGCCGAAGCGGCTGGGTGTGACGGGCGATAGGACCGGCCCGCGGGGGGCCGGCGTTCGAATTGGCGCGCATTGTAGCCCCAAGGTCATGACAGGTCACGGCGCGCTGTCGGCGAGCTCAGCGCCTGGCCGAACGGCGTATCAGCAGCACCACCGGCAACAACCCGACCAGCACCAGCGTCAGCGCTGGCAGCGAGGCACGCGCCCACTCCCCTTCGCTGGTCATTTCGAAGATGCGTACGGCCAGCGTGTCCCAGCCGAAGGGTCGCATGATCAGCGTAGCCGGCATCTCCTTGAGCACATCGACGAACACCAGCAGCGCGGCACTCAGGGCGCCGGGCAGGAGCAGCGGCAGGTAGACCCGGAGGAACAGTGCCGGCCCACCGACGCCCAGGCTGCGCGAGGCCTGCGGCAGGGAGGGACGGATGCGCGCAAGGCTGCTCTCCAGCGGGCCGAAGGCAACCGCCATGAAGCGGATCAGGTAAGCCACCAGCAGCGCGCCGAGGCTGCCGAGCAGAATCGGCTTGCCAGCCCCGCCCAGCCAAGTCGACAGCGGAATCACCAGTTCGCGGTCGAGGTAGCTGAACGCAAGCATGATCGCCACGGCCAGCACCGACCCCGGCAACGCATAGCCGAGGTTCGCCAGCCCCACTGCGGCGCGAATCGAGCGCACCGGCGCCTGCCGGCGAGCAAAGGCAAGCAGCAGGGCGACGCCCACCGTGACCGTCGCAGCCAGTCCGCCGAGCGACAGGGTGTGCATGATCAGCGCGGCATATCGCTCATCGAGATCGAAGCGTCCGCGCTGCCACAACCAGGTCAACAATTGCAGGACAGGCACGACGAAGGCACAGAGAAACACCAGCACACACCAAGCGGTCGCGGCGAGCGCCTTCCAGCCGTGCAGCCGATACAACGCCGCGCTGCGCGCGCGCTCGTTTGCCGGCCGCGCCGCACCGCGGGCCCGCCGCTCGCCGTAGAGCACCAGCATCACCGCCAGCAACAGCAGGCTGGCTAGCTGGGTCGCGCTGGTAAGGCTGAAGAAGCCGTACCAGGTCTTGTAGATCGCCGTGGTAAAGGTATCGAAGTTGAACACCGAGACCGCACCGAAGTCGGCCAGGGTTTCCATCAGGGCGAGGGCCAGCCCCGCACCGATCGCCGGGCGCGCCATTGGCAGCGCAACGTGCCAGAACGCCTGTAGCGGCGACTGGCCCAGCACCCGTGCCGCCTCCATCAATCCCTTGCCCTGGGCCAGGAAGGCCGAGCGTGCCAGCAGGTAGACATAGGGATAGAAGACCAGCACCAGCACGACGATCACCCCACCGGTCGAGCGCACCCGCGGGAAGCGGATGTCGCTGCCGAACCATTCGCGCGCCAGGCTCTGCACCGGCCCGGCGAAATCCAGCAGGCCAATGAAGACGAACGCCAGG
This sequence comes from Stutzerimonas sp. CXK-1, assembly GCF_057738225.1. NCBI lineage: Bacteria > Pseudomonadati > Pseudomonadota > Gammaproteobacteria > Pseudomonadales > Pseudomonadaceae > Stutzerimonas > Stutzerimonas sp. CXK-1. The sequence goes on along the minus strand of NZ_CM173217.1, from coordinate 299,648 downwards.
ACATAGGCGGGAATGGCGAAGGGCAGCATCAGCGCCCAGTCCAGCCAGCGCCGGCCGGGGAATTCGCACAGGGCCGTCAGCCAGGCCAGGCTGACCCCGAGCAGGGTCACGCCGATCGAGACCCCGGCCACCAGCGTCAAGGTATTGCCGAGCAAGCGTGGCATCTGGGTTTCCCACAGGTGCGACCAGATCTCGCGGTCGACCTCGTGCCAGCTGAGCAGCAAGACGCTGAGCGGCAACAGAACCAGCGCAGCGACGGCAAAAGCGATGGGATACCAGCGGTGCTCGACGGGATGGGACACTCGGGCCTCGGCAGCAGGAAAGACGACGCCCCCATGGAGGGGGCGTCGAGTATAACGGCATCAGCTCGGCAATCTGCGGGAAAGCGCCCCGGGCGCCCACCCGCACCAGACCTCAGTTCCAGCCAGCGCGATCCATCAGCTTGATCGCTTCGGCCTGGCGCTTGCCAGCGACTTCCACCGGAATGGTGTCGGCCTTGAACTCGCCCCAGCTGGCAACCTCGGCTGACGGCTTCACCGCCGGATTGGCCGGGTACTCCATGTTGATGTCGGCGAAGATGCTCTGCGCTTGCGGCCCGGTCATCCACTCGACCAGCTTGCGCGCCGCTTCAGGATGCGGCGCATGCTTGGTCAGACCGATGCCCGAGAGGTTGACGTGTACGCCGCGGTCGCCCTGGTTCGGCCAGAACAGCTTGGCCTTCAACTGCGGATCGCTCTTGTGCAAACGGCCGTAGTAGTAGGTGTTGACGATCCCCACATCGCACTGGCCGGCATCGATCGCCTGGATCAGCGCGGTATCGTCGGCAAAGACGTCGGTGGCCAGGTTGTCGACCCAGCCACGGATGATTTCTTCGGTCTTCTCCGCGCCGTGGGTCTCGATCATCGTCGCGGTCAGCGACTGGTTGTAGACCTTCTTGCTGGTGCGCAGGCACAGGCGGCCTTCCCAGTTGTCGCCCGCGAGTGCCTCGTAGGTAGACAACTCGCCTTCCTTGACCCGCTGCGGCGAGTAGACGATGGTCCGCGCGCGCAGCGACAGGCCGGTCCAGGCATCGCTGGAGGAACGGTACTGAGCCGGAATGTTCTGCTTGACCACCTCGGAGTCGAGCGGCTGCAGGATGCCCATCTGCTCGGCCTGCCAGAGGTTGCCGCCATCGACAGTCAGCAAGAGGTCGGCAGGCGTGTTCTCGCCTTCAGCCTTGAGCCGCGCCATCAGCGGCGCTTCCTTGTCAGTGATGAACTTGACGGTCACACCGGTCTTTTCGGTATAGGCGTCGAACACCGGCTTGATTAGCTCGTCGATACGCGACGAATACACCACGACTTCATCGGCCGCCTGCACGGCGCCCGACAGGGCCGTCAGGGTCAACGCGGCGAGAAAACCTTTGCTTGCCTGCATGTAGCGTGCCTCTTGCGGAGCTTGGGAGAGCCAAATAGTAGTGAATGTTATTTAGCTTCTCAATGCGACATTGGGCGACCGCCTGTCGCAGCGTGTTTCAGGCGCGCGCCAGCTCCGGCAGATCACCGGTCAGGCCAAGGGCCTGCCGTACGAACATCGACTTGAGCTCGGGCAGCGCCTCGACGCCCTTGAGCCCGGCGTTGCGCAACCAGCGCAGCGGCAGTGGATCGGCTTGGAACAGACGCTCGAAGCCCTCCATCGCCGCCATCATCGCCAGGTTGTGCGGCATGCGACGACGTTCGTAGCGTGAAAGCACGCGCAGCTCGCCGGGCCGCTCGCCGCGGGTCAGTGCCGCGTGCAGCACCTCGGCCAGGGTCGCGGCATCGAGCAGGCCAAGATTGACACCCTGCCCCGCCAGCGGATGGATGACGTGCGCGGCATCGCCGACCAGCGCCAGGCCGGGTTGCACATAGCGCTTGGCGTGACGCTGGCGCAGCGGAATGCACAGCCGCGGATCGACCGATTGAATCTCGCCCACACGATATTCGAAGGCCCGACCCAGCGCAGCGCGGAACGCCTCGTCATCGAGCGCCATGAGCCGGCGCGCCTCCGGCTCGGTGCACGACCAGACAATCGAGCACCAGTGCTGATCGCCGGCGCGTTCGAGCGGCAGAAAGGCCAGCGGGCCATCATCGGTGAAGCGCTGCCAGGCCGTGCGCAGGTGGGGTTCGGCGCAGCGCACACTGGTCACGATGGCATGGTGCAGGTAATCCCATTCGCGCGTCTCGCAGTTCGCCAGACGACGCACCGTCGATTGCGCGCCATCGGCCGCGACCACCAATTCCGAGCGGATCCGACGGCCGTCGGCCAGTTCGATCTGCCAGCCCGTGCCATCGCGCTCGAGCGTCTGCAGCGATGCATTGCCGAGCAGCTCGATCTCGCCCCCGGCGCGCAGGGCGTCGAGCAACGCATCCTGCACCACGCGGTTCTCGACGATATGCCCGAGCGCCTCGGCATGCACCGACGCAGCGGAGAAGTGAATCTGCCCGGTGCCTGATCCGTCCCATACTCGCATGTCGGTGTATCGACAGGCGCGGCGGGAGACGATGCCGGGCCAGGCGCCCACGCGCTCGAGGATGCGCTGACTGGCCATCGACAGGGCGCTGACCCGCGGCTCGAAGGGCGCTGCCGCTTCGAAAGCCGACACCTCGAGCGCGCCGGCATCGACGACCAGAATGCTCAGCCCACTACCGGCCAGGGCCAGCGCGAGCGTACTGCCGACCATGCCGGCGCCGACGATGACCAGATCCGCCTGCATCTGCTTCTCCTTTGGGCGCCCATCGCGCACCGGCTGCAAGGTTGTGATTGGTGCCCGCGACTCAGCGCGGTCGTACGCCAAGGCCCATCGCCTGACGGGCGAACCAGCGCTTGGCTGGCGGCAGCAGGTCCAGGCCGATCAGCCCGAGACTGCGCCCGGCCGAGACGAAGGGCCCCGAGTCGCCGAAGAGCCGGGTTACCTGATCGGAAAACCCCACGGTAATCCACTGATCGCGCTGCTGGCGCAGCGCATAGTCATGCAGCAGCGCCGGGTCACCCAGCGGCGCACGACTGCTTAGCAGCGCATCGGCCAGTGCATCGACATCGCGTAGCGACAGGTTGTAGCCCTGCCCGGCGATGGGGTGCAGGCTGTGCGCCGCATTGCCGAGCACCACCAGCCCGCTGCGCACCTGCTCCTCGGCTTCGACCAATGCCAACGGATAGAGGTGGCGTGTACCGACCTGGCGGAAGCCGCCCAGGCGAAAGCCGAAAGCCTGCTGCAAGGCTTCGAGAAACGGCGTGTCATCAAGCAGCGCCAGCTGCTCGGCATCGGCATGCGAGCGCGTCCAGACCAGCGCACAACGATCATCGGGCAACGGCAGCAAGGCCATGGGCCCCTGCTCGGTGAAACGCTCGTAGGCCAGGCCCTGATGCGGCTGGCCGGGCGTGACATTGGCGATCAGCGCCGTCTGCCCATAGGGCCGACGCCGCACATGAATACCCAGCTGCTCGCGCAGGGCCGAACGCCCACCGTCGGCGAGCACGGCGAGTGCGCAGTCGAGCGTCGCGCCATCGGCAAGGGTCAGGCGATAACCCGTCTCGATCGGTTCCAGCGCCGCGACTTCCGCCGGGCAGCGGCGAGTGATGACCGTATCGTCCAGCGCCTGCCAGAGGCAGTGGCCGATCCAGGCATTCTCGACCACATAGCCGAGCGCCGGCACCCCTTCGTTCGAGGCATCCAGCCGGGTCGCGCCGAACTTGCCGCGCTCGGAGACATGGATGCGCCGGATCGGCTCAGCGCGCCTGGCAATCTCGGCCCAGATGCCGAGGCGCTCGTAGATCAGCCGGGTGCCATAGGACAGCGCCGTGGAGCGGGCATCGTAGCTCGGCTGGTATTCATCGCCAGGTGCGAAAGGCTCGATCAGCTGGATCATCCAGCCGCGTTCACGTGCGCCGGCCTGCAAGGCCAGCGCCAGGCTGGCGCCTACCAGCCCACCGCCGATAATCGCCAGTGTGCTCAAGTCAGAGCCCCTCTTCTCGCACAGCGGCCATCAGCGCCTCGATCTCCTCGACGCGCTTAGGCACGCCGCCGGTCAGAACCTGGCAGCCGGTCTTGGTGACCACGACGTCATCCTCGATGCGCACACCGATTCCCCGCCAGCGGCGCTCGACGTTCTGGTTGTCGGCCGCGATGTAGATGCCGGGCTCTACGGTCATGCACATACCCGGCTCGAGCTCGCGCCAGACGCCGCCCACCTTGTAATCGCCGACATCGTGCACGTCCATGCCCAGCCAGTGGCCGGCGCGATGCATGTAGAACGGCTTGTAGGCTTCGCTGGCAATCAGCGCATCGACCTCGCCCTGCAGCAAGCCGAGTTCGACCAGCCCGGCCGTGATGACCCGCACGGTGGCTTCGTGGGCCTCGTTCCAGTGCCTGCCCGGCGCGATGTGCTTGAACGCCTCCTCGTTGGCAGCCAGTACCAGCTCGTAGATGGCCTTCTGCTCTGCCGAAAACCGGCCGTTGACCGGGAAGGTGCGGGTGATGTCGCTGGCGTAGCAGTCGATCTCGCACCCCGCGTCGATCAGCACCAGGTCGCCGTCCTTCAGCGGCTGGTCGTTCTCCCGGTAATGCAGGATGCAGGCGTTGCGCCCGCTGGCGACAATCGAGCCGTAGGCCGGCATCTTTGCCCCGCCCTTGCGAAACTCGTAATCCAATTCGGCCTCGAGGTGATACTCGAACAAGCCAGGGCGCGCCGCTTGCATCGCCCGCACATGCGCCCGCGCGGAGATCTCGGCCGCGGCCTGCATCACCTTCACCTCGGCCGCCGATTTGTACAGCCGCAGATCATGCAGCAGGTGGTCGAGCGCGACGAACTCGCTGGGCGGCTGTGCGCCCTGGCGGGCCTTGGAGCGAATGGTCTTGATCCACTCCATCAGCCGGTGGTCGAACGACTCGTTGCTGCCGATGGCGTAGTAGACGCGCTCACGACCTTCGATCAGGCCGGGCAAGATGTCATCGATGTCGCCGATCGGAAAGGCATCGTCGGCACCGTAGTCGCGCACTGCACCGTCCTGGCCGGCACGCAGCCCGTCCCAGAGCTCGCGCTCGGGGTCGCGCTCGCGGCAGAACAGCACGTACTCGCCGTGTTCGCGACCGGGAATCAGCGCGATCACCGCTTCGGGCTCGGGAAACCCGGAGAGGTACTGGAAGTCGCTGTCCTGGCGATAGACGTGCTCGACGTCCCGGTTGCGGATGTACATCGGCGCGGCAGGCAGGATGGCGATACTGTCGGGGCCCATCTGCTCCATCAGCGTCTTGCGCCGACGGGCATATTCCGATTTCGGGATGCGAGTCATCGGGACATCTCAGTGCAAGGAAGGTTTGGCGGTAGGCGGCAGAGGCTTGGCGCATTCGGCGAACAGCAGCAGCGGCGCGACGCGCAGGTACTCCATCACCTCCATGTAGTCGTTCTCACCGTCCTCGGACTCCTCCAGCGAGTCCTGGATCTGCGCGATGGCAGCGAGATCCTGCAGCACCTCGCGCGCCTCGTCGCTCAGCGCACGATCACCCGCGGTCAGGCCGAAGCCGGCCAGGAAACCCTGACACCACTGGCCGAGGGCCACGGCGCGCTCGGTCAGGCTGGCCTCGTCGCTGGGCAGCAGCAGAACCAGTGCGACGTCCTCGCCGGCCAGTTCGTTCTTGACCATTTCCTGCAGGCCGATCAGCGCCTGCCGGACCGGGCCTTCGGGCATCTCGCCAAGCAGATCGGCGGCATCGGTCAGCCAGGCATCGGGATCGAAACTGGCGCCGGCACAGCTGCGCCCGAGCAGCAGCCCGTGCAGTTCGGCGGGGGAGACGGCTTGCGGAGCGTTCTGCAGCAAACTGGCGAAGGCTGCATAAGGGGAAGCTTGAATCGACATGGCGGCTAGGCGCACCAGAGCGCAATGACTAGAATGAAGGCTCCGTATCCTAGCATCGGCGATTGCGGCAAGACCATCGAAGCCCGGCGGCCCTGCCCGCGCCCCCTAGTAGGAATCCCATGGAAGACGCCGATCTGCGATTGCTGACCGCCAAGCTCGAGCAGCTGATCCAGCGCATCGAGCAACTCAAGGCCCAGAATCGCCTGCTGCAGGCGAACGAGCAGGCCTGGCGCGAGGAGCGCGCTCATCTGATCGAAAAGAACGAAATGGCCCGGTTGAAGGTCGAATCGATGATTTCGCGCCTGAAAGCCCTGGAGCAGGACTCATGACCCAGCCAAACACCGTCACCGTGCACATCATGGACAAGGAATACTGCATCGCCTGTCCGCCCGAGGAGCGCAGCAACCTGGAAGGCGCCGCGCGCTATCTGGATCGCAAGATGCGCGACATCCGCAGCAGCGGCAAGGTGATCGGCGCCGACCGCGTGGCGGTGATGGCTGCCCTGAACATCACCCACGAACTGCTGCACAAGAACGACCAGCTCGACGCCGAAGCCAGCAGCGCCCGCGAGCACGTGCGCATGCTGCTCGAGCGCGTCGACAGCGCCTTGGCTACCGACCCGAACCCCTCAGGCAACTGATCGAACGTCGAGTGAACTACCCTCTGCGCGTCACCGTACGGAAGCCGAGGTCCCGCGCGGCCGGCGGCAGCATGGCGCGCACGTGCAGCCTCGGCGGCCCCTCACTGAAAACCATTCGTCGTAGCGCCGCGATGCCCGATGAAACGGGAACAGATGCAAAAGCATTGAGGTATAATCCCCGCAACTCCCTGGCATGTGCGCCAGTCGGCGATGACCCTCTCCCGATAAGCAACACCATGGAGGCTACACGTGGGACCGGTGTGCATGTCCGCCTGACGGAAAGCCTGAAGGTTCTCTGTAGTCGCCACCTTGAACTCTCGGGTTCAAGGGCCTACGCCGGCAGCGGCATGCTGGGGAGCTACCTTTCATGATCAGCGCCGCGGGCCTGTCTCGCGCCGCTTTACGGCGGCAACTCCGCCAGGCTCGCCGCAGCCTTTCACCGCTCGAGCAACGGCTCGCCGCGCAACGCCTCTATCGCCTGCTCGCCCAACATCCGCTGTTTCGGCGTGCTCGGCACATCGCCCTATACCTGCCCAACGATGGCGAAATCGATCCGCGCCCATTGCTGCGCGCTGCCCAGCGACGAGGAAAGGCCACCTACCTTCCGGTGCTCGATCCATGGCCGCGCACACGGATGATCTTTCAACGCGTACGACCCGGCGAGCGACTCAGGCCGAACCGCTACGGAATACCCGAACCCGTGCGAGCACGCGAAGCTCAGCGGAAGGTCTGGACGTTGGATCTATTGCTGATGCCGCTGGTGGGCTTCGACGAGGCCGGCGGCCGGCTGGGCATGGGAGGCGGCTTCTACGACCGCAGCCTGGCTTACCGCGCCCGCCAGAAGAGCTGGCGCAAGCCCACCCTATTGGGCCTGGCCCATGAATGTCAGAAGGTCGACCGACTGCCGCTTGCGAGCTGGGATGTGGCGCTGGATGCGACCGTGACGGACCGAGACTGGTATCGCCCGGAGACCTGCTCGCGCCACGACTCGGATGACTAGCGCTGAGCCTGCGTGGTGGTCTGGAGGACCGGCGCGCCGCCTGGCTCGGCCTGCCGCTCCCAGAGACTCTGCGTGTAGCCGGTGGTGACCACACCGAGCCCGAAGATAAGTACCAAAACCCAGAGAATATCCGGTTTGCGCTTCATAATGATCGCCTCCCCCTGCAAGGCGAATCGTCCACGTCGAAACGGTTTTTTTCGTTCTGGTTTCGACGACCCAACTCAACAGCCGCGGCATTTTCCGTCAAGCAATCGCTCTGCGCAAATGGCGCGTATAGCCGATTGTCGGAGCCGCGACAGAGCTAACAAAAAACCTCCGGAGAGCCGCCATGCACTACTGGCTGATGAAGTCCGAACCTGATGAATTTTCCATCCGCGACCTTGAAAACAGGGGCGCTGGCCGCTGGGACGGCGTGCGCAATTACCAGGCGCGGAATTTCATCCGGCAGATGGCCGCCGGTGACCTGTTCTACTTCTATCACTCCAGTTGCGCCACGCCCGGTATCGCCGGCATAGGCCGAATCACGCGGAGCGCCTATCCCGACCCGCTGGCACTCGACCCACAGAGCGACTATTTCGACCCGAAAGCCAGCGACGCCAACAACCCCTGGAGCGCCGTGGATATCGAGTTCGTCGAACGCTTCGGCGAGGTACTGAGCCTGCCCCTGCTCAAGGCCGACCCGCACCTATCCGAACTCGCGCTGGTCAAGAAAGGCAGCCGACTGTCGGTGATGCCGGTGGATGAACAGCAGTGGCAGACAGTGCTCAACCTGCGCGATGCACTGCTCACTGGATGATCAGATTGTTGAACAGCAGGTCGTCCACCAGCGGCTTGCCCTCTTCCTGCGTGAGCACCTCCTGGACCTGCTTGAGCGCCTCCTGACGTAACTGCTCCTTGGCCTCGACGCTGCCGAGGCTCGCATCGGTTTGCTGAGAGAACAGCATGACCAGCTGATTGCGGATCAGCGGCTCGTGATGCTTGACCTTCTCCTCGGCTTCCTTGCCAGTGATGCGCAGGGCCACGTCAGCCTTGTAGTACTTCAATCGCTCTCCGCCGCCATAATTGCCGACCAGCGCAGGCACCAGTGCGTAATAGACGACCTGTGGCGCCCCCTCTTCGGCGGCAGGCTCCTCGGCGCAGACCGGCAGCGCCAGACCTAGGGCAAAGACAAGAGCGATGATGCGCTTCACGGGCGAGCTCCAGAATGAGATTGCGCCAGCATAACCAGTCGAGCGGCGCGACCCAAGCCTGCGAACGGCTTATGCACTGCCATTACAGACGGCCATGCTCGTTGTTCCTGAATCACGGCCGCCTAGACTCCAGCCATCACGGCCGCCAAAAACACCTATAAAGGAACCCCGATGAAAGCCATTCTCTGCAAAAATTTCGGCCCGCCCGAAAACCTGGTCCTCGAAGAGGTGCCCAGCCCGAGCATCAAGCCCAACGAAGTCCTGCTCGACGTGCACGCTGCCAGCGTGAATTTTCCCGACACGCTGATCATCGAAGGCAAGTACCAATTCAAGCCCCCCTTTCCATTTTCCCCGGGTGGCGAGGCGGCCGGCGTGGTCGCTGCAGTAGGCGAGAAGGTCAGCCACCTGAAGCCAGGGGACCGGATCATGGGCCTCACCGGCTGGGGCAGCTTTGCCGAGCAGGTCGCAGTGCCGGCCTACAACGCGCTGCCGATCCCCGACGGCATGGACTTCGAGACCGCATCCGCATTCAGCATGACCTATGGCACCTCGATGCACGCTCTGAAGCAGCGTGGCAACCTGCAACCGGGCGAAACGCTGCTGGTGCTCGGCGCCTCCGGGGGAGTCGGTCTGGCGGCAGTCGAGATCGGCAAGGCCATGGGCGCCCGTGTGATCGCAGCCGCCTCCACCGATGAGAAGCTGGAGACCGCTGGCCAGGCCGGTGCCGACGAACTGATCAACTACACCGAGGCAAGCCTGAAAGAGCGTCTGAAAGAACTGACCGGTGGGCAAGGCGTGGATGTGATCTACGACCCGGTCGGCGGCGGCCTGTTCGAGGAGGCGTTTCGCAGCATCGCCTGGAACGGCCGTATGCTGGTGGTCGGCTTTGCCGCCGGGGAGATTCCTTCGCTGCCAGCCAACCTGCCCCTGCTCAAGGGTGCCGCGCTGGTCGGCGTATTCTGGGGCGCCTTTGCGCAACGCCAGCCGCATGACAATGCCGCGAACTTCAAGCAGCTGTTCGCCTGGTACGCCGAAGGCAAGCTCAAACCAGTGATTTCGCACCGTTACCCACTCGAGCGCACCGGTGAGGCGATTGCCGCGCTGGGGCAGCGCAAGGCGATCGGCAAGCTGGTGGTAACCGTCAGGTAAGGAAGGACGAGGCGGATCGCTCGCGACCCGCCTCAAGGCACTCAGTGCTGTGCCTGACCACCCTGCTGCATCCGCGCCATCTCCTGCGCATAGAGCGCATCGAAGTTCACCGGCGCCAGCATCAATGCCGGGAACGAGCCACGCGTGACCAGGTTGTCGAGCGCCTCGCGAGCGTAGGGGAACAGGATGTTCGGGCAGAAGGCGCCAAGAGTATGGCTCATGGCGCCGGCGTCCAGCCCCTTGATCAGGAAGATGCCGGCCTGTTGCACCTCGGCGATGAAGGCAACCTCCTCGCCCGTCTTGACGGTCACCGACAGGGTCAGCACCACTTCGAAGAAATCGCTTTCCAGCGGTTTCTGCTTGGTATTCAGATCCAGAGCGACGCTCGGGTTCCATTCCTGACGGAAAATCTCCGGGCTCTTCGGTGCCTCGAAGGACAGGTCGCGAACATAGATACGCTGCAGGGAAAATTGCGCGCCCTGCTGCTCGTTCGCGGCGGCACCGTTATTGGCTTGTTCGGTCATTTCATGAGCCTTCTGTTGTGCGTGTCGTTATGGAAGAGAGAGCGGCGCCATCAGGCCTGGAGCAACGCGTCCAGCCGCCCGGCGCGTTCGAGCGCATACAGGTCGTCACACCCTCCGACATGCCGCTCGCCGATCCAGATCTGCGGCACCGACGTGCGCCCGGCCTTGCTCGCCATCTCGGCGCGCAAAGCCGGTTTGCCGTCGACGGCGATTTCTTCATAGGCGACGCCCTTGTTGTCGAGCAGGGCTTTGGCCCGGACACAGAAGGGGCACCAGGCGGTGGTATAGATGACGACCTTGGGCATGTTCACTTGACCACTGGCAGATTGTCGCCGCGCCAGGCCGAGATCCCTCCGGACAGCTTGGCGGCGGTGAAGCCTGCCTTCTGTAGATCCCGGCAGACCGCTCCGGCGTGCTGTCCCATGGCATCGACCACGATCAGGGTCTTGCCCTTGTGTTTTTCCAGCTCGCCCATTCGGCTGACCAGCTTGTCGTGCGGAATGTTCAATGCGTCGACGATGTGGCCGGTGGCGAACTCCTTCTTCGGACGCACGTCCAACACCACGCCCTGGCCACCATTGACCATCGTCGTCAGCTCGCGCGAAGTCAGGCTCTTGCCGCCCTTGCGGGCCTCGGTGATCACCAGCAGCACCAGCAGCACGACGAACAGGCTGCTCAGCACATAGTGGTTAGAGACAAATTCAATCAGGTTAGCGAGCATCAACAGGTACCCAGGCGATAAAATGCGGGCCAGTATACACAGCGCCCCCAGGCGGCTGAACCCTGATCAATCGTGACCTGCAACAGTCCAGACAGTAGACTGGTCGCCTTTTTTCGCCCTGCGCCAAGGAGCCCTCACGCGATGCCTTCCGCACCCAAACCCCTGGTATTGGTCATTCTCGACGGCTTCGGACACAGCGACAGCCCTGACTTCAATGCCATCCATGCCGCCCACACCCCGGTCTACGATCGCCTGCTCGCCACGCAGCCGCACGGCCTGATCTCCGGTAGCGGCATGGACGTCGGGTTGCCGGATGGCCAGATGGGCAACTCCGAGGTCGGCCACATGAACCTTGGCGCCGGCCGGGTGGTGTATCAGGACTTCACGCGCGTCACCAAAGCCATCCGTGACGGCGATTTCTTCAGCAATCCGGCGATCTGCGAAGCCGTGGACAAGGCCGTCGGGGCCGGCAAGGCAGTGCACATCCTCGGCCTGCTTTCCGACGGTGGCGTGCACAGCCACCAGGACCACCTGGTCGCAATGGCCGAACTGGCCGCTAAGCGCGGTGCCGAGAAAATCTACCTGCATGCATTCCTTGACGGCCGCGACACACCGCCCAAGAGCGCCCAGAGCTCCATCGAACTGATGCAGGCCACGTTCACCCGCCTGGGCAAGGGCCGCATCGCCAGCCTGATCGGGCGTTACTACGCCATGGATCGCGACAATCGCTGGGAGCGCGTCGAGCAGGCCTACAACCTGATCGTCGAGGGCCAGAGCGAATTCCACGCCGATTACGCCGTGGACGGCCTGATTGCCGCCTACGAGCGTGGCGAAAGCGATGAATTCGTCAAGGCCACCACTGTCGGCGAGCCGGTGCGCGTCGAGGATGGCGATGCCGTGGTGTTCATGAACTTCCGCGCCGACCGTGCGCGCGAGCTGACTCGCTGCTTCGTCGAACCGGGCTTCAGCGAGTTCCAGCGCGCCCGCACGCCGCAACTGGCAGGCTTCGTCATGCTTACCCAGTATGCCGCGAGCATCCAGGCACCGGCGGCCTTCGCCCCAGAGGCCCTGAACAACGTGCTCGGCGAGTACCTGGCCAAGAATGGCAAGACCCAGCTGCGCATCGCCGAGACCGAGAAGTACGCCCATGTGACCTTCTTTTTCTCGGGCGGCCGCGAAGAGCCGTTCGAGGGCGAAGAGCGCATCCTCATCCCCTCGCCGAAAGTCGCCACCTACGACCTGCAGCCGGAAATGAGCGCGCCCGAGGTGACCGATCGCATCGTCGACGCCATCGAGAACCAGCGTTACGACGTGATCGTCGTCAACTACGCGAACGGCGACATGGTCGGCCATACCGGCGTGTTCGAGGCCGCCGTCAAGGCGGTCGAAACCCTCGACGCCTGCATGGGCCGCCTGGTCGAGGCATTGGAGAAGGTTGGCGGCGAAGCCCTGATCACCGCCGACCACGGCAACGTCGAACAGATGGAAGATGTCGTGACCGGGCAAGCGCATACCGCCCATACCTGCGAGCCGGTGCCCTTCATCTATGTCGGCAAGCGCAAGGCGAGCATTCGCGAAGGCGGCGTGCTCGCGGACGTCGCTCCAACGATGCTGACCCTGCTGGGGTTGCCGGTGCCGGAGGAGATGACCGGCCATTCGATCATCCAGCTCAACGGCTGACGCCATCGGCCGGAAGCCAGACGGGGCGCGATCGCCGCCAAGCTTCCGGCCATGTTTTTAGGCATACTAGGCCGTCCAGTTCCTCCGGTAAGCCCGCATGCTCCGCGCCCTCTTCGCACTGGTAATGCTCTGCCTGGCAGGCTCCGTCATCGCCGACGAGCGTGCGGCCACGCAGCAGCAGATCGAAGCCGCCCGCAAGGACATCGCCGAACTGCAGAAACTGCTCAAAACCATCGAGCAGGAAAAGACCGGCATCCAGAAGCAGCTCAAGGCTACCGAGAGCGAGATGGGCGAGCTGGAGAAGCAGGTCGATACGCTGCAGCACGAGATCGACCGCGGCGAAGCCGAACTGCAGAAACTGGACGACGAGAAGACCACGCTCGAAGGCGCGCGTATCGAGCAGCAGCGCCTGATCGGCATTCAGGCACGAGCGGCCTACCGCAATGGCCGCCAGGAGTACCTGAAGCTGCTGCTCAACCAGCAGAACCCGGAGAAATTCAGCCGCACGCTGACCTATTACGACTACCTGAGCAAAGCCCGCTTCGAGCAGGTGGCACAGTTCAATGAGACGCTGCGGCAATTGGCCAATGTGGAGGCCGATATCGCCGCCGAACAGGCCAAGCTTGCCGAGCGCCGTGACGGGCTGGAACAGCGCCGTGCGCAGCTGGCCGAGGCCCGCCAGGAGCGTCGCCAGGCGCTGGCCAAGCTCAACCGCGACATCGCCTCACGCGAACAGAAACTGCAGGCCCGCCGCGAAGACCAGGCTCAGCTCGAGCGCGTCCTCAACACCATCGAACAGACCCTCGCCCGTCAGGCTCGCGAAGCCGAGGCGGCGCGTCAGCGTGCGCTGGCAGCCGCGCGTGAGCAGCAGCGCGGGGGTGCGGGTGCCGGGGGCGGCGGCCCTCTGGTATCCAGCGCGGGCAACAGCTTCGGCGGCCCGTTCGCCAAGGCCAAAGGCAAGCTGCCATGGCCAGTCGATGGACGCATCGTCGCCCGCTACGGCACTCCGCGCGGTGGCGACGCTCGAAGCAAGTGGGACGGTGTGCTGATCGGCGCGCAGGCCGGCACCCAGGTCCGCGCGGTGCACGGTGGGCGCGTGGTGTTCGCCGACTGGTTGCGCGGCGCCGGGCTGCTGGTGATTCTGGATCACGGCAACGGCTATCTCAGCTTGTACGGCCATAACCAGAGCCTGCTGCGTGACGCCGGCGACATCGTCAAGGCCGGCGACCCTATCGCCACGGTCGGAACCAGCGGCGGTCAGGAGACCGCCGCGCTCTATTTCGCCATTCGCCAACAGGGCCGCCCCAGCGACCCGGCGCAATGGTGCCGCGCGCAAGGTTAGCGCCCCTGATGACTGGAGTTTGACATGCTGCACCTGCGTCGCTTTGCACGTCCTTCCCTGGTGGCCCTGGCCGTCACGCTAGGCTCGCACGGCCTTGCCTGGGCCCAGGAGCCGGCACCACAGGCGGCGGCCGCCGAGCCGCCCGCCACGACGGACAAGGCGCCCTTGCCGCTCGACGAGCTGCGCACCTTCGCCGAGGTGCTCGACCGCATCAAGGCGTCTTATGTGGAACCGGTGGACGACAAGACGCTGCTGGAAAACGCCATCAAGGGCATGCTCAGCAACCTCGACCCGCACTCGGCCTACCTCGAGCCCGATGCCTTCGCCGAGCTGCAGGAGAGCACCAGTGGCGAGTTCGGTGGCCTTGGCATCGAAGTGGGCGTCGAGGACGGCTTCATCAAGGTGGTTTCGCCGATCGACGACACGCCAGCCTCGCGGGCCGGCATCGAGGCCGGCGACCTGATCATCAAGATCGACGGCAAGCCCACGAAGGGCATGTCGATGATGGACGCCGTCGCACAGATGCGTGGCAAGCCGGGCAGCGACATCACTCTCACCCTGGTCCGCGAAGGCGGCAAGCCGTACGACGTCAAGCTCACCCGAGCAGTGATCAAGGTCAAGAGTGTCAAGAGCCAGCTACTCGAGCCCGGCTACGGCTACCTGCGCGTCACCCAGTTCCAGGTCAACACCGGAGAAGAGGTCGGCAAGGCGCTGGCCCGCCTGAAGAAAGACAACGGCGGCAAGAAGCTCAGCGGTCTGGTGCTGGATCTGCGCAACAACCCTGGCGGCGTATTGCAGGCTGCGGTGGAAGTCTCCGATCACTTCCTCACCAAGGGACTGATCGTCTACACCAAGGGCCGCATTGCCAATTCCGAGCTGCGTTTCTCCGCCGACCCGGCCGATGCCAGCGAAGGCGTACCGCTGGTGGTGCTGATCAACGGCGGCAGCGCCTCGGCATCGGAAATCGTCGCCGGCGCGCTACAGGACCACAAGCGCGCCGTAGTGATGGGAACCGACAGCTTCGGCAAGGGTTCGGTACAGACCGTGCTGCCGCTGAACAACGACCGCGCGCTGAAACTGACCACGGCCCTGTACTACACGCCGAGCGGGCGTTCGATCCAGGCCCAGGGCATCGTTCCGGACATCGAGGTCGCCCGCGCCAAGCTGACCCGCGAGCAGGCCGGCGAAATGCTGCGCGAGGCCGACCTGGCCGGCCATCTGGGCAATGGCAACGGCGGCGCGGACCGGCCGAGCAGCAGCTTTGCCGCCGACAAGGCACGCCCGCAGGACGAGGACTACCAGCTCGGCCAGGCGCTCAACCTGCTCAAGGGCCTGAACCTCACCCGCGGGCAGTGAACGTGACCCGCGGTTGGCTGGCGCTCGGCCTGGCGTTCAGCCTGGTGGCGCCAGCCTGCCTGGCCGCGGCACCGGCCGAACGGCCTCGTCTGGCACTGGTCATCGATGACCTTGGGCAGAGTCCGGCCCGCGACCGTCGGGTCCTGGCGCTGCCCGGCCCGGTGGCGCTGGCGATCCTGCCCGACACCCCGCATGCCCGGGAATTGGCGATCACCGCAGCGCATGCCGGCAAGACGGTGATGCTGCACCTGCCCATGGCCCCAGCGGGTGGCCCCTTCGCCTGGCAACCGCAGTTGCCAGGCGCCGAGCGCCAGCGTCGCCTGGAAGCCGCACTGGCCGCGGTCCCGCATGCCAGCGGCGTCAACAATCACATGGGCAGCGCGATGACCGAGCAGCCCGAGGCGATGAGCCAGTTGATGCGTGAGCTGCAGCGGCGCCGCCTGTTCTTCCTCGACAGTCGCACCACCCCGCGTACGGTGGCCGCGGCGAGCGCACAACAGGTCCAACTGGCGAGCCTGTCGCGCGACATTTTCCTCGACGACGACGCCAGCCCGGCGGCGGTCGCCGAGCGCTTCCAGGCCGCCATCGCACTGGCGCGCCGGCAGGGATCGGTGGTCCTCATCGGCCATCCCTACGACAGCACCCTGAGCCTGCTCGAACGCGAGCTACCGCGTCTGGCCGGGCGCGGCATCGACTGGATCAGCCTCGGCCAGATGATCGCCACCCGTGGCAACCGCGCCATGGCCGCACACGGCAAAGGCGGCCGGTATCGGTCGGCCAGCACAATCCGCTGATTTCGAGGTGCCGCCAAGCGCGCGGTCCGTATAACCTAGCGTAGTGGCCGGAGCGCACAGGGGAGCGGGACAGGCATGGATATTCAGTGGTGGTATTGGATCGTCGCGGGCGCCGTACTGATCATCATGGAGCTGGTGGTGCCCTCGTTCTTCATTCTCTGGTTCGGTGTCGGCGCGCTGCTGGTGGCGCTGGCCCTGTGGCTGCTACCCGGGCTTTCGCTGACCGCACAGATCGCCCTGTGGAGCGGCGCCTCGCTGGTCATGGTGCTGCTCTGGTTCCGGGTGTTCGCCGGCAATCGGCTGAAGACCCAGTCCGGCACGGCACAGGGCGAGGTCGTCGGCGAGATCGGCTTGCTGGTCAGCGCCGTCGCGCCCTTCCAGCACGGCAAGGTGCGCTTCCAGAAGCCAATCCTGGGCAGCGAGCAGTGGACCTGCATGGCCGAAGAGGCCATCCCCGCAGGCGAACGGGTGCGCATACTCGCCTTCGAAGGCAACTGCGTGAAAGTTGCACGGACCTGAGCCCGGTTCAAACGGATCAACTCACTCAACAAGGAAGCAGTTTTATGACACCCGGTCTTGTCATTGCGGTCGTGGTCGCGGCCATCACTCTCATCACCATCGCCAAGGGCGTGCGCCTGGTTCCACAGGGCGACGAGTGGATCGTCGAACGCCTCGGCCGCTACCAGCGCACGCTGATCCCCGGCCTCAACATCCTCATTCCCTACATGGATAACGTCGCCTACAAGCTGGTGACCAAGGACCAGATTCTCGACATCGAGCAGCAGGAAGTGATCACCAAGGACAACGCGGTGATCCTGACCAACGCGCTGTGCTTCGTGAAGGTCACCGATCCGGTGAAGGCGGTCTACGGTGTCACCGACTACAAGTCGGCGATCTCCAACCTGACCAAGACCACCCTGCGCCAGATCATCGGCGAGATGGAGCTCGACGAGGCGTTGTCGTCGCGTGACATCATCAAGGCCAAGCTGCGCGACAGCATGGCCGAGCAGGCCGGCGACTGGGGCCTGACCGTCAAGGGCATAGAGATTCAGGACATCTCGCCGTCGGAGTCCATGCAGCGCGCAATGGAGATGCAGGCCGCCGCCGAGCGCGAGCGCAAGGCAACCGTCACCCGCGCAGAGGGCGCCAAGCAGGCGGCGATTCTCGAAGCCGAGGCGCGCCTGGAATCAGCCAAGCGCGACGCATCGGCGCAGGTCGAGCTGGCCACGGCTTCGGCCACTGCGATCAAGCTGGTGGCCGAGAGCATCGGCAACGACAGCGGCCCGATGATGTACCTGCTCGGCGAGAAGTACATCACCTCGCTGGAGAACCTTGCCAGCAGCGGCAACGCCAAGATGGTCGTGTTGCCGGCCGACCTGCAGACGACGCTGGGCGGCCTGCTCGGCAAGGCCAAACTGTGATCGGCGGCGACGCCAACCTGCCGCCGCTCGGGACTCAGTCCAGATAGCGCGCGTTGATCGCGTCCACCGTGCCATCGGCACGCATCTGATCCAGCGCCTGTTGCAGGCGCTGGACGGTCTGGTCGTCGACCTGTTTGTTCAGTGCCAGATAAAGCTCGGCACTGTCGAAACGCAGCACGCGCTTGAGACCGGTTACTCCATCCTGACGTGCCAGATAGCGCCCGGCCGGATCGCCGGTGGCCCAGAGGTCGATCTTGCCGTCGATCAGCTTCTTCACGTTCTCCTGATCGCGCAATGCCAGCTGCGGCTGCAGCCCCTGCCCCTCGAGATGCTCGGCAATCGCGTCGCCCTTGTAGGCACCGATCTGATACTGGCGCGCCTCGTCGAGGCTACGCAGCGTGATCGGGCTGTCGGCGCGCGCCAGCAATACCCAGTCATCCGGCCCGATCGGCCCCACCCATTTGAACAACGCCTCCCGCTCGGGCAGGCGCGCAGTCACGAAGATGCCGTAATCGGGGTTGTCCAGCGTCATCTTGTAGATGCGCTCCCAGGGAAAGCGCAACGTCAGGGTGTATTCGATGCCGGCACGCTGGAACATCTCGCGAACGATGTCGGCGGCGATACCGCTGATGTGCTCGTCACGGGCGAAGTTCTTGCCGTCTTCGGCCATGTTGTACGGCGGGAAATTCTCGGTGAGCAGGTCGATGCGCGGGGTGGGCTCGGCATGCGCCAGCGTGCAGCCGAGCAGCGTGGCGGCCATTGTTGTGATCAGCGCCTTGAACATCTGTGTCGTCCTCCTGGTGACGTCCGCGCTCCGGCGGACAGGTCCTCGTACTCGCTCCCTCTTCAGGGCGCCAACGGCGCCGGGTCACTCAGCGCACCACGATACCGCGGGCGGCGAGGTAGGCCTTGGCCTCCGGAACGGTGTATTCGCCAAAGTGGAAAATGCTCGCCGCCAGCACTGCATCGGCCTTGCCTTCGAGAATCCCATCGGCCAGGTGCTGCAGATTGCCGACCCCCCCGGAAGCGATCACCGGCACGCCTACCGCCTCGCTGATGGCGCGGGTGACGCCCAGGTCGTAGCCGCTCTTCACGCCGTCCTGGTCCATGCTGGTGAGCAGGATCTCGCCGGCACCGAGGTCTTCCATCTTCTTCGCCCAGGCCACTGCATCCAGCCCGGTGGGCTTGCGCCCGCCATGGGTGAAGATTTCCCAGCGACCCGGCTGGCCCGGCGCGGAAACCCGTTTGGCGTCGATGGCGACGACGATGCACTGGGAGCCGAAACGATCCGCCGCCTCGCCGACGAACTCCGGGTTGAACACCGCAGCGGTGTTGATCGAGACCTTGTCGGCACCGGCGTTGAGCAGGTTGCGGATGTCCTGCACGGTCCTGACCCCACCGCCCACGGTCAGCGGAATGAATACCTGGCTGGCCATGCGCTCGACGGTGTGCAGGGTGGTGTCGCGGTTGTCGACGCTGGCGGTGATGTCGAGAAAGGTGATCTCGTCGGCGCCCTGCTCGTCGTAGCGGCGGGCGATTTCCACCGGGTCGCCGGCGTCGCGGATGTTCTCGAACTGGACGCCCTTGACCACGCGGCCGTTGTCCACGTCGAGGCAGGGAATGATGCGTTTGGCCAGGGCCATGGTCGATCTCTCTCGTTGGGTGGGCATCCACCGGGTCACCGAATGCACGGTGGGCAAGCGAAGCGGTGCCCACCCTACGGCTTACTCGTCCTTCTGTGTGCAGGCTGGATCACGCTTCGCCGATCCACCGCAGTTCAGCGCATCACTCGTCCTTGTCTTTCAGGTCGCAGAGCGCCTGCGCCTCGGCGACGTCGAGCGTGCCTTCATAGATCGCGCGGCCGGTAATGGCGCCGATGATGCCCGGGGTGTTGGTGTCGAGCAGCTTCTGGATGTCGCCGATGTTGTGGATGCCACCGGAAGCGATCACCGGGATGCGGCTGGCATTGGCCAGCGCCACGGTGGCCTCGACGTTGCAGCCCTGCATCATGCCGTCCTTGGCGATGTCGGTGTAGACGATCGCCGAGACGCCGTCGGCCTCGAAGCGGCGGGCCAGGTCGGTGGCCTGAACACTGGAAACTTCGGCCCAGCCGTCGGTGGCGACGAAGCCGTCCTTGGCATCCAGGCCGACGATCACCTTGCCCGGGAAGGCGCGGCAGGCCTCGCTGACGAACTCCGGCTCCTTGACCGCCTTGGTGCCGATGATCACGTAGCTGACACCGGCGCGCACGTAGTGCTCAATGGTTTCCAGGGTGCGGATACCGCCGCCGATCTGGATCGGCAGGTCCGGGTAACGCTTGGCAATGGCGGTGACCACTTCGCCGTTGACCGGCTGGCCTTCGAAGGCCCCGTTGAGGTCGACCAGATGCAGGCGGCGGCAGCCGGCCTGGACCCACTTGGCAGCCATGGCCACCGGGTCGTCGGAGAACACCGTGGCGTCGTCCATCAGGCCCTGGCGCAGACGTACGCAGGCGCCGTCCTTGAGATCGATAGCGGGGATAATCAGCATGGCTTGAACCTGTTCAAATCAAGTGTCGGTTAAGGGTCAGCTCTTCTCGAGCGCCCACAAGTCGCTTTCGATGCTCTCGAACCGCTCCTTCAGGTGGCTCTGCACGTCGAAGATCGCCTTGTTGTAATACAGCGGCGCGATTTCCCGGGCGAACAGATCGAGCACTTCCTGCGCCTCGAACGAGCCCAGCTCGAGCTCGAAGCGCTCTTGCAGAAAGCGCTTGATGACCTGTTGCGCCGCCTGCTCCTGAGCAGCATCCAGCGCCAGGACCGGCGGCTTGAGCTTGGCCCGGCTCATTTACCAGCGGCCATCCCAGGCGGCGAAGTTCTGCAGCAACTGCAGGCCGTGGGTGTGGCTCTTCTCCGGGTGGAACTGCACAGCGAAGCGCGAGCCATCGGCCAGCGCGGCGGCGAAGTCGTTGCCGTAATGGCCGCGACCGACCACCTGGCGCGGATTGCCGGCCTCGATGTAGTAGCTGTGCACGAAATAGAAGCGCCCGTTGTCCGGAATCGCGTGCCAGAGCGGGTGGTCGACCACCTGCTTGACCTCGTTCCAGCCCATGTGCGGCACCTTCAGGTGCTCGCCGTCCTCGTGCAGGTCCTTGCCGAAGAAGCGCACCTGACCGGGGAACAGGCCGATGCAGTCGACGCCGTCGTTCTCCTCGCTGCGCTCCATCAGCGCCTGCATGCCGACGCAGATACCGAGGAACGGGCGATCCTGGCTGACTTCGCGAACCAGCTCATCGAAGCCCAGCCGGCGAATCTCGGCCATGCAGTCGCGAATCGCGCCGACGCCGGGAAACACCACGCGGTCGGCCTCACGAATGACCTGCGCATCGCTGGTGATCAGCACGCGGCCAGCGCCAACGTGCTCCAGCGCCTTGGCCACCGAGTGCAGGTTGCCCATGCCGTAGTCGATGACGGCGACGGTCTGCATCACAGGCACCCCTTGGTCGAGGGCATCTGCCCGGCCATGCGCGGATCGAGCTCGATAGCCATGCGCAGCGCGCGGCCGAAGGCCTTGAACACGGTTTCGATCTGGTGGTGGGTGTTGGTGCCGCGCAGGTTGTCGATGTGCAGGGTCACCAGGGCGTGGTTGACGAAGCCCTGGAAGAATTCCTGGAACAGGTCGACGTCGAACTTGCCGACCACCGCACGGGTGTAGGGCACGTTCATGGTCAGCCCGGGACGCCCGGAGAAGTCGATCACCACGCGCGACAGCGCCTCGTCCAGCGGCACGTAGGAATGCCCGTAGCGGGTCATGCCCTTCTTGTCGCCGACCGCCTTGGCGAAGGCCTGGCCAAGGGTGATACCCACGTCCTCGACGGTGTGGTGGTCGTCGATGTGCAGGTCGCCGTTGCACTCGATATCCAGGTCGATCAGCCCGTGACGGGCGATCTGGTCGAGCATGTGCTCCAGGAAAGGCACGCCGATGGCGAAGCGCGCCTTGCCGGTGCCATCCAGATTGATGGTGACCTTGACCTGGGTTTCCAGGGTGTTGCGCTCTACGCAAGCCGTACGTTCGGACATCCACAGCTCCGCTGATCGTGGGGCGAAAAGGGCTGCATTATAGGCGCAAACCCCGCCACGGGGGTATCGCCGCGCTCGGTGGAGGATCGCCTGATGGCGGTGCGTCTGGCGCAGCGCGACGTTATGCTTGGCGCCCCTCACGCAAGAGCCAAGGCCATGCCCGTCTACGTCGAAACCCTTCGCCAGCCAAGCGAGCAAGACCGCCAGGACCTGGCGAAGATCTACGCCGACGCGCCGCAATGGCTCTTCGAGCCGCATGCCGATGCGCAAGCGCTGATCGCAGCCGGGTTGGCCGCCGGCACGCTCATTGCCGGTCGTTTCAATGACCGCCTGCTGGGCGCTGCACTGCTGACCCCTGGCGACCGCGCCTGGCACCTGTCGCACCTGTGCGTGCGGCGCATCACCCGCCAGCGCGGTGTCGGCCGGCGGCTGCTCGACGAAGCCCGCCGCATGGCCAGCGAAGCCGGTTGCGAGCTGCGCCTGAGCGCCCCCGCCGGGCACCTCGAAGCCAGCGCTCTGGCCGCCCGCACGCACCTTCCGCTGGACCCGCTGGCGCCACAGTGAGCCTGCGCGGAACCCGCTCGCCGTGACTCGCTCCAAGCCCTGCCGGCCCGACGTCAAATGGCGCAGCGCTATACTCCGGCCTCGCTTCTACAACGATTCCGACACAAGGACCCGTCCATGAAATCGCTCGGCAAGATCCTCGGGCTGCTTGCCCTCGGCCTACTGCTGATCCTCGTTGCCCTGGGCTTCGCCCTGACGCACCTGTTCGATCCCAATGACTACAAGGACGAAATCCGCGAACTGGCTCGCGAACGGGCCGGGCTGGAGCTCAACATCAAGGGCGACATCGGCTGGAGCCTGTTTCCCTGGCTAGGCCTGGAACTGCACGACACTACGCTGGCCAGCGCACGCACGCCCGAGCAGCCCTTCGCCGACCTGCGCATGCTCGGTCTGTCCGTGCGGGTGCTGCCGTTGCTGCGCCGCGAGGTGCAGATGAGCGACATTACCGTCAACGGCCTGAACCTGATGCTCGCACGTGACGAGCAGGGCCATGGCAACTGGGAGGGGCTCGGCGAGTCAGCGACCGGCCCCGCCGCAGCCGCCGAGCCATCCCCGAACCAAAGCGAGCCTGCCCGCCCGGCCAGCGAGGCACGCCCGGGCAAACCGATCCAGCTGGACATCGACAGCCTGACCGTCAGCGATGCGCGAGTGGCCTACCACGACGCGCGCAGCGGCCAGCAGTACAGCGCCGAGGGGATCGAGCTGAGCACCGGCGCGATCCGCGAGCGCAGCGCCATCCCGGTCAAGCTCAGCGCGTTCTTCGGCAGTAATCAGCCGGTGATGCGCGCCCGCACCGAACTGCAAGGCGAGCTGCGCTTCGACAACGAACTGCGCCGTTACCAGCTGGATAACCTGCGTCTAAATGGCGAGGCCTCCGGTGAGCCGCTGCAGGGCAAGACACTGGCGTTCAGCGCGCAGGGCCAGCTGCTCGTCGATCGGGCCGCGCAGATCGCCGAATGGACCGGCCTGAAACTGACCGCCAATCAGTTGCGCGGGTTGGGCGAACTGAAGGTCCGCGACCTGGAAAGCGAGCCAAAGCTTTCCGGCGCGCTATCGATCGCCGAGTTCGATCTGGGCGATTTCCTCGAAGGGCTCGGCCAAAGCCTTCCGCCCATGGCCGACGCCAACGCCCTGACCAAGGTCGAACTGGTCACGCATCTGAACGGTACGCCCGAGAGCCTGCTGCTTGAAGAACTCAAGCTGCAGGTCGACGACAGCCACTTCACCGGCCGGCTCGGCATCAGCGACTTCAAGCGCCAGGCCCTGCTCGTCGAGCTGAAGGGCGACCGTCTCGACCTCGATCGCTACCTGCCGGCAACGCCGGCCGAACAGGGCGCCAGCCAGGCGCGCAAGAGCGAAGTCGAGCAGACCGAAGCGAGCGCCATCGGCAGCGGTACCACTCCTCTGCCGGACAAGCCCACCCAGCAGGCCTGGAGTGCCGAGAAGGTGCTGCCGGTCGATCGCCTGCGCAGCCTGGATGCGTCCGTGACGCTGCTGCTCGACAGCCTCAGGCTCGAGCGCCTGCCGTTCGAAGGAGTCAGCCTCAAGGCGCGTGGACAGGGCGGCCTGCTCACCCTTGAGCACCTGCGTGGCGGCCTGTTTGGCGGGCGCCTGGAGTCCAGCGCCAGCCTCGATGCACGCCCGGCGCAACCGACGATCAAGGTGCACAAGAGCCTCAGCCGGATACCGGTCGAACGCCTGCTCGAAAGCCAGGGAGAAAAGGTCACGCTCAAGGGCCTGCTGAATCTCGACGGTGATCTCACCACGCTCGGCAATAGCCAGAAGGACTGGGTGGACAATCTCAACGGCACCCTCGGCTTCATCGTCGACAACGGCGTGCTGGTCGATGCGAACCTCGAGCAGCAACTGTGCCGCGCCATCGCCACGCTCAATCGCAAGGAACTCGGCAGCGAACCGCGCGCCAAGGACACTCCCTTCCGCGAGCTGAAGGGCAATCTCCGACTGCGCGACGGCGTGGCGAACAACCCCGACCTCAAGGTCAGCATCCCGGGCCTCACGGTCAACGGCAACGGCGATATCGACCTGCGCGTACTCGGCATGGACTACCGCGTCGGCATCGTCATCGAGGGCGACAAGGGCGCGATGCCTGACCCGGCCTGCCAAGTCAACGAGCGCTATGTCGGCGTCGAGTGGCCGCTACGCTGCCGCGGCCCGCTCGAACTGGGCGCCAAGGCCTGTCGCTTCGACAAGGATGGCTTGGGCAAGATCGCCGCCCGTCTGGCCGGCGAGAAGCTCAGCGAAAAGATCGAGGAAAAGCTCGGCGACAAGGTCAGCCCGGAGCTGAAGGACGCGCTCAAGGGACTGTTCAAGCGATGACGCCCGAGCAGTTCGGCGACGCGGTGCTCAGCTGGTACGACCGCCACGGCCGCAAGGACCTGCCCTGGCAGCAGGGCATCACGCCCTACCGCGTATGGGTCTCGGAGATCATGCTGCAGCAGACCCAGGTCGGCACCGTGCTCGGTTACTTCGATCGCTTCATGGCCGCGCTGCCGGATATACAGGCGCTGGCTGCGGCCTCCGAGGACGAGGTACTGCACCTGTGGACCGGCCTCGGCTACTACAGCCGCGCGCGCAATCTGCACAAGACCGCGAAGCTCGTCGTCGAGCGCCACGGCGGCGAGTTCCCGCGCGACGTCACGGCGCTCGCCGAGCTGCCCGGCATCGGCCGCTCCACCGCGGGCGCGATCGCCAGCCTGTCCATGGGGCTGCGCGCGCCCATCCTCGACGGCAACGTCAAACGCGTACTGGCCCGCTACACCGCCCAGGCCGGCTACCCCGGCGAGCCCAGAGTCGCCAGGCAGCTCTGGGAGGTCGCCGAGCGCTACACACCGATGCGACGCGTCAACCACTACACCCAGGCGATGATGGATCTTGGCGCCACGCTCTGCACACGCAGCAAGCCGAGCTGCCTGCTCTGCCCGCTACGTGACGGCTGCAAAGCCCACCTGCTCGGCCGCGAAACGGCCTTTCCGGAACCGAAACCGCGCAAGGCGTTGCCGCAGAAGCGCACCCTGATGCCATTGCTGGCCAATGAAGACAACGCCATCCTGCTCTATCGCCGCCCGTCCAGCGGGCTTTGGGGCGGCCTCTGGAGCCTGCCGGAGGTCGACGACCTGGGCGAGCTGCAGCCCCTGGTCGAACGACACGGGCTGCAGCTCGAGGAACCGCATGGGCTGCCCGAGCTGACCCACACGTTCAGCCATTTCCAGCTCGCCATCGAACCCTGGCTGATCAGGGTCAAGTCCGCCGGCCATGTCGTGGCCGAGGCCGACTGGCTCTGGTATAACCTCGCCTCCCCACCTCGCCTCGGGCTCGCCGCCCCGGTGAAAACGCTGCTCAAGCGCGCCGCCGCCGAACTGATTGCAGGAGAGACGCCATGACCCGCACCGTGCACTGCCGCAAGTACAACGAAGAGTTGCCGGGCCTCGACCGCCCGCCCTATCCGGGCCCCAAGGGCGAGGATATCTACAACAACGTTTCGAAGAAGGCCTGGGAAGACTGGCAGAAGCACCAGACCATGCTGATCAACGAGCGGCGCCTGAACATGATGAACGCCGAGGACCGCAAGTTCCTGCAGGCTGAAATGGACAAGTTTCTTTCCGGCGAGGAGTACGCCAAGGCCGAGGGCTACGTTCCGCCGAGCGAGTGACCGGCGCAGCGAAGCCCGCCTTAGCGCAGCGGGCGACGCTAAGCACCCGTCCCGACTGGAAAAAATCTTTTTCCTCGCGCTTGACAGGCAAAGGCCAAATCCGTCTAATAGCGCCCCGTTGCCCAGGTAGCTCAGTTGGTAGAGCAGGGGATTGAAAATCCCCGTGTCGGCGGTTCGATTCCGTCCCTGGGCACCACCTTTCGTTTTCAGGTGGTGTCAGCATCACCCGAAAGCCCACAAGAAGCCCGCCTCGTGCGGGTTTTTTTGTTGTCTGCATTTTTGCCCGTGACCGCCCATAGCCAGCCCTGGCTCACCCCTCATCTTGCATCGCTCGCAGAGATCTGCGCAGCGGCCACCCTTCATCATTTCTTAAATGAGAAATATGCGTATTAGCTGCTGACATTGCTTTACGTTTACCTTACATTGCCGCGCCGACCGAAATCACAAATCCAATTCAGGGAGCGCCCACGTGTCTGGTAAATCGAATCTGTACCTGTCTGCTTCGCTGGCAGTCCTTTCTCTCTATGCTCTGCCAAGCCTCGCCGAAGACGCCAAGGAGCTCGAGGCGATCACCATCAGCGCCACGCGCGCAGGCAGCGAGGCGGGCAAGACGCCACAAAAGATTACGGTGATCACGCGCGAGCAGATCGAGCAGCAGCTGGCGATTACCTCCGACCACGGTGCAGTGCTGAGCAACCTGATTCCCTCCTACTCGCCGAGCCGGCAGAAGATGACCAGCGCCGGCGAGACCTTTCGCGGGCGCTCGGCGCTGATTCTGATCGACGGCGTGCCCCAGTCCACGCCGCTGCGCGACAGCCAGCGCGACGGCTATGTGATCGATCTATCGATGGTCGAACGTATCGAAGTGATCCATGGCGCCAGCGCCGAGCATGGCCTGGGCGCGACCGGCGGGATCATCAACTACGTCACCCGCCGTCCGGCCAGCGGAACGCTGCGCCAGCACGCCGGCGTGAGCGTCACCGCACCAGGCGACTACGATTCGGAAGGCCTGGGCTACAAGCTCGATTACCGTGTCGAAGGTACCCAGGGCAACCTCGACTACCTCGCCTCGGCCAGCTGGCAGACCCAGGGCATGTTCTACGACGCCCATGGCGACCTCATCGGAGTCGACGATACGCAGGGCGACGTGATGGACTCGACCAGCCACGACCTGCTGCTCAAGCTGGGCTATTGGCTGGACGACAATCAGAGCCTCGGTCTGATGATCAACCGCTATCAGGTCGAGGGTGAGCACGACTATGTGAACGTTCCGGGCGATGCCGACGCCGGAATTCCGGCCACTTCGCGCAAGGGCGAACCGCTCGGCAAGGCGCCGCAGAATGAAGTGCTGGCCACCAGCCTGACGTACAAGAATGCGGACTTCCACGGCAACGAATTGGGCCTACAGCTTTACAGCCAGCGCTTCCGCGCCCGCTTCGGCGGCGGCTACAACGGCACCTTCCAGGACGCCGCCATCGCGCCGCTGGGCACCTTGTTCGATCAGTCGCAGAACGAGTCCGACAAGTTCGGCGGCAAGCTGACGCTGAGCCGCGACGGCCTGCTGGACAACCACCTCAAACTCACTGGCGGCCTGGACGTACTGCAGGACACGACCAGCCAGCAGCTGATCCTGACCGACCGCGAATGGGTGCCGGAAACCGTGTTCCGCAACTACGCGCCGTTCCTTCAGGCAGAGATCCGCGCGCTCGAGCAACTGACCCTCTTTGCCGGGGTGCGGCATGAGTTCGCCGAGCTCGAGGTCGACAGTTTCCGCACCATCGCCTCGACCAACCGCCCGCTGGGTGGCGTCGCGGTCGAAGGCGGCCAGCCCAACTTCGAGGAAACCCTCTACAACGCCGGCCTGGTCTGGCAAATGAACGACTGGGCGCAGCTGTTCGCCAACTACTCGGAAGGCTTCGGCATGCCCGACGTCGGCCGCGTACTGCGCGGCATCGGCACACCAGGCACCCGCGTGGACGAGTTCCTCGACCTGCAACCGATCGTGACCGAGAACCGCGAAGTGGGCCTGCGTCTGAATCACGGCCCGTTCGACGCCGAAATCAGTTACTACGAATCGGACGCCGATCTGGGCTCGCGCTTGAACAGCGTTGGCGGCGTCTACCAAGTCCGCCGCGAGCGGACCGAAATCGACGGCATCGAGTTCACCGGCGGCTGGCAGGTCAACGAGGCGCATCGCCTGAAGCTTAGTTATGCCCAGGTCAACGGCCAGTCGGACACTGACGGTGACGGCAAGGTCGATACCGATCTCGATGGTGCGAACATTTCACCGGATCGCTATGGCCTGAGCTGGCAGGCCAACTGGAACGACAATCTGCACAGCCTGCTGCAGGCCAACCACTATGCCAGCCGTAGCTTCGACACGCCGGGTCTTGAATTCGATGGCTACACACTCGTGGATGCCTCGCTCGGCTATCGCCTGCCGATCGGCGAAGTCAGCCTGGGCATAGAGAACCTGTTCAACCGCGACTACCTGACCTACTACACCCAGGCAGCCAACAGCGGATCGGACGTCACGCGTAACGGCCGGGTGTTCAACGGCCGTGGCCGCACGTTCACGCTCGGCTATCAGGTCAGCTTCTGACCGACCGCCGGTTCTCGCCTGGTGCTATAGCGACACGCGAGAACCAATCTTGGCGGCGCGCAAGCGGCCTTACGCTATGCTCTGCCGGTAGGTCCAGGAGGCCTGGTTTTCAGCAGGAGCATGCCGTGCGGAGCGTTGCCTCGACGATTCTGGCCGGGATGGCATTCATCCTGGCCATGCCCGCGGGAGCCTGGCAATTCGTGACCGAGGATTTCCCGCCGTTCACCTACCCGGCCGCGCACAGCGCACCAGGCACCGCCGATGCCGCAGGCGCAGGTCCGATGGCCGAGGTGGTCCAGGCTGTCTGCGCCAGGCTGGCGCGGCCCTGCTCGATCACCGTCTACCCCTGGCGCCGCGCTCTGGCACTGGCCGAGGCCGGCCAGGTCGACGGGATATTCACGGTCATCCGCTCACCGCAGCGCGAACAGACCTTCCACGTCTCGCGCATGCTGGTGACCTCGCACTATGGCCTCTATGGCTTGAACGGCAGCGCCTTCGTCTATCACCAGCCAATGGATCTGGCCGGGCGCACGCTGGGGGTCTACGGCCCCTCGGGCACCTCCATCGTGCTCCGCGAGCAGGTGCGCGACGTGCCGGACGTGCACCTGCAGCTGGTCGCCGACAACCGCCGGCTGTTACAGATGCTTGCCGCCGGCCGCTTTGGCGCGGACGGCCTCGCCGCGGTCAATCAGGATGTCGCCTGGCACCTGATCGATGAACTGCAGCTGGACAATCTGCGCGAAGTCGGCGTACTGGCGACCGTTTCCTATGGCATCGGGCTGTCGCGCAAACGCGTCGGGCAAGCCGAGTTCCAGCGCTTTGCCGATGCGCTGGCCGCCGCCATGGCCGACGGCAGCGTGGCGGCCATTCTGCGGCGCTATCAACTCGAACCGGCGGACTAGTTCGGCACTCGCCAGGCAAAAAAGCTGAATCATTGGCCGCTTGCGACCGTCTATCTGAAGAGGCGTTCTGCCAGCGCCACTTCAGCCGACCGACCTGGAGACAGCCCCATGGATAGAAAACTACCCAAGGCCATCATCGTCTATCCGGTGTTCATTCCCGCCGTCGCGATCACTCTGCTGCTGGTGATCGGAACAATCAGCAACCCGAGCCTCGCCGCGCAGACCTTCGATGCCGTACTCGCCTACATCACCCGCTCGTTCGGCTGGTTCTACATGCTTTCGGTGGCGTTCTTCCTGATCTTCATCGTCGGCATTGCGCTCACCAAATGGGGCAACATCAAGCTCGGCCCGGACCATGCCGAGCCGCAGTACAGCTTCCCCGCCTGGTTCGCCATGCTGTTTTCCGCCGGCTACGGGATCGCCCTGCTGTTCTTCGGCGTCGCCGAGCCCGTACTGCATTACTCGACACCGCCGGCCGGCGCACCGGAAACCGTGGACGCGGCCAAGCAGGCCATGCAGATCGCATTCTTCCACTGGGGTTTCCATATCTGGGGCATCTTCGGCATCGTCGGCCTGGCGCTAGCCTATTTCGCCTTTCGTCATGGCCTGCCGTTGTCGCTGCGCTCGGCGCTCTATCCGCTGATCGGCGACCGGATCTATGGGCCGATCGGCCACTTCGTCGATGTGCTGGTGATCCTCGGCACACTGTTCGGCATCGCCACCACGCTGGGCCTGTCGGTCACCCAGATCAACGCCGGCCTTAATTACCTGTGGCCGAGCATTCCGGTAAGCGAGTGGGTACAGGTGGTGGCGATCGTCATCATCACACTGATGGCCATCGCCTCGGTGGTCGCCGGGCTCGACAAGGGCGTGAAAAACCTTTCGCTGCTCAACATCCTGCTCGCTACCCTGCTGATGCTGTTCGTGCTCGCGGTCGGGCCGACCATCTTCATTCTCGAAACCTTCCTGCAGAACACCGGCAGCTACCTGAACAATATCGTCGAGCGCACCTTCAACCTGCAGGCCTACAGCCGCAGCGACTGGATCGGCAACTGGACGCTGTTCATCTTCGGCTGGACGATCTCCTGGTCGCCTTTCGTCGGCCTGTTCATCGCCAAGATCAGCCGCGGCCGCACGATCCGCCAGTTCGTCTTTGGCGTGATGATCGTGCCGACGCTGTTCACCTTCTTCTGGTTCTCGGTGTTCGGCGACACCGCCCTGCACCTGATCATGGTCGAGGGCTATACGGCGTTGATCCAGGAGGTCCAGGCCGACCATGCCATCGCCCTGTTCAAGCTGTTCGAACAGCTGCCGCTGAGCGCCTTCGCCTCGCTGCTGGCGGTGATCCTGATCGTCACCTTCTTTGTGACGTCCTCGGACTCCGGCTCGCTGGTCATCGACTCGATCGCAGCTGGCGGCGCGGCGCAGACGCCCGTCTGGCAGCGCGTGTTCTGGGCCAGCATCGAAGGCCTGGTCGCCGCAACGCTGCTGCTGGCCGGCGGGCTCAGCGCATTGCAGACCATGGCCATCACCAGCGGCCTGCCGTTCTGCGTACTGATGATGCTGATCGCGCTCGGCATGTGGCGCGCGCTGGTGATCGAAGGCCACCAGCTCAACCTGCAATCGCAGGCGCAGGGCGGCCGGCTCAGCGCGACCGGGCCAGGCGTCTGGAAGCGCCGCCTGGCCGGCCTGGTGAATTTCCCGGCACGTGAGGAAGTCGAGGCGTTCATGGGCTCGACGGTGCTCAAGGCCATGCGCCGCGTGCAACGCGGCCTCGTCGAACAGGGCTGGCCCGCCGAAGTGCACGTCGACGAGCAGAATGCGCGGCTCTATCTGGAGGTGATCAAGGACGACCAGCTGGATTTCATCTACGAAATCCGCCTGATGAGCTACGCCACGCCCTCGTTTGCGCAGCCGACCAGTGCCGACGGCGACGAGCATTACTATCGCGCCGAGGTGTTCCTGCGCCGTGGCGGCCAGTCCTACGACATCTATGGCTATGACCAGCAGGACATCATCAGCGACATCCTCGATCAGTTCGAGAAGTACCTGCACTTCCTGCACATTTCACCCGGCAGCCTGCCCTGGCGCATGGAAGAGCACGACGAGATGCTCAACAACGAGGCACAACAGCCTGCGCGCTGAACCGTTGCCGGGCGTTTTCTCGACCGTTCGGACAGTTTGGCGGGTTGGCGTACAAGCTGCGTGATAGGCGCTTTTCGCCGCCTGACTGCGGTCGCAGCGACGCGCTTCGCGCTTGGCGACCGCCCGAGCGCATGCTAGCTTTGCGCCTCGCCAGGATGGCGAGCCGCCCGCCGGAGCGCACACATTCGAAAACCAGGCCACAGGGGCTAGAGCCGGCCTGCACAGAGGAACACGCATGGCCGAGGCCATACCCGCACTGGAAATCCGCAACCTGCACAAGCGCTACGGCGATCTGGAAGTACTCAAAGGCATCTCGCTGACCGCTCGCGATGGCGATGTGATTTCCATCCTTGGCTCTTCGGGCTCCGGCAAGTCCACCTTTCTGCGCTGCATCAACCTCCTGGAAAACCCCAACGAGGGCGAGATCTACGTCGCTGGTGAGCAGCTCAAGCTCAAGCGCGACAAGGCAGGCGATCTGGTCGCGGCCGATGGCAAGCAGCTCAATCGCATCCGCAGCGAATTGGGCTTCGTCTTCCAGAACTTCAATCTCTGGCCGCACATGACGATTCTCGACAACATCATCGAGGCGCCGCGTCGCGTGCTCGGCCAGAGCAAGGCCGAGGCCACCGAGGTGGCCGAGGCGCTGCTGGCCAAGGTCGGCATCGCCGACAAGCGCCACGTCTATCCGAACCAGCTCTCCGGCGGCCAGCAGCAGCGCGCGGCCATCGCCCGCACCCTGGCGATGCAGCCAAAGGTGATCCTCTTCGACGAGCCCACCTCGGCGCTTGACCCGGAGATGGTACAGGAAGTGCTTAGCGTAATCCGGTCGCTCGCCGAGGAAGGCCGGACCATGCTGCTGGTCACCCATGAGATGAATTTCGCCAAGCAGGTCTCCAGCGAGGTGGTATTTCTTCATCAGGGGCTGGTCGAGGAGCACGGAACGCCCGAGCAGGTATTTGACAACCCGCAATCGGCGCGCTGTAAACAATTCATGTCCAGCCATCGTTAACGGAGCAACAACTGCATGAAGAGCTATAAGAAGATCCTGCTGACCGCCGCCGTTTCCCTGGTCCTCGGTGTTCAGGCATTCGCCGCGGAAAAACTCAGAATCGGCACCGAAGGGGCCTACCCACCCTTCAACCTGATCGACGCCAGCGGCAAGGTAGTCGGCTTCGATCTCGATATCGCCCACGCGCTGTGCGCCAAGATGAAGGTCGAGTGCGAAGTGGTCACCTCCGACTGGGACGGCATCATTCCCGCACTGAACGCCGGCAAATTCGACTTCCTCGCCGCCTCCATGTCGGTCACCGAAGAGCGCAAGCAGGCGGTGGACTTCACCGATCACTACTACACCAACAAGCTGCAGTACGTGGCGCCCAAGTCGGTGGACTTCAAGACCGACAAGGACTACCTGGACGGCAAGGTCATCGGCGCCCAGCGGGCCACCATCGCCGGCACCTGGCTGGAAGACAACCTCGACGACGTGGTTGACATCAAGCTCTACGACACCCAGGAAAACGCCTATCTGGACCTTGCTGCCGGACGCGTCGATGGCATCCTCGCCGACACCTTCGTGCAGTGGGAATGGCTCAAGAGCGACGCCGGCAAGGACTTCGAGTTCAAGGGCGAGCCGGTATTCGATGACGACAAGATCGCCATCGCCGTGCGCAAGGGCAACGACGAACTGCGCGAGCGCCTGAACAAGGCCCTGGCCGAAATCATCGCTGACGGCACCTACAAGCAGATCAACGACAAGTACTTCCCGTTCAGCATCTACTGATCCAACCGAACCGAGGCCCGGCATGACGCCAGGCCCCGAGGCAGGCGGCGCCGGTCACAAGCGGGCGCAGACCTCTCTCGGGGCCGGAATGCCGGGCTTCGGTGTTTGAGCGACTATGATTCCCGACCTTCACGGCTTCGGTCCGGCGCTGGCCGCCGGCACCTGGATGACCATTCAACTGGCCCTGGCCTCCCTTGCACTCGGGCTGGTGCTCGGCCTGCTCGGCGCCCTGGCCAAGACCTCACCGCTCAGCGCGTTACGCTGGCTGGGCGGCACCTATTCGACGATCGTTCGCGGCGTACCCGAGCTGCTCTGGGTGCTGCTGATCTACTTCGGCACCATCGGCCTGGTACGCGCGATTGGCGAGCTGTTCGGCATCGAGAACCTGGCGCTCAGCCCGTTCGTCGCCGGCACCATCGCCCTCGGCCTGTGCTTCGGCGCCTATGCCACCGAGGTGTTTCGCGGCGCGTTGCT
Source organism: Stutzerimonas sp. CXK-1 (assembly GCF_057738225.1). Lineage (NCBI taxonomy): Bacteria > Pseudomonadati > Pseudomonadota > Gammaproteobacteria > Pseudomonadales > Pseudomonadaceae > Stutzerimonas > Stutzerimonas sp. CXK-1. The sequence goes on along the minus strand of NZ_CM173217.1, from coordinate 265,762 downwards.
GGCGATTCCCAAGGGCCATCGTGAGGCCGGCCTGGCGCTCGGCCTGGGCAAGCGGCGCATTTTCCTGCGCCTGATCCTGCCGCAGATGTGGCGCCTGGCGCTGCCCGGCCTGGGCAACCTGTTCATGATCCTGATGAAGGACACCGCGCTGGTCTCGGTAATCGGTCTCGAAGAGATCATGCGCCAGTCGCAGATCGCCGTGACTGCGAGCAAGGAGCCATTCACCTTCTTCCTCGTCGCCGCCTTCATCTACCTGTGCCTGACCATCCTGGCGATGACCGGCATGCATTTCCTGGAAAAACGCGCCGGCCGCGGCTTCGTGAGGAGCGCCACATGAGTTGGGACCTCTTCATCAAGTGGCTGCCGAGCTTTCTCGAAGGCGCCTGGCTGACGCTACAGCTGGTGGGCATCTCGGTGATCGCCGGGCTGATCTTCGCCTTGCCCCTGGGCATCGCGCGGGCCTCGCGGCATTTCCCGGTGCGCGCCCTGCCCTACGCCTACATCTTTTTCTTTCGTGGCACGCCGCTACTGGTCCAGCTATTTCTCGTCTACTACGGCATGGCGCAGTTCGACGCGGTGCGCCAGAGCGCGCTGTGGCCGTACCTGCGCGACCCGTACTGGTGCGCGATCATCACCATGACCATGCACACCGCCGCCTATATCGCCGAGATCATTCGCGGCGCGATCCAGAACGTGCCGCACGGAGAGATCGAGGCCGCACGGGCGCTGGGCATGTCGCGCAGCCAGGCGCTGTTGCACATCATCCTGCCGCGCGCCACGCGCATCGGCCTGCCTGCGTACAGCAACGAGGTGATCCTGATGCTCAAGGCCAGCGCCCTGGCCAGCACCATCACCCTGCTGGAACTGACCGGCATGGCCCGCAAGATCGCCGCGCGCACCTACATGCATGAGGAAATGTTCCTCACCGCCGGCCTGATCTACCTGGTGATCGCCTTCATCCTCATGCAGGGTTTCAAGGCACTCGAGCGCTGGCTGCGGGTCGACGCCTGCCAGGGGCGCTGACCGGCACCGGCTGCTGTGCAGCCGGGCGCACCGTTTCATGCCGGCGCTCGGGCGAATCCCTGAGCGTCCCAGCGGTCTGACCCACCAGTCCGATCTTGCCAAGGAGCCAAACCATGCTCGTCGATATCCAGCGCATCGAAATGGGTCAACTCGCCTGCTGGCGCCTGCGCCGCGGCAGCAATGAGCTGCTGGTCGCCGAACAGGGCGCTCAGATACTCCGCTACGGTCAGGACGGCATGGAGCCCGTCATCTGGCTCAGCGAGCAGGCGATCTTCGAGCGTGGCCAGCCGGTACGTGGCGGCATCCCGGTCTGCTGGCCCTGGTTCGGCGATCTGGCACGCAATCCACAAGCGATCCGCAACCAGTATGCGGGGACCCAGAGCGCACCGTTCCACGGTCTGGTGCGGGCCATCGACTGGCAGGTGGTGACCAGCGGCTGCGAAGCGGATGCCGCCACCATCGAACTCACCTGCGCCGAGGCGGCCGCCGGCGAACTGCCCGGGTGGCCACACCGGGTCGAGGTCACCCTGCGCATCCGCCTCGGCGAAGCGCTGGAAGTGAGCCTCAGCAGTCGAAACCTCGACGATCATCCGGTCAGCATCAGCCAGGCCCTGCACAGCTACCTGGCCACGGCTGACATCCATCAGACGCGCGTGGCCGGCCTCGACGCCTGCCCCTATGTCGATACGCTGGCCGACTGGCAGAACCATGAACAGCAGGGCGACCTCAGGTTCCATGGCGAAACGGACCGCATCTATCTGGCGCTGGCCGACACGCTCACGCTCGTCGATACCGCTGGAAGGCGCAGCCTCCAGCTGCTGAGTACAGGGTCTCGCTCGGCAATCCTCTGGAACCCCTGGATCGAGAAGTCCAAGCGCCTGTCGCAATTTGCAACCGATGCCTGGCAGCGCATGCTGTGCATCGAAACCGCCAACGTGCTCGACGATGCCCGCCGACTCGCGCCCGGCGAGTACCATACCCTTGGCGTTCGCTTTCTGGCTAATTCGCAGGCCTAACAAGCCTGCCACATTTCCGCCGTGAACCAGCGCACCCTTGCCTGTAAGTAATTGCCGACTATTGCGTGACCAACTTCAATGGCCTGCGACTTTTCTTTTTAATTTGAAGAAAATCACAGTTCTTAAAGTTCCACCTCATTTCAGAACAATATTAATCGCTGCTACACGAGTCACGTTTTAACGCTTGAGGAAGGCGCCAAGGCCCGTCTAGGATGCACGCCCCATAAGGCTTGCGCAATTTGTTGCGCAAACAGTTGCGCAACTTTCTGCGCAGCCTGCCTTTTATGGCCCGCTTAATCGGATATTAAGTATTGGCCGTCAAGTTCACGGATGAACTTAGAGTCACGGATGACCTTTTCTTCTGCGCTGAGCAAACATTATCTTCAGCTGGTTACTCGCCCGATCGGCGAGGCGAGCTTCGCGGGCGACGACGTACGTTACAGCAGCGAGTTCGAGCTGCTCGAGCATGAGCTGGCCAAGGCGACGGCCGTGCATGCAACCGCGGTGATCGACTGGCAGAAGGTTCGCAGCGGCTGCGAGCTTCTGCTCGAGACCCAGTCGAAGGACCTTCGCATTGCAGCCTGGCTCGCCTGGAGTCTGTACCAGCGCGAGTCCTTCAGCGGGCTGCATGCCGGCCTCGAGGCCATCCATCGCCTCTGTGCCGAACATTGGCACACCTTGCATCCCCGCAAGCCGCGCACCCGCGGAGCCGCGATCAGCTGGCTGGTGCCGCGACTCGAGCAGGTCCTGACCGACGAGGTGCCGGTCGGTGAGCAGCTCGCCCTGTTCCGCGCCCTCGCCGATAGCCTGCACGGCCTGGAAGCCTGCCTGTCCAATGCGCTGGGTGAAGACGCTCCGCTGCTGTTGCCGCTCTGCCGCCAGCTCGACGGCATGATCCGCAGGGCCACACAGGACAAACCCCAACCCGGCGCGGTCGGCGCCGCCATCGCTCAGGTCAAGCAGGTCGCCACGCAAGTGCTGAGCGGCAGCACACCAATCGACAGCGACAAGGACGCACAAAAAACCCTGCGCGCCTTGCAGGAACAGGCCCGCCCGCTGGCCGCCTGGTGGCTCAAGCAAAAGGCCACCGACCTCAAGCCGCTGCGCCTCTCGCGCACCCTGCTGTGGCTCGGCATCGAGGCGCTGCCCGAACGCAACGCCGAACAGGTCACCGCGCTGCGCGGCCTGCCCACCGACAAGCTGGCCAGCTTCAAGGAGCGCTTTGACCAGGGCGCCTTCGCCGAACTGGCCGTCGATCTGGAAACCAGCATCGCCCGCGCACCCTTCTGGCTCGACGGCCAGCGGCTGGTCTGGGAATGCCTGCAGGCCCTCGACGCGCCGCTGGCCATGCGCGAGGTGGAGATTCAGCTGGCGCTGTTCCTCCAGCGGTTGCCCGGTCTCGACGAGCTGCGCTTCCACGACGGCGCGCCTTTTGCCGATGCCGAGACCCGAGCCTGGATCGCCAGCCAGGTATTGCCGCACCTGCAAGCGCCGGACGCGCGCCGTGAGCCGACGCCGGTTGCAGCAGGCCAGCTACCGGCCTGGGAAAGCGCACTCGAACAGAGCCTGCCCCTGCTACGCAAGGACGGCCTGAAAGCCGCCGTGCAGCACCTCAAGGCCGGTCTGGCCGGCGCCCAGGGCGGACGTGAGCGCTTCCACTGGCAGCTCGCCCTGGCGCGCCTGTGCATGCAGGCGAAGAAACACGAACTGGCCAAGACCCAACTTGAATCACTCGACCAGACGCTGAGCGCCACCGGCCTTGGCGACTGGGAACCCGATCTCGCCCTGGAAGTGCTGCGCCTGTTGCACCACTGCTGCGAAGTGCTGCCGCAGAACCACGCGGTACGCGAAAGCAAGGACGAGATCTACCGCAGGCTGTGCCACCTCGATCTCGAGGTGGTGCTCGATTAGGCCCCCGGGCCACCCATTCAAGGAGAACACCCATGGCCAAAGAAGGCTCGGTAGCCCCCAAGGAACGCATCAATGTCACCTTCAAGCCCGCCACCGGCGGCGCCCAGGAAGAGATCGAACTACCCCTGAAACTCATGGTGCTCGGCGACTTCACCCAGCGCGCCGATGATCGCAAGATCGAAGACCGCAAGCCCATCGCCATCGACAAGAACAGCTTCGATGAAGTCCTGGCCAAGCAGGAGCTGAACCTCACCTTCGGCGTGCCGAACCGCCTGCAGGACGAGCAGACCGATGACGAGCTGGCGGTGCAGCTGCGCATCAACTCGATGAAGGACTTCAACCCGGCCAACCTGGTTGAGCAGGTCCCGGAGCTGAAGAAGCTGATGGAGCTGCGCGACGCCCTGGTCGCCCTCAAGGGCCCGCTGGGCAATGCCCCGGCCTTCCGCAAGGCCATCGAAAGCGTGCTGGCCGATGACGATTCGCGCGAGCGCGTGCTCGGCGAGCTGGGCCTGGCCGCGAAAGAACACCTGGACGCCTGATCACCTGGACAAGGAACGCCAACACCATGAGCACTAGCGCAGCAGCCGTCGACAGCGGCAACAACCTCGCCGACCTCGGCATTCTCGACCGGATCATCGCCGAGACCAAACTGACCCCTGACGACGAGGCCTACGACATCGCCAAGCGCGGCGTATCGGCCTTCATCGAAGAACTGCTCAAGCCACAGAACGAGCACGAGCCGGTGAAGAAGGCGCTGGTCGACCGCATGATCGCGGAGATCGACGCCAAGCTCAGCCAGCAGATGGACGAGATCCTCCATCATCCGCAATTCCAGGCGCTCGAATCCTCCTGGCGCGGCCTCAAGTTGCTGGTCGACCGCACCAATTTCCGCGAGAACATCAAGCTCGAAATCCTCAACGCCTCCAAGCAGGACCTGCTAGATGACTTCGAGGACAGCCCGGAAGTGGTCCAGTCCGGCCTGTACAAGCACATCTATACCGCCGAGTACGGCCAGTTCGGCGGCCAGCCGGTCGGCGCGCTGATCGCCAACTATTTCTTCGACCCGAGCGCCCCGGACATCAAGACCCTGCAGTACGTTTCCAGTGTCGCCAGCATGTCCCACGCCCCCTTCATTGCCGCCGCCGGCCCGAAATTCTTCGGACTGGAAAGCTTCACCGGCCTGCCGGACCTGAAGGACCTGAAGGATCATTTCGAAGGCCCGCAGTTCGCCAAATGGCAAAGCTTCCGCGAGCAGGAAGACGCCCGCTACGTCGGCCTCACCGTACCGCGCTTCCTCCTGCGCAACCCCTACGACCCGGAAGACAACCCGGTCAAATCCTTCGTCTACAAGGAAAACGTCGCCGGCAGCCATGAGCACTACCTGTGGGGCAACACCGCCTACACCTTCGCCAGCCGCCTGACCGACAGTTTCGCCAAGTTCCGCTGGTGCCCGAACATCATCGGCCCGCAGAGCGGCGGCGCGGTAGAAGACCTGCCGCTGCACCACTTCGAGAGCATGGGCGAAATCGAGACCAAGATCCCCACCGAGGTGCTGGTCTCCGACCGTCGCGAGTACGAACTGGCCGAGGAAGGCTTCATCGCCCTGACCATGCGCAAGGGCAGCGACAACGCCGCGTTCTTCTCGGCCAACTCGGCGCAGAAGCCGAAGTTCTTCGGCAACAGCGAGGAAGGCAAGAACGCCGAGCTGAACTACAAGCTCGGCACCCAGCTGCCGTATCTGTTCATCGTCAACCGCCTGGCGCACTACCTCAAAGTGCTGCAGCGCGAGCAGATCGGCGCCTGGAAAGAGCGCACCGACCTCGAACTGGAACTGAACAAGTGGATCCGCCAGTTCGTCGCCGACCAGGAAAACCCCAGCGCCGAAGTACGCAGCCGCCGTCCGCTGCGCGCCGCCCAGGTCGTCGTCAGCGATGTAGAAGGCGAGCCGGGCTGGTACCGCGTCAGCCTGAACGTGCGCCCGCACTTCAAGTACATGGGCGCCGACTTCACCCTGTCGCTGGTCGGCAAGCTGGACAAGGAATAAGCACTTGAACGGATACGGCAGCCTCTTCGAGCGCCTCGGTGGCGACGCCGATCGGCGCGCCGGCTGGAGCCGCGAGATCGCGGCGATGGCCTCGGTGGCTGCCCATCTGACCAAGATGCTCAGCACCCGGGCGGGCAGCGTGCAGACGCTGCCCGACTACGGGTTGCCCGATTTGAACGACATGCGCCTCTCGCTGCACGACTCGCTGCAGCAGGCGCGTGCCGCCATCGAACGCTTCATCGAAGCGTACGAACCCCGCCTGCGCCAGGTCCGTGTGGTACCGCTGCCGCGCGATCACGATCCGCTCACGCTCGCCTTCGCCATCGAAGGCCTGCTGGAGATCGAAGGCTGCAAGCGGCAGGTCAGTTTCTCCGCACGCCTGGACGGCAGCGGCCAAGTCAGCGTGGAGTAAGGAAGCGCCATGTCCGGTAAACCCGCCGCCCGCCTGGGCGACCCCACCGCCTGTCCCGTCCCGGGTCATGGCAACAACCCGATCGCCGCCGGCTCGCCCGACGTGCTGTTCGACGGCCTGCCGGCCGCACGCATGGGCGACGCCTCCGCCTGCGGCGGGGCGATGGCCAGCGCGGTGATACCCACCGTGCTGATCAATGGCAAGCCGGCTGCGGTGGTGGGCAGTTTGGGCAACCACGGCAATGTCGTCACCGCCGGTTCGGGTACGGTGGTCATCGGCAGCAGCCACAACGCGGCGCCCTTCCTCGCGCCTGCCGCCCTTGGAATTGCCAAGGCAGTTACTGCGGCCGCCGCTGTCGCCGAGGCTTTTCGCTCATCTGAACCAATAGCCCGCACCTGGCAGGAAGAGCCGGGCGACCTCGCGCCGTTGGGCGTTGAAGAGGAAGACGAAGAAGAGGAGCTGGTCGAGCAGCCGCAGCAACAGGCGCGCCAGGCCATCACCCTGCGAATCGGCGTGTTCTTCGACGGTACCGGCAACAACCTGGCCAATGCCGCCGTCACCGAGCAATGCCGCGACGACGACCTGCAACAGCTGGGCGAGCGCACCCTGCAGGAAGTCATCGACTACTGCCAGCGCCATGGTTTCAGCGACAGCAACGACGACGGCTATTTCACCGAGGCGCCCGACGGCAGCTACGGCAACGCGCCGAGCAATGTGGCGCGGTTGTATGGATTGTATCGGGACGATTCGTTCCAGACGCTCGACGCGAACGTAAGAGAGGGGTTTCTCAAGGTTTATCTGGATGGCATCGGCACCAGCAGTGGCGAAGCCGACTCGCTTTATGGCCAGATCACCGGACGGGGCGATACTGGGATACTGGCGCGGGTGAAGCAAAGCCCAGAGACCGTCAAGGAACAACTCAGCCTCTTCCAGGGAAGCAACCCCGACCTGCAAATCGACACTCTTGAGTTCGATATCTTCGGTTTCAGCCGCGGTGCAGCGGCGGCCCGGCATTTCGCCAACGAACTGCTCAAGCCCGGCGGCGGCGTACTGGCTGGCACCCTGCGACCCGGCCAGTACGGCTTGGTCGACAACTTCGATTGGGCTGCCCATGCCCGTATCAACTTTATCGGCCTGTTCGATACCGTGGCTGCCGTTATCGACCCGCTGAAAGGCGACTATGATCCAGCCAACCACCTCAACCCCGGCATCAACCTTTATCTGCCGCCCGGCTGCGCGCGCAAGGTGCTGCAACTGACCGCCCGCGACGAGAAGCGCTGGAACTTCGCCCTCAACAGGGTCGCCCCGGATCACCAGGAAATCTGTCTGCCCGGCGCGCACTCGGATATTGGCGGCGGCTACCGCCCCCTGATGCTCGAGCAGCTGCTGCTGAGTCGCCCGCTCAGCTCCACAGTGCCGGCCAATACGCCGCCCGAACAGACCCATGCCTCACGCGAGACGTGGCGGCAGTATCACCAATGGAAGGCCCTCGGCCTGCCTGACGAAGCGCTGAAGGAACCCAAGGTCTGGCCCAGTCGTAAACCTGTCTTTTACGAGCGCGGCTTCAAGCGGCCGCCGGAGGACGTGGTCTACGGCCTGCTACCCATCAAACGCCAGGTTCGTGGCGAGTTGTCGCTGGTCTATCTGCGGGTTATGCGGGAGCTGGCTGCGCAGAACAATGTACCGTTACGGCCTATCCAAGACAGAGACCCGGCTTTGGCACTCCCCACCGAGCTGCAAGACATTGCGGACAAATTGATGGCCTACGCCCAAGGGGGCCGGTACGGTCTGGAAGAAGAAGACGAGCGCTTGCTCTGGTCACGCTATATCCATCTTTCTGCCCACTGGACGCCAAGTAGTGGCTTGCTGATCAGCAAGCCCGCGCCCAACGTCCGCCTGACCTACAACAACAAGCCTCAACAGGGTTACCCCGAATGAGAGCCTTCCTCCTCGTCTGCGCACTGTTTCTATTCGGCGGCTGTGCCACCAGCCAGGGCCAGCCCGGACTGCCCTATCGTGCCTGGTTCGTCGGGATCGGGGCACCCAAACATATGGAGGTCTGGCTCGAAAGCGTGGACGTGATCGACCAGCGTGGGCTGGTCTACGAGCGCGTCAGCAGCGGAGTCGCGTCCTACGCCAGCACAGTTGCGGGTTGGCCAGAGCGAATTGGAGGCGGAGCCGGCAAGAACCTGCCCGGCATCGACTTGCCGGAAATCATCTTCGTGCGCTGGCAATCGCTGGTCGAGCCGCAGACCTACAACGTGCGCATCAATATCCCCGAATGGGTGCGAGAGGAAATGCTCAAGCCACATGCTCCTTACTGTCTTGGAGAAAAGCGCCTCGTCGAGGGCGTGTATCGCAAGGTCATCACCATCGGCCTGGCCCCCGGCGGTATCGCCAAGGCCTGGGTCAGTGGCCCCTGCCTGGAGCCCATCGAAATCGGCCGCTTCGAGGCAGCTATCAGCAAGGTCGGACCATACGGCGGCAAGTCCGATGGACACTATTACTTCCTCTCGGATGAGGCCAAGGCCTATATCGAGCAGCATGGAGTGCCCTATGGCTCTTGGTAAATTCTCTTCGTCCTGCGCCCGCACGGCACTCGCCGCCCTCGCGCTGACATTAGCCGCTTGCAGCAGCACGTCCCCGCCACCGCGTGAACTGGCCGGACATTACGAACTGGTCGGCGTGATGGAAATGGGCTCACAGCTGCTGCTTCGTGAGCAGGGCACGTTCGAGGCGGTGCTTTACTACGGCTCCACCGACATCAATGCGAGGGGCCGCTGGTCCATGGTCGACGGACAGGTTGAACTGGACGTCAGGCCGAAGCCCATCCTGCCCAAAGAGACGCTAGGTATTGCTACCACCGACTTCACCGAACCTTCGGCGGCAGCGGAGAACCACGAGAACTACCGGCTCAGCAGTTTCTCGATGTCCCTCGATGCCATGCAGACGCCTCTCGAAGTCCGATGGGTGTTTGACGACGATAGCGAGCAACAGACGGTCTGGAATGCCAGCGTGTTCGAGGATGTGGTTCTACCGTTACGCCCAGGCCGCACGCTGAAGATGCTCGGCGTGCGCGCCTCCCGTACCAATGACGACTTCGTATGGGCAGAGGTTCTGCCCGACGAACGCCACTTCACGGTTATACGTACCCTCCTTCAGGAAGGCGAGCCGAGGACCTTCTTCCACAAGATGAGGCTGGCGCCACGCGGCAACTGCCTGCTCGTGGCCATGGGATCCAGCACGGGATGCTACCGCCGACGCTAGGAGAGCCCCGCTTAAGCGCGTCGGATACGTAACGACAAGGATGAACCGTTAGCAATGTCCTTCAACCATCATTACCAAAGCGAACTCACCGCCCTGCGCCAGCTGGGCAAGCGCTTTTCCGAGCGCAGCCCGGCGCTGGCGCCGTTCCTCGGGCAGGCTGGACGCGATCCGGATGTCGAGCGCCTGCTCGAAGGCTTCGCCTTTCTCACCGGACGGTTGCGGCAGAAACTCGACGACGAGCTGCCGGAGCTGACCCACTCGCTGATGCACCTCTTGTGGCCGAATTACATGCGGCCGCTGCCGGCGTTCAGCATGCTGCAGTTCGATCCAGTCAAGCGCAGTGGCAAGGCGCTCAGCGTGCCGCGTCACACGCCAGTCGAGGCCAAGCCGGTACGCGGAGTGACCTGCCGTTTCCGCACGGCCTATGCCACCGAGGTGCTGCCGCTGGAACTGACCGAGCTGAACTACTCGGTCAAGGGCGACGGCGCCTTGCTGAGCCTGCGCCTGGGCATGACTGCCGATGGCCATCTGGGCGAGGTCGACGTGCGCCGGCTGCGGCTGCACCTGGCCGGCGAGCGTTACGTCAGCCAGATGCTCTACCTCAGCCTGCTGCGCCATCTTGACGGTATTCAGCTGATCGCACTGGATGCCCAGGGCAAGCCATTCACCGACGCCCAGGGCCTGCCGTTGCCGCCCCTGGCGCTGGAGGCCGGCAAGGTGGAGCCGGTCGGTTTCGCCGAAGACGAGGCGCTGATCCCCTACCCGCTCAACACCTTTCGCGGCTACCGGCATCTGCAGGAATACTTCGCCTTCCAGGAAAAGTTTCTCTTTGTCGACCTCGGCGGCCTCGACGCGCTGCAACGCCTGCCAAAGGAGCGCCTGGAGCAGGCGCGCGGGTTCGAGCTGCGCTTCGACATCCGCAAGGCCGGCGCGCAGCGCATCCGGCCGACGCGCGACAACGTGCGGCTGTACTGCACGCCGGTGGTCAACCTGTTCGAGCACGATGCCATCCCGGTGCGCCTGGACGGCAAGCAGGACCAGTACCTGGTGCGCCCCGCCGAGCTGGACAGCAGCGGCTGCGGCATCTTCTCGGTCAACCGGGTCACCGGCTGGAAGCCGGGCGGCAAGGGCTACGAGGAGTACGTGCCGTTCGAGTCCTTCGAGCACGACCCCAGCTTCGACGTCCCCGTGGCGCGCCCGCACTACAGCGTCCGCCAGCAACCGTCGCTGCTCGGCGATGGCCTGGAAACCTACCTGGCGTTCGGCCTGCGCGACCTGGACGGCCACGAGACGCTGTCGATCGAGCTGACCTGCACCAACCAGAACCTGCCGCGCAAGCTGCGCCTGGGCGACATCTGCCTGCCCTGCGAGGACACGCCCGAATTCCTCACCTTTCGCAACATCAGCCCGGTCACGCCGAGCTATGCGCCGCCGCTGCACCGCGACTTCCTGTGGAAGCTGATCAGCAACATGTCGCTCAACTACCTGTCGCTGGCCAACGTCGAGGCGCTCAAGGTGATCCTCGAGACCTACGACCTGCCGCGCTACTACGACCAGCACGCCGAGAAGGTCAGCAAGCGCCTGCTCGGCGGGCTGAAAGCCATCGCCCATCAGCATGTAGACCGCCTGCACCGCGGCCTGCCGGTGCGCGGCGTGCGGACCGAGCTGACCATGGACCCGGACGGTTACCTGGGCGAAGGCGACCTGTTCCTGTTCGCCTCGGTGCTCAACGAATTCTTCGCACTCTACGCCAGCCTCAACTCGTACCACGAGCTGCGCGTGAGCAGTACACAGGGAGAGGTGTACCAATGGACGCCGCGCATGGGGCAGCAGCCCCTACTTTGAGTGCAACAACTACTTTGAGCGCAACAGCCCCTGCTCTGAGCAGCGGGCCGCACGGCGCCGGGCTCGGCCGGCTGAGCCAGGGCATTCGCGAGTACAGCCTGTTCCAGGGCGTGTTGCTGGCGCTGGATCGCCTGCGCGCGGTGCATCCGGAGCTCGACGAGCAGGCCCTGTATGAGCGCCTGGACTTCCAGGCCAACCCGAGCCTTGGTTTTCCCGGCACCGATATCGACGCCGTCGAGTTCTACGAGGACGGCCGCGGCTGGCGCGCCCGGCTGCGGCTGAACCTGGTCAGCCTGTTCGGCGCCGGCTCGCCGCTGCCAGCCTTCTATGCCGACCAGGCGCTGGGCGACAGCATCGACGGCAACCCGACGCGCGAATTTCTCGACCTGTTCAACGACCGCCTGCAGCGCCTGCTGCTGCCGATCTGGCAGAAGTACCGCTACTACGCGCGCTTCACCACGCGCGCGCGCGACCCGCTGTCCGAACAGCTGTTCGCCCTCATCGGGCTCGGCGGCGAGCAGATCCGCGCGGCGAGCGAGCTGAACTGGAAGCGCCTGTTGCCCTACCTCGGCCTGCTCAGCCTGCGCGCGCATTCGGCGGCGCTGATCGAGTCGGTGCTGCGCTACTACTTCAAGCATGCCGACCTGCGCATCGAGCAATGCCTGGAGCGCCAGGTCGACATCCTCGGCGAGCAGCAGAACCGCCTCGGCCGCGCCAACAGTCAGCTCGGCGAAAACCTCGTGCTGGGCGAGCGGGTACGCGATCGCGGCGGCAAGTTCCGCATCCACATCCGCCAGCTCAGCTGGGACCGCTTTCACGAATTCCTGCCGGTCGGCACGGGCTACCAGCCGCTCTGCGCGCTGGTGCGCTTCACCCTGCGCGACCCGCTGGACTACGACATCCGCCTGGCCCTGCGCCAGGACGACATCCGCGAGCTGCGCATCGGGGAAGGAAACCCCTGCCGCCTCGGCTGGACCAGCTGGCTCGGCACCGAACGGGCCGACGGCATGGTCACCCTCGGCAGCAAGCTTCATTAAGGAACCGACATGATCAACGTAGACCTGCAACAACTCGTCCAGGCGCTCGACGCGCCGACCAAGCGCGACCTGGAAGGCGCCGCCGAACGCTGCGTGGTACGCGGCGGCAGCAAGATCCTGGTCGAAGACCTGCTGCTCGGTCTGCTCGGGCGCGCCGACGGCCTGCTGTTACGCGCCCTGCAGGACGCCGAAGTGGACGCGGGCGAGCTGGCCCAGGCCCTGCAGGCCCGCGGCGAGCACAGCGAATCGCGCAACCCGGTATTTTCCGCCGAGCTGGTGCAGTGGCTGCAGGACGCCCTGCTGGTCGGCAACCTCGAACTCGGCCAGAGCCAGATCGACCAGGCCGCGCTGTTGCTCGCGCTGCTGCGCAACCCGATGCGCTATGCCGGTAGCCGCTACCAGCCACTGCTGGCGCAGCTGAACATCGAACGCGTACGTGATTTCGCGCTGGCGCAGCAACCCCAGACGGCCCCCGGAAAACCGGCCGCGAGCGGCGAATCGAACCTGGCGCGCTTCACCCACAACTTCACCCAGCAGGCCCGCGACGGCAAGCTAGACCCGGTGCTGTGCCGCGACGGCGCGATCCGCCAGCTGATCGACATCCTGGCCCGCCGCCGCAAGAGCAACCCGATCGTGGTCGGCGAGGCGGGCGTCGGCAAGACCGCCATCGTCGAGGGCCTGGCCCTGCGCATCGCCGCTGGCGAAGTGCCGGAGACGCTGAAGAACGTCGAGCTGCTCTGCCTCGACCTCGGCCTGCTGCAGGCCGGCGCCAGCGTGAAAGGCGAATTCGAGCGTCGGCTGCAGGGCGTGATCGACGAGGTCAAGGGCGCCGCCAAACCGACCATCCTGTTCATCGACGAGGCGCACACGCTGATCGGCGCCGGCGGCCAGGCTGGTAGTGGCGATGCGGCCAACCTGCTCAAACCGGCCCTGGCGCGCGGCGAGCTGCGCACCATCGCGGCGACCACCTGGAGCGAATACAAGAAGTACTTCGAGAAGGACCCGGCGCTGGCGCGGCGCTTCCAGCCGGTGCAGTTGCACGAGCCCACAGTCGACGAGGCGGTCACCATCCTTCGTGGCCTGGCGCCGGTGTACGAGAAGAGCCACGGCATTTACCTGCGCGACGATGCCGTGGTCGCCGCGGCCGAACTGTCGGCACGCTACCTGGCTGGCCGGCAGCTACCGGACAAGGCCGTGGACGTGCTCGACACCGCCTGCGCCCGCGTGCGCATCAGCCTGGCTGCTGCCCCCGAGGCGCTGGAACGCCTGCGTGGCGAGATCGCCGAAGGTGAACGGCAGGGCGAAGCCATGCGCCGCGACTTGGACGCCGGCCTGATCGTCGACCACGACGCCTTGGATGCGCTGGAGGACCGCCTGGTCGCCGCTCGCGCCGACCTGGAGCAGGTGGAAACCCGCTGGGCGGTGCAGCGTGATCTCGCCGAACGCCTGCTGGAGCAGCGCAAGCAATGCGCCGCCGCGCGCCTGGGCAATGACGAGGGCGCCAGCGACGAACCACGCCCGAGCCTCGAGCAGTTGGAAGCCGAGCTACGTGCCCTGCAGGCCGAGTTGGCGGCGGCCCAGGCCAGCGAGCGGCTGGTCAGCTTCGAGGTCTGCCCGCGCCTGGTGGCCGAAGTGATCAGCCACTGGACTGGCGTGCCGCTGTCGCAGCTGGCGCGCGAACACAACAGCAAGGTGCTGAGCTTCGCCGACGACCTGCGCCGGCGTGTACGCGGTCAGGAACAGGCGGTCGCCGCGCTGGACCGGGCCATGCGCGCCACCGCGGCCGGCCTGAACCGCCCCGACGCGCCCGTCGGCGTGTTCCTGCTGGTCGGCCCCAGCGGCGTCGGCAAGACCGAAACCGCGCTGGCCCTGGCCGACCTGCTGTATGGCGGTGAGCGCTTCCTTACCACCATCAATATGTCCGAGTTCCAGGAAAAGCACACGGTCTCGCGACTGATCGGTGCGCCGCCCGGCTACGTCGGCTACGGCGAAGGCGGCATGCTCACCGAGGCGGTGCGGCAGAAGCCCTATTCCGTCGTGCTGCTCGACGAGGTCGAGAAGGCCGATCCGGACGTGATGAATGTCTTCTATCAAATCTTCGACAAGGGCGTGGCCAACGACGGCGAAGGCCGCGAGATCAACTTCCGCAACACCCTGATCCTGATGACCAGCAACCTCGCCAGCGACGAGATCGCACGCCTGTGCGCCGCCGGCCAGCGCCCCGCGGCCGAGGACCTGGAGACGGCCATCCGCCCCGCCTTGAGCCGTCACTTCAAGCCGGCGCTGCTCGGGCGCATGAAGGTGGTGCCCTACTACCCGGTCGCCGGCGAGGTACTGGCCGAACTGGTGGGCGTCAAGCTCGCGCGCTTCGGCGAACGGCTGGCGCGCCGCAATCTGCGCTTCAGCCATTGCGAGGCGCTGGTCGATCACCTCGCCGAACGCTGCACGCACAGCGAGAGCGGCGCGCGGCTGATCGACCACCTGATCGACCAGACCTTGCAGCCGCAGGTGGTCGACCGCCTGCTCGCTGCCATGGCCAACGGCGAAGCCCTGCAGCAGGTGCATGCCACACTCGACGGTGATGGAGCGGTTGTCTGTGAGTTCGCTTAAGGTCTCGGCGGTGATCCCCGATGCGGCCATGCCCGGCGCGGCGAGCCGCCTGCTAGCACAACTCGCCGAACTCGCCTGGAGTACAGACACCAGCGCCTGGCTGGGCGGGCTGATGGAAGTCGCTGCACAACTGGCCGGATGCCCGCTGGCGCAGCTCTACCTGCTCGATGCGACCCATACACGGCTGACGCTGTCGGCAGAATGGTTCGACGGCGAACGGCGCCACGACGCCGCCAGCCTGCCGAGCGACTATGACGGCGAGCAACTGCTGCAGTACTGCCTGAGCCAGAACCGGCTGCTGAGCATCGCCTCGCTCGACGCAAGCCTGCACGCGACGGGTTTTCTGCCCGAAGCGGCACGCCCCTGGCGCAGCCTGCTGTGCCTGCCGTTGCCGAATGCCGAGGGCCACGCGGTCGGGCTGCTGGTGGTCGCAAGCCGAGCCGGGCAGGACCTCGCCGAAGCCGTCGAGCCGCTGGCCAGCCTCGGTCGCTTTGCCCTTGGCCAAGTGCAACTGCTCAACCGCCTGCGCGGCGTGGCACACCCGGCGCCGTCCGAGCAAACCCATACTCCGCGCTGCGCCAGCGGCTATGGCCTGATCGGCGACAGCCCGCGCATGCGCGCCGTGTACAGCCTGATCGGCAAGGTGCTGCACAACCCGGTCAGCGTGCTACTGACCGGAGAGACCGGCACCGGCAAGGAGCTGGTCGCCCGCGCCATCCATGACTGCGGCTCGCGGCGCAGCCAGGCCTTCGTCGTGCAGAACTGCGCGGCGCTGCCCGAGCACCTGCTCGAAAGCGAACTGTTCGGCTATCGCAAGGGGGCCTTCACCGGTGCCGAGCGCGACCACGAAGGCCTGTTCGATGCGGCCAATGGCGGCACGCTGTTTCTCGACGAGATCGGCGACATGCCGCTGACCCTGCAGGCCAAGCTGTTGCGTGTGCTACAGGAAGGCGAGGTGCGACCGCTGGGCAGCACCCGCACCCACAAGGTCGACGTGCGTATCGTCGCCGCGACCCATCAGGACCTGCACAAACGTGTCGAGGAAGGGCGCTTTCGCGAGGACCTGTACTACCGCCTCTCATTGTTTCCCATCGAGCTGCCGCCCTTGCGCGAGCGCGACCAGGACATCCTGCGCCTGGCCCGGCATTTCGCCGACAAGGCCTGCGGCTTCCTGCAACGCGACACCGTACGCTGGTCGGATGCGGCGCTGGAGCAGCTGGCCGCCTACGGCTTTCCCGGCAATGTGCGCGAACTCAAGGGCCTGGTCGAGCGCGCCGTCCTGCTCTGCGACGGCGGTGAGCTGTTGCCGGAGCATTTCAGCCTGCGCGCGGTGGACGACGCGCTGGACAGCACGCTGAACCTGCGCGAACGGCTCGAACGCGTCGAGCGCAACCTGCTGGTCGACAGCCTGCGCAAGAACGGCGGCAACCAGAGCCAGGCCGCGCGCGAACTCGGCCTGCCGCGCCGCACCCTGCTCTACCGGATGGAGCGGCTGGGAGTCAGTACCAGCAACCTCTGAGCCGAGGGCTACACATCAGCCCCGCCGGCCGTGGCGGCCGGCTCAGGCAACGATCACCTGATTCTTGCCCAGGCGCTTGGCCCGGTACATGGCCGCGTCGGCGCGGGCGAACAGCGCCGAGAGCTCGAGATCGCTGGCCTTGAGATAGGTCAGGCCGAAGCTCGCGGTCACCCGGAAGCGCTCGCCGCGCGGCGTGGTGAAGCTCAGCCGCTGGATCTCGCCCTGCAGGCGTTCGGCGATCTGCTCGGCCAGGTCCGGTTGGCAGCCGGGCAGCAGCGAGGCGAATTCTTCGCCGCCGATCCGGCCGAACAGGTCGCCGCGCCGCAGCACACGGCTGCCGCACTCGGCCACCCGCTGCAGCACCTGATCGCCGACCTGGTGGCCGTGGCAATCGTTGATGCGTTTGAAGTCGTCGATGTCGAGCAGCAGGAAGGCCAGCGGCGTGGCGAACTGCCGGGCATGCTCGAACTCGCGCCCGGCGCACTCGAAGAAGTGCCGGCGGTTGCTGCTCTGGGTCAGCACATCGGTAGTAGCCAACCGCTGCAGCTCACCCTCGAGCTGCTTCTTCTCGGTGATGTCTTCTGCGATGCCGACCAGAATCGGCCCCTGGCCGTTCTGCGCCGGCCGCCCGAGAAAGCACTTGTCGCTCAACCAGCGCAGCTGGCCATCGCCACGAATGATGCGGTACTCGCGGGTTTCCACCGCGCCCTCGTCAAGCACGTCGAGCATGCTCTTCTGGGCGTATTCCAGGTCGTCCGGATAGATGCTGTTGCGCCACTCGCTGTAGTCGGCGAGCAGCAGTGCGGCGGAGCGCCCGAAGATGCGCTCGTACGCCGGGCTGACGTAGATCATCCGCTGCGCCTGCCAGTCGAAGGCCCAGAGGACGGCATTGACCCCGCCGAGCAGGGTGCTGAACAGATGGTCGCGCTCGCGCAGGCGTGCCACTTCGGCACGCGCATGCATCAGCGCCACGAGCATCTGGGGATCGGCGCCGGGCAACAGGCCGCCCGCGCTGGTGCGATTGCCAAGCAACTGCATAAAGGCATTCCAGAATTACCGCAGGCGCTCTAGTTCGGCGCCTACGGCGGGTTGAGAATGCCTTTCAGAGAGTCGCCGATATGCAAAGTTCCGGAGCGCCCCGGGAATTTGTCAGGCAGCGGACGACTGACCGGAAAAGCGGCTCAGGCGCTTGCCGGGGCCGGACGCAGCGAGTAGGTCTTGAGGTGCTCGGCGAACTCGCGCAGCGACTGGATACCGCTGGCCTCGGCCTCCTGCACCCACTGACGGATCGCGGCCAGCATCTCGTGCCCGTTGCTGCTGGTCCGCGTCCAGATCTGCTGCAGCGCCAGGCGCTTTTCGTAGATCACCTGCAGCGGCTGACTCTGCTCGAGCATGGCGCTGATGTGCGCCTGCTGCTCGTCCTGCAACAGGCTCGGCTCGCGCGCCAGCAGGCGCTTGGCACGACGGAACTGATGCCGCACCGAGGCATCCACACGGCCGAGCTCCTGCCGCACCAGCGGCACGATCACCAGCCGGCGGTACTGCGCCATGATCTGGAAACGGTTGTTGAGAATCGCCATGGCGCTGTCCATGTCCAGATGCCCCTTGCCCTCGATGCGATGGGCGATCGGCGCGACGCGGGTGACCTTGGCCAGGCCGAGCAGGCTGAACAGGCGAATCCACGCCCAGCCCATGTCGAACTCCCATTTGCGTACCGAGAGCTTGGCCGAGTTGGGGTAGGTGTGGTGGTTGTTGTGCAGCTCCTCGCCGCCGATGAGGATGCCCCAGGGCACCAGATTGGTCGCAGCGTCGCGGCATTCGAAGTTGCGGTAGCCCACCGCATGGCCGAGCCCGTTGACCACGCCGGCGGCCCAGAACGGGATCCAGATCATCTGCACCGCCCAGACGGTCAGGCCGATGATGCCGAACAGCGCGAGATCCAGCGCCAGCATCAGGACGATGCCCAGGTTCGGGAAGCGACTGTAGAGGTTGCGTTCGATCCAGTCGTCCGGGCAGTTCTTGCCGTAGATGCGCAGGGTCTCCTCGTTCTTCGCCTCGGCCATGTACAGCTCGGCCCCTTTGCGCAGGACGGTGCCCAGCCCCTTGTGCACCGGGCTGTGCGGGTCATCCGGGGTTTCGCACTTGGCGTGGTGCTTGCGGTGGATGGCGGTCCACTCGCGGGTGTTCATCGCCGTGGTCAGCCACAGCCAGAAGCGGAAGAAGTGCTTGAGCGCCGGGTGCAGCTCCAGCGAACGGTGCGCCGAATAACGGTGCAGATAGACGGTCACGCTGACGATGGTGACGTGGGTCAGGGCCAGCGTGGCGACGATGAGCTGCCAGGCCGACAGATCGAGAAAACCGGTGTACCACATATGCAGCAGGTGCCTCGCAACGGAGAAAAACGACGCCCGGCAGCAGGCCGGGCTCAGCGCATTATGTCGTGCATCCGCGGCCAATCCAGCCTGCAGCTCGTCGCCCCGACGTACGCGTTGCGCCTCCCATCCGGCCGATGGAGGCTATGCCGCGGCTAACTCGCCAGCCCCGTTGCAGTTTTTCGCGGCACGCCAGGCGATGCCGACGGCCGGCTCTGAAAGACCCTGCGACAAAATTCCGGATGCTCTACAATTCGCGCCGGTGTCTGATATCAATAAGCCACCACCTATTTGACCTGCGCCGTCATTCGGCCGCCCGAGGTTGCCCTTGCGCTCCTACCGAAGCCGCCGTCCCGCCATCAGCGCCAGCTCGATGCCCCGCGGCGAATCCCGACGCCGATGAAAACCATGCAACCCCAACGGGTCTTCGGTATCGGCAGCCTGCTGCTCGCCGTGCTGTTCGGAGCGCTTGCGCTGTACGATTTCCAGACGCGCCAGGCGGCGCATCGGCTGGCCATCGCCAAGCAGGGCGAGCTGCAGCACCTGGCGCTACAGAACGCCCAGCATGGCCAACGCACCCAGGCCGAGATGCTCGCCGACGGGCTGGCGAACAATCCGCTGCTGGTGGGCCTGGTCCGCGAAGCCGCACGGCGCCTCGACACCCCCGCCGCAGGCCAGGACACCCAGCTGTATGCCTTGCGGCGAAGGGCGATCGAGGTGCTCGAGCCGCCTTGGCGGGCCATGCAGCAGCACCAGCCGGTGCAACTGCACCTCTACCTGGGCAATAACGGTTTCGCCCTGCTGCGTCTGCAGGACCCCGGGCGCTTCGGCAGCACCATGACCGAGAGCCGGCCGCTGCTGCGCGAGGTGATGCGCAACGGCCAGCCGCGCTCGGACGCCGAGATCGACGGCTACGGTGCCAGCATTCGCGCCGTCGCCCCGATCCAGGATGCCGCCGGCAAGCCGATCGGCGCGCTCGAAGTCAGCCTCGGCTTGCTGCCCGAGCTGGTCGACCTCGGCGAACGGCTCGACGCCGGGCTGGCGCTGATGATCAATCGGGTCGCGCTGACCGAGGCGCTCGGCTACCCACCAAGCGGCGTGCAGCTGGGGCCGGACTGGCTGTCGGGCGGGCACTCGGCGACCCAGGCCCTGCACTGGGCGCAGATGGGCACGCTGCCCAGTCCCGCCGAGGGACGGGTCTGGCGCCTGCTCGATGCCGACGAGCGGACCTTTCTGCTCAACCAGATTCCGCTCCCGACCCGTGCAGGCGAGGCCGGCAACGCTACCGGCCCGCTCGCCGCCGCGCTGGTCTGGCGCGACGTCACCGAACTGGTCGCCGAGCATGCCCGCGAGAGCCGCCAACTGCTGCTCAAATGGGCGCTCGCCTGGCTGATTGCCGAAGCGCTGCTGCTGCTGCTTGCGGTCCTGCTGTACCGGCGCATCCGCGCACAGCTACGCCACCAGCTGAGCCGGCGCCAGCAGGAACGCAACCGCCGACGCCTGCTCGACCGGGCGCGCAAGATCGCCCGCCTGTTGCCGGGCATGGTCTTTCAACTCAAGCGCTTCGCCGACGGTCGTTATGCGTTTCTCTATGTCAGCGAAGGTGCACGCGCGGTTTACGGTTTGCCGCCTTCGAGCCTGATCCGTGACGCCGGTTGCGCGCTGGCGGCGGTGCACACCGAAGACCTGCCGCGACTCAGGGGGACGTTGCTGCGCCTGGCGCTGCAGGGTGGCAGCGCCTCGACCGAATGCCGCATCCGCCACCCCGAGCGCGGGCTGATCTGGGTCGAATGCCGCGCCAGTGCCGAGCGCCGGCGCGACGGCTCGGTAGTCTGGCAAGGCTTCGTCACGGAGATCACCGAAGTGATGGAAGCCACCCGTGCGCTGCAGAAGAGCGAAAGCCGCTTCCGCGCGATGGTCGGCAACCTTCCCGGCGCGGTGTACCGCTGCCGCAACGACGGCGAGCGGCGCATGCGCTATGTCAGCGAAGGCATCGAGCGCCTGACCGGCTACCCCGCCGAGCACTTCACCGGCGACGGCGCACAGCGCTACTGCGCCCTGATCCACCCGGACGACCGCGACTGGGCCCGGCTGGCGCCCGAGCGCGGCAGCCACGAGCTGACCTATCGCCTGCGCCACGCCGACGGCAGCACCGTGTGGGTTCGCGAGCGAGCCCGCCTGCTGCATGACCGAGACGAACCGCTGGGCTGGTGCGACGGCTTCATCTGGGACGTTACCGCGCAGGCACGCGCCGAGGCCGAGATGCTGGAGCGCGAGCGCTACCTGCGCATGCTCATCGACAATGTGATCGATGCCATCGTGATCATCGACGAGCACGGCCTGGTCGAATCCTTCAACCATGCCGCCGAGCGGATTTTCGGCTACCGCAGTGACGAGATCGTCGGGCGCAACCTCTCGCTGCTGATGCCCGAGCCGGTGCGCTCGGCGCACGACCATTACCTGGGCGAATATGTCAGCGGCGCGCAGCCGCGCGTGCTGGAGCGGACCCGCGAGCTGCAGGCCCAGCGCCGTGACGGTCAGGTGTTCAGCATCGAGCTGCGCGTCTCGCAATTCAGCCACCACGGCCAGCGCAAGTTCATCGGCCTGGTGCGCGACATCAGCGAACGCAAGCGTGTCGAGCGGATGAAGAGCGAGCTGGTCTCGATCGTCAGCCACGAGCTGCGCACGCCGCTGACTTCGATCAATGGCGCCCTCGGGCTGATCGCCGGCGGCGCGCTCGACACCCAGCCCGAGCAGCTGCGGCGCATGCTGCAGGTCGCCCACCAGAACAGCCAGCGCCTGGCGCGGCTGATCGACGACCTGCTCGACATGGACAAGCTGGTCGCCGGCAAGATGAAGTTCGAACTGAAGGTCCAGCCGCTGGCACCGATCCTCGCCCAGGCGCTCGACAGCAGCCAGGGCCATGCCCAGCAGCAGCAGGTCCGGCTGCGTCTGACGGCGGTGCCGGCCGTGCAGCTGAACGTCGACGAGAATCGCTTGCAGCAGGTCTTGGCGAATTTCCTCTCCAACGCGGTCAAATTCTCGCCGGCCGGTGGCACCGTCGAACTCTCGGCGGGTGCCCGGGCCGGTTGGGCACGGATCAGCGTGAGCGACCAGGGGCCGGGCATCCCCGACGAGTTTCGCGCCAGGATCTTCCAGAAGTTTTCCCAGGCCGACTCGTCCGATACGCGCCAGAAGGGCGGCACCGGGCTGGGGCTGGCGATCTGCAAGGAGCTGGTCGAACGCATGGGCGGGCGCATCGGCTTCGAGTCCGAGCCCGGCCGTGGCACCTGCTTCTGGTTCGAACTGCCGGTCGCCCGGCCGCCGGCACAGGCTTCAACCGACACAACCTTTGAACGAACAGCGGAGAACGAGGATGAGCGAGCTGAGACGGATCCTGCACATCGAGGATGACCCTTCCATCCAGTCGGTCACCAAGCTGGCCCTGGAAGCGGTTGGCGGGTTCGAGGTGCTGAGCTGCTCGTCCGGCGCCGAGGCCCTGCGCGAAGCACCCGGCTTCGCCCCCGATTTCGTCCTGCTGGATGTGATGATGCCCGGCATGGATGGCCCGGAAACCCTCGCCCGGCTGCGCGAGTGCATCGATCTGGAGAAAATTCCGGTAGCCTTCATGACGGCCAAGGTGCAGAGCAGCGAGATCGATCACCTGCGCAAGCTCGGTGCGCGCGACGTGATCATCAAACCCTTCGACCCGATGCGTCTGGCCGAGCAGATTCGCTCGATCTGGAGTGCTGGCCGATACTAGGGTAGCCCCAGGCCCCGCGCCTTCTTACCGACCCCCGTACAGGCCATTCATGCAACCACCCAAAGCAGGCACGGATGCCGATGCGCACCACAACGAGCTGTCCCGGCTGGCGGCGCTGCTGCGCTACGAAATCCTCGACTCGGCCGAAGAGGCGGCCTTCGACGATTTCACCCAGCTGGCTTCGCGCCTGTGCGATACGCCGATCGCGCTGATCTCGCTGGTCGACGACCGCCGCCAGTGGTTCAAGAGCCGGGTGGGCCTTGCGGTCAGTGAAACGCCGCGCGACATCTCCTTCTGCAGCCATGCGATCCGCGGCAGCGAAATCTTCGAGGTGCCGGACGCCCTGGCTGACCCGCGCTTTCGCGACAACCCGCTGGTGACCGGCGAGCCCGGCATCCGCTTCTATGCCGGCACCCTGCTGTGCACCCCGGACGGCCACAACCTCGGCACGCTCTGCGTGATCGACCGCAAGCCGCGCAGGCTGAGCGCCGATCAGCGCGACGCGCTTGGTCGCCTCGGCCGCCAGGTGATGCGCCTGTTCGAGCAGCGCCTGTTGGCGCGCCGGCACGCCGAGCAGGCCGCG
The DNA here is from genome assembly GCF_057738225.1 of Stutzerimonas sp. CXK-1. NCBI lineage: Bacteria > Pseudomonadati > Pseudomonadota > Gammaproteobacteria > Pseudomonadales > Pseudomonadaceae > Stutzerimonas > Stutzerimonas sp. CXK-1. The sequence goes on along the minus strand of NZ_CM173217.1, from coordinate 242,360 downwards.
CTGCAGCAGGCCATCCTCAGCAGCGCCGCCACCGCGGTGATGACCACCGACATCCTCGGCCGGCTGGAGAGCCTCAACCCGACTGCCGAGCGACTGCTCGGCTACAGCGCAGCGGAGCTGGTCGGCCGCGGCATCTGCAACACCCTGTTCGACCCGATCATGCTCGAGCGCCGTGCGCGCTTGCTGGCCGAAGAGTTCGGCCACCCGGTGCAGGCCTGCTTCGACGTGCTCACCCTGCCGCTCGAGCGCGGCCTGCCGGAAATGGCGCAGTGGCGCCTGCGCCACCGCAACGGCAGCGATGTCCCGGTGCTGCTGCACGTGATGGCCATCCGCGACGAGGACGAGCGCCTGCATGGCTACCTGCTCAGCGCCTTCGACCTGGCCTACCAGGAGCAGCTGCAGCTGCGCCTGCAGCAGATCGCCGCGCAGGTGCCAGGCATGCTCTACCAGTTCCACTGGCGCCCGCGCGGCGGTGGCGAGTTCCCCTACATCAGCCAGGGCGTGCAGGACATCTTCGGGCTCAGCGCCGGGCAGATCAGCAACGACATCCGCACCATCTACAAGCGGGTGCACCCGGCCGACCTGCGCGAGGTGCAGCGCAGCCTGCGTCAGGCGGCCAGGCAGCTGGTGCCCTGGCAGGCCGAATACCGCGTCGAGCATCCCGAGCGCGGGCTGCGCTGGGTCGAGGCACGCGCCACCCCGCTGCCCCAGGCCGACGGCACGGTGCTCTGGAACGGCCTGGTCACCGACATCACCGAACGCAAGGCCGAACAGCTCGAACTCGACAAGCAGCAGGAGATGAACCGCCGCCTGCTCGAGGCCCTGTCCGAAGCGGTGATCGCCTGTGATGCCGAAGGCAACCTGACGGTCTTCAACGAAAAGGCCAAGCAGTGGCATGGCGGCGATGCCGAGGCGATTTCGCCGATGCAGTGGGCCAGGCGCTACCACCTCTACCTCGCCGACGGCGTGACGCCGATGCCGACCGAGCAGATTCCGCTGCTGCGTGCCCTGGCCGGCGAGCACATCGCCGACCTGGAAATGGCGATCGTCTGCAACGGCGCGCCGCGCTACGTGATCTGCAACGCCAACCCGCTGTACGGCACGGGCGGCCAGCTGATGGGCGCGGTGACGGTGCTCTACGACATCACCGAGCGCAAGCGCATCGAGCGCCTGCAGCGCGAATTCATCTCCACCGTCAGCCACGAGCTGCGCACCCCGCTGACGTCGATCACTGGGGCGCTGGCGCTGATCAGCGCCAACGTTCTGGGCCAGGTGCCGGAGCCGCTGCGCGAGCTGCTGGAGATCGCGCACCAGAACAGCCAGCGCCTGAGCGCCCTGATCGACGACCTGCTGGACATGGACAAGCTGCACGCCGGCAAGATGCGCTTCGACATGCGCCAGCAAGCATTGGCACCGCTGCTGCGCAGCGCCCTGCGCGCCAATTACAGTTACGCCGAGCGCCGCGGCGTCGAGTTCCGCCTCGAGCACTGCGACCCGGTGCTGGTCGAGGTCGACGCGATGCGCTTGCAGCAGGTGCTGAGCAACCTGCTGTCCAACGCCGCGAAGTTTTCCCCGGCCGGCGAGCACATCGACGTGCGCGCCGACCGACGTGACGCCTTCGTCCGCGTCAGCGTCCGAGACCACGGGCCCGGCATTGCCGACAGCTTTCGCGAGCGGGTCTTCCAGAAGTTCGCCCAGGCCGATTCATCGGACAGCCGCCAGCAGGGTGGCACAGGCCTGGGACTGGCCATCAGCAAGGAGTTGATCGAACGAATGGGTGGACATATCGGCTTTCACTCCGAGCCGGGCCAGGGCGCCTGTTTCTGGTTCGAGCTGCCCTGCCAGGAGGCGCCGGTCAACGGCGTCGCATCGACATGAATTCGCTACGGCGCATCCTGCACGTCGAAGACGTGCCGTCGATCCAGGTCATCACCCGCATCGCCCTGGAAAAGCTCGGTGGCTTCGAAGTGCGTACCTGCTCGTCGGCCCAGCAGGCGCTCGACGAGGCGGCCGACTTCGCGCCCGACCTCATCCTGCTCGACGTGATGCTGCCGCAGATGGATGGCGTCGAGTTGCTGCACGCCCTTGGCGAGCGGCTCGACCTGACGCAGGTGCCGGTGGTGTTTCTCACCGGCCAGACTCAATTGGACAATCTCGAGCAACTGCAGGAGCAAGGTTTGCGCGCCGTGATCAAGAAGCCCTTCGACCCCTTGCAGCTGGCCAGGCAGCTGCGCGACATCTGGGATGCCGCGCATGGGTGAGCAGGCACGCCTGCTGCTGCAACAGCAGCTACAGGCACAACGTGAACAGTACGCCGCACACCTGGAAAGCGAGCTGCCGGAACTGGCCGCGCTGGCCAGCCGGCTGCAGCAGCCCGGGGCGCTGGAGTCGCGCCGCCAGCAGGTGCAGAACCTGCGCGACCGCCTGCACCGCATGGCGGGGGCCGCAGGCACCTTCGGTTTTACCCAGGTGGGCAATCGCGCGCGCGCCCTCGAACAACGCATCGACCGCTGGCTCGACAGCCAGAAGCCCAGCGGCCAGGCCCTGGCAGCGCTGGCCAGCAGCATCGGCCAGTTCGCTGGCGAAGCGTTCGTCATCGACAGCGAGCTGGCATTGCCGCTGCACCCGGAAACGGATGAAGAGCTGTCGTCGGGTTGCCGCATCTACCTGCTCGACAGCCTCGCCCTGGCCGCGCAGGCCACCGCCCAGGCGCTGCGCAATTTCGGTTACGAGGTGCTGCTGTGCCAGGACCGCCCGGCGCTGCGCCAGGCGATCGCCCGGCAGGCCCCCGATGCGCTGGTGGTCAGCGTGCGCGACGACGCCGACCTGGCGGAAGTCGCCACACTGCAACAGGGGCTCGAGGCGCCGATTCCGCTGCTGGTCATCCATGACCGCTTCGACTTCGCCAGCCAGCTCGCCGCCGTGCGCGCCGGCGCCCAGGGCTATTTCGCCCGGCCGCTGAACATCACCCAGCTGGAGACCGGCCTGGAGCGCTGCCTGAACCGCCCGCAACACGAGCCCTACCGGGTAATGATCGTCGACGACGATGCGGTCCTCGCCGAGCACTACAGCCTGGTGCTGCAGAACTCGCAGATGCAGGTCAGGCTGACCTCCGCGCCGGAGCAGGTGCTGGACATGATGCAGGCCTTCAATCCCGAGGTGCTGCTGCTGGACGTCAACATGCCCGGCTGCAGCGGCCCGGAACTGGCGCAGATGATCCGCCTGCACGACGAATGGCTGCGCGTGCCGATCATCTACCTCTCCGCCGAAACCGACATCGCCCGGCAAATGGCTGCGCTGCTGAAGGCCGGCGACGACTTCATCACCAAGCCGATCAGCGACAGCCAGCTGATCGCCTCGGTGTTCTCCCATGCTCAGCGGGCACGGGCGCTCAGCAACGCGCTGGCGCGCGACAGCCTGACCGGCCTGCTCAAGCATGCCGACATCAAGGAACAACTGGCGCTGGAAGCCTACCGCGCCTCGCGGGCAAACAAGCCGACCAGCGTGGTGATGCTCGACCTCGACCACTTCAAGGCGATCAACGACACCCACGGTCACGCCGCCGGGGACAGCGTGATCCGGGCGCTGGCCAACCTGCTGCGCCAGCGCCTGCGCCGTATCGACAGCCTGGGGCGCTACGGCGGCGAGGAGTTCGTCGTGGTGTTGCCCGAGTGCCCCGCGGCCGAGGCGGCACGCATCTTCGACGAAATCCGCGAGCGCTTCGCCGAACTGACCTTCAACGGCAGCGGCGACCGGCCGTTTCGCGTCACCTTCAGCGCCGGCATCTGCGAAACCGAAGGCGATGCCGCGGCCAGCGCCCTGCTCGAGCGCGCGGACCAGGCGCTGTACCGGGCCAAGCACGACGGCCGCAATCGGGTGCGCATCGCCGCCGCACAGGCCTCGGCCAGCCGCTGAGGCGAACCGTGCCGGCTCCGCCGGGTCTATAGCGAGGTATAGATCCCGGCCAGAGGAGTCCTGGTTTGCCGGCACGCCCCGCGAAAGCTTGGCATTGGCTGGCGTTTCTGTTCGCGTCGATCCTGCTCGTCGCCCTCGGCTGGCAGGGCAAGCGCACCCAGGAAGCGCTGCTTGAAACCAATCGTTCGGTCAGCGACAGCCTGGAAATCATCACCTCGATCCAGGCCATGCTGTCGTCGCTGCAGGACATCGAGACCGGTGCGCGCGGCTTCATGCTGACCGCCGACTCGCGCTACCTCGAACCCTACGAACGCGGCCTCGAACAGCTGGAATGGCGGCGACGCGCACTGTTCGAACAGCTGCGTGGGCGCGAATACCCCAGCTGGCACTGGTTCGACACCCTCGACTCGACCATCGCCGCACGGCTGCAGGTCGCCGCGCAAAACATCCAGTCGCGCCGCAGCGAGGGCCTGGCCATCACCATCGAGCGGCTGCAGCGTTCGGGCAGCAAGGAGCTGATGGATCGCTTGCGCGGCATGCTCAATGCCGTCGAACAGCACGAGCGCCGACGTCTGGCCGCTGCCAACGAGGCCGTGGCGCAGGCGACACAACACAGCCAGCGGCTGGCGCTGATCGGCAGCCTGCTGGTGGCACTGCTGTCGCTGGCCGCGTTCTGGGCCGTGCAGCGCAACCTGCGCATCCGCCAGCGGCTGGCTGAAGGCGCCCAGGCCGGCGAAGCCCGCCTCGACGCGCTGCTGCAGGCCATTCCCGACCACCTCTACGCGGTCGACGCACAGCGCCGGGTCACCACGCTTTCGCAGGGTGCACCGCACCGCGGACCGCCGCCGGACATCATCGAGCCGCTGCTGCTCGACCTGGCAGCGCGCCACGAGGACGGCCAGCTGCGCCAGAGCCTGTGGTGCGAACCGCAGACGCGGCGGATCTTCGAGGTGCGCCTGATGCCGACCGGAGCAGGCGAACAGCTGGCGATCGCCCGCGACGTCAGCGAACTGGAGTACAGCCGCGACTCGCTGCGCGAGCAGCAGCTGTTCCTCCGCCGCGTGGTCGACAGCGACGAAAACCTCATCTTCGTCCGCGACGCGCAGGGGCGCTTTCTGCTGTGCAATACGGCCCTGGCGGCCGTGCTGGGGCTGCAACCGACCGATATCGAGGGGCGCACGCCGGCCGAGGTGCCGGCCGCGCACCTGTTGCAGCCACTGCTGTTCGGCCAGGGCGAACTGCAGGGCGGCAACGGCGAACTGCGCATCAGCGAGGTCGCGCTCACCGATGCCGACGGCCAGGAGCGCTGGCTGCAGGTGGTCAAGCGCCCCCTGCGCATCGCCCCGGGGGGCACCCGGGTGGTCACGGTGGCGGTGGATATCTCGCTGCGCCGCCGAATGGAGCAGATGAAGACCGAGTTCATTTCGACCGTCAGCCACGAGCTGCGCACCCCGCTGACCGCCATTCGCGGCGCACTGGGCATGCTCATCAGCGGCACCGCCGGGCCGCTCGACGAAGGCCTCAAACCGCTGCTCGGCATCGCGCACAAGAACACCGAGCGCCTGGTGCGGCTGATCAACGACATCCTCGACATCGAGAAGCTCGAGGCCGGCCGGCTGGCCTTCGATCTGCGCCGCTGCGATGTACGCCCCCTGCTGGAACAGTCGCTGTTCGACCTCGCGCCCTACGCCCGCGAATACGACGTCAGCCTCGAGCTGGCCCCGCAGGCCGAGCCGTTCGCCAGCGAAGCGCGGCTCGATGCGGATCGTTTCACCCAGGTGATGGCCAACCTGTTGTCCAACGCCATCAAGCATTCGCCGCGCGGTGCCGCGGTAACGGTCGACCTGCAACGGCACGGCCAGCAGCTGGAAATCGGCGTGCGCGACCGCGGCGCTGGCATCGCCGAGGATTTCCGCCCGCGCATCTTCGAGCGCTTCGCCCAGGCGGACGCCTCCGACGCCCGCCAGCGCGGTGGCACCGGCCTGGGGCTGGCGATCACCCGCGCCTTGATCGAGCAGATGGGCGGGCAGATCGGCTTCGACACCCGGGCCGGCGAGGGCACGCGCTTCTGGTTCCGCCTGCCGCTTCCAGCCGACGCCGACCCACCGCCCGATACCACAGTCGTCGCCCCCGAGCCGCGGGCATCAGGCAGCGGACCGGCACGGATTCTCATCCTCGAGCCGGACGCGGCCGCCGCCGTGCAACTGGCCGAGGCGCTCGGTGCGCAGGGCTATCAGGCCGTCATCGCACACAGCGCCGGGCAGGCCCGCGAACTGCTCGGGCAATACGTTATCCATGCGCTGACGCTGAGCCCGGCGCTGGACGACGCGGACAGCCTGGATTTCCTGCAAAACCTGCGTAGCCAGCCGCGCTATCAGCAGTTGCCGGTGCTGATCGTCGGGCTGCAGCCACAGCGCCGTGCGGAAGATGACGGCGCGCTGCGCGGCGGCGCGGTCGGCGTGATCGACTGGCTGAGCAAGCCCGTCGACCCCACGCAGGTGTTGCGCGTGATCCAGGCCTGCCTGCCGCCCCGCCACGGCCGGCCACGCCTGCTTCATGTCGAGGACGACGAGGATCTGCGCACCCTCCTGGCGCGGCGCTTCGAGGCGCTGGACGTCGAGCTGCACGGCGCAGCGACGCTGAGCGAGGCGCGCCAGCTGCTCGCCGCGCAATCCTTCGATCTGGCGATTATCGACCTGATGCTGCCCGACGGCAGCGGCAGCGAATTGTTCGACCAACTGGCGCAGAGCGACCCGCCGCCTCCGGTGATCCTGTTCTCCGCGCTCGACGCCCCGGTCCACGACAGCCGGCTGACCCTGCGCCAGCTGGTCAAGTCGCGCCACGACGGCGAGCAACTGGCCAGGCTGATCCAGCACCTGCTGCAACACTGGCCGCCACGCGCACAACCCGACACTGACGAGGTTCACCGATGACCGAATCCGCCAGCCAACGCATTCTCATGGTCGAGGACGAGGAGGACATCGCCTTTCTGATCCGCTTTCTGCTCGAGCGCCACGGCTTTGCCGTCGAGCACGCGGCCGACGGCCGCCAGGCGCTCGACTGCCTGGCTACGAACGCACCGCCCGACCTGGCGCTGATGGACATCATGCTGCCCTATCACGACGGTCTGGAACTGATCGAGCGGCTGCGGGCGCAACCCGGCTGGGAAACGCTGCCGGTCCTGATGCTCACCGCCAAGGCCCGCGAAGTCGACGTGGTGCGCGCGCTGGAACTCGGCGCCGACGACTATGTGACCAAGCCATTCCAGCCCGAAGAGCTGCTGGCGCGCATCCGCCGCCTGCTGAGGACGCGCCGATGAGACGCCTGGCCCTGTGGCTGTCGCTCGCGCTGTACGGCACCGGAGCCTGCGCCGGCGTCGCCGAGGCCGAGCGCCAGGTACGCGAGCAGCGCCTGGACGCGGCGCGCCAGACGCTGGAGACGCATCTCGCCACCGCACCGCAGGACCGTGACGCACGCTTTCTGCTGGCGCGCGTGCTCGCCTGGCAGGGCCACGCCGAGCAGGCGCTGCCCCTGTACCAGCGCCTGCTGAGCGAGCAGCCGGACAACGCCGACTACCTGCTCGGCCAGGGCCAAGCGCTGCTCTGGGCCGGCTTCCCGCAGCGCGCGCTGGTCCCGCTGGAACGCGCCGAGCGCCTCGCACCGGGCTATGCCGAAGTGCAGCAAGTCATCCAGCAGGCGCGCGCCGCCCTCAGCGTGCCGGTGACAGGCGCCGCGCCAACCGTCGCCGCGCCAGCGACCCGCCGGCATGAACTGGAGATCTCTGCCCGCCAGGACTGGCTCGACAACGGCTTCGACAACTGGCGCAGCCAGCGCCTGGACTACAGCTCGACGCAGCCCGAGGGGCTTGGCTGGTATGCCGCGCTGTTGCGCGAGCAGCGTTTCGGCGAGTGGGACGAGGGCGCCGAACTCGGCGCCGTGGTGCCGCTGGACGCGAACTGGGCGCTGCAACCGGAGATCGGCTACCAGCCCTCGCCCTACTTCCTGCCCGAATGGCATGCCGACCTGCGCCTGCAGCGCCGACTGCCGCATGGCTATCTCGGCGCGCTGAGCCTGCGGCGTACCGAGTATGCGACCACCCGGGTCGACCGCCTGGCGCTGGCGGCCGAACGCTACTGGGGCAACTGGCGCGCCGGCTACACCCTCAACCTCACCGATGTCGCCAACGCCGGCACGCCGATCGGCCACGACCTGGCGCTGGACTATTACTACGACGGCCTGAGCTACGCCGGCCTGCGCCTCACCGCGGGGGAGGAGGAGGCGGTCGAGGAGCGCCAGGTGATCACCAGCGACGTGCGCGCCATCAGCCTGCAGGGTCGCCACTGGTTCAGCCGGCGCTGGGCGCTGACCTGGGAAATCGGCCATCACCGCCAGGGCGACTATTACGACCGCCAGTGGCTGCAGCTCGGCCTGCGCCATGCCTTCTGACGGATCGATGCGCTGCCCGGCCTGGCTCTGCGAAGCGCCGGCAGACCTCCTCGCGGCGCTACGCCCGGAAGATGCAATCCTGCAGCTGGCGTTCTACTGCGCGCTGGCCCTGGCCGGCCTGACCCTGCTGGTGTTGCTGCAGGTGCTCCTGCTGGGCGAGCTGACCCGGCTGCGCGGCCGTCGCCGGCAGGCCTTCAACGATCACTGGCGCCCCTACTTCGCACTGTGCAGCCTGAGCGACGAACTGCCTGAAGCGACGGCACCGCGTGCCCGCAACCATCGGCTGTGGTTTCTCTTGCAATGGAACCGCACCCAGCTGCAGTTGCGCGGCGCCGCCCACGAGCGGATGAATCGCGCGCTGGTCGCCCTGGGCATGGAGCGCCGGGCGCTGGACCTGTTGCGCGGCCGCGTTCGTGCCCGGCTGATCGGCCTGACCTGCCTGCGCCACCTGGCCGACCCGCGTCACTGGGAAGCGGTGTTGCCGTTGCTGCGCAACCGCAACACCAGCGTTGCCCTGGCCGCGGCGCAGACGCTCATCGCCATGGACCCGGCGCGCGCCATGCAGACCCTCCTGCCGCTCGCCGCGCAGCGCGCGGACTGGGCGCTGCCACGGCTCACCGGACTCTGTCTGCAGGCCGGCGCCGAGGCGGTTACCGGCCCGTTGCTGGCCCTGCTGAACCTGCTCGACGAGCCGCAGCGCACGCGCATGGCGGCACTGCTGGTGTACGGCGACCCACGTCACGCCGCGCCCTGGGCTCGCGCCCGGCTGGACGAGGGCGCCGCCGCCGAAGCCTTGCAGATCGCCCTGCGCTGCCTCGGCGAGCTTGCCGACCCGCGTGATCGGACGCGCCTGCAGCGAGCCCTGGCACACGCCGGGGCCGACGTGCGTCTGGCCGCCCTCGAAGCGCTGCAGCGCCAGGCGCGCCGCGACGACAGTCCGCTGTTCGTGCCCCTGCTCGCCGACAGCAACTGGGCGGTACGCCAGGCCGCGGCCGACGCCCTGGCGCACCTGCCCGGCGCCACGCCGGAGCGACTGCAGCATCTGCTGCAGGAGGTCGACGACCGCTACGGCCAGGACGCCCTGCGCCGTGCCATGGTGGAGCTGAAGCGATGAGCGTTGACTGGCTCTGGTGGCTGCAGCTGGGCTTCATCGGCTACTTCCTGCTGCTCAATGGCACCTATCTGCTGCTCAACCTGCTGTCGATGGCCAGCCTGATGGGCTACATGCGGCGGCGCGCCGAAGCGGGCGAAGCTGCGCCCTACCTGGGCGTGGAGCCACCGGTGTCGGTGCTCATGCCCGCCTTCAACGAAGAGGCGACCATTCGTACTTCGGTGCGCTCGATGCTGCAGTTGCAGTACCCCGAGTTCGAGGTGGTGGTGATCAACGATGGCTCCAGCGACCGCACCCTGGCCTTGCTGATCGAGGAATTCGAGCTGCTGCCGCATCCCGAGCCGCTGCGCCAGGCGGTGCCGCACCAGCCGGTCACTGCCATCTACCGCTCGCGTCGCTACGCCAACCTGCGGGTGGTGGACAAAGCCAACGGCGGCAAGGCCGATGCGTTGAACGCCGGCATCAACGCGTCGCGCTACGGCCTGTTCTGCGGTGTCGACGCCGACTCCATCCTGCAGCGCGACAGCCTGCTGCGGGTGGTCCAGCCGTTCCTCGAAGACGAGCGCACCATTGCCGCCGGCGGCACCGTGCGCATCGCCAACGGTTCGCAGGTGCGCGGCGGTTTTCTCATCCGCGCCGGGCTGCCACGCAACTGGCTGGCGCGCTTTCAGATCGTCGAGTATCTGCGCGCCTTTCTCTTCGGCCGCCTCGGCTGGTCGCCGCTCAACGCGGTGCTGATCATCTCCGGCGCCTTCGGCCTGTTCGACCGTGAACGGGTCATGGCCGTCGGCGGCTACCGCACCGATACCGTGGGCGAGGACATGGAGCTGGTGGTGCGCCTGCATCGCCATCATCGCAAGGCGCGCATTCCCTACCGCATCCGTTACCTGCCCGACCCGATCTGCTGGACCGAATGCCCCGAAGACCTCGGTACCCTCGGCCGCCAGCGCAGCCGCTGGCAGCGCGGCCTGGCCGAAAGCCTCGGCCGGCATACGCGCCTGGCCTTCAGCCCGCGCGGCGGCACGCCCGGCTGGCTGGCCTGGCCGTTCATGGCGCTTTTCGAATGGCTCGGCCCGCTGATCGAACTGGCGGGCTATGGGTTCATGCTCGGCGGCTTCGCCCTGGGTGCCGTATCGCCGGCGGCCCTGGCCCTGTTCCTGCTCGTGGCGATCGGAATGGGCATCCTGCTGTCGGTCAACGGCCTGCTGCTCGAGACGTTGTCGTTTCACGTCTACAGCCGCCGCCGCGACATGCTGCAGCTGTTTCTCATGGCGGTGCTGGAGAACTTTGGCTACCGCCAGCTCAACACCCTGTGGCGCGTGCGCGGCCTGTGGCAGTGGTTCTCACGGCGCAAACATCAGTGGGGTGTAATGCGCCGCAGTGGCAGCTGGGGCCAGTGACTCGGCCGCTCTGTGGCGCTGCCGGCACGGATCGGGCGGTGATCCGTGCCAGCGCCGTGTCGGCTGCTACAGCTTGATCCAGGTCGCCTTGAGCTCGGTGTACTTGTCGAACGCATGCAGCGACTTGTCGCGGCCGTTGCCCGACTGCTTGAACCCCCCGAAGGGCGCCGTCATATCGCCGCCGTCATACTGGTTGACCCACACGCTGCCGGCGCGCAGGGCGCGCGCCGTGCGGTGCGCCTTGGACAGATCGGCGGTCCACAAGGCAGCGGCCAGCCCGTAGGGGGTGTCGTTGGCGATCGCCACCGCCTCTTCGGCGCTGTCGAAGGTGATGACCGAGAGCACCGGGCCGAAGATTTCCTCGCGGGCGATCTTCATCGCATTGTCGACCCCGTCGAACAGCGTCGGCTCGACATAGACGCCACCGGTTTCCTCGAGGGTGCGCGCGCCGCCCAGCAGCACCTTGGCCCCGGCTTCGCGGCCGGCCTCGATGTAACCGAGCACGGTATTCAGCTGCCCGTTGTCGACCAGCGCGCCGACGTTGGTCGCCGGATCGAGCGGATTGCCCGGCTTCCAGCCCTTGAGGGCCTCGACGACCATCGGCAGAAAGCGCTCCTTGATCGAGCGCTCCACCAGCAGGCGCGACCCTGCAGTGCATACCTCGCCCTGGTTGAAGGCGATGGCGCCGGCCGCTGCCTGGGCCGCCGCAGCCAGATCAGGCGCATCGGCAAAGACGATGTTCGGGCTCTTGCCGCCGGCCTCCAGCCAGACCCGCTTCATGTTCGATTCGCCGGCGTAGATCATCAGCTGCTTGGCCACGCGGGTGGAACCGGTGAACACCAGCGTATCGACATCCATGTGCAATGCCAGCGCCTTGCCCACCGTGTGCCCGTAGCCGGGCAGCACGTTCAGCACACCGGCCGGAATACCGGCCTCGATCGCCAGCTGGGCGACACGCAGCGCGGTCAGCGGGGATTTCTCCGACGGCTTGAGGATCACCGAGTTGCCGGTCGCCAGCGCCGGCCCGAGCTTCCAGCAGGCCATCAGCAGCGGGAAGTTCCACGGCACGATGGCGGCGACCACACCCACCGGCTCGCGGGTGACCAGCCCCAGCTGGTCCTCCGGCGTTGCGGCCACCTCGTCGTAGACCTTGTCGATCGCTTCGCCATTCCAGCGGATCGCGCGCGCGGCGGCCGGCATGTCCACCGCCAGGGCGTCGGCGATCGGTTTGCCCATGTCCAGGGTTTCCAGCAGCGCCAGCTCTTCGGCGTTCGCCTCGATGAGTTCGGCGAAGCGCACCAGCACGGCCTTGCGCCGTGCCGGCGCCATGCGCGACCAGACACCGCTGTCGAAGGCCGCCCGGGCGCTGGCCACGGCCTGTTCGGCGTCGGCCTCGTCGCAACTGGCTACCTGGGTCAGCAGCCGCCCATCCACCGGGCTGATGCAGTCGAACACCTCGCCCTTCGCCGCCGGCGTGTAGCGCCCCTGGATGAAGGCGCGGCCTTCGATGTGCAGATCGCGCGCACGCTGTTGCCAGTCGGCGAGGGTCAGAGTGGTCATGGAGCGTCCTCTTGTGGATGGAGTCGAATGAGCTGCGCCAACCAGCCGAGCGACGGGATCCCGCAGGACCCGCCAGGCGGTTTTCGCCTCGTCAGACAGGCACCCTAAATGAGCGGCTCTGGGCTATCAATATTTTTTACGAAAGCCCAGGATATCGGCTTGTTTTGTTCGTTTTATTAAACATAGACTCCAGGTATCGCTGTGCAAGCACCGCCCGGTCGCCTCACAGCATAGCCGCCGAACCCGCATTCCTGCCGGAGCTTGCCATGGCCAACGATTTCCACCCCAGCGCCTCGCCCGATCATTTCTGGATGCCCTTTACCGCCAACCGCCAGTTCAAGGCCAGCCCGCGCTTGCTGGAGAAGGCCGAGGGGCTCTACTACACCGCCAGCGACGGCCGCCAGATCCTCGATGGCACCGCCGGCCTCTGGTGCTGTAACGCCGGCCACGGCCGACGCGAAATCAGCGAAGCGGTCAGCCGGCAGATCGCACAGATGGACTTCGCGCCGACCTTCCAGATGGGTCATCCGCTGCCCTTCGAGCTGGCCGAGAAACTCAGCCACATCACCCCCGCCGGGCTCAGCCGGGTGTTCTTCACCAACTCGGGTTCGGAGTCGGTGGACACTGCGCTGAAGGTCGCGCTGGCCTACCAGCGCGCCATCGGCCAAGGCACGCGCACGCGACTGATCGGCCGCGAACTGGCTTATCACGGCGTCGGCTTCGGTGGCATCTCGGTCGGCGGCATGCCGAACAACCGCCGCGCCTTCGGCGCCCTGCTGCCGGGGGTCGACCACCTGCCACACACGCTGGACCTGGCGCGCAATGCCTTCAGCCGCGGCTTGCCGCAATACGGCGTGGAAAAGGCCGACGAGCTGGAGCGACTGGTCACGCTGCACGGCGCAGAGAACATCGCCGCTGTGATCGTCGAACCGATGTCTGGCTCGGCCGGCGTGATCCTGCCCCCGGTCGGCTACCTGCAGCGCCTGCGCGAGATCACCGCCAAGCACGGCATCCTGCTGATCTTCGATGAGGTCATCACCGGCTTTGGCCGTGTCGGCAAGGCCTTCGCCGCCGAACGCTGGGGCGTCACCCCGGACATGATCACCTGCGCCAAGGGCCTGACCAACGGCTCGGTGCCGATGGGTGCAGTGTTCGTGGCCGATCACCTGTTCGAGGCGTTCATGACCGGCCCGGAAAGTGCCATCGAGTTCTTTCACGGCTACACCTATTCCGGGCATCCGGTGGCCTGTGCCGCGGCCCTGGCGACCCAGGAGATCTATGCGCGCGAGGGGCTGTTCGAAAAAGCCATCGAGCTCGAGCCGTACTGGCAGGAGGCGCTGTTCAGCCTCCGCGACCTGCCCCACGTGATCGACATCCGCACCGTCGGGCTGGTTGCCGGCGTGCAGTTCGAGGCACACCCCGACGGGGTCGGCAAGCGCGGCTACGAGGTGTTCCGTCAGTGCTTCGAAAAGGGTCTGATGGTGCGTGCCAGCGGCGACACCATTGCGCTGTCGCCGGCATTGATCATCGACAAACCGCACATCGATGCGATGATCGAGCGCTTCGCCGACGGCATTCGTGCAGCCGCCTGAGCGGCTGCCTGCACAAGCCGCCAAAACGAAAGAACCCGCCGATTGGCGGGTTCTTCGTTCAAGGGCCGATCAATTACTTGATCTTGGCTTCCTTGTAGATCACGTGCTTACGAACGACGGGATCGAATTTCTTGATCTCGATCTTGTCGGGCGTAGTGCGCTTGTTCTTGTCGGTGGTGTAGAAGTGGCCGGTACCGGCGCTGGACACCAAACGGATCAGGTCACGCATGATTGTTCTCCTTAAACCTTCTCGCCACGGGCGCGCAGCTCGGCCAGAACGGCGTCGATGCCACGCTTGTCGATGATGCGCATGCCCTTGGCGGAAACGCGCAGACGCACGAAGCGCTTCTCGGACTCGACCCAGAAGCGGTGATGCTGCAGGTTCGGCAGGAAACGACGACGGGTTTTGTTGTGTGCGTGGGAAATGTTGTTCCCGGTTACCGGACCCTTACCGGTAACTTGACAGACTCTCGACATGCCTCAGCCCTCTAAACCACATGCCCAACCCGGCATGGGTTGGCCGCTTGAAATCAATTGTCATCTGGCGCTTGGCGCCGCGTTTCATCGGGGTCTTACCGGCTACGCTGCGAACGAACAAAGCGTGCCCCTAGAAAAGAGCGCTGCTTTATATCAGAAACCCCCCGGTGCAACAAGCGCGGTGTGGTTTTTCCACCCGAACGGTTGCTGCTGCGCGCATCTTGCGCGATGCCGTCTCGCCGGCGTTCCGCTTCCTTTATAAGCCCGCCTCGCGCATCCCCGCATGCCGCACTGCCGCTGACGGGGCGATCTGTTATCGTTCGCCCCGCTGCCCTTTTGCCGGAACCCCAGAGCATGACCGACCACCCCGACTCCAGCCCACCCAAGGATCGCAAGTTCGTCGAGGCCTTGGCCCGCGGGCTCGAGGTGCTGCGGGCTTTCACCCACGGCTCGGTAGTGCTCGGCAATCAGGACATCGCCCGCCTCACCGGCCTGCCGAAGCCGACCATCTCGCGCCTGACCTACACCCTGACCCGCCTCGGCTACCTCAGCTATTCACCGCAGCTGGAAAAGTACCAGCTCGATTCCGGCGTGCTGGCGCTCGGCTATGCCTATGTCTCGAACCTGCGCGTGCGGCAGCTGGCCAAGCCCTACATGGACGACTTTGCCCGGCGCACGCACACCACGGTCGGCCTGACCTGCCGCGACCGGCTGTCGATGATCTACGTCGAGAACTGCCGCCCCGCCGAGGTCACCACCCTGCGCATGGATGCCGGCGTGCGCCTGCCGCTGGCGACCACCGCTGCAGGTCGGGCGTTTCTTGCCGCCACGCCGGAAAAGGAGCGCGAGCATCTGCTGGCCGCGCTGGCCGCCAAGTACGGCGATGAATGGGCGCCCATCGAAGCCTCGCTGCGCGGCTCGTTCGCCGAGTACGAGCGCGACGGCTTCTGCCTGTCGCTCGGCGACTGGGACCGCAACGTGCGCGCCGCCGGCGTGCCGCTGCGCCTGGCCGACGGCAGCATCATGGCGCTGACCTGCGGAGCGCCATCGTTCCAGCTCGACGAGGCGACCCTGCGCAGCTCGCTGGCGCAACAGCTGGAAATGCTCGCCCGCGACATCGAAAGCCTCGGCGTCTAACGTCGCCGTTCAGACCGCCGCTGCGCGCACGCTGTCCCAGGCGATCTGCGCCAGCAGCTCGCGGTACTCGGCCAGCGGCCGCTTGCTGCGCCCGGCCAGCCAGTTGCGCGCCATGTCCTGGCTCGGCCCGATGACCACCGAAACGAAGCACTCGCCGGGCAACTCACGAAACGCGCCGGCCTGGCGGTGCTTGCGCAACACGCCCGCGATCCGCTCGCCATGGGCCTGGTTGAACTGCCGCAGGCGCTCGCCAGCCTCGCCGGCTTCCACCCGCCCGCGATTGTGCAGGATGAAGCGCGCCCAATCGGGATGCTCGACCACCCAATCGATGTAGCCGGTCACGAACAGGCGCACGCAGGCCTCGGCGTCGAGCGTGTCGATCAGGCCTGCTTCGAGCAGGGCTGCGTACTGGCCAATGCCTTCCAGATAGAGCGCGGCGATGATCCGCTCGCGGTTGCCGAAGTGATGATAGAGGCTGCCGATGCTGGCGCCCGAGCGGTCACGGATCATCTCGATCGTGGTGCCGTCGACGCCGTGCTCGCTGAAGCAGGCCAGCGCCGCCTGGAGAATCTGCTGCTTGCGGCCATTGCCGGCCATAGGCGCTCCTTGACTAGAAAATTATTCTAGAACTATATTCCAGCCGGCCTATGTTGCCACGCCGTCGCCCTGCCCTGCACCGGAGAACAATAATGAAGCCCTTGCACCCCCAGGCACGCCACCTCGCAAACCGTCAGGGCCAGGCATTGGCCAGCTACTGGTACGCGCCGCGCGGCGAAGCCCGTGGGGTCGCACTGCTCGCTCCGGCCATCGGCGTCCCCCAACGCTTCTACCGCGACTTCGCCGCCTGGCTGGCCGAGCGCGGCTACCTGGCGGTGACCTTCGACTATCGCGGCATTGGCGAATCGCGCTGTGGCCCGCTGCGCGCACTCGAGGTGGACATCCTGGGCTGGGCGCGCGACGACTGCAGCGCGGTGCTCGACGCCGCCGCCGAAGCTGCCGGCGACCGCCCGCTGTACTGGCTCGGACACAGCCTCGGTGCGCAGATCGTCCCCTTGGTCGAGGGCCATGAACGCATCGCGCGAGTCATCACCATCGCCGCCGGGAGCGGTTACTGGCGCGACAACAGCCCGCAGATTCGCAAGCAGGCATGGCTGCTCTGGCATGCCCTGGCGCCCGCGCTGACCCCACTGTTCGGCTATTTCCCCGGCAAGCGTCTCGGTGCGGTGGGCGACCTGCCTGCCGGCGTCATTCGCCAGTGGCGGCGCTGGTGCCTGCATCCGGAATATCTGGTCGGCGCCGAAGGCGACTGGATGCGCGACGCCTTCGCCGCGGTGCGGACGCCACTGGTATCGCTGTCGTTCACCGACGACGAAATGATGTCCGCACGCAGCACCGCTTCGCTGCACGGCTTCTACGTCAACGCACCCAAGCGCATGCAGCGCCTCGCACCGCAGGATGTCGGCGCGTCACGCATCGGCCATTTCGGCTTTTTCCGCCCCGCGCAGCGCGAAGCGCTGTGGGAACAGCACCTGCTGCCAGCCCTGGCGCCGGCCTGAGCCGGCGGGCGCCGGGTGGCAAACGCCGAAGGCGTTTCCACCGATCTGGGCCGAGCCGGTGGAAAACCGCTGCGCGAGCTTTCCACCGGCCGGCCGCCCTCACGCCACCTGCATCAACCCCGCGAACGCCTTGACGTGATGATCCTCGTCGCCGAACTCGTGGCCGATCATGACCAGGCGCTTGGCGTGGTGGGCCAGGTTGTATTCCCAGGTCATGCCGATGCCGCCGTGCAGCTGGATGGCTTCTTCGGCGATCTTGCGGCCGGCGCGGGTGCAGATGTACTTGGCCGCGGCCAGCACGCGGCGGCGGTCGTCGTTGTCTTCGCCGTCGGCGAAGGTCGCGGCCAGGATCGCCATGCTGGTGGCCTGCTCCAGCTCGGTCTGCATGTCGACCATGCGGTGCTGCAGGACCTGGAACTTGCCGATCGGCACGCCGAACTGCTTGCGCGTCTTCAGGTAGTCGAGGGTCAGCTTGCAGGCCTCGTCCATGTTGCCCAGCGCTTCGGCGCATTGCGCAGCGATGGCGCGCCCCTGCTGGTAGCGCAGCGCGGCGAAGGCGTTGCCCGGCTCGCCGAGCACCGCGTCGGCGCCGACCTGGACGTTGTCGAGGAACAGCTCGCAGCCCTTGCGCCCGTCGATGGTCGGGTACACGCGGCGGGTCACGCCTTGCGCGTTCGGGTCGACCAGGAACAGGCCGATGCCCTGCTCATCGAAGCGCTCGCCGCTCACCCGTGCCGAGACGATGATCCGGCCGGCGGTGTGCCCGCCGATGACCACTGCCTTGCGGCCGGACAGCCTGAAGCCGTCACCGGCCGCCTCGGCCCTCGTCTGCACATCGTTCAGGTAGTAGTGGCTCTGCGGCTCTTCGACAGCCACGGCCAGTTGCAGCGAGGCGGCGGCGACCTGCGGCAGCAGGTCCTGCTTCTGTGCGTCGCTGCCGAGCTGATCGATCAGCCCGCCGCCGAACACCACCGAGTGCAGGTAGGGCTCGAGGGTCAGGCCGCGGCCCAGCTCGGTCATCACTAGCATGGTCTCGACGCCGGTGCCGCCGAAGCCGCCGAAGTCCTCGGCGAAGGGCACGGCGGTGAGGCCCAGCTCGCCGAGCTGGTTCCAGAAGTCGACGGAGAAACCCTGCTCGGATTCGCGATACTTCTCGCGCCGCTCGAACGGGTAGGCGTCGCGCACCAGGCGGGCCGCGGTGTCCTGCAGCATTTGTTGTTCTTCGGTCAGTTTGAAGTCCATTGCGGTGCCCCCTTACAGCTCGAGAATCATCTTCGAGACGATGTTCTTCTGGATTTCGTTCGAGCCGCCGAAGATCGACAGCTTGCGGAAGTTGAAGTAGTGGCCGGCCAGCGCGGGGCTGTAGTCGGCGTGCAGCGGCTCACCGCTGTAATCGAGCTCCAGCTCTTCCTCGAGGAAGGGCAGCGCGTAAGGACCAATGACCTTGCGCAGCAGGTGGGTTATCGCCTGACGGATCTCGGTGCCCTTGACCTTGAGGATCGAGGATTCGGCACCCGGCACACCGCCTTCCTTCGCCGCGGCGAGAATGCGCAGGGTGCTCATCTCGATGGCCATCAGCTGCATCTCGACCTCGGCGACCTGGGCGCGGAACAGCGGGTCGTCGAGCATCGGCCGGCCGCCCGCGGTTTCCTTCATGGCGATGCGCTTGAGCTGCGCCAGCGCCGCCTTCGACGCACCGATGCCGGCCAGGCCCGTGCGCTCGTGGGTCAGGAGGTACTTGGCGCAGGTCCAGCCCTTGTTCTCTTCGCCGACCAGGTTTTCCACCGGCACCCTGACGTTGTCGAAGAAGACTTCGTTGACCTCGTGATCGCCGTCGAGGGTGATGATCGGGCGCACGCTGATGCCTGGTGTGCTCATGTCGATCAACAGGAAGCTGATGCCGCGCTGCTGCTGCTGCGCTTCCGGGTCGGTGCGCACCAGGCAGAAAATCATGTTGGCGTGCTGGCCGAGGGTGGTCCAGGTCT
Source organism: Stutzerimonas sp. CXK-1 (assembly GCF_057738225.1). Taxonomy (NCBI): domain Bacteria; kingdom Pseudomonadati; phylum Pseudomonadota; class Gammaproteobacteria; order Pseudomonadales; family Pseudomonadaceae; genus Stutzerimonas; species Stutzerimonas sp. CXK-1. The sequence goes on along the minus strand of NZ_CM173217.1, from coordinate 223,181 downwards.
TCTGGCCATTGACGATGTAGTGATCGCCTTCGCGCACCGCACGGGTCTTGAGGCTCGCCAGGTCCGAGCCGGCGCCCGGCTCGGAGTAGCCCTGGCACCACCAGTCCTCGCCGGAGAGGATGCGCGGCAGGTAATGGTCGATCTGCTGCTGGGTGCCGAACTTGATGATCACCGGGGCGACCATGTTGACGCCGAAGGGCACGGTGCGCGGCGCGCCATAGGCGGCGCACTCTTCGTCGAAGATGTGCTTCTCGACCGGGCCCCAGGTGGTCCCGCCCAGCTCTACCGGCCAGCCCGGCGCATACCAGCCGCGCTTGACCAGGATCTGCTGCCAGCGCTGGTGGTCTTCCTTGGACAGGTGCTTGCCGAGCTTGACCTTGGCGGCGATGTCCGCCGGCAGTTCGCTCTCGAGGAAGGCCCGCACCTCGTCGCGGAACGCGAGCTCTTCAGCCGTGAAATTGACGTTCATTGATGCATCCTCTGATCGTTCGACAGGGGGTTGGCAGGCGGCTCACTGGCCGGGCTGCCAGTCCGAAAAGGTGCGGCCTTCGGCGGCCAGTTTTTCCAGCAGCGGCGCCGGCTTCCACCAGTCACCGCAGCGCGCGTGCAGCGCCTTGACCCGCGCCAGCACCTGGTCCAGGCCGACGCTGTCGGCATAGAACATCGGGCCGCCGCGGAAGGCCGGGAAGCCGTAGCCGTTGAGGTAGATGACGTCGATGTCGCTGGCGCGCTGGGCGATGCCTTCCTCGAGGATCTTCGCGCCCTCGTTCACCAATGCGTAAATCGTCCGCTCGATGATGTATTGCTCGTCCAGTTCGCGCCGCTCGAGGCCCTTCTCACGCGAGGCGGCGTCGAGCATCGGCGCGAGGTCGGGGTTCTCCAGCGGCGTGCGGTTACCGGGCTCGTAGCGGTAGTAGCCGGCGCCGGTCTTCTGCCCCAGCATGCCGGCTTCGCAGAGCTTGTCCGACACCGTGGGGAAGTCGCGGTCGGCCGGCAGCTCGGCGCGCTGGCGCTTGCGGATCGCCTGACCGATGTCGAGCCCCGAGAGGTCGCGCATGGCGAACGGCCCCATGGCCATGCCGAAATTGCGCAAGGCGCCATCGACCTGCTGCGGCGTAGCCCCCTCCTCCAGCAGGAACTCCGCTTCGCGGCCGTACTGGAAGATCATGCGGTTGCCGACGAAGCCGTCGCACACGCCGACCACCACCGAGACCTTTTTCAGCTGCTTGCCGACAGCCATCGCGGTGGCCAGCACCTCGTCGCTGGTCTTCGCGCCGCGTACCACTTCGAGCAGGCGCATGACGTTGGCCGGACTGAAGAAATGCAGGCCCACCACGTCCTCGGGGCGCCGGGTAAATGCGGCGATCTGGTTCAGGTCCAGCGACGAGGTATTGCTGGCGAGGATGGCGCCCGGCTTGCAGACCGCATCGAGCCGCTCGAAGACCTGGCGCTTGACGTCCATCTCCTCGAACACCGCCTCGATCACCAGGTCGACGTCCGCCAGGGCGGCATAGTCGGTGACGCCCTCGACCCGCTTGAGGCGCTGCTCCATTGCCTCCTCGGTCAGGCTGCCACGCTTGACGCTGGCGCCATAGGTGTCGCGGGCGCGCTGCAGCGCGCGGCCGAGCGCTTCTTCGTTGATTTCCAGCAGCTTGACCGGGATACCGGCATTGGCGAAGCACAGGGCGATACCGACGCCCATGGTGCCGCCACCGATCACCGCGGCCGACTTGACTGCGCGCGGCTTCACGTCGGCCGGCAGGTCGGCGATCTTGCCGGCCTGGCGCTCGGCGAAAAAGCTGTGCACCAGCGCGGCGCGCTGCGGCGACTGCAGGCATTCGGCGAACAGCTCGCGCTCGCGCTTGAGGCCCTCGGCCAGCGGCAACTTCGTCGCCGCCTCGACTGCGGCGATGCAGCGCAGTGGCGAGAACAGCCCGCGCATGCGCTTGGCCACCTCGGCGTGCTTGGCGGCGATCAGCTCGGCATTGTCGGCGCCTTCCAGCCCTGCGCTCTGCTCGCCGGTCCGGCGCGGGCCGCGCCCCTCGTCGATCAGGCGCTGCGCATAGGCCAGGCCCGCTTCGACCAGATCGCCCTCGAACAGCTCGTCGACGATGTGGTGCTCGAGGGCCTCCGCGGCGCCGATCGGCTGACCGCTGACGATCATGTCCAGCGCCTTGGCCACGCCCGCCAGGCGCGGCAGGCGCTGGGTGCCGCCGGCACCGGGCAGCAGGCCGAGCTTCACTTCGGGCAGGCCGACCTTGGCGTCTTTGCGCGCAACGCGGTAGTGACAACCCAGCGCGACTTCCAGACCACCACCCAAGGCGCTGCCGTGAATGACCGCGACGCTCGGCTTGCGGCTGTTCTCGATGCTGTCGATGACGTCCGGTAGGCTCGGCGCCTGCGGCGGTTTGCCGAATTCCTTGATGTCCGCGCCGGCGATGAAGGTATTGCCCTCGCAGACCAGCGCCACGGCCTGCACCGCCGGATCGGCGTCGGCCGCCTGGAAGGCCTGCTGCAGGCCTTGGCGCACCGGCTGGCTGAGCGCATTCACGGGAGGGTTATCGACGATGATCAGGGCGATCGCGCCGTGTCGTTGCAGTCGCACGAACTCTGCCATGCAATCCTCCGCTTGTTGTTGAAATTACGGAATCTTATTTCGCACTGCAGAATAGATAAGCGTACGGACGCTGTCGACCCGCTCCCGTTGATGGGTCGTCATGCCTTGTAGTGATAGCAGTGGGCGGTGCATACCGCGCCGATCGTTGGCTGGTCAGGCGCTACGCGGAGCCTGCTCGAGTACAGCCGGATCGAGGCGTAGCAGGCGCGCCGCGCGACAGTCGGCCAGGCTGATCGCTGGCGTCTCGGCGGGCAGCTCCAGCAGTTGCCGCACGAGATTGAGCACCAGCGCCTCACGGCTGAGCACACCGGCCCCCAGCGTGTAGTAGGCGCCGATCAGCTGGCGCAGGCCGAGCGGCAGGCCCCAGCGCGTGCGCAACGCCGAGCCGTAGCCGGCGGCGCGGGTGGCCAGCTGGCGTTGCAGTTCGGTTTCGTCCAGCTCGCCACCGCCGTCGAGCCAGTCCTGCGCGGAGCGCAGCACCGCCAGTTCACCGATGTTCTGCAGCAGGCCGGCGGTGTAGCACAGCCGCGCATCGAGCTGCAGGCGGCGCGCCAGCCAGGCTGCCAGTTCGGCCGCCAGCAGCGCCTGCGCGGCGACCCTGGCCCCATGGTCGCTCAGGTGCGGGTCGCTCAGCCGGGCGTTGTGCTGGATCGCCAGCTGGCCGAGCAGCTCCTGGCTGCGGTGGCGCCCGAGGCGCTCGATGGCCTCGGTCAGGGTCTGGCTGGGCTCGTCCTGCTGCGGGCCGTGACTGTTGGCAAAACTGATGACCCGCGCGGTTACCTGCGGATCGCAGCGCAGCACGGCGTGCTCTTCGGCCAGCTCGCTCTGCCCGCCGAGCAGGCTGGCGATCGAGGCGTGGGCCGCCTCGGTCAGCGGCGCACCGCGGTTGTTCTCACGCATGCGCTCGAGAAAGCCGTCGAGGCTGTCGTCGGCCGGCTGCACGCGCCCGATGCCACCGGCCGAGCGCGGCAACAGCCGATCGAGCCGCAGCCGCAGCGCAGCCAGGTCATAGGGCTTGCCGAGATAGGCGGCCGGCGACAGCGGCAACGCAGCGCGCACGCTCACCGCATCGGTGCGTTCGCTGATGAGGATGCAGGGCAGGCGCTGGCTCGGCCCGTGTCGGCGCAGCTCGCGCAGCAGGGCGAAGCCGTCGAGGCCCTCCAGCTCACCGTCGACGATCATCAGGTTCGGCAGCTGCCGCCGGCAGGCCGCCAGCGCCGAGCGGCCGTCACTGAACAGCGCCACCTGCATGCCCGGGCGCAGCTCGTTGACCAGCCGGCACAGCTGGTCGGCGCGCCAGGGCTCGCTGTAAGCGATCAGGACAAAGGAGAGATGAGAAGACGCGGGCAAGGCTCGAACTCGGCAGACGGGACGAACGGGGCGGTTCGCGATGCCGGTCTGACGCAGCAGGCGGCAACCACGACACAGCCCATCGGGTCATTGTGTTCAAGCAGCCGGAAGACAGCCAGCCCTCCGGATCAAGAAGGGCCGGCTGCGACGACGTGCCTCAGAGGCCGAGGCAGAGGTATTTGATCTCGAGGTAGTCCTCGATGCCGTACTTGGAGCCCTCGCGCCCCAGGCCGGAGGACTTCACGCCACCGAACGGTGCCACTTCGGTGGAGATCAACCCGGTGTTCACGCCGACCATCCCCGATTCCAACGCCTCGGCGACGCGGAACACGCGGCCCAGATCGCGGGCGTAGAAATACGCCGCCAGGCCGAACTCGGTGTCGTTGGCAAGGGCGATCGCCTCGGCCTCGTCCTTGAAGCGGAACAGCGGCGCCAGCGGGCCGAAGGTTTCCTCCTTGGCCACCTTGGCATCGTGCGGCACATCGACCATCAGCGTCGGCTCGAAGTAGCTGCCACCGTTGTCGTGCGCCTTGCCGCCGGTGAGCACTCGGGCGCCACGACCAACTGCGTCCTCGATGTGCTCGCGCACCTTGGCGGCAGCCTTGGCGTCGATCAGCGGGCCGACATCGGTACCCTCGGCCAGGCCATCGCCGACCCGGAGCTTGGCCACCGCCACCTGGAATTTTTCGGCGAAGGCCTCGTACACGCCGTCCTGCACGTAGATGCGGTTGACGCACACGCAGGTCTGCCCGGCGTTGCGGTACTTGGACTGCATCGCGCCCTTGACCGCCTCGTCGAGGTCGGCGTCGTCGAAGACGATGAAAGGCGCGTTACCGCCCAGCTCCAGGGACACCTTCTTGATGCCGGGCGCGCACTGGGCCATCAGCTTGGCGCCCACTTCGGTGGAGCCGGTGAAGGAGATCTTGCGTACCGTCGGGTTGCGCGTGAGTTCGTCACCGATATCACCGGCCGAGCCGGTGACGACACTGAACACGCCCCTGGGAATCCCGGCACGCTCGGCCAGTGCGGCCAGCGCCAGCGCGGAGAACGGTGTCTGCGAAGCCGGCTTGAGCACCATGGTGCAACCGGCCGCCAGCGCCGGGCCGGCCTTGCGGGTGATCATCGCCGCGGGAAAGTTCCACGGCGTAATTGCCGCAGTCACGCCGATCGGCTGCTTGATCACGATGATGCGCTTGTCGGCCTGGTGCCCGGGGATGGTGTCGCCGTACACCCGCTTGGCCTCTTCGGCGAACCACTCGATGAAGGACGCCGCGTAGGCGATTTCACCCTTGGATTCGGCCAGCGGCTTGCCCTGCTCGAGCGTCATCAGGCGAGCCAGGTCGTCCTGGTTCTGCATGATCAGCTCGAACCAGCGGCGCAGCGTCTGCGAGCGCTGCTTGGCGGTCAGATCGCGCCAGGCCGGCAGCGCACGCTCGGCCGCCTCGATGGCACGACGGGTCTCGGCCGCGCCCATCTTCGGCACGCTGCCAAGGATCTCGTTGCTGGCCGGGTTGTTCACCTCGATGGTCTGGCCGCCGTCGGCATCCTGCCAGGTGCCGTCGATATAGGCCTGCTGGCGAAACAGCGAGGGATCGTTGAGTTGCATGGCAGTCTCCTTATGGGCGGCATCAGCGGCCCGCTTGAAAATGAGCCTCGGCTTGTGCGGCGTTCATCTGAGCCGCCCGGGCAGCCCCCGGTTCCAGCCAGCCAGGAACGGACCATGCTAGGACCGCTGTCGGCCGAGCGGCAAGTTCATCGGGCAGGACATGGTCACGCCATAGCCCGGGCTGATTTGCACGGCTCTGTTACGGCATGTCACAAACCGCTCTAAGCCGGCAATCGCAGCGGTATAGTCTGGCCTCCCGGCGGTCTTGGCCGCCAACCACCGGAACCTGAGGAGTGAACGTGAAAGCACTGATGTTGGGCGCTGCCGCAGCGCTGCTGGCAAGCACCGCCGTCCAGGCGCAGATGAAGCCGGAAGAGATGGTCGAAACCCGCCAGGCGGGCTACCAGTTCATGTCCTGGAACATGGGCAAGATCAAGGCCCAGGTCATCGACGGCAAGGAGCCGTTCGACCAGGCCAAGGTCGCGGCGGCCGCCGATGTCATCGCCGCCATCGCCAACTCGGGCATGGGCTCGCTGTTCAGCCCCGACACCACCACCGAGCAGCTGGGCGACAAGACCCGCCTGAAGCCGGAGTTCTTCCAGAACCTCGACGAAGCCGGGCGCATCGGCAAGCAGTTCAACACCGCGGCCAACCAGCTGGCCAGCGTCGCCAAGAGCGGCGACCAGGCTGCGATCAAGAAGGCCTTCGGCGATGTCGGCGCGTCCTGCAAGTCGTGCCACGACAAGTTCCGCGCCGACTGACCCCGCCCCTACCAGTCCAGCGCGGGCGCAGGCGCCGCCGGTGGCGGCGCCATCCAGCCGGCGGCGGACTGCACCGTCCAGACCACGGCCACCGCCAGTAGCACGGCGGCAATGGCCGCGATCCAGGAGCCGCCCTCGGCATCGCGCTGCGCCGGGTGCTCGCGGCGCCCGCGCCCGTTGAGCATCGCGCCCACCAGCGGCAACCGGCGCACCAGCGTGTAATAGAGGATCGCCAGCAGGTGCAGGCCGATCAGCGCCAGCAGCAGCCACTTGGCCTGGCGATGCAGGCCGCTGAAGAGGTCCGCGCTTGCCGCACCGACCAGCGCATTCAGCGGCCCCTGAAAGGCGATGTCATCGGTCGCCACCAATCCGCTGCCCACCTGGAAGCCCACCAGCAACAGCATCGCCAGCACGGACAGCGAGCCCAGCGGGTTGTGCCCCGCCTCCTGCCAACTGCCGCGAAGATAGGCACGAATGCCAAACGCCGCCGCGAAGATGCGCGACCAGCGCGCGTAGGTCGAACCGCACAGCCCCCAGACCAGCCGGAACACCAGCAGGCCCAGCACCAGCAGGCCGAGCCGGCCATGCCAGACCATCAGACCGCCGCCGAGCCAACCGGTGACGATCGCCGCCGTCACCGCCGTGGCGAATAACCAGTGGAACGCACGCAGGGGCAGATCCCACAGCCGGATCGTTTCGCTCATTGCCTCTCCTTAACCGCAACCGCTCTGGAACGAGCCCCCGAGCCTAGCAGGCCGGCCCGCTGGCGGCAGCCCGGCGATCTGTAGCCGGGTATTTCGAACGCCAAAGCGGACCGCCCGCCGGCATGGACGCCCGCAGGCGAGATGCGTATGATTGCGCCCCGCAACGCATCCGTAGCTCAGCTGGATAGAGTACTGCCCTCCGAAGGCAGGGGTCGTGGGTTCGAATCCCGCCGGATGCGCCAGACAGATGAAAAGGCCCCAGGAGCGATCCTGGGGCCTTTTTGCTTTTTGCCGTCTGGCCGGCGAGCGTCAGGGCACCAGCACGGCGGCGCCCTGAAAGCGGCCGTGACGCAGATCGTCCAGCGCCTGGTTGGCCTGCTCCAGCGGATAGGCATGGGTCTCGGTGCGAATGCCGACCTGCGCGGCGATGGGAAAGAAGTCCAGGCCATCCTGACGGGTGAGGTTGGCGACCGAGAGCAGCTCGCGCTCGTGCCAGAGGATGTCGTAAGGGAAGCTCGGGATGTCGCTCATGTGGATCCCGGCGCAGACCACCCGGCCACCCTTGCGTACCGCGCGCAGCGCGATCGGCACCAGCTCGCCGGCCGGCGCGTAGATGATCGCGGCGTCCAGCGGCACGGGTGGCGGCATGCCCGAGTCGCCGGCCCAGGCGGCACCGAGCGAGCGGGCGAAGGCCTGGGCGGCGAGGTCGCCCGGCCGGCTGAAGGCATAGACTTCGCGCCCCTGCCAGCGCGCGACCTGCAGCACGATGTGCGCCGCCGCACCGAAACCGTAGAGCCCCAGCCGCCTGCCGTCGCCGGCCTTGACCAGCGAGCGCCAGCCGATCAACCCGGCGCAGAGCAGCGGCGCGGTGGCGACATCGTCGCCGTCCTCGCCCAGCGCAAAGGTAAAGCGGGCATCGGCCACCACGTATTCGGCGTAGCCACCGGGGCGGGTGTAACCGGTGAACTGTGGCGCCTCGCAGAGATTCTCTTCGGCATGCTGGCAGTGGCTGCAATGTCCGCAGGTATGCCCGAGCCAGGGCACGCCCACCCGCTGGCCGAGCGTCAGGTCAGTCACTCCCGGGCCCAGCGCATCGATTCGCCCGACCACCTCGTGCCCGGGAATGATCGGCAGCGGCGCAGCCGGGAGTTCGCCGTCGACCACGTGCAGGTCGGTGCGGCAGACGCCGCAGGCGCTGACCTTCACCCGCACCTCGCCCGCGCCGGGCTGTGGCAGGGGCACCTCGCGCAGCGCCAGGGGTTGGCCGATCCGCTCCAGTTGCATCGCTCGCATGCTCGCACTCCTTGGCCAGGTCTCGCTCAGCTTAGGCGCAACGCCAGCACGTTGCGCGCCGTGATCAGCCTTCGCCGGCGCCGGCCGGCAGGTAATCGCCGCGGCTCAGGCCGTGGCGCTGCATCTTTTCGTTGAGCGTGCGCCGCGGCAGCTGCAGCAGGCTCATCACCTCGCCGATATTGCCGCGGCACTGTTGCAGCGCGTTGTGCAGGCACTGCGCCTCGAAGGCCTCCAGCTGTTCGGCCAGTGATTGCCCGGTCGCCACCGCCGCCGCGGCCGCCGGCACCGGCGCGCCGAGGTCCAGGGCGTGGCGTTCTGCGGCGTTGATCAGCTCGCGGACGTTGCCCGGCCAGTCGTGCGCCAACAGCCGTGCCAGCTCGGCGGGCGCCAGGCTCGGCGGTTCGCGGCCGTTGCGTTCGGCGGCCTGGCGGGCGAAATGTTCGAACAGCAGCGGGATATCCTCGCGCCGCTCGCGCAGCGGCGGTATGCGCAGCTCGGCCACGTTCAGGCGGTACAGGAGGTCCTCACGAAAGCGCCCGGCGCGCACCTCCTCGAGCAGGTCCGGCTTGGCCGCACTGATCACCCGCAGGTCGACTTCGATGCTGCGGTTCGAGCCCAGGCGCTCGAGCGTGTGCTCCTGCAGCACGCGCAGCAGCTTGACCTGCTGCGCCAGCGGCATGCTCTCGATCTCGTCGAGAAACAGGGTGCCGCCATGGGCATGCTCGATGCGGCCGATACGCCGGCCCTGGGCGCCGGTGAAGGCGCCACTCTCGTGGCCGAACAGCTCGCTCTCGAAGATGGTTTCCGGGATGGCCGCGCAGTTGAGCGCGACGTAGGCGCGCTCGGCGCGGCGACTGAAGTCGTGCAGGCAACGGGCGACCTGCTCCTTGCCGCTGCCGGTTTCGCCGCGAATCAGCACATTGACGTCGGTGCCGGCCAGGTCCAGCACCTGCCGGCGCAGTGCCTCCATTGCCCGCGACACGCCGAGCAGCTGCGACTCGATACGCCCCTTGCGCGCGTATTGCTCGCGCAGCTGGCGGTTCTCGCAGACCAGCCGGCGCTTGTCCATCGCGCGGCGCACCGAGTCGAGCAGACGCTCGGGGATGAACGGCTTCTCGATGAAGTCGTAGGCGCCCTGGCGCAGCGCCTGCACCGCCATCGGCACGTCGCCGTGCCCGGTAACCATGATCACCGGCAGCTCCGCGTCGAGCGCCACGACCTGCTCGAGCAGGCCGAGGCCATCGAGATCGGGCATGCGCACATCGCTGACCAGCACGCCGGCAAAGCCCCGGTCGAGCAATGCCAGGGCCTCGCGCGCGCGGGCGAAGGTGCGCACCTGGAAGCCGGACAGCTCCAGCCACTGCTGCACCGCCTGGCGTATCGCCGCTTCGTCGTCGATGAAAAACACCTGCCCGCTCATCTCTCGCTCTCCTGCCGCTGCTGCGCCGCGGTCGGCTCGACCGCCGGCAGCCTGACCTCGAATACCGCGCCCTGTTCGCCATTGTGCGCCTCGAGACTGCCGCCCAAGTCGCGGACGATGCCGTAGGACACCGCGAGCCCGAGGCCGAGGCCCTGGCCGACCGGCTTGGTGGTGTAGAACGGTTCGAAGACCTTGTCCAGGTCCGCTTCGGCGATACCGCCACCGCTGTCGCTGACCGCCAGCCGCCAGCTGTCGCCGTCGCGCCGGCAATCGATGCCGAGCACGCGCCGCTCACTGTCGCGCATGGCGTCCAGCGCATTGTTCAGGAGGTTGATCAGCACCTGCTCCAGGCGGATCGCATCCCCGCTGATGCAGGCCTCGGCCGGCACCTGGCAATGCACCTGCACCGCCTCGCTGCGCAGGCGCGGGCCGAGCAGTTGCAGCGCCTGTTCGAGCACCTCGTGCAGCACCAGACGCTGCGCCAGCCCGGCCGGGCTCTTGCGCGCGAAGGTCTTGAGATGGCCGGTCAGCGCCGCCATGCGCTCGAGCAGCCCCTCGACCTGGCCGAGACCGTCGCGCACCTCCTGTTCGCGGCCATTGTCGAGCAGCAGGCGCAGGCTGCCGAGCTGCATGCGCAAGGCGGTCAGCGGCTGATTGATCTCGTGTGCCAGCGCCGCGGACATCTGCCCCAGCGCAGCCATGCGCGCGGCATGCACCAGTTCGTCCTGGGCGGTGCGCAGCTCGCCGGTGCGCTCCTCGACCAGCCGCTCCAGCTCGTTGCGGCTGCGCTGCTCGACACGCCGCGTCTTGCGCCGCTGCGCCAGGTAGAGCAGCAGAAAGGCCAGGGTCATCCACACCCCGGCGGCGGCCAGGCGATAGCTGCGCACGGTTTCGCTCACCGCCTGCGGTTCGAGCAGCAGGTGCAGGGTCCAGTCCTCCTTGGGCAGGTCGAGGCTCTGCCAGAGGTAGTCGCGGCTGCCGTCGGGGCCTTCCACACGCCGCCGCTCGGCGCCTTCGCCGAGGCGCTCGATGCGCGAGCTCGGCAGCGGCTGCAGGGTCTGCTCGGCGTAGCGCCGCGCCGCGACCAGACGTTCGCGCACCGCTTCGTCGAGCGGACGCAAATGCCGAAAGCGCCAGGCCGGCCGGTTGGTCAGGATGACGATGTCCAGCGAATCGGCAATCAGCAGGATGCCCGACTGCCCGGCCCATTCGCGCTGCATGTCCTCGAGTTCGAGCTTGACCACCAGTACGCCGAGTATCTCGCCGTTCTCGCCATGCACCGCGTGGGAAAGAAAATAGCCGGGAATGCCGGTGGTCACGCCGACGGCGAAGTAGCGCCCGCTGTCGTGGGCCACGGCATCGCTGAAATAGGGGCGAAAGGCATAGTTGTTGCCGACAAAGCTCGACCAGTCACGCCAGTTGCTCGCCGCGATGGTTTCGCCGTAACGGTTCAGCAGGTAGAGCACCGAGGAGCCGGCCGCCTGGTTCTGCTGCTCCAGGCGCAGGTTCAGCACCTTGCGCAGCTGGCGGTCGTCGGGAGCCTCGAGCAGGCGCCGGATGTCGCTGTCGAGCGCCAGCAAGGCCGGCACCGAGCGAAAGCGTTCGACCTGGGTGTGGATCGCCTGGGCATAGAGATCGAGCTGGCCACGCGCCTCCTGGCTGCGCTCGGCCCAGACGCGCTGCTCGGCGATGCGCCCGGCCCAGAACAGGCTGAGCGCCAGGCCAAGCAGGATCGATGCGACGATCAGGATGAAGCGCAGGCGGCTGGACATGGGCAAAAAGCGCAGGCTCAAGGTAAAGGATCAAGACGCGAGGATGGTAAGCGAAAGCCGTGGCCCGCGCAGGCCGGTGCTGCCTGGGCGAAGCGGAAAAGTCTTGACCCATGGCAGTAATGTCATTGTGATATCACTTGCATCATGGAGCGACTGTCGGACAAGCAGGGACCGCTGACCAGCACGATCAAGCGAGGTCCCGCTTTGCTCAAGAAAATCGCCATTAGCCAGCTGCGTGCCGGCATGTACATCCATGCGCTGGACGGCAACTGGTTCAACCACCCGTTCTGGCGAACCAAGTTTCTGCTGACCGATCCCGCCGACCTGCAGACACTGCGCGCCAGTGGCATCAAGGCGCTGTGGATCGACGTGCAGAAAGGCCTGGACGTGCAGGCCCCGACCACGGCAGCAGAACAGCCTGCGCGCCCGGCCGATGCGCCGACGCCGCCCCCGCAGGCGGCTGCCGCACCCACAACCCCCGCCCCGTCGAGCGACCTGCGCGAGGAGCTGCAGCGTGCCAGCCGGCTGCTCAAGCGCTCCAAGCAGCAGATGACCGGCCTGTTCAACGAGGCGCGGCTGGGCAAGGCGGTCGACCCTGCCCAGTGTCTGCCGCTGGTCGAGGAGATCTCCGCGTCGCTGGCGCGCAACGGCTCGGCCTTGCTCGGGCTGGCGCGGCTCAAGACCAAGGACGAGTACACCTACATGCATTCGGTGGCGGTCTGCGCGCTGATGGTGGCGCTCGCCCGCCAGCTCGGCATGGCCGCGGATCAGGTTCGCGAGGCGGGCATGGCCGGGCTGTTGCATGACATCGGCAAGATGGCCATGCCGCTGGAAGTACTGAACAAGCCCGGCAAGCTGGATGACGACGAATTCGCCATCATGCGCAGCCATCCCGAGCGCGGGCATGCCATTTTGCTGAACGCGCAGTCCATCGGTGTCCGAGGCGGTACTCGATGTCTGCCTGCATCACCACGAGAAGGTCGACGGCACCGGCTACCCGCACCGACTGGCGGGCGAGCAGATCAGCCTGCTGGCGCGCATGGGTGCGATCTGCGATGTCTACGACGCCATCACCTCGAACCGCCCCTACAAGACGGCCTGGGACGCCTCGGGCTCGCTGGCGAAGATGGCGCAATGGCAGGGCCACTTCGACACGCAACTGCTGCATGCCTTCGTGCGCGCCGTCGGCATCTATCCGCTCGGGACTCTGGTGCGCCTGCAATCCGGGCGGCTGGGCGTGGTCATCGAGCAGAATCCGCAGCAACTGACTGCCCCGCGGCTGAAGCTGTTCTACAGCAGCCGCACCCGAGCGGCGATTCCCCAGCAGGAGCTGGACCTGTCCGATGCGCGTTGCGACGACCGCATCGTCGCCCGCGAAGACCCGGCGGCCTGGGGCTTCGGCAACCTCGACGAGCTCTGGACCTAGCGGCAAGGATCGTCAAAGCAGGGGCCGGCGGCTAGACTGTCGCCCCCCGAACGCGATCCGCCCCGGCGAATCGCTCGGCAACGAGCCCGTATTGCCCATGACCTGGCTGCCTGGTCCGCCATAGCGCTCCGCCCCCCGCGTCATCTTGCGGCTGCCCGTCAGGGGCCAGTCGTTCGCCGCTGTCCGCGCACCGCCGTTGGACAGTTCAAGCCTCAGCCTGAAAACTCGCCTTGTATCGCTGCCGGCCACCTCGGGTCTGCACGTGCCATTGCCTGGATATAACGATGCTGCACACGATCAAACACAACTGGCTTTCCAACCTGCGCGGCGACCTGCTGTCCGGCCTAGTCGTCGCCCTGGCGCTGATTCCCGAAGCGATCGCCTTTTCCATCATCGCCGGCGTCGACCCGCGGGTCGGCCTCTACGCCTCCTTCTGCATCGCCGTGGTGATCGCCTTCGTGGGTGGCCGGCCAGGCATGATTTCCGCCGCGACCGGCGCCATGGCGCTGCTGATGGTCACCCTGGTGCGCGAGCACGGCCTGCAATATCTGCTGGCGGCCACGCTGCTGTGCGGCCTGTTGCAGATCGTCGCGGGCTACCTGCGGCTGGGCTCGCTGATGCGCTTCGTTTCGCGCTCGGTGGTCACCGGCTTCGTCAATGCGCTGGCGATCCTGATCTTCATGGCGCAGCTGCCGGAACTCACCGGCGTGACCTGGCACGTCTATGCGATGACCGCGGCGGGCCTGGGCATCATCTACCTGTTCCCCCACGTGCCGAAGCTGGGCAAGGTGATCCCTTCGCCGCTGGTGTGCATCCTCTCGATGACCGCGGTCGCGGTGTATTTCGGCCTGGACATCCGCACCGTCGGCGACATGGGCGAACTGCCCGACACCCTGCCGGTGTTCCTCTGGCCCGAGGTCCCGCTGACCCTGGAGACGCTGGCGATCATCCTGCCCTACTCGGCCGCGCTGGCGGTGGTCGGCCTGCTCGAGTCGCTGATGACCGCGACCATCGTCGACGAGCTGACCGACACCGGCAGCGACAAGAACCGCGAGTGCAAGGGCCAGGGCGTGGCCAACATCGTCGCCGGGCTGTTCGGCGGCATGGCCGGCTGCGCGATGATCGGCCAGTCGGTGATCAACGTGAAATCCGGCGGCCGCACCCGCCTGTCAACGCTGGTCGCCGGCGTCGTCCTGCTGCTGATGGTGGTGTTTCTCAGCGACTGGGTCGGGCAGATCCCCATGGCCGCACTGGTGGCGGTGATGATCATGGTCTCGATCGGCACCTTCAGCTGGGACTCGCTGCGTAATCTCAGGCGCTACCCGCTGTCGACCAACATCGTCATGCTCGCCACGGTGATCGTGGTGGTGTTCACCCACAACCTCGCCTTTGGCGTGCTGGCCGGCGTGCTGCTCGCCGCGCTGTTCTTTGCCAACAAGGTCGGCCATTACCTGCACATCGGTTCGGAACTCGACGGCGGCGGCCAGCATCGCACTTACAAGGTGACCGGCCAGGTATTCTTCAGCTCATCGGACAAGTTCACCTCGGCGTTCGATTTCCGCGAGGCGATCGAGCAGGTCACCATCGACCTGTCGCGGGCGCATTTCTGGGACATCACCGCAGTCGCCGCGCTGGACAAGGTAGTGCTCAAGTTCCGCCGCGAGGGCACCGAGGTCCGGGTGCTCGGGCTGAACGAGGCCAGCGCCACCATCGTCGACCGTTTCGGCGTGCACGATAAGACCGACGCCGCCACGGCCGACCAGTTGATGAGTCACTGAGCAGGAGAGCGAGAATGACCCACGTGATGGCTTGCATCGACGGCTCGGCCGTCTCCGCCGCGGTCTGCGATTGCGCGGCCTGGGCCAGCCGGCGCCTCGGCGCGCCGCTGACCCTGCTGCACGTGCTCGACCAGCGCGAATACCCGACCGCCGCCGCCGACCTCAGCGGCATCATCGGCCTCGGCAGCCGCGAGTTCCTGCTGCATGAGCTGGCCACGCTCGACGAACAGCGCAACCGCCTGGCGCTCGAGCAGGGCCGGCTGATGCTCGAAGCGGCGAAGGAGCGCGTCAGCGCCGCCGGCGTCGAGACCGCCGAGCTGCGCCAGCGTCACGGCGACCTGCCGCAAAGCCTGCGCGAACTGGAGCCAGAAACCCGCCTGCTGGTCATCGGCCGCCAGGGCGAAAGCGCGCCGGAGCAGCAGGTCGGCAGCCAGCTCGAAAGCGTCATCCGCATCCTGCACCGGCCGATCCTGGTGGTGCCGCCGCAGTTCGAGGCGCCGCGCTCGGTGCTGTTCGCCTTCGACGCCAGCGACACCGCACGCAAGGGTGTCGAGATGCTCGTCGACAGCCCGCTGTTCAAGGGCCTACCACTGCATCTGGTGATGGTCGGCGCCGATAGCGGCGATGCCCGTGCCGCGCTGGAGGCCGCTCGCGCCAGCCTGGAGGCGGCCGGGTTCGCCGTGCAGGCGGCGATTCGCCCCGGCGAGGTCGAGCCCGAACTGCATGCCTACCAGGCCGAACACGGCCTCGACCTGCTGGTGATGGGCGCCTACGGTCACTCGCGCATCCGCCAGTTCTTCGTCGGCAGCACCACCAGCAGCCTGCTGCGCACCAGCACCACGCCACTGCTCCTACTGCGCTGAGGGCCGACGGGCCGCCGCCGCGGCCCCGGTTCAGCGATAGAGGTCGGCGCGGCTCCAGGGCAGTTCATGCGAGCCGTCGGCCAGCGGCTTGCTCGCCAGGATCTGGTGCAGGTTGATCCAGTTGCGGCGGAAGCCGTAGGCGCACCCGGCCAGGTAGACGCGCCAGATCCGCAGCGCCCGCTCGGGCACCAGCCGGGCGGCCTCGTCCAGGCGGTCCTCCAGGCGCTGGCTCCAGAACTCCAGCGTGCGCGCGTAGTGCAGGCGCAGGCTCTCCACGTCGACCACCTCCAGCCCGGCATCGCTGATCCAGCCGGTGATGCCGGCCACATGCGGCAGCTCGCCGTGCGGGAACACGTAGCGGTCGATGAATTCGCCGGCGCCATGGCCGACCGGCCGGCCATCGGTATGCCGCGCGGTGATCCCGTGGTTCATCACCAGGCCACCCGGGCGCACCACGTCGTAGAGCTTCTGGCAATACAACGGCAGGTTGGCGTGGCCGACGTGCTCGAACATGCCGACGCTGACCACCTTGTCGAAGCGACCGTCACCCGGCAGGTCGCGGTAATCCATCAACTCCAGCGTCACCCGATCCTGCAGCCCTTCGGCCACGACCCGCTCGCGCGCCAGCTGCAGCTGCTCGCGGCTCAGGGTGATGCCGAACACCTCGACACCGAATTCTCTCGCGGCAAAACGCGCCAACCCGCCCCAGCCGCAGCCGACGTCCAGCAGCCGCTCGCCGGGCTTGAGCCGCAGCTTGCGGCACAGATGGCGCAGCTTGGCCTGTTGCGCGGTGTCGAGGTCCTCGGTGCCGGTCTCGAAGTAGGCGCAGGAGTAGACCATGTCGCGGTCGAGCCACAACTGATAGAAGGCATTGGACAGGTCGTAGTGATAGGAGATGGCCTGCGCGTCGGTGTCCTTGTCGTGCGCCTGGCGCAGCGGCAGCGGGAAGTTGTCGTCGCCGAGCGCGCGAGTGATCTCGTCACCGATGCGGATCACCTCGCCCATCGGCCCGAGCAGGTCGATCCGCCCTTCCACAAAGGCCGTGCCGAGCAGATCCAGGCTCGGGCGCGCCAGCTGCTGCACGAGGGCAGGGTCGCGGATCTCGAGCGTCACCAATGGCTGCGCGGTGATGTCCATCTCGGTGCCGTCCCACAGGCGCAGGCGCAGCGGCAGGCCGAGTTCGCGCAGGGCGGGGAGCATTGAAGCCAGCATGCGTCGTTCTCCATTCGGTCCATGAAAGAAAACCCTAGACCAACTTTGAAAAATTGTAGGCTATGGAACCGATAGCCCCGCCCTATCGAGCCCAACGACGAGATCTGCGGAGAACCTGCCATGGCCCAAGCGACGCAACGCGTGCTGATCCTGGTCGCCAGCGGGCCGAGCACCCCGGCGCGCTGCGCGGCGCCCTTCCACATCGCCACCCTGCTCGCCTGCATGGACGCCGAAGTCACGCTGTTTCTCACCGGCGAAGCCACTCAACTGGCTCGCCGCGAGGTGGCCGACAGGCTGCGCGCAATCGAAGGGGGCGAGCCGCTGCGGCACTTCATCGGCCAGGCGAAAAGCGCCGGTGCGCGCCTGCTGATGTGTCGCCAGCCAGGCGTGGTGATCGTCGCGGAGGCGCTGATCGACGAACTCGACGACATCTCCAGCGGCGGCGAGCTGGCGCAGATGATCCTCGAATACGACCGGGTGCTGACCCTATGAATCTCCACGGCCTGCCCTTCCCCGACAGCCTGCTCTACGCCCCCGAACACGCGCTTTGGCTGCGCGAGGAAGCCGACGGCAGCGTGACCCTCGGCCTCACCGCCTACGGCTGCGCGCTGTACGGTGAAATCTTCGCCTTCACCCCCAAGCGCATCGGCGCACGCATCGAGGCGGGCCGCAGTTTCGGCGTGGTGGAATTCGCCAAGGCCGCCTCCTCCGCCCGCAGCCCCCTGGCCGGCGAGCTGCTGGCCGTGAACGAGGCCCTGGAAAAGCGCCCCAACCTGATCAACCGCGACCCTTACGAAAGCGGCTGGATGGTGCGCCTGCAGCCAGACGACTGGCCCGAAACCCGCGAACGCTTCCTCACCGGCGAACCCGCCCTGGCCGCCATCGCCGAACGCATGCGCCTGGACAACTTCGACCCGGCACGCGGCGAGGTACAGGCGTTGCAGTGGAAGTAGGGAAGTTGGCGGAAGGCAGTGAGAGTCGAACTCGTTTTTTTGGCTTGCAGTGATCGGCTGTCTTCGGCTTTGCTGGGCCTGTAGACCTAGCTTGGCTGCAATACTCCGCTCTGGTCGGCAGTGATTTCGACAGTTTTTCGACACTCCCTAAGCCTGTAGCAGCCAGCTCTTAACTACCCACGGACCTCATCAGAATGAGCCAGCAATACTTCCTGAAAATCGCGGCACTGGGGCAATATCCAAAAATGGAAATTGATCAGGCTAGGTTTGAATTGCTTAAAGCCGCACGCCCAGTTCTAACTCATGCCTTAGCGATAGAGGAAAAGTACGAAATTATTATTAGTAACTATCTAGAATTGGAGCAGGAAGCTGCAAACACATCAGTTTCCAACATGGTTAGAAATCAGAGGGGGTATAAAGATTTCTTCGACGTTCGAATGAGCTTGAATACTCGTCTCGTCAACTTGTTAACTGCTGTTCGCTTGTACACCGACCAACTAATCGGGCACATATGCGCGTGCTTTCCGCTAGAAAAAAATCTTAAACTAGAACTTAAGGATTTTTTCAGTACTGAATATGATGAACTTTTCGAATATCGCTTTATGGAGGCCTTAAGAAATTACGTTCAACACAGCGGAATTCCCGTACACAAGGTGAGCAGTGGCAGTAAAAGGATAGATCGAGAAGATGCGCTGCTAGGGATGGTCTGAAATAGCCATGCATTTCTGGCTGACTTCAGCCACCGCCGATTTTGAAAGAGGCGAGCCGATCAAAATTGAGCGGACACTCGCTCATTTCGGTGCTTTCAGCTGCGGCGAGGACCTCGCGGCGGCCATTTCCCGCATCACAGACGCACCTCTCCTGTGGTCGACAGCAAATGTCGGCGGGCCATCCACAGATTCGACAGGGCAAACAGCGTCATCATTTGCGCAGCATTCTTGGCCAATCCACGGAAGCGCACCTTGGTGTAGCCAAACTGCCGCTTGATCACTCGGAATGGATGCTCAACTTTCGCCCGCACCTGAGCCTTGGCTTTCTCGACCTTGCGGATCGCTTTGTACAAGGCACTGTGCTTGCCATGCTTCTTGTAGGTGCTGCGCCGAGCCGCGATCTGCCAGATGACTGGGCGGCCTTCATGTTCAGGGCGCTTTTCGACTCCGGTGTAGCCAGCGTCCGCGCACACCACGTTTTCCTCGCCGTGCAGCAGTTTGTCGACCTGGGTGATGTCCGCGACATTGGCGGCGGTCACCACCACGCTGTGCACCAGGCCCGAGTCTTCGTCGGCACCGATGTGGGCTTTCGCGCCGAAGTAATACTGGTTGCCCTTCTTGGTCTGGTGCATTTCCGGGTCGCGCTTGCCGTCCTGGTTCTTGGTCGAACTCGGCGCATGGATCAGCGTGGCATCGACGATGGTGCCCTGGCGCAGCGACAGGCCCCGGTCACCCAGGTAGCCATTGATCACCGCCAGAATCCCCGCCGCCAACTCATGCTTCTCCAGCAGGCGGCGGAAGTTGAGGATGGTGGTTTCGTCGGGAATACGCTCCAGGCTCAGGCCGGCGAACTGGCGCAAGATCGTGGTCTCATAGAGCGCTTCCTCCATCGCCGGATCGCTGTAGCCGAACCAGTTCTGCAGCAGATGCACGCGCAGCATCGCCATCAACGGGTATGCCGGACGACCGCCTTCGCCCTTCGGGTAATGCGGCTCGATCAGGGCGATCAAGCCCTTCCACGGCACCACCTGATCCATCTCGATCAGGAACAACTCCTTGCGGGTCTGCTTGCGCTTGCCGGCGTACTCGGCGTCGGCGAAGGTCATCTGCTTCATCGGAAAACTCGGGCAACGGGAGTGGCGTATTTCATCAGAAACGGGAAGTCTTCTTCAGGGTTTCCCTAGAGTATTATTTATATTTTGCATCACAAAAAAAGCTACTTTCCCAAGACGGTAACTTTAAAAAATTAGTTCTGAACGAGATGCCTGATGAGGTTAACCTTATGGCTGCTGTCAGGGTCTACATTGAGGCAATCAGCAGGGTTCATAAAAAAGCCAGGGATAAAATTGAGGGAATAGCAGATTCATCCAGGCGGCAATTTGATAAAGCCATAAGAGACTATATGGTCCTTTATGAAAAAGAGCCTGTCGGTTTATATGCGTATGAGTTTCGAGGCGAAGAAAAGATAAATGAGGTTTTGATTCTCACGAGCTGGGATGACATTCGCCTGGAACTTATTAGAAGAAATCAAGAGCTTATAAATTTGAGGAAGAGGTATGTCACAAGTCAGGCTTGTAGGAAATAGTTAAATTTGCGAAATCGATTTTGCCTCGGCCGATTCAGTTGATTTACTAGATGCACGTTAGGCCGCAGAGCTAGTCCGGCCTGAGTGCTGCTACCTTCCTCTTGCTCCCTGCGCTCGGGCATACCATCGCCTAGCTACTTTCCGTGTGATTGCTATTCCGCGCTGGGTTGGCTCAAGTTTCGGTTGGCCTCGTCGTAGGCCGGGCTGGTTTGTCCAGACTCAGGCATGACCTCTCCGGTCGCCAGCCACCATCTGTAGCGAGGAAACATCGCGTTTAGCTGCTCGATTTCCTCCGCACCCAACCTCGCTTTTCCCCGTTTGATGTTTGACCAGCGGTAGTACTCCTTCGAGCGCACCGGCGCAAAGGCGTCTAGTCCTGCGAGGTCAATCAATAGCACCGCTCTATCAGTAATGCTCACGTCGTTCGGCAATTTTCTTCGTTGGTACTGTTTACAAACGAGATGGCGATGGTACTATCTACTCACTGGTGGTACATAGTACGAACAAGCCCGTTCGATTAATGCCGAACATAGTGGAGTAAAGCGGATGGATACGGAAGGTTTTGACCCGCAAAAGCTGCACGGCGCCCCGCCCCTGATGCCGTGGCCGAAGTTCGCCGAGTGGATCGGCATGGGTGACGAACCCATCGTCGTGCGCACCTGGCTGGAGCGTGGCTACCTGCCTTCGCGCAAGGTCGGCAAGCGCACGATGGTCAACGTGGCCCTGCTGCATCAGCAGCTTCTCGAACAGGAGTGGACGCTATGAGCAAGGCAGACGACAGCCTCGACCTCTGCAGCATCAAGACCTTCGCCGAAATGAGCGGTGTCACCGTAGAGGAGGCCATCAACTGGGCGGACTCCGGCGCCATCCCGAGCATGCGGTTGGCCGACTTCCGCATGGTCAACCTGGCCCGCCTGCGCGAAGACCTGCTCAAGGGCAAAACCGAGTTTCAAGCGGGGGACTACAGCCATGTCTAAGCCCCTGCAGGATGCCGCCAAGGCGCTGAGCTATGTCGGTGAGACGGTATTGGTCGAACTGGCCTGGGACGACGACCGCGAAACGCTGTGGCGCTGCTACCACATCGTGGGCGTGGTGCTGCCGATGCCGGGCGTGTACGAACACGGCTACTTCCTGACGATGCCGTTCGCTGACAGTCTCGACTTCCCGGCCGAGATCTACTTCGACAGCATCCGCACCCTGCGGCCGATGCGCCAACGCGACCGCGCTGCGACCGGCAACGTACTGGGCCACATCGCCTTGCCTGAGCCGGCCACGCCCTGGAGCGAGCTGCCCGCCGCCGTCGCCGCGCAACTGGAAGGAGGCCGCCGCCATGCGTAAGCCCGTCACCCTGGATGCTGAAACCGCCATGAGCTATGTCGGCGAGTCCGTGCTGATGGAACTGCACATGGACGAAGGCGAACCGCCCTACTGGTGCTGCGTGCATATCGTCGGCGTGGTGCTGGAGAAGGAAGGCGTCTGGGATTACCCGTACTTCATGACCATGAGCTTCACCAGCGACGGGCGCACACCGAACGAAATCCCCTTCGTGGACATTCTCACCATTCGGGCGATGCGGCACCGCGACCGGCACGGTTCCGGCAACGTACTGGACCGCATGACCCGACCCTATGCGTCGAGGTCAGGGGCCGCGCTCCCGGCTCGTCGGAACGGTCACGTTCCGTCGAACGGAAGCACGGGCGCAGCGCACCCTTGACCCTGCACGATCATGACCAGCCTGACGCAGGGAGTGTGGGGCAGCTTTACCGCCCCGCGCTCCCGAGCCCTCGGCGGCAAGAGCGGGATGACAAGGGCAGCGCCCTTGGTGTTCTTCCCCGCGCGCCGCACACGCCCCGCGGCCACGCCTGCGCCTGAGCGCGCCGGCCTCGCCTTCCTGCCGCCCACGCCGGACACGCTCCCGGCGTTTCTCGCGTTCCTGTTCGCCCTGGTACTCGCCGCGCTGTGGAGTGGCTGGGTAGCGAACCACCTGCCGAGCGAACCGCGCCTGATCAGCTGCGTGTTGATGGAAGAGGACTGCGCGCGCGACGGCACAGAGACACGCGAGCGTAGCAAGCGTGTCCGTGCGCCGCCGCGCGCGCTGACGTCCCTGTAACACGTCAGATAAACCCGGTTCGAGTCCCGCATTAATTCGCATTAGGAAGTAAACAAACATGACCAAGCCAAAGGATTACCTCCGCCTCGATATGCTCGCCCGCGAAGACCGCCACGGGCGCCTGTTCATCGACCCGACCACGGCGCGCATGGTCGATCTGTCCAGGGTGCGCCTGCTGCGCTGCGGCGTGGATACGGTGCGCCAGTTGTATCGCGGGCTGATCCGCCCCGAGATCATGGCCCTGTTCGAGAAGCCGGGCGCGATGGTCGAGTTCGCCGGTAGCGTGTGGCACTCCGGCCGCGTTGGCCGCGACTCGGGCTACCAGTACAAGCTGCAGAACGCCGACCTCGGCTTCGTCCTGCTCATCAAGAACTTCAACGCCAAGCTCGAGAACATCGGGCCGCACCTGAAAATCGAAGTCTCGCCGCACACCATCGACGCGCTGTCGCCCGAGCGGCTGCAGGAGCGGATGGACTACTACGCCGCCGCCGTGATGACGCACGTCGAGCGCAACCAGTGCGCCGTCCATCTGGCCCTGGATCTCCAGGGCTGGGTACCGCCAGCCGATCTCGTCGCACGCCTGCACTGCCGGGCACGCACGCACCGGGATATCACCGGCATCAAGCAGATCGAGTGGGCCACCAAGTCCAGCGTCTACGGGCGCGGGGAGACCTCGATGTTCGGCTCGGCCGGTGGCGTCCAGCTGTGTATCTACAACAAGACCGAGCAGGCGCGCGCAACGGACAAGCTCGACTTCTGGGAAAGCATCTGGCGGCGCGGCGACTCCTTCGACGCGAACGACCCCGACAACTACAACCCGGCCCAGGACGTGTGGCGCGTCGAACTGCGCTATCACCACTCGATCGTTCAGCAGTTCGCCAGTGGCTCGATCGACGTGAAGACCGGGGAAGCGATCGGCACCGACTCGTTCGCAGGCTTCTCGGCGCATCTGGACGGCCTGTGGCGCTACGGCCTCAGCCAATTCAAGCTGCTCGCCCGGCCGGGCTACTTCGAGCCGATCTGGACGCTGATCCGCGATGACGTGCGGATCGATGTGCCGGTCGATTCCCTGGTCGATGAAACCGAGTACAAGCGTTATCACAAGACAAGCCGGGGCTTCTCGGGCAAGAACGTGGAACTCTTCCTGGGAAACTTCGTAAGCCTGCTGGCAAGGGAGCGAGTGGGCGCTAAGAAAGCATTCGAGACCTTGAAGCAATGGGATTGCTGGCCGGTCATCCGAGATCACTACGCCGCCAAGGAAATGACCGAGCGGGACCTGTACAAGCACATAAAGAACCTGCTGCAGGAGCGGCATGTGAGGTGGGGGCGTGCGATCTGATGGCGATCCAGCAAACCGACGATGGCCGCTGGAAAGTCGATGTAGAGCCGATCAAGGGCAAGCGCTTCCGCAAGACGTTCAAGACCAAGGGCGAGGCCCAGCGGTTCGAGGCGACCTGTCGTGCCAAGGTGATCGACAAGCCCGACTGGACGCCCAAGCCCAAGGATCGCCGGAGGTTGCTGGAACTGATTGACCGCTGGCGTTTGCTACACGGTCACGCACTGAGCGACGTAGACCGCACCGAGTTGGTTCTGCGACGCATGGCCCGCGAAATGGGCAACCCGATTGCGAGCCAGCTGACCGGCGCAACCTATACGGCCTATCGCGCTGCACGACTCGCCTGCGGCATCAGCGGCAAGACGGTGAACACCCAGTTCGGGCACCTGTGCGCTGTGTTCAACATGCTCCGCCAGTTGGGTGAGATCGACTACGAAAACCCGCTGGCCTCGGTAAAGCCGCTCAAGCTCCAGGAACGCGAACTGACGTACCTGAATGATGCCCATATCGACCGGCTGTTTCGCGCCATCCAGGAACACTGCCGCACGCCTCACACGTACATGGTCGCCACTGTCTGCCTCGCTACGGGCTGCCGCTGGGGCGAAGCACAAGCGCTCCGACCGGAACGGGTGAGGGATGGGCACGTGCTGTTCGTGAACACCAAGGGCAAGCGCCGACGCTCGGTGCCGATCGATCAGGCATTGCATGACCGCATCCATCAGCACTTCCAGGAACACGGCCTGTTCACCAACTGCCGCGACAGCTTCGACTACGCGGTGAAAATGTCCGGCCTGAAGCTACCGGTCGGCCAGAAGACGCACGTCCTGCGACACACGTTCGCCTCTCACTTCATGATGAACGGCGGCAACATCCTCACCCTGCAAAAAGTCCTCGGCCACGCCTCGCTGAACATGACGATGCGCTACGCACACCTCGCGCCGGACTTCCTCAAAGATGTGATCACCCTCGGGCCGATTCGGGGTTTTCGACACTTCTTCGACACCCAAGCCGATGCCGCTCCGGTCGAGTAGCTGGAGGCCGCGTAGTTCGGGGCTTTCAGAGCGAGAATTGGCGGAAGGCAGTGAGAGTCGAACTCACCCGGGAACGGCTGCCGTCCCCAACCGGGTTTGAAGCCCGGCCGCACCACCGGGTGCGATTGCCTTCCTCTTTGATTTACAAGGAATTTTTCTGCGTCAGCTGAGGATCAGACGCGGGAGTGTCGAAAAAGTGTCGAAAATCCCTAGCAGGACCGAACGCTAACACGTCCTGCAGATGATCAGGTGACAGGTGCGCATACCGCATGGTCATCGCCAGCGACGTATGGCCCAGGATCTTCTGCAGGGTCAGGATATTGCCACCGTTCGCAATGAAGTGGGAGGCGAAGGTGTGCCGCAGGACGTGCGACTTTTGTCCGGCCGGCAGATCGAGCTTTGCGCGCGTCACCGCGTTGTCGAAGCGGTCACGGCAGTTGCTGAATGCGCCGTGCAGTTGGAGGTGTTTGCGTATGCGCTCAGCCAGCTTGGGGTCGATGGGCACCACGCGGCGACGTTTGCCCTTGGTGTTCACGAACTGCAGCATGCCCTCCCCGACCCGGCTCAGCGTCAGCCCTTGTGCCTCACCCCAGCGGCAGCCAGTCACCAGGCAGATCGTGGCCACCAGCTCGACGTGAGGATGGGGCATGCTGCGTAGCACCTGGAACAGCCGGTCGATCTGCTGGTTGTTCAGGTACGAGAGTTCTCGTTCCTGGATGCGGATGGCCCGCACCGGAGAAAGCGGGTTCGGGAAGTCGATCTCACCGAGCCGGTGCAGCTCGTTGAACATGGCACGCAGGTAGGAGAGTTCGTTGTTCAGCGTCTTGGGGCTGATACCGGCGGCAAGCCGCTTGGCCCGGTACTCGCCGAACTGGGTCGCGCTGAATGTCACGGCCACGGGGTTGCGCAGACGCTCGATCATGCGATCCATGATGACGCGCCGACCTTCGTAGTCGGAGAGCGACTGGCCGTGCAGCCGGGCCCAGCAGTCCACCAGTTCCGCCAGCCGCCGTCGATCCTTGGGCTTGGGTGCCCAATCCGGCTTCTGAATGGTCTGTGAGCGGCAGGTCGCTTCGAAGCGCTGAGCCTCACCCTTGGTCTTGAACGTCTTGCGAAAGCGCTTGCCCTTGATGGGCTCGACATCGACCTTCCAGCGCCCGTCCGGCTGTTGCTGGATCGCCATTCAGACCGCCCGCCCCCAGCGAACGTGCCGTTCCTGCAGTAGCGCCTTGATGTGCTTGTACAGCTCGCGTTCGGTCATATCCTTGGCGGCGTAGTGATCGCGGATGACCGGCCAGCAATCCCATTGCTGCAGGGTTTCGAATGCTTTCTTAGCGCCCACCCGCTCCCTTGCCAGCAGGCTTACGAAGTTTCCCAGGAAGAGTTCCACGTTCTTGCCGCTGAAACCCCGGCTGGTCTTGTAGTACCGCTTGTATTCGGTTTCATCGACCAGGGAATCGACCGGCACATCGACCCGCACGTCATCCCGAATCAGCGTCCAGATCGGTTCGTAATAGCCGGGGCGCGCGATCAACTTGAACTGGCCCAGCCCATAGCGCCACAGGCCGTCCAGATGCGCCGAGAACGCGGCGAACGAGTCGGTGCCGATCGCTTCCCCGGTCTTCACGTCAATCGAGCCACTGGCGAACTGCTGAACAACCGAGTGGTGATAGCGCAGCTCAATACGCCACACGCTTTGCTCGGGGTCGTAGTTGTCGGGGTCGTAGGCTTCGAAGCTGTCACGACGCCGCCAGACGCTTTCCCAGAAGTCGAGCTTGTCCGTCGCCCTGGCCTGCTCCGTCTTGTTGTAGATACACAGCTGGACGCCACCAGCGGAGCCGAACATGGATGTTTCGCCCCGCCCGTAGACGCTGGACTTGGTTGCCCACTGGATCTCCTTGATGCCGGAGATATCCCGGTGCGTGCGGGCCCGGCAATGCAGGCGTGCGACGAGATCAGCTGGCGGTTCCCAGCCCTGGAGATCCAGGGCCAGATGGACGGCGCACTGGTTGCGCTCGACGTGTGTCATCACGGCCGAGGCGTAGAAATCCATGCGCTCTTGCAGGCGCTCCGGCGACAGCGCGTCGATGGCATGCGGCGAAACTTCGATTTTCAGGTGCGGCCCGATGTTCTCGAGCTTGGCGTTGAAGTTCTTGATGAGCAGGACGAAGCCGAGGTCGGCGTTCTGCAGCTTGTACTGGTAACCGGAGTCACGGCCGACCCGACCGGAATGCCACACGCTACCGGCGAAATCGACCATCGCGCCCGGTTTCTCGAACAGCGCCATGATCTCGGGACGGATCAGCCCGCGATACAACTGGCGCACCGTATCCACGCCGCAGCGCAGCAGGCGCACTCCCGAAAGATCGGTCAGGCGCGCCGTATGCGGATCAAGAAAAAGCCTGCCGTCTTTCGACGGAACGGCGGTTTGACGATCCAGTCTGGCCAAGTCTTTAACGCTCATCTTCAAATCTCCAACAATGTCCTCTAATGGACGTTTTCAGCCGTGCTTATCTGACGTGTTACAGGGACGTCAGGGCGGCGGCGCCGCGCTGGCTCCGGCGCCCGTTGCGCTACGCTGACGCGCGCCGGAGTCAGAGGCGCGCACCGCCGTACTCACCGACGCCACCGGATCAATCACGCTGGTCACCGCTCCACGGCCCGTCCAGGGCGTGATGCGCTCGCCCTCGATGTCGCAGTACATGTCCATCTGCCCGGTGAAGAAGCGGCATTCGCCCAGGGGCACGATGCGGGTCAGCCCGCTGGTCGAAACGAGCACCACCCGGGCGGTGCGGCTGACCGGCCGGGCGTTGCCTTCCTTGCGCCAGTAAACGCCGGCATCGGCGGGCGGCGGGTCGCTGGGCGGTCGCCAGGAGCCGGTCGGGGCCATGACGTAGCCGCCGACGCGCCAGGTGAGCGACATCACCGGCCCTTCGGGCTTGGCGTAAACGGTGGCGGCCGCTCGGTTGGCACGTGACGGGGCCGGTGGCGGTGCGGCAGGAGTCGTCGGGGCGGCCTTGGGCTCGGGCGCTGGCACCATCGGCGAGCTGAAGAACGCGCGCACGCCAGCGATGCCCACGACGCCGCCGACGACCACAATGCCGATCAACCCCCACAGGCCCCAGGAGCGCAGCAGCGAGGCGCGGCCATCGGCCTTGGACTCGTCGCCCACATCGCCCGTGGCCGACTGCGTGGCCGAGTGGTAGTAGCACCACACGGCCGGCTTGAAGGTGCCGGCGGTCTGCCGCAGCAAGGCCGACTTGGGCGGGCGCTGGCCCTTGGCGGCACCCCGGTAGATATCGACCCGGTAGTACTTCTTCGACTTCTTGACGATGCGGTAAGTGGTTTCGACCAGCAGCGTGACCCAGGAGGCGATCTGCTCGAGGTCCTGCGTCACCAGCACCACGCGCATCGATTGGCCCTTCTGATCGACGCGGTGACGGTGTTCGGCCAGCAGGGCCTTGTCGGTGAGCAACGCGGCGTTGGTCTTCTGCCCTTTCGGCCAGCGCCGCCAGAGTTCATCCAGGACCAGTACGCAGCCATTGGGCGCGAGCTCGGCCAGATCCTCGCGCTCGAACCAGTCCGCAGGCAGTTGCGCGATGGTCCCGCCGAAGTCGGCCAGCAGCGCGTCCACCTCCAGCGGGATATTGGTCACCACATGCCGGCCCTGTTTCAGGCTGGGGATGATGACGTGCTCAACGACTCCGTAGCTCTTGCCGTGGCCGGGCATGCCGGTATATGCGTCGATCGCCATGGGTCACCCGATGATCGGCAGGCGGCGGATGACGAAGCGGATCAGCGAGGCCAGCAGCACCGTGGTCACGCCGAAGTCGAGCCGGAACATGGAGGCGAAAAACAGCACCTCCGGCGGAATCGACTGCATGGCGTTGCCGGCCTGGTGGAAGAAATCCGGCACCGGGATGGCGTTGAAGAACGAGACGATGCCTTCGGACAGTTGGTGAAAGATCCACTGCGGCAGGGTTTCGATGAAGTCGATAACCGAGTCGAAGGCGTCCTGCAGCCATTGCAGCAGCTTGCCGGGGAACGCCCAGACCCAATCAACGAAACGACCTAGCTTCTCAAGCATGGCGGCACCTCAGGAGGACAGGACGATACGAACGCCCAGCAGGCACCAGACGGCCAGCATGAGCGCGGAGAAGATTCCGGAGATTTCACCCCACAGGGTGCAGTGGCCATCGAAGGTGATCGGGCGGCCGAAGAGCATCACCGTGCCCGAGGGGCAGACGCCGGAGCCGGACGGAAAGGAGATCGCGCCGACGGCGCTGCCCAGCGGTGAACTGCGGATGCCATCGAACACATGGGCCAGCGACTCTTCGAAGCCCGGCACCGTCTCGGCCCCGTCGAAATAGGTCGGCGCAACGAACGAGCAGTCATCGCCATCGCAGAAGCCAGGCCCCGAACCGCTGTCTTCTTCGCCTTCCTCGCCGTCGCCTTCGCCAGAGCCGTCACCCGAACCGCCCGTACCACCACCCGAACCGTCGCCTTCGCCGTCTCCGGTGCCGTCGTCCGAGCCGTCGTCACCTCCGTCACCGCTGCCGCCGTCATCACCGCCGCCGCCACCGCCACCGCCCGAGCCGTCGTCAGGGTCGGTCGGGTTCTCTGGGTCGGTCGGATCGGTGGGATCGGTCGGGTCCGGCTCTTCTGGCGGGTTCTCCGGCGAACAAAAGGTGCCGTTGTAGATGTAGCCGGCCGGGCATTTGTCGCCTTCTTCGGGTGGCGGCGTATCGTCTGGATCCTGGGTTTCGCCCTCGGACGGATTGCCGGGCGTTTGCAGGGTGTTCTCGGTGCACTCGATCCCGTTGCCGGTATAGGAGTAGATGCCGAACACCCCTGGCGGATTGCCGCTGCTGTAGACGTAGACGTTGGAAGCCGGCGTATAGGTGAAGGCGTACTGGCAGCCGTTACCGCAGACAGACCCCGGAGGGTCGATGGTCGGCTGGCCAACAGCGGACTTCATCAGGTGTTCGTGGCTGACGGTCTGGCCGTTGGTGGTTTCGCATTGGTTTGGCGGATCCACACACTGCCCACCAATCATGGTCTTGGGGCTGGGGCAGGAGGTATTGCATTGACCGTTTGTATCGCCGAATGGACAGTCGACCACGACTTTCTTGACCCGCCCCTGCGGCGCGCCACCTGAGGATTCCTGATAGGAACCCCAGCACTCCATATCATCGAACGGAGCCACACCTTTGAGGTAGGAATAGGGAAAGGAGTGCGCAGCTGCACAGGCCTGAGCGGCAGAGGCGAATTGTGCGCCTGGCTTCAGGGTGGATATCCAGTGGGACACCGTTGAGGCGCTTGCCGGCCCCGTAAAGCAAAACAACACCACGAACACCGGCAGCATCAGGCGAGCCGCTTTCATCCCTACCACCTCGAAAAAATCGCGTAAGCGCAGGCGGCTCCGATGCAGAAGAAGGCGAATTCCCAGAGCGCTTGCATGTGTACCTCGCCAAGAGAAAGGCCGGCGCTAGGCCGGCCTGGGTTGCGGTTGAGCGTTACGAACGCAGGAAGCCGAGGACGACGCGGGCACCTTTGATGCCGGCGTATACCGCTGCCAGCAGGGCCGCGACGGCGAGGACGCCACCGGCGATCGTCGAGAAGTCCACGCCGTTGGTCAGGGCGCTGTAGTCCCAGCCCTCGGCGTAGGAGGCCGAAGCCGCTGCAGCGAAAGGAATGGCCAGGGCCAGATCGCGGGACACACGTTTGAGGTTTTTCATGGTGAGGCTCCTTTGCAGGTTTCAGGCGTGCTTGAGGAAGTCGAGAACGGCCTTACAGCCGATGCCGATCAACAGCACAGTGGTTACGAGGGTGAATCCGATCCCGAACACCTGGGCCAATACGGCGGGGTCCAGCTGGCTGGGGTCGAACTGTTCTGGAAGCTGGACCAAGACCCAGCCCCCGGAACACAGGGGCGCCCCGCCTGCATCGACCGAGACGGTGCCGTCGCAGGTGAGCGCGTAAGTCATTCGCCGGCCTCAAGGTCGGCGGGTTGTTCGGAGGGTTCGCAGTCGGGGCAGACGGCGAAGTGCGGCGGCAGGCTGAGGTCGGGCAGCAGGTCGCTTTGTGGCGCGGGCAGGCTCATGAGCTTGCCCATGTCATTGCCGCAGCAGTCGCAGAACACCCGGTCACCGATCAGCATGGCCGCCCCTCCCGGTTAGTTGGCTTTGGCCGTTTCCGGCTGAGTGCCGGATGGCTTAGCGGTTTGCGGGGCTGGCTGGGCCGGCTTGGGGGCCGGCGCGCTGGCGGCC
Organism: Stutzerimonas sp. CXK-1; assembly: GCF_057738225.1. NCBI lineage: Bacteria > Pseudomonadati > Pseudomonadota > Gammaproteobacteria > Pseudomonadales > Pseudomonadaceae > Stutzerimonas > Stutzerimonas sp. CXK-1. Next base: position 192,385 of record NZ_CM173217.1, on the reverse strand, counting down.
TTGACCGGCTCGACGTGGAGCACGATGAACTTGCCGGCGTTCTTCGAGCCGCGTTCGATCTCGGTGGTTACGCGGATCGGCTCCAACACGTCGAGGCCTTCGCAAGCGGCCCACACTTCGTCGAGGCTTTCTTCGGCCACGCTCATCGACAGGATGGAGATGCCCAGGTCGCGCTTGCCGTCGGGCTCATCGCCAACGAACAGCTTCACCAGCTTGACGTTGTCGAACTCGACTTTCTCAGCGCTGATAAATGCAACTTCCATGATTGAACGTGCCATGTTGTGTTTCCTCTCGTTAATTGCGCTTTATTGCGCGGCTTTGCTTTCTGCAGGCCGAGCGATCCCGAGCCGGTGAACTCGCAAGTTCACCGAGGTGATCTGTTACTTGGCCTACTGGTTAAAACGTCGCGTTGTGCGTGTTCTCTAGTTGGTTAACACCAAGGGCTTTGCCCTTGTCATCCCACTCTTGCCGCCGAGGGCTCGGGAGCGCGGGGCGGTGAAGCTGCCCCACACTCACGAGCGGAGGCTGTTTCTGTTCGTGCAGGGTCAAGGGTGCGCTGCGCCCGTGCTTCCGTTCGCCGGATCGGTGAAGCGTGATCCGACGAGCCGGGAGCGCGGCCCTGGACCTGCTCGGCTTCGGTCGCGGTTTCGGCTAGAACGGGAATTGCTCGCTCGGCGCCGAGGTTGAATCTTGGTAAGCAACGCTCCACCACTTCGCGGGGCGGTCGGGTGGCGTGTGCTTCTCGCAGATAAAGGCCGGTTCCACTGTCCACTCCGAGAGCAGAGGCTTCCAGATTCCACCGACGCAGCCCATTTGCAGCGTGCGAATCGGCCGCGCAGAGGCGGGGCGGCATTGGGCGCAGCGTGTGGACGGGGAGGGAACGGGGTTCGCCATTTCGCGTCTGGACCAGCAGACAGAGCAGTCGCAGTCCTGGGCGTGCGGAAGGCGTTGATAGCTGGTCGGCTTCGACATAGGTCATCCCATCCCCTGGCTTTCCGTGAGCGGTGCGGATCATTCGTCCCACTCCTTTTCCATGAGCTGCTTAACCAGCAACGCCACGTTGACCATCACGTACTTGCCGACCTTGTGCGACGGGATGTAGCCGTTGCGAATCCAGCCCCACACCACGTCGTGTTCATCGCCCATGCGAATCCAGTCCGCGAACTGGCGCCACGGCATGACCGGGGGCGCGTTGAGCAGGTCTATCGGCGGTAGGTTTCCTTCCATGTCCTTAGCCTTTGTTGCACTATGTTGGTCATTGTTGGCATACGCTGGTTTAACTGTTGTGTCTAATAGTTAAACCGTAGAGACAATATAGCTACCTGCCCGCTAGAGTTCAATTGTTAAACTCGAAGCCTGTTAGATCGATATGGAATTAATACAAGATAGGGCGATAGCTTTGATTTATAAGGCAGGGCTGGATGAGTTAGTCCGCGCCTCCGAAATCAACTACAGCCGATGGAAGAACATCAGACACAAGACTGTTCGCGTCAGCAGCGAAGAGCTGGACGTGCTTGTGCGGGTTTTTCCTCACTACGCGCTTTGGCTGGCGAGCGGAAAAGTCGCCCCTGAGTGCGGGCAGACAAGCCCCGACTATGACGAGGCCAACCGAAACTTGACCAGTCAAGACGCGGGATAGCGATCACCAAGGAAGTGACTAGGCGCTGGTACGCCCGAAGGACAGGGAGAGGGAGATATGAAGGCTGAATGGAACGACGCCCCGGACTACATCAGAAGACGCCCGCGCAAGGGAGCCGTAGCATGGCTGATACCAGGGCTGATCGGCACCGCGATCATGCTGGCCGCGCTACAGGTAGTGAGTTCGGCATTCCTCAAAGGCACCGCCCAGGGCATCGCCGATAAGCGCATCCAGCCTAAGCCAGCCCCTGTCGCCGAAATCACGCGAGCTGAGCCGGTAGCGACCAAGGATTGGGACAGGGTAGTAGAGGAAGTGGCCGCGAAAGGTGAAACGCCTCAGCCGCAAACACCCCAGCCCCAAGCCGGTACGGCAGAACCACCGCCCAAGCAAACCGTATTCAACGACAAAAACTACGTTCCCCAGGGCGCAACCAATATCGTTCCCGCTACACGCGTTATTCCCGAGCTAACCGCAACGATTCCGTCCCGACCAAAAGAAATTGTGGTTGTAGGCAAAGAGTCGCGGCTCAGCGACTTCTGCCCTGGCGGGGAAGGAAGCATTCAGCGCAGGAACTGCAAGGCGAGCGTTAATCTGAACATCAGAAACTAGTGGTGAACTTGAGAGCGGAGATATAGAGAATGCTGGCATGGATACTTACAGCGACACTTATCAATCCACCGGATACAGCACAACCGCCACTCAGAGAGTCATACATATTCACTACCGAGAAGGATTGCAGGCAGGGCGAACAACTCCGAAAGCAGATAGCACAGCTGCGAAACGAGAAGACGAATATCCGTTGTTCACAAATAGAGCTTCTCGACCCTGACAAAATTTGATTATCGAAAAAAATGTAGGCAGAACTGCAAAACTCCCAGCATGGCAAGTTTTCTTAGAACGGTATCGATACGGTAAAAGTGAATTCCCCGCTGTACTTATATGTCTTCATTAAGGCTGCTTTTGCTATTTCTTTCGCAGGAGCGTATTCATTTAAAAAATCGACGACTTCTTCGTCATCGCCAACTTCGATATAAACGATCTTGCCACCGCTCCAAGCGTCCAAGTCGTCTCTGTCAAGCTCTGGGAGCTGGTTAGCAAAAAGTAATCTATTGAGCTTCTGATAAACCTCGGACCGAAAATCATCTTTTAAGAGAGTGTTTTTCTTTCCTATTTTTATAGCGTCGCTGTAAAAGTCATTCAGCTCCTGAGTAAAAATATTACAGTTAATCTCGTGAAGTGAACTGTAATGATCTAGAAGCTCAGGCAGTGCAGGCTCGGTAACGAAGCGTATTCTGCATGTTGTCTGCTGATTATTTAGGATGTACTTTGATACATAAGTCTCGGATTGAATTCGCTCCGCTGCAGGCGGCACGTTGGGTGAAAAATGTATCTTAATTAAATCTCCCGCAAGAACCGAGATTAAATTCAGGTTGTAAACCGTCTTCTTTTTATCATCGAGGCGCTTAGGTAAGAAATTCAGCTCGTATGCTTGGGCTTTCATTAACGAGCTGATCGAGGAGAATATCGCCTTATCGTTTTGAGCTTTCCCATTCTTGCTATCCATTTCTTGGAATGCAAAGATTTCAACTCCGGGAGTAGTTATAATTTTGGACCCATGCTTTTGGCATTTTTCTTTATATCTATCTTCCCATTCAGGAAGGGCGGTTTGATACTGGATGCCTACATGGTTGCTGTAGCCGTGGTAAGGAAACCAGTTCGTATTGGGGTCTTTTAAGTTAATATCACGTGTTAGTAATGCCCATGCGCGACCATCGGCCTTTTTGCAGCTGATCAATAGCGCCGTAAAAACATCTACATCTTCTAATTTTGAATACTTATAAGCTAGAAGGTCTATTTCTCTGACGGACTGTTCAACGTCATCGACATAATAGCGGTTGCTGATAAAAGACCAGCCTTTATCCTTCAGTAGGCAGCCGACTTTGAACTCAAGCTCGAAGCCTGTGGCAAGAATGTTTCTCTCAAAAGCTGCTAAATCCATAGATTTTCCTTTTCCTCATCACTGCATGCGAAAGCACGGCGCAGGATGGATTTCTGCTTATCTGAGAATGTGTCGAAAATGTGTCGAAAATATATGCCGTAAATCGCCGTCAAAGGCCACCAAGGCACAGACCTCTTCCGATTCTGATCAGTAATGGTCAACGTTACCCATCATTGACCATGTTAAAAACAGGATTTGAAGCCCGGCCGCACCACCGGGTGCGATTGCCTTCCTCTTTGATTTACAAGGGATTTTCCTGCGTCAGCTGAGGATCAGACGCGGGAGTGTCGATGCGCTGTGGCACACGCGTGGAGCCGAAGGCTAGCACGGGCGGCGGCGCGGGCGACAGGGGCGGTGGGTCAGGTCGCGGGCGTGCCTGGGGCGGTGTGCAGCAGGGCCAGCAGCGCGGCGCTGAAGTGCGGTGCGCGGTCCTTGAGGGAGAACAGCCGCGGCGAGAACAGCCAGGTATGGGTGATGCCCATCAGCGAGGAATAGAGCAGCAGGCCGAGCGAGGTCGGGTCCTGCGTGGCGGGGATCAGCCGCGCGCGCTGGGCCTGTTCGATCAGGTCGCCTAACAGGCGGGTCATCTGCCGGGTCAGCTGGCGTTCGCGCTGCAGCGTGCCGGCGAGCTGGGCGGTGAGTTCGGTCTTGTTCAGCAGGATCTCGAACGACTGCCGGTGCCAACGATTTTCCAGCAGCAGGCGAAACCAGTGCTCGACGAAGTGGGCGAGCGCGAGCAGCGGTTCGCCGGCCAGCGCGCGAGTGCGTTCGACCAGTTGCTCCAGCGGTTGCTGGGAGTAGGTCAGCACGGCTTCGTAGAGTTCGTCCTTGTTCTTGAAGTGCCAGTAGATGGGGCCGCGGCTGAAGCCGGCGGCTTCGGCGATCATCGCCAGGGTGGTGTTGGAGTAGCCGTTGCGGCTGAACAGCTCAAGCGCGGCTTCGATGACCTTCAGGCGAGTCTGTTCGGCGTCTTCTTTGGTGCGGCGCATGGCGATGTCGGTCGGTTGCGAGGGAGGCGATGGTAGCGCAGCCGGCCGCTCGGGGAGCCGACCGGGTGACGCCGGGTTGCAGCGGGTGCCGGCGCGCCGGCCCCGCGCAGCCGTTTACAGCGAGCCGTCGGCGGCCATCTGCATGTAGCGGGTGTCGAAGCGCAGCTTGATGTTGCCGGCGTCGCCCAGCACCTGATCGCCGGGCATGGCGATGCCGACGAAGTCCACCGAGTCGGCGCCTTCGCCGAGCAGGCCGTGATCGAAGGAGAAGCGGCGCACGCTGTCCATCGCCTGGCGAGCCTCGTCGCTGGTGATGAAGGCCAGCGAGTCGGCCGGTTTCCAGAACATCTTCATGCCCTCGAGCTGCGCCTCGTAGCCGGCCTGGTCGGTGCCCGAGGCGCGGCCCAGCGCGGCACGGGCCTTGGCGCCTTCTTCACTGTCACTCTCGAGAATCGCCATCACCTCGTACCAGGCGCCGACCAGGGCCTTGCCCAGCGCCGGGTTGTCGGCCAGGGTCTGGCTGTTGACGATGGTCAGGTCCTTGATGTGGCCGGGTATCCGGCTGGAGTCGAACACCCGATGAGCGTCGGGCATGGCCTGCACCTCGGCGAGCAGCGGGTTCCAGGTCACCACGTTGCGCACATCGGGCGTGCCGAAGGCGGCGACCAGGTCGGCGTCGGAGGTGTTGACCACCTGCACGTCGCGTTCGGAGAGGCCGACGCTTTCCAGCGCGTGCGCCAGCAGGTAGTGCGAGACCGACAGCTCGACCAGATGCACCGGCTGGCCCTTGAGCGTCTTCAGGTCGCTGCTGCCCTTCATCACCATGCCGTCGTTGCCGTTGGAGTAGTCGCCGACGATCAGCGCGGTGGTGTCGAGCCCGCCGGCGGCGGGGATCGACAGGGCATCCATGCTGGTGGCGACCACGCCGTCGAACTGGCCGGCGGTGTACTGGTTGATCGATTCGACGTAGTCGTTGACCTGGGTGATGTTCACGGTGATGCCGTACTTGTCGGCCCACTTCTTCATGATTCCCGACTCGTCGGCGTACTGCCACGGCATCCAGCCGGCGTAGATGGTCCAGGCGAGGTCGAAGCTGTCCTTCTTCTCGGCCTGTGCCAGCGGCGAGAGGCTGGCCAGTGCCAGGGCGCCGGCGCACAGCCAGCCTTTGAGCATCGTGATCTGCATGGTGTCGCTCCTTAGAAGAACTTCAGATAACGCTGGATTTCCCAGTCGGAGACGTGCGTGTGGTAGGCGCTCCACTCGTCACGCTTGAACTGCACGAAGGTTTCGAACAGGGCGTCGCCGAACACCTGCCGCGACAGCGGGTCGGCCTCGAAGGCGTCGATGGCTTCGTCGAGGGTGCGCGGCAGGGTCTCGATGCCCAGCTCGCGGACCTCCTTTTCGCTGTAGTGGTACATGTTCTCGCGGTGCGGCAGGCCAGGGTCGAGCCGCTCGCGAATGCCTTCCAGGCCTGCGGCGAGGATCATCGCGGCGCCCAGATAGGGGTTGCAGGCGATGTCCGCCGCGCGGCATTCCACCCGCCCGCCCTGCGAGGGGATGCGCAGCATGTTGGTGCGGTTGTTGTTGCCGTAGCAGCAGAACACCGGAGCCCAGGTCGAGCCGGACATGGCGCCTTTGCGCACCAGGCGCTTGTAGCTGTTGACGGTCGGCGCGATCACCGCGCAGATCGCCTTGGCATGCTTGAGCACCCCGGCGATGAAGTGATACGCCAGCGGCGTGACGCCGCAGCCGTGCGGGTCCTCGCCTGCGACCTCGAAGAGGTTCTGGCCGCTGCCGAGGTCGGCCAGCGACATGTTGTAGTGCGCGCCCGAGCCGGTGCGGTTGGCCGAGGGCTTGGGCATGAAGCTGGCGAAGGCGCCGTGCTTGCGGGCGATCTCCCCGGCCATCAGGCGGAAGAACACGAAGCGATCGGCCATGGTCAGCGCGTCGGCATATTTGAAATCGGTCTCGAACTGTCCGTTGGCGTCCTCGTGGTCGAAGGAATAGACGCCCCAGCCCATCTCGTTCATCGCTTCGACCAGCTCGTCGATGATCGGCAGGTTGTCCATCAGCCCGCGCGGGTCGTAGCAGGGCTTGGCCGCGGTGTCGCGCGCCGACAACGGTGCGAAGCCACCCTCGGGCGTGTCCTTGAGGAGAAAGAACTCGGTCTCGATGCCGAGGTTGAAGCGGTAGCCGAGCGCGGCGGCGGCCTCGGTCTGGCGCTTGAGGATATTGCGCGAACACGCCTCGAAGGGCTGGCCGTCGAGGTACAGGTCGCTGGCGAACCAGGCCAGCTCGCGGTTCCAGCTGCACTGGGTGGCGCTCGCCGGGTCGGGCATGGCGGCGACCTCGTTGTCGCTGATGTCCTGCGGCACACCGTCGAGTGCAGCCCCGGTGTAGAGCTCCGACCCCTTGAGCATCTGCCCCAGGTGCGGCAGGGGCACGAACTTGCCCTTGATGACGCCGTGGATATCCACGTAGCTGGCCATGGCGTACTTCACGCCCTTGGCCTGCAGCTGCTGTTTGAGTTCGTCGACGATCGATTGCGGGAAGGTGGTCATGTGGCGCTCCTAGCTGAATTCGGGCCAGCCTCTCGGCCGTGGCACGAATCCTTCATCCAATATACATGCCAGCGTGTATAGAAAAGGCAGAGCGGCGGCGCAGCAGCGCTGTGCGCAGCCCCGGATGGAGATGGCCAAATGATTGAAATACATAGAGAAAAAAACTTCCTGGAACTCGGCGAACTGGCCCTGGAAAGCGGCGCGACCCTGCGACAGGCGCGGCTCTGCTATCAACTAGTCGGCCAGCCGAACGCCGCGCGGGACAACCTGGTGCTGGTCCCGAGCTACTACGGTGGAACACATTGGGGCAGCCTGCCCCTGATCGGTGCAGGCAGTCCGCTGGCCGATGGCGAGCACTGCGTGGTGCTGACCAACCTGTTCGGCGCCGGCTGGTCCAGCTCGCCGAGCCAGGCACATGCCACGCAGCGTGGCGCCGACTTCCCGCGCATCGGCCTGCTGGACAACGTGCGGGCCCAGAAGCGGCTGCTCGATGCGCTGTTCGGCGCGGACTGGACGCTGCGCCTGGTCACCGGTTGGTCGATGGGCGGCATGCAGGCCCTGTACTGGGCGATGGCCTACCCCGAGCGGGTGCGCGCGATCCTGCCGTTCTGCTGCACGGCGCGCTGCTGGCCGCACAACCGGGTGTTTCTCGACGGCGTGAAGGCGGCGCTGTGCGCCGATGCCGCCTGGCACGACGGCCACTACCAGGCGGCGCCGCAGCGCGGGCTGCGCGCCTTTGGCCGGGTCTACGCCGGCTGGGCCTATTCACAGGCGTTCTACCGCCGCGAAGGCTGGCGCGGGCTTGGCTTCGATTCGCTCGAAGCACTGCTCGCCTGGTGGGAAGCCGATCACCTGGCGCAGGACGCCAACGACCTGCTCTGCGTGCTCGATACCTGGCAAAGCGCGGACCCGGCCCGCGACTTTGCCGTCGCGAGCCTCGCCGAGGCGCTCGGCCGGGTCCGCGCGCGCACGCTACTGATGCCGGGTAGCAGCGACCTGTACTTCACCGCGGACGACGCCCGCCATGAGGCCGGGCTGATCCCCGGCGCCGAGCTGCGCGTACTGGAGTCGGACTGGGGCCACTGCGCCGGCGGCCCGGGGCGCAACCCGGCGGCGATGGCCCAGGTGTTCGCCGGCATGGCCGAGCTGCTGCGCTGAGCCGGCCGGCGCGGCGGGTCTAGTGGGCCACGGCGGTGAGCCGGGCCAGCTGCTCGAGGTCGGTCTGCATGCCGGAGGTTTCGCGGATGCGCCCGAGAATCTCGCGCTTGAGCTCGGTGAAGGCCGGCGCGAGCTTCATGTCCTGGTCGCGCACCGCCGGCAGCGGCACCTCGTAGATCGAGTCGATGCGCCCCGGGCGCGGCGCCATCAGCACCACACGCGTGCCGAGGTAGATCGCCTCCTCGACGTCGTGGGTGACGAACAGGATGGTGGTCTTTTCCAACTTGTGCACATGCCGGATGAGGTCGTGCATCACCTCGCGGGTCTGCGCATCGAGCGCGCCGAAGGGTTCGTCCATCAGCAAGGTGGCCGGCTTGGGCATCAGTGCGCGGGCGATGGCGACACGCTGCTGCATGCCACCGGAGAGCTGGCTGGGGTAGGCGTCGGCAAAGCTGGTCAGGCCCATCAGTGCGAGCAGCGCGTCGGCGCGGCCGCTGGCGGTCTCGATGTCGGCATCGCCGCGCACCTGGTCGGCGATGACCTTCAGCTGCCGGCAGAACTTGATGTTCTTCATCACCGTCAGCCAGGGGTAGAGGCTGTAGTGCTGAAAGACCATCGCCCGGTCCACGCCCGGGCCGTCCACCGGCCGGCCGTCGAGCAGGATCTGCCCACGGCTCTGTGCCTCCAGCCCGGCGACGATGCGCAGCAGCGTGGACTTGCCGCAGCCCGAGGCGCCGACAAAGGTGATGAACTCGTTGGGCTGCACGTCGAGGCTGACCGACTGCAGCGCCTCGACCTCGCGGCCCTCGCTGACAAAGGTCTTGCCGACCTGGCGGATGGCGATCTTCGGTGGGGTCATGCTTGTTTCCTCCAGGGAAAGGCGCGGCGCGACAGCCAGCGGAAGGCCTGGTCGGTGAGCAGGCCGATCAGGCCGATCAACAGGATCCCGGCGAAGATCTTGTCGGTGTGCATGTAGCGCTGCGCCTTGAGAATCGCGTACCCCAGGCCCGAGTTGGCGGCCACCAGCTCGGCCACCACCAGGTAGGTCCAGGCCCAGCCGCAGGTGACGCGCAGGGTATCGAGCAGCGCCGGGCGCGCCGACGGCAGGATCACCAGCTTGACGATCTCGGCACGGGTCGCGCCCATCGTCTGCGCCGCCTCGATCTGCGCCATCGGCACCCGGCGCACGTCCTCGGCGACCATCAGCACCATCTGGAAAAAGGTGCCGATGAAGATGATGAGCACCTTCGAACCCTCGTCGATGCCGACCCAGAGCATCACCAGCGGGATAAAGGCCACCGCCGGCATGTAGCGGATGAAGTCGGTCAGCGGCTCGAGCAGCGCCTGCACCGGGCGATAGGTGCCGATGTACAGCCCCAGCGGCAGGGCCACCAGCGCCGAGGCGGCAAACCCGGCCATGACGCGCCAGACACTGATGCCGATATCGCCGAGCAGGCCCTCCTCGCGCCACCAGCGCAGGATGCGCTCGAACACCGCACCGGGGCTCGGCATGAACAGCGGATCGGCCAGGCCGAGCGCGGTCCAGGCCCACCAGAGCAGGAAGGGCGTGGCCAGGCCGGTCGCCGCCAGCGCCCAGACCGTACGGCGCGGCAGCTCGCCGCGCAGCGTCCACAGGCGTGCGCGGCGCGGCGCCGGCGCGGTGGCTATCGCCGCCGGCGGGTCGCGCGGCGCAGGGCTTGATGCCAGGTCCGGATGAGTCAGGCTGAGTTGCGCAGTCATGGGTGGTTCTCCTGCGAAGCGGGCAAAGGGGGTGGCGCCAGCGCGACCCAGCCACCGGCCGGGCAGTGCTGGCCCAGCGCGAGCAGGGCCGAGGCCGGCAGCGCGGCGGCCGACACGTAGGGGCAGTCGGCCGGCAGCAGCGCCTGGCCGGCTCGCCCCGGCAGCGTCGAATGGCTGATGCGCCAGGGCGTGGCGCCGCCGCGCTGGCGACCGAACGAGAGCTCGAAGCCGAGCAATGCCGGACGTTGCGCCGGACCGACCTCGGCCAATCGCTGGCGCAGGCTGCCGCCGTCGGGCAGCGCGCAGGCCCGCTCGGCGGCAAACAGGAAGTAGTCGCCAGCGACCAGCAGGCAGCCCTGCCGCCCGCCCGTCGCGGCCTGCAGCCAGAGGCCCCAGTTGTGCCCGCGGGACTCCGGCAGCCGCTGCCAGACTTCGTGATAGCTACCGTCGAGCCCGTCCTCGAGCAGGCGCTCGGGCTGCTCGAAGCGCATGCGGCCGATGTCCGCCGGCCCGCCGCCGGGCTGGAAGTCGATCAGCCGGTGCCACTGGCAGCGGTCGCCGCGCACCTCGGTGAGCCCGGCAAAGCCGGCCTGGTCGGCCAGCGCCAGCTGTTCGGCATGGCTGGCGGTTTCCAGCGAGGCGGCGCGCACCCCCGGCTGCGGCAGGCGCAGGTCGGCATGCAGGCAAGCGGCCTGCAACCAGAACACTTCGCTGGTCTCGTCGCGCAGCCCCGCGCGGGTGGTCAGCAGGCGACGCTGCCAGACACCCAGATAGGCCTCCGGCACGGCACCGGCGGGCCCGGGCGACGCCGGGGTCGCTACGTTGTGGATGGCGGCGCTCATGCGGCACCCCGCAACCATTCGAGCAGCGCCGTGCTGTCGGCGACCCGGCCGAAGATGCCGCCCTCGACCTCGATCATCGCCAGGGCGGCGCGATGCAGCGTCGGCTCGGTACTGGCGCAGGCGTCGCTGATGGTCAGGCAGTCGAAGCCCAGGTCGATGGCCTGGCGCAGTGTCGAGGCCACGCAGACTTCGGTGGTCACGCCCGTGAGGATCAGCGTCTCGATGCCACGCTTGCGCAGCAGCAGGTCGAGATCGGTATGGGCGAAGGCGCTGTAGCCGGGCTTGTCGATCACCGGCTCGCCGGCCAACGGCTGCAGTTCGTCGACCAGGTCATGGCCGTATTCGCCGCGCACCAGCAGCCGGCCAAGCGGGCCGGGCGAGCCGATCGGCGCACCGGTGGCCTCGGCACGGTGGCGCTTGGCCGCCGGCAGGTCGGTCAGGTCCGGGCGATGGCCTTCGCGGGTATGCACCACCAGCAACCCGAGCGCCCGCGCGTGCGCCAACAGGCGGGCGATCACCGGGATCGGCGCGCGCAGGCGGTCGATGTTCAACCCTGCCTGGTCGGCATAGCCGCCGGGGGCGCAGAAGTCGCGCTGCATGTCGATGACCAGCAGCGCCGTGCGGCGTAGATCGAGCATCACGGCTGCTCCAGCTGGAATTCGTGGCACACCGCCGCGGCGATGCCCGCGACGATGTCGGCGGCCATGCGCTCGCCCTTGGCGGCGCTCGAGCCCCGGGCCGAGGACAGCACGCCGGAGGGTGGCACCCAGGCGGTGCGTGTCGGATACATGTCGTACGGCGGGAAGTCGGCCGGGCCGTCGTCCGGAATCTTCTCCAGCGCCACCAGCTGCGGGTGGAAGTGCAGCATCAGCGAGGTCTCGATCACCGCCGCGTGCTCCAGGGCAAAGCCGGGAAAGCCGTCGGGAAAGATCTCGCCCAGCGTCTGTTCGCGGCAGAAATCCCAGTGTTCCAGGCGCATCACCTCGAGCCCGGCGCCCGGGCCGAGATCGCGCAGCGCCAGCTGGATGCCTTCGGCGACGAACCAGGTGTTCTCGTAATGACCGAGCACCAGCACCAGCCGCCGCACGCCGTGCCGGTGAAACTCGCGCACCGCATCGCGAACCAGCGCGCTGAGGGTGGCGCCGTCGAGGCTGGTGGTGCCGCAGAAGTGCTGCCCGCCGCCGCACCTGGGCTGCGACTTGTAGCCGTAGGAAAGCGCCGGCGCGACCAGCCCGCCGACGCGCGCGGCCACCTCGGCGCTGATCGCGCTCGCCAGCAGCGCATCGGTACCCAACGGCAGGTGCGGGCCGTGCTGCTCGGTGGCGCCGCAGGGCAGGAACAGCACGGCGCCGTCGCGCACGCGGCGCTCGTAGTCGACCCAGCTCAGTTGATCCATATGGACGGGGTTCATGTCAGCGGACTCCTTGCAACGGGTAGTGCCGGCCGCTCGGGCCAGCCGGCGATCAGGGCAGCAGCGGTCACCAGCGCGGCGCCGAGCCATTCGTGAGTGGCGATGCCCTGCTGGCCGAGCCAGGCCGCCGAGAGCACCGCGGCGATCAACTCGAACACCACCAGCAGCGCGGCACGCCCGGCTTCCAGATGGGTCAGCCCGTACTGCACGGCGGACATGCTGAGGATCCAGCCAAGGGCGAGCAGGCCGACCTGCCAGGCGAGGGTGAAGTCGACCGCCGGCAGGGCCTGTTCGCCGAACAGGCAGAACAGCGCACCGAGCAGCGCACTGCCGACGAAGCTGACCAGCGCCTTGCTCGCCAGCGGCACCCGATCGGCGGCGCGGGTCGCCAGGTTGTTGAGGCTGAAGGCCAGCCCGGCCGAGAGAGCCAGCCAGTCGTTCGGCTGCAGCGGGCGCAGCGTTTCGCGACTCACGCCCAGGGTGACGGCGATCCCCAGCAGGGCCAGGCCCAGGGCGAACACCCGCGCCAGGCTCAGGCGCTCGCCAAGCAGCAGCCAGCCGCCGAGCATCGCCCACACCGGCGCCAGGTAGAACAGCAGCATCACCCGCACCACATGCCCCTCGCCCAGTGCCGTGATCAGCGCCGCCGTTGCCCAGCCGCCGCACAGGCCGATGACGAGCAGCTGCCGAGGCTGCGTGGCCCAGCGCCGGCGCTGCCGCCAGAGCACCGGCAGGGCCAGCAGGCTGAGCAGCGCGTAGGTCAGCAGTACCAGTGGCATGCCGGCCAGGCCGCGCGCGGCGAAATACTGCAGCGGCAACCAGCCCAGCCCCCACATGACCGCGCCACCGATCAGCATCGCCTGGGGCAGCAACCGGCTCATGCGCCCATCCAGGAGCCACCGTTGGGCCCGAGCGTCTGTCCGGTGAAATAGCTCGCCTGCGGTGACAGCAGGAAGACAATGGCCGCGGCCACCTCCTCCGGCGTGCCCAGGCGCGCCATGGGAATGGCCAGCTCCTTGGCCATCCACTCGTCGCTCATGTGCTCGGCGCTGACCATCGCCGTGGCGATCGGCCCGGGGGCGACCGCGTTGACACGGATGCCGTCGGCGGCGAACTCGCGCGCCAGCGAACGGGTGAGCCCCAGCACCCCGGCCTTGGCCGTGCAGTAGGCGGCGTAGTGCTCGCGCCCGAGAAAAGCGAGGTCCGAGGCGACGTTGACGATGGCCCCGCGACGGCGCTCGCGCATGCCGGGCAGCGCATGCCGGCAGCAGCGATAGACCGCCGTCAGGTCGACGCCGAGCACCCGCGCCCAGTCGTCCTCGTCGGTGTCGAGAAAGGCTTTCTCGAGGATCACCCCGGCGTTGTTCACCAGCAGGTCCAGCGGCCCTTCGGCGGCGATCGCCTCGAACAGGGCGGCAACCGCCTGTGGGTCGCTGACATCGGCCTCGACCGGGCGTATGCCGTGGGCCTGCAGCTCGCAGGCCGCGCTGTGCTGGCCGAGATGGTTGGCCCATACCGTTGCGCCGGCCGCCGCCAGGGCCAGCGCGGTGGCACGCCCGATGCCGGTCGCCGCGCCGGTGACCAGGGCCGTCTGGCCGCTGAGCTGGATGTCCATCAGTGCATCACCTCGCCGTGGCTGACCGACAGCGCCTGCCCGGTCAGGGCAGCGGCCAGCGGCGAGCCGAGAAACAGAAAGGTCCCGGCCAGATCGGCCGGTCGCAGCAGTTCGGGGATCGCCTGCGCGGCCAGGATCACCTGCAGTTCGGCGGCCTCGCTGCGGCCGTGCTCGGCGGCCATGCTGCGCAGCGAACGCATCGCCGCCTCGGTAGCGATCCAGCCGGGGCATACGGCGTTGACGCGAATGCGCCGCGCGCCGAGTTCCCAGGCCAGCGCCCGGGTCAGGCCGATCACCGCGTGCTTGCTGGCGACATAGGCGGAAAAGCCCGGCACGCCCTTCAGCCCCCAGATCGACGCCTGGTTGATCACGCTGGCGCCAGCGGCCAGGCGCGGCAGCAAGGCACGGGTCAGGCGCTGCATGGAGGCCACGTTGTTGTCCAGCAGCTCGGCCCAGCGGCGGTCGGCCTGCGTGCTCGCCTCGCCCAGCGGGGTCGGATACTCCACGCCGGCGTTGTTGATCAGCACATCGACCGTCAGCTCCTGCGCCGCCAGATCGTCGGCGTAGGCCTGCACGGCGGCCAGATCGCCCAGGTCGAGCACCACGGCGCGCGCCTGGACGCCCTCCGGCAGGACGGCACAGAGGCGGTCGAGCGCGGCGCCGTCACGATCGATCAGCTCCAGCCGCGCCCCGGCCTCGGCGAAAGCCTGCGCCAGGCCCTGGCCGATGCCACCGGCCGCGCCGGTCAGCACCAGCGTGCGACCGCGGTAATCGAGCGCATTCATTTCACACCGCCGTCAGAAAGGAGACGCCCACGGCGCCGTAGAAACCCTCGGCCTTGCCGGGGCCTTCGCCGACCACACCGTAGTCATCGCTGAGCACGCGCTTGAGGCGGTGGCGGTGGAACGGCCCGAGTAGCTGGCGCATCGGGATGACCTGGGCATAAGCGCTGCCGTAGAGCTCCTCGTGCAGCCGCGGCAGGCGGTACCAGGGCGCCACCGGCTTTTCGTGATGGGCGTTGTGGTAGCTGAAGTTGAGCAGCAGCAGATTCAGCGCCGGCCAGCGCAGCGAAACGACGTTGCTGAAGGTGTTCTGCTGTTCATAGCGGCGGTCGCGCGGCTTGTCGTCGGGCACGGCGCCCTCCTCCAGCACGGCGAAGGCATCGTAGGTGTGCTGGTAGGCATCGGCGAAGCGCAGCACGCTGAGCATGATCAGCCAGGCGAGCAGGTACAGCGCGAGCGCCTTCAACGAGACCAGACCCATGACGGTGAACAGCAGGCCGCGCACCGCCAGGGTCAGCGCCACCTGCCGACGACGGGCGCGATGCTTGTCGTTGCCGGTGATGAACGGTAAGGCGATGACGTAGCCGTGCATGATCAGCTCGACCGCCGGGATGTAGGCCCATTCCAGCGCCAGCACCAGGCGCCGGACCCAGCCCGGGCAGGCCAGCAGGAAGGCCTTGCTGTCGAAGGTGATGACGTCGGCGCGGTCGACGTGATGGCGCATGTGTTTCTTGCGCAGGTCCTGGAACTCGGCATAGCAGCTGCCGGCCATCCAGCTGCACAGGTTGCCGGCCCAGACGTTGTGGCGCGGCACGCTGAAGATGGTGCCATGGGCGAACTCGTGGATCAGGTAGGCGGCGATGATCATCGCGTGCGCCAGCAGCAGGGTGCCGAGCGCGTTCAGCCAGGCACTCCCGGCGAACAACAGGGCGATGCCGCCGACATAGCCGAACAGCGTGTAGCCGATGGCCAGGGTATTGGGCAGCCGGCCGTCGGCGTAGCGGAACAGCGACTTGGGCTTGGCGGTAGTGGTCATGACGGGCTCCGCAGGGGCCGACCGCAGCCGGCCCGGTCAGGGTTCACTGGACGAGCGCTTCGACGAAACGGGCGTCGTAGGTCTGGGTGAAATCCGGAATGGCCGGGATCTGGCCGTTGGCCTTCAGCAGCTTGGCGATGATTGCGCCGCTGCCGTGGAACGAGCTGGTGGCCTGCGAGGGTGCGAAGCTGGCCGGCATTTCCTCGAGGCTGAGGTTGTGTGCGCCGGCCATCTGCGCCTGCGCTTCGGCGGCGCTGACGCCAAGCACCTGGCCAATGATCTGCGCCGATTCCTCGGGGTGCTCGCGCATGTAGGCCAGGCCGTCGAGGTAGCCCTCGATCAGCGCCTTTATGGCCTCCGGCTTCTTGGCGATCATCGCCTCGTCGAACACCAGCACGTCGGTGATGAGGCCGGGGGCGTCCTTCGACGAGAACACCACCTTGAACTTGCTACCGTCGCCCATGCCGAGGATCTGCGACACGTTCGGCTCGTAGGTCACGCCTACCGGCAGGCTGCCCGAGGCCATGGCGCCGGGAATGCCCTCCGGGGTCATGTTCACCGGGACGATGTCCTTGTCGCTCATGCCGTTCTGCTGCAGCGCGTAGGCCAGCAGGAACTCCGAGGGCGACAGCGGGTTGAAGCCGACCTTCCTGCCCTTGAAATCGGCGACCGAGCCAACCGAGGCCTCGGCGACGATGGCATCGCCGCCGTTGGAGAAGTCGATGGGCATCACCACCCGGTGCTTGAGCCCCTTGGCGACCGAGGCGACCACCTGGTCGTAGGTCAGCATGCCGCCGTCGAGGGCGCGGCTGGCCAGCGCCGTGGGAATCAGCGCCGGATCGTTGAAGAACTGCAGTTCGACGTCCAGGCCATGCGGCTCGAACAGGCCCTTCTTGTCGGCGACGTAGAACGGCCCGTAGCCGGCCCAGACCACGGTGCCGATCTTCATCGATTCGGCCGCCTGGCCGGCCAGTGGGGCAAGCAGGGTGCTGGCGGCCAGGGTGGCGCCGAGCAGGGCCTTGCGCAACGAGCGAAACGCGGAAGCTGACATGGACGTGACTCCTCACGGTGGAATGACAGGCACGGGATGACATCGCGTCTCCCGGGCTTTTATCCCGCCGTGTAGCCCGCATCCTTCGGGCCGGAGAACTCTCGGACCAGCGCCTGCGTCCTGCAGACCGGAACCCTAGTTCGCCTGGGTGTTTCTCCAGTGTGTGCCGTTACAAGCGGCGCGAGCGCGCGACTCATCCCGTTCACAGGGGACAGAGCAGCTTGCGTGCCAGTTGCCCTGAAACGAGAGAAAGCCGCGGATATTCAAGAGGTTGCCGGCCGAAGCCGGCACGTCGACAGCTGGCCAGGGCTGCCGGGCGACGCCCCAATGGGGAGCCCGGCAGGAAAAAATGCCCCGTTTCGGCCGGCCTGCGGGGCCGGTGCGCCGTCAGGCCGGTACCGGCACGTCCTCGCCGAGCAGCCCTTCGTGCTTGAGCGCCTGCCAGAACTCGGCCGGCACGCGAGCCTGGTAGTAGCCCATGTACTGCGCCGGGCGCGCCGGGTTGGCGGTACCCGGAATGGTCGAGAGCACCGCCGGATGCGCGAGGCAGAAGTGGATCGCCGCCGCGCGCAGGTCGACGCCGAAGCGCTGCGCGACCTGGTCGAGGCGCGCCTTGCGGTCGCGGATCTCGTCCGGGATGCGGTCGTACTCGAAGTGATCGCCGCCGGCCAGCACGCCGGAGTTGAACGGCCCGCCGACGACGATGCCAACGCCACGCTCAAGGCAGCGCGGAAACAGGGTCTCCAGCGCCTCGCGGTGATCGAGCAGCGAATAGCGCCCGGCCAGCAGGAAGACGTCGGGGTCGGCCTGCTCCAGCGCCATGCGGCAGGGCTCGACGAGGTTCACGCCCAGGCCCCAACCGCGGATCAGGCCCTGCTCGCGCATCTCGGTCAGGGCCTTGGCGGCGCCGCTCATCGCCTGCTGGAAGTAGTCGCGCCACTGCGGGCCCCACTGGTCTTCCGATACGTCGTGGATGAACACCACGTCCAGCCGATCGACGCCCAGGCGTTCCAGGCTGTCTTCGATGGAGCGACGCGCACCGTCGGCCGAATAGTCCGGCACCCGCTTGTTGGGCAGCTCATCGGGGAACGGTTTGGCGTTCTCCGGCGCGCTGGCCGGCTGCAGCAGCCGGCCGACCTTGGTGCTGAGCACGAACTCGTCACGCGGCTTGCCTGACAGCAGGCGGCCGAAGCGCTGTTCGGCCAGCCCGGCGCCGTAGTGCGGCGACACGTCGTAATAGCGAAAGCCGGCATCCCACGCGGCCTGCAGCGTGGCATCGGCGGTGGCCTCGCTGAGTGGGTGGAACATGTTGCCCAGCGGCGCGCCGCCGAGCCCGATCCGGGGCAGAGAAATTCGCATGCAAGCCTCCTCGCGAACGTCGAGCCGACAGGATGTCGGCCGCTTCCTCATCGGAGAAGCGCAGGCGCAGGGATGTTCCGGCGAGGCGACGGGAGCGATCACCCGTCCGCGCGGGTGAACGATGACAGGAGGTGCCGAGTCGGAACAGATAGACCCCCTCCACAGGAGAGCCACCATGTTGAAGTTCCTCGGCAGCACCATCGGCATCATCTTTCTGATCGGCCTGATCGTGGTCATCGGCCTGTTCGCGCTGGTCTTCTGACGCGCCTGCAGTTGCCCCCTGGGTCGTGGACAGCGCGTCGATCGGCCCAGGGGAACGCGCTCCCCGCCCCCGCCCTCCCGTGACTCGACCGATGCATTGGCCGCTGGCCCTGCTGCTGTCACTGCTCACCCTTTTTCAGACATTTCCCGCCGCCGCACAGGTGGACGATGGCCTGGCGACCGTGCGGCTCGACGGCCGCGCGCTGTTTCGCCTTGGCGGAACCGAAACCCTGGAGGCGCGCCTGCGGGCCCGGCAGATCGAGCGGCAACTGCTGACCGTGCTGGAAACGCCGCAGGGCATCAGTAGAGCGCGCATCGCTGCGGCTGGGGAAAACGCCGCGTCGCGCCAGATCACCATGGCCGGTCGCGTGCTGATGCAGGTCACCAGGGAAGATGCCGAAGCCAACGGCATGGCCCTGGACGCGCAGGCGCGCGAGTGGGCGTCGATTCTCGAAACTGCGCTGGCGCAGGCCAGCACACGACGCACCTCCGAGCGGGCACGCTTCGTGACCGACGTGCGCGCCAGTGTCGATACCGCCTTCGCCAGGTTGCTCGAAGCGGCCATCAGCATCGTGCCGCGCGCCTTGGCGGCGCTGCTGGTGATCGGCGTGTTCTGGGCGTTGGCCGCAGGCGTGCGCGCAGTGGTCCGGATGATCTCCCGCCGCTTGATTCACGATCGGACGGTGGAGAATCTGATCAAGCAGGTCAGCTACTACACCGTCTGGCTGCTGGGCCTGATCGTCGCTGCCACCGCCTTTGGCCTCGAACCCGGCGCCCTGGCCACCGGGCTTGGGCTGACCAGCCTGGCATTGGGCTTCGCCCTGAAGGACATCCTGTCCAACTTCGTCAGCGGCTTGCTGATCCTCACCCTGCGGCCCTTCCAGCTCGGTGACCAGATCGTCATTGGCGAGACCGAAGGCACCGTCGAACGCATCGAACTGCGCGCCACGCAGATTCGCACCTACGATGGCCGCCGGGTACTGGTGCCGAATGCCGACACCTTCACTTCACGGGTCACCAACAACACCGCTGCGCCCGTGCGTCGTGGCCAGGTGGTCTGCTACCTCGGCTACGACGTCGAGCTGCAGAAGGTGCTGCGTGTACTCGAGGAGGCCACCCTGCGTGCCGAAGGCGTCATCGCCGAACCGCAGCCCTCGGTGGCCATCCGCGAAATGGGCCAGAGTGAACTCGCCTTCCAGGTGCAGTTCTGGTGCGACTCGCGCAGATCGGACTTCATGCTCACCGCATCCCGGGTCAGGGCGAACCTGATCGACGCTTTGCGCGCTGCGGGAATCGCGCTGCCAGGCCCGGCTGTCCATCAGGTGGTGCTGCGAGAGGCCGGGCCAGCGCCGGACCAGGCCTTGCCGAGGCGCCGCCGCAGCGACGAAAACTAGCGTGAGAACGGACGCGGCCGGTTCCGACCTGGCCGCCTGAGCGGTTCGCCCCTAGAGCCGCCGGCACCATCGAAGGCTGCGCGGGGCGCATCCGAACCGCATGCCGGTCGACAGTCCCGCGCCTGCACCTCGCGCCCTCACAGTGAGCGGGGTGCGGGCGAGGTCTCTGGCTGTCTCACCTCCGCTGCGCCAGCCACGCCCGCCAGCCGCCGAAGCGGGTGATGTCCTCGGCGCCCTCCAGGCCGTAGCCCTCGCAGATAAAGCCGGTCTCCCAGCGCCCGTCGGCCAGCTCGACCTTGCCCAGGCCGAGCGGCGCCGGGATGCCGGTGAGGAACGAGCCCAGCTCGGCGCTGGGGATTTCCCAGACTTCCACGCCGATCGCCGCACCGCCTTCGCTGACCCGGACCATGCCCGGGCGCAATACCGGCCCGCCGGCCAGGGCATAGAGCTTGTAGGCCGGGGCGCTTTCGGTCGCCTCCAGCAGCCGGCCGCCGCGCTGGCGCAGCTGCCAGTTGAGCGGCAGGCCGTCCAGGTGCGCGCCGCAGACCACCACCCTGGCCCTGTCGTTGCGCGCCGGGTTCTGCGGCGCGGGGGCGGTGATTGCGTTGCCGCCGACCAGCGCGAGGCCGGTCTGGCGCTGCAGGGCGGCGGCCAGGCTCAGCAGGTACTGGTCGGTGAACACCCGGCCGAACAGGGTCACGCCCCAGGGCAGGCCGTTGCCCATGGTGCCGGCCGGCACCGCGACGGCGGCGTAGTCGAGCATGTTCATGAAGTTGGTGTAGTAGCCCAGGTCCGAATTGCGCTTGACCGGCTCGGCGTGCAGCTCGGCCAGGGTCACCGGGCGCGGGTAGGCGGGCGTCGGCACGCAGTCGACCTCGGCCATGATCCGGTCGCAGATCGCCTTGAGCTGCTGCAGGCGGTATTGCGCCTGGAACAGCTGCACGGCGGTGGTGCCCGGGGCCTTTTCCAGTACCGCCCTGATCACCGGCAGTACGGCATCGGGCTGCTGCTCGATCAGCGCGCCGGCCACGCTGTAGCGCTCGGCCACCCAGGGGCCTTCATAGAGCAGGCGCGCGGCTTCGAGGAACGGCGCGAAGTCGATCTCCACCGGCTCGCCGCCGAGGGATTGGAGATGCTCAATGGTGGCGGCGAACAGCGCCGGGCTTTCCGGGCAGCCGAGAAACTCGGGGTTTTTCGGCACGCCGAAGCGGAAGGCCTGCACCTGGCCGAACGCCGAGCCGTCGTTCCACAGCGGGTTGGCGCGGCTGTACTCGTCGCGGGGGTCGAGCCTGGCGGTGAGCGCCAGCAGCCGGCTGGCTTCGGCCGCCGTGGCGGTGAAAAAGGTCACGCAGTCCAGGGTACGGCAGGCGGGGACGACGCCGGCGGTGGAGATCAGGCCCTTGCTGGCTTTCAATCCCACCAGATTGTTCAGCGCCGCCGGGACCCGGCCGGAGCCGGCGGTGTCGGTGCCGAGGGCGAAGCTTGCCAGCCCCAGCGCCACGGCCAACGCCGAACCGGCGCTGGAGCCGCCGGAGGGGTAGTCCGGGTGTACCGAGTTGCGGCATTCGCCGTAGGGCGAGCGGGTGCCGTTGAGGCCAGTGGCGAACTGGTCGAGGTTGGTCTTGCCCAGCGGCACCGCGCCGAGGGCGATCAGCTGCTCGATGATCGTCGCGCTGGTCTCGGGGGTGTAGGCGAAGGCCGGGCAGGCGGCGGTGGTCGGGATGCCGGCCAGGTCGATGTTGTCCTTGATGGCGAAGGGCACGCCGTAGAGCGGCAGCTCGGCGGGCGTCTTGCCGTCGAGCGCGGCCAGGTAGGGTTCGAGCTCGGCGGCGTCCAGCAGGTGGATGAAGGCGTTGAATTCGCCGTTGAGCGCGGCGGCCTTGTCACGCAGGGCGGCGATCAGCTGGCGCGGGGTGGTGGCGCCCGCTTCATAGGCCGTGCGCAGCGTGTCGAGGCGCAGGTCGAATGTGTCGTCGTTCATGCTCGGTTCCTTCGTAGGGTGGAAAACGGCGCAGCCTTTTCCACGCGCGTTGTTCGGGTCGGTCCGGTGGGCCCAAGTTCGTTGCCGGCCCGCTGGGCCGGTTGGTGGATCGATAAAGCGCGATCCACCCTACGGTTGCTTCGGGTGCCGAGGGGCCTCACGCCTCCTCGATCACCACCACCCGCTGGCCTGCGCGCACCGGCGAGCCGGGCTGGGCGCGGACTTCCTTGACCACGCCGGCGACCGGCGCGGTGAGCGGAATTTCCATCTTCATGCTCTCAAGGATCACCAGCACGTCGCCGGCCTCGACCCGCGTGCCCTCCGCCACCGACACCTGCCAGAGGTTGCCGGCAACGTGGCTTTCGATGCCGTGCTGGCCGGCGCCGAGCGGGGCGTCCTCGCCGAGGTCGGCGGCGACTTCCTCGCTCTCGAAGTGCGCCTGGCCCGATTCGATCCAGCGCTGGCGCTCGGCGTCGAAGGCGCCGCGCTGCTGGCGGCGGAAGGCGTCGATGCTGTCGGCCTCGGCGGCAAGAAAGTCCTGGTAGTCGGACAGGCGCAGCTCGGTGTGCTCGATCTTCAGCGGGTAGCGGCCCAGCGGGAAGTCGCGGCGGATCCTCAACAGCTCCTCCGCCGACACCGGGTAGAAGCGGATCTGGTCGAAGAAGCGCAGCAGCCACGGCAGGCCGCCGAACGCCTCGACCGCGCGGTAGCGGTTCCACATCTGCAGGGTGCGGCCGACGAACTGGTAGCCGCCCGGGCCCTCCATGCCGTAGATGCACATGTAGGCGCCGCCGATGCCCACCGAGTTCTCCGCGGTCCAGGTGCGCGCCGGGTTGTACTTGGTGGTGACCAGCCGGTGGCGCGGGTCCAGCGGGGTGGCCACCGGCGCGCCGAGGTAGACGTCGCCCAGGCCCATCACCAGGTAGCTGGCGTCGAACACGGTCTGGAACACCGCCTCGAGATTCGGCAGGTCGTTGATGCGGCGGATGAATTCCAGGTTGCTCGGGCACCAGGGCGCGTCCTTGCGTACCGTGGTCATGTATTTCTCGATGGCCAGCTGGCAGGCCGGGTCGTCCCAGGACAGCGGCAGGTGGACGATGCGCGAGGGCACCTTCAGGTCCTGCGCGGCGCAGACGGCGTCCCACAGCCCGGCGACGATTTCCAGGAGGTCGTCCAGCGCCAGGGTTTCCGGCTGGTAGTGCACCTGCAGCGAGCGGATGCCGGGGGTGAGGTCGATGACGCCATCGAGCGCCTTGGCTTCGAGCGCCTGCATCAGCGCATGGCCACGGAAACGTAGGATGAGGTCCAGCTCCGGCTGGCCGATTTCCAGCAGCAGGTGGGTGTCGCCGGACAGGCGCGCGACCAGGCGGGTGTCGTCCTGGCCGAGGTCGAGGACGATGGGGGAGGTGAACGACGAGCTCATGGTCGTAGGAGCGAGCTTGCTCGCGAAGGATCCAGCTCCGAGCGTGTCAGGTTCGCGAGCAAGCTCGCTCCTACCAAAAGCAGGATCGGTGCATTCCTCGGCCAACGCCTTCGCCAAGGCCCGCGCCGTGGCCACATCCACCGGCACGAAGCGCACCTTGTCGCCGGCCTTGAGCTGGCCGAGCTGCCACAGGTCGGCCTCGATGACCGTGACCGGGCAGACGAAGCCGCCCAGGCTCGGGCCGTCCGGGCCGAGGATCACCGGCATGTCGCCGGTGAAGTCCACCGCGCCGATGGCGTAAGGGTTGTCGTGGATGTTCGACGGATGCAGGCCGGCCTCGCCGCCGCTCTCGCGGACCCACTCGGGTTTGGGGCCGATCAGGCGCACGCCGGTGCGGCTGGAGTTGAAGTGCACTTCCCAATCGGTGGCGAAGAAACGCGCGATGTAGCCTTCGGTGAAGTATTCCGGCGCGCCGTGCGGGCCGTAGATCACCCGGACCTCGCGCACCGCTGGCAGCTCGCGGCACAGCTCGGCGGCCAGCGTGGCGCCAGCAGACGAGTCGGTCAGCGGTGCCAGATGCAGTACATCGCCGGCACGCAGCGCGCGGCCGGCGTGGCCGCCGAACTGGCCGAGGGTGAAGGTGCTCTTGCTGCCCAGGTAGTCCGGCACCTGCAGCCCGCCGCGTACGGTCAGGTAGGCCCTCGCACCTGATCCGAAGAGCGTGCCGATGGCCAGGGTGCTGCCGGCCTTGACCAGGATGGCGGTGCCCATCGGCTGTTCGACGTCATCCAGCTTCACTGGAATCTGCGCGCCGGTCACCGCCACCACGGCGTCGGTGTTGAAGCGCAGGATCGGCCCGCTCATGGTGATTTCCAGGCCCGCCGCATCCGCCGGATTACCGAGCAGGGCATTGCCCAGGCGCAGCGCGCGGCTGTCCATCGGGCCCGACGGCGGCACGCCCACAGCCCAGTAGCCGAGCCGGCCGGGGAAGTCCTGCACGGTGGTCTGGGTGCCGGCAGTGATCACCTCGAAGGTGGTCGCGCGGTAGGCGAGGCCTTCCAGGCAGCGGGTCCAGGCGTTGCCGCTGGCGAAGGGCGCATCGGCGAGGATCTGCCGCAGGTAATCGCGGTTGGTCTCCACGCCGTAAAGCGTGGTGCCACCGAGGGCGGCGTCCAGTGCGATGCGGGCTTCTTCGCGGCTCGGCGCCCAGCTGATGAGCTTGGCAATCATCGGGTCGAAATAGGGCGGGATCTCGCAGCCGGCCTCGACCCAGGTGTCGATGCGCAGGTGCTGGCCGTCCGCCGACGGGAAGTCCACGGCGGTGAGCAGGCCGGGGCTCGGCTGGAAGTCGCGGCCCGGGTCCTCGGCGTACAGGCGCGCCTGGATGGCGTGGCCGTTCGGCTTGAGACTATTCACCAGCTCGGCCAGCGGCGGCAGCTCGCCGGCGGCCAGTTCGATCATCCAGCGCACCAGGTCGACGCCCCAGACCTGCTCGGTGACGCCGTGCTCCACCTGCAGACGGGTGTTCACTTCGAGGAAGTAGAAGCGCTGGGCTTCGGCGTCGTAGACGAACTCGACGGTACCAGCGCTGCGGTAGCTCACCGCCCTGGCCAGGGTGATCGCCGCCGCGCAGAGTTCCTCGGCCATGCCCGCCGGCAGGTCTGGCGCCGGGGTTTCCTCCAGCACCTTCTGGTTGCGCCGCTGCACCGAGCAGTCGCGCACGCCGAGGGCAATCACCTCACCCTGGCCGTCGCCGAACACCTGCACCTCCAGGTGGCGGGCGCGCTCGATGTATTTCTCGATGAACACGCCCGAATCGCTGAAGTTGTTCTGCCCCAGGCGCTTGACCGCCTCGAAGGCCTCGGACAGCTCCCCGGCATTGCGGCACACGCGCATGCCGATGCCGCCGCCGCCAGCAGTGCTTTTCAGCATCACCGGGTAGCCCACCTGCTCGGCTGCGCCGAGGGCATCGGCGAGGCTGTCGAGCAGCTCGGTGCCTTCGAGCATCGGTACGCCGTGCTGCTTGGCCAGGGCGCGGGCGGTGTGCTTCAAGCCGAACACCCGCAGTTGCTCGGGCGTCGGGCCGACGAAGGCGATGCCGGCGGCTTCGCAGGCTTCGGCAAAGGCGGCGTTCTCGGAGAGAAAGCCATAGCCGGGGTGGATCGCCTTGGCGCCGGTCTGCCGGGCAATGCCGAGGATCTTGTCGACCATCAGGTAGGTGCTGGCGGCCGGGCCGTCGCCCAGGCTGTGGGCTTCGTCGGCCTGCTGCAGGTGCAGGCTGGCGGCGTCGGCCTCGGAGTAGACGGCCACGCCTTTCACGTCCAGGGCACGCAGCGTACGCAGAATGCGGCAGGCGATGGCCCCGCGGTTGGCGATCAGGAGTTTGTCGAACATTCATTAACCCTCGGAGGGCTGGGCGGGCCGTCCCGCCTTTATTCGTTCAGTACCCCCGGCCGTCCGGAGGTTGAAATGCGCATTTGGGGCCGCGCGGCAATCCGCTTTAGCGCACCAGCGCGCGCTTGCATGGCCTGCGGTGGGCTGAAGCCCAACCGGCGTACAGCCCGGCACGCGCCTGCAGCAGCGGCAGCAGGTAGCGGCGAAGCAGCGGCATCAGGCCCATACCAGCACCTCGGCGGGCGTCGGGTTCCAGCCGTTGCAGGGGTTGTTCAGCTGCGGGCAGTTGGAGATCAGCACGATCACGTCCTGCTCGGCCCTCAGCTCCACGTACTTGCCGGGCGCGGAGATGCCGTCGGCAAAGGTCAGGCCGCCTTCGGGCGTGACCGGCACGTTCATGAAGAAGTTGATGTTGGCGCCGATGTCGCGCTTGGTCAGGCGCCCGTCGTGCAGGCTGGCGCGCAGGAAGTTGTCGCGGCAGCTGTGCATGTAGCGCTTGTCCAGGGCGTAGCGCACCACGTTGCTCTCCTGCGCGCAGGCCCCGCCGAGGGTGTCGTGGCGGCCGCAGGTGTCGGCGACGATGGTCAGCAGCGGGTTGCCCAGGTTCGAATAGAGCACCGTGCCGGTGGTCAGGTAGACGCGGTTCTGCCGGCGCAGGGTGCGCTGCGGGTCATAGCGCTCGCGCGGGTTCCTGGCGCTGAAGAACAGGGTGTCCACGGCCTGGTTGCCTTCGAGATCGAGCAGGCGCAGGGTCTGCCCGGCCTCTACTTCGAACAGGTACGGCTCGCCGGCCGGGATCACGTGGCGGAAGGCGGCGGTTTCGGGGTGCAGGCTGCTTTCGGTAAGCGTCATGGTCGGTCTCCTTCAGGCTGCTGCGCCAGCAGCCCGGCAGTACAGGATGTGCTGCCCGCGAATCGCGTGCGATTCGGCGGGAGCCTGTCGCGGACACGTGCCGCGACGGGCGTCGCATGAGCGGTTCAGGGATGAACCGCTCATGCCAGATAAAGCCGTTCGGTGTTGTGGAAGGCACGGCCGTTTTCCGGGCGCGAGGTGCGGCAGAGCACGCTGATGCCGTCGCTCGCCACCTGGTGCCAGGTGAGCTGGACCGGCTTGGGCGCGTACACCGGGTTCGGGTCCATCGGGTGCTGCAGGGCGGAGAGGATCACCAGGGTGTCCATCGGCGCGTACAGCTCGACGTAGTCGCCGGCCTGGCTGTTGCCCGGCTGGAACGCGAAGGCGCCGTCGGCGGTGACGTCCACCCGGCTGAACAGGTTGAGCACCATCAACAGGTCCTGCAGGTTGAGGTCCCACTTGCCCATCTCGACGAGCAGGTTGTCCACGCCGTTGCGAAAGAAGGCATTGCGCAGTTCCTGGTAACGCCCTTCGCCGTACTTCTCGGCGACTTCCTCGGCGTTGAGCACGCCGCCAAAGCTGTCGTGCCAGCCGCAGGTATCGGCCGTGATGGCGGCCAGTACCCGCCCCATGTCCGAGTACAGGCAGTGGCCGGCGGTCAGTTTGGCGGTGTGCTGGCCCTTGAGGGTGTCCGGCAGGTTGAGACGTTCGCTCTTCTCATGGGCGTTGAGCAGCATGACGCTGACGTTGGCACCGCCTTCGAGGTCGGTCAGGCGCAAGAGCTGGCCGCGCTTGAGCACGAAGGAGGTATGGCCGCCACCGGGGACGGTTTCCTCGTAGAGGGTCGGGCGCAGGCTGAGGCAGGCACTCATGGATCAGGCTCCTTGCAGGGCGGGTTGCAGGCTGCCGGCAACATGGCTCGGCAGCGTCTCGACGGCGGCGCGCGCGGCGCGGCGGTCTTCATTGAGCGGGATGTCGTAGGTCACCCGGGCGCCATAGGCACCGGGGGCATGGGGGTCGAGGCGGGGCTTGTCGAACACCAGGATGCGGGTGCCGAGCGTGAAGCCTTCGGCGAGGTCGTGGGTGACCATGAACACGGTCAGCCGGGTCTCGTTCCACAGCTCCAGCAGGAGGGCATGCATGTCCTTGCGGATGCCCGGGTCGAGCGCGCCGAAGGGTTCGTCGAGCAGCAGCACGCGCGGCTTCATCACCAGCGCCTGGGCGATCGCCAGGCGCTGCTGCATGCCGCCGGAGAGCTGCGCCGGGTATTTGGCCAGCGCATGGCCGAGGCCGACCTTCTCCAGCATCGCCGCCGCCTCGTCACGCGCCCGGCGCTTGGCGCCACCCAGCAGGCGGCCGAGCAGCGGGGCGTTGGGCAGCTCCAGGCCGAGGGCGACGTTGTCCAGCACAGTCAGGTGCGGGAACACCGAGTAGCGCTGGAACACCACGCCGCGGCTGGCATCCGGTTCGTGGGCGATCGGCGCGCCGTCCAGCAGGATCTCGCCACGGCTGGGGCGCTCCTGGCCCAGCAGCAGGCGCAGGAAGGTGGACTTGCCGCAGCCGGAGGCGCCGACCAGGGTGCAGAACTCGCCTTCGGCAACGCTCAGGTCCAGGCGCTCCAGCACGACCTGGTCACCGTATTGCTGCCAGACATTCCTTACCGCAATGAAGGGCTTGGAATCGCCTGCTAGGCGGGCCGCGGGCTGCGTAGCGCGGTACTCATCGACTGCGTGTCCACTCCGGTCGCCTTGCTCCGGGCGCCTTGCCAAGGACCCGCTCGCGACGGTTCCGCTTTCGTTACGGCTCATGCCTTGGCTCCTTCGTACCAGGGAAACAGCGTCCGGGTCAGGCGGCGCAGGGCGTAGTCCATCGCCCAGGCGAGCAGCGTGATCCAGGCGACGTAGGGCAGGATGACGTCCATCGACAGGTAGCGACGCACGAGGAAGATGCGGTAGCCGAGGCCGTCGGTGCTGGCGATGGCTTCGGCAGCAATGAGAAACAGCCAGGCCGAGCCGAGCACCAGGCGCAGCGCGATGAGCAGGCGCGGCATCAGCTGTGGCAGCACCACCCGCAGGATCAGCGTCCAGGTGTTGGCGCCGAGGGTCTGCGCCTTGATCAACAACTCGGCCGGCAGCTGGCGGGCCTGCTGCTCGAGGTCGCGCGCCAGCACCGGGGTGATGCCGATGACAATCAGCATCACCTTCGACAGCTCGTCCAGGCCAAAGACGATGAACAGGATCGGCAGGATCGCCAGCGGCGGCACCATCGAGAGCACCGTCAGCAGCGGTGACAGGGCGGCACCGAACAACGGTAGCGTGCCGGCCAGCACGCCCAGGCAAAGCCCGGCCAGTGCGGCAATGCCCAGGCCCATGCCCAGGCGCTTGAGGCTGGCGAGCGTGTCCCGCCAGAGCAGGTAGTCGCCGCTGCGCTTGTCCGGGGTGAAGGCCATGCGCTCTACCGCATCGGCCATCTGCTGCATGCTCGGCAGGAGCTTGTCGCGCGGGTTCTCGGCCAGACGCTGCGCGGAACTGCCCAGGTAGAGCATCAGCAGCAGGGCGAACGGCAGGATGGCCAGCATCATCCAGCCCGGGCGGCCGGGATGGCGGTTGATCAGGCGCATGGTGTGTTCCCTCGGCTGAGGGAGAGACGAACCGCGGTGTCGTCCGGGCCGCTGGGCGCGGCGGGGCGCAATGCCGGATGGCAGGTCTGGTTCATGTAGGACTCCCTCCAGTTTTTCGAGACAGGGCGGTAGGAGCTGCGGGTGCTTGCACGCAGTTCTCCCGGGCTTTTATCCCGCCGTGTAACCTCGCTGGAGGTCGCCAACTCTCGGACCAGTCACTCGCCAGGCGAGCCGGAACCCTAGTCGGCCATTTTTGAGCAATCTGGCTCATCCGTGAGCAGCAGCTCCCTGCACCCGGAGCGTTGCAATGCCGGTGCCAGTTCCCGCGCACTCGCCGCAAAGCCGCATGGCGCCCGGCCCGCAGGCGTTCGGCGCGGCCCCTTTTAGCCGCCGGCAGACACAGCGAGCGCACCACAGAGGTGCATCGCTGCTTCATGATGGCTCAGCGGTAACGGGAAACGGAGCGGGCTAGTTGGCCTGCAAGGCCAGTGCGCTGTCGCGGCGAACCTTGCGCTCGTTGCCGAAGCGCCGGGTCAGGCCGATGCGGTCGAAGTGTTCGAGCAACTGGATGCTGCGCTTGCGGCCCAGGCCGATGCGGTCACGAAAGGCGGCGGCGCGGATCACCCCCTGCTGCGCCTCCAGTTCGAGCACCGTAGCGGCCAGCTCGCGCAGCGTGTGCTCGGGGTAGAACAGGTCCTTCACCACCTGCTGCAGCTGGCCAAGGCGCGCCAGCTTGCGCAGCAGCAGGCGCATCTGCGCTTCCTCCACGCCAAGCTCGCGGGCCAGGTCGCGTACCCAGGGCGGGTCGAAGCGCCCGGCTTCCAGCTGCGGCCAGAGCCGCGCGCGCAGCGCTTCTTCGGGCTCGCTCAGGCGCACCTGGTGATCGGGCAGGTGCAGCCAGGGGCCGCTGGCGGCCACCCGACCGGCGGCCAGCGCCTGCTCCAGCAGGGCGATGAACACCGGTCGCTCGAGCGCGGCGAAGGCGTAGCGGCGCAGGCGGTCGCGGTCCGGGCCGAGTTCGTCCGGCTGCGCCTCGTGGAAGCGCCCGAGGGCGGCCACCAGTTCCTCGCCAAGCGCCTGCCAGCGGGGTGCGTGGAATAACCGGGTTCCGCCGCGCGTTGCGACCGGCAGGGCCGTCTGCGGCAATTGCCAGCCCGCGCTTGGCCGGTTGAACTGGCGCTCCAGCGCCGCCGGGTCGAGGCCGTTGAGGCTCTGCGCCAGCAGGGCCGGCAACGCCTGTTCCAGCTGCTCGGCGGCGAGCGCCTCGAGCTGCGCCAGGCGTGCCTCGCGGCGGCGGTTGCGCGGCGGCGCGAAGGGATCGAGCACGCGCCCGCCGCCAAGCGTGCGCTGCGCGGACTGGTCGCGCAGCACGATGCGATCACCATGCACCGCATGCACCGGCGCGTTGAGCTGCAACTGCACGAAGGCCGTGGCGCCCGGTGCCAGCTGCTCGCCGGCCAGCAGGGCGACGCGGCCGGTGACGTCCTGGGCGCCGAGGTGCACATGCACCGGGGTCCAGTGACGCAGTTCGTGCGCTTCACCGGCAAGCAGGCTGAATTCGACTTCGATGCGCTGGGTCGGCGCGTGCAGCCGCGGCTGCAGCAGCCAGTCGCCCCGGCGAATCTGCTCGACGTTCAGCCGCTCGCCGGCCAGGTTCAGTGCCACGCGCTGACCGGCATGGGCCTCGCCGGCCTCGCGGTTCTGCGCGTGCAGGCCGCGCACCCGCACGCTGCGCCCGCTGGGGCTGAGCAGCAGCTCGTCGCCGACCTGAACGCGCCCGGCGAAGGCGGTGCCGGTGACCACCACACCCGCGCCGGTGACGCTGAAGGCGCGGTCGATGGCCAGGCGGAAGTGGCCGTCGTCGCGCCGCGCGGCCGCCCTGCCCGCCTCGGCGACCAGCGCCGCACGCAGGGCCTCGACACCTTCACCGGTCAGGCTGGAGACGGCGAAGACCGGAGCCCCGGCCAGGGGCCCGGTGGCCAGCAGGCCTTCGATCTGTTGCCGGACGTACGCAATGCGCGACGCCTCGACGCGGTCGATCTTGCTGATCGCCACCAGCGCACGGCGGATGCCGAGCAGTTCGACGATCGCCAGGTGCTCGCGCGTCTGCGGCATCACGCCGTCGTCGGCGGCGACCACCAGCAGCACGCAGTCGATGCCGCTGGCACCGGCCAGCATGTTGTGGATGAAGCGCTCGTGGCCGGGCACGTCGATGAAGCCGGTAAGTGCGCCTTCACCCAGGTCGGCATAGGCGTAGCCGAGGTCGATGGTGATGCCGCGCTCGCGCTCCTCGCGGCGGCGGTCGCCCTGCTGGCCGGTCAGCGCCTTGAGCAGTGCGGTCTTGCCATGGTCGATATGGCCGGCGGTGCCGACGATCACGCCAGCGCCTCACGCAGCAGCGGTAGCTGTTCGACGAAGCCCGGCTCGTCGTCGAGCTGGCGCAGGTCGAGCCAGAGGGCGTCGTCGTCGATCCGACCGAGCACCGGGAGCGGCAGACCGCGCAGGGCGTCTTCCAGCTGGCGCAGGCTGCGGCCACGCAGGCGCCTGGACTGCTGCGGGCGGATGCACAGCGCGGCGCTGGGCAGGCGTGCCACCGGCTGTGCGCCGCTGCCGATCATGCCCAGGGCATCGGTTACTGCGACGTGCCAGCGCTCGCCGAGCACGCCGGCCAGCGCCGGGGCGAGGCGTTCGGCCTGGCTGCGGATCTCCGCCTGCGGGCGGCTGAGCAGGCGCAGGCTGGTGAGGCGTTCGGCCAGGCGGTCGGGGTCGCGATAGAGGTTGAGCACCGCTTCCAGCGCGGCGAGGGTCAGCTTGTCGACGCGCAGGGCGCGCTTGAGCGGGTTCTTCTTGATCTTCTGGATCAGTGCCTTGCTGCCGACGATCAGCCCGGCCTGCGGGCCGCCGAGCAGCTTGTCGCCGCTGAAGGTAACGATGTCGGCACCATCGCGTAGCGCTTCCTGCACGGTGGGCTCTTTCGGCAGGCCCCAGCGCGAGAGGTCGAGCAGGCTGCCGCTGCCCAGATCCTCCAGCAGCGGCAGGTCGTGGGCATGGGCGATGCGCGCCAGTTCGGCGGTGGCGACGCTGGCGGTGAAGCCCTGCACGCTGTAGTTGCTGGTGTGCACGCGCATCAACAGGCCCGAGCGCGGGTTGATCGCCGCCTCGTAGTCGCGTGCGTGGGTGCGGTTGGTGGTGCCGACTTCATGCAGCTTCACGCCGGCGCGGGCCATGATGTCGGGGATGCGGAAGGCGCCGCCGATCTCGATCAGCTCACCGCGGGAGATGATGCCTTCCTTGCGCGCACCCAGGCTGTTCAAGGCCAAGAGCACGGCGGCGGCGTTGTTGTTGACCACGGTGACCGCCTCGGCGCCGGTCAGCTCGCGGATCAGCCCTTCGATGAGCTCGTCGCGGTCGCCGCGCTTGCCGGTGGCGAGGTCGAATTCCAGGTTGAGCGGGTAGCGCGCGGCAAGGGTGATTGCCTCGATGGCTTCATCCGGCAACAGGGCGCGACCGAGGTTGGTGTGCAGCACCGTGCCGGTGAGGTTGAACACCCGGCGCACGCGGCTCTTGTGCTGGCTGGCCAGGCGTTCGCCGGCGCGCCCGGCGAGCACCGCTTCGGACAGCTCCAGCGGCGCAAGCTGGCCGCTCAGCGCCGGCTCGCGCAGCTCGTCGAGCAAATCGCGCAGCGTGGCGAGCAGCGCCTGGCGCCCGTAGCGCTGCTGCAGCGGCTGGCAGGCCTCGGCACGCAGCAGTTTGTCTACCGAGGGCAGGCGTCCGCTGTTCACCCCTCGCCTCCCGGTGCCAGCAGCAGGTTGGGTGCCCGGCGCTGGTGGCCCTGTTCGGCGAGCAGCAGATCCAGGTCGAGGGTGGCGAGGTCGGCCGATAGCGTCTCGCCGTCGGGCGCCAGCTCCAGGTAGAGTAGTTTGAGGTAGCTGTCGCAGCCGGGGCAGACCTCGGCCTTGATGCCCTGCGGCGAGCCCTCGAAGTGCAGGTAGTCGAGCTTCTTGGTGCTCTGGCAGTGGCTGCACTTGAGTCGCACGTAATGCCACTCGCCAGCGCACAGCGAGCAGACCAGGTAGCGCAGGCCGTTCATCTGCCCCCGGTGGCGGATCACGCCGGCCATCGCCGGGGCGCCGCAGCAGGGGCAATGCGCCTGGTCCTCACGCTCGCGCAGCGTGCTGAAGTCCAGCTCCAGCGCCAGCTGCGTCCAGGCCGCCTGCAGCGCCGCGCCCAGGAAGGGCACCAGCGCTGCCGGCAGGGCGTCGTATTGGCCGCTGAGCAGGGTGGTGGCCCAGGCGATGCGTTGGCCGGCGTCGGCCGTGCGCAGCTGCTCGATGGCCGCCTCGACCGCGGGGTTGGCCGGCACCTCGTAAGCCGCGAGCCAGGCGTCGAGGACAGGCAGCCAGCCACCTTCACGCACCAGAGTGTCGGTCGCCAGCGGCGGCATGCCGTGGGCCAGGCACTCACGGGTGCGATGGGGATCCGCGGCCGGTAGCGCCGGCGGATTGTCCAGCACCTGCTGCTGCGCCCGGCAGACGCCGGCGAGCAGGCGCAGGTAGTCGCCCATCGGATGGCCATCGGCGAGGCGCTCGAGACGCTCGGCACGCAGCACGAAGAGTTCACGGGGAGGCAGGTTGAAGAATGGCGGTTTGCTGGCGGCAGCTTCGATCTGCCCCGGCTCGAGAATGGTGCCTGACACGCAGGACTCCTTGATCGGGTGAGACGGCGCCGGGCTCGGCGCCGTCGTTGAGCTTTGAGAGCGGGCCGCCACGAAGATTCCCCCTGGGGGCTCCGTGACGGCAAAGGCCTTACTTGCGCTCGACCTCCTTGGCCCAGAGCGGATGATGCTTGCGTGCCCAGGCGCGGCTGACCGTACCGTAGAGCATCGCGCCCATCGAGCCCTTGATCCAGATCGCCGCGTAGATGTGCACGATGATCGAGACGATCAGCACGAAGGCGGCCAGTGCATGCAGCACGGCAGCCAGACGCAGCGTGGTGATGCCGAAGAAACTGCTGAAGTACTCGCGCCAGATGACGATGCCGCTGAACAGCAGCACCAGCATGCTCAGCACCAGCGTCCAGTACAGCAGCTTCTGTCCGGCGTTGTAGCGCCCGACCGGCGGCAGTTTTTCTTCGCGGTTGTGCACCACGTCGTTTATCTGCCTGAGCCACTGGCGGTCTCGTGCTTCGATGCGGTTGTGCCCGGCGAAGCGGATTGCCAGCACCAGAAAGAAGACGAACATCGCCACCCCGATGAACGGGTGCAGGATGCGCGTCCAGGTGCCGCCGCCAAACAGCCCGGAAAGGCCGAACAGCGCCGGGTGGAACAGCGCCAGCCCCGACAGTGCGGCGAGCACGAAGAGGATGGCGACCGCCCAGTGATTGGACCGCTGGGACGGGGTGTAGCGTTCGATGTCGTGTTTCATCGTTGGCTCCTTGAGCAGGCGATTACCCGCAACGGCGGCCCCCCCGCGGGGGCCGCTGCCGTCAGGCTCTCGGCTCCTTCGGATCGACCACGTGCACGGCCGGATCGACCTGATGCACCCCCGTTTCGCCCGAGGCGTCGGCCTCGTCTTCCTCCACGCGCACCGGACCGACCCGCGTGTAGTGGAAGAAGCCGGCCAGCACCGCGGCGCCCATGCCGAGCAGCGCGAGCGGCTTGGCCACGCCTTTCCACAGCCCCACCAGCGGGCTGATGGTCGGCTCGTTCGGCAGCTCGCTGTACAGCGTCGGCTGGTCGGCATGGTGCAGCACGTACATCACGTGGGTGCCGCCCACGCCATCGGGGTCGTACAGCCCGGCCTTGTCGAAGCCACGCTCCCTGAGGTCGGCGATGCGCCCGGCGGCGTGCTCCTTCATGTCGTCCTTGCTGCCAAAGACGATGGCCCCGGTGGGACAGGTCTTCACGCACGCCGGCTCCAGGCCGACCGAAACGCGATCCGAGCACAGGGTGCACTTGTAGGCCTTCTTGTCCTTTTCCGACAGGCGCGGCACATCGAACGGGCAGCCGGTGATGCAGTAGCCGCAGCCGATGCACTTGTCCTGGTTGAAGTCGACGATGCCGTTGGCGTACTTCACGATCGCCCCCGGGCTCGGGCACGCCTTCAGGCAGCCCGGCTCGGCGCAGTGCATGCAGCCGTCCTTGCGGATCAGCCACTCGAGGTTGCCGCTCTGCGGGTTCTCGTACTCGGCGAACTTCATCACCGTCCAGGATTCGGCGGTGAGGTCGATCGGGTTGTCGTAGGTGCCATGGCTGGTGCCGACCTCGTCACGCAGGTCGTTCCATTCCGAGCACGCCACCTGGCAGGCCTTGCAGCCGATGCACTTGGACGTGTCGATCAGCTTGGCGACCTCGCCGATCTCGCGGATCGACGGCCGCTCCGTGGTCGTGGCGGAGCGGGCAATCACGTCTTGAGTAGCCATCATGCCTTCTCCACGTTGACCAGGAACGACTTGAACTCCGGCGTCTGGGTGTTCGCGTCACCGACGAAGGGCGTCAAGGTGTTGGTCAGGTAGCCGTTGCGCGCCACGCCTGAGAAGCCCCAGTGCAGCGGAATGCCGACCTGATGCACGGTCTTGCCGTCGACCGTCAGTGGCTTGATGCGCTTGGTCACCACCGCCACCGCCTTGATGTAGCCGCGGTTGGACGACACCTTGACCCGCTCGCCGGCCTTGATGCCGAGCTCGTTGGCCAGCACCTCGCCAATCTCGACGAACTGCTCGGGCTGGGTGATGGCGTTGAGCCGGCAATGCTTGGTCCAGAAGTGGAAGTGCTCCGTCAGGCGGTAGGTGGTCGCCGCATAGGGGAACTCCTCCGCCGTGCCGAACAGCTCCATGTCGTTCTTGAACACGCGCGCTGCCGGGTTGCTGACCGCCTTGGGGTTGTCCGGATGCATCGGGTTGCGCCCGATCGGCGTCTCGAACGGCTCGTAGTGCTCGGGGAACGGCCCCTCGTTCATCTTGTCGACGGCGAACAGCCGCGCCACCCCTTCGGGATTCATGATGAACGGGTTCATGCCCGCCTCCGGCGGCGAGTCGACCTTGAAGTCCGGCACGTCGGTACCGGTCCAGGCCTTGCCGTTCCACCAGACCAGACGCTTCTTCTCTGCGTCCCACGGCTGGCCGGAGACGTCGGCCGAAGCGCGGTTGTAGAGAATCCGCCGGTTGGCCGGCCAGGACCAGGCCCAGCCAAGGGTCTGCCCCATGCCGTAGGGGTCGGCATTGTCGCGCCGCGCCATCTGGTTGCCGGCCTGGGTCCAGGCGCCGCAGAAGATCCAGCAGCCGCTGGCCGTACTGCCGTCGGCACGCAGCTGGGCGAATCCGGCGAGCTGCTCGCCGGCCTTGGCCAGCACCGCCCCGGTCGCCGGGTCGGTCACATCGGCCAGGGCCTTGCCGCTGAACTCACGCGCAATCTCCTCGGGGCTCGGCTCGTCCGGGCGCATGTACGACCAGTCGATGTTGAGCAAGGCGTCGGCATTGGCGCCGCCCTCCTCCCGGTACAGGTTGCGCAGGCGATGGAACAGCCCACCCATGATCGCCACGTCGGTGCGCGCCAGCCCCGGCGGCTCGGCGGCCTTCCAGTGCCACTGCAGCCAGCGACCGCTGTTGACCAGCGAGCCGTCTTCCTCGGCGAAGCAGGTGGTCGGCAGGCGGAACACGGTGGTCTGGATGCTCGCCGTGTCGACGTCGTTGTATTCGCCGGCGTTGCGCCAGAACTCGCTGGTCTCGGTGGCCAGCGGATCCATCACCACCAGGTATTTTAGCTTCGCCAGCGCCGCGCTGACCTTGGCCTTGTTGGGGAACGACGCGATCGGGTTGAAGCCCTGGCAGAAGTACCCGTTGACCTGGCCCTGATACATCATGTCGAAGTACTTGAGCACGTCGTAGCCGGGGATATCCAGCTTCGGCAGCCAGTGGAAGCCCCAGTCGTTCTCGGCCGTGGCGTTCTTGCCGTACCAGGCCTTCATCAGGCTGACGTGGAACTTCTCGTAGTTCTGCCAGTACGACAGCTGACCCGGGCGGATCGGCTTGGCCGTGCGCTTGGCGATGTAGGCCGCGTAGTCCTGCTCGCCTTCCATCGGCACGGTGAGGTAGCCGGGCAGCAGGTTCGACAGCAGCCCCAGATCGGTCAGGCCCTGGATGTTGGAGTGACCGCGCAGGGCGTTCATCCCGCCGCCGGGCATGCCGATGTTGCCGAGCAGCAGCTGCACCATGGCGCCGGTGCGGATCATCTGCGAGCCGACCGAGTGCTGCGTCCAGCCGAGCGCATACATGATGGTCATGGCCTTGCCTGGCGCGGAGGTCTCGGCAATGGTTTCCCAGACCTTGAGCATCGCTGCCTGCGGCGTACCGCAGATATTGCTGACCACGTCCGGCGTGTAGCGGCTGTAGTGCTTTTTCAGCAGCTGGTAGACGCAGCGCGGGTGCTGCAGGGTCGGGTCGACCTTGGCATAGCCCTGCTCGTCGAGCTCGTAACCCCAGGTGCCCTTGTCGGTGTAGGCGCGCTTGTCGGCGTCGTAGCCATTGAACAGGCCGTTCTCGAAGCCGAAGCCTTCCTTGACGAGGAAGGAGACGTCCGTGTAGTTGCGCACGTACTCATGCTGGATCTTGTCGTTTTCCAGCAGGTAATTGATCAGCCCGCCAAGGAAGGCGATATCGGTTCCGGTACGGATCGGCGCATACAGGTCGGCCACCGAGGCCGAACGGGTAAAGCGCGGGTCAACCACGACCAGCCGGGCCTTGTTATGGGCCTTCGCTTCGGTCACCCATTTGAAGCCGCACGGGTGGGCTTCGGCGGCGTTGCCGCCCATGATCAGTACCAGGTCCGCGTTCTTGATGTCGGACCAGTGGTTGGTCATGGCGCCGCGGCCAAACGTCGGGGCAAGACTTGCCACCGTCGGGCCGTGTCAGACGCGCGCCTGGTTGTCGAATGCCAGGATGCCGAGCGAACGCACTACCTTGTGAGTGATGTAGCCGGCCTCGTTGGAGGATGCCGAGGCGGCGAGAAATCCGGTGCTGAGCCAGCGATTGACGATCTGCCCCTGCTCGTTCTTCTCGACGAAGTTGGCGTCGCGGTCGTCCTTCATCAGCCGGGCGATGCGATCGAGGGCTTCATCCCAGTCGAGGCGCTTCCACTCGTTGCTGCCGGCTTCGCGTACCTGCGGGTACTGCAGCCGGTTCGGGCTGTGGACGAAATCCAGCAGACCGGCACCCTTCGGGCAGAGCGTGCCGCGATTGACCGGGTGGTCGGCGTCGCCCTCGATGTGGATGATTTCCTGCGCGACGTTCTTGCCGCCGCTGCCCTGGCTGTACAGGATCAGCCCGCAGCCAACGGAGCAGTAGGGGCAGGTGTTACGGGTTTCGCGTGTGTTGGTCAGTTTGAAATGCCGGATCGACTCGGCGTACGCCACAGGTGGCGCCATGCCCAACGCAGCCATGCTCGACGCTCCAAGGCCCACGCCACAGACCTTGAAGAACTGTCGACGGTTCATGTCCATCGTGGTTCTCCTCAACAGGCAGAGCGCCAGTACATTGCCGGCGCCTCGTTCTTCAGCTTAGCCAAGCGCCAGATGAGCGGGGGATTAATCGCGGCTCGACCTTTGGCTAATTGCCTTTCTCGGAGCGCCTCTGGGGCGAGACGTGCCAGACGCCACGCAGGGAAGAGCCGGCGTGCAAACGACCTCGCCCGGGCGCTGCGGGAAAAGATCCGACCAGCGGCAGCCCCTTCCACCAGCAGCAGGCAAGCGCGACGACGGCAGCGGCCCCTGGCTTGCCGCGCGCGCACTCGCAATCGTTGTACGGAGCACCGCGCCTACCGGCACGAGCGTCCAGCTCCCCCGCTGGCGTTGCGCTGGCAAAAACAGCGGCCAAAGAAAAGCCCGGGACCAGCCCGGGCTTTTCTCGACACCTTATGCTCAGGCGTTCTGGCGAATACCGGCGACCAGCCAGGGCTGGTTCTCGCCCTGCTCGCGCTCCATGCGCCAGCTCTCGCTGAAGGCTTCGCCCTGGTCGAAGCGGGAGGTCTTGGCCACGCCGCTGAAGGTCAGGGTCGCCACCGTCTTGTCGGGCGTATCGTCGACGCCGTCGAGGCCGATCTGCAGGTCATCGATGTAGGTCGACTGGTAGGCGTCACCGATCTCGGCGCGCTCCTGCTTGAGAAACGCCAGCAGCTGAGGGGTGACGAACTCGGCGATCTTGTCCATCTCGTTGGCATCCCAGTGCTGCTGCAGCGCCAGGAAGTGCTCGCGCGCCGCGGCCAGGAAGCTCTGCTCGTTGAACCAGGCCGGCGCGTTGATCACCGGCGCCGCCGGGGCGGCGCTGCCGCCGAAGATCGACGGCTGCTGCGGCATCTCGCGCTGCATCGGCGCATGGCCCGGCGCGGCCATGGCCGGCTGCTGGCGGCGCCGCGCGGCGAGGAAGCGGAACAGCACGAAGGCCAGCAGGCCGAAGATCAGGATGTCGAGAAATTGCAGGCCTTCGAAGCCGTCACCCATGAACATCGAGGCCAGCAGACCACCGGCGGCGATACCGGCCAGCGGGCCGAGCCAGCGCGAAGCGCCACTCGCTGCCGGCTGTTGACGACCGGCCTGCTGCTGAAGGGTTGCGTCGTTGCGCTGCTGGGGCGCTTGACGGGTCTGGTGACTCGGTGCCGCGCCAAAGCTCTTGCCACCGCCGAAGCGCTTGGCCGCGCTGGCATCGAAGGCAAAGGTCAGGCTGATACACAGCGCCATGAATACGCTAAGCACACGTTGCATTGAGTGTTCCCGCTTGTCGGTTGGATACGCGCGTCATGTTGCATCTCACCCCGGGCATCGGCCAGCTGCAGAGTGTTTCCGGCTTTTGCCCGCAGTGTTCGGATGACGTCAGCGCCAGTTGTAGAGTTCCTTTTCGGAGAGCGCGTGCATCGGCTCCACCTGCGCCTGGAAGGCCTTCATCGAGGCCCAGATACGGCCGTTGAGCTCGCTCTGCGCCGCGAGTTCGCCGAGCACCTGCTCGGACTGCTCGCGCAGCGCGGCCAGCACTTCGTCCGGGAAGCGTTTGAGCTCCACGCCCTGCTGCTTGAGCTGATCGAGGGCCAGCGCATTGTTGTAGACGTAGTCGTCGAGCATTTCGCGGCTGGCGGCACGGGTCGCCTCGGTGAGGATCGCCTGCAGGTCGGCAGGCAGGCTGTCGAAGGCCTTCTGGTTGACCAGCAGCTCGAGCACTGCCTGCGGCTCCTGCCAGCCCGGGTAGTAGTAGTACCTGGCGGCCTTGTGCAAGCCGAAAGCCAGGTCGTTGTAGGGGCTGACCCAGTCGGTAGCGTCGATGGCACCGGTCTGCAGCGCGGTGAACACTTCGCCGCCAGGCAGATTCACCGTGGTCGCCCCCAGGCGCGAGAGAACCTCGCCACCCAAGCCGGGCATGCGGATCTTCAAGCCCTTGAGGTCGTCCAGACTGTTGATTTCCTTGTTGTACCAGCCGCCCATCTGCATGCCGGTGTTGCCCACCACCATCGGCTTGACGCCGAAGGGTGCGTAGGCTTCCTCCCAGAACTGCTGGCCCTGGCCACGGCTGAGCCAGGCATTCATTTCGTTGGTCGACAGGCCGAAGGGCACCGAGGTGAAGAACTGCGCGGTGGGCACCTTGCCCTTCCAGTAATAGGCCGCACCATGGCCCAGCTCGGCAGTGCCGCGCGAGACCGAGTCGAACACTTCCAGGGCCGGGACCAGCTCACCGGCGGCATAGACCTTGATCTTCAGCCGGCCGCCACTCATGGTGTCGACCCGCTCGGCCAGGCGCTCGGCCGAAGTGCCCAGCCCCGGGTAGTTCTTCGGCCAGGCGGTGACCATCTTCCATTGATAGGTCTTGGCAGGTTCGCTGGTGGCACCGGCGCGTTCGGGCGCGGGCTGGTCGTCGTTGCAGCCGGCGAGCCCGAGCAAGGCGAACAGGGCGGTGGCGGCACCGAGCAGATAGCGGCGTTTCATGGGTCTCCGGGTCCTCGATGGGGCTCGTTGAAATGATCGATCAGAGGGCTTCGAGCTTGGCGTAGCTGAGCATCAGCCACTTGCTGCCTTCGCTCTCGAAGTTCACCTGCACCCGGGCCTGGGCGCCGGCGCCTTCGAAGTTGAGGATGGTGCCTTCGCCGAACAGCGAATGGCGCACGCGCTGGCCGAGAGCAAAGGGGGTTTCCGGCACGCCGGCGCCAGCGAACAGCGAGGCGCCGCTCATGCTGCGCCCGGCAAAGGTGCGACTGACCGTGTTGTTCAGCCGCACTTCCTGAATCAGCGCCGGCGGGATCTCCCGCACGAAGCGCGAGACCTTGTTGTAGGTCTCGCTGCCGTGCAGACGACGGGTCTCGGCGTAGGTGATCACCAGTTGCTGCATGGCACGGGTGATGCCGACATAGGCCAGGCGGCGCTCCTCTTCCAGACGGCCGGACTCCTCCAGGCTCATCTTGTGCGGGAACAGCCCCTCTTCCATGCCGACCAGGAACACCAGCGGAAACTCCAGGCCCTTGGCGCTGTGCAGCGTCATCAGCTGCACGCTGTCCTCGTGCTCGCCGGCCTGCTGCTCGCCGGCCTCCAGCGAGGCGTGGTCGAGGAAGGCCGCCAGCGGCGACTGCACGCTGTCATCCTCCTCGTTGTAGCTGTCGAAGGCGCGCGCGGCGGACACCAGCTCCTCGAGGTTTTCCACCCGCGCCTGGGCCTTGTCGCCCTTTTCGTCGCGGTGATAGGCGAGCAGTCCGGAATCCTCGATCACCGCTTGGGCCATGCTGTGCAGGGGCAGCTTCTCGACCTTCAGCGCCAGGCTGTCGATCAGCTCGACAAAGGCGTTCAGCGCACTCGCCGCGCGCCCGGAGACCGCCTTGGTGCCGACCGCCTGATGCAGCGCCGCCCACAATGACAGGCCCTGCTCGCGCGCCAGCTGGCGCAGGCTGTCGACGGTCTTCTCGCCAATGCCGCGCGCGGGCAGGTTGATCACCCGTTCCAGCGCCGCGTCGTTGTCGCGGGTCTGGATCAGGCGCAGGTAGGCCATGGCGTTCTTGATCTCGGCGCGCTCGAAGAAGCGCTGGCCACCGTAGATGCGGTAGGGAATCTTCTCGCGCAGCAGCGCTTCCTCGAGCACCCGCGATTGCGCGTTGGAGCGGTAGAGAATGGCGATCTCGCTGCGGCTCATGCCGTCGCGGATGGCCTTCTCGATGCTCTCGACCACATAGCGCGCCTCGTCATGCTCGTTGAACGCGGCGTACAGGCTGATCGGCTCGCCCTCGCAACCGGAGGTCCACAGCTCCTTGCCCATGCGCCCCTGGTTGTTGGCGATCAGCGCGTTGGCCGCCTTGAGGATGCAGGCGGTGGAGCGGTAGTTCTGCTCCAGGCGAATGATCTCGGCATCCTGGAAGTCGTCGCCGAACTGCTGCAGGTTTTCGATCCGCGCACCGCGCCAGCCGTAGATCGACTGGTCGTCGTCGCCGACCACCATCAGGCTTTCGCCGCCCTTGGCCAGCAGCCGCAGCCAGGCGTACTGCACGGCGTTGGTGTCCTGGAACTCGTCGACGAGGATGTGCCGGAAGCGCCGCTGATAGTGCTCGAGCAGGCCCGGATGATCGCGCCACAGGTCCAGCGCGCGCAGCAGCAGCTCGGAGAAATCGATCACCCCGGCACGTGCGCAGGCCTCTTCGTAGGCCTGGTAGATCTTCAGCTGGGTGGCGAGGAACAGATCGCCACCGGCCTGGATGTTCTGCGGGCGCAGGCCCTCGTCCTTCTGCGCGTTGATCCACCACTGCGCCTGGCGCGCCGGCCAGCGCTGCTCATCCAGCCCCAGCTCGCGGATCACCCGCTTGACCAGGCGCTGCTGGTCGTCGGAATCGAGGATCTGGAAGTTCTCGGCCAGTTTGGCCTCGCGCCAGTGCGCGCGCAGCAGGCGGTGGGCCAGGCCGTGGAAGGTGCCGACCCACATGCCTTGCGGGTTGACGTGCAGCAGCTGCTCGATGCGCTGGCGCATCTCGGCGGCGGCCTTGTTGGTGAACGTCACCGCCAGGATCGAGTACAGCGAGGCGCGCTCGACCTGGTTCAGCCAGGCGATGCGGTGCACCAGCACCCGGGTCTTGCCCGAGCCGGCGCCGGCAAGGACCAGTTGGCGTCCCAGGGGCGCGGCTACGGCCTGGCGCTGGGCATCGTTGAGGGAGTTGAGCAGGTGGGAGATATCGTCGTGCATCACGGCATTCTATGGGAAATGCCCGCGCCGCGCTCGCCTGCCGGCCCGCCGAGCGGCACGGCAGGCACGCCGGGACCTGCCGTCGGTCGGAGCGCGCTCCAGCGAAGGCAGGAACCGGCCGATCAAGAGGGTATGACTCTCGCTATCAACGTGCCATTATCGGCGAGCAATCGCACCTCGACCGCTTCGGACAAGTAGTACAAGAACAACCGATGACCGATTCCGCTCGCGCCGCCTACAAGGCTTCTCGACTGCCTGCCAGCCCCGAACGCACGGAGGCGGAGCCGGGCAGTCACGATGTCGAGCGCGTTCGTCTGCTCTACCGCGGCTCGCGCATTCCCAATCTGCTGCTGTTGCTGACCAGCCTGGCCTGCGTGCTGCTGCTCTGGCCGGACGCCGGCACCGGCCGGCTCGGCGTCTGGGCGCTATGGATGGTCAGCCTCGCGCTGGTCTGGCTACAGCAGGCCTCTGCCTTCGACCAGGCAGGCGCCGACCGGCAGCGCGAGCCCGGCTGGTACTGGCGCTTCTTGCTCGGCAGTGCGGTTTCGGCCGTCAGCCTGGCCTACGCCATCATCGCCCTGGTGCCCAGCGAGGCCTTTCTCCAGCAAGCCACGCTGTACGGGCTGATCGGCTCGGTGGTGGTGTCCACCAGCGTCGCCTATGGCGTCAGCCTGCCGGCCTTCCTCAGCTTCGCCGTGCCCTGCCTGCTGCCGTCCGGGCTGTTCCTGCTGTTCAGCGACGAAGTGCTGCAACGCGGCTGGGGCGTGCTGGCCATCATCGTCCTCGCCGCGCTCAGCCTGACCGCCTGGCAGATAAGCCGCCTGATCGGCGACAGCCTGCAGCAGCGCCTGCAGAAGCTGATCCTCATCGAGCGCCTGGGCAGTGCCGCGCAGCGCGCCGAACAACTCAACGCCGAGCTTGCC
Organism: Stutzerimonas sp. CXK-1; assembly: GCF_057738225.1. Taxonomy (NCBI): domain Bacteria; kingdom Pseudomonadati; phylum Pseudomonadota; class Gammaproteobacteria; order Pseudomonadales; family Pseudomonadaceae; genus Stutzerimonas; species Stutzerimonas sp. CXK-1. The sequence continues at coordinate 148,165 of NZ_CM173217.1, read as the reverse complement.
CGCGAAGTCGAGCAACGCCGCAACGCCGAACGCCAGCTGCGCCAGGCCTACGATGAACTCGAACAGCGTGTCGCCCAGCGCACCCGTGAACTGGCCGAGGTGGCGGACGAGCTGCGCGAGAGCGAGGCGCGCCTGAACCTGGCGCTCGACGCCAGCGAACTCGGCTTGTGGGACTGGGACCTGGCGCATGCCAAGGTGCTGCATACCCGCCTGGAAGTGGTGTTCGCCCGCGACGACCAGCGCGCCCACGACGAGCCGCTGCCGGACATCCACCCGGACGACCTGCCCCGGGTGCGCGCCACGCTCATCGCGCACCTGAAGGGCGAGACCGAGCAGTACGTGGTCGAGTACCGCGCCATCACCCATGATGGCGAATGCCTGTGGATCGAGGACCGCGGCCGGGTCATCCAGCGCGCCGACAACGGCCGCGCCCTGCGCATGATCGGCACCCGGCGGGACATCAGTGCGCTGCACCAGCAGGCCGAACAGCAGCGCCTGGCGGCCACCGTGTTCGAGGCTGCCGCCGAGGGCATGGTGATCATGGATGCGCGCTACCGCATCCTGGCGATCAACGATGCCTGCTGCGAACTCTCCGGCTTCACCCGCGACGAACTGCTCGGCCGCAGCGTGGCGCTGCTGGCCAGCTCGGTGGAATCGCAACGCCAGTACAGCCTGATGCGCGAGTCGCTGGAGCGCGACGACCAGTGGCGGGGCGAGCTGACCGAAGCGCGCAAGAACGGCGAGACCTACCCGCTCTGGGTGCAGTTGCGCCGCGTGCATGGGGCCGGTGGCGAGGTCAGCCATGTGGTCGGCTTCCTTTCCGACCTGACCATGCGCCGGCAGGCCGAGGAGCGCCTGCGCTACCTGACGCTGTACGACGATCTGACCGGCCTGGCCAATCGCAGCCTGCTCAAGGAGCGCCTGCACGAGGCCTGCCAGCGCGCCCGCCAGACCGGCCGCCATCTTGCGGTGCTGTTCGTCGACCTGGACCGCTTCAAGATTCTCAACGACAGCCTTGGCCACGAGGCCGCCGACTCGCTGCTGCGCGAAATGTCGCGCCGCCTGGCTCAGACCTTTTCCGACGCCGACACCATTGCCCGCCTGTCCGGCGATGAATTCGTCGTGCTGATCGAGTCCTACGGCAGCCTGTCGAACCTCGCCTACCTGGGCAGCCGCCTGCTGGCGCGTATCCGCAAACCGACCATCATCGACGGCCAGGAGCTGGTGCTCAGCGCCTCGGTCGGCATCAGCCTGATGCCTGAGAACGCCCGCGAGCCGGCCAGCCTGCTGCGCCAGGCGAACATGGCCATGCAGCAGGCCAAGCACCTGGGCGGCAATACCCTGCAGTTCTTCACCGAGCGCCAGCAGGACAGCAGTCTGGAATTGCTGCGCCTGGAGAACCAGCTGCGCAAGGCGCTGGTCGAGCAGCAGCTGGAGGTGTTCTACCAGCCGCGCCTGAACCTGACGAACGACCGCATCGATGCCGCCGAGGCCCTGGTGCGCTGGCGCCACCCTGAACAGGGCCTGGTGCCGCCCGGGCAGTTCATCTCGCTGGCCGAGGAGACCGGCCTGATCATCCCGCTGGGCGAATTCGTCCTGCGCGAGGCCTGTCGGCAGGCCGCGCAGTGGCGCCTGCAGGGCGTGGCGGACATCCGCGTATCGGTGAACCTCTCGGTCAAGCAGCTGCGCCAGGGCAACTTCATCACGCTGGTGCGTCAGGTGCTCGAAGAGACCGGCCTGCCGGCCGAGCGGCTGGAACTGGAGCTGACCGAAAGTCAGCTGCTTGACGATGTCGACGGCGCCATCGGCATCTGCCGCCAGCTGCGCGCGCTGGGGGTGAAGATGGCCATCGACGACTTCGGAACCGGCTATTCGTCGCTCAGCTACCTCAAGCGCTTCCCGGTGGACTATGTGAAGGTCGACCGCTCGTTCGTCGCCGAGCTGGAACATTCCAGCGAAGACGCCGCCATCGTTCGGGCCATCATCGCCATGGTTCACAGCCTGGAACTGAAGGTGGTCGCCGAGGGCGTGGAAACCGAGGCGCAGCTGGCGTTCATTCGCGCCCAGCGCTGCGACGAGATGCAGGGCTACCTGATCAGCGCGCCAGTGCCGGCCGAGCGCTTCGTCACGCTGCTGCGCTAGCTCCGCTCACGGCGCGGGTGGCAGACGGCTCCCGGGCGGGAGCCGCCCGGCTCAGTGGGGGAATTGCCGGGCCAGGGCGCGCAGGGCTGCCTCGGCGTTGAGTACCCGGGTCACCGCTTCCTCGGCCTTGTCCGGACGGATTTCCAGGCGTTCGAACAGGCCCTGCGGAATCGGCTCCTGCGGCCCCTCGCCAATCCCGCGGTTGCGCAGCAGGCGCACCGCCAGGCAGACCAGGTTGGCATAGGCGAAATCCTTGCCCTGGTAGTTCGGGTCGGCCTGGAAGCGCAAGGCGTTGGCCAGTTCCACCGGCATTCCCCAGTAGCGCATCAGCCAGGCGCCGATCTGCTCGCGGGTAATGCCCAGCAGGTGGTGCTCGACGAGCGAATGGTGCAGGTGCGGGTTGACTTCCAGGTGCCGGCACAGCAGCGAGAAATGCGGCGGAAATACATGCGCCAGCACCAGATAACCGAAGTTGTGCAGCAGCCCCGACAGGTAGCTCAGGCCGGGTTCGGGGCGCCGTTCGCGCGGAATCAGCCGGGTCAGCCCCTCGATCACCGCGGCGGTGTAGATCGCCTGGTGCCAGTAGGGCGTGGCCTGCTGCGGATGGTCCTTGGGCAGGCTCAGCGTCTTGCCCAGGGCCAGGCCCAGCGCCAGGTTGATCACCAGGTCGAAGCCGAGCACGCGCACGATGGCGTCCTCGACCGAGCGGATCTTCCCGGGCGCCGCGTAGTAGGGCGACGCCGCCCAGCTGATCACCTGCGCCGCCAGCGCCGGGTCGGTCTCGACCACGCCGGTGATGTCGTCCACCGTGGCCTCGGGCATCACCCGCAGCTTGATGATGCGCTGCGCGGTATGCGGCAGCGGCGGGATCTCGATGGTCTGCTCCAGGCGCTGCTGGATGCGCCGGGCGGTAAAGCTCTGCACGGCCTGGGTGATCTCGGCGCGGTCGTCATCCGGGCGATCGAGATTCGGGCGAATCTGCTGCAGCGCCACGCTGAAGCTGCCGGCACTGCAGCGGTCGACCAGCCGGCGGAAGGCGTCGTTCTCCACTTCCAGCCAGAAACCGGGCTGGCCGGTTTCCAGAAGCAGCCGCGGCTGCTCCAGCAGGCGCTGTTCATACAGACACGGCGAGCCGGTCAGCGGCGGCAGCGCCGGCGCACTGCTCAGCTCGTGCTTGCCGAGCAGGCGCGCCAGGCGTTCGGGCTTGACCGCCACCAGCTGCCGGCCGGTCAGCTCGGTCAGGCGCGCCAGATCGAGCAGGTGATCCTGTGGAAACAGCACCAGCATCGAGCCGATGGCATCTTCGAGCAGCACGGCCTGCACGCGGCGCAGCGCGGCGAACCCGCTGCGCTCGGTGTGCAGCCGATAGGCCAGACCGAGGTCGTCGAGAAGCTTGCGAATGGAGGCGGACAGTTCGGCGGGGGACTCGTTCGAAACAGCTGCGTTCATAGAGGGGTCCGTCGAGAGAATGCCCGCAGTATAGCCAAACGCACCTGGCGGAACCTCGTTCCGACGGATGGTTTGTCAGACCTGGCCGTACTCCTGGCCATGACGCAGCCAGCGCTCGAGCAACGGGCTGACATGCTGCGGCCAGCGCGCCAGCAAGGTCTGCGCCGCGTCGCGCACGGCCGGCAGCAGGTCGGCGTCGCGCATCAGGTCGGCGACCTTGAACTGCAACAGACCGGTCTGGCGGGTGCCGAGCATCTCGCCGGGGCCACGCAGCTCCAGGTCCTTTTCGGCGATGATGAAGCCATCGGTGGTCTCGCGCATGATCGCCAGGCGCTCGCGGCCCATCTGCGACAGCGGAGCGTGGTAGAGCAGCACGCAGTGGCTCGCCGCGCTGCCACGCCCGACCCGTCCGCGCAGCTGGTGCAGCTGGGCCAGGCCGAGGCGCTCGGGATTCTCGATGATCATCAGGCTGGCGTTGGGCACGTCGACGCCGACCTCGATCACCGTGGTAGCGACCAGTAGCTGCAGTTCGCCGGCCTTGAACCGCTCCATCACCGCGGCCTTCTCGGCCGGCTTCATGCGGCCGTGGATCAATCCGACGGCCAGCTCGCCGAGCGCGGCCGAGAGTTCCTCGAAGGTGGTCTGCGCGGCCTGGCAGGTGAGCTCCTCGGACTCCTCGATCAACGTGCAGACCCAGTAGGCCTGACGGCCCTCGCGGCAGGCGGCGCGCACCCGCTCGATGACTTCCAGCCGGCGACTGTCGGCGATCACCAGGGTATTGACCGGGGTCCGCCCGGGCGGCAGCTCGTCGAGGATCGAGGTATCGAGATCGGCATAGGCGCTCATCGCCAGGGTGCGAGGAATGGGCGTCGCGGTCATGATCAGCTGGTGCGGGCAGAGCCGGCCGTCGATGCCCTTCTGGCGCAGGGCCAGGCGCTGCTGCACGCCGAAGCGGTGCTGCTCGTCGATGATCACCAGGGCCAGGCGCTTGAAGACCACCTCGTCCTGGAATAGCGCATGGGTGCCGACCACCATTGGGCAGCCGCCGGCGATCTGCTCGAGCGCCGTGGCGCGGGCCTTGCCCTTGAGCTTGCCGGCCAGCCAGGCGACCTCGATGCCGAGCGGCTCGAGCCAGCGGCTGAAGTTGAGAAAGTGCTGCTCGGCGAGGATTTCGGTCGGCGCCATCAACGCCACCTGATAGCCGGCTTCCAGCGCCTGCAACGCAGCCAGCGCGGCGACCACCGTCTTGCCGGCGCCGACGTCGCCCTGCACCAGGCGCAGCATTGGCTCGTCGTGCGCCAGGTCGTAGGCGATCTCGGCGCCGACGCGCTGCTGCGCGCCGGTGGGGGCGAAACCAAGGTTGGCGAGAAAGCGCTGCGGCAAGGCTTTCGCCGGTGGCAGCGCTGGTGCCTGCTGGGCGCGCACCCGCTCGCGCAGGCGCTGCAACGACAGCTGATGGGTCAGCAGCTCCTCGAAGGCCAGCCGGTGCTGCGCCCAGTGACGGCCCTCGGCGAGTTCCTCGAGGTCGGCGTCCGGCGGCGGTCGGTGCAGGTAGCGAATCGCCTCGTCGAGCGCGCCGAGGCGGTGTTCACGCGCCAGCTCGGCCGGCAGCCAGTCAGGCAGGCTGTGCGGGCCGAGTCGCGCCAGCGCCTGCCCGGTGAGCTGGCGCAAACGCTGCTGGGTCAGGCCCTCGGTGGTCGGGTAGATCGGCGTCAGGGTCTGCTCGACCGGCGCCGGATCGTTCGTCAGCGCGCGGTACTCGGGGTGATAGATCTCCAGCCCCGAGGCCCCGGGGCGCGCCTCGCCATAGCAGCGCAGCTGGGTGCCGCGCTTCATGGCTTCCTTCTGCGCGTTGCTGAAGTGATAGAAGCGCAGGCTCAGCGTGCCGCTGCCATCCTGCAGGCGCACCAGCAGGCTGCGCCGGCGGCCCATGACGATGTCGGCGCCGGCGACGATGCCTTCGATCACCGCGTCCTGCCCCGGGCGCAGCGAGCCGATCGGCACCACGCGGGTGCGATCCTGGTAGCGCAGCGGTAGATGGAACAGCAGGTCCTGCAGGGTTTCCAGGCCGACCCGCGCGAGTTTCTCGGCCAGCGCCGCGCCGACACCCTTGAGCGCGGTGACCGGCACCGCCGCCAGTTCGCTCATCGGCTCAGGCGTTGATCACGGGCGGCTTGGCGACCGAGCACAGGCGGATGGAGTCGGCGAGCACCTCGATCGCCTTGGGCCGCGGGAAGCTGGCGCGCCAGGCGATGGCGACGGTGCGGAACGGCGCCGGCGGCGTCATCGGCCGCACCTCCAGCACCCCGGGCGCGTAGTGATGGCTCTCGACCGCCGACAGCGGCAGGATCGACACGCCGAGCCCGGAAGCGACCATGTGGCGGATGGTCTCCAGCGAACTGGATTCGACCGTGGTGTGGCTGGCCGCCTCGCCCTTGCGTGTGGTCGGGCAGGCTTCGAGCACCTGATCGCGGAAGCAGTGGCCCTCGCCGAGCAGCAGCAGGCTCTTGTCGTTGAGCATCTCGGCGTCGATGGTCTTTTTTGCCGTCCACGGATGGTCGGCCGGCATCAGTACGTAGAACGGCTCGTCGTAGAGCGGCTTGGTCAGCACGTCGGCTTCCTGGAACGGCAGCGCGATGATGATCGCGTCGAGCTCGCCGGTACGCAGCTTGTCGCGCAGGATGTGGGTGAAGTTCTCTTCGATGTACAGCGGCATGTCCGGCGCCACGCGGTGCAACTGCGGGATCAGGTGCGGGAACATGTAGGGACCGACGGTGTAGATGGCGCCGACCTTGAGCGGCGCGGCCAGCTGGTTCTTGCCGACCTGCGCCAGCTCGCGGATGCTCTGCGCCTGCTCGAGCACCTTCTGCGCCTGGGTCACGATGCCCTCGCCCACCGGCGTCAGGCGCACGGCACTCTTGGTGCGCTCGAAGATCAGCACGCCGAGCTCGTCCTCGAGCTTCTTCACGCCCACCGACAGTGTCGGCTGGCTGACATGGCAGCGCTCGGCGGCGCGGCCGAAATGCTGTTCCTGGGCAAGGGTGACGATATAGCGCAGTTCGGTCAGGGTCATAGTCAACGTCCATCAGGTTGCCGCCAAGCATAGCCTTTGCTTTGCAGCGAACCAACTGGCACGCCAGCTGCACGGAATCTTCGTGCCATACGAAACCGGCGCGCGGCATTACACTTTCAATCGGGCTCGCAGGTAGCAAGCAACAGGGAGCGTAGGACCATGGGTAAGCGTTGCTCCGTTTTGATCGCCGGCTGCGGCGATCTGGGATGTCGGCTGGGCATGCGCCTGAGCGCGGCGGGCTGGCGGGTCTACGGGCTCAGACGGCAGGCGGCGGATCTGCCGGTGCCGATCCTGCCGATCAAGGGCGACCTCAACAGCGAGGCCTGCCCACGTGCCTGGCCCAACGGCGAGCTGGACTACCTGGTCTACGCCGCCTCGGCCAACCAGCACGACGAGGCCGGCTATCGCCAGGCCTATGTCGACGGCCTGCGCCACGTGCTCGGCTGGCTGGACGCACGCGGCCAGCGGCCGCGGCGGCTGCTGTTCGTTTCCAGCACCGGGGTCTACGGGCAGAGCGCCGGTGAATGGGTCGACGAGGAGTCGGCCACCGAGCCGACCGGCTACACCGGCCAGGTGATGCTCGAGGCCGAACGCCTGGCCCTCGGCGCCGGGCTGCCGGGCACCGTGGTGCGCCTGGCCGGGCTCTACGATCCGGCACGGCCCTGGTTGCAGAACCAGATCCGCGCCGGCCTGCAGGTCGACCGCGAGCCGCCGCAGTACAGCAACCGGCTGCACCGCGACGATGCCGCCGGCCTGCTCGCGCATCTGCTGCTGGCCGATGCCGCCGGCACCGCGCTGGCGCCCTGCTACCTGGGGGTCGACGACGAACCGGCGCCGTTGCACGAGGTGGTCGATTGGCTGCGCGAGCGCATGGGCGTAAGCCATTGGGCCGACCAGCGCATGAGTCGTCGCGCCGGCAGCAAGCGCTGCAGCAACGCGCGGGCACGGGCGCTGGGCTGGCAGCCGAAGTACCCCAGCTACCGCCAGGGCTACGCCTCGGTCGGGCCGCGGCGTGACTGACGGCAACCGCCTGCTGGCTCGCGCCTGGCTGCCGGGCGTCGAGCTGTTTCATGCCGACTTTTCCGGCCAGCCGTTCGGCCGCCACAGCCACGACGCCTTTGCCATCGGCGCCATCGTGCGCGGCGTCGGCGGCTATCGATGCCGTGGCGAACGGCATGCGCTGCCGGCCGGCACGCTGTCGCTGATGAACCCCCAGGAGCCGCATACCGGGCACGCCGAATCCCCACGGCTGATCTATCGCATGCTCTACGTCGAGGAATCGCGCCTGCCCGCACTGCTCGGCCGCAAGCGGCTGCCGCGCGGCTTTCGCCAGCTCAACCCGGCCGATGACGGGCGCGTCGCCGCCGGGCTGGCGGCGCTGGCCGAAGACTTCCTCGGCAACGACGCGCTGGGCCTGGAATCCCGCCTGGTGGCCCTGCTGCAGCTGGTCTTCACCCGCCACGGCGGCCTGCCCGAGCTTGCCGCCGCATGCCGGGACAACCAGGTCGTCGCCGCGCTGCGCGATTACCTGGATGCGCATTACCACGAGTCGATCAGCCTGCAGGCCCTGGCCGCCGAGCTGCAGCGGCACCCTCGCCACCTGATCGAGGCGTTTCGCCGGCAGTACGGCGTGCCGCCGCACACCTGGCAGCTGCAGCGCCGGGTGCGCGAGGCCAAGCGCCGCCTGCTCGACGGCCAGCCGCTGGCTGGGGTGGCGCTGGACCTCGGCTTCTACGACCAGGCTCACTTCAGCGCCACCTTTCGCCGCTTCACCGGCGTCTCGCCAGGTCGCTTCCGCCTGGCCGCACGCACCTGACTTTCCTCCAATACCCGCGCGCCGGCACCGAACAGACTGATCGCTCCTGACCGGAGGTGATCATGTCCCTGTTCCTGCTCGTTGCCGGCACCCACTTCGCGGCGCTGCTCTCGCCCGGGCCGGATTTCTTTCTGTTGATCCGCACGGCCCTGCGCCACGGCCGCCGCCAGGCCGACGGCTGCGCCTGCGGCATCGCCCTGGCCAACCTCGCTTCGATGCTCCTGGTGCTCGGCGCCCTCGCGCTGCTGCCCGAGGCCGGCAGCACATTCACCCGACTGCTGCAGCTGCTGGGCGGCGGCTACTTTCTCTGGCTCGGCGCAACCGCCGTGCTGGCGCGCCGCGAACTGAGCCTGCCGGAGGGCGATGCGCAGGCGAGCGGCCGCGCGCTGGCCGGGCTCCTCCAGGGCCTGCTCGCCAGCAGCCTGAACCCCAAGCTGCCGCTGTTCTACGCCGGGCTCTTCGGTGTGCTGCGCGACGCCGCCACGCCAGCCTGGGGGCTGGCCCTGGCGATGCTGTGGATGGGCGCCGTGGTGCTGCTCTGGGACCTGTCCCTGGTGCGCCTGCTGTACCGGCCGCGCTGGCGCAACGGGCTGCGCCGCCGGGTGCGCACGCTCGACCGGCTCTGCGGCGCGCTTCTCGCGCTGCTCGGTAGCGCCCTGCTGGGCGGCGCGCTCGCGCCCTGATCTCCGTCGGTCAGGGCGGCGGCAACTTCTGCTGGCGGGCGGCGCACTAAAAATCTGACAGGCAAACGCCGCACGGCACGCAGAGGAAGAATCAGCGCCAGCAGCGCACCAGGCGACAGGGAGCGAGACCCGGCGGCAGGTACAGACACCCGACCAGGAGATACCCCCGATGAGAGCGCTCCGCTGGCACGGCAAGCACGACATCCGCTGCGACAACCACGTTCCCGATCCGACCATCGAAGACGCCCGCGACGCCATCATCAAGGTCAGCTCGTGCGCCATTTGCGGCTCCGACCTGCACCTGTACGACGGCTTCATGCCCGGCATGAAGCACGGCGACATCATGGGCCACGAGTTCATGGGCGAGGTGATGGAGGTCGGCAAGGACAACAAGAAACTCAAGGTCGGCGACCGCGTGGTGGTGCCTTTCACCATCGTCTGCGGCGAATGCGACCAATGCCGACGCGGCAATTTCTCGGTGTGCGAGCGCACCAACCGCAACAAGGACATCGCCGACAAGGTCTTCGGCCACACCACGGCCGGGCTCTACGGCTACACCCACCTGACCGGCGGCTACCCGGGCGGCCAGGCTGAATACGTGCGCGTGCCCTATGCCGATGTCGGCCCGGTGGTGGTGCCCGACGGGCTGACCGACGAACAGGTGCTGTTTCTCGGCGACATCCTGCCCACCGGCTGGCAGGCCGCGGCGCAGTGCGACATCCAACCCACCGATACCGTCGCGGTGTGGGGCGCAGGGCCGGTCGGCCAGTTCGCCATCCGCAGCGCCGTGATGATGGGCGCCGAGCAAGTCATCTGCATCGACAACGTGCCCGAGCGGCTGTCGATGGCGCGCGCCGGCGGCGCCATCACCATCAACTTCGACGAGGAGAGCGTCCTCGAGCGCCTCGCCGAACTGACCCGCGGCAAGGGCCCGGAAAAATGCATCGACTCGGTCGGCATGGAGGCGCACGCGGCGCGCTCGATCGACTCGATGTACGACCGCGCCAAGCAGGCGCTGATGATGGAGAGCGACCGCCCGCACGTGCTGCGCGAGATGATCTACGTCTGCCGCCCGGCCGGAATCATTTCGATTCCCGGCGTCTACGGCGGGCTGATCGACAAGATCCCGTTCGGCGCGGCGATGAACAAGGGCCTGACCTTCCGCATGGGCCAAACCCACGTCAACCGCTGGACCGACGACCTCCTCAAGCGCATCCAGGAGGGGCAGATCGATCCGAGTTTCGTCATCACCCACAGCGTCAGCCTCGAGCAGGGTCCGGACATGTACAAGACCTTCCGCGACAAGCATGACGGCTGCATCAAGGTGGTCCTGAAACCCTGACGGCACCGATCCCCGTGGCGGGGGTCGGCCGGGTCTTCCTATCGAGCGAGGAGTCCTTATGAGCATTCCACGACAAGTCACCCGGCCCAACCACTCGGCGCGCTCGCTGGCGCGCGGGCTGGGCTGGTTCAGCATCGGCCTGGGCGTCGTCCAGCTGCTGGCACCGCGGCAGGTGTCGCGCTTCATCGGCATGCCGGGGAGCGAGACGGTGGTGCGCGCCTGCGGCATCCGCGAGATCGCCACCGGGGTTGGCATCCTCCTCAGCGATGACCCGCGGCCGTGGATCTATGGCCGCATTGGCGGCGATGCGCTCGATCTGGCCGGGCTCGGCTGGAGTATCGAGCGCGGTGACCAACCGGCCAGCGCGGCACTCGCCGCCGGCGCCGTGGCCGGCATCACCGCGCTGGACGTCAGCTGCGCCAAGGGCCTGGACGCCGAGCGCGAGCCGACCATCGAATGGGATTACAGCGACCGCAGCGGCTTTCCCGCGCCGCCGGCCGCCATGCGCGGCAAGGCCGAAGCGGAGCTGACCTCGGCGCGTGCCGAGCCGAACGGTTTCCCGCCGGTGCTGCACTAGACGCGAGGGGATGCGTGCATTGGGCGCCTGCGGGCGCCCTTTTTTGTGGCTCGGTGGTTTGCCAGGCCGCGGTGCCCGCTGCATGCAAAATGCACCAGAGGCGGGCCGCTACGCATGCTGGATGCTGGCTTCGCCCAGGCGGATGACTCGCGCTGTCCAGTCGCCGGAGCGCAGGATCGATAGAAGCAGGCTCCGGTTCGCTGCCTCAATCCGGCCCTGCCGCGCAGCCGCCAGGGAGCCCTGCTCCTACCGGATACGCCAAGCGCAGCTCCGGCGCTGCAGCTTGCCGGCGCTAGCTTCCGGCCCCGCCGGGCGCCCGGGCGGACGTTCGCGGGAAACGCGCGCGACTCGAAGCCAACCGCCCGGGCAAATAAAGAAGGCGCCCGCAGGCGCCTCCCAGACGGCTCATCGGGCGTCACTTGGTCTGCATCACCAGATCGCGGCGCATCAGCGTCTTGATCTTCACCACATGATCATCCTCCTGCGTCTTCGCCTTGACGAAGCTATCGGCGATGTTCGGGTGGCCGGCGGCCTGCGCCAGCTCGATCAGCAGTTCCCAGGCGGCATTGTCGGCCAGCTCCACCGTCAGCAACGCGTTGAAGCACTGGTCGACGTTGGTCCGCGGATCGGTCAGCACGTTGACGATGCCCAGCGCCATGGCCCCGACGACATCGGCGCAGGGCGTCTGCGCGGTCGGGTCGGCGCCCAGTGATTCGATCGCCTGGTGCACCAGCATCATGTGCTCGTGCTCTTCGTCGCGGATATGCGTGAGGGTGTCGATCAGCCCTGCGTCCGGCGTATGCAGCGCCTTGGCCTTGGCGATCATCGCCTCGTACAGGCGCACGCCGTTGCGCTCGTAGGCCAGGCGCTCGCCGAGCTTGTCGAGGAACACTTCCGGGCTCTTGCCCTTCATCATGTCGAAGCCGGTCTTGAGCATGCCCTTGGCCGAGCCGGGTACCGGCACCGAGCCGATGCGCCCGGCCTCGGCGCTGCGCTCGGCGCGCTCCATGAGCATGCCGGTCTCGTCGCCGGGTACATCCGGGTGGATCTCGTTGACCGCTTCGAGCAGGCGCTTGGTGTCCTTCGGGGACATCTGCACGCCGGTGAAATTGGTACCTACTTTTGCTGCAGTTGCCATGTCGATCTCCTCGCTCAGGAAGCCTTGGGCATCAGTTCGCCACCGGGCGCCCACTGGTAACCCGCCGAGACGATGTCCGCGGCGATACCCTGCGAATTGAGCTGGTTGCGGTAATCGAGCGAGGACTGCGGCTCCTTGCTCTTGTCGACGTATTCGATGCCGTAGCTGCGCAGGTTGACCTCGGCAGCCAGGACCTTGCGCACGAAGTCGCGCTGGCTCTTGAACTCGACCATCTTCGGCAGCGGGCCGGCGAGGACCTCCGCCGGGTCGCGGCCTTCAAGCTTCTTGAACCACTCGCAGGCGACGTTGAGGTGGCCCAGCTCGTAGTCGAGGAAGCGCTCCCAGATCGCCTTGATCCGCGGGTTGGTCTCCTGCTCGGCGCAGCTGGCGTACATGTAGACCTCCATCGCCTCGTGGACCAGCCACTTCTCGATATGGCTCTCGCTGGGGTCCGACAGCGAACCGTACTGGGTCACGTGCTGCTCCTCGACCGAGGCGATCTCGGCATACAGCTGGCGCGCCAGCGGGTCGGCGAACAGCGGGCCGATGTTCTGGTAGTAGTCGTGGGTCTGGTATTCGGCACCGGTGATCAGCGCCGCGTGGATCTTGGTGATCAGCGCCGCGCTGTTCTTTTCGTAGTTGTCCCGGATGTCGTTCTCCGGGTGCCGGTGATGCTCGGAGGTGGGCCGGCCAGGCACGATGTCGGTATAGCCCTGCAGGATGTTGTTGGCATCCTTGCCCTCCAGGCGATCGAGCATCGCCGCGTAGCGGTACAGGTGGTCGAAATCCTCGAGCAGCCCGTAGCGATAGGTCTGTGCCTGGTAGGGGTCGGGCTCGTTCTGCGCCACCGCGGCAGTGACCTCGATGGCGACCTGCTCGTAGGCCACGGTGGTTTCCAGCGGCGAGTGATCGGCGCCGATCAGCCAGTTGACCATGGTCGCCTGGTGTTGCTCGACGCGGCGGATCTCGGCCAGTGGCAGGCGCAGCTCCTTGTTGAAGCGGGCGATGCCGTGCTTGAGACGCAGCGCGTCGGTTTCCACGCCGTTCATGAGGATGATGCGCACCCGGGTGAAGGCGTCGTCATCGAGTTTGCTGATGGGCTGCCCGGCCATTTCCTTCCATGTGAATTTCTGCTTCTCCAGGGGCGTGCCTTTGTTGTCGAGAATTCCGGAAATGGTCTCCATGGAGCCTCCGTTGTCGGATTCGGGTCGTCAGGCTGGTGAGCGCCGCGGCAATGGCGGCCTGCAAGAGGTGACCGGCCGGGCGCGCGGACAATTCCCCGTTGACCGACGAACGTTCGTACCGTCTGGCGGACATGCGCCGCGGTTTTCCCCGAAGATCGATGCAAATCCGCGTCGGAGGCGGATTCAGCGCTGCGCTTGCGCTTCGGCGAGGCGCGCCAGGCGCCGGTTGCGTTCAGCGGCCGGCAGCCGGGCGAGTTCGGCCGCCGCCCGGTGGAAGGCCGCCCAGTCACCGTCGCGTTGCCGATACAGCGCGGCAAACGCCGGCACCCAGCCGTCGTAGAGCCCGAACGGCACCAGGCTGGCGTTGTTCAGCGGCTGCTCGAAGAAGCGGTCGAAGCGCCGGTCACCGCCCCAATGCTGGTCGCGCAAGGCCCGGTAATCGCGCCGCAGGCGGCTGAACTCGGCCTGCTTCAAGGCCGCGAGTTCCGCCTCTGGCAGGTTGCGCGCGTACCCTTCACGCAGCCGTTCGCGGGTCGCCAGCAGCAGCTGTACCAGCTCGCGGTAGCGCGCCTGGCGGCGGGCGTCAGGCGCGAGGAGGCCGCGGCTGCGCTGCCACTGGCGCAGCCCCTCGCGCTCGACAAAGCTGGCGTACGACTCGTTGAATGCGGTATCGCCCGGCACGTAGACCTGCTGATGAGCCAGCTCATGGAAGATCAGCCCGGCCAGCTGCTCGTCGTCGCGGCGGAGCATGGCGCTGAGCAGCGGATCATCGAACCAGCCGAGCGTGGAGTAGGCGTCGACGCCGGCGACCTGCACGTCCTTGCCCTCGAGCCGCAACCGGGCCGCCGCGGCACGCGCCGCCGCCTCACGGTAATAGCCGCGATAGGCCACGCAGCCGGCGACGGGAAAGCAGTGCTGCAGCGGTTCCACCGAGTAGCGCTCGGTGGCGAACAGGTTCCACACCACGAACGGCCGGCCGATCTCGGCATAGCTGCGATAGCTGCCGTTGTCCGGCAATTGCAGCACCGCGCTGGCGAAATCGCGCGCTTGCTGGGTCTGCGCCAGGCGCCGGCGCAGCGTGGGGCTGCGCGTCTCGTCGGCGAGCACCGCGGCGACCGGCTCGCGCTGACGCAGCAACGCGAGGTGGCCCTGGGCCAGTTGCGTGTAGTAGCTGCAGCCGCTCAGACAGACGGCAAGCAATACGGGAACCCAGAGCCGGCGGCGGAGGTCGATGGGGGCGGCGTTGGGCTTTGTCATCGGGCAGCCTTTGGCGGGAGGCGCAGCGTCGGCAGGTGCGGTCCGCGCACCCTACAAAGACGCCGCGGCGAAATCCACACCGCAGCATTCCTGCAAGCCGCTCCTGGAGCCCTCGATGCGTATCGTCCTCACCTTCGTCGCCCTCTCGCTGCTCGGCGGCTGTTCGCTCTGGATGCCTCGCCACGACCCCAGCCAGGCCTGGATCGAGCTGGACCCGGCAGCCGACATGCAGGCGCTGGCAGTCGACGGCCGTGAACTGGACGACGGCCGCTACTTCCAGATCAGCCCCGGCAGCCACACCCTCGATGTGCGCTACCGCTTCGAGGTCAGCGGCGCCGACGTCGGTCGCGGCAGCCCGCCGCTCGAACGCGACTGCCGGGTGCGCGTGCAATACGACCGCTTCGCCGCGGGCAGCCGTTACCGCCTGGCCGGGGGCGCCTATGGTTTTCGGCCGACGGTCAAGCTGCAGGACGTACACCGCTACGAGTTGACCCGCGCCGAGGAACAGGGCTGCGGCAACTTCGCCGAGCGTTGAAAAAGCCCCGCCACTGGCCCAGGCTTGGATGACTTCCGGCGCGCTGCGCCGTGCTCGTCAGGGTCATCGCCATGCGTTCGCCACTCGCCACTCTTGCCGCCTGCACCGTCCTTTCGCTGACCGGCTGCGCCGGCCCGCTGCCACAACCCGATCCGGGCATGGCCTGGGTCGACCTGCAGGGCCAGGTCACCGATATCTTCATGTCCGACCGGCTGGACGGTAAGCGCACGCCCGACGGTCGCTATTTCCAGGTGCCGCCGGGTGCGCATGAACTCGAGGCACGCTACGACTTCGAAGTCACAGGAGGCGGTGGCGGCTGGGGCCTGGACAGCGACATGCAGACCATTCGCTGCACCCTGTGGGTACGCTACGAGCACTTCGAGGCTGGCCAGCGCTACCGGCTGCAGGCGCGCTCGCTGGGTTTCACCCCGCAGGGCTGGCTGTACGACGCGACCGGCAAGGTGCTCGCCGAAGCCGATTTCCGCCACTGCCACTAGCCCCGGCCCGCATTTTAACGGGCGGTGCGGCGCCCGTTGGCGCGCATCGCCCCTGTGAGAGGTAGAGGATGTCCCGCATCAAGAACACCGCCTTTTCCGCACTCGACCTGGCCCCCATACGCGACGACGGCACGCCGGCCCAGGCGCTGCACAACGCCCTGGCACTGGCCCGGCACGTCGAACAGCTGGGTTTTACCCGCTTCTGGGTCGCCGAGCACCACAACATGGACGGCATCGCCAGTGCGGCGACCGCCGTGCTGCTCGGCTACCTGGCCGCGCATACCCAGCGCATCCGCCTCGGCGCCGGCGGCGTGATGCTGCCCAACCACGCGCCGCTGGTGATCGCCGAGCAGTTCGGCACGCTCGAGGCGCTCTATCCCGGGCGGATCGATCTGGGCCTGGGCCGCGCCCCGGGGGCCGATCAGTTCACCGCGCGGGCACTGCGGCGGGATCGCCTCGGCGGCCCGGACGACTTCCCCGCCGACGTCGAGGAACTGCAGGCGCTGCTGGGCCCGCGCCAGCCGAACCAGCGGGTGATCGCCATGCCCGGCGTCGATAGCCACGTGCCGATCTGGCTGCTCGGCTCGAGCCTGTTCAGCGCCCAGCTGGCGGCCGCCAAGGGCCTGCCCTATGCCTTCGCCTCGCATTTCGCACCGCGCTACATGCACCAGGCGGTGCGCCTGTACCGCGATAATTTCCAGCCCTCGGCGGTGCTCGACAAACCCTACGTGATGCTCGGCGTACCGCTGATCGCCGCCGACAGCGACGAGCGCGCCGAGTACCTGGCCACAAGCGTCTACCAGCGCATCCTCGCGCTGATCCGCGGGCAGAGCCTGGTGCTGCGCCCGCCGGTGGAGAGCATGCAGGGGCTGTGGCTGCCGCACGAGCAGCAGGCAGTGGGCGACTTCCTCGGCCTGGCGCTGATCGGCGGAGCGGAAAAGGTCCGCGCGCGCCTGGAGGTGCTGCTCGAGCAGACCGGCGCCGACGAGCTGATATTCACCTGCGACCTCTACGAGACCGCCGACCGCCACCGCGCCTTCGAGATCCTCGCCGAGCTGCGCTGATGCTCAGCCCTGTTCGGCCAGGTGCCCGTCCTTGAGCCTGACGTAGTTGCCGGCGGTGTAGGCGAAGAAGCTGCGCTCCTTGTCGGTCAGCGGGCGCGCCTGCTTCACCGGGCTGCCGACGTAGAGATAGCCGCTCTCCAGGCGCTTGCCTGGCGGCACCAGGCTGCCGGCAGCGATGATCACCTCGTCCTCGACCACGGCGCCGTCCATCACGATCGAGCCCATGCCGACCAGGATGCGGCTGCCCAGCGTGCAGCCGTGCAGGGTGACCTTGTGCCCGACGGTGACCTCGTCGCCGATCGTCAGCGGAAAGCCGTCCGGGTTGTACGGCCCGGCGTGGGTGATGTGCAGCACGCTGCCGTCCTGAATGCTCGAGCGCGCGCCGATACGGATGCGGTGCATGTCGCCGCGGATCACCGTCAGCGGCCAGACCGAGCTGTCTTCGCCGATCTCGACATCACCGAGCACCACGGCAGTAGGGTCGACGAACACCCGCGCGCCGAGCTTCGGGGTGTGCTGCTGGAAACTGCGAATGGACATGGGCGGCTCCGCTGAAAAGGGCCGGACAGCTTCGGCGCTCGCCGCCCGGGGCGTCAACCGCGGCCCTGTTCGCCCCGTCGCGCCAGGCGGAAGAATTCGCCGGGCGTGGCGCCGAACTGCTCGCTGAAGGCGGCGATGAACGCCGACAGCGAGTCGTAGCCGGCGGCCAGCGCCACATCGGTGACCCGCTCGCCGCGCTCGAGCGCCGGCAGCGCACCGAGCAGGCGCAGGCGCTGACGCCAGGCGCGAAAGGTCAGCCCGGTTTCGCGGACGAACAGGCGACTGAGCGTGCGCTCGGACAACCCCAGCCGCGCGCTCCAGTCACCCAGCCCGCGGCGTGAATCGGGGTGACGCTGCAGGTTCTGGCACAGCCGGCGCAGGCGCGCATCGGCCGGCAGCGGCAGCACCAGCGGAACTTCCGGCGCAGCGCCGAGCTGGTCGAGCAGCACCTGCACCAGACGACCGTCGGCGCCGGCCTCGTCGTAGGCCTCCGGCAGCTCGCCAAAGGCACGAATCAGCTCGCGCAACAACGGGCTGACCTGCAGCACGCGGCAGCGCCCCGGCGTCGGCCCGACCGCCGCGACGTCGATGTAGAGGCTGCGAATGCAGGTATTCGGTGCACAAAAAACCTGATGCTCGAGGCCGGCCGGAACCCACACCGCCCGCAGCGGCGGCGCGATGAAGCGGCCCTGCGCGGTACGTACCTCGAGCACCCCCTTGACCGCGTGCGAGAGCTGGATCCACGGGTGGCTGTGGCGATAGCCGAGCGCGGTGTTCGGCGGCGCGTCGAGCTGGCCGTAGACCGGGCGCGGCAGGCGCTCGAGCTTTTTGAGACGGGCCTCGGCGGCCCCTTGCTGTCCGATAGGCGACATTTGTTGGCGGTTTGACGTTAGCTGACCCTGGAACGGCACGCTAACGTCGCCCACTCCTGTTCCGCAAGCGCTGGTATCCGTATGTCCGTTCTTCGCCTGTTGTTCGATCGCTTCACCCTGACGCTGCTGGCAGTGGTCGCAGCCGCCACGTTCCTGCCGGCCCACGGCGATGGCGCCCGCTTCTTCGGCGTGCTCACGGACCTGGCCATCGGCCTGCTGTTTTTCATGCACGGGGCCAAGCTCTCGCGCGAGGCGATCTTTTCCGGCGCCGGCCACTGGCGCCTGCACCTAACGGTGTTCGCCTGCACCTTCGTGCTCTTTCCGCTGCTGGGCCTGGCGCTCAAGCCAGTGCTCACCCCGCTGATCGGCACCGAGCTCTACCTGGGCATGCTCTACCTCTGCGCCCTGCCGGCCACGGTGCAGTCGGCGATTGCCTTTACCTCGCTGGCGCGCGGCAATATTCCCGCGGCGATCTGCAGCGCCGCCGCCTCCAGCCTGCTCGGCATTTTCCTCACGCCGTTGCTGGTGATGCTGCTGATGGGCGTCGAAGGCGAGAGCGGCTCGACGCTCGATGCCATCGGCAAGATCGTCATGCAGCTGCTGGTGCCGTTCGCCGTCGGCCACGTGGCGCGGCCCGTGATCGGCGCCTGGATCACGCGCAACAAGAACTGGCTGAAGAACGTCGACCAGGGCTCGATCCTGCTGGTGGTCTACACCGCCTTCAGCGACGCGGTGGTCAGCGGCCTGTGGAACGTCATCCCGCCGATGCGCCTGATCGCCCTGACGCTGGTCTGCTGCGCGCTGCTGGCGCTGGTCCTGTGGCTGACCAGCTTCATCGCCCGGCGCCTGGGCTTCAACCTCGAAGACCGCATCACCATCGTCTTCGCCGGCTCGAAGAAAAGCCTCGCCACCGGGGTACCGATGGCCCAGGTCCTGTTCACCGGTGCGGCGATCGGCCCGCTGATCCTGCCGCTGATGATCTTCCACCAGATCCAGCTGATGGTCTGCGCGGTGATGGCCCAGCGCTACGCCGAGCGCGACGACAGCGCGCCGATGGCGGCGCCGGCACCCTGACCCCGCGGCACGGTCTCTTGTGCTGTTACCATGCACCGCGTGATTCATTGCAAGAGGCCCGCCCGTGAGCGCCAACAATCCCCTGCTACAGGATTTCGATCTTCCGCCGTACTCCGAGATTCGCCCCGAGCATGTGGAGCCGGCCATCGACAGCATCCTCGGTGACAACCGGGTGGCCATCGAGGAACTGCTCAGCCGCCCCGCCGAGCGCCTCGACTGGCAGACCCTGGTGGTCGGCCTGGACGAGATGAACGCCCGTCTTGGCCGCGCCTGGAGCCCGGTCAGCCACCTCAATGCCGTGTGCAACAGCCCGGAACTGCGCAGCGCCTACGAGGCGTGCCTGCCGAAGCTGTCGGCCTACTACACCGAGCTGGGCCAGAACCGCGCCCTCTTCGAAGCCTACAAGGCGCTCGCCGAAGGGCCCGCCGCGGCCGGCTTCGAGGTCGCGCAGAAGACCATCCTCGAGCATTCGCTGCGCGACTTCCGCCTGTCGGGCATCGACCTGCCGCCGGTCGAGCAGCAGCGCTTCGGGGCGATCCAGATGAAGCTCGCCGAGCTCGGCAGCCGCTTCTCCAACCAGCTGCTCGACGCCACCCAGGCCTGGACCAAGCATCTCACCGACGAGGCCGCGCTGGCCGGCCTACCGGACTCGGCCAAGGGGCAGATGAAACAGGCTGCCGAGGCCAAGGGCCTGGACGGCTGGCTGATCACCCTGGAATTCCCCAGCTACTACGCGGTAATGACCTACGCCGACGACCGCGCCCTGCGCCAGGAGGTCTACACCGCCTACTCGACGCGCGCCTCGGATCAGGGGCCGAACGCCGGGCAGTTCGACAACGGCCCGGTGATGCAAGAGATCCTCGACCTGCGTCAGGAGCTGGCAAAGTTGCTCGGCTACGCCAGCTACGCCGAACTGTCGCTGGCAACGAAAATGGCCGAATCGCCCGAGCAGGTGCTCGGCTTCCTGCGCGACCTGGCGGTACGCAGCAAGCCGTTCGCCGAGAAGGATCTGGCCGAACTGCGCGCCTTTGCCGCCGAGCAGGGCCTGGACGAGCTCAAGAGCTGGGACACCGGCTACTACGCCGAAAAGCTGCGCCAGAGCCGCTACAGCCTGAACCAGGAAGAGCTGCGCGCGTATTTCCCGATCGACAAGGTGCTCGCCGGCCTGTTCGCCGTGGTCCAGCGCCTGTACGGCATCGAGATCGTCGAGCTGGAAGACTTCGACGCCTGGCATCCGGAGGTGCGCCTGTTCGAGATTCGCGAGCACGGCGAGCACGTCGGCCGCTTCTTCTTCGACCTCTATGCCCGGGCCAACAAGCGTGGCGGCGCGTGGATGGACGGCGCGCGCGACAAGCGCCGTGATGCCGAAGGCCGGCTGATCAGCCCGGTCGCCAACCTGGTGTGCAACTTCACCCCGCCGGTGGGCGAGCGTCCGGCGCTGTTGACCCACGACGAGGTCACCACGCTGTTCCACGAGTTCGGCCACGGCCTGCACCACCTGCTGACCCGCGTCGAGCACGCCGGTGCCTCGGGCATCAACGGTGTGGCCTGGGACGCGGTCGAGCTGCCCAGCCAGTTCATGGAGAACTGGTGCTGGGAGCCCGAGGGCCTGGCGCTGATTTCCGGCCACTACCAGACCGGCGAGCCGCTGCCGCAGGAAAAACTCGAGCGCATGCTCGCGGCGAAGAACTTCCAGTCCGGAATGATGATGGTGCGGCAGCTGGAGTTCTCGCTGTTCGATTTCGAACTGCATGCCACCCACGGCGACGGCCGCAGCGTGCTCGAGGTGCTCGAAGCGATCCGCGACGAGGTCTCGGTGCTGCGCCCACCCAGGGAAAACCGCTTTCCCAACAGCTTTGCGCACATCTTCTCCGGCGGTTACGCGGCCGGTTACTACAGCTACAAGTGGGCCGAGGTCCTTTCGTCGGACGCCTTCTCGCGTTTCGAGGAGGAAGGGGTGTTCAATGCCGAGACCGGACGGGCCTTCCGCGAGGCGATTCTCGCCCGTGGCGGCTCCCAGGAGCCGATGGTACTGTTCGTCGATTTCCGAGGCCGCGAGCCGTCCATCGACGCCCTGCTGCGCCACCTCGGGCTGAGTCAGGAGGAGGCCGCATGATGAACCAGGCAACCGAACAACCGACCAAGCGCTTCATCGCCGGCGCCGTGTGCCCGGCGTGCAGCGAGCCGGACAGCGTGAAAATGTGGGACGTCGATGGTGTGCCGCACCGCGAATGCGTGGTCTGCGGCTACGCCGACACGCTCAATGCCCAGGGGCAATCGGTACCCCTGGAACTCGGCACGCGGGTCAACAAGGTCCAGCCCAAGCCGGCCAACCCGCAGGTGCAGTCGGTGCAGTTCTTTCCCAATCCGAAGTTGAAGAAGCCGGAGTGATACGTCTCGGCTGAGACGAAAAGCCCGCCATTTGGCGGGTTTTTCGTTTTCTGCGGGATGAACGAACGAGAGGTGCCACCACTTCGTTCTGGCTGGCCTTGAGGGCGATTGCCGCCTGTGCTGATGCCTCGGGTTTCGGCCCCCGACCGAGTCACGATGGGACTCCCTAGGCGACCCCGTTCTTGGCCGGCCAGGCCGCCCCAAACGCCCCTTTCAGGACGGTGAGAACCGTAGGGTGGAAAACCGCGCAGCGTTTTCCACCTTGTTTGAGGAGAGGTCTCGGCATATGTCTCGAGGTGACGCCGCGCTATCACAGGCCCGGCCGGCAGATTCGGCCGCGGGAGCAAGCCACGGCATCAGGCCGCTCGGTATGTGCCCCGATCCGTGGAAGCAGCCCTAAGCGGGCCAGCAACGCTCAGCCGTCGACAGCAGAAGGCCCGGTGAGCCGTCCTCGCATCACCCAATCAACCCTCAACCTTCGGCGTCGCCCGTCCCGGCTGGGCCGGCGAGGCGAACAGCCGCTTCATCTTCATCGCCGGCGCCTCGATCAGGTGCCACGACAGCGCCGCGAGGATCAGCGTCGGCACGAAGGCGATCAGCGTCAGCCCCAGCACGCCGATCTGCGGCCCGAACAGGTAGACCGTCAGCTGCTGGAACGGGAACGCATAGATATACAGCCCGTAGGACACATCGCCGTACTTGCCGAAGCGCGAGACCCAGGGTAACGGCGCGTAGGCCAGGTAGATCACCAGGTACGGCAGGGCGACGAAGTACACCAGCGGGCCGACGTCCGTGCGGAAGGTGCCGACCAGCGCCACGGTCAGCACGCCGGCGATCCAGCCGCGCCAGGGGATGTCGTCGCGATAGAGGAAGATCGCCGCGCCGCTGTAGTACAGCAGGCCGAGCTTGAAGATATTGCGGATGAAGTACGAGTCGATGCCGAGCCGGCCGACCAGCCAGAAGTGCCCGACCGCGAGCACGGCAATCGGCAGGAAGATCAGCCGGCGTTTGAGGAAGCCGGTCAGCCCCAGGATCATCACGCCGATGTACATCAGCACTTCCAGCGGCAGCGTCCACAGCGAGCCGTTGACCACCGACGGATAGACGTTCTCGGTGAACACGCCCGGCAGTTCGTAGCGCGTGACCAGCAGGATGTTCTGCAGGTAGGTCCAGGTGCCATCGGCGGCCAGGTACTGGGCCACGCTCGCCTGCGATACCAGCGGGCCGATGATGAACGCCGAGAACAGCACCGCGACGATGAGCGCCGGAAAGATCCGCAGCGCACGCTTGACCAGAAAGCTCTTCGGGCTGCTGCTGGCCAGCCAGGACGAGGTGATCAGGTAACCGCTCATGACGAAGAAGATGCCGACGGCAATGGAGCCGCCCTTCTCGTAGCCGGTCAGCAGCGTCAGTGGCTCATCCCCGCGACGCCCCACCAGGGGGTAGCTGTGCGCGAAGAGCACCAGCGCCGCCGCGAAGAAGCGCAGGAAATCGAAATTGTTTTCCCGGGTGTGAAAGGAACGGGTGGTGTGCATGGTCGGCTCCTGAATCCGGACGGCAGTTCGCGAGGCAAGCGCATGAACATCGCTGGGCACTACTGCCGGGTCGGAGCAGGCTCCGGTCCTCCCTGTCTGGTCGCCAGCGCACGCTTCACCGGGCCGGCACAGCAAGCCTCTGGCCGCCCGACCCCGATCAGCCCCTTTGTCCACCTCAACGGCAAAAAGGTTCGCCAGGCCGACGGACGGTCGTCCCCTCTCGTCGCCGATCCAGGCTCGCGGCTGGCCAGGCGGTGCCTCACCCATTACTGTATGCATGAACAGTATCAGACGGAGCGAACATGACCGTTCCCCTCACGCGCATCCGCGGTCGCGGCACTGCGATCAATCCGGACAATCGCTTCGCACCGACGCGCAGCGAGGCCTTCGACGACGGCTGGGAACAGGAGGTCCCACCGACACGGGCGACCGAAGTGCGCCGAGAGACGGCGAAAAGCGTACTCACCCGCAACCAGTCGCCGGACGTCGGCTTCGATCGCTCGGTCAACCCCTACCGCGGCTGCGAACATGGCTGCATTTACTGCTTTGCGCGGCCCAGCCACGCCTACTGGGACCTCTCGCCGGGGATCGATTTCGAAACCCGGCTGATCGCCAAGACCAACCTGGCCGAACGCCTGGAGGCCGAACTGAGCAAGCCGGGCTATGTACCCCAGCCGATCGCCCTGGGCGTCAATACCGATGCCTACCAGCCGCTGGAACGCGAGCAACGGCTGACGCGCCAGGCGCTGGAGGTGCTGCTGCGCTTCCGCCACCCGGTGCACATCATCACCAAGGGCTCGCTGGTGCTGCGCGACCTCGATCTGCTGGTACCGCTGGCCGAGCAACGCCTGGTGAGCGTATCGGTCAGCCTCACCACGCTGGACGACGAACTCAAGCGCATCATGGAGCCGCGCGCCGCAGCGCCGACCGCACGCCTGCGGACCCTGCGCACCCTGCACGAGGCCGGCGTGCCGGTCAGCGTGATGTGCGCGCCGATGATCCCGGTGATCAACGACATGGAGCTCGAGCGCCTGCTCGAGGCGGCACGCGACGCCGGGGCGGGCTCGGCCGGCTACGTGCTGCTGCGCCTGCCACACGAGGTGGCGCCGCTGTTCGAGCAGTGGCTCGGCGAACACTTCCCGCAGCGCGCCGAGCACGTCATGAGCCTGGTGCGCCAGTCGCGCGGCGGCAAGGCCTACGACAGCCGCTTCGGCAGCCGCATGCGCGGCGAAGGCCAGTTCGCCGAGCTGCTCGCCCAGCGCTTCCGCCTGGCCAGCAAGCGCCTGGGCTTCCACCGCCGCGAACAGAACCAGGGTCTCGATTGCAGCCGCTTCGCCCCGCCGGGGCGGCAGATGAACCTGCTCTGAGGCTCCGCCCAACGAGCGCCGCGTGCGGGTGCCATCCGACGCGTGGAAAACGCTGCGCGGTTTTCCACCCTACGCACGGATAACCGTAGGGTGGATAACGCTCCGCTTATCCACCGAAGGCGCTGGCGGATCGAGCCTGTTACATCGGCATGCGCACGCAGGCTTCCCTTCGATGATGCCCGGGAAGATCGCCGGTCCGCGTGCTGGCGCCGGCAGACGCGTGGAAAACGCTGTGCGGTTTTCCACCCTACTCACGGTAACCGTAGGGTGGATAACGCTCTGCTTATCCACCGAAGGCGCTGGCGGGGCGAACTTGGCACATCGGCTTGCGCACGCAGGCTTCCCTCGATGATGCCCGCCGAGATCGCCGGTCCGCGTGCTGGCGTCGGCAGACGCGTGGAAAACGCTGTGCGGTTTTCCACGCTACGCACGGTAACCGTAGGGTGGATAACGCTCTGCTTATCCACCGAAGGCGCTGGCGGATCGAGCCTGTCACATCAGCTTGTGCACGGAGGCTCCCCTAGATGGTGCCCGCCGAGAGCGCCGGTCCGCGTGCTGGCGCCGGCAGACGCGTGGAAAACGCTGTGCGGTTTTCCACCCTACGCGCGGATAACCGTAGGGTGGATAACGCTCCGCTTATCCACCGAAGGCGCTGGCGGACCGAGCCTGTTACATCAGCTTGTGCACGGAGGCTCCCCTAGATGGTGCCCGCGGAGATCGCCGGTCCGCTCGTGGCGCCAGCGAGGAACTATCTGCACTCGCCACGGCACCAATTCCTGAACCCCGAGCCTGGAGGCAATGTGGACTGGATCGACCTGCTGCAATGGCCGGCGATGGTGGTGACGGTGACGGCTGCCTGGCTGATCGGTTCGTTGCGACCGGGCCGGCGCTTCGTCGGTTTCTGCTGTTTTCTGCTGAGCAACCTGCTCTGGGTGATCTGGGGCTGGTATGCCGAAGCCTGGGCGCTGATCACCCTGCAGGTCTGTCTGGCGGCGATGAACATTCGTGGCGTGAAAAAGAACGACGACCCGCAGAAGGCCGAGGTAGAGCGCTCTGGCGCCTGAATTGCCTACACCGGATCGCTGTCTATACTCCGAGTCAGGCGTACCTGATTGAGCAATCCGACCGTGCGTGCAAACGCCGACCGGGTTCGCCGGTAGCAGATCGACAAGGCTCCTGTGCCTTGCACCGATCTCGTAGTGCAGCGACCAGGTTGGTGACGGTTCCGAAGCAACACCCACCGGCTTCGCGGGCAAGACGCCCCGAGACATGCCGTCAGGCAAGCGACGTAACCGAGCGGTTGGCCCAGAACAAGAATCATAAGGGGAACCCGCAATGTCTCGACATCCACGCGCTTGGATGGGGCTTGGGCTGCTAGCGACCGTCGCTCAGGCCCGTGCCGCCTGGGACGTGAACATGCGCTCGGGTGCCACCGACGTCAGTCGCTCGGTGTTCGACCTGCACATGACCATCTTCTGGATCTGCGTCGTCATCGGCGTGCTGGTGTTCGGCGTGATGATCTGGTCGATGATCGCCCACCGCCGCTCGCGCCGTCAGCAGGCGGCCAATTTCCACGAGAACACCCGCGTCGAAGTGCTCTGGACGGTCATTCCGCTGCTGATCCTGATCGGCATGGCGGTGCCGGCCACGCGCACGCTGCTGCACATCTACGATGCCAGCGAGTCGGACGTCGATATCCAGATCACCGGCTACCAGTGGAAGTGGCACTACAAGTATCTGGGCGAAGACGTCGAGTTCTTCAGCAACCTCACCACCCCGCGCGAGCAGATCAACAACCAGGCGCCCAAGGGCGAGCACTACCTGCTGGAAGTCGACCAGCCGCTGGTCATTCCGGCCGGTGCCAAGGTGCGCTTCCTGATCACCGCCGCCGACGTCATCCATTCCTGGTGGGTGCCGGAACTGGCGGTGAAGAAGGACGCCATCCCCGGCTTCGTCAACGAATCCTGGACCCGCGTCGAGCAACCGGGCCTGTTCCGCGGCCAGTGCACCGAGCTGTGCGGCAAGGACCACGGTTTCATGCCAGTGGTGGTCGAGGTCAAGTCGCAGGAGGACTACGCCGCCTGGCTCGGCGAGAAGAAGGCCGAGGCCGCCAAGCTCGCCGAGCTGACCAGCAAGGAGTGGACCCTCGAAGAACTCGTCGCCCGTGGCGAAAAGGTCTACCAGGCCAACTGCGCCAGCTGCCACCAGCCCACCGGCGAGGGCCTGCCGCCGATGTTCCCGGCGCTCAAGGGCTCGGCCATCGCCACCGGCGAGCCCGAGGGGCACCTGAACATCGTCTTCAACGGCAAGCCCGGCACCGCCATGGCCGCCTTCGGCAAGCAGCTGTCGGAGGTCGATATCGCCGCGGTCATCACCTACGAGCGCAACTCGTGGGGCAACGACAAGGGCGACATGGTCACGCCGAAAGACGTGCTCGATTTCAAACAGGCCGAAGAAGCCACCCAGTAAGAGGACAGGCTGATGAGTGCAGTGATCGACGATCATGGGCATGCCGCGCATGACCACCACCACGGCCCGGCCAAGGGGCTCTCGCGCTGGCTGCTGACCACCAACCACAAGGACATCGGCTCGATGTACCTGTGGTTCAGCTTCTGCGCCTTTCTGCTCGGCGGCTCGATGGCCATGGTGATTCGCGCCGAGCTGTTCCAGCCGGGCCTGCAGATCGTGCAGCCGGAATTCTTCAATCAGATGACCACCATGCACGGCCTGATCATGGTCTTCGGCGCGGTGATGCCGGCGTTCGTCGGCCTGGCCAACTGGATGATCCCGCTGATGATCGGCGCGCCGGACATGGCCCTGCCGCGGATGAACAACTTCAGCTTCTGGCTGCTGCCGGCGGCCTTCGGCCTGCTGGTCAGCACGCTGTTCATGGAGGGCGGCGGGCCGAACTTCGGCTGGACCTTCTACGCGCCGCTGTCGACGACCTACGCGCCGGAATCGGTGACCTTTTTCATCTTCGCCATCCACCTGATGGGCATCAGCTCGATCATGGGCGCGATCAACGTCATCGCCACCGTGCTCAACCTGCGCGCACCCGGCATGACGCTGATGAAGATGCCGCTGTTCGTCTGGACCTGGCTGATCACCGCCTTCCTGCTCATCGCGGTGATGCCGGTACTGGCCGGCGTGGTGACCATGATGCTGATGGACATCCACTTCGGCACCAGCTTCTTCAGCGCCGCCGGCGGTGGCGACCCGGTGCTGTTCCAGCACGTGTTCTGGTTCTTCGGCCACCCCGAGGTGTACATCATGATCCTGCCGGCGTTCGGCGCGGTCAGCTCGATCATCCCGGCGTTCAGCCGCAAACCGCTGTTCGGCTACACCTCGATGGTCTACGCCACCGGCGCCATCGCCTTTCTCTCCTTCATCGTCTGGTCGCACCACATGTTCACCGTCGGCATCCCGGTGACCGGCGAGCTGTTCTTCATGTACGCGACCATGCTCATCGCCGTGCCGACCGGGGTGAAGGTGTTCAACTGGGTGTCGACCATGTGGCGCGGCTCGCTGACCTTCGAGGCGCCGATGCTGTTCGCCGTGGCCTTTGTCATCCTGTTCACCATCGGCGGCTTTTCCGGGCTGATGCTGGCGATCGCCCCGGCCGACTTCCAGTACCACGACACCTACTTCGTGGTGGCCCACTTCCACTACGTGCTGGTGCCGGGGGCGATCTTCGGCATCTTCGCCTCGGCCTACTTCTGGCTGCCGAAGTGGACCGGGCACATGTACGACGAGACCCTGGCCAGGCTGCATTTCTGGCTGAGCTTCATCGGCATGAACATGGCGTTCTTCCCGATGCACTTCGTCGGCCTGGCCGGCATGCCGCGGCGCATCCCGGACTACAACATGATGTTCGCCAACTTCAACATGATCTCGAGTATCGGCGCCTTCCTGTTCGGCGCCACGCAGCTGTTGTTTCTGTTCATCGTCATCAAGTGCATCCGCGGCGGCGTCCCGGCGCCGGCCAAGCCCTGGGACGGTGCCGAGGGGCTGGAATGGAGCGTGCCCTCACCGGCGCCCTATCACACCTTCCAGACGCCGCCGGACCTCAACGAGGTGCATGAACACCGCAAGGGCACCGGCGGGGAGCTGACGCCATGAACGGCATGAAGGCTGCGCTACCGGGCGCTCCCGGCGGCGCGGGCTGGGCAGGCCACCACAACAGCGCCGGCGCGCCGCGCTCCCGGCGCCTGCCGAGGCCGCGCCCATGAGCGCTGAAATGCCCACCGCCCGCCTGGTCCGCCGGCTACTGCTGCTGGTGGCGGTGATGTTCGCCTTTGGCTTCGCCCTGGTGCCGATCTACGACGTGATGTGCAAGGCGTTCGGCATCAACGGCAAGACCGCCGGCGCCTACAGCGGCGCGCAGATGGCCGACGAGGCGCGCCAGGTGCGCGTGCAGTTCCTCGCCACCAATGCCGCCGGAATGGTCTGGGAGTTCCAGCCGCTGGCCGACCAGCTCGAGGTGAACCCCGGCGCCAACCGCGAGATGCGCTTCATCGCCTACAACCCGACCGACAAGCCGATGACCGCGCAGGCGATCCCCAGCGTGTCGCCGTCGCGGGCCGCGGCCTACTTTCACAAGACCGAGTGCTTCTGCTTCACCCAGCAGGTACTGCAGCCCGGCGAGCGCATCGAGATGCCGGTGCGCTTCATCGTCGATCGCGACCTGCCGGCCGACATCCGCCACCTGACCCTCGCCTACACGCTGTTCGACATCACCTCCCGCCAGCCTCCGGTCGCCGTCCACGACGCGACTTCAGCCAAGGAGCGTCTGCAATGAGCCACCAGAGCACGCACGAGCAGTACTACGTCCCGGCCCAGAGCAAGTGGCCGATCATCGCCACCGTAGCCTTGCTGGTGACCTTCTTCGGCCTCGGCACCTGGTTCAACGACCTCAAGGCCGAACGCGCCGAATCCAGCGGGCCGCTGATCTTTTTCGTCGGCGCCCTGCTGATTGCCTACATGATGTTCGGCTGGTTCGGCTCGGTGGTGAAGGAAAGCCGCGCCGGGCTCTACAGCGCCCAGATGGACCGCTCGTTCCGCTGGGGCATGAGCTGGTTCATCTTCTCGGAGGTGATGTTCTTTCTCGCCTTCTTCGGCGCGCTGTTCTACATCCGCTACTGGGTCGGCCCCTGGCTGGACGGCGAGGGCGACAAGGGCGTCAGCGCGATGCTCTGGCCGAATTTCGAATACAGCTGGCCGCTGCTGAACAACCCGGACCCGAAGCTCTACCCGGCGCCCGAAGGCACCATCAGCCCCTGGGGCCTGCCGCTGGTCAACACCATCCTGCTGGTCAGCTCCAGCTTCACCCTGACCTGGGCGCACCATGCGCTGCGCAAGGGTGACCGCAGCAAGCTGAAGCTCGGCCTGGGCGTGACCATCCTGCTCGGTGCCGCCTTCCTCACCCTGCAGGCCGAGGAATACGTGCACGCCTACAACGAGCTCGGCCTGACGCTCGGCTCGGGCATCTACGGCGCAACCTTCTTCATGCTCACCGGGTTTCACGGCGCCCACGTGACCATGGGCACGATCATTCTCACGGTGATGTTCATCCGCATCCTGCGCGGGCACTTCGATGCCGAGCACCACTTCGGCTTCGAGGCGGGCGCCTGGTACTGGCACTTCGTCGATGTGGTGTGGATCGGGCTGTTCGTCTTCGTCTACGTGCTCTGAGGCGGTCAGCCGAACCCCGGCGTCAGCTGGCCGGACCAGAAGCCCCAGGCGATCAGCGCGAGGGTCACGGCGCTGAGCGCCACGCGCACGGTGAGGGAGACGAGCACCCGCGAGGAGCGGCCCTCGTCGCGAACAAGAAAGAACAGGCCGCTGAACAAGCTGACCACTGTGGCTACTAACGACAGAACGATCGCCGCCTTGAGCATGAGCCGATCCACGACAGGGGTGATGGGGGTGCAGTATAGCCAGCCGAATCCACAGCCGGCGGAGCAGGCCATGAGCCGCTTCCGCCCCGGCCTGCTACCGAGCCTGCTGGTGCTCGCGCTGCTGCCGACGCTGGTCTGGCTGGGCTTCTGGCAGCTCGAGCGCAGCGAACAGAAGCGCGAGCTGCTCGAGCGTCAGGCCGCCCGCCAGCAAGCCGCGCCGGTCGCCGTCGAGCGCATCGACCTGCTCGACGACCCGGCCTACAGCCGGGTCTGGCTGCAGGGCCGCTTCGACGCCGAGCACAGCTTTCTGCTCGACAACCGTACCCGCGACGGCCAGGTCGGCGTCGAGCTGCTGCAGCCCTTCTTCGACGAGCCGAGCGGGCGCTGGGTGCTGCTCAACCGCGGCTGGATCCCCTGGCCGGACCGCCGCGTGCCCCCGCAATTCGATACCCCGGAGCAGCCACTGAAGCTGGCCGCCTGGGTGTACGCGCCCTCGCGCGAACCGTTCATCCTCAATCGCTGGATGTCCGAAGGCTGGCCACGGCTGATCAACCATGTCGCGCCCGACGAACTCTGGGCGCTGCTGGAGCGTCAGGGCGTCGACCGCGAACTGCGCCTGGAACCCGGCCCGGCGGCCTATCGCGCGGACTGGCCGGTGACCAGCATGAGTCCGCAACAGCACCTGGGCTATGCGGTGCAGTGGTTCGCCCTGGCCGCCGCGCTGCTCGCACTCTTCATCTATTTCGGCGTGCATCAGGCACGCAGGAGTCCCGCATGAACAGGCTCGCCTCCTTTCCAGCCGAAGCCCCGCGCCGCGGTCGCGGCCGTCTGCAACTGCTGCTGATCCTGGCCATCGTGCTGCTGCCGATGCTGCTGGCCTCGGCGATGTACCGCTTCGGCTTCTGGGTGCCGGACAGCCGCAACTATGACGGCGTGCTTGTCGCCGACGGCCGTGATCGTGCGGCCCTTGGGGTCAGTGCGGCCGCCACGCATCGCTGGGAGCTCCTGGTGACGGCCCCCGATGGCTGCGCGCAAAGCTGCCGGCGGCTGGTCTACCTGGCCCGGCAGATCCACATCGGCCTGGCGCGCGATGCCACGCGTGCCGGCCATGCGCTGGCCAGCGCCGGCAGCCTGGATGCCGCCTACGAGGCCCAGCTGCGCGCCGAATATCCGCAACTCGCCCGCTATCCGCTGGACCCGGCCACTTACCGCAGCAACGGCGAGCTGCCTGCCGGTGCCCAGCTCTGGATCGTCGACCCGCACGGCAACCTGGTCCTGCGCTACGGCAGCGAGGCCAACGGCAAGGCGATCCTCGAGGACCTGCGACACCTGCTCAAGTCGTCGCAGATCGGCTGAGCGTGGCACTCAGGCGTTTCGCTGAAGTCCCACAACAGACGTGCCCAACACAAGGAGCAATCGATGGCCCGCCCCGGATTCCGCCTCGCGCTGCTCGCCACCCTGCTGGCCGGGGTCGTGGTGCTGCTGGGCGCCTATACCCGGCTGACCCACGCCGGGCTCGGCTGCCCGGACTGGCCGGGCTGTTACGGCTTTCTCGCGGTGCCGATGAGCGAGGCGCAACAGGCGCTGGCCGCCGAGCGCTTCCCGGCGGCGCCGCTGGAGGTCGAGAAAGGCTGGAACGAGATGGTCCACCGCTATTTCGCCGGCGGGCTGGGCCTGCTGATTCTCGCCCTGGCGCTGCAGGCGCTGCGCCGCCGCGGGCAACCGGGCCAACCGCTGAAGCTGCCGCTGGTGCTGCTCGCCGTGGTCATCGCCCAGGCGCTGTTCGGCATGTGGACGGTGACCCTGCAGCTCTGGCCGCAGGTGGTCACGGCGCATCTGCTGGGGGGGTTCACCACGCTGAGCCTGTTGTTGCTGCTGTGCCTGCGCCTGGCCGACCGCTGGCCGGCGCTGGCTGGCGTGCCGGCACGGCTGCGCGCGTTTGCCGGCGCCGCGCTGGCTCTGGTGGTTCTACAGATCGCCCTGGGGGGCTGGGTCAGCAGCAACTACGCAGCGGTGGCCTGCATCGATTTTCCCACCTGCCATGGCCAGTGGTGGCCTGCGATGGATTTTGCCCGCGCCTATGACCTGACCCACCACGAGATCGGCCCCAACTACCTCGGTGGCCTGCTCTACGGCGAGGCGCGCACCGCCATTCATGTCGGCCATCGGCTCGGCGCGCTGACGGTGGCGCTGGCACTGCTGGCGCTGGCCTGGCAGCTCTACCGACACGGCTTCGGCCGGCTGGCGGCCCTCCTGCTCGGTGCGCTGACGCTGCAGCTCGGCCTCGGCATCGCCAATGTCCTGCTGAGCCTGCCGCTGGCCGTGGCCGTGGCGCACAACGGCGGCGGCGCGCTGCTGCTGCTGGTGCTGGTAACGATCAACTACCGGCTGCGCCCGGCTCGCCTGCTCCAGCCGGCGAGTGCCAGCGACTCCCCGCTCCCACCCCGCACCGGCCGGCTCGAGCTGCCCGGTGCCTGATCAGAAGGAGACCTCCATGGCCACTCTACTCAGCGTTCGCCGCGGCCAGGCCGGCTGGCGCGACTACCTGGAGCTGACCAAGCCGAAGGTGGTGGTGCTGATGCTGATCACCTCGCTGGTCGGCATGTTTCTCGCCACCCGCGCCGGGGTGCCCTGGACGGTGCTGCTGTTCGGCAACCTCGGTATCGCCCTGTGTGCCGGCGGCGCGGCGGCGGTGAACCATGTGGTGGACCGGCAGATCGATTCGGTGATGGCCCGCACGCACAAGCGGCCACTGGCCGAAGGCCGGGTCTCGCCGGCGGCGGCACTGACCTTCGCCTTCGTTCTCGGCGTCAGCGGGCTAGCCCTGCTGCTGACCTTTACCAACGCCCTCGCCGCCTGGCTGACGCTGGCCTCGCTGATCGGCTACGCGGTGATCTATACCGGCTTTCTCAAGCGCGCGACGCCGCAGAACATCGTCATCGGCGGGCTGGCCGGCGCCGCGCCGCCGCTGCTCGGCTGGGTCGCGGTGACCGGGCAGATCAGTGCCGAACCGCTGCTGCTGGTGCTGATCATCTTCGCCTGGACGCCGCCGCACTTCTGGGCGCTGGCCATCCACCGCAAGGCCGAGTACGCCAAGGTCAACATTCCGATGCTGCCGGTGACCCATGGCGTGCACTACACCAAGGTGCACATCCTGCTCTACACGGCGGTGCTGCTGGCGGTCAGCTTCATGCCCTACGTCATCCACATGAGCGGCCCGCTGTACCTGGCGGCCGCCGCCGTGCTCGGTGCGCGCTTTCTCTACTGGGCGATCGCGCTGTACCGCGACAGCCGGCCACATGCGGCGATTCGCACCTTCAAATTCAGCATCTGGTACCTGTTCGCGCTGTTCATCGCCCTGCTCGTCGACCATTATCTGCTGCTCAACGTCTAGCCATCGCAGGAGCATCGATGACCCGCATCCAGAAAACCGTCTTCATCCTCGTCGCGCTGGTCGCGCTGGTCGTCGGGCTGACGGTGTCGAAGGTGCTCAACAGCGAACGTCAGGCCGACCCGGCGGCGCTGCTCGACGCCGGCATCGTGTTGCTGCCGACGCCGCGCGAGGTGCCGGCGGTGACCCTGACCAGCCAGGACGGCGAGCAGGTGGCGGTCGATCGCTTCGAGGGCGGCTGGACGCTGCTGTTCTTCGGCTACACCTATTGCCCGGACATCTGCCCGGCGACGCTCGCCGAGTTGCGCCAGCTGCGCGGCCAGTTGCCCGAGCCGACCCGCGAAGCGCTGCGCATGGTACTGGTCAGCGTCGATCCGGCGCGCGACACGCCGGCGCAGCTCAAGCAGTACCTCGACTATTTCAACGCCAACTTCCTCGGCCTGACCGGCGCGCCGGACGACATCCAGACGCTCGCCAACGGCGTCGGCATTCCCTACATTCCCGGCGACACCACCCGCGAGAACTACACCGTCGACCACAGCGGCAACCTGGTCATCATCGGCCCGGATGGTCGCCAGCGCGGCTTCATTCGCGCCCCGCTGAAAGTCGAGCGGCTCGCCGAGCGCCTGCCCGAGCTGATCGGCCCGGGCCGCTGAGCGAAGCCGGCACTCGCCCGGCAGGCGAACTTTGCTAAGGTGGCCGGCCGGCCCGAGTGGCCGGCCCGTTCCGCCGCTTTGTCCGGCGTTCGCTGACAAAGCCTGCAGATGAGTCCTCATGTCCTCGGTCGTCAACGTCGTTCTGCCCGTCTTCGCCATGATCCTGCTCGGCTACCTGTGCCGACGCAGTGGCCGCCTGGGGCCGACCGCCGCCTCCGAACTCAACCGTTTCGTGGTCTGGCTCGGCCTGCCGGCGCTGCTGTTCAAGATCACCGCCACTTCGCACTGGGCCGCGGTCTGGCAGCCAGGTTTCGTCGCCGCCTTCAGCGCAGGCTGCCTTGGCGTGTTCGCCTTCACCCTGCTCTACCGCCGCCTGCAGCAACAACCGCTGGTCGACGCCAGCCTCGACGCCCTTGGCGCGGCCTATGCCAATACCGGCTACATCGGCTTTCCGCTGTGCCTGCTGATCCTCGGCGAGGCCGCGCTGCAACCGGCGCTGGTCGCCACGCTGGTGGTCGTCTGCGTGCTCTTCGCCATTGCCCTGGCCTGCGTCGAGACCGGCCTGCATGCCGGCCAGGGCCTGGGCGCGACGCTGCGCAAGGTCAGCTCGGCGCTGCTGCGCAACCCTCTGGTGATCGCCCCGCTGCTGGGCATCGCCTGGGCGGCCGGCGGGCTCGAACTGCCGGCCGGCCTGCGCACCCTGCTCGACCTGCTCGGCGCTGCGGCGGCGCCCTGTGCGCTGGTTTCCCTGGGGCTGTTCCTTGCCCACACCCAGCCGGCACGCGGCGAGGTGACCGGCGTCTGGCCGCTGGTCGCGCTGAAGCTGCTGGTCCAGCCGCTGCTGACCTGGTATCTGGCGGCCGAGGTGTTCGAGCTGGAGCCGGTCTGGGTCCACTCCGCGCTGCTGCTCAGCGCGCTGCCCACCGGTACCGGGCCCTACATGCTCGCCGAACTGTACGGCCGCGAGGGTTCACGGGTGTCTCGCGTGGTCCTGTATTCGACGCTCGGCTCGCTGGTCACCCTCTCGCTCTGCCTGGTGCTGCTGCCGGTCTGACGCGACTGCTGTGCCAGGCCGCGTGGATAAGCCTGCGGCGTTATCCACCCTACGCCACCTGCAGACCGTAGGGTGGATGGCCGAAGCCATCCACGCGGTGCGAGGGCCGGCCCTGGGCGCTGGTGCTGGGTCGGTACGCGTGGATAAGCCTGGCGGCGTTATCCACCCTACGCCGCCTGCCAACCGTAGGGTGGATGGCCGAAGCCATCCACGCGTTGCGAGGGCCGCCCCTGGGCGCTGTGTGCCGGGCAGGGACGCGTGGATAAGCCTGGCGGCGTTATCCACCCTACGCCGCGTGCCAACCGCAGGGTGGATGGCCGAAGCCATCCACGCGGTGCGAGGGCTGGCCCGGGCGCTGTGTGCCGGATCGGTACGCGTGGATAAGCCTGCGGCGTTATCCACCCTACGCCACCTGCCAACCGCAGGGTGGATGGCCGAAGCCATCCACCCGGTGCGAGGGCAGGCCCTGGGCGCTGGTGCTGGGTCGGTACGCGTGGATAAGCCTGGCGGCGTTATCCACCCTACGCCGCCTGCCAACCGTAGGGTGGATGGCCGAAGCCATCCACGCGGGCGGTGGTGATGTGTGCCGGGCAGGGACACGTGGATAAGCCTGCGGCGTTATCACCCTACGCCACCTGCCAACCGCTGGGTGGATGGCCGAAGCCATCCACGCGGGCGGTGGTGGGGTCAGGCGAGGGGGTTGAGGCCCGTGGACCTATCCATCGGCCAGCGGGCGGGTGACCTCCAGCACGACTGCAGCGATGCGATCGCAAGCCGTGTAGGCGCCCTCCAGCAGTTCCTCACCGAACACGTCCGGGTCCATTTCCCGGTAGCGCCAGCTGAAATCGCGACCCTCGAGGCGCTCGCGCACCGCGGCGAGGAAGGGGTCGGCGTTATCGAGCATCGCCACGCCGGTGTACAGCAGCAGGGTGCCGCCCGGCGCCAGGCGCGCCAGCGCCGCATCGACGATCGCCAACGACAGCCCTGCGCCGAGCGGGCCGCCGCCGTGGCGATAGGTGCGCTCGCCGGGATCGACCAGGTAAGGCGGGTTGGCCAGGATCAGGTCGAAGGCGCCCACCGTCTCGCCGAGCAGGTCGCTGTGCAGCGCCTGGAGGTTTTCGGCGCCGGCCAGGGCGGCATTCAGCCGGGTCAGGCGCAGCGCCGCCGGATTGATGTCCACCGCCAGCACCTCGGCCTGCGGCCGTGCCAGCGCGACCAGCACGGCACCGGCGCCCGATCCGCAACCGATATCCACCGCACGGCGGATCTCACCGCGGTGGTTGTCCAGGTGGCAGCGGATAGCGTTGGCGAAGCGATAGGTATCCGGGCCGAAGAACACCGCGTCGGCGGCCTCGGTGGGAAATGCCGAATGCGCGAACAGCTGGCCGTCCAGACGCGAGAAGCGCAGCCGGCTGCGCCAGCCCGAGCCGCTGGGTTCGAGCAGCTCCGCCTGGTCCATCAGGCTGAACAGCGCCGGCGGCAGCAGGTCGGCGTGAAACGGCCGGTTCCAGCCGAACACCCCGGCCAGGTCCTCGGCCATGCGGTTTTCCGGGCGCTCGTTGACCCGGGCGTGGGTCAGCGGCGTCGGGGTGATGAAGTGATAGCCGCGCTCGTCGAGCGAACGGGCCAGGGCGAGCAATGCGCGTTCCTGCGCCGTGTGCGTGGTCATCTGGTTTCCCTGCGATGTCAGTTGAACAGCCCGCTGAACAGCCGCGTGGCCAGAAGGCCCGCGGTATGGTGATGACGGGTCGGCGCGAGCAATGGCAGCAGGTGGCGCAGGCGCGCCTCGCGGCTGGGCAGCTGTGCCAGTTGTTGCTCGAGCAGCTCGGCTTCGGCATCGAAGTCGCCGCCCTCGGGCCGCGCCGCGACCGGCCCGGCCGGCCGCTCGGCAGCTACCCGGCGCCGGCTGTTGAAAAGGGCCTGGCGCTGGGCCGGCCGCTGGCCGGGCGCCGCCGGCGCCTGCGCGAGCGAGCCCCCGGCGATCCAGTCATGGATCAGCTGCTGCTCATGCTGGCTGAAAACACCGAACATCGGCGCCTGCTCACCGGCGATCAGCTGCCAGAAGCGGCTGTCCTGCGGGTCCTGATGGCGGCGGATCCAGCCGCGTCGCTCCAGCGTGGCGAGAAAATCGCCGACCGCCCCGGGCTCGGCCAGCCACTGGTTGACCGTGCGCCCGTCGAAGCGGCAGTAATCCGAGTGCACGAACTGGCCGACCGCCGCCTTCTTTTCCAGCACCCGCTGGACTTCCTGCTCGATATCGAAGCCGTCGATCACCGACAGCGTGCTGGCCCCCAGCTCGTTGAGGCGGTAGCCATTGCGCACGCGCCGCATGAACGCGTCGCGGTCGCCGACCTGCGGCAGCGCCGCGCGCAGCCCTTCGAGCGCCTTGCGCGCATGGCCGTTGTCGGCGTTGTCGACGGTGACGTGCAGGGTGAAGTAGTAGGGGTCGATGCTCAGCTCGGTCAGCTCGTAACTGGTGATCAACAGGTGCAGCGGCAGCTGCTCGTAGCCCAGGTTGAAGCCGATCACCTCGGGCAGGAAGCGCTCGGCGTTGCAGCCCAGCGCCAGCTGGATCGCGCCCTGGACGAAGTGCTCGTCGTCGAGGCTCTGCCAGTCGTCGCAGCCCTGGCTCGCCAGCAGCTTGCGGTAGAGCACCACGTGGTTCTTGTCCGGCTGGCCCTCGCCCAGTTCTTCGAGGTAGGTCTGGATCAGCAGGGTGAAGCGCGGATCGTCCCAGCGCTGCAGCAGCCCGTACAGCCAGGCGCCATCGACCAGCTTGGTCGGCGCCACGCCGCGCAGGAAATGCAGCGCGTGGGCCTTGCCGCCGAAATAGCGCCGTGGCGCGCCGGCGCGCCGTTCATCGAGGTAGCTGCGGTAGCGACGGCCGACCTCGGCCGTGTGCGCTTCGAGCCAGGCATCCAGCTCGGCGAGCGATTCCGGCAGGTCGCAAGGCAACCCGGCCGCCGCTTCGAGACGGCTTTCCAGATAAGCGGCAGCCGCCGCGCGCGCAGGTTCCTCCGCCTCGCTTTCGAGCAGCGCGAAGTACAGCGCCCTGGACTCTGTCGCGGGGCTGGAAGGCGCTGGCGAGACAGCGCCGGGCAGGCAGGTAGAAGTCAGTTGCATGTGCGTATCGACCGGACTCTTGTTCAGGTTTTGGCCGGGGGCTGGCGGTTTGGTTCACGTCAGCCGCCGGATGGCGTGCAACTTCGGCATGCGCCGTCCGCCTAAACACTCGGGCCGGCAGGT
This sequence comes from Stutzerimonas sp. CXK-1, assembly GCF_057738225.1. Lineage (NCBI taxonomy): Bacteria > Pseudomonadati > Pseudomonadota > Gammaproteobacteria > Pseudomonadales > Pseudomonadaceae > Stutzerimonas > Stutzerimonas sp. CXK-1. The sequence continues at coordinate 109,385 of NZ_CM173217.1, read as the reverse complement.
CGCCGGCGCACAGCGAGGAGATGGCACATCATGATGGTCAGCGAACGAACGATCTTCGTCAGCGAGCGCGGGCGAGAGAGCATCGAATCGATCAACCAGACGCCGGGCCCCAGCGAGCAGGACCCGGAAACCAGCATCACCAACGGCGAGGTCTCCGGTGGTACCGAATACGACGTGCCGGGCGGCGCCTACAACGTGCCGCCGGGAATGGCCGACGAGGTCAGCGACGAGGAAGCGCTGCACCAGGAGCGCCGTCCGGGCACACCCGAGCGCTGAGCCGGCTTAAGCCGCCAGGGAGGGCGGTCGCCTTCTGTCGGTAAGAAACCGTGCGCCGTACCAGCCGGCGCCGCCAGGGCAACCAGACAGAGCACAGGGACATGCGCCAGCACAGCCGTATCAGCTTCCGCCCCGATTCACGCATCAAGGTCACCGACCGCCTGCAGGGTACGCCGCTTGGCGATACCGGCGACATCTCGCTGGGCGGCCTGCGCCTGATCGCCGGCGCCGCGCTGGAGGTTGGCCGGCGCTACGAGATGGTGCTGCATGTGCCGCAGCACAACGGCCGGGTCCGCGAGATCGAGGTGACCATGGTCTGCCAGTGGGCCAAGCGCAGCCTGCGCCGCGGCCTGTTCGAGATGGGCTTCTCGCTCGAGCAGCCGGCGCCGGCGTTCACCGAACTGGTCGCCGCCCAGTCGCCGCGACGGACGCGCGGCTGAGCCGCCTCAGCCCAGCGTACCGAGGATGTTCACTCCGACCCGGTCGGGGATCTCGTTCTGCGACAGGACGTGCAGGCCCGGGCTGAACACCCGTGCGTAGCGCGCCAGCAGCGGGCGCAGCTGCGGCATCACGGTGAGGATCGGCGGCTGGCCTTCCTTGCGCAGCTTTTCCTTCACCACCGGCATGCTGTTCTGCAGCTGGTTGAGCAGGCTCGGCTCCACCGGGATGTTGTCCAGGCTCACCGGGCCGGCCTGCTGGGCGATCGCCAGGGCATTTAGCAGGGTGTTCTCCAGTGCGTTCTCCAGCACGAACACGCCCAGCTCGCGGCGGTCGCCGGCGACCATGGCGACAATGCTGCGACGCAGCGCGAAGCGCACGTCGGCGGCCAGCAGCACCGGGTCCTTGGTGCTCTCGCTGCACTCGAGCAGGGTACTGGCGATGGTCTCGATGTCGCGCAGCGGCACCTCTTCCTGCAGCAGCTGGCGGTACACGCGCAGCTGCTGGGTGTGGCTCAGCGCGCCCTTGAGGCTGTCGGCCAGCCGCGGCGCCTGCAGCGCCAGGCGCTGCATCAGGTGCTCGACGTCGTCATGCTTGAACAGGTCCGGCAGGTGTTCGCGGATCACCTTGTTCAGGTGCGTGGCGATGACGCTGGCGCAGTCGATCACCTGGTAGCCGAGGTTCAGCGCGCGCGACTTGTCGCCCGGCTGGATCCACACCACCTGCATGCGGTAGGCCGGGTCGGTGCCGAGAATGCCGTCGATCTCGCCGTACAACTCCGGCGAGGGAATCGCCATCAGCCGGTCGGCGTGCAGCTCGGCGCCGTCGATCTTCTCGCCGTTGATGTAGATGTCGTACTGCGAGGCCTTAAGCCGCAGGCTGTCGCGGATCTGCACCTCCGGCAGAAGAAAGCCCAGGTGCTCGGAAAGCGTCTGGCGCACGCCACGCACGCGGGCGGTCAGCGGCGCGCCGGACGCTTCGTTGACCAGCCCGACGAGCTTGTAGCCGAGCGACACCGAGAGCCGCTCGACCAGCGGAATGTCGTTCCAGGCCAGGGCCTGCGCACGCTCCTTGTCCATCGCCTGGCCGAGCGCCTGGATCTCGCTGAGGTCGGCCGCCTCGGCGGGCGGCGCGTCGCGCGAGACGCGCCAGCCGACAAAGGCCACCAGCGCGGCGAAGCCGATGAACGCCAGGTGCGGCATGCCCGGCACCAGGCCGATGATGAACAGCACGCCGGCCACGGTGTAGAGCGTCGAGGGGTTGGCCAGCAGCTGGCGGCGCACCTGGCTGGTGATGTCGCTCGATTCGTTGATGCGGGTGACGATGATCGCCGCCGCGGTGGCCAGCAGCAGCGCCGGAATCTGCGCCACCAGGCCGTCGCCGATGGTCAGCAGGGCGTACTGGCGAAAGGCGTCGCCGGCGTCCAGGCCATGCACGAAGACACCGATGGCAAAGCCGCCGAACAGGTTGATGAAGAGGATCAGGATGCCGGCGATGGCATCGCCGCGGACGAACTTCGAGGCGCCGTCCATGGCGCCGTAGAAGTCGGCCTCCTTGGCCACTTCCTGGCGCCGCGCCTTGGCCTGCTCCTGAGTCACCAGGCCGGCGTTGAGGTCGGCGTCGATCGCCATCTGCTTGCCCGGCAGGGCGTCGAGGGTGAAGCGCGCGGTGACTTCCGAGATGCGCTCGCCGCCCTTGGTGATGACGATGAAGTTGATGATCATCAGGATCACGAACACCACCAGGCCGACGATGAAGTTGCCGCCGATCACCACCTCGCCGAAGGCCTCGATCACCTTGCCTGCCGCGCCGCTGCCGCTGTGGCCCTCGAGCAGCACCACGCGGGTCGAGGCGACGTTCAGGCACAGCCGCATCAGCGTGGTGATGAGGATCACCGTGGGGAACAGCGAGAAGTCCAGCGGGCTCTTCGACGACAGGCTGACCAGCAGCACCAGCACCGCCATGGCGATGTTGAAGGTGAACAGGATGTCCAGCAGCTGCGGCGGCAGCGGCAGGATGATCATCGCCAGGATCGACAGGATCAGCACCGGGATGCCGATGCGGCCGCTGCGCAGGGTGGACGAGAGTTGCTGCATCAGGTTCATGGTCAGGCTCGGTTGAACAGGGCTTCGGGAATGTCGAGGTTGCGCGCCAGCTCCGGGCGTGCGCGGCGGCGGCCTTCACGCCAGGCCTTGAGCTGGAGGATGTAGGTCAGCACGTGCGCCACCGCGGTGTAGAGCGGCGCCGGGATCTGCTGATTGACCTGGGTGCTGAAGTACACGGCACGCGCCAGCGGCGGCACCTCGAGCACTTCCAGCCCCTGGCCCTGGGCCAGCTTGCGGATGTACAGGGCCATCTCGTCGACGCCGCGGGCGATGACGAAGGGCGCCTCGGCCTTCTTGCGGTCGTAACGCAGCGCCACGGCGTAGTGCGTCGGATTGACGATCACCACATCGGCATCCTTGATCACCTTGGCCACCTGGCGCTGGGCGAGCTGGCGCTGCAACTGGCGGATGCGCGCCTTCACTTCCGGGCGGCCTTCCTGGTTCTTGTGCTCTTCCTTGCGCTCCTGCTTGGTCATGCGCATCTTCTTGAGAAAGAAGAAGCGCTGCAGCGGGATGTCGATCAGCGAGAACAGCAGGAACACCAGCAGCAGGCTGACGGCCAGGTCGAAGGTCAGCGAGAAGGCCCCGCCGATGGCCGTGCTGATGTCGCTGCGCTGCAGGGCGATCAGCCGCGGCGCAGCGAAATGCAGCTGACACAGCGCCACGCCGAGCAGCGTGGCGATCTTCAGCAGCGACTTGGCCAGTTCGCTCCAGTTCTGCGCACCGACCATGCGCTTGAGGCCGGCCAGCGGGTTGAGCTTGCCGAAGTTGGGGCTGAAGTTCTTTGCCGCGAACACCCAGCCGCCGGGCACCAGGCCGAAGGCCACCACCAGCAGCGGCGTGACCAGCAGCGGCAGCAGCACCCAGACGAACAGCAACAGGTTGTGCTGGAGCAGCAATGCCAGGTCACGCTCGCCGAGCGGGCCACGCTGCTCGCTGGCCAGGCTCAGGCGAAAGCTCTGTTCGATGCCGTCCATGAACAGGCCGACGGCGAACTTCAGCGCGAGCAGCGTGGCGAGCAGCGACACCGTGGTGGCGACGTCCTTGGAGCGCGCGACCTGGCCCTGCTCGCGGCTCTTGCGCAGCTTCTGCTCGGACGCCTCCTCGGTCTTGTCCTGGGTGCTGTTCTGCTCAGACATGCCCGCCGCTCCGTAGCAGCACGCCGAGCTTGTCGAGCAGCTCGCGGGTCAGGTGCAGATAGGCCTCGGCGAGGTTTGGCAGGGTCAGGTAGATCAGCGTCAGGCCGGCCAGAATGGCCATCGGAAAGCCGAGCGAGAACAGGTTCATCGCCGGCGAGATACGGTTGAGCAGGCCAAAGCAGAACTGCACCAACGTCATGCAGAACACCAGCGGCAGGGCGATCAGCAGAGCCGCCGAGAGCACCCAGCCGAGCGACCAGGCGATCGTCTGCAGGCCCTGCCAGTGCACGCCGCTGCCGACCGGCCAGTAGACGAAACTCTGGTAGAGGATGCTCACCGTGACCAGGTGGCCGTCGATGGCGAAGAACAGCAGCGCCAGCAGGATGAAATACAGCTGGTAGATGATCGACGAGGACGACACCCCGTTCATCGGGTCATTGAGTACCGCCATCGACAGGCCGAGCTGGGTCGATACCACATCGCCGATCAGGGTGAACACGGTGAACACCAACAGCAGCGCCAGCCCCAGCAGCAGGCCCATGGCAACCTGCTCGAACGCCACCAGCAGGCCCGCCATCGACAGCGGGTCGAGCCGCGGTGGCGCCGGCAGCGCCGCGCCAAGCGCCAGGGTCAAGGCCAGCGCCAGCAACACGCGCACGCGCACCGAAATCGCCTTGTGGCTGAACAGCGGCGCCAGGCCGAACACCGCCATGATCCGGCAGAACGGCCACCAGTACGCCTGCAGGCCCTGCAGCGTCTGGCCGAGGTTGATCAACGGCTCGCCGGCCATCTCAGCCCACCAGCCGCCCGGCCTGGCGGAAGGTCTCGACGAACAGATCGCTGAGCGTGCCGAGGATCCAGTGCCCGGCGAAGATCAGCATGCCGAGGGTGATCAGCAGGCGCGGCAGAAAGCTCAGCATCTGTTCGTTGATCTGCGTGGCGGCCTGGAAAATGCTGATCAGCAGGCCACCGAGCAGGCTCGGCACGACCAGCACGCAGACCACCAGCACGATCACGTGGATGGCGTTGGAGACGAGGTGGACGGCGGTGTCGGGGGTCAGCATCGGGGCACCTTGGCGGTGGGCGTTTGGTCCGCACTCGCTTGCGTAGGGTGGAAAACCGCGCAGCGTTTTCCACCACCGGTGGCGTGTAGGTTTATGTCCGGCGCGGCGCTTTCCTTCGCACGGGCTACTGGTTGCGCCTCGCACGGCGTTTCACTTTTTTGTGCCTGGACAGGCAGAAACGTAGGGTGGAAAACCGCAAAGCGTTTTCCACCAATGGAGGCGCGCACGCTCGTGTCTGGCGTTGCGCTTTCCCCGGCGGGGGCTACCGGTTGCGCCTTGTACGGCGCCTCACTTTTCTTTGCACGCGGATCGCCGCCCGGCGCAAAGAAAAGTAAGCAAAAGAAAGCGCGCCCCTTCATCCGGGTCCGGGAGCTTCGCTTCCGGACTTCCCTCCTTCCGCCAACACTCCGGGGGCCGGCGTACAAGGGCCATCCCTGGCCCTTTATCGCGGGGACGCCTAGTCCTCTCGCGGCATCCATGCCGCTCGTCCCCCTGCGCGCTGGCTCCACTCGGCCGTCTGCAAGGGGAAGGGTGATGTCGCCTGTTGGGGCGTGCATGGAAGAGCAAAGCGAAGCCAGCCGCTGCTCCTTCAGCCAACTCGGACCGGAATCCCCTTCAGGAGGCCGAACGCAGGCGTTGCGCAGGGGGACGCGAGGCATGGACGCCGAGCGAGTCACGAAGGGACAGGGACGTCCCTTCGTGACGTGCCCTCGGAGCAACGCCGGAGTGAGGGAAGTCTGGTCGCACAGCGGCCAGACCCGGATGCAGGGGTGGCCTTCTTTTTGGTTACTTTTTCTTGGCCAGACAAGAAAAAGTGACGCGCCGTGAGAGGCGCAACCTGTCGGTTGGGCCGAGGAAAGCGCCGCGTCATGCACCGAAACACGTGACGAAACCAAACAAGGTGGAAAACGCTTCGCGGTTTTCCACCCTACGCAGGTGGGCGCGGGCCAGGCGGGTGCCAACATTCCCATCACCTAGAACGGCTGAACGCTGGTGGTCAGCGTCCCCATCAACAGCGCCCAGCCATCGACCAGCACGAACACCATTAGCTTGAACGGCAGCGAAATCATCATCGGCGAGAGCATCATCATGCCCATCGCCATCAGCACGCTGGCGACCACCAGGTCGATCACCAGAAACGGTAGGAAGATCATGAACCCCAGCTGAAACGCAGTCTTCAGCTCACTCAGCACGAACGCCGGCAGCAGCAGCGAGAAGTCCAGCTCGGCGAGGTCTTCGGGCAGTTCCTCGCCGGCCAGCGAGACCATGGTCTGCAGCGAGGTCTGGTTGGTCTGCGCCAGCATGAAGCCCGACAGCGTGCCCTTGGCCGAGTCGAGTGCCTGCTCGAGGGTCAGTTCGTCGTGCTGGAACGGCGTATAGGCCTGGGCGTGGATTTCCTGCCAGACCGGGCGCATCACCAGCAGGGTGACGATCAGCGCGATGCCGATCAGCACCTGGTTCGGCGGGCTCTGCTGCAGGCCGATGGCCTGGCGCAGGATGGCCAGCACGATGATGAAGCGGGTAAAGCAGGTCATCATCATCAGCATCGCCGGGAGAAAGCCCAGCAAGGTCATGAGGATGAGGATCTGCACCTTCACCGAGAAGTCCTGGCCGGTCTCGGTGTCGTTCAGGCTGAACAGGGTGATCTCGCCACCCGCCCCGTGAGCGGTCAGCGGGAGCAGCGCCAGGAGCAGCGTGCCGAGCGCGCGCAGCAGCGAGGGCATGGTCAGGACGCGAGCGATTCGAGGCCGGCGCCGGACAGCTCGAGGATGCGCAGCCCGTAGTTGCCGTTCATCACCACCACCTCGGCCTTGGCGAACGGGGTGCCGTTGACCTTCACGTCCAGCGGTTCGCCGGCGAGCTTGTCGAGCACGATGACGCTGCTGGTATCGACTTCCATCAGCTCCTTGAGCGAGATCTCCGCCGAGGCCACCTCCAGGGTGACATTCACCGGAATCTTGCCGAAGAAGCTCAGGTCCGGGCGCGCCGGCTGCGCGGGTGCCTCGACTGCCGGCTCTTCGGCGGCTTCCAGGCTCAGGTCGCCCTCGTTCAGCAGGTTCTCGAATTCGTTGTCCGACAGTTGACCGTTCATTGGGCGTTCACGCTTTCCAGTGAAGTGAGGAACAGGGCGCCGTCTTCCTCGAAGATGGCGCCGCGGTAGAGCTTCTCGCCGTTGATGCGCACCTCGTAGCGATCCAGCGGGCGCAGCAGCAGCACGTCGCCGGGTGCCAGCTCCAGTGCCTGCGCCAGCGGCATCTGGGTCGCCGCGATGACGCAGTCCAGGCGCACCGGCAGGTGCTTGACCTGATCCAGCGGATTGCCGCCGAGCCGCGGCGTGCTCGGCCCGGCGAGGCGATCGGTGAGTTCGTCCACCAGCTGCGCATCGAGAAAAATGAAGATCGACGAACGCCGACCGCTCAGGTGGCTCAGGTACTGGTACTCGGCGACGTATTCCCAGACGCGCTCTTCGTAATCGTTCTGGTACCGCTCCAGCGCGCCGAAGCTCTCTCCGCCGAGCAACGAGCGAAAGAAGATATCGGCGACGTCGTGGCCCAGCCGGTCGCGCATGCGCTGTTCGGAACTGCTGATCGGCGGGGTTTCCTGACGCGGCGCCGAAATGCCGCCGTAATAACATTCCAGGGCTTCGGTCAGCAGTTCACGGTCGATGGTAAAACCAACTTTGCCCAGGGCGCAGCGATAAATGCAGTCGGGCGTTCGCTGGCCCAGTTCACCGACCAGAAGATCGGCCAGTTCAATATTGATTCGATAATGACGCAGAAAGTAATCGCCGATCAAGCGCGGATTCTTGTGCGTGGTTTCCTTGATCAATTGCGGAACACGATGATGATGCCGGCCCAGTTTGTGCGGCTTCAAAACGGTCAGGCTCTGGGGCGGCACGCCATGGTGGACTTTTGATTGGCCAGACATGTTGTGAAGTTCTTTTCCTGATTCCGTGGGACCGGCCCATGCCGCACCGGGCATGGCACATGGTGCGTTTTCGCAGCGCCCGGAGAGGGGAATGCCGAACGCCTCCACGCATTGCTCCAGACGCCGGCGAGTCTAGGCGTAGCGCGGTTGCGGGTTAAATCAAGAGATATCAAATGAGCTTTTTTGAGGGCGCAGTGAGGCGGCTGAGCAGAATTCAGCACAACTGATTGCCGGCAGGGCAGGGACACCCGTTAACGTGCGCGCACCGAATTGGAATTATCCGGCTCGCCAGCACTGAGTGCGTCCTGTTCGACAGGAAAGACGGCCAGAGTTCCGTATCGCTTAAATATTTTTTCAAACTTCGATGGTGCGCCTGACCGGGCCGCGCAATCCCCCACTCGGTATGCAAACGTGAACAGTGGTAGCCAGGCAATGAACTACTCCTACGACGAGCGTTACGAGCAATCGGCCGCACGAAAGAAGGTGATGGTGATCGGCAAGAGTGCCGAGCACGGCTGCCGTTTTCTTCATCAACAATTGTTGAAAGAGCATTGCGAAGTTCGCGGCTGCGAAACTTTCGAACAACTTGCGCAGACCGGGCTGGGCGATATCGAACTGGTCTTCGTGTTCATCGGCGGCCTGTCGAGTGCTTCGCTCTATGCCAAGGTCGATGGCCTGGTGCGCCGCGCCGGCGAGATCAGCGTCGTGCCGGTGGTCGAGTACGCCGACCAGGAAAAGGCCGCCACGCTGCTGGAGCTCGGTTGCGTCGACTACCTGCTGTCACCGTTCAGCGAGAGCCAGCTCGGCGCCCTGCTGCGGCGCCAGGCCTGCGCTGCCGCCGCGCAGGAGAGCTTTGTTTCCGGTTCGCGCGCCGGGCGCCGGCTGCTGGCGATGGCCCAGCGCGTGTCGGGCAGCCGCGCCCCGGTGCTGATCACTGGCGAGACCGGCACCGGCAAGGAGCTGATGGCACGCTACATCCACGATTTCTCGGCCAGCAGCGAGGCACCGTTCATTGCGGTGAACTGCGCGGCGATTCCCGAGCAGATGCTCGAGTCGATTCTGTTCGGTCACGAGAAAGGTGCCTTTACCGGCGCGGTCAGCGCGCAGCCGGGCAAGTTCGAGCTGGCCAATGGCGGCACCCTGCTGCTCGACGAGATCGGCGAGCTGCCGCTGGGCCTGCAGGCCAAGCTGCTGCGCGTGCTACAGGAGCAGCGCGTGGAGCGCCTCGGCGGGCGGCGCGAGATCGCCCTCGACGTGCGCATCATCGCCGCGACCAACCGCGACCTGCAGCAGGAGGTCGCCGAGGGGCGCTTCCGTGCCGATCTGATGTTCCGCCTCGACGTCCTGCCGCTGCACATCAGCCCGCTGCGCGAGCGCAAGGAAGACGTGCTGCCACTGGCGCGCCGCTTCATCCGCCGCTATGCGCCGCAGGACGCGCGCGACGACCTGCTCACCGAGGACGCCTGCCGCGCCCTGCTGCAGCACGACTGGCCAGGCAACGCGCGGGAACTGGAGAACACCATCCAGCGCGCCCTGGTGCTGCGCAACGGCCTGTTCATCCAGCCGCACGATCTCGGCCTGGCACCTGCCGCCGGCCCGGTCGAGCCGCGTCTGGAGCGCCAGCTGACCGGGGCGGCCGAAGGTGGCAAGGCGGCGCTGAAGGCCAGCGGCAAGTGGGCCGAGTACCAGCACGTGATCGACACCATTCGCCGCTTCGACGGCCACAAGGCCAAGGCCGCGGCGAGCCTGGGGATGACCTCGCGCGCCCTGCGCTATCGCCTCAATGCCATGCGCGAGCAGGGCATCGAGCTGAATTTCTGATGACCGGGGAGACCAACCGATGACTTCAATCACGCAGGTCCAGCAGCAGCTGCTGAGCCAGATGCAGCAGCTGGCGCAGGCGGCCGGTAGCGAAACGGTGCGCGCCTCGCAGACGCCACCCAGCGGCCTGGGCGCGACCTTCGAGGCGGCGCTGCGCAACGTCGATGCCCAGCAGCACCAGGCCGGTGCGGCGGTGGCCGCGGTCGAGCGCGGCGAGAGCGACGATCTGGTCGGCGCGATGCTCGACAGCCAGAAGGCCAGCGTGTCGTTCTCGGCCCTGCTGCAGGTGCGCAACAAGCTGACCACGGCGTTCGATGACGTCATGAGAATGCCGCTTTGACCGGGAGCCGTGCCGTGCTGGACAAGATCAAGGGCCGCCTGCCCGCCGGCGGCCTGCAGCTCGACCCACGGGTGACGCTGGCCGGCATGGCCGTGCTCGCCGCCGCCGCGGCTGTCGCCGTGGTCTTCTACCTGTGGCGCGACAATGCCTCCTACCGCCCGTTGTATGGCGCCGGCGAAGCCTTTCCCGCCGCCGAGGTGATGCAGGTGCTCGACGGCGAGGCGCTGGCCTACCGGGTGCATCCGCAGAGCGGCCAGGTGCTGGTGCGCGAGGACCAGCTGGCCCAGGCGCGCATGCTGCTCGCCGCGCGTGGGGTGAAGGTCAGCCTGCCGACCGGCTATGAACTGTTCGACAAGGAAGAGCCGCTGGGCACCAGCCAGTTCGTGCAGGACGTGCGCTTGAAGCGCAGCCTGGAAGGCGAACTGGCACGCACGGTGATGGCGCTCAAGGGCGTGCAGCACGCCCGCGTGCATCTGGCGCAGGAGGAAAACAGCTCCTTCGTGATCAGCCGCCGGGCGCCGGGCAAGGCCTCGGTGATGCTGCAGCTCGAGCCGGGGCAGGCGCTGAAGGCCGAGCAGGTCGCGGCGATCGTCAACCTGGTCGCCGGCAGCGTGCCGAACCTCAAGGCCGAGGATGTCAGCGTGGTCGACCAGTACGGCGCGCTGCTCTCGCGCGGGCTGAACGTCAGCGGCGCGCCGGCGCAGAACTGGCAGGCCGTCGAGGACTACCAGCAGAAGGCCGCGGGCAACATCGAGCAGGTCCTGGCGCCGGTGCTGGGGGCGGGCAACTTCCGCATCAGCGTCGCCGCCGACATCGACTTCAGCCAGAAGGAAGAGACCTTCCAGTCCTACGGCGATACGCCGCGCCTGCGCCGCGAGGTGCTCAGCAACGAGAGCGCGCTGGACCAGCTGGCGCTCGGCGTGCCCGGCTCGCTGAGCAACAAGCCGGTGCCGCCAGCGGCCGAGGGCGAGCAGGCGCAGCAGCCATCGACCGAGAACAAGGGCATGACCTCGCTGCGCGAGGAATCGACCCGCCAGCTCGATTACGACCAGAGCGTGGTGCACGTCAAGCACGCCGGCTTCGCCCTGCGCCAGCAGAGCGTGGCCGTGGTGCTCAACGCCGAGGCTGCACCGGAGGGCGGCTGGAGCGATGCGGCGCGCGCCGAGCTGGAGGCGATGGTCAAGAGCGCGGTGGGCTTCAACGCCGGCCGCGGCGACCTGCTCACGCTCAGCGTGCTGCCCTTCGCCGCGGTGAGCGATGCCGGGCAGGCGCTGGCCTGGTGGGAAAATCCCCAGGTGCATGCGCTGGCCAAGATCGCCGTCGCCGGCCTGGTCGCCCTGCTGCTGTTGCTGCTGGTGGTGCGCCCGGCGATCCGCAGCCTGACCCGGCGCGAGGGCGAGCCTGCGCCGAATGCGGCGGCCGAGGCGACACTGGCGGCGCCGACAGCGATGCCCGCCCTGGCCGGCGATGCGCGCCCGGCGCTGGCCGGGCCACGCCTGGAGGGCGGCACGGCGACCATTTTCGGCGAGCTCAACCCGCTCTCGGAGATCCGCCTGCCGGCGCCCGGCTCGGGCCTGGAGATGCAGATCGAGCACCTGCAGATGCTCGCCAAGAACGACCCGGAGCGGGTTTCGGAAGTCATCAAGCATTGGATAGGCCGCAATGAAAGAGACCTCAACCCCGCCGGCTAACGGTGGCAAGGACATCAAGCCGCACGCGCAGCTGCGTTCGGTCAGCTCGCTGGAGCAGGCGGCCATCCTCATGCTGAGCATGGGCGACGAGATCTCCGCCGGCATCCTGCGCAACTTCTCGCGCGAGGAAATCATCGCCATCAGCCAGGCGATGGCGCGGCTGTCCAACGTCAAGCAGCCGATGGTCTCGGAGGTCATCGGCCGCTTCTTCGACGACTACAAGGAGCAGAGCAGCATCAAGGGCGCCAGCCGCGGCTACCTGGCCGGCATGCTGTCACGCGCGCTCGGCGGCGAGATCACCCGTTCGCTGCTCGACTCGATCTATGGCGAGGAAATCCGCGCCAAGATGGCCAAGCTCGAATGGCTCGACCCGCGCCAGTTCGCCGCGCTGATCGCCAAGGAACACGCGCAGATGCAGGCGGTGTTCCTGGCCTTCCTGCCGCCGGGCATGGCCACCGAAGTGCTCGAGTGCATGCCGGCCGAGCGCCAGGACGAGCTGCTGTTCCGCATCGCCAACCTCAGCGAGGTCAACAGCGACGTCATCGCCGAGCTCGAGCAGCTCATCGACCGCAGCCTGAAGGTGCTCAGCACCCAGGGCTCGCAGGTGCGCGGCGTGAAGCAGGCGGCCGACATCATGAATCGCTTCAAGGGCAACCGCGACCAGATGTTCGAGCTGCTGCGCGCGCATGACGAGACGCTGGTCGAGCGCATCGAGGACGAGATGTACGACTTCTTCATCCTCTCCAAGCAGAACCAGGACGTGCTGCAGGCACTGCTCGAGGCCATTCCGCTGGAGGAATGGGTGGTCGCGCTCAAGGGCGCCGAGCCGGAGCTGGTCAAGGCCATCCAGGGCGCGCTGCCCAAGCGCCAGGCCCAGCAGATGGAGTCGATCAGCCGCCGCCAGGGGCCGGTGCCGCTGTCGCGCGTCGAGCAGGTGCGCAAGGACATCATGGCCGTGGTGCGCGAAATGAGCGCCGACGGCGAGCTGCAGGTGCAGCTGTTCCGCGAACAGACGGTGGAATGAGATGACGGTCAAGGTGATCAAGGCCGACGGCCGGCCGTGGCGAGCGTTTCGCTTCCCGCCCCGGGTACGCCCGCCGGCCGAAACGGGCTCCGGCCCGGTCGATGCCGCGGCGCTGCAGCGCGCGGTGGCCGACGGCTTCCAGGAAGGCCTCGACAAGGGCTACCGCGAAGGGCTCGAACAGGGCCGCGAGGCCGGTCATCGCGAGGGCTTCGCCCGCGGCGTCGAGGACGGTCGCGCCATCGGTCGCGAGGAAGGCCGGGCCAAGGGCCGCGAGGCCTTCGACGAGGCCGGGCGGCCGCTGGAGCGGATGATCGAGGAATTCGCCGCATTCCGCCGCGCCTTCGATCAGGCCCGTCGCGAGGAGCTGCTGGAGCTGGTGCAGAAGGTTTCCCGCCAGGTGATTCGCTGCGAGCTGACCCTGCACCCCACCCAGCTGCTGTCGCTGGCCGAGGAGGCGCTGGCGGCCATGCCCGACGATCAGCAGGACGTGCGCCTGCACCTCAACCCGGAGGAATGCGCGCGCATCCGCGAACTGGCGCCCGAACGCGCCGCCGCCTGGCGCCTGGTCGCCGACGACAAGCTGGCGCTCGGCGAATGCCGCGTGCTGACCGCCCAGGCCGAGGCCGACATCGGCTGCCAGCAACGCCTGGACTCCTGCATGGATGCGCTGGCCGAACACATCCGGGCCGAGGGCTGAGATGTCGCTGCGCGAGAGCTTTCGCCTCGACGAAGCGCTGCGCTCGCTCGACGCGGTGCAGCTGGCCAAGGTCAGCGGCCGGCTGGTGCGCGTCTCCGGCATGCTGCTCGAAGCGCTCGGCTGCCAGCGCATGACCGGCCAGCGCTGCTTCGTCGAACAGGGCGACGGCAGCATGCTCGAGGCGCAGGTGGTCGGCTTCAACCGCGACATCACCTACCTGATGCCGTTCAAGAAGCCGGTCGGCCTGACCGCCGGCTCGCGGGTATTCCCGGCGCCGGATGACGCCAAGCTGCATATCGACGAATCCTGGCTCGGCCGCGTGCTCAATGGCCTCGGCGAGCCGCTGGACGAGCGCGGCAGGCTCGGTGGGCGCGACCCGCTGCCGGTCGAGCTGCCGATGGTCAACCCGCTCCGCCGCCGCCCGGTGGCCGAGCCGCTGGATGTCGGCGTGCGCGCGATCAACGCCACCCTGACGCTCGGCAAGGGCCAGCGTGTCGGCCTGTTCGCCGGCTCCGGCGTCGGCAAGAGCGTGCTGCTGGGCATGATCACCCGACAGACCAAGGCCGATGTGGTGGTGGTCGGGCTGATCGGCGAACGCGGCCGCGAGGTGCAGGAATTCCTCCTGCACTCGCTGGGCGAGGAAGGCCTGAAAAAGGCTGTGGTGGTGGTCGCCCCGGCCAACGAGTCGCCGCTGATGCGGCTGAAGGCCACCGAGCTGTGCCACAGCATCGCCGCCTACTTCCGCGACCAGGACCATGACGTGCTGCTCTTGGTCGATTCGCTGACCCGCTACGCCATGGCCCAGCGCGAGATCGCCCTGGCCCTCGGCGAGCCGCCGGCGACCAAGGGCTACCCGCCGTCGGTGTTCGGCATGCTGCCGGAGCTGGTGGAAAGCGCCGGCAACGGCGAAAGCGACCGGGGCAGCCTCAGCGCGATCTACACCGTGCTCGCCGAGGGCGACGACCAGCAGGACCCCATCGTCGACTGCGCACGGGCGATTCTCGACGGCCACATCGTCCTCGCCCGGCGCCTGGCCGAAGCCGGGCACTACCCGGCGATCGACGTCTGCGCCTCGGTCAGCCGCTGCATGAGCCAGGTCGGCCAGCCCGCGCACCTGGGCGCGGCACGCCAGCTCAAGGAGCTCTACAGCACCTACGAGAAGATCCGCGAGCTCATCCCGCTGGGCGGCTACACGCCCGGCGCCGACGCGCGCACCGACCGCGCCGTACAGCTGGCCGCCGCTATCGAGCGTTTCCTGCGCCAGGAGGTTGGCGAAGCGGCGGAGCTGGAGACCAGCATCGCCACCCTGCAGGCCGTGCTGAGGAAGTCCGCATGAAGCAGCAGATCGAGACCCTCAAGCGTCTGGCCGACCTGCGTGGCAGCCGCGTGCAGCAGATGCTCGGCCGCGTGCAGTACCAGCAGAACCTCTGCCAGCGTTACCGCAACAACATCACCGGGCTGTCGCGCCTGTGCGGCTTCAGCGTGCCGATGAGCACGCCACTGCAGCGCGACAACCAGCAGCGCTACAAGGCCACGCTGTACAAGATGGTCGAGCTGCAGCGCCGCGAGCTGGAGGTCGCCGAGCAGACCCTGGAGCGCATCCGCCGCGAATTGCTGCAGGCGATGCGCAGCGAGAAGGTGGTCGAGAACGTCATCGACGCCAAGCTGGCGCAGTGGCAACAGCTGCTGGCCCGCCAGGAACAGAAGATCCAGGACGGCCTGGCCGCGCAGAGCCACCTGCGCCAGCAGGCCGGTTGAGGCCCGCCGCCCCGTCCGGCGGATTTTTTCCACGGCGCGCTAAAGTTTCCGCCAGGCGCGGTCGCTCATAGGCTGTAACCACTTCGTTGGAAACCGATCATGGAAATCAGCCGGCACTTCAAGCCTGCCTTAAGCCCCACCGAAACCACCGCCGCACGCCAGCCGAACCCGCGCCCGGCGACCCCGGCGAGCACGGCGCGCAGCGCCGACAGCCTGCCGCTGGAGCAGATGCACGAAGCCTTGCGCGCCATGCCCGAGGTCGACCTGGACCGCGTCGCCGCGCTCAAGCAGGCCCTGGCCCAGGGTGAACTCGACAGCGACCCGGCGGCGCTGGCGGCGAGCATGCTCTCCTACCACCGCGGAACCGATGCGTGAACCAGCGTGACAGGTTGCTGGCGGTCGTCGCCGACGACATCCGGCAGGATTGCGAGCAATACCTCGCCCTGCGCGACCTGATGCAGGCGCTGTACACCTTTCTGCTGGAACGCGACAGCGCGGAGATCGACCGCCTGAACCTGCAGATCACCCGCCACGTCGAGGCGCTCGAAGTGCGCGCGCGACGCCGCGCCAAGGTGCTTGGCGCCTTTCGCCTGAGCGGCGACGGCGATGGCATGCAGCGCCTGCTGGCCAGCTACCCGGCCGACCAGCGCGCCGAGCTGCAGGCGGGCTGGCAACAGCTCGGCAGCCTCGCGCGGCATTGCCAGCAGCTCAACGAGCGCAACGGCAAACTGCTCGCCATGCACCATGACCTGTTGCAGCAGCTGCTCGGCGACCAGCGCGACGCCCGGGTCTACCAGCCGCACGCCTACTAGCACGCGCCGCCGGCCACAGCCGCCAGACAGAGCCCACGGGCGCCCGCCCCCTCGCCTGCCACCAGCTTTGCGCGCCTTTTTTGCGCGACGCCTTAAGTACCGCCCCCTGATTCGTCGCCTTTAACCCTGGAGAACACGCCGCCGATCAGGCGGAAACGGTATTTCCCCGTTTCCTCCAGCGAGCGCCGTGCGGAAGCGCTTCTTCTCCGGCATGCAGGGGAAAACGCTGATAAATCAATGATTTGCCACTTGGCATCGGACTTGCTCTAGAGAGCGCAGGAAGGGGATCGGTATGGCGATAGATTCGGATTACATTCAGCAGATGGCGACGCAGCTGGCGACCTTCGAAGTGCAGTCTTCGCTGGACCGGCTCAACCGCAACGAGTCGAACTATCAGGCCCAGCGCACGGCCCTGAGCTCGCTGCGCAGCGCCATGACCACCTTCAAGTCGACGCTGACCAAGCTCGGCTCGAGCAGCTCGTCGATGCTGGTCAACAGCGCCAGCTTCATCGCCGAAGGCTATGCCAGCGCCACGGTTGGCACTAGCGCGCAACCGGGCAGCTACCAGATGTATGTCGAGCAGCTGGCCAGCAAGCAGCAGGTCGCCGTGCAGGGCTTGGCCGATGGCAGCCTGAGCGGCAGCCTGAGCCTGGCGGGGCAGAGCTTCGACCTGTCCGGCTACGCCACGCTCGATGACGCGGCCAAGGCGATCAACGACGCCGGCGTCGGCGTGCAGGCCACCCTGGTACGCAGCAACGGCGCGGTGAACCTGGTGCTGACCAGCGAAGACAGCGGCGCGGCCAACGGCTTCACCTATTCGCTGACCGGCAATGCCGCCGCGAGCACCGTCGAACTGTCGCAGCCGGCCGACGCCCGCATCCGCCTGGGTGGCAGCTTTGGCAGTGGCGGTATCGAAATGACCAGCGCCAGCAACAGCTTCGACAACCTCATCGAGGGGGTTAGCCTCACCGTCAGCAAGGTGCACAGCGCCGGCGACGCCCCGCTCACGCTCACCGTCGCGCAGGACAAGAGCGCCACCCAGGCGCAGGCCAAGTCCTTCATCGACGCCTTCAATACGCTGATGGGCAGCATCGACACGCTCACCGCCAGCGGCAGCGAAACCGCCAGCCGCGGCACCCTGGCCGGCGACTCCAGCGTGCGCGCCATCGAGAGCCGGCTGAACGGTCTGCTGCGCACACCCTTCGGCGGCGTCAGCCTTATCGACTTCGGCATCAGCGCCGACCGCAACGGCAAGCTGACCCTCGACGCGGGGCGTTTCGAGAAGGCCGTAGCGGCCAACCCGGACGCCTTCGAGGCGCTGTTCACCGGCAAGGACCAGCTGATCGACAGCCTCGACAAGACCGTCGCCACCTACACCAGCAGCGCCAACGGCGTGCTGAAGAACCGCCTGGATACCCTGGACCTCAATCTGCGCCGCATCGACGAGCAGTTCGAGAGCCTGCAGACCCGCTACGACAACTACTACATGCGCTACCTCAAGCAGTACACCAACATGATGCAGACCATGCAGAGCATGGAGCAGACCTCGGGAATGTTCGGATGACCTACCAGCCCCACGACTGCTACGACAGCTACCGCGCGGTCGACCTCGAAGCCCGCGCCGCCTCGGCCTCGCCCTACGAACTGGTACTGGTCCTGATGGACGGCCTGCTCGACGAGCTGGCCCGCGCCCGCGGGCATATCGAGCACAAGCGCTACCAGCAGAAGGGTGCTTCGCTGGAAAAGTGCATGAACATCCTCAACGGCCTGGACGGCGCCCTCGACGAGGAAGGCGGCGGCGAGGTGGTGCAGAGCCTGTCGCGACTCTACGAGTACTGCATCTATCGGCTGTCGGACGTCAGCGTCAGCCTGTCGCTCGAAGGCCTCGACGAGGTCGTGCACCTGCTCACCACGCTGCGCGAAGGCTGGGAGGGCGTCAGTGCAGCCCGCAAGTGAGGCAGCGGCGCTCGACGCCCTGCACGCGGCGCTGGCTGCGGCGCTCGCTGCACGCGACTGGCAGGCGGTGCACGACACCGACCAGGCCATCCGCGAAGCCCTGCAGGGCCTGCCCGCGGCACCCGATGCCGCCACCGGGCAGGCGCGCGCACGGCTCAAGGCATTGCACGACGAGGCGCGGCAGGCCTGCGCGGCCGAATGCGAGCGCCTGCGCCAGCTGCTGCTCGATCACCTGGACAACGCCGAAGGACGCGCCGCCTATGGGCGGATCGAGCTGTTCCAGGCCGGAGCACGGGCATGACCCCAAGCCTTCGCGGCCTCGCCCAGCCCATCGACAGCACGCCAGGCGCCAACGCGCTCGGCGGCGCCCCGCTGCCTGCGCCCCGCGCGCTGAACCCCGCCGGCGCGCCATTGCCCAGCCGTGATTTCAGCGGCCAGCTGCTGGCCATCGCCGACAGCGCGATCGAGCCGCCAGCGGCGCTCCCTGTCGAGGAGTCGCCGGCAGTCGAGGGCCGCGCAGCGCACCGGGCGCAAATGAACGCCGAGCCCCAGGAGCAACACCCCGAACTCAGCGCCGAGCAGTGGCTGCTCGGCATGCTCGGCCAGCAGCAGACCCTCGTGCAGGCGCGTGATCCGCAGCAGGTGACGCCGGCAACGGCGCCCGCCCTGGCGACCGCCAGCGGCGCCGCGCGCCTGGTCGCCAATGCCGGGCTGAGCAGCAGCGCGCCGCCCGGGCGCATCCCCGCGCAGCCGATCCCTGCGCCTGTCGCCACCCTTGCGGACGGCCGGGCCACACAGTCGCTGCCGGCCGCGACCGCCACTGCCGTTCCGCCCGCGGCGGCCACGCCCGAGGCGCTGCGCGAACTGCCCGACAGCCTGCTCGCCGCGCTCGGCGAGCGCGAAGACGCCACCCCCGATGTGGCGGTCGGCGAGCGCCAGGCAGCGGCGCCGACCAGCCCCGCCGAGCGCACGCTGAAGCTGCATGCCCCCGAAGCCAAGTGGGGCGAGCAGATGTTGCAGGCCCTGCGCGAGCAGGTCGAGCTGCAGCTGAGCCAGCGCAGCCAGAACGCCACCATTCGCCTCGACCCGCCGGAACTCGGCAGCCTGGAGATTCTGCTCAGCCATGAATCGGGCCGCCTGCACGTCCAGCTGAGCGCCGCCAACGCCGACGTCGCGCGCCTGCTGCAACAGACCAGCGAGCGCCTGCGCCAGGAGCTGGTTGGCCAGCACTTCGTGCAGGTGCAGGTGCAGGTCGGCGCCGACGGCGGCCAGGGCCAGGGCCAGCCGCGCCGCCAGCCGCTGGCGCAAGAGCAGGTCGCGGCGGCGGCCAACCCCCATGAACAGACCGAACAGGCGACGCCGGGACAACGCCCGCGCGATGTGCTGGTAACCGTCTGAACCCGATTCATCCAAGCGAGTGTGAGTGAGTTATGTCGACGTCCCGTGTGGTTCTGCTGATGCTGCTGCTCAACATCGTCACCGTTGCCGGTGGCGTGGGCGCGGCCTACTGGCTGCTCAAGCCGGGCCTGCAGGGCGAGGCGAGCAGCAGCGAGCCGGAAGTGGCCGAGACGGTGGAGTACGAGTTCTTCGCCGTGCCGAAGGTGATCGTCAGCGTGCGCGGCGACAACCGCGAGCACTACTTCGTGCTCGACCTGGCCCTGCAGGCGCGCCTGGCCGAGGAGCCACGCAACTTCGAGCAGGTCGAGCCGCTGGTACGCAACTCGGTGGTCAGCTACCTGTCGGGCTACCGCTTCGACGAGTTGCGCACGCTGAAGATCGCCGAGTTGCAGAGCCGCCTGGAAAAGGCGCTGTTCGACGACTTCGCCAGCCAGCAGGCCGCAGTGCCCTTCGAGCATGTGCTGGTCAACAAGCTGATCGTCCAGTAAGGCCGGCGCCATGAGCCTTTCCTGCGCCCTCGACCTCTACGGCAGCGCCGCCAGCGGCCCCGCCGTGTTCGCGCCCGGTGCCGAGCAGCGCTGGATGATGCAGTACCTGCCGCTGGTCAAGCGCATCGTCCGGCAGCTGTCGCTGCAGGCCAACCAGGTGCTCGATCGCGAGGACATGGAGCAGATCGGCATGATCGGCCTGCTCGAATGCCTGCGCCGCTACGGCGAGCCGGACGAGGCGTTTTCGCGGTTCGCCGCGCTGCGCATCCGCGGGGCGATTCTCGACGAGCTGCGCCGCCAGGACTGGCGCCCGCGCCAGGTGCGCCAACAGGTGCACAAGGTGCGCGATGCGATCCGCGCACTGGCCCGCGGGCTCGGCCGCGAGCCCAGCGACGAGGAAATCCGCCAGGCCACCGGGCTGAACGAGCAGGACTATCAGGACTTCCTGCGCGCCGATTCCTCGGAAGCCATCGAGAGCCTCGACGAGCTGCTGCACAGCGGCCTGGAGCCGCAGGACAGCGCCGAGCGGCTGGAGGAACGGCTGATCCGCGAACGCCTGCTGCAGCAGGCGCTGGCACGGCTGGACGAACGCGAGCGGCTGGTGCTGACGCTGTATTACCAGCACGAGCTGAGCCTGAAGGAAATCGCCCTGGTGCTGGAAGTCAGCGACGCCCGGGTCTGTCAGTTGAGCAAGCAGGCGATCGGCAAGTGCTGTCGCTTCCTAACCGAGAGAAGTCAGTAGTCATGCAGAAAGTATTGGGTGCCCTCATCATCGTGGCCTGCGTGCTGGGCGGCTACGCCATGGCCAACGGCGACATGCGCGTGCTCTGGCAGCCGGCCGAGGTGGTCATCATCCTCGGCGCGGCGATCGGCAGCCTGGTGGTGGGCAACCCCAAGGAAGTGCTGGTCGAGATGCTCTCGCAGATCCGCGGGGTGTTCGTCTACCAGCGCCGGGGCGAGGAATTCCAGCGCCAGTTGCTGATGCTGCTCTACGAGCTGCTGGAGATGGTCGATGTCGGCGGCCTGAAAGTGCTCGACGCGCACATCGAGGAGCCCGAGGAAAGCGACCTGTTCGCGCGCTACCCGCTGATCCTCAAGGAGCGCAACCTGATGGCTTTCATCGCCGACAACTTCCGCCTGATGGCGATGGGCAAGATCAGCGCGCACGAACTCGAAGGCTTCCTCGAGCAGGAGCTCGAGGCCATGGAGCATGCCCTGCTGCAGCCGGCGCGCTCGCTGCACAAGGTCGGTGAGGCGATGCCCGGCTTCGGCATCCTCGCCGCGATCATGGGCATCATCATCACCATGGGCAGCATCGGCGGCTCGATCGCCGAAGTCGGCGCGCATGTCGCCGCCGCGCTGGTCGGCACCTTTCTCGGCATCTTCTTCTGTTACTGCCTGGCCGAGCCGCTCTCCAATGCCATGAGCCAGCGCATCAAGACCGAACTCTCGGCGCTCGAATGCGTGCGCACCACGCTGGTCGCGCACCTGGCTGGCAAGCCGACGCTGCTGGCGGTGGACGCCGGTCGCAAGCTGATCGAGCAGGACGTCAAGCCGGCCTTCCGTCAACTCGAGGTCTGGGTCAACCAGTACGAGGAAGAAAGGGACGCGGCATGAGCATGCGCGGCAAGGGCAAAGGCAAGGGCGAAGGACACGAGGTCATCGTCAAGCGACGTGGCAAGAAGGGCCACGACGAAGAGCATGGTGGCGCCTGGAAGGTCGCCTTCGCCGACTTCACCCTGGCGATGATGGCGCTGTTCATGGTGCTGTGGATCGTCCAGCCACGCATGGAACTCAGCCAGCCCTCGTTCGGCGACCAGGAGAGCAACCCGCTGGTCGACGGCGGCGCCGGGGTGTTCGACGGCACCAGCACCTCGCCGCTGGAACTCGAGGGCGTACCGATCCGCCAGGCGCAGAGCGAGCCATCGCCTGCACGCGAACAGGCCGAGGCCGAGGACGCAGAGGACGGCAGCCGTCGCTACGGTTCGACCGCCGAACTGCAGGCGCTCGCCGCGCTGATGAAGGACGTCGCCAGGGAAGTCGACGCGCTGGCCAACCTGGAAGTGGAGGTAGTGCCGCAGGGCCTGCGCATTCTCATCAAGGACGACCAGCAGCGCTTCATGTTCGCCCGCGGCAGCGCGGTACTCGACCCGCACTTCGGCACCCTGCTGGGCAAGCTCGCCGGGGTACTGGCCAGGGTCGAGAACAAGCTGATCATCAGCGGCCACACCGACGCCACCCCTTACCGCGGCGCCGCTGGTTACGACAACTGGAACCTGTCGGGCGACCGCGCCCTGCGCGCGCGCAACGTGCTGGTTGCCTCGGGCCTGCCCGCCGCCGCCGTGCTGCAGGTCACCGCGCAGGCCGACGTCATGCCGCTCAGGCCACAGGAGCCGGAGAACGGCGCCAATCGCCGGGTGGAGATCCTCTTGCTGACCGATTCGGCCGAGGCGCTGTATCGCGAGCTGTTCGGCGACAGCTATCAGCAGGTGCGCGTCTCGGCGCAGGGCGCGCAGTACCGCGGCGGTAGCTGAGCGGCGCTTACAGGCGTGCGGCCTGGTCCTCGGCGCAGTAGACCTGCTGGGTCTCGACGCCGTACAGGCAGGCACCGACCCTTTCGAGGGTGATGCGCGCGCCCTTGTGCTTGCCGTAGAACAGGTTGAACACCAGCTCGTTGTCCAGCTGGCCGGCCGCGTCCAGCCCGCTGATCGCACCCTCCTCGACCACCAGCCGGGTCGTGCCCAGCAGGTCGGTTTCCACCCGCCCGGAGGCCTCCACCACCGCCGGCGCATTGCGCGTCAGGGCATAGAAGCGCCCGCCGTGAAAGGCCAGGCTCTGATGCACCGGCAACACGCTGCCGTCGCTGAGCAGCACTTCGCCCGACGAGCTGTAGCGGCCTTCGAGGTGCGCCGAGAAGTTGCTGGTGGTACCGGCTGCGACGAACACCCAGAGGCCAAGCGCCGCGGGCACCATCACACGCAGCAGGCGCGCGGCGGCGGCGCCCTTTTCGATCGATCCGGTCATTGCAGGCATCCTTGCAGCTGGGCGTTGGGTATGGCGTTGACTTGCGTCCGGTGGACCTTGAGCCAGTTGATCTGGCCGTCGTCGTGCAGGCAGCGAATCTCGTAGAAGCCGGGCGAGCTGTGCACGATCAGCCGGGCCGGCGCGCGGGTCATGCCGGCGAAGCTGGTGACCAGCCGGCTGGTTTCCTGTTTCAGGCGCTCCAGTTGCCGCTCGGTTTTCTCGATGTAGAGCACCTGCAGCGCACCAAAGCCGACGGTCTGGCTGAAAGGCTCGCTGGAGCCGCCCCAGTAGCGCAGCCCGAGCGTGGTCGCGGCAAGCAGGATCGCCGCGGCGCTGCCGGCGAGCAGGCTGCGCGCGCCGAAGCGGGCCCGCAGCGGCTGCCGCGCCGCATGTGCGGCAAGCGAGTCGGCCGGAAGCAGCAGCTCGCTCGCAGGCTCGGGTAACGCTGGCGTGGCAGGCGGGCTGTCCGCCGGCAGCGCCTCGGGCGTCGGCGCCGGGCTGACGAAGTCGACCACGAAGCCGGGGTTGAACAGGTAGCCGCGCCGCGGCAGCGTCTGGATGATCTGGTTCGCGCTGTCGAACAGGATCTGCCGCAGTGTGTAGATCTGCTGGTTCAGGCTGCCCTGGCTGACCACCCGATCCTGCCAGGCGTATTGCAGCAGTTCGTCGCGCGAGACCACCTGGCCGGGCGAGCTCAGCAGGCGCTCGAGCACGCGGCTGCCGGAGAAGCCCAGATCGACCCTTTCCTCCTCGCCGTCGCGGCACAGCACCAACTGAAAGGCACCTTGTTCGAAGCGCGCACGACACTCCGCCCGCCCGGTAACGAGCAGCACGCAGGCAGGAACATCGGTGGCCGGAGGGGTCAAGGACGTACTCATGGTATCGGGCGAAGATGGGAGTTGGATCAAATCAGGGGTGTGACGTAATCGGCGGTATCTTGGCGTCACTTTTTTGAATGCGCAAGGGAACCTTTGGTGACAATCACGGTCGGGCGACCAGTTGCCACGGGCGTATGCGCGCAAGGTGCGACATCCAGCCGCATAAAACCCTGCATGTTGTGCGCTTTTTCGTGCCTTTGCCGCACTTGCGACAGGCAAAAAAAAACCCCGACAGTGTCGGGGTTTTTCGTCACGCCGGTCTGGCTTAGCCCAGCAGGCCCATGACCATGCTCGGCATCTGGCCGGCTTGCTTGAGCATGGAGATGCCGGACTGCAGCAGCATGCTGTTCTTGGTCATGCTGGCGCTTTCCGAGGCGAAGTCGGCATCCATGATGCGACCCTTGGCCATCTCGGTGTTGTCCTTCATGTTGGCCAGGTTGTTGTTGGTGTGGTTCAGGCGGTTGATGTTGGCACCCAAAGTGGCACGTACAGTTCCTATCTCATCTAGGGCACTGGTGAGATCTGTAATAAGATCTGCGGTTTTGTTGGTTACCGCTCCGGTTGCCGTATCTTGAAAAGCGATGTTCCCTGCTGATGCTGTGGCCTTGGTTGTACCAGCAAAGTCATCAGACACTTTCGTCAAAGCTGTATGCAGGTCATAGAGGGCTGGTGCGAGTTTGATTTCTAGTGTTTCGGCACTGCTGGCGCCAATCTGAAATTTAATACCGGCCGTATTGCCGAGAGACCCGTCTAGTTTCGTGTTATCGGTGATGGTTGCAACGTCGGTCGCACTAGCAAACATCGTCTCACCAGCATACTTGGTGTTAGTGAAGATGTTTTTCAATTCTGCGCCAAGCTCGGTGTATTCCGCCTCAAGCGCCATCAAATCGTCGTCACCGTTCGTACCGTTCGCCGCCTGAGTGGCCAGATCTTTCATGCGCTGAACGATATCGGTCATTTCGCTGAACGCCCCCTCGGCGGTCTGCAGCAGGGAAACAGCGTCGTTGGTGTTGCGCATGGCTACGGCCATGCCTCGGCTCTGGGCGTTCAGGCGGGTGGCGATCTGCAGCCCGGCGGCGTCGTCGGCAGCGCTGTTGATGCGCAAGCCGGTACCCAGGCGCTGCTGGTTGGTGCCCAGCGCGTTGTTGGTCTTGCTCAGGTTGGTCTGGGTGACCAGAGACGAATAGTTGGTATGAATCGAAAGGGCCATCTATAAACTCCTTGGCTATCTAGGAAAGTAATACGGAAATCAGGGATTAGCCCAATAGACCCATAACCATGCCCGGCATCTGGCCAGCCTGCTTCAACATGGAGATCCCGGACTGCAACAACATGCTGTTCTTCGTCATGCTGGCGCTTTCCGAAGCAAAATCGGCATCCATGATGCGACCCTTCGCCATCTCGGTGTTGTCTTTCATGTTTGCCAAGTTGTTAGCAGTATGGTTCAGTCGGTTGATGTTGGCGCCGAAGGCAGCTCGCACGGTGCCAATATCATCCAGCACACCCGATAGTGCATCAATTGTTGTATTAGCCGAGCCGGCCCCAGTTAGCTCCGTACCAACAACTGTGTTTGTAGGTGTTGCAGCCATGACATCTTTATACGTAGCTGAGACAGTACCAAAGCCTGTTGCGTCTGCTGTCAACGCATTGAGGTTAGTGCTGACATTAAACGTGAGTTTCTCCGCTTGGCTTGCACCGATCTGAAAGTCGACACCGCCGGCAGAAAGTTTTCCTGTAGTTCTCTGGAACAGTTCTTCACCAGCGTACTTAGTGTTCTTAACGATGTTACCAAGCTCTTTTCCCAGCTCGTCGTATTCCAACTGCAGCGCCTTGAGATCATCCGCTCCATTGGTTCCGTTGGCGGCTTGGGTAGCCAAGTCCTTCATGCGTTGAACGATATCGGTCATCTCGCTGAACGCGCCTTCGGCGGTCTGCAGCAGGGACACGGCGTCGTTGGTGTTGCGCATGGCTACGGCCATGCCGCGGCTCTGGGCATTCAGGCGGGTGGCGATCTGCAGGCCGGCGGCGTCGTCGGCGGCGCTGTTGATGCGCAGGCCGGTGCCCAGGCGCTGCTGGTTGGTGCCCAGCGCGTTGTTGGTCTTGCTCAGGTTGGTCTGGGTGACCAGCGAGGAGTAGTTCGTGTGGATGGACAGGGCCATGATGAATTCCTTCGTGCTAAGTGGGCTGTAGGAGCTGGCTTGACTGCCTGCTGAAGGGGTAAGGCGGCGCCGCCGAGGCAGCGCTTAAATCCTGACGTCAAAGAAATTCGAAACGCCCTGCCAACCCCCTCTTCTGCCCTGCCCGCGGCTCAGAAGATGCTCGCCACCACGCCGCTTTCCAGCACCTTGGCGTCGATCACCTTGCCGCTGCGTACGTTGCGCACGCGAATCACCTCGCCGGCCTGGCCATCGCTCAGGGCCTCGCCGCCGGTGCTGGCCTCGATGCCGTCCCGGCTGGCGATGATCTTCACCGCTTCGCCACGCCGCACCGCCAGAGGTGCGGTCAACAGCGCCGGGGTAATCAGCTGGCCGGCGCGCAGGCGCCGCTTGGCGGCCTGGCCGATGACCTCGGCGGGCTGGTTGTAGTAGCCACGCTGCGCCTTGGCGACGTTGATGCGCTCAAAGCTCAGGTCCGCGGCTGCGAGGGTCTGGCCACGCTCGATCAGCCCGGCCGCATGCGCCGCCGGCAGCGAGACGTTCGCCTGGCTGTCGAGTTCCAGCACCCAGCCGCCCTCGCCCGGGCAGCGCAGGCGCAGGCGCTGGCGCTCGAGTAACGAGGCGGCCGCGCCCACCGCACGCACCTGCAGGACCGCGGCACAGGCCGGCAGCCGCGAGGCCGCGGCAGGCAGTTCGGTGTCGCGGGTAATGCGCATGCCGCGCCAGCCACGCCGCGCGGCCTCGCGCCCGAGCCCCTCTGCGAAGAACGCACCCACCGCCTGTTCGATCTGCTGTGCGGCCACCGGCGCGGCAGACGCTTCATCCGCCGACGCGAAGCACAGCCCGAGCAGCACGAGGGCGGAAACGATCCTTCCGCCTGCTCTGATCCGCCCTGTGCAAGGCGGAAGCGAGGTGACGACCCGATCGACCAGCAACAGCATAAATACCTTCTATTTCAATGAGTTGAGCGTTACAGACAAGCCGGCACGCTTTCTGCAATCGAGTCCGCAACAAAATGCGGGCCAACGGCCTGCCCGTTCGTACGAGGTAGCAGATGAGTATTCGGATTGACGATGCCCTGGGCGTTCACGAACGCGCCCTCGAGCTGCGCATGCAGCGCAGCGAGATCCTCGCGGCGAATCTGGCCAACGAGGACACGCCCGGCTTCCAGGCGCGCGATATCGACTTCGCCCAGGAGATGCGCCGCCTGGAGCGCAGCGAGTCGCGCTTGACGCTCGCCGGCAGCGATCCGCGCGCACTCTACCGCGTGCCGTCCCAGGCCTCGCAGGATGGCAACACCGTCGAGCTGGCGGTGGAACAGGCGCAGTTCTCGCGCAACGCCATGGATTTCCAGACCAGCCTGACCTTCCTGACCATGAAATTCCGTGGCCTGAAGCAGGCCATCGAGGGCCGCTGATGTCGTTCGACTCCATCTATCGCATCGCCGGCTCGGCGATGAACGCGCAGACCGTGCGCCTGAACACCGTGGCCAGCAACCTGGCCAACACCGACTCGGCGGCCGCCGACCCGGCCGACGTCTACCAGGCGCGCAAGCCGATGTTCGCCGCGGTCTACGAGAACGACTCGCTGACCCGGGGCGTCGGCCTCGGCGGTGCCCACGTGCAGGTGCTCGACGTGGTCGCCTCGGGTGCCGAGCCCAAGCGCCGCTACGAGCCGGGCAACCCGCTGGCCGATGCCGAGGGTTACGTCTACTACCCCGACATCAACGAGATCGAAGAGATGACCGACATGATGTCGGCCACGCGCAGCTTCGAGACCGGCGTCGAGGTGCTCAACCGCGTGAAAAGCATGCAGCAGAGCCTGCTGCGCCTGGGAGAAGCCTGATGAGTTCGGTCAATTCGGTGCTCGACAGCAGCCTCGAAGGCAATTCGCTCGACGCGATCAAGCGCGCGGTGAACGTCGGCGAAGCGGCGACGATGGAAAACAACTTCATCAGCCTGATGGTCGCGCAGATCAAGAACCAGGATCCGACCAAGCCGGTCGACAGCACCGAGTTTCTCAACCAGTACTCGGCGATGGCGCAGGTCAAGAGCATGGAGAACATGACCGCGCTGACGCAGAACAACCTGGTGCTGCTCGACAACCTGCAGACGCTCACCGCCGCCGGCCTGGTCGGCCAGCAGGTCAGCGTCGCCGCCGAGGCGCTGGAGCTCGACGGCCAGCCGATCGAGGGCCAGTTCCAGCTCGAACACCCGGCCGGCCGCAGCACCCTGATCCTGACCGACTCGAACGGCAACAAGACCGCCGTCGAGCTCGGCGCGCACGGCGCCGGGCGGGTGCCCTTCAGCCTCGATCCGCAGCGCCTGGGCCTGCCGGCCGGACGGTATGCGATCAGCCTGGAAACCAACGCCGGCGAGTACCCGCAGGCCGAGATCAACGGCCGCGTCGACAACGTGCGGGTCAGCGCCGAAGGCCCGGTCCTGCAGGTGCAGGGCGTCGGCCAGGTGCCCTTCTACAACATTCTCGAGTTCGCCCAGGCTGACGCCGGGCTGCTCGGCGGCTGAGCCGCGTCCACGCCCGCGAACCCCAAAGACAGCATCGAGAGCAGCCCATGAGCTTCAATATCGCCCTGACCGGCCTGTCCGCCGTCAACGACCAACTCAGCACCATCGGCAACAACATCGCCAACGCCGGCACCGTCGGCTTCAAGTCCTCGCGCACCGACTTCGGCAGCCTCTATGCCGAAAGCCAGGCGATGGGCGTGGAAGTCACCGGGCACACCCAGAGCATCAGCCAGGGCGGCGCCCTGACCACCACCAACCGCACCCTCGACCTGGCGATCTCCGGCGGCGGCTTCTTCGTCACCCGCGCCGGCAATGGCGACGTCGCCTACACCCGCGCCGGCATCTTCGGCACCGACAAGGACAGCTTCATCACCAACAGCCTCGGCGGGCGCCTGCAGGGCTACCCGGCCGACGCCAACGGCGTGCTGCAGACCGGCACCGTCGGCGACCTGCAGCTGCGCTCGGGCGGCATTCCGGCGCGCGCCAGCGATGCCCTGAGCTTTGTCGCCAACCTCGACGCCGACGCCGAGGTGCCGGCCGTCGCCTTCGACCCGCAGGTCGCCGACAGCTACAACTCGACCTACACCACCAAGCTGTTCGACTCCCAGGGCAAGGAACACACCCTGACCCAGTACTTCGTCAAGACCGCCGACAACAGCTGGGATGCGCACTATTACATCGACGGCGCCGCCCTCGCCGGCGGGCCGCAGGCGCTGAGCTTCGACGCCGCCGGCAACCTGGCCGGCCCGCTGGCGCCGATCACCCTCAACGCCACGCTCACAGGCGGCGTCGCCCCGCTGGCCATCGCCCTGGACTACACCGGCAGCAGCCAGTACGGCTCGGCCTTCAGCGTGACGAGCAACCGTGCCACCGGCTACGCCGCCGGCGAGCAGACCGGCATGAGCGTGGAAAAGGACGGCCGCGTCTACGCCAACTACTCCAACGGCGAGCGCATGCTCCAGGGCCAGGTGGTGCTAGCCAGCTTCGTCAACGCCGAGGGGCTGAAGAACATCAGCGGCACCGCCTGGAGCGAGACGGCCGCCTCCGGCGCCGCGCTGCTCGGCGCACCGGGCGTCGGCCAGTTCGGCACCCTGGCCTCCGGCGCGCTGGAGAGCTCCAACGTCGACCTCACCCAGCAGCTCGTCGGGCTGATGGAAGGCCAGCGCAATTACCAGGCGAACACCCAGGTCATTTCCACGAACAAGGAACTGACCCAGGCCCTGTTCGCCGCGATCTGAGGCTAGCGCATGGACCGTCTGGGCTATACCGCAATGACCGCCGCCAGCCGCACCATGATGGCGCTGCAGGTGCGTGCCAATAACCTGGCCAACGTCAACACCCCCGGCTTTCGCGCCGACCTCGAGCGCGCCGAAGCCGTCGCGGTCGAGGGCTACGGCTATGACAGCCGGCACATGGCCGTGGTCGAGAACAACGGCGTCAGCCTGGCCGGCGGCGCGCTGGTGGCCACCGGCCGCGAGCTGGACTTCGCCGTCAAGGGCAGCGGCCTGATCGTCGTCGAGGACGGCGCCGGCGAGGCCTATACCCGCCAGGGCAGCCTGCAGATCGACGCCGAGGGGCGGCTGACGCTCAACGGTCGTGCGGTGCTCGGCGAGGGCGGCCCGATCGTGCTGCCCGAGCACGACAAGCTGGAGATCGGCAACGACGGCACCGTGTCGATCATGGCCCCGGGCGACTGGGTGATGGCCGAGGTCGACCGCATCCGCCTGGTCGACGTGCCGGCGGCGAACCTCACGAAGAACCAGGCGGGCCTGCTGGTCACGCGCGACGGCCAGCCGGCCGCGCCGAGCGAGGAGGTGCGCCTGGCCAGCGGCTTTCTCGAGTCAAGCAACGTCTCGGCGATCGACGAGCTGGCCTCGACCATGAGCCTGAACCGCCTGTTCGAAACCCAGGTGAAGATGATGAAAGCCGCCGAGGACCTCTCCGAGGCGGGCAACCGGATGATCCGCGGCAGCTGATCGGGAGATAACGCATGAATTCCGCACTTTGGGTCAGCAAGACCGGCCTGGCCGCCCAGGACAAGGCCATGTCGACCGTCGCCAACAACCTGGCCAACGTCAACACCAACGGTTTCAAGAGCGACCGCGCGGTCTTCGAGGACCTGTTCTATACCATCGAGAAACAGCCCGGCGCCCAGGCCGACGAGATCAACACCGTGCCCTCGGGCATCCAGCTCGGCAGCGGCGTGCGCCTGGCCGGCACGCAGAAGGTGTTCACCGAAGGCAGCATGCAGACCACCGGCCAGCCGATGGATCTGGCGATCGTCGGCCGCGGCTTCTTCCAGGTCGAGGCGCCCAACGGCGACATCCTCTATACCGAGAACGGCCAGTTCCAGCTCAACGCCGAGGGCATGATGGTCAACGCCCAGGGCCTGCCGCTGACTCCGGCGATCGAAGTGCCCGAGGGCAGCACCGGCTTTACCGTCGGCGCCGACGGCATCGTCACCGCGATCCTGCCGGGCGACACCCTGCCCTCGGAGCTCGGCCAGATCACCCTGGTCAACTTCACCAACCCCGGCGGCCTGGAAGCGCTCGGCGGCAACCTCTACCGCGAGAGCGTCGCCAGCGGCGAGCCGGTCGAGGGCGTGGCCGGCGAGGAAGGCCTCGGCCAGCTCAAGCAGGGCGTGCTCGAAGGCTCCAACGTGCAGGTGGTCGAGGCGATGGTGAACATGATCGCCATCCAGCGCGCCTACGAGGCCAACGCCAAGGTCATGGATGCCGCCAGCGGCATGCAGCAGTTCCTCAACCAGACCGTGTGATGCCGATGAAGCCGATCGCCCTGCTGCTCGCCGCCTTGCTGCTCGGCGGCTGCGCCAGCTTCGACGAGCTGCGCCCCGACGAGGATTCCAGCGAGTACGAACCCCTGGAGCTGGATTACAGCCTGCCGCCGACCACCAGCGGCGGGCTGTTCCGTGCCGGCCACGCCGGCTCGCTGCTGCAGGACAAGCGCGCGCTCCGGGTCGGCGACATCCTCACCATCGTGCTCGACGAGTCGACCCAGTCGAGCAAGAGCGCCGGCACCAGCTTCGGCAAGGAATCGAGCATCGGCATCGGCGTGCCCACCGTGCTCGGCAAGCGCTACCCGGACGTCGAGACCTCGGCCTCCGGCGAGCGCGAGTTCAGCGGCTCGGCCAAGAGTTCGCAGCAGAACACCCTGCGCGGCTCGATCGCGGTCACCGTGCACCGCGTGCTGCCCAACGGCACGCTGCTGGTCAAGGGCGAGAAGAAGCTGCGCCTGAACCAGGGCGACGAATACATCCGCCTGACCGGCCTGGTGCGCATGGACGACATCAATCGCTTCAACCAGGTGTCGTCGCAGAACATCGCCGACGCGCGGATCTCCTACGCCGGGCGCGGCGTGCTCAACGACAGCAACACCGCCGGCTGGCTGACGCGCTTCTTCAGCCATCCGCTGTTTCCCCTCTGAGGTCCGCCCATGCATCTGAAGGCAACCCTCGCCGCCCTAGCCCTGCTCTGGCACCTGTCGGCCGCAGCCGTACCGCTGATGGACCTGGTGGACATCGAGGGCGTGCGCGGCAACCAGCTGATCGGCTACGGCCTGGTCGTGGGCCTGGACGGCACCGGCGACAAGAACCAGGTGAAGTTCACCAGCCACTCGGTGGCGAACATGATCAAGCAGTTCGGCATCAACCTGCCGGCCAACGTCGATCCCAAGCTGAAGAACGTCGCCGCGGTGACCATCACCGCCACGGTGCCGCCGTCCTATGGCCCCGGGCAGACGGTCGACGTCACCGTGTCCTCGCTCGGCGATGCCAAGAGCCTGCGCGGCGGCCAGCTGCTGATGACGCCGCTGCAGGGCGTCGACGGCGAGGTCTACGCGCTGGCCCAGGGCGCGCTGGTGGTCGGCGGCGTCAACGCCGAGGGCGCCAGCGGCTCGAAGGTCGCCATCAATACCTCCAACAGCGGGCTGATCCCCAACGGCGCGACCGTCGAGCGGGCGATCCCCACCGACTTCGCGGCACGCCCGGACGTCGTGCTGAACCTGCGCGACCCGAGCTTCCAGACCGTCAGCCATATCGTCGATGCCGTCGACGAGCGCTTCGGCAAGGGCACCGCCACGGCGCTGAACGCCACCAAGATCAGCCTGCGCGCACCGGTCTCGAGCAACCAGCGCATGAGCTTCATGGCCATGCTCGAACGGCTGGACGTGGAACAGGGCCGCGAGCGGCCGAAGGTGGTGTTCAACAGCCGCACCGGCACGGTGGTGGTCGGCGAAGGGGTACGCGTGAAGGCGGCGGCGGTGGCCCACGGCAGCCTCACCGTGACCATCAGCGAGCGGCCGCAGGTCAGCCAGCCGAATGCCTTCTCCGGCGGCCAGACCGCGGTGGTGCCGCAGTCCGACGTGGCCGTCGAGCAGGACCGCAAGGCGATGTTCGAGTGGCCCGAGGGCGCCAGCCTGGAAAGCATCATCAACACCATCAACAGCCTCGGCGCGACGCCCGATGACGTGATGAGCATCCTGCAGTCGCTCGAGCGCGCCGGCGCGCTGAATGCCGAACTGATCGTGATGTAGTCAAGCGCCTGTTCACGTCTCGCGCGCTGGAGGCCGGCGAGGCGAAAACAGGCGAACAAGCGCAGTTTACGTTTGTAAATGAGCATTTTGACCGGGCTGGCGCCCCAGCCTGCTTTCAACGAAGCGGGCCCGAAGCGCAGCAGATTTGAATAGGTTCCTGCAGCATGAGCATCGTTTCCCTACCCCAGCACCTGGCCAGCCTGCGCGGGCGCAACGAAGGCCCGAGCGCGGCGCGGCGCCAGCAGCTCGAGGCGGTCTGCGAACAGTTCGAGGCCATGTTCCTGCAGCAGATCCTCAAGCAGATGCGCAAGGCCGGCGACGTACTGGCCGCCGGCAACCCGCTGCGCAGCCGCGAGCTGGACACCATGCGCGACCTGTATGACGAGGCGCTGGCCGACTCGCTGGCCACCAAGCGCCAGACCGGCATCAGCGACCTGCTCGTCGCGCAGCTCTCCGGCGAGGCCGGCACGACTCAGCCGACAGCGCTCCCGAACGCGGCGCTGGCCGGCCTGCCGAGCGCCGGCGGCGGCCTGCACGCCCTGCGCGGCACCTGGCAGCGCGGCCTCGAGGCGCTCGACGAGGCCTGGGCCAGCGGCAAGGCCGGCTTCCAGACGCTGGTCGACAGCGTCATCCGCCACGAATCGAGCGGCAACCTCGCCGCAGTCTCGGCCAAGGGCGCCTGCGGCCTGATGCAGCTGATGCCCGACACCGCGCGCGACATGGCCGGCGAGCTCGGCCTGCCGTTCAGCGAGGCACGCCTGACCGAGGACGCCGCGTACAACAAGCGCCTCGGCTCGGCCTACCTGGAGAAGATGCTGGCGCGCTACGACGGCCACCAGGCGCTGGCCCTGGCCGCCTACAACGCCGGCCCCGGCAAGGTCGACGAGTGGCTGGTGCAGATCGGCGACCCGCGCAACGGTGCGATCGGCACCGCCGCCTGGGTCGAGCGCATCCCCTATGCCGAGACGCGCAACTACACGCGCAACATCCTGCGCGACCTGCAGGCCCTGCCGGCCAGCCAGGCGCAGCAGGGCGGCGAGACGCTTAAGCGCGCCGGCGCGCCGGTCGCCTTGCATAGGCAACGTGCCGTCGGCGGCCACCTGTCGGTGGCCTTCGCGCAACCGATCCGCATCGAATCGAAGGAACCCCAGTCGTGAGCATCCTGAGTCAGATTGGCTACAGCGGCGTACGCGCCTCGCAGATCGCCCTCACCGCGACCGGGCAGAACATCGCCAACGTCAACACGCCGGGCTTCAGCCGCCTGGCGCCCGAGCAGCACGCACTCGGCGGGCAGACGCCCACCGGCATCGGTGGCGGCGTGCAGGTGACCAGCATCCGCCGGCTGGCCAGCGACTTCCAGAACCAGCAGCTGTGGCGCGCGACCACCGAAAAGCAGTACTACGGCACCACGCAGCAATACCTCGGCGCCCTCGAAGGGCTGGTCGACAGCGAAGGCTCGAGCATCAGCGTCGGCCTGGACAACTTCTACGCCGCGCTCAGCGAGGCCAGCTCGACGCCCGAGTCGATCGCCCTGCGCCAGCAGATCCTCGGCGAGGCCAAGCAGCTGGCGCAACGCTTCAACGGCCTGAATGGCAACATCGGCATCCAGCTCGAGGCCCTCGAAGGCCAGCGCGTGTCGATGGTCGAGGAGATCAACGGCCTGGCGCGCAACATCGCCGACCTGAACCAGCAGATCCTCGAGATGGAATCCTCCGGCCGCGACACCGCGACCCTGCACGACTACCGCGACAACCTGGTCAAGGATCTCAGCCAGTTCGTCGGCATCCGCGTGCAGAGCGCTGCCGACGGCAGCCTGACCGTGGCCCTGGCCAACGGCCAGCCGCTGGTCGCCGGCAGCACCGCCGGCACGCTGAAGGTCGGCGAGAACCTGGCCGGCGAGCAACAGCTCAGCCTGGTCTTCGCCAAGACCAGCTTCCCCTTGGTACAGGAGGGCCTCGGCGGCTCGCTCGGCGGTCTCTATGACATGGAATACGGTGCGCTGCGCCCGGCCCAGGCCGACCTGCACGACATGGCCGGCGCCCTGGCCCAACTGGTCAATGACACCCTGGCCACCGGCTACGACCTGGACGGCAACCCCGGCCAGCCGCTGTTCAGCTACGACGCCAGCAGCACCAGCGCGCTGCTCACCGTCAACGACCTGTCGACCCGCGAGCTGGCCTTTTCCGCGCAGGCGCCGGGCCTGGATGCCAACGGCCAGCCGGTGCCGGTGGTCGGCGACAACCAGGTGCTGCTCGCCCTGCTCGAGACCAAGGCGGCGAAGATCAACGTGGCCGGCGAGCTGGTGCCGCTCAACGACGCCTACGCCGGGCTGGTCGGCCGCGTTGCCAGCGCCAGCCGCCAGAACCAGGCCGACCTGGCCGCCACCACGGTGGTCGCCGAACAGGCCCAGGCGCAGCGCGACAGCGTCAGTGCGGTGAACCTCGACGAGGAAGCCGTCAACCTGATGGCCTACCAGCAGGCCTACCAGGCCAACATGAAGGTCATCGGCACCTCCAACGAACTGTTCAACGCCGTGCTGGCGATGTTCTGAGCCAGCCGAAGGATTCCCGACGATGCGTATCTCCAACGCCCAGATCACCGCGACGATGCACGGCTCGCTGAACATCAGCTCCGAGAAGCTCGGCAAGCTGATGCAGCAGATGGCCACCGGCAAGCGCATGCTGCGGCCCTCCGACGACCCCATCTCCGCCGTGCGCGTGCTGCGCATCGAGCGCGAGGAAGCGACCCTGACGCAGTACCGCACCAACATCGCCAACGTCTCCGGCAACCTGTCCAAGCAGGAGAGCAACCTCAAGGCCGCCTCCGACTCGATGCTCAGCGTACGCGACCTGCTGCTCTGGGCCGCCAACGGCAGCAATACCAGCGAAGACCTGGCGGCCATCGCCAACGAGCTGAAGACGCTCGAAGGCACCATTCTCAGCTTCGCCAACGTGCGCGACGAGGAAGGCCGCTACCTGTTCGCCGGCACCCTCAGCGACCGCCCGGCGGTGACCTTCGACGCCGCCAGCGACAGCTACCAGCTCAGCGGCAACGCCGGGCATCGGCAGGCCGCAGTGGCCAACGGCGTGCTGGTCGAAGAGAACGTCACCGCTGCCGAGATCTTTGGCGGCGGGGTCGACATGCTCAACCGCCTGCATGAGCTGGTCGCGATGCTCGAAGACCCGGCGCTCGATGCCGGCGACCCGGCGGTGCGCAGCCAGATCAGCGCCACCATGGACGCCCTAGACCTGACCCACGGCGAATTGCTCGGCGCGGTGACCGACCTCGGTGGCCGGCAGAACACCCTTACCCTGCTGATCGGCAGCAACGAAGACGTCTCGCTGGTGAACCAGAAGATCGAAGGCGAGCTGTCGACGCTCGACTACGCCGGCGCCAGCATCGACCTGAACAACTACCAGCTGTCGCTGCAGGCCACCCAGAAGACCTACCTGAAGATCAACGGCCTGTCGCTGTTCGGCCTGCTCTGACCGGAGGCCGCCATGAAGATCGACAAGCAGTTACCCGCCATCGGCGCGATCGACCCGCAGGAGCGGCGCCAGCCGCTTGCCACCGAGCGCCGTGCCCGCCAGCCGCAGCGCCGCGAGCTGGACACCGCCACGGCCGAGGCACGCGCGCGCAAGAGCACCAGCTTCAGCCTGCAGCTCAACCAGCAGCTGTCGTCGATGCAATCGGCCGAGAACTACCTGGCCGACCTGCATGGCCGGCTCTCGCAACTGAAGCTGAGCCTCGGCCGCGAACTTGGCGCAGCCAGCCCCGGCAGCGGTGCCGAGGCCATCGGCGAGCAACTGGAAGCGGTCGGTACGCTGCTGGGGCAACGCCGCGAACGCTCGGCCGAGGCGCTGGACGCCGACTTCCGCCTGCGCCTGAACGAGCCGGTGCGCAGCCGCTTCACCCTTGCCGGCCTGAGTTCGCCGGAGGCGATCCGCGAGTCGGGTGCCGAGACGCTGGTCTTTCGCGCCGGCCGGCAGCTGGCCGAGCCGGTCGCGGTGGTGCTCGACGAGGCCATGAGCGACGAGCAGATCCTGCGCCGCTTCAACGCCAGCCTCGGCCAGGCAGGTATCCGTGCCGAGCTCGACGACGACGGCCAGCTGCGTTTCTCCGCGCGCGAGAGCCTGTGGGACGCGCTCAAGGGCGAGCTGGCGGTGCGTGGCGAGGGCAAGCTGTTCGCCGGCGAGCGTTTCCAGCGCGTCGACAGCCATCAGGAGCAACTGCTGGAGCTGCCGGCCGCGCCCGCACTCGATTCGTTCAACGAGCTGCGCCAGGTGCTGGACAAGGTGGTCGCCGCCCTCGACCGTATCGCCAGCCTGCGCGACCAGCTCGGCCAGCGGCAGAAGGAGATCCGTGAATTTCTCGCCCGCCAGGCCGACCGCGACGAGAAACAGTGGGCGCTGGACTTCTCGCGCTCGGTGTTCAACCTGATGCAGCGCAGCCCGTCGAGCTACGCCGCCGTCACTCAGACCGTCGCCGCCCAGGCCACGCTGAGCCGCTTCACGGTCGTCAGCCTGCTGTCCTGAGCGCAGGCGTTACGGTACGCGCGGGCCGGTTTGCCGCTACGGTGCGAAGAACTCGATCGCCGAGGGCCGCGCCAGCCGAAGCCGTTGCACGGTCTCGCCGAGCAGGCCGCTGGCCGGATCGCGGCGGAACACCACCAGGCTGTCGCCGAACTGATTGGCCACCAGCAGGAAGCGGCCGTCCGGGGCGATCGCCAGTTCGCGCGGCTCGCGCCCTTCGCTGTCGCGCTTTTGCAGCAGCTGCAGCCGGCCGTCGGCGGCAATCGCATAGACCAGGATGCGGTTGGCCTCGCCGCGATCGGTGACATAGAGAAAGCGCCCATCGCTCGAAGGCCGTATCGCGCCCGGCGAGTGCCGGTTGGCGGCGCCCGGCTCGGCGAGGTCGATCAGCTCGCGCAGCTGCAGGCGGCCGTCATGCACAGCCAGCTGCGCCACCTGCGCACTGAGCTCGAGGGTCAGCCAGGCGCGCCGGCCGTCGGCCGAGAAGGCCAGGTGACGCGGGCCGCTGCCGGGCGGCAGCGTCAGGCTGGCCGCCTCGTCCAGGCTGAGCGGCCGCTCGCGCTGGGCCGGGTCGTAGCGGTAGGCGACCAGCTGGTCGGCGCCCAGGTCGCTGACCCACAGCCGCTTGCCGTCCGGGGCGAACAGCGCCTGGTGCACATGTGCGCCCTGTTGGCGTGGGAGCGCACCGCTGGGCTGGTGCCTGGCGAGCTGGGTCACCGGCAGCGGTTCGCCCGCTTCGCCCAGCGGCATGACCGCCAGCTGGCCGCCCGGGTTGGCGCGCGAGCCGTAGTTGCTGACGAACAGGTAGCGCCCGTCCGGGCTCAGGCTGGCATGGGTCGGCTCGTCACCCAGGCTCGGCGTGCGGCCGAGCGGCTGGAAGCGGCCCTCGTCGTCGAGCCGCCAGGCGCTGACCCGGCCCACCGGGTCGGCGTGCCCGGGGGCGTTCTCGTTTGTCGCGTAGAGCCGTCCGCGGCGCCGGTCGAGCAGCAGCCAGGAGGGATTGTCGCTGGCCAGCGTCTGCAGCGGCCGCTCGGCGATCTGCCCGCTGGCCGGGTCGAAGCGCAGGCGCAGCACACCGGGGCTGGAGCTGTCGTGGGTGTAGCTGCCGATCAGAAGATGCATGTCGCCGCTCGCTGCCTGTACTGGCGCCGCCAGCAGCAGGCCGAGCGCCAGCGCAAGGCCCGCACGGGCACGCCGGAGAAACCGCGGGGGCTGCTTGTGCGGCTGGGTCGAAGTCATGCGACTATGACCGCCGTCATGGCTCGATGCTCCGTCGAGTCGGTATCGCGCTGCCGTAGAACCGCCCCTGGCGGAGTCATGTCTATGTTCAGCCGGGTGGACGCCGGCGCTGCCCCCAGGAATTACCGAGACCATGGATCATTTGCTTCCCGTGCAGCTTGCCGAGCTGCAGAAAATCGCCACCAGCCTGGCCGAAAGCCGGATCGCACCGCGGGCCGCCGAGGTCGACGCCGAGTGCCGCTGGCCGGCGCATGCCATGCAGGCGCTGGCCGAGGCCGGACTGCTCGGCCTGCAGGTGCCCGGCGAACTCGGCGGGCTGGGCCAGGGCCTGCTCGGCCTGTGCGTGATCACCGAAACGATCGGCCGCGCCTGCCCGTCCTCGGCGCTGTGCTTCGGCATGCATTGCGTGGCCACCGCGGTGATCGCCGCCAAGGCCACCGAGCATCAGCGCGAGCACTACCTGCGCGACATCGCCGCCGGGCGCCATATCACGACGCTGGCGCTGTCCGAACAGGGCACCGGTGCGCACTTCTACCTGCCGGAAACGCGCCTGCGCGCCGAGGCGGACAGCTTTGTCGTCGACGGCACCAAGCAGTTCGTCACCAGTGGCGGCCACGCCGATTCCTACGTGGTTTCCACCGTCGCCGCCGGCGGCGAGGCCGGCGACTTCAGCTGCCTGATGGTCGACCGCGACAGCCCCGGCATGCACTGGCTGGATGCCTGGGACGGCTTCGGCATGCGCGGCAACTCCTCGCGGCCGCTGCGCCTGGAACAGGTCCGGGTGCCGGCGCAGAACCTGCTCGGCGAGCCGGGCGATCAGGTCTGGTACGTGTTCGAGGTGGTCGCACCGTTCTTTCTCATCGCCATGGCCGGCACCTACCTGGGCGTCGCACAGGCCGCGCTGGACGAAGCCGAGCTGCACCTGCGCCAGCGGCGCTACAGCCATTCCGGCGAGGCGTTGCTCGACGTGGAGGCGCTGCAGGTACGCTACGGCGAACTCTGGACGGCGCTGGTCAAGAGCCGGGCGCTGGTGCGCGAGGCGGCACGGCGCGGCGACGGCGCTCATCCCGAGGCGCTGCCCTTCATTCTCGCGGCGAAAGCCGACGCAGCGGAGACCGCCGTGCGCCTGACCAACGAAGCGATGACCCTGTGCGGTGGCGCCGCCTACCGGGCGAACAGCCGCGTGGCGCGTCTGCTGCGCGACGCGCGTGCGGCGCACGTGATGACGCCGACCACCGACCTGCTCAAGCTCTGGACCGGGCGCAGTCTGCTCGGCCTGCCGCTGCTATGAACCCCGAGCTGCAGCTCGATTGCCTGGCGCTGCTCGACGACGGCGACCTCGCACTGCACCAGCGGGTCGCCGCGCTGGCCGCCGAGCGCCACTGCCAGCTGCGCCTGCTCGACCCGGCCGGTGAGCTGCCAGGCGACGCGCCGGAGCCGGCGCTGGTCATGCTGGCGCCGGGCCTGCTGCGCCCGGTCAGCCTGGCCCGGCAGCTGCGCATGCGCTGGAAACGCAGCCAGCTGCTGTTCCTCAGCACCGATGCCGAGGCGAGTACGCTGCGCCGCGAGCTCGGCCCGGCGCCACTGCTCGGGCCGCACTGGTCGATCGTCGAGAGCGCTCAGCTGCCCCGGGTGCTCGACCAGACCCTGGCGGACGTGCGCCGCCGTGCCCGCCTGCGTACCACCCTGGCGCGCGCCAACGCCCACATGGACGCCGCGCAGGCAGCCGGCAAGCGCTCGCCGGCCGAGGCCGACCTGTATCTGCACCATTTCATCGACGCCGCGCGCGATGCCATCGTCGGCCTCGACAGCCAGCACGCGGTGCTCTACTGGAGCGCCGGCGCCGTCGAGCTGTTCGGCCAGACCCGCGTGCAGACGCTCGGGCGCAACGCAGCCAGCCTGCCGTTCTGGACGCCGGCGCTCGGTGGTGCGCTGGCCAGCACGCTGCAGAGCGGCACGACGCGCACCCTGCAGTTCAACGACCCGGCCACTGGCCGCACGCTGGAAGCCGTGGTCGCGGCCGTCACCGCACCGCAGGGCGACGTGGTCGGCGCGGCGTTGAGCCTGCGCGACGTCTCCGCGCTGGTCGCCGAGCGGCGCGCCAGCGAACGCCAGGGCCGGGTACTGACCGAGGAGCGCCGGCACCTGCAGCGCCTGTTCGATCAGGCGCCGGGCTTCATCGCCATCACCCAGGGCCCCGAACACGTCCTGCAGATCGCCAATCGCGCGTTCCATGAGCTGGTCGGCACGCGCGAGGTGATCGGCAGCCCGGCCTTCAAGGCCTTTCCGCAGCTCGAAAGCCGCGCCGTCGCCGACCTCCTGCAGCAGGTCTACGTCACCGGCCGGCCCTATGTCGGGCGCAATCTCGCGGTGCGCGTGCGCCCCGAGGGCGGCGGCAAGGCCGAGCGCCGCTTCGTCGATTTCGTCTTCCAGCCGGTGCTGACCGAGGACGACCAGGTCAGCGGCATCTTCTGTCAGGGCCATGACGTCACCGCCCAGGTGCTGGCGCAGGAAGAACTCCAGCGCTCGCGCGAGCACCTGTTGGAGCTGGTCGAGGAGCGCACCCGCGAGCTGGAGGTCAGCCGCCAGGCGCTGTACCAGTCGCAGAAGCTCGAGGCGATCGGCAAGCTCACCGGCGGCGTGGCGCACGACTTCAACAACGTGCTGCAGGTGATCGCCGGCAACCTGCAACTGCTGCAGCCGCTGCTGCAGGACAACCGCCCGGCGGCCAAGCGGGTCGACGCCGCCAGCTCGGCGGTCGAGCGCGGGGCCAAGCTCGCCCGGCAGCTGCTCGCCTTCGCCCGCCGCCAGCCGCTGCGCCCGCAACCGACCAACCTGGCGCGTCTGCTGCGCGAGCTCGACGAGTTGCTGCGCCAGGCGCTCGGCGAGCGCATCGAGATCGAGACGGTGGTGGCCGGCGGGCTCTGGACCACCATGGTCGACGCCCACCAGCTCGAGCAGGTGGTGCTGAACCTGGCGATCAACGCCCGTGACGCCATGCCCGAAGGCGGCCGGCTGACCCTGGAGCTCGGCAATGCCATGCTCGACGAACTCTATGCCAGCACCCAGA
This sequence comes from Stutzerimonas sp. CXK-1, assembly GCF_057738225.1. NCBI lineage: Bacteria > Pseudomonadati > Pseudomonadota > Gammaproteobacteria > Pseudomonadales > Pseudomonadaceae > Stutzerimonas > Stutzerimonas sp. CXK-1. Next base: position 67,475 of record NZ_CM173217.1, on the reverse strand, counting down.
GCGACGTGACGCCCGGCCAGTACGTGCTGCTGGCGGTGTCCGACACTGGCGTCGGCATGCCCGCCGAAGTCGTCGAGCAGGCCTTCGAGCCCTTCTTCACCACCAAGCCGGAAGGGCGCGGCACTGGGCTGGGGCTGAGCATGGCCTACGGTTTCGCCAAGCAGAGCGGCGGGCACATCCGCCTGTACAGCGAGCCGGGCAGCGGCACCACGGTCAAGCTCTACCTGCCGCGCACCGAGCAGCCGGAAGTGCTCGCCGTGCAACCGGCCGCCGGCCCGGTCGTCGGCGGCAGCGAGACCATCCTGGTGGTCGAGGACGACCTGCCGGTGCAGGCCACGGTGGTCGAACTGCTCGAGGGGCTGGGCTATCAGGTGCTCAGGGCCAACGATGCGCAGGCGGCCCTGGGCATTCTCGGCAGCGGCCTGGCGATCGACCTGCTGTTCACCGACGTGGTGATGCCGGGGCCGGTCAGCAGCCCGGAGCTGGCCCGCCAGGCGCGCCTGCTGCAGCCCGGCATCGCGGTGCTCTTCACCAGTGGCTACACGCGCAACGCCATCGTGCATGGCGGGCGCCTGGACGCCGGCGTGGAGCTGCTGAGCAAGCCGTATCGCCAGGAGGACCTGGCGCGCAAGGTCCGCCAGCTGCTGGCCACGCGCGAAACCGAGGCCCGGCCGGGCGAAGCGCCGCTGGTGATGGTGGTCGAGGATCAACCGGCACTGCTCGCGCTGACCGGCGAGATGGTCGAGGAACTGGGCTATCGGGTCCGGGGTTATGCCGATGCCGAGCAGGCCGAGCTGGCCCTGGGCGAGCAGCGCTTCGACCTACTCCTGCTGGACGTCAACCTGCCCGGGCGCTCGGGCCTCGATTTCGCCGTGCAGGCCCTGCAGGTTCAGCCCTGGCTGCGGCTGATCTTCGTCTCCGGCGAAGGCCGCATCGAGACGCGACTGCCGGCACGCTCGCTGCCCAAGCCGTTCAGCCTCGACCAGCTCGCCGAGGCACTGGCCGACTGAGCGACGCGGAGCGCTGGCCGCGGCCGCGCCACAGGCCCTGCAGGCCGAGCGCCGTCGGCAGGCCGAGGGCCAGCCAGCTCAGCCAGTCGCCGGCGCCTTCGGACACCAGTCCGGCGATCAGCCCGAGCGCCGAGGCCAGGGCAATCGCCACCGGCCAAAGCCAGATGCGCATCATGCCCGCACCTCCGCCGTCGCACCGCGCTTGAGCCACAGGTACAGCCCGCTGCCCAGGACGACGAGGGTGAGGATGTCCAGCAGCGCCCAGAGGACCTTCAGCGGCAGGCCGGCGTAATCGCCGAAATGCAGCGGCTCGGACAGTTGCAGCGCGGTGACGTACCAGGGCCGGGGGCCCGCTTCGAGCACCTCGCCACTGGCCGGGTCGACCAGCAGCGCCTGGGTCAGGCGCGAGGTCAGCGGCGTGTCGCCGCGCAGGATCACCGCGACATGCTCCGGCGTGGCGCGCAGCGTGCCGGGATAGGCGATCATCGAGATCGCCATACCGGGTGCGGCGGCCAGCGCACGCTCGACCGCGATCTGCAGCGAGCCATCGGCGGCCAGCGCCTCGCTGGCGTCCGCCGCGAGCAGCACGCGTGTCTCACCGGCTTGCAGTGCGGCGACCTGCTCGGCCTGCCAGGCCTGGAAGATCAGCTCCGCCCAGGTGTTGATCACCCCGGTGAAGCCCACCGCCAGCGCCCAGACCAGGGTGACGATGCCGAGCAGGTTGTGCAGGTCCAGCCAGCGCGTGCGCGGCGCACGCTCGCGGCGCACCTCGGCAAAGCGCAGCTTGCGCATGAAGGGCGCGTAGAGCACCACGCCGGAGACGATCGCCACCATCAGCAGCAGGCCCATGAAACCGAGAAACAGCTTGCCGGCGAGCCCCGCGTAGAGGTCCACGTGCAGGCGGTACATCACGCTCATGAAGCCTTCGTCGAAGTTCGGCGCGCCGAGCACCTCGGCCGTGCGCGCGTCGGAAAGGATCAGCGTCGAGGCGCTTTCATCGGTGTCGACCCGCGTGTCGAGCTTGACGTACCAGACGTCCGGCGCGTCTTCCTCGGCGAACAGGTACAGCGGCACCAGCCCCGGATAGGCCTTCACCGCTTCGGCGGCGACCCGGTCGAGCGCAGCGCGCGGCGTGCCCTCGGGCATCGCCGGCGCTTCGATCTCGCTGCCGGTGAGGTGCTCGATCTCGTGGGAGAAGATCAGCGGCAGGCCGGTCAGACACAGCAACAGGATGAACAGCGTAGAGACGAGGCTGGACCACTTGTGGACCCAGCCCCAGCGCCGCAGGGTGACTGCCTGCATCAGAAGTCGACCGTGGCGCTGACCGTGAGCGTACGCGGGGCGCCGAGGACCAGGTAGCCGTTGTCGGGGTAGCCACCGGCTGAGGCCCAATAGTCGCGGCCGGTGACGTTCTCAAGGTTGGCACGCAGTGTGACATCGCGATCGTCAACGACCATGCGGTAACGGGCACCGAGGTCAAAACGAGTCCAGGAGGGGACTTCCAGCTCGTTAGCCGCATCGGCGTACTGCTTGCCGGTATAGAGCGCTCGGGCCGTCAGTGTCAGGTTCTGTAGATTTGGCACATCCCATTCGGTGCCAAGGTTGGCCTGGGTACGTGGTACCCCTATCACGCGATTGCCGTCGTTAAGCCCACGGCGGGTGCTGGTCATTTCTGCGTCGAGCAGGGTCAGGCCGCCGAGCAGGCGTACGCCGTATAGCGGTTCACCGAACATCGACAGTTCGATGCCGCGGTTGCGTTGCTCGCCATTCTCCGCGTAGGTGCCTTCAAGGGCATTGCTGGCGACATCGTACTCAAAGGTGGAAAAGGGGCGTTTCGTCTGGAACACAGCGAGGCTGCCGCCTACATTGCCGCCGTCATATTTGAGCCCGACTTCGGCCTGCTTGGAGACATAGGGAGCGAGTGCTTGGCCGCCATTGCTGACGCTTCGGTTGGCGTTATCAATCCAGATTGTGGAGGGTGCGATATCACCCTTGACCAAGCCTTCGATGTAGTTGGCATAGACCGAAAGCTCGTCGCTCAGCTGGTAAACCACGCCAGCGACCGGGGTGGTCTCATAGCGGTTGTAGGCGGAGGCTCGCTCGCCTGTGTCGTAATCGTAACCTTTGCTCTCGATGCCCTGGCGGCGCGCACCGAGGGTGATCAGCAGGCGGTCATCCATGAAGCCCAGGGTATCGGCGATAGCCAGGCTCTGAGTGTTGGTGCGAGCCGTGACCTTCGGGTTCGACATTGATCCAGCTGTTTTGATTGGATCGACGAGATCTACTGGTGGCATGGCCGTGTTGGTAGGCGAGTTCAAGTCACCGGTGAACGGGTTATTCCAATCGCTTGCAGCCCAGGCATTACGATCTTCAGCGCTGAACATCGCTGCCGAAACGACCCACTGGTGCGACACCGGGCCGGTCTTCAAAAGGCCGCGCAGGCCCACTTCGCTGGTGAATATCTCTTCCTCGCGCACGTTGTCGAAGCGATAGGCCGTGGTCGCACCCGAGCCGTCAACGTTGGGATTGGCCAAGCGGTTCTTCTCCTCGCCTTCGCGCACGCCGGCTGCGAGCCAGCCGGTCACGGCGTCGGAGAAATCGTATTCGGCGCGGAAGGTGCCAAAGGTCTGTTTCTCCTTCGAGTAGGTCCAGGGCTGGGCAAAGTTGTCGTCGGCATCCGGCGCGCTGGGAAGGCCGCCGCTGGGGGTCACGCTCGGCCGCGGCTGGTCGATGAAGTGGTACTGGTGGCCGATGTCGCCCGAGAGGCGGAGGTTGTCGCCCTGGTAGTCGAGGCCGAGGGCGAACATGTCGAGGGTGCGATCCTCGTCTTCGACCGTGGTCTCGCCGGCGCGCTTGGCCGCGTTCAGGCGTACGCCGAAGCGTTGCTCTTCGCCGAAGCGGCGGGCGATATCGGCATGGGTCATCGCCTGGCCGCCGCTCTCGGCGCCGAGGGTCAGACGCGTCAGCGGCTCGTTCGGCGCGCGCTTGGGCAGGATGTTGATCGCCCCGCCAATGCCGCTGCCGCCCGGCGCCGCGCCGTTGAGGAAGGTGTTGGCGCCGCGGAACACTTCCACGCGCTCGATGAATTCGGCGGCCACATACTGGCGTGGCAGCAGGCCATAGAGGCCGTTGTAGGAAATGTCGTCGGAGAACAGCGGGAAGCCGCGGACCACGTACAGCTCCTGGAAGTTGCCGAAGCCGCGGGCGACGCGCACCGAAGGATCGTTCTGCAGCACGTCGGACACGCTGCGCGCCTGCTGGTCCTGGATCAGCTGCGAGGTGTAGGACGTCGAGGTGAACGGCGTTTCCATGTAGTCGCGGTTGCCGAGGATGCCGACCCGGCCGCCACGGGCAACCTGCTCACCTGCGTAGGGCTGGGTCAGGCCGTCGGCCGAGGCATCGGCGCTGGCGACGATCTCGGTTGCCGGCAGCGCCAGCGGTTGCTCGGCCTGCGCCTTGGGGTCGGCAGCGGCATCCCGGTCCGTCGGGGTTTCAGCGTAAGCCGTGCTGCCAATGGCGAGGCAGAGGGGCAGCAGGGCGTAGAAGTGACCGGGTTTGTTCGGATATCGGCGCATCGAAGAAGACCTGTGGAGGACCGGAAGACGGGTGCGATTGGGCGCAATTGCAAAATGCTATATTTAGCAATAATGATTCGCAACTGTATTAATGCCCAGGCACCCGCCGCCGGTCGGCCTCGATGGCGCAAATGCACGACGGAAAACCCCAGCCGAGCCGCAGCGCAGAGCGGCGCGCGTGTCAGCGGGGCGGGGATGTCGATTGGCGCGGCCGGGAAAGGCCAGCGGAGTCTGCGGCGGGGCGACGCCAGGGCGCGGGCGCGCCCCAGCCGTCGGGGGATCAGCTGTCGCGCAGGCGGAAGCCGACCTTCATGGTGACCTGGAAATGCGCGACCTTGCCGTTCTCGACATGGCCGCGGATTTCGCCGACCTCGAACCACTCGACGTTTTCCAGCGTCTTGCTCGCTTCGGCGACGGCATTCTGAATGGCATCGTCGACGCTGGTGCGCGAGGAGCCGACGATCTCGATCTTCTTATAAGTGTGATGATCCGACATAGATAACCCCTTCTGGTCTGGCGAGCCTCCGCTCGAAGATTCGTCCTGTCTGCTTTCTGAGGCTGGCAGTGCCGGCTTAGTTCAAAGCGCCAGGCGCAACGGCCTCAGCGCAGGCGCCGGTAGGGAAACTGACAGGGCTTGAACACCTGGTTGAAATGCCGGCCCAGCGAGTCGGCCGCCAGCAGGGCCTGCACCGCTTCGGGCGGAACCCGCTCGTAGCGGTACAGGCTGCCGTTGTGGAACTCGACTTCCAGTGCCTGCTCGTCTTCAGCGTAGCCCAGCGAGCGGATGCTGCTGGAGTCCACCGCGGCGCGCTTCACGTGACCGCGCCGGGCTCGCGGCTGAAGCCTTCGGCCTGCATGCGCCAGAGCGCCTCGAACTCGCCACCGCGGCGGCGCAGCTCGTGCGGCGGGCCGTCCTCGACGATGTGCCCCTCGCGCAGCACGACGATGCGGTCGAACCCCGCCAGGGTCGACAGCCGGTGCGCCACGGCGACCACCGTGCGGCCCTGGATGAGCTGGTTCAGGGCGTCCTGGATCTCCGCCTCGGACTGCGTGTCGAGTGCCGAGGTGGCTTCGTCGAGAATCAGGATCGGCGCATCCTTGAGGAAGGCACGGGCGATCCCCAGGCGCTGGCGCTGGCCGCCGGAAAGCATCACTCCGCGCTCGCCGACGAGCGTGCGATAGCCCTCGGGCAACTCGCGGATGAAGCCGTCGCAGAAGGCATGCCGGGCCGCCTCGTAGACTTCCTCGTCGCTCGCCGCGGGGCGGCCGTAGCGGATGTTCTCGAGGATGCTGCGGTTGAACAGCGCGGTCTCCTGCGGCACCACGGCGATCTTCTCGCGCAGGCTGTCCTGGCTGACATGGCGCACGTCCTGGCCGTCGATGAGGATCTGCCCGCCATGCACGTCGTCCAGCCGCTGCAGCAGGGCGAGCAGGGTCGACTTGCCCGCGCCCGAGGCGCCGACGATGCCCACCGCCTGCCCGGCCGGGATGTGCAGGTTGAAGTCCTCGAAGATCGCTGGCCGCTCCGGGTAGCCGAAGCGCACATGCTCGAAGTCGATGTCGCCGGCCTCGAGGGTCAGCCTCGGCTCAGGGTCTGCCAGGCCGTGCGGCTGGTTGATGATGCGCAGGGTGTCGGCGATCGCACCGACCTGCTGGGTGGTGTCGACCAGCGCCAGCGCCAGGTCGCGCGAGCCATGCAGGATGCGAAAGGTCAGCGCGCTGACCAGCACCACGTCGCCGGCGCTGACGCTGCCGCCCAGCCAGCTGCGGATCGCCCATACCAGCATGCCGCCGGCCATCAGCGACAGGCAGATGTCGTGCAGTACGCGGGCCTTTTCCAGGTACATCCAGCTGCGTCGCTGGGCGCGCGCCTCGCTGCCGATCTCCTGGGCCAGGCGCTCGGCCTCGCGGTCGCGGGCGGAAAAGGCCTTGATGGTCCAGACGTTGGACACCGCATCGACCAGCTCGCCGCCGACCCGCGCCGCCTGCGCGGCGAAGCGCTGGTGCTTGCTGCGCCCGCGGATGCCGAAGCCGGTGATCAGCAGCGCCACCACGATGACGAACACCACCAGCGCCGCAGCCATGCGCCAGTCGACGGTGAGCAGCACCACCACCGCGCCGATGAAGTCGACGATCGGCGGCACGATCTTCCACGCCAGGCCGCCATAGATGGTGCCCGCCGCCTGGCCGACGGCGGAGATGCGGTTGCCCAGCGAGCCGGCGAAATGCTCGTTGAAGTAGCGCATCGGGTGGCCGGTGAGGTAGCGGAACAGGTCGACGCGGATGTCCACGCAGCTGGCCACCACGGTGCGGCAGCCGAGCCAGCCGCCGAGGCGCCAGAACACGTTTTCCACCACGATCAGGCCGAGGAACAGCCACAGCGGCGACCAGACGTCTGCCGTGGCGCGCTGGTCGCTGCCCTCGGCCATGGCATCGACCAAGAGCTTCATGCCGTACTGCACCGCCACCGCGCAGATCGCCGCGCTGATCACCAGCGTTGCCAGCCCGCCGAAATGCCAGGGCCGCTGGCAGATGTAATGCCAGAGAAAGGCCAGCGGCCGGCTGGGCAGGACCGTGGGGGCAGGCGGGACCGCAACGGGCTTGTTCATGCGGGTGTCACAGCGGGCTCATGATGCGCTTGGACCGAGGCGAAGCGGGTCTGTTGCAGGCGCAGCTCGTCGGCCAGGCCGGCATGCTCGGGGCGCTCGCCACGGGCGTCGGGGAAGCCGAACAGGCCGGTCGGGCAGTGGCGGTCGTCGTCCCAGCCGGGGTAGTCGAGCACCGGGTACAGGCAGATGCCCTCCACCGCCACGCCCTGCTGCAGCGCCAGGCCGACCTGCTCGCTGACGTAGCGCAGCCAGTCGCCGCGCAGGTCGCCTTCGGCGCCGGTTTCGGCAACCAGGATCGGCCGCCCGTAACGGCGGTGGATCTCCTTGAGGATGCCGCGGAACGGGCGGTAGTCCGGGTGGCCGCGAACGATGGTGTCGCCACCCAGGTACCACTGGTTGTCCGAGTAGTAGTTCACCCCGACGATATCGAGGTACTCCGGCTTGCCACCCAGGCCCGGCCAGGCCTTGCCGCAGAGCATGTCCCAGGCTTCGAACTGCGCCTGACGGGCGTTTTCCGCCTCGCGCTGGGCGGCCGGGCGCAGCACCTGCGCACTAATGTGGATCGCCGGGTCGACCTGGACGAAGCGCGCCCGCGGCTCGACCGCGCGGATCGCCTCGATGGCCGCGATACTGGCACGGATCAGCTGGTGCTTGAGTTCGGCGCCACGGCCCTGGCCCAGCGGGTTGAAGCGCTCATGGTCGCCACCGGCCCAGGCCCAGAAGGAGATCTCGTTGACCGGCGAGTAGAACGGCACCGCGTCGCTGTGCTCGCGCACCAGCCGCGCCACCTCGCCGGCAAAGCGGGCGAAACGCTCGACGAACTCAGGGCGCCAGATGTCGATGTCGTCGGGCCAGCCGTAGTGGCACAGGTCCCAGATCACCTGGGTGCCGCTGTCGCGCGCGGCCTCGAGCATCGGCAGGAAGCTGGACCAGTCGTAGCGGCCCGGCTGACGCTCGATCAGGTGCCAGCGCAGGCCGTCGCGGGCACTGCGGATGCCGTGGCGCTGCAAGGCGCGGTAGTCCTCGGCAACCAGCCGATCATGGCCGGTGGCGGCCAGCAGGTCGAGCCGGCGGCCGTCGTGGCGGCGGTGCGTGGAGCACTCGAAGCCGCCGAGAAAGAAGCTATCGAACAGGGTCGGTCGATACATCGCGAACCTCTGCTAACAGGCACGGCGAACCGCACCGCGCCTTCCGCTGCGATTGCGGCTGCCTGCCTTTCAATTCAACGCTGCCGCTTGTGCGGCAGCCCTCGCGCCGGGCTCAGCCGGCCTGTTCGGCGAGGCTGCGCGCAGGCGCGTCGCGCTCGCCGGTGGCCTGGCCACGCTCGGCTTCCTCGATGCGTTTGTACGCCGCCAGCGCCTGGCCGACCACCTGATCCATGTTGTAGTACTTGTAGGTACCCAGGCGACCGATGAAGGTCACGCCCGGCGTCTGCTCGGCGAGCTGCTGGTAGCGCTTGTACAGCTCGGCGTTTTCCGGGCGCGGGATCGGGTAGTAGGGGTCGCCCTCGGCGGAGGGGTATTCGTAGGTGACGCTGGTCTTCGGGTGGACCTGCCCGGTGAGGTGCTTGTACTCGCTGATGCGCGTGTAGGGTACGTCCTCGCTCGGGTAGTTGACCGTGCCGACCGGCTGGAACTGCTCCTGCTCGAGCTGCTTGTGCTCGAAGCGCAGCGAGCGGTACGGCAGCTTGCCGAAGCGGTAGTCGAAGTACTCGTCGATCGGCCCGCAGTACACCAGGTGGTCGTACTCGACCTCGTCGCGAATCTCCCGGTAATCGGTGTTGAGCATGACCTTGATGTTCGGGTGGGCGAGCATCTTCTCGAACATCTTCGTGTAGCCGTGCCTGGGCATCTGCTGGAAGCTGTCGGTGAAGTAGCGGTCGTCGGTGTTGGTGCGCGTCGGCACCCGCGAGGTCACCGACTTGTCCAGCTGCGAGGGGTCCAGCGCCCACTGCTTGCGCGTGTAGCCGCGGAAGAACTTCTCGTACAGCTCGCGGCCGATGCCGTTGATCACCACGTCTTCGCTGGTCTGGATGTCGGCCACCGGCTCGGCGCGGCTGGCCAGGTACTCGGCGGCCTGCTCGTCGGTTTCCAGGTTCAGGCCGTAGAGCTTGTTCAGCGTGGTGCGGTTGATCGGAATCGGCACCTGCTGGCCGTCCACCTGCGCCAGCACGCGGTGCTCGTAGGGGCGCCACTCGGTGAAGCGCGACAGGTAGTCGACGATGCGCTGCGAATTGGTGTGGAAGATGTGCGGGCCGTAGCGGTGGATCAGCACGCCGGATTCGTCGTGATGGTCATAGGCGTTGCCGCCGATGTGCGGGCGCCGGTCGACCACCAGCACGCGCTTGTTGAGCCCGGCGGCCAGGCGCTCGGCGAGCACGCTGCCGGCGAAACCGGCGCCGACGATGAGGTAGTCGAAACCACGCTGGCGTACGCCCGGCACATCACCGGAGCCCCCGCCGAGACGTTCGGGATTGCTGTCTTGCGGGTTCATATCACGCATTGGATCTTCTCCTTCATCAGGCTCCAGGTGTGGTCCCAGGACATGTCGCCGAGGATCTCGTCGGCGCGGGCCAGCAGGCGGTCGCGGTCCTCGGCATCCTTCAGCGCCGCCTCGCAGGCGGCAATGAAGGCCTCGGCGCCGTCGGCGATGCGCACGATGCCGGTGTCGCCGTAGGTGCGCACCACGTCGGTGATCGGCGTCGATACCACCGGGCGGCCGCCGGCCAGGTATTCGGGCGTCTTGGTCGGGCTGATGAAACGCGTCGACTCGTTCAGCGCGAACGGCATGATCGCCACGTCCCAGCCGGAGAGGTACTGCGGCAGCTCGTCGTAGGTCTTGCCGCCCAGGTAGTGGATGTTGTCGCGCCGCGGCAGCTCGGCCGGGTCGATCTTCACCACCGGGCCGATCAGCACCAGCTGCCAGTCGGGCTTGAGCCGCGCGACCTGCTCCACCAGTTCTAGGTCCAGGCGCTCGTCGATCACGCCGTAGAAGCCCAGGCGCGGGCGCGGAATCTCGGCCTGGTCGTCCGGGTCGTGCTGCGGCCGCCGCGCGGCGGCGAAGTGCTCGACATCGACGCTGCTGGGGAAGGGATGCGCGTCGTCATGCAACTCGCGCTTGGCTTCCCAGATGCTGTAGCCGCCGGTGAACACCAGGTCGGCGCGCTTGAGCAGCTCGCGTTCGCGCTCGATCAGCTCAGGCGGCGCACCGCGAAAGGCCGAGAGCTCGTCCATGCAGTCGTAGATGGTCACGCGCGGCTCGAGGTGGTCGGAAAACGCCAGGCTCATCGGCGTGTAGTACCACAGCAGCAGGTCGTCGACGCCAAGCTTGGCCAGGTAGCCGTCGAGCAGCTCGCGCTGCACGCGGTCGGCTGCCTCGCCGGCGCAGCCGTGCGGCAGCCGCGGGATCAGCACCTGCACGCCGTTCTCTTCGGGGCGGACTTCCAGCCACGGCTGGTCGTCCTCGGTGGCAATCGGTTCCTCGCAGAACAGCACGTTGAAATCGCGGGCGAAACGCGACATCAGATGTTGCGGGCGCTGGTAGACGAAGCTCCAGCGCAGGTGCGACAGGCACAGCAGCGTCGGCACCTGCTCGTCGAAGACCACTTCGGCCGGCGTGTGCTGGGCGTTGCGGGATTTGCCGATGTCGTACTGGAAGGGGCCGGCCCAACTCATCTAACACCTCGTTCGATAGGGCAGTGCTCGTGGCGATCCTGCCCGCACGATGCCTGAACAACGCCCGGGAACTCCGCTCCGGGCCTTGAAAGGGCGGGCGCGCCGTCCGGTTCGAACGTTTCGTCGGCAGCTGCCCGCGGGCTATTGACGGCGGCCAATCGATTGGGTTCCCGACCAGCCATCCGACCGAACCCACCGTCGGGACAGCGCAGCGGCGCCGGAACTTGGCTGCAACTTCTTCGTCCCTATCAGCGAGATCACCTGGTTATGCCCGGCGTCGGAACCTCGCACGCAGCTCGCTTTTGGCGTCCTGTTCCGCACCGCCGACCCCAATTACGGACCTCGATGCGACGCCAGCCGGCAGCCGCAGGCTCGCGGGTGTGACCGCAGAATTTTCCATGTGGAGGTAGACAGATGATTCTGGTGACGGGAGGAGCGGGTTACATCGGCTCTCATGCATGCCTGGAGCTGCTCCAGGCAGGCCACGAGGTGCTGGTGCTCGACAACCTGTGCAACAGCTCGCGCCGGGCGCTGGACCGGGTCGAGCAGCTCGCCGGGCGCAAGCTGCAGTTCGTCAAGGGCGACGTGCGCAATCGGCCGCTGCTCAACGCGCTGTTCGCCGCCTATCCGGTGACCGCGGTGATGCATTTCGCCGGGCTCAAGGCCGTCGGCGAAAGCGTGCGCGAACCGCTGCGCTACTACGAGACGAACGTCAGCGGCAGCATCGCGCTGTGCCAGGCGATGGCCGAGGCCGGCATCTTCCGCCTGGTATTCAGCTCTTCGGCGACCGTCTACGGCGAGAGCGCGGTGATGCCGATCACCGAGCACTGCCCGACCGGCCAGCCGACCAACCCCTATGGCCAGTCCAAGCTGATGGCCGAGAACGTGTTACGCGGCCTGGCCAATTCCGACCCGCGCTGGTCGATCGGCCTGCTGCGCTATTTCAACCCGATCGGCGCCCATGAATCCGGGCTGATCGGCGAGGACCCCAACGGCACGCCGAACAACCTCCTGCCCTACATGCTGCAGGTGGCCATCGGCCGGCGCCGCGAACTGAGCGTCTACGGCGATGACTACCCGACCCCGGACGGCACCGGCATCCGCGACTACATTCACGTGGTCGACCTGGTGCAGGGCCACCTCAAGGCGCTGCAACGGCTCGAGCAGGTCAATGGCGTCTCGGTGTGGAACCTCGGCACCGGCAAGGGTTACTCGGTGAAAGAGATGATCGGTGCGCTCGAAGAGGTCATCGGTCGCCCGCTGCCGCACGTCATCAAGCCACGCCGCGCCGGCGACATCGCCCAGTGCTGGTCGGACCCGACCAAGGCCGCCGTGGAGCTCGGCTGGCGTGCCGAGCGCGACCTGATGACCATGCTCGCCGACGCCTGGCGCTGGCAGAGCCGCAACCCGCAGGGTTATGCCGAACCGGCAGCGGCGCCGAAGACCACGCCCGCCGCGCTGGCCAGCTAAGCCCCCGCCACGCTCGTACGCGAGCACCCCGGCCTGGTGCACGGAGCGCACCGCCCACCGGCCCCTCCGCTCCGAATCCCCCGCGCGACCCCGCCCTATTACTGCCGGAACCGATCTCCGGAGACAGAACACGCCGACACGCTCAGCCCCTGGCCGTTTGCCATTATCCGCCGAGCCTGCGATAAAGCCGCACCCGCCATAGCGCTACAAGGATGTACAGATGCGATTGCTGCGACGTGCCCTGCTCGGGCTGCTGTCGCTGGCCGTGCTTGCGGTCGGCGTCGGGCTCTACTTCATCGCCTATCCCAACCTGCCGCAGTATCAGCCGCCGCAAGCCCTGCACTATCTCGAGCAGTGGAGCGACGCGGACCGCCAGCGCTACTACTACACGCCGCAGGGCACCCAGGTGAAAGGCCTGCAGTACGACTGGTTCACTGCGCTGGAGCTGCCGTTCAGCAGCGATCGCTTCGCCGCCCCCGAATACCTGGCCCGCTTCGGCTTTCTGGTCGACCCGGCGCAGGCGCCAAGTGCGGCGAACCCCGGCAACCTGCCGGTCGGTTTCGCCCGCCACGAGGACGACGGCGGGCGCAGCTACCTCGACGTGACCTGCGCGGCCTGCCACACCGGCGAGCTGCGCTACGAAGGCCAGGCGCTGCGCATCGACGGCGGTGCCGCCATGCATTCGCTGGCCTCGACCGTACCCACCCTGCGCGGCGGCTCGTTCGGCCAGGCGCTGGGCATGAGCATGGCCTTCACCTACTACAACCCGTTCAAGTTCCGCCGCTTCGCCCGCGAGGTGCTCGGCGAGCGCTACGAGCAGGAGCGCGACTTGCTGCGCCGCGACTTCAAGCAGGTGCTCGATCGCCTGCTCGGCACCGCCTACAACGACTGGCACCGCGGGCTCTACCCCACCGAAGAAGGCTTTGGCCGTACCGATGCGTTCGGTCGCATCGCCAACGGCGTGTTCGGCGATGCCATCGATCCGGCGAATTACCGCGTGGCCAACGCGCCGGTGAGCTACCCGCACCTGTGGGATATCTGGAAGTTCGACTGGGTGCAGTGGAACGGCTCGGCCATGCAGCCGATGGCACGCAACATCGGCGAGGCGCTGGGGGTGGGCGCGCCGCTGCAGCTGCTGCAGGCCAACGGCGCGCCGATCGCCGAGGCCGAGCGCTATGCCTCCGGGGTGCGGGTGCGCGACCTGCACCGGCTGGAAACCACGCTGATGCAGCTGGCGCCGCCGCGCTGGCCGGAGGCGGTGCTCGGCCCGGTCGACCTGGAGCAGGCCAGCCTCGGCCGCGCGCTGTACAAGGAAAACTGCGCGCATTGCCACGACGCCCGGCCCAAGCCGGTCGACAAGCGTTTCGCTGCCGAACGCGACCCCGAGTGGCGCATGAAGGTGGTCCCCACCTCCTTCGTCGGTACCGATCCGACCACAGCCGACAATATTGCCGACCACCGCTTCGACCTGACCCGCCTGGGCTGGACCCAGGATGAGCTGGATCGCCTGGATGTGCAGCTGTATGGCGCGTCATCCGGCCCGCTCGATCTCGCCAGCCTGTCCAGCGCCAAGGGCCTGGCCTACATCACTGCCTACGTCGAGGAACGCGCCTACCGCGAGGCGGGCATCGCAGCGCCGGAGCGCGCCAGATACGACGGCTTCGGCCTGCCGATCGGGGTGCAGGAGCTGCGCGGCTACAAGGCACGCCCGCTGGACGGCATCTGGGCGACGCCGCCGTTCCTGCACAACGGCTCGGTGCCGAACCTGTTCCAGCTGCTCTCGCCGGTCGCCGAACGGCAGAAGCAGTTCTGGGTCGGCAGCCGTGAATACGACCCGCGCCATGTGGGTATTCGTACCGAGCGCTTTGCCGGCGGCTTCCTGCTGGATACCGCGATCACCGGCAACGGCAACCGCGGCCACGAGTTCCGCGCCGGTTGCCGCGGCAACGGCGTGATCGGCCGCGCCCTGGCGCCGCACGAACGCTGGGCGCTGGTCGAGTACCTCAAGGTGCTCGGCGACCCGGCCTTCGAAGCGCGGCTGACCGATATCCCGCCACAGCCCTACAACCCCGGCCCGGCCTGCCCATGACCCCCTGCACGAGGAAGCTCCCATGTTGAAGCGATTCTGGCTCTGGCTCGGCAGGCTGCTCGGGCGCCTGCTTCTCGCCCTGACGGTGCTCGGCCTGGCCGGCTGGGCCATTGCCGCCCTGCACTTTCACCTCACCCATCGTGGCCCCGTCTCCAGCGAAGAGGTCATCGCGCCGACTGAAGCGGCCGATACCCAGGCGATCATCGAGGACGCCATCGCCGTGGTCGAACAGCACCGCGACAACACCCGCGTCCTGCGCGATGCGCATGCCAAGGCGCACGGCTGCGTGCGTGCCGAGGTCAGCGTACGCGCCGATCTGCAACCGGCGCTGCGCCAGGGTGTGTTCAGCGAGCCGGGCAAGACCTGGCAGGCCTGGGTGCGGCTGTCCAACGGCAACGCCTATCCGCAGTTCGACCGCATCCGCGACGCCCGCGGGATGGCGATCAAGCTGCTCGACGTACCGGGGCAAAAGCTCACCGGCAACCCGCGCCACGCCCGCGAGCAGGACTTCGTGATGTTCAACCATCCGGTGTTCTTTGTCCGCGATGTCGCCGAGTACCGCAGCAACTTCGCCGCACAGGCGCGGGGCCAGAAGGTGCTGGCCTTCTTTCCCGGCTGGGACCCGCGCCAATGGGAGCTGCGCCACCTGCTGATCGCCCTGCAGACGCTGGCGCCGGCGCCGCAGAGCCCGGTCGCGACCACCTACAGCTCGGTCGCGCCGTACAAGCTCGGCCCGCACAACATCAAGTACCGGGTGATCCCGACGCCCGAGCGTTGCCCCGACTATCGGCTGCCGGAGCAGAACCGCGACCTGCCGAACTTCCTGCGCAGTGCGCTCTACCAGCAGCTCTCGCTCGACCGGGCGCCGGCCTGCTTCGTCCTGCAGGTGCAACGCCAGAATCCGCAGCACTACATGCCGATCGAAGACACCAGCATCGAGTGGGACGAGGCGATCGCACCTTTCGAGACCGTGGCCGACATTCGCTTGCCGGCACAGGACTTCGACAGCCCCGAGCAGAACCTCGCCTGCGACAACCTGGCCTTCAACCCGTGGCACGCGCTGCCCGAGCATCGCCCGATCGGCGGGATCAACCGCTTGCGCAAGGCCGTCTACGAGGCAATCAGCAGCTACCGGCTGGAGCGCAACGGCGCCCTGGCGCCCTGACGGCGCGCCATCAGGCCAGTGCCCCGGCCAGCCACTCGGCCAGGCGTTCGGCACGCCGGTCGAGCCGGCGTCGCGGCACCCACAACGCCAGCTGCGCCCGTGTCTCGACGAAACCCCAGGGCGCCAGCAGGCGCCCGGCGGCGAGGTCATCGGCGACCAGCTGCTGCGGCGCGATGGCAATACCGAGCCCGGCCAGCGCCGCCTCGAGCAGAAAGTACAGGTGCTCGAAACCCTGCCCGTAGCGCAACTCGCCAGCGGCCAGCCCCTGCCCGGCCGCCCAGGTCGGCCAGGCCTGCGGGCGCGAGGCGGTGTGCAGCAGCGCCTCGTCGAGCAGCGCCGCCGCTGGAGCGCCACGCAGCTCGGCACAACGCGGGTGATGCGGGCTGAGCACCGGACCAATGCGCTCGGCCGCCAGCTCGAACACCTGCATGTCCGCCGGCCACGGCGGCTCGGCATACCACAGCGTCGCATCCAGCCCCGGCTTGCGCGGGTCCAGCTCGCCCTCGCTGGCCGACAGCTGCAGGCGCAGCTCCGGCAGGTCGCGGTTGAGGCGGTCCAGCCGCGGGATGAACCAGCGCGCCAGGAGGCTGCCGGGGCAACCGAGCACGAACGGCGCCTCGGCCGTGTGCCGTTGCAGCTCGGCGCAGGCGCTGCGCAGCCGCTCGAAGGCCTCGCTGGCGGCCTCGCCCAGACGTTGGCCGGCATCGGTGAGTTTTACGCCGCGCCCTTCCTTGACGAACAGAGCCAGACCGAGGGCCTCCTCGAGCTGCTTCAGCTGGCGGCTGATCGCCCCGTGGGTGACGTGCAGCTCACGTGCCGCTTCGCTGAAACTGCCCAGGCGGGCAGCTGCCTCGAAGGCACGCAGGGCGTTGAGCGGTGGAAGATCGCGGCTCATAACTGTGAGTTTTCCTGACAGGTCCGCGCGATCTTATCGCTTTTATCCGGGCGCCGGCAGCCGTAAGCTCGCCCCCAATGATTGCCGTAGGGTGGAAAACTCGCGAAGCGACTTTCCCCGCTGGCGTATCGATCGCGTGGACAAGGCTGCGCCGTTATCCACCCTACGCTCACCCCGACTGCGTGTCGGCACCCTCCAAGGAGCCTCGCATGACCTCATACCGCACCGGCCCGGACAACCGCGGGCTGTTCGGCCGCTTCGGCGGCCAGTTCGTCGCCGAAACCCTGATGCCGCTGATCAACGAGCTGGCCGCCGAATACGAGAAGGCCAAGAACGATCCGGCCTTTCTCGAGGAGCTGGCCTACTTCCAGCGCGACTACATCGGCCGCGCCAGCCCGCTGTACTACGCCGAGCGCCTCTCCGAGCACTTCGGCGGCGCGAAGATCTACTTGAAGCGCGAAGACCTGAACCACACCGGCGCGCACAAGATCAACAACTGCATCGGCCAGATCCTGCTGGCCAAGCGCATGGGCAAGCAGCGCATCATCGCCGAGACCGGCGCCGGCATGCACGGCGTGGCCACCGCCACCGTGGCGGCACGCTTCGGCATGCAGTGCGTGGTCTACATGGGCACCACCGACATCGATCGCCAGCAGGCCAACGTCTTCCGCATGCGCCTGCTCGGCGCCACGGTGATCCCGGTCACCGCCGGCACCGGCACCCTCAAGGACGCCATGAACGAGGCGCTGCGCGACTGGGTGACCAACGTCGACAACACCTTCTACCTGATCGGCACCGCCGCCGGCCCACACCCCTACCCGGCCATGGTGCGCGACTTCCAGTCGGTGATCGGCAACGAAGTGCGCGAGCAGATCATGCAGAAGGAAGGCCGCCTGCCCGACTCGCTGGTCGCCTGCATCGGCGGCGGCTCCAACGCCATCGGCCTGTTCCACCCCTTCCTCGATGACGAGAGCGTGCAGATCGTCGGCGTCGAAGCGGCCGGCCACGGCATCGACACCGGCAAGCACGCCGCGAGCATGGCCGGCGGCGCCCCGGGCGTGCTGCACGGCAACCGCACCTTCCTCTTGCAGGACGCCGACGGCCAGATCACCGACGCGCATTCGATTTCCGCCGGCCTCGACTACCCGGGCGTCGGCCCCGAGCACGCCTGGTTGCACGAGATCAAGCGCGTCGAATACGTGCCCTGCACCGACCATGAGGCGCTGCAGGCCTTTCACGACTGCTGCCGCCTGGAAGGCATCATCCCGGCGCTGGAATCGGCCCACGCCCTGGCCGAGGCCTTCAAGCGTGCGGCCAGGCTTCCCAGGGAACACCTGATGGTGGTCAACCTCTCCGGCCGCGGCGACAAGGACATGCAGACCGTGATGCACCACATGAGCGAACAGGAGACGCACGCATGAGCCGCCTGCAGAGCCGCTTTGCCGAGCTGAACGAACAGAACCGCGCCGCGCTGGTGACCTTTGTCACCGCCGGCGACCCGGACTACGCCACCTCGCTGGCGATCCTCAAGGGCCTGCCGGACGCCGGCGCCGATGTCATCGAGCTGGGCATGCCGTTCACCGACCCGATGGCCGACGGCCCGGCGATCCAGCTGGCCAACATCCGCGCCCTGGCCGGCAAGCAGAACCTGCCGAAGACGCTGCAGATGGTCCGCGACTTCCGCGAGACCAACCAGACCACGCCGCTGGTGCTGATGGGCTACTACAACCCGATCTTCGCCTATGGCGTGGAGCGCTTCGTCAGCGATGCGAAAGAGGCCGGAGTCGATGGCCTGATCGTCGTCGACCTGCCGCCGGAGCATAACGACGAGCTCTGTGACCCGGCCCAGGCCGCCGGCATCGACTTCATCCGCCTGACCACCCCGACCACCGACGACCAGCGCCTGCCCACCGTGCTCAACGGCAGCTCCGGCTTCGTCTACTACGTCTCGGTGGCCGGCGTGACCGGTGCAGGTTCCGCCACCCTGGAACACGTCGAGGAAGCCGTGGCACGCCTGAAGCGCCACACCGATCTGCCGGTGTGCGTAGGCTTCGGCATCCGCACGCCGGAACAGGCCGCGGCTATCGCCCGGCTCACCGAAGGCGTGGTGGTGGGCTCGGCACTGATCGACCAGATCGCCGGAGCCAAGAGCCCGGAGGCTGCGGTAGAAGGCGTGCTTGGCCTGTGCCGCGAGATCAGCGCTGGCGTGCACGGCGCCCGTGGCTGAGGCTTTAGCGCCGTAACCGAAAAGCCGCTGCCCCCCGTGAGAGGGCAGCGGCTTTTTCATTCGTGTACCGGGCGTTCGTTGCCTCAGGAATGGCCTATCCGGTGGGCTTCAAGCCACCACGGCGCCGCATCTATCACCACTGCGTTTCTGCAAGACCACTCACTCATTGCCTACAGGCATCAGACATGGACATCAACGACCTCCCCTTCGGCACTACTGACTGGGCCACCATCGAACCCAGCGTACACCCCGGCGAAACCGGCAGCGCTTACTGGCGCACCCGCCAGTTCGGCCCCATCCGCGTGCGCACGGTCGAGTACACCCCGGGTTATCTGGCCGACCACTGGTGCAGCAAGGGCCATATCCTGCTGTGCCTGGAAGGCGAACTGCACACCGAGCTTCCTGATGGGCGCCGCTTCATCCTTACGCCGGGCATGAGCTACCAGGTCGCCGACGGCGCCGAGCCGCATCGTTCATCTACCCAAGTGGGGGCAAAGCTGTTCGTGGTGGATTGATTGCGTCACCTCTGCAACCTCAGGCGCACGACGCGGGATCAGCGCCTGCGCTGCAGATGCGCGGCTATCACCACGTCGCCACCGGCAGCGGAGGCGTCCCATCGCTCAGCCATCACTTCTTTTTCTTCTTTTTCAGGGCTTTCAACCGCTGCGCCGCGCGCTCTACCGTGGCCTTCTTGTCTGGACGCTTCATGCGTTTCCATTTGCGGATCTCGTCCTTGGTGCGACCACAGCTGGTACACACCTCGTCCGTGAGCTTGCAGACGGAAATGCACGGATTCTCGACGTCCTTGCCCACGGTCAGTGCCGTGTCGTGGCGTTGCGGGCCAGGCGACGCTGCCAGTCACCGCCATCGTTGCGCTTGCAGGCTTCCTCGCTGTCGAAACGCACCGGTGCGATCAGGGCATCCATGTCGATACCCGCCTCAGCGAGCGCCGCTCGGGTCAGCGCCTGCATGCGTGCGCCCTGCCCTGTACCAATCGCCAGCGCCCGCTGCGCCTCCGCGGCGAATACCCAGGTGACCTGCAGGCTCTCGGGGAAGCGCGCGTAATCGACCTCATGAGTGAGCCAGCTGAAGCCGACGATTTCCGCCTTGCCCGCTTCGCAGGCCTGGGTCAGGCAGCTGGAAAGTTGCCGCTCCATACGGGTCTGATCGCGTTTGCCGAGAAGCATCGTGACGTCCTGTATCAGGGTTGGCCCCGCGTCGAAGGGACAGTAGGAAGGAGTCTAACGCGAGCGCTCCATGCCGGATGGTCGGCAGCGCTTGTTGGCAGTACCGCTGATCGATACATCGCAGGCTGCGAGGCACATTCCCGAGGGCAGGACCCTAGCCACTACAACTTGCGGTAGCGGCGGCACTGCTGAACGACGTATTCGTCACCCAGCCAAAGCTCACCGATACGGCAATCACCCCGGTAGACGCCGAGCCGTCCGCTCACAGGTCGCCCCCGTCACGTCTAGCCGCCAGCAGCTCGATGCCCAGCGTATGGCACACGTTCAGCACCCGTCCGAACGAACAGCTCTCGCGGCCATTTTCCAGCTCGCTCAGAAAGCGCACGCTCACGCCACACAGGCCGGCAGCGTCCACCAGACGCAGCCCCTGACCCTTGCGAGTGCGCTGGATCAGCTTGCCCAGCTCGGCCATCGAAACAAATGCGGTCGGTTCAGCCATTTTCCCGTTCCGTACAATTTGTCCTTCGGAAACAGCTCAGTTCCGATTTTTTCCCAATAGGGAAAATACTCCCTGCCGCTGGCCGGTGCACCGAATTTTTACCGATCGGGAAAAAAGATCTTCTGGTGCATCTCAAAGAACTACCACGCAGAACCAACCCTCAGCCATCGATGACCAATATCGACCGGCTCGATTTCGAGCGCGCCCGCCGAGCGCGTAGCATGCCCTGCACCCCCCGTTCCCGCTCGAGGAGATCGACATGCCCGATACCGCCTACGTACCGCCCAAGGTCTGGACCCACGACGCCCCCTCCGGCGGCAAGTTCGCCAGTATCAATGCGCCCACCGCCGGCGCGCGCGAGGAGAAGGCGCTGCCGGTGGGCAAGCACCCGCTGCAGCTCTATTCGCTGGCCACGCCCAACGGCGTGAAGGTCAACATCATGCTCGAGGAACTGCTCGCCAGCGGCCATGCCGGCGCGGAGTACGACGCCTGGCCGATCCGCATCGGCGATGGCGACCAGTTCGGCAGCGGCTTCGTCGAGGTCAACCCGAACTCCAAGATCCCCGCGCTGGTCGATCACAGCGCCGAAGGCGGGCCGCTGCGGGTGTTCGAGTCGGGCTCGATCCTGCTGTATCTCGCGGAGAAGTTCGGCGCCTTCCTGCCCAGGGAACTGCGCGCACGCACCGAGACGCTGAATTGGCTGTTCTGGCAGATGGGCTCGGCGCCCTTTCTCGGCGGCGGCTTCGGCCACTTCTACGCCTATGCGCCGGAGAAATACGAATACCCGATCAACCGCTACGCGATGGAAGCCAAGCGCCAGCTCGACGTGCTCGACCGCCAGCTGGCCGAGCACCGCTACGTCGCCGGTGACGACTACAGCATCGCCGACATGGCGATCTGGCCCTGGTACGGCGTGCTGGCGCTGGGTGAGCTGTACGGCGCCGGCGAATTCCTCTCGGTGCAGGAGTACCGGCACGTGCAGCGCTGGGCGAGGGAGATCGCCGAGCGCCCGGCGGTCATCCGCGGGCGCAAGGTCAACCGCAGCTGGGGCGACGAATCCGAGCAGGCGCCCGAGCGCCACAGCGCCGCCGATCTCGACTGAGCGGCCAGCAGCGGCGGAACCCAGCCGTTCCGCCGCTCGGCGCGTCGCCCTCGCCCGCCCTGCATGCCGACCGCCGATCCCGCCTGCTGAACTCTCACCGCCACCGCTTAACCAACCTGATATGAGCGCTGCCAAGCCCGCGAGGCCCGCTTCGCCAGGCGCCACGCCGCGACCAGCGCTCAGGACCCGGTTGTTCAGCACAACGTGAGGTGAGCCATGAAACACACACTGGTAGCAGCGTTCGCCACGCTGACCGATGCCAATCGCACCCGTGGCGACCTGATGTCGCGCGGCATCCCGCGCGAGCAGATCCATGCGGTGGGCGCCGAGAGCGCCGAGATTCACGCCTACGACGCGCCCTACTCCACGAACGACGCCACGCCTGACCGCCACGAGCATGAATCCAAGGTCGCGCATTTCTTCAAATCGCTGTTCGGCCACGAACCGCACGAGGAACACCGGCGCTACGCGACCGCCTACCCCGAGGCAGTGCGCCGCGGCGCGCTGGTGATCGCGGTGGATGTGGTCGACGACGACCAGCTGGCCAAGGCGCGTGACGCCTTGGAATACAACGGCGCCATCGACATCAACGAACGCGGCAGCGCCCGCGTCGCCGACGGTTACCCCGGCCCGAGCAGCCCCTATGCCGGTGCGACGGGCGGCGACAGCCATCTGGACAAGCACTTCAGCGGCCGCCACACCGCGGCCGCTGGCGCCATGGCCGGTAGCCGTCACGGCGAGCACGAACCGCTCGGCGCAGGCAGCCACACGTCACGCCAGGGCGATGCCGTCAGCGGCAGCCACGGCATCGGCAGCGCCGGCAAGCGCGCCGGCACCGACTACCCGCCCACCACCGCCACCACCTCGCCGACCGGCGCCGGCACCACCGGCCACGGTGCCAACCCCACCGAGGTCGCGCCCGGCGTGGCGACGCGTGAGTCCGGGCTGTGCAGTGACCGCGTCTGCGTGATCCAGCGGCCCAGCTAAGCAGGCCCAGCCGTAGGGTGGAAAACGGCGCAGCCTTTTCCACCACTCGGCCTTTGCTTCTGGTGGCCCGGCGCGGGGCCTTTTCGCCTACCGCCCGGGCCGCTGCAAGCCCTGGCGCAACGCTGCCCGGCCGAGGCCGAACGCCAGCCCATCCTCGACCATGCCAAGCGCGGCATTTGCCACAGGCCGGGGCTGATGGGGCTTGCGCAAACGCAGCCCGACCCGCGACGACACCAGCGCCGCTGCGGCCCCCAGCAAGGCCGGCAACAGCGCCGGCTCACGCCGCACGCCGGCCAGCGCAGCGGCACTTACCCCGGCGGACAGCGCGCGAAACAGCAGCGACGGCGCGATGGTGCGATCCGGCGCGAAGGGCAGCTTGTCACCGGCCAGCTCGCCGGCCGCCAATACCGGCAACACTGTCTGCGCCGCGTCGGACGTCAGCAGCCGCGCCGCCTCGCCCGCCCCGTGCAGATCGTCGCGCTCGCTCAACGCCCGGCTGACCAGGGTCGGCGCCAGCAGGCTGCGCATACCCGTCACCGCGCCAATGGCCAGGGCGGCCAGTAACACATTGCTGGAAGTGCTCATGCAGGTATCTCCGGTGGCTGTCTAGAGTCCGACCGGGGTGAGGGGGAGGCGTTCGGCGCGGCGGGTACGAGGTGACGGGCACTCGTGCGGGGCTCTCCTGCGGGCCGGCCCGCCTGAATAGAGGGGCCGTTTCGGGACGCCATCGGCGCCCTGGTTGAGGGCGCGGCTGGTCAACCCTTTGGAATCGTTTCCGGGCGCAGATAGGGCAGCATGTGCGCCACGTAGTCGGCCTTGCCCAGCTCGATCCCCTGGTTACGCAAGATCGAATAAGCCGTCATCACGTGGAAATAGAACTGCGCCAGCGTCCAGTCACGCGCGTATTGCTCCGCGGTCAGGTCGAAAATCATCCCGTTGGCCAGCTCGTGGGCGATCGGCTTGCCCGCATTCACATCCAGCGCATCGGCGGCAAGATCGTCGAGCAACGCCACCGTCTCATCGATCCGGGCATAAGCATCGGCCAGCGTGCCCGGCCGCTCCCCCGCCTGCCGCCCCTCGTCCAGCAGCTCGTTGATCGCGGCCTGGAACGCCTCGCCTCTCAGTCGGCACACGGCTTCACGCGCCTGCACACAGGCAAAGCGCACCTGGGTCGACAGCGGAAACATATCCGGCGCCAGCCGCGCGGATAACAACGCCTGCGCCTCCGCTTCCGGCAGCTGGGCCTGCGCCTTCTTCAGCCAGCCGGAGAGGGTTTTGAGCATTTGGGTGTAGGTTGGGACGAGGAGGGTTGTTAGTTGCATGGGTTCTTACCTAGCGGTAACAAATGGAAAATATATGTCGAAAAAGCCAAGAATCTTTTGAAGCTAGCCACGAAAATAAAATATGTCCCCTTTCGCTGAGCGTTTTTAAGCTACCCAATTTTATTTGTTAGAAAAATTTGAAATTATCACTGCATCAGATTTTTGGTCATTAATATCGGTTGAATAGCAAAAGCTTATCGACTGATCACTTCTGAACTCCGAGTATAAAGCAGGCCTTAGCAATCTAGTTTTATTGTCGTTAAATGGAGTTCTTTTTTCCCCTTCTGGATTTCTTCTAACACCATAACAGTAGCGTTTATTAGGATCTTGACTATCACTCTTAGATAGAGATATAACCATTGCGTCCTTAATCTGGGGCGATTTAACTAAATCTACTTGAGTTGGTATAAATTTGGCGAAAAACTCATTAAACTGACTCAATAGATCTCCAAGGTTTTCCCCATACTCTATATTGAAGAACTCTCTTAAGAATTTAGCTTCGATAAGGAACCCATTTGCGTTTACAGGGGAAAACAGCCGCGCATTAATATCTTCACTTTTCAATATCTCCACTTTCATCAGAGCGTATTTCGGCTTTTTCTCTCCACACTCATATAACTTGGCCAACACAATGTAATCGCAGCTTTTGTAATTGAAAGGGAAGGCCTCTATAACCCAGCCATTTTCTATCATATCCACCTTTAACAATCTGAAACTCTCAAACACACTCATGTTTTTAACTCTTACTTAAGAAAATAGGAGACAGACAACCTGCACAAGTCTACGAAATAAGTAAATCTGTCCTTTTTTTGCTCTTTTCGCTCGCCGAACCGCTGCACAACGACTCTTTAGGCTGTGCCCCTAAGTAAGTACCTTGGAACTCAAAATACCCGTTAACCCCATGTGGCCCGTCCCAGCCTCGTTGCAGTAAGGCCATCAGGCCCTTTCCATAGGCATGCATGAGCGCTAAGTAATTTGTCCATAAGACGGGCGATAGGTTCTGCTCAACTTCGGTTCCGGCGCCTTCAATCGCGCAAGGGTATCGGGCCCATGACTCTAAGCCCTGCTCGAACCGGGACAGGACGGTAGCACCACGTTTCGGCCAAGGAATTAGAGAGGATTTTTGTGCCAAGGCGACAAGAGCGTGAGAGCGAAGTGGACGAGCCAGCACACCGTTAGAAACCCATTGAGGGTGCTCATAAACTAAAAAGGCCTTGACCGCGTTTTCTAGAGCGAAACCTGCGAGAAGAAACGTAGAACGACTACTGTTTGGCCATGCACCAATGATCGATTGGTTACGATCTAGCTGGGTCGTCGCTCCGCAATTGAGCCGCTCATGAAGCACAATCGACTGCTCATAGAGATTGTCTGCAACCAGCAACCAACTGTGCGGATGGGCCGCCTGCGCAAATTCTTTTGCATTCATGATGCCTCCTAACGGCTAAATACATTATTTCGGCCGCGAAACTTGATCCGGCTTAACGTGCAGAGAGCGGCTAAGCGTCTTGGGACGTTTCATTTCTGCCTGTTTTAAGTCCTTCATGGATAGGTTCCCAATTGTTTTTAAATTTTTCCATTCGCTCAATGGGCCAATGCAACCGCAGCCACTTGTGCTGCTTTATGTCCTTCCCTTCGTAGTGCTTTATAAACACCGAAGCAGGTATCACATAGACATCCGGCTTCGTCTCTGGGTCTAGAGTATTCAAATCAACGAAACAAAATATTAGCTCAGGAACTGCCTTTTCTATTGATCCATGTCCCAGAGGAAACTGTAGCTCGTATGGTTTCTTATTATTTCCCCGACCGCGGGTGCGTTTTGCATATGCAGTCGTTTTAACTTGTATAGCTAAAGTTCTACTTCCGATCAAATTAGAAACTAACAGATCGATAGTCGGAGAGCCTTCACGAACCAATGCAGGAATATAACCGAAGCAGGATAGAGCATAAGCGACATAATGTTCACCAGCCCCTCCTATAATTTTGGAATTACCCAAAGATTCACCCCTATATAGTTTTTGAGTTAGAACACTGGCAGAGTTAGCGTGATGGCACATTAGCCACTGCGTCCATACGGGTAAAGCAGGCGATGGATTAATCCCCGTTCTGCTCGCGGCCTCCCGCCCGCCGCCTACGTTTTCTGCAATTTACGCCGGCCAATCCGGTCCACCCCTGCAGGGGTCAGGTTCGGGAGGCAGTTGTGGAAGGCATGTTTTTCAGTAACGCAACGACGCTGATCCGCACGCTGGTAGTGGGCGTGCTGGCCTATGTCAGCCTGGTGCTGTTGTTGCGCGTTTCGGGGCGGCGGACGTTGTCGAAGATGAATGCCTTCGATCTGGTCGTCACCGTGGCGCTGGGGTCGACCTTTGCGACCATTCTGCTGAGCCGCGAGGTGTCGCTGGCGCAGGGCGTGCTGGCGCTGGCGTTGCTGATCGCGTTGCAGTACGCGGTGACCTGGTCCAGCGTGCGGGTGGCCTGGGTGCGCAAGCTGGTCACCGGCGAGCCGGCGCTGCTGTTCTACCGGGGCCGCTTTCTCGGCGAGGCGTTGCGCAAGGCGCGGGTGGCCGAGGCGGAGGTACGTGCGGCGGTGCGCGCCAGCGGCTCGGCGTCGCTGGAGGGCATCGAGGCCGTAGTGCTGGAGACCGATGGCAGTTTCAGCGTCATCTCCGCGGCCGCCGGTGGCGGGCGCTCCGCGCTGGCCGGGGTGAAGGTGCCGGGCGCGGGCGAGTAGGCCGCCGATGCGCTACTCGCCTGTCATCTGCTTGGCGAAAAGGTGGCCGATCAGCCGGCCCAGGCGCCGTCCGGCGCCGCTTCGGCAGGGCCATGCCGGTCGAGGCGACCGGCCCAGGCGGTCAATGCGAGTGCCAGCAGCACCACCAGCGCACCGATCCAGGCGGTGTGGATCAGGCCGAGCCCGGCGACGATATGCCCGCCCAGCCAGGCGCCGCCGGCAATGCCGAGGTTGAACGCGGCGATGTTCAGGCCCGAGGCGACATCCACCGCCTGCGGGCTGTAGCGCTCGGCCTGCCGCACGACGTAGAGCTGCAGCCCCGGCACGTTGCCGAAGGCGACGGCGCCCCAGAGCAGTACGGTCGCCAGGGCCAGCCAGGGGTTGCCGGCAGTGAAGGTCAGCACCAGCAGAACGGCGGCGAGCAGGGCGAAGATCAGCTTCAGCGCGCCGATCGGCCCGCGGCGGTCGGCCAGTTTGCCGCCCCAGATGTTGCCGGCCGCCACCGATACGCCATAGACCAGCAACACCAGGCTCACCGCGTTGGCGCTGAAGCCGCTGAGGTCCTGCAGGATCGGGGCGAGAAAGGTAAAGGCAGTGAAGCTGCCGCCGTAGCCGAGGGCGGTCATCGCGTACACCAGCAGCAGGCGCGGCTGGCGGAGCACGCCAAGCTGGGTCAACAGCGATGCCGGCGGGCTGTGCCGAATGCCGCGCGGCACGAACAGCAGGCTGCCGACAAAGGCCAGCACACCGAGGGCGGACACCGCCAGAAAGGTCTCGCGCCAGCCGAAGTGCTGGCCGATGAAGGTGCCCAGCGGCACGCCGGTGACCAGGGCCACGGTGAGGCCGGTGAACATGGTGGCGATGGCGCTGGCGGCCTTTTCCTTCGGTACCAGGTTGGTGGCGATGGTCGAGCCGATGGAGAAGAACACGCCATGGGCGAGGCCGGTCACGATGCGCGCCAGCACCAGCGATTCGTAGCCTGGTGCCTGCCAGGCCAAGAGGTTGCCGGCGGTGAACAGCAGCATCAGGCCGAGCAGTAGCGCCTTGCGCGGCAGGCGGCCGGTCAGCGCGGTGAGCAGCGGCGCGCCGACCGCCACGCCGAGCGCATAGAGGCTGACCAGCAGGCCGGCCGAGGGCAGGGCGACGCCGAGGTCGCTGGCGATGGTGGGTAGCAGGCCGACGATGACGAATTCCGTGGTGCCGATGGCGAACGCGCTGAGCGTCAGCGCAAGCAGGGCAAGGGGCATGATTGGCTCCGGGTCTGTTGAAGGCGCGCAGTATCGAAGCCACACTCCTGCGGAAAAACCGGCCAATCCGCCAAACACTTTTGACTGGGGCTCAACAATGAAGACCAGCCTCGAGGAAATGCAGGCCTTTGTCAGCGTGGTCGACAGCGGCTCGTTCAGCGCCGCGGCCGAGCAATTGCAACAGACCGCATCCGGTATCAGCCGCGCCTTGAGCCGCCTGGAAGACAAGCTCGCGGTGACCCTGCTGCGGCGCACCACGCGGCGCCTGGAGCTGACCGAGGAGGGCGAGGTGTTTCTCGCCCAGGCGCGCCGTATCCTCGCCAGCGTCGAGCAGGCCGAGGAGCAGATGGCGCTGCGGCGCCAGGCGCCGGCCGGGCGGTTGCGGGTCAATACCGCCGCGCCCTTCATGCTGCACGTGATCGTGCCGCTGATCGGCGATTTCCGTGCGCGCTATCCACAGATCGAGCTGGAGCTGTACAGCGACGACCGCATCATCGACCTGCTGGAGCGCCGCACCGACCTGGCCATTCGCCTCGGCCCGCTGCCGGATTCCAGCCTGCATGCGCGGCCGCTGTGCCACACCCTGCGCCGTGTGCTG
Source organism: Stutzerimonas sp. CXK-1 (assembly GCF_057738225.1). Lineage (NCBI taxonomy): Bacteria > Pseudomonadati > Pseudomonadota > Gammaproteobacteria > Pseudomonadales > Pseudomonadaceae > Stutzerimonas > Stutzerimonas sp. CXK-1. Next base: position 39,091 of record NZ_CM173217.1, on the reverse strand, counting down.
GCCAGCCCGGCCTACCTGGCCCGGCATGGCACGCCGCAGCAGGCCGAGGCGCTCGCCGCGCACAGCCTGATCGGCTTCACCGAGCCGGACAGCCTCAACGACTGGCCACTGCGGCACGCACAGGGCGAAAGCTGGCGGATCACCCCGTCGCTACGGGCCTCCAGCGGCGATACCGTGCGCGCGCTGGCGCTGGCCGGCGAAGGGCTGGCCTGCCTGTCGGATTTCATGACCGGCGGTGATCGCGCGCGCGGCGACCTGGTGGAGGTGCTCGCCGCGCAGCGCGTCGACGTGCGCCAGCCGATCAACGCGGTGTACTACCGCAACACCGCGCTGGCCTCGCGCATCACCTGCTTTCTCGACTACCTCGGCGAACGCCTGGGCGGCCCGGCGCGCTAGCTATCGCTCGCCATCGCCCGAACGCGGCATGGGAATGGCGACGCTGCTTTCGATGCTGCCGGCCTCGGCGTTGCCTTCCTTGTAGAAGGGCTCGATCTCGTCGCGGGCGCGTTGCCAGTGGTCGGCTTCCTGGCCCTCGGGGCGGCCTTCGGACTCCCAGATTTCGTAGGCGCGCTGGCGGATGCGTTGTTCAACGTTCATGGCTGCTCTCCGGTTGGCATGAGCGGGGTGCTCAAGCAGCAGAGCAGGGGGCGGCGGGCCAGGTTCCGGCCACACGACGGGCGTAGGCACAGGCTGCCCACCGCGCTGGGCAGGGCGGCTGGGGAACCGCGACGATCGCCGCGGTCTTAGCTCTGGATAAACGACGCCGACTGGCGTTTCATTCGCACCGCAACCGGCCCGGAGGGCCGGCGCATCGTCACTTCGAGAAAGGACCGCCCCATGAGCCTCGCCCCCAACGCCGGACGCCTGCCCGACCCGCACAGCCTGACCCACCTGCCGCGCCTGGTGGCGCGCTACTACAGCGACCGGCCGGACCCGGCCGACCCGGCGCAGCAGGTGTCGTTCGGCACCTCCGGGCACCGCGGGTCCTCGCTCAAGGGCAGCTTCAACGAGTGGCACATCCTCGCCACCACCCAGGCGATCTGCGATTACCGCCGCCAGGAAGGCATCGACGGCCCGCTGTTCATGGGCATGGACACCCATGCGCTGTCCGAGCCGGCGTTCGTCTCGGCGCTGGAAGTGCTGGCGGCCAACGGCATCGACACGCGCATCGACGCCGGTTGCCCGGAAACCAACGGCGAGCCGGGCTACACGCCGACCCCCGCGATCTCCAACGCGATCCTCAGCTACAACCGCGGCCGCACGAGCGGGCTGGCCGACGGCATCGTCATCACGCCGTCGCACAACCCGCCGGGCGATGGCGGCTTCAAGTACAACCCCACCAATGGCGGCCCGGCCGACACCGGCGTGACCAAGTGGATTCAGGAGCGCGCCAATGCGCTGCTGGTCGCCGGTCTCGATGACGTCAAGCGCATGGATTACCGTCAGGCGCTCAAGGCGGCCACCACCCAGCGCTTCGATTTCATCGACGCCTATGTCGGCGGGCTCGAGCGGGTGATCGACCTCGACGCCATCCGCGGCTCGGGCCTGAAGTTCGCCGTCGACCCGCTGGGCGGCGCCGGTGTGCATTACTGGCCGCGCATCGCCGAGCGCTTCGGCCTTCCGCTGGAGGTACTGTCCACGGTGGTCGACCCGACCTTCCGCTTCATGCGCCTGGACTGGGACGGCAAGATCCGCATGGACTGCAGCTCGCCGCACGCCATGGCCGGGCTGATCGAGAACAAGGACCGCTTCGACGTGGCCTTCGCCTGCGACACCGACCACGACCGTCACGGCATCGTCACCCGCTCCGGCGGGCTGATGAACCCCAACCACTACCTGGCGGTGGCCATCGAATACCTGTTCACCCATCGCCCGGGCTGGAGCGCCGAGGCCGGCATCGGCAAGACGCTGGTGTCTTCGTCGATGATCGACCGTGTTGCCGCCGGCATCGACCGCCGTCTGGTGGAGGTACCGGTGGGCTTCAAGTGGTTCGTCGACGGCCTGATGGATGGCAGCTTGGGCTTCGGCGGTGAGGAGTCGGCCGGCGCTTCGTTCCTCGACAAGAGGGGCGGCGCCTGGTCCACCGACAAGGACGGGCTGATCCTCGGCCTGCTGGCGGCGGAGATCTCCGCAGTCACCGGCAAGGACCCGAGCGAACGCTACCAGGCGCTGACCGACCGCTTCGGCGCGCCGGTGTACCAGCGCATCGACGCCGCGGCCAATCGCGAGCAAAAGGCACGCCTGGGCAAGCTCTCCGCATCGCAGGTCAGTGCCAAGGAGCTGGCCGGCCAGCCGATCACGCGCATCCTCACCGAGGCACCGGGTAACGGCGCGGCCATTGGCGGGCTGAAGGTGGAAACGGCGAACGGCTGGTTCGCCGCGCGGCCGTCCGGCACCGAGGACGTCTACAAGATCTACGCCGAGAGCTTCGAGGGCGAGGCGCATCTTGCGCGCATCCAGGCCGAGGCCAAGGCGCTGGTGGACTCGGTGCTGGCCGGCTGATCCAGGCGGGTTCGCCGGGCGCGGCGCGTGCGGACTCGGCTCGTGCGGCTGAAACATTTGCACACGTTCGTCCGGCGCGACATTGCGCCGCACCCTGGCGAGGACTAGATTGAAGGCAAGCGCACCGGGCCGCCGGCCCGCTGCAACAGCCGCTCGCAGTCGCGGCGCCCGGCTTTCCCAAGGAGGATCGCAGCCATGAAATCGTCTTCTCCGCTGGCTTTCATGATGATCAAGCGCCCGCTGGGCGTGGTGTTCTGGCTCTACGGGGTGATCCCCAGCCAGGTGCTCTGGGGCATGGCCCTGTTCGGTTACTTCAACGGCGCTTCGCTGAGTACCAACCTGATGATGTTCGGCCTGATCCTCGGCTACACGGCGTGGATCATCGGGGAGATCTGGCTGTGCGCCGATAACGTGCGCAACAGGCTCTACGGCGACATGGCCCGGCTGCTGACCGCCGCCTGGGCGATCAACAGTGTGCTGCTGGTGTTCTTCCTTACCGTGCAACGGCTCGGCGGCATCTGAGCAGCACTCGCCTGACCGGCCGGTAGCGCTGGCGCCGGCAGGAACACCGGCGAGCCGGACGACCGAGGGCAGCCGCACAGGCTGCCCGCTTCGCCATCAAGCCTATCCCCACTCGTCAAGCGTTGGCAGTGCTCGCGGCCACACGGCGGCGAGCACTGCCGATGTAACGCTTACTGCGCCGCCTGCAACAGGCCCTGGCGCTGCGCCATCTTCTGCTGCTTGTAGGCCAGTGCCGCGGCTGGCACGGGGGTGATGGTGCCGGTCTCGATCCACTTCTTCAGGCGATTGGCATCGGCCATGTGGGTGTACTTGCCGAACGCATCGAGCACCACGAAGGCCACCGGCCGGCCGTTCATGCGGGTGCGCATCACCAGACAATGGCCGGCGGCGTTGGTGAAGCCGGTCTTGGTCAGTTGGATGTCCCAGTTGGGCTTGCGCACCAGGGCATTGGTGTTGCGAAAGCCCAGGGTGTAGCTGGGCTTGCGGAAGGCCACGGTCTTCTCGCGGGTCGAGCTGAACTGGCTCAGCAACGGGTAGTTCTGGCTCGCGCGCAGCAGCTTGACCAGGTCGTTGGCGCTCGACACGTTCTGCTCCGACAGGCCGGTCGGCTCGACGTAGCGGGTGTCGCGCATGCCCAGCGCACGCGCCTTGGCGTTCATTGCCTGGATGAAGGCGCTGTAGCCACCGGGGTAGTGGTGCGCCAGGCTGGCCGCGGCGCGGTTCTCCGAGGACATCAGCGTCATCAGCAGCATCTCGCGCCGGCTGACCTCGCTGCCGATGCGCACGCGCGAGAACACGCCGCGCATCTCCGGTACTTCGCGGATGGTGATCGGCAACACTTCGTCGAGCGGCAGCTTGGCGTCGAGCACCACCATGGCGGTCATCAGCTTGGTCACCGAGGCAATCGGCACGACCAGGCCGGGGTTGCTCGAATAGAGCACTTCGTTCGTCTTCAGGTCGACCAGCAGTGCGCTGCCCGAAGCCAGTTCCTGGGTGGCCGCGGCCTTGGGCGCCGCGAAGCTGGCGGGGGCCAGCACCATGCTGCTGCAGGCCAGCAACAGGCCGAACATTGTGTGGCGAAACTTCACTGCATTCACCGATTTGGGCAAGAGAGAGGGGAGTGGGGCGGCGCCTGAAGCGCGGCGCCGCAGTATACGGAAAAGCCCGTCCGACTTGGCGTCGCTCACACGCGGCAAAACGCTCACGGCGTCGGCGACGCGCCGCCGGCCTACTAGAGTGTAGAAGAGGCCTGCCGAAGCGAACGACCGTCTGGCGCAACGGCGGCCCGTGGTCGCAGCACCGCGATTGCACCTTCAACGACCGCAGCAGTCCAACAGACAGGTTTATCAGGGGAGGTACCCGCCATGTCCCGCTTCAGCCATACACCGACCACCCGCGAAGACATCCAGCACGAGATCGACAACCTGGTCCGCGCCCTGGACAAACTCAAGCACGACGCCGCGCGTGAATCGCGCCACGGCCTCGGCAGCCTGCGCTCGCGTGCCGAAGCGCTCTGGCAGGACGCGCACTGGGACGAACATTGTGCCGAGCTCTCCCGCCGCAGCCACGACGCCGGGCGCATGGCCAAGGAATGCGCCCGCCAGCATCCGTTGGCGACTGCGGCGCTCGCGGCCGGCGCCTTCGCGCTGATCGGTTACCTGGTCACGCGGCGCTGAGCCATGCGCAACGCCGAAACGCCGCGCCTGAAGTTCGCGCTCTATGGCGCGCATTGCAGCCTGGGCAGCGCCCTGTTGGTCGAGCTGCTCAGCCGACAGCACGAGGCGGTTGCCCTGCTCGATGATCTTAACTCGCTGACCGCACGCCCGGGCTTGCGCACCAAGCCGGCGGATCTGTACGACCCGATCAGCGTGAGCGAGAGCGTGGCCGGCATGGATGCGGTGCTCTGCCTGTTCAATGCCGACCGGCTGCCGAGCAGCCCGGCCTCGCCGCAGGGCTTCGAGCAGGCGCTGGCCGCCTTGCTGAGTGGCTTGCCAAGGGTGAACGTCGACCGGCTGCTGCTGGTCGCCGACTTCCCGCGGATCGAGCAGGACCCGTCGGTGCAGCGCGGCTTGCAGCAGCTGACCGCCACGCCGCTGCGCTGGACGCTGATCGATGCCGAGCACAGCGAACCGGGGCTGAGCATCGAAGACCTGGCTCGCGCCAGCGGCGAGCCGCAACATGAATCGCTGCGCCGGCTGGCCGCGGGCATCGTCGACGAACTTGAGCAGCCGCGTCATCTGCGCGAGCGCATCCACTTCCGTCTCTGAGGCGAACCGCTTCAGGACGCCTGCAGCTGTCGCCGCAGTTCGGCTTGCACGGCCGCGGTGTCGGGCCGCACGCCGCGCCACAGGAAAAAGGCGGCAGCCGCCTGCTCGACGAGCATGCCCAGGCCGTCGCGGCAACGCGCGCCGAGCCGGCTGGCCCAGCGGCAGAAGGGCGTCGGTTCGGCGCCGTACATCATGTCGTAGCAAAACGTCCGGCCCGCCTCGACCAGCTCGTCGGCCAGCGGCGGCAGCTCGCCACCCAGGCTCGCCGAGGTGCCGTTGACGATGACATCGAAGGGCCCCTGCAAGTCGGCGAACGCCACCGCCGACACCGGGCCGCGCGCGGCAAACTCGGTGGCCAGCACCTGTGCCCGCGCCGGCGTGCGGTTGGCGATCACCAATGCCGCCGGGCGCTGTGCCAGCAATGGCTCCAGCACGCCGCGCACCGCACCGCCCGCACCCAGCAGGAGGATGCGCCGGCCCTCGAGTTCGACGCCGGCATTGGCGGTCAGGTCGTTGACCAGGCCGATGCCGTCGGTGTTGTCGCCCAACAGGCGACCATCATCGAGTTTCTTCAGGGTATTCACTGCGCCGGCGCAACGAGCCCGCTCGGTCAGATCGTCGGCCAGGCGCCAGGCCTGCTCCTTGAACGGCACCGTGACATTGGCGCCGCGGCCTTCGACGAAGAACGCCCGGGCCGCTTCGGCGAAGCCGTCCAACGGCGCGAGCACCGCCTCGTAGGTCAACGCCTGGCCGGTCTGCTCGGCGAACAGACGGTGGATCTGCGGCGACTTGCTGTGGCCGATCGGGTTGCCGAATACACCGTAGCGGTCCATGGGAGTCCTCAGCTGGAAGGCAAAAGCCGGAAGCTTGCAGTTTTTTGCCAGCGGCTGCCAGCGTCGTGCAACCGTCAGGCATCGGCCGCACGCCGGCAGGCCGCCGCGCCTGACCGGCCGAGCCGCTGGCGACGGCGCCTTAACCGTCGCCAGCCCAGCAACACGCCGCTCAGGCTGATCACCAGCGCACCCGCACTGAAGGCCAGCAGCAGGCCGTCGCGCAGCAGCGGCCGTTGCAGCAAGGGCAGCCAGTCCCAGCTGTGCAGCAGCTTGAACACCCAGCGAACGGCACGCCGGCGTTGATCCAACTGTTCGATGACGGTGCCGCTGTAGGGATCGAGATGCAGCCAGGTCGACGCCGGATCGTCGAAACTCACCCGCAGCATCGGCAGCCGTCGCGGTAGATGGCTGTAGAGGCTTGGTTCGTTGCGGGCGTAGTAGTGGAAGTCTTCCTGCTCCAGCCAATCGAAGTGCAGCCGCTGCTCCGGCCAGGCCTGGCGGACCTGGCGCTCCAGCACCGCGCGTTCCAGGCGCAGCTGTGCCGGCGCGGAACCGCTGGCGCGCAGGATGCGCGTTTCGCCCCTGGCATCGATGCCGAGCAGGTAGGGCTGATCGCCGAACACCTGCCACTGCAGTTCCACCGGCGCGATACCGGCCTCGCGCAACCGGGCCAGCGTGGCGACAAGGTCCGTCTTAACCGCCTCAGCGTTCAGCGGAGCGCTTCTGAGTGCGGCGGCGTCGATGGTCGAACGTTTCTCGAACAGTCCCCAGGGCTCCATCGACAGCATGCCGCTGACCAGCCAGACCAGCAGCGCCACGCCGCACAGCAGGCCACCGACGTGGTGCACGCGGCTGGCGCCGGCCGGGTAGGGCGAGTGCGAGCCGTTGCGGTAGCGCCCGGTGAAGCGCCAGCGCAGCAGGCCGATCAGCATGCCCAGCAGCGCCAGCACCGCGGCGAGCAACGCACCGTAGACCAATGCCACCGACCAGAGCGCCTTCGGCATGACTTCACGCAATGGGTAGAGCCAGTGCAGCCAGGCGCCAAGCAGGTTCCAGGACCGCTCATGGGCAGTGGCGTCGCGCACCACCAGCCCGGTGTGGCTGGACACATAGAGCAGACGCCCTTCGCCATCGTCGGCCTGCAAGCGATACAGCGGTCGTTCGCGGGCCAGGGCATGATTGCGCGTCCAGGCATCCTCCTCGACGCGGTCGAGCAAGCGCACCTGGGCACCGGCGAACTGCCGCGCGCTGGCCAGGGCCTCGGCAGCGCCGATGTGCGGGATACGCTTGCCGCTGCGTGCATCGACCGCCAGCAGCGGCCCGTCGCCGTAGTCCAGCAGGTAGCGCGGCGAGCCACCGGCACCGGTCAGGCGCAGGCTGAGCGGGGTGCGCGGATCGCCACTGGCGGCAAGCGCCGCATCCGGCGCGATGCAGCAATCGGCGCTTAGCGGCTGCAGGCGTGAAAGGTGCTCGGCCGGCGTCAGCTTGGGATAGCCGACGAAGAGCATCACCACGCCGCTGACGACCCAGGCCAGGACGAATAGCCCCAGGGCGATGCCGAGCCAGCGGTGTGCGAGATACAGATAGCGCTTCATGCCGGTCAGAAGTCCAGGGTCACGGCGGCATACAGCGAGCGGCCATCACCCGGCGCATGCAAGGTCTCGGCACCGTCGTACCAGACGTACTCGTAGTAGCGGTCGGTGAGATTCTTCAGCTGCAGGTCGACGGCCAGCTGCTCGGTCAGCTGGTAGCTGGCGCCCAGGTTGAGCAGCACGTAGCCGCCGTATCGGCCCTGGGTGTTCTCGCGCTCGAGGTAGTAATCGGTCTGGCCGTTGAGCCAGGCGCTGAGCTGCAGGTCCGGCGTCGCCTGGTAGGTGCTGCCGGCCGAGTACAGCCGCTGCGGCACGTGGTCGATCTGCTGGCCCTGGCTGGCCGGCAGGCTCGGGTCGGCTTTCTCGATCTCGGAGAACTGCCAGGAATGCGCCAGCCACAGGCTGAGCTCGGCAGTGGGGTAGAGATTGAGCTGGGCGTCATAACCCCAGCGACGGGTCTGGCCGAGGTTTTCCGACTCGCCACTGGGATCGTTGAGCCGGCGCCGGACCTCGTCGGACGCCACCTGCTCCCAATAGGCGATACGGCCGTCGAGCCAGGGTACGGGGTTGAACTTGATACCGGTCTCCCAGCCATCGTTGATCGACGGCGACAAGTCCGCGGTGCATGGCGGCACCTTGTAGGCGGCTGCGCCGGTGCCGATCTGGAAGGTCCGCCCCCAGTTGCCATACAGGCTCAGCTGCTCGACGGGGATGTAGATCAGGCTGATCTTCGGCTGCTCGATGCTGCCGTAGTCGTTGATGGCGTAATCGCTGCCACTCAGCTCGTCGGTGAAGTCGCCCTCGATACGATCGACGCGAAACGCCGGGATGATCTTCAGCGACTCGACCGGCTGGATCACCGCCTGCAGGTAGGCGCCGTAGCTGTCGTAGTCGAAGCGCTGGTCGCGGGTCTGGGTCACGACCTGGCGCTCGACGGTGGTGTAGCGCTCGCTGCGGTTGCGCTGCTGCTCGGTGTCGAGCCCACCTTCGAGGGCCAGGTCGTATAGCCAGGACACGTCCGGGCGGTAGGTCAGCGAAGTGCGTGCGCCGTAGTGCTTCTCTTCGGTGAAGCGCCGCTGTTGCGGTGCGGCCAAGGAAAAGCGCACCCAGCGATCGTCGTCCAGAGTGTTGAGCCAGACCTTGGTGGCCCACGACAGATCGGCGGCCAGCTGGCTGTCCAGATGCAGGCTGAGCTGGTTCATGCGCCGCTCGCCCATGTCACTGGACGACAGCGCGTAGGACTCGTGCGGCGAGTGGCGCGCATCCTCGCGTGACAGGTAACCCGGCTCGTTGGCGTCGGCCTCGTAGTGGCGGGCGATCAGGCCCAGGCGCCAGGTGCCGGAGTCCGGCTGGTAGAACCACTTGCCGGACAGGCTGGTGCGCTCGGCATCGGCGTGATCGCGATAGCCGCCGCTCTTCTGCTGGCCGATGAAGTAGTTCTGCGTCCAGTTGCTGCCCTCGATGCCCTTGGCCACCTGCAGCTCCTGGGTGTCGTAGCTGCCGTAGCGCAGCCGCGCCTTGCCGTAATCGCCGCCGGTGCGCGAATGCACAGTGACGTTGCCGGCGATGTTGTACAGGCCATAGCGCGGGTCGTTGGTGCCGCGCACCACCTCGATGCCGTCGATTTCCAGCGGGAACAGCATGTCCAGGTAGGGCATGTTGCCGTCGTTGCTGTTGCTCGGAATGCCGTCGATCAGCAGCTTGACCGCGTTGACCTCGCCCTCGCCGTTGAAGCCACGAAAGGACAGCTTGCCGGAGGTGGTGCCCTGGCCGAATTCGGTGAGCATCACCCCCGGCGCGCGGCGGAACAGCTCCCAGCTGTAGAGCACCGGCTGCTGCTCGAGGATGTCGCTGCCCAGCAGGTCGACCGAGCTGATCACGCTGCTGGTCGGCAGGCTGCCGCTGGACGGGTTGGCGATGACGGTACTGCTGCCCAGCGACAGGGCAGTATCGGCCGAGGCCGAGGTTGAGTAGGCGCCGAGCAGGGCGCAGGCAAGCAGGCAGGGCAGCGCGGCGCGCGGCGCAGGGTGGTCGAACATCTCGCAGTTTCCTTGTGCAACAGGCAGGCCGCGGCAGGCAGCCGTCGGCAGGCGCACACGCCATCGACTGGCGGCGTGGGCGTTCGGGTGTGCAGGCAGGGAAGACGCCGGCAGGCGTCAGGCGAGCGGCGAGGCGCGCGGGTTGAGCGCCGGCCAGCGTTCGCGGGGCGACGGCCAGGCACTGTGCCGTTCGGCCCGCGCATAAGTGCGCCCTGCAGCCGGCAGGACGGGGGGCGAGGCCACAGGCAGGGCGGCGAGGCCCATGGCACCGGTGCAGCAACAGGGCGGCATTCCGCCGTGGCCGGCGTGCGGCTGTTCGTGGCTACCCGCTGCGGCGTGCGCCGCGTGCCCTGGATGCGCCTCGCCTTGTGCCAGTGACGTGCGATCACCGTGCTCGAGCAGGCGGCCGCTGTCGGCCGGCCACGCACCGGCGAGCGACATGCTCAGCAGGTGCAGCAGCAGGGCCAGACTGGCCAGCCAGGCGGGGAATCGGTGGTGCTTCATCGGCAGTCGGGCACATCGCAGTTGGCGATGGGGCGCATGGTATTGAGCATCGACATGAAAAAGAATTGAGCGAGCTCAAGAATCATTCTTGATTGCACCCGATTCAAGCCCGCCGGCGTTACCGCTCCTGCAGCCAGTCGCGCTCCTGAAGGAAGTATTCGGTCAAGCGCGCCTCGGGCGTGCCCGGCTCGGGGTGCTTGTCGTAGCCCCAGCGCACCACCGGCGGCAGCGACATGAGGATGGATTCGGTGCGCCCGCCCGATTGCAGGCCGAACAGGGTGCCGCGGTCATAGACCAGGTTGTACTCGACGTAGCGGCCGCGGCGCAGCTGCTGGAACTCGCGCTCGCGCTCACCATAGGGCAGGTGCTTGCGCCGCTGGAGGATCGGCAGGTAGGCCTCCAGATAGGCGTCGCCGACGGCACGCATGAAGGCGAAGCTGGTGTCGAAATCCCATTCGTTCAGATCGTCGAAGAACAGGCCGCCGATGCCGCGTGGCTCGGCACGGTGCTTGAGGTAGAAGTAGCGGTCGCACCATTGCTTGAAGCGCGGATAGACGTCGCCGCCGAAGGGCGCGCAGGCGTCATGGGCGACGCGATGCCAGTGCACGCAGTCCTCTTCGTTGCCGTAGTAAGGGGTCAGATCGAAGCCACCGCCGAACCACCAGACGGGCGCTTCGCCATCCTTTTCCGCAATGAAGAAACGCACATTGGCGTGCGAGGTCGGCACGTAGGGATTTTCCGGATGGATCACCAGCGACACACCGAGCGCCTGAAAGCCGCGCCCGGCGAGTTCCGGCCGGTGCGCACTGGCCGAAGGCGGCAGCCCGGCGCCAAACACGTGAGAGAAGTTGACGCCGCCTTTCTCGATGAGCGCACCGTTCTCGATCACCCGCGTGCGCCCACCGCCACCGGCCGGGCGTGTCCAGGCGTCCTCGGCGAAACGGGCACTGCCGTCTTCGGTTTCCAGCGCAGCGCAGATGCGGTCCTGCAGGTCCAGCAGATAGGCTTTGACGGCTTCGATCTGTTCGTTCACGGGTAGAGCACCATGCCTGGGCCGCACGGCCAGGCAGGGCAGTGCGGGAGCGAATCGGGTCGGCAAGCATAGCATCCGGGCGATTGACGAAAGCAGGCCGGGGCGGGTTCGATAGCCGCTTACCCACCTGTCGGAGTCGATATGAGCAAGCGCATCCAATTCAGCCAGCATGGCGGGCCGGAAGTCCTGCAGCTGGTCGAGGCCAGCCCGGCCGTGCCAGGCGCCGGCGAAGTGCTGGTCCGCAACCACGCCGTTGGCCTGAACTTCATCGACACCTATTTCCGCACCGGGCTCTATGCCCCGCCCGCCTTGCCGTCGGGGCTGGGCACCGAGGGCGCCGGCGTGATCGAAGCGGTCGGCGCGGGCGTCGAGCACCTGCGCGTCGGCGACCGCGTCGCCTATGCCACCGGGCCGCTGGGCGCCTACGGCGAGCATCATTGCCTGCCGGCCCGCCATCTGGTCCGGCTACCCGACGCTATCAGCTTCGAGCAAGCCGCCGCAGTGATGCTCAAGGGGCTGACCACCCAGTACCTGTTGCGCCAGACCCATGTGGTACAGCCCGGCGAGACGCTGCTGTTCCATGCCGCCGCTGGCGGCGTAGGCTCGATCGCCTGCCAATGGGCCAAGGCGCTGGGGGCCAGGCTGATCGGCGTGGTCGGTTCCGCGGAAAAGGCCGAACGGGCCAAGTCACTGGGGGCCTGGGCGACCATCGACCGCAGCCGGGAAGACGTGGTGCAACGCGTGCTCGAACTGACCGACGGCGAGAAGTGCCCGGTGGTCTATGACTCGGTAGGCAAGGACACCTGGGACATTTCGCTGGATTGCGTCGCCCCGCGCGGGTTGCTGGTGAGCTTCGGCAACGCGTCGGGGGCGGTCAGCGGCGTCAACCTTGGCATCCTCGCGCAGAAGGGGTCGCTGTATGTCACTCGTCCGACGCTGGCCGGTTACGCCGACACCCCCGAGCGCCTGCAGGCCATGGCCGACGAGCTGTTCGAGATGATTGCCAGCGGCCGCCTGCACGTCGAGATCGGCCAGCGCTACCCGCTTGCCGAGGCCGCCGAAGCACAACGGCAACTGGCCGGCCGGGCAACGGTCGGCTCGACCATTCTGCTGCCTTGAACGGGCACCGCTAGCCGGGGCGTACCACCGTGCCGGTGCGCAGATCGCGGATCAGGCTGGGGTTGCGCCGGCCGCCGAGCGGGCCGCAAAAGACGTAGTCCAGCCGGTCGCCGAAGTACTGGCGCACACGCAAGGCGCTGCGGGCCGCGGGCCGGCCGGCCGGGTTTGCCGAGGTCGATACCAGCGGCCCGGTCAGCGCGCACAGCCGTGCCACCAGCGGGTGATCGGTCACCCGCAGCGCCACGCTGTCGTGGCGGCCGGTGATCCACGGCGGCAAGCGGTCCTGGTGCGGCACCAGCCAGGTATTGGGCCCCGGCCAGCTGTTGGCCAAACGTCGCAGCCAATCGTCGGGCAGGTCCTGCAGCAGGAAATCGAAGCGCTCCATGCAGTCGGCGACGAGGATCAGGCCTTTCTCCACCGGGCGCTGCTTGAGATCCAGCAGGTGGTAGACCGCCTCGCTGTCCCATGGGTCGCAGCCCACCCCCCACACCGCTTCGGTCGGATAGGCGATCACGCCTCCCTGCCGGACCACGTGTGCCACCTGCTGCAACCGCCAATCGCCCACCATTGCCGCCCCCGCTCGCAAAAAAATCGCAGCAGTTTAGCCAAGCCCCGTGCTGCCTGCAGCTTCAGCACCGCCGTGCCGACCAGAGGCCATTCTCGCTGACGACGCGGTCGTCGATTTCCAGCTCCGTCAGTTGAGCCAGCACCTCACCCAGCGGCAGGCCCAGCGCTATCGCCAGTTCCTCGCTGGTCATCGCCCCGGCGAGCAACTGCTGCAGCAGCGGATGACTGCTGCCGGCGCCGCCATCGGTAACCGACGGTGCAGTGACCTGCTGCCAGCCGCGTAGTCCATGCAGGACGTCCTGCACGCTTTCGACCAGCGTTGCGCCGTCACGGATCAGCTGATGGCAACCACGCGCACCGGGGTGGTGGATCGAACCGGGGATCGCATAGACCTCGCGCCCCTGCTCGGCAGCCAAGCGCGCAGTGATCAGCGAACCGCTGGAGGGGCTGGCCTCGACAACCAGCACGCCGAGCGACAGGCCGCTGATGATCCGATTGCGACGCGGGAAATTGCTTGCCTGCGGTGCGCAGTCGAGTGGCAGCTCCGATACCAGGGCGCCGCCGCCGGCCACGATGGCTTCGGCCAGGCGCGCATGTCGCTGTGGATAGAGTCGCTGCAGGCCGGTGCCAAGCACTGCGATCGTTCGCCCGCCGACATCGAGCGCGCCCTGATGGGCCGCTCCATCGATGCCCAGCGCAAGACCGCTGGTGACGGTGAAGCCCGCGCCGGCCAGGCTGCGGGCGAAGGCAGCGGCGTTGTCCAGACCATGGCGCGACGCCCGGCGGCTGCCGACCATCGCCAGCTGCGGACTTTCCAGCAGGCCCGGGTCGCCGGCGACGAACAGCAGCGGTGGCGCATCCGCCAGCTCGGCGAGCAGGGCGGGGTAGCAGGGGTCGTCCCAGGCGACCAGCTGCTGCTGCGGCTGCTCCAGCCAGGCGAGGGCAGCGCGGGCGCGTTCGCGGATCTCGGCGCTGCGCCGGGGCTCGGCGCAACTGGCCGGCAGACCCAGGGCACGCCAGGCACCCGCCGGCGCGCTGAGCGCCGAACAGGCATCGGGAAAGGCACTGAGCAGGCGCCGCAATCGTCGCGGGCCCAGATCGGGCAACAGGTGCAGGCGCAAACGCGCCTCGAGTTCGGCAGGGGAAACGAGAGGCATGGGGGACGGTCCTTGTCCTCGGCCGGCATCCTGCCGGCCTTTAAAGTACGAGCCCCGCATCAGCGGGGCTCGGGGATCGATCAGGGATTGCGCAGCTTGTCGTTCACGGCCAGTGAGCGGGTGGCCTGCAGTACCAGGCCATAGCTGAGCTTGTCGTAGGTACGGAACACCATGAGCAGCCCGGCACGCTCGTCCGGCACCTTGACGTTTTCGCCGGTCACCCGATCGCGTACCGTCTCACCGGTCTTGTACACGGCCAGCACGTTGCCTTCCTTGAGGCCGTCGCGCATGCCCTTGTTCAGCGTTACGACATCCAGCTGGCCGATCTGCGTCACGCCGCGCGGGACGTCGATGATCAGGCCGTCGATGTCGCTGCTCGGCGCGCTGGGCATGAAGGTCGAATTGACCGCGCGCTCCTCGCTGGCGAACAGCCGATCGCCGATGCGCGCTTCCTGCGTGGTACGGGTCAGCTGCAGCGTGGCGATGTCACCCTCGACCTGAACGACCTCGACGGTGCCGACGTCGTCGGCATTGATGCCGAGGAACTCGCCGGTCTTCGGATCGGTGTATTGCTTGCCCTGACGGAAAATCCCGTACACCGGGATATTCGCGGAAAAATCGCCCCGGCCGTAGATGCGATCGCCGGCGCCGCTGATCACTCGCTCGGCATTGCCGGCGACGATATAGGGCGCGGCCTCGAACTGCGCCTGCGAGTCGATGATGCGGTTGCTCAGCAGAAAGCTGTTGATCTGCTCCAGCGGTATCGTCGGGATCGCCTCGGCCATCGGCGTGGTACGCACGGTCGGCGACAGTTTGATCGTGCCGCGGCTGGCTCCGCGGTTGAGCATCAGCTTCGGCTGGCCATCGATATACACCAGGCTCAGGCTGTCGCCCGGATAGATCAGGTGCGGATTTTCGATCTGCGGGTTGGCGTGCCACAGCTCCGGCCACTTCCAGGGCTCGCGCAGGTAGCGCGCCGAGATGTCCCAGAGGGTATCGCCCTTCACTACCGTGTAACGCTCCGGGTAGCCTTCCTTGAGCTGGACGTCGGCCTGGGCGAACCCGCTGGCGGCCACCAGCAGCAGGGCGAGTAGTGATTTCCTCATATGGTGAATCCCTTTATGATGTGCCTTCGCCTGAGGCGCCCCAGCGCCGCAAACCCTTGCAGAACGCGGCGCGTAGCCGGTTTCAAAGCTGCCGGGCATCTTATCAGCGGCTTTTGACTTTATTCCATAAGTGCATCACAAACGCATATGGCCATTCTGAACATCCTTGAGTTTCCCGATCCGCGCCTGCGTACCATCGCCAAGCCGGTGGACGTGGTGGATGACGCCATCCGCCAGCTGGTCGACGACATGTTCGAGACCATGTACGACGCCCCCGGCATCGGCCTGGCGGCGACGCAGGTCAATGTGCACAAGCGCGTGGTGGTGATGGACCTGTCCGAGGACAGAAGCGAGCCGCGGGTCTTCATCAACCCCGAGTTCGAATCACTGACCGACCAGATGGACCAGTACCAGGAAGGTTGCCTTTCGGTGCCGGGCTTCTACGAGAACGTCGACCGTCCGCAGAAGGTCAAGGTCAAGGCGCTCGATCGCGACGGCCAGCCGTACGAGCTGATCGCCGAAGGGCTGCTGGCGGTGTGCATTCAGCACGAATGCGATCATCTCAACGGCAAGCTGTTCGTCGATTACCTGTCCAATCTCAAGCGCGACCGGATCAAGAAAAAGCTGGAAAAGCTGCACCGTCAGCAGGCTTGATTCTCGAACCCCGAAAGGCTTGCTCCGGCAAGCCTTTTTCTTAGCGAGTTTCCCATGCGTATCGTCTTTGCCGGCACTCCCGAATTCGCCGCCCAGCATCTCGAAGCCTTGCTGCAGGCCGGTTATCAGGTGGTGGCCGTCTACACCCAGCCGGACCGTCCGGCTGGGCGCGGCCAGAAGCTGATGCCCAGCCCCGTCAAACAGTTGGCCCTGCAGCATGGCCTCCCCGTGATGCAACCAGCGACCCTGCGCGATGCCGAGGCCCAGCACGCACTGGCTGCACTGCAGCCGGATCTGATGGTGGTCGTCGCCTATGGCCTGATCCTGCCGCAGGCCGTGCTCGATACGCCACGGTTGGGCTGCATCAACAGCCACGCCTCGCTGCTGCCGCGCTGGCGCGGTGCGGCGCCGATCCAGCGCGCGATCGAGGCCGGCGACAGCGAGAGCGGGGTCACCGTGATGCAGATGGAGGCCGGGCTAGACACCGGCCCGATGCTGCTGAAGGTCAGCACGCCGATCGGCCCGAGCGATACCGGGGGCAGCCTGCACGACCGACTTGCCGCACTCGGCGCGCAAGCCGTCGTCGAGGCGGTCGCACGGCTGCAGGCCGGCGCCCTGCCGGGCGAGCGGCAGGACGATACGCACGCGACCTACGCACACAAGCTGAGCAAGGACGAAGCGCGCCTCGACTGGCAGCGCCCGGCCGCAGAGCTGGAGCGGCTGGTCCGGGCGTTCAATCCCTGGCCGATCTGCCACAGCAGCCTGGCCGGTGACGTGTTGAAAGTGCATGCCACGCGGCTGGTCCCGGGGCAGGGCGAGCCCGGCCGTATCCTCGCGGTTGGCAAGGACGGCCTGACCGTTGCCTGTGGCACGGGCGCGCTGCAGCTGACTCGCCTGCAACTGCCCGGTGGCAAGCCGCTGGACTTTGCCGATCTGTACAACAGCCGCCGCGAGCAGTTCGCGCCCGGCCAGGTGCTCGGCCAGTGAATCCGCGCCTGGCAGCGGCTCGCGCACTGGCTGCGGTGTTAAACGGCAAGGCCTCGCTGGGCAGCAGCCTGCCGGAGGTGCTCGACAAGGTCGATGCACGCGATCGCGGCCTGACCCAGGAGCTCGCCTTTGGCACCGCACGCTGGCAGCCGCGCCTGGCTGGCCTGGCCGAACGGCTGTTGCAGAAGCCGTTCAAGGTCGCCGACCGCGACGTCGAGGCGCTGTTGCTGGTGGGCCTCTACCAGCTGCTACACACCCGCATCCCGCCGCACGCGGCGATCGGCGAAACGGTAGGCTGCGTCGACAAGTTGAAGAAGCCCTGGGCCAAGGGCCTGCTCAATGCCGTGCTGCGCCGTGCCCAGCGTGAAGGGCAAACGCTGCTCGGCGAGCTTGAGCGCGACCCGGTGATCCGCCTGGCGCATCCGCGCTGGTTGCAGAAAAGCCTGAAGGCGAACTGGCCCGAGCAGTGGGAAGCCATCTGCGCGGCCAACAATGCCCACCCGCCGATGACCCTGCGGGTCAACCGTCGGCAGACCGACCGCGACGGCTATCTTGCCGAGCTGCAGGCCGCTGGCATCGAAGCCTTTGCCTGCCCGTTCAGCGAAGACGGGGTTCGCCTGGCGGGCGCTCTCGACGTGCAACGCTTGCCCGGCTTCGCCGAAGGCCGCGTCAGCGTGCAGGACGAAGCGGCGCAGCTGGCCGCACGACTGCTCGACCTCGCTCCGGGCCAGCGCGTGCTCGATGCCTGCTGCGCGCCGGGCGGCAAGACCTGCCACCTGCTCGAGCGCGAACCGGGCCTGGCCGCACTCACCGCGCTGGACCTCGAGCCCCGACGCCTGGCGCGGGTCGCCGAAAACCTGCAGCGTCTGCGTCTCGAGGCCCAGCTGGTGGCCGCCGACGCGCGCGATACGGCGGCCTGGTGGGACGGCCAGCCGTTCCAGCGCATTCTGCTCGACGCGCCCTGTTCGGCGACCGGCGTGATTCGTCGGCATCCGGACATCAAGCTGACACGCAAGGCCGAAGACATCCCCGCGCTGGCCCGCCTGCAGGGCGAGATGCTTGATGCGCTCTGGCCCACGCTCGACGTTGGCGGCGTGCTGCTGTATGCCACCTGCTCGGTGATGCCGCAGGAAAACCGCGAGGTAATCGCCGATTTCCTTGCCCGCACCCCCGGCGCCCGCGAGCTGGACCTGCCGCCCGGCTTCGGCGTACCGCAGCCGCATGGCCGCCAGCTGCTGCCGCAGCCCGACGGGCACGATGGGTTCTACTACGCCAAACTGATCAAGATCGCCGCGCAGCCGCGCAGCGCCCGGCCGCAGTCAGGGGCGGGCGAACAAGCCGTTTCGGGAGTCCTGTCTTGAAGATCATCATTCTCGGTGCCGGGCAGGTCGGCGGCACCCTGGCCGAACACCTGGCCAGCGAAGCCAACGACATCACCGTGGTCGATACCGACGGCGACCGCCTGCGCGATCTGGGCGACCGCCTGGACATCCGCACCATCCAGGGCCGTGGCTCGTTCCCCACGGTGCTGCGCCAGGCCGGCGCCGACGACGCCGACATGCTGGTGGCAGTGACCAACAGCGACGAAACCAACATGGTCGCCTGCCAGGTGGCCTACAGCCTGTTTCACACGCCGACCAAGATCGCCCGCGTGCGCGAATCGGCCTATCTCGTGCATTCCGGGCTGTTCCAGAACGAATCCATCCCGGTCGACGTGCTGATCAGCCCCGAGCAGGTGGTGACCAACTACATCAAGCGCCTGATCGAGCATCCCGGCTCCCTGCAGGTGATCGATTTCGCCGAAGGCAAGGCCCAGCTGGTCGCGGTGCGCGCCTATTACGGCGGCCCGCTGGTCGGCCAGGAGCTGCGCCAGCTGCGCCACCACATGCCCAACGTCGACACCCGGGTGGCTGCCATCTTCCGACGCAACCACCCGATCCTGCCGCAGGGCGACACCGTCATCGAAGCCGACGACGAGGTGTTCTTCATTGCCGCGCGCGGGCACATCCGTGCCGTGATGAGCGAGATGCGCCGGCTCGACGAGAATTACAAACGCATCGTCATCGCCGGTGGCGGGCACATCGGCGAGCGGCTGGCCGAGGCCATCGAGAGCCGCTACCAGGTGAAGATCATCGAGATGAATCCGGCGCGCTGCCGCTACCTCTCGGAAACTCTGGACAGCACCATCATCCTGCAGGGCAGTGCGTCGGATCGCGACCTGCTCGAAGAAGAGAACGTCAACGAAGCGGACGTGTTCCTGGCGCTGACCAACGACGACGAAGCCAACATCATGTCGTCGCTGCTGGCCAAGCGGCTGGGCGCGCGCAAGGTGATGTGCATCATCAACAACACCGCCTACGTCGACCTGATCCAGGGCGGCGAGATCGATATCGCGATCAGCCCGCAGCTGGCTACCATCGGCACCTTGCTGACCCACGTCCGCCGCGGCGATATCGTCAGCGCGCACTCGCTGCGCCGCGGCGCCGCCGAGGCCATCGAGGTGGTGGCCCACGGCGATGCGCGTTCGAGCAAGGTGGTCGGCCGGCGCATCGGCAAGATCGCGCTGCCGCCGGGCACCACCATCGGCGCCGTGATTCGCGACGAGCAGGTACTGATCGCCCACGATGACACCCTCATCGAGTCCGGCGACCACGTGATCCTCTTCCTCACCGACAAGCGCCACATCCGCGACGTCGAACGGCTGTTCCAGGCCGGCCTTACATTCTTCTGATCGACCGCTGCGCTGCTCGGCCCGGGTTCTCCCCGCGGGCCGGGCGCCCGGCTGGCTGCCATAGCATGCGGCTGATGGGCCAGGTTTAATTCCTTCAATCGACGCCGGCGATTACTGGCCTTCGATGCCGCTTCAACGATCTGGCTGATTCGAATCCATTCGTCTCAATTGGCCTCCTGATTTCACATCAGGAGCGCTTTTTTGTACCCTCCAGGCGGATCGTCGCAAACCAGCACCGCCTTCTTGCGATTATCGAAAGCTATCGACGGTGCCTGAAAAGGCACCTTTACTGACCCAGTGAGGTCTTTTCTAAGCCCGACGAAGACAGCGCCTCCTACGAAAAACGATCCGTTCGCGGGTCTCACAAGGAACAGGAGAACTTCCCATGAGGATCAGCATCATCCCGTCAAACACCCGCCGGTTACTGATCGGTTGCACCGCACTGGCGGGCATCCTGGTCGGCAGCCAGACACAGGCCGATACCCTGGAAGACATCAAGCAGGACAGTTCCGTCCGCATCGGTTACGCCAATGAAACCCCGTTCGCCTACACCGCACTGGACGGCAAGGTCACCGGTGAATCACCGGAGATCGTCCGGCACATCTTCGAACGCATGGGCGTGGAAACCATCAAGCCGGTCCTGACCGAATGGGGCTCGCTGATTCCGGGCCTGCGCGCCGGCCGCTTCGATCTGATCGCCGCCGGCATGTACATCACACCCGAACGTTGCAAGCAGGTGATCTTCACCGACCCGCACTATCGTCTGCTCGACACCCTGCTGGTGGCCGAAGGCAACCCGAAGAACCTGCACAGCTACGAAGACATCGCCAACAACCCCGACGTCAAGATCGCCATCATGTCGGGCACGGTGAACCTGGGCTATGCGCGCGAGGCCGGCATCAAGGACGCGCAGATCCTCCAGGTACCCGACACCACCTCGCAGTTGCAGGCCGTGCGGACCGGCCGCGCCGATGCGGCAATCGGTACGCAGCTGACCATGCGTGGCCTGGCCGACAAGGCCGGCGACCAGGTTGAAGCCATCGACGACTTCAAGGATGACCCGGCCCGGGCCGGCTACGGCGCGCTGGCGTTCCGGCCGAAGGACAAGGCGCTGCGCGATGCCGTCAATGCCGAACTCAAGCAGTGGCTGGGCAGCGAAGAGCACCTGGCGACCGTCAAGCCCTTCGGCTTCGACCGGTCCAACCTGCCGGACAAGACGGCCGAGGAACTCTGCGCCCAGTAACGGTAGGCGGGGCCAGTGTCCCGCCCTCCCGATCTCTCGCTTCATCACGCCCTTGCCAGACGCCGCGGCGCTCGACGCCGAGGTGCGCTGGCCAAGGGCGTCGTGCGTCTGATGCCTCTACCGGATACCGGCCATGATCGACTTGCTTCCGCTACTCCTGCAGGGCGCCTGGGTGACCGTAAAGGTCACCTTCTGGGGCTCGCTGCTGGCCATTTTCTGCGCGCTGATCGGCGCCTTTGGCCGCCTGTCACCCATTGCTCCGCTACGCTGGCTGGCCATCGCCTATATCGAGGTGTTTCGCGGCTCGTCCCTGCTCGTGCAGCTGTTCTGGCTGTACTTCGTTCTGCCCATGCCGCCTTTCGAGATCGAGATGAGCGCCTTCACCGTCGCGGTGGTCGGCCTCGGCCTGAACATCGGCGCGTACGGAGCCGAGGTGCTGCGTGGGGCAATCCGTTCGGTCAACCCCGGGCAGCACGAGGCCTGCCATGCGCTGAACATGACCCCGGCGACGCGCTTTCGGCGGATCATCCTGCCGCAGGCGCTGCTGGCCGCGATTCCGCCGGGCACCAACCTGCTCATCGAGCTGCTGAAAAACACTTCCCTGGTGTCGCTGATCACTCTGTCCGATCTGGCCTTCCGCGCCCGCCAGCTCGACCAGGCGACGCTGATGACCCTGGAAATCTTCGGCCTGGCGCTGGTGATCTATTTCGTTCTGGCACAGCTGATCAACGCCTGCATGCGCCTGCTGTATCGGCGCCTGGCACGCGGGCAGACACGCGGGGGCCTGGCATGAACTTCTTCGACTGGAGCTTTGCCTGGCGGATCCTGCCGCGCCTGCTCGACGCCTCGCTCGCGACGCTGGGCATCGCCCTCGGCGGCTTCGCCATCGCCGTGGTGCTTGGCCTGTTCCTTGCGCTCGGCCGCCGCAGCCGGCAGCGCTGGCTGGCCTGGCCGGTCACCGGGCTGATCGAATTCATCCGCAGCACACCACTGCTGATCCAGGTGTACTTCCTCTTTTACGTACTGCCGAACTACGGGCTGCACCTGTCGGCGCTGCAGGCCGGCATCCTCGGCATCGCGCTGCACTATGCCTGCTACACCGCCGAGGTATACCGCGCCGGCCTCGATGCCGTGCCGCGGGCGCAATGGGAAGCGGTGACGGCGCTCAACCTCTCGCCGTGGACCGCCTATCGCGACGTCATCCTGCCGCAGGCGCTGCGCCCGGTCCTGCCGGCGCTGGGCAACTACCTGATCTCGATCCTCAAGGACACACCGGTGCTGTCGGCCATCACGGTGGTGGAAATCATGCAGCGGGCCAAGAACATCGGCTCGGAGAGCTTCCGCTACCTGGAGCCGATCACGCTGGTCGGCGTGTTCTTTCTCATCCTCAGCCTGGGTCTGGCCTGGTTCGTACGCCGCCTGGAAAAACGCATGGAGCTCGCCTGATGAACGACACCCCACAAGCACCGGCCGATACTGCGGCGCAACCCATGGTGCGCTTCGCCGGCGTCACCAAGCGCTACGGTGGGCTGACCGTGCTCGACCACCTTGATCTGGAAGTCGCCGCGGGCGAGAAGGTCGCCATCATCGGTCCCAGCGGTTCGGGCAAATCAACCCTGCTACGCGTATTGATGACGCTCGAGGACATCGATGACGGCGTGATCGAAGTCGATGGCGAGCCGCTGACGCACATGCCCGGCGCGAACGGCGAGCTGGTTCGCGCCAACAGTCGATACCTGCGGCGCATGCGCGGCAAGGTGGGCATGGTGTTCCAGAGCTTCAACCTGTTTCCGCACATGGATGCACTGCACAACGTCATGGAGGCGCCGGTTCAGGTCCTCGGCCTGTCGAAGGCCGAGGCTCGTGAACGCGCCGTGGAGTTGCTGGCCATGGTCGGCCTGGAGGACAAGCTGGAACACTTTCCGTCGCAGCTCTCCGGCGGCCAGCAGCAGCGTGTGGCGATCGCCCGCGCACTGGCGATGCGTCCCCAGGTGATGCTGTTCGACGAAGTCACCTCGGCCCTCGACCCGGAGCTCTGCGGCGAAGTGCTCAATGTGATCCGGCGGCTCGGCGAAGCGCACAATCTGACCATGCTGATGGTCACCCACCAGATGGGCTTCGCTCGCGAATTCGCCGACAGGGTGTGCTTCTTCCACCAGGGCCGCATCCACGAACAGGGCACGCCAGAAGCCCTGTTCAACGATCCGCAGGAGGAGCGCACCCGGGAATTTCTCAGTGCGGTCAACGAGGCGCACTGAACGCGTACATGCGCCTCGCGCATGAGTGCTTGCCGATCGGGCGCTTTTCACTACAGTAAAGGCCCCGGGGTCGAATCGCAGGTGCGCCATGCTCGAATCGTTGGAAAAAATGCTCGCCCAAGGCATCGACAATCCCATGCTGCGCTTCGGCCTGGGCAAGGGCTATCTGGACGCCGAGCAACCAGCCAAGGCCGTCGAGCATCTGCGCCGCTGCGTGGAAATGAACCCGCGCTACTCGGCGGCCTGGAAACTGCTGGGCAAGGCCATGCAGGCCGCCGGTGACAGCGCCGGCGCGCGCCATGCCTGGGAGCAGGGCATCGCAGCCGCGGCGGAGCAGGGCGACAAGCAGGCCGAACGGGAAATGGCGGTGTTCCTCAAGCGCCTCGGGCGCCTGACGCCCGACTGAACGGGGCTCAGCCCTCGACGAAACGCAGCCCGGCGCCTTCGGCGTCCACCCGAGTGACGACCATCTCCAACTCAGGCGCCGGCACCGGCAGATCCTGTACCTGCCCGATGAGAATCGCGCCTGGCTCGAGCGCAGCCAGATCCGGATGACGAATGTAGACGCCCCCATCGGACAGGTCGCGGGTGTGGCCGATCAGCTCACCGAAAGATTCATGGCGGACACGGATCCGGCACTTGAGCGGGGTACGCGGATGCTTTCGCAGGTTGTGCATGCTGAACGTCCTTGTCGATGGCCTTTGGTTCAGTACCAGCGCTTCTCACCCGGCGGACGCTTCTTGAAGCGTTTCATCGTCCACATGTACTGGGCCGGATAGGCGCGCACGTATTTCTCGATCATCGCGCTCATGGCAGCGACCCCGACCGCCGGGTCGGTGCTGTACATCTCGGCCGGCGCGGCCTCGAGAACCACCTTGTAGCCCGAGCCGTCCTCCAGGCGCAAGGCATGCAGGAAAACGCCCTCGGCCTTGCCTCCGGCGAGCATGCCGGGGACGAACTTGCTGGTCAGTGCCTGGATCGCGAAGAACGGTACGAACAGGCCGCTGCCTTCGCTGGGCTCCGGGTCGGCGGGAATGCCCACCGCACCGCCGCGGCGGACTTCCTTGATCACGCTGAGGATGCCTTCCTTGGTCGACGGTGCGACTCGATTGCCCAGCTGCACGCGCTGCTGCTGCAGCAGATCGTCGACCGCTTTGAGCTTCGGCGGGCGGTAGAAGATGATCGGCTTGCACTGCGCGCAATAGAAGTGGTTCAGCACCTCCCAGTTGCCCAGATGGCTGGTGATGCCGACCACGCCCTTGCCCGAGGCCAGGGCGCGCTCGAGCACCTCCAGGCCCTCGACCTGCTTGATCAGACCCAGGGTTTTTTCGGCCGGCCAGATCCAGGCGCAGGCACTCTCGGTAAAGGTCTTGCCAATGCCGTTGAGGCTCTTGCCGAGCAGGCGGTCGATGGCCGCGGCGTCATGCTCGGGAAAACACTTGGCGAGGTTGGTGCGCGCCACCTCACGCGAGCGGTTGGGCAGTTTCCACATCAGCCAGCCGATCACAGCCCCCAACCCTTGCACCAGCGGCCAGGGCAGCATTGCCACCAGGCGCAGCACGCCGACCACCAGAGCACCTTTGAATTTTTCCACGCCGAACTCCAGCCTCGAAAACGCGCCAGTTTACCCGTAGCGCCTTCAGCCGGCATATTCGCCAGCCAACTGGGCGTGCCGCTCGCAGTCGACCAGATGATCGAGGACCATGCCACAGGCCTGCATGTAGGCATAACAGATGGTCGGCCCGACAAAGCTGAAACCGGCGCGCTTGAGCGCCCGACTCATGGCTTGCGCCTCGTCGGTCACGGCCGGGACCTGATCCAGGCGCTCGAAGCGGTTGACCTTCGGCCGACCATCGACAAACGACCAGACGAAGCCCGCCGGGTCTTCCAGAGCCAGCCAGGCACGCGCATTACCGCGCGCTGCCTCGAGCTTGCGGCGGTTGCGGATGATGCCGGGGTCCTGCATCCGCTCGTCGATCTCGCCGTCGCTCATGATCGCCAGCCGCTCGGCATCGAAGCCGAACAGTACCTGCCGATAGCGTTCACGCTTGCGCAGCACGGTGATCCACGAGAGCCCCGCCTGGAAGGCCTCGAGCAGGAGAAATTCGAAAAGCAGCTGCGGGTCGCGCGTCGGCACGCCCCATTCCTCGTCGTGATAACGCACATACAGCGGGTCGTCGCCGCACCAGGCGCATCGGGGCATGCTGGGTTCCTCGCATCGGAAAAACGGCTGCCGGGCCGGGGCCGAAACAATCGCAACCAAGGGGAGGCCGCGGGTATACTTCGAGGCTTTCTGTCGAAGCCCAGCACAGGTGAAATTTTGAGCCAGACTACGCCAGCCGTGCGCACCTTCCAAGACCTGATCCTCGCCCTGCAAAGCTACTGGGCCGAGCAGGGTTGCGTGGTCCTGCAGCCCTATGACATGGAAATGGGCGCCGGTACGTTCCATACCGCCACCTTCCTGCGCGCCATCGGTCCCGAGACCTGGAACGCCGCCTACGTCCAGCCTTCGCGCCGCCCGGCCGACGGCCGCTACGGCGAGAACCCCAACCGCCTGCAGCACTACTACCAGTTCCAGGTGGTGTTGAAGCCCAACCCGGAGAACATCCAGGACCTGTACCTCGAGTCGCTGCGCCGCATCGGCGTCGACACCGCGGTACACGACGTACGTTTCGTCGAGGACAACTGGGAATCGCCGACCCTCGGCGCCTGGGGTCTGGGCTGGGAGGTGTGGCTCAACGGCATGGAAGTCACCCAGTTCACCTACTTCCAGCAGGTCGGCGGCGTCGAGTGCTACCCGGTCACCGGCGAGATCACCTACGGTCTCGAGCGCCTGGCCATGTACCTGCAAGGCGTCGACTCGGTGTACGACCTGATCTGGGCCGACGGCCCGTTCGGCACCGTGACCTATGGCGACGTGTTCCACCAGAACGAGGTGGAGCAGTCGACCTACAACTTCGAGCACGCCAACGTGCCGAAGCTGTTCGAACTCTTCGACTTCTACGAGAGCGAAGCCAACCGGCTGATGGCCGCCGAGCTGCCGCTGCCGGCCTACGAGATGGTGGTCAAGGCCTCGCACACCTTCAACCTGCTCGATGCCCGTCGCGCCATTTCGGTCACCGCGCGCCAGCAGTACATCCTGCGCGTGCGCAGCCTGGCGCGTTCGATCGCCCAGAGCTACCTGCTGGCCCGGGCCAAACTCGGCTTCCCCATGGCCACCCCCGAACTGCGTGACGAAGTGCTGGCCAAGCTGGAGGCTGCAGAATGAGTGCACTGGATTTCCTCGTCGAACTGGGTACCGAAGAACTGCCACCGAAGGCACTAGCCAAGCTGGCCGAAGCCTTCTGCGCCGGTATCGAGAAGGGCCTGAAGGACGCCGGCCTGAGCTTTGCCAAGGCCCAGGCCTACGCCGCGCCGCGCCGCCTGGCGGTGCTGGTCGAGCAACTGGCGACTCAGCAGCCCGATCGCAGCATCAACCTCGACGGCCCGCCGCTGCAGGCCGCCTTCGACGCCGATGGCGAGCCGACCCAGGCCGCCCTGGGTTTCGCCCGCAAGTGTGGCGTGGACCTGGCCGAGATCGATCGCAGCGGGCCGAAACTCAAGTTCAGCCGCACCATCGAGGGCCAGCCGGCCGCCCAGTTGCTGCCAGGCATCGTCGAGGCCTCGCTGAACGATCTGCCGATCCCCAAGCGCATGCGCTGGGCTGCACGCAAGGAAGAGTTCGTCCGCCCGACCCAGTGGTTGGTGATGCTGTTCGGTGAGCAGGTGATCGATTGTGAGATCCTTGCCCAGCGCGCCGGTCGCGAATCGCGCGGCCACCGCTTCCATAGCCCAGGCCAGGTGCACATTTCCAAGCCGTCCAGCTACCTGGAAGACCTGCGTGGCGCCCATGTGATCGCCGACTTCGCCGAGCGCCGCGAGCTGATCGCCAAGCGCGTCGAGCAGCTGGCTGGCGAGCAGAACGGCACGGCCATCGTGCCGCCGGCGCTGCTCGATGAAGTGACCGCGCTGGTCGAGTGGCCGGTGCCGCTGGTCTGCTCGTTCGAGGAACGCTTCCTCGAAGTGCCGCAGGAAGCGCTGATCTCGACCATGCAGGACAACCAGAAGTACTTCTGCCTGCTGGATGCCAACGGCAAGTTGCTACCGCGCTTCATCACCGTGGCCAACATCGAATCCAAGGACCCGGCACAGATCGTATCCGGCAACGAGAAGGTCGTGCGTCCGCGCCTGACCGACGCCGAGTTCTTCTTCAAGCAGGACAAGAAGCAGCCACTGGAACGCTTCAACGAACGCCTGAAGAATGTGGTGTTCCAGGCCCAGCTCGGCAGCGTGTATGACAAGGCCGAGCGCGTCTCGCGCCTGGCCGGGCTGATTGCCGAACGCACGGGTGGCGACAAGGCGCGCGCCATGCGCGCCGGCCTGCTGAGCAAGGCTGATCTGGCGACCGAGATGGTCGGCGAATTCCCCGAAATGCAAGGCATCGCCGGCTACTACTACGCGCTCAACGAGGGCGAGCCGGAAGACGTCGCCCTGGCGCTGAACGAGCAATACATGCCACGCGGTGCCGGCGGCGAGCTGCCGAGCACACTCACTGGTGCGGCCGTGGCCGTGGCGGACAAGCTCGACACCCTGGTCGGCATCTTCGGCATCGGCATGCTGCCGACCGGCTCCAAGGACCCCTACGCCCTGCGTCGTGCCGCCCTCGGCGTGCTGCGCATCCTCATCGAGAAGCGTCTGGACCTGAACCTGGTCGAGGCGGTGAATTTCGCCATCGGCCAGTTCGGTACGCAGGTGAAGAGCGCCGGGCTCGCCGACCAGGTGCTGGAGTTCATCTTCGACCGTCTGCGGGCGCGTTACGAGGATGAAGGCGTCGACGTCGCCACCTACCTCTCGGTACGTGCCGTACAACCGGGTTCGGCCCTGGACTTCGACCAGCGCGTACAGGCCGTTCAGGCCTTCCGCACATTGCCGGAAGCCGAGGCGCTGGCCGCGGCGAACAAGCGGGTCTCGAACCTGCTCGGCAAGTTCGAGGCGAAGCTGCCCGACGCGGTCGAGCCACGCTGGTTCGACAATGCCACCGAGTTCTCGCTGTATTCGGCGCTGCAGCAGGCCGAGCAGGCGGTCCAGCCGCTGGCCGCAGCACGCCAGTACCGCGAGGCGCTGGAGCGCCTGGCGCACCTGCGCGGCCCGGTGGATGCCTTCTTCGAGGCGGTGCTGGTGAATGCCGAGGATGCCTCGGTGCGCGCCAATCGTTATGCCCTGCTGGCCCGGCTGAGAGGACTGTTCCTTGGTGTCGCCGATATTTCCGCACTTGGCTAAGCCGATGAAGCTGATCGTCCTGGATCGCGACGGAGTCATCAACGAAGACTCCGACGATTACGTGAAGTCCCCGGACGAGTGGGTGCCGATTCCGGGCTCGCTGGAGGCGATCGCCCGCCTGTGCAAGGCCGGCTGGACGGTGGCAGTGGCCACCAACCAGTCGGGCGTCGCCCGGGGCAAGTTCGATCTCAGCACGCTGGGCGACATGCACCTGAAGATGCAGCAGCTGGCGATGGAGGCGGGCGGACGCATCGATCTCATCGTGCATTGCCCGCACGGCCCCGACGATGGCTGCGATTGCCGTAAGCCGCTGCCGGGGTTGTTTCGGCGCATCGCCGAACATTACGGCCTGACTGACCTGGTCGGCGTGCCGGTGGTCGGCGACAGCCACCGCGACCTGCATGCCGGCCTGGTGCTGGGCGGTACGCCCTATCTGGTCCGGACCGGAAAGGGCCTGCGTACGCTGCAAGGCTCGCTGCCGCCGGGCACCCAGGTCTTCGATGACCTGGCCGCCGTCGTCGACCATCTGCTCGGAACCTCTCGATGAGCGCCCTGTATCCCTTTCGCATCGTCCTGTTCTACACGCTGCTGGCATTGAGCGCCTTCGTCTGGTGCCTGATCAGCGTGGTGTGTGCGCCGCTGATGTCGTTCCGTGGGCGCTATCGTTTCGTGGTACGCACCTGGTGTCGCTGCGCCGTCTGGCTCGCGCGCACGCTCCTCGACATCCGCTATGAGGTGCGCGGCGCGGAGCACGTCCCGCAACGCCCTTGCGTGATCCTGGCAAAGCATCAAAGCACCTGGGAGACCTTCTTTCTCTCGGCCTACTTCGAACCCTTGACCCAGGTCCTCAAGCGCGAGCTGCTGCGCGTGCCGTTCTTTGGTTGGGCGATGATGCTGCTCAAGCCCATCGCCATCGATCGCGACAACCCCAAGGCCGCTCTGCGCCAGGTGGCCAAGCAAGGCCAGGAGCGGTTGGAGCAGGGCATCTGGGTGCTGATCTTTCCTGAGGGCACCCGCGTCCCGGTCGGGCAACCTGGGAAGTTTTCGCGCGGAGGCACCGCCCTGGCAGTCAATGCCGGCCTGCCAGTACTGCCCATCGCGCATAATGCCGGCGTTTTCTGGCCTCGCAGCGGCTGGCACAAGCACCCAGGCACCATCGAGGTCGTCATCGGCCCGGCGATGCACGCCGAGGGCGAGGGCCCACGCGCGATCGCCGAACTCAACCAGCGCGCCGAAGACTGGATCAACGCCCAGGTAACCGAGCTAGAGGCTCGTCCCCGCTTTCATCACTGACCGCCGCGCGCCGTCTCCCAAGGCCCTGCAATGCATATCACCAATGAAGAACTGGCCGGCGAGTGGCAGCGGCTGACCGCTGCCTATGCGCCTGCTGCTGCCGATGCGCTCCGCCAGCTGGCCGAGCAGGAGAGCGCCGAGCTGGCGCGCTACTTCTATGCGCAGATGCTCGCCGACCCGCAATCGGCCATGTTTCTCAGCCATGACCAGGTCAAGACGCGGCTGAGCGCCTCGATGCAGCGCTGGGTCTGCAACGTGTTCCGCGCGCCGGACGAGCCCCGCTTCATCGAAGTGATCGAGCAACAGCGCAAGGTTGGCGAGATCCATGCACGTATCGAGATTCCGGTCAGCCTGGTGCTGCGCGGTGCACGCGCGCTCAAGCACCGCCTGCGCGAGCTGCTGGAAGAGCAGGGCCTCGACGAGCCGCTGCGACGCCAGGCGGCCCGTCTGGGCGATGACATCATCGATCTGGCAATCGAGATCATGTGCTTTGCCTTTTCCCAGTCGCACGATCGCAATTCCCGCGCGGAGGAGGCGTACCGGCTGTTCTCCGTGTCGCAGAACATCGGCGCGGAAAAAGAGCGCCAGCGCGCCGCGCTGCTGGACTGGGAAAACCAGCTGATGTTCGACTTCGCGATCGGCAATACCGCGACCGGCCTGCCGCAGCTGGCCAGCTCCGAATTCGGCCTGTGGTTCCGCCACAAGGCATCGCATGCCTTCCAGGGGTCACCGGAAAGCGCCAGCATCCTCGGCTACATCGACAGCATCGACCGGACGCTCGGCGAACTCTGCGAAGCGCCGCCGAGTGCCGAGCGCGGTGATCTCGGCCTGTTGCACCAGGTCCGCGAACAGACCCGCGCGATCAAGTTCCTGCTCGACAGCCTGTTCGAGCAGGCCAACGATCTGGAGGCCGGGCGAGACGTGCTCACCCGTCTGCTCAACCGCAAGTTTCTGCCGGTCGTGCTGTCGAAGGAGGTGCTCTACAGCCGCCAGTCCGGCAGCACCTTCGGTGTGCTGGTGATCGACGTCGACCACTTCAAGCAGGTCAACGACCGCTATGGGCACGATGGCGGCGACCAGGTCCTGCAGCAGGTCGCCACACTGCTGGCGAGCAACTCGCGTGGCGGCGACTACGCATTCCGTCTCGGCGGTGAAGAGTTCCTCATGGTGCTGGTGGATATCGATGCCAGCAAGGCGCTGCAGATCGCCGAGAAGCTGCGCAAGCGCATCGCCAGCGAAACGCTACGCCTGCAGAAGGGGGGTGAACTGCAGGTAACCGTGAGTATTGGCATGGCCGTGCATGACGGCCATCCCGACTACGAGCGGCTGCTCAAGCGGGCCGACGAGGCGCTGTACCAAGCCAAGCATGAGGGCCGTAACCGCTGCGTGGTACACAGCAGCGTCAGCTGAGCCATCGGCGCGTCAGCTGGTCAGGCAAAAAAGGGAGCAGCCTTGCGGTCCGCTCCCTTTTTCATGCCGCTTTCGCGCCTCAGATCACCGGGGCACTGCTGCGGATCAGGTGGTCGAAGGCCGACAGCGAGGCCTTGGCGCCTTCGCCGAGGGCGATGACGATCTGCTTGTAGGGCACCGTGGTCACGTCACCGGCGGCGAACACGCCGGGGATGTTGGTCTGGCCCTTGGCGTCGACCTCGATCTCGCCGAAGCGCGACAGGTTGACCGTGCCCTTGAGCCAGTCGCTGTTGGGCAGCAGGCCGATCTGCACGAAGATGCCTTCGAGCTCGAGGTCGTGGACCTCGTCGCTGTGGCGGTCCTTGTAGACCAGCCCGGTGACCTTCTGCCCGTCGCCCTTGACCTCGGTGGTCTGCGCCATGGTCAGGATGGTCACGTTCGGCAGGCTCTGCAGCTTGCGCTGCAGCACCGCGTCGGCCCGCAGGCTCTCGCCGAACTCCAGCAGGGTGACGTGGGCGACGATGCCAGCCAGGTCGATCGCCGCCTCGACGCCAGAGTTGCCGCCGCCGATCACCGCCACGCGCTTGCCCTTGAACAGCGGGCCATCGCAGTGCGGGCAGTAGGCGACGCCGCGGCCACGGTATTCCTGCTCGCCGGGCACGTTCATCTCGCGCCAGCGCGCCCCGGTGGCGAGGATCAGGGTCTTGGCCTTGAGCTCGCCGCCGTTGTCGAACCGCACGGTGTGCAGGCCGTCGTCGCCCGCCGGGACCAACTGGCTGGCACGCTGCAGGTTCATCACGTCGACCTCGTACTCGCGCACGTGTTCTTCGAGCGCGCGGGCCAGTTTCGGGCCTTCGGTTTCCTTCACCGAGATGAAGTTCTCGATGGCCATGGTGTCCAGCACCTGGCCGCCGAAGCGCTCGGCGGCGACGCCGGTGCGGATGCCCTTGCGCGCGGCGTAGATCGCCGCCGCAGCGCCGGCCGGGCCACCACCGATGACGAGCACGTCGAAGGCACTCTTGGCCTTGAGCTTCTCGGCATCACGCGCACCGGCGCCGGTGTCGAGCTTGGCGAGGATCTCCTCGACGCCCATGCGGCCCTGGCCGAAGGGTTCGCCGTTGAGGTAGAGGCTCGGCACCGACATGATCTGCCGCGCTTCGACCTCGTCCTGGAACAGCGCGCCGTCGATGGCCACGTGGTGGATGTTGGGGTTGAGCACCGCCATCAGGTTCAGCGCCTGGACCACGTCCGGGCAGTTCTGGCAGGACAGCGAGAAGTAGGTCTCGAAGCGGTATTCGCCCTCGAGCGCCTGGATCTGCTCGATCAGCTCTGGTGCCAGCTTCGACGGGTGGCCGCCAACCTGCAGCAGCGCGAGCACCAGCGAGGTGAACTCATGGCCCATGGGCAGGCCGGCGAAACGCAGGTCGATCTCGCGATCGTGGCGCACCAGGGCAAACGATGGCCGGCGCGCATCGTTGCCGGCGGTGTTCAGGCTGATCTTGTCGCTCAGGCCGTTGATGTCGTTCAGCAGCGCGAGCATTTCCTCGGACTTGGCGCTGTCGTCCAGCGAAGCGACGATCTCGAACGGCTGGGTGACCTTTTCCAGGTAGGCCTTCAGTTGGGTCTTGAGATTGCTATCGAGCATGCGGTTTCCCCTGTCAGATGTGCCTGGCCGAGCGGCCTGTAATCGTTGGGGATCAAATTACCCGCCGCCCAGGCTCAGCGGAAATTGATTGAGGCATTCGCCTCGATTGAGCGGACCTATAAACAAAGACACCCTGCCATGGCAGGGTGTCTTTAGACCGCTGAGCAGCGCGTCACGGACGGATCAGAAGTCCAGATTCGAGACCGCCAGCGCATTGGACTCGATGAAGTCGCGACGTGGCTCGACCGCGTCTCCCATCAGCGTATTGAAGATCTGGTCTGCCGCAATCGCGTCCTCGATGGTCACCTTCAGCATGCGGCGCACTGCCGGGTCCATCGTGGTTTCCCAGAGCTGATCCGGATTCATCTCGCCGAGTCCCTTGTAGCGCTGAACGCTATGACGGCGGGTGCCTTCGTTCATCAGCCAGTCGAGCGCCTCCTTGAACGACGCAACGGGCTTCTTGCGCTCGCCACGCTGAACATAGGCTCCATCCTCCAGGAGGCTGTTGAGCTTTTCTCCAAGCGTAGTCATCGAGCGGTAGTCATTACTCGCAAAGAAGTCCCGATTGAAGGTGACGAAGCTCGACAGGCCGTGCGAGGTGATCTCGACCTCAGGCAGCCACAGGTGGCGTTCCTTGTCCTCGTGCAGGCGCGCTTGGTAGGTCAGCCCGGATCGCTCGATGTCCTTGAGTTTCAAGGCATAGCCTTCCAGCCAGCGCTGCATTGCCCCCTGGTCGGCGAGTTGTTCTGCCGTGACACGCGGCAGATAGATGAAGTGCTCGGTCAGCTCCTGCGGGTAGATCCGGGAGAGACGCTTGAGCGTCTTCATCACGTTGCGGTATTCCTGCACCAGGCGCTCCAGCGCTTCGCCAGAGAGGCCCGGCGCATCCTCGTTGACGTGCACGCTCGCATCTTCCAGGGCCGACTGGGTGAGGTATTCCTCCATCGCCTCGTCGTCCTTGATGTATTGCTCGTGCTTGCCACGCTTGACCTTGTACAGCGGCGGTTGGGCGATATAAATGTAGCCACGCTCGATCAGCTCGGGCAGCTGACGGAAGAAGAACGTCAGCAACAGTGTACGGATGTGAGAGCCGTCGACGTCGGCGTCGGTCATGATGATGATGTTGTGATAACGCAGCTTGTCGATGTTGTACTCTTCACGCCCGATGCCGCAGCCCAGCGCGGTGATCAGCGTGCCGACCTCGGCGGAGGAGAGCATCTTGTCGAAGCGTGCCTTCTCGACGTTGAGAATCTTGCCCTTGAGCGGAAGGATCGCCTGCGTCTTGCGGTTGCGGCCCTGCTTGGCCGAGCCACCCGCCGAATCGCCCTCCACGATGTAAAGTTCGGAAAGGGCAGGGTCCTTTTCCTGGCAGTCGGCCAGCTTGCCCGGCAGGCCGGCGATATCCAGCGCCCCCTTGCGACGCGTCATCTCG
Organism: Stutzerimonas sp. CXK-1; assembly: GCF_057738225.1. Classification (NCBI taxonomy): domain Bacteria; kingdom Pseudomonadati; phylum Pseudomonadota; class Gammaproteobacteria; order Pseudomonadales; family Pseudomonadaceae; genus Stutzerimonas; species Stutzerimonas sp. CXK-1. The sequence continues at coordinate 4,878 of NZ_CM173217.1, read as the reverse complement.
CGCGCCTTTCGAGCGGCTTCACGAGCACGCGCGGCGTCGATCATCTTGCCGACCACGGCCTTCGCTTCGTTCGGATGCTCCAGCAGGAAATCGGCGAAATGCTTGCCCATTTCCTGCTCGACGGCGGTTTTGACTTCACTGGATACCAGCTTGTCCTTTGTCTGCGAACTGAACTTGGGATCCGGCACCTTCACCGAAATGATCGCCGTCAGGCCCTCACGCGCATCGTCACCGGTGGTAGCGACCTTGTGCTTCTTGGCCAGGCCCTCCTGCTCGATGTAGTTGTTCAGGTTGCGGGTCAGCGCCGAGCGGAACCCCGCCAGGTGGGTACCACCGTCGCGCTGCGGAATATTGTTGGTGAAGCAGAGGATGTTCTCGTTGAAGCTGTCATTCCACTGCAGCGCGATTTCGACGCCGACCCCATCCTCTTCACGCTGGACGTTGAAGTGGAAGACCTGGTTGATCGCCGACTTGTTGGTGTTCAGGTAGGAGACGAACGCGCTGAGGCCACCTTCGTACTTGAACAGCTCTTCCTTGGCCGTACGCTCATCACGCAGCAGGATGCCGACCCCGGAATTGAGGAAAGACAGCTCGCGCAGCCGCTTGGCAAGAATGTCCCAGCTGAAATGAATATTCTTGAAGGTTTCCGCCGAGGGCTTGAAATGGATCTCGGTACCGGTGCCCTCGGTCTCGCCCATGGCTGTCAGCGGAGCCTGGGGTACGCCATGACGATAGATCTGTTCCCAAACCTTGCCTTCACGACGGATGGTCAGGATCAGCTCCTCGGAAAGGGCATTGACTACCGAGACGCCTACGCCGTGCAAGCCTCCGGAAACCTTGTAGGAGTTGTCATCGAATTTGCCGCCGGCATGCAGCACAGTCATGATCACTTCGGCAGCGGAAACGCCTTCTTCCTTGTGGATATCCACCGGAATTCCGCGGCCGTTGTCGCGCACCGTGATCGATTCGTCTGCATGAATGGTGATGGAGATCTCGCTGCAATACCCCGCCAGCGCTTCGTCGATCGAATTGTCGACCACCTCGAAGACCATGTGGTGCAGACCAGTACCGTCATCGGTGTCGCCGATATACATGCCAGGACGCTTACGCACGGCATCCAGTCCCTTGAGCACCTTGATGCTGGACGAATCGTACGCGTGGTTTTCGCTCATGCCTTCACTCCCGAGGGGTCCGTGGCTGGGGCAATCTCCCCATGTTCCACGTGAAACATTGAGACTGGCGTCTGCTCACGCCAGACTGCTTGCAATACCGTTGAATCGACGCAGGTAATGAAAACCTGACATTCCAGTTGCTCGAGCAACTGGCATAGCGCTCGCCGATGATGCTCGTCGAGCTCCGAAGGCAGGTCGTCCACCAGATAGACGCACTGACTTCGCTTGGCCTCATCGAGAAGCCGTCCCTGCGCTATGCGCAAGGCAGCGACCACCAGCTTCTGCTGACCGCGCGAAAGGACCTCAACCGCGTTATGCCCGGCGATACGAATACGCAAGTCAGCTCTTTGCGGGCCCGACTGCGTATGCCCCAGTAGCCGATCGCGTTCGAACGAGCCGTCGAGAACCTGGGCAAGCGACCTGTCCTTGTCCCACCCCCGGTAGTAGCTCAACTGGAGGGAGTCCAAGCGAATCAGCTGGGCCAAGACCTCTTCGAAAACCGGTTTCAGCGCTTGAATATAACTGCGGCGATACTCGTCAATCTCTTCGCTGGCCGCGACCAACTCGTGGTCCCACGCGGCGCGCAAAGCACCGTCAAGTGTACCATGCCGCAGCCAGGAGTTTCGTTGCCGGAGCGCCTGCTGTAGCCGCTGCCAGGCTTTGATGAAGCGAGGTTCCACGTGGAACACGCCCCAGTCGAGAAACTGGCGCCGCAGCTTGGGGGCACCCTCCAGAAGCCGGAAACTATCAGGATTGATCAGCTGGAGCGGCAACTCAGCGGCCAGCTCCGCGGCGCTGCGGACGTTTTCGCCGTCAATGCGGATTCTCGCCTCGCCACCCGAGCGCTCACGGGACACACCGACCGACCGTACGCCACCATCGCCGCGGCGAATCTCGCCGAAAACGGTGCAGCTGTCGGATTCATGCGTAATGACCGGCGCCAGCTTCTGGCTACGAAAGGATCGACCCAGGCCGAGCAAGTGCACCGCCTCGAGGAGGCTGGTCTTGCCGCTGCCGTTTTCGCCGAAGAGAAGGTTGATGCGAGGGGAGGGAAACAGCGTCACCGGTTGCAGATTGCGCACACCGGTGACGGCAATACGACTTAGCGACATTCAGCGAAGCAGTTACAGACGCATGGGCATGACGACATAAGCCGAGTCATCGTTGTCTGCCTCTTGCACCAGCGCACTGCTGTTGGAATCCGACAGCGTCATCCGGACCTGGTCGGCGGTCATCACCCCGAGCACATCCAGCAAGTAGCTGACGTTGAAGCCGATCTCGAGTGCCGCGCCGGAGTAATCGACCACCACTTCCTCTTCAGCCTCTTCCTGCTCCGGGTTATTCGCCTGAATCTTCAGCAGGCCACTCTCGAGTTGCAGGCGAATGCCGCGGTACTTTTCGTTGGAGAGGATGGCCGTGCGGCTGAACGCCTCGCGCAGGGTCTGCCGTTCACCAATCACCAGCTTGTCGCCACCGCGCGGCAGCACGCGCTCGTAATCTGGAAACTTGCCGTCGACAAGCTTGGAGGTAAAGGTGAACTCGCCAGTGGTGGCACGGATATGGTGCTGACCGAGCACCACGTTGACCTGCGCATCCTGATCGGTCAGCAAACGCGCCAACTCCAGAATGCCCTTGCGCGGCACGATCACCTGGTGGCGATCGGCCTGCTCGATACCCGCTTGCATGGAACACATCGCCAGGCGATGACCATCGGTGGCAACCGCGCGAAGCATGCCATTCGACACCTCGATCAGCATGCCGTTGAGGTAATAGCGCACATCCTGCTGAGCCATGGCGAAACCACTGCGCTCGATCAGCCGGCGCAACTTGCCCTGCTCCACGCTGAAATTCAGCGACCCGGGGCCTTCTTCGACGGTGGGGAAATCCGACGCCGGCAGGGTGGAAAGGGTGAAACGGCTGCGCCCCGACTTGATCAGTGCCTTTTGTTCGTCCAGGCGTACGTCGATCAGTGCGTCAGCAGGCAGGCTCTTGCAGATATCCATGAGTTTGCGGGCCGGAACCGTAATATCCCCTGGCTCGGCTGCATCTTCGAGCGCGACGCGTCCGACCAGTTCGACTTCCAGGTCTGTCCCGGTAAGCGACAGTTGCTGTCCCTCGACCACCAGCAGGACATTGGAAAGCACCGGCAGCGTCTGACGGCGTTCGACGACGCCAGCGACCAGCTGCAGAGGTTTCAACAGGGCTTCGCGCGAAATGGTGAAATGCATGAGGTCTGATCCCTTGCCTGGTGATGTCAGGTGGTCAATGTACGCAGCAAATTCTTGTAATCTTCCCGAATATCGGCATCTATTTCCCGAAGTTCGGCGATTTTACGACAGGCATGCAAAACGGTGGTGTGATCCCGCCCACCGAACGCGTCGCCGATCTCTGGCAGGCTGTGATTGGTCAGTTCCTTGGCCATGGCCATGGCCACCTGCCGCGGACGGGCAACCGAACGCGAACGACGCTTGGACAGCAAATCGGAAATCTTGATCTTGTAGTACTCGGCCACCGTGCGCTGGATATTGTCGACGCTGACCAGCTTGTCCTGCAACGCCAGTAGATCCTTGAGCGACTCGCGGATCAGTTCGATAGTGATGTCACGGCCCATGAAATGCGCATGCGCGATGACCCGTTTCAAAGCGCCCTCGAGTTCGCGCACGTTCGAGCGTATCCGCTGCGCAATGAAGAAGGCCGCATCGTGTGGCAGCTCGACCTTTGCCTGGTCGGCTTTCTTCATCAGGATCGCAACTCGTGTCTCCAGCTCCGGCGGTTCGACGGCTACGGTCAGTCCCCAGCCGAAGCGAGACTTCAGACGTTCCTCCAGACCGTCGATTTCCTTTGGATAGCGGTCGCTGGTGAGAATCACCTGCTGGCCACCTTCTAGCAGGGCATTGAAGGTATGGAAGAACTCTTCCTGGGAGCGTTCCTTCTTGGCAAAGAACTGGATATCGTCGATCAACAATGCGTCAACCGACCGATAGAAACGCTTGAACTCGTTGATCGCATTGAGCTGCAACGCCTTGACCATATCCGCGACGAAACGCTCCGAATGTAGATAGACCACCTTCGCGTTGGGATTCTTCTTCAGCAGATGGTTGCCTACGGCATGCATCAGGTGCGTCTTGCCGAGACCGACGCCACCATAAAGGAAGAGTGGGTTGTAGCCATGCTTCGGGTTGTCGGCGACCTGCCAGGCTGCGGCGCGCGCGAGCTGGTTGGATTTGCCTTCTACGAAATTCTCGAAGGTAAAGGTCCGATTGAGATAACTGGTGTGTTTCAACCCGCCTTCGACTTGAACCGTTCGCTCCGTCGCGACCGGAGCCGGCTCGACTGCGGGCGCCTGGCTGACTTTTACCTGTTCGGCCTGCACGCGCACTGGCTGGCTGGGCTCGCTGGCCGTCGCCACCGTCTGTTGCGCCCGCGCAGCGGACGCCGAAGGCAGCGCCGAGGACGAAGTGCGCTTGCTGCCAATCAGAAGGGAAAGCTGTGGAACGATGCCGGTGGCGCGCTCGCCAAGCAGCTCGAGCAGCCGCGTCAGATACTTCTCGTTAACCCAGTCGAGCACGAAACGATTGGGCGCATAGACGCGCAACTCGTCGCCCTGAGCTTCGACCTGCAGCGGACGTATCCAGGTATTGAACTGCTGAGCAGGCAGCTCATCGCGCAAAAGCTCGACACATTGCTGCCATAGTTCTACCGACAC